>NZ_JBBOOR010000001.1:0-4166720 GCF_038003265.1 Psychrobacillus sp. FSL K6-1267 | reverse complement strand
TAACATAAACTCCTTTTCTATAGATTAATAAGAGATAATTTCTCTCTTACTTATTTACGAGCATTATTTTTTCCAATAAAGAAAATGAATAATTTTACTTTATATTTATATGTATAATTTAGGTTATATACACAAATCCACGACCTGTGGATAAACTTTATAAACGTATGGGGAAAAACTTGTCCACAGATTACTAACAGTTGTGGATAATAAAAAATCGCATATTTCGTTTGAAAAAGTAAAACACAGATATCGTATCAAAAAAACGTAGTGATTACAAGATATTTTAAAGTTATCCACAATATTAAAATAATTAACAGTGAGAGTTGTCCACAGCATAGGAGTATGTTAAAAACATGTTCATAAGCTATGTGGATAATTTTTCTGTCGAAAATTGTTATTCACAGGAGTTTGGAAAAAAGCTATAAAGAATGTGGATAAGAATAAGAGAGAGGTTAGACTTGCGGTGTCTAAATAAATATTGACAAATATAGTATAGTTTTTATATAATATCGGAGACTGTCTAAGGAACATTTTAAAGATGATCACTCAGGAGGTGTCATATAGATGAAACGTACATTCCAACCAAATAGCCGTAAAAGAGCAAAAAATCACGGTTTCCGCGCACGTATGAGTACTAAGAACGGTCGCCGCGTAATAGCAGCACGTCGTGCAAAAGGAAGAAAAGTATTATCAGCATAATCATAAGTCCACTGACCAATTCAGTGGTCTTTTTTTTCTTTCAAAACGATTAGTTGGAGCAGGTGAATGGATGAATAAGAAACAACGTATTAAAAAAAATGCTGAATTCCAGCAAATTTTTAAAAAAGGCAAATCATTTGCGAACAGACAATTTGTTGTTTATAAGCTAGAAAATGAACATGACTTTTTTCGTATAGGGTTATCTGTCAGTAAAAAAGTTGGTAACGCAGTAGTTCGTAATCGTATTAAACGGTATATTCGCCAATCTTTTTTAGAGCTGAATGATTCAGTAGATACAAGCAAAGACTATATTATTATCGCCCGAAACTCGGCGGCCACATTAGATTTTCATGAAACGAAAAAGAGTCTGGAGCATGTTTTGAAAGTAGCAAAGGTTATAAAAAAGAAAAGCTAATGAAGTCTTTTCATTGAAGTGTTAAGATAGTGAAAGATAGAATGTATATTAATAGGGGGAAGAAGGTTGAAAAGAAAATTACCTTTACTATTATTATTAATAGTAATGACTGCTTTACTAGCGGGTTGTACGGAATTCAATGAGCCGATCTATAATACTTCGGAAGGCTTCTGGAATGAATACATCGTTTGGCCATTAGTGTCAGCCATAACGTTTTTTAAAGGAATTTTAGGAACGTATGGTTTGGGGATTATTGCTGTTACGATTATTATTCGATTAGTAATCTTACCATTAATGATCAAGCAAACAAAAAACTCTAAAGCAATGCAAGAGATACAGCCAGAGATGCTTAAGCTGAAAGAAAAATACAGTTCAAAAGATGCTGTAACACAACAAAAGTTCCAACAGGAAATGATGGCTTTATACAAAGATAGAAAGATTAACCCTGCTGCAGGATGTCTACCAGTCTTTATACAAATGCCAATCTTAATTGGTTTCTACCACGCAATTAGCCGAATGAATAATACTCCTGAGATTAATTTGGGAGATTTCTTGGGCTTTGCTTTAGCAGAACCGAGTATTATTCTTGCAGTATTAGCTGGTATTATGCAATTAATAGTGTTAAGAACTGGTCCAGCGATGGACAACCCTCAAATGAAGATCATGATGTATATAATGCCATTTATGATTATGGGATTTGGTATCGTATTACCAGCCGCATTAACATTGTATTGGGTAATCGGTAATATCATTTCTATAATCCAAAATTTATTCATTTATAAACCTTGGAACAAAGAAAAGAAAGTACCTGTTAAAGCAAAAACGGGAGGGGCCAAAAAATGAAGCAGATTACACAGACTGCACCTACGAAAGAGGAAGCTATAAACGTTGCACTAAAAAAACTTGAAGTATCGAGAGAAGATGTGTCAATTACCGTAGTGGAAGAAGGTAAAAAGGGCTTTTTAGGATTTGGAGCAAAGCCTGCAGTTGTTGAAGTAACTGTTTTAATAAAAGAAGAGCCTTCTAAGGAAGTTATTATTGAGGAACATGTAAAAGAGTCAATAACTGAAAAGACATTTCCGGATGAATCCTCTGTAAAAGAAGACATAAAGGAAATGATAGAATCCAGTGAGACACCAAGTAACGAAGAAGCGGTAGCAGAAACTATCCAATATATCAAAACTATCGCTAGGGAAATGGAAATAGAGGATTTAGTCATTACAGAAAAAAGAGAAGGCAAATTTATTTATCTCCACTTAAATAGTGAGAAAGCAGCATTGTTAATAGGGAAACGAGGTCAAACATTAAATGCTTTAGAAAAACTATCCCAATTAGTTGCTAACAAATTTTCTCAATCATTTATCCTTATAAAGCTAGATGTTGGTAATTACCGTGAAAGAAGACAAGAATCTTTAGAACAATTAGCAGAGCGTATGGCAGATAAAGCAGTACGTACAGGGCAACCAGTTGAATTTGAGCCTATGTCCTCATCGGAGAGAAAGATTATTCATAATGCTTTATCTTCGAGAGTAGATATAGAAACTTACTCAGTGGGAACTGAGCCAAACAGATATTTAGTTATAGAATCAATAAAATAAGCAAAACGGGTTTTAGCTTAATTACAAGCTGAAATCCGTTTTCTTCTTTTGAGTGCACGCTTTGTTCTTAAATACCACTCGGCAAAAGCTCTATACTATAAAGTCAAACTTTTATTTAAAGCGTAAAGGAAACCATTATGGAGGGATGTTTTATTGCATTTCATAGAGCGTCTATAATTTTTGTTAAATATGTATATAGTGAAGCGTAAACTCAAGCGTGTTGGGCAAAATATATTTTTAATAAGAAAAATAATATAATTTCCTGGAGTTAGCAAATAATTACTTGGAAGCGTGCTATTTTTGTTCACATAATTAAAAGTAACTATACTTCTGATTTAGGCTAAAATATGTTATTGTTATATGTTAGATAGTCATGTTCGTTTTAGTTATTCACATGTGGATAACTAAATGAGCAAGGAGGTGTACGTTGATGGAATTTGATACAATAGCTGCAATTTCTACTCCATTAGGAGAAGGAGCAATAGCTATAGTTAGACTTAGTGGGACAGAGGCGATTTCAATAGCAAATAAGGTTTTCCGTTCGCCAAATGGAAAAAACTTAGCAGAGCAGCCCTCACATACCATTCATTATGGACACTTAGTCGATCCAAAGACCAATGATGTAGTAGAAGAAGTCATGATCTCTCTTATGAAAGGTCCAAAGACGTTTACGAGAGAAGACGTAGTAGAGATAAATTGTCACGGTGGACTAGTTACAGTTAATAGAGTCCTCCAGTTAATACTTATAAATGGTGCACGGCTTGCGGAACCTGGTGAGTTTACAAAACGTGCTTTTTTAAATGGACGAATAGATCTGTCACAAGCTGAAGCAGTAATGGATTTAATAAGGGCGAAAACGGACAAAGCGATGAATGTGGCTTTAGGTCAAATGGACGGTCGTTTATCAAGGCTTATTAAGACATTAAGACAAGCCCTCCTTGAGACTTTAGCTCAAGTTGAGGTGAACATTGATTATCCAGAATATGACGATGTTGAAGAGATGACGCTTCCTATGATGATTGAAAAAGGAACCTGGGTGAAGGAAGAGATTGAAAAGCTATTAATTACTTCTTCCCAGGGGAAAATCCTAAGAGAAGGTCTTTCCACTGCTATTGTTGGAAGACCGAATGTAGGAAAATCATCTCTTTTAAATAGTTTAATTCAAGAAAATAAGGCAATTGTTACAGAAATAGCAGGAACTACAAGAGATATTATAGAAGAATATGTAAATGTACGTGGAGTCCCTTTGAAGTTGGTTGACACAGCGGGTATTCGAGAAACAGAGGATATAGTGGAACGGATTGGTGTAGAAAAATCACGCCAAGTTTTGAAAGAAGCAGATTTAATATTGCTTGTTTTAAATAACGCTGAACATCTATCCGACGAGGATAAAAGAATATTCGAGACTATTAAAGGAATGGATTATATTGTCATTATTAATAAGACAGATCTTCCTAATAAACTAAATTATGATGAAGTGAAGCAACTGGCAGGTGACAAGCGAGTAGTAACTACTTCTTTATTAAAAGAAGAGGGAATTGACGAGCTAGAAGAGTCAATATCATCCTTGTTCTTTGAAGGAAATATTGAAGTATCGGACATCACCTATGTATCTAACGCTCGCCATATTGCTTTGTTGAATTTAGCTAAATCCACGATTACCGATGCTATAGAAGCAGCACATAATCATGTGCCGGTAGACATGATACAAATAGATGTCACTAGAACATGGGAAATATTAGGGGAGATAATTGGGGATACAGTTGAAGAAAGTTTGATTGACCAATTATTTGCTCAATTTTGTTTAGGAAAATAAAAAACGAGAGGAAGTTACGAACATGCCAAACTTTGAAGCAGGCAAGTTCGATGTGATTGTTGTTGGAGCAGGGCATGCCGGTGTTGAAGCCGCTTTAGCCGCTGCCAAAATGGGTGCAAAAACCCTTGTTTTAACAATAAATCTTGATATGATTGCATTTATGCCATGTAATCCATCCATCGGAGGCCCTGCAAAAGGAATTGTTGTGCGTGAAATTGACGCATTAGGCGGCGCCATGGGTAAAGTGATAGATAGAACTCACATTCAAATGAGAATGTTGAATACAGGAAAGGGGCCAGCTGTTCGTGCACTTAGAGCACAAGCAGATAAGGTTCTATACCAAAATGAGATGAAAAGACTGCTTGAGGAACAAGATAATCTTACAGTCCATCAAGCAGTTGTCGAAGAGCTTCTAGTAGAAGATGAAAAAATTGTTGGTCTAATTACACAAGTAGGAGCAGTTTATCGTTCTGAAACTGTTGTAATTACTACTGGGACGTTTTTACGCGGTGAAATTATTATTGGGGATCTTAAATATTCTAGCGGACCAAATAACCAACAGCCGTCCATTAAACTAGCAGATAGCATTCGTGATTTAGGCTTTGATCTAGTACGTTTTAAAACGGGAACTCCACCGCGTGTAAATAGTAAAACAATAGATTATAGTAAAACAGAGATTCAGCCAGGAGATGATGTTCCTAGAGCATTCAGCTTTGAAACTACTGAATTTATTATGGATCAATTACCATGTTGGTTAACTTATACGAGCTCAGAAACACATCAAATTATTAACGATAACTTACATTTGTCTCCAATGTATTCTGGTATGATTAAAGGAACAGGTCCAAGATACTGTCCTTCCATTGAAGATAAAATTGTAAGATTTAATGATAAACCACGTCATCAAATTTTCCTTGAGCCTGAGGGACGAAACACGAGAGAAGTTTATGTGCAAGGTCTTTCGACAAGTCTTCCGGAGCACGTACAGCGTAGACTTTTGGCTTCAATTCCAGGGTTAGAAAATGCAGAAATGATGCGCGCAGGTTATGCAATTGAATATGATGCAATGGTACCAACGCAGCTATGGCCTACACTAGAAACCAAAAAAGTGAAAAACTTATATACAGCTGGACAAATTAATGGAACTTCCGGATATGAAGAAGCAGCAGCGCAAGGTTTAATGGCAGGAATTAACGCTGCGCTTAGAGTATTTAATAAGGAAGAGAGAGTACTTAGCCGCTCGGATGCCTATATTGGAGTTCTTATAGATGATTTAGTTACAAAAGGTACTAATGAGCCTTATCGTTTATTGACTTCAAGAGCGGAATATCGCTTATTGTTACGCCATGACAATGCAGATTTAAGATTGTTAGAAATTGGATATAATATTGGCTTAGTGCCAGAAGAGCGGTATAATAAATTCTTAGAGAAAAAGAAAAGAATTGAAGAAGAACTTAAACGTTTACGTTCGATTATTATAAAACCAAATGAGGATACTCAAGAGGTTATTCGTAATGCTGGTGGAAGTGAGCTAAAAGATGGTATTCGAGCTTCCGATTTACTAAAAAGAACAGAAATGAATTATGACTTAGTTGCACAGCTTGTTCCCCTAGAAGTAGAGCTTAACGAAGAAGAAAAGGAACAAATTGAAATACAAGTTAAATACGAAGGTTATATAGAAAAATCTCTTCAACAAGTAGAAAAGCTTAAAAAAATGGAGAATAAAAAAATCCCTGATCAAATTGATTACAATGCAATCTCCGGACTAGCAACTGAAGCAAAACAAAAGTTAATGCAAGTTAGACCACTATCAATTGCACAAGCATCTCGTATTTCAGGAGTAAACCCAGCGGATATTTCTATTCTACTTATTTACATTGAGCAAGGTAAAATAGCTAAAATTACTGGATAGTCTTAAACAATGAGGAGAACAACATGAACGAAGAACAATTTAAAAAAGCCCTCTCTGAAAAGGGAATTGAGCTAACGGAAGTACAGTTAGGACAATTTAGAAAATACTTTGAATTACTTGTGGAATGGAACGAGAAAATGAATTTAACAGCTATTACAGATGAACCATCTGTATATTTAAAACATTTTTTTGATTCTATAAGTGCTTCTTTTTATGAGGATTTTAATGGTTCCTTTACTGTATGTGATGTTGGAGCAGGGGCAGGGTTTCCAAGTATTCCATTGAAAATTTGTTTTCCAAATCTTAAAGTGACAATTGTTGATTCCTTAAATAAGAGAATTCAATTTTTAACTCATTTAAGCAAGGAATTAAATTTAAAGGATGTACATTTTGTTCATGCTCGTGCTGAGGAATTTGGACAAAATAAGGATTATAGAGAGCAATATGATCTTGTTACCGCTAGAGCGGTAGCAAGACTCTCTGTACTTTCAGAGCTATGTATTCCACTTGTAAAAGTTGGAGGAAAATTTATAGCAATGAAAGCTGCAAGTGCATTAGATGAATTAAATGATGCACAAAGAGCTATTAATATATTAGGCTCTGAAAAAAGTGCGGAGTATTCTTTTCTATTACCGATAGAAAATAGTGAGAGAACGTTATATGTCTTTTCTAAAATTAAAAGCACACCGAAAAGATACCCTCGAAAACCAGGTATACCAAATAAGACTCCTATTATTTAATGAGGAACGTTCCACGTGAAACATTATTAAATTATTTTCTTTATCGAGAACATAAGTAAAGAGTATCTAAAAGGTGGTGCTAGTTAGATGAAAAGTCCTTTCTCACGTTTTTTCGGAGGTTCTGAAAAGCAAGGACAAGATCCAGTCGTTGAGGCTACGCAGACTAATAACGAAGAAGTAGTACATGTAGCCATAGAGAAGATAGTTCCTAATAGGTTTCAGCCTAGGACTGTTTTTGATGATGCAAAAATAGAAGAGCTGGCACGTACAATTCATACACACGGAGTAATTCAACCTATTGTCATTCGAAAAATGGAAGATAATAAGTATGAAATAATAGCAGGTGAACGCCGTTTCCGTGCGATGTCCAAGTTGAAATGGACAGAGGTACCTGCCATTGTACGTAATTTAAGTGATAAAGAGACAGCATCTATTGCATTGATTGAAAACCTTCAAAGAGAAGAACTGACTGCAATAGAAGAAGCTGTGGCATATCAGAAACTATTAAAGCTACATGAGTTAACGCAAGAGGCGCTAGCTCAAAGGTTAGGCAAGGGTCAATCTACCGTTGCCAATAAATTGCGCTTGCTAAAATTACCTAAAGAGATCCAACAAGCAATAATGGATAAAAGGTTATCTGAAAGACATGCTAGGTCCCTCATGCAAGTGAAGGATGAAGAAGTACAAATCAAGTTAATGAACGAATCTATTGAACAGCAATGGAACGTGAAGCAACTAGAAGAAAAAGTGAATGAAATTGTTAATCCTCCTGTAAAAGAGGAAAAGAATGCTTCAAAGCCTAAAAGAAAAGCGATTAGTAAAGACGTGCGTATTGCTTTAAATACAATTAAGCAATCACTTAGTATGGTGACTAAAAGCGGAATCAATTTAAAAACAGAAGAAGAAGACACGGAAGATTTTTATCAAATTACAGTAAGAATTCCTAAGAAGAAATCATAAATAGAAATTATACTATATTTATTTTTATATTAAACTCTCACTATTTTGTGAGAGTTTTTCTTTTAATACAATAATAACATTCATTTTTCTGTAAAATTTGATAGAATGGTAGAGAGTTGTTTTTATTTTTATGAAAGTAGGTGCAAGAGTGGGAAGAATTATTGCAATAGCCAACCAAAAAGGTGGTGTAGGTAAGACTACTACATCAGTGAACCTCAGTGCCTGCCTTGCATACTTGGGCAAGAAGGTTTTGTTGGTGGACATTGATCCTCAAGGAAATGCTTCTAGTGGAGTTGGAGTTAATAAAGGCGATGTAAATCAATGTATTTATGATGTGTTAATAGATGATGTAAGTGTGAAAGATACTATTTTAGAAACGAAAGTAGAGAATTTACATATAGTTCCTGCTACCATTTCTTTAGCTGGTGCAGAAATAGAACTAGTATCTACCATTTCCAGAGAAGTACGATTAAAAAAAGCGCTTCAGGAAGTACAAGCTGACTATGATTTTATTATTATAGATTGTCCTCCTTCACTTGGTCTATTAACAATTAATTCGCTTACTGCTGCTGATGCTATTATTATTCCAGTACAGTGTGAATTTTACGCATTAGAAGGATTAAGTCAGTTATTAAGCACCATTAGATTGGTTCAAAAACATTTAAACAAAACTCTAGCAATTGATGGAGTATTATTAACAATGTTTGATGCAAGAACTAATTTAGGTATACAAGTTATTGAAGAAGTTAAAAAATATTTTCAAGATAAAGTTTATAAATCTATTATTCCAAGAAATGTTCGTTTAAGTGAAGCGCCAAGTCATGGGGAGCCAATTATTATTTATGATCCAAAGTCAAGAGGGGCAGAAGTGTATTTAGAACTTGCGAAGGAAGTGATTCGTCATGGCTAAAGGGCTAGGAAAGGGAATTAACGCTCTTTTTCCCGGAGAAGATACTAAACCAGAAGAAAAGGTAGAGCAGATCACTATAGCTGATATTAGACCGAACCCATATCAACCTAGAAAAATATTTGATGATGAAGCATTAATAGAGTTATCTGAATCTATTAAAGAACATGGTGTCCTGCAACCTATTATAGTTAGAAAAAAGGGTTCTAAGTTTGAGATAGTGGTTGGTGAGCGTAGATTTAGAGCCTCAAAGAAAGTTCATTTAGAAGAAATTCCGGCTGTTATTAGAGACTTTAACGATCAACAAATGATGGAGCTTGCGATTCTAGAAAACCTACAAAGAGAAGATTTGACTCCGATAGAAGAAGCAGAGGCTTATCAAAATCTAATGGAAAACCTAGGATTAACCCAAGAACAATTAGCCTTTAGACTAGGGAAAAGTAGACCGCACATCGCAAATCATATTCGTTTACTTTCTTTACCTGAAATAGTTAGAAATGCGGTTTCCGAAGGTAAGCTTTCCATGGGACATGGTAAAGCATTATTAGGTTTAAAAAAGAAAAAAAATATACCTTTAATTATGCAAAAGACTATTAAAGAGAATCTCAATGTAAGGCAATTAGAAACGTTAGTCCAAAGATTAAATGAAAATGTTCCACGTGAAACAAAAAAGGTAGAAAAGGATATTTTTACTTTGGAAAAGGAATCTGAACTAAGAGAGTTTTTTGGAACAGCAGTAAAGATTACGAAGAATGAAGAAAAAGAAAAGGGTAAAATAGAAATTGAATTTTACTCTAAAGATGATTTAGAAAGAATTTTGAAACTGCTTGAGGATTAAAAATGACCTATTTCTGGGGCAACCTGGAGATAGGTTATATTTTTAGGATGAAAAGAGGATAAGTAATGGTATTATTCGGGGCATTGATCAATGCATTACTAATTATAATTGGTTCACTAATTGGTCGACTTTTAAAGGGAATTCCAGAAAATATGAAACAAACCGTTATGTATGCTATTGGTATAGTTGTTATAGTAATGGGTGTTCAAATGGGATTGGAAAGTAGTAATTTCGTAATTATCATTATCTGTATCGTCCTTGGAGCAGTAGTTGGAGAATGGATTGACATAGATAAGTGGATTAACAGGCTCGGCCAAATGATAGAACTAAAATTTGGTTCTAAAAAACAGGATGGAAGTATTGCCCAAGGATTTGTTACAAGTACTTTAATCTTTGTTATCGGAGCTATGGGAGTTTTAGGCGCTTTAAATAGTGGTCTGCAAAATGATCATGATTTGTTAGTAAGTAAAGGAATCATAGATGGTTTTACCGCAGTTATTCTTTCTGCAACTTTAGGAATAGGAGTTATACTGTCATCAATTCCCGTTGTAGTATATCAAGGAGCAATCGCGTTGTTAGCTACTCAAATAACAAGATTAGTACCAGAAGCTGCACTTGAAATGTTTCTTCAGGAAATGACAGCTGCTGGTGGAATTATGATTATAGGAATTGGGACGAATTTATTAGGACTGACTAAAATTAGAGTCGCAAATCTATTGCCTTGTTTAGTTTTTGTTGGTATTGTAGTTGCTATTATTTTTTAAATTATATCTATGCCAAGCAAGGAGGAGGGAACGAGAAATTACTTTTCCCATCTCAAAAGTAAGGTTTAGACGTGTGCTTTGCAATACATTATATTCCATGAAACCACCTATGTTAACAATTGCTTTAATAGAAATTTCTCCAATGGGAGGTAAGTCTTTTTTTACAGCTTTACCTGGATAAAGAGGTCCGGGGTGGATAATTATTTCACCGATGTTATTCGCATTTCCTAAGCAGGCATCAATTGCAACGATAAAAGGCTTATCCGGTGAGTCATAAAGGGTATTGGTAGTTTCCTCTAAATTTAATGCATGAAGGGGATTATCCAATGTCCCTACAATTTCAAAAGGAAAAGAAACGAGCTGAGTTAAAAAAGAGCCGGTCATTGGCCCCAAGGCATCTCCAGTAGAGCGATCTGTACCAATACAACAAAAAACAAGATTTGTATGATCAAAAGGAATATATTCTAAAAAGTAATTGCTTAATCGCCAAATAACGCCAGTTTCTTTATAATAGATAGTGGAGACTTGAGGGATCGAGTTGAGTTGAGAAGTCATATATATATAAACTCGCTTTCTTTTTTTAAATTAGTATATGCCTTGAAGAAAATATTTATTCAATGAGGTGAAGATTACAATGACTGCAATGTATCAACGAGTAGAAGCATACATACTAGATGAGAAAAATTGGATAGAACTTGGAAAAACATGTATAGAAATAATTTTCATCCTAATTCTTGCTGCAGTAGTTATTAGAGTTGGTAAAACTATTATTAATAGAGTATTAACAGTAAGACAAAGAAGTCCTTTACGATATTCAGAGAGAAGACAGAATACATTAATAAGATTATTAGAAAATATTTTAACTTACGCTGTATATTTCACAGTAATAATAGCTGTTTTATCATCCTTTGGTATTCAAGTAGCTGGGTTAATTGCAGGAGCGGGAGTGATAGGCTTAGCGATAGGATTTGGGGCACAAAGCTTAGTAAAGGATGTTATTACTGGTTTTTTCATTGTATTTGAGGATCAGTTTGCTGTAGGGGATGAGGTACAAATCGGAACCTCCAGAGGTATGGTAGAAGAAATAGGTTTAAGGACAACTAAAGTTAAAAGCCCAATTGGGGAGCTTTTCATCATACCGAATGGGACAATATCTAACGTAGTTAACTATTCCGTTTTCAATACCATTGTTCTGATTGATATAAAGGTATCTTATGAATCAGATATTCAGGCAGTAGAGAAAATGTTGAGGGGTTTCTTGGGAAGTTTAAATACTAAGTATGAGGAGCTTGTGAAAGTTCCAGAGATATTAGGGGTGCAGGAAATATCATCAGATGATTTAGTGCTTAGAATTGGTGTAGAGACCATCCCAATAATGCAGGATGACATTGCAAGAAAAATTAGAAGAGACCTTAAGGAATTCTTAGAGCAATCTGGTGTAGATATTCCATATCCAATTGTCGTACGCAATGCAAAAAATGATGAGTAGGTGAGGTTAATGGAGAGAAAACAATTTCAATTGAATGACATTGTGGAGATGAAGAAACAACATCCATGTGGAACTAATCGCTGGAAGGTCATTCGATTAGGTGCAGACATTCGTATAAAATGTGAAGGATGCCAGCATAGCGTTATGATTCCGCGTGTAGAGTTTGAAAAGAAAATGAAAAAGGTGCTAGTTAAAGCAGAAGCAGAGTAAAGATAGACTTTTACCTTTAAAATAACTATAATAGACAGGTTAAAAGGAATCCGGTTAGTAAGAAAATTGAAGGGTTGTGACATATATGGCATTAACAGCAGGGATTGTCGGTTTACCAAATGTAGGGAAATCTACATTATTTAATGCAATAACAAAAGCAGGGGCTTTAGCTGCAAATTATCCGTTTGCGACAATTGATCCAAATGTGGGAATCGTTGAAGTACCAGATGCTCGTTTAGATAAATTAACAGAGTTAGTAGTTCCAAAGAAAACAGTACCGACTGCATTTGAATTTACAGATATTGCAGGTATTGTAGCAGGTGCTAGTAAAGGAGAAGGACTTGGAAACAAGTTTTTAGCACATATCCGTGAAGTAGATGCAATTTGTCAAGTTGTTCGTTGTTTTCAAGACGACAATATTACGCATGTTGCGGGCAAAGTGGATCCAATCTCTGACATAGAGGTTATTAATTTGGAATTAATCTTAGCGGATTTAGAAAGTGTGGATAAACGCTTATCTCGAGTAGCTAAGATGGCGAAACAAAAAGATAAAGAAGCAATGGTTGAAGAGCCAATTTTAACTCGTTTAAAAGAAGCATTTGAAGAAGGTAAGTCTGGTCGCTCAGTAGATTTTTCAGAGGATGAGTTGCGAGTTGTAAAAGGCCTTCACTTATTAACGATAAAACCAATGCTTTATGTAGCAAATGTATCTGAGGATGACATTATGGAATCAGAAGATAATGAGTATGTACAAAAAGTACGTGCATTTGCAGCAGAAGAGGGAGCTCAAGTTATAGTAGTATGTGCGAAAATTGAGGAAGAGATGGCAGCTTTAGAGGACGATGAGAAACAAATGTTCTTAGAAGAGCTAGGTATTCAAGAGTCTGGTTTAGATCAGCTTATTAAAGCTTCTTATTCTTTGCTTGGACTGGCTACTTACTTTACAGCAGGAGTCCAAGAGGTACGTGCTTGGACATTCCGTAAGGGTATGAAGGCACCACAATGTGCTGGAGTCATTCACTCTGACTTTGAAAAAGGCTTCATTCGTGCAGAAACAGTTGCATACGATGATTTGGTTGCTGCTGGTTCAATGTCCGGTGCTAAAGAAGCAGGGAAAGTTCGTTTAGAGGGTAAAGAGTATATTGTACAAGATGGGGACGTAATGTTATTCCGTTTCAACGTTTAAGTTGTATTGTATAAGCTTAATAGCAACTAAATTATAAAGTAAAAACCGGTCTGCTTATGCGGACCGGTTTTCTTCTATAACGTATAGGACTGGTAGAGCTGGGTCATCTTTAATAAGAATGTCATTAGGATACTTTCTCAATTCTCTATACATAGCAAAGTCGCCAGCTGCACCGGCTACTAACCATGCACCTAAAAGCACAAGGAGGGGAGATTCAATACCATAACCAAATAACATAGGGATAATTCCAGTTGTCCAAAAGGGAAGTAAGAGAGCTTTTTTCATCGATTTATTAGGAATGGGAATAGAGGTAGTTGCATAGGCAACCCCTAATTTAAGATTGACACCATAATCCATCTTGTTCCAGGGTACCTTTCCAAAGGCCCAAAACCCGATTAAATGGAATGCTTCATGTAACACAATTAACAGGAGATATCCTATAAGGAATAAGAAGATTCCTAAGAGACTAAAATTAATCTCAAATTCTTTATAAACTAAAATATATATTATTAAGCCTAATAAGGAAAAGACTATGGTCATCCATAAACTTTGCCAAGCTACCTTTTTAATATCAATCTCTATTATTGTTAGAATAGAATCTTTTTTCTCCAATACAATTCCCCCTTTTATACAAATATACATTAATAAATAAAATAAGAACAATCTCTCCTTGAAAAAAATAACAGCTTGTGGTACAATAAGTTGATGTGAGTAATATCATTACTTGCTCCTTGTCGGCTGGTGACAGTTCGACCAAAGACCATAGGGAGGTGTAAATAGATGAGAAAGTACGAATTAATGTACATTATCCAACCAGCAATCGAAGAAGATGCAAAGAAGGCTTTAGTTGAGCGTTTCAATGAAATCTTAACTTCAAATGGTGCTGAGATCATCGAAGCTAAAGAGTGGGGTAAACGCCGCTTAGCTTACGAAATCAATGACTTACGTGAAGGTTTCTACCAAATCGTTAAAGTAAACGCTGATTCTAGAGCAATCGATGAATACATTCGTTTAGCTAACATCAATGAAGACATTATCCGTCACATTGCTGTTCGTATCGACGATAAATAAGAAAATCGACTATCATGCTGAACGAGGGAGGTTATTAACTGATGATTAACCGTGTCGTATTAGTTGGAAGACTAACAAAAGATCCGGAACTTCGATATACGCCAAGTGGTGTTGCAATGGCTAGATTTACACTTGCTGTAAATCGTACATTCTCTAACCAACAAGGCGAAAGAGAAGCTGATTTTATCAACTGTGTCGTTTGGAGAAAACAAGCGGAAAACACAGCCAATTTCTTGAAAAAAGGAAGCTTGGCAGGTGTAGAAGGGCGTATTCAAACGGGTAGTTATGAAGGACAAGATGGGAAACGTGTTTATACGACAGACGTTGTCGCAGACAGCGTTCAGTTCTTAGAACCACGCGGTAGCTCTGGTGATCGTGGCCAAGGTGGACAATCATATGGCGGCGGACAACAACAGAACTCTTATCCGACATATCAGCAAAACCAACCAATGAATCAGCAAAACTATACACGTGTAGATGAAGACCCATTTGGAAATAGTAGTGGTCCGATTGAAGTATCTGATGACGACCTACCATTCTAAAATCTTATTGCACGTTTTACTTTAATCGAAAAGGAGGCAACCTATTATGGCACCACGTCGCGGAGGCAAAAGACGCCGTAAAGTTTGTTACTTCACTGCTAACAACATCACACACATCGATTATAAAGATGTAGATTTGTTGAAAAAATTCGTGTCAGAACGTGGGAAAATTCTTCCACGTCGTGTGACAGGAACTAGCGCGAAGTACCAACGTAAGTTAACACGAGCTATCAAAGTATCTCGTATCATGGCTTTACTTCCATTCTCTTCTGAAGAGAGATAAGTATATAAAACGAAGACCGGGAAACCGGTCTTTTTTTGTTCTCTTTTTTTAAAGGATAGGAACTATCATTTAACCTTTTGGATTTAGTAATTTATTGTCTATACCCTATTAATGTATTGTTACTGGTTTTAACACCTTCAGACAACTTTAGCGAAACAGATTAAACAATGGGTGATGGCTTAAGGAAAGCAACCATACGTGATTCATAAACTATAAGAGAATATGTATGTGGTATAAGAAACTATCTTTGTATGGGGTCACATAGGCTTTTCATATCATGTAATTTTAGTTGTACTTGAAAATCTGTTACAATGGATAGATGATTATAATAAAGGAAGGTCGATCATGCAAAAGAATCAGTCAAGCTATTTAACGTTTGGATCTTTAATGATTGCACTATTTGCTATTCTCATAGCAATGTCTGTGTATGTTCCGATTCTAACAATTATCACATCCTTAATAGCACCCTTACCATTAGCTTGGTATAGTGCAAAATTTGAAAGAAAAGAATCGCTACTTGTTATGGTAGTAGCAATATTTATATCTTTTATTATTGGAGGTATAGTAGGTTTAACACTTGGATTAGTTGTAGGGCCAGTTGGTTTTATAATAGGAGATTCTTTACGAAAAAAGCAGTCCAAGCTATACATGCTAATGGCTGCAGGAATATTCGTACTACTCATGACTGCTGTGCAATACATAATTTCTATTTTAGTTTTAAATATGAACCTGATAGAGCAATTTTTAGAGGGTACTAAAATATACTACGAGCAAGCGGGAAAAATACTGGAGACTGCTGGCCAAAAACCAAAGAACTACGATGAGATGGTTAAACAAATTATAATAGCATTCGAAGCAATGTTGCCAACGCTCTTTATTTTAATGGCGTTTTTACAGGCATTTGTTTATGTATCTATTCTTTTACCCATCCTAAAGAAGTTAAAAGTACCAGTTCCAAAATTTCCTAAATATATGTATTTTAAATTACCAAAAGCAGTGTTGTGGTATTATTTAGTTGTAGCAATCATCTCCTTAGTCACTACATTTGAGGTAGGGACCTTTAGCTATATGCTAATCATAAATGCGACCTTTCTTTTAAGAGCATTACTGTTGTTACAAGGGATATCGATTATTCAGTATTATTTTCATGTACAGGGTTGGCCAAAGTGGAGTGCTATTTTAGCCACTTTTTTAGCAATTCCACTAAATTCATTTGTAATAATCCTAGGTGTTTTAGATTTAGGATCTAATTTGCGAGCATATTTAAAAGACAGATTTAAGAAATAAGGAGCTGATCCAGTGGCGTCTTTTTTTAGAAAACGACCAATACGATATCCACTAATATTGTTTATGCTTCTCAGTGGAGTTGCATCTTATTTGCTTCTGTCTAACAACCTTTTAGTTGGATTACTATTTGCTCTCTTGGTTGTGGGAGTGTTTATATACGCTTGGATAATTGAAAAGCGTGTTTATGAAGAGACAGAAAGGCATATAGAGACTCTTTCCTACCGTATGAAAAAGGTAGGGGAAGAGGCATTGCTTGAAATGCCAATAGGAATTATTTTGATAAATGATCAGCATATAATTGAATGGGCAAATCCCTATATGACTCAAAAGTTACCATTTGATACGATTATAGGGGAGGAGTTACTTTCCATATCTTCTGACTTTCAGCAGCTCCTCAGGCAGGATGATTCAAAGGAAATGGTCATTTCTTTAGATGAACATGACTATAAGGTATTTTACAAGGCAGAGGAAAAGCTTCTATATTTCTTTGATATCACTGAGCAAGTTGAAATGGAATCACTTTACTATGGAGATCGAACTGTGATTGGTGTATTATTTATCGATAATTATGATGAGATATCGCAAGGCATGGACGATCAAACAAGAGGCCAATTAAACAGTATTGTTACTTCTACTGTAAATAATTGGGGAGCTAAACATGGCATATACGTTAAAAGAATATCGTCTGATCGTTTTTTAGCAGTTTTCAATGAATCCATTTTGTTGGAAGTGGAAAAAAGCAAATTCTCCATTTTGGATGATATCAGGGAAACTACCTCTAAGTTTGGATTCTCTTTAACTCTTAGCGTTGGGGTGGGTGCAGGATCTACCTCTCTTGTAGAATTAGGAGAGCTTGCACAATCGAGTCTAGATTTAGTGCTTGGCCGTGGAGGTGACCAGGTTGCTATTAAGCACCCTAATGGCAAAGTGAAGTTCTATGGAGGCAAAACTAATCCAGTAGAGAAACGTACACGTGTTAGAGCAAGGGTGATCTCACATGCAATGAGAGATTTGATACAGGACAGCGATCAGGTACTCGTAATGGGTCATAAGTTCCCGGATATGGATGCGATTGGCTCAGCCGTAGGTGTAAGAAAGATGGTTGAGATGAACAAGATAGATGGCTACGTTGTGATTGATTTTAACGAGTTGGATAAAAGTGTACTTCGTCTAATGGATGAAATTAAAGAAAAGCCTGATTTATATAAACGTTTTATCAGCCCTGAAGAGGCTATCAATAAAATGACTGAAAAGACTTTATTAGTTGTAGTAGATACCCATAAACCAAGTATGGTTATTGATGAAAAATTACTTCAAAAAGCTGAAAAAGTTGTAGTAATCGATCATCATCGTCGTGGAGAAGAGTTTATAACGAATACCATGCTTGTCTATATGGAGCCATATGCATCATCTACGTCAGAGTTGGTCACTGAGCTAATCGAATACCAACCGAAAAACGAAAAAATCACTATGCTAGAGGCTACATCTATGCTAGCAGGTATAATTGTTGATACGAAAAGTTTCACGCTTCGTACAGGGGCTAGAACGTTTGAGGCGGCCTCTTATCTTAGAACCCATGGAGCAGATACTATTTTGGTCCAACGCCTCTTAAAAGAGGATTTAGACACGTATATTGAACGCTCCAAAATTGTGCAGAACGTTGAATTCTTTAGAGAAGGAATTGCTATAGCACATGGGGATGAAGATACTAACTATAGTCAAGTGCTGCTTGCCCAGACTGCAGATATACTTTTAGCAATGAATAACGTATCAGCTTCCTTTGTAGTGGGTCGTAGAAGTGATTCTTCCGTAGCAATAAGTGCAAGGTCACTTGGTGAAGTAAATGTTCAAATAGTGATGGAAAAATTAAATGGTGGAGGGCATCTAACTAATGCCGCTACCCAACTAACAGATATAACAGTTCCAGAGGCTATTAATCAATTAAAACTAGCTATAATGGAAACAATCGAAGGAGGAAACGCAGAATGAAAGTAGTATTTTTAAAAGATGTTAAAGGTAAAGGTAAAAAAGGCGAGATTAAGGATGTAGCAGATGGTTATGCACACAATTTTTTGATCAAAAATAAACTTGCTGTGGAAGCAAATACAGCTGCAATTAGCGCTTTGGAGGGACAAAAGAAGAAGTCTGAAAAAGAAGCAGCAGAAGAATTAGCCGAAGCAAAAAAATTAAAAGAAAAGTTAGAACAGCTAACAGTTGAACTAAAAGCAAAATCAGGTAACGATGGCAGACTATTTGGTTCTGTTACTACTAAACAAGTTGCTGCACAATTAGATAAAGTTCATGGGATTAAAATAGATAAACGTAAAATGGAATTAGATGATGCAATTCGTGCTTTAGGATACACAAATGTACCTGTTAAGTTACACCACGAGGTAGTAGCAACATTAAAGGTGCATGTATCTGAAGAAGCGTAAGGAGAGAATTTTATGAGCGATCCATTATTGGACCGTGTCCCCCCACATAATCAAGAAGCTGAACAATCGGTCCTTGGAGCAATATTTTTAGAACCACAAGCTTTAATAACTGCAGCAGAGATCGTTATGCCAGAAGATTTTTATCGGGTAGCTCATCAAAAAATATTCCAAACGATGCTTCGCCTGAGTGATCAAGGGAAAGCAATTGATGTAGTAACTGTCACAGAAGAATTATCTTCTAAGAAGGAACTTGAAGATGTAGGAGGCATTTCCTACATCAGTGAAATAGCAAATGCTGTTCCTACTGCCGCTAATATAGGCCACTATGCAAAAATTGTGGAGGAAAAGTCAATTCTTCGCCGTCTTATACGAGTGGCTACGACCATAGTAGAAGATGGGTTTACGCGAGAAGATGAGGTAGAAGCGCTTTTATCCGAAGCAGAAAGAAAAATGATGGAGGTTGCCAATCGAAAGAATGCTGGTGACTTTAAACATATTAAAGATGTATTGGTAGAAACCTATGACAATATTGAAAAACTGCATACTAGAAAAGGTGACGTAACTGGTATTCCTACTGGTTTCCGTGATTTAGATCGTATTACAGCAGGATTTCAACGTAATGATCTTATCATTGTAGCGGCACGTCCTTCTGTAGGGAAAACAGCTTTCGCGTTGAATGTAGCCCAAAACGTGGCTACGAAAACTGACGAGAACGTTGCAATCTTTAGTTTGGAGATGGGTGCTGAACAGCTTGTAATGCGTATGCTTTGTGCAGAGGGTAATATTGATGCTCAGGTGCTTAGAACAGGGGCCCTTACTACAGAGGATTGGCGCAAACTTACGATGGCGATGGGTAGTCTATCAAATGCTGGGATCTATATAGATGATACACCTGGTATAAGAGTAAATGAAATAAGAGCAAAGTGTAGACGACTGAAGCAGGAATCAGGTTTGGGAATGATTTTAATTGATTATTTGCAGCTTATTCAAGGAAGTGGCGGAAGCCAGGCGAATCGTCAACAAGAGGTTTCTGAAATCTCTCGTTCCTTAAAGGGTCTTGCCCGTGAGCTAAAGGTTCCTGTTATTGCCTTGTCTCAGCTGTCCCGTGGTGTAGAGCAACGACAAGATAAGAGACCAATGATGTCCGATTTACGTGAATCTGGATCGATTGAGCAAGATGCGGATATCGTTTCTTTCTTATATCGTGAGGATTATTACGATAAGGAAACAGAGAACCAGAACATGATTGAGATTATAATTGCTAAACAACGTAATGGTCCAACTGGAACCGTCACTTTAGCATTCGTGAAGGAATTCAATAAATTTGTTAATATTGATTGGAGCCAACACCAAGCTCCACCAGCATAAAGCAAACACGAACGAATTGATAATTAAATTATCAATTCGTTCGTGTTTTTTCGTTAAATTGGTTGACTATGGTAAAGATGATTGGTACAATAACACTGATTTTTAAACAGGACAAGATGTCTGACGGAGGTGTTGGCAATGCCATCAGTAGTTGTAGTAGGAACCCAATGGGGAGACGAAGGAAAAGGCAAAATTACTGACTTTTTATCGGAACACTCAGAAGTAATCGCACGTTACCAAGGTGGAAATAATGCAGGTCATACAATTATTTTCGGAGGAGAGACTTATAAGTTACATTTAATTCCTTCCGGTATTTTTTATAAGGATAAAATCTCGGTGATCGGGAATGGAATGGTAGTCGATCCACGAGCGTTGGTAAAAGAATTAAAAGGGTTGCATGATCGAGGAGTAACTACTGAAAATTTACGTATTTCTAATCGTGCCCATGTGATTCTTCCTTATCATATAAAACAAGATGAAGTAGAGGAAGCACGTAGAGGTGCTAACAAAATAGGCACAACTGGTAAAGGTATTGGCCCTGCATACATGGACAAAGCTGCCAGAGTAGGGATTCGTATAGCAGACCTTCTGGACTATGAAGTGTTTAAAGAAAAGCTAGAACGTAACTTAGAAGAAAAAAATAGAATGTTTGAGAAATTCTATGAAACAAAAGGCTTTACTGTAGAAGAAATATTAGAAGAGTTTTATAGCTATGGACAAGAGATTGAAAAGTATGTAACCGACACTTCCAAAGTATTGAATGATGCACTCGATGAAGGCAGACGAGTACTTTTTGAAGGAGCACAAGGAGTCATGCTTGATATTGATCAAGGAACTTATCCTTTTGTTACTTCTTCTAATCCTGTTGCTGGTGGAGTAACAATTGGAGCAGGTGTGGGGCCAACAAAAATTTCTCATGTGGTAGGAGTTTGTAAAGCTTATACATCTCGTGTAGGAGATGGACCGTTCCCCACAGAGCTTTTTGATGCAGTGGGCAACCAAATAAGAGAAGTAGGAAAAGAATATGGAACGACAACAGGAAGACCACGCCGTATCGGTTGGTTTGACACAGTTGTAATCCGCCATGCTCAAAGGGTAAGTGGTTTAACGGATTTAACGGTAAATTCAATTGATGTACTAACCGGATTAGAAACCGTGAAAATCTGCACTGCCTATAAATTTAAGGATGAGCTTATTACGGAATATCCAGCAAATTTACGAATTCTTTCGGAATGCGAGCCAGTCTATGAGGAAATGCCAGGCTGGAATGAGGATATTACAAAATGTAAGACGCTTGATGAACTTCCAGAAACAGCAAGACATTACTTAGAACGCATTTCTCAGTTGACAGGAGTTCCTATTTCTATCTTCTCTGTAGGACCAGATCGCACACAAACGAATATTATTTCTAGTGTTTGGAAATAAGTTTCTAAAAAAAACCGTCAAAAAGAAAATTTTGACGGTTTTTTTGTTGATTTTTGTAAGAATTTTTATTTATAAATCTATTAATGTGACAAATATAACAAAGATTCCAGTAGTATTATGTATGAGAAAGAAATTAATGGAGAAAAAGTAAAGAATATTAGAAAAAGAAACTAGTAAAAAGATTAATATTACCAATATAAAAGAAAAAATAGAAAATAATGGGTGTTAAAATACAATTTCTTTACAAGATTAAATATTGCTACACTTCCCTATTTCAAATATGTTAAATTAAAATAGTGTAAAAATGGAATTAAGGTTTTTAAATAGTTTGGAAGGAGCTTTATCATGTTTTGGAATAGAAAGAATGAGGAGCAGAAGAATAAATCACTTGCTGTTCTTTCAAACAGAAAATCAAATGTGGTTAAAAAAGCTACTATAACGGTTTTACTAACATCATCACTAACCTTTAATATGGCATTTGCCAATGAAGGAAACGACAAAGCACTAAAAGAAATTTATCATATATACTCAGAAGGTCAGTACATAGGAGCACTTTCCGATAAAAAAGAAATGGAAAATTTATTGGAACAAAAAGTTCAAGAGAGTAGCTCACAGTATGGCGCTCTTCCTTTAAAAGCAGGATCTAACTTGAAGGTAGTAGCCGAACAAGTATTTACTCCCTCGACGGATGACGAAACAACACTTCAAAAACTCAACGAGATAGTTAAAGTAGAAGCAACAGCATTTGCTTTGTCAGTCAATGACGAGATGGCGGTCTACGTCAAAGACATTGAAGCCTACCATGAAGCGATAAAAAAATTAAAGCTGCAGTTTATCACGGAAGAAGAGTTAGCTATACTGGAAGCTAAAAAAAGTGTTAGTGAAAATTTACCCGAATTACAAGTAAATGAAACACGAATCGCAGATATAATTTTAAAACAGGAAGTCTCAGGTGTAACTGCTAATGTAGCACCAGAAAAGATTGTTTCTGCTGATGAAGCTGTGAAGTTGCTTTTAGAAGGCACACTAGAACAGGAATCGTATAAAGTTCAATCTGGTGATGTGTTAGGTACTATCGCTAATAAACACAATTTAACCTCAGCAGAACTTTTAGCTATTAACCCTGAACTTACAGATTCAAGTGTATTACAGATTGGTCAAGAGATTAATGTCACAGTATTAAAGCCACTTATAAATATAGAAGTAGTTTATGAGAAAAAAGTAGAGGAAGTAATTCCTCATACAAAACAAGTCAAAGAAACAGATGAAATGTATAAAGGCGATACAAAGGTAAAGCAAGAGGGTTCCGATGGGAAAAGATTAGCTACTTATTTGGTTCGTGAGGAAAACGGTGTACAAGTTGACCAGTCCGTTACGGAAGAAACTGTACTCGAACAACCAAAAGACAGTATCGTACTTAAAGGTACAAAGGTTATCCCTTCTCGAGGGTCAGGAGAATTTGCGTGGCCAGCCGAAGGGGGATACATTTCTAGCAAAATGGGATATCGTTGGGGTCGAAAGCATGAAGGTATAGACATTGCTCGTCCTAATGGATTTAACATAAAGGCTGCTGATAACGGAATTGTGGAAGCAGCTGGCTGGGATGGAACGTACGGAAATCGTGTAATTATTAATCATCAAAATGGCTACAAAACAACCTATGCACATCTTTCCTCTATTAGCGTGAGCGTTGGAGATGTGTTGCCACAAGGTTCAAAACTTGGCGTAATGGGAAGTACAGGACGCTCTACTGGAACTCACTTGCACTTTGAAGTGGAGAAGAATGGAGTAACGATTGATCCATTATCTATGTTAAACTAAATAATAAGTTAGAGACAGTCGCTAGCCGGCTGTCTTTTTATATATGATATCCTTCTAATTAGGTGCTAGATTTGTGCACCTTGCCATCCAAGTAAAATGAGGAATAACATTGGGCGCTGGGAGGCAATCCTTCACATTTCCTCTTTACTTCTTAGGAAAGGCACATAGACACTTACATTTCTCTATCTGGCTTTGCTAGACGGTAGTTAGAAGGAAATTTATTTCATAAAAATTTCCTGGGAAATATTTCGACAAAGCTCGACTTCTCATATACTACATCCTTCCTAGGATCTTTTCTTTAAGGATGCATGGAGAGAAAAAGAATGATAGAGTAATGATATATTAATTGTTTAAAATAATGTATTTGATTAAAATATAGCAGAAAAGGGCGAAAGGGGTTTAACAAGTGAGTAAGAAGATTTTAGTAGTAGATGATGAAAAACCAATTGCAGACATACTTCAATTTAATTTAAAAAAAGAAGGCTATCAGGTTTTCTGTGCGTATGATGGGGACGAGGCTTTGAAAAAAGTAGACGAGATTCAACCTGATCTTATGCTTTTAGACATAATGTTACCTAATAGGGATGGAATGGAAGTTTGTAGAGAAATTCGCAAACGCTTTAGCTTTCCTATTATTATGCTAACTGCGAAAGATTCAGAGATAGATAAGGTATTAGGGTTAGAGCTAGGGGCGGATGATTATGTGACAAAGCCATTTAGCACAAGGGAGTTAATAGCCCGAGTAAAAGCTAATATGAGAAGACATCAAACCATTCAAGAAGATAATGAAGTAGTGACTAATGATATTACTATTGGTCCTCTAACTATTCAACCGGATGCTTATTTGGTATTGAAACGAGATGAAACAATTGAATTGACTCATCGTGAATTTGAACTCTTACATTATCTTTCCAAGCATATAGGACAAGTAATGACAAGAGAGCATTTATTACAGACAGTGTGGGGATATGACTATTTTGGAGATGTTCGTACAGTCGACGTTACAATCAGACGGCTACGCGAAAAAATCGAAGATAATCCTAGTCACCCAAATTGGATTGTGACTAGACGAGGTGTTGGTTACTATTTAAGAAGCCCTGAACAGGAGTAAAACGATGCATAAGGTTGGTTACTTTAAATCAGTTCATGTTAAAGTAGTGATGATTTATGTATTATTAATCATTATTGCTATGCAAATCATCGGCTTATATTTTGTTAAAGAGTTAGAGGAGAGACTTAAAGAGAACTTTGAAGAATCCGTTAAAGATCGAGTAGGGATATTAGAATTTAGTGCGCGCGAGGAAATTATTAAAATACGGGCAGAAGAAGACCAAACACTAGAACAAAGTTTACGTTCTATCCTGTCTGGTCTTAATTCGGATGACCTAAAAGAGGTTCGGATTATTGATGCTAAATATCAAATAAGAGCCACCTCAGATTCAAACAATCAATCGATAGTTGGTCAAAAGTCCATGGACGAGCTAGTTCATAAATCCATTAGTGCGGAGGATACGTTTGATAGTATCGTCCTAGATTCCAACAAACGTATTTGGATATTAGTTACACCGATAATTCATAATGGTTCAGTGGTTGGAACTGTTTATATTGAATCGAATATTGAAAATGTATTTAGTCAAATGAACGAAATCAATCAAATCCTAGCAGTAGGTACCGCGGTGGCACTCGTGATTACGATAGTACTAGGGATTTTAATAGCACAAACGATTACAAGACCTATATCTGAGATGAGAAAACAAGCCCAAGCGATGTCAAAGGGTAATTTCTCTCGAAAGGTAAGAGTTTACGGAAATGATGAAATTGGTCAATTAGCGCATGCTTTTAATCATTTAACCAATAGGCTACAGGAAGCCCAGTCGACTACAGAGGCAGAACGTAGAAAGCTTGCCTCTGTTCTAACAAACATGACAGATGGGGTAATAGCTACCGATCGAAAAGGAAGAGTCATTTTGATAAATGATCCTGCAGTAAGGCTATTACGCATACCAAGAGAGATGGTTTTGAATAGACCCATTATTTCGGTGCTTGGCATTGATAGCGTTCACTCCTTTGAGGATTTAATCCATTCTAAGGAATCGATGAATTTAGATTTTAGTACACAGGACCGTCCATTTATACTCCGTGCTAATTTTTCAGTTATCCAAAAGGAGACTGGGTTTGTGAACGGTTTGATAGCCGTTTTACATGATAATACAGAGCAAGAAAAGATAGATATGGAAAGAAGAGAGTTTGTAGCAAATGTATCACACGAGCTTCGAACCCCTTTAACTACTATGAGCAGTTATTTGGAGGCTCTAGCAGATGGAGCATGGAAGGATGACGAGATAGCACCATCGTTTTTGAAGGTCACTCAAACAGAGACACAGAGAATGATTCGTTTGGTGAATGACTTACTTCAATTATCTAAGATGGATAGTCGGGACTATGATCTTAACAAAGAAATTGTTAACTTTAACAAGTTTTTTAATAGGATTATTGATCGATTTGAGCTGTCTAAATCTCAGAACGTTACATTTCAACGTATGCTGCCGGAAGTTCCTTACTACGTAGATATCGACACAGATAAACTGACTCAAGTAATTGATAATATTATTTCTAATGCCCTAAAATACTCCCCTGACGGAGGAAATATTCGATTTGGTATTATAGTTAAAAATGATTTACTACAAGTTATGGTTTCAGATGATGGCATGGGTATACCATCAGAAAATGTAAATCGAATTTTTGATCGATTTTATCGGGTAGACCGAGCACGAGCACGCTCTATGGGAGGGACAGGCCTTGGTCTCGCAATTGCCCGGGAAATGATAGAAGCCCATGGCGGAAAGATTTGGGCCGAAAGTGAAGAGGGCCATGGGACGACTATATTCTTTACATTAGAGATACTGTTAGACGAGGAAGGTGAGTGGGATTGAAGTATATAGAACCAGTAAAATCGATTATTTTACTCATACTCATCCTGCTAAGTCTTACACTTACCTTTACAATTTGGACTTATTCACCTAACTATCCAGAAACAGATACTCCAGTAGTTGATATTTCAATTGCAGAGAAAAAGAAAATGGAAGAGGTAGTAAGACCATATCGTCTACTAATCAGTCAGCCTGATAATCTGAAAGGCTCTAATTCTCTCGTAGATATCAATAGCGTTATTAATTCTATGAAAAACTGGGAAATTGGAACGGTTAAGCTCTTTAGTAACAATACCAATGTTCAGCAGGTGAACGAGTTAATAAATCAACCATATGCAAGTACCTTATTCTTTCAAGCGGATGTCCCTATTGAGTCATATGGTTCCATTTTAAAATTTGTCGATCCTATTTTTCCTAATACCTCCTTCAACCGTTTAGTTATAGACTGGAACTCTTCCGACGCTGAAGGTACGGAGGGTGAAAAGAATTCAAGTCAGGGCTTAACCCTATACTTTATCAGTACTACTCAAAACAAAATTTACTCAGCAGATGTGTCAAAGGAAGATATCAATAGTTTTTCTGAACATATGATTAAAACCGCAAATGCTATGCAGGTGTACACTGAAATAGCTAGAGGTGGTAAATATTCTATATTTACTACTGGTAATCCAGAAAAGATTGTTCAGTATTCTTATCTGATAGAAGATATTGATATTAATAGATTTAAGGATGCCCTTTTTAACATACCAAGTCTGGTCGTACGCCGAAGTAATCCAGTAGGATCTGGCGAACAGTATACGGATGATAATGCTTTAATGACGGTAGACCCTATGTCAATGCGATTAAATTATGTACTTCCTTCTGCAGAAGGTCAATTCCTCGGTAAGTCGTCAGAGCTTCTATATAATAGCTTGAGTTTTGTGAATGAGCATGACGGCTGGACAGATGATTTTCGTTTTAGTAGGATGAATAAGGAATCCAATCAAGTAAATTTTCAGCTTTATTTTGAGGGATTACCTGTTTTCAGTCATATTATGTCCACAGAAATTATGCAATCTTGGGGAAGTAATCGAGTATATCGATATAATAGACCGTATTTTACATTAAATGATCAGCCGTTCTCCTCTAAAGATATAGAGTTGCTTTCGGGACGAGAAGCATATGAGTTATTAAGCTTAGTTCCAAATCAACAAGTTTCTATGATAGAAGAAATGGTACAAGGTTATTATCTCTCTAGGGACGCAGACCAGCCTTTGTTTACACTTGTGCCATCCTGGTATTACTTAGTGAATGGTGTATGGATAAGACTATCTCCAGAAGATTTAGGAGGTGGTACCTTTGGATTGGAGTAAAACAAAGACTATTTTTATCATAGTGTTTTCCATATTAAACGTCTTTTTGTTTACATTATATTTGAACCGATATACTGAGGGTCAGAACATAGAAGTTTTAAGCTCAACAACTGTAGAGGAACGTTTGGCAATAGACAATATTAATGTTTCCAAAGCTTCTAGTGTTATGGTGGAAGATGCCTATTATGTTTCTGGTAGTGTGCATAAATTTGAATCACAGGAAATAGAAGAACTAGAAAATCAAACGATTGAGTTTAAGCCGGAATCCCAAATTGTCGGTACGTTTATTGAACCACTTCCAATTACCGAGGAGAACAAGCTTGAAAAACTTGTGCAAGACAATATAATAAAGGGTTCATCATATGGATTATGGAAAATAGATGAGGAAAATCGAAATGCTACTTTTTTTCAAAAGGTAAACGACCGTCTTGTGTATTATAATCAAAAGGCAAGATTGGTAGTCTATTGGAATGAGGAAAATGAGCTTGTAAGATATGAACAAACCATGTTAGATAATCTGGAAGATTATAGTGAGTCCAAAAACCTTTTACCTACCATTCAAGCAATGTCCAATTTATATTCCAAAGGCTTGTTAGTTGCAAACTCAACAGTAACTGATATTAGCTTAGGGTATTCTACATTGGTACAACAAGCTGATACGCAAGTATTTGCACCAACGTGGCGAATACTAGTTGAGCGTGAGGATGGAAAAATTGATGAGCATTTTGTAAATGCGGTAGAAGGAAGAATTATTGAAATACCAACAGAAGAAGATTCATCAGCAGTAAAATAAGGAGTTTTGATGATGAAGTTTAGTGTACTAGCTAGTGGAAGCAGCGGAAATGCAATCTATGTGGAAAATGAGCAACATTCATTTTTAGTAGATGTAGGGCTAAGCGGTAAGAAAATGGATGAGCTCTTTAGAGGAATCGGAAGAGATATAAAAAATCTTTCTGGAATTTTCATCACCCATGAGCATAGCGACCATATTAAGGGACTCGGAGTAGTTGCCAGAAAATATGGCGTGCCGATTTATGCCAATGAAAAAACATGGGGAGCAATGGATTCACTTGTTGGAAAAGTGCCATTAGAGCAGCGTTTTCAATTTGATATGGAAACCGTGAAGTCATTTGGCTCCATGGATATCCAATCCTTTGCCGTTTCCCATGATGCTGCAGATCCAATGTTTTATATATTCCATGAAAATGGGCGAAAGCTTGTTTTAATAACCGATACAGGGTATGTGAGTGATCGCATGAAGGGACATATTAAAGGAGCAGATGCTTTTGTCTTTGAAAGCAATCATGATGTCAGTATGCTACAGATGGGCCGTTATCCATGGTCAGTCAAACGCCGAATTTTAAGTGACGTGGGTCACGTTTCTAATGAGGATGCTGCAGTTGCTATGAGTGAGGTAATTGATATTAAACCAACTAATGTGTACCTATCTCACTTAAGTAAAGACAACAACATGAAGGATCTGGCAAGAATGAGTGTGACCCAAACCTTGCAATCCTGCGGTATTATTGCCGGTGAGTTCGTTCACTTACATGATACAGATGCCAATCAGCCAACTGAATTAGTTTTAGTATAACTACAAGTTCCAAGAGCCTATAAGCTTTTGGAGCTTTTTTATATGGAATTCCTATTATTATTATTATTATTTTCCATTTTAGATGGAAGCGTTCCGATTTGGCAAGCTATAAGTCATCGCCGACTGCCAGACCGAATGTTATTTATAAAATTACCAATAGCAATTCTCTCCTTTTTGGTAGGATCAGACGTCAAGGTTTGGGTTCGTCTCGCAAACTTCTGGGCTCTCTGCAAGGTTCTGCGTCATCTCTGCAACATTGTATTTCTTTTGCGCAATGCTTGGAGTCGTCTCTGCAAGGTTTATGCTCATCTCCGCAAGGATTCCCGCAGTTTCCGCAACGTCCGCCACCCTCTTTAAGGTTTATTAACAAACCATTCTCTATTTGCTATTGCTATTTGTGTTTTTTATATAACTTTTAGTTAATTTTCATTTAATTTTAATGTTTAATGGGTAAATTAAAAACACAAACATATTGTTTAATGAAAGGGAGAGTGCAAATGGGTTACTATAATTCATATGGTCCTGAACAAGAACCACCAAAAGTAAGAAATAAAGCAAAGAAAAAAGGGGTTGCAGGATATTTCTTCAGTGGTTTGGCAGGTGTATTAGTCGGAGCACTTCTTGTTTGGTTTATAACCCCTTCCGTCGTAAACAATTTACCAGCACAAACAGAAAGTGAAACGGCAACAAATAAGGCAGCTAAAACAGAACAACTAAGTGTTGATATAACGACAGATGTAACAGGAGCCGTCGAAAAAGCCTCGGATGCAGTTGTCGGTATCTCCAATATCCAATCGGCAAGAAATTTTTGGAGTCAAAATTCCTCCGAACAGGAGGCAGGTACTGGATCAGGAGTTATCTATAAAAAAGAAGGCGGAAAAGCATATATTGTAACTAATCACCATGTAATAGCGGGAGCCGAAGCTTTGGAGGTAACTTTAAAGGATGGAGTTAAGGCTGAAGCTAAGCTAGTAGGTAGCGATATGTGGACAGATCTTGCAGTTCTAGAAATAGACGATAAAGGTATTGAAACAGTACTTGAATTCGGAGATTCAGATACGTTGAAACAAGGAGAGACTGTTATTGCTATAGGTAATCCCCTTGGTTTAGACTTCTATGGATCAGTTACAACTGGAGTAGTTTCTGGTACTGACCGTGCAATACCGGTAGATATTAATGAAGATGGTGTTGAAGACTGGCAAGCAGAAGTTCTACAAACAGATGCTGCGATAAATCCCGGAAACAGTGGAGGAGCATTAATCAACTTAGCTGGCCAGCTGATAGGAATTAACTCTATGAAAATCTCCGAATCGACCATAGAAGGAATCGGCTTAGCAATTCCGGTGAATTCAGCTTTACCAATCATTGAGGACTTAGAGAGAAATGGAAAAGTTATAAGACCGTCTATGGGTATTACATTAATGGATTTAACAAATGTTCCCGCATTCCATCAACGCGATACTTTAAAATTGCCAGCAGAAGTAACTACCGGAGTTGTAGTAGACGAAGTGTATGAAGGAACTCCAGCTGCTAATGCGGGGATGAAAACATATGATGTTATCGTAGAGATGGATGGGGAGAAAGTCGAGAACTCGATTGACTTGAGAAAGCATCTATACAACGAAACAGAAATTGGAGATAATTTAAAGGTTAAGGTTTATAGACAAGGTGAAATAGTAGAATTAACTTTAACATTAAAAGATTCCACTGACTTATAAAGATGTGGATAACTAAAATTTATTAACAAAAGTTTTACACAACGAGTAGTGAAAGAAAAGCTTGTCTTTCCTACTCGTTTTTTCTTTGTTAAAATAGATTGTGGATAACAATGGATGAATTGTGTATAACTATGTTGAATAATTTAAATGAGAAGAGGAGATAAATAGTGAGAATATTCAGTTGCGAAACCCATATAAATCACGCTTTAGACATGTTTGTAGCAGAGAAAAAAACATTTCCAATGATGGAGAAATTAAACGAGGAAGAAATGTTATCCACAAGTTGTACCTATTGTAACATTTCTGCAATATATCTTGTGGCTCATGAAAATGATGACACAAGATGTAGATAACTATTGTGGATATGTGGATAAGTATTGTTAATAACTTGTTTGTAAATGAAATGTAAAGGTGGATAACCTGTGAATATACAAATTATATCTGTAGGAAAGTTAAAAGAAAAATATTTGAAAATGGGGATAGAAGAGTATACAAAAAGACTTGGAAGCTACGCTAAAATGGAGTTAATAGAAGTAGCAGATGAGAAAGCTCCTGAAAATCTAAGCGATGCAGATATGGAAATCGTTAAGAAAAAAGAAGGAGACCGTATCCTAGCAAAAATCGGAGCAGACACATACGTGATAGCCCTAGCAATCGAAGGAAAAATGAAATCCTCCGAGCAGCTAGCTACAGATATCGAGTCATTGATGACCTATGGAAAAAGCAAAATAGCCTTTGTAATAGGTGGATCATTAGGTTTGCATGAGGAAGTAATGAAGCGCAGTGACGAAAAGCTCTCCTTCTCCAAAATGACCCTGCCACACCAGCTCATGAAGCTTGTATTGGTGGAGCAGATTTATCGAGCTTTTAGGATAATGAAGGGTGAACCGTACCACAAATAGCTCGGTTTTATACCAAAGCAATTAAAGAAGAATACACGAATCATCGTGATATTATGATTACTTTGCCAGATATTACGATTGAAAGAAGAGCAGAAATAAATCTTGGTGGAGTGACTTGTATCGTACAACATGTTGGAGGGGACCATGCTGCAGATTCTGTCATTGTGTATATTAAAGAAGAGAAGATTCTCTTCCTTGGGGACTGCATTTATCCAAGAATGTATGCCAAAAAAGTACACTATACAATAAATGAAACCTTAAGATTATTAGATGAATTAGAATCATTTGATGCAGAAACATATATACCTTCGCATCAACAACCAATTTCAAAAGAGACATTTGAAATGGAAGTTGCTAAGCTTCGGACCATTGCGAAATATACAGATATTTGTAATGGTGATAAGCTGAAAATAATGAAGGAATACGAAAACTACGTAAAAAGGGAACTTACCGAAGATGAAATGGAGACAATCTCCAATTTTGCAAATGGTTATTAAATTATCGCTGCGTTATCGATGAATTTAAAATATTACGGAGAACCCTACATAAATAAGTGTGGATATTAATTAGATAAAAAAATAATGTCGATTTTCTAAGTTATAGAAAATCGACATTTTTACAAATCTTATATAGATGGTTTCATGTACTACTCTTATTGTGCAGTTAATCCGCCATCGATAACGAATTCTGAACCTGTTGAGTAGCTAGACTCTTCAGAAGCTAAGAATAGTACCATATTAGATACTTCTTCTGGCTGTGCTACGCGTTTTAATGGAATATGTTTAGCGAATTCTTCAACAGCTGCTTTTGTATCTTCTTGTACAACCATTGGAGTAGCGATTACGCCAGGGTGTACAGAGTTTACGCGAATGCCCATTGGCGCTAAGTTGATTGCCGCTGCTTTCGTCATACCACGAACTGCGAATTTTGTATCAGTATAACCTACAGCACCAGCAACTAAGCCATTCATTGAAGAAATGTTGACGATTGAACCGCCACCTGCTTTCATCATTGAAGCTGCTACTGTTTTCATGCCTAAGAATACTGACACTTGGTTAATGTCTACGATACGACGGTATTCTTCTACTGTAATATCAAGCATGTTTTTCGCCATCGTAATACCGGCATTGTTTACTAATACGTTTACTGGACCGAAAGCTTCTTCCGCTTTAGCAATAACTGTTGCCCAATCTTCTTCAGATGTTACGTTTTGTTTAACGAAAAGGGCATTTTCCCCTAATTCAGCTGCGAATGCATTTCCTTTTTCCTCATTTAAATCTGTTAAAACAACTTTTGCACCGTGTTCGACAAATAATTTTGCATGTGCTGCACCCATACCTTGTGCTGCACCTGTAATAATTGCGATTTTACCTGATAAACGACTCATGTAAATGGCCCCCTAAAATAGATTCATATAAAGTGATAGTCGACTATCATCTTTTATACTTACTAGTAAACAACTTTCTTGTTCGAAAGTCAATTCATATGTCCGTTACTTATTATGGTTGAATATAGCGTAAAAATACATCCTTCATCATCAAAAGCTGCTTGTCCGCAGAGAGTAGCGTTGAAAGATTCGTATCATGCTTTGTTAGGCTTGATTTGTAAGTAAATATGCTAAAATTTTGCACCATTGTCATGACAAAAACATCCAAATCAATACCTGGTCTTAACGAGCCGTCCTGCTTACCCTGCTCACTTATTTTTAATAAAACAAAGGCTAAGTTGCTTCGTGCTGATAAATATTCAGCATATTGCTCCGGGGATTCTTCAGCTGTTTTTTCATACAAATCAAAGGAGTCGAAATACTTCGCTAAACGTAGTTGTGGGTCCTTCATTATGCCCATATAATACTCTAAAATTTGTTCGATTTTTTCATATGCCGTTATACTCTTCTCGATAATCTGCCCAATATCCGTGGCCATTTCATCTGTGATCGCATTCGTTGCCGCAATCATTAAATACTCTTTTTTAGGAAAATAGCGGAATAAAGTCGCAATCCCAATGCCAGATGCTGTCGCGACATCTTGCATTTGTACTGTTTGTACGCCTTGCTCCAAAAATAAATCCTTTGCAATCTGGATAATGTTTTGGCGGCGTTGTTGTTTTTGTTGTTCTCGTTTACTCAATTTTCGTCACTCCAACTGTTCTACATCTACATGCATTAATTGTAACATGTTTAGAGGTATCAACTTGTATTCAATTCATATGGGGCGTCACGATACTTGTTATTTATTTTTATTAAGTTATTCATTAAAATAATGGGGTTGTTGGATAAAGGGTATAAAATGACATCAATTCAGGCATTTTTTCATACAATATTTAGGGGTGAAAAAATGGCAAGAGTTAAATACCGAGATAAAGACATTGATCTAATGGCAAGGATGATGAGAGCAGAAGCCGAGGGTGAAGGAAAACAAGGGATGTTATATGTTGGAAATGTAATTGTAAATCGAACTAAAGCAGATTGCTTAGACTTTCAAGATGTAAGAACTATTGAGCAAGTCATTTTTCAGGTACAAGGAGGAAATTATTCTTTTGAAGCTGTTCAAAAAGGTAATTTATTCTATGAAAGAGCGAGAACTTCTGAAAAAAGGTTAGCAAAGCAAACTTTGGACTATTGGAGAGAACACCCAGCGAAGTATGCACTTTGGTATTTTAATCCCTACGCTCCGTGTCCTCCGACATGGTACGGACAGCCTTTTTCTGGTCAGTATAAAAATCATTGTTATTATGAACCGGCAGCTGGAACATGTGAAAGTGTTTATATAGGATAGGTTAAATAAGGGAGCTTAATTAAATCTGAAGTTTTAGTAAATCTTGTTTAATGCTAGCTTAGCATCCTAGAAATAGATTCGAGAATAATATTTCCAGTTCCATATAAAAACATCATTTAGATACATCACAATAAATGAAGTTAAAATGATAAGTACTTCAACAACCTCATATATTATTAATCATTAGTTAGGCATATTCAGATAAAATGAATATGTCTATTTTTTTTTGCAAAATCTTGTAACGTTTTAATATTTCGCTAGTTATTTAGTTAAAGGAGGGGAGACAATGGACTTTGAGGAAATTTATCAAGCATATTTTCATGACGTTTATTTGTATACGAGATCACTGGCGATAGATGAAAATATAGCAGAAGAAATTACACAGGAAACATTTTTTAAGGCACTGAGGTCTATGCACCAATTTGATGGCAAAAAAGATATACGAGCCTGGCTTTTTACAATCGCTAAAAATACATATTTTACCCATTACAATAAAAAGCAACGCGAAGTCAATCAGGTGGAAGTATCAGTGCCAGATGATGTTCGAGTCGTAGAGTATTTAGTGAATGAAGAACAAGCTTTTGAAATTCATCATTTTTTGCACACAATGGAAGAGCCTTATAAAGAAGTCTTCTCCCTTCGTACGTTTGGTGAGCTGTCATTTGAGAAAATAGGTCAGTTGTTTGGAAAAAGTGATGGCTGGGCCAGAGTAACGTTTTACCGTGCGAAAAAGAAAATATTAGCGTATATGGAGGCGAAACGAGATGAAGGAAGTTAAATGTACAATTATTCAAGATTTGTTACCGCTTTATGTAGATGACGTCGTAAGTGAAGATACAAAAGAGCTGGTAGAACAACACTTACAAACCTGTCAAGCTTGCCAAAAGGAGTACGAGCAAATGACGGAAACATTGTATGTGCCGATCGAAAATAAAGTGACATTGTTTGAAAAGCTTAATAAAAAATGGAATCGAAAAAAAATGATACTTATTGGTGGATCGGTTTTAATGACTACATTATTGTGTTTTACTGTATTCTCATACGTGTTTCACTATCAAAAACTTATTCCTTATTCAAAGGACTTATTTGTGATTGAAGAGAAAGAAGATGGGACACTTGTTTCTAATTATTTTGGGGAAAGTCACGCGGGGACTTATATGACGCACCCGATGAAAGTTGAAATAGATGGAGAAACAAAATATATCAGCCTAATCAGTTATGTTGAAACAATGGCTAATTCACCTACGAGCAATTTTTTCCGAGAGGATAAAAGAATAGGTCCTGAGCAATCTACGTTACCGGATAGTAAAACTGTAGATGCTGTATATTACGGGGACTTTGATTTGGAAAAAGTAATCATTACAAAAGAGCAATCATGGAAAGAACTTTTGCAAGAGATGACGTTAGTTTGGGAGAGATAGAATAAATGCATTTTATTTTAGGACCATATGGATTTAATAGTAACAAATCAAAGAAGCATGAATGGATAAAAAAATAATGCATGTGTATTTAAAAAAATCTTAGATCGAAAGAAATTTGTTTTAGAAATTGGTTATAGCATTGTTAGTTTATTTCCAAACGACATCAGAATTGAATAAGCTTTTGCTTAAGATTGTTCAACCGTATCATAAAAAAAGCTAGAACATCCGAAAAGATGTTCTAGCTTTTTATTTGAGAGTTATTCATTATATTTCAATAAGAGATGATGCCTCTAATGAATTAGTGATTGGAAAAAGGATAAAGTATTACTGGAAGAACACAAATTAAATACAAGAGAAGCTTTGTACATAGAAAGTATGCGATTAATTAGCATAAAAGACAGATTATAAATTTTTGTAATCGATAGTTTCTTTGAATGTTACTTTAAGTTATCATTTAAAACACTTTTCTCTAACACAGCAAATTTATCCCCATATACATTAGTAATATGTTGTTCTCCCCACACACATAGTGAATTTAAGATACCTTCTAAGCTTTGGCCATATTCGCTGAGCTCATATTCCACTTTAGGAGGGATTTGATTATACACGATACGGTTGATAACCTTATCTTCTTCTAATTCTCGTAATTGTTGGGTTAACATTTTTTGTGTAATGTTTGGCATTAGACGTTTCAATTCACTTGTACGTTTCTTGCCATGTGTTAGATGGCAAAGGATAACGCATTTCCATTTCCCTCCTATTACTTCCAATGTTGCTTCGACAGAGATATTGTACTTCTTTCTTTGCATATTAATTCTCCTTTTATAGGAACAAAAAAGTACCTATATTACTTTTTGGTATCTATATTACTTTTAAGTGCGTACTTTTCTTTATGAATGATATGTATCATAATAACATTTGTTGAAGTAACACACCATACTTTCACTTATAACTTACTTTTCATTAAAGTAAGTTTTCAATTATATAACCAAAAGGGGGGAAAGAGTGAATATGGATATAAATGAAAAGCAAAGTACATTAGCCTTACTCGCTTTAGCGGTTAGTGCTTTTGCAATTGGAACAACTGAATTTATCAGCGTCGGATTGCTACCTCTTATTTCAACTGATTTAAGTATTCCGGTGACCACTGCTGGGTTAACGGTTTCTTTATATGCCTTAGGTGTAACATTTGGAGCTCCTATTTTGACATCCTTGACATCTCGTATGTCTCGTAAGACTCTATTAATTTGGATTATGATTGTTTTTAGTGTTGGCAATACTATTGCTACAGTTTCTACAACAATTGAATTGTTACTATTGGCACGAGTAATCTCAGCATTTTCACATGGGGTCTTTATGTCAATAGGTTCGACAATAGCTGCCGATTTAGTTCCAGAAAACCGTAGAGCTACTGCAATTTCAATAATGTTTACAGGTCTTACAGTATCGACAGTTACAGGTGTGCCATTTGGCACCTTTATTGGACAGCAGCTAGGTTGGAGAAGCGCCTTTATTATTATTGTCATTATTGGTGTAATTGCCTTAATTGCAAATAGTATTTTGGTTCCATCTAATTTACGAAAAGGAGCAAAAACTACTTTTCGTGATCAACTTAAGCTTGTGACCAATGGTAGATTATTAATTTTATTCATCATTACGGCATTAGGATATGGTGGAACATTTGTGGTGTTCACCTTTTTATCTCCCTTGCTTCTGGATATCACTGGGTTTAAAGAAGGAGCTGTGGCTATTATTTTATTAGCGTATGGAATCACAATTGCCATTGGCAATATGATTGGTGGTAAGTTGTCGAATCATAATCCAATTGGTGCATTGTTCTATATGTTTATAGTTCAGGCTATTATCTTATTTATTTTAATGTTTACAGCACCATTTAAAATTGCGGGATTAATTACAATTCTATTGATGGGCTTATTAGCATTTATGAATGTTCCAGGCATACAAGTATATGTTGTAATGCTGGCTGAACGCTTTGTTCCCAGTGCAACAGACGTGGCATCTGCAATTAATATTGCTGCATTTAATGCCGGAATTGCGATTGGCTCCTATTTAGGAGGTGTTATTACAGACTCAATAGGACTAATCCATACCACTTGGATCGGAGCTCTCATGGTTTTATTGGCTGCACTCTTAACGGGAGTTAGCAGAGCTTTAGAGCGAAGAGATCAAGTTAGTAAAATATAAATTATTGGAGGTTTTAAAGATGATGGTAAAAAATTTACAAGATACAACAACTTTGCATAATGGTGTGAAAATGCCTTGGCTTGGAATTGGAGTTTTTAAAGTAGAAGAAGGTCCTGAATTAGTAAATGCAGTAAAAACTGCTATTGAACATGGATATCGTAGTGTTGATACTGCCGCTATATATGAGAACGAAGAAGGCGTGGGAAAAGGAATACAAGCAGGCTTAAAAGAAGCGAGTATTTTAAGAGAAGAGCTATTTGTTACTTCTAAAGTTTGGAATGCAGATTTAGGATATGAGTCAACAATTAACGCATATGAAACGAGTCTACAGAAGCTTGGCTTAGAATATTTAGATTTATATTTGATTCATTGGCCAGTTGAAGGGAAATATAAAGAAGCTTGGAGAGCAATGGAAACTCTATATAAAGAAGGGCGAGTAAAAGCAATTGGTGTAAGTAATTTTCAAATACATCATTTGGAAGAATTAATGAAGAACGCTGAAATTAAACCAATGGTTAATCAAGTAGAGCTCCACCCTCGGTTAACTCAAAAAGATTTACATGTTTTTTGTCAAGACAACAATATTCAGCTTGAAGCATGGTCACCATTAATGCAAGGACAGTTGCTAGATAACGAAGTTTTGCAGGAAATTGCGGACAAGTATAATAAATCAGTTGCTCAAATTATTTTACGCTGGGATCTTCAACATGAGATTGTCATTATTCCGAAATCAACAAAAGAGCATCGAATAATAGAAAATTCGAATGTATTTGATTTTATATTGACAAAAGAGGAGATGCAAATCATTGATGGCTTGAATCAAAATTATCGTGTTGGACCAGATCCAGACAATTTTGACTTCTAATAGTAGATGTACTGAGTTTGTAAAGCATAGACTTTAAAAAGGAGAAGCAACTGTAGCTTCTCCTTTTTTGCAGATAAGAGACCATAAGAGCAAGATAGAGGACGAAATCAACGTCAGTTACTTGTTAAGATTAGTCAGACAAACATTAGGGGGATTTAAAATCAAATGCACCTAATTTATAAGAAAGCAGGAATGTTATTTACATTCCTGCTTAAAGTATGTTTTTAATACTATTTATGTTTTCCTAATGCAAGGTCATTAATAGAGTATTTACTCAAAATTTCTTTTATTTTCTGTTGTGATTCTAGCACTATTTCTAAGATAAATTGGTCCATATCATCAATTTCTTTTGCTACTTCATTTGGATGTGCGTCTTTTGCAATCGCAACATAAATATCATACAAGGTAGTTTCCTCAGGGTTAACTAGCAGTTTATATCCTCCGTAGCGTCCTCCGTAACCCTCTACAATATTTTCTTGCATTAATTTAGCTAATACTTTTCGTATAAAGCTCGATTCAATGCCTAATTTCTCAGTTAATGTGTTACTTGTTATTAGCTCATTTGCATTTGCTAATAGAGCTAATGATTTAATGGCAACTATGAAGTTTGTTTTTCCTAAGTAGCTTAATTGTAAAAGGCTATCCATAATTTCACTTCCTATCAAATTTATTTTAGCAATGCCTTCAAGTAAATTAAAGAAAGAATAGTTGACTTAAAGTGAAATAATTTGTTAAATTTTAATTGTGAATTATTATCACAATTAAAGCTGGGGAGGGTTTATGATGGGACGTTTAGAAAACAAAGTAGCTATTATTACTGGTGCTGCTTCAGGAATGGGACTAGCTGCTAGTAACCTATTTGCAAAAGAAGGAGCAAAGGTTGTCGCAACAGACATCGCAATTGATCAATTAAAAGACGTGACAGCGGCAATAGAAGGTGAAATTTTATGTGTGGAATTAGATGTCACTTCGGAAGAACAATGGAAAAATGTAATGGATAAAGCAAAAGAAGCTTTTGGTAAAATTGATATTTTAGTTAATAATGCTGGTGTATCATTTCACAAAACTCTTTTAGAAGAAACATTAGATGGTTGGAATCGTACAATTAACCTAAATTTAACGTCTGTGTTTTTAGGAATGCAATCAGTTATTCCTCATATGCAAGAGAATGGTAGTGGGTCAATCGTAAACTGTGTCTCATTAGCAGCTATTATTGGTAGTGCTGACAATGGTGCAGCTGCTTATGCTGCGGCAAAAGGTGGCGTTAGAGCCTTATCAAAACATGCAGCTATTAACTTCGCAAAAGATAATATTCGTGTAAACTCTATTTACCCTGGTGCAATCTTAACCGGTGCAGCACAACGTCATGGCGTAACATCTCGTGAGGTTTTAGGAAAAGCATTTGAAGGAACTATTCCATTACCACCATTTGCAGGAGAAGCAATTGATATTGCTAATGGATATTTGTATTAAGCCTCAGATGAATCAAAATTTGTTACTGGTGAAGAGTTAATCATTGATGGTGGATGGAGTTCTAAGTAATCGAAATAATAAAGATTTCAAATGGTATCACATTTCTCAAAGTATATATGTCTATGTCATTAAAGATATATAAAAAATCCGATTCAGCAATATTTTATGAATCGGATTTTTTATAAATTTCATGCTATTGGCGAGTTAGTTCAGCTAATTATTCTATTAAATCTGAGTGTATTACCTTTTTTGCACCAAACAATCACTTAACCTATGAAAATCGAAGGTCACGTATATTTTCTACATAAAATTAAAGTACTTGTTTTTAATCACATCTGTATCTGAACGTCGGTTCTGTCTGAATATAAAACGCATTTCTTACTTGGGCACTCCAATTTGCAAAGGCTGATCTCCATTCAGGAGTTTCAAAAAATTGATCAACAGTTTGAGTTTCAGAACGCCAAACTATGAATAGATTGAGTGGAGCAATTCCTCCTGCCCAAATCCCATTATTAGTGTCAGTGTCTTCTTCCCTTACTAATAATAAGGGGAGACCAAACTGAAACGCCATGGAAGGCTCTACTTGAGAGTAAACGGACCCTTCCCAGAATGGAGTGGGTGGGGGAAGGGGCCCTGTATTAACATCGACCGTTTGAATTTTAAAACGCCGAAAGTTTACCGCCAACATTCCATAGCTTGATGAAACTAATCGACGAATATCAGTTAGGATAGATTCGGGATAACTTTCGCTTAGAGGTAATGTACGTGGAAAAAGCAAAGCATTTTCAATTTCAAAAATTAAACGATTTAAAAACCGTTGTTGGTTTTCATTTAAATGAGTTGTAGTACTTAAAAATATGGGGATACGATAAGCACGGTCAATACACTCTTGGTGTGCTTTTTCTATTTTTACTGTAGAGGGATGCTCATTATTACTCATTATCTCTTCATCTTTGCGTGAAGAGATAAATGTATTATTTCTCACTATCTCACTTCCTTTTTTATTAGTAGTATATGAAAGTGAAATAAGTGAGCTTGGACATAATAGCTAAATTTCATAAAATATAAATTGACTTTAGGACGATAATTTAATGTTTTATTCTTAGCGCAGAGAATTAGCGTTTCCTATTATTCAAAACAGAGACTTTTTTCAATAAAATACAAACTGGAATGGCTACAAGAATCCCAACTACATTTTGAACTATGTTCCCTGGAATTGAAGCCAGTGGTATAACCCAGCTACCAAATAAGACCCTTTCGCAAATATAATAAACCCCTAACATAACTGGTATTGAAGTAAAAATGGCTAGTAAATTGAAAGTAATACTATTACCTTTACGACCGAGCGACCATGCTATTTTCCCAACGATATATCCTTGCAAACCACGTGCTACCACTGTGAAGGGTGCCCACAAAGTCCAACCAGATATTAAGTCAAACAAACCCATACCTATAGCTCCAGCAAGTGCCCCTTTTTTAGGGCCGAATAAGATGGATGCGATAAATAGCATAGCTGTTCCAAGATGAACTAACCCACCATTAGCTGCGATAGGTAGTTTAATATTTAATGTAAGAGTTGCAACAAATACGAGTGCGATTAACATTGCGGATAAGATTAAATCAAAAGTATTTGTTTTTGAATAGCTTGTTGTTTTTTGCATAGTTCTAAACCGTCCTTTTTTTTAGAGGTATTATAAATAATTGCAGAGATTGCCTTTAAAAAGTTTTCCTATTTCAAGCTAAACTTAGCAAATGATTGATCTTTTTAAAAGTATCAATTTTGCAAAAAACGTAGTGGTCAGTTTGGTAAGTAATGATAGAAATAGTTGTTTATACATGTCTTAAACCACTCTAAGTGGAAAAGAATGCAGTTGATGATATAGTTGATAAAATAGACGGATATCCGCAATAAAAAGGAGTGTTAGTTCATGGAAAGAGTAAAGAATAAAGTGGCTATAGTAACAGGAGGAGCATCAGGTATTGGATTATCTGCAGCATCATTATTGGCAAAAGAGGGAGCAAAAGTAGTCATTGCTGATTTCAATGTGGAAGGCGCAAAGCAGGCAGCTGAAAATATAAAGAAATATGGTGGGGAGGCTGTAGGAATATTCCTTGATGCAGGAGATGAAAATTCCATAAAGGAAGCTATCGAATATACAGTTCAACATTTTGGTACAGTATCCATACTATTTAACAATGTTGGATTAACTAATCTTCAGAAGGATCTAGATGTTGTAAATCTGGATTTAGATGAGTGGGACCGACTGATGAATATCAATATTAAGAGTGTGTTGCTTGGTAGTAGATTTGCTATCCCGCATATGGTGGAAGCTGGTGGTGGTTCGATTATCAATACAGCATCTATGGCTGGATTTACAGGAGATGCTGTACGTTCTGCATACGGTGCATCGAAAGCGGCTGTTGTCAATCTCACGAAATATATTGCTGCACAATATGGCAAAGATAAAATCCGCTGTAATGCAATAGCACCAGGATTGATTTTAACACCTGCAGCTGAGAATAATATGAGCGCTGAGGTATTGGATATTTTCGCTAAGTATAATGCTTTGCCATACCATGGTGAGCCTGACGATATAGGACATACAGTAGTATTCCTAGCTTCCGATGAGTCCAAGTTTATAACGGGGCAAACAATTCAAGTAGAAGGCGGACATTATATAGCAAATCCAAGTGTTCCAGATTTTAAGGACTTAATGAATAAGGCACAAAAATAAATTTTCCGTGTTCAAATTATGTAAGATGAGTTTAGCTCATAATGATTTTCTCTATTCAAGTGTATGTGTAGTTACTACATTTGAATAGAAGTCATTATGGGCTTTTTTTATTTCATTAGATTATTTTCTACATTCCAATTGGCGAGTTTATCTTTGGATTCTATTTCTGTTATTCAAATAAAACATCCATATCATTTTTATTGGGAGTATTTTTATAAAGAATGAATTTCGTTTTCTTAACCTGAGATAAAAAAGTTTTAAACACTAAATAATGGTGTTAATTTCATTAATATCACAGTACCAACTAAACGCGAACATCCCATATTTATTGATTGTAGCGACAGGCGGCGACTCCGGCGGGATGAGTGAGACAGATAAGCCAACACAAGCGAGGCGTAAGCCACGGTGATGGCTTATCGCTCACCCCGCGGAACGCGTCCGCCTAGAGTGGAAATCAATTGAATTATATTTTTAAAAAAACAAGTATAAATCATTGTTCCTATCTTAATCGTTAGTGTTTTCCCTAAAAAATTCCTCTTCCGTTAATGGGAGCGACAGGCGGCGACTCCGGCGGGATGAGTGAGACAGATAAGCCAACACAAGCGAGGCGCAAGCCACGGTGATGGCTTATCGCTCACCCCGCGGAACGCGTCCGCCTAGAGTGGAAATCAATTAAATTATATTCTTAGAAAACTTGTATATCTCATTATTTCCTCTTCTTTTGAACGCATAAAAAGAAATTATGAAATTGATTCATTTAATTCTTTATTCGGAGAAAACTATTTAGTAAAGAAAATGATTATATGTTCAACTTTTTAGGCTATGTATCCGTCTATCTTATGTATACACTAACAAATACTGAAAAAGGAGCTCTTAGAGATGAAGCATCAACATGTTGAACAAGTATTTGTGACTTTCATCCGGGCAAATAAAGAGAGATTTTATTTGCTTGCATATAGCTATATGAAAAATGAACAAGATGCACTAGATATAGTACAAGATAGCATTCAAAAAGCATTGCAGTCTCTACACACATTAAAAGACGAACAGCAACTGAAAAGTTGGTTTTATAAAATTGTCGTAAGAACAGCTATTGACTTCCTACGAAAAAACAAGCGCATACAAGTTATGAATGACGAACAATTAGAGTTTCTAACGCCACACCAAAATGATACATATGAAAATATGGATTTGAATGAGGCACTGGAAAGTTTACCTTCTACTTTAAGAGAGGTCATTGTTCTTCGCTACTTTGAGGATTTAAAAATAGAGGATGTTGCGTACATATTGGATGTAAATATCAATACTGTTAAATCGAGAATCTACAAAGCATTGAAGCTACTTAAAATCGAATTGACGGAAAAGGAGTTGACATGATGGACAAGCTGAAAAAGTTAGAAGAAAAATACAAAAATATACCTATCCCAGAAAATTTGGATGCTGTAGTAGAAGCCAGTTTGAAGAAGAATCGTAAGAGACAAATGCCAAAATGGTTTCTGGGTATGACGGCTGCAGCTGCTCTATTTATAGCAAGCCTTAATATGAGTCCTACCATGGCTAAGGCATTAGGAGAGTTGCCGGTACTTGGAGATGTTGTCCATGTACTGACCTTTGTCCATTACGAAAAGCAAGAGGATACGTATTCAGCTAATATTGACGTTCCGCTAATCTCAGGAAACTCAGATGCGATTAATGCCCTTAACGAAAAATACGCAAAAGAAGGAAAGGCGCTATATGAGCAATTTGAAAAGGAGATGGAAGGGATGCAACAGGTTGAGGGAGGACATTTAGGAGTAGACAGTGGCTACATTGTAGCAACAGATACAGAAAAATTATTATCGATTGGACGTTATGTAGTCAATACCGTAGGATCATCTTCTACAGTGATGCAGTACGATACAATCGATAAGCAAAAAGAAATTGTACTGACTCTTCCAAGCTTATTTAAAGATGATAGTTATATCTCAATAATTAGTGACTATATTAAGGAGAAAATGCAAGAAGAGATGCTAGCAACGAATCAGGAAAAAGTGTATTGGGTAGAGGGTGCAGGTTTAGCAGATGAAGATTTAGTAGATACCTTTACTTCCATCCGTCCGGAACAAAATTTTTATATTACTGCTAAGAACAAGCTCGTAATAGTCTTTGACAAGTATGAGGTGGCACCTGGCTATATGGGTGTCATTGAATTCGAAATTCCAACGGAGCTAATAAAAGATACTCGCATGAATGATGAATACATCCAGTAAATAGCTTACTAACACAAATCATAAAATGTTAGAAGAGGAGATGTACGCTAGATGCAAACATCTCCTCTCTTTTGTACGAATAGCTACACTTTACGACTATAAAGACGATAATAATAATTCAATTGTATAAATAGGGTGGTTTAACATGAGTAAGACAGGAAGGAAAACATATGAAGAGGAAGGAAGGGTACCGTCAACTTCGTACTCTCACAGAAAAAATGAACAGGTCAAAGTTAAAAGAAAAATTAGAAAAAAACCAGTGTTTGTTTTTTTATTATTATTACTTTTTCTTGTTTTGTTTTTTACTATAGAAATATCGGATACTTCTTTTTCATCTAATGAAGCAGTGAAAGCACAAGTGAGTACTCAAGAAACTGAATATGAAGGTATTCAAATTAAAACGGAAACAGTTGAAAATGAAGTATATGAATATACGGTTAAATATCTGTCTACAGATAACGATGCGGATAAGTTTATAGAAAAGTTTGTCCAAAAGAAAAGAGATACGTTTATAGAAGCAGCTATCGCTAAAGAAAACAAAGATAAAAATTTTATTAAGGATATATTTAAGAAAGATACGAATAAAAAAGTCCCTACTTTAAACATAGATTTATCTATAAAATATGTCTCTAAAGAGTTATTATCAGTGATTATTCATGCCGATGTTGTTGGAGAAAACGGGAAAAAAGAAACAATCTCATTAAATATAGACCGAAGTACAGGAGAGGCCCTAAGCCTACAAGATATAATGGTTAATGAAGGTTCTATCCAATACTTAAAAGAAAGCCTGGAAAGAGTACTTCAAAAAAATGAGGATCAAAATTATACACCAGAAGAAGTAACCCTAGTTAAAGAAATATCTGCTACTGAAGAAAACTACAAAGTTTTTTACTTTACAGATCGAGGGTTCCAAATTGAGTTTAGTGAAGGGGTATTGGATGACAGTATTTTAGAACCATTTCATGTATCCATACCATATAGTCTATTAACGGGAATTGTTCAAGATTCATTTTTACGTTCCATTTATTCTGATGCTTTTAATGGTTCGACTATGGTTGAAAGAAATACCCAATCTATAAAACCTTTAGATCCGAACAAAAAATACATAGCATTAACATTTGATGATGGTCCAAATAAATCAAGCACATCTGCTATTTTAGACATATTAAACAAACACAAGATTAAAGCTACTTTTTTTGTATTAGGTAATAGAGTAGAAAAGTATCCTGATATTATTAAGAGAGAGTATGAAGAAGGACATGAAATTGGTATCCACACATGGAGCCATCCTATTTTGACAAAGCTATCGATGAAAGAAATAGAAAAAGAGATTTTAAGTACTTCCAATGAACTTATTAAAATAACAGGAGAAGCTCCTAGTCTGGTTCGCCCACCATATGGAGCATATAATCAGGATGTGAAAGCTGCAGTTAATAATCCTCTTGTTTTATGGTCAGTAGATACACTTGATTGGAAAACAAAAAATCCAGCTAGTATTTTGCAAATGGTTAAAAAGTCTACTTGCGATGGAAGTATTATTTTAATGCATGATATTTATGAAACGACAGCAGCTTCTTTAGAGAGTGTCATAAACTACTTAACGAAACAGGGTTATGAGTTTGTAACCGTCAGCGAATTATTGAATTTAAATGCGCCAGGTATCCATTATGCTGGACAGGTTTATACGAATAGAGATTCACTTTAATGAGGTTTTATAAAAAAACTAGCCGATCTAAGATTTAATCTTAAATCGGCTTTTTTTAATGGAGTATCTATCTTTTCTTATTCCTCTGGGACATTACATCTGGCTCGTGAGAATTATCATTATATTATAGGTTAGCGATTATGCTTTTCCTCATCTCGTTCTTTTTTTATTTCCTCCATTTGCTCCATCTGTTCATGATACTCTTCCTCTACATCTGAAGTAGCTGGAAGGAAGGACTCATCGTTAAAATCGACTCTTTTTCCATAACGAATCATTTCATAGATAATCATTCCGTTATTAGGCTTACCGTTGATAGTTGTCATGGGTACTACATCGAATACCACGTAATAAAAAGCATAAAAAACAAAGCGATCCCAAAAAGTTTTGTATTCCTCTGCCCATCCGTTGGCAATTAAAAAATTAATGAGGAGGGCAATAAACAAATTTATCAATATTGGCCCTGAATAAATACAAACGTAAGCAAACTTACTTTTACGCTTTAAGTCATCGTATGAAAACCAGCTATACAGATGATAATACTTGCGTATATCAATCATTCCAAGTTTAATAAGCCTGGGCCCAGAACCAATTGTTAGCCTTGGCTTAACAACGCCAAATAACCAGCTGACGATTAAATAGCCAGACTCTCGCAGAAATACTACGACAGGTAAGATAATAAATGCTGAAATAATCAATGACAAGAGATCCGATAGTCCAAACATAAAAGTATCACTTCCTAACGAATAGCTCGTAAGTCTTATAGATACCCCGAATAAATTATTTAAATCCTCCAAACAGGTGGTTGCAAAAACATACCCAACGAGGAAAACATATCCATAACTGAAGGGTACTACAAATTACTAGGTTAAAGCTATTGAGATGGGATAAATTCTGCAAAGAAGAAATGAGCAATATTTCTAAGCCCTTATATTATTGAAATCCTGTTTCAACGAAATAAACTTCTCCTGTCCATGCATCAATATAATGAATATGTCCTTTAGTCGGAGAACTTGGATAATCAATCAAGTAAACGAAGGAATATACAATTGAATCTATGTGTTGCCGTTCAAGTGCTAAATCTACATCTACTAATCGTTGAGCAATGGCATTAGCCTCTTTATAGCTAATGGATGGTTTTCTTAAATTTTTGAATTTTTCATAAGGGATGAGAGAATGATTTATTGACTGAATATTGCTTGTTTCTGTATTAACAATTACTTCGGTTGCTAGAAAGTCTAAAGAGATATTATTATTCACATACACAAAACGATACGATTTAAATAAGTCATTTTCTATTTCAATTCCTAGAGCCTTATGTAAATTGGGTGTTTTTTCTAAGTAAAATCGGTTATATTCATCTCCAACAATTGTTCTTAAAGCGATACATGCCTTTTCCAAAGGATTACCAGCCACAGCTTTCTCCTCTTCATCACTAAAAATCTCCCAACTCTTCATATCCTCCGTTTCATAGACATCAAGTGTTGCATTACGTCCCGCTATTAAAAATACTTTCAAATCTGCCACTGCTTCTACGGTTGGCAATGGTTCAAAGCAAGCGCCTTCCATTTCGGGCATATCAGTCATATAACGGACTTTACCGTCTGTTTCTACTCCAACTAGATTAAAGTCAGGAGCATATACATAATGCCAGCCAATATCTGGGCGTATAGTCAACGTCATTAATTGTTGTTGCTGAATAATTACTTTCGCTTGGTCCTTTGAAATGAGTTTTTCTGGATATGCAAAGTGCACTTGTTCATTTGAAAAAGATACTTCTTCTAATGTCCCGTTTTTTCCAATCGTTAAATTCATTCCAGTTGAATGGACTGGAATATTATATCTCGGCTCTCTCAAAGTAAGAAGCACCATGTAATGAGAGTCGAAGTCTATTATTTCGTCTAAAACTAAATGTTCTCTTTCAAATACTTTTTGTACATAGCTCAGGAAATGTTGTTTTTCTTCAGAGGTTGAAAAAGGATGAGACTTCGGATCAAAAAATGTAACATTGGAGATAAATCCATCCAATAAAATAGTTTCTGCTAAAGGCTCCTCTTTCTCTGTATAATAATAAATTATGTCGTCTTCTTGTACTTCTTTAACAATCGTTTTATTTATAAAATCTTGTATCATTATTTGACCTACTTTCACGTGTATTCCTTACATTTCAGCTTTTTAAAAACATTTTAAATTCATTAGTTACCCTTACAGGTTGACTGAAGCACAAATGTATATGATAATTCTACATATTGAATTGTAATTATTCTAAAATAATTATGATGCTAAAGCACCAATAAGAGACAACAGGAGGAATTATTATGGCATTAATAGGTAAAGAAATTCAAGAATTCTCTGCAAAAGCATTTCAAAAGGGAGAATTCATCGACGTAACTTCAGAAAACTTCAAAGGACAATGGAGTGTAGTATGCTTCTATCCAGCAGACTTTACATTTGTTTGCCCAACTGAATTAGAGGACTTACAAAATGAATATGCTACATTAAAACAATTAGGGGTAGAAGTTTACTCAGTATCAACTGATACTCATTTTACACATAAAGCATGGCATGATTCTTCTGCAGCAATCGGTAAAATTGAATATATCATGATTGGTGATCCAACACATAAAATCTCTAGAGCATTCGACGTATTAAACGAAGAAGATGGTTTAGCAGAACGTGGTACGTTCATTATTGATCCAGATGGTATCGTACAAGCTTACGAAGTAAATGCTGGTGGTATCGGTCGTGACGCTTCGACATTAGTAAACAAAATTAAAGCAGCTCAATATGTTCGCAATAATCCAGGAGAAGTTTGCCCAGCTAAATGGCAAGAAGGCTCTGAAACTCTAACTCCAAGCTTAGACTTAGTAGGTAAAATCTAAGATTTAGTAATTTATAAGATAATCATATAGGCGACAAAAACAATCTTATCTTTATGGTTGATTTTTGTCGCTCTATTTTTAGTAAGAAGGAAATAGACAAATGCTCTCTGTCTAAAATATGAGATGAAAAGAGAGGTGGCAGGTCTGCTATGCCTGGAGAGTAAGTGATTTAGATATGTTTTGAGTTAGATGCACTGCTAAATACTGATAGAACGCAGTTACCCTTAACCTATCAAAACCACTCGTATAGCAGCAAAGAATAGATGGTATTAGACAATCAAATTAAAGCACAACTACAACAATATTTAGCGTTGCTTGAAGGCGATCTTGTATTAAAGGTTAGTGTAGGTGATGATAAAGTATCTCAAGATACATTAGAGCTAGTAACAGAATTAGAAAAGATGTCATCACGCATTTCAGTCGAGCATGTGCAATTAGAGCGCACGCCAAGTTTTAGTATAAACAAAGCTGGTGAGGAGTCAGGTGTTGTTTTTGCTGGCTTACCTTTAGGACATGAATTTACTTCATTAGTTTTGGCTTTACTTCAAGTAAGTGGCCGTGCTCCGAAAGTTGATGATGCAGTTATCAAGCGTATTCAAGCAATTAAAGATCCAATGCACTTTGAAACTTTCGTGAGCTTAACTTGCCATAATTGTCCGGATGTAGTGCAGGCTTTTAATATTATGGCCGTGATAAACCCGAACATTTCCCATGTAATGGTTGAAGGGGGCGCGTTTCAAGAAGAAGTAAAAGCTAAAGATATTATGGCTGTTCCATCAGTTTTCTTAAATGGTGAAAATTTTGCAAACGGTCGTATGGAAATTGAAGACATATTAAATAAATTAGGAAACAGATCAGATGGCTCTGAATTTAATGATGTAGAACCATTTGATGTTCTTGTTGTTGGTGGCGGTCCTGCGGGTGCAAGCGCAGCTATTTATGCAGCACGTAAAGGAATTCGTACGGGAATTGTGGCAGAGCGCTTTGGTGGCCAAGTAAATGACACATTATCAATTGAAAATATCATTGGTACAAAAGCAACAGAAGGTCCTCAATTCGTTTCAAGCTTAGAAGGGCATGTAGCAGATTATCCAATTGAAGTGATGAAATCTCAACGCGTATCCAGCATAGTACGTAAAGAGCAGGTGGAAGTAGTGCTTGAAAATGGTGCAGTGTTAAAAGGAAAAACTGTTATCCTTTCAACAGGAGCCAGATACCGCCAATTAAATGTACCAGGGGAAGAAGCATTCAAAAATAAAGGGGTAGCATACTGCCCACACTGTGATGGTCCAATCTTCAAAGGAAAAAATGTTGCCGTTGTAGGTGGCGGTAATTCGGGTGTTGAAGCAGCAATAGACTTAGCAGGAATAGTTAATCATGTAACAGTACTTCAGCATAATGATGAGCTTAAAGCGGATCAAGTCCTACAGGAGCGTTTACATAGCTTATCTAATGTAACTGTACTAACAAATGCTTCCACACAGAAAATTACAGGTACGGATAAAGTAAACGGTCTTACGTACTTAGATCGTGTAACAGGAGAAGTACATCACATTGAATTAGAAGGCGTATTTGTTCAAATCGGTCTATTACCAAATACCGAGTTTTTACAAGGTACAATTGATTTAAACGCACATGGAGAAATAATTATAGACAAGCATGGAGCAACAAGCATGCCAGGAGTATTTGCTGCTGGTGACTGTACAGACACAGCGTACAAACAAATCATCATCTCAATGGGAACTGGTGCAACAGCAGCGCTAGGAGCATTTGATTATATGATTCGTAACATAGCTCCCTCAAATTCTGAACTTGTTAAAGTTTAATACAATTATTTATGAATAAAATATATGTCAGGAAGTAATATGAATTACTTTTTAAAATACCCTTTCCAATTCGAGAGGGTATTTTAATGCATATCAAGCAACCTCCTCAACCACGTGTAAGCAAAGGTGATGGCTTATCGCTTACCTGGAAGAAAGTTTTCGCCTAGAGCGGAAATCAAGTACATTATACTCTAAGAAAAGCATGTATATATCATTGTTTCTTTCTTTATTGTTCGTTTTCTTTTCGTAAAAACAGGAATGATGAAATTGATTCAATCAGAATTAATTCACAATTTCTACATACTTTAAAAAAAGGGACAATTATATTATAATAGAATAGATATTCTGAACTTATAAACAAATTTCAAGCAAAGTCATGGTTATATAGAGTCAGAAACGTTGTTAACTTAACCATTTGTTTTGGTAGCGTTAACATTGTTTCTGCAAATATAAAGTATAGGGATGGTAAAAGTGAGCAACACAGAAACTAAAACAGATGTTATCTTAATTGGTGCCGGTATTATGAGTGCGACCTTAGGGACACTTTTAAAAGAATTAGTACCGGAGTGGGATATAAAAGTATTTGAGAAGCTCGATAGTGCAGGAGAAGAAAGCTCAAATGAATGGAATAACGCTGGTACAGGACATGCAGCTCTATGTGAGCTTAACTACACTTCTGTAAAGCCAGACGGTTCTATCGATATCACAAAAGCAATCAATGTAAACGAACAGTTCCAAGTTTCTATGCAATTTTGGTCACATCTTGTAAAAAGTAAGTTAATCCAGAACCCACAGGATTTTATAATGCCTTTACCTCATATGAGTATGGTTCAGGGGAAAGAAAACGTTGAATTTTTAAAGAAACGTTTTGAAGCGATGACACAGAACCCATTGTTTGAGGGAATGGAATTCTCTGACGACTCGGAACAATTGAAAGAATGGATTCCACTAATCATGGAAAACCGTGCGGCCAATGAAGCAATTGCTGCAACTAAAATTGACTCTGGGACAGATGTAAACTTTGGCGCTTTAACACGTATGCTATTTGAACACTTAAAGAGCAAAAATGTAAAAGTGAATTACCAGCATAGTGTAGAAAATTTGAATCGTACGCCAGACGGTAAGTGGGAAGTGAAAGTGAAGAACAACGCAGAGGGGAAAATCGAGTCTCATACTGCAAAATTCGTTTTTGTCGGCGGTGGCGGAGGAAGTCTGCATCTTCTACAAAAATCAGGTATTCCAGAAGGAAAACATATTGGCGGTTTCCCAGTTAGCGGGATCTTCATGGTATGTAACAATCCAGACGTAGTAGCGAAGCATCATGCAAAGGTATACGGTAAGGCTGCAGTTGGAGCTCCACCAATGTCTGTGCCGCATTTAGATACTCGCTTTATTGACAATAAAAAATCACTACTATTTGGACCGTTCGCTGGTTTCTCACCAAAGTTCCTAAAAACAGGATCTATGCTGGATTTAGTTACTTCTGTTAAACCACATAACCTATTTACAATGCTAGCTGCGGGTGCAAAAGAAATGTCTTTAACAAAATATTTAGTCCAACAAGTAATGTTATCAAAAGAACAACGTTTGGAAGAGCTACGTATATTTATCCCAGATGCTAAAGCAGAGGATTGGGATTTAGTTGTAGCAGGTCAACGTGTACAAGTTATCAAGGATACGGAAGCAGGCGGAAAAGGAACTCTTCAATTTGGTACAGAGGTTATCACAGCTGAGGATGGTTCTATTGCCGCATTATTAGGAGCTTCTCCAGGAGCTTCTACCGCTGTTCCAGTTATGTTGGATGTCCTTAAACGTTGCTTCCCAGAGCATATAAATGATTGGGAACCAAAGATTAAAGAAATGATTCCTTCTTATGGTCTGTCCTTAATGAATAATCCAGAACTACTTAAGGAAGTACATGCGGAAACAGCCGAAACGCTTAAACTTAAAGGTGAAGGAAAAACGATAGAGAACATCGAACCTTTGGAAGATGTAAAAGAAGCAATCGATGATATCATCTAAGCTTTTATCCATATAAATGTGCAAAAAACCTACCATTTATTTAAAGATGGTAGGTTTTTTGTTTTAGAATAAGGAAGTAAGTGTACTTCAAATGTTCGTCCAGTAAAAGCGACTTACCTCTTAGTCCAAGGTCCAGCGCTTATTCTTTTAATTTCTTTACTTCAAAGTTATCATCTAACAATACCCAATTTTGAGGGAAGGGATAGCCAAGCACCCAATAGCTAATACCTCTTAAACGGTATTGTTTGACCAAGTTAAATTTAGCTTGAGCGCTACGGGCATCCTCAAACCAAACCTCGTGCTTTTGACCTTGCTCATCGGTATAGGTAAAAAAAGGAGATTGAGCGATTGAATCAAACTGAATTCTTACTTTATGCTCAGTAGCTATTCTAACAGCTTCCTGAGGGCTAAATGTCTCCGCAATTTGTCCTTGCGCGTGAGGTATTCGCCAATCTCGTGCATAAATTTGAAAGCCTAAAAATATTTTATCGGCTGGCATAACAGTCAAAGCGTACTCTACTACTTTCTTCATTTGATTGATAGGAGAAATTGCTTGAGGAGGTCCGCCGCGCCAACCCCATTCATACGTCATCAATATAACAAAGTCTGCAATTCTCCCATGTGCTTCATAATCATGTGCTTCATAAAGTAAACCTGACTGAGTGTCGCTAAATTTAGGAGCAACAGCTGTTGAAACAAAGTAACCTTTAGGATGTAGTGTGTCTACTGCTAGCTGGAGAAAGGCAGTATAAGCATCTCTATCCTCCGGTAACACATTTTCCAAGTCAATATTCAAACCTCGATAGCCTTTGTCCTCCATGATCTGAAGTATATTTGCCATTAATTTTGTTAATATGTCTGGGCTAGAGAAAATGACATGCATTAGATTAGTGCCAGCTTCTGTGGAAGAAAAATTGGTGATGACCATCATCGGTACAATATCATTGGAAACAGCTGCTTCTAATACAAGTTCATCCTTTAAGGGTTCTAAATCCCCATTCTCTGTTAACTTGTATGCAAAGGGACTAATATAGGTCAGGAGAGATTGAAGACTGTTGACCGTCTGAACGGCATCTTCCTCTTTCTGATAGGTGTAGGCATTCACTTCAGTTATAGGCTTTGGTCTAGGAATAATCAATTGTGTTCCTGGGTAGAGGAGACCGGGAGTTTGGAGAGAGTTTTGACTGATTAGAGCTTGGATAGTAGTTCCGTAAAGGCTAGCAATCTGCCGTAGCGTTTCTCCGGGCTGTACCACATGAATAATAGGAGGAATAAAAATTCGCTCACCAGGATATAAGAGATTTGGGTTAGGCAGTCTGTTAGAAGAAAGAATAGATTGTTCAGAAACACCGTATTGTTGTGCAATCGACCATAAAGTTTCTCCATTTTGAACCGTATGGTAAATCCCATAGATAGGGATGACAAGAGATTGGCCAACTAGAAGATTATTTGGATCAGGCAATTGGTTAGCTTGTTGAATGGCATTTACATCTATTTGATAACGATTAGCAATTCCCCAAAGCGTATCACCATTATTGACGACATATATGATCAATGGGCAGCTCCTTTTTTCTTAGGTTTAATAAAGTATATGTTTTGTTAAACGAATATAAATGTGAAACTTATTATTTTTATCAAATCAATAGATTTCCAAAATCAAAAACGACCGGACCAATCGACTAATATACAAAATTCTGTGTTTTAGGTGCTTAAAGAATATTGACTAAAATAATCACATCTTCTACATACAAGATCTGTATAAAATTAAAGGAGATGAAAAGAGCAGCTATTCCTTTAGTTGTTTGCCATTTTACAATCTAGTATAATTTTGGTTAGAAAGTATATAGGGAAGATAAAGGGTGAATAACAATGATGTTTGAAGAGATATTACCACGTTTAAAATCTGGGGAAAAAGTAATTAGACAAGGCTGGGGTGGTGCGGAATTGTACGTAATGCTAGTTGGACAAAGCAAGCATGATGGAGAAAATCTAAATCCTTACTTTTTGATTAATGTAGAAGGAGAAGGATATACAATGTTTACCCCAACAGTTTGTGACTTATTGGCTGAGGATTGGGTTATTGTAAGCAAATAAACTAAAAGTCCACGAGATATCGTGGACTTTTCATATTTAGGAGGAATCATATTGAAATTTGAGGAGTACATAGGGAAGACGGTTCTTATTACTGGAGCTGCTTCTGGTATAGGGAGAGCTCAAGCTATAGCATTTATCGAGTGTGGGGCCAACGTATTTGGTTTAGATGTTGATGGAGCCGGACTTAAATCATTAAAAGACCAGTATAAGTCTTGTTTTTCGTACTACATTGGAAATGTAAGCGATAAAAAGAGCGTAGAGGAAGCATTTGAGATAGCCCTCAAGACATTTAAGCAAATAGATATTTTACTCAATACAGCTGGGGTTTTAGACAATTATTCAAAGACTCTAGAAACAGATGAAACACTTTGGGATAAAATCATGGACACCAATGTGAAAGGAACCTATTTGGTAACAAACACAGTTCTCCCTCAAATGATTGAAAGAAAATCAGGAGTCATTATCAATATGGCTTCTATTGCCGGATTAGTAGCAGGAGGTGGAGGAGCAGCTTATACAGCCTCTAAGCACGCCATTATAGGATACACAAAGCAATTGGATATAGATTACTGCCGTGAGGGCATAAGAGCAAATGCTATTGCTCCAGGGGCGATTCAGACCCCAATGAATAATGCTGATTTTGCAGGAGAAGGAGAAATAGCAAAATGGGTAGCCAATGAAACACCTGCAGGAAGGTGGGCACAGCCAAAAGAAGTGGCAAACCTAACTCTTTACCTTGCTAGTCATGCAGCAGATTATATTCATGGAGCAGTCGTACCCATTGATGGAGGATGGATTGCCAAATAATTATATTAAATGGCAATAATTCCTGATATACTATCCGAGTAAGCAATTTTGCTTGCACTACGGCACTTGGAATCCTTTGGTCGTAGTTATTACTAAAATAGCAGTTTGCTATTTTATAAAGGAGAATGTAAATTGAATACTACCTTTTTGAAGGACTCAAGTCGTTCCTCGGTAAATGAGTTAACGAAGACAGCTATGGTTGCAGCTTTATATGTTGCCGTAACAGTACTTTTAGCTGTTTTTAGCTTTGGAAACATCCAGCTACGTTTAGCTGAGATGTTTAATTATTTGGCGTTATACAATAAGCGCTATGTTGTGGCAATTACATTAGGTGTAGTCCTTGCTAATTTTATGTCCCCAACCTGGATGCTCGATGTGCCTATTGGTGGAATTGCAACTTTCCTTGTATTGATACTTTGTCGGAAGGTCACTAAGAGATTGACCAGTGAAATATGGAAAATAGCGATTACAGCTATTATCTTTGCGCTTTCCATGTTTACAGTTGCAGGGCAGTTAGCTATTATGCTGGAATTTCCTTTTTGGTATACCTATTTAACAGTCGGGCTAAGTGAATTGTTCTCGATGACTGTTGGTGGAATTGCTATATATTTATTAAATAAGAGAATAGACTTGTCTAAATAACTAAACCATATTCGCTTTAAGCGAATGTGGTTTTTTCACTTTTATTTATTACATAAATTCTCTCAGGAAAACCAAGCTAGGTGGAAAGCTAGGAGTGAGAGAAGCAGATGGAAGATTATACAGCAGGTGATATTGTTTATATTTTTTACCGTAACCCACATATTCAAAGCGTAGCTAACATTCAATCGGCGGCAGTAGTAAATAACCCAGAAAACCCTGACGAATTGGCTGTTTTTGTTTATGAAACATATTACCCTTTAACGACTGACATGGCCATTTATGCAAGCGCCTATGAAGCGGAACAAGCATATCGTCATTATTTTCAATAAGACGGAGGTTGGACATGAGAAAACCATTTACACCCCAGCTTGTATATTTTGAGCCAAAGGCGCTTGAATATCCTCTAGGTAGAGAGCTGAAAGAGAAATTTGAAAAGCTGGGAAAAGAAATTCACTATACGACTTCCCACAACCAAATACGAAACCTTCCAGGCGATAATGATTTTCAAAAATATCGTATTGCTAAGTCTACGCTAGTAGTTGGTATACGTAAGACATTAAAATTTGATTCCTCTAAGCCTTCAGCTGAATATGCAATTCCCTTCGCCACGGGATGTATGGGGCATTGTCATTATTGCTATTTACAGACGACGATGGGAAGCAAGCCGTATATTCGAACGTATGTAAATGTGGAGGAAATTCTCGGAGCAGCTGACAAGTATATTGAGGAACGTGCACCAGAAATCACAAGATTTGAAGCATCCTGTACTTCTGATATAGTGGGAATCGACCATCTTACACATACATTAAAAAGGGCAATTGAACATTTTGGTCAATCAGAATTTGGCAGGCTTAGATTTGTGACAAAGTTTCACTTTGTAGATCACTTATTGGACGCAAAGCATAATGGGAACACGAGATTTCGCTTTAGTGTGAATGCTGATTATGTGATTAAAAATTTCGAACCAGGTACTTCTCCACTGGATAAGCGTATTGAGGCAGCTGGGAAGGTTGCTAGATCAGGCTACCCCTTGGGATTTATCGTAGCTCCAATTTACCTTCATGAAGGTTGGAAAGAAGGATATTATCATATGTTTGAAAGATTAGATGCTGAACTTCCAAAGGACGCCCGCGATAATATAACCTTTGAATTCATACAGCATCGCTTTACTAAACCAGCTAAAAAAGTAATCGAAAAAAACTATCCTATGACCAAGCTTGAGCTAGATGAAGAATCCAGAAGAATAAAGTGGGGAAAATATGGGATAGGGAAATATATTTATCAAAAAGAAGAAGAGGAAGATATTAAAGAACATCTCTACAGTTATATGGATAAGTTTTTTCCTAATGCTAAATTTGAATATTTTACTTAAAAAGCAGATAGCCCGATTCCTCAAAACGGGAATCAGGCTATTTTATAATTTATATGAAATAACCTTTTTTTATTAACCATTTTTCAACAAAAAGTAAAGCATTCTCTATACTATCGTTCTCAAATGGTGAAGTAATGTTAGTGTTCTCTAGTAGCTCCAAAAAAGATAGACTTCCCCCAGCCAAAAAGAAATTTAAATTAATATATAAAGAAATTTAATTCAAATGGATGTCTTCAATAAAAAAACACATCAGCTCAATTAGTGATGTGTTTGAAAGGTTATTTCTTCCGCATGATAAAACTTAAATGTCTACCTGTATTTCTGTCTTCTCGATGAGAGAAACCATCAGGGTTTAAAAATGTGCATGTTCGATCGATTGAAATACGTTCAAGTGGAATACCAGCAAGCTCACATTGCTTTTGGACGGTGAGCTGGTTATCGATATGAAATTTACCAGTTTCATTTTTATAGTACATAAAGTCGTTCGCATAGCCTAAATCTTTAAACTTTTTATAGACATCTTCATCTACCTCAAATTTTTCTTGGCTGAGTGCAGAGCCAATTTGTACATGAAAGTCATTTGGGTTACAGTGTTCGTGTTGTTTTAAATACTCAAACAGCTTCCTTGTAATTTCTTTGACCGTTCCTTGCCAGCCAGAGTGTACTACTCCCACCAGATTATTTTTTTCATTGTAGAAAATGACAGGGACGCAATCTGCTGTAAAACTACATAACAAAAGATCTGGTTCAAATGTATAAAGAGCATCTGTATCCTTAATGGCAGTATCTAACAGCCTTGCTCCACGCCCCTTATCAGCTGCAGTTACCTTATGGAAATTGGCGCTATGTGTCTGATTGGCGCAAACAAAATCATCCAAATTACATTGGAGTTGCTCCGCCAGTCTCTTGCGATTTTCCAATATATTCTTTGGATTTTCACAAACGTGTAAAGCCATGTTGTTCTCTTCTAAAGCAGTAACGTCTTTCATTGTCGTTCCTAAGATAAAACGCTCGTTATTTAAATATTTCCTAATATTCATATAATCACCCACTTTTAATATAGTATAATCCTTGGAAGTTGTATAGGAGAGCAGAATGGTCAGTTCGAGTAAGGAAGGGATAATCGGAAAAGATTTTGTCTATAAAGGAATTTTCCTCCTTGAATATTTCAAAAATATTACCTTCGAATAAGCATGAATTCGTTTAATACCGAGCTTTGTCTCTCTGTTGAGTTCCTTTGTAATATACCTGTAAAATTGCATCCAATTATTAAGGGATGATTTCCATTCTTTTTTTAATTTACTATATTAGTAGAGTTAAAGAAGGAAAGGAAGATTACAATGTTTAAGAAAAAAATTAAAGTAGCTATTGTAGGACTACTATTACTAACGTTATTAATGCCTATCACTGCATTTGCAGCTAATTCCTATACAGTAGTATCAGGAGACTCTTTATGGAAAATTGCTGTGAAGACACAAACAGGTGTTTCAGAATTAATCAAGGAAAATCCTCAATTAGAAAATGCGGACCTTATTTATCCAGGTCAAAAAATCAATGTCCCTTCAAACGATTCTTATAGTATAGAACAAGAAGTAATTAAACTTGTAAATGTGGAAAGAGCAAACGCGGGTCTTTCAGCATTAAAATATGATTGGGAGCTTGGAAGAGTAGCGCAATATAAATCACAGGATATGCACGATAAAAACTATTTTAGTCACACTAGTCCTGTCTACGGAACTCCATTTACAATGATGAAGAATTTTGGAATAAGCTATAAATCTGCAGGAGAAAATATTGCTATGGGTCAAAAAACAGCCGCAGCAGTAGTAGATGCTTGGATGAACAGTGAAGGTCATAGAGCGAATATCTTAAACAAAAACTATACTCATATTGGTGTAGGTTATGTAAAAGACGGTAACTACTGGACACAAATGTTTATACAAAAATAAGTGAAAAGAGTGCAAATGACGGTGGTAGCCAAGTCATTTGCGCTCTTTTTTTGCGGTTTTCCGATAAGGTGAGAAAAATGAAAAGCATAAATTATAAATAGCTAAAGTTGCGCTTTAAACGAATTCTTTCTGTGGAGTATAGCGATAAGCCATACTGTCGCATGTAATGTGAAACCAGCTTATCTCATGTTTTTTTTATAATATAAAGTTTCATGTGAAACATTTTTCGTCCCGTTCAAAATGGAAATTCTCCTAGAAAGGGGCTTCAACCAATCAACGAATGGTCTAAGAGATCCTAGAATGTATATGGAGGCTTTTAAAGCGGGCTTTATTTGATTGGAGCGGCAGTCGGAGACTCCGGTGGGATGAGTGAGACAGATAAGACATCACAAACGACGCGCAAGCGACAGTGATGGCTTATCCTCACCCCACGGAAAGCGTCCGCTGAGAGCGGAAATCAACCATCACTTGTTAATCAAATAGTCAAAGTGAAAAGTATTTTATTAATAGCTTTAAATAAATGAGTTAGTTTTATCTATATTCCTTTCTCTTTACTATAAAACTTATGATTGGAGCGGCAGGCGGCGCCTCTTGTGGGACGACTGAGACAGATAAGACCTCATAAAAGATGCGCAAGCGACGGTGATGGCTTATCGCTCCCCCTCGGAACCTATGCCCAAAGGGAAAAAGAAAAAGTATGATAAAGTTGAAAATGCGTTTACTTTAGCAGACTTTTCTTAGCAATTCCTCGGATTATTAGCTTTTTTTAAATGGGTAATGAAATAATTCTAAAGAGATTACAATCTAATAATAGTAATATTTTGTTTAATCAATAGAACACATGTTGACAGATGAAAATCTCTGTTGTAGACTATGAACAATAATTGAATATAACCTCGCTTTATAGAAGTGAGGTAGAGGCGCGATATTTAACAGTCCTTAGTGGAGCTTGAGTAGCTGTGATGCTAGGGAGAAGGAAATGTCGCCGAAGTTTGTAATAAACTCATTATTACATGCTGGGTCTGCAGTGAATAATTGCAGGACTGTCCGTTATAAACGTCCCGGTTTATAATGGTGTGCTATCTCATGGGGAAAAGTAGAGGATTTAGGGCAACCATACATATATGACCTGAGTCTATCTCAGGTCTTTTTTTGTACGGTTGTCCTTTTTGTATGCTTGCATACATATACTAATTTTAAAAAAGGAGATTAATAGAGATGAAAAAAAGACTATTCACTTTAACATTATTACTATCAACCATTTTACTGCTTGCAGCTTGTGGAACAAAAGAGGAAGAAAGCGTTGGATCAGCTTCTGATCTAGATACTTTTACAGTAGGATTGGAAGCAGGATATGCACCATTTAACTGGACTCAAATGGATGACAAAAATGGTGGCGTAAAAATTGACGGTAATGCAGAATATGCTGGTGGTTACGATGTAGAAATTGCTAAAAAAATAGCTGAGGGCTTAGGTAAAGAGCTCGTTGTTGTTAAAACGGAATGGGACGGTTTAGTCCCAGCCCTAACATCCGGCAAAATTGATGCAATTATTGCGGGGATGTCACCAACTGCAGAGCGTAAAAAAACAATTGATTTCTCCGAAAACTATTATACTTCCAACTTTGTCATGGTGGTAAAAAAGGGCGGGGCATTTGAAAATGCTACCTCTATTCAAGACTTTAAGGGAGCGAAAATTACTGGCCAATTAAATACTTCTCACTACGGAGTTATTGACCAAATTGAAGGAGTAAAAAAACAACCGGCATCAGATAATTTTCCTGCAATGCGTGTGGCACTAGAATCTGGAATGATTGACGGCTATGTATCTGAACGTCCAGAAGGGATTAGTGCTTCATCAGCAAATGATAAATTTGTAATGATCGAATTTACAGAAGGATTCGTGGCAGATGAAGAGGAAACAGCCGTTGCAGTAGGATTGAAAAAGGAAAGTGACTTAACAGACAAAATCAATAAAATTTTAGCAGGAATCTCAGAAGAAGAGCGACAAGAAATTATGGACAATGCTATTTTAAATCAACCAGCTGCAGAATAAGCATATAACAACGGCTGCTACTATTTTGCAGCCGTTTCATTATTTACAGCATTTACTTACTTTCCTTGGTAAGTGTGTTTATGGGGTCAGCTAGTATGTAAGGAGGAAGACTATGAGTTTAGAATGGATTATATCCATCATTACAAATAATTGGCCAATGTTTTTACGAGGAGCCGGAGTAACCCTCTTAATATCCATTATTGGAACAATCTTCGGAGCTATCATCGGTTTGCTGGCAGGAGTTATAAGAACTGTTCCTATGCCAGAAAAGGGGATTAAAAGATACTTTCTTAAGCTGGTTAACTTAATGCTCTCTATTTATATAGAGTTTTTCCGTGGCACACCAATGATAGTACAAGCAATGGTTATTTTTTACGGCTCCTCATTGGCCTTTGGATTAGACATGGATCGTCTACTCGCTGCTATTTTCATTGTTTCTATTAACACGGGTGCTTATATGGCGGAGATTGTTCGAGGCGGAGTTATTTCCATAGACAAGGGTCAATTTGAAGCCTCTCAAGCAATAGGGATGACGCATATTCAAACGATGCTTCATATTGTGTTACCTCAGGTTATCCGCAATATACTTCCTGCAACAGGTAACCAATTTATCATTAATATTAAGGATACCTCTGTGTTGAATGTAATCGGAGTCACTGAGCTGTATTTCCAAACAAAATCAGTTGCAGGAAATAACTTTAGATATTTTGAGTCATTTTTTGTAGCTTGTATCTTGTATTTCATCATGACATTTGCCGTTACCTTGATATTACGTCATTTTGAGAAGAAATTGGATGGACCTGAAAACTATACAGTCATTGGTCAACCGATGCAAATGGCAGTCCTACCAAAAGGTCCACATGAAAATCAGTAAGCAAAGGAGGAGCAACTATGGAAAAGGTAATTGAAATTCAACATTTAAGCAAATCCTTTGGAGCACATGAAGTATTAAAAGATATCGATTTCTCTGTTAAAAAAGGCGAGGTTGTATGCATCATTGGCTCTTCTGGATCGGGAAAATCGACTCTTCTCCGCTGCATTAATTTGTTGGAAAAGCCAAGTGGTGGGCAAATCATTTATCAAGGGGAGAATATTCTCGATAATAAGCACGATATCCATTCCTACCGAACGAAGCTTGGAATGGTCTTTCAACAGTTTAATCTGTTTAATAATCACAATGTGTTAGGTAACTGTTCAGTTGGACAGGTAAAGGTATTAAAGCGTTCTAAGGAAGAAGCCGAGAAAATTGCACTGAAATACTTAAACGTTGTAGGCATGGATGGCTACGTTAATGCTAAACCAAAGCAATTGTCCGGAGGTCAAAAGCAGAGAGTTGCTATTGCACGAGCCTTGTCTATGGAGCCTGATGTAATGCTTTTTGATGAGCCTACATCAGCACTTGACCCAGAAATGGTGGGGGAAGTGTTAAAAGTAATGAAAGAGCTTGCGAACACTGGTTTGACAATGTTAATTGTTACTCATGAAATGGAATTTGCCAAGGAGGTTTCCGATCGAGTAGTCTTTATGGATAAGGGAGTTATTGCGGAGGAAGGCCCTCCAGAGCAAATTTTTAACAATCCTCTACAAGATCGAACGAGAGAATTCTTAAAAAGAACATTGAAATAAACTCTAGGTTGTTAGTATCAATTCACCTTTTTGTGTAGAAAAAAAATAGATAAAATAGTATATTGGTAATATATGCAATGGATAAATTATCAAATCTATGTAAGGCTTCCCTTTTAAAAGAAGAGGAAGCCTTTTATATAAGGAAAAAAACTAGAGGTGTTTTCATGAATGAAGTACTAAAACGAAATAATGTAAAAGTAATAGGGAACAAGGAAAAAGTAATAATGTTTGCCCATGGTTTCGGTTGTGATCAAACCATGTGGAGACATATTGTCCCTTCATTTGAAGAAGAATATCAGATTGTTTTGTTTGATTATGTTGGGTCAGGAGATTCAAATTTAGAGGTTTATAATTCTGAGAAATATGGTTCACTTAAAGGCTATGTCCAAGATGTGCTAGATATAATAGAGGCATTGAAGCTTCACGAAGTAATCTTTGTGGGACATTCCGTCAGCTCCATGATTGGTATGCTAGCTGCCATTCAAAAACCTGAGGCATTTAAAAGTTTGGTTATGATTGGTCCATCCCCAAGGTATCTTAATGATAGAGAGTATTTTGGAGGATTCGAAGAAAGAGATATTTATGAAATGTTAGATATGATGGAGATGAATTTTATAGGATGGTCAAGCTATATGGCTCCAATAGTAGCCGCTAATGACGTGCACCCTGCGGTGGCAAAAGAAGTAGAAAAAAGTTTTAGCTCAACCGACCCGAAGATTACAAAGCAATTTGCGGAGGTGACATTCTTTTCCGACCATCGTAAGGATTTAGAGAAATCATCTATTCCAACATTAATCATCCAATGCTCAGAAGATAGTATTGTTCCTATTCAGGTAGGTGAATACTTACATCGCCATATTGAGAAAAGTGATTTTAAAATAATGGATGTGAAGGGACATTATCCTCATCTAAGTCACCCACATGAAACAATACAGCTGATTAAAGAGTATCTTTACCAAATGCAGTGAAGGGAATGGTATATGTATGGATGAGCGTTTAAATCTTGCGCCTTGTGGTTACGTTACTATCAGCCAAGAAGGTATGCTAATCGATATGAATAAAACCTTCCTTCAAATGACAGGGTTTATGTATGAAGAGATTGCTCAAAAGCATATAGAAACAATTATGTCTAAGACTAATAAGTTTATATTTCATACTTATTTTTATCCCTATATTCGATTATACGGACACGTCGAAGAGTTATTTCTAAGTCTACTGCATAAGGATGGTCAAAGCGTTCCAGTATTGTTAAATGGAAAAAAAGCAAATCGAGAAGGTATAGAGGTAATTGATTGTGTAATGGTTTCTATGGGGAAGAGAATAGGCTATGAACAAGAAATTAGACTAGCAAAAAAACAGTTGGAGGAAGCGTTCCGAGAAAAGGAACTGGCGCTTTCTAAATTAGAGGAATTGCATGAGGAAATAGAGGAAAAGCAAGAAAGACTTATTGAACTAAATGGTAAGCTAGAGAAATTAGCCATAACGGATAAATTGACTGGTTTAAAAAATCGTCGTTATTTTCATATCAAGCTAGAAGAGATGATTATGCAATTTGAGCAGAACAAACAGTCCTTTTCCTTATGCTTAATAGATATTGACCATTTTAAGCAGGTCAACGATACTTGGGGTCATGCGATGGGAGACCAGGTGCTAGAAAGGTTGGCCAAGATAGCAGAAGAAACTGTACGTCCGAAAGATACGGTGCTTAGATACGGCGGAGAGGAATTTATTGTACTTCTCCCACTAACAAATGCACAAGAGGCTAACCATCAGGCGGAACGTTTAAGGTTGGAAATTGAAAAGACTACTTGGCCAATTGACGAAATTACGATAAGTGTAGGAGTTGCAACTTACACGTCTGAGGATACTCGTACAACAGTGGTGGAGAAGGCGGATCATGCGTTGTATTATTCTAAGAGGAATGGTCGAAATAGAGTTACCCATATAAACGACTTATAGGGGGAATATAAATGGTTGCTTTTAGTGTTATTAAAAAAGACCAGGAATATTGGTTAGCTGACCAAATAAAGATGGATATGTCTAAAGATGAATACTGGTCAAAATTGAAAAGTCTTTTAAAAGATTGGAAGGACGAACAGGTGAATTACCTTTCCCTTCTAATGGATGAAGAATACGAACAACAGCTAATGAATGAAGGCTTTTATAAGGTTTCCTCTATTGTGGAATATACACGTCTACTAGATGAAAATTTTACTCTAGATGATGCTTTTCATGTGTTAACTCTTTCAAGAAGTTCGCTTGTAGACGAGGAATTTGCCCTATTATACGATAAATGCAGAAGTGGATCTGCAAACAAAAATAATTTATTTTCCATTGAACAGATAATGGAAGCCTTTGTGAATGAGCTAGGATCTAATTGGCGTCATTATTGTCATATTTTCTTTAAAGGTGAAGAACCCATGGGTATCAGTATTCCGCATATAGAAGACGGAACGGTCGAAGAAGGCAGGCTATTTTACTTTGGAGTAGTACCAGAACAGAGAGGCAAAGGTTTCGGAAAAGTATTTCATCTGTATTCTCTAGAATTATTAAAAAAAATGAACGCCACTTATTATGTAGGAAGTACAGACGAAAACAATGAATATATGATAAGAATTTTCCAAGCAAATGGTTGCATATTAAGAGATAAAAAAGGAATTTATCGGATAGATAAATTAAACTAGGTTAAGCAAAAAGGAGCATGTGATGTTAAATCACTCGCTCCTTTTAATATTACTTATTTAGTGGAAATAGCTTCTACAGTAGAAGCCACTTTAGAAATTATTAATTCACTTCCTAATAGCGGAGATTCTTTAGAAGCCTCAGCAGAACCAGGTTCTGGACGTTTATGGGCTTCCTTGAAGATATCACTATTTCTCCAAGCTTGGAAACCTTCTTCATTTTCCCAATACATATTTACATTCATTTCATCATATTCAGTTGTACCTTGTGTAATAGTAACCTCTACTTTGATGAAGCCTTCCATTTCTTGAAGTGGACTTGGCTTTGTAAAATTTGGAGCCATTCTTTCAGCAAATCCTGGTTTTGTTTTAATACGATTTGTTACGATAATCATTAGACATTCTCCTTTTTTACTTATTTGAGTGTAATTATAACATTTCCTATACGATATATCTTTTCATAGTATCTAAACAGATATTCATCGGCAGATCTTTTAATGAGGAAGCTTAAGGGGTAAAGTAGACGAGCTAGCATGAATTCTACTAAAAGGAGGAGAACTAGATACGTCCTAGTAAGAATATGATTAGATCTTCTAGCTTTTTCACATAAACAAATTGAATTTTATGCTCAAGTGCTTCATTATTATAGATACAAGACTTTTCATAATCAATAAACAGACGATTATGTAAAAGAAATACATTTACACGAAGGAAGTAGTTTATGTCGGAAGCAAATATAACTCGTTTAGAGGTTGATGGCAAGGAAATTATTTTAATTGGTACTGCTCATGTCTCTAGGTTGAGCGCTGAGCAGGTTAAAGAAGTGATTGAAAAAGAAAATCCTGATTCCGTGTGTATAGAGTTAGATGAACAAAGATATCAATCTATTACTGATAATAACAAATGGAAAGAAACAGATATTTTTAAAATCATAAAAGAGAAGAAAGCGACTTTATTATTGATGAACTTAGCTATTTCTTCCTTCCAAAATCGTATGGCCAAGCAGTTCGACATTAAACCAGGCCAAGAAATGATTCAAGGAATTGAAAGTGCAAAAGAAACCGGAGCAGAACTTGTACTAGCTGACCGTAATATCCAAATAACATTCTCTCGTATCTGGCATAATCTTGGTTGGTTAGGTAAGTCTCAGCTTCTTACATCGGTTTTCTATAGCATCTTTAGTAAAGACACCATTTCCGAAGAAGAGCTAGAGAAGATGAAATCGCAGGACACTTTAAATGCAGTACTTGCAGAATTTACAGAGTCATTTCCAAGGCTGAAAACACCTTTAATTGATGAACGAGACCAGTTCTTAGCTCAAAAGATTAAGGAAGCCCCGGGTAAAAAAATTGTAGCAGTATTAGGAGCGGCACATGTTCCTGGTATTACAAAAGAAATTTACAAACATCAGGATTTAGAAAGACTTTCTACAGTCCCACCTAAATCAATTTTACCTAAAATAATTGGATGGTCGCTTCCTATCCTTATCATTGCATTGATCGCTTATACATTTATAGCAAACCCAACAGCAGGATGGGATCAGGCATGGAGCTGGATTATTTGGACGGGAACGATGGCAGCAATTGGGGCAATTGTAGCTTTAGGACATCCTTTAGCAATTGTTACAGCTTTCATAGTGGCTCCAATAACAGCATTGCATCCTATATTAGCCTCCGGTTGGTTTTCTGGCTTGGTCCAAGCTTATATGAAACGCCCCACAATTGGCGACTTTGAGAGACTGTCCGAAGACGTGTTTACGATAAAAGGGTTCTGGAAGAATAAAGTTACACGTGTATTACTCGTTTTAGTTCTAACTAATCTATTTGGTTCACTTGGTACAATAATCGGTGGTGCTGATGTCATCAGAGTGTTCTTTAAAAACCTATAATTATCACTAAAGGAGTAGCGGTCATTTTCGCTCCTCCTTTTTCTATTTTTAAGCAATAGATTTTTCTTTTTGTTATGATGTTTCAACATTATGTATCTTTAAAAGTGGAAGACTTCTGATTATGATTGGCAGATGAGTTCTACTATAATATTAGTTAACAGGAAAAAATGCTTAATTTTTAGGGATAAACAATAGGTCGGAGGGATTAATGGTGGAATGTAGTGGCTGTATGGTAAGAGACTTAGTATTGGAGTTTAAAATCGAAGGTGAAACTAATTTTCAAGTGTTGCCAGATGTAATGGATTTTATCCAAAAGAGGGCATTAAGATTAGAAGAGAACGGCCGTTATTTCACTCTTAAAGAAGATGATGCGCAGGATTTTATAGACTTTAGTAAAGACCATATGGATATCTCTCATATTTCCTTTCGAGTTCCTAAACAAGACTGGAAACCTTTCCATAAAATTGAGGAAATGTTAGAGGTTAAGTGGATTGACAAGGTGATTAAGAATGAACAAGTAATTTGCTACTATCAGCCAATTGTAGATACAGAGAAAAATATTTATGCCTATGAGATGCTTTCTCGATTTTTAGATGAGGAAGGGAATATCCTATATCCTGGAGAAGTTTTTGGCGCTGCTAAAGAGAGAGGGCGTTTATATGCTTTAGATCGGATATGTAGAATGACAGCAGTAAAGTACGCAGCAAAACTAGATAATACAAAAGCATTTATAAATTTTATACCTACTTCTATATACTCTCCTGAGCATTGTCTAAGATCCACCACTGCGGTAGCAAATAGCCTCGGTGTTAATCCTGGAAACTTAGTTTTTGAAGTTGTTGAAACAGAAAAAGTAGAGGATATCAATCATTTAAAAAAGATTATGGCCTTTTATAAAGCTAGAGGGTTTCAATATGCATTAGATGATGTAGGAGAAGGGCATAGTACGCTCCAAATGTTAGAAGAGATTAAGCCTCACTATATGAAGCTAGATATGAAATATGTTCAAGGAGTAGCTACCAATATAGAGAAACAAAAAGTTGCTTTACAATTTCTACATAAAGCTAAAGAAATCTATTCCATCCCATTGGCAGAGGGGATAGAAGAAAAAGAAGATTGGGAATGGTTAAAAAAGAAAGGATATCAATTATTTCAAGGATACTATTTTGGGAAACCTCTCCCACATCCTCTGGAAGATTCTAAATAGTTTAAGTAACCAAAGCTATAAAAAAAACCGAGCAATAATATGCTCGGTTTTTTTATTATGCTTTCTTTTTAGCACTTGTATCTTTGTCTTCTAATTTAAATTCTTCTGCTACATCGTCCACAATGTCCTTTGTAGAGTTTTTGAATTCTTTAAGTGTTTGTCCTACTGCTTTACCTAATTGAGGTAATTTAGATGGACCGAATACGATTAATGCAATGATTAGAATGATTATTAAACCTGGTACGCCGATATTTGGCATGTGATTTCCTCCTAATGGATATAATTGTCTATCTATTCAAGTGACATGAGTGTTAGTTATGTGTGCAATGCTATTGTAGCATGCTAGTAAAGCTTATTCACATTAGTTTTCCTCAAGTTCTTTTTCTAAAAGAGCTTCTTTGGCTAACCGACGCTTATAAGACCAAGCTGATACAAGAATACTAATTTCAAACAATAACAATAAAGGTATGATAATGATGAAATCAGAAATAAAGTCAGGAGGCGTAATAGATACCCCTACAACAACTAATACAAAGTACGAAACTTTTCGCATCTTTCGTAGTCGATCTGGAGTAATAATTCCTAGCTTCGTAAGGAATAAAATAATTACTGGTAACTCAAAAACTATTCCAACTGGAATAATTAAATTGAACATAAATGTAAAATATTGCTGCATTCCATAGGTTTCTGTGGCACCTATAGACTCATTAATATTAGACATGAAGTCTAACATTAAAGGAAATAAAATAAAGTAGCTAAAGCTAATACCGGCCAGAAATAGGAAAAAAGAGACTGGTATAAAGTAAATCGTACCTCTTGCTTCTTTATCCAACAAACCTGGCTTAACAAATAGCCATATTTGGTGCATAGCTATGGGCAAAGTTACTAAAATGGCTAAAACTAATGCACATTTAACGTAAATTAGCAGTCCATCGGTATAGCCAAAAATGTTCCATTCTACGTGTGCAGCTGTAGGCTGTTGTTTTAGGAAATTTAATGTTTTAGGAGCCATCCAAAATCCTAAGGCAAGAGATAGGACAAAGGTTACCGCAATTACAATTAACCTTTTTCTTAACTCAGCCAAATGTTCTACAAGCGTTAGCTCTGGCTCTTGCGGAATTGCCATTATGTTTATCACCCCATCTTATTTAAACAAAGGGAAGCAGTGTTTATATTTAGTACTTAAAAAGCAATTTGTTACATGTTTGTCCTGTACCAACTACCCATTATACTCTTTCCCATGAATTTGTAAACTAGATAACTTTATATTTGTTATATAAGGGAAAAACTGATAACTCCTTATATTCTAAGGGTTTAATAAAAAAAATGAAATATTCAAAGTTGTATTTTTGTGTACTTTTTATGAAGAAATATACTAAAATAATTCTCCAATCATGATGTTGAAATTATTCTCATGACTTTTACGCACTTAAATTACTCTGACTTAAGTATTCTCGAGAAACAATTTATATAGTCGGTTAGTCTCTATCTATTATTCATTTATATTTTATTATCGCCAGGTAAATATTTGTATAAACACTCTTGTTTTCCTGAAAAGGAAGTATATAATTCTATCTATCTCACATGAAATGGGCGGAATGAAAGCATGAGAACGTATAACGAGAAGGTCAGTATTTACCATGGTATGGCTTCTACTATTGCTTTAAACTTTTCTAATAATTTTTTCCCGATTTTTGCTATTACTATTTTAGGGGCAACTAATTATCAGGTTGGCTTAATCAGTTCCCTTCCACCTTTAATCGCTTTGCTAATGACAGTACCAGCAGCTATTCTTTTAAACAAAGCTTACACGCAAAAGAAGCTTGTCGCTGGGTCCATTTTGCTTGCACGATTATGTTTCATATTTATTGTATTAGTCATTTATTTACCGTCTCATTCTATGCAGGCGTGGTCCTTTCTAATTATTATCGCCTTAATCAGCGTGCCCAATACGGTTGCCAATATCGGCTGGCAGACGTTCATCAGTGGGATGATTGCAGAGGAGCGAAGAGGACAATTTTTTAGTGACCGTAATAGATTACTGACATTAGTAGGACTTATAGCTACTTTATTTATCGGTATCGTAATGAGGGAGGCTTCTGCTAGTACAGGGGCATATCAAATTTTGTTTTTAGTAGCCCTGTTATTTGGAATTTTAGAAGTGTATTTTATCATGAAACATAAGGAAGAACCTGTTCGTGTAGAAGAGAGTCTTCTAAAGAAGAAATCGATGGATTGGTCTATTTTTCGAGACTCCAATTACGTATCTTTTTTAGGAGCGGCACTGTTTTTTAACTTTGCCTGGCAGATGGCTTGGGGCTTGTTTAATATATATAATGTGCGAATAGCAGGTGCTACTATTTTCTGGGTTAGTATGTTTTCGGTAGGTAGTATGCTAATGCAGTTTTTTACATTTCCTTTATGGAAACGCTGGGCAGATAAATATAGCAATTTGCGGATGTTTATATGGGCGGCAATAGGTATGGCTACTACTCCTTTTCTCGTCGTGCTGTCTACCAACCTATATTACTTAACTATGATTCAAACAACGTCAGGCTTTTTTCTTTCAGGAACTGTGCTCATTTTATTTAATTTACTTTTAGAAAAGTCACCGGAACAGTCTAGAACGTATTGTATTACAACATATAATGTTTTATTGGCATTAGTTGCGTTTGTTGCTCCTCAAGTGGGTATTATTTTATTAGAGATGGTTGGAATGGAGTCAGCAATGACAATTAATTCGTGTTTACGATTGTTAGGTGCTGGGGGATTTTTCTATGTGTATATTCGACAACGAAATAGATAAAGATGATAGAAGGAGGTCTACTTCATGAAAATTTTACTCCCATTTCTATTAGTATTTATCACTGTTTTATCTTTTTTCAATGCGCAAATAACTAATCCCTTTAAAGAAGACTTTCAAGGTAAACACGTAACCAATTTTCAGCAAGAGTATAAAGAGAGTCAGATAGAGATTGGTATGGTAGGAGATATTTTATTGCACAGTCCCCTCTATGAATATTCTAGCTTCTTACCTTCCTTTCAGGAGGTAGAAAAAGAGATGCAAGGAGTAGACTTCTTGCTAGCAAATCAGGAGTCCATACCAGCAGGTACGTCATTCGGTTTGTCTGGATTCCCTAATTTCTCTAGTCCTGCTCATATCGTTAGGGATCTCAAAGCCGCTGGAGTCGATTTATTATCCTGCGCAAATAACCATACGCTAGATCAAAAGGAAGCTGGTTTATTAGCTGCTATTGAGTCAATGAAAGCAAACGAGATGCCTTATATGGGAGCCTATAAATCATTAGAAGACCAACAAACCGATAGAATATTTGAGGTAAAGGATGTAAGATTAGGTTTTTTAAATTATACTTATGGATTAAATGGCCATCGAATCCCTGAGGGTAAAGAATACTTAGTAAATATAATTGATCGTGAACAAATGAAACAAGACATTCAAGCTTTAGAGGAAAAGGTGGATGTTGTAGTAATGAGCATTCATTGGGGAGAAGAGTATGCCCTAAAGAACAATGAAACTCAAAAAGAGCTGGCGCAATGGTTGGCTGATGCGGGGGTAGACATTATTTTTGGTCACCATCCTCATGTTGTTCAGCCCTATGAAAAAATATCCACTAGCAAAGGAGATACCCATGTCTTCTACTCACTAGGTAATTTTTTTAGTGCTCAACAATTTGATAGTACCAATATCGGTGGAATTGCTAGGCTACAAATCACGAAAAGAGTGGTTCAGGATAAAGTGATGATCCGTATTGAAAATCCTTCATTTATAGGGACGATTGTCTCAAAGGGAGAACCTTTTAAGGTGTCTTTGCTTGAAGAGGCTAACAGTCAAAAAAACGATTGGGTTCAGCATCAAGTTTTTGGTGAATAAAAAAAATCAAGGAGGTTGGGATGAACGAGTCAGACTATGAGCGATTATTAAGAATACAGACAGCTGGAATGAGAGAATGGCAATATCAGTCCTCCCATTATAATCGTTATGAGGCAACCCCATATAGCGCATTACAAAAATTATTTGAATTGTATGATTGGAAGGCTACTAATAGAATGGTAGATTTCGGCTGTGGAAAAGGTAGATTTCCTTTTTATGTCCATTATTTTTATAACGTTTCTGTAACTGGAATAGAGATGAATGGACAGCTTTATCAGGAGTCAATGGAAAACCTCATGAAGTATATGGAAAAAGCTAAGCCAACTCGAGCTTCCATTAGATTTGAATGCTGCTTGGCCGAGGAATACAAAATAGACTCACAGGAAGACTGCTTCTATTTTTTTAATCCCTTCTCTACTCCTATATTTCAAAAGGTTGTTCATAATATTTTAGTGTCATTAGAGGAAGTGGAGCGAACAGTTGATATTATTCTCTACTACCCAACCCCGGAATATCTTCAGTTTTTGGAGGAGGCAACTGCTTTCACTCTTTGGAGAGAAATACGAATACCAGAGCTTTACGAACAAAATCACAATGAACGTTTTATGATTTATCGCTATGAAATATAAAGAAGAGGAAGAATCTGTTTTTAAGATTCTTCCTCTTTTGTGTATTAAATCTGTGGGTAGCTTCTTCAAAGATGTCTGGTAGTTTTAGATGTATCGAATTCTTAGAGACAATGCATCGCTTTTTCTGCCTCCTGCCAAGGAACCTTATATCCGGTGCCCTTTGCACAAAAGATAGAGGTGGAGGTGTATTCCGGATCTGCCTCTTTGTTATACCCAATTCTTTCTATTACTGCCTCTTGGTTATGGCATCGGTCATAGCCACCAAATAAAAGGCTAAGCGTTCCTTTTCCGTGAGTAAAGGAGGCGAAAGTAGTGCTGTAGTTCATAAAAGTAGCTACAGGAACCCTTCCCTTTATAATAACCTTATCACCAGTATTTTCTGGAGACTCAAATGTCCCGTGAGCTTGCTGAACATCCGACAAAACTCTTCCGATTAAATTCATATCCACTTTGATTTTGTAGTCATAAAAAGGTTCCAGAAGGATATTTTGAGCCTTTTCTAATCCTTGTCGTAAGGCTCGGTAGGTTGCTTCTCTAAAATCGCCACCAGAGGTATGTTCATTATGACCTCTTCCGGTCAGTAAAGTGATTTTAACATCGGTCAGTGCAGAGCCCGTAAGTATTCCATGATGATCCTTCTCTAAAAGGTGGTGCTTCACAAGATTCTGGTTACCTATAGACAAATCATTGGCGTGACAAATATTATCGAAAGTCAGCCCAGATCCTCTCCCTATAGGTTCGATCAGAAGGTGAACCTCGGCGTAATGTTTTAAGGGTTCAAAGTGCCCATAGCCTCTCACGGGTGCTTCGATTGTTTCCTTATAAAGAATTTTCGGCTCTCCAAACGTTACATTATAGTGGAAGCGCTCCTTCACAATTTGTACTAGTACCTCGAGCTGGATAACACCCATAACGTGCACATGAATCTCTTGAAAATACTCATCCCAATAAACCCGTAAGGAGGGGTCTTCAGCATCTAGTAGCCTAAAGGATCTTAGTACCTCTTTTACATGGATGGAATCGTCAAACATTACCTTTGACTTTAAAGTGGGTATCAAATCGAAATGGGTCTTACTTTGATTAGCACCAATTGTATCTCCAATAGAAGCAGCAGTTAATCCTGTTACAGCAACTAGTTCACCGGCATTAGCTTCATCAATTGTTTTAAACTTGCTGCCGTTATATTGACGCAGCTGTGTTATTTTCTCATGCTCACTTCCAATTTTCACTTCATCCCTTACTCTCATCTTTCCACTTAAGACCTTTAGAAAGGTTACACGATTCCCGCTCTCGTCATGCCGTATCTTATATACTTGGGCTGTAAAAGCTCGGTCGATGTTGTAGTGTGTGTCTGTAAGCTTGTCGAGAGATTCTAAAAAATCCAACACCCCAATATCTTTTAAGGCTGAGCCATACGCACAAGGGAATACGATACATTCCTCAATCATTTGCTTGAACTTCTTTGTCCAAAGTAGTTCATCAAATCCATTTTCCATGTAAGCTTCCAAAAGAACTTCATCTCGCTCAGCGATAAATTCAATTAATTCTTCAGTATAGCTATTAGTTATGTGACAAGCATCCTCCGATAAGTTAGCAAAAATCTCCTGTAAAACAGCATCAGGATTAGTATCATCGTAATCAATTTTGTTGATAAAGAAGAAGGTAGGTATTTTATGTTTTCGAAGCAGCTGCCAAACTGTTTCTGTATGCCCTTCAATTCCATCAACGGCACTTATTATGATGATTGCGTAGTCCATGACTTGGATAGCTCGCTCCATTTCAGGAGAAAAATCTACATGACCCGGTGTATCGATAATATAATAAGTAGAATTATTATAGGAAAAAACCCCTTGGTCAGCAAAAATGGTAATACCTCTGTTTTTTTCTATGGAGTGACTATCAAGAAAGGAATCCTTATGGTCGACCCTACCTCGTTGTCTAATTGTTTTCGTATGAAAGAGTAGCTGTTCTGAAAAAGTGGTCTTTCCCGCATCGACGTGTGCTAGAATTCCTATAGTTTTATGCATAATATCACCTTTTGTTTACGTCCTTCCTTGTATTATAGCAAAAGGGAGGATAAACAAAAGGTGAGAGTGTGCTATCTAGAAAGAACCTTGGAGCCATTTGCCCTCATTCGATTAACAGCTTTCCAAACCCAACCGTCATGAGGCTTAAACAGAAAGACGAACATAAATAGAACGCCAATCATAGCGGCCATCATACCTGCAATAGAGGTGTTCCAAAGCTTTGCCAAATAGTATCCAGATATAACTGCTGTAATACCAAAAGTCATACTCCATATAATCATCCCGCGAACGCTCTTGCTCATTAGATAAGCAGTAGCAGCAGGTCCGATGAGCATAGCAACAACCAATACTGCCCCCACGCTATCAAACGCAGCGACAGTCGTAAGGGAGACAAGTGTCATGTAAGAGTAATGCATCCCCATTATAGGTAACCCAATGGATAAAGCGAACACAGGATCAAAGGTAGAGAGTTTAATTTCTTTATAAAATAAAACTAGAAAAGCAATATTAAGGAATAGTACAAATAATAGCATCCAAACCGCTTTTGGCATTTCAAACCCTAAAATACTCCAAGTATCCCAAGGAACAAATGCTATTTCACCCATTAGTACATGCTCCACATCCAAATGAACGTTTCCTGCAAACAAGGTAATTAATAATACCCCTAAGGCAAAAAGTGAAGTAAATACTACCCCTATAGCCGCGTCTTCCTGCAATCCTCCTGATTGAAGCACCTGTACTAGAAAAGTGGTCAGTAGCCCTGCGAGAGCCGCACCTATTAGCATCCAAACGCCATTTAAAGATTGTGTAACCATGAAGGCAACTACAATTCCAAACAGCACTGTATGACTAATGGCATCCGCTATCATGGCAGTTTTTCTGAGGATTAGAAAGACCCCCGTTAGGCCACAAGTAATTCCGACAAGGGAGCCAGTTAAAAGAACCCAAAATTCATTCATTGCTTGTCACCTCTTGGGCTATGCGCTGCCGCTTAAATGAACGCTTTTTACGTATTTTAGAAAGTAACCCTCTTGTTGGAGCGAGAAAGTAAGATATTAAAAACAAAGCTGCGGCTACTAAAACGATTATTGGCCCAGTGGACAAGCCAGTACGTAGAGAGCTAATCATAGTGCCGAGAGCTCCCGATAAAGCCCCAAAAAAGGCACTCGTGACCAAAATTATCCCAAGGTGACTGGACCAAAATCTTGCAGCGGCTGCAGGTATTATAAGCATGGCTGCCATTAAAATAACCCCTACTGCCTGAATACCGGTAACAATTGTCAAAACAGTCAATGCGGTCAACAACGTACGTAAACGCTCCACAGGTAATCCAATCCCCTTTGCAAAGATGGGATCAAAAATCATAAGCTTCCATTCCTTGAAGAACAACAAGCACATAAGGATTATTAATACGGCGCTGCCAGATAGCCAAATAAGATCACTTTTTGCCATCGTTGCTGCCTTACCAAAGATAAAGTCATTTAAACCACTTTGATTACCAGTGCCACTTTGGTTAACAATTGTTATTAATACAATGCCTATTCCAAAAAAGACGGATAATATTAATCCAATAGCGGCATCAGCCTTCAGCTTAGAATGATTCACAATCCATTGAATCATATATACAGAAAGTGCAGCAGTGATAGCAGCGCCTATCATGAGGATAGGCAAATCCTTTTTCTCAAAAATTAAATAAGCAAGGGCAATACCAGGAAGTGCAGCATGAGCGGCTGCATCTCCTACTAAGCTTTGCTTTTGAAGAAAAGCAAATGTACCGTTTAAACCGGCTGCTACCCCTAAAAGAATAGCTCCAGTGAGAACCCAAAGAAGATTACCGGATAACATTAATAGTCACCTCTTTCATAAGTCATTTTTTCCTGACTTAGCTTGATCCATAAAAAATAGCTTACCACCGTATGCTTCTTGTAGGTTATCTGGTGTAAAGGTAACCTCGGTAGGACCAGAAGCTATAGTTGTTTTATTTAATAACACAATCCAATCAAAATAATCAGCTGCTGTCTGTAAGTCATGATGAACGACGAACACTGATTTTCCTTGTGATTTTAACTCCTTCAAGATGGAAATGATTGTTCTTTCAGTTGCAGCGTCTACTCCAACAAATGGTTCATCCATGAAGTAAACCTCCGCTTCCTGTGCCAGAGCTCTAGCCAAAAACACACGCTGTTGTTGCCCTCCGGAAAGCTGCCCTATTGATTGTTCTGCAAATGCTTCCATTCCTACGTTTCTTAAGCAATTCAGCGCTATTTGTTTGTCTCTTAAAGAAGGTCTTCTCATCACGCCGATATGTCCATATCGGCCCATTAATACTACGTCTAATGCATTTGTTGGAAAGTCCCAATCTACGGCATTACGCTGAGGAACATATCCAACAATATGATCCTTTGGATTCAGCGGACGCTCTAATATTGCAACAGAGCCGGTTTTATTTGGAAGCTGATTTAGCACGGCTTTAATCAATGTAGATTTCCCTGCTCCGTTTGGTCCAATAATCCCTGTGATTAGTCCCTTCGGAATGGTTAGACTGATGTTGCTCAACACAACTTTTTCCTCGTAAGCAACAGATAAGCTCTTTACCTGTAATGCATTCATTTTGCTACCTCCTATTTTAGTGAATCAACAATCGTATTGACATTATGCTTATACATTCCGATATAAGTTCCTTCTTCTGTACCTTCAGCTCCCATTGCATCCGAGTACAGTTCTCCTCCAATTTGTATGGTGTGTCCCTTTTCCTTCGCACCTTCAATTACAGCATTCATGGCTTTGTCTGACACACTGGATTCGATAAAGACCGCTTTAATATTTTGTTCTACTAAGAAATTAACGATATTCTGTATATCCTTTAGACCGTATTCAGCATCTGTACTAAGACCTTGTAATCCTCGAACTTCCATCCCATTGCTTTCACCAAAGTAATTAAAGGCGTCATGAGCGGTAACAAGAACCCGTTGCTCTTCGGGGATTTCGCTAATGCGTTCCTTCGTCCAACCATTTAGCTCATCTAGTTCCTCAAAGAACTTTCTTTCGTTTTCTGCAAACTGATCTCCATCAGTGGAAAATTCCTCCGTAAGTGATTTTGTGATTTCGTGTGTAGCCAATTTCCAAACCTCAATGTCGAACCAAATATGTGGATCAAATAATTCTGGATGAGCCTCGTCATTTAAGATTCTATCTTTCGGAACTACTTCTCCAATAGCCACTACAGATTTGTCCTTCTTCATTTTTTCAAAAATATCACTCATTTTCCCCTCAAGAGCTAGACCATTATAAAAAATAATATCTGCATCCTCTAATACTTGTAAATCGCCTTGAGTAGCCTTATAAAGATGTGGATCTACACCAGGGCCCATTAAGGATTTTACCTCCACAGAATCTCCAGCAATTATCCTTACGGCATCTGCAATTTGCCCTGTAGTTGTAACGACAAGTGGTTTTTCTTCCCCAGAACCCCCTGCGTTATTGTTACCACAGCCAACCAATAAAACAGCCACAATAAATAAAAATAAGATCTTTTTCACTTAGCACACTCCTTTTCCTTTGTTATAAAGTATTTCCTTAAGGAAACTTTTAGACTAAAAAAATATTATTTTCTTTTATGATAATAAATTTCCTTAAGGAAATATTTGTTCAATAGGTTAACACTTCTTTTTTGAATTGTCAAAGTACTTTATGTAAAAATGAAAAAAAGGTGACTATATGTTGTTAAGAAAATCTGGGGCAGAATACGCAAGTGAGGGGCATTTTGTTTAGAAAGAATTCCAAAAAGGAGATACTCGAAAAACCTTTATTTTTTCGTATGTATTTTATACAAGTGCTATACTGTATGAACAATGATAGTAGGGAGGTAACGATATGCAATATTCAAAATCTAAAATGGAAGAGCTAGTAAAATTTAGTCCTGACTTAGCAAAAAGATTGAAGGAAGTAATGAAGGAGCATGACCTAGAAAAAAGCTTTGCTCTTAAAGCTTTGTACCATTCAGAAGTTAAAGACGGCGGGAAATATCAAAGGGATTACCAAGACCTTTAAATCAAAAAAACGAACCACATGATTAATCTCATTTGGTTCGTTTTTTATATCCTTAATTAAGATCCTACTTGTATTGAAATGACTCGGGACATGCTTGATTTAGCTTTAGGCGGATGCGTTCGGCGCGGCGAGCGGTACCCGTGGCTTGCGATCCTCCACTGTAGTCTCCGCCTGCCACTCCTAGAAGAGAGCCTTTTGGTTTGATAAATAGATACAATGAATGATGATTGTTGGACGAACCAAATAAATTGAACACTGGGTTCATGGAGCTAGAATTTAGATATATTCTTTTTTTCAAAGTTAATATTGGCAAAACCATTTTGGAAGCGTGCGAATGCGCCTTACTTATTCCTCCAATTTCCCTGAAATTTCATTTTTAATCTGATGATGGGCATCAATGAGATTTTGAAGAAAAATATTTTTTTCGTTCATACTCCAGGTTGAACTAAGTTCAATTTCTTTTTTCATTTCATCATAGATAGACTGTAGAGATATTGATGTACTTGCAACATAATTTGTCATTAATACTTGTTTATATTGTTCAATAAAATTCTCTTTTCTCATTTTCAAAATCCTTTCGCCTTTAACATAAAAAAGCATCCTCTTTTATAAAAAAGAAGATGCTAGTTAGTATGATTTAATGGTCAGTACGCTTGGAAACTCAATAAAATCCACGCTGAAAACAGGAGCCCAATAGCTCCAGTGATTTTATTATGTTTTTCGTACGACAGTATTTTCAAGCTATTGCTTGTACATAGCTGCACTTAACACCCCCTATCCGCGTAGGCTTGTGGTGTGTACTTGAAATAGGCAGGTCTCCTGGCTCATGTTCATCGCTCTTCTTTCCTTCCCGTAGTAACCTTACAGTGGTTTATAAAGAATCGCTCCCATTTACAGTTGCGGGACAGCGTCGGTCTTTCACCGAACTTCCCTTTTAAGTTCTCTTGCTAACAAAAGAACACCTAAATCTACACATTATTTAATTGTTCTTTCACTATAACATAAAGAAAGGTATTCATTATAGCAAATTTGGATAAGCGGCCGATGGTTTCCCTTTTTATAATCAATAGAGAGGTGAGGGAAATGATTAGAATGAAAGATTCGTATCGGCTGTATATTCATATTTGCTTTCTATCGCAATTATTTTTTACTTATATATTTACAGTCAATCTGTTGTACCAAGTAAGCGTTGTTAAGCTGGATCCGTTGCAGCTTGTTTTAGTGGGAACTGTGTTAGAGCTAACCGTATTTCTTTTTGAAATTCCAACAGGCGTCATATCTGACTTAAAAAGCCGGAAGCTGTCCATTATTATTGGTTATTTTTTGATAGGGACGGGTTTTTTATTGGAGGGTTTGTTTCCTTATTTTATAACGGTTTTATTGGCCCAGGTGGCATGGGGGATAGGCTATACCTTTACAAGCGGATCACAGCAAGCTTGGATTGCAGATGAAATAGGAGAAGAGAAGGCCTCTTTAGCATATATGAGGGGAGCTAAGGCTGGAAATTTGGGTCAATTAATTGCCATTCCGTTAAGTATTTTAACCGGTTACTACATGATTAATCTTCCTATTATTATGGGAGGCGTATGTATGATAGGCTTGGCTATTTTTCTTATAATTTTTATGAAAGAGAATCATTTTAAACCAATAAAAATAACTGAAAGAATTAATACATTGGAGACAATGAAAGAGAGTTTAGGGAAAATCATTCATTATTCAAAAGCAAGCTTTATCCTGCGAATGCTATTTCTAATTGCTCTGTTTATAGGTTTTTATAGCGAGGGCTTTGATCGTTTGTGGCTTACCCATCTACTGGAGATGGCTAGAATAACCAGTTTGCCAAATGAACAGCTAGTGTTATTGACTGGTGGTATTCAGCTGGTGATAGTACTCGTGTCATTTGCAATACTTCACTTTCTAAATAAAAGTACAATTTATCAGGATCTGCGAACGATATATATCGGTCTTTTTATTGGTAGCTTCAGTATAGTGGTAGCATTAATCGGCTTTGCAGTTTCGAAGTATTTCATTGGCTTGTTTATTTGCTATGTCTTAATTCAAGTGAGTCGAAAAGTAATGTACCCATTGGAGGATATTTGGTTAAATAAAATCATTCCAGATTCCTCGACTCGAGCAACGTTTTTCTCAGTCAAAGGTCAAGTGGATGCCATTGGACAAATAAGTGGTGGGCCTGTTATTGGATATATTGCCACAACCTTTGCCATTAGGACTGCCATCATTGTTAGTGCCGTAATTTTAAGTCCAGTCCTGTTTTTATATCACATACTTTTGAAGAAAGCTAAGGGTCGGGAATAACAATATAAAGACCAGCAGGTATAGAAATTTTAGCTACCATGAACACAATACTATGTTCATGGTCTTTTTTGTATGGAGGAAACCTGATGGAGTATTGATAACCAGTTCTATTTAGCAAATAGAAAGAAATTCTACATATGCTTGTTTGAGCTGGATTTTCTCCGGCTAAAAGCAACCTCCTAAATCGGAAAATAAACTTGTTCTATATTTATTGTTTCTCCTTAACCGGAAGGTATATCTCCATGTAGATTTTGTCGTACTCCCAATCATGGCAGTGTTCATCATAGTATTCAAAATCATAGCTATCTTCATCTACTTCATAATGAGAGTCTGGTAGCCAGTCCTCTAAAATATATTGCCAAGTTCCTTTGATAGAGGAAACAAATTGCTCTTTTGGAACCATAGGTGTTTTAAATACCGCATATGTAGAAGCTTTGACATGAAACTTAAGAATTCCCTCTGGGATCGTTGTTCCCTCGTCAAAATTTACCGCAAATAAATATGTGAAATGATCTTCTAGCTCAGGTCCACTAAGATTAAAGCAGTATTCACCATGCTTTTTAGGGGACAGGAGATTATATAGAGTGGTCTCAATAGATTCTTCGGAAGATATTCTTTGATCCCAAAAGGCAGGAGCATCTCTTGTATAGGCTATATTCCTTAAGCGTGTTTCAAAAGTTTTTCCTGCGACTGTAAAAGGAGACATAGAAAGAATCTTAGGCTGAAGAACTATTCCCCCTGTTTTCTTTTGTAGAAGACTTTCTAAGCAAAGCCTTTGGGGTAACGAAATGGGACAATGCATCTTATATAGGCTTGGGGGACTACCGAAGCAGCGCTTAAATGATTTAGTAAAGCCGGCATGTGTTTCAAATCCATACTCAAATGCTATATCAATAATTCTTTTCCCCATTATCAAATCTACCAAAGCATATTGTAGCTTCCTTTTTTGTACATAATCCATCGGTGTATAACCAATAGTTTGATGAAAAATACGAGAAAAATGAAAGGGAGAATAACCGATAAGCTTTGATAGGGTATCAGTACTTATATCTTCCTTAATATGATCATCTATATAGTCAATTACCTTTTGTAATAGTTGCGTCATTGTAAAATACTCTCCATAAAATTTAAATTTTCAAAAAATATAATATATAATAGTCTATAATAAAAGAAAGAGATTGACTAGAGGGGGATGGATAATGGAGGAGCTTATAAGTAAGGTTCAAAAGTTGATTAAACCTTCCAAGGGAACTTGGGGAATTGTATTAGAGGATTTAAATACAGGAGATAAGTGGGAATACAATGAACAAGAGCTGTTTTACGCAGCGAGTGTGATTAAGGTACCAATAATGGTTGCAGTTTTTCGAGCGGTGGAACGTCTTGAACTATCATTATCTGATTTGATAATACTGGATAAGGATGAGTATGTGGGGGGCTCTGGAGTTCTTCAGCATTTAACTCCAGGTACTTCACTACCACTATCAGATATCATACTTCTGATGATTATTCAAAGCGACAATACAGCAACGAATCTTTTAATAGATTTAGTTGGAGTAGAAAATATTAAACAGACGATGAAAGAAGCTGGTATGGAACATAGTACATTTTATAACAAGCTTATGTTGAGTAAGCCAAATCCACATGGCACAAATCGTATTGCTGCAAAAGATGTTGGTATCTTGCTGACTAAAATAGCTCAAGGAGAGATTGTTAGTGAACAAGCAAGCAAGCAGATGATAGAAATCATGAAAAAACAACAGATGAGAGATTGTTTACCAGAGAAGCTTCCTTCTCCATACTCTAACTTTGATAATGGGATGCCTGCTTGGGAATTCGCAAATAAAGGAGGTTGGATACCGGGTACTCGACATGATGTGGGAATATTTTTTGTAGGAGATAGAAAATTAGTTGCAACCGTGCTTTCGGAGAAGGAGGATGACGTTCTCGCCAAAAGGATTCTTTCTCAAATAGGCTATGAAATATATCAGTACTTGTGTAAAGGAGAATAGAGAATAACTATTCCTTCGTGTGTATATTAATATTCTTAAAAGAAAAAGAAACTGTATAAAAGGAAAAAACTTTGACTGATTGATGGTCAAAGTTTTTTATATGTTCATTCGGATAGTTCTTTGGCTAAAGCTCTCCCTGTTTCTCTTCCTGTGAAAAGACAGCCTCCTAAAAAGGTTCCCTCCAAAGAACGATATCCATGCATTCCTCCGCCACCAAAGCCTGTGACCTCACCAGCGGCATAGAGGCCAGGAACAGGATATCCTTCTGAATTTAGGACACGACCGCCTAAATCTGTTTGGAGCCCACCTAATGTTTTACGGGTTAGAATATTCAAACGAACAGCAATCAAGGGACCATTTTTACTGTCCAATATTTTATGAGGAGCTGCTACACGAATAAGCCTGTCTCCAATGTAATGACGAGATCCTCTTAAGGCAGTGATTTGAAGATCCTTTGTAAACTTATTATCCATCTCCCGGTCACGAGCTATAATCTGCTTTTCTATACTTTCGTAATTTAACAAGCTATTGCCGGTAATTTTATTCATTCCTTCGACAAGTTCTTTTAAATTTGAAGCGACGACAAAGTCTTCTCCCTTATCCATGAAAGCTTTAACTGGAGCAGTTGGGCCAGGTAAAATACGTTTTAGCACTTGTTTGATGCTTTTTTTAGTAAGGTCAGGATTTTGCTCTGAGCCAGATAATGCAAATTCTTTTTCAATTATTTTTTCTGTGAGGATAAACCAAGAGTAATCATATCCAGTATCTTGAATGGCCTTTAATGTACCTAATGTATCGAAGCCAGGGAAGTTTGGCGCGGGAAAGCGATTGCCCTCTGCATCCAACCAAATGGATGAGGGACCAGGCAGGATACGGATTCCATGTTCCTTCCATATTGGATCCCAATTCTTAATACCTTCAGTGTAGTGCCACATTCGATCCTTATTGACCAAACGACCACCGGCTTTTTCTGCAATTTCCATCATTCGGCCGTCTACATACTCTGGAACACCTGAAATCATGTTAAGAGGAGGGGGTCCAAGGCGATTTGGCCAATTTTGACGAACCAGGTCATGGTTAGCTCCAATACCTCCACTTGTAACTACCACGGCTTTAGAAAAGAACTCAAACTGATCAATCACTTCTCTTGAACTGGCTTGTCCTCTTTCTACGTTACTTGCCACTAAAATAGATCCGCCTACACCAGTCACTCCATTATTATTAGTAAGTAGACTATCTACTCGATGACGTGGCTTATAAGTAACTAACCCCTCTGAAATTGCTTCTCGCACACGTTTTTCAAAAGGAGAGATGATGCCGGGACCAGTGCCCCAAACAATATGGAACCGAGGAACTGAATTGCCATGCCCATCTGCTAAATATCCTCCTCGCTCTGCCCATCCGACTACCGGAAAGAATCGAACCCCTTTTTCATGCAACCAGGCTCTTTTTTCTTCATAGGCAAAACGTACATAAGCCTCTGCCCATTTTTTTGCCCAGTATTCTTCCTCATTATCGCCATCAAACCCTGCCGTTCCTAACCAGTCCTGCCAAGCAAGCTCATAGGAATCCTTAATGCCCATTCTTCTTTGCTCAGGTGAGTCTACAAGAAAGAGCCCTCCAAATGACCACCAGGCTTGTCCGCCTAGAGAGCTTTCTGGTTCTTGGTCTAATAGCAAAACCCGCTTCCCAGCATCGGTTAGTTCGGTCGTGGCAACCAGCCCAGCTAATCCTGCTCCAACCACAATTACATCAAAATTCATTCTCCTATCCCCTTTTTAAAAAATATACAAATAGTTCTGAAAATAATTAACCTAATACTATTATACTTCCTTTTTATGCTAATTAACTATCGGGTTATGATAACAGACTTTGAAAAGTGACCCATGTTATAATGGAAATATTATTGGAGGTAATACGTTGAAAAATTCAAACGAGTATCCGTCATTTATTTATACATTTGCATACAACGATGCAGAACGCTCTCTTTGTCATCTAGAGATGCGCTCTTTTTTTGGATATGATACAGAAAAGAAAATACTGAGAAGTGATATAAGGATAGATCCTAGTCGAAGCCCTTTTATGAAGGGAAGAATCGACATATTAGCAGAGGGAGATACTATAGAAGAAATTATTACTACTGCCCATCTATTTGGTAAAGAGGGGGAGACAAACAAGGTGGTCTTTCTCAAGATAAATGATAGGCAAGGAGACGATAAGATTCAAAACAATGAGCGTCTTCAAATTGAACGAGCTATTGGCTCTGAAATGATGGGGGATTTTGATCTTCATAATCCAGATCAACTGTTTGCTGTTGTTCCCTATGAAAAGCGCTGGTATTTTGGGACATATAAAAAAAGTGAGCCCATCTGGTTTAATCATATAAAAAAACCGAGAGAATATTCTACTGCACTTAGTACGAGAGTAGCGAGAGCTGTAGCTAATATTGCTGTTCCTCATCCAGCTAGTATTCGAGCAATCGATCCTTGCTGTGGTATTGGAACGGTGCTGGTAGAGGCTCGGTCTATGGGAATTGATATTGTAGGAAGAGATATTAACCCGCTAGTTTGTATAGGCTCAAGAGAAAATCTAGAATACTTTGGATTAACAGGCGATGTGAAAAAGAGTGCGATTCAAGATATTGAGGAAACCTATGACGTTGCAATCATCGATTTACCATATAATCTATATACTCATGCTTCATGGGAAGAACAATTGACCATATTAACGCACGCGAAAAGAATTGCTAAGCGGGTAGTGATTGTGACGATTGAATCTATGGACGATCGATTAAAATCAATTGGACTTCATATAAAGGATCGTTGTACTACAACAAAACAACAGTTTGAGCGAGAAATTTTAGTTTGTGAGTGAAAAGTATTAGAAAGGGGAGGAAAGGATGCAAGAGCTCTCTCTAGGTGGACTTTTAGATGTAGTTGGTCAATTATTTTCTGATGAGATATCGATAGCCGTCTCGGATAAAGAAAAATACATATACTATAGACCAAGCACACGCATAGACTTAAAGATAAAACCAGGTGACCCTATAAAAGAAGGAACACTAGCGTATAAAGCGTTGCATAGTAACCAAAAGGTCTCTGAGTTTATCAACCGAGAAATGTTTGGCGTTCCTTATCATGGAATGGCTGTACCCTTGCAGCATAATGGTGAGGTGGAGGGAACTGTATTAGCCATCTATCCTGCTTTAACTGATGGGAAATCCGTTATCACCATCAAAACGCTAGATGGTTGGATGCCTGTCCCTTTTTCAGATGTTATCTATTTGGAAGCAAGAGATCGAAAGACACATATCGTGACGAAAGATTTTACTGGCACCCATGCAGGTTCTTTACAGGACTTTGAATACAGACTGCCAAGAGAGTCCTTTATTCGCTGCCACCGCTCTTTTATCGTCAATGTTCATCAGATTAAAGAAATATACCCAGATACTCATTCAACCTTTGTATTAGCTATGCATACGGGAGAGAAGGTATCTGTCAGTCAATCATACTCTAGCTATTTTAGGAAATTATTGGGATTTTAAATTACAAAGCTCGGATAAGGGGATAATCTCTTTTTATTCAAGCTTTTTTTATTTGTTCCTTTTTCTGAGACGGTCAAATATGAATTTTTTAAAAAATTTTCTCTGTTTTAGTCATTGTTTTTTCTGTTTTATCCGCTTTAAAAGTGTCTTCGACTGTTTTTATCAAATTTGTGACGATACACGATAAAATAATTAGACAAGGCAACGAACGAGGGGGATGTGTCTGTATGTTAAAAAATCTTAATCGTGTAAAAAATTCAAAACTACACGACTTAATAGTAAGCGCAGAAGAAGCTGCTTCCTGGATCCAAGATGGAATGACATTGGGTTTAAGTGGATTTACACGTGCGGGTGATGCTAAGGCGGTTCCATTAGCATTAGTAGAGAGAGCGAAAAAAGAAACATTTAAAGTGAATATTTTTACGGGGGCCTCTGTAGGTTCTGATATAGATAAGCTTCTATCAGAAGCAGGAATCATCAACAAACGTTTACCATTCCAGGCGGATGCAACTATGAGAAAGCACATTAATGCAGGTGATCATCTATTTGTTGATCAGCACTTGTCTCATACATCCGAATTAATTCGTAATGGAGTTTTACCGACAGTCGACTTCGCTATTGTGGAAGCGGTTTCAATTACTGAGGATGGGATGATTATACCAACTACTTCAGTAGGTAATTCTGCGACCTTCGTTACCCATGCAAATAATATTGTTATTGAAATAAACGTAGCACAACTAGAAGAATTTGAAGGCTTACATGATGTTTACGAACCGGCACCACAAGGAGAGAATAGAAAGCCAATTCCTGTAAGCTCTGTAGATGAACGTATTGGAACAATCGGTATTCCTTTTGATGCTTCTAAGGTTAAGGGGATAGTTTTTACTAAGTATACGGACTCTCCGTCTACAATTGTTCCTCCTGATGAGGAAACAAAGGAAATGGCAGACCATTTACTAGCTTTCCTTCGTGAGGAAGTAAAAGCTGGAAGATTAACAGAAAAGCTAGCGCCTATTCAAGCAGGTATAGGCTCGGTAGCAAATGCGGTGTTACATGGAATGATTGATTCGGAGTTTAAGAACCTTGAAGTATACTCAGAAGTATTACAAGACTCTGTTTTTGATTTGATAGATGCGGGTAAGGTAGATTTTGCTTCTGGGTGCTCGATTACTCTATCAGATGAAAAGATGGAACAGGTATTTGGCAACTTCGATCAGTATCGTGACAAGCTAGTACTAAGACCACAGGAGATCACGAATCATCCTGAAGTAATTCGTCGTCTTGGTCTAATCTCGATTAATACAGCATTAGAGTTTGATATATATGGAAATGTTAACTCCACTCACGTTTGCGGAACAAAAATGATGAATGGTATTGGTGGTTCTGGAGATTTTGCACGAAACGCCAAGGTAGCTATTTTTGTAACAAAGTCTATTGCTAAAGGCGGTAATGTCTCTAGTATCGTTCCATTTGTTTCACATGTGGATCACACGGAGCATGATGTAGATGTAGTAGTGACAGAACAAGGCTATGCAGACCTACGTGGTTTAGCACCTCGTGAGCGAGCGTCATTAATCATTAATAATTGTGTGCATCCGATGTACAGAGATCAGCTAAGTAGTTATTTTGTGGAGGCGCTTTCTAGAGGCGGACAAACTCCACATGTATTGGAGAAGGCATTCTCTTTCCATACAAAGTTTGCAGAAACAGGAACTATGTTAGACAAAGAAGAATCATTAGCATAAGAGAGAACCCGTATCCTATTGTTGGATACGGGTTTTAAATTTAAAGACAATGAGTGGTTATTTGTATCCATCCCATAAACATACATGAAAAGCATGAATGATAGATTGCTGATTTCCGCTTTCGCCGGACGCGTTCCGCGGGGTGATCGATAAGCCATCACCGTCGCATGCGCGCCGTATGTGATGTCTTATCTGTCTCACTCATCCTGCTGGAGTCGCCGCCTGTCGCTCCAATCACACATATGTAGCACCGGTTAAGGAGTCTGGACATAGAAGAAGGGCAATGGACAGACAAACGTCCTTAGATTATTGAAAAAGAGGGTATTCGTGACTCAAGTCACGGATATCCTCTCAAGATTTCCTTAGTATTGATATTGATAAGTCTTTACTCAAGCATACCGAAACAATAAGAAATGTCTCTTTAGCTTTTCATTAATGAATGTCTTTTTTCTTAAATCTACCGCCTTGAACCTCGGCGATGTTACCTACTGCTAAAAAGGCATGGGAATCTATCTCTTCCACAATAGATTTTAGCTTGGCCTCCTCTAATCGAGTGACAACGGTAAAGATTACCTTCTTACTGTCTCCTGTATAAGCGCCTTCTCCATGTAGATAGGTTACTCCACGGCCGAGACGGTCCATTACAGTGTCTCCAATATCCTCTACCTTTTCACTAATGATGAAGACGGACTTAGATTCATCCAAACCTTGTATAACTATATCAATCGTTTTAAATGCTACAAAGTAGGCTAAAAAAGAATACATAGCTTGCTCCCAATTGAAGACAAATCCTGCTATGGAGAATATCACAAGATTGATAATCATAATAATTTCCCCAACGGAAAAGGGTAGGGACTTATTAAATAAAATAGCTAGTATTTCGGAACCATCCAATGATCCTCCGTTACGTATAACTAATCCTACACCAACACCAAGAACGATGCCTCCAAATACTGTAGATAACAGTAAATCCTTTGTAAAGGGATCGATATGATGCAAATAAGAGGTGCAGAGAGACAGTATAGTAATACCGAAAAGGGTAGAAAGGGCAAAGGTTTTCCCGATTTGTTTGTAGCCTAGGAAAAAGAATGGGATGTTTAATATGAAGATAAAAATTCCTAATCTAACTCCTGTTAAGTGTGAAATGATGATTGAAACTCCTACAACTCCACCATCGAGAATTTGATTGGGGACTAAGAAAAGTTCTAGGCCGACCGCCATCAAGATAGCTCCAATAGCTATCATAATCATTCGTCCAGCAACAACTTTTTTGGGGGTTCTTCTGTGGGGCACTTTTAACTTTGCTAGCTCAATCGCTACTTCACTCAATTTAATCTCCTCTTTTCTAAAAAAATAGCCATTCTTCTATTTTATAAAAAAATTCAAATAATTAAAAGGGTAATCCAATATATTAATAAAATAATCTAAAAAATACTATTTAACACTATCGTTATCTAAATATTTTAAAAATTTATTAAAGTCTGTTAATATAACTTTAGGTTAGCTTTAATAGAAGGAAGGGAGTTCAATAAACCTATCTTTTCAGAAAGCTCGTGTGATAAAAAACATATTTTGTAAGCGCATACATAATTATTTTTTTGCATACTATTTAAATGCGCTAATAAAAAAGGGAGGAATATAAGTTGGTTTATGCATTTCCAAATACAGATGGGGCAAAGGTTTCCTTTAAGGACAAGTATGAAAATTATATTAACGGAGAGTGGACGCCACCAGTAAACGGACAGTACTTTGAGAATGTTACCCCGGTGACAGGGAAAGTGTTTACCCAAGTTGCGCGCTCCACTGCGGAAGATATTGAATTGGCATTAGATGCTGCTCATGCTGCTAAGGATGCATGGGGTATGACCTCAGTCACAGAACGCTCGAACATTTTAAACAAAATTGCGAACCGTTTAGAAGAGAACTTAGAGATGCTGGCTGTTGCAGAAACATGGGACAATGGTAAAGCTGTAAGAGAAACGTTAAATGCAGATTTACCCTTAGCTATTGACCATTTCCGATACTTCGCAGGTGTAATAAGAGCACAAGAAGGCAAATTGAGTCAAATTGACAACGATACGGTTGCTTATCATTTCCATGAGCCACTTGGTGTAGTTGGACAAATTATCCCTTGGAACTTTCCAATTCTAATGGCGGTATGGAAGCTTGCTCCTGCATTAGCGGCAGGTAACTGCGTGGTGCTAAAACCAGCAGAGCAAACGCCAGTATCTATAATGGTGCTAATGGAGTTAATTGAGGACTTAATTCCTCCGGGAGTAGTAAATATCGTAAACGGATTTGGCTTGGAGGCAGGTAAACCTTTAGCGTCTAGTCCTAGAATTAGTAAGATTGCTTTTACTGGTGAAACTACTACTGGTCGTTTAATCATGCAGTATGCTTCTCAAAATCTTATTCCAGTAACTTTAGAGCTTGGAGGTAAATCACCAAATATCTTCTTTGAGGACATAATGGATGAAGATGATGCATTTTTAGATAAAGCGATAGAAGGCTTTGTATTGTTTGCCCTTAACCAAGGCGAGGTATGTACATGTCCTTCTAGGGTGCTTATTCAAGAGTCTATTTACGATAAATTTATGGAGAGGGTACTAGCCCGAGTGGAATCTATTAATATAGGGAATCCTCTTGATCCGAATGTAATGATGGGAGCCCAGGCTTCTACTGAACAAATGGAAAAAATCCTTTCCTATTTAGATATTGGAAAACAAGAGGGTGCAGAATGCTTAATCGGTGGAGAACGTAATACATTAGAGGGTGATTTGGCAGAAGGGTATTACATCAAGCCAACTGTCTTCAAAGGTCATAACAAAATGCGTATATTCCAGGAAGAGATTTTTGGACCAGTGGTATCCGTTACCACTTTTAAAACGAAAGAAGAGGCATTGGAAATAGCAAATGACACCTTATATGGCTTAGGTTCTGGAATATGGACACGCAATATGAATATTGCGTATCGCTTTGGACGTGCCATTCAAGCAGGGCGCGTATGGACAAATTGCTATCATCAGTATCCTGCCCATGCGGCTTTCGGTGGCTATAAAATGTCTGGAATAGGACGAGAAAACCACTTGATGATGCTCAGTCATTATCAACAAACAAAAAATCTATTAGTGAGCTATAGTGAAAACAAATTAGGGTTCTTTTAAGCAAAAATAAGAGAGGGTGCGTGTATATCGTTGAACGAGTTATCGCAACAGCTACTGCACTAGAGCTAATTGAATTATTAAAAAGTAAGCACGGTCCATTGATGTTTCATCAATCAGGAGGATGTTGTGATGGTTCCTCTCCTATGTGTTATCCAAATGGAGAGCTAATTGTAGGAGATCAGGACACACTCCTTGGATATATCGGCGATGTACCGTTTTATATGCATAAAAATCAGTTTGACTACTGGCAGCACACACAACTCATCATAGATGTGGTAGAAGGAAGAGGAGGAATGTTTTCACTCGAAGGGGTGGAGGGCAAACGTTTCTTAACAAGGTCTAGGGCATTTACCTCTGAAGAAAACAGCCAGCTTAGTAGTAGAAAATAATAATAGTAAGCACAGAAATGGATATCCCTCTTTCTGTGCTTATTTTATTTGATTTACTAAATAGGAGAGCTCGATCTTACTCTCTCCATTTTATTTGTGTTAAGACGCTTAAGCTATCTTTTCAATGCTATAGTTTGCTTTGTTTCATTCCTAAAATAAATTAAGCTATACTAAAATTACAACACACAAAGAAAGAAGGAAATCAGATGGTGAAAGAACTGTTACGAGCACATGCTTCCGTAAGAAAATATAAGGACTACCAGCTATCAAGAGAAGAAGTTGCAGAGCTTATAGAAACAGCACAGCATGCAGCAAGCTCTCACTTTGTGCAAGCCTATAGTGTTATATGGGTCTCGGATGAGGGGAAAAGAGAAGAGCTAGGTAGACTATCCAAAAATCCTACACAATTTAGCACTGCGGGAGCAGCTCTATTAATGTGTGCAGACTTTAATCGATTGCAAGCAGCAGGGGAAATACAAGAGAAGAAAATAACAATCGATACTACTGAAAACGTGTTAGTAGGAGCGGTAGACGTTGCATTGTTCGCTCAAAATCTTGTTATTGCAGCTGAAGACAAGGGCTATGGGATTTGTTATATTGGTGGGGTTAGAAATGCCCCTGATGAAATAAGCACTATATTTAATCTGCCAGAGGGAGTATTCCCACTTTTTGCAATCACCTTAGGGGTACCAGATCAACATAACGAGGTAAAGCCAAGATTACCAGTAGAGGCTATTTTACATGAAAATGATTATGATTCTGATAAGTACGCTGAACTTTTAAAAGTATACGATGAAACGATGAAGGAATATTACTTGAGCCGTGGGTCAAATCAAAAAGTATCTACTTGGACAAGTCAAATGTCAGATTTCTTAGAAAGCCCTCGGAGACCTCATATGAAGAAATTTTTAGCGAGCAAAGGATTTAACTTAAAATGAGTATTAAAAGAAGAGGATCTCGAAATTAGTCGAGATCCTCTTTCATTGCTTTTTATTTTGTAAAAAAGTTTTCCGTGTAGTAGGGAGTAGCTGTATCATTAAATGCAGTACCTACTCCTAGGTTCCTATAGTTCGGGCTTAAAATATTTTTGCGATGACCAAGTGAGTTCATTAGTCCCTCATGTGCAAAGATGCTGCTGCTTTGTCCATATGCTAAATTCTCACCAGCATAGGTAAAGCTAAGACCATCCTGCTCCATTCGTTCAAAGGGGGTGAGACCCTGTAAGTTATCATGACTAAAATAATTATGAATAGCCATATCTTCACTATGCTTTCGTGCCGTATCACTTACTGGTTCATCGTATGTAAGGATAGGTAAACCTCGAATGGCACGTGCTGCATTTGTTAAATCGAAAAGCTGATATTCAAATCCTTTTTTGAGTTCCTCAGAAGGTTCGCCAAAGGTTGCTTTATGGTTTTTTTCTACAGATTCTTCTACAATTTGAATCGCTGTAATCGTACTGCTCTCATGTATATCATAAAAAAATGTAATATAGCTGTTATTTATCAAAAACAGATCATACTCACCAGAGTCTGGCAGGAGGTAGACAATGTTACCTTTTTTCAAACGTTTAATAGGCTCACCTAAAGCTGCAACAACTTGATCTCTGTTGCTATCCATAGTCAATCCTAAAAACATAGAGTTAGAAGGTTGATTGGTGAACATGGCATTTACTTTATTTTGTGAGTCATAAGAGATCATCATAAAGTTTTGGTAGTTTTCATGATGAGTATGCCAAACTAAGCCATATTCGTTTAAGCTAACTCTTTGGGCCTTACCGTATATCGTTTCAATCTCACTTTTTTTCATACCCATCTTAATCTTATCTAGCTCAATGCCTGTATCAGAAAGAGGGATGTTTGTTTCAGTTGGTGATGATGTAGGATTAGATTTCATCTCTTGCCAGTATGCCTTTGCCTCATTAAGATACTGACCAACCTCCATAGAATCTATCCATTCATCTACAGGCTGAAGAAAAGAGAGATCAACATATTCAGTTGTATATTCTTCCCACAACGGTCTTGAGAAGAAAATGGCTACTAACAAAAGAAGAAACCAGCCTACTTTTCTCACGCGTTTCACACTCCAACTTATTTCTTAATTTCTCCACATACGATTCTTTTGCCAGAATTCCCTGCAGGGTCGGTTTTATAATCATCAGCACTTTCATGAATAACAATAGCACTACCATCAGCGTCTAACAAAGAATTACTTTTCCCTTGCGTTAATACTACTGCAGGTGAGATTGTTTCTAATTCTATAGTTCCATCCTTATCTACCTCAATATTTGGTAAATCCCCTGCATGGTATCCTTTTGGATTTTGAAAACCATGTTCTTTTTCAGCGGGGTTAAAATGGCTTCCCGCTGATTCAAATGTTGGTTTCTCACAACTGGCTGTCTCATGAAAATGGATGGCCTTTACTCCAGGAGTAAGCCCCTCTGCTTTTAACAAGATATGGGTACCCTTGGAGGTTTCTGAAAGGGTGGCAGTTCCTACTTGTTTACCTTCTGTATTAATCAATGAAACATCAACCTTTTCACTTAAGTTGGCATCAACTGAAGAAAAGCTACATCCAGCTAATAAAACACTAGTTAGTACTATAGTGCCTACAATATGTTTATACACCTATGCCCCTCCTAATTTTATAATTATAATTCCACATAAGTCTTACCAAATATAGGGTTTATATACATCTATTTAAATTAAAAGCACAATGCAGTTGTTTATTCTGCATTGTGCTTTGTATTTAGAATATTAGATTCGATTATTAGTATAGTTATATAGTAAAGGAATGCATGTCCAAATGAAGTAAAACAATTTTATTTATAAAGGTTAGCTCTCAATTGTTTCATTCGCATTAAGAATACAATCAATGTCAAAACAACAATACCGCTAGATAATAGATAGAGACCTTGGTAACCCAGCTTAGATGCGACAATGCCGAGAACAAAAGACCCTATAGCGATGCCTGTATCAAACAATGTAAAGAAGGTAGCAGTTGCATATCCGCTCCGTTCATGAGTAGTAGATTGAATAGCTAGCGTTTGGAAGCTAGGCACAACTGCTCCGTATCCTAGACCAATAAAAGCACCAGATAATAAAAATGTAAAAGGGCTATCCATATATGCCAATAAAATTAGTCCAAACATAAAGGATATTAATCCAGGTATTATTATGTATCTAGGCCCTTTTTCGTCAAAAATTCTTCCGGTGAACGGTCGAGTAACAAGCATCACGATAGCAAATACGGCAAAGAAGCTACTTGTTAGATGCAGTACACCTTTTTGCTGTGAGTAAATAGATAAATAAGAAAGAATACTTGCATATGAAAAAGCAATCAAGCTACCGATTAATGCTATTGGTAAAGATCTCTTCTCAAATAAATCATTTAGTGTCATTCTTGTTTTTACAGGTGGTACTGCTGGCTGTTTTTCTGCTGGAATAGATAATGCTGATAAAGCACCAATCAGTAGAAGTACACTCATAGCAATAAAGAATATATCATAGGAGAAATATTGTACAATCGTTAGTGCTATGAAAGGGCCAACTACTACCGCTAAGTTAGTAGACATAGTAAAGTACCCTAAACCTGCACCGCGTCTAGATGGTGGAATATTATCTGCTGCCAGAGAGCCACTTGCAGTTGTGGCGATACTAAACCAGATACCTTGTACAAATCGTAAAGCAAGTAAGATAGTAAAGGGCTCTATGAAGTAATACAACACTGTACATATCAAGTATAAAATTAAGCTAATCCAGAGCATTTTTCTCTTGCCAGCTATATCTAAAAGCTTACCGGTAAATGGACGCATAATGATTGCAGATAATAAAAAGATGGTCATTAGTAAGCCAGCCTCTTCATCCGAACGCTCTAATACATCTGTAGCGTAAAGAGGAAGGACGGTTACTAAGCCATAGAAAATGATAAATATGGAGAAGTTTGTACTGAACAAACTGATAAAAGGTTTGGTCCATATTGGTTCCTTGTTACTCAAAAAACATTACTCCTTGTTAATTTTTTTTAGCAATCCCATAAAAAGCTCTTGCTCTTCTTTAGAAAGGGCAGAAAGCATTTCGTTTTCAAAAGCATTCATGGAGCTTTCGATATTAGGGAATTCCTGTAGAGCTTTAGTTGAGAGCCTAACTATTTTTTCGCGACGATCTTTTCCAGTCTTTATGTCTAACCAGCCTAAAGTGGCTAATCGATTGACTGTGCGGGTAATAGTAGGTGCTTCTACATTTAAATACTTCCAAATTTGAGTCAATGTCATCTCAGTATGTTTATAAACACAGTTTAAGACCGACCATTGGGAGGAATAAAGACTATAATCCTTTAGCGTTTTGTTACTTTCATAGGATAAAAAACGAGTCTTTTGAAAAAGCTCATGAATAAGTGGATTTGTCATCTTAATGACTCCTTATCTGGAAATATATTTAACTAGCTAAGTTTATATTTTAATTCGTAGGACAAAATTTGTAAAGTGAATTAGAAGAAAATGACATTATTTTAACCTATACACTTAATAGCATTAGAAAAAGCCGAGAAAACTCGGCTTCTTTTAAAAACATTGAAAGGATGTAATTCTTCCAAGATCAGTTCCGTAGAAGGTCCAGCGAAAACCGTTCCAGCGGAAACCAGATACAGAGTTTCTTCCCACATACGTTGGGAAAATCCAAAAGCTTCTACCGTTGTTCAACCAAATATACGTGTTGCGAAATAGGCAGCTTCTTATAGCACCAGGGTCAACTGCAAAAACGCCTACATCCTGTCTTTGTTGGGGAACAAACGAGGGAGGAGGGCTAGTTGGAGCACCTCCTTGAGTATTTTGCCCAGGAGGTCTACCGGGGCTCCCTTGACCGCCAGGAGGTCTATTAGGGAAACCTGGCATCCCAGGCATCCCAGGTATCCCAGGGAAGCCTGGAATGCCCTGCCCGCCAGGTGGTCCTCCGGGTCCTCCCGGAAATCCACCTGGAAAATTAAATTGATTTGTCAAATTAAAGCCCTCCTTCTACTTAGTCAAATTAGTATATGTAGGAAGGAGTTAATTGGCACGGTATTACCTAACATGGGTTAAAGCGTTGTTTAAAAGGTCGGCACTAGAAAGTAATGCCTCTCCACCTCCCTGAGCAATCATTTCGTTGCCACCACCTTTGCCGTTTATAGGAAGTATTATTTGCTGAATCCATAATTTCATATTTTCTTCTCTGTTTTTCCCCTTGGCCACCACAACTTGAAGCTTTTCATCATTATGTGATACAAAAATACACAATGTGTTAGGTGACTCCTCCACGAGGAAGCGAGCTAGCTTTTGAAGATCCTGGATAGTTCTATTTTCAAAGGTGACACCTATAACTTCATTATTAGACTCATTTAATAAATCTTTCGCTTCATATTGAAGGATTTTGTTGTTTAATTCAGTTATTTGTTTTTCTAGTGATTTATTTGTGAATAGGATGCTATTTGCTGCGTCCTCCAGTTTTTCCTCAGGTGTGCTAAGAGTGCTAATCAGATTGAGCAGGATGGAATGCTTACGATGAAACTGAGTTATAACCCTTTGTCCACAAACAAATTCTACACGAACTTGGCGCTTTTGTTTCTCAGTTTGTAGAATTTTGATCGAGCTCACTTGTCCGGTAGTAGAGGGATGGATCCCCCCGCAAGCATTGTAATCATAATCAGGGATAATGACTAATCGAATATCTTCCTTTACACTTGTCGCCTTACGTAAATTATATTGAGCTAGCTCCTCCTCCGTAACCCACTTTGTCTCAATAGGACGGTTTTCTAGGATAATTTGATTGGCTAAATCCTCTACTTCTTGTAATTGCTCAGCAGAAATCTCGGGTACATCTAAATCTATAGTGACACTTTCTTTGCCTAGGTGGAAGCTTACTGTTTGCAGCTGGAAAAGCTCGGCGAACGCTGCAGATAATATGTGTTGACCAGCATGCTGCTGCATATGGTCGAAACGTCTTGACCATTCAATCTTTCCTTCAATTTTTGTAATATCCGGATCTAGCGGTTCGGCAAGAAAATGTCTGATTTCATCATTTACCACTTCTACATTGATCACTGAAATACCGTTTAATCTACCTAAATCACATGGCTGCCCACCACCTGTAGGATAGAAAGCTGTTTCTGAAATAACCACATATTCCGGTTCTTGTTTTACGATATTGGCAGTAAAGGTAGTTAGATAAGGATCTTCGTAATATAATTTTTTAGTCATTTCATTAGCTCCCTTGTTTTATGAGGATAGTTCTTCCTCTAATACTGTATATATCCCGCTTCTTTTAAAATCCTTCATTTTTCATATTCAAATGGTTAATTTATGTATTTTAAAGAGAACGGGCAAAAATATCAATAGTAATTTTAAAAATCCTTCCCTATACTAAAATTAACGAAATATTAAATAAAAGAGGTATGCAAAAATGAATATAGCATCAAGAGAATATTGGAACTTTTTTTGGAAAGACAATGAGGAAGAGCCAGAAGTATCTGCTTGGCAATTTGGAGATGATGCTGATACATTAGCAAGACTTGTAGTAGACAAAGTGAAATCTGCTACCTGTTCGGCACATATACTATATGAGATTGAAAAGGAGCCACTTCCAAAGGTCGGTGATTATAGTATTATCTTAAATGCAAGGGATGAACCGGTGTGTATTATAAGAACTTCTGATGTCAGTATTGAACCGATGAATAAGGTTTCAAAGGAGTTTGCCTACGCAGAGGGTGAAGGTGACAGAAGTTATGATTATTGGAAAAAAACGCACATAAATTTTTTTACTGATGAATTAAACAAAATAGGCTTAAAGTTTGAAGAAGATCTATTGTTAGTTTGTGAGCGCTTTGAATTAGTAGACGTTAAATAAGAGGGGTGCGAGGATGTTTAAAATAGTAACAATGTATACAAACAGGTTACAGGAACTGCGCGGCTTTTACGAAAATGTATTAGAGTTCCAAATTACCGAAGCAGGAGACCATTATTTTCAAATGGATATTGGTGAGTCTAAGCTTGTTTTTAAAGAATCAGAACACGCTTCGCTATATCATTTTGCCATTAACATTCCAGGCAACCAATACACACTTGCTAAGCTATGGGCAAAAGAAAGAGTATTGCTAAATAGAGAGGATGGGTTGGAAGACATTTATTATGCTCGGTTTGATGCAGACGCATTTTACTTTGAGGACCCGGCAGGGAATGTGATTGAGTTTATCGCTAGAAGACATGTGGATAAATGGAGTGATTTCACCATTGAATCTTTACTAAATGTAAGTGAAGTAAGTATAACGACACCTTTTGTAAAAGAGGTCGGCGAACAGCTTCAAGCGTTAGGTATTTCTGTATCCGGCCATGTCAGCATTGAGCCGGAGGAACTGAATTTCTTAGGCAGAAAGGATACATTTATATTATTAGTTCCCCCAAAGCGCAGATGGTATTTCTCTAAAAGAATGAGCGTTACATCCCCAATAAGCATCCAGCTAACTAATGGTAAAAGCATTACTGTCCTAGAAACTGGAGAATTATCGGAGGAATAATATAAGCGACTGATAACACTTCTGTGTGTTACAGTGGCTTTTTCTTAATATATTCAAGGGTCGTTTTAGAGGAAAATAGATTTAATATTTCTTCCTCAAAAGATCTATGAGTTCTTTATTTAGACCCTGCAATTACTCCTCTTTATATTCTATTGTCACAAATAAAACATTTAAAATTCTAAAGCATTCTAAAAATTCTGCTATAACTATTATTTTTTACATTATAATGTATTTATTAAGGTAAGATATCCTTAAAGAGGAGGAGAGAATATCCATGTGGTATAAAAAATCTTCTGAAGAGATAGCAAAAGAGTTGCAAGTGAATGTACAAGGTGGACTAACAACCGAGGAAGCCAGGCAAAGGTTAGAAAAAAATGGTCCAAATCGATTGGCAACTGCTAAAAGGAAGTCATGGCCAGAAAGAATTTTTGCCCAAATTAATAATGTGCTTATTTATGTTCTTATTATTGCTGCATTTGTATCTGCTTTTGTAGGAGAAATAACTGACGCCATTATTATTGGGATAGTAGTTATTATCAATGCCATTGTTGGAGTCATACAAGAGTCAAAAGCAGAGGAAGCATTGGAAGCGCTAAAAAATATGTCCACTCCGAGAGCGGTAGTGAAAAGAGATGGTCAAACTAAAGAGATTGACTCCATTGAAGTAGTCTCTGGGGATATAGTGGTGGTAGGAGCAGGATCGTATATACCGTGTGATATCCGATTAATTGAATCCGCTAATCTTAAGGTAGAGGAAGCGGCATTAACTGGAGAATCTGTTCCAGTGGAAAAAGATGCATATACAACACTTAATGTGGAGGAAAAGACTATTCCGCTGGGAGACCAAAAAAATATGTTATTCATGTCTACACTTGTCACTGCAGGTAGGGGAACAGGTGTGGTAGTAGGAACAGGTATGAATACACAAATTGGTAAAATAGCAGGGATGTTACATACAGGCGATGAACAGACTCCATTACAAAAAAGCTTAGCACAGGTAGGTAAGTATCTAGGTTTTGCTGCAATAGGTATTTCCTTACTTATCTTTTTAATCGGCATGATTCAAGGAAGAGATTTACTAGAAATGTTCATGATCGCAATCAGTCTTGCAGTTGCAGCAATTCCAGAGGGGATGCCTGCAATTGTTTCAATTGTGTTGGCAATTGGCGTGCAAAGAATGATTAAACAAAATGTAATCATTCGTAAACTCCCAGCCGTTGAGGCCTTGGGGTCTGTTAACGTTATTTGTTCTGACAAAACAGGTACGCTTACACAAAACAAAATGACTGTAACTAAATTTTTCTTGAATGGAGAGATTCAAGAGATAGCAGATTTAGGGCGAGCTGGTGCTGGACATGAGCATTTAATGAAAATTTTTGTTTTATGTAATGATGCTACTTATACAAAGGATGCAGAAACAGGAGATCCAACAGAAATTGCGTTAATTGTAGCAGGAGTAAATCATGGATTAGAAAAAACACTGTTAGAGGCTGAGCTTCAAAGAGTTGCGGAAATTCCATTTGATTCTGAACGCAAGCTAATGACAACGATCCATAAATCTGAAGATGGCTACTATTATATGACAAAAGGGGCAATTGATCGCTTACTTGGTCGTTGTAATAGAATCTGGATGGATGGAGAAGTTAAAATATTAACAGAGGCGGATAAAAAAAGTATTTTAAATGCCTCCCATTCTATGTCTAGCTCAGCACTTCGAGTGCTGGCAGCAGCATACAAGTTGGAAAATGATGTAGCTGTTGAACAGGCAGAAAAGGACCTGATTTTCGTAGGGTTCGTAGGTATGATTGATCCTCCAAGGTTAGAGGTAAAGGACTCAATTGCTCTTTGTAAAAGTGCAGGTATTCGCACAGTAATGATTACGGGAGATCATAAAGACACAGCATTTGCTATTGCAAAGGATCTTGGAATAGCTTCATCAGATTCTGAGGTCATGGAAGGAATAGAGTTAGACTCCTTAGAGCAAGAGAAACTAATAGAGACATGTAAGAAGATTAATGTATTTGCACGAGTTTCTCCAGAACATAAGGTTAAAATTGTGCAAGCGATGAAGGCAGCAGGTAACACTGTTTCGATGACGGGTGATGGAGTGAATGATGCACCATCCTTAAAAGAGGCCGATATAGGAGTGGCTATGGGGATTACTGGAACGGATGTTGCAAAAGGTGCCTCAGACATGGTACTAACGGACGACAATTTTGCCTCCATTGTTAAGGCAGTTGAAGAAGGACGAAATATTTATAAAAATATTAAAAAGTCCATTATTTTCTTATTGTCCTGTAATTTAGGGGAAATTATTGCATTGTTTTTTGCAATTATTGCCGGCTGGCCGACACCACTACGTTCTATCCATATTTTATGGGTAAACTTAGTAACGGATACTTTCCCAGCTCTAGCTCTTGGTATGGATCCTGAGGAACCAGGAGTGATGAAGGAAAAGCCAAGACCTAAAAAGGAACAATTATTTCGCGGGATGCTTCCGTTCTTATTATTGAACGGACTTTTAATAGGTATTATTACTTTAGCAGCCTTCTTAATTGGTCTAAAAGGAGTCACAAGTAATGTCTCGGAGGAATTGCTTACACATGCTCAAACCATGGCATTTATCACTTTAAGCTTTTCTCAGCTTATTCATTCTTTTAACTTTCGTTCTATGAACCAATCCGTTTTTAAAGCAGGATTATTTAAAAACAAACTGTTAGTCTATTCCACACTGTTAGGTGTGGCACTGCAGGTGGTCATTGTTTCTGTTGGGCCTATCTCTGAATTATTTAGTGTACAGTCGTTACAAGCTAGAGATTGGTTAATTGTTATTGGACTAAGCCTACTTCCTTTAGTCTTAAATGAAGTAGTGAAGATTGTTAAAAAATAGAAGATTCATATGGGGGAAATAAAATGAAGAACTCAATAGATCAACAAATTATCTTAGCTCAAAGAGAGTCTCAGTTTTCAGGGAGTATTTTCGTAAAACAAGGGAAGTCTACACTAGCAGAATGTAGTTTTGGTTACGCCAATCGTTCGGAGGAATTGTCTAACATAGCAGACACTAGATATGGTATTGCTTCAGGCTGTAAGATTTTTACTGCAGTAGCTGTTAGTCAGTTAGTAGAGGCAGGGAAATTGTATTTTGACCAAAAGTTAAAGGATTGCTTGTCTTATAATTTCCCTTATTTTGATGAATCAATAACTATTCATCATCTGCTAACACATACTTCTGGAATACCAGACTATTTTGATGAAGAAATTATGGAAGACTTTGAGGAACTATGGATAGATAAGCCGATGTATCATATGCGTAAGCTGGAGGATTTCTTACCATTTTTTCAGGAAGGGAAGATGAAATTCAACCCAGGAGAAAGATTTCATTACAATAACGCAGGATATATTTTACTTGGATTAATAATAGAACAGGCTTCAGGATTGTCCTTTCAACAATATATAGAAAAAAATATATTTGAAAAAGCAGGAATGAAAAGCTCAGGGTATTTTGCAATGGATGCACTACCTAAAAATACAGCCTTAGGCTATATAGACAAAGCAGATGGGACATGGAAAACGAATATATATTCTATACCTGTCCAAGGGGGCGCAGATGGCGGAGCATTTATCACAGCAGCGGATATGGTTCTTTTCTGGGAGGCCCTTTTAGATAATAAATTTTTAAGTGAGGAAACCACATCTGCCTTGCTTTATCCACATGTACAGGAACAAGATGATGATTACTACGGATACGGAGTATGGATAAAGAAAAGTGGGAACAATATTAACAAGTATCATGTGATGGGATATGACCCTGGTGTTAGCTTTCATTCAGCCTACTATCCAGCTCAACAAATTAAACTTGCAGTCTGCTCCAATAAGTCTAAGGGTGCTTTTGCTATGCTGAAAGTGATTGAGCAAACACAAGAGCTTTAATCCTTATTTACGATTCTTTCGCTCCTCACGTTGTTTACGTAACAGCGTAAATGCTAGATAGAGCATCGATATTCCTAAAAGAAACGATAAGATAGAATAGACGATATTATTAAGTCCATCCCCAAACACCAATAGGAGAAGAAAGACGGGAACAAGAATATAAATTATTTTTTCTGGATTAAGCATGGTGATTCTCCTTCTCTATTTTAATCTCTCTATTATAGCTAACTAAATAAGAAAATGCTCTGTAAAAATGATAAACTATAGACGGAGGTGGACTTTTTGAATATAACATCTTATGAGGTTGAAAAGATAAAGGATCCAACAGGAATTATTGCAGGTGACCGATATGAATTTTTACTAGGCTTTGAGGTTCCGGAGGACGACGAATTATTTGAAGAGGCAAGCTCATTAGACTTACGAGTTATTTTAGCTGTTTTAGATACGGAGTCAAAGATTGTACAATATCATTTCCTTGATCGTAAAGATGGAAAAGTATTAGATTACGGTTTAGAGGAAAGTGAAGAGTCAGTTGTGCTTGCTTTTTGTGTAGAACATTATAGCGAAGTAGAATAAAAAGTGAGGTCGTAAGAAGAAAATCTTACGACCTTTTTATTTTTATAGTTGAAGTAATTTCGTAAATGGCACTTTCCCAATTGTAATAGCATGCGGGTGACAGTTTTATTTGTCCGTATAAACACCAATTATGAAATTGATTCAATTGAAGGACTATTTTGGTAACGTCTTTTCCGGAATCTTGGTTTCCCTTTTAGTTTCCTTCTTATTTGAATTGATGTAAAATTGACAGAGAAGATTTTACAAATAAAAGGTGGCTATTTTGATGGAACTAACAAATTTGATGAATCAACTATCTATAATTGACGTCAAAAATGCTAAAAATATTAATATTACAGGACTTGCTTATAATTCACGTAAGGTGGAGGAAGGACAAGTATTCGTTTGTATAAAAGGCTTTAAGGCGGACGGCCATAAATTTGCTGGACAAGCTGTAGAAAATGGTGCGGTGGCACTCGTAGTAGAGGATTTTATAGACGCTTTAGAAGTACCACAATACAAAGTGGAGGATGCACGTAAAGCTTTAGCTGCACTTGCATCTGCTTACTACGGTCATCCAACACGTAAGCTTAAAACAATAGGTATTACCGCTACTAATGGAAAGACATCTACTTCCTTTATGACTAATGCTATTTTAGAGAATCATGGTCTTAAAACAGGTTTAATGGGAACTGTAGTAGTTAAAATTGGTGATTATGCAGAGCCTTCAGAACTAACCACACCAGAATCTCTCGATTTACAGAGATTTTACGCTAAGATGGTAGACGAAGGTGTAACTCACGCTACAATGGAGGTTTCGTCCTCTGCATTGGAGTTAAATCGTGTAGGCTGTGTCGATTTTGACATAGTGACGTTAAATAATATAAGTAGAGAGCATATTGATTTACATTCATCCTTTGAAAAGTATTTTGAGCACAAATCAAGTTTAATACGTGACGCTGGTGCAGACAAAATAGCAATTTTAAATTTAGATGATGCGTATTCAGCCTCACTAGTAAATAAAACGAAAGCTTCAGTTATTACAATTGGAATAGAAGAACAGTCAGCAGATGTAATATGTAAGGATTTAGACTTATCAACTGGACGAGCGAAATTTACGGTAGAGATTCAAAGAGATTTAGTGGCAGAAGATGTTGTAATTCCTCGTCAACAATTCTCTATTGAACTTTCTACACCTGGATATCATTCTGTTTATAACTCAATGGTAAGTATTGTTGCAGGATTGTTATGTGGAGTTCCTGTTAAGACGATTCAAAAGAGCTTATTTGAGTTTGTAGGGGTGGAGAGACGTTTTGAAATCATTTTTGAAGACGATTTTAAAATAATCGATGATCACTTTGCAAACAGCGGAAATATAGATATAACACTTGGCACGTTAGAAAAAATGGATTTTAATCGTATTTCCCTCGTCTATGCTATTCGTGGGGACAGAGGAGTAATTGTTAATAGAGAAAATGCGGAGGCAATTGCCAAGTGGGCACCAAGATTAGGTATTGATGAGGTAATTGCTACTTTAAGTCGTTCCCATGTTACTCAAAAGGATGTTGTTTCCGACCAAGAGCTTGCCGTATTCAAAGAAGTAATGGATGAAGCAGGTATTACTGTTCGTCTATATGAGGAACTTCCAGAAGCCATCAGTTCTAGTCTAAGAGAAGTTTCCGAAGGAGATTTAGTACTTTTAGGTGGCTGTCAGGGAATGGACTACGGTGCAAAAATTGCACTGGAACAGTTAGAAACCATCCTACCAGATGTAGATAAAAAGAAATTATATCAGCCATTAGAAAAACGTGTAGCTGGTAATTCCTAATTTAAAAGCAGTCCATACATTAAATGTAGGACTGCTTTTCTAATACTATCGTTTTGGGGCGTAATTTAATTGGGTAAATAATTTTTTTCGTTCCTGCTCTGTCAGTTCACGCCATTCTCCAATGGTAAGTCCTTCAATCGAGATATTCATTATACGCACACGTTGAAGTCTCTTTACGGTAAATCCTAGTGCAGAGCACATTCTTCTAATCTGCCGATTCAAACCTTGAGTCAATATAATATTAAATGTGTTAGGACCCATCTTTCTAACTTTACACGGCAATGTTTTAGTCCCAAGAATATTTACTCCTGAAGCCATTTTTTCAATGAATGTATCAGTAATTTTTTCGTTAACTGTAACGATATACTCTTTTTCATGTTTGTTTTCTGAACGTAATATTTCATTTACTATATCTCCATCGTTTGTTAACAAAATCAGACCATCTGAATCCTTATCTAAACGTCCAATATGAAAGATGCGAAGAGGGTGGTTAACAAAGTCTACAATATTTCCTTTTATGTGGCGTTCCGTTGTACTTGTGATTCCAACGGGTTTATTTAAAACGAGATATACTAGAGGCTGTTCGACAACCACCGGCTTATCGTCGACTCGGACATCATCACCGTCCTCCACTTGGCTACCGAGTTCGGCCAATTTCCCGTTAATAGTTACTTTGCCATCTGCAATCCACTTATCCGCTCCACGTCTTGATACTATCCCAGACTCACTTAAGTATTTATTAATACGCATATTCAACACCTACTTTTCTTAGTGGTAATAGTATAACAAATTAGTGAAACCTTTATGGATATTAAACAGTAAAAAAGTAAAGGAGTGAGGAAATTGTTAGATGTACAAAAAATAGAGGCAACTTATAATGAACTGAAAGAGCTTTTGGGGTGGAGTATAGACAAAAGAATAATATTGTCCCTTGCAGGATATTACGCGGCATTGGATAAGGAAATCGATAAGAAAAGGTTCAAGGAAATATCCGAAATTATTAAGAAACGAGTGAGTATGTTCTCTCCTTTACGTTCGCAGCTTCAGCCACTATTTACTGCAACACTGGATGTTAGTGGATTAGAGCCGGAGGAAGCGGTAGATCTGTTGCTAGTAAAAGTCGAGGAACTAAAGAAAAATTCGTTTAAGATGAACAATTACTCATATCTCGCTGCCTTAATGATGTCGGATGAAAAAGAACAATGGGATTATGAGATTAGTCGAGCAAAAGATCTGATGGCAGCTATGAAAGTCCATCATCGCTTTTTGACAGCTAGTGATGATTACCCGTACGCTATGTTCCTAGGTAAGCTGGAAGGGGATACTGCTGTACGCGCAGAAACGATGAATAGATACTATGAGGAGTTAAAAAATCATAAATTCTACCCTGGAAATGAATTGCAGTGGATGTCCCAGGTTCTAACATATACGAATTTACATTTCGATCCAGAAGCGGTGTCAAGGGTCGTAGTTATTAGAGATGGAATGAAAAGTGTAAAGATTAAAGTCTCTACTCCACAGTATCCAATAATCGGTTTTATGGCTGCATTAAAATTGAACGAAAGTGAGCTCATGGACATTGTAGAATCTTATAGAGCATTGACTAGTATGAAGCTATTCTCATGGTATAAGGAATCCGCACTCCCTATTGCATTTGGTTTGTCCTTGAAATCTTCGAAGAATGTGTATGAAACAGCCGCTATATCCATGGCTACTTCTCTTGAAATGCTTATTCAAGCGCAACAGGCAATGATGATTTCTTCCATTGCAGCTACCAGTATCGCGTCTTCATCCAACTCAAATTAAAGAAGAAATGTTATACTAAGTTAATAAGATTTTAAGTAATACTTAAGATCTTATGGAAGTTAATCATCAAGGAGAGATTATTGTGAATACAAATCCAATGAGTCAATCAAGAACCATTCAAACCCATTTAATCTTACCTCCAGACACTAACCACCATGAAACAATATTTGGTGGAAAAGTTTTGGCGTTTATAGACGAAATAGCAGCAATCACCGCTATGAAGCATGCAAAAGGTGCTGTAGTTACTGCTTCTATTGACTCAGTAGACTTTTTATCTTCAGCGAAAGTTGGAGATGTAATTGAACTAGATGCAATTGTATCTTCGACAGGACGCACTTCCATGGAGGTGTATGTACGAGTGACTTCCATGAATCTCCTGACAGGTGCAGAGAAGCTGACAACGGAGTCATTTGTAACAATGGTAGCTGTAGATGAAGAAGGTAAACCAGTTCCGGTGCCGGGCATACATCCTGAAACGGAAGATGAAAAACGTTTATACGAAACGGGTCCAGCAAGACGTGAGCATCGAAGACAACGGTTAAATATGAAATACTAAGAGCAGGTGGGTGGCTGTATGCTAAAGCTAGTCGATGAAAATTATAAGTACCTAATGATTTTATTTCTTGCTATCTATTTAATAAATTCCATTTACTTACATGAGGTAACTATTACATTTACCGTCATTCTACTGGTAATCGTATTAGAATTATTCATACATCGTCACCAGATAAAACAGCTCTCCTACTCACAGCTTGCGATAATGGGAGTTGTTATTATTGCAGGAATTGCAGGTATTGTATATTTGTTGGTGTTGCTTCAAATTTTTATAGAGCCATTTAGTCTACCTTCAGCAGTAGAAACAATACTACTCGTATTGTTTTTAGCGATCGGTCTTTATGTCCTCTGGCAATTCCTAAAAAAATTGTTTAAACGTGCTCTAGAGCATTAGTAAAACCCCTCCAGGATATAATTTTTCTGGAGGGATTTTTGAATGGAAGAATATAAAATTCATTTTGAATAATAAATGGTTGATCTCCACTTTAGGCGGACGCGTTCCGCGGGGTGAGCGATAAACCATCACCGTCGCTTGCGCGTCGTTGTGATGTCTTATCTGTCTCACTCATCCCACTGGAGTCGCCGCCTGCCGCTACAATCAACAAAGTGATTTCATGTGTATAAAATGGATAAAGTAGAAAAGCTTTTTAAGAGTACGGTTTTTTATAATAGACAATAGTTAGATACACCAAAAGCTACTAAATGCGGTGGTAGGAGGGTAAAAGACCATCATCTCCAAAATTTTTACGATAATGATAGAGAATAAGTCTGTCCTCACTGTTTTGAACTTAAAGGACGCTTGCGCTTTTCTTGAAACTATTTAAAGAGATTATCGTAAAATAATAGAGGTGATTAAGATGAAGCACATATATGAACGTACCGCCCAATATGCCAAAATGGGATGCCTAATTGGTTTAGTCATGTACATATCGTTAGTTATAATCTTTAGAGACTCCCTATTAAAGGATTTTGAACTGCATATAACGATGGGGTGGACACTAATTATATTATTTAGCGTAGCCTTCATGTTCCAGCAAGCAGCCAACAAATTACCAATAGAGCAAGAGACAAATACACAACAATTTTCTTCCGAATTTCCATTAAAGGAATTAAACTACCAAAGCGATGTTTCCATTATTCCGAGGAGCTATTTAGTGTCTCATACTGGTGAGAGACTTTATAGCATCAGTCCTACGGAGGAGCAGCCAGTTGTAAGAAGGCTTAATGCATTTCCATTTATCCGAAAGGGAATGTTATTACCGGTTACTTATGATGTTGTAACGATGGACGGTCAATTGGTTAGCAAGTTTACTATTGCGAACAAACTCAAATTTATGCAAATAGAAGTATATGATCATAACCAAGTACATCTTTCAACGGCAGTACTTCCAATTTTTTCAGTAAAAAACAGAGCAATTGTGTTTGATTCAAATCGTGAAAAAACACATCAAATGGAAGCAAAAAGTATGTATGGAGATATAGATATAAACGACTTTAATGGCAAAAGATTAGCATCCTATCGTTTTGGTATGTTTCCTTATGCTACCCACCCGGCTTTTGAGCTACAAGGGATGAATGTTCATGTTTCACTTGCAGAAGGACTTTCAAATATAGAAAAGCTAACCTTTACTGCTTTGTTCTATTATTGGACAGCAAACCAATCTTGATGGCCATAAGTAAAAAGAGAGGTTGAACATGAAATTATCATGATCAACCTCTCTGGCGTTCTTAGTGCGCCTTATAGTTATAAATCGGTTTAATAACTTCCAATACATCTACGGTTTCATCAATATGCGCAAGGATATCCTTCATAGCCTTATATGCAAAAGGAGACTCGTCTACAGTGCTTGAAACGACAGAGGTGCTCCAAATTCCTTCCATAGAAGCTTGGAAGTCCTCCAAAGCTACTTGTTTTCTTGCTTGAGACCTACTCATGAGGCGACCTGCTCCATGGGGGCCAGAATAATTCCATTCGGGATTTCCCTTTCCACGACAGATAAGTGAACCATCGCGCATATTCATTGGAATAATAACTATTTCACCATTCTGTGCAGATATTGCTCCCTTTCGCAAAATCATGTTGTCTAAATCAATATAGTTATGAATGGTGTCAAACTCGGATTGGACACTCCAATTCATCCCTCTACAAATAACGTCAACCATTGTTTTGCGGTTAAAAGCCGCGTACTTCTGGGCAATAGAAAGATCGTATAAATAATCCTTCATATTGTCTCCCTCTACATAAGCAAGGTCCCTTGATACGCTATTACCTAAAGCATCAGATGCTACTTGTTGATAATGCTCAGCAATCTGTTTTCCTAAGTTTCTACTTCCAGAGTGAATCACTAGATAGATACTACCGTCTTCGCCTTCATTGAGTTCTATAAAGTGGTTGCCTCCTCCAAGTGTACCAAGACTCAGCCGTGCGCGTTGCTCATTGATAGGAGCAGATACCTCTTCAAAAGGAATTTCTATAGTATTTCGATGCTCTTTTTGTCGAATGCGAGTTCCGCTCGGTACATTTTTTTTAATAGTCTTATCGAGCTTTGCAAAATCCACTTTTTCTTTCGTTGTATCGAGCTTTGCACATATCATTCCACAGCCTAAATCGACGCCTACAAAGTTTGGAACCACTTTATCGGTAATAGTCATAGTAGTGCCGACTGTGCAACCTTTTCCGGCATGTAAATCGGGCATCATTCTAATTTTAGTATCTTGGAGAAATGGTAGACTACAAAGCTGCTCTACCTGAGATTTGGCTGTGTCTTCTATTGTATCCGTATAAACCACCGCATTATTATGTGTACCTTTAATTTCAATCACGCAATCACCTCAAATAATTTTTAATTTCTAAACAGATTAAACCAGCCCTTGTATTTGAACCAAGCAATCATTCCAGTCGCAATAACTATCATTAAAGCAACCACGGTAAAGTAACCATACTTCCACTCCAATTCAGGCATATTGGAAAAGTTCATGCCATACACTCCGACGATAAACGTTAAAGGGATGAATACAGTAGATACAATGGTTAGTATCATCATAATTCGATTCATCCGACTAGCATTGATCGAATCATAGCTATCCCTTATATCTGCGGTTAGCTCTCGATTTGCTTCTACCATCTCTGTTAGTTTTAGAAGATGATCATAAATGTCATCGAAATATGCCCGTTCCATCTGATTTAAATTAATGCGTTCTGAATACATCACCCGGTATAGCAGATCTCGCATAGGAATGATGGTTCTTCGTAAACGCAATAAGTCACTACGTAGGTCAAATACCTGATCCATAGACAAGTGATTCATATCCATTGATAACTTATCATCTACTTCATTCAAATAATCTTCGATATGGTAAACAATTGGAAAGTAAGTGTCTACCACTTTATCCACAATATTATAAGTGACGAGCATGGTTCCTCTATCCCAACCATTAGAATATAGCTTAATACGCTCTCTCGCATCATTTAACTCTCTCATCGGTGGGAAATGAAAAGTAACTACAAAGTCCTTACCAACGAATAAATTTAACTCCTCTGCCTCCATCAGTTTCTCATTAAAGGTATGAAGGACAAAAAATTCGTGTTGCTCATAGTGATCCATTTTTGGACGTTGAAGCATTAATAAACAGTCTTCAATAGCGAGAGGGTGAAAGTGGAAGAAAGTACTTAAGAGCTTCTCTTCTTCCTTGGTAGGCTCGCCAATATCGACCCAATACCATTCTAGTTGATTCGTTTGTATGTATTCTAATGGAAAATCCATAATTATTTCTTGGCTAGTTGTTCTACCTATCGTCTTTATCATGAGTAAACCACACTTTCAACCAGTTCTTTGTATATTATCTCATAATATCCCTTAAAAAATAAATTAAAACAAAAAATGCCAAGGAATAATCCTGGCATTTTTTTTTGTTTATTTTTTCTTTATTAACTTAGCTTCATCATTTAGTGATTTAAATAGTGATATGATCATAAGTATCATTATGAAAGAAAATGGCAGAGCCGCTATAATGATAGTGTTTTGTAAGGCGGTGAGTCCATTAACCGACAATAAAATAAGTGCAACGGTTGATTGAATAACGCCCCATGTAAGTTTAACGCTATTAGGTGGCGTTAGTGAACCATTGGTCGACTGCATACCGAGAACAAATGTTGCAGAGTCTGCAGATGTGATAAAGAAAGATGCGATTAACAAAATTGCAAATAGAGAAATGATTAAAGAGAATGGCATTGTATTAAACATTTCAAAAATAGTCAATTCTGTCGGAAGACTTGCTAAATCTGCAAGGCCTTTCTTTTGTAAATCAATCGCTGTTGTACCAAAAGATGAGAACCAAATGGCGCTCAAAAGAGTGGGTACGACTAGTACTCCGAGCATAAATTCACGAATGGTTCTTCCTTTAGAAACGCGGGCAATGAACATACTAACAAATGGTGCCCACGAAATCCACCAAGCCCAGTAGAATATTGTCCACATATCTAACCATTCTCTGTTGGAAGAATCTAGTGGAGCAGTACTGAAGCTCATTTGAACAATATTTGATAAGTAACCACCAAATGAATCCGTGAACATGTTCAAGATTAGTAAGGTTGGTCCTAAAACAATTACAAAAACTAAAAGAGCAATAGCTAGGACTAAGTTAAGATTGGAAAGATATTTAATGCCCTTACTTAGGCCAGACCATGCAGATCCTATGAATAAGACAGTAACAACCGCAATAATGACAAATTGTGAGAAGATGCCCATTTCAACACCAAATAAATAGTTAAGACCTCCGTTAATTTGAACAGCGCCGAAGCCAAGGGAAGTTGCTACTCCAAATGCTGTAGCAAAAACAGCTAGCACATCGACAAGGACGCCCCAAGGACCTTCCATTTTTTTGCCGAAGATTGGCTTCAGCGTTGATGAAATTAATCCCGGTTCCCCTTTGCGGAACTGGAAGTAAGCAAGAGATAAGGCAACTACTCCATACATAGCCCATACATGGAATCCCCAATGGAAAAAGGATTGTCGTAAGGCTTCTTTAAATGCAGCATTCGTATTAGGGTCTTCAGTGGCAGGACTAGTTGCGAAGTGAGATAGAGGTTCAGCGGCTCCGTAGAAGACAAGTCCGATTCCCATACCTGCTGAAAATAGCATGGCAAGCCAAGATATTAAACTGAAATCTGGTCGATCGGTATCCTTCCCTAATCGTATTTTCCCGTAGGGACTGAAGATAAAAAAGATGCTAATTAATACCATAACGGACATGAGTAGCATGTAATACCAACCAAATGTTGTGGAAACAAATGTTTTAGCACGAGTAGTAATAGCCTCAAAACTCTCGGGAGCTAGGGCTCCATACCCGACGGCCAAAATGATAAGGCCTATTGTAATATAAAATACTTTTGAAATATTCTTCATGTTTCCTCCTTTTAAAATCAACTAAGTTAAGTGTAATACTATACTAAGATAAAGTTGTTTAATCAACCCATATACCCAAAATCATCGTATTGTTTATATTTATAGCCATTTTTTAATATAATTAAACATTTAAACTAGTTATTTTGTATGAAATATAAAAAGTTTAAATTATTTGAATAAAATAACTATTTTATTGACAGCTTAGCTGATTAAATTTAATCTAATTTTAACCAATATATATTAATAGTTATAAAAAGCCTACATATTGCTAAATTCTAGGGGTCATAGGTCTTAAAGAAGAAGCGAGATTATAACATGGATGTGTAAACCTCTTCTTATTTAAATAGGGGTGTAGTTTTGTTTCAACAATCTTACATAAAGGAGAAATGAACAAATGTCATTAGAACTGCTGCAGGCTTTAAAAGTATTAAAAGAAAAACAATGGGTAGATCTTACACATACTTTCGGTCCCAACTCCCCACATTTTTCAGCATTTGATGCTGCAGAAATAAAAACATTGTTTAACCATGATGACGGTTTTTTTGCCCAAGCTTTTACATTTGCAGGTCAGTATGGAACACATATTGATGCTCCAATTCACTTTGTAAGAGACACTCGTTATTTAGAGGAACTAGAATTAAAAGAACTGGTCCTTCCTTTAGTGGTAATTGACAAGTCTCAGGAAGCGAAGGAGGACAATAATTATACTTTAACAAAAGAAGATATTATATCGTTTGAAGAAGAGCATGGGGAAATTGAAGAGGGTGCGTTTGTAGCGCTTAGAACAGATTGGAGCAAGCGCTGGCCAGATGTAGAAGCGTTTAATAATAAGGATATGGAGGGGAATAATCGAGCTCCAGGATGGGGAATAAAAGCATTAAAATTTTTGTTTGAGCAAAGAAAAATTAAAGCTATTGGTCATGAAACATTTGACACTGACTCGGCAATTGATTATCAAAGAAACGGAACATTACTAGGAGAATACTACGTGCTAGAAAGGGATACATATCAAATCGAACTGTTAACGAACTTGGATAAGATCCCTGCCAAAGGTTCAGTGATTTTTAATATAGTACCAAAACCTGAAAAAGCATCTGGATTTCCCGTAAGGTCCTTTGCCATTTTACCTTAAGCATAGTAAAAAAAGAATGTCTTTAAAAAAAGGCATTCTTTTTTTATTGGGCATTGAGGTGTTTGTCTAGGTTGTCTGCCACTTTCTTGCATCTATTAGTATAAGTGCAAGAGGAGGTGAAAATAATGAATAATCACCATATGTGTCATTCGTGCGGCCAAACAAAAGGTTGGGGTCAATCATGTGGTTGCCGACGACAATTACCAGCAGCGGAACCGATTGTTTGTCCACCACAATATCGTGTTAGTGACTCTTTCGTACCAAGAATGCAGCCAGTCATTCAACCAATTGTAAATGTCAATAGAGAGCACATCGTAAATGTTCCTCAATATTTCGTTACAGAGTCAAATGAAACCGTAGTAGTACCAGGAGTTCAACAAGCATACCCTGTTAACAACCCATCCCAAGGGGGATCCCATCGAGGATTTTTCTCTAGATTCCGTTAAAAGCTATAGAAGTGTAGCGTCGACTTAACCAGCTTAGTGTCTATATTTATCGAATATTGCAAATGCCCTTAATATGAGGTGCATTTGCTTTTTTATTTTATATAAATCCGCCAATTGATAGCAAAAACGAGATGTTGTAATTTTCCGTATATTTTGATAAAGTGATGTTTACCAATAGAAAAATAGAGTTGAAGGTTGGGGGAAGAAGAGATGAAGTTATTTATATCAGTTGATATGGAGGGCATAACAGGCCTGCCGGATTACACATTTGTGGAATCGAACAAGCATAATTACGAAAGAGCGAGACGAATAATGACACAGGAAGCCAATGCTATTGTAGAAGGGGCTCTTTCTACAGGTGTTAAAGAGGTACTGGTTAATGATAGTCATTCCAAAATGAATAATCTTTTAGTGGAGGAGTTACATCCAGAGGCATCTTTGATAACCGGAGATTTAAAGCCATATTCTATGGTTCAATCTTTAGATGAAAGCTACATAGGAGCAGTTTTTGCTGGATACCATTCTAGAGCTGGACAACCAGGTGTCATGAGTCATTCTATGATTTTTGGAGTTCGAAATATGTACATCAATGATGTAGTGATAGGAGAGCTTGGTCTTAATGCATACGTGGCTGGTTATTATGGAGTTCCTGTCATTATGGTTGCTGGAGATGACGGAGCTTGTAGAGAGGCGGAGGCTCTCATTCCAGGTATTATAACAGCTGCGGTAAAACAATCTATATCTAGGTCTGCTGTTAAAACCCTACACCCTCAAAAGTCGCAAGCTCTTCTTAAAGAAAAAGTGGCAGAGGCTATTAAGAAAAGAGATGAAATACTACCACTTATACCACCAGAACAACCTGTTTTAAAAATTGAATTTACTAATTATGGACAAGCGGAGTGGGCAGCACTAATGCCAGGATGTGAAATCATAGAAGGAACAACAATTGTAAAATTTGAAGCAAAAGACATTCTAGAAGCATATCGTGCAATGCTTGTCATGGTAGAGCTAGCAATGCAAACCAAATTCTGTTAGGAGGAAGCCTTCCGTGACAAAGTATATTATTAAGCGTTTTTTAATGATGATTGCAACAATCCTCATCATTGCAACTCTAACATTTGCATTAATGCACACGATACCGGGCTCTCCATTTGATGGAGAAAGAACTTCTAATCCTACTATTCAAGCAAACTTAGAAAAGTTTTATAAGCTAGATCAACCGATGTATGTGCAGTATTTAAACTATTTAAAATCGATTGTAACGTTTGATTTTGGACCATCCATTAAGAAACCAAATGAATCGGTAAACGAACTGTTGGCAAGGGGATTTCCAATTTCCTTTGAACTGGGTATGTCGACTATTTTAGTTGCATTATTGTCAGGTGTTCTTTTAGGTACATTGGCAGCCCTCCGGCATAACGGTATTATTGATTATTTAGCAATGACCTTTGCTGTTATTGGTATATCAGTTCCTAACTTTGTTTTGGCCACTTTGTTGATTCAACAGGTGGCGGTAAATTGGGAACTGTTGCCTCCAGCTACTTGGAGTAGTCCGTTGCATATGATTCTTCCAACTCTAGCATTAGCCACAGGTCCTACAGCAATTATTGCTCGTTTAACGCGTTCCAGCATGCTAGAAGTGTTAACACAGGATTATATCAAAATGGCTAGAGCTAAAGGACTTTCACCAGCTAGAATTGTTTTTCGACATGCCTTAAGGAATGCCTTAATGCCTGTTGTAACGATTATGGGTACAATGCTGGCAGGTATTTTGACAGGTACTTTTGTAATCGAACGCATTTTTGCTATTCCGGGAATGGGAAAATATTTTGTGGAAAGCATTAACAATCGAGACTATCCCGTAATTATGGGAACTACAGTATTTTATAGCGCATTCTTAGTATTTATGCTCTTTTTAGTAGATATTGTTTACGGAGTACTAGATCCACGTATTAAATTACATCGTAAAGAGGGGGATGCATAATGACTAAAACGCAAGAGATAGTATCCCCGGTGGAAATAAAGGATGAATGGTTCCGTCCTAAAGAAAAGTCAGACGGAGAGGCGGAATCCGTTGTAAGACCTTCCTTATCCTATTGGAAGGATGCTTGGAGAAGGTTAAAGAAAAATAAGCTGGCAATGGGTGGTCTTTTCTTTTTAATCCTTTTAACTCTGTTTGCTATTTTTGGACCAATTTTTTCCCCATATTCTATGGATGAGATGAATTATCCAATGCAAAATCAAGGACCATCGGCAGAGCACTGGTTTGGAACAGATGAAGCAGGACGAGATGTTTTTACAAGGACGTGGTATGGTGCACGAGTTTCCTTATTTGTAGGGGTAATGGCTGCATTGATCGACTTCTTTATAGGTGTAATTTATGGTGGTTTTAGTGGTTATAAGGGTGGAAGAGCCGATGCGATAATGATGCGCATCATTGAAGTGCTTTATGGTCTACCGCATTTATTGGTAGTTATTTTATTGATGGTAGTTATGGGGCCAAGCCTTACAACTATTATCGTTGCGTTAACTGTAACCGGCTGGGTAGGTATGGCTAGGATCGTACGGGGCCAAGTTTTACAGATTAAAAACTACGAATTTGTAACTGCATCCAAATCCTTTGGTGCAAAAAGCTCTAGAATCATTCGTAAAAATTTGTTACCAAACACAATGGGGCCGATTATAGTACAAATGACTCTTACGGTTCCGAGTGCTATATTCGCCGAAGCATTTCTTAGCTTTTTAGGGTTAGGCGTATCTGCACCAGCTGCCAGTTGGGGGGTAATGGCAAACGATGCACTACCTGTAATTTTATCTGGTCATTGGTGGAGACTGTTTTTCCCTGCATTCTTTATCTCTGTGACGATGTTTGCATTTAACGTATTAGGGGACGGCTTACAAGATGCCCTTGATCCAAAGCTTAGGAGGTAAGAATGGATGAATGAACATCAATTAGATCATGCAAAGGAACTTGCTCGAGGGAAAGTGGATGAGGTAGCAGTATCTTTACAATCTGATGACTCACTAGTGAGTCGGAATGGTAAAAAAGAAAGAAAAAAAATTACAGACGAGAAAATTTTACAGGTTAATAACCTACAAGTTTCCTTTAAAACATATGGTGGAGAAGTAGAAGCAGTAAGAGGGGTCAATTTTGATCTTTACAAGGGTGAGACGTTGGCAATCGTAGGCGAATCTGGCTGTGGGAAAAGTGTCACCTCTAATGCAATTATGGGATTGATACCTGAACCAGCCGGAAGGATTAAGAATGGTAGTATTTTGTTTAAAGGGAAGGCGTTAACAAAGCTCAGCAAATCTGAACTAAGAAAAATCCAAGGTATAGACATATCTATGATTTTTCAAGACCCTATGACTGCGTTAAACCCAACGCTCACTATTGGTGAGCAGTTAACGGAAGGTTTGCGCACCCATAAAAAAATTGGGAAGCATGAAGCAAAATTAAAGGCAATTGAAATGCTTAACCTAGTAGGCATACCAAATCCAATAGAACGGTTAAAGCAATATCCTCACCAATTTTCAGGAGGGATGAGGCAGCGTATTGTTATTGCAATTGCTTTAATTTGTGATCCAGAACTCCTTATAGCAGATGAGCCAACGACCGCTTTAGACGTAACTATACAAGCACAAATATTGGAACTTTTTGAGGAAATTCAAAGGAAAACGGATATTTCCATTATTTTAATCACACATGATTTGGGTGTTGTGGCTAAAATTGCAGACCGCATTGCGGTAATGTACGCTGGTAAAATTGTGGAGATAGGTGATAAAAGAGAAATTTTTTACACTCCACAGCACCCCTATACACAAGGGCTTCTCAATTCTGTTCCACGGTTAGATTTAATGGAGGAGGAGCTACAACCAATAGATGGAACACCACCGGATCTTTTCGCTCCACCAACTGGCTGTCCATTTACTGCTCGTTGCAAATTTGCAATGGAAGTGTGTGATCATGTTTATCCATACACTAGTAAGCTATCAGATGCTCATGCAGTAGATTGTTGGCTTCAGGATGAGAGAGCAAAAGTATTACAAGTACAAAAGTAAAACAGGATGAGGGCGCGCAAGTGCATTCACATATAGAAAACAAAGGGGGAAAATAGGATGAAGAAATGGCTTTCATTATTAATTATGGCTTTGTTTGTTCTTGTGTTAAGCGCGTGTACAGCCAATGAAGAGGCTGGGAAAACACCGACTGAGACAGAGCCGACTACAAAGACAGAAGGTGAAGGAAAAGAAGAACCTGTAGCGGAAACGGAAAAAGTGCTTAAGCTAAACAACGGAAACGAACCTACGTCATTTGATCCATCAGTAGGGTTTGATGCGGTATCTTGGAGCGCATTAAACAATTTGATGGAAGGCCTTGTAAGACTAAATAAGGACCATCAAGCAGAAGAAGCTACAGCTGAAAAGATTGACGTATCAGAGGATGGTTTAACATATACATTTACAATTCGTGAGAATGCAAAATGGTCAAATGGAGATCCTGTCGTAGCAGGTGATTTTGTTTATGGCTGGTTGCATATGTTAAATCCAGAAACTGCTTCTCCAGCAGCATTCTTAGCTTACTTCATTGAAGGGGCAGAAGCTTACAATAATGGAGAAGGAGCAGCTGACACGGTTGCTATTAAAGCAGTTAGCGAGAAAGTATTTGAAGTTAAACTTGCTGCGCCAACAGAGACATTCTTAAATATTATTACAAATCCAAGCTTCTTCCCTGTAAATGAGAAGGCAGCTACAGAAAACCCTGAATGGTTTACAGAAGCAGAATCATTTGTAGGAAATGGTCCATTTAAATTAGCTAGCTGGGATCACGATGTAAGCTTTACTTTTGAGAAAAATGAGAACTATTGGGATGCAGATACTGTTAAGCTAGACAAGGTTGAGTGGGCAATGATTGATGATTCTAATACGGAGTATCAAATGTATAAAACTGGTGATTTAGACGTTTCAGGTGTACCATCTGAACTTGCAGATCAATTGTTGAACGATCCGGAGTTAAAAAATGAAGACCAAGCAGGTCTGTATTTCTATCGTTTCAACGTTTCTATGGAACCTTTTACAAACAAAAAAATTCGCCAGGCGTTCGGTATGGCTGTTGACCAACAAGAAATAGTAGAATTCGTAACAAAAAATGGTGAAAAAGCAGCAGAAGGATTTGTTCCTTACGGATTTATTGGTCCAGATGGCAAGGAATTTAGAGAGACTGCTGGAAAGCTCATTCAACATGATGCTGAAAAAGCAAAAGCACTTTTAGAAGAAGGTATGAAAGAGGAAGGATACAATGAACTTCCAACAGTAACCTTAACTTATTCAACTAGTGATACTCATAAGAAAATTGCAGAAGCACTTCAAAGTAAGTTCAAAGAAGTTCTTGGAGTGGAAATAGCCCTACAAAATGTAGAGGCAAGCGTGTTTGCTTCAGAACAAAAAGAGTTTAAATATATGTTATCACGCTCTTCGTTCTTATTTGACTATGCAGACCCTGTTAATGCATTAGAAAGCTTTATTACTGGTTCTTCTATGAACCGTACTACTTGGTCTAACCCAGAATTTGATAAATTAATAGCGGATATCAAAAATGAAACAGACCCGCAAAAACGTTGGGATATGCTGATTCAAGCTGATAAATTCCTTATGGAAGAAATGCCGGTTGTTCCTATTCACTATTACAACCAAGTCACGCTTGAGAAGTCCAATGTCAAAGGAATTGTTAGACATCCAGTTGGATACATGGATTTAAAATGGGCAGATAAAGAATAAATAAAGATTTATTCCCTAAAAAAAGATGCGGCACTTTTACGAGTGCCGCCCCTTTTCTTTATAAACAAAGGAGATTATACATATGAAAATAAGACCAAAACGATTAAAAAAAGGGGACACAATTGGGGTTATTGCTCCAGCTAGTCCACCTAATATAGATCAACTGAATCGCTCCCTATCGTTTTTAGAGGAATTAGGATTATCTTATAGGATGGGAAAAAGTGTAGAACAAGTTAATGGGTATCTAGCGGGCACAGACGAAGAGCGACTAGAAGATTTACATGAGATGTTCGCGGACCCAAATATAGACGGTATTATATGTGCTTGTGGAGGCTATGGTACAGCAAGGTATGCTGACCAAATAGATTATCAACTAATGAATGAAAACCCTAAAGTTTTCTGGGGTTACTCAGACATTACATATTTACATACTAGCATGAATTTATACTCTGATATCGTTACATTTCATGGCCCTATGTTAGCGTCAGACGTTGGAAAAAGTACATTTAGTGATTTATCTAAAAAAATGTTTCTTCAATTATTCCAGCCAATGGAGCTACATTATACAGAGGATATATCTCCTCTATCAGTTGTTTCGCCTGGAGTCGCTAGAGGAGAACTTGTAGGCGGTAATTTATCACTTCTTGCAAGTGGGATAGGGACTAAATATGAAGTTGATACTCAAGGGAAGCTGTTATTAATAGAGGATATTGGAGAAGAGCCTTACAAGGTGGACGGTATGCTCAATCAACTAAGGTTAGCGGGTAAGCTAAACGCGGCAGCTGGGTTTGTCATTGGAGATTTCTGTGATGCGGAGCCTAAGAGAGGAAAAAAATCATTAACGATGGATGAAGTTTTTAATCATTATTTAGGGGATTTAGGGAAGCCAGCATTAAAAGGTTTTCTGATTGGTCATTGTCAGCCGCACTTTGCAATTCCTTTAGGAGTGGAAGCGGTACTGAATACGGAGAATTTGACGCTAGCAATATTACCTGGAGTTGAGTAAGGGGGAGTCACGAGTGAAAATACAATCTATTGAGACATTTTATGTGGCAGTGCCACTGACAAAACCTTTTAAAACCGCACTTCGTACGGTCACTACTGCTTATTCCATAGTCGTGAAGGTAACTACCGAGGAAGGAAGAGTGGGCTTTGGGGAGGCTCCTCCAACACATGTAATTACTGGTGATTCTTTGGAAAGTATTCGTTACGCTATAAACGAAGTAATATCCCCACAAGTAATTGGGCTTTCTTTATTAGAGAAAGAGTTAATCTTTCAAAGAATTCATAAAGCTATTGTCAGAAATTCGAGTGCTAAAGCTGCTGTTGATATGGCTATCTTTGATCTCTTGGGTCAATATGCGAAACTACCACTATACCAGTACTTAGGAGGATATCGAAACAAGCTGATTACTGATTTTACAGTAAGCGTTAATGATCCTATTGAGATGGCAGAGGATGCCTATCGTTATGTTGGTCAAGGTTTTCAAACGTTAAAGGTGAAAGTTGGAATAGGTACAATTCAAGAAGACATTAATCGTATTCAGGCTATTAGGAAGCGAGTAGGGAAAGAAATTAAAATTAGATTAGATGCCAATCAGGGCTGGAATGCAAAAGAAGCAGTCCGTGCTATCGGAACAATGGAAGACGCAGGGCTAAATATTGAATTTGTTGAGCAACCAGTATCTTCAGATGATATAGAGGGCTTAAAATACGTAACTGAAAGAACAATCACTCCTATTATGGCGGATGAAAGTGTTTTCTCTGTATATGATGCCAAACGTGTGTTAGACATGCGTGCTGCTGACATGATTAATATTAAATTAATGAAATCTGGCGGTATTCATCAAGCTATAAAGATTAATGCATTAGCAGAGGCAAGTGGAGTTATATGTATGGTAGGCAGCATGATCGAAACTAAATTAGGCATAACAGCAGCTGCTCATTTCGCAGCAAGCCAACCAAATGTTCAATTCTATGATTTCGATGCTCCATTAATGCTTGCAGAGGACATAGTCACTGGTGGTGTAATCTATCAAGCTAGCAGCATGACATTTTCAGAAGGCTATGGATTAGGGATTGAGAGCATAAAAACGGAGGGGGAGAAGCAATGACGTTAGTAAGTAATCATTGGATTTGTGCAGTAAAGGTAGCAACTGTTTGGACAGAGCCTGCTTCTGCTAGAGAAGTAGACAGTCCAGGAATTTCAAATCCTGTTCAGTTAGGAGAGTGGCTAGAAGCTCTTCCATACAAGGAACGTCTTGCTTTATGTGATGAAAATCGTGTTCAAACCCAACTCCTCTATGGTGAGCCGGTTATTGTGGATGAGATAAGTGACGGTTGGGCTAAAATTATCGCAGTGTGGCAACCATCTAAAAAAGATGTAAGAGGATATCCTGGTTGGGTGCCTTTAGTCCAATTAAAAGAAGTAACTGAGGTCGAAAATAAAGGCATTGTCCGAGTGAAGGATAGTAAAACTCAGCTATGGGATATGGAAGAGAAACCCCTACTTGTTCTACCATTTAATGCAATCCTTCCTGTTATATCGGAAACAAGTAGCTATTATAAGGTTCAAGCTCCAAATGGAGAGACATTGCTCCGAAAAGAAAATGTACAATTTGCAGAGTCTATTGAGCAACTACCAAAACTTCCACCAGAGGAAGCGGTGAAGCTGGGAGAATTATATTTAGATTTACCTTATTTATGGGGAGGAATGTCCCCATACGGCTATGATTGTTCTGGTTTTTCATACAATATGTTAAAGGCGTGTGGCTATTTGATCCCTCGTGACGCAAGTGATCAGGCCATAAAAGGAAAAGAAGTGTCGAAGGCTGACCCCTCTTTATGGAAAAGAGGAGATTTGTTGTTTTTTGCAAATGATGAAGGAACTGGACCCGTGCGACATGTTGGGTTTTACTATGGGAACGGCCAATTATTACATTCGCCTTCGACAGGTAAGTCGGTGGAGATTTTAGTATTAGAAGGCTCAAAATTAGAAAAAGAGATATGTGCAGTAAGAAGATATGACGGTTAGGGGGGAAACATATGACGGAGAATGTTCTATTATCTGTAAAGGATTTAAAACGTCATTTTGAGGTAGGTCAGGGCAGTACATTAAGAGCAGTTGACGGTATTAGCTTTGAAATTTTCAAGGGAGAAACATTTGGCCTAGTTGGGGAATCAGGCTGTGGAAAATCTACTGCTGGTCGCACTATTTTAGGTTTGTATAACCGAACAGAGGGAGATGTGCTGTTCGAAGAGAAAAATGTACATGAAATGAACGATAAAGAACGCAAAAATTATTTAAAGAAAATGCAAATGATATTCCAAGATCCCTATGCATCCTTAAATCCAAGGTCTACTGTTTTAGAAATTATCGCTGAGCCTATGGAAATTCATAAACTATATAACTCTAAAAAAGAGGTAAAAGAAAGGGTTTATGAATTGTTAGAGGATGTTGGTCTTAATCGTGATCATGCCAATCGATATCCCCATGAATTCTCTGGAGGGCAGAGACAACGTATTGGAATTGCTCGAGCCCTTGCTTTAGATCCGGAATTTATCATAGCAGATGAACCAATATCAGCATTGGATGTTTCGGTACAAGCCCAGGTAGTAAAATTATTACAGCGCCTTCAAAAAGAAAAAGGCTTGACCTACTTATTTATAGCGCATGACTTGTCTATGGTTAAATATATTTCTGATCGTATCGGTGTAATGTATTTAGGGCATATGGTTGAGCTGACAACAAGTAGCCAATTATACGATAGCCCATTACATCCTTACACTCAGGCATTGTTGTCCGCTATCCCAATTCCAGATCCGGATATCGAAGAATCTCGTCAACGAATTATCCTTCAAGGTGAGTTGCCAAGTCCGATCAATCCACCGTCAGGCTGTGTATTCCGCACTCGCTGCCCGCACGCTATGGCAATATGTTCAGAGAAAAAGCCGATTTGGCAAGAGCAAGAGCCGGGTCACTTTGTAGCATGTCATCTTTATAATTGATATTTTAAAAACCACCAGTCTAATTAACATTGGATTGGTGTTTTTTATTTACTGAGAACTATATAAATTATTACCCACAAGCTATAGACCTTTAAGTTTAGCGAAGTTGAGCAGATCAAAAAGATCTTTTAAAGAAAAATTTAATTTTATATATAGGAGTTTGTTCTTCATCCAACATTTATAATGTTGTGGATTGAAGCGACAGGGGACGACTCCAGTGGGGTGATGACTTATCGCTTCCTACGCGGAAAGCGTCCGTATAAAGCGGAAAACCACCATACTTGTTCCAAGTTTTACTTTTTTAGAAATATAAAAAGGTGCTGGAGCTTTTCTATTTTTTTCAAAGTGGTGATCTAGCTTTACAAACATTATCCCTTGATATCAAATAGAAAGGGCTATGGTTGACGGAATCTGCCTTTCATTCTTTCAACCTTTCATACGCTATTCCCATGAAAGGAATTAAATTGAAAATTTGTTTGACTCTATGTTAAATCCTAGTGTATTATGTAACTAATACACTAGGATGGTGAGGATGAAATATGAGTCAATGGAAAGGCTTGATTTGGAAAGAATGGATGGCGTATAAATCCTTGCTTTTAATTGGATTACTTATTAACGTACTGGTAGTACTAATGGGCCCATATTTGTTAAAGGTAATCTTCGGAATAGATTTTAGTTTAGGGAATGTACTGCTTGTTTTATCATCGATTTGGGTTTTGGGGCACATTATAGGAATGCCTATTTTATTCTTTGCAAGCTTAGAAAAGGATATGAAACGTTCGGACATGTGGTTTCATTCAAATGCATCTATGTATAAGCTGCTTGGGGCAAAGCTATTTGCATTTTTTGTATTCACCTTTATATCACTTTTAGTTGTCATAATAACTGCAATGATTGGTTATTGGCTTTTCCAACCCTTAGAGAATATTAGTATGGTATGGATTATGAAATTAGAGGTATATTTTTTATTTACTTCAGCTTTTGCAGCACTTACTTTTACAATCGGAATCTTGTTTACTTGGGTGATTGGCCGACTTTTAAGACCAATCAATAAAGCATTATCTAATATAGTATCTATCGTCTTCTTTTTCTTTGCATTCCATAACTACGCAAAATTTACAGAAAGTAAGCTATATGAAACACTAACTAGCTATTGGAAAGTAAACCTACCTGAGATGAATGTAGGAGAAATTAGCTCCAAAGATTTTTATATGTTTTTAGAGGTTACGGATCACTTTTACGTAGGACAAATTATATTGGAATTTGTTGTTTTTACATGCTTATTTATAATCTCAACATTTGTTTTACAAAGGAAAGTGAGAGGATACACCTATGATTGATTTTCTTCCGGATAAGCCCATCTATCAACAAATCATGGAGAAAATTTTTGGGGATTTATTAAAGGGAAACGTGAAGCCTGGAGATCGTTTACCTTCGGTAAGAGAATATGCACTAGAATTCGGTGTTAATGCCAATACAATGCAACGTGTCTATAAGGAGTTGGAGTTGTTGCACCTAACAGAGACCAAACGAGGGCAGGGGACGTTCGTGACTGAGGATATGCAAAGATTAGAAGAGCTAAGAGAAGAAATGAAGCAGACGCTAGTAACTACATTTCTTCATCAAATGGAGTCATTTGGATTTACAGAAGAGGAGATTATTGTCCAATTATCCTCCCGTAAAAGAGGTGAGTTGAATTGATTGATATAAATGGGTTAACTAAGAGGTATGGAGGCAAAATAGCGGTAAATGATGTAACAATTTCTTTTGCTAAAGGTAAAATAATTGGTTTAGTCGGTGAAAATGGAAGTGGGAAATCTACACTTTTAAAGCTGATGGCAGGGGTATTGCTTACTAAAAGTGGGTCCATTCAAATTGATGGAGAGCCTGTGTCATATCTCGTAGCTAAAAAAATAGCATATTTACCAGACGCGGATGACGTTTTTCCATATTTCACAGTGAAACAGCTATTTCGATTCTATGATTCTCAGTTCGATGATTTTAGTTATGATAAGGCTTGTATCGTAGCTGATTTTTTACAGCTAGATATACATGCCCCTTTAAAAAAATTATCAAAGGGAAATCGAGGGCGAGCAAAAATTGCCGCTACACTAGGGAGAGAGGTAGATTATTATCTGCTAGATGAGCCTCTTTCTGGCTTAGACCCAATGGTAAGACAGTCTATAATAAGAGGGTTTATACAGTTTATAGATATAGAGACACAGTCTATAATTTTATCTACTCACGAGCTGAAGGATATGGAACCAATTTTAGATGAAATTGTCGTGATGCGTGAGGGCTCGGTTATTGCTCATGAGTTGGTCGAAGATATAAGAGAATCACAAAGAAAAGATATTACGTCTTGGATGACCAACTTATTCCAAGAACAAAGAGAGAACGAGTTAGAAGCAGCAAAGTCGTATTAAATTTCCAAGAAAAATATAAATGGAATTTTATAGAACTTATTTAGTTTATAGACGTATACCTTAATAAGAACAAAATTATTGATAAGGAAGGTGAATTAAATGGAGAGAAAACCAATAGTAAGACTACAAAATCTTACTAAAGTAATCGGGAAAAAGAAAATTATTGATGATCTTACATTAGATTTATATCCTGGACAAATAACAGGATTTTTAGGGCCGAATGGAGCTGGGAAAACAACCACTATTCGAATGATGACAGGTCTTATGGAGCCGACATCAGGAGAGGTATTTATAGAGGGGAAGCCTATTTCAGAGAATTTTGAGGAGTCCATGAGCAAGGTCGGGGTGATTGTAGAAAACCCTGAAATGTATAAATATATGAGTGGGTATAAGAATTTAGTTCATTTTGCACGAATGAATAAGAATATAACCAAGGAACGCATTGACGAAGTGATTGCTCAGGTAGGACTTCAAAAGCGTATTAACGAAAAGGTATCTACTTATTCTCTAGGAATGAGACAGCGTCTAGGTTTAGCGCAGGCTATCTTACATAAGCCTAAATTTCTCATTTTAGATGAGCCTACCAATGGACTAGATCCTGCAGGTATTCGTGAATTTCGTATGTATTTAAGAAAAATAGCAGTAGAGCAAGGTGTGTCTATCTTTGTTTCAAGTCATCTGCTCGCTGAGATAGAGTTAATGTGCGATAGAATTGCAGTGATTCAAAATGGGAAGCTCTTATCTATTAAAGAGGTAAATGAACAGCAAAAATCTCATTATTACATTGAAGCATCAAATCAAGAAAAGGTAGTAGATTTCTTTAATTATAAGGAAATCACCTTTGAGTCTTTAGGAACTGGCTATGTAATCCCTCTAAACAAAGAAGAAGTTCCTGCTTTTGTTGCAGAAATGATTACAAATGATTTACAAATCTATTCCGTAACACCACATAGAAAAACATTAGAAGATCAATTCTTAGAAATTACAGGAGGTGGGCAAATTGCTGAATCTCGTACGAAATGAGTGGTTAAAGCTTTGGACTAAAAAATCAACATGGGTAATGACTATATTGCTCGTGTTGTTAATGCTTGCTTCGGCTGGTCTTGTAAAATGGGTCTATTCAATAGATATTTCACAGAGTAGTGAAGGAGAAACTATTACTGTAGAAGAGATGACTGCCATTTCTGAGGGTCCTGAACTAACTAAATATAGAACTGATAATAATTTGTCTCCTATCGTTGATGATAGTGCACAAGGGTTTATCAGCGGTCTTCCAAATATGATGTCCGTTGTCACATTATTTACGGTAGTAGTGGCTGGTGGAATAGTAGCTTCTGAATTTTCCCAAGGAACAATTAAAATGTTACTAACGAGACCAATGAAGCGATGGAAAATTCTAACGTCTAAACTAATCACAGTTGGTCTATTTGCAATTATGATGTCGATAGTTCTTCTTGTTTCGGGAATAATCTTTGGATACATTTTCTTTGATAATATTCCAGGTACGCAGTTAGAGCTAGTCGATGGCAAGGTAGTGGAGGTTTCGTACTGGGGCAGATTATTGCTTTTAACTGCTCTGTCTTTAGTAAATGTATTTGTAATTGGATCCTTAGCTTTTATGATTGGCTCAGTGTTCCGCTCTAGCTCATTAGCAATTGGAATATCTATTTTCCTAATGTTTGCAGGAGTACAAGTAACTCAAATTCTTGCAATGCTGGACTTTGAATTTCCGAAATACATTATATTTGCCAATACAAATTTAAGTCAATTTATCGGAACAAATACACCGCTAATAGAAAGCATGACCTTAAGTTTTTCTATTATAATAATTGTCGTGTATCTGTTAATATTCCTAGTAACAAGCTACTGGTCATTTACAAAACGTGATGTAACGGCGTAATTGCCTATTGCATATTTCAAAAACTTGTAGTATTCTGAATTTAACTTAAGGAAAGGAGTGAGGCATTATGGCTATTGTATATAACACAAAACGAATCAGTAAGTTCATGATGTCCCACTCTGTAATTTTCTAAATGTAGGCTGAATAGGTATTGGTTTGATTGTAAACAGACAATCGAGCTTATTTCTCCATACTTTTTGAAATTTCTTTACTAATGATCGGGAAACCATGATTGCTGATTCGTGCAATCATGGTTTTTTTGTTGCCCAGTATTTCGCCGAATAAAAAATGGCGATTAAAATATTTTTAGGGAAAATTAGGAGGAAATTTAAATTGAATTTAATCGAAAAGTATGGATGGAATAGTAAATGGGAAGAAAAGATGACGAGCAAAGGATTAGTAGGCCGAGTTTTACTCGAGCATAAACATTTATATCGAGTAGTCACAAATGATGGAGAGTGGCTATGCTCCCTTTCAGGTAAGTTTAAATTTGACAACAATCGAGAAGCTTTTCCGGCAGTAGGAGATTGGGTTGTTTTAGAGCAAATGCCAGGAGAAGAGAAAGGGATTATTCAACAGGTTTTACCGAGACAATCGCAATTCTCAAGAAAAGTGGCTGGTACAACTATGGAAATTCAATTGGTTGCAGTGAATGTAGATTATGTGTTTTTAGTGATGTCACTCAACCAAGACTTCAATGTTAGAAGGTTAGAGCGTTACTTACTCTCAGCTTGGGATTCGGGGGCGACACCAGTAGTTGTTCTAACGAAAAAAGATGCTTGTGAGCAATTGGATTATTATATCAATGAAGTCGAATCTATTGCATTTGGCGTCGAAATCTTTGCTGTTTCTAGTGTTACAGGAGAAGGAATAGAAGACTTGGCCGCTCTTCTTGGCGAAGGGAAGACAGGTGCATTACTTGGCTCTTCAGGTGTAGGTAAATCCTCCTTGATAAATGCTCTATCAGGAGAAGAAGTGATGGCGGTTAGTGACATTCGAGAGGATGATAGTAAGGGGCGTCACACAACAACTCATAGAGAGCTTTCTTTGTTACCTGGAGGAGGGCTATTGATAGATACACCAGGGATGAGAGAATTTCAGCTATGGGATTCAAGCGAGGGGATTAGCAACAGCTTCCAAGATATAGAAGAGCTTGCAATGCAGTGTCGATTTAGAGACTGTCAGCATAAACAAGAGCCTGGCTGTACGATTCAGGAGGCTATTCGTTCTGGTGTGCTAAAAGAGGATCGTTATAGGAGCTATGTAAAATTATTACGTGAACTAGCCCATATGGAACGTAAAAACGACTTGGCTGCACAAAAAACAGAGCGAGATAAATGGAAGCAATTATCTAAAGCCCAAAAAAACAATAAAAAAAGAAAAGTTTAACGAGGTACTCAATGATTTTATTACTTGATCATCACAATCAATCTGTAGCAGAAGAAATGCTTGAAGTACAGCTTCCGGCTTATCGAAAGGAAGCGGAGATTATCGGTTTTGATGGCATTCCGCAGCTTAAGGAAACTACAGAGGATATTAAAGCTTCTAAAGAAATTTATATAGGAAAGTATGAAAAGGAACAACTGCTTGGTTTTATTTCATATGAAATTAATGGAGATGAAATGGATATCTGTAGGCTAATTGTCCACCCTAATCATTTCAGGAAGGGAATAGCTACTGAGCTGTTAAAATACGTATTGGACCTCGCTCCTAATAGTGTAAGTGTTATAGTAACTACTGGTGCAAAAAATAAACCGGCGCTTACTTTGTACGAAAGACACAACTTTTCCAAAATAAAGGACATTGAAGTAGAGCCTAATTTTTTTATTACACAACTCAAATACAATTCACAAATATAAGAATATAAGTTTCCATTTTGATACAACCTAAAACTACTGACAATAAATGTTGGTAGTTTTTTTGTTGTTTTTATGTTAGGCATATCAATTGCACATACAAAAATTTCGCTATATAATATAGTCAAATATAGTCAAAGTCAGTTTTAATGAGAAGAGGTGAGAGAAGATGAGAAATATATCTGACATTATTGAAGGTTATTTGAAGTCAATTATCGAAGAAGAAAGTAGAGGGCAGATTGAAATAAAGAGAAGTGAAATCGCTGAAAAATTTCACTGTGTCCCCTCGCAAATAAATTATGTTATAAACACTCGATTTACACAGGACCGTGGTTATTTGGTGGAAAGTAAGCGAGGTGGTGGTGGGTATATTCGAATCCTCCGCGTTCGGGCCCATACAAAAGCTGAATTGATTGAGCATATAATACAAAGTCTGGAAGCCGGGGCGTCTGAGTCCGCGACAGAAGATATTGTATTTAGATTATTGGATGAAGAAGTGATAACTAAGCGAGAAGCAAAAATTATTTTAGCAGCCTTAGCCAGAACGACTTTAGCCATCCCACTGCCTGCAAGAGACGATCTAAGAGCACGAATACTTTGTGCGATGCTATTAACGTTAAAATATGAAAAAAGTGAAAAATGAACGGGGTGTTGAAAAGTGATTTGTGAAAATTGTAAGCAAAGACCGGCCAAAGTGACGGTTACACAGGTGCATAACGGAGAACACTTTGAACGACATTATTGTGAGGTTTGTGCAAATAGCCTACACCCGTTTTATGTTGAATATAAACAAGACCCATTATCTCTCCATCAGCTTCTATCTAATTGGTTTAACCACGCGGATCAGCAGATGGTTCAACAAAAACAACAGAAAACACTTGAATGTAATGAATGTGGCTGGTCTATTGAGAGGTTCTTAGAGGAAGGTAAGTTTGGATGCGCTTCTTGTTATGAAAGCTTTCGTCCTCATTTACCCCAAGTTTTAAAACGTCTGCATAATGGCAATACGACACATATTGGAAAAGCACCAGGGGTACTTGGTGAAAAAATAGCTTTAAAGAAAAGAATTGAAGCAATACGTACACAAATGAAGGATGCTGTCGAGCATGAACAATTTGAGGATGCCGCTAAGCTGAGAGATGAAGTAAAAGAACTAGAAAAACAGCTTGTCGAAGGAGGTGGCGACCACTATGTCGGTTGATAACTTTTTAGATAATTCCAGATCTAGTTGGATGGAAGGGGAAGGAGAGCATTCTGACATTGTGATGAGCACAAGGATCCGATTGGCTAGAAATCTGAATGGATTTCGCTTCCCTCTTGCATTTACAGAGGACGAAGCGCATAAAATTGACCAATCTGTTTCAGCCACTTTGTTGGATGCTGCTGATGAAGCATTGCAAATGAAATTTTCCTCCATTCAGATAAAAGATGTATCTGAGCTCGGACGCCAAGTGTTAGTAGAAAAGCATTTGATCAGTCCCAAATTGGCAAATTCTCCGGATACAGGCTCCGTCCTTTTATCGGAGGATGAATCTGTTAGTCTCATGGTAAATGAAGAGGACCATATTAGGATCCAGTGCCTTTTTCCAGGCCTCCAAATTGAAGAGGCTTATAAACGGGCAGATAATATAGATAGCTTATTGGAAAAAGAATTACCTTACGCATTCGATGAACAGTTTGGATATTTAACAAGTTGCCCTACTAATACGGGCACTGGACTTAGGGCATCAGTTATGATGCATTTACCTGCATTAACGAAAACAAAACAAATGAATCGAATAGTAACCATTATTTCTCGACTTGGAATGGTTGTAAGAGGGATATATGGAGAGGGTAGTGAAGCGCTCGGCAATGTTTATCAGGTATCAAATCAAACGACACTTGGTAAGACTGAGGAGGATATACTAGCTGATCTTCAAAGCATTACGGAACAAATTATTCAAAAAGAAAGAGAAGCACGAGATGCACTATTAAAGCATTCTCCCAATACACTAGAGGATCGTCTTTATCGTTCGTTAGGAACCTTATCCTATGCTCGTCTTATGACAACGGAGGAGGCAGCAAGATGCCTATCCGATGTACGCTTAGGGATAGATATTGGACTTATTCAAGATGTGGATATGTCTATCTTAAATGAATGTATGGTTTTTATGCAGCCAGGATTTTTACAAAAGTATGCTGGTACAACTTTAAATGCTTCGGAGCGTGATATGTTTCGAGCTAAGCTGTTAAGGGAACGTTTGCAAAAAGGAGAAAAAGAGAAAACAAAAGGAGAGGAACCTGCATGATGTTTAATCGATTTACGCAAAGATCGCAAAAAGTTTTACAATTAGCTCAAGAAGAGGCTATTCGCTTAAAGCATGAATCTATAGGAACAGAACATATATTACTTGGACTTATTCGTGAGGGAAGTGGTATTGCGGCAAAAGCTTTAGAAGCAATTGAAGTAGATCCAAAAGTAATAGAAGCAGGTATTGAGGAGCTAGTTGGAACTGGGGCAGAGGAAGTCGGCCCTATTGTTCACTATACGCCTCGCGCTAAGAAAGTGATTGAACTTTCAGTGGATGAGTCTAGAAAGCTTGGTCATTCTTATATTGGAACAGAGCATTTACTTCTCGCGTTAATCCGTGAAGGAGAAGGTGTAGCTGCAAGAGTGTTAAACAATGCAGGTGTAAGCTTAAACAAAGCGCGCCAGCAGGTGCTTCAATTATTGGGAAGCTCCGATCAATCCCATAGTAACAGCAATTCCAATGGGGTCGCTCCAGCTAGCACTCCAACGTTAGACGGATTAGCAAGGGATTTAACTCAAATTGCAAGAGAAGGTACGCTAGATCCAGTCATCGGCCGTAGCAAGGAAATTACACGCGTTATAGAAATTTTGGCTCGTCGTACGAAAAACAATCCAGTTCTTATAGGAGAACCAGGTGTTGGTAAAACTGCAATTGCAGAAGGTCTTGCTCAACAAATTGTTCAAAATGAGGTACCGGAAATATTAAGAGATAAACGTGTTATGACTTTAGACATGGGTACGGTTGTTGCTGGTACTAAATATCGTGGAGAATTCGAAGACCGCTTGAAAAAAGTAATGGATGAAATTCGCCAAGCGGGGAATGTCATTCTATTCATCGACGAACTTCATACATTAATCGGTGCTGGTGGAGCAGAAGGTGCAATCGATGCCTCTAATATTTTGAAGCCTGCTCTGGCTCGTGGAGAAATACAATGTATCGGTGCCACTACGTTAGATGAGTATCGCAAATATATTGAAAAAGATGCTGCACTGGAACGTCGCTTCCAGCCGATTCAAGTTGACGAGCCTTCTGCTGAAGAAGCGGTACAAATTATCTATGGATTACGTGACCGCTATGAAGCACATCACCGAGTGAAAATTACAGATGAGGCAGTAGAAGCAGCCGTTAAAATGTCAGACCGTTACATTTCAGACCGTTTCTTGCCTGATAAAGCGATAGACTTAATAGATGAGGCTGGTTCTAAGGTACGACTTCGTTCCTATACAACTCCTCCTAATTTAAAAGAATTAGAAGCTAAATTAGAAGCTGTTCGTTCTGAGAAAAATGCAGCTGTTCAAAGCCAGGAATTTGAAAAAGCAGCATCTTTCCGTGATAAAGAACAGAAGATAAAAGATAAATTAGAAACAATGAAAAACACTTGGAAAGAAAAACAAGGCAAAGAAGAATCAGAAGTTACTGTAGAGGATATTGCTGCTGTTGTCTCTATGTGGACGGGAATCCCTGTTTCCAAGCTTGCTCAAACAGAATCTGAGAAATTATTAAAACTAGAAGACAAATTACATGAACGAGTTATTGGTCAAAAAGAAGCTGTAGATGCTATTTCTCGTGCGATCCGTCGTGCTCGCGCAGGGCTAAAAGATCCTAAGCGTCCAATCGGTTCGTTTATCTTCTTAGGTCCTACTGGAGTAGGTAAAACAGAACTAGCTCGCGCATTGGCAGAGGTAATGTTCGGGGACGAGGATGCAATGATTCGAGTAGACATGTCTGAGTACATGGAAAAACACTCTACTTCTCGTTTAGTAGGTTCACCTCCTGGATATGTAGGTTTCGATGATGGTGGTCAATTAACTGAAAAAGTTCGTCGCAAGCCGTATTCGGTTATCCTTTTAGATGAAATCGAAAAAGCACATCCAGATGTCTTCAACATCCTTCTACAAGTATTAGAAGATGGTCGTTTAACAGATTCTAAAGGACGTACGGTAGACTTCCGTAATACAGTAGTAATTATGACGTCAAATGTTGGTGCGGACGCACTTAAATACAATAAGCATGTAGGATTTAATCTACAAGAGGCTGGGAAAACGGATTACAAAGATATGAAAGGTAAAATGCTTGAAGAATTGAAAAAAGCATTCCGCCCAGAATTCTTAAACCGTTTGGATGAAATGATTGTGTTCCACTCATTAGAAAAAGAACACTTAAAACAAATAGTGACGTTAATGACAGAACAGCTAGCGAAGCGTCTAAAAGAACAAGGAATAGAGCTAGTGCTTACGGAAGCTGCCCAAGACAAAATTACTACCGAAGGTTACGATCCAACATACGGAGCACGTCCGTTACGCCGTGCACTACAAAAACATGTGGAGGATCGCCTTTCAGAGGAATTGTTGAAAGGGGAAGTTTTAACTGGTCAGCGTGTAGTATTTGATGTAGAAAATGACGAATTTGTTGTTCGTACAACAGAACCTGTCACAGAAAGTTAATAATATAGGCATTCCGAGATTACCGGAATGCCTTTTTTACAGGTTAAGAAAGTTTATAGTTTTTTGTAAAGCGCTTATCTAGCTCCAGCGCCTAGCCCCTTGAGGTCAAATGGAAAAAAGCTGCTCCTAAGCTTTTCTCCATTTGCTTGTCGTGGCAGACATAGGCGCTTGTGCTTTTCTTAATAGGAGGTTCATATGGCTAAAAAGAAAACAAAATTTATGTGTAACTCTTGCGGTTACGAGGCTGCTAAATGGATGGGGAGATGTCCGGGGTGTGGAGAATGGAACACCATGGTGGAAGAGGTAGAGGTAGTTTCTAAGGGACCTAGACATTCTTTTCAGCATTCGTCTGGAGTCACTCAAAAAGCAACCCCAATCATATCGATTGAAACAGTCGAGGAACCACGTGTACAAACTGATTTAGTAGAATTGAATCGTGTATTAGGTGGAGGAATTGTGCCAGGCTCCCTAGTTTTAATCGGGGGAGATCCAGGTATAGGTAAATCAACGCTTCTTTTACAAGTTTCTGCCCTTCTTGCGAATAAAGGAGAAAGAGTACTCTATATATCAGGAGAAGAATCAATCCGCCAGACAAAACTCCGAGCGGAACGTCTAGGAGTCACTTCAAATGAACTTTATATTTATTCGGAAACCAATTTAGAATTGATCAATGGAACGATTGATCAAGTAAGCCCACGGTTTGTAATAGTGGATTCTATCCAAACGGTTCATCATCCAGAGGTAACAAGTGCCCCAGGAAGTGTATCCCAAGTGCGTGAAAGTACAGCTGAGCTAATGCGGATTGCGAAGACTAAAAATATTGCCATCTTCTTGGTGGGACATGTAACTAAGGAAGGGCAAATTGCTGGTCCAAGAATACTCGAGCATATGGTAGATACTGTTTTATACTTTGAGGGAGAACGTCATCATAATCATCGCATATTGCGATCACAAAAAAATAGATTTGGTTCTACCAATGAGATTGCTATTTTTGAGATGGTGCAACAGGGTTTAAGGGAAGTACTGAACCCATCTGAATTATTTTTACAGGAGCGTTCTCATGGAGCGGCTGGATCTGCCATTGTTGCCTCAATGGAAGGGACAAGACCGATTTTAGTAGAGATTCAAGCGCTTGTGACACAATCGAGCTTTAATTATCCAAAAAGGATGGCCACGGGGATTGATCAAAATCGAATTTCTTTATTAATGGCCGTGCTAGAAAAGCGCATGGGACTGCTACTTCAAACACAGGATGCGTACATAAAAGTTGCTGGTGGAGTAAAATTAGACGAACCTGCCATCGATTTAGCCGTCCTAGTAAGTATCGTATCTAGTTTTAGAGATACGGGTGCTGCTCCAACCGACTGTTTTATAGGTGAGGTAGGATTAACAGGAGAAGTAAGAAGAGTATCTAGGATTGAACAAAGAGTGCAAGAGGCAGCTAAGCTAGGCTTTAAACGAGCAATTATCCCTGCATCTAATATGGGGGGCTGGGATTATCCGAAGGGTCTGCAGGTTATTGGAGTAGACTCTGTAAACCAGGTGATGAAAGAAGCCTTTTCATAAAAAGAAATAAGATGCTGTAACGTATTCAAGTCTAACTCTTGTTTTAACTGGGTGTACTCATAGATTTAAAAGTAACAGATAGGTAATCCTTTGCTTTGGTTGTACACGTTAGAGTGTCAATCTGACATTTTCATGTTAGTTTAGCGGGCAAGGGATAACCTTCTTCCTTGCGACTTATTAGACGTATAGGGAAAACAGGAAGTATAATAAAATTTAAATGGAGGTGGAAAATTTGTTAAAGTGGATTATCCAAATTGCTTTTGTATTGATAGGTGGAACATTAGGGTTGCTATTCTTACCGCACTTATATGAACTAATCAATTTATCCGACAACCCTTTGATTAATAATTTATATGTTTCCGTAATAATCGGAGCAATCATGCTGTATGTGGCTGCCCTATTTTTAACAGATTACTTAATACATTTTATCAAATGGATGGAAGAAAGGCTTTTAAAGGCCCCAATCGGAGATTTGTTATTTGGGACACTAGGGATGGTAATCGGGTTAGTGGTAGCTTTCTTCCTTGGCTCGGCTGTATCAACTATTGAGCTACCAGTCATTCGTTCGGTTGCCCCTGTTCTCTTAACCATTATTTTAGGATATCTAGGTTTCCAGGTAGGATACAAAAAGAGAGACGAATTGCTACATGTGTTCACCCCGTCCTCTAAACTACCTTCTTTGAAGAAAAAAACAGCTGAGGAGGAAGCCAAGGAACTTCCGTTGGGTACCTATAAGCTGCTAGACACGAGTGTCATTATTGATGGAAGAATAGCAGATATATCGGAAACGGGCTTTATGGAAGGTGTGCTAGTAGTTCCTCAATTTGTTTTAACGGAGCTTCAGCATATCGCAGATTCTTCTGATACGTTAAAAAGAACAAGAGGACGAAGAGGTCTAGATGTTTTAAACAAATTGAAGGATGAAAGAAGCACTGCGGTTTTAATAGTGGAGGAAGACTTTGATGATGTTCAAGAGGTCGACTTAAAGCTAATGCGTCTAGCCAAAAAAATGGGTGGCGTAGTAGTAACCAATGATTTTAATCTAAACAAAGTATGTGAATTGCATCAAGTGCGGGTATTGAATATTAATGACTTAGCTAATGCTGTCAAACCCGTAGTTATTCCCGGGGAAATAATGCATGTTGTTGTGATTAAAGATGGAAAAGAGCATAATCAAGGTGTAGCTTATTTAGATGATGGCACGATGATTGTAGTTGAAGGTGGTAAAGCGTTCATCGGACAAGCGATTAATGTGGAAGTGACAAGTGTCCTTCAAACATCGGCAGGACGAATGATCTTTGCGAAACCACAGGAAACGAAATAAGTAGTAAGGGGTGTTTCCTTTTAGGAGCATACCCTTTTTCTTTGTAACGGAGGAGGAAAACGAAATGGCTTACACAGTAATCTTACCAGCTGCGGGAAGTGGCAAAAGAATGGGAGCAGAGCATAACAAGCTTTTTATAGAATTAAAAAATATACCTGTACTAATACATACCCTCCGCGTATTTGAACGAGATCCCCAATGTGCTCATATTGTTTTAGCGGTAAAAAAAGATGAACAATCATATATAGAGCAGCTTCTTCTGCAGTATTCTATTCAAAAGGTTGCGGCAATAACTGAAGGAGGAGCAGAAAGGCAGCACAGTGTGTATGCAGGCTTGAAGGCAAGCCCCTCTAAAGAAGTTGTGTTAGTACATGACGCTGCTAGACCTTTCATCCATCAAGACGTTATCCATCGTCTAGTACAGGCCGCAGAAAAATTTGGAGCCGCTGTAGCAGCAGTTCGTGCCAAAGATACGATGAAAAAAGTTCAAAATGGTATAATACAGGAAACGGTTGAACGAGAGAGCCTATGGATCATCCAGACTCCACAGGCTTTTCAATATAACATATTGGAAAAAGCCGAAAGAATGGCAGAGCTAGAGTCCTTTTTAGGAACAGACGAGGCCATGTTGGTAGAAAGACAAGGTGAAAAGGTTCACATCGTGGAGAGCACCTATGATAACGTAAAGGTTACCACTCAAGAGGATTTACTTTTTGGAGAAGTAATTTTAAATAAACGAAAGCAGGAGGAACAATAAATTGTTAAGAATTGGACAAGGCTTTGACGTACATGAATTTGCAGACAATCGCCCATTAATAATAGGAGGAATCACGATACCCTATGAAAGAGGGCTAATTGGTCACTCGGATGCGGATGTATTGCTTCATACAATTACAGATGCAGCGCTAGGAGCTATTGGAGAGGGAGATATTGGCAGACATTTCCCTGACACCGATCCCGATTTTAAAGATGCAGATTCCGCTAAATTACTCGAGCATATATGGAAGCTAGTAGATGCGCGAGGCTACAAGCTTGGAAATGTAGATTGCACTATTATTGCTCAGAAGCCTAAAATGGCTCCTTACATTGAGGAAATCCGCGCCAAAGTTGCAGAGCTTTTGCAAGCTGATGTGTCACAAGTCAACGTGAAGGCGACGACTACTGAAAAGTTAGGATTTACTGGACGAGAGGAAGGAATTGCATCTTTAGCTACCATCCTTTTATTGAAAAAAGACTAACTTTAAAAAAACTACTGGCAGTGGTAGAATAGATAAAGTTTACTACTTTAGCAGACAGGCAAAAGTAAAGATATGCCTTGCCTTAAAAACTGATTGATTCCACTTTCCAGACGAAGGTTTAATTTAAACGCAAGATAACTAGGAGGATTTATAATGACACAAGAAGTTCGCGTACGCTATGCACCAAGTCCTACAGGAAATCTCCATATTGGAGGGGCACGTACAGCATTATTCAATTATTTATTTGCTCGCCACCATAACGGGAAATTTATTGTCCGTATAGAAGACACAGATATTGAGCGTAATATTGAAGGCGGAGAATTATCGCAGCTGGATAACTTAAAGTGGTTAGGAATGGAATACGACGAATCTGTAGATATCGGTGGACCTTATGCGCCTTATCGACAAATGGAGCGTTTAGATATTTACACAAAATATGCGGAAGAAATGCTAGAAAAAGGACATGCTTATAAATGCTTCTGTACTTCAGAGGAATTAGAAGCTGACCGTGAGCAACAAAAAGAAAATGGCGTGGCTGCACCGATGTATAACGGAAAATGCAGACATTTATCTAAAGAAGAAGTGCAAGAGAAGGAAGCGGCTGGAATGCCTTATACTATCCGTATGCGTGTGCCTGAAAATGTAACGTATACGTTTGAAGATTTAGTTCGTGGATCTGTTTCCTTTGAATCGAAAGACGTTGGAGACTGGGTACTTGTAAAAGCTAATGGCATCCCAACGTATAACTACGCAGTAGTATTAGATGATCACTTAATGGAAATTTCACATGTATTCCGAGGAGAAGAGCATTTATCAAATACTCCAAAACAATTAATGGTGTTTGATGTATTTGGCTGGGAGTATCCACAATATGGTCATATGACTTTAATCATTAATGAGAGTCGTAAAAAATTATCAAAACGTGATGAATCGATTATTCAATTTGTTGCACAATATAAAGACCTGGGTTATCTTCCAGAAGCTATGTTTAACTTCTTTGCTCTATTAGGATGGTCTCCTGAAGGAGAGGAAGAGATTTTCTCTAAGGAAGAATTCATCAAGCTATTTGACGTTACTCGTCTTTCAAAATCACCATCTATGTTTGATAAGCAAAAATTAACATGGATGAATAATCAATATATTAAACAGCTACCACTTGAAAAAGTAGTAGAGCTTGCCTTGCCACATCTGCAAAAAGAGGGTCTTCTTCCTGCAGAATTGTCAGAGGAGCAACAACTATGGGCAACTAATTTAATAGCCCTCTATCACGATCAAATGAGTTTTGGAGCAGAAATTATTGAATTGTCATCATTGTTCTTCAACGACGACGTTGCATATAATGAAGAAGCTCTAGAAGTTTTGACTGGCGAACAAGTTCCGGAAGTCATGACGGCATTTAAAGCACAATTAGAGAGCTTAGATACATTTGAGGCAGCTGAGATTAAAGCGTCTATTAAAGCGGTCCAAAAAGAAACTGGACATAAAGGGAAAAACCTATTTATGCCTATCCGTGTCGTAACAACTGGTCAGACGCATGGTCCAGAATTAGCAGATGCGATCAGCTTAATAGGGAAAGAAAAAGTAATCGCTAGAGTTTCTAAATACGCAAAACAATAAAATTGACTTTTCCACTGCAAGGTGTGAAAATGAGTGTACAATTCATGAACGAAAAAAAGAAAGCTAAGAAGAGGAGAAGTACGTAACGCAAGTTCTTTAGAGAGGACCATCACCGGCTGAAAGTGGTCTGAACCAATGAGTTATGGAAATGCACCTCAGAGCGCCATGCCGAACTATGAGTAGGCTGGACGTATCATCTGCGTTAAAGATGTGAAGCGGGAAAGAGTATGTGTATCTTTCCAATCAGAGTGGAACCGCGCGAATGAGCGTCTCTGTCTATATTTATAGACAGAGACTTTTTTTGTGGAAAAAAGGAGTGATTTTAATGTTTGAGCGTATGAAAGAAGATATAGAAGTGGTATTTGAGCAGGACCCAGCCGCAACCAGCAAGCTAGAGGTTGTTTTAACATATGCCGGTTTACATGCAATCTGGAGTCATCGGATAGCCCATGCCTTTTATAAAAAGAAATGGTACTTTCTTGCAAGGCTAATATCCCAAATAAGCAGATTCTTTACAGGTGTAGAAATCCATCCTGGAGCAGTAATTGGCAGACGTTTCTTTATTGATCATGGTTCAGGTGTTGTTATTGGAGAAACATGTGAAATAGGTGACGATTGTACCATATATCAAGGAGTAACTTTAGGTGGGACGGGAAAAGAAAAAGGAAAAAGACACCCTACACTTAAAAATAATGTCTTAGTAGCTACTGGAGCTAAAGTATTGGGTTCCATTACAATTGGCAACAACAGTAAGGTTGGAGCAGGCTCTGTAGTCTTAAAGGATGTTCCAGAGAACTCGACGGTAGTTGGAATACCAGGGGTAGTCGTTATTCAGGATGGCAAAAAGGTAAAGAGAAACTTAGACCATCAAGATTTACCGGATCCGTTCACTGATCGCTGTAAGGAGATGGAAGGTAAGATTGTGTTGCTGCAGCAAGAAATTGATCGACTGACAGAGGAAAAGGAGAGAGCTAATCGTCATGACAATTCAAATATTTAATTCATTAAAACGTGAAAAAGAGCCTTTTGTGCCAATAGAAGAAGGAAAGGTAAAAATGTATGTATGTGGTCCAACGGTATATAACTATATTCACATTGGAAATGCTCGACCAGTTATTGTATATGATACTGTACGCAAATATTTACAGTATCGTGGATATGACGTAACATTCGTATCAAACTTTACAGATGTAGATGACAAAATTATTAAAGCTGCAAATGAACTTGGAGAAGATGTATCCGAATTGACTAGTCGCTTTATCGATGCATATTTTGCAGATGTAGAAGCTTTAGGATGCTCAAAAGCAGATTCCCATCCTCGTGTAACGGATCACATGGTGGAAATCATTGATTTTATAAAGGTATTAGTAGAAAAAGGCTATGCTTATGAATCACAAGGTGATGTCTATTATCGTACAAGAAAGTTCGAGGGTTACGGAAAGCTCTCCCATCAATCGGTGGATGACTTAAAAGTAGGGGCTCGTATTCAGAGAGGTGAAAAGAAAGAGGATGCATTAGATTTTGCTCTTTGGAAAGCTGCAAAGCCGGGTGAGATATTCTGGGAAAGCCCATGGGGTCAAGGTCGTCCGGGATGGCATATTGAATGTTCTGTTATGGCTCGTGAAATTTTAGGAGACACGATTGATATTCACGCAGGAGGGCAGGATTTAACTTTCCCTCACCATGAAAATGAGATTGCCCAATCAGAGGCTAGAACCGGCAAGACATTTGCAAGATATTGGATGCATAACGGTTATATCAATATAGACAACGAAAAAATGTCTAAATCGCTCGGCAACTTCGTATTGGTGAATGATATCCGCAAGCAAATTGACCCACAAATATTGCGTTTCTTTATGCTTAGTGTTCATTATCGTAACCCTATTAATTACTCACAGGAACTTGTGGAGCAAGCGGAGGCAGGTTTGGAACGTATCCGTACCTCGTATGAAAATGTTCTTCATCGCTTAAAAACAACAGCGGATTTAGGTGATCAGCATGACGTGTGGATGCACAAAATAGAGGAAGTAAAACAGCAATTTGAAGTAGCGATGGATGACGATTTTAATACGGCAAATGGAATAGCTGCATTATTTGAGCTATCTAAATTAGCGAACACATATTTGTTAGAGAAGCAAACATCTGAATCAGTGCTAAAGCAATTTATTTCGATTTTAGATTCCTTAACAGCAGTTCTTGGAATTACCCTTTCTAAGGAGTCAGAGGTCCTGGATGAGGAAATCGATGCTCTTATCGAAGAACGAAATCAAGCGAGAAAAGATCGCAATTTTGTTCGTGCAGATGAAATTAGAGATCAACTAAAAGAAATGAATATTATTTTGGAAGATACTGCCCAAGGTATCCGATGGAAGAGAGGGTGACCTTTTGTTAAACTTTAAAGTATCTGACGTAAAGCAACTTAATTCCTTGGCCTTAGCTTATATGGGAGATGCGGTGTTCGAGCAAGTTGTGCGCGAACACCTCATCCGCTCGGGGCGTGTAAGACCGAATATCCTGCATAAGGAAGGAACAAAGTATGTATCTGCCAAGGCGCAAGCGATGATAGTGAAAGAAATGTTAAACACTAAATTTTTGACAGAGGAAGAGGAGGCTGTTTTAAGAAGAGGCAGAAATGCCAAATCTGGAACTGTCCCTAAAAATACAGACGTTTTAACGTATCATTATAGTACCGCGTTTGAAGCAGTTATTGGAAGCTTATACTTAAGTGAGCAAGCAGAACGCCTGCAAGAGGTCCTGGATTTTTCCATTGACTTTATTGATGGACAGAAAGGAGAGAAAAAATAATGGCTGATCAAACAGAACAAACAGGAGAAATTATTGCTGGTAAAAACCCTGTAGTAGAGGCATTACGTTCAGGAAGAGATATGAACAAAGTGTGGATAGCGGAAGGCATCCAAAAAAGTGGAGTGACGGAAATTATTCAACTGGCAAAGGAGGCTGGCATTATTGTTCAGTTCGTACCAAAGAAAAAACTGGATAATTTAACCGATGCAAATCATCAAGGAATTGTTGCATCTGTTGCTGCCTATAAATATGCGGAATTAGACGATTTGTTTAATCTAGCTGCGAGTAAAAAAGAGGATCCTCTCTTTATTATTTTGGATGAAATTGAAGATCCACATAACCTAGGGTCCATTATGCGAACTGCAGATGCGGTAGGAGCGCATGGTATTATCATTCCGAAGCGAAGAGCGGTTGGTTTGACTGCAGTCGTAGCAAAAGCATCTACAGGTGCTATTGAGCATATACCGGTTTATCGTGCAGGAAATTTGGCGCAAACAGTGGACGAGCTCAAGGAGCGTGGGGTATGGATTGCAGGTACAGATGCTGCCAAATCTACAGACTATAGAAATATGGATGCCACACTGCCACTAGCTCTAATAATTGGCAGTGAAGGAAAAGGGATGAGCCGATTGTTAAAAGATAAATGCGACTTTCTTTACCATTTGCCGATGGTTGGTCATGTAACTAGCTTGAATGCGTCAGTTGCTGCGTCGATACTTCTTTATGAAGTATTGCGCGTAAGAAACCCGCTCAAAGGATAGGATTATGCAAATTCTACTTGTCGATGGTTATAACATCATCGGCGCATGGAGCGAGTTAAGAAAACTAAAAAAAGATAAATTACTAGATGCTAGAGATAGACTAATCGAGCAAATGGCGGAGTATAAAGCATTTACCGGTATTCGAGTAATAGTTGTGTTTGATGCTCACTTAGTACCGGGTATAGAAAACAAAAAGATGCAGTATGATGTTGAAATTATCTATACGAGAGAAAATGAAACAGCAGACGAACGGATTGAAAAGCTAACCCGAGAGCTAAGTGGAAGGCGAGTGCAAATCTATGTAGCCACCTCTGATATGACAGAACAAAGGGTCATATTTGGACAAGGTGCGCTAAGAAAATCTGCTAGAGAACTAGAAATTGAAATGCTTTCTATTTCCTCGAATATTACGAAAAAAGTGAAGAATATCCAAGAGAATAAGCCAACTTCGACAATTATTTTATCGGAGGAAGTAGCGGAAATTTTCGAAAAATGGCGAAGAGGAATGAAATGACTCATTGACGCTATAAATTTGCTTCCTGTATACTGATGGTAAATATGTCTAATTTAGCTGAGGTGACTTCATTGGAAAAAACAGAGCTGGATCTACAACAATTGGATAGTTTACTAGATGAAGAGCTTGTAGAGATGGTTCATCAAGGAAACACTGAAGCGCTAGATTATTTGATAACGAAATACCGATCATTTGTAAGAATGAAAGGTAGATCCTATTTTTTAATAGGTGCTGATAGAGAAGATATTCTGCAAGAAGGAATGATTGGTTTATATAAGGCGATTCGAGATTTTAGAGAAGAGAAGCTTTCATCTTTTCGAGCTTTTGCTGAACTCTGTATAACTAGACAGATTATTACTGCTATTAAAACAGCTACTAGGCAAAAACATATCCCGCTTAATTCTTATATTTCCTTGGACAAGCCTATCTATGATGAAGAATCAGATCGAACACTAATGGATATGATTGCTGGCTCAGTTGTAGACGATCCTGAAGAATTAATCATAAATAGAGAGAATTATGATTACATTGAAGGTAAAATGGGAGAGATATTAAGTGAACTAGAGCAGCAAGTGCTTGCCTTGTATTTAGATGGGCAGTCCTACCAAGAAATTTCTGAAGAATTGAATCGTCACGTTAAATCTATAGACAACGCGTTACAGCGAGTAAAACGTAAACTGGAGCGTTATATGGAAATTGGAAGTAATTATGCATAATTTGGGATTTTGTTGACATGGTATGGCGAAGGTGATAATCTTGAAAAAGACTTATACGCCGAAAAGGTGAGAAAATGACTAAGAAAATTGTCTTGAGTTGCGTAGAATGTGGTAACCGCAATTATACAGTCCCTGCATCTAAAGATACCGGTTCTGTTCGCATAGAAAGAAAAAAGTATTGCACGCATTGTAATGCTCATACAGTACACAAACAAACGATATGAGTATAGAAGTAAGATAGATTTTCCATGTGGAGGTTTAGCTAAAATGGCTAATATTGGTGGTTTTTTTAAAAACGTAGTATCAGAAATGAGAAAAGTAAGCTGGCCAAAACGTAAAGAGTTAACACGCTATACAATCATTGTGCTTGCAACAGTAGTGGTTATGGCTGTATTCTTTGCAGTAGTAGACTTAGGAATTTCTGAATTGTTCCGTTGGTACTTGGAGTTATAGGTTTGTAGCATGTAAATATTTGAAAATAGCCCGTCTTAGTCAACGAACGGGTTTTTTCATTTGTCTTAGAAAAGGAGGGAAGGACGCTTAAGTCCCGACACTATGGAAAAAAATTGGTATGTTGTTCATACGTACTCTGGGTATGAAAATAAAGTAAAAGCAAATTTAGAAAAACGCGTAGAAACAATGGGGATGTCTGATAAGATATTCCGAGTGTTCATCCCTGAACAAGAAGAAACAGATTTCAAAGATGGGAAAAAACGCGTAGTAACTAGAAAAACATTCCCAGGATATGTTTTTGTTGAGTTAATCATGACAGACGATGCTTGGTATGTAGTGAGAAACACACCTGGTGTTACTGGCTTCCTTGGTTCATCAGGTGGCGGTACAAAACCAACTCCTCTTGCTCCAGAAGAAGTTCAATCCATGTTAAAACAAATGGGTATGAATGATCGCAAAGTTGAAGTAGACTTCTCAATCGGAGAATTGGTAGAAGTATTAGAAGGACCATTTGCGCATTTCCAAGGTAAAGTAGAAGCTATTGAAGCCGAAAAAGGCAAAGTGACTGTTTCTATCGATATGTTTGGGCGCGAAACAAATATGGAACTAGATTTCGAACAAGTAATCAAAGTATAATTTATTACTTGCTAAAAAAATGGATAAGTGGTATCATTTCAAAGGTCAGACTGAAAAAAAGTCTGCATGAATTTTCTAAATGTTATCAGCGCAGAGCTGAGAGACAGATATTTGAGTGGGAGGGGCAACCCAATTACCACATCACGGACTTAAGGAGGTGTGTCTCGTGGCTAAAAAAGTGATTAAAGTTGTAAAATTACAAATTCCTGCTGGTAAAGCAAATCCAGCGCCACCGGTTGGTCCTGCATTAGGACAAGCGGGTGTTAACATCATGGGATTCTGTAAGGAGTTCAACGCACGTACTGCTGATCAAGCAGGTCTAATCATTCCGGTTGAAATTTCTGTATTTGAAGACCGTTCATTTACTTTCATTACAAAAACTCCGCCGGCAGCAGTGTTACTTAAAGTAGCAGCAGGAATTCAATCTGGATCAGGTGAACCAAACCGCGTTAAAGTGGCGACAGTTAAACGTGATAAAGTTCGCGAAATCGCTGAACAAAAAATGCCAGATCTAAACGCTGCATCTGTTGAAACAGCTATGTTGATGGTTGAAGGTACAGCACGTAGCATGGGTATTACGATCGAAGACTAATACTTAATGTGATTTTGATATGACGCAATTGTTTTTTTGGAAGGTTGTAGTTGTTCCTAAGAATAACTGCAACCTTTACACGTGGGAGGTTTATTCCGCTAAAACCACTATCAAGGAGGACATTTTAAATGGCTAACAAAGGTAAAAAGTTACAAGAAGCTGCTAAATTAGTTGACAAAAATACATTGTATTCAGCTAAAGAAGCAATCGAGCTTGCTAAAAAAACTAGCACAGTTAATTTCGACGCAACAGTTGAAGTTGCTTTCCGTCTAGGAATCGATACTCGTAAAAACGACCAACAAATCCGTGGGGCAGTAGTTCTTCCAAACGGAACTGGTAAAACTCAACGCGTATTAGTTTTCGCTAAAGGTGAAAAACTTAAAGAAGCTGAAGCTGCTGGTGCAGACTATGCAGGTGATGTGGAATACATCAACAAAATCCAACAAGGATGGTTTGACTTCGATGTAATCGTAGCTACTCCTGACATGATGGGTGAAGTTGGTAAAATCGGTCGCGTACTTGGACCAAAAGGTTTAATGCCAAACCCTAAAACTGGTACTGTTACATTTGATGTAACTAAAGCTATCGAAGAAATCAAAGCTGGTAAAGTAGAATACCGTGCTGACAAAGCAGGGATCATTCACGCTCCAATCGGAAAAGTTTCTTTCGAAGACGACAAATTAGTAGAAAACTTTATGTCTGTATTTGAAGTAGTTCAAAAAGCTAAGCCTGCTGCTTCAAAAGGTATTTACATGAAGTCTGTAAATGTTACAACTACTATGGGTCCAGCTATTAAAGTTGATGCTTCATCAGTAAAATAATAATTGACAACCTAATAGTCTATCTGTTAAGATGACTTTTGTTGTGAAATATACATTTGTACCGAAGACAGTAGGAGCGACTTGTCGCTTAATATCCTACCGAGGACACGTAAATTCAGATTCTAATTAGATGATGACTTTCTGCCTCTGTGTCTATCCGTAGATCAGAGGCTTTTCTTTTGTCGGTATAAATGGCCCAATTCTTATAGGAGGTGCCAAGATGAGCAAAGCAATTGAAACGAAAAAAGTGATTGTAGACGACATTGCAGAGAAATTTAAAGCTGCTGCTTCAGTAGTTGTAGTAGACTACCGTGGTTTAAATGTTGCTCAAGTTACAGAATTACGTAAACAACTTCGTGAAGCTGGCGTTGAGTTCAAAGTTTATAAAAACTCACTTACACGTCGTGCGACTGAAATCGCTGGAGTTGATGCAATTAACGAATTCTTAGTTGGACCAAATGCTGTTGCATTCTCTAACGAAGACGTAGTTGCTCCTGCAAAAATCATTAATGATTTTGCTAAAAAGAACGAACAATTAGAAATTAAAGCAGGGATCATCGAAGGAAACGTATCTTCAGCAGAAGATGTAAAAGCTTTAGCAGAACTTCCATCACGCGAAGGACTACTATCTATGCTTTTATCTGTACTTCAAGCTCCAGTGCGCAATTTCGCACTTGCAACAAAAGCTGTTGCAGAACAAAAAGAAGAGCAAGGCGCATAATTCCTTATGAACTTTGCACAAAAATCGGCTAATAGCCTAAAACATATCCAATAATAGGAGGAAAATAAAATGAACAACGAGCAAATCTTAGAAGCTATCAAATCAATGACAGTTCTTGAATTAAACGACTTAGTAAAAGCAATTGAAGAAGAATTTGGTGTTACTGCTGCTGCACCTGTAGCTGTAGCTGCTGGTGGCGGTGCTGCTGCTGCTGAAGAAAAAACTGAATTTGACGTTATCCTTGCATCTGCAGGAGACCAAAAAATTAAAGTAATCAAAGTAGTTCGCGAAATCACTGGTCTTGGCTTGAAAGAAGCTAAAGAAGTAGTTGACAACGCTCCAAAAGCACTTAAAGAAGGCGTATCTAAAGAAGATGCAGAAGCTATGAAAGCACAACTTGAAGAAGTTGGAGCAAACGTAGAAGTTAAGTAATTTTTGGTACAACTCGGGGAAAAAGCTCGTCTTTAAACGACGAGCTTTTCTTCGTATGTATGATGGAGGGTTAAACGGTGTCTGAACATTATTATTCTAGAAAACCTCAAACGGAAAGTAAGCCTCAACATTGGAACTTTAAATTGCTAGGCCATAATTTTCGATTTGAAACAGATGCTGGTGTTTTTAGTAAGAGCGAAGTAGATTTTGGCTCCCGTGTATTAATCGATACTTTCAAAGCGCCAGATCAAGAGGGAGACTTCTTGGATGTTGGTTGTGGCTATGGTCCGATTGGGCTTGCCATTGCAAAAGCAAATGAAGAAAGAACAGTTCATTTAGTAGATGTTAACACGCGTGCAATCCAACTTGCAGTAAAAAATGCGGCTGCTAACGGGGTACAAAATGTGCGAATCTATGAAAGTGATGGGTTGTCAGCAGTGGAAACTGCAAACTTTGCGGCTATTATAACTAATCCACCCATTCGCGCTGGAAAAGAGACTATATTTCGTTTCTATAAAGATTCCTTTGATAAATTAGTTTCAAGGGGAGAATTGTGGGTTGTCATTCAAAAGAAACAAGGGGCACCATCTACTTTTAGTTTTTTAGAAGAGATTTTTGGTCAAGTGGAAGTTGTGAACAAAGAAAAAGGTTATTGGATTATAAAGGGTACAAAAGATTGACTTGACAAAATCGCTATGATATTATAATAAAATGCAAAAATATTATTTTGAGGACTTATGCCCTTTTGTATAAAAGCTATACTTTATGGGTATACTGGCCGAGAAAAAGTTTGGTGAATCAAAAATGAGCTCTTATTAAGAACTCGTTTTCTTTTTGTCTTTCGATATCATACACCAAAATGTCTATATCGAAAAGACCTATTATCGCTTTATTGAGGGGTGAATGAGTTGACAGGTCAACTAGTTCAGTACGGACAACACCGCCAGCGTAGAAGTTTTGCGCGTATTAGTGAGGTGCTAGAATTACCGAATCTTATTGAGATTCAAACAGCATCTTATGAATGGTTCCTTGAAGAAGGTTTGCGTGAAATGTTTAAGGATATTTCACCTATCGAGGATTTTACAGGCAATCTATCATTGGAGTTTGTCGACTATAGTTTGAATGATCCAAAATATTCAGTCGATGAATCTAAAGAACGTGACGCAACATACGCAGCACCACTTCGCGTAAAAGTACGTCTCCACAACAAAGAAACGGATGAAGTGAAAGAACAAGATGTCTTTATGGGTGATTTCCCACTCATGACAGAAACTGGTACTTTCGTTATTAATGGTGCTGAGCGAGTAATCGTATCTCAGTTAGTCCGTTCACCAAGTGTTTACTTCCATGACAAAACAGACAAAAATGGTAAAAAAGGTTTTGGTGCTACTGTTATTCCAAACCGTGGTGCATGGCTTGAATACGAGATTGATGCAAAGGACGTAGTGTACGTTCGAATTGACAGAACTCGTAAATTACCAGTAACTGTTTTACTTCGCGCTTTAGGATTCGGTTCAGATCAAGAAATCATTGATTTACTCGGTGACAATGAGTATTTACGTAACACGCTAGAAAAGGACAACACAGAAACTACTGAAAAAGCGTTATTAGAAATCTATGAGCGCTTACGTCCAGGCGAGCCACCAACTGTGGAAAGTGCAAAGAGCCTGCTATACTCTCGCTTCTTTGACCCAAAACGCTATGATTTAGCAAATGTTGGTCGTTACAAAATGAACAAAAAATTACACATAAAAAATCGTTTGTTTAACCAAACAGTAGCGGAAACGTTAGTGGATCCAGAAACAGGTGAAATTTTAGTTGAAGCTGGTACACTGATCGATCGTCGTGTATTAGACAGACTGATCCCTCATTTGGAAAATGGAATTGGATTTAAAACATTCTCTCAAGTTGGAGGAGTTTTAGAAGACGATATTACGGTTCAGTCGATTAAAATTTATGCACCAAATGATGACGAGCAAAAAGAGATAAATGTAATTAGTAATGCGTATGTGGAAACCGAAGTTAAAAACATTACGCCAGCAGATATCGTGTCTTCTATTGGTTATTTCTTTAACCTATTATTCAACGTTGGAAACACGGATGATATTGACCATCTAGGTAACCGTCGTTTACGTTCAGTTGGAGAGTTATTACAAAACCAATTCCGTATTGGTCTTTCTCGTATGGAGCGTGTAGTTCGTGAGCGTATGTCAATAAACGATACACAAGCAATTGTTCCACAACAGCTGATAAATATTCGTCCAGTAATTGCATCTATCAAGGAATTCTTTGGTAGTTCTCAATTATCTCAGTTCATGGACCAAACAAATCCACTTGCAGAGTTAACTCATAAACGTCGTCTTTCTGCTTTAGGACCCGGTGGTTTAACGCGTGAGCGTGCAGGCTTCGAGGTTCGTGACGTTCACTACTCTCACTATGGTCGTATGTGTCCGATTGAAACTCCTGAGGGACCTAACATTGGTTTAATTAACTCACTTTCCAGTTTTGCGAAAGTAAATAAATTTGGATTTATCGAAACTCCTTACCGTCGAGTTGACCCTGAAACTGGTCTTGTAACTTCACGTATCGATTACCTAACAGCAGATGAAGAGGACAACTATGTTGTTGCGCAAGCTAACTCTCCACTTTCTGACGACGGTGCATTCGTAAACGAAGAAGTAGTTGGCCGTTTCCGTGGTGACAACACGGTATTTAGAAGAGATCAAATTGACTACATGGACGTATCACCGAAACAAGTAGTTTCTGCTGCTACAGCATGTATTCCATTCTTAGAAAACGATGACTCTAACCGTGCCCTAATGGGAGCGAACATGCAACGTCAAGCTGTTCCTCTTTTAAACCCAGAAGCTCCGTTTGTCGGAACTGGTATGGAGCATGTCAATGCACGTGATTCAGGTGCCGCTGTTATTGCTAAGTATCACGGGATCGTAGAACATGTAGAAGCGAAAGAGATTCGCGTTCGTCGCATTGAAGAAGTGGATGGAAAAGAAGTTAAAGGTGATTTAACAACTTATAAAGTTCACAAATTCGAACGTTCTAACCATGGTACATCTATTAACCAACGTCCAATCGTTAAGGTTGGAGACCGTGTTAAACCTTTAGATATCCTTGCAGACGGTCCATCTATGGAACAAGGAGAGCTTGCGCTAGGACGTAACGTACTAGTTGCCTTCATGACATGGGATGGATATAACTACGAGGATGCTGTAATCATGAGTGAGCGTCTTGTGAAAGATGATGTCTATACTTCTGTGCATATTGAAGAATACGAATCAGAATCACGTGATACGAAACTTGGGCCAGAGGAAATTACGAGAGACATTCCTAACGTCGGAGAAGATGCTTTACGTAACTTAGATGACCGTGGAATTATCCGTGTCGGTGCTGAAGTTAGAGACGGAGATATTTTAGTAGGTAAAGTAACGCCTAAAGGAGTTACAGAACTTACTGCTGAAGAACGTCTACTACACGCTATTTTCGGAGAAAAAGCTCGTGAAGTTCGCGATACATCTCTACGTGTACCTCATGGTGCAGGCGGAATTGTATTAGATGTAAAAGTCTTCAATCGTGAAGATGGGGATGAACTATCACCTGGTGTTAACCAACTAGTACGTGCTTATATCGTTCAAAAACGTAAAATCTCTGTAGGGGATAAAATGGCCGGACGACATGGTAACAAAGGGGTAATCTCTCGTATTCTTCCGGAAGAAGATATGCCTTTCCTTCCAGACGGAACACCAGTGGACATTATGTTAAATCCACTAGGGGTACCTTCTCGTATGAATATTGGGCAAGTACTAGAGCTTCACTTAGGTATGGCTTCTAGACTTCTTGGTGTTCACATGGCTTCACCTGTATTTGATGGTGCCAACGAGGAAGATGTATGGAACACGATGGAAGAAGCAGGCTTGAACCGTGATGGTAAAACGACACTTTATGATGGTCGTTCAGGTGAACCATTTGATAACCGCGTTTCAGTAGGGGTTATGTATATGATCAAACTTGCCCACATGGTTGATGACAAGCTTCATGCTCGTTCAACAGGACCTTATTCTCTTGTTACGCAACAGCCTCTTGGTGGTAAAGCGCAATTCGGTGGACAACGTTTTGGTGAGATGGAAGTATGGGCACTAGAAGCATATGGTGCTGCTTATACATTACAAGAAATCTTAACGGTTAAATCCGATGACGTGGTTGGACGTGTGAAAACATATGAAGCCATCGTAAAAGGTGAAAGTGTTCCTGAGCCAGGCGTTCCTGAATCATTCAAAGTATTGATTAAAGAACTACAAAGTTTAGGTATGGACGTTAAGATGTTAACAATTGACGAAGAAGAAATTGAACTTCGTGATTTAGATGAAGATGACGATATTCCGGCAGCTGATGCACTTGGTTTATTACCACTAGCTAATGAAGAAGAGCCAGTTGGAAACTTAGAGTAAGGTCAAGCAGGAATAATTGATTAGATAAAAAATCGGACAGGTGATGCCTGTCCGTATTTCCGTATTAAATTGCATTATGCAGAGCTACTTGGAAGGTCTTTCTAAAGACTCAAGACTAAAGGGAGGTAGGCTCCTTGATAGACGTTAATAATTTTGAGTATATGAAAATTGGTTTAGCTTCACCAGATAAAATCCGTTCATGGTCTTATGGAGAAGTAAAAAAACCTGAAACAATTAACTATCGTACACTAAAACCTGAAAAAGATGGGTTATTCTGTGAGCGTATTTTCGGTCCTACAAAAGACTGGGAATGTCATTGTGGTAAATACAAACGTGTTCGCTATAAAGGCGTAGTTTGTGATCGATGTGGAGTAGAGGTTACGCGTTCGAAAGTACGTCGTGAGCGTATGGGTCACATTGAATTGGCAGCTCCTGTATCACATATTTGGTATTTCAAAGGTATTCCAAGCCGTATGGGGCTGATTTTGGATATGTCTCCAAGATCACTAGAGGAAGTAATTTATTTTGCTTCTTACGTTGTAATTGAACCAGCGGATACACCTCTTGAAAAGAAACAATTACTTTCTGAAAAAGAATACCGTGCATACCGAGATAAGTTTGGTAGTAAGTTCCAAGCTGCTATGGGTGCAGAGGCTATTAAGCGTCTATTACAAGAAATAGATCTAGAAAGTGAAACTGAGAACTTAAAAGAAGAGTTAAAAACAGCACAAGGTCAACGTCGTACACGCGCGATTAAACGTTTAGAAGTAGTAGAATCTTTCCGTAACTCTGGCAACAAGCCTGATTGGATGATCTTAGATGTACTTCCGGTTATTCCACCAGAATTACGTCCAATGGTTCAATTAGACGGCGGACGCTTTGCTACATCTGATTTAAATGATTTATACCGTCGTGTAATCAACCGTAATAACCGTTTAAAACGTCTATTGGACTTAGGTGCTCCTAGCATCATTGTTCAAAACGAAAAACGTATGCTTCAAGAAGCAGTTGATGCATTGATTGATAATGGTCGTCGTGGCCGTCCAGTAACAGGACCAGGTAACCGTCCATTAAAGTCACTCTCACATATGCTTAAAGGGAAACAAGGTCGTTTCCGTCAAAACTTACTTGGTAAACGTGTAGACTATTCTGGTCGTTCCGTTATCGTAGTAGGACCAAACCTAAAAATGTACCAATGTGGTCTTCCAAAAGAAATGGCAATTGAATTATTCAAACCATTTGTTATGAAAGAACTAGTTGAACGTGGTTTGGCGCATAACATTAAGAGTGCAAAACGCAAAATTGAACGTATGCATCCAGAAGTTTGGGATGTATTAGAAGATGTAATCAAGGAGCATCCGGTTTTACTAAACCGCGCACCTACTCTTCACCGTTTAGGTATCCAAGCGTTTGAACCAACATTAGTAGAAGGTCGTGCAATTCGTCTTCACCCTCTTGTATGTACAGCATATAACGCTGACTTTGATGGTGACCAAATGGCTGTTCACGTACCTTTATCAGCAGAAGCCCAAGCGGAAGCACGTCTACTAATGCTTGCTGCACAAAACATTTTGAACCCGAAAGATGGAAAACCAGTTGTTACGCCATCTCAAGATATGGTACTAGGTAACTATTACTTAACACTTGAGCGTAAAGGCGCAACGGGAGAAGGTTCTACATTCTACGGTCCAGAAGAAGTGCTAATTGCATATAATACAGGTCATGTACATTTGCATACTCGTATTGCCATAGCTGCATCTTCATTGAAAAATCCAACATTTACGGAAGAACAAAACAAGATGTTGTTGTTGACTACTGTAGGTAAAGTAATCTTCAACGAAATACTTCCTGAAACGTTCCCGTATATTAACGAACCAACGGATTACAATTTACAAATAGAAACACCTGAAAAATATTTCATCTCTACTACGACAGACGTGAAAAAACATATTGAATCTACGGATCTTGTTCAACCATTCAAGAAGAAAATCCTTGGAAATATCATCGCAGAAGTATTTAAACGTTTCCATATTACAGAAACATCTAAAATGCTTGACCGTATGAAATCACTTGGATTTAAATATTCAACTAAAGCTGGTATTACAATCGGTATCTCTGATATCGTCGTACTTCCAGATAAAGGTGAAATTCTTGAAGAAGCACAAGGTAAAGTAGATAAAGTAATGAAACAATTCCGTCGCGGTCTAATAACAGAGGAAGAACGTTATGCAAGCGTTATTGGACACTGGAGTAGAGCGAAAGAAGTTATTCAAGAAAAACTGATGAAATCACTTGATAACATGAACCCAATCTTCATGATGAGTGACTCTGGTGCCCGTGGTAACGCGTCCAACTTCACTCAGCTTGCTGGTATGCGTGGGCTGATGGCCAATCCGGCTGGACGAATTATCGAACTCCCGATTAAATCATCGTTCCGTGAAGGGTTAACAGTACTTGAATACTTCATCTCAACACATGGTGCTCGTAAAGGTCTTGCCGATACAGCTCTTAAAACAGCCGATTCAGGTTACCTGACTCGTCGACTTGTTGACGTAGCTCAAGATGTAATCGTACGTGAAGATGACTGTGGAACAGACCGTGGCTTACTAATAGGCTCTCTTATGGAAGGTACGGAAGTAATTGAAGAGTTTGGCGAACGTATTGTTGGACGTCACACGAAGAAAACAATCTTCCATCCGGAAACAGGAAAAGTAATATTAGAAAGAGATGGCTTGATTACTCAAGATATTGCACGTCTTATCGAAGAAGCTGGAATTACTCAATTGACTATCCGCTCAGCATTTACTTGTAATACAAAACATGGTGTATGTAAAAAATGTTACGGCTTGAACTTAGCAACTGGAGATACGGTAGAAGTAGGGGAAGCGGTAGGTATTATCGCAGCTCAGTCTATCGGAGAACCTGGTACACAGTTAACAATGCGTACATTCCATACAGGTGGGGTTGCCGGTGATGATATTACACAAGGTCTTCCACGTATTCAAGAGATTTTTGAAGCTCGTAATCCAAAAGGGCAAGCGGTTATTTCTGAGATTTCTGGTACCGTTACTGAAATCGACGAAATTAGAGAAGGACAAAAAGAAATTACAATTCAAGGTAATGTAGAAACACGTAAATATCTAGCTCCATACAATGCACGTCTAAAAGTAATAGCAAATGACGTTATTCAACGTGGTCAGGTATTAACGGAAGGTTCTGTAGACCCTAAAGAATTGTTAAAAGTAAAAGATGTTTCTACTGTTCAAGAGTACTTATTAAAAGAAGTACAAAAAGTTTATCGTATGCAAGGGGTAGAAATTGGGGATAAACATATCGAAGTAATGGTTCGCCAAATGCTTCGCAAAGTGCGCGTAATTGAAGCAGGAGAAACTGACTTGCTACCTGGTTCACTTTTAGATATCCACCAATTTGCTGAAGCGAATAAAGAAGCAGTTTTACAAGGTAAAATCCCTGCAACTTGTCGCCCAGTTATCCTTGGTATCACAAAAGCTTCTCTTGAAACAGAATCATTCTTATCAGCGGCATCCTTCCAAGAAACGACTCGTGTCTTAACTGATGCAGCGATTAAAGGAAAACGTGATGAGCTACTTGGATTGAAAGAAAACGTAATTATTGGGAAACTAGTTCCTGCTGGTACTGGTATGCAACGTTACCGTCAAATTCAAATAACTACAAACGAAGCCGATGCTGAAAAAGAAACAGTAAACGCAGAATAACTTATATTAGGGAGAACTATTTATATTTCTCCCTAATATTTTATTGTTAAGCCTTGACACCTTTTTCAAGGAATGATAATATATTTAAGGTTGATAGTTATCGGACTTGTAGCTTTGGAGGATATGTAAATGTCTTATGAAAAAGTAAAACAAGCAGACAAAACGATCATTGGTACAAAGCAAGCAGTAAAAGCAATGAAAAAAGGGCTTGTCAAAGAATTATATATTGCACTGGATGTAGAATTGAGAATCATTGAATTAGCACGTCAGATAGCACAAGAAAATGATGTTCCAATAACCTATGTCGAGTCTAAATTAGAGCTTGGTAGAGCCTGTGGTTTGCGTTTAAGCGCTGCCGTTGTGGCGATTACTGTGTAACAGTTTTTGTGTAATACACAAAGACTTTGTTTTTACCCAAAAAATGAACCACCTGGATGTGTGGTATTAAAAGAACAAATGAAGGGAGGAATAATCGATGCCTACAATTAACCAATTGGTCCGTAAGCCTCGTAAATCCAACATCACTAAATCTAAGTCTCCAGCATTAGGAAAAGGCTATAACAGCTTTAAAAAATCAGCTACAAATCTTAACTCGCCTCAAAAGCGTGGGGTTTGTACTCGTGTTGGTACTATGACGCCGAAAAAACCAAACTCAGCACTTCGTAAATATGCGCGTGTACGTTTAACAAATACGTTAGAGGTTACTGCTTATATTCCAGGAGAAGGTCACAACCTACAAGAACATAGTGTTGTACTTATCCGCGGAGGACGTGTAAAAGATTTACCAGGGGTACGTTACCATATCGTACGTGGTGCTCTTGATACAGCTGGAGTTAATGGTCGTATGCAAAGCCGTTCATTATACGGTGCAAAACGCCCTAAAGTTAAAAAATAATTTATTTAATAATTTGACATTCGTCGAAAGGAGGAAAACACATGCCTCGTAAAGGTCCTGTTTCCAAACGTGACGTGTTACCAGATCCAATTTATAATTCGAAACTAGTAACTCGTTTAATCAATAAAATGATGATTGATGGTAAAAGAGGTACTTCTCAAAAAATTCTATACGGAGCGTTTGATCTTGTAAAAGAACGTTCTGGTAAAGATGCATTAGAAGTATTTGAAGCTGCATTAAGCAACATTATGCCAGTTCTTGAAGTTCGTGCTCGTCGTGTTGGTGGTGCTAACTACCAAGTACCGGTTGAAGTACGTCCTGACCGTCGTTATACTTTAGGTCTTCGCTACCTAGTAAACTATTCACGTCTTCGTGGAGAAAAAACTATGGAAGAGCGTTTAGCTAATGAAATTCTTGATGCATCTAACAACACAGGTGCTTCTGTTAAGAAACGTGAAGATATGCATAAAATGGCGGAAGCTAACAAAGCATTTGCTCACTATCGTTGGTAAGATTTTAATACAATCATACTCTAATCCGAAATTGGAAGGAGAAATACAATATGGCTAGAGAGTTCTCCTTAGAAAAAACACGTAATATCGGTATCATGGCTCACATCGATGCTGGTAAAACGACTACTACGGAGCGTATTCTATACTACACTGGTAAAATCCACAAAATTGGGGAAACTCATGAGGGTGCTTCACAAATGGACTGGATGGAGCAAGAGCAAGAACGTGGTATCACTATCACTTCTGCTGCGACAACAGCTGCTTGGGATAATCACCGTGTAAACATTATCGATACACCTGGACACGTAGACTTCACAGTTGAAGTTGAACGTTCACTTCGTGTACTTGATGGTGCGGTTACAGTACTAGATGCTCAATCTGGTGTTGAACCACAAACTGAAACAGTATGGCGTCAAGCTACAACTTATGGCGTACCACGTATTGTTTTTGTAAACAAAATGGATAAAACAGGTGCGGACTTCTTATATTCTGTAGGAACTCTTCGTGACCGTCTACAAGCTAACGCTCATCCAATTCAGTTACCAATTGGTGCTGAAGATGAATTCAGCGGTATCATTGACCTAGTGACAATGAAAGCTACTGTATACGGAAACGACTTAGGTACTGATATCCAAGAAGTTGAAATTCCAGAAGAATATAAAGCACAAGCTGAAGAATACCGTGAAAAATTAGTTGAAGCGGTAGCTGAGCTTGATGAAGATTTAATGGAAAAATATCTTGGTGGAGAAGAAATTACAACTGAAGAATTAGTTGCTGGTATCCGTAAAGGTACCCTTAACGTAGAATTCTATCCAGTAGTATGTGGTACTGCTTTCAAAAACAAAGGTGTTCAAAAAGTTCTTGATGCAGTAGTTGCTTACCTTCCATCACCACTTGATATTCCAGCTATGAAAGGTATCGATCCTGATAGCGAAGAAGAAGTAGAACGTCACTCTGACGATTCTGAACCATTCTCTGCATTAGCGTTTAAAGTTATGACTGACCCTTACGTTGGAAAATTAACTTTCTTCCGCGTGTATTCTGGTACTCTTCAATCTGGTTCATACGTTCAAAACTCTACTAAAGGTAAGCGTGAGCGTGTAGGTCGTATCCTACAAATGCATGCTAACTCTCGTGAAGAGATCTCACAAGTTTACGCTGGAGATATCGCTGCAGCAGTAGGCTTAAAAGATACAACAACTGGTGATACATTATGTGATGAAAAATCTCTAGTAATTCTAGAATCTATGGAATTCCCAGAGCCAGTTATCTCACTATCTGTTGAACCAAAAACTAAAGCTGACCAAGATAAAATGGGTCAAGCCCTACAAAAATTAGCTGAAGAAGATCCAACATTCCGCGTACATACTGACCAAGAAACTGGTCAAGTAATCATCGCTGGTATGGGTGAACTTCACCTTGATATTCTAGTAGACCGTATGCGTCGTGAATTCAAAGTAGAAGCTAACGTAGGTGCTCCACAAGTATCTTACCGTGAAACTTTCCGTTCATCGGCACAAGTTGAAGGTAAATTCGTTCGCCAATCTGGTGGACGTGGTCAATTCGGACACGTTTGGATCGAGTTCTCTCCAAACGAAGAAGGAAAAGGCTTTGAGTTTGAAAATGCTATCGTTGGTGGGGTTGTACCACGTGAATATATCCCAGCTGTTGAAGCAGGTCTTCGTGACTCACTTGACAACGGTGTAATCGCTGGATTCCCATTAATCGATATTAAAGCTAAATTATTCGACGGATCATATCATGATGTTGACTCGAATGAGATGGCATTTAAAATCGCAGCATCTATGGCATTGAAAAATGCTGTTTCTAAAGTAAACCCAGCACTTCTTGAACCAATCATGAAGGTAGAAGTTGTTATTCCTGAAGAATATTTAGGAGACATCATGGGTGATATCACATCTCGTCGTGGACGCGTTGAAGGTATGGACGCTCGTGGTAACGCACAGGTAGTACGTGCAATGGTTCCACTTGCTGAAATGTTTGGATATGCAACATCATTACGTTCAAATACACAAGGTCGTGGAGTATTCTCGATGGTATTTGATCACTATGAAGATGTTCCAAAATCAATTGCTGAAGAAATTATCAAAAAACACAAAGGTGAATAATTGAATTTTCATCTTGATTCAAGTATAACTTTCTTGTAGTGTATGAAATATAGGGACTACTTGTCCCTATCTTTTATCATAAAAAAAACAAACAATTACTGAGGAGGATTTCTCTAATGGCTAAAGAAAAATTTGACCGTTCCAAAACACATGCTAACGTTGGTACAATCGGACACGTTGACCATGGTAAAACAACTTTAACTGCTGCAATCGCTACAGTTCTTTCTAAAAAAATGGGTGGAGTAGCTAAATCATACGCTGACATCGATAACGCTCCTGAAGAAAAAGAGCGCGGAATCACAATCAACACTTCTCACGTTGAATATGAAACAGAAACTCGTCACTACGCTCACGTAGACTGCCCAGGACATGCTGACTATGTTAAAAACATGATCACAGGTGCAGCTCAAATGGACGGCGGGATCCTAGTAGTATCTGCTGCTGATGGCCCAATGCCACAAACTCGTGAACACATTCTTTTATCTAAACAAGTAGGTGTTCCATACCTAGTTGTATTCATGAACAAATGTGATATGGTAGACGACGAAGAATTACTTGAATTAGTTGAAATGGAAGTTCGTGACCTTCTTTCTGAATACGATTTCCCAGGCGACGACATTCCAGTAATCAAAGGTTCTGCTCTTAAAGCTCTTGAAGGAGAGCCAGAATGGGAAGAAAAAATCGTTGAATTAATGGACGCTGTAGATAGCTATATCCCAACACCAGAACGTCAAACTGACAAACCATTCATGATGCCAGTTGAGGATGTATTCTCAATCACTGGTCGTGGTACAGTTGCTACAGGACGTGTTGAGCGTGGACAAGTTAAAATCGGTGACGTTGTAGACATCATCGGTATTACTGAAGAAGCAAAATCAACTACTGTAACTGGAGTTGAAATGTTCCGTAAACTTCTTGACTATGCAGAAGCTGGAGACAACATCGGTGCTCTTCTTCGTGGGGTTTCTCGTGAAGAGATCCAACGTGGTCAAGTTTTAGCTAAACCAGGTTCAATCACTCCACACACAGACTTCAAAGCTGAAGTTTATGTTCTTTCTAAAGAAGAGGGTGGACGTCATACTCCATTCTTCTCAAACTACCGTCCTCAGTTCTACTTCCGTACAACTGATGTAACTGGTGTTTGTAACTTACCAGAAGGCGTAGAAATGGTTATGCCTGGAGATAACATCGAAATGACTGTATCTCTAATCTCTCCAATCGCTATCGAAGAAGGTACTAAATTCTCTATCCGTGAGGGTGGACGTACTGTAGGCGCTGGTGTAGTTGCTACTATCACTAAGTAATCTATAATTAAATTATAAAATCCATCTCGTGACGACGAGGTGGATTTTTTTGTGCTTAAAAATGGTAAACTAATTTTAAAGGGGTGGTTCCATTGAGCGTAAAAGTATTTTTAATTGAAGATGACATGTCAATATTCGAGATGATACAGGATCGTTTTAAACAATGGGCATTAGAAGTTACAGGCCCATCAACATTTCAGCATGTAATGGATGATTTCATACAAGAAGTTCCACAGTTAGTTATAGTAGATATTCAGCTTCCGGCTTATGATGGATTTCATTGGTGTAGGCAAATAAGGGCAGTTTCTAAAGTACCGATTATATTTCTATCTTCTCGGGATCATCCAATGGATATGATTATGGCAATGCAAATTGGTGCAGATGATTTCATACAAAAACCCTTTCATATGGATGTTTTACTTGCGAAGGTTCAGGCAATACTTCGAAGAACCTATGATTATGGGGAAGAGCAAAATGAAATGACAAGGTGGAACGGAGCGACAGTAGATTTTTCGAAAGGTGTTCTCTTAAGGAACGACCTCTCGGTAGAATTAACTAAAAACGAATTATTTATTTTGCGGGTTTTATTGCAATCTGTAGACAAGATTGTATCGCGCGATGAATTAATGAGAAAATTATGGGATGACGAGAGATTTGTTAATGATAATACTTTATCCGTTAACGTGAATCGTCTGCGTTTAAAATTAGAAGAGATTGGTTTGACTGATGTCATCCAAACCAAAAAAGGATTAGGTTATATGGCCATTTCAAAGGAGGGATAAACATGTTGCTGACATTTATCAAAGAAAGAATATCGTGGATTATATTCTTTCTTACCCTCCAGGTTTGGTTGAACATTATATTAACCCTTGATGTTGCCTTTAAGGATGTCTCCTTATTTTATATAAATATGATAAATGCAATTGCTTTTTTATTGTTTCTAGTATGGCGATTTAGAAAAGAAACACAGTATATAAAAAGTCTACAAGTGAACCTTGGAGTGGAATCAAGGTTTGATCGACTCCAAGAAGTGTTTCCAGAAGGTGGTTCTAGCTTTGAAAAGAAAGTAACTGAGGTATTAGAGGAGTGCTTTAGGATAGGAATAGACGAACTAAATGATTTAAAGGTTAAACACTTAGAGGAAGATGACCAAATTGTTTCATGGATTCATGAAGTGAAAACTCCATTAACAAGTATGAAGCTAATGATTGACTCCTTAGAGGATTCTAAAATGCAAAGAAAGCTAGAATTAGAATGGCTTAGAATTCATCTATTGCTAGATCAGCAGCTGCATCACACGAGACTATCCTCATTGGAAAAGGATTATATTATTGAGCAGGTAAACTTAAAAAAGGTAGTATATCAGGAGATAAAAGAACTGCAGGGATGGTGTATTCAAAAGAATATTGGTTTTGACATAGATGATCTTCAAAAAACTGTCCTAACTGATCAAAAGTGGTTGGCATTTATATTAAGACAAATAATATCAAATGGTGTTAAGTACAGTGAAGAGAACAGCATTATTCGATTGTTTTTACATAAAGATTCAGTCGGTCATCAACTTCTAACAATTCAAGACTTTGGTTGTGGTATTAGACAAGCAGATTTACCACGAATATTTAACAGGGCCTTCACAGGTACAACGGGACGTGAAACGAATGCCTCAACAGGAATGGGGCTATACCTAGCCAAAAATGCTGCAGACAAACTAGGTATAAAAATTAGTGTTCAATCTAAGGTTAATGAAGGAACCTCCTTTATACTTCAATTTCCCTTGAAAAATGAAATGTCCAACATCTTAGGTAGGTGACAAAATTGTCATCTACTTTATTTATTCGTCATGTTAATCGAACGATTAAAGGAAGAAAACATTTTAAAATAAGGTTAATAAGGTATAGGAGGAAAATCCATGATCATATTAAGCGGTCGTAAAATAAAAAAAGTATATGGAAAAAAATCTACAGCGCAGGAAGTTTTAAAGGGAATTGATTTAGAGGTTCAAGAAGGTGAGTTTGTAGGAATAATGGGACCATCCGGTTCCGGAAAAACTACGCTTCTTAATGTACTAGCTTCTATAGATCAAGCGACAGAAGGGGTTATTGAAATAGCAGGAAATAACTTGCGTAGAATGAAGGAAAAACAGTTATCTAATTTTAGAAGAGAACAATTAGGTTTCATTTTTCAAGATTATAATTTATTGGATACGCTAACTGTAAAAGAAAATATTCTGCTCCCTTTATCGATTAGTAAGGTAACGAAAAAAGAGGCTGAAGATCGTTTTCAAGAAATTATAAGGACTCTAGGAATAGAAGATATTATTCATAAGTATCCAAATGAGATATCAGGGGGGCAAAAACAAAGAACTTCTGCAGGAAGAGCTTTAATTGGGAATCCAACCATTGTATTTGCGGATGAACCTACAGGGGCACTAGATTCTAAAGCAGCAAGCGCATTACTTACTAATATGGAAAAAATTAATAAGGATAAGAAAGTTACTATCATGATGGTGACACATGATCCGGTGGCAGCAAGTTTTTGCTCGCGTGTATTGTTTTTAAAGGATGGTCAGCTATATACAGAGCTATATAAAGGGGAAAATAATCGCGGACAGTTCTTTCAGGAGATTATGAATACGCAAGGTGTGCTTGGTGGTGATGGTTATGACGCTTAGTCAGCTAGTTTTCCGTAGTATGAAAAAGAATATTAAGCATTACTACTTATACTTCTTTGCTTTAATCTTTAGTGTCACACTTTATTTTTCTTTCGTCACGCTTCAATATAATCCAAGCATAGTGGAAATATCGGTAGGCGTTAAAGTTACTGCAGGCTTAAAGGCCGCTTCTTACTTGTTGTTATTTGTAGTTGTTTTCTTTGTTTTGTATGCTAATCGCTTATTTATGAAGAGAAGAAGTAAGGAAATAGGTTTATATCAGCTTATTGGTATGTCGAAAAGTTTAGTAACAAGATTGTTAGCATTGGAAAACACTATACTTTGGATTGGTGCTCTTAGTTTAGGGGTAATCATTGGATTCCTAACGTCTCGGATATTTGCAATGATTTTATTGAAGGTGCTGGAAAAGGATGTTTTAGTAGACCTTACCTTTTCAGTAGAGGCTTTACAAATGACAGTTTTAGTATTTTTAGTGTTGCTCATAGTAGTCCTGATACAAACGACGTTTACTATTAGAAGAGTTTCTTTAATTACGCTTTTCCATTCTACCGCTATTGCAGAGGAGAAAATAAAGAAATTTAGTGGTTTCCAAATGTTCCTTGGACTTTTAGGATTATTAATGATTGGATATGGTTACTATTTATCTACCTCCTTGTTTGAGGTATATTCGGAGAACGCAAATATGCTACTCATTAAAATGCTATCGATCTTAGGTTCGACCATTTTTGGTACATTCTTAGTCTTCCGTTTTTCAGTTGCATTTCTTATGAACTTAGCAAGAAAGCGAAAAAAAGGTCATTTATCAATTGAAGATGTTCTTTCATTAACACCAATCATGCACAGAATGAAAGCAAATGCGATGTCCTTAACGACAATTACTGTTATATCGGCAACTGCTTTAGCAATACTTTGTTTATCTTATATCTCTTACTATTCAGCAGGATCTATGGCAGAACGGAATGTTCCTTTTGATTTTATATTGTTAAATGAACATGGTGAAGCATTTTTAGAGGAACTAGATAACAAGGGAATTAGTTATAATCAAACCGAAATCGATTTACTGAATGCAGAAGTGGAGACTGCTGAGCTCTACGAAGCAGGAATTCCAGCTGGTATGGAGATGAATACCAAAGGATTCTATCAACTGCTGAAACTTAGTGATGCACAAAAAATATGGCCACAGCTTTCTTTAGAGGAGGGTGAGGGCTATGTGAGTGGCTATAGTAGTATGATGTCTGAATTTGTAAAGATAGAGAGTGATAAACCGGTAAGCATAACGACTTCTGAAGCTGATATCTCTTTACATATAAAAGAAGTCAAGGAAGAGTCTCCTCTTGTTTATACACTTACGGGTGCAGGAGTATCTTTTATAGTAACGGATCAGCAGTTTGAACAGCTCGCTAAGGATAGTATAATTGGTCAAAATACTATTTGGGAAAAACAAGTAGGTATTAATATAAAAGATTCCTCCAATCAAAAAGAAGCACAGTCTATTTACGAGTCTACTACGAATGACGGTTATAATGAAGCAACAAATAGTGATGGTTACAGTGAACACTTTCAGGTTGACTCGCAGGAAATGTATCGCTCTTCTACGCTAGATATGTTTGGTCTAGTAATATTTATTACAGGTTTTCTTGGATTAGCCTTCCTAGTGACTACAGGTAGTATTTTATACTTCAAACAAATGTCGGAGGCCGATGAAGAAAGAGAATCTTATACTATTCTTCGTAAAATCGGATTTACAACAAATGAACTAATGAGAGGAATCTATCGAAAGCAATTATTCAACTTTGGATTTCCTTTAATCATTGGTTTAGCGCATAGCTATTTTGCTGTTAAATCGGGCTGGATGTTATTTGGTACAGAACTAGTAGCTCCTTTACTCATAACGATGGGAGTCTATATTATTCTTTACTCTGTATTTGCTATCCTTACGGTCGGATACTATAAAAAAGTAGTCAATGAATCACTATAGTCTGTATACAGAAAACTCTTTGTTTTATAACAAAGAGTTTTTCTTATTGACTTTTAAATGGATTAACTATAAACTTCTATCATATTAGCAATCTAGTGTGTGAAAGTGAGTGTTTTAAATGAATGCAGTATTGATAGCAGTTGCTGTTATGTTAATTCTGAGTTTACTTCGTATAAATGTAGTGTTCTCATTAATCATAGGTGCATTGGTAGGTGGGCTTACAGCCGGCTTATCGGTCACAGAAACGATAGAAGCGTTTACTGGAGGATTAGGTGCAGGAGCAACAATAGCGCTTAGCTATGGGCTCTTAGGAGGCTTTGCGGTTGCCATATCGAAGACAGGCATACCAGAGTTATTAGTGGCGGCGATTCTCAAGGTTGTCAGAAGGGAAGGGGATTCCCAAAAGACGGGTTTAGCTAAGGTATTAGTATTCTTGTTGCTATTGATGATGGCTATTTTCTCTCAGAACTTAATACCGATTCATATCGCATTTATTCCATTATTAGTTCCACCTATTTTAAAAGTATTAAATATGCTCCAAATAGACCGTAGATTGATTGCATGTATTTTGGCATTTGGGTTAATTACCCCTTATATGTTCTTACCATATGGTTTCGGGGCGATTTATCAACAAATTGTGGCAACACAGATGGAGCTATCTGGTCTTACAGTTGCTTTAGAGGATATTCCTCGCGCGATGGCAATACCAGCCTTAGGAATGATTGTAGGGCTTGTTATGGCGTTTGTTTTATATAGAAAGCCAAGACAATACCGTCTAGAAGAAGTTAAAGTAGAAGGATTGCAACTAAACGTTAAAAAAAGCAGCGTGTTCTTCACAATTATTTCGTTGATTGCGGCATTGTATGCACAAATCGCAACCGACTCAATGATAGCAGGGGCTCTAGCTGGAATCACAATACTTTATGTAACAGGTGCTTTAAAATGGAAGGAAGCTGACCAGCTATTAACAGAAGGTATGCGTATGATGGCATTCGTAGGGTTTGTTATGATCACAGCAAACGGATTTGCAGCTGTCATCAGTTCAACTGGTCATGTAGAAAGTTTAGTAGAGGCATCTGCAGAATTATTAAAGGGTAATGTCAGCTTGGCTGTGTTGATTATGTTAGTAATTGGTTTAATCGTAACTTTGGGAATTGGCTCTTCCTTTGCCACCATTCCAATAATAGCGGCGATCTTTGTTCCTTTAGCATTAGAGTTAGGATTAAGCCCCTTAGCTACTATAGCTTTAATAGGGACTGCAGGTGCATTGGGGGATGCGGGTTCGCCGGCATCTGATTCCACACTTGGACCAACAGCTGGTTTAAGCGTTGACGGACAACATAATCATATTTGGGATACAGTAGTACCGACATTCATTTGCTACAATATACCGTTAATCATTTTTGGCTGGCTTGCAGTAGTATATGTACTATAGAGAAAGAGCTCCTCTGGGGCTCTTTTTATATAGGGAAAGATAATAATAGATGACATTTCTCAATAATTATCGAGGAAGACAATGGAGCTATCACTTTTCTTATCGGAGGAATTTCTACCATTCATTTCATTTGTAATTTAAATAAGAATTTTATATACTAGAAAACGGCTAAAAAAACGCATAGTTTAAATGAATATATAAATAGTTGAAGCATATAAAAAGAATTCAAGAAAAAGACTTGCATATTCTTTTTTTATTGTATATAATGTTGAATGTTGGTCTTTGACTGCGATGAAACGAGAGGTTACCGACACACCCGGCCGCTTTGCCATGGCGAGTGTACGGAAAATTTTCGTGGAGAATGTCTAGAAAATAGGCGAAAAGGAGGGAAAATAATGGCAAAACAAAAAATTCGTATTCGTTTAAAAGCGTATGATCACAGAATCCTGGATCAATCTGCTGAGAAAATTGTAGAAACTGCTAAACGTTCAGGTGCAAGTGTATCGGGTCCGATTCCACTTCCGACTGAAAGATCTGTGTATACGATTCTTCGTGCTGTTCATAAGTATAAAGATTCTCGTGAGCAATTCGAAATGCGTACGCATAAACGTCTTATCGATATCGTTAACCCAACACCACAAACTGTTGATGCGTTAATGAAGCTTGATTTACCATCTGGCGTTGATATTGAAATCAAACTTTAATGGTAAAAGATAAAAAACAACTAATTATTATAGGAGGTGTGACGGATGACCAAAGGAATCTTAGGTAGAAAAATCGGTATGACGCAAGTATTTGCTGAGAACGGTGACTTAATCCCTGTAACAGTTATTGAAGCTACTCCAAACGTAGTACTTCAAAAGAAAACTGCAGAAACAGACGGTTACGAAGCGATTCAGTTAGGTTTTGAAGATAAGCGCGAAAAGCTTTCTAACAAACCTGCTAAAGGACACGTAGCTAAAGCTAGCACCGCTCCTAAGCGCTTCATCCGCGAATTCCGCGGCTTGGATACAGCTAATTACGAGGTTGGTCAAGAAGTCAACGTAGAAAGTTTTGCAGAAGGCGATGTAATTGATGTAACAGGTATTACTAAAGGTAAAGGTTTCCAAGGTGTTATTAAACGCCACGGACAATCTCGTGGACCAATGGCCCATGGATCTCGTTATCACCGTCGTCCAGGTTCAATGGGGCCAGTTGCTCCGAACCGTGTATTCAAACAAAAGAAATTACCTGGTCAAATGGGTGGACACACAGTAACAATCCAAAACTTACAAATCGTAAGAGTGGATGCTGAACGTAACCTATTATTAGTAAAAGGTAATGTTCCTGGTTCTCGTAAATCATTAGTAGTTGTTAAGGCTGCTATTAAATCGAAATAATTCTCTGAAGAAAGGAGGAAACAGGAATGACAAAAGTATCTTTATTCAATCAAGCAGGATCTTCTGTTGGGGAAATCGAGTTAAACGATAAAGTTTTCGGAATTGAACCAAACGAATCTGTGCTATTTGAAGCTATCATTTCTCAACGTGCTTCACTTCGTCAAGGTAATCACAAAGTGAAAAATCGTTCTGAAGTAGCTGGTGGTGGTCGTAAACCATGGAAGCAAAAAGGAACAGGTCGTGCTCGTCAAGGTTCGATCCGCTCTCCACAATGGCGTGGCGGTGGTACTGTATTTGGTCCAGTTCCACGTAGCTATAGCTATAAATTACCTAAGAAAGTACGTCGTTTAGCTCTTCTTTCAGCTCTTTCATCTAAAGTGCGTGAAGAAAGCATCGTAGTACTTGAAGGGTTAGCATTTGATGCTCCAAAAACAAAAGAATTTGTGAAAGTGTTATCTAACCTTTCAATCAATAAAAAAGCGTTAGTAGTAACTGCTGATTTAGATGAAAACGTAGCATTAGCTGCTCGTAACATCCCTGGAATCACAGTTGTGTCTGCAACAGGCATTAACGTATTAGATTTAGTTGGTCACGATAAATTAGTGATGACTAAAGCTGCAGTAGAAAAAGTAGAGGAGGTGCTTGGTTAATGGAAGCACGTGATATTATTAAACGTCCGGTCATTACCGAGCGTTCTTCTGAAGTAATGGCAGATAAAAAGTACACTTTCGAAGTGGACACTCGCGCTAACAAAACACAAGTTAAATATGCAGTTGAAGAAATCTTTGGAGTAGATGTTGAAAAAGTTAACATCATGAACTACAAAGGTAAATTCAAACGCGTAGGTAAATTTGGCGGTTATACTAACAAACGTCGTAAAGCGATTGTTACATTAACTACAGACAGCAAAGAAATTGAGTTATTCGAAATTTAATCCTTTAACAAGGAATTAATAATCAAGAAGGAGGGAATAAAATGGCGATTAGAAAGTATAAACCAACGACAAACGGACGTCGTAACATGACTTCACTTGACTACGCTGAAATCACAACGAACAAGCCTGAGAAATCACTTCTTGCTCCTGTTAAGCGTAAAGGCGGCCGTAACAATCAAGGTAAAATTACTGTTCGTCATCATGGTGGTGGACACAAACGCCAATACCGCGTAATTGATTTCAAACGAAACAAAGACGGTATTCCAGCACGTGTTGCTACTATTGAATATGATCCAAACCGTTCTGCAAACATCGCATTACTAAATTATGCTGATGGGGAAAAACGCTATATCCTAGCTCCTAAAGGCTTAGAAGTTGGAATGACAATCGTGTCAGGTCCAGAAGCTGATATTAAAGTAGGTAACGCACTTCCATTGCAAAACATTCCAATGGGTACTACTATCCATAACATCGAAATGAAACCTGGTAAAGGTGGTCAGTTAGTTCGTTCTGCTGGTACATCTGCTCAATTATTAGGTAAAGAAGGTAAGTACGTTATCGTACGTTTACAATCTGGTGAAGTTCGTTTAATCCTAGGTGTTTGCCGCGCTACTGTTGGTGAAGTAGGAAATGAACAACATGAACTTGTAAACATCGGTAAAGCAGGTCGTAATCGTTGGTTAGGTAAACGCCCAACTGTACGTGGATCTGTAATGAACCCTAACGACCATCCACACGGTGGTGGTGAAGGACGTACTCCAATCGGACGTAAGTCTCCAATGTCTCCATGGGGTAAACCAACTCTTGGATACAAAACTCGTAGCAAGAAAAACAAATCCGACAAACTTATTATTCGTCGTCGTAAAAAATAAAGTGGTTTTACTACGGTTCAAAGAACGAGCCGTGGTGCAATCACAGAGGGAGGTTTCAGCATGGGTCGTAGCTTGAAAAAAGGACCTTTCGCAGACGATCATTTATTGAAAAAGGTCGATGCACAAAAGGACTCTGAGAAAAAACAAGTGATTAAGACTTGGTCTCGCCGTTCAACAATTTTCCCTACTTTTATCGGATTAACAATCGCAGTATATGACGGACGTAAACATGTACCGGTATACGTGACTGAAGATATGGTAGGTCATAAACTAGGCGAGTTTGCACCAACACGCGCTTATAAAAGTCATGGTGCAGATGATAAGAAAACAAGACGCTAATTTGAGAGGAGGTCATTCAAATGTCACAAGCAAAAGCTATTGCTAAAACAGTGCGCATTGCTCCTCGTAAGGTAAGATTAGTCGTTGATTTAATCAGAGGTAAGCAAGTCGGTGAAGCAGTTGCAATTTTACAACTTACTCCTAAAGCAGCATCTCCTGTTGTTGAGAAAGTATTAAAATCTGCTATTGCAAACGCTGAGCACAATTATGATTTAGATATTAACAACCTAGTTGTTTCTGAAGTATTTGTTGATGAAGGTCCAACATTGAAACGTTTCCGTCCACGTGCGATGGGTCGTGCAAGTGCTATCAACAAACGTACAAGCCACATTACTGTAGTGGTATCTGAGAAGAAGGAGGGATAATTCGTGGGTCAAAAAGTTCATCCAATAGGAATGCGAGTTGGGATCATTCGTGACTGGGAGTCAAAATGGTACGCTGGTAAAGACTATGCAAACTTACTTCATGAAGATTTAAAAATTCGTAAGTATATCGAAACTCGTTTAAAAGATGCTTCAGTTTCTACTGTAGAAATCGAACGTGCTGCTAAACGTGTTAACATCACTATTCACACTGCGAAACCAGGAATGGTAATCGGTAAAGGTGGTACTGAAGTCGAAGCACTTCGTAAACACTTGAACGATATCACTGGCAAGCGTGTACACATCAACATCGTAGAAATTAAAAGAGCTGACCTTGATGCTAAATTAGTAGCTGAAAGTATTGCACGCCAATTAGAAGGCCGCGTATCTTTCCGTCGTGCTCAAAAACAAGCAATTCAACGCACAATGCGTGCTGGCGCTAAAGGTATTAAAACTCAAGTATCTGGACGCTTAGGCGGCGCTGACATTGCGCGTGCTGAACATTACAGCGAAGGAACTGTACCACTTCATACATTACGTGCAGATATCGATTATGCACATGCTGAAGCTGACACTACTTACGGTAAGTTAGGCGTTAAAGTATGGATCTATCGTGGTGAAGTCCTTCCAGTTAAGAAGAACTCTGAGGAAGGAGGCAAATAATATGTTAATGCCTAAACGCGTTAAATATCGTCGCGAACACCGTGGGAAAATGCGTGGTGAAGCAAAAGGCGGTAAAGAAATAGCATTCGGTGAGTTTGGTTTACAAGCAACTGAAGCTAGCTGGATTACAAGTCGTCAAATTGAATCAGCTCGTATTGCAATGACACGTTACATGAAACGTGGCGGTAAAGTATGGATTAAAATCTTCCCACATAAACCTTATACGAAAAAGCCTCTAGAGGTTCGTATGGGATCCGGTAAAGGTGCTCCTGAAGGTTGGGTAGCTGTAGTTAAACCAGGGAAAATTATGTTTGAAATTGCTGGCGTATCTGAAGAGGTAGCTCGCGAAGCTTTACGCTTAGCATCTCATAAGCTTCCTATTAAATGTAAGATAGTTAAACGTCAAGAAATTGGTGGTGAATCTAATGAAAGCTAATGACATCCGTGAACTTACTACTGCAGAAATTGAACAAAAGGTAAAATCACTGAAAGAAGAGCTTTTCAACCTTCGCTTCCAATTGGCGACTGGTCAATTAGAAAACACAGCTCGCATTCGTGAAGTTCGTAAGGCGATTGCACGTATGAAAACTGTGATTCGCGAAAGAGAAATCAGTGCAAACAACTGATAAAGGAGGTTTTCAGGCATGACTGAGCGTAATCAACGCAAAGTATACACTGGCCGTGTAGTTTCTGACAAAATGGAAAAAACTATTACTGTTTTAGTTGAGACTCATAAAAAACACAAATTATACGGTAAGCGTGTAAAATATTCTAAGAAATTTAAGGCTCATGATGAGCAAAACGAAGCCCAAATCGGCGATATCGTCCGTATCATGGAAACTCGTCCGCTATCAGCTACAAAACGTTTCCGTTTACTGGAAGTTGTAGAAAAAGCGGTTATTATCTAATAATAAATTTCGGAACTAATTAATTCCGGAGGGAGGTAACCTAAGTGATCCAACAAGAAACTCGTATGAAAGTTGCAGACAACTCAGGTGCACGTGAAGTTTTAACAATAAAAGTACTTGGTGGTACTGGACGTAAGACTGCTAATATCGGCGATATCGTCGTATGTACAGTTAAGAAAGCAACACCAGGTGGCGTTGTCAAGAAGGGTGACGTAGTTAAAGCAGTTATCGTTCGCACTAAAAGCGGCGTACGCCGTAAAGACGGAACTTATATCAAATTTGATGAGAATGCATGCGTTATTATCAAAGACGATAAAGGACCGCGTGGAACTCGTATTTTCGGACCTGTTGCGCGTGAACTACGTGACAGCAACTTCATGAAAATCGTATCTTTAGCTCCAGAAGTTCTTTAATTATCATGAAAGTGCCAATCAAGGAGGTGCGACAAGAATGCATGTTAAAAAAGGCGACAAAGTAATGGTGATCTCGGGTAAAGACAAAGGGAAAACAGGCGTTATCCTTACAGCTTATCCGAAGAAAGACCGTGTTTTAGTTGAAGGTGTCAACATCATCAAAAAACACATGAAGCCAAACCAAGCTAATCCGCAAGGAGGAATTGAGAGCCGTGAGGCTGCAATTCACGTATCGAATGTTATGTTAATCGACCCAAAAACTGGCGAGCCGACTCGCGTAGGTTATAAAGTAGAAGATGGCAAAAAAGTTCGTGTTGCGAAAAAATCTGGTGAAATTATTAAATAAGTAAAGAGAAAGGAGGTACACACATGAACCGCCTAAAAGAAAAGTATCTTAAGGAAGTTTCTCCTGCTCTAATGAGCAAGTTTGAATATAGTTCAGTAATGCAAGTTCCTAAAGTTGATAAAATTGTTATCAACATGGGTGTGGGTGATGCTGTATCTAATACAAAAGCACTTGATGCTGCTGTTGAAGAATTACAAATTATTTCAGGTCAAAAACCTGTAGTTACGAAAGCTAAAAAATCGATCGCTGGATTCCGTCTACGTGAAGGTATGCCAATCGGTGCAAAAGTTACATTACGCGGAGAGCGTATGTATGACTTTTTGGATAAATTAATCTCTATCTCTCTTCCACGTGTACGTGACTTCCGTGGTGTTTCTAAAAAAGCATTTGACGGTCGCGGTAACTACACTTTAGGAGTAAAAGAGCAATTAATCTTCCCTGAAATCGATTATGATAAAGTTTCGAAAGTACGCGGTATGGACATCGTAATTGTAACAACTGCGAACTCTGACGAAGAAGCTCGTGAGTTATTAACACAGTTCGGTATGCCATTCCAAAAGTAAAATAAGGGAGGCGAAAACGTGGCTAAAAAATCAATGATCGTTAAACAACAACGTACGCCAAAGTTCAAAGTGCAAGAATACACACGCTGTGAGCGTTGTGGACGTCCGCACTCTGTATATCGTAAATTTAAGCTTTGCCGTATTTGTTTCCGTGAACTTGCATACAAGGGACAAATTCCTGGCGTTAAAAAAGCAAGCTGGTAATCCCCTATAACTGGGAAGGAGGTAAATGTAATGACAATGTCAGATCCAATTGCAGATATGCTAACACGCATTCGTAATGCTAACATGGTTCGTCACGAGAAATTAGAAATTCCTGCTTCAAACTTGAAAAAGGAAATCGCTGAAATTTTAAAACGCGAAGGTTTCATCCGTGACGTTGAATATGTAGAAGATAGCAAACAAGGAATCATCCGTATCTTCTTAAAATATGGTCAAAACGACGAGCGCGTTATCACTGGTTTGAAACGTATTTCAAAACCTGGTCTACGCGTTTACGCTAAAACAAACGAAGTGCCTAAAGTATTGAACGGTTTAGGAATTGCTTTAGTTTCTACTTCAAATGGTTTATTAACAGATAAAGAAGCTCGCGCTAAACAAGTTGGCGGAGAAATCGTAGCTTACGTTTGGTAATAATCAACAAACGAATGGAGGTGCAACAAAATGTCTCGAGTAGGTAAAAAACCAATAGAGGTTCCTGCTAACGTTACTGTTACAGTTAGCGCTGATAACTCAGTAGTCGTTAAAGGACCAAAAGGTGAATTAACAAATTCTTTTAACCAAGATATCAAGATTGAACAAGAAGGTAATGTTATTACTTTAGTTCGTCCTTCAGATTCTAAAGAACACCGTACAATCCATGGCACAACTCGTGCTTTATTAGCAAACATGATTACTGGTGTTTCTGAAGGATTTGCACGTGGACTTGAATTAGTTGGGGTTGGTTACCGTGCACAATTACAAGGTAAGAAACTTGTACTTAACGTAGGGTACTCTCATCCAGTTGAATTCACTCCTGAAGATGGACTTGAAGTTGAAGTTCCTTCTAATACAAAAGTTATCGTTCGCGGTATTAACAAAGAACGCGTTGGTGCATTAGCATCTAACATCCGTCAAGTTCGCCCACCTGAGCCTTATAAAGGTAAAGGTATTCGCTATGAAGGTGAAGTTGTACGCCGCAAAGAAGGTAAAACAGGTAAATAATGCATTGCGCATTAGAAAGGAGTGACTACTGTGATTACGAAACAAGACAAAAATCAAGTTCGTAAGAAACGTCATGCACGTGTTCGTACAAAAATCACGGGTACTACTGAACGTCCTCGTTTAAATGTATTCCGTTCTAATAAACACTTATACGCTCAACTTATTGATGATGCACAAGGTGTAACAATCGTAAGTGCATCAACTATGGACAAAGATTTCAATGGCACAGCTGGAAACGTTGAAGCTGCTAAATTGATCGGAGAAACAATCGCTAAACGCGCTACTGAAAAGAACATTAAATCTGTTGTATTCGACCGTGGCGGTTACTTATATCATGGACGTGTTAAAGCGTTAGCTGAAGCTGCACGTGAAAACGGCTTAGAATTTTAAGAAGAAGGAGGGACATATTTCATGCGTGGTATTGACCCAAACAAACTTGAACTTGAAGAACGCGTAGTAACAATTAATCGTGTTGCTAAAGTTGTAAAAGGTGGACGTCGTTTCCGTTTTACTGCATTAGTAGTAGTTGGAGACAAAAACGGACATGTAGGATTTGGTACTGGGAAAGCTCAAGAGGTTCCAGATGCTATCCGTAAAGCAGTTGAAGATGCGAAGAAAAACCTAATTGAAGTACCAAGAGTTGGCGGAACTACTCCTCACCAAGTAATTGGTCGCTTTGGAGCTGGATCTATTCTAGTTAAACCAGCAGCACCAGGTACTGGAGTTATCGCTGGAGGACCGGTTCGTGCGGTTCTTGAATTAGCTGGTATTACTGATATTCTTTCGAAATCACTTGGATCTAACACACCAATTAACATGGTTCGTGCTACAGTACAAGGTTTAAATCAACTAAAACGTGCTGAGGACGTTGCTAAATTACGTGGTAAATCAGTAGAAGAACTGTTAGGATAAGGGGGGAAATTACAATGGCAACTAAATTAGAAATCACCCTTACTAAAAGCTTGATTGGTGCAAAACCAAATCAACGCAAAACAGCAGAAGCTCTTGGATTACGTAAACTTCATCAAACAGTTGAGCACCAAGACAACGCCGCTATCCGCGGAATGGTTGGCAAAGTAGCTCACTTAGTAACTTTGAAAGAAATTTAAGGTTTATTTTAAGAATAAGGAGGTGCCACCATATGAAACTTCATGAGTTAAAACCAGCAGAAGGATCTCGCTCTACACGTAACCGCGTAGGTCGTGGTATCGGTTCTGGTAACGGTAAAACTGCAGGTAGAGGTCATAAAGGTCAGAATTCTCGTTCAGGCGGAGGAGTACGTCCAGGATTTGAAGGGGGTCAAAACCCTTTATTCCGTCGTTTACCAAAACGTGGATTTACTAACATCAACCGTAAAGAATATGCAATTGTGAACCTTGACACATTAAATCGTTTCGAAGAAGGCACAGAAGTTACACCTGCTCTATTAATTGAAACAGGTGTTGTGAGTAGTGAAAAATCTGGTATTAAGATCTTAGGTAATGGAACTCTTGAGAAGAAACTATCAGTAAAAGCTCACAAATTCTCTGCGACAGCAAAAGAAGCAATCGAGAATGCTGGCGGACAAACTGAGGTGGTTTAATGTTTCAGACAATCTCCAACTTTATGCGTGTGAGAGATATTCGAAATAAAATCATTTTTACCTTATTGATGCTAATCGTGTTTCGTATTGGGACATTTGTTCCAGTACCTCACGTTAATGCAGATGCGTTAAAGCAAACCGATGAATTAGGTTTGATTGGTTTCTTAAATACATTTGGTGGTGGAGCACTTGCTAACTTCTCTATTTTAGCAATGGGTATCATGCCATATATTACAGCATCAATCATCGTTCAGTTGTTACAAATGGACGTTGTTCCGAAGTTTACAGAGTGGGCAAAACAAGGTGAAGTCGGAAGACGGAAGCTTGCTCAATTTACTCGTTACTTCACAATTGTTTTAGCTTTTATACAAGCGATTGCTATGTCATATGGGTTTAACCAAATGTATAGCGGTTCTTTGATAAAAGATGAAGGAATCATGACCTACTTAACCATCGCAATCGTATTAACTGCAGGTACTGCATTCTTAATGTGGTTAGGTGAGCAAATCACCTCTAAAGGCGTGGGTAATGGTATTTCCGTGATTATCTTCGCAGGGATTGTTGCAGCTATTCCAAACGGTATAAACCAATTGTATGCTCAACAAATTCAAGATGCTGGTGATGCTTTATTCATCAACATCGTGATTATTATCTTGCTTTTATTGGCAATCATTGCTGTTACAGTAGGAGTTATTTACGTTCAACAAGCGTTGCGTAAAATTCCTATTCAATATGCAAAACGTGTTGCGGGCTCTTCTCAAACTGGAGGTCAACAAACACATTTACCTTTAAAAGTTAATGCTGCGGGAGTTATCCCAGTAATCTTTGCATCTGCGTTCCTTATGGCTCCGCAGTCTATCATTTTGTTCTTTGGTGAGAACAAAACGACAGAATTTATTAGAAATATGTTAGATTACACTCAGCCAGTAGGTATGATCATTTATGTTGCTTTGATAGCTGCCTTTACATATTTCTATGCGTTCATTCAGGTGAACCCGGAAAATGTAGCAGACAACTTGAAAAAGCAAGGTGCGTATATTCCAGGTATCCGTCCGGGGATAAACACACAAAATTACTTAACAAGCGTCTTATACCGTTTAACATTTGTAGGTGCTATTTTCTTAGCAGTAATCTCTATTATGCCATTATTATTTGTAAAGTTTGCTGGTTTACCACAATCTATACAAATTGGCGGAACAAGTCTGCTAATCATTGTTGGGGTAGCCCTTGAAACAATGAAACAATTAGAATCGCAATTAGTTAAACGTCACTATAAAGGCTTTATGAAATAATGTCGGTTTTTAGGAACGGTTAGAGTTCCTAAAAATCAACAAATAGTCCTGGGGGGCATTTCCGTATGAATATCGTTTTAATGGGTCTGCCTGGTGCCGGTAAAGGTACACAAGCAGATAAAATTGTTGAGAAGTACGCAATCCCTCATATTTCTACAGGCGACATGTTTCGTGCAGCTATTAAAGAAGGCACGGAGCTTGGTTTAAAAGCAAAATCGTTTATGGATCAAGGTGCATTAGTACCCGATGAAGTTACGATTGGTATTGTTCGTGAAAGATTAAGTAAACCAGATTGCGATCAAGGATTCCTATTAGATGGTTTCCCACGTACAGTTCCTCAAGCTGAAGCTTTAGATGCTTTACTTTCGGATCTAGGGAAATCTATTGAGCATGTGCTTAATATTCAAGTAGAACAAGAAGAATTGATTAAACGTCTAACAGGTCGTCGTATTTGTAAAGAGTGCGGCACTGCTTATCATCTTGTTTTCAACCCACCTGCTAAAGATGGTGTTTGTGACAAAGATGGAGGAGAGCTTTATCAGCGTGCGGACGATAATCCCGAAACGGTGACAAACCGTCTGGAAGTAAATATGAAGCAAACACAACCTTTGCTTGATTTTTATCAGAACAAAGGTGTTTTAAGTAATTTAGATGGCCAGCAAGATATTAAAGTAGTCTTCGCTGACATCGATGCTCTGTTACAGGGCAACCGCATCTAAGAGCCCGGTGCCCGTCGCAGACGACTGAATATCCGGGTAGTATGCAAAGAACGTAAACGTTTTTTTCGAGAGCTGCAAAAGCATATTGCGCCCGGTATACGAACTGGATGAACTTGAAATGTGTTAACAGCGAGGACCCCCTAGTCCACGTGCATTTTGATTTCTGAAAGGGTATAATGGGTTTCGTGGAAAGCATTAATCGAACGGGTACTATGGAACTCATCCAACACATTCGTACGAACATGTTGACATGAGGGAGACAGGTTTCTACCAGTCAGTCTACTCGGTGGATTGCGTTAAAACGAAACCTTACGAGTGTCTTTCGAACATCTCTCATGATTTCCAAACATATGCTTAAAACGAATAGTTTCGTTCATTTTGAGGCTATACTACAGCAAATTACGTTTGAATATTGATGAGAACCTGATTTGTATATAGAAGGGAGACAGGGTTGATGGCGAAAGATGATGTAATTGAAGTCGAAGGAACAGTTGTTGAGACTTTGCCAAACGCGATGTTTAAGGTAGAATTAGAAAACGGTCATACGATACTTGCGCATGTATCGGGTAAAATTCGTATGCACTTTATCCGCATTTTACCTGGAGATAAAGTCACAATTGAACTTTCTCCTTACGATTTAACTCGCGGTCGTATCACGTACCGTTTTAAATAATCTTTTGCACTCCGGACTACTAAGGAGGTTGGGTTAGATGAAAGTGAGACCATCTGTGAAGCCGATCTGCGAAAAATGTAAAGTAATTCGCCGACGCGGTAAAGTAATGGTAATCTGTGAAAATCCTAAACACAAACAAAGACAAGGATAATAAGAAGGAGGTGCACGACACATATGGCACGTATTGCTGGTGTTGACATTCCACGCGATAAACGCGTTGTTATTGCATTAACATACATTTTCGGAATTGGTAAAACTACGTCACAAAAAGTATTAGCGGAAGCTGGTATCTCTGAAGAGACTCGCGTTCGTGATCTTACTGAAGACGAGCTAAACAAAATCCGTGAACAAATCGGTGTATACAAAGTAGAAGGTGACCTTCGTCGTGAAGTATCACTAAACATTAAACGTCTGATGGAAATCGGTTCATTCCGAGGAATCCGTCATCGTCGCGGCTTACCAGTACGCGGACAAAATACGAAGAACAATGCACGTACTCGTAAAGGTCCACGTAAAACAGTAGCTAACAAGAAAAAATAATCGGTAAAGGAGGTTTCTTCTTAACATGGCACGTAAACAACAAACACGTAAGCGTCGTGTGAAAAAGAATATCGAATCCGGTATTGCTCACATTCGCTCAACATTTAACAACACTATTGTGACTATAACAGACATGCAAGGTAACGCACTTTCTTGGTCAAGTGCTGGAGCTCTTGGATTCAGAGGTTCTCGTAAATCTACTCCATTCGCTGCACAAATGGCTGCTGAAACTGCTGCTAAAACTTCAATGGAACATGGTTTAAAAACTTTAGAAGTAACTGTTAAAGGTCCTGGTGCTGGTCGTGAAGCGGCAATCCGCGCACTTCAAGCTGCAGGTCTAGAAGTTACAGCAATTAAAGACGTAACACCAGTACCACATAATGGTTGCCGTCCACCAAAACGTCGTCGCGTTTAATAGGTGATCCTCAATATGTTTGAGAACATCATTTATTGTACAGACTGAGGTTGTGCAACACAGCAATCAGTTAAACGATCGAATTCATGATGGAAAGAACCTATACATTCGATGTTTTGAGGGAGGGTAAATTGGAATGATCGAAATTGAAAAACCAAAGATTGAAAGTGTAGAAATCAGCGAAAATGCCAAGTTTGGTAAATTTGTTGTAGAACCGCTTGAACGTGGCTATGGAAATACTTTGGGCAATTCTTTACGTCGTATCCTTCTGTCTTCTTTACCAGGAGCCGCAGTTACTTCTATTCAAATTGATGGCGTTTTACACGAGTTTTCAACTATTGAAGGCGTAGTGGAAGATGTAGCATCTATTATTATGAATGTGAAAAAACTAGCTCTTAAAATCTACTCTGATGAAGAAAAAGTCATAGAGATAGATGTAAAAGGAGAAGGAACTATTACAGCAGCTGACATTACTCATGACAGTGACGTGGAGATTTTAAATCCGGAGCTTTATATTGCTACAATCGGCAAAAATGGTCATTTCCGTATGCGTATGTACGCAGGGCGAGGCCGTGGCTACACTCCTGCTGATCAAAACAAACGTGAGGATCTTCCTATCGGCGTAATCCCGATCGACTCTATTTATACTCCAGTTTCACGCGTTAATTTTCAAGTGGAAAACACTCGTGTTGGACAAATGTCTAACTACGATAAATTAACTCTTGATGTGTGGACAGATGGCAGCACCGGTCCAAAAGAGGCGATTTCGCTTGGAGCAAAAATACTAACAGAGCACTTGAACATTTTTGTAGGGATGACAGATGAGGCACAAACTGCGGAAATCATGGTCGAAAAAGAAGAAGATCAAAAAGAAAAAGTTTTAGAGATGACTATTGAAGAACTTGATCTTTCTGTTCGTTCTTATAACTGCTTGAAGCGTGCAGGTATTAATACAGTACTTGAACTTGCTAGCAAGTCAGAAGACGATATGATGAAAGTAAGAAACCTTGGACGTAAATCTTTAGAAGAAGTAAGAGCTAAGTTAGATGAGCTTGGCTTAGGATTACGTAAAGAAGACTAAGCGATTTTTGATATAGCTAGATATGAACTATTCACCAAAGGAGGGAAACATCCATGGGTTACAGAAAACTTGGACGTACAAGTTCTCAACGTAAGGCGATGTTACGTGACTTAACAACTGACCTAATTATTCATGAGCGTCTTCAAACAACTGAAGCACGTGCAAAAGAATTACGTTCTGTTGTTGAAAAAATGATCACTTTAGGTAAACGCGGAGACTTGCACGCTCGTCGTCAAGCAGCTGCATACATTCGTCGTGAAGTAGTTACTACTACTGATGAAGAAGGCGAAGAATCAACAACTTTTGCTTTGCAAAAATTGTTTGATGATGTAGCACCACGTTATGCAGATCGTCAAGGCGGTTATACTCGTATTATGAAAGTTGGACCTCGTCGCGGAGACGGAGCACCAGTTGTAGTAATTGAGTTAGTTTAATTTAATGGATCAGTCGTTTATTCGATTGCTAAATTAAAATTCAAAGCTGAAGAGGGATGTTGGTGTTGCTACCACCCTCTTCTTTTTTCAAACAGATTTATACGACATTATAAAAGCTGAGTGTTATGATGAGCGGACTTTCATTAGTAGCGTCTCGTCTAGCTCTACGCACCTCATTTTCTGACTGGTCTTGAGCAACCAGTCTAGAAATAAGTTATAGAAGAGCGCATTTCTCCAAATGAGGTGCGCGCTTTTTTAATTTGTCTATAAATTTGTTAATATGGAGTTAAGCTGAGCAGAGTTTAGTTAAGGGAGGTTAAGGGCATGAAAGCAGAAATTATTTCCTTACAGGATGTAACATATACCTATTCCGAAGAAAATACTAATATCAAACCCGCAATACATAATGTGTCATTTTCTATAGGTGAAAGCGAATGGGTTGCTATTGTAGGTCACAATGGATCTGGTAAATCCACGTTAGCCCGATTAATGAATGGTCTTCTATTTCCTCAGAAGGGAAAGGTGCGTATTTTTGGTGAGCCGTTAACGATGGAAAATCTTTGGGAAACTAGATCGAAAATGGGCATGGTATTTCAAAACCCCGATAACCAATTCGTTGGGGCTACTGTCCAGGACGATGTAGCATTTGCCCTAGAGAATAATGGGATCCCCTTTGAGGAAATGGTAGAACGAGTACGACGATCATTAGCAAAGGTCAATATGCAGGATTTTATGAATAGCGAGCCACATCATCTGTCAGGTGGCCAAAAGCAAAGGGTGGCTATAGCGGGTGCTATTGCGATGCAGCCACGCATTTTATTGTTAGATGAAGCAACCTCCATGCTAGATCCGCAAGGGAAGGAAGAGGTGCTGTCAACGGTTCGTCAGCTAAGAGAAGAAACGGATCTGACGGTTATCTCCATAACGCATGATTTAGAGGAAACCTTGCTTGCAGATAGAGTTATTATGATGAATCAGGGTGAGAAATATGTAGAGGATACTCCAAAAGGTATTTTCGAGCGTGGGCAAGAATTAGTGGACTTAGGTTTAGATTTGCCATTTGCGATGAAAATGTCCAAGCTTATAAAAGCTCAAGGGATATCCCTAATCGCAGAACATATGTCAGAAGAAGAGTTGGTGAACGATTTATGGACATCACACTTCAACAAGTAAGCTATGCTTATGCAAAAGATACCCCTTTTGAAAAAAAAGCCTTGTTTGATGTGGATTTGAATATACCTTCTGGCTCTTATCAAGCTATTATAGGGCACACTGGCTCAGGAAAGTCTACTGTGTTGCAGCATTTGAATGCCTTATTAAAGCCTACGGAAGGTACCGTTAGGATAGGAGAGATAGAGGTCCAAGGTAAAAAGAAAAATAAACAATTACGTGCAGTGCGCCAAAAAGTAGGCATAGTGTTTCAATTTCCAGAGCATCAGTTGTTTGACGAAACAGTACTCAAGGACATTATGTTTGGTCCTATGAACTATGGTGTACCAGAGGCTGAAGCTAAGGCACGTGCAGTAGAATTGGTTAAGCTACTAGGATTACCTGAAGAGGTCATGGAAAAATCTCCATTTGACTTATCTGGTGGCCAAATGAGACGCGTCGCTATAGCAGGAGTTCTAGCTATGAACCCAGAAGTCCTAGTACTGGATGAGCCGACCGCTGGTTTAGATCCAAGGGGTCGTAAGGAAATCATGGACCTCTTTTATCGCATTCATCAAGAGAAGGGAATAACGACTATCCTCGTGACGCACAGCATGGAAGATGCAGCTAGATACGCAGATCGAATAGCAATCATGTATAGAGGGAAATGTGTGTTGCAAGGCACTCCGGAAGAGGTTTTTGAAAATGAAACTCGTTTAAAAGATTATCAGTTGGAGCTGCCACAAACAGTAAAGTTTCAAAGGAAATTAGAACAAATGATGGGCAGAAGGCTACCGATTCTCTGTTTAACAGAGGAAGTATTGGCGAAAGAAATGGCGCACCTGTTAAAAAAGGGGTGTGAGGACGAATGTTAGAAAAAATGATTTTTGGTCGTTACATACCTGGGGATTCATTAATTCACCGCTTAGATGCCAGAGCTAAATTAATCTTTGTTTTCTTATTTATCGCCGTGGTTTTCATCGCGAATAATTGGATCACATATGGAATATTGGTGTTATTTACTTTTTTAATAATCCGTATGTCAAAAATAAGATTATACTTTCTAATCAATGGTTTAAAACCTGTCGTTTTTTTGATAATCTTTACATTCTTATTGCATATAATTTTCACTCGAGAGGGCGCTCTTATTTTTGAATGGAAGTTTATAAAAATTTATGAGGAGGGTTTGAAGCAGGGGATATTCATATCTATCCGTTTCTTCGTACTCGTTATACTAACATCCATTTTAACGCTCACTACAACGCCTATATCGATTACTGATGCTTTAGAGATACTTCTGAACCCCTTAAAGAAATGGAAACTCCCAGTGCATGAATTAGCGCTTATGATGTCAATCTCCTTAAGGTTCATCCCAACACTTATGGATGAAACTGATAAGATTATGAAAGCGCAGATGGCCAGAGGGTCGGATATGACTTCAGGAAGTATGAAAGAGCGAATGAATGCTATTGTGCCGTTGCTGATTCCGCTATTTGTGAGTGCTTTTAAACGAGCTGAGGATTTGGCGACAGCTATGGAGGTTCGCGGCTATAAAGGTGGCGAAGGTAGAACAAGATATCGCAAGCTAGAGTGGAGGAAAAAGGATACGGCAATTCTAGTTGTACTTGTCCTTTTAGCAGTTATACTTGTTTATTTTAGACAGTAATGGGAGGTAACGGTATGCGTTTAAGAGCTATCATCAGCTATGATGGAAGTCAATTTTCTGGTTATCAGGTTCAACCGGGAAAAAGAACAGTACAGCTAGAGCTTGAACGAGTTCTACAAACAATCCATAAAGGTGAACTAGTGAAGGTAGTAGCAAGTGGTCGTACGGATGCAGGGGTGCATGCGACAGGTCAGGTAATTCATTTTGATAGTCACTTCAACTTACCTATGGATCGCTGGAGAACTGCTTTAAATGTTCAACTTCCAAAGGATATCCGAATACATTCCGTAGAAGAAGTTGCTGCAGACTTTCATGCAAGATATCATGCGGAGGGCAAAACTTATCGATACAAATGGACGCTAAATGAGATTCAGAGCCCATTTGAGCGTAATTATACTGTCCATGTGGATAGATATAAGCCTAACGTAAATTTGATGAAGGAAGCTTCCGTACACCTTTTAGGGACGCATGATTTCTCTAGCTTCTGTGCATCTAAAACTAGTATAAAAGACTTTGTCAGAACAGTAAGGTCAATAGATTTTGAATGGAAAGAAGACTCTAATCAGCTGCATATGGTTATCAGCGGTAATGGTTTTTTATATAACATGGTTCGAATTATTGCAGGTACTTTATGGGAAGTTGCAATAGGAAAAAAAAATGTGGACGAGCTACCAGGAATTCTTCAATCTTGCGATAGAAAAAATGCTGGTAAAACCGCGCCAGCACACGGTTTATATCTAGAAAAAGTAGAGTATTCATGATGTAGCAACTTTTCCAGGTGTTTATGGAAAAATACTTGACTATTAACAGTGTGTGGGTTATGATGATGTATGGTATTTTCATTAACCCCACAATATAAGCCCCGAAACTTATTGGTATGAGGATATAGAAAATTATAGATCGATTATGATTGAATTAGGAGGACAAAATACATGCGTACAACATTCATGGCTAAAGGTCACGAAGTAGAACGTAAATGGTTAGTTATCGACGCTGAAGGCCAAACTCTTGGTCGTCTTGCTTCTGAAGTAGCAGCTATTTTACGTGGAAAAAACAAACCAACTTTCACACCGAACGTTGACACTGGTGATCACGTGATCATCATCAATGCAGAAAAAATTCATTTAACTGGGAACAAGTTAAATGACAAAATTTACTACCGTCACACTCAATTTGCTGGTGGACTTAAACAACGTACTGCTTTAGAAATGCGTACTAAGTACCCAACAAAAATGATCGAATTAGCGATCAAAGGAATGCTTCCTAAAAACACTTTAGGTCGTCAAATGTTCGGAAAACTTCACGTTTACGCTGGAGCAGAACATCCACATGCAGCACAACAACCAGAAGCTTATGAGCTTCGCGGATAATAATTAAGAGGAGGACATACACTTGGCACAAGTTCAATATATCGGCACTGGTCGCCGTAAAAGCTCAGTAGCACGCGTACGTTTAGTACCAGGCGAAGGAAAAATCGTTATCAACAAACGTGACGTAGAAGATTACGTACCATACGAAACTTTACGTGAAATCATTAAACAACCATTAGTAACTACTCAAACTCTAGGTAGCTATGATGTTCATGTAAACGTTAATGGTGGTGGATTCACAGGTCAAGCAGGAGCAATCCGTCACGGTATTGCACGTGCTCTACTTACAGTAGATCCTGATTTCCGTCCAGCTTTAAAATCTGCAGGATTCTTAACACGTGACCCACGTATGAAAGAACGTAAAAAACCAGGACTTAAAGGCGCTCGTCGTGCACCTCAGTTCTCAAAACGTTAATCTTACAAGATTACAAAGACTCTCAACCTTTATGGTTGGGAGTTTTTTTATTTTTATTCAAACATTCTCACTTTTAGTTATTAATCCTTTCTAGATGTCAAAGAAGGGATTCTTTTATTTCAAAAAACTAATTGAAATGCCGTATATACTAACGTAACTAACTAAAAAATAACAGATGGTATTAAAAGGTATTTAAGTTATAATAGTAAAGGAAAAAATAGGGATAGGAGAGTGTCGGGCTTGAAAATAACACAGCAATGGAATCAGGTGGATAGTGATTATATACGACAAAAGGTTATTGAGCATAATATGGCTAATATTCCTGAGGAGGTGAAACACCCGAAAAAACAAATCAGTTTCGTACTGCGTGATGAAAACCAAAAGATTCTCGGAGGAATTACGGGTACAATTTTTTGGTATCATCTTCATATTGATTTCCTATGGGTGGATGAGTCTTTGAGAGGTCAAGGTTACGGAAAAGAATTGCTAACTAAAATAGAAGAGTTTGCGATAGAGCATAACTGTAGGCTTATACAATTAGATACCTTTAGCTTTCAAGCACCTGATTTTTATCAAAAGTTTGGTTATGAAGTAATTGGTATCGTAGATGATTTTCCTACGAAGGATAGTAAACAGTATTACTTAGCAAAAAGAATGGGTTAGCTAAAGGTAGATTGGGTCTTAGACTCTAATCTACCTTATTATTTTTTGAAAAAAATAATTACCTGGTCATCTTATTTAATGACAAATTATTAAGAATTATTTATCTTCTACCGAAAAAGGGATTGTAGCATAAATTGCGTAAGTGTATATTAAGTAAGCAATTATACATAAAGTGGGGTGGGAGAATGTTTTCTTCAGAAAGATTAGATTTTCGTTTCTATACAGAGGCTGACTTAGACTTTTTATATTCCATGCTTTCAGACGAAAGAATGACAGAATTTATAGGGAACGGGAAGACAAGGAATCGTAAGGAAACCTTAAATTTTTTACAGTGGATTTTTCAACATTATGAGCAAAACAACGAGTATGGGTTAAAGTTATTGGTACGTAAGAAAGATGGAGTGACAATTGGCCATGCTGGTATTGTTCCACAATTAATTGAGGGACAAGTGGAATTAGAAATTGGCTATTGGATTGCTAGAGAGTACTGGGGAAATCATTACGCAAGTGAGGCTGCGGAGACTTTGTTACAAAGAGGTCTAAACCAGCTAGGAGTGGGAAGGTTTATATCGCTTATTCAAAAGCCAAATTTAGCGTCTAGAAAGGTAGCAGAAAAAATAGGTATGCAGCTAGAAAGAGAAATAATATTAAGCGATAAGCAGGTTTGCTTATATGTATATGAAAAATAGAGAGAAGTAGGGTTGAGATGAGAAAGAAATTTAATGTAGTTACTTCTACCATTTTGGTAAGCATTTTTTTAGCGAGGTTTGGGACGTTTTTGGTAATTCCCTATCTTACTTTGTTTTTGTTAAATGAGTTTGACTATTCGGGTGTGCAGATAGGAGCTATATTATCCACCTTGGCTTTTTCTGGTCTTCTCATGAGTTTTTTTGTAGGTCCCTATATTGATAAATTTCCAAAAAACAAAGTTATCTTAACTGGTTTAAGCGGATATCTAGCCTGCTATATTTATTTTCCATTTATCGATCAATATGCAGGGTTTATTGTTTTTGCGGTTTTACTAGGGATGAGTCAATCAATAGTTGAGCCAACCTATCGTGTGTTATTAAGTCTTTACACAGAACCAGAGAATAGAAGATTAATCTTTAATATACGATATTTTTTGATTAATATCTCTGCTGCTGTAGCACCGCTCACTTCCGTCTATTTTCAGCGGTTCGGGCTTGAGAATATATTTTTCGGTGTCGGTTTTATCTTTCTAGTAAATATTATTACGTTTATGGTGTTATTCAAGAAGTATCCGATGGAGAAACCTGCAGCTAGTTCTTCCAAATCATCTATTTTTCAGTCTTTCCATGTATTTAAAAAAGATTATGCTTTCAGTATTTTTGTGCTTGCCTTGATTTTTATAACCTTTGGATATAGTCAGTTTGATTCGACTTTTAGTCAGTACTTAGGTAAGACATTTGACGCGGAGCTTGCAGTTACATATTTTTCATGGTTGATTACGACAAATGCAATAACGGTTTTAATCATACAATACTTTGTTTATAAGCTAGGAGAGCGGATCAGTACCACTTCATCACTAATGATTGGAAGTGGAATGTTATCTATTGGATTACTAATTTTCGGGCAAAGTCCAAATATTATTGTGTTAATTGTAGCGATGATTATCTTTACAGCAGGAGAAGTACTGGTTTTTACAATGGTAGATATACATATTGATAGTATGTGTGAGGATCATGAAAAAGGGACTTATTTTGCTCTTACAGGTGTAAAATCTGTTGGAAGAATTATAGGCCCAAGTTTGGGAGGAATATTATTAGATAATGTAGGAAGTGGAGCAGCAGTATTCTTTATCATATCTTTCATTACTATTTTATCTGTCCCATCATTTTTTATAAGTTCTAAAATGAAGCCGAGAATCTAATCATACTCTTTGTCCCTCTTACGTATAATGAGTGAAAAAGGAGCGATTAACCTGAAAAAATGGCTTATAATCGGTGTTTTGTTTTTTGTCACTCTACTAGCGGTAACTTACAGCACAAGAGCAAGTGATATTGGTTTTTTCCTGCCAGAACCATTAAGTGGGGTAAAGGTTGTCATCGACCCAGGGCATGGAGGGATAGATGGCGGGGCGAGTTATGGGGAAGTAGTGGAAAGAGATATAACTCTATCTATGTCTCTTAAACTAGAAAAAATTTTAAAGTCTCAAGGGGCAACGGTTGTTATGACACGCACAAAAGAGGGGGATGCTGTGGCAGAGCATTTACCTGATGAGGATTACCCGACAACTCGTGCGAGAAAACGTGCAGATTTATTGCTAAGAGAAGAGATTATGAATAACTCTGAGCCGGATATGGTCATTAGTATGCATGTCAACGCTGTTCCTGAGGAAAGATGGAGAGGCGCTCAAGTTTTTTATCACGCAGAGGGACATGAGGGCGGACAGCTACTAGCTAAATCCATCCAATCATCCATTAAAAGCAATATTGGCAATACTGAAAGAGAGGCACTCGCTATCAAGCAAGTCTATATCTTGAAGAAAGCAAAAGCACCAGCAGTTTTAGTGGAAACTGGTTTCATAAGCAATACAGATGAAAGAGAATTGCTTACATCGGACAAATATCAAAATGATATGGTAAATGCTATCGCAGATGGAATTAGATTATTCGTAGAAGAAAGCGTTTATTGAGCCGATGAAGGGATGGTAGACCCTCGTATATGGTATACTATATTGCGAATAGTTAACTAAAGGGGAGTGTCTGCACAATGATTAATGAGAAACAAGTTCGTACATTACTTGGGGAATTAAACGATCCGTTTTTACATAGAACTCTTGAAGAAACGAATGGTATCTCTCAAGTTTCGATAAAGGAAGAGAAAAATCATGTTAGTGTCAAATTGGCAATTGCAAAGATTAACTCAGCGGAGCAAATGCAGTTACAAACTAAAGTAGTAGAAATATTGAAAAATGCTGGTGCCAACACGGTTGGTATTCGTTTTGAAGAGCTTCCTAAGGAAGTATTAGAGCAGTTCCGCGGAAAAGGAAAAGAGAGCGATAGCGAGGATATTCTTTCTCCAAACAGTAAAGTGAAGATTATCTCTATCGCATCTGGTAAAGGAGGCGTAGGTAAATCTACGGTATCCGTGAACTTGGCTGTGGCTCTTGCTCGATTAGGGAAAAAGGTTGCTTTAGTAGACGCAGATATTTACGGCTTTAGCGTACCGGATATGATGGGAGTAAAAGACGTTCCTCAAATCAAAGAAGATCGTATTATTCCAGTAGAGCGCAAAGGAGTCAAGGTAATATCAATGGGATTCTTTGTTGAAAACAACACTCCTGTTGTTTGGCGCGGACCAATGTTAGGGAAAGTTTTGGACCAATTCTTTAAAGATGTAGAGTGGGGAGAGTTAGACTTCTTGCTTTTAGATTTACCACCAGGTACAGGAGACGTGGCATTAGACATTCATCAAATGCTGCCTGCCTCTAAAGAAATCGTTGTCACTACACCACATCCAACAGCAGCTTTCGTAGCAGCTCGTGCGGGTGCTATGGCTTTACAAACGGATCACGAGATTTTAGGAGTTATTGAAAATATGTCATGGTACGAATCTAAGTCTACTGGTGAGAAGGAGTTCGTTTTTGGTAAAGGCGGAGGCCCTAAACTTGCCGAAGAACTTCGTACAGAGCTTCTAGGTCAGATTCCTCTTGGTCAGCCTGACTGGAATGATATCGATTTTGCTCCTTCCGTATATTCTGAAACCCATGAGACGGGCAAAATATATTTGGATATCGCTGAAAAAATTATAGAAAAAGCATAAAAAAAAAGGCCGTTTCCTAATAGGAGCGGCCTTATTTTTCTTCCTCTTTCTTGCTTTCCTCTTTCTTAGAGCCACCGCCACTTTCCTCTTTTGAGGCGCCCGCTTCTTCTACTAGCTTCTGCCATTTTGTTTGTAGCGTTGGACTTTGAATAGTTTCTTCTACAACCTTTTGGATCTCTTTACGCATATCACTTGATTTTAGTGTTTTTTCTAATTCCTTTTTCATCTCAGCAGAACTAAAGAAACTCTCTAAGTCCTTAAGGTATTCTGAATCCTTCATCATTTTTTTCATCAAATCTTCTTGTTGTTTCAGCATACTCTTTGCCATAGTCTCAGAAAATTTAGGGTCCTGATAAAGTTCCTTCCAAAACTCCTCTGCTTGCTTAGAAAGCATAGTCTCTTCGACCGATTTTTTTACTTGTTCACTGTCTATTACAAGCATTTCTTGAAATTGAGGATCCTCTAAAAGGGTGCGTATAGCTTTCTTACCATCCTCAGTCTGCAATGCATCGATTAACATCTTTTTGTTTTCTTCATATGAAGGAGTGCTAGAAGATTCACTACAACCAGCTAGGAGCCCAATACTCAATAATAATAGGGCAAAATATTTCATTTAAGCCTCACCATCCTTTCAATTATTGTTCACATTTAAAATAGAAATATGTATTGCATTTATGAAGAAATAGATTTTTTCCCAAATCGTTGATACAATCGTAAGAGGAAATAGAGTAGATGGAGGAAATCTTGCTGTGACAATTCGAAATTGGTTTAAATTCTTTCTTAATTCAATGATTATCGGCGGCCTCATTACAGGAGTTTTAGGTTTGTTCATCCGTTGGGATGATGCCTTTGCAAAATATTTTGAAGCAGGACAATGGAGTGAATTTATTGCTGCATTTGTTTTTATGGTAGTAATGGGTTTCACTATTAGTGTAATTGCCCAAATGGGATTCTTCGCTTATTTAACCATTCATCAAATGGGCGTAAATATATTTAGAACTCTAACACTATGGAATTGGGTACAATTATTAATTATTGCGTTTGTGATATTCGATTTGATAATGTTCCGCTTTCGTCCAAATGCTGAAACGACGGGACAAGTTTGGTTATACGGAATCTTGTTGGCCATTTTAATAATAACGGCTGTAGTTGTGGGTATAATAAAAGCAAATAAAACAAAAAAGCATGCGCTAATTTCGGCTGTATTCTTTATGATAGTAGTTTCCACGTTAGAGTGGCTTCCAGTCTTAATGGTTAATGCTGACAAAGTAGATAGCTGGGTTACTTTATTATTGTTTCCCATACTTGCAGTTAATGCATACCAATTGTTGGCCTTACCGAAGTACAACGCTAAATCTGATGAAGATCGTTTAAAACTTGAAGCTCGCAGAAAAGCGAGAAGAGAAGCAGCAACAGCTGTGAAGGGTAAATAAGAAAACTGCTCTGACTAATTAGTCGGAGCAGTTTTCTTTAATCAGGAATGCTTTTTGTTTTCATTTTTAAATTAAATATATTTTGTTCAATAGTAACAAAAGGTTGAGATTTTAAATATTTTGCAAGTTGGACCGTGTCGATTCGTTCCTCTTGGTGTAAGGGAACGGTAAGTATATCTCCTTTCCCAAGCTTAGGAATGCTATCTCCTAAAACTAAAGAAGATCCCAGCAGATTTATTTCCTCCTTCCAAGCATCCTTCTGAAGCTCCATTGGAAACTCATAATCAGAAGTTCTAAACCAATTAGGCTTCTCACCAATCGCTTTTTCAAATCTATCTACTTCTTTTTTAAAGAGACTGCGGTCCTCGGTATACTGTAAACCCTCTTTCCCTAACAGGCTAATAGGAATTTTTTTGTCTTGCATCAATTTAACAATCGGCTCAGAGCGCTCGATCCATTCAATGCTAATAAAAAAATGAGGATAAGGTGCTTTTAAATCTTTTACTAATGCTTCTACATCCTCTCTGCCAAATGTCAGATCTATAGTGACAGTGTTTCCATAGGTACCCTTGGAGATAACGCTTGGTTTTTCTGTCACTTGAAAGACGGGAAGAAGAGTAGAATAAGTATTGGGCATAAAGAGTAAAAGCATGAATAACAGTACAGAGGAGATGGTTATTAAAAGCTTTGTTTTCAAAGAAACACACACCTTTTCAATTTGTTTTAATAAATTTTATGATTAAGTGTTGACATTCATGTTTAAACGATGGTAAGATACAAAGGTCGCCAAAACAAAACGACAAAATACATTATATGAACATTGAAAACTGAACATGCAAAACGTTAAGACATAAAGCATCAAATAACTTCGGTTATGTTGATGCAAAACAATTTTGACATCATTTAATGATGATGCCAGCAAAACAAAATGAGCTTTTTAAGTTCTCTATTATGGAGAGTTTGATCCTGGCTCAGGACGAACGCTGGCGGCGTGCCTAATACATGCAAGTCGAGCGAATGATGAAGAAGCTTGCTTCTTCTGATTTAGCGGCGGACGGGTGAGTAACACGTGGGCAACCTGCCCTGTAGATTGGGATAACTCCGGGAAACCGGGGCTAATACCGAATAATCCATTTCCTCACATGGGGGAATGTTAAAAGACGGTTTCGGCTGTCACTACAGGATGGGCCCGCGGCGCATTAGCTAGTTGGTGAGGTAACGGCTCACCAAGGCGACGATGCGTAGCCGACCTGAGAGGGTGATCGGCCACACTGGGACTGAGACACGGCCCAGACTCCTACGGGAGGCAGCAGTAGGGAATCTTCCACAATGGACGAAAGTCTGATGGAGCAACGCCGCGTGAGTGAAGAAGGTTTTCGGATCGTAAAACTCTGTTGTGAGGGAAGAACAAGTACGAGAGTAACTGCTCGTACCTTGACGGTACCTCATTAGAAAGCCACGGCTAACTACGTGCCAGCAGCCGCGGTAATACGTAGGTGGCAAGCGTTGTCCGGAATTATTGGGCGTAAAGCGCGCGCAGGCGGTCCTTTAAGTCTGATGTGAAAGCCCACGGCTCAACCGTGGAGGGTCATTGGAAACTGGGGGACTTGAGTGCAGAAGAGGAAAGCGGAATTCCAAGTGTAGCGGTGAAATGCGTAGAGATTTGGAGGAACACCAGTGGCGAAGGCGGCTTTCTGGTCTGTAACTGACGCTGAGGCGCGAAAGCGTGGGGAGCAAACAGGATTAGATACCCTGGTAGTCCACGCCGTAAACGATGAGTGCTAAGTGTTAGGGGGTTTCCGCCCCTTAGTGCTGCAGCTAACGCATTAAGCACTCCGCCTGGGGAGTACGGTCGCAAGACTGAAACTCAAAGGAATTGACGGGGGCCCGCACAAGCGGTGGAGCATGTGGTTTAATTCGAAGCAACGCGAAGAACCTTACCAGGTCTTGACATCCCGCTGACCGGCCTAGAGATAGGCTTTTCCCTTCGGGGACAGCGGTGACAGGTGGTGCATGGTTGTCGTCAGCTCGTGTCGTGAGATGTTGGGTTAAGTCCCGCAACGAGCGCAACCCTTGATCTTAGTTGCCAGCATTCAGTTGGGCACTCTAAGGTGACTGCCGGTGATAAACCGGAGGAAGGTGGGGATGACGTCAAATCATCATGCCCCTTATGACCTGGGCTACACACGTGCTACAATGGACGGTACAGAGGGTCGCAACCCCGCGAGGGTGAGCTAATCCCATAAAACCGTTCTCAGTTCGGATTGTAGGCTGCAACTCGCCTACATGAAGCCGGAATCGCTAGTAATCGTGGATCAGCATGCCACGGTGAATACGTTCCCGGGCCTTGTACACACCGCCCGTCACACCACGAGAGTTTGTAACACCCGAAGTCGGTGGGGTAACCCTTTTGGGAGCCAGCCGCCGAAGGTGGGACAGATGATTGGGGTGAAGTCGTAACAAGGTAGCCGTATCGGAAGGTGCGGCTGGATCACCTCCTTTCTAAGGATATATTCGGAATACAGATTTTTATCTGTATCTTAACGTTTTGCAGTTCAGTTTTGAATGTTCATTTTTATGATGAGCATTTATACTTGCTCCTGCGATTACTCGTCGCAAAGGGACAAGCCCTTTGTTCTTTGAAAACTGGATAAAACGACATCAAAAAAGAAACAAACGCAAGATATTCAAATTGTGATCACTTACGTGATTGCAAGTGTAGTACTTTTAACTTTTAGGTTAAGTTAATAAGGGCGCACGGTGGATGCCTTGGCACTAGGAGTCGACGAAGGACGGCACTAACACCGATATGCTTCGGGGAGCTGTAAGTGAGCTTCGATCCGGAGATTTCCGAATGGGGAAACCCACTGCCCGTAATGGGGCAGTACATTTGCGTGAATACATAGCGCATCTGAGACACACCCAGGGAACTGAAACATCTAAGTACCTGGAGGAAGAGAAAGAAAATTCGATTCCCTGAGTAGCGGCGAGCGAAACGGGAAGAGCCCAAACCAAGAGGCTTGCCTCTTGGGGTTGTAGGACACTCTATACGGAGTTACAAAAGAATGAGTTAGATGAAGCGACCTGGAAAGGTCCGCAGGATAGGGTAAAAGCCCCGTAGTCCAAAATTCATTCCCTCCAGAGTGTATCCTGAGTACGGCGGAACACGTGAAATTCCGTCGGAATCCGGGAGGACCATCTCCCAAGGCTAAATACTACCTAGTGACCGATAGTGAACCAGTACCGTGAGGGAAAGGTGAAAAGCACCCCGGAAGGGGAGTGAAATAGACCCTGAAACCGTGTGCCTACAAATAGTCAAAGCCCGTTAACGGGTGATGGCGTGCCTTTTGTAGAATGAACCGGCGAGTTACGATTACATGCGAGGTTAAGTTGAGAAGACGGAGCCGCAGCGAAAGCGAGTCTGAATAGGGCGAATGAGTATGTGGTCGTAGACCCGAAACCAGGTGATCTACCCATGTCCAGGATGAAGGTAAGGTAACACTTACTGGAGGTCCGAACCCACGCACGTTGAAAAGTGCGGGGATGAGGTGTGGGTAGCGGAGAAATTCCAATCGAACCTGGAGATAGCTGGTTCTCTCCGAAATAGCTTTAGGGCTAGCCTCAAACGTTAGAATCTTGGAGGTAGAGCACTGTTTGGACTAGGGGCCCATCCCGGGTTACCGAATTCAGACAAACTCCGAATGCCAATGATTTATGTTTGGGAGTCAGACTGCGAGTGATAAGATCCGTAGTCAAGAGGGAAACAGCCCAGACCACCAGCTAAGGTCCCAAAGTATTTGTTAAGTGGAAAAGGATGTGGCGTTGCTTAGACAACCAGGATGTTGGCTTAGAAGCAGCCATCATTTAAAGAGTGCGTAATAGCTCACTGGTCGAGTGACGCTGCGCCGAAAATGTATCGGGGCTAAACAAATCACCGAAGCTGTGGATTGATACCTTTGGTATCAGTGGTAGGAGAGCGTTCTAAGGGCGTTGAAGTCAGACCGGAAGGACTGGTGGAGCGCTTAGAAGTGAGAATGCCGGTATGAGTAGCGAAAGATGGGTGAGAATCCCATCCACCGTATGACTAAGGTTTCCTGAGGAAGGCTCGTCCGCTCAGGGTTAGTCGGGACCTAAGTCGAGGCCGATAGGCGTAGACGATGGACAACAGGTTGATATTCCTGTACCACCACCCCACCGTTTGAGTGATGGGGGGACGCAGTAGGATAGGGTAAGCGTGCTGTTGGTTATGCACGTCCAAGCAGTGAGGTGTGAGTGTAGGCAAATCCGCACTCTGTAACATTGAGCTGTGATGGCGAGGACTTAGTCCGAAGTTCCTGATTTCACACTGCCAAGAAAAGCCTCTAACGAGGTGGGAGGTGCCCGTACCGCAAACCGACACAGGTAGTCGAGGAGAGAATCCTAAGGTGAGCGAGAGAACTCTCGTTAAGGAACTCGGCAAAATGACCCCGTAACTTCGGGAGAAGGGGTGCTCTTTTGGGTGTATAGCCTAGAAGAGCCGCAGTGAATAGGCCCAGGCGACTGTTTAGCAAAAACACAGGTCTCTGCAAAACCGTAAGGTGAAGTATAGGGGCTGACGCCTGCCCGGTGCTGGAAGGTTAAGAGGAGTGCTTAGCGCAAGCGAAGGTGCGAATTGAAGCCCCAGTAAACGGCGGCCGTAACTATAACGGTCCTAAGGTAGCGAAATTCCTTGTCGGGTAAGTTCCGACCCGCACGAAAGGCGTAACGATCTGGGCACTGTCTCAACGAGAGACTCGGTGAAATTATAGTACCTGTGAAGATGCAGGTTACCCGCGACAGGACGGAAAGACCCCGTGGAGCTTTACTGTAGCTTGATATTGAATTTTGGTGCAACTTGTACAGGATAGGTAGGAGCCTTAGAGCCCGGAGCGCCAGCTTCGGAGGAGGCGTCGGTGGGATACTACCCTGGTTGTATTGAAATTCTAACCCATACCCGTAACCCGGGTAGGAGACAGTGTCAGGCGGGCAGTTTGACTGGGGCGGTCGCCTCCTAAAGTGTAACGGAGGCGCCCAAAGGTTCCCTCAGAATGGTTGGAAATCATTCGAAGAGTGTAAAGGCAGAAGGGAGCTTGACTGCGAGACCTACAAGTCGAGCAGGGTCGAAAGACGGGCTTAGTGATCCGGTGGTTCCGCATGGAAGGGCCATCGCTCAACGGATAAAAGCTACCCCGGGGATAACAGGCTTATCTCCCCCAAGAGTCCACATCGACGGGGAGGTTTGGCACCTCGATGTCGGCTCATCGCATCCTGGGGCTGTAGTCGGTCCCAAGGGTTGGGCTGTTCGCCCATTAAAGCGGTACGCGAGCTGGGTTCAGAACGTCGTGAGACAGTTCGGTCCCTATCCGTCGTGGGCGTAGGAAATTTGAGAGGAGCTGTCCTTAGTACGAGAGGACCGGGATGGACACACCGCTGGTGTACCAGTTGTTCTGCCAAGGGCATCGCTGGGTAGCTATGTGTGGACGGGATAAGTGCTGAAAGCATCTAAGCACGAAGCCCCCCTCAAGATGAGATTTCCCATTACGCAAGTAAGTAAGATCCCTCAAAGACGATGAGGTAGATAGGTTCGGGGTGGAAGCGTGGCGACACGTGCAGCTGACGAATACTAATCGATCGAGGACTTAACCAAATTGTTTGTTTCCATTAATGATGTCTTTTATCCAGTTTTGAGTGAACAACTCAAAGTCTAGTGATGATGGCGAAGAGGTCACACCCGTTCCCATACCGAACACGGAAGTTAAGCTCTTCAGCGCCGATGGTAGTTGGGGGTCTCCCCCTGCAAGAGTAGGACGTCGCTGGGCACTATAGGAAGTCGTTACCGAGTAATCGGTGGCGGCTTTTTTGTATTAAGAGAAAAAGGCCGAAGGCAATCATCATTATCTAAGCAAGTGTGCGAGAAAGCAGAGGGGTAAAGAGTTCGAGGAAGCAAGGAAGAGAGGCTCGGAGCGTATAGCATACGCGAGAACCGAACGACTGCGGCTGACGAAGAAATCTGCCGTCCATCTGGTTTCGCAGCCTGCGCCGATGGTAGTTGGGGGTCCCCCTGCAAGAGTAGGACGTCGCTGGGCACTATAGGAAGTCGTTACCGAGTAATCGGTGGCGGCTTTTTGTTTGTTATAAAGAAATTAGAAGTGCCGAAGGCACTAACCAATTCTATCTAAGCAAGTGTGCGAGAAAGCAGAGGGGCAAAGAGTTCAAGGAAGCAAGGAAGAGAGGCTCGGAGCGTATAGCATACGCGAGAACCGAACGACTGCGGCTGACGAAGAAATCTGCCGTCCACCTGGTTTCGCAGCTCAAAAGCATCTAAATAAAAAGATGCTATTCATTAATAATGTTAAGTGTTTCTTATATTGCTAATGGCTCTGATGAAGAAAAAAGTTAATTTATCGAAAAATGGTATGGTGAAGGTTGCCCAACATATATTAAAATTAATTTAATCAATACTGAATATTTTTGCTAAAATAGAAAAAAATTATGAAGGTGTTCACGTTACACTAACGCGGCAGTTTCGTTACCGAAGGTATAAATTAGAGGATTCGGAGATGTTGGATGGCAAAGAAAAAAAAAGAAAAGCAGGATGGGTTTTTTAAAGAAATTTTAGGTGAGATTGGTGGTTCTATAATATTTGAAGTGGTCTGGAACATCATAATGTTTATACCAAGAGTAATAATTCGCTTGATTTCAACCCTTTGGTGAAGTCATTATTTCCTATTTTAACTTATAATCACTTTAGTAAAATGGACAGTAAATGCATGAGCTTGAAGATACACTTCCTAGCTCACTTTTTGTGAATTTTAAATCAACCTTTCTCTTTAACATAGCCTTGTTAATAAAAAGATAAAAAGTTCTCCACTTATAAAGAAATAGGATGGCTCCCGAAATTGTATCTTCGGTAGCCGCTCTACTCGTAGGAAGGACAACAATTCCCTTATTATCAAAAGCTGCATTAAAAACGTTTCGAGTGTTGTAGGTTGGCGCAGGACTGTCGATGCAATAGGATGACCGAAAAAGAGAGGGATTGTCGTGACGTAAGTCATGACAATCCCTCTCAAAAAACTCCTCGGTTATCTTATAAGTAAAAGACCAGTCCGAAGCCATCAGGAAACACACTATCCATTTCAGAAGGATCAATTAAACTAACTTTCCCTGTATAATTAAATATTTAAAGGCCAATATAACATGGTGAAGCAATTCCAATGAAATAATTCCAAATATAGAAAAAGGACACATATTTAAACTAAATATTTTACTTTAACTCCTTAAATTCTATAATATTACATTTTAAATATTTCATTGGGAAAATATCTAAATTAAGCTTGAAATTTAAAGTATACTTGTTATAATTATATTTGTACTTTAAATGATAAGAACGTTCCGAAGTAGCTCAGTGGTAGAGCAATCGGCTGTTAACCGATCGGTCGTAGGTTCGAGTCCTACCTTCGGAGCCATTTTTATGCTTCCATAGCTCAGTAGGTAGAGTGCTTCCATGGTAAGGAAGAGGTCACCGGTTCAAATCCGGTTGGAAGCTTTTCTCATTACTAAAAGCAGGGAAAACATACATAAAAAAGTGCTTGTTTTGAAGATAGCTTTATGCTAAAATATTTATTGTCCGGTTTTTAATTAGGACACAGCAACGGAGGATTAGCTCAGCTGGGAGAGCATCTGCCTTACAAGCAGAGGGTCGGCGGTTCGAGCCCGTCATCCTCCACCATTTATGTTTTATGATTAGCCTGGAGGGGTAGCGAAGTGGCTAAACGCGGCGGACTGTAAATCCGCTCCTTAGGGTTCGGCGGTTCGAATCCGTCCCCCTCCACCAGTTATTGGGGTATAGCCAAGCGGTAAGGCAACGGATTTTGATTCCGTCATGCCCTGGTTCGAATCCAGGTACCCCAGCCATTACAACTCAGCATAAATTGTGGGGCCTTAGCTCAGCTGGGAGAGCGCCTGCCTTGCACGCAGGAGGTCAGCGGTTCGATCCCGCTAGGCTCCATCTATAAAACTCTTTCCATTTAATATGGGAAGAGTTTTTTTGATTCAAAAAATATATTCATCATACTCTAAAAGCGTTATGATTAGAAAAAAGAACAAAGGGTGTGTAATCGGTGGAAAAATTAACTCATAAAGACGTTACGTTAAGGTTATTAACCGAATCGGATATATCTATGCTATGGGAGCTATACGAGCCTAGCGTATTTAAATATATGCTAAATAAGATAGAGGATGAGCAGCAGTTAAGGCAATGGCTACAAGCTGGTATTGAGCAGATGAATGACCAAAAAAATGCTATTGCTTATGTAGTAGAACACACTACTACCAAAAAAATAATGGGTACTACTCGCATTTATAACATAGATCGAGTTAATCATGCTTGTGAAATCGGTTCTACTTTCTATGGAAAACAATATCAACGTACACATGTGAACACGACATGTAAACTTTTGCTGCTCAATTATTGCTTTGAAGATCTTGGTATGATCCGCGTACAGTTTAAAACTGATGAGCTAAATTTGCCATCTCAACAAGCAATTGAAAGGATTGGGGGTATCAGAGAAGGTGTGTTAAGAAATGAACGCATCAGGTCTGATGGAACAGTTAGAAATACAGTGGTATACTCCATTGTGGATTATGAGTGGGCAGAGGTTAAAAAACAACTAAAGTTTTTATTGAATAAATATACATAAAATTGCTCGGTTGAGCCAACTGACCCTTAGGATTTACAATGGATGTATGAACTGAAGGGGGTATAAAATAATGAATAAATTAAATGTATCAATTATCGGTGTTCCTATGGATCTTGGGCAAAATAGAAGAGGAGTCGACATGGGACCTAGTGCCATACGATATGCTGGTGTCGTTGAGCGTTTAAAAGCTCTTGGGCATACGGTGAAAGATGAAGGAGACATTTTAATCAGTCAAACTAGAGAAGAAAAGTCACCTAATACAACTCTTCGAAATTTAGAACAAGTGATAGAAGCAAATACAGCTTTAGCTAACAAAGTCCATTCCGTTGTGACAGAAGGAGAATTTCCACTTGTCCTTGGAGGAGACCATAGCATTGCAATTGGTACATTAGCAGGGCTCTCGGATCAATATGAAAATCTAGGTGTTATTTGGTATGATGCTCATGCTGACTTAAACACAGCTGAAACATCTCCATCAGGTAATATTCACGGAATGCCGCTAGCAGTAAGTATCGGCCTAGGTCATGATGATTTAGTGAATATCCGTGACTTTGCGCCAAAGATTAAACCGGAGAACATTGTAATCATCGGAGCACGTTCAGTTGACCCAGGGGAAAGAGAACTGATTAAAGAAAAAGGTATTAAAGTTTTCTCCATGCATGAAATAGATAAACTCGGGATGACAGAGGTTATGAATCAAACAATGGCTTATTTCCTAGAACGTAAAGTAGACGGAGTTCATTTATCATTAGATTTAGATGGACTAGATCCACTTTATACTCCTGGAGTTGGGACACCAGTACCAGGTGGAATAAGCTATCGTGAAAGTCATTTAGCTATGGAAATGCTGTATTCTTCCCATTTAATTACTTCAGCGGAGTTTGTGGAAGTAAACCCTATCCTGGATGAAAAAAATAGAACAGCTGATGCGGCAGTCGCACTTATGGGCTCATTATTTGGAGAAAGTTTAATATAATTGTTTTAAGTATTTTTTTGAAAAGCAGGCAAATGGTCTGCTTTTTCTTTTTTTTAAATCAACACAAAGCTGGAAATGTTTGATAAAATTAAAAATAACATAAAAAAATGAAACCTGTTGAATCCTTAAACGTATAGGTAGAGACAGCCGCATAGAGCGGAGGGGAAAATCACACGATGGATGCGTTAGTTAACAAGAGAATAAAACAAGTGTTAAAAGGAGATAAAGACGCATTCGCGGAGATTGTCGACCTTTACCAAAATAGGCTTTTCCAAGTTTGCTATCGAATGCTTGGCAATCGTCACGAGGCTGAGGACATTGCACAGGAAGCATTTGTGCGAGCCTATATTAATATTCACACGTTTGATCAAAAAAGAAAATTTTCAACATGGCTTTATCGTATAGCAACAAACTTATGTATCGACCGTATACGTAAAAAAAAGCCTGATTATTATTTAGATGCAGAAGTAAAGGGTACGGAAGGTCTAGATATGTATTCCCAAATTGCAGCGTCTGAGGAACTTCCTGAAGAAGAACTGATGAAGCTAGAGCTACAAGAAAGAATTCAATATGAGATTAGCAGGCTTCCTGATAAGTATCGATCCGCAATTGTACTTAAATATATGGAGGAATTATCTTTACAGGAAATTAGTGAAATTTTAGACCTCCCATTGGGTACAGTGAAAACAAGAATTCATAGAGGTCGGGAAGCACTTCGAAAACAATTAAGTAAACAACCTAATCTATAATAGGAGGAATCATGATGAGTGCGTGTCCAGAACGAATTGTTCACTATATGCATGAATATCTAGATGGTGAAATTAGTCGTGAACACGAGCTGGAGCTCAAATCACACTTGCAATCATGCCCGGAATGTCGTAATCATATGCACGAGCTGAGCGATGTGGTGGCTTTTGTGAAGGGTGCTGCTCATATAGAGGCACCAAATGATTTTACTCTTTCCGTTATGTCTAGACTTCCAAAAGAGAAATCACATACTGGAGTAAGCAGATGGTTCAGACAACATCCGGTTATGACTGCAGCTGCAATGTTTCTTTTGTTAATGAGTAGTGCACTTTTCTCAAATTATAATAACGATCAGCAATTTTCGTTTACTAAGCAAGAGCATGTAATCGTCGAGGGAGAAACGGTTATAATCCCTGAAGGACAAGTCGTTAAAGGCGACTTGGTAGTTAAAAATGGGGATGTTAGAGTAGATGGTGAACTGGATGGTAATCTAACAGTTATTAATGGTTCCATTATTGACGGCTCTAAATATATGGCTTCTACCGCAAATGTTACAGGTAAAACGGAGGAAATAAATCAAGTATTCGATTGGCTATGGTATACCATAAAAGATAGTACTAAAGATATAGCTTCATTCTTTAAAAATGAAAAGACAAACGAATAAAAAGTCTATCCAGGAAACTTTGGATAGACTTTTTTCGTTAGAGTTAGAAAGAGAAATCTATACTACATGTATGTTATACTTACTTTATATGGATTCGCGAGGAAAAGTGGGGGATGCCCAATGTCGTTTATGGAACAATTTACGGACTTGATGCCAGTGAATGTAATCGTCAATATTTTAGACGTTTTATTCGTATGGTTTGTTATATATAAATTAATAACTCTTATTAAAGGAACAAAAGCAGTTCAATTGTTAAAAGGTATTTTTGTAATAGTCATTGCAAAGGTAGTAACAGACTTTCTAGGCCTGGATACTCTAGGCTGGATGTTAAACCAAGTAATTGAATTTGGTTTCTTAGCTATCATTATAATATTCCAACCTGAAATTAGAAGAGCGTTAGAACAAATAGGTAGAGGTAAATTGTTCTCTAGAAGCTCACTGCATGAAGAAGAAGAGCAAACTCGTTTAATAGAAGCAATGACCAAGTCGGTTAGCTATATGGCGAAAAGACGTATAGGAGCCTTGATTTCTATAGAAAGAGAGACTGGATTAACGGAATATATAGAGACAGGAATAACTCTAAATTCCCACTTAACTTCTGAGTTGATGATTAACATCTTTATTCCAAATACACCACTACATGATGGCGCTGTTATTGTTCAAAAGAATAAGATAGCCTCTGCTGGTTGTTATTTGCCGCTTTCTGAAAGTCCTTTTATCTCTAAAGAACTTGGAACAAGGCACCGAGCTGCAATAGGACTCAGTGAAGTCACAGATGCGATAACAATTGTGGTATCGGAGGAAACAGGTGCAGTTAGTCTTACATCTAATGGAGACCTACATCGAAATCTTTCTATAGATGAATTTAAAAATCATTTAACAAGACTTTGGTTTGGTCCATCAGAGGAGCAAGCAACACCTTCTAAGTGGCTATGGAGGGGGAAACAAAATGGATAGAATGATGAATAATCCATGGCTTTTGCGAATTATCACACTTACCTTTGCCATACTGCTGTTTGTATCCGTGAAATCTGACATTGAATCTGACAATCAGAACTCAAGCAGCAAAACGATAGATATGATAAGAGAAGTACCGGTAGAGATTTATTATGATGATGAAAATTTAGTTGTGACTGGAGTACCTGATACGGTAGACGTCAATATAGAAGGCCCTACTCAGCTCGTAACATCAGCAAAAATCATGAAGGATTATAAACTATTTGTAGATTTAAGAGAACTTCCAATTGGAGAACATAGAGTTGCCATTTCGAATGAGAATTTCTCCGAAAAGTTAAAGGTTCGTACTGATCCTGTTTATGTAAATGTTGTAATAGAGGAGCGTATCACACAAGAGTTTAAAGTCGACCTAGATATGAACGAAAACTTATTAGCAGAGAACTATGTATTAAAATCTTCTAGTGTGGAACCAAAAACAGTTACGATTACAGGTGCAAAAAGTATCATTCAAAGCATAGGTTATGTAAAAGCAACTATCTCAAGTGAAAAAGGTATCAATAAGTCCTTTGAACAGCAAGCAAGTGTCAGAGTCCTGGACTTAGACCTGAACAAATTAGATGTATCTGTTGAACCAAGGACCGTGCAAGTTAAATTGACTGTGGAAGAATACAGTAAAGAAGTACCAATTTCGATTGTGAGAAAAGGAACACCTAAGGCTGGGTTAACAATCAATAATATATCTAAAGACACAGAAACCGTTCGGATATATGGCCCACGAGCAACGGTGGATAAAATTGATAGGTTGAATGTCGATGTAGATGTGAGTAAAATTGAGAAAGCCGGTACATTTGATGTGAAGCTGACTCAACCTGAAGGAATCACAAGGATATCTCAAGAAAAAATTGAAGTAAAGGTTGATGTCACCGAAGCCCCTTCTACAACAGAGGCAGAAGAAACGGTGAAAGAAGAGGATACATCTGCATCCAGTGAAATAATAGAAAAATCCTTTCCAGGTATGAAAATCGCTATAAAGGGTTTACCTGAGGAATTAGAGAGTAAGTTTAATGTTCCTGCAGATGGGGTTGTCGTTTTAGTGGGAAAGGGAACAGCTGAAGCATTAGAGAAAGTGCAATCAGGGGATATATCCATATATGTTGATGCACAAAATTCAGAAGTTGGAGAAGCGATTCTCCCTATTCAAATTGATGGCCCTTCGAATATAGAATGGCAAACATCTGAATCCGAAGCAAAACTAACGATAATAGAAGCATAAAAGCAGGATAACAGGTAATTAAGGAGAGTAGATCAAAATGGGAAAATATTTTGGGACAGATGGCGTAAGAGGTGTAGCAAACTCTGAACTAACACCAGAACTTGCATTTAAATTAGGTCGTTTTGGCGGTTATATATTAACAAAAGAGTCAAAGGAACGAGCAAAGGTATTGATCGGAAGAGACACACGTATTTCTGGTCATATGCTAGAAGGCGCCCTTGTTGCAGGTCTTTTATCGGTTGGGGTAGAAGTAATGCGCTTAGGTGTAATTAGTACACCAGGTGTAGCTTATTTGACTAGAGTAATGAGTGCAGATGCAGGTGTCATGATTTCTGCTTCCCACAACCCTGTGGAAGATAACGGCATCAAATTCTTTGGTTCAGACGGCTTTAAACTTTCCGATGAACAAGAAGAAGAGATTGAGCAACTGCTTGATGCAGAGAAGGACGAACTTCCTAGACCTACTGGTGGGGGAGTTGGATCGGTTTCCGATTACTTCGAAGGCGGACAAAAATACATTCAATACTTGAAGCAAACGATCGATGAAGATTTCGTCGGTATCCATGTTGCTTTAGATTGTGCGAATGGGGCTACATCCTCTTTAGGGACTCATGTATTTGCTGATTTAGATGCTGACCTATCAACGATGGGCGTTTCTCCTAATGGCTTAAATATTAATGATGGAGTAGGCTCTACTCATCCAGACGGCCTAGCGAAATTTGTTTTGGAAAAGGGAGCAGCTGTTGGTTTAGCATTTGATGGTGATGGAGACAGACTTATTGCAGTGGACGAAAAAGGTAACATAGTTGATGGCGACCAAATTATGTACATCTGTGCCAAGTATTTAAATTCCCAAGGACGTTTAAATAACCAGACGGTAGTTTCTACTGTTATGAGTAATATGGGCTTCTACAAGGCGCTAGAGGCAAATGAAATGACTAGCGTTAAAACTGCTGTAGGAGATCGCTATGTTGTGGAAGAAATGAAGAAAAATGGATATAACTTGGGTGGAGAACAATCAGGACATATTATTTTCCTAGATTACAATACAACAGGCGATGGATTGCTGACTGGTTTGCAGTTAGTGAACATCATGAAGGTAACTGGTAAAAAACTTTCAGAGCTTGCAGCTGAGATGAAGATATACCCACAAAAACTAGTTAATGTTCGTGTAACAGATAAGCATGCTGTAACAGAAAATGAAAAAGTAGCAGCAATTATTAACGAAGTAGAGACTGAAATGGCTGGAAACGGCCGTGTATTAGTGCGTCCATCTGGAACAGAGCCATTAGTGCGTGTAATGGTAGAAGCTTCCTCCGAGGAAGACTGTGAAAACTATGTGAGCCGTATCGTAGAAGTTGTAAAAGCTGAAATGGGCCTAGTAGAATAAATAGAAATCATTCAATATAAATATTTTGCATCCTCGACTGTTAGTTCCTAATGGTCGAGGATTTTTTTGTATGTAAAGAGTCATAGTACATAGCAGTTGTTTTCTGATGTTCTCAATTCCTTTCAGATAGGTTACCCAACAAAGGTAGGGAGAATTCTAAAAGGAATTAGACAATTAGTCTATCCTCAACTATTATTTTTATCAAAAATGTTTAATGCACCTTAAAGTGTGGAATTATAAGAGAGAACAAACAATTGAGGAGTGAGGAAATGGCTAAAGTAGCAACATTAATCACAAATATGTTTGAGGACTCAGAATACGCCAAACCAGCACAAGCACTAAACGAAGCTGGGCACGAGGTGTTTGCAATTGAAGAAGAGGCTGGAAAACAAGTAACAGGTAAAAACGGAGAAGTAAATGTAACGATTGACTATGGGATTGATGATGTAAAACCAGAGGAATTCGATGCACTGTTCATTCCTGGCGGTTTTTCTCCAGATATTTTACGTGCGGATGATCGCTTCGTACAATTTGCAAAATACTTTATGGATGCTAAGAAACCAGTATTTGCAATCTGTCACGGACCACAACTTTTAATTACTGCGAAAACATTAAATGGTCGCGATGCAACTGGTTATAAATCCATTCAAGTGGATCTAGAGAATGCTGGCGTTAAGTTCCATGACGAAGAAGTATTCGTTTGTCAAAACCAGCTAGTAACAAGTCGAACGCCTGACGATATTCCGGCATTTAACCGTGAAATCGTGAAGCTGTTAGCTTAATGTAAATAGGAAGGCTCTTCAATTAGTCTTTCCAAAAACAAAACTATAGAACTAGAAAAGGCAAGAATGCTGTTAAATCAACACATTCTTGCCTTTAATTATGTGTTCTAAAATTTTCTATTTGGTTCAACCACGCATTATGTATATGCAAAAGATATATAGATTTTTTCAATGTAAAGAGTAAACTGTATTTTTCTTTACATTATGTCGTTATAATGATATTTTTGCTTTCTAAAGTAAAGTTAATCATCTATTATATTAGATGGGAGGGAGATATACAATGGGAATTGATGCGGTAGACAAGCGAATTCTAGAACTGTTAACAGCTAATGGTCGATTATCATATGTAGACATTGGGAAGGAATTAAATCTTTCTAGAGTTGCTGTAAGGGAGAGGGTTCATCAACTACAGAAGGAAGGAATTATTGAAAGATTCACTGTAGTGATCAATTCTGAAAAAGTAGGTAAAGGGGTATCCGGCTTTTTTGAAGTGGATTGTGAGCCTTCATCATTAGTGGAAGTTGCAGAGAAATTAGCAAACAACCCAAGTGTAGCGAGTTGCTACCAAATGACAGGACCTTCCACCTTACATATGCATGTGTTAGTTGATGACTTCATTAGTCTAGAAAAATTTATCAATGAAGAGTTGTATGCATTAGAAGGTATTACGAGAGTTGAAAGCCATATTTTATTGAGAAGATTTAAAAGTCGTAGTGGCTTAAAATTATAAAAGGCATCCTTTAGAGGATGCCTTTTTGCATGGACAAAAAGAATGGAAGCGTTTACTTTTGTACAAAACAATAATAATACATAAAGTAATAAAATAGGAGATATTCTATTCGAAAAGTAATGGATAAATTATTTATTAAGTCTAAAAGTAAAGAATAAATGAAATAAATAAATTTATTTGAAAATTCATATAGATTTTTGTGAATTGTTGTATTATAATCAAAACTATTAAAATTCAGTCATTTGTTAACCAAAAACCAAGAAATGATTAACAAGTGTAGAAAAGGTTGGTGGGATTGTGATTTCTTTAATAGTAAGGCGTGGTATACAGCTTCTTTTCTTGCTTTTCGGTATATCATTTCTAGTATTTTCATCTATGTACATAGCGCCTGGGGATCCTGCCACTATGGTAGGTGGGCCGACAGCAACCGAATCGGATTTGGAGTCCATAAGAGAAAACTTGGGACTAAATGATCCTTTCCTAGTTCAGTACGGTCGATATGTAAAAAATGCGGTTCAAGGAGATTTTGGTTACTCCTATCAATCTAAACAATCAGTTTCTGAGGCAATAGCTATCAGGCTACCAAATACTTTTAAGTTAGCCATTGCGAGTATGATTGTCGCCATCATAATAGGGGTGGTTGCCGGATTGATATCAGCCTTAAAGCAAAACTCATGGCTCGATATGACATCTACTACTCTAGCACTTGCAGGAATATCCATACCGAACTTTTGGTTGGGAGCATTGTTGATATTAGTATTTGCTGTAAATTTACAATGGCTTCCAGTAGGTGGTTTATCAGCACCTTTTTACACGTTAGAAGGCTTTAAGCAGATGATCCTTCCTGCAATCACACTTGGCACTAGTGCAGCAGCAATGATTTCGAGGATGACAAGATCCTCCGTGCTAGAGGTAGCTAAAGCCGATTATGTAAGAACGGCCAGAGCAAAAGGTGTAAAAGAAAGGTCAGTCATTTGGGTACATACTCTAAAAAACGCAATGATTCCAGTAGTGACGGTCATTGGTGTTAACTTTGGTGGCTTACTCGGAGGAACAATTATTACGGAAAAAGTGTTTGCAATCAACGGAGTTGGAAGGTTGATGGTGGATGCTATTGCACAAAGGGATTTCCCAATGGTACAGGCTTCCGTTTTACTAGTTGCAACATTATTCGTGGTCGTGAATCTCCTTGTTGATATTGTCTACACATTCATAGACCCAAGGATAAGCTATGACTAAGAAGGAGGGATCATATGTCTAACACCATTTCAGTTAATAATAAACTTCCAACTGCAACAAGAAAGAAGGATAAGGTAATAGTTACGACGATGAAGCGCCTCTTTAAAAATAAATTGGCAGTCTTAGGTTTTGCTATTATCTTAGGGCTGATTATCATGTCTGTCTTTGCTCCATGGTTAGCAACATATGACCCATCAAAGCAAAACCTTGTAGCAAGTGAACTTCCAGTCTTTTCAGACGGACATTGGTTAGGGACAGATAATTATGGGCGAGATGTTTGGTCTCGTATTGTTTATGGATCAAGGATTTCTCTATTAGTGGGAATCGCAGCCGTTAGTCTTGGGTTGCTTGGAGGAATTACTCTTGGGTTGCTCGGTGGCTATTATAAAAAGCTAGATGGAATCATTATGAGAATAGTAGATTTGCTCTTCTCCTTCCCTGGAATTCTGCTTGCTATGTTAATCATAGCTATCTTAGGTACTAGCTTGGTCAATGTGGCGATAGCCATTAGTATTTGGTCAATACCAAGCTGCGCGCGCATAGTCAGAGGTTCGGTACTTTCTATTAAACAAAAAGAGTACATTATGGCTCTAAAATCATTAGGAGCGTCTGATTTAAGGATTATGATTCGTCATATTCTACCCAACGCCATGGCACCGATCATCGTGTTTGCCACAATGAGAATGGGAACAGCTATCCTCTCAACAGCTTCTCTCAGTTACTTAGGATTAGGGGCACAGCCTCCTACACCAGAATGGGGAGCAATGATTTCACAAGGGCAAAGTTATATGTGGACGTCACCTCATTTAACAATTATTCCTGGAATAGCAATTATGTTAACCGTGTTTGCCTTTAACGTACTAGGAGACGGATTAAGAGATGCATTAGATCCAAATATGGACATCCAATAAAAAGAAGTAGAGGAGAATATGAAAATGAAGAAAAAATGGTTATTTATTTTATTATTTGTTGTTTCAATCGTGCTAGCAGCTTGTTCTGGAGGAGAATCCTCATCAGCACCAAAAGAAAACGGTGGTTCCGGAAGCGATATTAGTGGTAAAACCTTTACTTATGCAACTACAACAGATGCTGTTGGCTTGTCACCAATCATGACCAACGATTCTCCTTCTGCAAATGTTATTGAACAGGTTTATGAAACACTTTTTCAACGTAACTCAGAAACATTGGAAATTGAACCAAAATTAGCAGAATCCTATGAAAATCCTGATGAAAATACATGGATCTTTAAACTAAAAGAAGGCGTACAATTCCATGATGGAACTCCATTTAACGCTGAAGCTGTTAAGTATACTTTTGATAAATTACGCGACCCAGCAACTGGCGCGCCACGTGCTTCTCTTTTAGAATCAGTGGAAGAAATCACAGTGGAAGATGAATACACAGTGAAAATTACAACGAAATATCCTTATGGAGCGTTCTTAGCAGCACTCTCTCATACAAACTCGGCAATCGTAAGCCCGAGCGCTGACCAAAAACAAGATTTGATGAAAGAGCCAGTAGGTACAGGACCATTTAAATTTGTTAGTTGGACACCTGGAGACCAGTTGGAGCTAGAAGCAAACGAAGAATATTGGAACGGAGCACCTGATTTAAAGAAAGTAGTGTTCAAGGTGGTTCCTGAGGTTTCTACAGCAATTTCTATGCTACAAACAGGTGAGGTTCAATTTATCGATAACCTTCCAACAGAACAAATCAATCGTTTAGAATCGATGGACAACATTGACATTCAAAAAATAGATGGCTCTCCAGTCTATTACTTTGCATTTAACCACTTAAAAGAAATGAATCAAGATCCGGAATTCCGAGAAGCAGTTGCTTCAGCAATAGATCGCGATGCGTTTGTCTCTAAATTGAATGGATTAGGTGTTAGAAGTGATAGCGTAGTTGGACCAAAGGTATTTGGATATGATAAGTCAGCAGAGAATGCTGGAACTCCTTACGATTTGGATCATGCAAAGGAATTAGTGGAGAAAAATGGATACGGTGATCAACCACTAAAATTATTAACAGCTAACCGTGCTAATACAACATTAATGGCTGAAATAGTACAAGCTCAACTAGTAGAGGCAGGATTTAAAGTTGAAATCGAGTCTATGGAATGGGCAACATACTTAGACTCAGCTCGTGCAGGCGAATATGACTTAACATTCTTAAGCTGGTCAAATGTAACGGGAGATGGTTCTGAATTATTTTACCCGAACTTCCATAGTGACAATGTAGGCTCATCTAACAGAGCACAATATAGCAATGCAGCATTTGACGACTTAGTAATGCAATCACGCACAACAGTTGATCAAGAAGAGCGCGCAAAATTATTAGACCAAGCAAACAAATTAATGCTAGAAGAAAATGCTGTAGTAGTTATGTATCACGGAGTTGTTACATCGGCTTTGGATAACACCTACACAGGATTGAACCTAGATTCCACTGGTAAATGGACATTAAAAAATGTAACTGGAAAGTAGGTATATCTGATGAGGGAGACATTATTAGAAGTGAACAATTTAGTAACTGAATTTCGCACGGCAGACGGTAATGTTCAAGCCGTGCGAGATGTCTCCTTTTCTGTTTCAAAAGGAGAAACACTGTGCATCGTTGGTGAGTCCGGCTGTGGTAAGAGTATTACATCCTTGTCAGTCATTGGTCTTTTGCCAAGCAATGGTAAAATCGCTGCAGGTCAAGTCAAGTATGAGGGAAAAGAAATTCAAAGCCTTCCATACGAAGAATTGAGAAAGATGCGGGGCAATAAGATCTCGATGATTTTCCAAGAGCCGATGACAGCACTCAATCCAGTATTGACAGTGGGATACCAATTGAGAGAGCCTTTAATGCTTCATCATGGATTATCTAAATCGGAGGCACACAAACAAGGTATTGATCTGCTAAACCAAGTAGGAATCCCTTATCCTGAAAAACGGATGAGTCAGTATCCCCATGAGCTGAGCGGAGGAATGAGACAGCGGGTTATGATTGCAATTGCTCTCTCATGCCATCCTGGTTTACTTATTGCGGACGAACCTACAACAGCATTAGACGTGACAATACAAGCCCAAATATTAGACCTCATCAATGAGTTAAAGGAAAAGCTAAATATGGGCATCATGCTCATTACACATGACATGGGAGTAGTAGCTGAGGTAGCGGATAAGGTTATGGTGATGTATGCAGGCAAGAAGGTTGAGGAAGGCATGGTAGAAGATATCTTCAAAAATCCAAAACACCCGTATACTCAAGGACTTTTAAACTCTGTGCCAAATGTAGACGATCCTGATTTTGAATTAGAGCCTATTCCTGGCTCTCTTCCAAGTCTGCAGGAGAAAATTCAAGGTTGCAGATTTCACCCACGTTGTAAGTTTGCCACCGCAAAGTGTAAAGAGCTGGCACCACCAGAGATAAATGACGAGCAGGGCCACATGGTAAGTTGCTGGTTATACGAAGAGGAGGAAGTAAAAAATGGTCAACTTGTCACCCAAAACTGATCAGAAGGTCCTCCTTGAATTAAATGGAGTTAAAAAGTATTTCCCTATTAAAGGCGGGATATTAAAGAGAGTTCAAGGTCATGTGCAGGCAGTTCAAGAGGTAAACCTTAAGTTATATGAAGGAGAAAGCCTTGGGGTAGTTGGAGAATCAGGTTGTGGCAAATCTACCTTAGGTAGAGCCATCTTAGGATTAGAGGAACTGACAGCTGGAAAAGTAATATTTAAGGAAAAAGAAATTCAAAACCTTAAGAGAAAAGAGAAGTTAAAGTTTGTTAAGGAAATGCAGATGATTTTTCAGGACCCTTTTGCATCCCTAAATCCTAGACAGAGAATTGGGCATGCATTAGAAGAGGTCTTTGTTATGCATACGAACTTATCCAAAATAGAAAGGCGTAATGCTGTAATAGACCTCCTAAATGAAGTAGGGCTTAGAGAGGAGCATTACGAACGTTATCCTCACGAATTTAGTGGTGGGCAGCGTCAAAGGATTGGGATAGCTAGAGCTATCGCCTTAAATCCTTCCTTTGTTATATGTGATGAAGCTGTTTCTGCTTTAGATGTATCTGTTCAAGCTCAAGTTTTAAAACTATTAAAAACTCTTCAACAAAAATACCAGCTGTCTTATTTATTCATCTCTCATGATCTAGGAGTAGTTCGCTATTTTTGCGACCGAGTGCTAGTTATGTATTTAGGTAATACGGTAGAACTTGGTACAGTAGAGGACTTATTTAAAAATCCAACGCATCCTTATACTCAGGCGTTGCTGTCCGCTATTCCACGTCCTTCGGTAAATCGAAGTTCGAAACGTATTCGACTTCAAGGGGACCTTCCTAACCCAGCCAATCCTCCATCGGGCTGTCCGTTTCATACACGTTGCCCGATAGCACAAGATATTTGTAAAAAAGATATGCCTGCATGGGAGCAGGTAAAGGAAGGTCACTTTGCTGCCTGTCACTTTGCAGGGACTAAAATTTAAAGCTTATAAAGGGGAATCACATCATGGATTACTTATATCACCCATTTCCAGGTAAGAGAAGTACCGTATTTGCTAAAAAAGGAATGGTAGCAACATCACAGCCTTTAGCAGCGCAGGCCGGCTTAGATATATTAAAAAAAGGTGGAAATGCAATTGATGCAGCTATTGCAACTGCCGCTGCATTAACAGTTTTGGAACCTACCTCTAATGGAATCGGAGGAGATGCTTTTGCTTTAATATGGACAAAGGACAAGCTTCATGGTTTGAATGCATCTGGCCCCGCGCCACAATCCATTTCAGCAGAGAAGCTAAGAGCACAAGGTTTAGAAAAAGTTCCTGTGTATGGAGTAGTTCCAGTAACTGTACCCGGAGTTCCAGCAGCATGGGCAGCCTTATCTGAAAGGTTTGGCAAGCTACCGTTAAAGGAGGTACTAGAGCCTGCTATACAGTACGCGGAGGAAGGTTATCCTCTGACACCAATACTAGGGAAATATTGGAAGGTGGCATACAAAAAGTTTAAAGCAAGCTTTACGACCGAGGAGTATAACGCATGGTTTGAAACGTTTGCTCCAGATGGACGTCCTCCTGAAATTGGAGAAGTGTGGAAATCCCCAGGTCATGCGAGCACTCTCCGAGCAATCGGAGAAACGAAAGCAAGAGCTTTTTATGAAGGAGAAATTGCTGAACAAATTGATGGTTTCATGAAGAAGCATGGAGGATATCTTTCTAAAAGTGATTTGGAATCCTATCAGCCTGAGTGGGTAGATCCCATTTCTGTGGATTATCGGGGCTATGATGTTTGGGAAATTCCACCAAACGGCCAAGGAATGGTTGCTTTAATGGCATTAAATGTATTTAAAAGGATGGATAAACCTCAGTGGCAAAGTGCACACACCATTCATCAGCAAATTGAATCGATGAAATTAGCTTTCACAGATGGACAGGCATTTATAACAGATCCCGAAGCAATGCCAGTAAAATTCGAGCATTTATTGTCAGAGGAGTATGCCGAGAAACGCAAAGAGGTAATTCAAGATGAAGCAGCAGATCCAGAGCCGTATGAATTACCAAAGGGCGGGACGGTTTATCTGGCAACTGCCGATGAAGAAGGAAATATGGTTTCTTATATTCAAAGTAATTACATGGGCTTTGGGTCAGGTGTTGTCATTCCAGGGACAGGAATTGCTCTCCAAAACAGAGGACATGACTTCTCTTTAGATGAATCACATCCTAACGTATTGAAGCCAGGTAAAAAAACTTACCACACCATTATCCCTGGATTCTTAACGAAAGAGGGAGAAGCAGTAGGGCCATTTGGCATAATGGGAGGCTATATGCAGCCACAGGGGCATTTTCAAGTAGTGACTAGTACTATAGATTATATGTTAAATCCACAAGCAACGCTTGATATTCCTCGTTGGCAGTGGATGAAGGGTAAAACGGTACATGTTGAGCCAGAGTTCCCTAACTATTTGGTACAAAGTTTGGTGAGAAAAGGGCATGATATCCAAGTGGCAACTGATGGAGGAAGCTTTGGACGTGGGCAGATTATTTGGAGAAATGCAGATACGGGCGTTCTACAAGGGGGAACAGAATCTCGAACGGATGGAGCTATCGCAGCGTGGTAGAACGTCAGCCTTTGGAGAAAAGCTCTGTGCGTCCTAAGCCGGTACTTCAAAGAGATATAAGTTGGGCATTCTTCCGAGTTGGTATGCTTGGATTCGGAGGTGGACCTTCCTCGATACCCCTAGTTCATCAGGAAGTTGTTAAGAAGTATAATTGGATGGATGATGAGGAATTCGGTGATACATTAGCACTGGCAAATACAATGCCAGGTCCAATAGCAACCAAGATGGCAGGCTACATCGGATATCGCATTGCTGGCTTTTGGGGTTGTGTCAATGCACTCATCGCTTCGGTCATTCCTACAGTAATACTGATGATTCTTCTGCTAGGATTTCTGCAGTCATTTAAGGACTCACCAAGAGTTCAAAATATGACAGCTGCAGTTATTCCAGTTGTCGCAGTTATGTTAGCATTAATGACCTGGGACTTTATCAAAAAAACTGGAGAATCCTTTGGATGGTGGCAGGCATGTTTAATAATAGCTGTTGCTGCATTGCTTATGGAGCTTATACATATACATCCAGCAATTATCATAGTAGTTTGTATGGCAATCGCTTTTTTCCCTCTATTAAAAAGGAGGGGAAGTAAGTGATTTACTGGCAATTGTTTTTAGCATTTTTTATTCCAGGTATATTGGGCTATGGCGGTGGCCCTGCCTCTATTCCATTGATAGAGCATGAGGTAGTTGAAAACTATGAGTGGATGACAACTCAGGAATTTAGTGAGGTTGTAGCCCTTGGAAACTCATTACCTGGACCAATAGCTACAAAAATGGCAGGCTATATTGGATATGCAGAGGGCGGAATATTAGGGGCAACTATTGCTCTTTTTGCGACTGTCGCACCCTCCTTAATACTCATGATTAGTATGATGGCTGTTCTATTAAAATATAAAGAAGCGCCGGAAGTCAAAAACCTTACAAAGCTGATAAGACCAGTAATCGCTGTATTACTAGGTGTAATGACTATCCAGTTTGCACAAGAATCATTAGATGGGATTGGTATAATATCAACTCTTATCTTAATAGTAGGAAGCTATTTGCTTTTAGAGAAGGTAGAACTACATCCTGCATTTGTTATCATAATAGCGCTTGCTTACGGAGCAGTTATTGTATGAGTAAAAGAGACCATTAGCGATAGGTCTCTTTCTTCATTTATACATTTCTTGGTACTTTTGGCCTTGTGGTTTCGATTGACTCACATATAATGAGAAGATATAATGATGGAGTTACATTATATTAGAATACTGGTAACCGCGTAGAAAGGAAGGATAGGTAACGCGTTAAAAGCAGGAAAACAATTATAGCGCCTGAGCTGAAGAAATTGGACGAAACGAATCTTCAGCAGACGAGGTGGAGGTTATCGATATTTCGGCGGATGCCTCCCGACCGTATTTGCCCGGTTGTAATTCTTTTTCATAAACCATTCAAGTGATTGAATGACAAAAGGGAAAAGAAGGCATTCTTAGCTTAATAGGTATGTGTATGTGAAAGATGTTTAGGATAAGCGCAATAGTGGTATCGCATAGATTATGTGTGTTTCCACAGGCGTTTTATCGCTAAGGCAAGCTTTTCAATATGCTTATTTTGACATGAATGATAACGGAGGAATATAAATTATGTGTGGAATTGTAGGATATATCGGTGAAAACGATGCGAAAGAAATTTTATTAAAAGGCTTAGAAAAATTAGAGTACCGTGGATATGATTCTGCGGGAATTGCAGTTTTAAATGAAGACGGAGTAATGGTATTTAAGGAAAAAGGACGTATCGCAGATTTACGTGAAGCGGTAGATGGAGATGTAAGTGCAAATCTAGGAATTGGTCATACTCGCTGGGCAACTCACGGTGTTCCAAACCAAGAAAATGCTCACCCTCATCAAAGTACAACAAAACGCTTTACACTAGTGCATAATGGTGTAATCGAAAACTATCATTTACTGAAAAAAGCTTATTTAGCAGACGTTGAAATGGCTTCTGATACAGATACGGAGGTTATCGTTCAGTTAATCGAACGTTTCTCAAAAGACGGTCTATCTACGGTGGATGCGCTAAGAAAAACATTACACTTAATCCATGGTTCTTATGCAATCGCATTGATAGACAATGAAGATGAAAACACGATCTATGTAGCTAAAAACAAATCTCCACTTCTTGTAGGTGTAGGAGAAGGATTTAACGTAGTTGCTTCTGACGCAATGGCTATGCTACAAGTAACAGAGCAATACGTAGAGCTTCATGACCAAGAAATCGTAATCGTGCGCAAGGAATCAGTGGAAATCCAAACACTTGATGGTACAAAGGTAGAGCGTGCTCCTTACAAAGCAGAGCTAGACATGAGTGATATTGAAAAAGGGACTTACCCTCACTATATGTTAAAAGAGATTGATGAGCAGCCAGCTGTTCTTCGTAAAATTATACAAGCATATCAAAATGAACAAGGTGAGCTTACTATTGACTCTGCAATTTTAGATGCTCTAAAAGAAGCAGACCGCTTGTACATTATTGCAGCGGGAACTAGCTATCACGCTGGTTTAATCGGTAAAGAATACTTCGAGAAAATTGCTGGTATTCCAGTAGAGGTGCATATCTCTAGTGAATTTGGATACAATATGCCTCTACTTTCAAAAAAACCTTTATTTATCTTCATCACGCAATCTGGCGAAACAGCAGATAGCCGCCAAGTATTAGTGAAAATCAAAGAAAAAGGTTATCCAACACTAACCGTAACTAACGTACCAGGCTCTACGCTTTCCCGTGAAGCAGACCACACGTTATTACTTCATGCTGGTCCAGAAATAGCTGTAGCCTCTACAAAAGCTTATGTGGCACAAGTAGCAGTACTTATGGTAACTGCCTCTGTATTTGCTAAGTCACAAGGCAAAGAGTTAGACTTTGATGTTGTGAAGGAGCTTGGAATTGTAGCAAATGCGGTTCAAGCGATTGTAGACACTAAAGAAGAGCTAGAAGAGATTGCAGCAGAATACCTTTCTACTACAAGAAACGCTTTCTTCATCGGAAGAAATGTGGACTTCTATGTAAGCTTAGAAGGTGCTTTAAAGCTCAAGGAAATCTCTTATATACAAGCAGAAGGCTTCGCTGGCGGAGAATTAAAGCATGGTACAATCGCCCTTATCGAAGACGGCACACCAGTAATCGCTTTAGCAACACAGAAGGCTGTAAGCTTAAATGTTCGTGGTAACGTAAAAGAAGTAGTGGCACGTGGCGCTAACCCATGTATTATCGCAATGGAGGGCCATGAGGAAGAAGGCGACCGCTTCGTACTTCCTAAAGTACACGAATTCTTAGCTCCACTAGTAGCCGTAATCCCATTACAGCTAATCAGCTACTACGCTGCTCTACACAGAGACTGTGACGTGGATAAACCAAGAAACTTGGCAAAATCTGTTACGGTTGAGTAATAGGGTTAAATAAATTTTTAGGTTATGTAAATGTCCAGTTACAACATAGTTGGTAACTTAACATTAAAGTAGGTTACTAATATTTATAAAAGAACGTCAAAATCACCTCTCTAGTTTAACTGAGAGGTGATTTTTTGTTGGGTACCTATGTTAAAATAGCTATAAATTGTGAAGGGTTTCACTTAAACTAACGCAGCAGTTAAGTTCAATAAGGAATGGTAAATCTGAAGTGATTAAAATGTTTAAGGGAATAAGAAAATTTGTGCTAAAATAGATAATATAAGAGGACGTATTATTCAATAAATGGAGCCATTTTGCAGAGGATTTCTTTAACATTTTTATTTTCAAAAGGAGTATCATATGGAAAAGGTATTAAAGTTTATAATCGCCATCTCATTATTAATTCTTGCCCTTAATAGTTTCCGTGTTGTTAGCTACCTACGCAACCTCACTGAATTAATGGGAGCATTAATAAACACTACAAATTAGAAGCGATTTATCGTGCTACAAACGGGCACGATGGTTGAACAAGTGATACGTGATTTATTAAGAAATATGGTAAGTAATAAAACGCACAGGCACAAAAATCTGTGCGTTTTTTCTAGCTTATTTTATTGTTAATCAATGTCTAAAACATATGCAAAATCGGTTGCTATTTGACTCGCTATTGGTGATTTTCTCCCCATCTGACGAGCAAAAATCACAACTAAATATCATGCTGGATGATGTGAATTTTAAAGGTCACGGGTTTACCGATAATTTCTTTATTCGTCCTAAAGATGTACTTCCATTTTTCGAACAGTTTAGTCTTGAAAAACTACATTTGCTTAATTCGAAAGTTTTTTATATCTACGTGAGGCAGAACTCCTTAGCCGACCGCCTGAAGTGGTGTCTGCGTGGCTAGACTTAGCAGAGCAAGTATGCGAACGCGAAGATATGCTGGGTTTAGCAGAACATATTATGTATATTGCCAAGAAAGTCAAATAAGCACTCTTCAACTAACGGGTGCTTAGTTAAATATTCGCTAGCCGAAATAATTAATAATATTAATGCGTACTTTAAAGTTAAAACCATAACATTGAGTTACTAACTATAATGTAAAAACCTTATGGTGCAATTAGATGGGTTACCAACTAAAATTAAATATTACGAAAAACCCGTATTTTGTTGCTGTTATTGAATTTTTGAGATACCGAGTATAATGTAACTGGACATCCAGTTAGATCATAGTTGGCAACTGATATTTAAATCACCTCTCTAGTTTACTGAGTGGTGTTTTTTTATTGGATAATTATATTAAAATAGCTGATTGCAAAAATTTTCACTTGAACCAACGGAACAGTATGATGAAACCAAGTGGTTATTAAATCGTATGTATTATTAAAATATTTTGACATATTGAACTTTAAAGATGTGTGGAGAAACGATTCTGACATTGTAAAGGAGGTGATAAAAGGTGAGTGTTCAAATTGAATTTGGTGATACTTCTTTAATATTGAATATATCAGGCAAGACAATGGTTACTACATTAAGAAAAAAGATAGAAATTCCTTACAATTCGGTTGAAGAAGTACAAATTAGTAATTTCAAGTTTCCTTTGACAGCTGTAAAAAGAACAGGTATTACTACAATTGGCTATAAAGCTGGGATTTTCATTATTGATAAAAAGAAATATTTCTTATCCTATCATGACGCAAATAAAGTAGCTATCCTTGGTTTGAAAGGATTTGAATTTGACAAAATAGTGGTTGAAAGCGAGGATCCAGAACAACTAGAGAAAAATATCTTGATGCGTTGCTCTCACATAAATGATCAAACGCCCTAATTATATAGGCTCTATCTTCAGGGTCTTATCGTATTTCCAGTGTGACAAATTGTGAAGCAGACTTCAAAGAGGATGCAGAATCCGTTTGGAATTACTATAACAGCTATAATGTTCCAGAATATTTAGCTGTTAAGGAAATAAATGTAATGGTTAGCCAAGGAAATCACAGCTTCCTTGGCTTTTTTAGTTGTTAGGTGAATATCGGCAATTCAGAAGGTGAAGCACTCTTCAGACATATTAAGAGAGAGAATATTGAATTTTGGAGTTAGCAACTATGTTGTAACTGAACAGGTTTTTTCTAATGAGTGGCTTGTCCTAAAAGAAGGATTAATATTGAGAAGAATGAGTTCTTTTTATTGATGAAAATCGTTGTAATCACTTTCTTCTTCCCCATATAACCCATGCCTTGTGGTGGATTCTATTGTATTTATACCGAAAAAGTGAATCTTTCAACCAACTAGGATTTCTGTTGTATTTATTCAAAAGTTATAAGCCAATTAAGCGTGTTGTCACCAAAATTTGTTAGCGTATAGACAAATTTTTCTTTTTGCCATGTTGCAAGGCTACCTTGATCATTTGCATCAATATGCAGATGGCCATATTGCTCTGGAATTGGCATCATATGTGTTTCCAAAAATTCCACAGTTTCTTTTGCTATCGTTAAGCTTTCCTCTGATTTTTCTGTTGTTGAACGTGCAATAATGGCCCAGCGCCCTTCATTCCAACTTGTAAATATTGAGCCTGCTCCTGCATCTTGATACCCAGTTATACCATGCCCTAAATCAACAGCTTCCCCATCACTGAAAACCGTTTTATCTATTTCTTCACCTGCGGATTTTGCCGTGGCATGTTTAGTAATTACTAACTGCCCAACTAATTGCCCACTTTCTTTTATCTTAGGATCGTTCATCTCTAGTTGTTTGTCTGTTTGATAAAATTCAAAAGTTACAACATTCTGTTTTGAAGAAGCAATAGCCGTTAAATGTTTTCCTTTTGTCACAGGGAAATCTGTTGGTAACTGAATGTCCCAGTCACTCGGGATAATACTTTCGAAATTTGTATTTCTAGCATTACTATCACTTGTTACGTTTTCATTCGATTTAACTGGTTCTTTATATTCTGTTCCTAGCTCTTCTGACTGACCATTATTTATTTCAACATCGTCTACTATTTGTTCAGGATCATCCTTTTGTAAAGCTTTATTATCTTCATTTCCACAAGCAGTCATCATTACAAAAATAAAAGGTAGTATTATTAGCTTTTTCAGCGTAATCCCTCTCTTCTTTTTTGTTTATCTTCTTCAATTGAATTTACCCTAAAAACCTCTTTCAAAAACTAATCTTAAACTAGGATAGCCGGTAGTATAACTTCAATAGGACTAAAAATATAACTCATAATGAGAACAACTTATAGTTGATAACCTATCCAATCATATTCATTTTGTTTAAGTTTTTAGCAAAGATTAAGTTTATAAATTAATGTTTAAATATGGAAATGTTAAACTCGCTTGCTTATAATTCATATAAGCGAACGATTTTTTTATATTGCCATGCCGTATTAAAACAGTAACAAACAAATAAAAGTAGAGAAAAATAGAAGAAAGGTGATGTGTACGATGGAACAAAATACTATAGACATGGAAGCACTTTGGACAATTCGTACGGAGCAATTCAAAAAAATATTTTTAATTGGACTACAAAAACAATTACCACAGTCTTATGAAGAAGAACAGGAACTCTTTGCAAGAGTTGAAGCGAGAAAAAACGAAATAATGGAACAAACATTGACTAGTAACACCTTTATGGTGATACATGACAATGGATCAAAAATGACTGTAGGATTAATGGTTAATAAAATCGAAGAAGTACCGGAAGGGATGGTATCTTTAAGCCTGTCCGCGGAAGAATATGTAGTTTTTAGATTTGAAGAAAAACATATTTGTTCTTTCTGGCGGTATTTTAGTTCCCAGGATAATCAAAAGAAATACGATCTCGATATAGGAAAAGCTAGGCTCGAAACATTTAATGATTCTTTACAGCCAAAAGGAATGACTGAGATTTACTTTCCTAAGGTGAGCAGATCGTTGTGAAATACAGCTCATTAATAAAAGGAGATAATGATGGATAAGCTATTACAAGAAATTATATATTGGGTTAGAATGACGAATGAACAAATTATTATTGGTGTTTCAGGACATGGTGCTGCGGGAAAAACAACGTTTGCCAATAGATTAATAAGCCTACTAAATGAAAATGAAGTGAATTATATTAATACAGATCCATATATTATTACCTCAAACATTCGAAAACATGCCATTATCGACTATACATACCAAAACGAAAATCATCGGTATAAAATGACGGCATGCCATCCATCAGCTCATCATTTAATTTCTTTAGAAAGAGATATTCAAATGGTTAGAGATGGTTTAGATTTATATACGATTGATACAGATTATATGAAAAGCGAGCTAATATCTTCGAAAAACAAAATTACGATTGTAGAAGGAATGAGTGTAGGATTTATTAATCCAGATTTATTTGATTTAAAAATTTACTTCTATACAGATGGTGAAACAGAATTAATGAGAAGGTCGGGCCGTGATATTGTTGAAAGGGGTGCCGATCTGAATTACTTAACACAATCTCATGATGAAAGAAGAATTCAGTACGAAGTGTTTATGCATCCGTACAGTAAGCATTTTGATATCATTATCAAAAATTCTAATGACACAGTTTATATAGAAAAAAATACATTTAAATTTCCAGTTTCATAGATATATGATTACTATAATAACTAACGACATTGACAAAAACATTGTAGAAATATTATATTAGAAGTCCTGCCAACAAACGTTGGCGTAAAGGGGACTGTGAAAAGTTCATTCTTATTTGAAAGAGGATGGATAAAATGAATAAAGAAATGTTAATGGAAAGTGCACGTAACATGAAAGTAAAAGCATATGTACCGTATTCCAAATTCCCGGTTGGAGTAGCATTATTATTAAAAGATGGTACTGTAATTAATGGAGTAAACGTGGAAAACGTTTCATTAGGTGCAACTAATTGTGCTGAGAGAACAGCTATATTTACTGCAGTAGCGAATGGTTATAAAAAAGGTGATTTCCAAGCTATAGCTGTAGCAGGCGATACGGTTGATGTTCTTCCACCATGTAGCATTTGCAGACAAGTTTTAGCTGAATTTTGTTTACCTGAAATGCCAGTTTATTTAACTAATGAAAAGAAAGATATATTAGAATTGACCTTAAGAGAATTATTACCTTACGCATTCACAGATTTAGAGATGTAATATTAAGATATAGATATTATTATACAATAAGTATTAGGAGCCTTTTTTATTGAGTTTTCTCAAAATAGGCTCCTTCTATTTGTTCGGAGCGAAGGCGGCGACTCCTAGGGGACAAGCACGGGGGAGAGACTACAGGCTCGACCCGTGCCCCGTCCGTCATAGCGGAGAACAAAGATTTTGGAGAAGACAAAAAAGCCCCGGTAATTTTATCGTAAAATTACCGGGGCTTTTGGTTTTCTAAGGTGGGTTTTGTCCCAGCCTCTATCGAAGTGTATTAAAATTATTTTAATTTGTCTTTTTCGGGGTAAACCATGTGATAATGAACGCTATCATAGAGATAACAAACATATATAAGTATGTGTTACTTGTTGCACCAATATAACCTGTCGTAGATTCTAAAGAGACATTCAATAATTGAATAGAATAAATTGTCATGATAACTGCTGTACCAATCGCTCAAGCCAGTTGGCGAACTGTATTATTGATCGCAGATCCGTGAGAGGCTAATTCTTTTGGTAATGAATTTAACGCGGCTGTGTTTAACGGCATCGTAATAAACGCCAAACCAATACGTAATAAAATTGTACGAACTAAAATATATGCTGTTGTTGTTTCTGGTGATAAATCAATCACTGCAAGCATGGATAAAGCGATTAAACCTGTTCCTAGAATGAATAAAGGTTTTGCTCCAAATTTATCGAATAGCTTACCGGTTACTGGGGAAAGCATAGCATTGATAATGGCGCCAGGTAATAATAATAATCCTGCTTCATTTGCTGTAAAACCTCGGCCATCTTGCAAATAAATCGGCAGTAATATTAAATCGGCATACATTAATATTGTAATCGCAATATTGACTATCGACGTCATCGTAAAAATTTTAAATCTGAATACATTTAAATTCAATAAAGGTTCAGTAGCCTTTATTTGTCGATGACAGAATAATATTGTTACAAGCAAACCGGCAATAATTGATGTAATGACGATAAGATCATCCCATCCTTTGCTGCCTGCACTACTAAAGCCAAAAAGTACAAGTCCAAAGCCAACAGTTGAATATATAACACTGATTATGTCGAGCTTTACTTTTGATGTTTCAGCTACATTAATTAAATATTTACTTGCTAGAATAATAATCAATGCTGCGAATGGAACCATGATGATAAATAACCATCGCCAAGATAAGTACTCTAAAATAAAGCCTGCTAATGTTGGTGCAATTGCTGGTGCAAAAATAATTGCAAAGCCAATCTTCCCCATCATTGCTCCGCGTTTTTCAGCCGGATATAAATAAACAATTACAGTCATCATTAAAGGAATGATAATTCCAGCACCTACTGCTTGAACCATTCTACCTGTTAATAGTATGCCGAAATTATTTGCACATGCTGAGATAATAGAGCCTATTAGTAAAAATAGCATTGAGCTAATAAATAACTGACGTGTGGAAAAACGTTTCATTAAGTAAGCTGTGATAGGTACTAACACACCATTTACAAGCATAAATCCTGTTGCTAACCATTGAATCGTTGCCGTGCTTACATCAAAAACAACCATTAAATCACTAAATGCAACATTTAACAATGTTTGATTTAATGTAGAAAAAAAGGTTCCAGTTATCATTATAATAATTAGTAACTTTTTAGTACTATTTGATATTTCATTTTGCATATTAATTTCCTTCCCATATAATACATATTATCGACATAGTGTCTGAAAAATATCATAGCAGAAGAATTAAAACGTCCATATACAATCAAGTCATTTCTGTCGATTAGTAGAAATTTAATATATAAAAGGAATGATTTAAATGTCTTTTAAAGAAGATCCTCGTGCCATTCGTACACAGGAAATGCTTAAAGCTACCCTACTTGAACTGTTACAAGAAGGTCACTCTCTACACCAAATTTCTATTCAAGAATTAACGAAGAGAGCAAATTTAAACCGAACCACCTTTTATTTACACTATCAAAATATTAATGAATTAAAGGAACATTTAACATATGACATTTTACAAGTGCTAACAGACAAAATAGAAAATTTGACTGCCGTTTTTGATAGGAATAGAAAAGAGAACTTAATACAGCTATTGGATTATCTGCGTGAGCAAAGAAATCATATACTTGCGTTAGTGCAGTTTGAACAAGTTGAAAAACATTTACTTTTTTTGATGAAGGATTTGATTGTAACCCGGAGAAATCAATCTAAAAATATAGGAAGAAAAACCTTTGTAGACAAAGATATTAAAACTGCTTCTATTGTCGGCGTCATTATGTGGTGGTTAAAATATGGCTTACATTTAGATTCAGCATATATTGCTGATCAAATCAATCTTATGTATAGAACTTGAGTGTTCGCTACTTTTTATATTGTCCTTTCAAATGCAAAATGTTCCCTATCTATGGAAACAAATAGGGAACATATAATGGCGGCTCCTTCCTTTAAATCAAAAAGTAAAGCAATTGCGCCTCTTGTGGGATGAGTGAGACAGACAAGTCATCACAAATTGATATTGAAAAGGTTAACTGGTTTTACTCCGTTGGGTAATTTTATCTAAACGTTGTTTTTTTATTTCCAAAATAAAAAGAAGGAAAAATAAATGTGCATATAAAAAAAGAAAGAGCCAGTTAAAATCCAAGATAGCTTCAAAAGCTTACCTATTGCTAACGGGCAATAAACAATTTATTATCAGTGCTCAATAAATTATTTATTTGATACGTGTTATATTACCTTATCCACATGCTTACTTTTTCATATTCTGTAAGTATCAGTAGGAAAGGGGGTATATATGATGTCTGGATATGAAGGTCAAGGTGGCGGCGGTTACGGTAATAGTGGATCGGGCTTCGTTTTGCTTGTAGTACTGTTTATCCTACTTATTATTGTAGGAGCAAGCTTTATTTATTAAGCATGGTGGAGAATAAGGTAGTGTTTCAGCTTTGACTACACGACTTTTGGTCGTGGGTCATTTTATTTGTCAGTTTTCTACACGATCTTTAAAAAGAATCAATTAGGTTATAATGATACATTCCCATTTTGTATCTCTTTTCTAAAAAAGTCGACTTCCTCTTAAGTGAGCTAGTCGATTTTTTTTAGCATCTACAATAAAAGTTAGCATATGCAAAAATTTAAATACATAAAAATGCGTGTCATATTTCATTTCTTTTATACTTGAATTAATTAGAAAAATGTAAAGGATTGTAAGATGTGAATTACGAGGAATTCTGTCATTTATTTTTCTTGAGGTTCAAGTTACTTTAAGGTTTATGATGTATTTAAGGAGGTAATTATTTGAAGCATTCTATTACTATTAAAGAATTATCTAAAAAGACCGGTATTTCCCCAAGCGCAATCAGATTTTATGAAACAAAAGATTTAATTCGTTCCAATAGAAATATGAGCGGCTACAGAGTATATGAAGATGATCAGATAGAAATGTTAAAGTTAATAGCCAGCTTGCGACTTATAAATGTGCCTCTAAAAGATATTCAAAGATATCTCCTAGAAAAAGATAATTTTCGAAAGCACGAGATGGTAACTGTATGGAAGAGCAATCTTGAGAAGCAAAGAAAATTATTAGATGTTAGCTATCGTTTTTTAGATAGCAATTCCTTAAATGAGCCAATTTATTTAAAGGAGAAATCTGAAGAAGTAATTATTTGGTTTGATAGTGAGGGCGAAATTGGTGAATTTGGTGAGCATATTAAAGCGAAAGCAAAGCTGTTAAAACGGAGAAACATTACATTTGAGAATTGTTATTTAAGGTATTTATCTGGAGATCATTTTTTAAAGGTAAGAATTGGTTTTGTAATAGACTCCAAAGTAGATTTAGAGCAAATAGAGACACCTTTTAAAATAGAAATTATGCAGCCTTGTATTGTACTTGCACTTCCATTTAAAGAGTCTATTAAGCTGGTTAAATCTGGATATTTGAAATTATTGGGATACGCAAATGAAAATGAGTGGATTCCAGTTGGTTCTATAATGGAATGCTATTACGGAAATGATTTTATGGAAATGGAAATTATTTTGCCTGTATTTCATTTAGAGGAAGAGGAGAGGAAGTAATTGTCCAATGAAGAGCTAATATTGAAGTTAGTAAAATTGCAAGGAAGCTATTTCAAAATTGGTGTACAGCAAGGTGAGGAATTACTTACTTCGGTAGCATCTGAAAATCAAGAAATGTTAAAGAAGATGACAGCACATTCAAAATACGAGAAAAGTGAAAAATGGCTGGAGCAAATCTCCCCAAGTATTTTAGAAGAAATCAAAGGACTTGCAAAAGGTGCTCGAATGAATATTCCTAATGCAATTCGATTATATAGTGGATACGATATGGAATTCCTAACAATGGGCTGCACTTCTTTTGTTAGTAATGGCATGTATGTCCGGAATTACGATTTTAGTCCAGACTTTTATGACTCAAGATTAGTTTTTATGAAACCAAAAGATGGGTATGCATCCGTTGGTTTTAGTCAACAAATCATTGGTAGGCTCGATGGGATGAATGAAAAAGGTCTAGTTGTAGGATTACATTTTGTAAACAATGAAGAACGTAAAGAAGGTTTTATGGCCACTACAATAGTCCGTATTCTCTTGGATAACTGTAAAAACGTAGAGGAAGCAATTGAACTGATAGAAAAAATTCCTCATGCCTATTGTTATAATTATTCAATGACAGATAGTAGTGGAAAAGGGGTTGTTGTAGAAGCTGCTTCTAACAACATACATATCAATATTGATAAACAAATCACTTGTACTAATCATTTTGAAGCGCATAGATTAAAAGGAAAAAATAGAAAAGATATACAGAGTTCTATTTTGCGTAAAACGTACTTAAATGAACTATTAACAAAAGCACTATCTAAAAATCAGTTGTACCATCAATTTAATGACGGAAAATCTCCACTCTTTTTTAATTATTACAAACAATATTTTGGTACATTACACACAGTTATCTATTCCCCACAAGATTTAAGCATCACGTTTGGAGTAGGTGAAAATTGTAAGCCTTATACAGTAAAATTACTAGATTTTATTAACCAGAACATAAGTCTACCAAGCTCTATTAGAGGAGAAATCAAACAACAGTGAATGTAACGATTGACGCCAAATTAATCCGATCTCTGTATTCTCAATCATTTTTAAACTAATCAAATTTTATTGGTTTACTTTACTAGCCTCTCATAATTTTTGCATGGGAGTAGTATTATTAGAAAAAGCCGATGTCCCATATGTAAAAGAACATCGGCTTTTGATTATCTAAACAAACCTATAACAGACCCTAATTGTCTCATCATAGTATAACCATTCCGTATCGTACCTGCATGACCCATAAGTGTGTTGATGTGATTTGGTAGGTTTCCTAAAACACCTGGAGAAGATTGGTTCCCTCTATTATTATAAGGAGGGCCAAACTGCTGTCCTTGATAAGGAGGACCAAACTGTTGCCCTTGATAAGGGGGGCCAAATTGTTGTCCCTGATAAGGGGGGCCAAATTGTTGTCCCTGATAAGGGGGGCCAAATTGTTGTCCCTGATAAGGAGGACCAAACTGTTGCTCCTGATATGGAGGGCCAAATACTTGTCTATTTCTTGGGGGAAAAGATCTTCCCGGAACTGGTGAAAAAAGTGGCATATGCTCACCTCCTAACAGAGTAACCTATCTATAATATATGGCAGTATGCTTTATAGAATTAGACTTTTAATGGAACTATAATAAGAAGAAAGAAAATATACTTTACCATCAACTATTTTATAACTCATATTAACTGAATCATTTAATTTGTTAAAAAAAGGATAAATAGTTCTCCTTAGCTTTAAAAATTGTGTTATGATATAAATATCAGTGTGCAGCAATAAGTAGGGCCATCTGTATGGTCTTGCTTTTTTTGTGCCGTTTTTGCACAAATTTTTTTGTTCGCAGGTATCTGCCATCTGAAATATTACAGTATGGAGATGAAATTTATGCAATACAGAGAGGATCGTCTACCTCAAAATGCAAAAGAAGGTATTTTGTTTTTATTAATCATTTCAATTATTTCCGTCAACACGATTGCTCCAATTATTATGGGGTTGGAACGTGAATTTAGCAAAGAAGTTTATATAGATACACTAAAGATTATTCCTATTATGTGGGTCGTCGTAGTATTATTAGTTAGACTAGTTGCAGGACCACTTGTAGGTAAAATAATGCCAAAGTTTGTTGGACAAACTGATGGCTTTAATGCTCGTATTTTATTGAATACTGTATTAAATGTAACCGTTTTGTCTATCTGTTTATCTATAATCGGCACATGGATTGGCATGGGTGAAGTTACTCTAGATCCTTTTAAAAACTTTCTTCATATTTGGCCGAGAAACTTCGCTATCGCATTTTGGATTGAATTGATTGTTGCACAGCCTATTGCAAGATTTGTTATGAAAAAAATGCATCAAAACAAAGCAAATAAAGTAGTAAGTGCCTAATTAATACGAAAATAGAGAGAGCCCTGCCTGAACAAATTTTGTTCAGGCAGGGCTCTTATTTTTTTTATATCTTTGATACACCATTCAGCTATTGGAGGCATAACCCGGAGTTGAGAAACTGGGGTCTTACTACTAAGAACGATTATCCTTCAGCTCTTTATATAGTTAATTTAATTTAAGACATTATCTACATTATGCTGTGATATGTTGATTTCGTCTTATTTTGGACAAGTTTATCGCAAGAATATGTAAAAGAGAGCTTTTTCATTTGCCTATCTAAAAATAAAGGATTATACTAACAAAGTTATATAATTAAAGTACTTTAATCAAAGTACTTTATTTGAAGTATATATGAAATTAATTTTATTTGAAAGAAGGAAAATTAAACACATGAAGTTTACACAATTTTTGAAAACAAAGGGAGCTATTGCTTCTATTTTTATGGGGATATTTTATGCAGTTGCAATGCTAGGTATCTTTTTACCTGGGTATACGGCTATTCCAGGTAATATCGATAAACTACCTATAGCGATTGTTAATGATGATGCTGGGGAATACGGTACGATGATTGCCGATCAGCTAAAAGAAAATTTACCTTTTGAAGAGGTTAAAACAGATCTAACCAATAAAAGAGCATTAGAACAATTAGAGGAGAATGAAATTACTCTAGTAGTGCACATTCCAAAAACATTTTCAGCAGATATGGAAAACGGTGAAGTATCATCCAGTATTGATTTCACAGTAAATGAAGCAGGAGCAACGGTTGTTTCATCCTCTATGACATCTATTGTTACGCAAATAAACAATCAGTTAAGCGCTCAATTTTCGCAGCAAACAGCACAGGGAGTATTAATGAACTTTAATGTGCCGGAGGAGCAAGCTGCTGATATGGCAAAAATGATTGAAACTTCTTATGTTGGAAACGTAGTGACTATAAATGACATTCCAGATGGTATGCATAACAATATGTTACCTATGTTCTTAACGATGGCTGGTTATGTAGGTGCAATGATTGCAGCAATGCAATTAGTAGCTTCCTTTAACGAAAGTCGTGGGAAAGCGAGTAAAACTCGTTTATTCGTATATGTGCAATTGACTGCGTTAATAATCGCAGTATTAGCAGGATTAGCATCAATGGGTATTGCTTATCTAGTAAATGAACCAAGTGGAGAACTATTCTTAAGTCTTTTCGGACAGCAAGTTTTAAACTACATGGTTGCCTTCAATTTTACAGCAATGTTTATATTCCTAGTTGGAGAGGGTGGTATGATTCTCAACATACCAGTGCTTCTTGTACAAACAATTGCTAATGGCGCTACAATTACAAGAGACATGATGTATGGTCCGTATGAATGGGTAAGTTATATTTCGCCTATGTATTACTCTGTCCAAGCATACTTTGCTAATATGTATAGTAGTATTAGTCCAGCGCCTTTTGTATGGGGTATGGTTGCAGTAGGTTTAGGGGCAATGCTAATTAATATTTTGCTTGTTGCCTTCGTCCATAAAAAAGTTCCATTAGAAGCTTCTTTGGTAGAGGATACAAAGGATGTTATAAATAATACTGAAATTACTGTATGATTTTGCTACAATGAATATAATTCTTGCCAAAGGAGCGGTACTATATGGCAATTCAAATATATATTTTGGGTAAATTAATGCAGGATAATAACTATCCATATAAATTAAAAAAAGAGCTTTCAGAGCCTATCCCCTTTGACCAATTAGGCGGAGTTACAGAAAGCAAACTGTACTATCACTTTGAATCGTTAGTAAAGCAAGGGCTAATAGAGCCAGTAGAAATTATTAAGGAAGAACATCGACCAGATAAACAAGTATTTGCTATTACTGATAAAGGTAGAGAAGCCTTACCACAAAAGATTTATCAATTATTTGGGAATGCCGATACAATTAGCGGAATGGTTATTGCGTTAGCGAACATTGAATACGTGGATCGAGAAAAAGTGATTGAGTTACTTTATCAAAAACTAGCTAGAATCAAAGAACATTGGGCTCATATTAAGGATTTGGAAATTAAAGTACAGTTATCGGAAGAAAAAGAGCATTTAGTAAAGTATCTTGGAGAATATTTTTCAAGTAAAAAAGAGCATACTACGTATTGGCTCGAGGAGTTAATTAAAAGAATTGAAAGAAATGAAATATAAAATAAGGGTTATTCAGCTATGGAAATGGCTGAATAACCCTTTTTCTTATGAAATACATTTATGGTTTTTTGCATACAAATTATTATTTCAAACAATTCAAAGGAACCAATTTACGAGCAAATTTACTTGCAGATTAAAAAACTAATCCTTACAGGTGAATTAAAGAAAGGGCAGTCCCTACCTTCTATGCGACAGCTTGCAAAGGATTTAGACATTAGCGTTATTACAACTAAGCGGGCGTATGAATTGGAGAAGAATGGCTTTATTTATTCCATAGTGATATAATTTGTAATACTTTTAAAGATTTTTCAAGACTCTATTCCAAGGATTACCGAACCAATAACAAATACGGTTGTTCTAGTTGGTTTTGTAATTTTAGCAATTGTGGTTGGTATATCGCAACTAACAAGAAGTAGTGATTAGTAAGCCAAAAATTTTATAATACTTGGATAAAAAGCTGTTTAGACTTATTGGGCAGTTTTTTTATTCATTATAAGGGAAATAATGTTAATATAGATTAAAATGGAGGTGAGAAGTTTTTGAAACAATTGATTCAAGCAGGTTTAGCTATAATGGTTTTAGTATTTTCTACAATCGCAGCTTGGTATGAAGGGAGTACGCTTATACACTCTACATGGGAATGGAAGCATACTGCTATTTTTTCGAAGTGGATCAATGGATCTGTAAACCATGCGAATGATATTTTGACAATAGATTATTTTATATATGCTGCTAAATTCGCTCCTGCCTACCCTTTGGCTATGCTTGTAAGTGGAACGTACTTACTTATCCTTATTGGTTTCGTTTTATTTAAGGGTAATACTCGGCCATTTTATTATTTTTTAGCTTGTGTTGGGATTATGTCCTTGGTCCTGTGTAGTTTAGTATCAGGTTCACCAACGACGGGTTTAAAAATGCTTTTTAATACCTCTTTATTATTAGGTATCTTAGCTGTTGTTATTTCACTTACATTCGTTATTAAAAACAATAATAAAGAAATTACAAACTAAATTGGAGATTTCCTTATGAGTATTTCAGAAATACTGATTATTTCTTTAGTTTATGGCGGTTTATTTATATATTTATCGACAGTTTTCAGTACAAAAAATAAGAGACGCAACAACGCTTTAACAAGTATAACCCTTAAGAATACGTTATTATTTGTGCTATACAACTTTACTATTTCATGTGTATGGTCAATGTTTAAAGCAGAAGAAGCACATAGGAACGAACATAGTGGGTTGAAGGAAGTCAGCCTCAATGCACCTGCCTTATTGTTTATAGCCGGTGTAACCTTATATTCTCTATTACTTTTTTTGCTGAGCAGATATTTGATAACAAAAGGGAGAGGCCAATATAGGCGCAAAATGAAATACCGATAAAGCAAAGGAGCAGATACTTCATTAGTAAAGGTTTCTTTTTTTTGGCAACTCCTTGGTTTTATTTGGCTTCAGCAACGGTGATGGTTTATGGCTCACCCTACGAATGCGTCACTCTAGAAAGGAGATTTATCCCATAATTAAATTTTCTTCTTTGATTAATTCAACCCGTTTACAAAATATTGAAGATAGTATACTATGTATATATGAATATATAATCATATATTAGTTTTATTGTTTATATTAAGGGGAAGGAGAGGATTTATTATGGCCGATCAACATAATCACACACATAGTTCCAACAAAAAGGTATTGCTCATTTCATTCTTTGTTATCTTCACCTATATGATTATTGAGGCAGTAGGAGGATATCTGACCAATAGCTTGGCCCTGCTGTCGGATGCGGGACATATGCTAAGCGATGCAGTTTCTTTGGCTATTGCTTTATTAGCTTTTACTTTTGGAGAAAAAGCAGCAAATATGAACAAAACGTATGGCTATAAGCGTTTTGAGATTTTAGCAGCTGTGTTAAACGGCATTACTCTAATGGCAATCGCATTCTTTATCTTTTACGAGGCAATTGTTAGATTTGCCAATCCTCCGGAGGTAGCTACAACCGGAATGCTAATTATTAGTTGTATTGGATTAGCAGTTAATATTTTTGTAGCATGGTTTATGATGCGAGGCGGTGACACGGAAGACAACTTAAATATGCGAGGAGCATTTCTACATGTTATCAGCGATATGCTAGGCTCGGTCGGTGCTATTATAGCTGCCTTACTTATCATGTTCTTTGGTTGGGGATGGGCTGATCCATTAGCAAGTGTGATTGTAGCAGCACTTGTTTTAAGAAGTGGATACTTTGTAACAAAAGCTTCTCTTCATGTTCTAATGGAAGGAACGCCACAAAACGTAGATATGAATGTTATTGTTCAAACGATTGAGCAAAACTCTGAGATAAAAGGGGTTCATGATTTACACACTTGGTCCATTACTAGTGGACTGAATGCACTTTCTTGCCATGCGGTAGTTAGTGAAGACATGACAGTTGCTGAGGGTGAAAAACTACTGCAGAAAATAGAGCATGATCTAGCCCATCAAAATATACAGCATGTCACTATTCAATTGGAAACAGAATTCCATAAGCATGATTGTTCCATTCTTTGTACAACTAAAGCTGAGGACACAGGTGCACATCACCACCATCATCATTAATCATAAATAGGAGGGTATGAAATGGAGGAAAAATTACAGCATGAGTTAGACGATGAAACGCTATTCGTCGTATCTCAGACTTTTAAAGCATTAAGTGATCCCACTCGTATTCGTATATTAAATTTTTTATGCTGTGAGGAACATTCAGTAAACGAAATCGCAGAGGCATTAAATTTAGGGCAAACAACCGTTTCTCACCAGCTACGATTTTTAAAAAATTTACGCTTAGTAAAATTTAGACGTGAGGGGACTACCTTGTATTATTCAAGTGATGATGATCATGTGATGAATTTACTACACCAGGCAGTGGATCATGCAAAGCATTAATATGTAAAACCTCACTATATCGAATAGTGAGGTTTTTTGTGTGCGATGACTTAATTTTTCACATCGCTGATGATGTCTCTTACTGCTGGAATCGTGCGATGGCTGTACTTTTTCACCAGTTCATAGTACTCGTTTAAGCCGCCGAACTCGGACTGTTTCCAGTCTGCAATTCGTTTCGCAGCGATATGCTCCGCGTGCTTTGCTTCTAGGTCTAAACGAAGTCTGCGCGCCTCTGCATTGGTTTTCATGGCTTGGCTGCCTGATTTGTATGCATTTTTGTACATTTGGTCCTCAACTGCCAGCTCTTTCACGCTAGGGAACAGGCTGAATCGGTTGACTCGTGTACGGTAGTGATCCATCATGATGAATGCTTTGTCATGCTTCGGGTTCGCCGATAGATTGATAATAGCAATTGTCTTCTGGTTGATATTGTAGTGCGTCACCAATGTTTTGACGTTGAAGTATGCCATATGGTCACTGATTTTGCGTATAGTGAAGAATAAACAGATGGCGTAGACGGTGAATAGCAATAGAATGCCACGGTTTGGAACCGTGTAACCGTCGATTAACTCTTTCGCAATGCTGTGGATAACGAACAGTAAGCCGTGAAGGAATAGTGCAGGCGTCATGTGCCACACGCTGTTTCGGATGAAAGTCCACACGATCATCGGAATACTTGTTTGAAAATTGACTCCCATTTTGAGTCCCGGACGCGCAACACGTCTATGTTTTGTGTGGCGATTGTTCTTTTTGTTCTCTAATTTGATGTCTCTGATATTTAGGTTAAGCATCATTGTATTCACCTCTTTTACCTTTTAATTTTTGGTTTATTATAGTCCGACGCTATTTGCACTGTGCGTCTCTTGTTCTTCGGTGAAACCTTCATGTATCAATTGGCTATTTGTTTTATTATTTTACATACGTAACATGACTACCAGTTCCACCAGCAATAGGTAGTTTAAAGGTATTTGTATTCGTGCCAATTTTCAGCTTTACATTAATTTTAGTGGATATGTTAATCCCACGGACAGATACATATTTGTTTGATAACTTACCATCACCAGTTAGGACGTTTTGTGAGATGGTTCCTTCGTTATTAGTAGAGCGTATTGCAATAGCAGCAGGTACTACGTACTTCTTGTCCTGTACATCCTGAATTTTATTTTTAGTAATTAAAAACTGATTATTATGGGTGTTGATACTAATACCATTAGCGAAGCTATTCTTCAAGGTATTTTCTTTTATTATTAAATCTTTCGTAAACTTGGCACAGATTGCACCCGAGATACTGCTTCCTTCTTTCCCTGCATTTGTTAATTGGTTACCGCTTATCGTAAAACCACTGGCATAATCTGACGTTGATCCGGCAACAATAATGCCACAACCTTTGCCGATTCCTTCGATTTGGTTACCTTTTGCCGTTGAGCGCTGTGTACCAAATATTCCTTTTTTGCCATCACCTGTCGCATTAACAAACGCTATACCGACTTTCGCGTTTCTTATTTTATTATGGTTAAACGTAATATTTTCTCCACCATGCGTGTCTAACGCTTCCCATAATGGGATATCTTCTATGGTGCTATTTGTTACCGAGCTGTCTTTGCTTCGTGGATATTGTATCAGGTCACTCTTAGAACCTCGCCTAGAAAAGAACACACCATATGCATTTCCGTTGGTTCCCGGAGCAATAGCTTTAACATGGCTCTTATCTACGTTGAAATTACTAACAGAGAATCCGCCAATGCCTGCATAGCCGATGTCCTCAATTTTTGTATTTGTAACAGTCACATTGTCTGCAAATTCGGCTTTAATGCCATAAAAACCGATGTCATGAATAAAGCTATCATGAATAACAATATTTTTAGCATAATTCGCTGAATTCGCGCCATTAATGTTTATTCCGATACCCTTTACACCAGCATCTTTGTTGCCTGCGCCCTGTATTTCTAAACCGTATATCTTCACCCCGCTACCTATCGTTAGCAGTGTCGTGTGCTTTTTATCATTATAAATTTTAGAACCATAACCAATAATAGTTGTATTATCAGGAACTTTTAATCCGCTCACCTTAAACGAACTACCATATGGTAATACAACAATTTTACCGGCTCCGAGGTTCAATGCATCTTGTAGTCTTTCAATCTCATCCGCAGTTTCTACAAGTACAACTTTGTCTTTATTACTATCTGAAATGCCAAGTTCAAGTCCAAGTTTAGCCTTTTCTGATATTTCTTTTCCTAACGTATTGATATCATGGGATTCCGCGTTCACTTTCACATCTGCACTGACACCAATAGTCAGCACCATAATAATTGCTAAAATACTGGTAAATAATACTCTCGATAATCCCATCATTTTTATCGTCCTCATTCATCTTTTAATTTTTGGTTTATTTATATTCATGCCTTTTATCGGACATGGCGGTACAAAGTATCGCATCAGGTCATCTTTAGGTGGGAGAAAAAAACCACTCCACTTTTAAAAAAAAGTAGGTCTTAATCACTTGGACACAGACTATTTATCGGATTTTTAAACCACATATTTACATAAAAACAAAAAAAGCCCCGTCATAAACGGGGCGTGAGTCTTCTTATTTACCGCGTAGTTGCGTTTGTGCTTGACGCACTAAACGTTTCGTTATTTCTCCACCCACAGAGCCGTTTTGACGAGACGATGCGACTGCGCCGAGTGTTACACCGAATTCTGATGCAATTTCTGCCTTCATGCTATCTAGCGCTTGCTTTGCACCGGGAACAACGAGTTGGTTTGAGTTAGAGGTAGCCATTATTTATGTCTCCTTTGTGTGCATCATCAAGATGATTTTTCATCTTGTGCTGTTCAGTATGCTCCTGTTTTTTGCGATTATTCCTTCTCTACACGTTTATAAAAAAAAGAACCCCCACGGCGCTATGCCGAAGCGTTATATTTTGGGTTAAGTTGGGTGTCAATCAGCGATTCGATGTATTCGTTGTAGTCGGAATAATCGAAGTCCGATAGCTGTTCGACGATTTTTGCCACATGAATCTGATTGCGCTGTTCATCTGTCAAGTCCGCATAGGCGTCAACAACGACTTGTACGTCCTCGTATCTGTGTTGGTTGTCATGACGGTCTCTTTCGACGACCTCCATTTGTGTGTCCTTTTGAGCAAAGGCAAACGTTTCTGCTGCCTCTTTGGTTTCAAATTGGGCGATAACGTAATACGACATGTGATACGACTAGGTATTCCAAGAACATATTAGACAATCCCGAACGAATGTAGATCTATCATCTGCGGAGATGAAGGAAGTATCTTACATGGAGCAGAATGGTTTGATGGATGAAAAAGCTCTAATGAAAGACAAAATATATACTTTGATTATCTGTATTTTATATATAAATATTAAAAACTCCCGTAAAAAGTTCATTTTACGGGAGTTTTCAGCTTTTTCTATTAAGCTTTTAGCTTTACTTCTCCTGGCTTTTTCATGAATAGAGAAAGAACAAGGTTTACGATTGCTAAGATCAACCCAAGAGTGAATACGAATGATGACCCGGAAGCAGTTGCTTCTGCTAAGTTATCATTAACAGTTGATAAGTAACTGTCTTGTTTTGCTGATAACAGAGAAACCATAATAGCGATACCCATTGCCCCCGCTACCTGCTGAACAGTTTGAGTCAATGCAATGCCGTCTGGATAATATTCTCTTGGTAAAGAATTTAGTGTATTTGTTTGCGTAGAAGCTAGTACCATACCAATACCAAGCATCATGATAATATGTGTGACAACTATTAACCAAGTAGCCGTATCAGTACCAAATGAAGCATAAAGAATATATCCAATGACAACAAAAATAGTACCTGGTGTTATAACAGCTTTTGGACCAAACTTATCAAACATACGTCCAATTGTAGGTGCTAAAATACAATTTAATAAGCTACCCGGCAATAAAACAAGGCCAGTAGTGAAGGCAAGCATTAATAATCCCATTTGCATATACATCGGTAAAACAACTAGTAATGACAGCATATTAAAGAATGTGATAAAACTCATTACTACTCCAAGGATGAAAAGAGGGTATTTAAATGCTTTTAAATTCAGCATTGGATTTTCCATTTTCATTTGACGTATGGAGAAAAGTATTAATGCAATAATCCCGACAATAATCGAGGTAATAACAATTGTACTTGTCCAACCATGCTCTCCAGCGACACTCACTCCATAAACAACTCCACCAAATCCAATAGTTGAAAGAATTACAGATAGAATATCGATAGAAACTTTACGTATTTCGTTAACGTTAGGCAAGAATAGATAGCCGAATACGGCAGAGAACACTAAGAAAGGAAGGGTTACCCAGAAGATCCACTCCCATGATAATGTATCTAAAATAAGTCCAGCGATTGTTGGCCCTAAAGCTGGTCCTGCTAACATAACTAAGCCCATAACACCCATTGCAGCACCACGTTTGTTAGGAGGGAAGATGGTGAAGATTACATTTTGAGTTAGTGGTAAATTAATCGCTAATCCTGCTGCTTGAATAATACGTCCAACCAATAAAATGCTAAATGTCGGTGATAGAGCGGCTAGAATTGTTCCGATAATTGATAAAGAAATAGAAGTAAGGAACATTTGTCGCGTTGTGAATTTTTGCATCAGAATACCCGTTACTGGCACTAAAATACCTAAAGTTAAAAAGTAGCCCGTGGCTAACCATTGGATGGTTGTTGGTTTAACATCAAATAATGAACTTAAGTCTCCTAAAGCAATATTTAATGCCGTTTCACTAAAAAGCCCGACAAATCCTGCAACTAAAAGAGCAGCCATTATCGGTCCTGTCTTGATCTGTTTATTCATCTTTGTTTGAAACTCCCTCTAAAAATAGATAATCCCCCTAGACATAATCTGTAGGGGAATACTTCTTTGTTTTGTAAACTTAAGTATAATTGACAGGAGCTATATCGAATTCATTCATGAAAATGCAATTCTATTGAAACTCGCTGTTTGTACTTTCCGTTCCATTTTAGAGAAATATGTTATTCACCATTACTGTACAGCTAGCTAGAAACAACACATACTCTTATCTATACGATGTATTAAAAATTTGAAATAATAGTTAGAGAGCTCTATTCATATTCCCTCTTCAAATAAAAAAAGTAATCACTATATGTCGACTATAAGCGATTTTAACATTTCTTTTTACCATTTTTCCTTTTGCTTCGACCGGTCTAGTTGTTACTATAACAAAATAATTTCGAGTGGTGTAAGTGTTTTTTTTCTACTAAATTTCATGGCGTTCACATTTAAGACACATTTAAGATTGAATAAGAATGTTCAATGGTGTGCAGAACGAGGGAAATTGGTCTTGTTTGGGAAGGAGAAGAACGTATACTTCTAAAATGGTCATAAAGTATAAGTGTTCGAGAAAATAGTTAATCCTCCAAACATTATTTGCTTGGAGGAAGAGTATTAATTTTTAAATTTTAGCCTTTTTATAGCTGTCTACTAGCTCCATAATTGTAGAAATGACTACAGATACCACAATGATAATCCATATTATTTCAATTACAGATAGCAACGAGGGGATGTTCATTTCTAAAACTTTTGCCATATAAGGAATCGTAGCCTCGTTATATAAATTAGCATTACTTGTAATGATGATAAAAGTAATAATACTCATCGTATGGATGATTCCATTTACTATAGCAACATTCTTTGTCCATTGACCAACGTTCCACTTGTAAAGAGCCAACCCAATCTCCAGCACAATAAATGCTACTACTAAAGGCCAATAGGATAGTAACATCTGATGGTCAAAAATAGGCATTACTAGCTGTAAGCCGGTACCTTCAGTTGATCTGTATATTCCAACGAGGTGATCAGCGTTCCAATAAATTACTGCCCAGATTACAGTCCACATGATACTAAACACTATTTCTCCGGTAGATATAATTTTTTTTGCTGGGATGATTTGAACATTCTTTAAATCCTCAGGAGTCCAAGGAGTACCTTTCTTCGTTAAAGGTAGGTCATTTTTGGATAGACCAACTCTTTCTACAATGACAAATACTATAGTGACCCAGATAAATATTTGTGAAATAACGTATATGACATTGACGATAATGTCTGTAAAAGTATTAATTATTACCGTTAATACTGCATCTTCTCCATTGAACAGTCCAATGCTTGCAACAACACTTACGATGATACATATAAGGATCGCCCAAGGAAAAATCATTTTTAGTGTCTCTATATAAGCATCGTAAACCTTAGGACCGATTAAATACATTGGCTTGTCACGATAGCTTGCTGCTAAAACAGCAGGGTCATCCATTTTAGCTAATGCTTCTTTAACTTCCTTTTCGGTGTAGTTCTCTGGAAGCATATCTTCAATTGAAAATCTAAGCTCCATTGCAATATCATCTCGTGATTTCTTTGGAAGCCTTCGTGTTACCTCATATACATAAGCATCAATCAAATTCACTGCGTTCATCCCCCTCTAGAAGTGACTTCAATTCTAATGTCATTTTCTCCCACTCTCCTTTTAATTGTTCAAAAACTTCTATGCCATAATCACTTAATACATAATACTTTCTTGGTCTGCTTTCTGTTGTATCCCAGCTGCTTGTTAAAAGATTTTGTTTCTCTAAACGACGAAGTAAAGGATATAGTGTACTTTGTTCAATAGAAACCCCTGCACTTTCTAATCCTTGAACTAAAGAATATCCGTACTGGGGCTTTCGCAATTGACTTAGGACGGCTAAAGGAAGAGTTCCTCTTCTAAGCTCAGTCATGTATGAATCCAACAAATTAACCAATTGTACTCACCTCTTTTTCTATACTGTATATAATACACTAATGTATTACGAATTATAACATATATAGTACTTTATTTTTATTTTTTTATATTGTGTAGGCAGTCTACAAAAAACTTTTTTGTATAAATATAAAACAGATTCAGGTTACTGGGTTTAAAGCTAGTTAATGAATGGAGATAATGGAGTAACTGTTTTTAGATATACTACTCACGTGAAATGTAGTAAATTTGTTATCAGGACAACCTGTACCAAAAATGTAATATAGAAAGGAAGATTAAAGATGAATAGATTACAGAACAAAGTTGCCATAATTACAGGAAGCGGAGCAGGAATTGGCAAGGAAATAGCAACTGCTTATGCAAAAGAAGGAGCTAGTGTAGTGATTGCTGACTTCAACGAAGAAGCTCTGCAATTTACTGTAAGTGAATTAACGGAATCGGGTTATTCTGCTTTTGGCGTAAAAGTGAATATTGCTAACGAGGAAGATGTTCAAAAAATGGTTTCCTCTACAATTGAACATTTTGGACGCATTGATATTTTAGTGAATAATGCAGGTGTTGGAGACAATATGCAGGCTGCTGCTAATGTTGAGGACGATGTATGGAATCGAGTGATGAATATTAATGTAACGGGAGTTATGCGTTGTATACGACAAGTACTCCCTCATTTTGAAAAGAACGGGAGCGGTACGATTGTTAATATGGCATCTTTAGCAGGCGTAATGGGAGGACGCGGTGGTCTAACTTATACTGCGGCGAAGCACGCAGTTGTGGGAATGACTAAAAATGTAGCTTCTCATTATGGTCCACTTGGTATTCGTTCTAATGCAATTGCACCAGGTCACGTTGAAACAGGATTCTCAGCTGCTATGAATAATATCGACCCATTCGGTATGAAGCAATCTACACGTGGTGTCGGAATGATGACTAGAGCTGGGCAGGTTACTGATATATCCAATATTGCTCTGTTCCTGGCTTCTGACGAATCTTCACTTATCAATGGTATTGTAGTAACAGCTGATGGTGGCTGGAGCGCTTATTAATCATAAAAACTCTCTAGATAGCTTCTAGAGAGTTTTTTATTTTGTAATCAATATTACTTTCCTTGTGTTACCTAGCATACAATGGAAACAATCTATATTTTAAGGCGTCTGTATAAATTATAAAACGTTTTATAGGGGGTAAAATGGAAGATTTACTATTTACTTTAAAAATGATTGTTATTGGTCTTGTTCAAGGCTTTACAGAGCCAATCCCGGTTTCATCCAGTGGACATGTGATGATTGCAAGTGAGCTATTAGGACTTGGAGAGCAAGGCTTCACCTTTGCAATACTAACGAATACAGCCTCTTTGCTAGCCATTCTATTAATTTATAGACATGATATTATGAGGCTAGCAACGAACTCAATTTATTATGTAAAAAAGAAAGACACACGTTACAAAAGTGATTTTCGATTTGTACTTTTTATCGTTATAGGAACCATTCCCGCAGGCGTATTAGGAGTTTTATTGAGTGATTGGATAGCTGAAAGTATCAGTATGACGGTAATCGCAATCATGCTTTTCATTACGGGTTTAGCTTTATGGACCATTCGTAATATGAAGGGGACAAAAGGGGAGAAAGATCTAACAACTAAGGATGCTTGGATTGTCGGTCTTGGCCAAGCTGTTGCTTTAACACCAGGTATTAGTAGGTCAGGAGCTACCATTATTTCTTCCATTGCAGTTGGGATGAAACAGGAGACCGCGTTACGATTCTCCTTTATGCTCTATATTCCGATAAGCTTGGGAGGAGTTGTGCTTGGTCTATCAGATTTTATCAATGAGCCTAACAAGGCAGATCTGGCAGTTCCTTATCTAGCAGCATTTATAAGTACATTTATCATGTCCTATTTTGCTATGAGATGGTTTATGGGAATTATGAAAAATGGAAGGCTGCATTATTTTACTTATTATTGCTTCATCGTCGGTATACTATTGTTAATATTCTTCTAATGAGAGTTTATGAGAGCTAGAAATTAGGGGAATGAAGGGTGAGGCAAGAATAACTTCTCTTCATTCGATTAGATGGTTCGCCTAGATGGACGTAATGGATTTGCATATACAAATGGTGAGACTATTTATGGTTATTGTACAAACCAATTGCTCGAAATAATCACCATGAAATAAATAAGGAGGCAAATCAATGTCATTACTGCCATCTGATCCATTTAATCAGCTAACAAATAATATATTTAAAGAAATAGAACGCTTTTTTGCGGAAATTCCTCTTTTTAAAGAACTGCCAATCGGAAGTTTGCGTATGAATGTCCAAGAAACAGAACATGAAGTGGTCGCCATATGTGATATGCCAGGTCTGGAGAAAAATAGTGATATAAAGATTGATGTCATAAATAATATGTTAACGATTAATGGTGTTATTAACCATTTTGCACATACAATCGATCGAAATGCACAGTACATGAGCAGTTTCCATCGTTCCGTGTCACTACCGAGCCCTGTTTCTAAGGAAGGCTTGTCAGTGAATTACCAAAATGGCCAACTAGAGGTTAGGATGCCAAAGCTAAAATAAATGGCAGAAAGAGGAGCTCTCAATATGTTGAGATGCTCCTCTTAGACTTTAAACACAACCATTATTCTTCTAAAAGTGTAGTATAGACGATTCGTTAAAAGTCGTATTCTGCCTCCTTCTTCTCTTTGATTGCCTTGTAGGTCTCTGTTAAGACAAAGGTATCTTCTACTAAACGTTGAATCCGAAAAATCACATCATCATTTACAATTTCCTTGCGGTGAAAGTCTTTTTCTTCTATGAAGACATACGTCTGAACTATTTGTGCTTTCATATAAGCCAAGATTGGCTTTAATTGTTGTTCAACTATTAAGTAATGCTTAGCAGAACCAGCAGTAACAATCATGCTCACGATTTTATCTCTAAATGCACTAACAGGGAGTAAGTCAAAGATATTCTTAAGAGTGGCAGGGATAGAAGCCTGAAAGATAGGCGTACCTATAATGATGGCATCTGCCTCCATAATCTTTGTCGTTACGAATCCTGTATCCCCTTCATACTCTAAAAAATTTCGACCATCACTAAATTGAATATCATAATCTGCTAAATCGATTAAAGTTATCTCTACCTCAGGATACTTCTCTGATATTTCTTTAATTGTATAATTCATAGCCGTTCGGGTTTTAGATCCAACTCTGGATCCAGATAATCCAACAATTTTCATCTTAAGACACTCCTATTTAGAGGTATATTTTTTTATGGCAGGCAGGATTTCATTACCAATTAATTCAATATTTTTCACTAAATACTCATAAGGGACTCCTCCGAAATCCATTTGTGCAATATAGCGCTGATGTCCGAAAACTTCATGCTGATAGAGAATTTTCTCAATAATTTGTTGAGGGCTACCAATATTCATCACATTACGAGGATCGGCGCCTTGTGCAAATTGTTGCTTAGGATACCCATGCCCGTTTATCAACTGTAGCCCCTGATTCAAATATGGATAAATTTCTCGTTGTGCCTGCTGAGTCGTTTCGGCAGCATAAAAGAACCCTGCTGTTGCAACTGGAAGTGTTGCCGGATCATGACCATTTTCCTTAGCGGCATCTCGGTATGCATCTATGGAAATCTTAAAGCTGGTTGCAGGACCGCCTAACGTTGCGATAAACATTGGTACGCCTGCATAACCCGCTTTAATAGCACTTGCTGGTGGTCCGCCAACTGCTCGCCAAATTGGGATGAAGCCGTTATCAGGACGCGGCAGAACCTGGGCGTTCCTTAATGGTGCACGAAATTCACCATTCCAATTCACTATATCTTCTTCATTGATTTTAAGAAGCAGCTCAAATTTTTCCTCAAATAACTCCTCATAATCTCTTACGTTGTAGCCTAATAAATCGAAAAGACCAACTCTAGAAGCTCGTCCAGCAATAATCTCTGCGCGTCCTTTAGATATTAAGTCAATCGTTGCAAAATCCTCATAAACTCGTACTGGATCTGACGTACTTATTATTGTTGAGGAACTAGCGATTTTAATCTTGCTTGTGGCTTGTGCAATTGCAGCCAATACAACAGAATGTGCTTGTGTTGTAAAGTACTCCTGATGACTTTCTCCTACACTAAAAAAGTCTAGCCCAGCTTGCTCTGCTAACTTTGCTATCTCTATTATTTCTTGAATACGTTGAGCAGAGGAAATACGCTCACCGGTATGTGGATTGGGAATGTGGTCACCCAGCGTATAAAGTCCAAATTCTAAGCCTTTGCTTGGGTCTATTCTATAGTTTTGCATGTATCTTCAACCTCTCTTAGTGTTTATTCTTTGTTTTAAAGTTTGAAGTAGAGATGAGCTTATATTATGAGTATGACGCATCTTTTAAATTAGGGTAAGTACGCACTTAAAAGTGGTATAGTATACTTAAAGATACTTAAGGTGGTGTGCAATATGGACTTACAGCCTGAACTATGTAGAGTAGACGATGCACTTGGGATATTGGTAGGAAAATGGAAACCTATCATCTTATTGACGTTATTACAGGAAGGTACTCAGAGATTTAGTGATTTAAAACGAAAAGTACCAGGTATTACACAGAAGATGTTAACCAACCAGTTACGTGAACTAGAGAAAGAGGATATTATTGCGAGAAAGGTATACCCTCAAGTCCCTCCAAAGGTAGAGTATTCCATTACCGAATATGGAAAAAGCTTAGAACCAATTTTAAATGCGATGCATGAATGGGGAACTGCCCATATTCTACATAAGCAAAAAAAACAACAAACCAACAAAATGCTGTAAGAGATACAAGAGTATCTCTTTTTTTGAGCAAGAAGGTATTTCAATTTAGATATGGTAAATGGGAACAGTCCATGCTCTTATCTTATGTATTTATATTTATAAACAACTTTTCCCCAGTGTAAAGTTTATATTGTATTAAATACATCTAAACTTAGGTGTTCTCCACAAAGTTACTCACATATCCCATGCTAAATATCTTCATCAGAGTAAAATTAACATCTTACTCCAAAAGTTATGCACTTATACACAGATTATCCATTCTTAAACAACAAATATAAAGTTATCCCCATCGCTATAACCTTTCACAAAAACGTGTGACAAATTAGTGTTGTTATTTCTTTTTATCTGTACAACTCCTTCGATCTATGGTTTCCTTATTTGTTAGAGGAAACTAGTGGAGGCAAGACGAAAGTGGAAAATATTGAATATATTAAGAATGAGCATTTTTTACAAAATATTTATTGCTCTACGGTGAAAGAAACGGTTGAGTCAAGTCTGTCAGATGAGCAGTTACTATATGTTAACCAACTGGGTGCTATTAAATTAGAGGTACCTTTTGATCAATACGATGAGGTTGTGGCTCAGCTAACAGTACGTTTGCAAAACTCGGAACTTGCGAAAGATACCGTGAAGCAAGGTGCTTTTACATATAGGCAAGTACGCTATATAGCAGAGGCGGGCTTAATAGAGGGACTAATCTTGGAGGAAAGCGGACGTGTTCAGCTACAGAATGAGTCCTTAGGAATGAGTGCTGCTATCGCTTTTGCACAAAGTGCTTGGAATGGTGCTACGCGTGAGGAAGCAGTAGAAAATGCCGTCTACACAGGCTTAAATATAGTAGGAGAGGCCGTAGTGGATGAGATACTGGCAAATGATATGCAGGATATTGAGCTAGATGATGCCTTTGAATTAGGGGGTGGGGTTAGAGGTGCCATTCAAAAAAATGGAGCGAAGGTTGTAGCAAAGAAAGCTGCGGGGAAGTTCACTCACAAGGCAATGATCAGTTCTCTAGCAGCCAAAAAAACAATTTTGTTGCTCAATGCCAACGTAGTTACGGGAGCGCTTGTAACTGGTGTGCTTTCAACATTAGATATTTCACGTGCTGTTAAGGGCGAAATGTCTAAAACCCAATTATTTAAGAATATAACGAAAACAGCGGCAAATGTAGCGGGTAGTATAGGTGGTATGGCAATCGGTGCCAGCATCGGCGTTCTCGTTCCTTGGGGAAGCACAAGCACGGGCGCTTTGGTCGGTGGTATAGTTGGTTTAATCATTGGTAGTATCCTCACCTCTAAAATTGCCGGTAGAATTTTAGATCGTTTTATTGAAGATGATGCAAAAGAAATGCTAGATATATTTGAAGTAGAGCTGGAGCAGCACGTCTATGATCATTTATTGAATGAGTTGGAGCTACAGAAGCTTTTAGATATATTTAAGTCGAAATACAAAATCCCTAAATTGTTACGTAATATGTTTAAGGCTGAGAATCGAGAGCAATTTGCTGGGGAGATTATTCAAAAGGAACTGATTAATATTTACAGTGAACGAAAATTACTAAAGCTACCAACGATAAGTGAAATCTATAAAGTTCTATTAGAAATAAAATAAAAAAAGGCCATAAGCTGAGTATTACTCAGCTTATGGCCTTTTTGATGGTTTTTCATGTTTTAACGATTTCTATCCTACTATGCTAATTCTTGAACTTTCAAGATTTAAGCCTCTTTATTTGTCTCGGTTATTTCACAGCCATCGTCGGTACAAGTTGCTTCCGAATCCGAATGGATATGTTGCAGAGGAGAGGACTGATTCTCTTCTTCCCATACCTTTTTCAGTGTTTGGACAAAAGCTTCATGTGGTTGTGCTCCAGAAATAGCATATTTTCGGTTGAAAACAAAGAAAGGTACACCTTGAACACCAAGCTGTTGGCCTTCCTGTTGATCCATACGGACATCATCTAAATATTCGGAGCCAGAAAGTACTTTGCTTGCTTCCTCACGATTTAAGCCTACATCAGTAGCTAAGCTTAAAAGAGTTTCCTGCTCTCCAAGAAATTGAGATTCCAAGAAATGTGCGCTTAAAAGGCGTTCTGTTAACTCGCTACCTTTTCCTTTTGTTTCCGCATATTTAACTAAACGATGTGCATCTAGCGTATTTGTTTGTTTCATCTCGTCAAATTGGTAAGCTAACCCTACTGTTGCTGCACTAGCAATAATTTGTTGATTCATCGCTTTAGCCTGCTCAGGTGTCGTATTCATCTTTTTGGCAAGCATTTCATGAATAGTTACATTTTTATCACTTGGTAGATGAGGCTGAAGCTCAAAGCTTTTATAGCTAACCTCTACCTTGTTTTTGTGGTCAAATTCCTCTAAAGCTTGCTCTAAACGACGCTTTCCTATATAACAAAATGGACAAACAAAATCAGACCATACTTCAATTTTCATGATCTCACCCAACCTTCCTTTTTATAGAGTTAATATAGCATATTTTCTAGAAAACCCCTCTTTGTCTGCTCAGTAATTGCCAAACGTTTACTATACAAGAATGTTAATAGTAAGTATTATAATTCCCTCTTCTAAAAGTAATTTGTTTAACCCATTTGTATAAGGGAATTTAATTGGTAACAAACTTTTTTTAAAGGAGAGGATTTCTATGAGTAAAAACGTCGCAGAGGTTATATTAGACCAGCTGTCGCTTCTAGGGGTTAAGCGCATTTATGGTGTGACAGGTGATACCATTATTGGATTGTTAGATGCGATGGCCAAACAGGATAAAATCGAGTTTATCGCAGTAAAGCATGAATCAGTAGCGGCTTTCATGGCTTCGGCGGAAGCAAAATTGACAGGAAGATTGGCAGTATGTACATCCACAATGGGACCAGGAGCGGCAAATCTTTTAAATGGGCTAGGTGACGCATACTCAGACAAGGCTCCTGTCTTAGCCTTAACTGGACAGGCTGCTCAAAAAGATATGGGAACGGACTTTCAGCAGTATGTCGATCAGCAGGAGTTGTTCAAGCCATTCGCGACCTATTCTGCAAATCTAAACAGTGAAAGTGCTATTGTAGATTTGCTTCAGAAGGCAGCTGAAATTTCTCTTCAACAGAGTACCGTTACACATATATCAGTTCCTAAGGATTTATTTGAAAAAGAAACTAAAGCAAGGGCACGACAGCTCCCTCGTATTTTAGAGGGGACAGGTTCCTTTGAACTGAACGATTTAGAAGAGGTATCAAAGGTGATGAAGCAGGCTCGACAGCCAATGATCTTAGCTGGTGCAGGAGCAAGAAAGGCCGCTGGGGATTTAGAAGAGCTTGCTATGACCTGGGGAGCAGGAATTTTAATAAGTCTAGGAGGTAAAGGAATCTTTAAAGATTCTACGCCTCATCTTCTTCAGGGAATTGGGGAAGGTGGAAATCCTCATGCGCCAAAAGTTTTTAAGGAAGCTGATGTTGTTTTAATAGTAGGTGCAACCTGGTGGCCAGAGGGATATGTTCCTGAAAATGCGACCATCATTCACATTGATCTAAATCTAGAGCATGCCAAGAAGAGAGTTGCTGCAGATTTTGGGATAAAGGGAAGAGCCGAGCAAGTTGTTCCTTTACTGCAACAAAGTGTGAATGGACACAAAAAAAATGATGAGTGGCTTAATCGTATAGAGACAATAAAAGAAAAATGGGCAGATCAAAATGAACAGGAAGGCCAAATAGAAGGGGCGCCAGTCCATCCATCTCGAATAGCTAGAGGTCTAGAACAAACGGTGGCAGACGATGCGGTCATCACTTTAGATACAGGAGATGTAACAGTCTGGATGAACAGGAACTTCCGACAAACCAACCAAAAGGTACTCTTTTCAGGCTATTGGCGTTCCATGGGCTTTGGGCTTCCAGCAGCAATGGCTGTAAAGCTGGAGCAACCAGAAAAACAAGTGGTAGCTGTGGTGGGTGATGGCGGTCTTGAAATGACGTTAGCCGACCTATTGACTGCTACTCGCTATGGGCTAGATATCACGGTAGTCGTTTTTAATAATGGAGCACTTCAAATGGAAAGTGATAAAATTCAAGCGTCCGGCAATGAAGAGCTAGGTACACAACTTACCAACCCAAATTTTGTTCAGGTGGCAGAAGCCTGTGGATGGAAAGGGTTTCGAGTTGAGAGTGATGAAAATTTAGAAGAGTTACTAAGTCAAGCCCTTCAAACAAAAGGGCCAACATTGGTGGATATATACACAGAACAAGCATTCTTCCCAGAGACAGAATAACCGTATAAAGAAGTCCTTATTAATAGGGCTTCTTTTTTTATATGAAAGTAAATAACTTTAGCTCCTAAAAATAAAGTGAAGGTGCAGGCAACGTGGAATGTGCAATAGAACTTTTAAGTAAGGCAAATGTAGTTGAAATATAAGAAGGGTGAGAGGTAAAGGGATTTTTAAAAGGGAAAATCCACGTCCGCATGTGGTCAGACGTGGATCTTAATACCAATTAAAACATTGGAAATACGTAAGAGATTAGGAACCAAAGGATACCAAAGAATATTATTAAGTAAGCAGCATACTTGATGAAAGTTGCTCCTACCATCCCAGAATCTGTTCGTTCTTCACGATGTACTTCTACTCGTTTTTCTTCATCCATGTCCCATTCCTCCTCTCGCCGTATTTTTGAATATATTTTAATTAGGAAGGTTAATAGTTAGTTACCCACAAAGAAATCTGGATAAACCTTCCTCATATTGAAATGTGTTGAATGGCTTAGATTACTATATTAAAATGAAGAGTAAATGGAGGTAATATAATGACGACAGCTTTGCCGAATTGCCCGAAGTGTAGTTCTGAATATACATATGAGGATGGCTCTCTTTTAGTTTGTCCTGAATGTGCACATGAATGGTCATTGATAGAAGAAAGAGCAGAAGTAGTAGACGAGTTAGAAGTAAAGGATGCTAACGGCAATATCCTCCAAGATGGAGATTCTGTAACCGTTATTAAAGATTTAAAAGTAAAAGGAAGCTCCTCTACATTAAAAATTGGTACCAAGGTAAAGAGCATTCGCCTAGTAGACGGAGACCATAATATTGATTGTAAAATTGATGGATTCGGAGCTATGAAGTTAAAATCCGAATTTGTAAAAAAGAGTTGATTTGCACCCTTTCCAAGTGGAAGGGTTTTTTCTTTATAAAATGTTGTTATTAAGATATTTAATAAAAAAGATAGAAAGATAGATTGAAGTTTTTCAAAAAAGATATCACTTTATGCAAGCGTTTGCATTATAATGAATATATCAAATATTTCTGATGGGGGTCGGAGAAGCATGAAAATAAATAAAGAGCCTTGGTGGAAACGAAGTGTGGTCTACCAAATCTATCCGCGGAGTTTTATGGACTCTAATGGAGATGGGATTGGAGATTTACCAGGGATTATATCTAAATTAGATTATTTACAGAGACTTGGCGTAGATGTTATTTGGTTGAGCCCTGTTTTTGATTCTCCGAATGACGACAATGGCTATGACATTAGAGATTACCGTACTATATTGGATGAGTTTGGAACAATGGAAGACTTTGATAGATTAATACAGGAAGCAGATGCAAGAGGATTACGTATCGTAATGGATCTTGTCGTAAACCATACCTCCGATGAACACGCCTGGTTTGTGGAATCGAAATCCTCGAAGGACTCTAAGTATCGAGACTATTATATTTGGAAAGAGGGAAAAAACGATCAGCCACCAAATAACTGGGGCTCTGTGTTTTCAGGCTCTGCATGGGAAAAGGATGAGGTAACAGAGTCTTATTACTTACATTTATTTTCAAAAAAACAACCAGATTTAAACTGGGAGAATAAGGCTCTTCGTGACGATATATATGAGATGATGACCTATTGGTTGGATAAAGGAATAGGTGGATTCCGAATGGATGTAATTAATTTCATTTCCAAAGTGGAAGGTCTGCCGGATGGAAAAGTGAATCCGGGTCAGGCGTATGGAGACGGAAGTCCATATTTTATAAATGGACCTAAAATTCATACTCATTTAAAAGAAATGAATGAACGAGTACTCCAAAACTATGATGTGCTAACAGTTGGGGAGATGCCAGGAGCTACACCAAAGGATGCGCAGCTCTATACAAATCCAGCGAACAAAGAGGTGAATATGGTATTCACCTTTGAGCACATGGATATCGATAGTGGACCTTTTGAAAAGTGGGACGTGAAGCCACTAGATTTAGTAGCATTGAAGCAAAACTTCCAAAAGTGGCAACATGCACTTCATGAGGTAGGATGGAATAGTTTATATTGGAATAATCATGATCAGCCTCGCATAGTTTCTCGTTTTGGTAACGATCAGGAATTTCGAGTAACTTCTGCAAAAATGTTGGCTATCTGTCTCCATATGCTTCAGGGAACCCCTTATATTTATCAAGGGGAAGAGCTAGGTATGACTAACGTAAAATTTGATAGAATAGAAGATTACAAGGATATTGAAACTATTAATATGTATAACAGTAAAATAGAACAGGGAGTTTTAGAGAAAGATATTATGAGGGGTATTTATGCAAAAGGAAGAGATAACGCTCGTACCCCTATACAGTGGACGAAGGATGGCGGATTTACAACGGGGATTCCCTGGATTCAAATGAACCCAAATACTAACGAGATTAATGTAGATCAGGCATTAGATGATAAAACGTCTGTTTTTTATACGTATCAGAAGCTTATTGAGTTGAGAAAAGAACACGACATCATCACGTATGGTAGCTTCCATTTGCTATTACCCAATAATCCAAGCCTTTTTGTGTATAAGCGAAAAACTGAGAAGGAAGAATGGCTTGTCATCACGAATTTCTCTGATAATACGGAGAAGCTTGAATGGACAAGCTGTGAAGTGGATGGACTAGATGGAAAAGTAATAATAGCTAACTATGACTCTCAAGAATTGGGAGAACAAGGGATGAATGTACGTCCCTATGAGGCATTGGTATTAGCTTTTGAGAGGAGATTATAAAGTGAAGAAGGTACTTGGAGTAGATATTGGTGGAACAAAGATACGGATGGGTGTTGTCAATGAAGCTGGCGAAGTGTTAGCAGATATTACAGTACCAACCGAGCTGCCATTATACCCTTATTTAGAGGAACAAGTTTTAAAGGTCAAGGCTGAGTTTCCAGACATCACAGGGGTTGGTATTGGGACTAGAGGAATTGTAGATGCGGATACTGGGACCGTGACGTTTGAGAAGGAGCTTCCAGGTTGGGAAGGTACACCTGCCAAACCTCTATTAGAAGCTGCTACGGGACTGCGAGTAGAATTGAATAACGATGCTAATTGTGCAGCTCTTGCAGAAGCACGTATTGGCGCAGGACAGGGATTTTCTAGGGTTGTCTGTATTACAGTAGGCACCGGGTTAGGCGGGGGCTTTGTTTTTGATGGACAAGTTATGAATGGTGCAAACGGTGGATCAGGAGAAATCGGTCATTTGATCTTATATCCAAATGGGTTAGTTTGTGGTTGTGGTAGACCGGGCTGCAGTGAACAATATGTGTCGGGAACTGCACTAAAGAGGTTAATCAAAGAAGAAGATGTGGTAGACCCGACAACAGGTGAATTGGCGAAACCACATACTTTATTTAAGTTGGCCTCTCAAAATATAGAAAGTGCGAAGCTTGCAAGAGATCGCTTTTTAGCAGACTTTGCTATTATCATTTCTACCCTTCAAGCGGTTCTAGATATGGATTGTATTGTGATCGGTGGAGGCGTTTCGGAATCAGCTGATGAATGGTGGGACTTGCTTCTAGAAAAAGTTAAGCCATTATTGATAAAACCAGTAGAAATTAAACGAGCAGCCTTCGGTAACGAAGCAGGCATGCTTGGAGCTGCAATGCTTGTAGTATAAAAACGGTTTGCTTTATAGTGAAAAATTGACAAGCGGTCGGTTTTACCCAATAATCGATCGGTATCAATATTCGGGTGGAATAGCGAAAAAAACGCAAAACACGACCCAAAAAATAAAAATGTAGCCCCAAACAGGGGCTACATTTTTAATATCCAGGCTTTTTAAGGATTTTAAAGATATTGCGTTTATAGTCTTCTACACCTGGCTGATCAAAAGGATTAATATCTAGCAAGTAAGCACTATAAGCACAAGCCATCATGTAAAAGTATAATAAGTGACCGATATGCTTTTCGTCCAGTTGTTCCATCATTAACGTTATTTGAGGAACGCCTCCGGCTAAATGAGCAGATGCTGTTGCTACGTGACATGCTTTGTTGAAGTCGTGTAAAGTCAAGCCGCTTAAGTAATTTAGTTCATCACGATTATCTTCTGCCTCAAAGACAGTCAGGTCATCTGATGCTTTTTCTACCATTAGAAACGTTTCAAACAGCATACGTTTACCATCTTGGATGTATTGTCCTAAGGAATGCAGATCCGTTGAATATAGAACAGAGGCTGGGAAAATACCTTTTCCTTCTTTTCCTTCACTCTCACCAAATAACTGCTTCCACCATTCTTGGACATACGTCAGCTTTTCATCAAAGGTTGCCATGATTTCTACTGGATAACCCTTATCATATAAATGCTTTCGTATTACAGCATATTTAACTGCAGCATTTGATTTAATATCAAATACTTGTAACTCCTCTTCTGCTTTTTTAGCTCCAGCTATCAATTGCTCAATATCATGCCCAGCTGCTGCGATTGGTAGTAGACCAACCGCTGTAAAAACAGAATAGCGGCCACCAATGTCACCTGGTACCACATATCGTTTATAGCCCTTTTCCTTAGCAAGTGATAATAAAGCGCCTTTTTCCTCATCCGTAGTCACAATGATACGAGATGCTGATTCCTCTCCATAACGTTCCTCCATGTATTGGCGGAGAAAACGGAAAGCTATAGCTGGCTCAGTTGTTGTGCCAGACTTAGAAATAACGTTTAGAGTTACTTCCTTAGAGTCTAGGTAGGCAATCAATTGCTTTAAATAAGACCCACTTACCAATTGTCCTGCGAAGATGACCTCTAAATGGTCATCCTTTTGGAAGGGAGTAGAAAGTGCCTCAAGCACTGCCTTTGAACCAAGATAGGATCCTCCGATTCCAATTACAACTAATACCTCAGAGTTTGAGCGTATTCGATCTGCTGTTACTTTAATATCTTGAAGGAACTCTGGAGTTAGGGAGCTTGGCCAATTCACCCAGCCTAGAAAATCTGATCCCGTACTCGTTTTTGTTTGAATACCCTCATGAATAGCCTGTAATTTTTCATGTAGTTCAGCTGAAACCACACCCTGATAGTCCTCTGAGTAATTAACGGAAATGTTCATGAAATACCCCCTTATCTTGCATTATTTAATGTGACTTAATTTTACCATATTCAACTAGAAAAAGTTAAAAAGGAGCTATGAGACTATTGATTGAAATTTAACCTATTCATGCTATTGGCCGAGTTGTCTCTTTTACGAATTGTATATATTGATAGTAGAAATTACAGGGAGGAGGATAGAAATGAAGATAATGCAAATTGACTTGTGGATATCTAACTATGAAGAAACAGTCGCTTTTTATCAGCATACATTGGAGCTTCCTTTAAAGTCCTGGAATGAGACAGAGGCTACATTTCAGGTCGGAAATAGTGTACTTAAACTAATAAAGGATTTGGAAGCGAGGAATTATTACTACCACTTTGCATTTAATATCCATGCTAATATGTTTCAAAAGGCCAAATCGTGGCTTCAAGAACGTGTTACTTTATCGACAGAGGATGGGGAGGATGAGGTAGAATTTGCCGGTAGATTTAAAGCGACATCCTGCTATTTTGAGGATCCTGCAGGGAATATAGTAGAATATATAGCAAGAGATGGTATTGCCCCATCATCGGAATCCACACATTTTTCCACACGAAACGTTATTGAAATTAGTGAAATTGGTTTAACAACAAAGAACATCCTTAATAGTGCTGAGCAAATATTACATTTAGGTATACCTCCCCAAGATGGAAAAATAGTAGACGAGGTAGATTATTTGAACTTCATGGGCGAACAAGAAGATGGAGCATATATCCTGCTTGGACCAGTAGGAAGAACGTGGTTTTTTTCACACAAAAAATCAATTGAATCGCCAGTAACGATCTATACGGATAGAGGTATAATCAGTAATCTTTTGTAGATGATACCTGCTAGCAATAGCAAGTGGTAATACAATTAATCTCTAGTTCCTTTTCTAGTTTAAAAAATCGTATAATACGTTTATGTTGTTAAATTTAGTCAACTCAAATAAGTAATGAAATAAAAGGTATGAACATATAGAAAAGAACAAAAATACTTCATAAATTGATTTTCCTATTGGCTTACGTTCAGTGGGGTAATTGATAAGCTATCATTACAGCAATCGTGTCATTTGTCATGGTTTATCAGTTGCTCTGCTTATACATAAAATAGATTAAAAGGAGAAACCCATGTTAAGTTATAAAAATTCAACTAAAGAGATCAAGGACAGCGGTACAGAAACAGCAATCATATCGCTTGGGGCAACGGAGCAGTTTGGCCCATATTTGCCCATGCACTTAGATACATTAATAGCAGAAGTCTATGCTAATTCCTTTGGAGAAGCTTTACAGGCGTATGTGTTGCCAACTATACCTTTTAACACCTCTGAAGAACATGCCAACTGTATAGGAACTGTTACTGTTAGTCCTAACATTTTGACAGCTATGATTGAAGAGATAATTACAAATTTACATAGACAAGGTTTTAAAAAATTTGTGATTTGTAATGGTCATGGAGGAGCCTACTGGGAATCAGCATTCGTAAAGTATATTAATTTTAAATATCCAGAGTTGCTCGTCATTACTACTCATCGACATTTAGCATGGGAAGAGGCCCTGAAGGAAGCGGGGATAGAAGGACTTAATGAGACTCATGGAGGTCTGCTATCTGTTTGTACAGCCATGTGGCTTTGTCCTGAGTTAGTAAAATTAGAATCCATGGGATCGGACGTTCCTACAGAAAACAACAAATTTGCCGATTATATTTTCTGGGACAAGCTAACTGCGGACGGATGTTGGGGGAAATTTGAAAAGGATCATTACACCCCTGAAGAGCTTGCTAATATAGGGGAAAAATTTTGGACAACGTATATTTCTAAAAGAAGTGAAAAGTTAAACTCCGTAATGGAGGAGGCATATAGAAGGAAAATGACTTAAAACGGGAGAAAGAGAGGAGACCACTTTCTAACGAAAATATTTTTCTTTCCTACCATAAATAAAAAAAGTCATGACAAGTGGTCATGACCTTTTTCTATTACTGAACTTCCATATGTAAATCTCCAGTTTTAGCTAATCCTCGTGCTTTTAACAAATGATAAGCGGTCAAAGAAATAACTGCAGGTAAAATTACTCCTAATACTATATACATCAGCAATACTCCAATTCCTTGGTTTGCTAGAACATTTAGTGGAGCAATAAATGAATTTAGCCCGAGTCCAGCTAATGTGTAAGGTACCTCAAAATTAAATAATAAAATAGCAATTGGAGCGCAAATCACAGAGGATAGAAACGGACCTATTACTAAGCATGGATTTTTCACCAAATTTGGAACTTGTACTTTAGGAGTTAGGAATGATTGTGCAATGTTGGCTCCTAAATCATTTTCTTTAAAGGACATAGCTGTCCATCCTGCAAATTGAGCTGTACATCCTATTAATGCTGCAGCACTTGAAACTGGATCCAGCTGTAAGGCAATGGCAATTGCTGCGGAGGAAGCAGGCGACATAAGAAAAATACTCCAAACGAGAGCAATAACAATGGATCCAACCAGAGGTGATCCTGATACAGAGCTTGCTATAAATCGACTTAATTGTTCTAAAAGAGGAGTAGTTACAGCGGCCAAGCCGACCCCGATAACCCCGCCTATAAGAATTGCTGCAAAAGGAATGGCTAGCATATCCAGTTTTGTTTTCCCTGCAATACGTTTTCCGACCCATATAGCAACAATTGCTGCTAATACTGCACTAATCGGTTGCCCTGTTGTCAGAACCCAAATTCCATCTTGGAGTATTAAAGCATTGGCCCCTATAGTACTACAAGCCATAGCACTAAAAATAACTAATGTATTACCACCGAGCTGATAAGCTATACCTGCCCCTATTGCGGGAGCAAGCATCAATTGAGCTGTTTTTCCAATAGCTGTAAAACCATCCCAGCCTGTAAACGTACCAATAGTCTCGATAAGTAGTCCAATTCCTAATGTTACAAGTACAGCATTTGCAAGTCCTTGTGAGCCTTTATACATTCGATTGATTAAGTACGTCTTAGTTGCCTGTTTCATAGTGAATCCCCCTAATTATATAATATATCGCATGAAATATATTGTTGAAAAAGAAAAAATAAAAAGTCCTTAATGGACTACAGCAATACATTATATTTGAATAACAAATAAATGTTATTCTAAACCGTTAAATTGTTATAATATTAATATAATTTTCATATACAGTCAATACTTATTTTTCAGATAAAATAATAAAGAAAAAGGGCTACCTTTAAGAGGTGGCCCTTTTCAATCGGATTTTATATAAATGGATTATAAAATCGTCCATTATTTATAAAAATAAATAAAACCATTAATAAAAATAGCATGAAAGATAACAGAATAGCTATTAAATCTCTTCTTCTGAACTCTTTTAAACTGAACCATGATCTTGTTTTAAATTTCCCAAAACCTCGCAGATCCATTGTGTTACTGACAGTTTCTATTCGCTCTAGGCTAGAGAAAATAAGCGGCATTATAATAGATCCAGCATTTTTAATACGGGTATATAATCTTTCGTTGCGAGACATGTCCACACCGCGTGCCTGCTTCGAACGAGAAATTGTTTTAAAATCCCTTTGTATATCTGGGATATAGCGAAGGGCAATAGAAACAGAGTAGGCAAGACGATAGCTTACACCAATTCGGTTTAATGAGGCTGCGAACTCACTTGGATGTGTAGTGACTAAGAACAAAAGAGCGGGAGGGATGACGGCAAAATACTTCAATGTAATATTAAGCTGATAAAATAATTGCTCCTGCGTTAGTGAGTAACGTCCCAGAGATCCTGTGAGTGGATGGGAAGTGCCGTAAATAGTTGTCCCATGCTGGGGGGCAAACAAAAATATAGCTATATTGTTTAACAATAAAAAGACTAAGATGAAACCGAGGACAAAGCTGATATCCTTTAATTTAATATCGGATACATAAAACAATATAAAGCTCCCAAGTAGCAACACCATTAACACTCTTGTGTCATAGGTTAACATAGCCGCAGTGGACCAAAGCAGAAAACATATCAGCTTGGTGGAACCTGTCAGGCGATGGATAATAGAATCACGGTCAAGATAGCTTAGCAGTTCGTTGCCCATTAAAGCGCACCTCCCGATCGTATTGTATAAATTGCTCTACAAAATCAGAGGGATGCTCCCTCTTGAGCTGTTTTGCAATTTCGTATAAGGAGGATTCTTTTAAGTTTGCCTCCTGGATTAAGGTAGGGTTAGATAAAATATGTGCAGGGGAATCATCGACTAAAATTCTTCCGTTTGATAGGATAATGGCTCGATCTGTGTATTCCGTCATTAGGTGCATATCATGGGTGATTAGTATAATTGCTGTACCATTTTTCGCTAAATTTTCTAAGAACATCATTAACTCTGTAGTATGCTTGTAATCCTGCCCCGCAGTTGGTTCATCCAATAAAATAATTGGAGGTTCCATTACAAGGATAGAGGCAATGGATAAACGTTTTTTCTGCCCATAGCTTAAAGCAGCAATTGGCCAATTTCTCAATGGGTACAAACCACAAATTTTTAATGTCTCCTCCACACGTCTTCTCGTCTCTTTATCGGATAACTCGAATTGAGCAAGCCCAAATGCAACCTCATCAAGGACATTTTGTTTTGAAAACATATGATTGGGGTTTTGCAGAACAAAGCCTACGCGATGTGCACGTTCCATTATAGAGTCGTTAATCGCATTGAATCCTTCAAAATAAATAGTACCTTCTGTAGGACGTTCAAATCCACAGATAAGAGAGGAGAGTGTAGACTTACCGGTTCCATTTGCTCCAATAAGACTGATCATTTCACCTTTATGTAATTGAAAGGAAACATTTTTAATAATGTCTAGGCCGTTCCCATAGTGGAAGCTAATATTATCTAATGTCAGTACAGGCTCATTTTTAAAACCTAACTGAATAGGCGAGCATCTTGCATCACTAAATGCTTTTAGTTTTTGATGAAAGGAATCATTCACGATGGAGTCTACCTGAGTTAAGTTAATCTGATCATTCAGTTCACAGCCGGCATATTTCAAAGCTTTAATATAGAGTGGCTCTCGTATCCAGTTATCCGTCAATAATGACCCTGTCAGAAGCTCATTAGGGGTACCATCCGCTATAATACGACCGTGATTCATTAATATAATACGGTCGATAGGCTCAGACAAAACATCCTCTAGTCTATGCTCGACAATAATAATCGTTTTATTAGAATCCACTTGAAGCTGGTGAATCAGCTTCATTGCATCCTTTCCAGATGCCGGATCAAGGTTGGCAAGAGGTTCATCAAACAAAAGAATATTAACGTCATTTACTAAAACACCAGCAAGAGCGACGCGCTGTTTTTGCCCGCCGGAAAGTTCATGAATTCGAGAGTTTAAGTGCTCAGACATTTTTACTAGTGCAGCGGCTTTTTGAACACGTTCATGCATCTTTTGCATAGGAACTGAATTATTTTCCAAAGCAAAGGCTATATCCTCTCCAACTGTAAGGCCGATAAACTGTCCATCTGTGTCCTGTAGAACAGTCCCTACTTCCTGCGAGATAGTAAATAGATCAAGTTCCCTTGTTTCTTTTTCTTGAATGGTAAGATTTCCTGTAATTTCACCTTTATAAGCAAAAGGAACAAGCCCGTTCAAGCAATGAACGAGCGTGCTCTTTCCGGAGCCAGATGGTCCAACGATTGCTACTTTTTCTCCTTCATAAATTGTTAAATTAATGTCATGTAAAGTAGGCTCGGATTGACTATTATATTGAAAGTTAAAGTGTTTAAACTCGATGACTGGCTTTTTCATGTGAATCTCCTTATCTACTTATTCCTCGTAGCTCAGGCTTCCTTTTTTGGTTCTTGTCTTTGCATAAGCAGTAAGCAAGAGTGTGCCAAGTATTGCAACAGTACCAATATTAGAAATAGCGGCTACGATTCCTTGTGTAAATACCTTGTTTGCAGGCTCTGCATAAATGATAATATCTAGTAATGGAGCTACTAAAGCCCATGCAATAGCCTGAACTATGATTTGAACGATATTAAATAAAATAATATGCTTTTTACCAAATTCTCCATCCTCAAAAGAAAACCTTTTAAAATATAACCCGATACCTAATCCTACAATTGCGGATGAAATGACCCAGCTCCACCAAATAGAACCGTAAGAAGTAAGGTCGTTTAAAGCATGACCAAATAACCCGACAAATAAACCTGCTATTGGTCCAAAAATAGCTGAAATAAGTGCTAGAAAACCATAGGATGTTTGAATCGTTGTGTTCGGTATTCCTGTAGGGACTGCTGCAAATTTGGCTAGTATCAAGAACACCGCCGTTCCAATACCTATCGCTACAACAGTCTTTGTTGAAAAGATAGACTTTTTCATTCTTCATTTCTCCCCGTATTTATATTTTAAAACCAGTCATCCTTGTTAATTGATTGCAATAGCAGCTTTTCGAATAGTTATTTCTGTGCTAGAACCAGTGAGAACTTGGTAGGTATCGGCAAAGGAACCTTGGTTTAATGCAATTCCGATATTATCCAGAGAATTCACGTACATGAGAGCTTCTCCGATCCCTGCCGCAGCGAAGGAGCGACCATAGGTGACTATTCCCTCATAAACAAGTTCTCCGTCTATGGTGAGAGAGACTTCAAAGGCGTCTCCATAGGTAACGTCCAGCTGTTTAAATTGAAGTCGGCGAATATTGGTCCAGAGATTGCCGAACGGTCGATCAATGACGTCAATAACACCCGTAATGCAGTTATCTTCAATAATTGTTTCCTTAAGTGGTAGCTCCACGATAAGAGAAAGGGGGATAGATGGTCCAATATCCTCCAAACTTATTTCTCCTGCTGCTAAACGCGCTCCTGTATAAGCAAATATATCTCTACCATGAAATGTATGTGATTCTCCAGATTTTGGTAGGCGATTCTTGCTTTCATCAATTTCTCTTACTTCTTTAATACCAATAAATCGGTTAACGTGCGTTAATGTCCCATTGTCTGGAGTGACAATATACTGATCCTTCACTGTTTTCACAACTACACTTCTTCGATCTGATCCAACGCCTGGGTCTACTATGGAAACGAACACTGTGTCACTTGGCCAATAGTTGATGGTTTGTAGGAGACGATAGGATGCCTCCCAAATATTGTACTGAGGAATCTGATGAGTTAAATCGAATAACGGCAGCCCACGCTTCACGCTATTGGCTACCCCATGCATAGCGCTTACTGCCCCGTCGTTAATACCAAAATCTGATTGAAATACTAATAATCCCTCTGTCATGTTTAAACACTCTCCTTATTATTTTTGTGGAGGAGAGCGAATTAAAAAACTCGCCCTCCTCAATCATTGGATTGAAAAGGACGAGATACTCGTGTTACCACCTTTGTTCACTGCTTACTCACATAAGCAGCCTCAGCTAGTGCAGAATCCTATTAAGATGGATCCTAGACTGTGGTGTGGATAACGGGTACCAATCCCGCTAGCATCTCAGGCGCAGGTAACTAACTGCACGTTCAATGTAGTGCTCAGAGGCCATTGTTCAAATGGTGTTTTCTGCTTCTTTTCAGCTACCGAAGCTCTCTATGGAGAAATCTACCCATTTTACTTTTTCTCTTCATCGCATTAACTTATTATAGAGAATTTACAATTAATTCTGATAACTGTCAAGTGTTTTTTTAGTACTTTATGATGGGCTATAAAATTGTTGCTTGTGTCTTTTCCCATTCTTCTCTTAAAATACCCATTCGAATGGAGTCATAGTAAACACCATTATATAAGCGTACTTTGCGAATTCGCGCCTCCATTGTCATACCAAGCTTTTCTCCAACCCGAATCATCCGTTCATTACCTGACCAGGTGGTATAGCCTACTCGGACAAGTGGCATTGTGGTAAACAGGTGATTCATCCAAAGTTTTAAAGCACGTGTGCCAAGTCCCTTACCCCAGCTTGGTGCCTCATGGAAACCAATACCCATTTCAAGCCATTTAGAAGGTTCATGTTCCCAATAATATGACACGATACCACGTAATATTCCATCTACCTCGATACCCCAGAACCTTTCGCTGTCTACATAGGTATCTGCTTTTTCCATAAATACATCATAAGGAGTTGGTTTATATTCATAGTAAGGAGCATCCCATTCTTTCCACTCTGGCTTCTCGTCCTTACACATTAATTCCCAAAGTCTAGGTAAATCATTGTATTTAATTGGTCGGATCATTAACTCTTGATCTTGATACATTCTGTTTCCTCTTTTCATTTTTAGTTATGTTTTCATCTGTTTGTTTGATAAGAGACATTAAATTGTTTTTCATTTAAACCACTCCCTTCATTACTAATAAAATATGTTGAGATAATTTCATTATCAATCACGCACGTACAAAGAGAAAGAACATTCGGGATATATATAAAGTATAATAATTTCCGCTTTAGTCGGACGCTTTCCGTGGGGTGAGCGATAAGCCATCACCGGCGCTGTCGCGCACGTTGTGATGTCTTATCTGTCTCACTGATCCCACAGGAGTCGCCACCTGTCGCTACAATCAGAGGTGGTGTGGAACTAAGAAAGTCAGATGATAATCTAACTTAGCTATTTAAGCTATTAGTTATATTCCATTTATAAAGGCAGGAACTATAGATGCCGATTTCCGCTTTAGTCGGACGCTTTCCGTGGGGTGAGCGATAAGCCATCACCGGCGCTGTCGCGCGCGTTTGTGATGTCTCATCTGTCTCACTGATCCCACAGGAGTCGCCGCCTGTCGCTACAATCAACATAGAGAATAATATTTCATTCGTGTTTTTTGTAATGATTATTTTTTATGTCCAATTCAATTATATGTCAATTTTAGAAAAATGAAAAAATATTTTGTGCTATAATATTGTTACTTTAATGCAGAGAGGGGATAGTTCTATGTTTTGTATATTTACTTTGTTAGAGGTGAAATATCTAAACTAAGGAGAGTCAAAATGAAATTAGAAACTGAGAGATTAGAAATTATCCCCTGTACACAAGGATCTGCTCAAATAGCAGTGGAGCAGAGTTATGACAACGGTCCACAGATTTCCATGTCATTAGAAATGCTAAAAGCAGATGCTACATCATTGGGGTGGGGTACATGGTTGGTAGTAGAGAGAAGAAATGGCAAAGTTATTGGGGATATCGGTTTTAAAGGGAAACCAGATGCAGATAACCAAGTTGAGGTAGGCTATGGCTTTTTAAAGGAACATTGGAACAAGGGATATGCGACAGAGGCAGTGGGTGCAATTATGCAGTGGGCTTTTGCAACTGGCTTAGTGGAAGTGATCATCGCGGAAACACTCCTTGATAATTATGGTTCTATGAGAGTGCTAGAGAAGCTGGATATGAAAAAAGTAGGAACTAGTGAAGAAATGGTCAACTGGAAGCTAGTGAAGTAAAATAAAAAATCCTGTGTGGAAGCACAGGATTTTTTATAAAAAGTTCAATCTCATGGAAATGAATATTAGAACTATATATGTATCAGTTTCTCAATGCTCTGCCTAGCTCCTCGATCGAGCTTACAATGACCCCATTTTGCTTGATCAATCCGATGACAAACAGATTGCGATACATAAATTGATTTTCTGTTCCATCTGCTATTAAAGCTTCAATTTTTTTCGTGTTCTCTCTACCTTGCTGGCGTGTATCAGTATAAAGAGCATAAATAGGGCGATCTAACATTGAGAACGCTCCAATCTCTGCTGCAACTCCAGAATCTATTTCCACTCCATCAATCACCGCAACTAAAAAGTCACTTTCCTTTAATGCCTCGATATCTGCACTTGCAATAAGCAAGCTATCTGCATAGGCCATTTTGTCATTGATGGCTGCGTTTTCTTGTGGCACATATAAGTCAACGCCCGGTAGTGAGGCACGAATCTCCTTTGCAACAAGTTCGTTTACTAGGCGATCCCCTAGACCAAATAATCCATTTGCTAAGTAACCTTTTTTCATCATTCATCCTCCTTTTCCAACTTTCATTGTAGGCAATTTTCGAAGATATGCATAGAGGTAGAGGAAATTAGGATGGTCTAATAGAAATATTAAGGAGGGGGAATGACATATGAATAACAAGAGAATTTATTTTATTAGACATTGTAAGGCAGAGGGACAGGAGCCGACTGCTGCTTTAACAAAAGATGGGTTGGAAAGTGCAAAAAACCTTGTGGAAATTTTAAAGGCTTTCCAAATTGACTATCTCATTTCTAGCCCTTATGAACGGGCGATACAAACGATACTGCCATTTTCTCAGGATACTGGCTTGCCTCTCCATATTCATGAAGGGTTAAGCGAGCGTGTGCTTAGTAAAGAGCCTATGGATGATTGGCTAGAGAAACTGAAACGTACCTTTTTACATAAAGATCTTAGCTTTCCTGGAGGAGAGTCTAGTGACGAAGCGCTAAATCGTATAAAAGAGGTCATCAATGAAGTGATAGGAAGGGATGACGTGACTAACGTAGCAATTGTATCTCATGGAAATATCCTTGCTCTTCTCTTCAATCAGTACGATAATACCTTTGGTTTTGATCAATGGCTTCAAATGAAAAACCCTGACATCTTTTTGATAGAAAACAACATATTACAACAAGTGGAACTAAAAGAAATCCTGTCTAATTAAAGGCAGGATTTCTTTCGTGTAGTATTTTTTAAGCTTCTTTATTGCTAGAAGAACTAGAAGGAATTCGGATGTTGCTCATTTGACGCTCCTGTTCTTGCTCCGCGATGATATCGTTGTCCTCTGCATTATCGCGCGTTACTTTTTGAGTAAGAATAGCACCAACAGCCACTAAAATCATTACTGCAATATAATATCCTTTTTCATTAAGCTGCAAATTATCTGCATTATAAAGACCAATACTAAACATAACAACCCCTGCAAATAACGTGAAATAAGCTAGCACTGTAAAAGCCATCGTATTTCTTCTTCTATACCTCTTTGTGTTCATGACAAACGCCCCTTTGTATTGGTTGTAATTGTTATTATATGAATTATATTCTAGCATGAATGAATAATAGTGTAAAATATTCTAAAGTATAAGATAATTGTTAGAGATAGATATATTAAAGACAATTTTCACTATAATTCTACTTCTATATAAAACAGTTAGAGAGCTTGCGGTATAAATAAAAAATAAAGGAGAAAAAAATGGAATTCAGGATACCAGAATTTTCGGAAATACAGACACTAACATCTAGAATAAATACTATTCAATCGTTACCTAGAAATCCTATGGGAGCACGGATATTGGTGAGAGGTAATACTCATGCCTTTGCAGTAAAACATATTCCAGGACCAGCCTTTAACACGGTTAGGGGTATTAATGATCAGGATTTAGATTACTTAGATGAAATTTTTCACTTTTATAAGGATCATGCTATTTCGTTTCGAATAGAGGTTACTCCACAAAATAGTTCCGAGTCATTGTTTCTCAGGCTTTCAGAAAAAGGGTTTTATCAATCCGGCTTTCACGCTTCTTTTTTTAGAGTTGCTGACAATATAGATAGCTTTAGCAATCCATCTTCTATAGTGGTACGTCCTCTTCAGAAGGACGAATTTGACTTGTTTGCTGCGATTTATGTAGAGGCCTTTGGTTTACCTGCTTCTATACAAGATGGCATAAAGCAAAACAACCAAGTTTTATATGATGTACCGGGCTGGGAGTTTTACTTAGCGCTTCGACATAATGTTCCGATTGGCATAGGAGTTATGTATGTGGAGGGGGAGCTTGCCACGTTGGCAGCAGCTGCTACTCTACCAGATTATCGAAATTTGGGAGTGCAACATGCCTTGCTGCACAAGCGAATAGAGAAAGCTATCGAAAAAGGGGCAAAATACATTACTAGTGAGGCTGCCTTTGGGAGTGTTAGTCATAGGAACATGGAACGGATTGGTTTGAAGCTCGCCTATACAAAGGCTTTCTGGACAAAGCGCTAGGATTATAGAAGTGAAAGTAGAATTTTTGAGGTTCTCGCTTTATATATAACTGCTACTAGGATTATGTAAAATTGAATCAGATGCCTGTTTGGAAGAATTAGAAACGAAAAATTAATCCACAGTGAAGAAAGGCTGACGATTAATGACAGCTGCTGCTTTTATAAGAAATATACTAGGGATAGTTTTATTTCCCTTATCCCTTTGGAATCTATCGATGAACCAAAAAAATAAAATGACTCCTCCGGGGAAAATAGTTAAAACAGAAAACTCAAGTGTGCACATTATTAAATCAGGTGAGGGGCCAGTCACTGTTATTTTGGAGGCGGGATTAGGTTCTCTCTCTATTGATTGGTGCCAAATTCAGCCGGAAATTTCGAAGCGTGCCAAAGTCTTATCCTATGATAGAGGGAGTTACGGATGGAGCCAATCGACTAAAAAGTATCGCACGGCTCTTGATCACGTAGAAGAGTTAAAGGAAATATTAGTAAAGGTAGACCTTGCTCCACCTTATTTGTTAGTAGGTCATTCCTATGGTGGGCTAATCATGAGGTTGTTTGCAAGTATGCACCCTGAACAAGTAAAAGGTTTAATCCTTGTTGATTCCGTACATGAGAACCAATATATGCCTGGCAATCAAAACAAAGGGTTTAAACATAAGGTTACATTCGGATATGTTATTTCCTTAACTGGCTTCCCGAGATTATTAAATCAAAAGGTAGGACGAAAATTTTTAACTGGTGAATACCAGCGTTATTTAAATTACACTGGGTATACTCTAGGTGCGTACCAAACGATATATCAAGAATATAAGGATAGCCCTATTTCAGCGCAACAACTAAAAGACTCAGCAGCTATTCATAAGGATATTCCGGTAGTTGTCATTAGCTCCAACAATTCCACTAAACAATGGAAGGAGCAACAACTTCTATTAGCGAAACTGACATCGAAAACAGAGCATATTCAAACGGATAAGGGGCATTCCATCCACTTGGAGGATCCTACTGTAGTCACGGACACTATTTTCAAGCTGTTGGAAAGAGAGGCTACAAGTCATGTTTGATATAAAAATGGTTATTTCTGAGATAAAGAGCTTAAGCCGCCCTTTTCTTTTGGGCATAGATGGGTTAAGTGGAGCAGGAAAGACTACCTTTACGAACGAGTTAGTAAAGGAGATAGAGAGAGCAGGACATCGAATAGTAGTAATTCATCTAGATGATCTAATAGAAGAACGAATACGTCGATACAATACTGGAAAGCCCGAATGGCATGAATACTATCATTTACAATGGAATGCTTCAGAGATTCAAGAGAAACTGTTTACGGCTGTTCATCAGAAAGAAAAATTACTTCAGCTTAAGTTTTATAATGCGCATGAAGATCGATGCTATTTGAAAGAGGAATCTATAGAGAATTGTACGGTTGTTTTGATAGAAGGAATATTTCTTCAGCGTAAGGAATGGCGTTCCTTTTTAGACTATGTTATTTACTTGGATTGTCCGAGAGAGCTTCGAAATGAACGGATTTTAATAAGAGAATCCTATACTGGTGACTTGAAGGAAAGAATAAATAAATACGAAAGGAGATATTGGAAAGGAGAAGAATATTATTTAAAAGAAGTAAATCCAATAGAACAGGCAAACATTATAATCAAGAATGGGGAGAAATAGTATGAAGCAAGCATTATTAGTGATCGATGCACAGCAAGATTTAATAGAGGGAAATGAGCAGGAGAAAAGTGTTTTTCAAAAGGAACTGCTAATAGAAAACATTAATCTTGTAATATCAAAAGCTTTGGATGCAGATGCTCAAATTATTTTTGTTAGAGACTTGGATATTGCAGAAGGTAAAGGGGCAGGGTTTGAAGTGCACCAAGCAATAGACATACCTACTGAAGTCACTTTTTTTAATAAAAAGGCAACTAATGCATTCTATGGTACTGGACTAAAAGAATACTTAGCGAAAGAGAATATTCAACATGTAGTCATTGCGGGATGTTCAACAGAGCATTGTATAGATACGGCTGTTAGAACTGCAACGGTAAATGGCTTGGACGTTACTTTAGTTGGCGATGGACATTCGACCGCTGACTCTCCTGTTCTTTCGGCAGAGCAAATTATTAAACATCATAATAAAACTCTACATGGACATTATAATGTAGACAATTTTTCTGTTGTAAGAAATGCAGAGGAAGATCTATTTACACCGACACACGATACTTATAGATAAAAAAAGTAGCTCTTCCCAAATAGGGAGGAGTTTTTGATAGGTAAGATAAGATATTTATGGGTAAGTTCCAAATCGGAAAAATAGGTTCTCAAAAGCTGTATCCTCGCTTTTCTTTTCTAAATTTAATAAAAGGGAAAGAAGAGTCTTCTGGAGAATGAGTAAATATCTAAAGATGTATATCTAATTAGGAGGATTGTTATGTTTAATGAGGTGAAAATAGAGCAATTAACATCTACCGAAGAACATATGGAAGAGCTGTCTGAGTTGCTAATACAAGTCGTTGAAGACGGTGCTTCCATTGGCTTTTTACCTCCACTAGAGTTAGCAAATGCAATGGGATATTGGGAGGATGTCTTGAGACCAGATGTACTGTTATTTGTGGCGAAGAGGAACAACCGTATAATAGGTAGTATTCAATTACATCTTTGTAGCAAGCAAAATGGCCAACACCGTGCCGAAATAGCTAAACTTATGACTCACCCACACTACAGACGAAGCGGTATAGGGCGTCAGTTAATGTTTAAGGCTGAAAATAGAGCTCTGAGAGAAGGAAGGACTTTATTGGTGCTGGATACAAGAGAAGGTGACCCATCAAACAAACTATATACATCACTTGATTATATCCAAGCGGGTAAAATTCCTGATTACGCTGAGTCAGCGGGAGGAGAATTCCACGCTACTGTGTTTTATTATAAAAAGATAAATGAATGAAAATACTGGAAGTGATTAAACAAATACCTAGCTATCCCTTGATTATCATTACATTATAGAAGGTAAAAGGTAACGCATGCTATGAAGTAGCATGCGTTTTTTTATACTCCTAATAAAACTTTAGGCTCACATAAAGTGAAAAAAATAAATAAAAATAGAGAAAAAGGGTATCTTTTTACCTGTTTTATAGGTCGTAAAACAACTTAAAATGACTATCTTTGTAGAAAAGTCAGAAGTTTCAGAGAATCTATTGAAACGAAATACAATGAAAGTATAATTATGGTTATCTTCTGTTACGAAATAATTATAAGTTAACTAGAAGTGGTGTAAAAAATAATCTTATTACCTATAAGGAAGAGAGATGATAGTTATAAAGAATTATGTAAGAGCAATTTGAATCATGTAGTTAAGCGCTACTAGAAAGGAGTGCCAACTATGAAAAAAAGAGCAATAGGATTTATTTTAATATTTTCTGTATTACTTGGTTCCAGTACTATTTACGCTAGTGGCATTCCAGAGGCTAGCTTCTCAAAATGGTATGGACATGCTTTCAAGAAGGAAAGTGAGATTTTTAAAGAAGTTACCATTTCTGGTCTCAAAGAGATTGGGAGAGAAGTTAATAATTTCTTACAAGAAACGAAAGAGAATGTTACTAGTTCAATCACTTTCTTTGTAAATGAAGAAATAGATAAAACCAACTCTCGATTGGCAGAGCAAGAAAAATCAATACAAGAAGAATTGCAAGCAAGTGTTGTTGATCTGGAAAATGCAAACTTTGATAATTATCCTGATGAACAGAAAATGAAAGAAGAAATAAATGCAGAAGTAGAAGTTATTTTAGAAGACCTACTAAATGAATTGTAAGTATTGTATAAAACAAAAAATAGTATCTATAGAAAAGGAAGTCTATCAATGAAAAAAACAATAAAACGAAAAGTAGTAGCAGTAGCGGTTGCAGTAGCATTCTTATCAAGTACTGGGGTAGCTTTTGGGGCAACAGACGCTGGAGCTGGTATTAAAAGCTGGTATGATTCGCAATTTAGAAAAGCCACTACTGAGGTTGCTTTCGAGACAGCGAAGCATTCTATAAATAAGTTCGGAGAATTAAAGAGTGCTACTACAGGCTTGAAGCAAGAAGCCAGCACAGATATAAATTCTACGAGAGATATCGCTACTACTAATGCAACGGATGGGATTAAAGCAGAAAGTAAAAAATATATTGACTCCGTGAATGCTAAAAAAGTAGAAATACAAAATAATATAGATAGCCAATTTATGGAAATTGAAAAAGACGCTAATGCAGCTTTAAAAATTACAAGTCTTGGGGCAAAGAATTTGGCTGAATATGATTTGAAAAGTCATACAGGAAAAGAGGGCCAAGCAGCGTTAGCATATGTAAATAAAGAAATTGATAAAACTACAAATGCTGCAATAACGGATTTGGAAACAGAAATTCGTGCTACTAAATCCTATTTACAAGGTCTGCTAGATTCGAAGAGTGATGCAACAGTTGAGAAAATTAATAAAGCAGTAGACGATGAGATTACAAGGATAATTGGTTTGATTACTGCTAAAACAGAGCAATTAGTTGCAACTCATCAAGCAGCTATTAACAATAAAGCGGCAGAACTAGAGGTGGCTTCTAAATTGAAGTTAGAAGCGCGTGTAAAAGAGCTAATTAACGAAAAGTAAGCAGATTGACATAATCCTGTTAATTTATATATTCACAAAAAACTATAAAAACTAAAGGAGATATTAAAATGAAATTATTGAAATCAGTTAAAGGTAAAGTAATGGTAGGAACAATCGCAGTAACATTATTTGCAGGAGCAGGAGCAGGAGCAGCATTTGGAGCTTCAGATGCTGGAACTAAACTAGGTGGTTGGTTTACAGGGCAATTTAACCAATCAAAAGCTGATTTAAGTACTAATGTAAATGGCTATGTAGGAACAAAGGTAGCTGAGACATTGCCAAAATATAATGCGATGAAGGCTGGAACTACCACTACAATTGAGAATGAGCGTAAAACTTCAACTGCTACAGCGAATGCTAATATTGATAAAGACCTAAAAGAGCACAAAGATGCTTTAGAAAATAAAAGAAAAGAATTAGTAAATTATACTAACACAGAATTCAATAAAATTTTTGAGGCGGAAAAGAAAAAACTCCATGATCTTGGTGTACAGGCAGCAAGACAAGCGCAATCTGATATGGATGCACACACGTCAGAAAAAGGAAAAACGGCTCTAGCTACATTAAATACGGAACTCGAAGCTACTACAGAAAGAGCAATTGACGATTTAGAAGCAGCAATTGAAGCAGCTAAATCTAATTTGCAGGGTAATTTGAATAGCAATGTAGAGGCTAAAACTGCTGATCTTAAGAAAGTAGTAGATCAAGAGGTTAAAGACTTCCTTCTTTGGGCTCAAGGAATGGCTAACTTTTCAGCACAAGAGCAAACAGACTTAATTGAGGCAGCTGCAAAGAAATTTGAACAGGATGCTAAAGCTGATATGGCAGCACTAGTTGACGGGATTTGATAACAAACTATAGGAACCTCTTTCTCAAGAGGTTCTTATTCTTCAAAATGGAGGCATCAACATGGTGAGTAGAGTAGAGAAGTATAAGAAAAAGAGACGAATTAGAAAAAGTGTTTTAATAGTAGCGGCTCTATTTTTAGTTCTTACATTTGGAACAGGGCTAAATAAAGCTTTAGCGGATTTAGATGTACAAACGTTATTAACCAATTGGTTCAATGAGAAGCAAAATGAGTCTGTAAAAGACATTGAAGGTGCTGTCGCTTCTGAAACAGATCGACTGATGAGAGGACTTGGAGAAGATTTAGAGAAAGAAATGACTAAAGCTCAACAAGACTTAGTAAATTTCACCAAAACTCAAAAAGAGAGCCGTATTGCTGCATTGCAGTCATACGCACAAGATTTAAAATCTAGTTTGAAAATAGACAATTCGGAACAGGAAGCTGCTATCCTAGCAAATATCGACACAATCGTTGCTCAAGCCAAGGCTCAAATGGATGGTCAGGCATCGGAGTTAAAGTTGTTGCCAGTTCCAGTTATACCTCCAGGAGAAGCTTCTAGTCCAATTCAAACAACACCAGCTCCAAGTAACGAAGGTAAAGAAAATTTACCGCAACCCACTCCTCCTGTTGTAACCCCTGAGAAGGACGGTACCGGTGAGGCTGCTATATCAGAAAAAACGGAACAGCCTAAAGCTGAAGTTAAGGCTATAGAGGCAGAGCTTGTGATTGTGGATGTTTATTCTATCACGGATTGGTTTGCAATGCCGAGTGTACAAAATGTTACAGTGGAAGAGGTGAAAATCCCAAATGGTGTGTTTTCGATAAATAGTACATTTTCCGATATATTAATGAATCCAAAGGCAGCAGATGCCATGAGAAGTATTCTTCGTGGAATTGAAAAGCATCCACATTTCGCTGAAATCCAATATAAGACAATAGATGAAATGTCTCGTATTTGTCCTTCGCTATTTAATGAGACCATTTTATATATGCTAAACAAATCGCTTGTTCAAATACAAATATAATGAGATAGCGAGTACCAGGTTGATCAACAACTGAATTTGTTGATCAACCTGGTACTCATTTTATTTTGGAGTAAAAATAATTACTTTCAAAAATAAAATAATTGCTTTTAAGAGTAATTTAGTTTACCATATAAAGTAATCGAGGAGGGATGATATGGAAGAGATAAGATTGAATGTCGCTTTGCTTAGAAGAAAAGTGCCTAACTTGACGACAGCTGCTAAATCCATTGGGATTCGTCCTGCTACGGTTTCTAATTTATGTACAGGGAAGATTGATTTGGGGAAGGCGGAGGTTAAAACACTTGTTGGTTTAGCTTCATTGGCTAATTGCACGGTAGATGAATTGATCATACGGGGGGAGAAGAAACATATGATTGAGACACAAATTAAAGCATTGGACTTTTTTGCACCACTAGTAAAGGAAGGGACAATTGGAATAGTAGCTAGACCGGGGATGGGACAGCTAGTAATACTAGCAGAGCTAATGCATCGTTTTAAGGAAAGTAATCACACTTCTGTGTTTTTATTACCACAAAAAGAGCATAGTGAGCTAGAAGGGACAAAAGAGCTAGCGGATTATATAACTACTTCTGTTGATGACGCATATGAAAAACTTTCAGAATTAACAGGAGATATTATCTTTATCACAGATAGAAGCTATATTATCTCTGGAGAACTATTGGATTTACAGGAAAAAATTATTTCAGAGAATATAGATGGAATTACAACAATTTTAGTGGATTTATCAGGAGAAGTAGTAGATGAAGAGATGCCTTTTGGACCTTTGGAAACAGTGTGGCAGCTAGATGCAGATCTTGCAACTCGTCATATGTATCCTGCTCTACATCCTATCTATTCGACCTCATCCGTAATGGAGGGGACAGATGTTGACCAACGTCATTTTGGTTTAAGACAGCGTGCACAAAAGCTACTGAGACGCTATAGAGAATTACGTTCTATTGTCGCTGTGCATGGAATTCAAAAGCTTCCAGAAGGTGAACTAGCAACATATGAACGCGGAGAAAGGTTAGAGGCATATTTTACTCAGCCATTCTATGTTGCCGAAAAATTCACGGGTCCAGGAAAAGCTGTTTCAATAGAGCAAACTCTAAATGATGTCGAAATGATTTTAGAAGGAAAACAAGATCAAGTAAGCGTTGAAGAGTTAAAGTTTGTAGGTAGTTTAAGTTAAATAAAAGCAAAGATGTGAATGAAATAGCATTCACATCTTTTTTGGTGTGACAAAAAGTATGCGGCTTAATGTTCAAGACACTTGAAGGGAAACTGAGTGAGCTTTGACAAGCAGTTTGTTTAAGAACTACTTTTCAGGGAAAAACTTAAACTAAATTAAACTTTTCAAACTAAAAGGAGGACGCTATGGCCACGCTAAAAAGTAATGCGCTTAATAAGGAAAATCAAAGGCATTATTCTATCAAGAATATGTGGACGGGAATACTATTTGGATTAGGGGTAGTTGCCTTTATAGACGAAGTAATTTTCCATCAACTTTTACATTGGCATCACTTTTATGATAAATCTACCACAGACATTGGACTTGTCTCAGATGGCATATTTCACGCTTTTAGTTTCTTTGCTACCGTGGGCTCAGCTTTTCTTATGGCAGATCTTCATCGCCGCCAAGCATTTTGGCCAAAAAGATGGCTAGGAGGGATATTCTTGGGGGCAGGTGTTTTTCAACTGTATGATGGTACCATTCAACACAAGCTCATGGGCTTACATCAAATTCGATATAACGTGGATATTTTACCTTACGACTTAGTGTGGAATATAACGGCAGTTTTAATGATTGTAGTAGGTATAGTTCTGTTAAAGCAAACGAGTAAAAAAAGTAGAGGTGAATAGTATTGCATGATCATCCTCATCAAACTAGTTTAGATTTTGCTCAAATAATACTTGGAGCTCCTTTTGTACTTCTCCTGCTTTTATATTTAGTCGCTGTATATAAATCCAATAAAAGTAAAAAACGATGGCCGAGACGTCGAACATTGTTATTGATCACGGGAATTATTCTTGCTCTTCTATCAGTAACAGGGCCACTTGCAGAGCGGGCGCATACGGACTTTGTAGTGCATATGATTGGTCATTTGTTTTTAGGGATGCTATCCCCGTTATTGATAGCATTAGCAGCACCAATGACACTGTTACTAAGAACCCTACCTGTAAAGGCTTCAAGAAAAATAACTAGCTTACTGCGAACGAAATTTGTTCACTTTTTTCAAAATCCTATTGTTACCTCTATATTAAATATTGGTGGGCTTTGGTTATTATACACTACACGTTTATTTGAACTGATGCATGAAAATATATTGCTCCATATCGTCATTCATATACACATTTTCCTAGCTGGATATCTTTTTACAATTTCTATCCTTTATATTGACCCAACACCGCATAGAAAAAGCTATATTTACCGTTCTGTAGTCTTTATATTTGCTCTAGCTGGTCATGCAATCCTGTCCAAATTTATTTATGCAAATCCTCCGGTTGGTATTTCCAAAGTAGAAGCGGAAATAGGAGGCATGATTATGTATTACGGTGGGGACGCTATTGAGATAGGATTAATTATCATTCTTTATTACCATTGGTTTAAACAAACTCGTCCTAAAGTTGAGATAATTAATCCTAAACCTATAAATGGAAAAGAGGAGCTAATATGAAGGGGAATAACGCAAAATATACAGTGGTTGGAACTGATATTGAAGAAGTAAAGAGGAAAAACGCCAATTCTGGTTTATCCTACAATGAATTAAATGAATTAATAGCAAAACAAGCGAAGGATCCTAAAACATATAGTCAAAAATCTACTTAAATGAAAGGCTGTGGAATAGTTGTATTTCAAAACGTTTCTCATTAAGTTAATTATGACGACTGCTATCATTTGGATCGTACTGGGCGGGTATTATGGGGCTAATCTATTGGGAGTCTTCATTATAAGCATCGTTTTGACGGTTTTAGGTTTTATAGGAGATATATTCTTAATGCCTAGGCTAGGTAATATATTAGCGACAATAGGTGACTTTATACTTGCACTTGGGTTAGTTTGGTTAATGGGCATTTACTTATTCGACCCTTCTGTGCCAGTAGGCAGAGCTGCTTTTATAATTTCTCTTCTATTGATGGTCGGTGAGATGTATTTACATCAATACATTAAGCTGCATATTTGGGAGCCTAGAATAATGAATCCAAGAGACAAAGCAGGATATTACCAACGAACAGATACACAATTGGAATTTGCAAGAGCGTTTAGTAAAGAGGATTTTCAGAAAAAGTAAAAGAAAAACGTATATTTCATCCCTACTTGCCCATTCTAAAAAGGTAAGAGGGGAGGTAAAGAAAATGGCAAACAACAACCGTAATAACAATAATCGTAATAACAACAACAATAACAATCAAAACAACGAATTCGGTGATGAATTCAACTTCGAAAATTTAAATAATAATAACAATAATAACAACAACGACAGAAACAACCGTAACAACAATCGTAATAACAATAATAACAACAATAACAAAAACAATAATAACGAAAATAACAATAACTTTTAATTAAGTTAACAAAAGCAACTTTACCCTTTTTGGTAAAGTTGCTTTTTGGTTTAAATAAAGCAGTTGGTGGTATCTTAAGGTTAGGTATTGGAGGAGGATTAAGGATGAATAACATAAAGGAATTAGAGATAAACAAATCGTATGTTACCTATATGTTTCCTTTCTCCTTTCATGAGAAACAGAGACAGAAATTGATGGAAACTTTAGAAAGACATCACTTTAGATTTTTTGAGCTTAATAATAAGGAACTCCAAACAGGCTACTATGGAGAAGGAGTAAAGATTCGTCATGAACGTCTCAGTCAATTTTTCTTGCCTTATATTGAAGATAAACTGTTTCCAAAAACAACAAAGAATAGAGGGTTTTTGAGATATTCCAAAGAAATTAACGAGAAATTTGTTTGGAAGCTAAGAGCACAAAAAAGTAATTTTGCTATTAATAGTGTAGATATTACTCTTTGTCCATTTGGTATTGGAGTTATTACAATCCGTACTTTAGGGGAAGATCAAGAAACTCTTTCAGACTTTTTGCATTTCCTTTCTCATTTTAGGGTTTTGGAGCCTAAGCTGGAGGAGGAAAAGGGAGTTAAAATATCTAACGATTCTTATGTTTTTGAAACAACTAATCAATTAGTATTGGATTATTTATGTCCATCTGTTAAGCCATTTATCATAAGAAACGAGCATTTAGAAGGGTATTACGGAAGTCTTCCATTTTTTGAAGATGCAAGAATGATGTCCTCCATCTTTTTAGTTGTTAAAAAGGACGAAGAAATTTTACAGGAGCATTTATATCGTGTGGCTCAGGTTGATGGAAGAGTAGAGGGTGAGCCATATATTTCAAGTACTAACTCCGATTATATAGAACGTTTTGTAAAAGAGCGTCTATATGATCGTTATGCGCCTAATACATATACTATTACTTCTGAGAACGTACAGGCGACAGTAACAAATAACGAAGAACAAACTTATAGAAAAGATATGGAAGAATTTATGGGGACTATGTATTACAATTTATTGCTGCATTATTACTATAAAATTATGCTATTAAAGCTATCGTTCGAGCATAGTGAGGTCAGCTGGTCTAAGGACAAAGATTATGTAAAGGAGCTTATTGAGCTTATTTCAAAATTCTATTCAAGATATTACTTTGGACAGGTTTCAGCCAGGCAGGAGGGGAAGGAACTTACCCATTTACTCAGAGAAACCTTTAACTTGAATCATCTTTTTATAGAAGTTAAGAAGACGCTAGATGATTTATACCGTGCTCAGGAAAATCAAACAAACAATCGTCATAATATGTTATTGTTCATGCTAACTATCTATACAACTATTTCCGGAATTTATGGTATGAACTTAGTAATAGAGGACTGGAAGGGATTCACGGATTGGTCTAAAGTACCTGGATATTCGTTCTTTGAATGGATTTCTCTTGTTACTGCATTAAGTGGAATTGGTTTAGCTATTGCTTTACTTGTGAGCACTGGTGGGAAAGGCATGTTAAATAAATATAGAAAATGGAAAAGAGACAGGCTAGGATAATCCCCAGATAAGGGGATTATTTTTTTGCTTATTTATATGAAACAATTATATATATCCCGTAATAATAGGCCTGTACTAAAGTTTGCAGAAAATAAGCTGAATAGGCACTTATTTAAATGAATGTTTTTCTTTTATTGATAAAGTAATAAATTGTAGGATAATAAAGGATATAAGAAAAGAAAATAAATGGGGTAAGATTGTGAATCAAGAAAAAACATCTAAGTCGATTGTGTTACCGTTAATTGTTTCGATTGTAGCTATTTCGTTTGCTGCAATTTTTGTTAAATGGTCAAGCGCACCTGCAACTATTTTAAGTATGTACCGAATGATTCTGGCGAGCTTATTGCTGTTGCCTGTTGTCTGGTTAAAGAGAAATGAATTTAAGAAAATTTCTAAAAGAGAATGGTATTTGTTGTTTTTCTCTGGAATGTTTCTTGCATTGCATTTTGCCCTTTGGTTCGGTTCTTTGAAGCTAACTACTGTGGCTAGCTCTACTATTATCCTAGCGCTACAACCAATTATCGCCCTAATCGGTGGAATGATTCTTTTTAAAGAAAGAACAACCTCTAGTGCGTTGCTGACTATGGGTATTGCAGTTATAGGAGCTGTAATGGTAGGTTGGGGAGATTTCGGACTTAGTAAAAGTGCCATACTAGGAGATATTCTTTCGTTTTTAAGTGTCATTGCAGTAGTAGGATATTTGCTGATTGGACAAAGTGCTGTAAAAAAAGTCTCTCATTGGATTTATAGCTTCTGCGTGTTTAGCTTTGCAGCCGTTGCATTAGTTTTCTATAATGTCATCACTTCGGTTACATTCACAGGTTATGATGCAAAGGAGTGGGGGATTTTTGTTTTATTGGCCGTTGTTCCTACTATTTCGCATTTGATAAATAATTGGCTGTTAAACTATGTCAATGCAACTACTATATCGATGAGCATTCTTGGGGAGCCTGTTGGAGCAACTATTTTAGCTGTAATTATTTTAGGTGAACGTATAGTTGCATGGCAGATAATTGGCGGGTTAATAGTATTGGTTGGCGTATTTTTCTTCCTCATGCAACAAATAAGTGGATATAAGAAAGTAAATAAAGCAAGGAAAGGTTGATCTTGTATGAACAAAGCGGCAATGCTAAAAATGACATTGTCTATGGCCATTTTTGGTTCTATCGGTTTCTTTACAGGGAAGACCGGTATACCAGCCATAGAATTAGTATTTGTACGCTGCATCTGTGCCACTCTTTTTCTCGGGGCGTTATGGGTAATTACTGGTCAGCATAAGACGGAGATATGGGAAAAGAAAGAGATAGTGCAAATTCTTTTATGTGGGATTTTCTTAGTTTTAAATTGGGTGTTTCTTTTCAAAGCATTTGAGGTGACATCTATCACGATTGCTATTACTATATATAATTTGGCTCCCATCTTTGTATTGCTACTAGGAACATTATTTTTAAAAGAGAGGATGACTTGGAACTCTCTTATAGCTGTCCTGATTTGCTTCCTTGGAAGCATGCTGATTGTAGGGATTAATACGGTCCAATCTATTTCCGATTTTCTTGGGTCGGGCTTCGTCTGGGCGCTTCTCTCTGCTTTTTGTTATGCTATGACGATGCTTCTAGGTAAGGGCGTTAATCAGTTAAGTGCCTATGCGATGACCTTTGTACAAACATCTATAGGTATACTAATCCTACTGCCTTTTCTGAATTTCACTTTATTTCAAGGATTAACGACAACCAACTGGCTATATATAATTGGCACTGGCCTGATACATACTGGATTTGTTTATTATTTATTTTTTGATAGCTTAAGAAAATTAACTACTGGTGTTATTTCAGCACTAGTCTTTATAGACCCTGTAGTGGCTATATTGCTCGACACGCTAATCTTAGATTTCCGACCAACACTTCTACAGTCCCTAGGAATCCTACTAATTTTCGGAGGTATCATTTATACCTTAATAAAACCAAATAAGCAACAAGGACCAGGAGGAATAGAAGCTTAGTCAAACCTCGAGGTTAGTCTGTTTTTCTTCAAGCTGAACGACCTTTAAATAGAGTTAAACTTAATAAGTAATTGTTTTTCATTTATATATTATATATATTATATATATTATTTGTTGATTGTAGCGACAGGTGGCGACTCCAGCGGGAGGAGGGAGACAGATAAGACATCCCATACGCGCGCGTTAGCGACGGGGATGGCTTATCGCTCCCCCCGCGGAAAGCGCCTGCCTAAAGCGGAAATCAATTCTACTTGCTCGAATCGACCAATCCATTTAACCTTTAATTCACTTTATTAGGAGAAACAAATCGGGGACTCGATCAGCTTCATTAAAAAAGGTGGCCATGTATAAGTCATGGCCATCTTTTTTTATTTATCCCTGTAAGCTACGTTTCCGGATGGGTATTAGTATAAGTGTAGTTATTATAATTAAACTCGCAATAACAACTGCGGAATAAAATAGTCCCCCGTAGCCATCCTGTGCAGCAACAGTGGTGACTTGATTGACGCTTGTTTGGATAACCTCTAAAAGTTCTTGGTCTTGTATCTGAGTTAAAGCCTGTGACATAGTTTCCTGGGAAATAATTTCCCCAGCAGATGTCACTTGAGCAGAAAGTGACTGAAATTCCATCAGACCTGCTTCACTAATATTTGCCTCTCGTATATTATCCTGCAAGATTTTTGGAAAGTCATTTTGAAAAATGGTTGGTATTTGATTGAAACCTCTAGCGATAAATCCCGCGTAAATAGTCGGAGCAATGGTCATCCCAATTTGTCTGCTTAAGGAAAGAGTGGCTAATGCAGTTCCCTTATCAGATTCTAGCTTCTCCGTTGCCAATATATTCAGTGGAGCTCCAAGAATAATTCCCATCCCAAATCCTGCTACAGAGGATGCGATGATGAATTGCCATTTTGCTTCAATCCACATAGGGAACAGTAGAAAGCCAATTGCTGATATAATACCTGATAATAATACAGCAAAAATAGGACCTTTTTTATCGACAAACATACCACCCATTGCTGCACCCATACCAGCTGCAAGGGCAAGAGGGGTCAACCAATATCCAGCATTTTCTTGGGCAATCCCAAGTACTTGCTCTGAAAACGCAGGGATAAAAATCATGCCCGCCAAGAGTGCCCCTGAGAACGCACCAATTAATAGAGTTAATAAGTAAGAAGACTTTGATAGTAAACGTAATGGAAGAATGGGATCACCACCACGTTTTTCTAATCGACTTTCGTGAAATAATAGCACTAGTAAGAGAATAATACCTGCTAGAACATATCCATACACCTTTAAGTCTAGTAAGCTCTTAAAGAAGTTGACTCCTTCAATATTCGTCAATCCATACATACATAATACCTAGGATTGCCATTGAAAGTAATATAGTTCCGAGTAAGTCTAATTTTCCTCCGGTTGCATCCTTTGTTTCCTCTAGTTTTAAAAAGCCAAGTATGACAAGGGCGATTGCAATGGGAACATTAATGAGGAATAAAAAATGCCAACTTCCTGTAAGGTCTAATAACACGCTACCTAGGTTTGGTCCCAATACGGCAGCGATACCGTTCATTCCACCTAGCATTCCCAAGGCTTTTCCTTGTTTTTCAACGGGAAGTGTACTTAAAATGTGAGAGCTTCCGATAATAAAGATACCACCGCCACCTAAGGCTTGAATGAAACGTGCTATTAAATAAAAGGTAAAGTTAGGACTTAATGCAACTAATAAGGACCCAATACCGAAAATAGCAATTTCTACAATGAAAAGACGCTTTCGCCCATAACGGTCAGAAAGCTTACCTACAATTGGTACGCTAACCGCTAAACCAAGAGTATAAAGAGTTATTCCCCAAGCCCCCCAGTTTGGAGTAACATCAAAAGAACTGTTGATGGTTGTCAAAGCAGCACTGATTATCCCATTGTCGAGGGCAGCCATAAAAACTCCAATAGAAAACAACAAGATTGCCCAAGTTTGAGTATTATTTTTTTCTGCCATACCTTTAATCCCCCCTAGTTTAAAACTTGATAGTTCACTTTTTAAAATAACAAAATTATACACTAATTTACATATAATAGTAATAAGCAGAAGCTTAAAATATTTTGATACAGTTTAAAAGATGATATATTAAAATTAATGCTTTAAAGCTTTAAAAGGAGAAAACAAATGCCCATTTATCACTACACACAACCATTAGCAATTGATATTACCCCTAAATCTATAGTCTATAAAACAAATGGAGAAAAAGTATGCACTTTTCAACGGTATTATTCTAATAATTTGAAGAGATTGCTGGATAGAGCTATGGAATATCGATATTTCCTTCGTTACGATATATATGATTTAAATGACCAAATCATTTTCACATGTAAGAAAGTATCGAAAAAGGGAAGAGTTTATTATCAGGCTTATGACTATGAAACAAAAGAGCATTACACGATTACATACGACAAATGGAAGGAGCTAGTCGCAGACCTTTTAATAATAGGGAAGGACCTAAATATAGTGATTGATAAGGAACTAGAAGATTGGACACGCTATCTTTGGGAGGGTAAGGAAATTGCTAGATGGAGAGCAAAGCTTGAAGAGGAGTTCTTGATTGAGCTTGAAATATCCGATGACTCTCCTATTCAAAATCCAGCTTTTTTTATTGCGATTAGCCAATGTACTTTATATATTGGCGGTTGATTTATTAAACTTTGCAGAGCTCTTTTTTTGAGCAATTGCAAAGTTTTTTTGATGAGGATTTTACTAATACGAACATTTAGAAATTAAATTCTTTTACTTTTTCTATAAAATGGGATATTATATAAATGCATCGTGTACGATGTATTTATTGTTAGGAGAGTAGGACATGGGTAAAGAAAAACCCTCTAAATTAGAGCAACAGCTGTGTTTTGAGGTATACAAGGCCTCTAGTAATTTTGCTAAGTTATATGCTAAAACCCTAGAACCTTATCAATTAACGTTTCCTCAATATTTAGTATTATTGGCTTTATGGGAAGAGGATCATTTGCAGTCGAAGGATATTGGAAATCGTTTAGAGCTTGGGATTGGTACGTTGAATCCTATCATCAATCGAATGATGGAACGCGGATGGTTAGAAAAGAAACAATCCATGGAGGACAAACGAGCTTCTATTATCTCTTTAACGGAGAAGGCTAAAAATGCAGAAAAAGAAATTGAGCTATCTATTATAAAGAAAATTACAAGCTGTAATATCTTAGACGTGAATGCTATTACACTCATGTCTCAATTAAAAGAACTAAATGCTTTTTTATCAAAAATGGAGGAATGATGAAAATGAGTATTTATGACATTAAAGTACAAAAAGCAGATGGAACAGAATACGATTTAAGTGAGTACAAGGGCAAACCCATGCTAATTGTTAACACTGCAACGAAGTGTGGACTTAGTAACCAATTTGATAGCTTAGAAAGTCTCTATAAAAAGTACAAAGATGAAGGACTGGTTGTACTCGGTTTTCCTTCCAATCAATTTTTTCAAGAACCAGGAAATGGAGCCGATGCAGAACAGGCTTGTCGCATGAGCTATGGGGTGACCTTTCCAATGCACGAGATGGTGAAAGTAAATGGCAGTGAAGCTCATCCATTATTTGATTACTTAACGACAAACAGCAAAGGATTACTTTCCAAAAAAATAAAATGGAATTTTACAAAGTTTTTAATCGACAAAGATGGTAACATTGTTAAAAGATATGCGCCAACTGACAATCCAACCGAATTTGATGAAGACATAAAAAAATTATTAAATGAATAAACATAAAGGACCTAATCATAAAAGATTTAGGTCCTTTATGTTTAAGGATAAGGAGAAAAAGGAATAAAAGATAAAAAGAGTCGAAATGGGGAAATAATATGGAGAGATTAACGGTAAAGGAACAGACATTACTGGCCTATTATGTATGTAATTTTCTTGAAAAAGGATCTGAGATTAGCTTAGCAAAAGTATTAAAGGATGGATTGGGGGACCGTCTTTCCGTTGTGCAAGAGGAGCTTACAAAGAAAGGTCTATTAAGCAAAGAGGATAAAATGATTACAAATGAAGGAATATTGTATATCGACAATACACTACACATTCAATCATATGCTACTGAAAGAAATAAGCTTGCATACGTGAAGGATAGTTTACAAATCAACGAGATAGAGTTATCCGAGCCGGCTCTCAAGCAATATATCCACGAAAACATAGGTATCGAGCACCCATCTATCCATTAAGTATAATATACGTCTATCTCTGCGGAGTTAGACGTATTTTATATTATTATGGCAATTACTGACCAAAATGTTCAATATTGCTTGCACTTAAATTATTCCCATCAGGATCTTTAAAACCAAATCCTCCCAAGCCTTCCTCGTTAACATTCAGTGGACCAACCTCCACTTTATTTTTCTTTAGCCAATGATAAAAGTCTTTTAGCAGAGGCGTATAGAAATCAATTACGCTATGGACCACATTTGAGTGTGTATTAGTAAAAAACAAAGGTCTAACTTCCTTTGTTTCTACTAAATACATTGTAGGAACTCCTTTTGTATGAAAGGAAAGCATGGCGGCCTTGTCTCCTTTAGATTCAACATGAACTCCAAGAACAGACATATAAAAATCCATAGAGCGTTCTAAATTACTGACAGGAATTTCTACGGTGGCGATACGGGAGATAAAGTGAGACATTTGCAATAGACCTCCTATTTTAGATTTGCACGAGTATTATATTCTATTTCTACCCATACTTATCCTCTTTAATCTTGCATTTTTTGCAATAGTTTAATAAGTAAAATAATATTATAATTCCAGTTTTATGAAAAATACAAACAACCAAGAAAGGTCCAATGAGTTGTGGTGTCTAATCTGACTCAATCATCCCGCCGGAGTCGCCGCCTGCCATTACAATCAACAAAGAAGAGCTGTCTGTGTTTAATTGGTAAAAGTTGATTTGATAATTGAATGAATAAAAGAATCTATATGTTGTGAAAATTATCTTATAGTAGAATGGAAGTTTCTGTGGTAAGATTCTTTTGGTGAAAAAATGTATATGTAAAGAAGGAATAAAATTGGCGATTAGAAAGAAGAAGGATTTAGGAGAAAAGCTAAGCTTATTTCACTTAACTTGGCCGATCTTTTTAGAAGTATTTTTGTTTATGTTAATGGGTACAGCAGATACATTTATGCTTAGTGCTGTGTCTGATAATGCGGTTTCTGGTGTAGGAGCAGCCAATCAATATATCCATATTGCGATATTAATATTAGAGGTAGTAGGCAATGGTGCTGCTATCGTAGTCTCACAATATCTAGGATCCAGAAGATATGTGGAGGCATCTAAAATTTCAGGTTTAGCGGTAACTTTAAATTTAGGAGTAGGGATACTTTTAAGCATAGGATTTGTCATATTTTCAAAAAATATTATGGCTGCCATGAACCTAGATGGGGAGGTACTTGCTTTTGCTAATCAGTATTTAATGATTGTTGGTGGAGGGATTTTTCTTCAGGCACTTATTAATGCTTTAGCGGCCATTATTCGTGTACATGGTTATACAAAGCAAACTATGTTTGTATCGTTAGGGATGAATATCTTCCACGTAGTAGGTAATTATGCTTTAATCTTTGGTAAGTTTGGTTTTCCTGAGCTTGGAGTTCAGGGTGCAGCAATATCATCTGTTATAAGTCGGTTTATAGCACTAGTTGTTTTCTTTTGGCTATTATATCAAGTAATGGAATATCGTGTTCAAGTAAGTTATTACTTTACTATTTCGAAAGAATACATCAAGAAAATCCTCAAGATTGGACTCCCTTCTGCCTTTGAACAAATTTTATACCAAGGATGTCAAATTATCTTCTTGTATTATGCAACTTATTTAGGGACTGAGTCTTTGGCTGCAAGGCAGTATGCCGTTAATATATCTATGTTCACTTATTTATTTGCTGTCGCAATTGGTATGGGAACTGCGATTATTGTCGGGCGATTTGTGGGTGCAGATGAGAAAGAGGAAGCCTATAAATCAGTTTGGTATAGTGTAAAAAGAGCATTCATTTTTACGTTGGCAATGGTTGCCCTTGTAATCATATTCCGCTATCCACTAATGGGCTTATTTACGGATAATGAGCAAATTATTAAAATTGGAGCATCGGTTCTTGTATTAAGTATCATTCTCGAAACGGGTCGAACGTTAAATATCGTAATTATAAATTCATTGCGTGCAGCAGGAGACGCGACCTTCCCAGTAATCATGGGAGCCTTGTCTATGGTCATGATGAGTGTGCCGTTAGGATATTTATTTGTTTTTGTATTAGATTTAGGACTACCAGGTATTTGGTTGGCTATAGCAGCAGATGAGTGGCTTCGTGGTATTATCATGTTCTTTAGATGGAAAAGTAGAAAATGGGAAAAGTATGCACTTGTTCATAAAAAAAAGGATAACTCCGATTTGGAAAGCCAAACAGTTTAATTGTTTGGCTTTTTAGCCTTTTTATATAGTACAAATTCTATGGATTGGTAGAAAGGTTAAAGGTTTAGGTTTCCAAGCACTTATATCTATGCTTAAATTAAGACAACCAATATTTTGTAATGGTGGTGTGGTAAATGTATGAATCTTCTAAGCTTTCTTTAGTAAAAGCATTAACAGAAGGGATTCAAGAAGTAGTTTTTATTATGCGGGTCGAGGAAGAACAAAGATTCCTTTATGAGTTTGTTAACAATGCAGCGAATAGCATTATAGGGAAATATGCTGTCGGAAAAAGTTTTCGCGAAGTTTTACCTGAAGAGATTGCAGAAATCTTAGAAAATCATTTTGCCGAAGCCTATACCACTAAAAAGATTATTAAATTTGAGATCAGAGTTCCTCATTTTTCTCCTGAAAATGGATATGCGGAAACAACACTCACTCCAATATTAAATTCTAATAATGAATGTACCCATATTGTTGCAATTGCGAAAAATATTACGGAAGAGAAAAGCGTAAAGATAGAGTTTGAAGAAAATCTACAATTATTAGAAGAAACAAAATCTGAATACCGTTCATTATTTGACTATAACGGAGATGCTATATTTTCTTTAGACCTTGAAGGAGTTATTCAAGATGGTAATCCAATGATTCAAGCTGTGAGTGGTAGAACTGTAAAAGAATTAAAAGGTGAAAATTTCACAGAGCTGTTGGATTACAAATACAGAGAAAAGATTTCTGATGCATTTAGCCTGGCTTTTACAGGTGATTTAAAAAGCCATCGCATTCGCTTACTTCAACAAACAGGTGAAAAAATAAGCTGCTTAATCCATTTTGCACCGATTAAAAATAGAGAAGAAATATTAGGCATATTTGCAATCGTTAAAGACATGCGTGAAATAGACAAACTATTAGGTCAGTATATCCAAAGTGAAAAGAATTTCCGAATAATAGCTGAAAATGTACAGGATGTTGTCATTTTGATGAATCATGACAAAGAGTATCTGTATGTTTCTCCTTCCAGTAAAAAAGTCTTTGGATTTGATAATACAAAAATTAATAAAAAGGCACCGTTTTTTAATATTCATCCTGATTATGTTTCCTTACTAGAGCAGAAGTTTCAGCATTCAGTTTCAGAAGGAAGCTCTTTTACTATAGAGTTAAAGGCGATGCATGGGGAAAGAGGATGGATATGGACTGAAATTAATGGTAATCCAGTCTACGATGCTTTTCATAACTTTCGACATATGGTGCTAATAGCTCGTGATATTTCTTTGCAAAAAGAGAATGAAAGTCAGTTAGAATACTTTGCGTACCATGATTCTTTAACAAGCCTTCCCAACAGGCGATTCTTTAGGAATCAGTTATCTGAGGCGCTGGCTAAGATAAAAGCAGGATTAGAAGAGTTTGCGGTCGTCATGCTAGATATTGATAACTTTAAGTATATTAATGATACGTTTGGGCATGAGACAGGGGACGAAGTGATTCATGAATTTGCAAAACGTCTAAAATACTCCCTAGACGATTCAGACTTTGTTGCACGATTAGGGGGAGATGAGTTCATCATCTTGCTACCGAATATTAAGGAAATCCCACTAATTATAGAAAAGGTAAAACGAATTCAAAAAGCTATAAAAGAACCCTGGTTAATAGAAGGGTCACTCATTTCTATAACGAGTAGCATTGGTGTGGTACATATTAAAGAAGCTACTTTTACAGCTTCCTCTTTACTTAAAATGGTAGATGACGCAATGTACACAGCTAAAAAAGCAGGGAAAAATATGTATTATATTAACGAAAGTACTTCTTACTAAAAAACCATCGACAGCAAAGTGTCGATGGTTTTTTTGTAATAATAAGAATGTTATCGAACTAATGAAGGAAAATGTAATTTCTTTAATTGTTCGACAGCTTTTTTAAGTATTTCTGTATCTTGTACTAATGCTACTCTAACGTAGCCTGCTCCAGCTGATCCAAAGACTGTCCCGGGTACCATTACTACCCCAGTTTGAGCGATGACTTCAAATACGAATTCCTTATCATCTATTTCGTAAGGGTACTTGGCCCAGACAAACATTCCACCATTAGAGGGAGCTACTGTCCAACCGAGATTCTTTAAACCATCCATTAGAACCTTGTGTCTCTCTGAAAATGTTTTTCGTAAAGCGTCGGTAATTTCCTCTGCGTGATCTAATGCCACAATTCCTGCTTCCTGAATTGGGCCGTAAATCCCAAAATCAAGATTAGATTTTAATTGCTTCATAATCTCAATCATCTTAGTATTTCCTGCTATATAAGCAATGCGAGTCCCTGCTAGACTAAAGCTTTTAGATAGGGAGTTAATCTCCATACCTACTTCAAGAGCCCCAGGTGTAGAAAGGAAGCTGCTAGGAGAGTCGCCAGTAAAGTAAAATTCAGAGTATGCTGCATCATGTAGAATAATGACATTATAAGTGTTAGCAAAAGCAACTACCTGGCGGAAAAATTCCTTGTTTGGCATAGCGGGGACTGGATTTCCAGGTAAATTTAATATCATAAGCTTGGCTTTTTGAGCAATTTCTGTAGGAATTGCTCCTAAATCAGGTAAATAGTCATTCTCTTCTAACAAATCCATATAGTAAGGCACTGCTCCTGCTAGTTTGATACCAGCGTCATATGCCACATAACCGGGGTTAGTAGTAAGAATAATATCTCCCTCATTGCAAAAGGCAAGGGGGAGGTGCACTAAACCTTCTTGAGAGCCCATTGTTTGAACAATATCTGTAGTTGGATCTAGTAAAACGTTATAGCGACGTTCATAGTAATTAGCTACTGCCTCATAAAAACGTTTAGTTCCACTTAATGTATATCCATAAGAATCAGCTGAGTAGCTCAAGTCAGACAATACTTTCCTAGCTGCCTCACTTGGTGGTATATCGGGACTTCCTAAGCTTAGGTCATATAACTCAAAGCCTGCATCTCTTTTCCTAGCTGCGGCTGCTTTTAACTCTCCAAAAATCGCGGGCTCAAATAAGGACATTTTAGTAGACGGTTGGATATTCATTAATAAGCGCACTCCCTTACAAACAATTAATAAATTTTTATGTATCATCATAACACAAATTATATTAATATTGTGAAAAAACATTGAAAAATTACTGTTACGGAATAAAGGTTTTTGCTTAAATAGGATGTGTTGTTACTCAATTAAGGTAGAATATAGTCGAATTAAGCAGTGTTATAACTAGACACTTAAAATTTAATGTTCTCCTAATAATCATTTTATACTAGAAGAAACCAAGGTTATTAGCTTCTATGTCTACCCATCCAAAATGCTACTCATTTTATTTATTTTATTTAGAGAGGAAGGATGTAAAGTTTTAAAAGAATATAGCACAATTTTTCTAAAAAGAGGACTGTGGTTAAACCACAGTCCTCTTTTTTCCATATCGGAGATGCTAGTGAGAAAGAGGATCTGTTTTTTCTACCTCTTTCTTGCTCTTTTCCTCTAATACACCATCTGTCATGACATATACTTTATCGCAGTATTCGATCAAACGAGTGTCATGGGTAACCACTATAGTAGTAGTACCATTGTTTTCTGTTTCTTTTTTTAATAGCTTCATGACTTCGTAGGCACGGTCAGAATCTAAAGAAGCTGTTGGTTCATCAGCTAATAGTATAGAAGGCTTGCTATAAAGCGCCTTGGCAATAGCAACTCGCTGACGTTCTCCTCCAGATAGATCTGAAGGATATTTTTTTCGTAATTCAGTAATTCCTAAGTTTTCATATAAAGCCTCTAGCTCTTCTTTTGTCATATTGTCCTTTTTAACATTATCGAGCAGCTTCATTTGTTTATCTACTGTAAGGAACGGGACTAGATTGGAGGCTTGGAGGATAAAGCCTATCTCCCTAAGTCTGACCTTGGAACGCTTTTTTTCATTTAGATTAGAAAGGTTTTGATTGTTTACTATAATTTCTCCGCTAGAAGGGGATTGCAGGCCCCCGGCAATTGTAAGGAAGGTACTCTTGCCTGAACCTGAAGGGCCTATAACTGCAATCAGTTCTCCTTTGTCTGCTACAAAATCTGTTTCCTTTAAAGCATCTACCTGTTTATGACCGGAACCAAATGTTTTCTTTACTTTGTCTAACTTTAAAATTGCCATTTTCTTATCCTCCAATCGCTTTTAGTGGATCTATTTTTACAATGGTTAACACTGAAAACACTGCACCTAAAATTGCAACAACAATTAATACTGCTCCGTAGATTAACATTGTTGTCAGATCAAAGGAAACAGGAACTGCACTTGGTAAAAACTGTCCTGTTAAAATTGTTAATCCAAACCCTACAAGAACCCCTATGAATGCTAGGAGGAAGGTTTGAGCAATTACTGATACAGATAGATAACCATTCGAAATTCCTTGTGCCTTCATTACACCAAACATACTTATTTTTTGTACTGTTAATACGTACAAGAAAATTGCAACGATTACAGAGGAAATACCAAATAGAAAATAAATCATAAAGTTTAAGGTAAGTGACTGCTCGGTATAACCAGGCAGATTCTCAATAAAGTTTTCAATTTCAGTAACTTGTAAATCTTTGTTGGAAGTTTCAATAGAGGATAGACTGTCGTCTGAAACTACTACCCCATTAATCTTATCTTCGTTGGCTTCAGCAGCTTCTCCAAATTTTACTTTATGAAAAGTTGCTAGCTCACCATAAAGTACGGGCGCTCCATTAAAGCGAGAGCTTTCTGTAAAGCCGACTATAGTTAATGTTTCATCAGAAGAGGACAGCTCTAGTTCATCCCCGATTTTAAATCCCTCATCTTTTAAATTGTCGCTTGCTACTACTTCATTTTCGCTAGAGAATTCTTCTCCTTCGCTAACGCTGGGCATTAGAAACTCTTCCTTATCTATGCCGAATATAGATACATTTTGTTTAGTATCCCCATTTGTTGCGATAGCACTTATTTGTCCCAGAATTGCCTTATCTTTTGCTTCGATATTATCTAGCTCTTCAGTGCTAATAAATGATTGAGGAAGACTTTTATCCGATTCTTCGGTTAATACAATGGCTGTTGCATTCCATTTATCTACTGCCTCTCTATTCAGGTTTGCTAATCCAGTAGCGAGACCTGAAAGAAAAAACACAAGATATGCAACTAGCATTAGGACACCTACGATTAGGAAAAAGCGTAGTTTATTTTTTTTAATTTCATTCCATGCTAAAAACATTCTTTCACTTCCTATCTAAATTTTTAAAGCTGTACTGCTGTTTGATAGAGACTGTCTGCAGTAACGGCAACTGTCTTTGTATCGTTTGATATGTCTCTAATTACTTGTACGAGGTTAGAGACTTGTATTTCTACTTGGTCTATATGGTTATTATTTTCATCTATTGATAGAAGAATTTTGTTGAATTTACGGTTAGTATCCATTGAGCTTTCCAATCCTAATTCAACGCTCTTTTCCATATCAGAAATGGTAGAAACCGCTTTGTTTGTTAGCTTAGTAGAGGTTTGAACAAGGTATGTAATTTCTTCTACAGAACTTTTGGATTGCTCTGCTAGTTTTTTTACCTCTTGTGCTACAACGGCAAAGCCTTTTCCATGCTCACCGGCACGTGCGGCCTCAATAGAGGCGTTTAATGCAAGAAGATTTGTTTGTTCAGCTATTTGCTTTACTAAGCCGACAATTTGAAAAATTTCATCGGAGGATTGTTTTAAATCTCCAATAATCATAGCCATTTCTTCTGTATTACCAGTGACAAGCTCCATTTGAGTTTGAAGAAGCTCTATTAGCTTGTTGCCATCATTAGCGTCTGACTGAATTTGTTTTACGCTATCTATATTAGCCTGAACACTTTCACGAATTCTAGATGTATTCGATTCTACGTGTTCAATAGAAGTGGTGGTCTCCTCAGTTAAGTTAGCTAAGTCTTCACTTATAGAGGAAATTTTGCTTTTCAACTCTGTTTTAACAATGTCATACTGTTGCTGGCGCAGCTTCACATTTTCTTTTTCATATTCCTCTAGAACAATTTGCATTTCTAAGTTAATGAGCTTGGAAATAGTAAGTGAAGTTTTTTCTTTCTCATCAAGCACTTTTATTTCCTCGTTTACTAAAGAAATGATAATAGATTGGATTTGGTGGAAGGTTCCCATGTACCATTTAGGCTCTAATCCAATTTTGAAGTGCATTTGAGCAAGTTTTCGTTTTCTCTCAATGGTATTCTCGGTGAATTCACCACTAAACATTTCAATAATATAACTACCAACGGTTTTCTTTAAACGATCAACTTGAGTTCTATCTTCAATAATTTTTCGTAAGGAAGGAACTGAAAGGACTTGCTGATAAAAAACAGAGACAATATCGTTAATACCCTTTTCCACATATGGCTGAAACGTAATAATTTGCCTTAAGTCTTCTGTCGTCAATCCAATAAGTTTCATTTGCTTCTGTAATTCTGGATAACGATCCAGTTGTATAACCGGTTCTTTTAAAGTTGTTTTATCCTCTGGTTCTTTAACTCGTTTTCTTGTAAAAGGTAATACCAATTTAATCTCTCCTTGTGAACAACTTTAATGTATGAGTGTAAGTGGGTTATCTTATACACCTATTATTAACAGGAAGTACACTCTTTGTCAAATGTTTGTATAATTTATTTCATTAAAAGTTATACAAAAAATAATTCTTGTAGGAGATAAAAGGCTTATATAAAAAGCTATTGTATAATGGTGTTTATACAATAAAGACAGAAGGAATTTTCTTTTTCGTAGAATTGTTGTATAATGTTAACGGTTGAATGTTATACTGTTGGTTAGCTATAATGAGCAATAGCAGCTTTTATAATGAGGCTGAAAGGATGAATATGAATGATGCAATCTCGCCCAAGTGGGAATTATAATATTCAGCAGGTGTCCAATGTAACAGGTTTGTCTAAGCAAGTTATCCGAAAATGGGAAGAGCGCTATGAACTTATACAGCCTGAACGATTAGACAACGGTTACCGGATTTACAGTGAAGAGGATGTAAAAAAACTATTAAAAGTTAAGACTTTATCAGAAAAGGGATACTCATTAAAGCAAGCTGTGGCACAGGTTTTGGAGGAAGATGAGATAGTTCAAATGGAAAGTGAGCTACCCTTTGCACAGGAAGAATCTTATCCGGAGTTTAATGATTTCGTTTTTAAGCTGTTAGAGTACGGGACTGCTTGTGACGAGATAGAACTTAATTATGCTTTACAGCAAGCGTACTTTCACTATGGATTAGATAATTTTTTGAATAAGGTCGTATTGCCCTTTCTCCATGAAGTGGGAAATCGTTGGGAAAAGGAAGAATGGGATGAATACCAGGAAGCTGTCTCTAGTATGATGGTCCGCGATTTTCTAGTACAAATTCGTCGTAATTTTCATTACAGGGATGATGCGCCTCTAGTGTTAGGATGCTGTCTTCCTCATGAAACACATGAAATACCCGTTCATATTCTGTTGTTGCAATTTATGATGAAGGGGTGGAAGTCGGTATTAATAGGCGCATCACCTGCACCTGGAGCAATTGAGTCGATGGTTGAGAAACTAAAGCCACAAAAAGTATTAATGTCTGCTTCGACAAGCATTCCCTTTGAACGAAATCCTAAATTACTAGCAAGTTTGGATCAGTTTGCTGAACAGCATAAGGAAACTAAATTTTATATAGGTGGTCCAGGCTCTATGCAATATTTTGCCTGCAAAAATCTTAAAAATATAAGCTTAGCCAATTCACTAGAAGAAGTGATTAATTAAAAAAGCTACTTGCTTTCCTATAAGGGAAAACAAGTAGCTTTTTAAGTGGTTGGCTAATTCTATTAAGAAAAAAATATTATATTATTAGACTAATAATCCGCCTGTTTTTAAATATTTTTCAATACCTTCTGCTGTACGGTAAGCTAATGCTCCGACTGTACCTGTAGGGTTCATTCCTGAGTTATGAGGGAATGCGGATGCCCCTGGTACGAAGACATTTTCACAATCCCACATTTGTAGGTAGTTGTTTAGGGCACTTGTCTCAGGATTTGCGCCCATAATTACTCCGCCAGTGTTGTGCGTAGTTTGATATTTGGTAGTATCCCAATCTCCTTGATCTCCAGGAACTGAAATCATTTCTGCTCCCATTTCTTCAAGAATCTTAGCTGTTACTTCTTTAATATATTTTTGCTGATTTTTTTCATTATCATGATAGTTAAACGTCATACGAATAAGTGGATCACCAAATGCATCCTTATAAGTTGGATCCAAGTCAATATAGTTATCTTTATGAGGCATTACAGAGCCTTGGGAACCTACTGATAAACTGCGATTTGCCCAGAAAATACTCGCATCTTTATATTCTTTACCCCAGCCTGGAGTATCTTTTGGTACAGTATTATTTGAAATAGGACGTTTACCATAATGCCCTAGTGCAATGTTACCGCCATGAATGAAGTCCAAATCAGTGTGGTCAAAATTATCGCCATTGAAATCGTCTATTACTCCAGCAAGTGAACCTGTACCTGCATAAAGGTTAAATTCTCTATCTTTAAAGAAACCAGTAGAAGCAGCAGAAGTCATTTGGTATGCATAGTTTTTTCCAATAACTCCAGTACCAGTTTCAGGATTGTAAGGACGACCAAGTTTAGAGTTCAATAAGATTTTAATGTTGTTTAGTGCATATGCAGAAACCACGACTACATCAGCCTCTTGTATATACTCTTCTCCAGTGCGGGTATCAACGTATAATACTCCAGTTGCTTTTCCGTTCGTATGAAGTACTCGACGAACAACAGAGAACGTACGGACTTCAAAATTACCAGTTTCTTTTGCTACTGGTAACACTGTTACTACAGGAGATGCTTTAGATCCATACTCACATCCGAATCTTTCGCAGAAACCACAATATTGACAAGCGCCACGTGATATTCCATCAGGATTAGTATAGCTTTCAGAAAGAGTGGCAGCTGGTGCAATATAAGGATGATATCCTAATCCCTTTGCAGCTTCTCTGAACATTTTCATAGATGGCGTTTCTTTTAATGGTACAGTTGGATATTTTACCTTTGGAACATCTGGATGTGGGTTTTCTTCACCTGAAATACCTGCCATTGCCTCGAACTTCTCAAAATAAGGTACTAGCTCATCATAAGTGATACCCCAGTCTTGAAGTGGCATATCTGCAGGAATTTTATCTTTTCCGTAACGTTCTACCGTTTTTGTATAAATTTCGAAGTCATATGGAAAGAAACGGTAAGTTAAACCATTCCAGTGTTCCCCGGAACCACCCACACCATCACCGATTAAAAATGAACCGTGTTGGCGATAAGGCAATGCTCTTTGTGAAGGATTATGACGTACTGTTACAGTTTCCTTCGAAAGGTCTTGCATCATTTCATTTCTTTGTTGATATCTTAACTCATCATGCACCATCATATAGTCTTCGGTAGAACGAGATTTTCCTCGTTCTAAACCTACTACCTTGTAACCTTTTTTAGTTAATTCGGCAGCGACTATACCTCCAGTCCAGCCGACTCCAACTAAAACTATATCTGTTTTTGGTAATTTTTTAGCCATAATTATTTACTCCCTTAAATTAATGATTGTGTTGTGAATTTAAACTCTTAGGTTCGAAAGTGACGAACTCTTCTTTTTCAATAATGTCTGTATAGCTCATTTGATGGCCAGGGAAGTTTTTCATTTTCCAGCCTTGCATATCCTTGTTTCCGCCGTATAAAGGATCTGAATAAACACCCTCGATGGTTGCACTTTTCAGTAGTTTAAAGAAATAACTAGAACTAACTGCGCCATTTAAAGTAATTTCTCCAGCTTCCATAGCTGTTAGAATAGCTATTTGCTCTTCATCACTAACCTCAGCAAATTTTTTATCATATTGTTTTTTTGCTTCTGCATTTAATGCTTCAATACCTAAGTCAAATATTTGTTGTCTATTTAAGTGAGTTTGATGTCCAAATAAAGCTGTAGCCTCCGCAGGATAGAAAGGACCGCTCATGTATTCCTTAGCGTTAAGTCCCCAGTTTCCCGCCAATTGATGATCGATGTAGTAAGTAACCAGTAATTCTTTTGCTCCAGGGCCTGCATCCGTTTTTGGGAAGATTTGTTCTGTCGCCGCTTCGATTGTAGCGAATTGAGCTTGATCAAAATACATAAGTGCTTGATTGTAGTTTGTAGAAGATTTAGATGCAACATGAGATTCTTTAGTTACTTCAGTGGAGTCTTTTCCTAATAGACTCCCAAGAGCACCACCTAAAACTACTCCACCTACTGTTAATCCTGAATTCTTTATAAATTTACGTCTAGAAGAACGTTTTTCTAGAAATTGATTTTTTGTTTCCTGTTCTGACATATAAATACCTCCAACATAAAATGATTGAAAATTCATGTAACTATTTACTTAAGTAAATATCTGGATAAAAAAATTTGTTAACTACTTTCATTAGTGAATAAGATTACTCCAGTTGTATACTAACGAAAATAAAACTGTAAACACTAAAAGGGAACCTATAAAATATCCATGTTTTTTACCAGTCCAACAAAGAACTATAATTGCTAGCCCGACTCCAGAGCCTAGTAAAGCAAACCAAGGAAATGAAGAGTTATAGAAAAATAAAGCAAGTGCTAAATCTGCTACTATAAATAATGCAAAAAGTACTTGGTTTAATATTTTTAATTCTGCTAAATTGTAAGCTGACACATCTTTTCCTCTTTCTTTTATAAAAATTATCACTTAATAATCTAAAAAAATAACCGTCCTCAATTTTACTCTTATTTGTCATAAAATCTACTCATTTTAAAAAGTTTTTATATTCAGAAAAAATAATTAATTGGTTATATTGGCATAGTATAGCGGTTTATAGAGGGGGACTAGTAATAAACAATCCTAATATTAAAATGTTATTGAATGGAGGAAAGATATTATTAATAGAGAGGAGGGCATAATTACAAATATAAGTATTTATCTATTTTCATCGGTTTGTATGCTTTCTTATTATTCCGATATAATAAATAAAGCTTCTCTCCAAACTCGAGAGAAGCTTTATTTTAGTTATGATCTTCTACGTTTAAAACGATTCACTATAAAGATTAAAGCTAAGAGTATAACAATCCCAGCTGCGGAAGTTATTACAAATACATTGGAGTAGCCTGTTGACTGGCTCTCTGAAGATCCTTTTCGACCAAATCCAGACATAGCATTATTAGACTTTTGCCCACCATTAGGAGGCTCCATCCCCTCCGGCGCTTCAAAACCTTCTGGCATTTGCCCACCATTAGGAGGCTCCATCCCTTCGGATGCTAGATTTCCTTCCTCGGAAGGATTAGCTTGTTCAAGGGAGGTGGTGTTATTTTGAACGACTAATTCACCTGATAGCTGAGCTAATATAGAATCACTTCTTTGGCTTGCAAATTCTATAATTCCTGTTTCACCATATACGTCTTCCTCGAATTCATCCACGCTGAAAAAAGCTGTAGGATCTTTCTCTACGTATGGTTTAATCATTGTATGAATTTCATCTACCATAGAAGTAAATGAATCCTTGTCTAAAAAGGTAGTTGCTATCTCATTTAAATAATCTTCATATATAGTAATGTTCTCTTCATCAGTTAGAAGCGCATTAACAAGAGGACGATCCTCCATTGTAACTCCGCTAACGGGCTCATAAATGCTTAAGTTAATGTTTTCTTCTGAAACAGCATTACCACCCATCATTCCCATGCCCATTTGTCCACGATTTTGTGGTCTATTCTCCAGGTTTGAGTTTGTGTCTTCTGCACCTTGTGGCAGAGTAGCTTCATTTGTTTCGGGGGCGACAGCAGGAGAGGAGTGGTTTTCGTCAGCTTCCGCTCGTTCATTTCCTTGACCCAGGAATCCAGTTTTTCCGCCACCACCAGGGGCTCCTCCAGCACCAAAGCCTCCAAAGGACATATTATAATCCCAAGGCAATATAGAGAAAATCCCTTCCTCTTCGTATAGATAGTAGTTGTGCTTCATATTTCCTTGGTAGCTATCCATATTAACAAGGGCTGTATTGGCAGCAAAGTATCGAAGCATCTCATCGATATCTAATACGGATCCTAAGTTGGAACCTTCCTCATTAATAGCACTGATAAATTTCAGAAACTCTTTCTCATCCTGATCGCTAATAGATGTCTTTGCCCCGATGCCAGAATAATCCTCATAGTTCTCCGAAATATACTGAAGGTCGCTTCCTGCACCATCAGGTTTATATAAGGAGTCTGAGCCTTTATCGAAATTACGTGCTAGGAATGTTTCTTCTATTGCTTCAACTCCGAGGTATAACCCTCGCTCTTCACCATTGATGGAGACGTACATGTAGGAGTAGCCTGGAGTGGCGATTCCAAATTGCTCCATTAATTTATAGGACATGTATTCACGCATTTGCGATGCGTCACTGTAATTATTATTTAAATTTAATTTTTTTAATCCGTCTAAGCTTTTCGTGCTGTCATAGTAATCGAAATCAATCTTAAAGCTATATCTTTCGGAATCATCCATTTGTACGACGGAACGAAGTGATAGATTTCCTTTCGTACGAATCCCTACGTTATTTACAGTAGTCCCATTAACAGTGACGTTTGCCTCGAATATTTCTTCATCCGATGCATTTTTAATCATTGAATCAAAATCACTGTCAGCCATTTCTATGTCAACGTTAGTGACTTGTTCCTGATTGAAAACTGTATTCATGTATTGATAACCTCTATCAGCAGACTCCAATCCTAATTTCGGATATAAATATAGAAAGCTTAGAAAGAGGCATATTAGGATGATAAACACTAAGAATACATGTGATTTCTTCATGTTGTATCCTCCTTTTTATGCTGTGAAATTGCCATCATAGCTAAGCATTACAGCCGAAGAAACTCCTTCTACATCTGCAATGATATTAACGATATTTTGTTCTTCTTTTTTCAACTGAACCTCATATGTTATTTCAAAGTATTGCTTTCCAACAGCTGACTTAGATTTTACAGAATGCTTTTTCGATAAATTGCCAACTAATTTTTCTAATGTCTTTTCTGTATGAATATTGTCGTACTTTACTACTAATAAGTATGGGTCTTCAATAGATATCTTATTGACAAACAATACTAACACGACTCCAATCAAGACAGAGCCTAAAATAACAAGTGGGATAAAGCCTGCACCACATAAAATTCCTACAACAATTGCCCAGAAAAGATATATTAAATCCATTGGGTCCTTAATTGGCGTACGAAAACGAACAATTGATAAAGCCCCAACCATACCAAGAGACAATAGGACATTTGTGGAAATACCCATAATGATAAGAGAAGTAATCATTGTGATGGCAATCAATGCAATATTAAAAGAGTGAGAGTAAATGACGCCTGAAAATGTTTTTTTGTAGATAACATATATAAACAATCCAATGACAAACGAAACGAGCAATCCTATCAAGGAATCGACAAGTGAAAAACTAGCAGTTTGGTCTAAAAAGCTAGACTTGAAAATATCTGAAAATGTAGTTGTATTATTATTCATTTCAATTTCCTCCATTATTAAATAATAAATTAGCCAAACATTCGGCCTAATTGGTATTTAGAAAAAGCACTAGCCTGTCTATCACTAACCTGTAGTAATTTTTTTATAACATCCGGCAAGAATCCATCATATTTAACCTCGACTATGACTGTTCCATAATCTAACACGTCTATCATTGGTGTATGGGGATTTAATAGGTCCGTGTTATGAAAACTTGTTTTTACATCACTGTCAAATGTAATACGGACGTTGCCTTCTTCTTTAATGAAGACTTCCCTCGTGTAATCAATGATACTGACTGGTCTTATTTGATAAAGCGTCATATGTAGATGAAGCTCGTTCAATAATTTTCGTTCATCTGCTTGCAACCAATCGATGTCACCAAGACGGATTCTTTCATACTCTTCAGGGGTGATTTGGCATTTTTCTTTATATGTCATGTTATTGATCTTCGATTTTTTTTCTAAATTTAAGTAATCGAATTTATGGTTGTACAACCTTACTCTGAATTTCTGTCTTCGGTAAAAGCCCTCCTTCTTCTCTGTAAGAATCTTATTTGAAAAATTATCAAAATAGATGCTTCGAATGAAGTACTTTCCATCTGGTCCCGCATGTGAATCCTTAGACATGACATGCTGGAGTTTATGTTTAAGGAGATAGCAATCTGCCTTTGTCATTTCATGCTTCAATTCATGTCTACCGTTCATATGTCATCCTCCTTTCCTATCTGTACAAAGTATAAAAAGCAAACCTTAAAGAAACCTTAAACTAGTTTTAAAATCTAAATAATTTCATATAAAAAAAAGCCTCAAATTCTTATTTTGAATTTGAGGCGTAAAAATTATTTATATGGAAGCTTTACTTGAAAGGTAGTTCCGCTAGATGGTTTGGAAGAAACTCTAATTGTACCGTTATGACTTTCTACTATCCATTGTGCGATAGATAATCCTAGTCCGGTGCCACCTGTTTCCTTAATTCTAGCTTTATCCTCTCTGTAAAACCGATCAAACACTCGCTTTATATTTTCTTCCCTTATACCAATACCCGTATCACTCACATCTATGGTTAGGTACTCTGGATCTTCTCTTAATACCACGTGAATCTTGTCTTGCGGTCTTGTGTACTTAAGGGCATTGTCTAAAAGAATGACAAGAAGTTGATGAATTCGGTTTTTATCAATAGAAATTGTTCGTTTGCTGTGTATTTGGGTAATAATTTCTTTTTGTTCTAGCTCTGCTAATTCGTAGAAGGGATGAATAACTTCATTAACTAAATTACCTAAGTTTACTGTCTCTTTTTGTAGTTGCTGCTCCAACGAATCTGCTCTAGCTAAAGTGAGGAGATGGGTGGTCATTATATTCATCCTGCGAATCTCCGATAAGCTTAGGCCAATACTTTCAAATTGATTCATAATTGTATCTTCAGGCTTAGTTAGCAGGTGCTCCAACTTGCTTTGTACAATAGTTAAAGGTGTACGAAGCTCATGGGAGGCATTCTCTACAAACTCAGATTGCTTGCCCCAAGAATTAATAATGGGGTTCATCGATCTTTTGGCTAAAAAATAACTTGCTGTTATCGAAAGTAAAACAAAAATGATGGTACAGATAAATAGAATCTTTATAAAGTTATTAACTATACTTTGTTCAGCTTCCACACTTATTAATAATTCAGTATAGCTTCCATTACTATTTGGATACATTAAGGAACGAAACACATAGTCATTTGCTAATTTTGTTGTCTGTATCGTCTCTATAGTCTCAAGAGAGAAAGGGAGGTCCTCAGAAAATTCATTGATAAACCTTGTCCCAATTTGTTCCTCATTTAATATTGCGCCTTCTGCATCTCGAAGCAGCACAATCATTCGTGGGTTGAATGGAACTGGCATTCTGTTGTTTGGACGTTCACTCATCTCTTTGGCTCGTAATAATTCATTGTCTACGGAGGAATACAATGTCTCTTCGACTAGCTGATAAATGATGAAAGAAAAAATGGAGAAGATTAGACTGAATGCAATAAAATTAAGTAACACTAATTTATTTTGTTGTTTCTTCAGTATGTTTTTTCTATACATTTTTTTCACCAATACTTAACATATATCCAAGGCCCCGAAAGGTTTTAAAGTATTGATCATAACCAAAAGGCTTAAGTTTTTTTCTAATGTGGCTAACATAAACCTCTACTACCGTTTGAGATGTCTCTGAATCGAAGCCCCACACTCGGTCGAATAATTGTTCCTTTGTCACAATGGTTCCCTGGTTCTTTACTAAAAACTCCAGTACATCAAATTGACGACCGTTTAGTTGCACAGACTCTCCATTAATGGAGGTCATCTTATTTATTAAATTTAATTGTAAATCCTGAAAAGAAAGGGTGTGGTCTCTGACTTGTTTATTAGATCTTCTAACAAGAGCATTCAGTCTGACCAGTAGTTCGTCCCTATGAAAGGGTTTAACTAAATAATCATCTGCACCAAGATGAAAGCCCTTGACCTTATCGGAGATTCCATCCTTCGCAGTAAGCATAAGAACGGGGGTCATAATGTTTTTTTCTCTTAGAGCTGCTAATACTTCATAGCCGTTCATATCTGGCATCATGATATCCAAAATTAGAACATCTTCGATTCCTTGCTCAGCCATGAACAAACCATCTTCACCGTTGTGAGCCATACGGGCTTCAAAGGTGTCACTCACTAGGTCTCGAATACTTTCGGCCAAACGAATATCGTCCTCAATTATTAATAACTTCAAGTTATTTCCTCCTACGCCCGATATCTTTATGAAAATAATAATAAACCACTCCGACAAAAAAACAAAATCCATAGTACAAAATTAGCTGCGTATGGTATGATTAAAGTTAGTAACAGGTACTAATAACAGGTGAAAACGGGAGGTTCTTATGAAGGACTTAATACAATTAAAAAATAAAAACATTGTCGTAATGGGTGTGGCAAATGAGCGAAGTCTCGCTTGGGGAGTTGCAAAATCCTTATATGAAGTAGGGGCTAATGTTATTTTTACTTATCGTAAAGAGAGATCATTAGGTAAAATTCAAAAATTATTAAGTGCTAACGACTTGGAAGCTAAGCTAGTAGTAGAATGCGATGTTAATAGTGATGAAAGCGTTAAGTCAGCATTCGAAATGATAGGCAAGGAAGTAGGAGTCATTCATGGAGTTGTACACTCTGTTGCATTCGCCCATGCGGAAGATTTAAAGGATGATTTCATTAAAACGTCTAGAGAGGGTTATGCATTTGCGCAAGACACTAGTGCGTATTCCTTAATAGCTGCAGCAAGAGAAGCAGCACCTTTTATGACAGAGGGCGGATCAATTGTAACGATGACATACTTAGGAGCAGAACGTGTTTTAGAAGGATACAACGTTATGGGAATAGCTAAAGCATCATTAGAGGCTTCGGTAAAATATCTTGCACTAGATTTAGGTAAGCAAAATGTTCGAGTCAATGCGATTTCGGCAGGGGCAATTCGAACTTTAGCAGCAAAAGGTATATCTTCCTTCAACACAATTTTACACAAAATAGAAGAAACTGCTCCTTTACAAAGAAATGTAACACAAGAAGAAGTTGGCGATATGACAGTGGCTCTTCTTAGCAACCTATCTAGAGGTGTCACAGGGGAAATTGTGTACGTAGATTCTGGATATAATATTATGGGATAAATAATTTATTGAACTGTAGTTGGTATTATTCAACTACAGTTTTTTTATTTGTCCAGATTCTCGCACATTGCCCTCGATAAAATACAATTTCATGAAAAGCATGACTCATAATAGCTGATTTCCGCTTTAGGCGAACGCATTTTAGCGGGGGAGCGATAAGCCATCACCGTCGCTTGCGCGTCGTTTGTGATGGCTTATCTGTCTCCTTGCTCCCGCCGGAGTCGTCGCCTGTCGCTACAATCCCAAGTGTGTTGTAAATGGGGGTAAGTGCAGATGAAGGTTGACTCAACTATATAAATTAGTTGTTTAATATTCTATCTTAAAAGCTATAAACACATGAAAAGTCCGACTCATAATAGCTGATTTCCGCTTTAGGCGAACGCTTTTTAGAGGGTGAGCGATAAGCCGTCAACATTGCTAGAAATCGGGGAGAGAGAATAGCTTAAAAGTCGATGGCTAGCGAAATTTCATAAATATTTAAAACTTATAAAGTTATTACTTATTAATAAAGATTATAAAAAAGAAGTTTTCTAAATACAATTTCGGGTATTTACACTAATAGAGTCGAATTAGATAAGAGGAGGAGTAAACTTGGATAAAAAGATAAATGAAAATAGTAAGAATGAACAATTAGAACAATTTCGTGTTGTAGATAAAGACAAAGCTATGACAACTAATCATGGTTTAAAAGTTTCAGAGGATGAATTTTCTTTAAAAGCTGGTGAGCGTGGTCCTACTCTTATGGAGGACTTTCATTTTAGAGAAAAAATGACACACTTTGATCATGAACGAATCCCAGAGCGAATCGTGCATGCAAGAGGGTACGGTGCTCATGGAGAATTTGAACTTTATGAATCCATGAAGCCTTATACAAAAGCGAAGTTCTTACAAACACCTGGCTCTAAGACCCCTGTATTTGTAAGGTTTTCGACAGTAGCAGGATCGCGTGGCTCTGGTGAGCTAGCACGTGATGCTCGAGGATTCTCAACCAAGTTCTATACTGAAGAAGGAAACTACGATTTAGTAGCCAATAATATTCCTGTCTTCTTCATCCAAGACGCTATTAAGTTCCCGGATCTAGTCCATGCCATGAAGCCAGAGCCTCATAACGAGATGCCTCAAGCGGCTACAGCACATGATACATTTTGGGATTTTATAGCGAACAATCAGGAATCTGCACATATGATTATGTGGGCAATGTCGGACCGAGCAATTCCACGTAGTTATCGTATGATGGAAGGTTTTGGCGTACATACTTTCCGATTCGTAAATGAAGAAGGAAAAGCTCATTTTGTAAAATTCCATTGGAAGCCATTGCTAGGAACTCACTCAGTAGTATGGGATGAAGCCCAAAAAATTAATGGTAAGGATCCGGATTTCCACCGCCGTGACCTCTATCAATCTATAGAAATGGGTGACTATCCAGAATACGAGTTTGGTGTACAAATTATTGCAGAAGAGGACGAGTTTGCCTTTGACTTTGATATATTAGATCCTACTAAAATTTGGCCGGAGGAGGATGTGCCGGTTAAGAGAATTGGAAAAATGACATTAAATCGTAATGTAGATAATGTATTTGCAGAAACGGAACAGGTTGCATTCCACCCTGGTAATGTTGTGCCAGGAATTGATTTTACAAATGACCCTCTTTTACAAGGAAGATTGTTCTCTTATACAGATACACAGCTTATCAGACTAGGTGGACCTAATTTCCACGAGCTACCTATTAACCGTCCAGTTTGTCCGTTCCATAACAATCAGCGAGATGGATATGGTCGACAAACGATAAACGTTGGACAAGTTAGCTATCATAAAAACTCACTAGCTAACAATACTCCAACACCAGTTAGTGAGGCCGAAGGTGGATATACACACTATCAAGAAAAAATAGATGCACACAAAGTAAGAGCTCGTAGTGAAAGCTTTAAGGATCATTTCTCTCAGGCAACGATGTTCTGGAATAGTATGAGTCAACCTGAAAAGGAACACATCATTGATGCATTTAGCTTTGAACTTGGTAAATGTGTAGAGAAGTCTGTCCGTGCGCAAGTATTAGAAATGTTTGCTCATGTAGATTTAGAAATGGCGAGCAAGGTAGCAGAAAATCTTGGTATGGTTGTTCAAGGGACAGCTGCCAATACAGTAACTAAATCCTCGCCAGCGTTAAGCCAGCTAAATACAGTGATGAAGCCAGATACTAGAAAAATAGCTATACTAGTAGGCGATGGCTTCGATGAGGAGCTATTGAGCATTATAGATGGCATAAAAGCAAAAGGAGCTCTCCCGCTAATTGTTAGTGATCATCATGGCAGTGTGACTGGAGCAAATGGTACAAGCTTACCTGTCGATCATACATTCTTAACCGAGGATTCTGTTTTATTTGACGCAATTTATGTGGCTAGTGGAGATGGAAAAACTCCAACGTTTAAGAAGAATGCTATGTTGTTTGTACAAGAAGCGTTTACACACTATAAACCTATTGGATCTACTTTTAGTGGAGACGAAATTTTAGAAGAGATGGGACTTGTAGGTCAAATTGGTGTATTTGCAAATGACAAAACACACTTTGTTGACACTTTCATTGATGCAGTGGCGAAACACCGCTTCTGGGATCGAGCTGTTTAATAAAGTTATAGTAACAATAGTAATTAATGAAAAGGTATGTCCGATGATAAAGGGCATACCTTTTTAAAATAAATTACATTTCACTTTACTAAAAAAAAGAGAAATACATAAAATTTTGTATTTAAATGGCGTATATAAGGGCATTGCTTACATAAGAAGGAATACCATTATTGAAAAGAGAAGTACTAGAGGTACTAAAAGGAGGAAAAGTGTATGCATTATGTAATCATTGGTGGGGATGCAGCGGGGATGAGTGCTGCTATGGAGATTGTCCGTAATGATCCAGACGCTCAAATTACCACACTTGAAAAAGGAAATATTTATTCGTACGGTCAATGTGGGTTACCTTACGTTGTTGGTAAAAAGGTGTTTTCAACAACAGATGTTATAGCACGCAGTGTGGAGATGTTCCGGACCAAATACAAGATAGATGCAAAAATTGGACATGAAGTGACCAAAGTAAACCCTGTAAACCAAACAGTTACTGGTAATGTCTTAGGAAGCGGAGAAAGCTTTGAGATTAAATATGATCGTCTATTAGTAGCTACAGGGGCTAGTTCAGTTGTACCTGACTGGGAGGGTACACAATTAGATGGGATACATACGTTTAAAACAATTCCTCAAACGGAGGCGTTAATAGCCGATTTAAAAGAAGTAGAACATGTAACCATCATAGGTGGAGGATATATCGGCTTAGAAATGGCAGAAAATATAAAGGAAATTGGTAAAGAGGTTCGAATTATCCAACGAGGAGAACAGTTAATGCCAATCCTTGATCCTGAGATGGCAGATATGCTACATCAAAAAGCAAAGGAAAAACAAGTGGAGCTTAAACTAAATGAGGAAGTTCGATCATTTACTGGGAAGGGACGAGTACAATCTGTAGTGACTGACAAAGGGACTTATTCGACAGATTTAGTGTTGATAGCAATTGGAATAAAACCTTCAACCTTTTTCCTAAAGAATACGGGAATAGAAACTCTTTCAAATGGAGCTATTATCGTAAACGAATATATGGAAACAAGCATCCCATATATATACGCTGCAGGTGATTGTGCTACACATTATAATCGTATCAAACAAAAAAACGATTATATCCCTTTGGGTACTACTGCCAATAAACAAGGCAGACTAGCTGGGTTCAATATGGTTGGTAATAAAATACCTTTTAAAGGTATTGTCGGCACCTCTATTATGAAGTTCTTCGAATTGTCAATTGGTAGAACAGGACTATCAGAAAAAGAAGTAAAGGAATTAGACATTCCCTTTGAAACAAGTACGCTGGAGGCAACAGATATTGCAGGGTATTATCCTGGTAAAGAGTTAATGACGATTAAATTGCTTTATCGTAAAGAAGATCAGTTGCTTCTAGGTGGACAGATCGTGGGTGGACATGGGGTAGATAAGCGTACCGATGTTTTAGCTACTGCGCTATACCATAGCATGAAGCTTCCTGACTTATTAGATTTGGACTTAGCGTATGCCCCTCCGTTTAACGGGGTTTGGGATCCTATACAGCAGCTGGCTAAAAGGAATTTTGATAAGAATAAATAAAGAAAAGTGGGAAACAGGAAATGCTAATAGAGTCAAAGGGATTTAATATTAGGGGTATCTCCTATACAGTCAGATCTGCGAGTCAATTAGATGCCGACCAACTGTCTAAGGTAAGGCTGCAAATAGATGGAGAAACACAAAACCTAGATAGAGAACAAGGGGAAGCGTTTATAGATAAAGAAGGATTTAAAGAATTAATAGAAAATGATTCCCAATCTGATAAAAATCTTTTTTTAGTAGCTGAAGTGAATCATCAGATTGTTGGATTCTCAAGGTGTGAGGGAAGCGATTTAAAACGATTTGCCCATAAAGTAGAGTTTGGAGTCTGCGTCTTGAAAGAATACTGGGGATTAAGAATTGGAACAAATTTTTTAAAGGAATCTATTGCTTGGGCAGATGCCAATGATATTAAAAAGATTGCGTTAAGCGTATTACATACGAACGAGAAGGCAATTGCCCTATATCAAAAATATGGTTTCGAAGTAGAAGGAATTTTAAAAAACGATAAAATGCTAGCTGAAGGGGAATATTATCATACCGTTGTAATGGGTAGAAGTATGGTTTAAAAAAATAGTTGACTATTCAAAACTTGTTGAATATACTATTAAAAATCAATTTAACTTTTTTAGGCAAAGAAAAGGACATGAGTCATTTAGATAATTTCTTATTAGAGAGCAGGGTCGTCGGCTGAAATCCCTGTAGGAAAAACGAATGATTTACCACCTTGGAGCTATTATGGTGAACAGTAAGTATCCATAATCGGGGAACCGTTATCTTCATTTTGAGGCAATTCACTTTAAGAATTGCAAAATTAGGGTGGAACCACGACCACACTCGTCCCTTTACCAGGACGGGTGTGGTTTTTTGCATGAGTAATTTTATATTTGAGCTGTGAAAAGGACACGAATCATTCAATATTTTCTATTTAGAGAGCAGGGTCACCGGCTGAAAGCCCTGCGAGAAAGTAGAATGGTTTACCACCTTAGAGCTATTAGGGGGAACGCTATTACTGCTAGTATCCGTAATCGGGAAACCGTTATCTTTTATGAGAGTCGTATTTTTATTAAGTACGACAAAATAGGGTGGAACCACGACCACACTCGTCCCTTGACCGGGACGGGTGTGGTCTTTTTGATTTTATTTAAAAAATAGGAGGAATTTATTATGTCAGTAAAAGCAGAGGAAAGATTAAGTCACCAAAAATTGGGTCAGCAATTAGAATTATTTATGTCCATGGAGGAAGCGCCGGGTATGCCATTTTATTTGCCGAAAGGAATGATTTTACGAAATGAGCTTGAAAAAATTTGGAGAGAGAAGCATCAGCGAGCAGGCTACCAGGAGATAAAAACTCCTATTATGATGAAGCAGGAACTCTGGGAAAAATCAGGTCACTGGGACCATTACCATGAAAATATGTATTTTGCAGATGTAGATGAACAAAAATATGCTATAAAGCCAATGAATTGTCCTGGAGCAGTATTAATTTTTAATAGTAAAAGAAGAGGGTATCGAGAGCTGCCTATACGATATGCTGAGCTAGGATTAGTACATCGCCATGAGCTTTCGGGGTCACTGAATGGACTATTACGTGTTAGAGCATTTACTCAGGATGATGCACATTTATTTGTTCTGGAAGATCAGATTGAGAGTGAGCTTGCTAAGGTGATAGATCTAGTAGATGAATTCTATAAGGAGTTTGGCTTTAGCTATAAGGTAGAGCTATCGACTCGTCCGGAAGATTTTATGGGCTCCGTAGAGGCATGGGATCAGGCAGAAGAAGCACTAGAATCTGTACTAAAAAGCAAACAAGTCGATTATCAAGTAAACGAAGGAGATGGAGCCTTTTATGGTCCTAAGATCGACTTTCATATACTTGATTCGCTTGGACGAAGTTGGCAGTGTGGAACAGTACAACTTGATTTTCAAATGCCTGAAAAATTCAATTGTCAGTATGTCGATGAGAATAACCAATTGCGTCAGCCTATCATGATTCATCGTGCCATCTATGGCTCTATAGAACGTTTTATGGCTATTTTATTAGAACACTTTCAAGGCAGTTTCCCTCTCTGGCTAGCACCAGTACAAGTAAAAGTCTTACCCATTGCAGATGCACATGTCGCTTATGCAGAAGATGTAAAGCAACAGCTAGAGCAGAAGGGATACCGAGTGGAGATAGATGACCGTGTAGAAAAAATAGGACTAAAAATAAGAGAGGCGGCAATGCAAAAGCATCCTTACATGCTGATTATCGGAGACCAAGAAATGGAGAAGCAGATTGTTTCCGTTAGGAAGCATAAAGCTGGAAGTCTTGGTGAAATGAAAGTGGAAGCTTTTATTGAACAGCAGCTAGGACAATAAATCGCGAAGTTGGTCAAAGCGAGTAAGTAATGCCTGGATGTAGTAAAACATGTCTAGATTGTAGTAATAATAGTGAGGATTGTCGCAAATCTGGTCAAAACGAGTAAGCAATGCGTGGATTGTAGTAAACTACCGCGACATTGTCGTAAAGCATGGCGGGATTGTCGTAAAAACCGTGGGGATTGTCGTAAACGGGGTCAAAACGAATGAGTAATGCGTGGATTGTAGTAAACTACCGCGGCATTGTCGTAAAGCATGGCGGGATTGTCGTAAAAACCGTGGAGATTGTCGTAAATCTGGTGAATACGAGTGAGAAATGCGTGGATTGTAGTAAACTACCGCGACATTGTCGTAAAGCATGTCTAGATTGTAGTAATAATAGTGAGGATTGTCGTAAACGGGGTCAAAACGAGTGAGAAATGCGTGGATTGTAGTAAACTACCGCGACATTGTCGTAAAGCATGTCTAGATTGTAGTAATAATAGTGAGGATTGTCGTAAACGGGGTCAAAACGAGTGAGAAATGCGTAGATTGTAGTAAACTGCCGCGTTATTGTCGTAAAGCATGGCCAGATTGTCGTAAAAACCGTGGGGATTGTCGTAAACGGGGTCACCTAGAGCAGTTAAGCTCCCAAGTTTCGCAGAGAAAAGGATTTTAAAGCTTCTATCTCGAATAAATGCTAAAGAGGGGGTATAGCAAGATGAAATGGCTTGTATTGTTTGCAGGAATTGTTTTATTAGGAGGTAATATTTATGGTGTATACGACATGTATCAGCCAAAAGTAGGGCCTCTAGGCGATGTGAAATTTTCTGCACATGTTTGGATTAGCATCTTTGTTAGCGCATTAGTAGGAATTCTTGCGATTGCTCAATTCTTTATATTATTGGGCTATGATCTACGTAAGAAGAGGTTTCCGAGGATGGAAACAGAACGATTTTTATTGCGCCAAATAGAAGCAAGCGATGCGCAAGAGGTATTCCATTATTTTTCACAGGACGAGGTCATGAAATATTATGATTTAGATGTCTTAAAGGATATTAGCGAAGCAAGAAAAATAATTGATAACTGGCAAAAAAGGTACCATAAAAATGAGGGGTTACGTTGGGGAATAGCAACTAAGAAAGACAATAAGATTATAGGAAGCTGCGGCTATCATAATTGGGAAAAAGAACATTTTAAGGCGGAAATCGGTTTTGAGGTTACGCCAGAGTTTTGGAGAACTGGAGTAATGACAGAGGTTTTAGAGCCAATTTTAAAACATGGTTTTGAAAAAATGGATCTGCATAGAATTGAAGCACTATATGACCCGGAGAATATTGCTTCGAGAAGAACTTTAGAAAAGGCAGGATTTGTATACGAGGGGACATTAAGAAAATCAGCATTTGAAAAAGGCCGGTTTTGTGATGCTGCTATTTGCTCCTTATTAAAAGAAGAGTTTGCGAAATAGCAGCAAACCCTCCACTTTATATATTAATATTTTACCCAGCTTAGTCCAGTTGTACCTTCCCCTGCGTGAACTCCTACACAGGCGCTCAACGGGATAACAATTACCTTTAGCTTAGGGAATTCCTGCAGAATTTCTTCTCTCCAGGTTTTAGCATCTTTTATATTGTTGCAATTAATCACTGCGACTTCTGGAATTTCAGCTTTTTTCATATCATTTCGAAGTAAGTCCATTACATAATTCTTAGCTCTTTTATCAGCACGTACTTTTGCTTTCATAACAACTTTTCCGTTATCAAAGGAAATGACCACTTTTATATTTAATAGATTACTCAGAAAGGCTTTAGTGCCAGATACACGGCCACTTTTATGGAGCTGAGTTAAGCTAGATGGAATAAAGGACAATTCGGAGTTTAATGTCATGTTTTCAATATGATTCACGACTTCCGCTACGTCATGGCCTGCCTCTACCATGCTTTTTCCGACTTCGAGCATTTTGACCATCGGATAAGAGCCTATCTTAGAGTCTATTGAATACACTTTAAAATTTGCCATTTTAGAGGCGGTTTGTGAACTGTTGTAGGTTCCTGACAACTCACTGGAAGTGTGGACAGCAATAGCACATTCGTATCCTTGTGCTTTCAAGTCTTTATACAATTGTACCATCTCACCAATCGGAGGCTGAGATGTTTTAGGATGAACTTTGGCGGTTCTTAATTTGTCGTAGAATTCATCGTGTGTCATATCAATTGTTTCTTTGAATGCACCCTCTTCAAAAACAATATTTAATGGCAAGACATGTATATTATGTTTTTCTATAAATGATTGTTCCAATAAAGCAGCAGTATCAGTTATCCAAGCAACTTTTTTATTCACAGTTTGATAATCTCCTCACTAAAAATTAATTTGTTAGCGCTAATGTAACCTAGTCTTATTTATTGGAATAGTGTTACTTGTCATGTTTTGTCGAAATTTCGGAACCTGGGACATATTTTGAACATATTTAGAAGGAGGAAACAACAGTGGGATATGTATTGCCGCATCCTGTTCATGACATAATGCAAAAATATTTACAGGCATTAAATGCCTCCTTACCAAGTGCCTTTATTGAAGGTGTTTATATGTATGGTTCTATTGCGTTAGGAGCTTTTGATGAAAAGAAGAGTGATGTAGACTTTATCGTTTTATTAAAAAGATCGGCAAATGAACAAGAAGTAGAAATTATAAAAGAGATCCATTTTCAAATATCTAAAGAGAAATTAGGGGCTCGGATGGATGGAATGTATATTCAAACAGCTGACCTGGGTAAAACAAATGATATTCTCCTGCCGTATCCTTATTGCTCAGATGGTGAAGTAAAAATTGGTCATTGGGATATCAATCATGTTACTTGGTGGATTTTAAAGAAACATGGGATTGCATTACAAGGAAGACCAATTCATGAGTTAAACATTTCTACTAAATGGGAGGATGTCTTAGGAACGTTAAAATATAACATCAACGAATATTGGTATAAGAAATCAAAAGAAATACCTAATTCAGTGCCTGATGATATGGTGGAGTTTGTTACAACTACTATTTGTAGAATTCTTTATTCTCTAAAGTTCCAACAAATCATTTCAAAAAAAGAAGCACTAGAAAAGGGATTAGTTATATTACCTTTTCGATGGCATACTTTACTAAAAGAAGGGATGAGGATTCGGTCATCAGAGCAGCTCCCCTCACTATTCGACACAGAAAGCTCTCGTGCAGAAACCTGCAAAGATTTTATATTATACACACACGAAATATGTAATGAAGGTTATTTTTTGGAGGTTTAGGAATGGATATTAGAAGATTAACAGATGTAGATGCCATTGCTTATTGGGAACTAAGGCTAGAGGCTCTGCAAAACAGTCCAGAAGCGTTTGGAACAAGCTATGAAGAAGCTCTTCAAAGAGAAAATCCAATTGAACGAGTAAAAGGTAATTTTAAGGTAAATGGCAATTACACGTTCGGTGCGTTTGAAGAAGATAAATTAATTGGTATGGTTACTCTAGCACAAGAGAGTTCCTTAAAAATGAAGCATAGAGCAAATATTTTTGCAATGTATGTAAGCTCAAAGGGAAGAAGAAAAGGTGTAGGAAAGGCCCTAATGGAGCGAGCCATTAACCAGGCAATAGAAACTAATGAAATAGAAAAGATTAATCTATCTGTTGTGTCGAATAATGAATCCGCAAAAAATTTATATTTACAATTAGGTTTTAAGGTATTTGGAGTAGAAGAAATGGCTTTAAAGGATAGAGACGTCTATTACGAAGAACATCACATGACACTTATTCTAAATTAAAGGAGATAATTTAATGGAGGAAAAATCAAGTAACCTAGAAAAACAAGGGGGAAAGCTACCATTGTTTCAATCCCCAGTCCGTTCCATTTTCGAAAAGTTTTCCAGAGAAAAAGATGTGTCTCTTATATACGGAGAACCAATTGTATTGGAGAACAAAAGGATCTTACCTGTTGCCAAAGTTAATTATTTTGTAGGTGGAGGCGGAGGTGGAGGTAACACGATTTCAGATGAAGAAAATTCTACAGGTCAAGGAGAAGGAGGCGGTGGTGCCTTTTCGATAAAACCGGTTGGAATATATGAAATCACTGCGGAGGAAGTTAAATTCAAGCCTGTCCTTCCGTTTAATCAAATACTTACTGTTTTTTCAGTAGTCACGCTAGGGATTGTTTTCTTGTTGAGAAAAAGATGTAAATAGATAGGGAAAGAACGCTTCCTTCTAAAGGTTAGCGTTTTTTCTATGCTTCAACCATTGAACAAACGTTAGCAGAAGCATGACAAAAATAGCCCCGCCTGTATCTAATAGAACATCCTGAAAAAGGGCAGATCGTCCACTCGTAAAGGATTGATGGAATTCATCTGCGACTGCTAGAAGAAAGGTAATCATTATTGCAGTAAGTTTTCGATACTTCCTCTTCGGCAAAGCAATATAAATAGCTAAACTAATCAAACCAAAATAAAAAAAGTGGACTCCTTTTCTTATTAAGAATTCGACAAATGCATAGTAGCCACGTTCCTCGACAGAGACATAGAATCCCCAATAAGGAATATGAAATAATGATAAAAAAGACTCCAATGGCTTGTTTGGAAGCCATTCTTTAAGCACGGCTACCAAAGACTGTTGCTCGGAAGTCTGCCCGGAGGCTATAAATACAAAGACAAGTAAAAGTAAAAGTGGAATAAATTTTTTCATATAAAAACAGTAGCATAAATTGAATGAGAAACAAAATAATTGCAGACTTTATAGCTAATAAAAGAGTAAAAAGCTGGTTGTTTCACAAGCTTCTATCACCAATTGAAAGGCTATGGTACACTTACGATAAGTGAATAATTTTTGCAGGGAAAAGGTGCTGACTTGTCAGCTTAATTAGGGAATTCGGTGAAAAACCGAAGCTGTATCCGCAACTGTAAATGCTGATGAAATAAGAAAAATACCACTGTTGGCTAAAAGCCAATGGGAAGGTTCTTAGAGTAAAATGATGCATGAGCCAGGAGACCGGCCTTTTCTTGAACGTATAAATACTCTTCGGAAGTTAAGGGGTTGTACGGCACGTTTCTATTTTCGATTAAATTTCTAACGATAAATAGGTATTGCGCCGCCCTTTTTTAGGGTGGCGTTTTTTTGTGCTGTAAGAAGTCGAGTATTGTATTGCCGAAAATTCACAAATAACTTGGAAAGGGGGCAGAGCATTGAAAAAAGACATGCGATATATTTGTTATCCATTTATGAGAGAAAAGCCGTCTACAGTAGACTTTGAGATTCGAACAGACTCATTGACCACACGTATTGGATTGGCCGCATCTTTAACAAAAGATATTCCAAGAGTTTACGAGGATTTAATGTATCTGGCACCGATGGCATATCACGTAAATGGTTCTGTTAGAGGGAAGCTAGCAATCAATGAAAAGGATTTACAAATTCTAAGTGATATGTATGATTTCTACGTAAGTGAAGTGGAAGGAAGAGTAGATATATTCGTACTTCCACAAGGCTCAACAGCTGCATGTGAATTACACGTGTGTCGTAGTGAAGCAAAAAAATCTGTAAGGGCTTTACATAAAGTTTCATTAGAAAGAGAAGTACCAGAGATTTTGTTTGATTACACACAGCTATTAGCAAATGTATTGTTTGCAATGGCGGTATATGTAAATAAGCATCATGGAGTAGAAGAGATTCAATTTGTCAGTAAATCATATCCGATGAGAAAAAAGAAAAAAGTGGAGGATTAACAAATGAATAAACAATTAAGGAATTGGTTAGCGGTACTAATACTTTCTATCTTGCTTGTAGGCTGCCAAGAGGCTGAAAAAAATACAGCTGTTGAAACAGATTCTGTACAAGAAGTAAAAGAATATACTGTAACGGATGATATGGGGAAAGAAGTTACATTCGAAGAAGTTCCGGAAACGATTGTGTCTCTACAACCAAGTAACACAGAAATCCTGTTTGCCCTTGGTGTAGGAGATAAAATTGTTGGAGCTACAGAATACGATACCTATCCAGAAGAGGCACTAGAAATTGAACGAGTTTCCGATTCTATGAAGTTCAACGCAGAACGTATTTTAGAGATAAATCCAGATGTTGTAATTGCTTATACAACTGGATCTGAGGAAGAGCTTAAAGTGTTGGAAGACGCGGGGTTAGATGTTTTTGTCATTCAATCGGCGCTATCATTTGAAGACGTCTATGGAGATATTGAACAGTTGGCCGCAGTAATGGGAGTAGAGGATAAAGGAACCGATCTTGTTGACTCTATTAAAACTACTATTCAAAGTGTTCAGGACAAAGTATCAGGTGTAAGCGATCAGAAACACGTCTACTTTGAAATAAGCCCATCTCCAGAAATTTTTACAACAGGAAAAAATACTTTCCAACAAGAAGTTTTGAGTAAAGCTACAGTTGTAAATATTTTTGGAGACCAAGAGGGATGGATTAAATTATCTGAGGAAGATGTCATTAAGAAAAATCCTCCGATTATCTTGACTACCGTAAATTATGTAGAAGATCCAATTGGTGAGATTAAGGCTCGTCCAGGCTGGAATCAGTTGGAGGCAGTGCAAAACAACGCCATTTTCCAATTAGATCAGGACATTATGTCTCGCCCAGGACCACGAATTGGTGAAGCTGTAGAACTAGTAGCTAAAACCGTTTATCCAGAGATATTTGAATAAAGTAGAAGTTGGTCTCGTTTTGAGGAGACCAACTTCTTTTGTTTTAAAACTGGTACCTTGCAATGAATAATAGTGTTATGGTATAGTACTATCTAATGAATAGTACCGAGGGAGAGAGAGACATGACAGCGAATATTTATATTGAGACGTTAGAAAAAGAGCTTTATATGTTGAATACAAAGGAACGCCAAGCAATAGTTAGAGATTTCCAAAAGTATTTTTGTGATTTGTTAAGAGAGGGACAAACTGAGAAAGCAATAGTTGAATCATTAGGAGCACCATCGTATATAGCAAGGGAATTACTTAAGGCTTACTCAGAAGAGGAAATGATTGTAACAGAAGTGGAATATGAAGGCGCATATATATAAAATGCTACAAAGGCTAGTTACCCTTCGTAGCATGATTTCATTTACAATCGTTTAGTAAACTGAACTAGTTCAACTTTTTTATATTACAGGAATCCAAATTTCTGAATAACAGTTTGAATCAGATGGGTCATCATCTGTATACACTTCCATCTCTGGTGTTCCTGCCTGTTTGTAGGAGTTAGAGGGAAACCATTCTGAGTAAATTTGTTACCATGTATTTTGCATAGCATTGGGCATCGCTCCGTGAACCTCAAAGATTACCCACTTTGATGCTGGTATTTCTAATGTCACCAGATTTTCTAGTGTGTCGCCTATATAACTGACCCCTATCCAATAATCCATCATACTGTCGACTTTAAAATTTTCTCCCATCACACAAACACCAAGAGCACCTTTTATTTCTTCGTTATTTAAAGAAATAATGAAACAACAAGCTCTTGTATAGATTCTTATAGATTAATCTAGCAACGTGTATTAACAGATACAAAAAGCCACCAATTATAGAAACAGGTGGCTTTTTGCATTAGATATTTTTTTTAGTTTCTGTTTCTTTGTCTTCTATTCTAAATTCTTCTGCAACATCGTCTACTATATCTTTAGTTGAGTTTTTAAATTCTTTTAACGTCTCTCCAACTGCTCTACCCAATTGAGGTAATTTTTTAGGACCGAACACGATTAAAGCAATAATTAATATAATGATTAAACCTGGTATTCCAATATTTGGCATTATAATCTCTCCCATACTGTTTCTATATATTTTCACGTGGTTTTTGCAATAGTAGTTAATCTAAAAAAAATTGGTTGTTTTGTATCAATAACACATTATACTCCTACGTTTAAATTTGTAAATACTTTGGTATTAATAATGATCAAATTGTGTGAGTTGGAAAAGTCTCTTCGATATAAAACTCTCTTTTTCCCTTCTATAACTTTCTATAACTTTGTTTATACAACTAGTCCTTTAGCGTTTTTCAACCACAAAACACTAGTTATTTTATACCGATAATAGAAGAGTTTTTACTATTAATTTGCAATTTTTATGTGAATTTAATGTTTTTTCAGAATAAAATTATATTTTGTAATCCGAAATAAATATGTAGTATTGAAGAAATAAAAGGAGTAAACTGTTAAACGGTTGTTTTGTTATGTATAAAAATTACATTTTCATAGTTGAGTGAACTATGTTAAAGGAGAATAAAAGTGACGCAATATAACTTAGAAGAATTAAAACTGTTGAATCAAGTAATTTTCGCTTTATTTATAGTAGCAGATTTAGCTCTTGGCCTCTTTTACTATAATAATGAGTTTCCTTGGTTCGCGTTAATAGGTTCAAGTATTGGACTAGCTATTATTGTTCTTTGCTGGACTGGAAAAAAATATATATACTTTATCTCATTTTTATTGGTTTATACTATCCTATTCTCATTAGTTTATAACTGGCATGCAGTTTTTCATTAATAAGAATATTTTCGACTCATTGTTTACCTGAATAAACAATTTAAGCTATTTTTTACTAATTTACGTTGGAGGTTATATTATGTCAGAACAGGAAAAAAAGGCTCCATACTTAGATAAACGTTCATCTAGACGTACTTTTATCAAAAATTCTGGATTAACAGTTGGTGGAGTTGTACTAGGTGGAGCACTCGGTTCTTTACTAGGTAAAGACTCAACAACTAAAACTAACGAGACTGGGGTTCATTCAGCAGCTACTGGGGTTAACTTCAACCAGGCACTGATGTATTTTGACAAAGCACAATTTGATACGATAGATGCTGCAGCAGAGCAAATTTTCCCTAAAACTGAGGTAGGACCCGGTGCGAAAGAATTACTTGTTGCATATTATATCGATCACCAACTAGCAGGGAGCTTTGGCCTGAACTCAAAAGAATATATGACCGGTCCTTTCTTCCCAGCAGAAGCAGTTCCACAACAAGGGTACCAAACACATTTGAATCGTCAGCAAGTGTTTAATCTTGGAATTACAGCTTTAAATGCAGAGGCTGCAAAGAAATCTGATGATAAACCTAAATTCGCCAGTTTAACAGAAGAACAACAAATCGAAATCTTAAAAGATTTTGAAGCTGATAAAGTTAAATTAAATGGAGCTGTTAGTTCATCCTTTTTCTTCTCTTTACTTAGAAAAGTAACAATTGAAGGAGTATATGCTGACCCTATGTACGGCGGTAACAAAGATATGGCTGGTTGGAAAATGAAGAATTTCCCTGGACATCAATCGAGTTATACTAATGTATTAGAAAAAGATGAATTCGTGAAAATAGATCCTATGAGCTTAAACTCTCAGCATCAACACTAATATACACCAATAGAAAGGGTGAACAACTTTGGCAACTAAATTACCAAAAACAGATATAGTATTAGTAGGGGTAGGTTGGGTAGGCGGTATTATCGCAGCAGAACTTACAAAAAAAGGATACAAAGTAGTAGGTATCGAACGTGGTAAAGAACGTTCAACTGAAGATTACTTTATGGCTCACGATGAACTACGTTACGCAGAGCGTAAAGAAATGATGCAAGATCTTTCTAAAGAAACAATTACATTCCGTCACAATATGACACAACGAGCATTACCTTACCGTGAATGGGGTAGCTTCCTGATAGGAGAAGGAACAGGTGGTTCAGGAGAGCATTGGAATGGTCAAACTTACCGCTTCCTGCCATACGATTTCGAGATCTATTCAGAAACTGTTAAACGTTACGGAAAAGGTAAAATCCCTAAAGGGATGATGCTTCAAGACTGGGGTATAACATACGAAGAGTTAGAACCATACTTCGATAAATTTGACGCTATGACTGGTATTAGCGGTGAGGCGAATCCACTACCTGGTTCTCCACAAATAAAATACCCTAACCCGCCGATGTTGGAAACACCTGCTATAAAATTATTCAAAAGTGCAGCGAAAGATCTTGGATATCATCCATACCATCTGCCTTCTAATAATCTATCGCAATCTTATACTAATCCAGATGGCATTTCTCGTGGCGCTTGTCAATATTGCGGTTTTTGTGAGCGTTTTGGTTGCGAATATGGAGCAAAAGCATCACCAGTAGTTACAGTATTACCTGTAGCTAAAGAAACTGGTAACTTCGAAGTACGTACTCATTCTGTTGTACGTAAAGTTCTACACACAAATGGAAAAGCTACTGGCGTATTATACGTAGATATACGTACTGGTGAAGAGTTTATCCAAGAGGCAGATGTAGTTGTAGTATCAGCCTATCAAATGAATAATATTAAACTTTTATTAAACTCTCAACTTGGCCGTCCATATGATCCAGTTACTGGTACAGGAGTCATTGGTAGAAACTATGCATACCAAACAATTCTGGGGACTGCTGTAGGTTTCTTCGATGAAGAGTTCAATTTATACGGTGGTGCAGGATCTCTAGGAGCCCAAATTGATGACTTCAACGGAGACTTCTTTGATCACACTGACTTAGATTTCTTACATGGTGCGACAATTCAAATTACCCAATTAGGGGATCGTCCTATTGCAAACAATCAGGTTCCAGCAGGTGTTCCAACTTGGGGGAAAGAATTTAAAGACGCTTCTGTTACAAATGCAAACCGTGCTCTTATTGTTAAAGCACAAGGGGCTTCCCTTCCTTGGCAAGATAATTACATCGATCTAGATCCAACTTATAAAGATGCATTCGGTGATCCATTACTCCGTATGACGTTTAATTGGAAAGATCAAGATCGTCAACTAATGAAATTTATGGGCGAAAAATCAGCTGAGATCATGAAAAAAATGGGTGCAAAAGATATCAAAATTAATGGTGGCGAAGTCGGAGATTACGATATTCGTAACTACCAATCTACTCACAATACTGGTGGAGTAATTATGGGCTCTGATCCAGAAACAAGTGCTTTAAACAGCTATCTACAAATGTGGGATTGTGAAAACGTATTTGTACCAGGTGCAAGTGCTTTTGCTCAAAACTCAGGTTACAACCCAACTGGCACAGTTGGAGCACTAGCATATCGCGCTGCAGAAGGTATTGAAAAATACTTAAAAACTGGCGGATCTTTAGTTTAAAAACGAGACGCTTCTAAATAAACAAATAATATCTGCTTAACTATAACAAATAATTTCTATTCATAGAATTAGCCAACAACTTAAAAACTGCTATCTTCTTTCCATCAAAAGAAGGTAGCAGTTTTTTAATATATGGATTCATCCTCAAATTTTCAACTACTCTTTTGGATTTCTAAGAAACTTGCACAGTCTTTATAAATACTTCTAATATCTTTGTGTAAATTTCAGGTTGTTCATCATGAACCGAATGCCCTGCAATCACCTACAAAAACGTATGAAATACATGCATTCAAGGTACAGTTTAAGCATCCTATTACAGGACAAATGATTATTGCTGAGGATAAACGATAAAAGATTATCCTCTTATACTAACTATGATACAAAAACGTCCAATTGAAATAATTGGGTGTTTTTTTAGTTAAGTAATATATAGTTGAATAACTTTGCTTGTTGAATAGATTCTACCCATCCCAATGGTTAACACTCCTTACATTTATCCTTAAATACTTACGTTAAATACTCCTGTCTTTTTGTGCTTTCCTTGGACTGTTTAATCTGCCAAGATTGCTTCTACTATTTCTTTAGGACGAACATCTAAGGAGGTTAGGTCCTTAAGGTTAATCCAAATGGGTTCATAGCTTCCTTTTTTTATAGAAGGATTTTTATATTCATCCCCGGTACCTGCACCAAAGGTACCGCCAATAATTTCAGCTAAATAATAATATTGCTTTCCGCTATAGGGTAATACTTTTAAAAGACGTTGGATTTTAACATGCACGCCTATCTCCTCATATGTCTCTCGAATAGCAGCTTCCTCAGGGGTTTCCCCGGTCTCAATACCACCACCTGGAAATACATAATAGGTAGTATGTGGCTTTGTCCTTTTAATTAGTGCAACTCTATCCTTCTCTAAAATAATAGTGGCTCCTCTATTTCTCATTTGAACTCCCTTCCTGTACCTTTTTGAAAATTATAACAATAATTGACGTTCATAAGTTATTTAAATTTCATGTAAAGATTTCTTTACATGAATATGGTTTTAGATTATCCTTATGTAAAGATATATTTACATTGGTTGCAAGGAGGAAACAGATGACAAAGGTCATTAATCATATAAGAGAGATACGTTTAAAAAAGGGAATCACACAGGTACAAATGGCTGGTGATTTACAAATTACCCGACAAACGATTACTGCGATTGAGAACAATAAATACAATCCCAGCTTAGTGCTGGCACTTAAACTAGTGCGTTACTTTGAAGTACCCATAGAAGAATTATTTTATCTTGAGGGGGATGAAAATGACAAAAAGCTATAGAATTTTACTGTACGGAATTATTAGTGGATGTATCATTGTTGGTGCCTTTTTAGGGGTGTATATTGCAGGTAAAGAGGAAGGCATTTTTGATTGGGGACTGTTTTTACCGATGGTAGTTGGATCATTAGGGGGCTTTATAGGCTTTTTTCTATTTGGATGGTTGCGTCAAAAAAAGAATGGCAAAATTCCTGATATGGACGAGCGTACAGCTGTAATGATGAAAAAGTATTTCTCTACTGTCCTGTATTTTGTCCTGTTTGGGAGTGGTGTTATATTGTTGATCTTATTTGCAATTGGTGTGGAGACAATTGAAACTGGAATGCTCATTGTTTACATGATGATTTTATTTATGTTAATTGGTATTGGTGCTTTTATAACAAAGAAAATCTGATTGATTTAGCAAGTGAATTAAACAGGTATTAAAAAAGTATGAAGAAATGTAGAGAAAGTAATTGAAGTATTTCAAAAACAGAAGGCTTAGAAAGGATGATAAAAATGGTTAATGTTTTGTTTGTCTGCCTTGGCAACATTTGTCGTTCTCCTATGGCAGAGGCTGTATTTAAGCATCTAATTCAAAATGAAAAATTAGAACAATATATACAAGTAGATTCAGCGGCAACAAGTGGATGGCATATTGGAAATCCACCACATAAAGGGACAATAGCTAAGCTAAAAGAATATAACATTTCAACGAAGGGCATGGCTGGACGCCAACTTAAAGAGGAAGATTTTGAAGAATTTGACTATATCGTTGGGATGGATGAAAATAATATTAGAGATATACGTAAGATGCTTGGTCAACCGAATCATCCAAAAATTATTCGATTTTTAGATTTAACCATTCACAAAAAAGATGTGCCAGACCCTTATTTCACAGGTGATTTTCAGGAAACCTACGATTTGGTAGTAGAAGGCTGTGAAGCACTACTAAACAAAGTAAAGAGTGACCATAAAGAGCTGCTTCAATCATAGGAGGAAATTGGAATGGATTATATGTATTTTCAAGGTGTTCCCGATACTCAAACACTTTCAGGAGTCTTGGAGCTTCATAAGCATGTATTCGAGGGTTCCGAGTTGGAAACTGAAAAGTTGAAAGAAAAAAGTAATTTGATAGTATTCGTAGCTAAAGATCATGAACGAGTGATTGGATTTAAAATTGGATATGATTACGGAAATCGTACATTCTATAGCTGGCTTGGTGGGGTTCACAAGGACTACCGAGGAAAAGGGATAGCAAAAGAGCTGATGAGTAGACAGCATGAACTAGTAAAATCCATGGGTTATACAAAGGCTCGTACTATTTCGCGCAATGAAAAAAGAGAGATGCTTATCTTAAATATAAAGTTTGGTTTTGATATAAAGGAAACTTTCACTAGTGATAAGGGGAAGCATAAAATCGTGTTAGAAAAAATGCTATAGGGAGGATTTTACATGACTGAATGCTTAGGTTGTATGTTAGCTAATAAGGAACAAAATGTTTTCGTTATTTTTGAAAATGACCATATCACATGTTTTCTAGATCATGAACCTTTTAATAATGGGCACGTACTTATACTTCCCAAAAGACATTATGAGGATGTGGATGACTTAGATGTAGAGGTTGCCTATTCTATAATGGATGCTTCCAGACTTATCTCCAAGGCCATTAAACAATTATACGCACCAGATGGGATTACGATTTGCCAAAATGGTGGAGTGTTTAGTGAATTGACTCATTATCATATGCACGTTGTCCCTAGATATGAGGGACAACAGTTTGCAGAGTTCTATCAAGAGCAACCTTTCGAACGAAATAATCTAGAAAGCTTGCAAACTGTTACTATAAACTTAAGGAACGCTGTTCGTAACATTATAGAAGAAGGATAACCAACTTAAGATGGGAGTGGCAGGTTAGCGACTCCAGTGGGATAGCTTATCGCTCACCCCGCGGAAAGCGTTCGACTAAAGCGGAAATCCCCCTCTTGTTCCTGCTTTTTATGTGAACTGAATTTTAGATATCTAGAAATAACGTGGGATTATACTTCACAATAAAATCTAATGATAAACAAAAATAAGGAAAGAGTCTTGTCCAATCATGGAGAGGCTTTTTTTCTAACTTGATATAAGGGAGCGTTTAAATGTCTAAATATAAACCGAAGACCTTAGAAACTAATCAGGATGTGACAGAGTTTATAGAAGGAGTCGATAGCTTAAAGAAAAGGGAGGATGCATATACACTTCTAGAGATTTTTGAAGAATCTACTGGCTATCAAGCGAAAATGTGGGGGCCAAGTATTATTGGATTTGGTTCTTACCATTACAAATATGCATCCGGTCATGAAGGGGATGCTCCTCTTGTTGGGTTTTCACCAAGAAAGGCAAAGATTAGTTTGTATTTTGCTACCGGAGATTCAGATCGCACGGAATTGTTAAGTAGATTAGGAAAACATACTTCAGGTAAGGCATGTGTTTATATCAATAAAGTAGAGGATATCAATATAGAAGTTCTTAAAGAAATAATTTCTCAATCTATCATTTTTTTACAAAAATTGTATCCGAACGAGAATTGAATGGAAGTTAATGTATTTATTTTTGCTACTTATACTGGTTCTAATGTATAATAACACAGTAGAATTCTAGAGTACGAAAACAATATGTGAAAGAGAGTGGGACTTTTATGGGTCGTAAGTGGAATAATATTAAGGAAAAGAAAGCTTCCAAAGATGCTAATACTAGCCGTATCTATGCTAAATTTGGTCGTGAAATATATGTTGCAGCAAGACAAGGTGAGCCAGATCCTGTCTCTAACCAAGCTTTAAAGGTCGTATTAGAGCGTGCAAAAACTTACAGTGTGCCAAAGCATATTATTGATAAAGCGATTGAAAAAGCAAAAGGTGGATCAGAGGAAAGCTATGATGAGCTTCGCTATGAAGGATTTGGTCCAGGAGGATCAATGGTTATTGTAGATGCATTAACAAATAACGTAAACCGTACTGCTTCTGATGTTCGTGCTGCATTTGGTAAAAATGGCGGCAACATGGGAGTTAGTGGTTCTGTGTCTTATATGTTTGATGCAACAGCAGTTATAGGTTTAGAAGGCAAAACTGCCGATGAGGTGTTGGAAATCCTGATGGAAGCAGACGTAGATGCTCGTGACATTTTAGAAGAAGAAGATGCAGTCATCGTTTACGCTGAGCCTGACCAATTCCATGTGGTGCAAGAAGCTTTAAGAGCTGCGGGAGTTGAAGAATTTACAATTTCTGAACTAACAATGCTTGCACAAAACGATATTGCGTTAGATGCAGATGCACAAGCCCAATTTGAAAAAATGATTGATGCTATCGAAGATTTAGAGGATGTTCAGCAGGTTTATCATAATGTAGATTTAGCATAAATATAGGAAAGTAAAAGTCTCATTTACAGGAAGCTGTAGATGGGATTTTTTTTGAGTAGAAAGTAATCTATCTACTTAAAAAACATGAATAATAGATGTTAGTTTTTTGCTATAGGCTAATTATAAACAATACTTTTATATATAAATTAGGACTCAAGAAACTGTTTGTTTTGTGATGCGTCAAATGTAGAAAGGGGGAATAGGATGAGAAGTTTTTTTGCTACATGTTTAGTTATTTTATTCATAGCAAGCCCTATCAAAACAATGGCTGACTGGGCATATCCCTTCGTAGTATGGGATGGATATGTTTATGTTCTGCAAGATGAAGAGGTCAATGAAATTGGTAAGGAAATTGGTCATGTTACAAAATACTCCGATCTAGAAGGGTCTTACTCAGGGAATTTTTCTAATGCTTACCCAAGAGGAACTAAATATTATGAAGTAAAGGAAGTTAGTAGTAAGGAGGCAATTGCAGTAGAAGTTTCCTCAGGGACTTATAGAGTGGCTGAGCGAGGAGGTCCATATGGGGGGAACAGATATGCATTTTGGGATCCCGATTCACCGTTTTTTATAATTGGAATTTTATTTGTAGCTGTATTTACAGTTGTAGTGTATTTTTCGGTAAGGGAGAGGAAGAACGATTAAATGAAGGAGAAACACCAGAACCTATTACGGTGACTAGTGCAATGGGGAAAACCTTATATAATGACTTAAGAATGGCCGCTCTAAATGATTTGAGCAGCCATATAATTACTTATTGCTATAGTTTAGAGCCTTAAAAAGAAAAGATTGAAAAAACAAGGGAGAACTATGATTACAAACAGTTCTTCTCTTTTCTAGTTGTAGAAAATCTTAATGTGTTGCAGAGTTATTTCTTCGATACTTCCATTGCTGGTATTGGAAACGAAAGAAGCAGCCTATACAAAATCCTAGTATAGCAATAAATGCAGCTAAACCGACCATAACAGTTGCAATATTAAATGAAATACTCCACTTCAAAAAGAAGCTAATACTAGCTATAAGTAAAAAGCCAACTGCCAACCATTGATTAAACCTTAGCTGAGCATAATCTTCTTGAATATATTTCTTACTAGGCTTCTTTAGAAATCTTTTGGCTACAACTAAAATGGGATGAAAACCAAATAATAAACTAGATAAATTGGCAATTAACGGAATGAGCAGAATCCATGCTGATTGAGTGATAAGCGCGATGACGACAGAGATTACAATTGTCCATTGATTGACCATAACGAGAGGCTTCGGAATTGTCTTCATGATAAAACATACTTTTCTGATTGGATTTATTATATTATATGTTGATTCTAATAGAATGTAAAAAAATTGAATCCGTTGACCTATTTCCCGGGAAATCGACATTTTTATGCTCCTAACGACAAATGGCTGCTCTGGGATTTTGAGCAGCCATTTTGTTTACTTATTTTTTAGTTGATTTATCTTTTGGGTTAGCATTTTAAATTGTTCATCTAATTCCATGTACTTGGAATCTTTAGATGGAAGATAGCTTAATTGACCTAGTACAGCTTGTCGCTCTGTTTCTAGAGCTAGAAGTAACTTGTTATTGTCGTTTTCTTCGCTTCTACTAAGCCAATCAGTATAATTCATCTCAAGCTTTTGAATTCTATTTTTATCAAATATAAGAAGCTTGTTTGTTAGCCTTTCTAAAAAATAACGGTCATGGGTTACGAGTAAAATAGTACCGGGATACGTAGACAGTGTCCTTTCTAGCTGTTCTCGAGAAGGCAAATCGAGATGGTTCGTAGGCTCATCTAAAATGAGTACATCCTTTTGATCTACCATGAACTCCATTAACTTTAGTTTTACTCTTTCTCCCATACTCATTGTAGAAATTGGTCTTAACCAATGATCCTTAGAGAAGCCCAAATTGTTCATTAAGGTTTGAATTACACCCCTTGTATCATAATCGGTAGTTGCAAAAAAGTCAGAGGGGGTTTGATCTTCTGGAAGATCGAATACTGTTTGGCGTAAAAAGCCGATGTTCATTGATTCGGTTTTCCAAAGCTCACCTTCAAATGTTTCTTCTCCAGTCAGCATTCGGAAAAAGGTTGTTTTACCACTACCATTTGATCCGAGGATTCCAACACGTTCTTTAGCTTGGATAGTAAAGGAAGCTTTTTGAAATAGAATTTCTTCGTTAAAAGATTTGCTTAAATTTTTAGCTTCTATAACGCGTTTCCCTTTTTTCTTATTACCTTCAATAGAGAAATTGATTTCCTTTTCCTCTACTGGACGTTCTACTTGATATTTGGAAAGCTCTAGCTCTAGTCGTTTTTGCTTGGAGCGAATTTGAACATCCTTTTTCTTAGCCTTCATACGAAAATACTCTTTTGCACCGTCTTTTTTTGTCGATTCTTCATGTGCTTTGTTGGACCAATTTTTCAATACTTCCATTTGCTTTTCAACTTGTCGGATTTTTGATTGTTGTGCATCATATTCTCTTTGATGAGTGATAAGTTTTTCTTCTTTTCTTTTACGATAGGTAGAATAATTTCCTGTATAGACGGTTAGGTTTTTATTTTCAATTTCCCAAATATAATTTGATACTTCATCTAAAAAGTATCGATCATGTGATACTAATATAATCGTTCCAGAATAGGTAGCTATTTCTTCTTTTAAGAAGGATAGACTACTTTGATCTAAATGATTAGTAGGCTCATCAAGTAAAAGTAACTGAGAACTTTCTGCAAAATCCTTAGACAGTCTTTTTTTCATTTTTTCTCCGCCACTTAATGCATCGTAAGGACGATTATTAGGGACAGACCACTTACTGATATAGGTCCGTTCATCTTTTTCCTCTACATTTGAATGGAAATGCTCATCTTCTTGCTTGAAATAGCTGATGGTGGGAGTAGTCCCTATCCATTCGATTTGTCCGGAAGTGGGAGAGCTTTCACCTGAAAGAATGGAAAGAAGAGAAGATTTTCCTTCACCATTTCTACCGACAATTCCTATTACAGCCCCTAAATGTATATCGGTTTTTATATTGTTAATGATCTCTTTGTCACCATGGGTTATGCTGATGTTCGTTAATCTTCCTTGTAAAGTCATTGTATTACCTCCCTTGGAGAGATAAAAAAAATCCCTCCGATTTAGACGGAAGGATTTTACTGGCCATTTAGTGTACGACAAAAAATAACTACAAATATATATGCCTGTAGTAATTTATTATCTCAATTTGAAAAATGGGCAGACTAATCCTATTTCCGTCAAAGCTAAAAATATTTTTCTGCATGAAGCAGTAATATTAAGCGAGAAATAAGATTATAAAATCATTGTCCACCCATCGTCCCTTCGATATTAGTTACTATATAATATAACATATTCTTCTGAAAATTAAAGAGGTAATTAATACAATGCTTGACTCGACCTAGGGCCCTCTATTCCAAGCTCATCGTCTGTTCTTCTTTTTTGTATGAACCAAATTCCTAGTATGAGTACAATCCCAAGTACACTACTTAAAATTTCTGGAACAATAAGCATTAACCCAGCCACAAATAAGATGAATCGTTCCCAGACCTTAGAGTACCTTATAAAATAGCCAATCATGGAACTGCTGACAGCTACCATTCCTACTAAGGAAGCAGTAACAGAGATGATAAGCATTACTGGTTCTACATCTACCATTACTAAGATTGGATTATAGATAAAGATAAACGGAACGATAAAGGCAGCGATGGCTAGTTTGACGGCGTTCATACCTGTTTTAAAAGGGTTTGCTCCTGCAATACCTGCCCCGGCATAAGCTGCAAGACAGACAGGTGGAGTGATATCTGCGACTATACCAAAATAGAATACAAACATATGGGCAGCAATTGGAGCTACTCCGAATTCATTTATTAAAACTGGAGCGGCAATAGTAGCTGTGACTACATAGTTTGCTGTAGTGGGTAATCCCATCCCCAATACAATACAAGCAATCATGGTAAATATTAGAGCGAGAATGAGATATCCGTTTGATAGAGCTATAACTCCAGCAGCAAATTTGGAGCCAAGGCCAGTCATACTAACAATTCCAGCTATGACACCAGCTGTGGCAACGGCTGCTATAACCGGTAGAGCGACTCTTGTACCTTGTTCTAATACATTTATAGTTTGCTTAAAGGACATCCTTGTTTCTTTGCGTATTAAGCTTACTAAAAATGCAGCGACTATTCCAAAAAGTGCAGCACGTTGTGGGGTAAAACCATAAATTATCGTCCCAGTAATAACGAAGAGAGGTAAAAGCATATACCAATTTCGTTTCATAGTCTTTCTAAAAGAAGGCAATTGAGACTTTGGGAGCCCAAGTATTTTCAGTTTTTTTGCTTCAAAATGAGTGCCGATAAAGATACCTGTGAAATACAATATCGCTGGTATAATCGCCGCCATCATAATAGTTCCATACGATACACCCAAAATTTCCATCATGATAAAGGCCGCGGCGCCCATCATTGGAGGCATAATTTGTCCTCCGGTAGATGCAGCAGCTTCGGTTGCGCCAGCAAATTCAGGCTTAAAACCTGCTTTTTTCATCATAGGGATAGTAAAGGACCCTGTTGCGACTGTATTACCAACGGAGCTACCTGATATAGTCCCTTGCAATGCACTTGCTACAACAGCTGTTTTTGCAGTACCTCCTGTATATCTTCCGGTTAAAGAAAAGGCTAAATCATTGAAGAACTTCCCTACATTTGTTTGTACGAGCATTACGCCAAAGAATAGGAAGAGGAATATAAACTTTGCTGAAATTTGAACAGGGGTGCCGAATATTCCACTTTCTTTGTACCAAAGTGCAGTAGCGGTTCGCTCTAAAGAAAATCCAGGATGGGAAAGGATTTGAGTAGGGACAAAATTTCCGAAGATAGCATAAAGTATGGCTACTAAAGCCACTATGACGATTGGTAAGCCAACCGTTCTTCTGGTCGCTTCTAGGACAAGAAGAATCCCAAGGACGGAGATGATTATGTCAGGTATGCTATATCCGGAAATTCTGCTCTGTAGAATAGAATCAAAAAAGATTATTTTATGATAGGTTACATACATGGCGGTAAAGGCAAGCACGATGTCATACCAAGGTATTTTCTTTTGTGTTTTAAGTAGGTCTCTTTTTAATGGGTACAATAGAAAAATGACACCGAGAGCAGTTCCTACATGAACGGCACCTTGTTTTTGAGTTGGCAGGGTTCCAAAATAGGCCGTGTATAAATGGAATACGGTTAAGGCCACCCCTAAAAAGGTAACAACCCATGCCCATTTTCCAATATTTGATCGAAACTGATTTTCCTTATCATATTTCTCTAGTATATCTTGTGCATTTATTGGTTGCTGATCTTTCATTGTCTCACCTCATTTTTAATTGGATTTTATACCTCGATTTTATTTCACATCGTCCAAGCTTTTAATGTCAGAGCTTTTACGCGTAACAATTTGAATAACCTCTGGATAAATATGACCAATAAATGCGGCGTTTGGAACTTCATGTCCTTCAAATGCTGCCTCGCCATTGACTGCTTGTAATGCTGGTACATGTACAGACATACCTAAATCCATGTTTCCATCTCGAATACTAGATAGGTTTTCTACAGATGCGCCAGTTTCTGTGTTTGTTAAGTTAAATCCTTCGATATGTTTATTCCAAATACTTGCCATCTCTCCCCCTAGTGGATAATAAGTGCCGCCTTGACTTCCAGTTCCGAGTATAAAATCATTCTTGCGGTTGCTTTTGTCAGCAGTAAGCTCTGCTACTGGGTTGTCAATAGTGAGACCCTGTTCCTCATAATAACGCTTTGCGCCAGGATGAATAGGAAGCCCCTCAGCCCCGTTTAGTGCGTTTTCTAAAATCATCTGCTTTGCTTGAGCATGTGTATTTTCACTTGCGTTTTCAATCATTATCTTTGCTAGCTCATAACCAAGCTCATCATCGATCGTATCTGTACTTCCCATTAAAATAGCGTAGGCAGTCACAGTTTCCACATCTGAATCTAAAAAGTCATACGTATCCTTAGGAATAGTGTGACGTCTATATCCGCTATTCTCTTCAATATAAGAGATTGCATCATCAGATAAGCTCATCATCACAACATCTCCTGCAGAATTTTGCAAGCTTTCGATACTTGCAGCCGGGAGCCCAAGGATACCTATAGAAATATCAATATTTCCATCCTGCACACCATCAGCAGCATCGCCAAAGCCCTCCTGATAAGCTTTGTAATCATCATCAGTAATTCCATAGGCATCTAAAATTAGCTTAGAGACGGAGCTAGTCTCACTAGCTGGAGGGCCGATAGCAATATTTGGCTTCCCTCCACTACACGCTGCAACCAAAAGTGCCAAAACCATTAACAAGACAAGACTAAGACTCTTTTTTATCAATTTCTCTCCCCCAAGGTTTATTTTTCACCCAAATGATAGCGCTTCCATTATGTTGTAAAAAAATAAGCCAGTTGGCATATCAAATAGATGATTATTAATATTATACTTTTAATCTATAATTTTACAACCAAATATCAGTATTTTCTGATTTTTTATAAAGGGTTGCAGGATTATTACAGGTGCCAGGCACCTGTAATAATCCTGCAACAATCCCTTTTAATATGTAGATAAGATAATTAATTATTTGAAAATGTATTTAAATTCGTGATTTTTAATAAAAATTACTGTACAATAAGCACATATTTGAGGAGGTAATGAGAACATGAAACAGTTAGATGCACATGAGATTATTTCTTACATTCAACACGCAAAAAAATCTACGCAAGTGAAGGTATACATAAAAGGAACTGGGATTGACCAACTTTCTTTCGGAGAAAATACAAAGGTTTTTGGACAAGGGAATTCTCTTATTCTATTTGGAGAATGGTCTGAAATTCAACCGACATTAGATGAATATAAAGCACAAATTGAAGATATAGTAGTTGAAAATGAAAGCAGAAACTCTGCAATACCTTTATTAGATTTAAAAGGTATTAATGCAAGAATTGAGCCAGGTGCAGTTATTCGTGATCAAGTGAGCATTGGTGATAATGCAATTATCATGCTAGGTGCTGTAATCAACATTGGCGCAGTCATTGGTAAAGGTACAATGATCGACATGGGAGCAATCCTTGGTGGTCGTGCAACAGTGGGAGATAACTGTCACATTGGAGCTGGAGCAGTGCTTGCAGGTGTTATTGAGCCACCTTCTGCAACTCCAGTAATAATTGAAGACGACGTATTAATCGGTGCTAATGCTGTAGTTTTAGAGGGGTGCCGAGTTGGCAAAGGAGCAGTTGTTGCGGCTGGAGCAGTTGTAACAAAAGATGTACCGCCATATACAGTAGTTGCGGGCACACCAGCTAAGGTAATTAAAGATATCGATGCACAAACAAAATCTAAAACAGAAATTATGCAAGAACTACGTCAAATTTAAGAAGGTGACACATGAAAACCTTACTTGATATTCGTCGCGATTTGCATCGTATACCGGAGCTTGGATTTAAAGAGGTGAAAACGCAGGTTTACTTATTGGAGCAAATCCATTCGCTTCCACAGGATCGATTAACGATTGTTACATGGAAGACAGGAATTGTCGTGAAAGTAGAAGGACTCCAGCCAACTCAAACGATTGGCTGGAGGACTGATATTGACGGTCTCCCAATCACGGAGGCTACCGATGTTGCCTTTTCATCTGAGCACCCTGGTAGAATGCATGCCTGCGGGCACGATATGCATATGACCGTTGCGCTCGGTTTGCTTCAAAAAATAGTAGAGTCACCATTAAACGATCATATGGTGTTCTTGTTTCAACCAGCAGAGGAAAGTCCAGGTGGTGCTCTTCCGATGTTACATTGGCTAAAGGAAGAACAGCCCGAGCTTATGCCAGACAAGATATTTGCTTATCACGTAGCTCCAGAATATCCAGTTGGTACGATAGCTACTCGCCCTGGCTTACTATTTGCCAATACCTCTGAGCTCTATATAGACTTAGTAGGGAAGGAGGGCCATGCTGCCTATCCACACCAAGCAAAGGATATGTCGATTGCGGCCGCGACTCTTTTGCTACAGTTGCAGTCTATCGTTAGCCGAGTAGTCAATCCAATGAAGCCTGCAGTTTTAACTATTGGAAAGTTTTCATCGGGAACTGTCCAAAATATTATTTCTGGTCATGCTCGTTTAGAGGGAACTATTCGGACAATGGATGCTTCTACAATGACACTCATTAAAGAAAAAATAGAAGCATTCTGCCATGCCACTGAAATAGCATTTGATTGTGACGTGAAAATCGATTATGGGTCTTCTTATTATCAGGTATATAACAATGAGGTTATCGCCAATGATTTTCTAGCTTTTGCAGAGCAGCATGAAGCAACCAACGCCATCCACTGTGAGGCCGCGATGACAGGCGAGGATTTTGGCTATTTCTTAAAGGACATACCAGGCATGTTATTCTGGGCTGGTGTCGATTCTCCTTTTGGACTTCACCATGCGAAGATGAATCCAAGTGAAAAGGTTTTAGACTATCTCGTTCCTTTTGTAGACAAATACTTCAGAACACTTACAAGCAAATAGACTGGACAGAGATGATGAATCTCTGTCTTTTTTTTCTAAGAAACAATAAAGTCTTCTGATTTATTGCCTTTAGAGTAGGATTGAATTTTTTTGAAAATGGAGGTAATTTTAGCAAAATCATACTATCTATTACACATGCTTTTCGCTTCATCTGATTCTATTTGATGGCTGAATATAACAGTATAAGTTATTCCCCTCTAATTACTCTCAATCTAATAATTGGAGCGACAGGCGGCGACTGCAGTGGGATGAGTGAGACAGATAAGACATCACAACGTGCGCGCTAGCGACGGTGGTGGCTTATCGCTCACCCCACGGAAAGCGCCCGCCGAGAGCGGAAATTTGCCATCTATATTCATACTTGCCGGGTAAACTATTTCTATTTAATAATTGAAAACAGTATAAGTTATTTCATCTAGCAGGAATTATCCTATCGCAAATAGAACTAATATTAAAATTGATGAAGAATGTAGGTGCTTGTTATGAGTGACATTATTAGTTATTACAACCAATTTGATGAGTGGGGTAGACTTGAAAGAGAACCAATTGAATTTCAAGTGAATTGGCATTACATAAAGAGATATCTTCCTCCTGCTGGGAATGTACTCGATAACGGGGCGGGACCGGGGAAATATTCAATCAAGCTAGCAATGGAGGGCTATAGTGTAACCCTAACTGACCTTACACCGAAACTAGTAGAGATAGCGAAAGAAAAAGCAGAAGAATTTCATCTGGAAAATCACTTCTCAGATTTTCTTGTAGCAGATGCAAGAGACTTATCCGAGATCAAAGATGAGCAGTTTGATGCGGCTCTTATGCTTGGACCTATGTATCATTTACAGGAAGAAGCCGACCGGATAAAAGCAATACGTGAATTACATAGAGTAACCAAAAAGAATGGGCTTGTTTTTATTGCGTTTATGCCTAGGATTAAGCACATACTTACTTCTCTCATGTACCCTGAAAATTGGAAGCCAAATAACCAGATGAAAAGCATTCAACAATTTAACGACACAGGCAGCTTTAATCACCAAGAAGCTGGGCGTTTTACAGGAGCGTATTATTTTAATATCGAAGAGATAAAGCCGTTCATGGAAGCACATGGATTTGAAAGCTTAGAATTAATAGGCTCAAATGTCGCTTCAATATTGAATAAGGAAAATTGGAACTACTGGAAAGACAAAGGTGAGCAGGAATACAAAAAGCTAATTGACCTGCTGATTGAAAAAGCCAATGACCCTTATATTTTAGGGATATCTTCTCACCTATTGTATATTGGAGTAAAAAAATAGCTGAACAATAAAGAGGGTGAAAGTGATTTGTCACCGCCACCCTCTAACATTTATTAATCCACCAATTGAACATTATAATCTTTAAACCAAATATGCGTTTGAGCTAAGTAAGCTAATAGCTGGGGACCAGTCATTAATTGTCCAAACCAAGGAATCTTAAAGGCCTCTCCATTAGATTCGATTAATGTTTGAAGACTTCTAGGGTCAAATAGTTCATGCAATATAGAATTCTTATCTAGCAGTTGCTCCTTCAGCATGAGCTGAACCTTTGCTGCATAGACCGGATTATGGGTTTTTGGATAAGGGCTCTTTTTACGATAGAGCACTTCGTTTGGAAGAATTCCCTCTAATGCCTTTCTAAGAATGCCTTTTTCTTGGTTTCCAACCATTTTAAAATCCCACGGAATATTCCACGCATACTCTACAAGACGATGGTCTGCAAAGGGGACACGCACTTCTAAGCTTGCTCCCATGCTCATCCGGTCTTTTCGTTCCAAAAGTGTGGACATAAACCAAATCATATTCATATAAAAGAGATTTCTTCGTTCTGCTTCTAAGGAGGACTCGCCAATCAGCTGAGGTGTTTCTGCTACGCTTATATCATATGCGTTTTGTACATAATCTTCTATTTTCAATTTTTGTTGCCAGCTATCGTTTAGCAAGGAGTGTCTTTCATGCTTGGATCGAATCCAAGGGAAGCCTGTTTCTGCATTTCCAACCTTATGAAACCAAGGATAGCCCCCAAATATCTCATCCGCACATTCTCCGGACAATCCTACGGTAAAATCCTTTTTTATTTCTTTACAGAACCATAGTAAAGAGGAGTCTATATCTGCCATTCCAGGTAAATCACGTACATGGACTGCCTCCGTTAAAAATTGAGCTAGATCATCCTGTGTAATGACTGAAAAGTGGTGAGTAGTATGAAGAGAGCTAGAGACTTTTTGGATGAAAGGGAAGTCCTCGCTAGGCTGAAATTCATTTCCCTTGAAGTGGACATTATTGTTTTCATAATCAATCGAGTAAGTATGAAGAGGGGGTATTCCATCTCTTTTATAAGCATTTGCAGCAATTGCAGAAATAGCACTAGAATCTATTCCTCCCGAAAGGAATGTACATAAAGGCACATCGGATACAAGCTGTCTTTCTACCGCATCTGTTACTAAGTAACGTACTTTTTCTACCGTTTCCTCTAATGTGTCGGTATGCTCTTTACTTTCCACGTTCCAATACCGCCACATACGCAGGCCGTTTTTCGAAAAAGTTAATGCATGTGCTGGTCTAAGCTCCTTTATCCCTTTATATACACCGAATCCAGGAGTGCGGGAAGGCCCAAGCCCAATAATCTCTGATAATCCATTCTGATCAATCTCTGTTGGAACACCTGGGTGTGCAAGCAATGCCTTTAATTCAGATCCGAATAGCAATCCATCATTTCTTTCCGTAAAAAACAATGGCTTTACTCCTAAGCGGTCTCTTGCTATAAAAACCTTTTGCTCTTCTTCATCCCAAATGGCAAAAGCAAAAATTCCATTGAAGTAATCAACACACTTTTCCTTCCATTCAATATAAGAGGTTAATAATACCTCTGTATCTGAATGCCCTGAGAATGAATGCCCTCTACTTAATAATTCCTTTCGTAAATCTTCCGTATTATAAAGCTCTCCATTATAGCAAAGCGTATAATTCCTAGATTGATAGCTTTTGCTCATTGGCTGTTTGCCTCCAACGGGATCAACAACAGTCAATCTTCGATGACCGAAGAGAGCATGGACCGCACTCCACACATTATGATCATCTGGTCCCCGCTTTTTTAAACTCTCTGCCATTTTCTCCACAACAGGAGAATACCCCCGTAAATCTTTTCTAAAATCAACCCATCCGGTTATTCCACACATATAATTCGCATCCCTTCTTTCACCCCCATAGTATATGCAAAAAAGTGCTGAAAAAGTGACGAGAGATAAGTGACCGAAATAAGTAAAAGTACCACGAACATGTGAGGTTCGTGGTACTTTCATTTAGGATTATGTTGTTACCTTTAATACAGTTTTAATCTTTTGGATAATACCGCCTGAGCTATAAGTAAGAACGCTTCGTTTATAGAAGGACAGGCTGATGATGAATGCTACGATAGAGGTAACGGTTAGTATTAGTAAAGCTAGCATCGGCTCAAATGCCCCGATGTCAGTTGCACCAATGCGTAATGGCATTACCATACCCGATGTAAATGGTATGTAAGAGAATACCTTTACTAGCATGGTGTCTGGACTTTGCGCTCCGAAAATTAATACATAAAATCCTATGATTCCGATGATAGTCATTGGCATAACTGCCTGACCAGCTTCCTCTACTTTAGATACGAGTGAGCCTAATAATGCACCAATGATTAAATTTAGCACAATGGTCATGATTAAAAATGCCAGGGCATAACCAATATAAGAATAGGAAAGCTCCTCAATCATAGGCTGTAAACTATCTATTTTAGAGCCTCCATCAACTGTCATAAAAATAACTGCTAACAAAATTATCAAAGCTCCAATTTGTGTAATTGCCAAGAGAAATGTACCTGTTAATTTAGCTATTAAATGAGTAGATGGTTTAACACTTGCAAGAAGAACCTCTAAAACACGAGAACCTTTTTCAGAAGCCACATCTGTTGTTATCATAGATAAAAAGGATATTAAGAAACCATAAATTAAGGAGCCGATGAGCATAGAAGCGACGATTCCTACCGCCTTCTCATCCTCACTCTTGCCCCCAGCAGAGGCTTCATCTAAATTTTTCATTGTAATGATGGTTTCGGACTGTAGAATTTTATCTGCTTCTTCGGCTGTGAGGTTCAGCTGCTGTACCTCATACAATTTCCCAGCATATTGAAGAGTGGAAGATAGACTGAGCTGATCAGTAAATGCTAATGGCTCATATGTTGCTATTTCCGCGTTAAGAGAATTCTCTTCATCTTTGATAAAAATGGCAGCTGCATAGTCTCCGTCAATGACTTCTTTTTCTACCTCATCATTTGGAGAAGTAGGGAACGAAAATGCTAAATCATTATTAGATTGGAATAAAGCCTCTATATCAGCCTCTGTCTCATTTATAACTGCAATTTCTAATGCTTCACTTTCAAAGAATGCAGCCTTTATATCTGACCAAAACATTACGATGGAAATAACACCAACATAGATGGCAAGCATGATTATAAAAGATTTTGCTTTTATTTTTTGAGTATATAACTGTTTGACTAACAACCAAAATTTAGACATTCTTGCCACCTACCTTATCCTTGAAGATTTCATCTAATGACAAATAATCTAAGCTAAATTTCTCAATATACTTGCCATCAAAAATAGAGTCAAAGATTGCTTGCGCATATTTTTCATCTGCTAGTGTAAGGATATACTGGTCTTTTCCAACATGGACATACTTAACGCCCTCCATGCTTTCAAGTGTCTCCTTTGAAAGCTCCGTACGAATAGTAAGTTTTGTTTTTCCATATTGTTTCTTTAAGTCTAGCAGGCTTCCAGCATACAAAGAGACACCACGTTTTAAAAGACATAAATGATCACAAAGCTCTTCTACATTTTCCATCTGATGGCTAGAAAATAATATAGTTGTGCCCTTGTCTTTTAGCTCTAAAATGGCACCCTTCAACAAATCCTTATTTACTGGATCCAGTCCACTAAATGGTTCGTCTAGTATAAGAAATGCTGGCTGGTGAATGAAGCTTGCGATCAATTGCACCTTTTGCTGGTTTCCTTTGGACAGTGTTTCAGCTTTCGCTTTTCGTTTGTCCTCTAATTCAAAACGATCAATCCAGTAATCCACTTCTTTTTTTAGCTCCTTACGGGATTTACCACGAAGCTCTCCAAAGAAGTAAAGCTGATCCTCCACTTTCATAGCAGGGAAAATACCTCTCTCCTCGGGTAAATAACCTAAAAGATCTCTATTAATATTATTGATATTTGTACCATCCCATGTGATGGTTCCTTCCGTAGTTTCCTGTAAATCTAGTATCATCCGAAAGGTCGTAGTTTTACCGGCACCATTTTGACCGATTAAACCAAATATTTCACCTTTTTCTATGGTGAAGGAGAGATGGTCAACTGCAGTAAAATCTTGATAACGTTTGGTTACTTCATTAATTACTAACGCCATGTTTAAGCTCCATTCCTAAGTATTTTTTCGTACTACTTTATACGCATTAGAATAATAAATGTTTCAAAAAATTTTGAAACGTTTATCATGGTGTTCCGTCTAATTCACTGATGAAAACAAAGGGGATGATCAGAAATGAAAAAATTACACTATCTTTCGTTCAGCTTTATAGCAATCTGTCTTCTTCTCACACCTACATTTGTTTTGGCGAAGGAGGGAGAGGATACCATGGTTAAAGAAAACTCTAAACTGGAGAGATTTACTGGTATCGTTAAAGAAGTCGTAAATAAGGAAGACAATGTCATACTTACTGTTGAAACAGAGCAAAAAGAACCGATTGTCACTGTTTTTACAATCACAAACGAGACGCTTTTATATAATAGCGGCACAGCCAAGGAAATAGAAAAAAAAGAATTTGTCAAAGGGCAAAGAATAGAAGCCTACTATGATAAAACAAAAGCTAGGACTATGATCTATCCAGCCCAAATTTCGCCAGAGTTAATAATTGCTCATGATGACCAAAATGTAGGCTATACAAAGGTTGGAGTCTTCGATGAAAAGTTAACAAGTGAGGACAACCAATTAAAGCTGAATCTCTCTAAGGAAACGCTTGTTGTTAATAAGGATGGAGAAAGTATCGATCAAAAAAATTTAATGGGTAATGAGCTGATTGTCTTTTATAAAACCTCGACAAGAAGTATTCCTGCTCAAACAATACCGAACAAAGTAGTTGTTTTAGAAGAAAAAGATGCCAGCAACTTTATGAAATTCTCCGGTACTATTAAGGAAGTTTCTAAAAATAATAAAGAAGTAACCTTAACTGTAGAAACGAATGAGAAAGAGCCTCAGATTTCTATTTTAGTATTAAATAAAGATGTAATAGCTCTTAATAGCGCTTCTACAAAAGCGATTTCTATTGATTCCTTTAAAAAGGGGATGAAAATTGATGCCTATTACGATAAAAATAAACCAATGATTTTAATTTATCCACCAAGAATCTCTCCAGAAATCATTGTTGCTCATGAAGAAAAGAGTGGCCTAGTGAAAGTGTCAAAATTCGATAAGCAATTTGTTAGTCTAGATAAAGAGCTGAAACTTCAAATTACCAACAAAACAGAATTGGTGGATGAAAAGGGAAAGAAAATTTCCAAGAACGATTTAACAAACAAGGAGTTAATCGTATTTTATAGTTCACCTAAGAACAATCAAAAACTTACGACTCCATCAAAAATTATTGCACTAGAATATATTGAACCTGTTCAAAAAGAGCTCAACAAAATAATAGAGAATGACCATTTAATTCAAAATGGAGTTAAGATGATTCCTATACGTAAGGTGGCTCAGTATTTAGGATATGAAGTAATGTCCCATCCAAAACGTAATAGTGTGTACTTAAAGCTTGGCAATAGCTCATTTTCCATTACTAGGGGAGAGCTGAAGTATGGATACAACAGAAGTATAAGAGAATTTCAAGAGACACCCGTTCTGCACAACAAGAAAACCTATGTGTCTGAGGATATTTTAGAAATTCTTGTTCCAGAGTCTTAAAGAATATGTCGTCCGCTCATATAGAGAAGGACGGCTTTTCTTTTGGTACAATTTATATAGAGAAATATTCCAGGGGGGAAAGTAAATGAATGTATACAAAATAGACAGCGATTTTCCAATGGATTTGTTGTTGTTAGCAGATCCCGCAGAGGAATTAGTTAAAGCTTATTTAGATAAGGGTCAATGCTATATAACGAAAGCAGGAAATAAAATAATTGGCGTATATGTCTTAGTGCCTTTGAATAACCAGACTGTGGAGCTTAAAAATATAGCTGTACATGAACAACATCAAGGAAAAGGAATAGGAAAAGAATTAGTTCTCGATGCCATACAGAAATCAAAAGAGCTTGGTTATCAAAAAATAGAAGTAGGTACAGGAAACTCCAGCATAAATCAGCTTGCACTCTATCAAAAGTGTGGATTCAGAATTATTTCTGTGGATAAGGATTTTTTTAAAATTAATTATCCCGAAGAGATTGTGGAAAACGGCATTCCTTGTGTGGATATGATACGACTAGAGAGGATTTTATCCACAGAAAAATAAGAAAGCTCTAAGCGTATCATTACTTAATAGAGGTGTGTTTCGACGAACGTAGCAGGTTATGCTAGATTGGGGGAAAGATAATGCAAATTATTGAGTTACAGGAAAGGAATAACCTATTCGAAAAAGCAATTCAAGTATTTTGGAAAGAATGGGGAAATGAGCACAATTATAAATTTTATGAAGATGCTATGATTCATTCTTGTTGTTTTTCAGATATTCCAAGATTTTATGTGATGATTGAAGAGGAGGAGATCATTGGAACTTATGCGTTATTAAGAAATGACCTTAATAGTCGCCAAGACCTTTGCCCATGGCTTGCCTGCTTATTCGTGAAAGAAGAATATAGAGGTAGAGAAATAGGCTCAATGCTGCTACAACACAGCCTGAAAGAAGCAGCAAGAAAAGGATATGATAAGCTTTATTTGTCCACAGATCTTGAAGGCTATTATGAAAAATACGGGTGGAAAAATAATGGCGTTGTGTACGGCGTGAGTGGTGATCATATCAAGCTATATGAAAAGGAAACAGGTTTAAAGTAAGGTAATTCTAAAGTAAATTATTTTACTTTAACTAATGATCTATTTAGTGAAAATACAATGAGCTGGGATATATATTTCCTAGCTCATTTATGTATATCTTTTGTTTTTAATAATTATAATGTTTAATTTTGCCAATTAGAATGCGAATTTCCTCAGCCTTAAACATTAAAACTGCCCCCCGAATAATGATTGGGAGCAGTTATTACTATGCGTTATGTAAAAGTCCTAACACTTTCTTTAATTCTTTTGCTTCAATTTGTCCTGGAGCGGAAGCTGATACTACTGAACCAAAGGTAGCTGCTGAACCGAAAATTTCTCCAGATAAACGACTGATAATACCTGATTTAGCCATAGACATTGTAATAATCGGACGATCCGCATATGTAGAATACATCGTATAGGTAGCATCCAGGAGGGTAATAACATCGGCTGGACTATTAGGCATAACAGCAATTTTAGGAATATCTGCACCTAGTCTTTGCATAGCTGTTAAGCGTTCTATTATTACCTCTTTTGAGGGAGTTCCATTAAAATCATGGTTGGACATCACCACAGAAATATGATTATCCTTAGCTAAAGAAACTAGCTCCTCAACTTCCTCTGAGAAAAGCTCAATATCAATTAAATCTATTTCCTTTGTCTGGATCACTTCACGTAAAAGTTGCTTATAATAATCAGGTTCAATAACTTTATTGCCGCCTTCCTTGTGACTTCTAAAAGTAAACAAAAGGGGGGTAGGATATAAATAACCTCGTATGTATGAAAGGGTGTCTTTGACAGATTCTAAGCTTTCAACTTCCATTAATAAATCTACTCTCCATTCGACTACATCAGGAGAAGCATCCTTAACTAATTGTAGCTCCTTAAAAAGGGCTTCTTTATTTTTTCCGACTAGTGGAACAATAATTTTTGGTAGTCCTTCCCCAATATGAATATCCCGAATAGAAATAATTTTCATAAATATCTCCCATCATGCAACGTTTTACGTTATATTAACATAAAACGTTACAAAGGGGATGTAAAAATGAGATTTCAAATCTATGAAAGTGCAGAGAAGTTTTACGATATTGCAAAACCTTTTTTAAAGCAAAACGAGGACAAATTTAGCTTATTTTTAGGTGTGCTTGAAAGAATTAGAGTGGGAGGATATGAGGATCCACTGATGGCTACTATTGAGGAGGATGGAGAGTTATTGGCACTTTTCCAGATGACTCCACCACATCCACTTAATGTTATTTTTGTCGATTTAAATAAAATCGAAGCGTCAATCGATTTATGTATTGAAGAGATTTTACAACGTGGTATACATATAAATTCGATCATAAGTGTAAAGGAATGGGCTATTCGCTTCGCGTCAAAATGGGAAGAGAAAACGGGACAAGCAAATTCACTATTAATGGACCAGGGATTATATCGATTAAATAAAGTGGATGATACGCTAGAAAATAGCCCAGGATCTTGGAGATTTGCTAATAACGATGATGCTCCATTAATAGAATCATGGTATAGCCAATTTGAAGAAGATACTGGACTTCCTAGTACTGTTAAAGAGGAAATAGCCCAGAGAGTGACTGCTATGTTGAATGGACAGGAGGTTTTCTTATGGGAGGACGATGGAGAGATTGTGTCTATGATGAAGAAGGCTAGACCATCAACTCATGGAGTGACTGTTTCTATGGTATTTACTCCTAAAGAAAAGCGACGCAAAGGTTATGCAAGAACAATGGTAGCAGCCTGCAGCAAGGAGCTTTTAAAGGAATATGACTTCTGTGTTTTATATACCGATATGTTAAATCCCACATCCAACAAAATATATCAAGAAATTGGTTATCAAAAGTTGATGGATTCAGTTCATTTAAAGCTGGGGAATAAATGAGATAGTAAATGTTAGATAGATAAGGAGACATTTATTCACATATTGACTTTAGTATTTGATTCCATTAAAATTAGTGAAAATTCATACACAATTCGATGATAAAGAGAGTATCTGATGAGATAATGATTAGCGAGTCAGGGGTAGTGAGAGCCTGATACAGGACTTTTCAGAGAAACGCACTTTGGAGAAGCTTTTTGAACTAGAGTAGAAAAGATCGGGGAAGTCCTCGTTAATAACGTTAAAGCGGTCACAATATGTGACAACTAGAGTGGTACCACGGGAATTTCAGCTCTCGTCTCTTCATAGAGATGAGAGCTTTTTTATATGGAAAAACAAAATGGAGGGTGAATATATATGGAACTATTAAAGCAAATTGCTATTTCGATTGAGACTGAGATAGAAAGTAAGTTAACAGTGAAAGAAATACAAATGCTTTTAGAAAAACCAAAGAACATTGAATTAGGAGATTTAGCATTTCCTTGTTTTACGTTAGCGAAATTATATAAAAAATCACCACAGCTTATCGCTTCTGAATTGGCAAAACAGGTGAAGAGTTCACTTATTGCTAATGTAGAGGCAGTAGGGGGCTATTTGAACATCTTTTATGACCAGAAAACTATTGCGAAAGAAGTGTTAGGGGAAATACTTAAAAATCAAAACAATTATGGCCAGCTACCAATGAAAGACGAACAAGTTACTATAGACCTTTCCTCACCAAATATTGCTAAGCCATTCTCTATGGGACATTTACGTTCAACTGTAATCGGAAATGCTCTTGCCAATATTTCTGAGAAAAATGGCTACAAAGCTGTTCGTATTAATCATTTAGGTGATTGGGGAACTCAATTTGGAAAGCTGATCGTTGCTTATAAGCTATGGGGAGACAAAGAAAAAATTGAAGCCTCCCCAATAGTGGAATTATTGAAAATCTATGTAAAATTCCATGAAAAGGCTGAAGTGGATGAAGAGCTCAATGTTGAGGCAAGAGCTGCCTTCAAGAGTCTAGAGCAGGGTAACGAAGAGGCACTACAGCTTTGGAAATGGTTCAAGGAAGCCTCTCTTAAAGAATTTCAATATATCTATGAATTACTAGGAATTCAGTTTGATTCCTTTAATGGAGAAGCATTCTATAATGACAAAATGGAACCGGTCGTCAAAGAAATAGAAGAAAAGGGTTTGCTCGTGGAATCTGACGGGGCGTTAGTAGTCGAGTTAGAGAATATGCCACCATGTTTGATCAAAAAAACCGATGGAGCTACTCTATACGCAACGAGAGATTTAGCTGCAGCCTTGTATCGTCAAAATAACTATGCCTTTACTAAAGCATTTTATGTAGTCGGCAACGAACAATCACTTCACTTTAAACAGCTTTTCAGTGTGCTTCAAAAAATGGGCTATGCGTGGGCAAAGGACTGTCAGCATGTACCTTTTGGGATGATGCTTAAGGATGGTAAGAAGATGTCGACTCGTAAAGGAAAAGTGATCTTATTAAAAGAAGTCTTAAATGAATCTATCGAGGAGGCGAAAAAAAGTATTGAGGAGAAAAATCCTTCACTTCTTCACAAAGAGGAGGTTGCTAAATCAGTTGGAGTAGGGGCTGTCATCTTCCATGATTTAAAAAATCATCGTATGAATGACGTAGAATTTTCTCTGGAGCAAATGCTTAACTTCGAGGGTGAGACTGGACCCTATATTCAGTACACTCACGCACGCATAAACTCACTCCTTCAAAAAGGTAAGTTTGAGATTAATGACATGAGTTTTGAAGGACTAGGCGAACCTGCATGGCCAACGATAATGACACTTCAAGGCTTTCCACAGGTTATCCAGAAATCCTTTGAACAGGCAGATCCATCACTTATCGCAAAATATTGCCTAACGCTATCTCGCCATTTCAATAAATATTATGCGAATACAAAAATATTAGTTGATAATGAAACAAAGCAATCGAAGCTGACGCTTTGTTATGCGGTTGCCATAGTTTTAAAGGAAGGGTTAAGTTTACTTGGGATAGATGCTCCGGAGCAGATGTAGAAAAACCCCACTGTCTTGCTGACAGTGGGAATTTCTCCAAAGCTTCTTACTTGTTAGCCTTATGTTGGAACCCTTTACCTCTGTAAAATAACCTCCAAATAAATTCTAAGGGACCTGATTGAAACTTTAAATGTTTAATCCAAAGATAGCTAAGTAAAAACTGAAATATATAAATGGATATAGCGATGATAGTGGTTTGCCAAAGCTGAATTTCTCCAAATAAGCCCAGACCATAGCTATAAAATAAGAGGCTACAAATCACGGATTGTAAAATATACATACTAAAACCAAGCTTTCCAATGTAAGAAAAGAATAATAGTTGTTCTTTATATTTTAGGAAAGCAAGACAGAAGAAACAAAGATAGCCTAGCATCAGTAATGGACCTGCTATAAATACACCTATCATTTCCAACATAAGATTCGAGGAGTTTGCCAATAACATAGGTAACTCTAAGATAACTCCAGACAATGTGGCAATTAGTCCAATAACAAGGAAAGAATGCTTTTTCTCATGAAGGTTCTCTAATATACTTTTTTTTCCAAAAAATACTCCAAGTAAAAATATCCCTAAAATTTGGGGGAAAAATAATATCATATTGAAAAAGCTCATAACAAAGTCCATAGAACGTTTTGCTACTATTTCAGAAAAAGTTCCTTCCGCATAAATTTGCTTATCTATTTCTTGAGATAATTTAATCTCTTCGGAAAAATCAATAGAAGAATAGTTCCCTGTTCCAGAGGTCAATCCGGTAGATATACCAAGTAGAAGTGGGACAATAGAAAGTAATACAAGAGACCAAATAAGTATTGTCTTAGACTTTCGTTTTAAGAAAAATAACAGTACAATGCCAACTATTGCGTAAGTGGTTAAAATATCGCCATACCAAAGCAACAAGCCATGGATCAATCCGAAGATGAATAAGGCAAACATCCTTTTTAAGTATAAAGGGGTAAATTTTATCCCTTGTGTAGTAGATTTCATGTACAAAATGGTGGCGCCATACCCAAAGAGAAAAGAAAATAGTAGCATAAACTTTCCTTCAACTAAAAGTGCAGTAAAAAAGTCAATCGACTCGTTGAGCTTACCTTCTATAGGAACTCCTCCCAAACTAATTGCTTGAAGTGATTCGTTAAAAAAATGTATATTCACTAACAAAATCCCTAATAATGCAAAACCTCTTAAAGCATCAATAACTTCAATTCTTTTCAAACTAATTCCTCCTTAACTTGTTATAAGAATAAGAATAGAAATGAAATATAATAAAATAATAAGTAAAAAGTTTATACTTTTGTTATAAGTATGAAATAGTATGAGTAAAAGGGGAGGTGTGCCATATTGCTCAAAGAAAAAATCCTAATTGTGGACGATGAAGTGGATATAGTTTCTTTTATGAAGGATTCTCTGGAGGACGAGGGTTATGAAATCTTAACTGCTCACAATGGATACGATGCTATTCAATTAGCTAAACAGAATCCACACTTAGTTTTACTCGATGTAATGATGGATGGGATAGATGGATTTGAGGTATGTGAAAAAATAAGATCCAATCTCTCTGGTCCTATTATTTTTCTTAGTGCTTGTCAGGAGGAATCTAATAGAATTAAAGGCTTGTTAGTTGGAGGGGATGACTATCTCATTAAACCATTTAGTCTTACGGAGCTTAAAGCTAGAGTATATGCGCATATAAGAAGAGAAAAAAGAAGAATCGAAAGCTATGCTTATGAAGTAAAACAATATGGGGAAGTAACCATTGATTACAAAGGTAGAATGATCCATATAAATGGAGTGAATATAGACTTAACAAACAAACAGTTTGATATTGTTTGGTTACTTGCAGAGAATAAAGGACAAGTTTTTTCTAAATCACATATTTATGAGCGAGTATGGGGATTAGAAGCTAATGGAGAGGATTCCACAGTTACCGAACATATAAAGAAAATAAGAGCAAAATTTCAAGCAATCAAGGAGGACAATACATATATACAAACTGTATGGGGAGTAGGCTATAGATGGGGGTAAAAACAACAACTCTTAATAAGAGACTTCATCGATTAATTGTCTACATTTTATTATGCAGCCTTCTAAGTACAATTCTTACATGGAGTGTTTTGATATATATCGGAGAATCAAAAATGCGTGAGGCCAGCTTTTATGAACAAATGATTCCTAAAATAGAATCGAAAATTCGATTAGAAAAAGACTCAATCTTAGAAGTTTCTCAAAAAAACAAGTTAGATATGATTATTCCATCCGAAGGTTTTAAATATAAGGTTATCGATATAACGGGTACATATAAATACGGCAGCCATGAGGATCAATTAGACATAGATGTCAAACAACTATATGAAAGATTAAATATTGTGGATTACAGTGAGAAAAATTACTTTGTTAAATATATCCCTATAATTGATGCCAACGAAAACTTGCAAGGAGTAGTTATGCTTTATTATCAACTGAAGGTTACACCAATCGAATCCTCTGATACTCTGTTGCTAAAAGTGGGAATCCCATTAATTCTGCTTACACCTTTTTTCTATATTATTTTATTCACTATTATATTTGTACGAAGACTTAGCAGAGAGATAAAATTACCTCTAGAGCAACTAATGATTGCGACAAGCTTTGTACGTAAAAAGGATTTAAATTTCAACATAAATAAGTATGAAAAAATAAGAGAAATACAGCTTTTAATAGAAGCTTTTGAAAATATGCAAAGCGAGCTGAGTGATTCTCTACAACGTGAGTGGAAGCTTCAAAAAGAACGTAAGGAGGCTGTTGCTGCCCTGGCACACGATTTACGAACACCACTTACTATTATCCAGGGTCATGTAGAAGGCTTAGAAGAAGCAAAGAAAAAAGGAATTGATCGTTTTGATAGATACCTAATTGTGATTAAGTCAAATATTCAGCGTGCAGTTAAGCTAGTTTACGACTTAAATCAAACGACTCTTCTAGAAAACGATTTTTTTCAGTTAGACAAAAAAGAATTTGATCCCATTTATTTCTTACAGGGGAAGATGGAGGAATATGAACACTGGTGTATGAAAGAACAAGTTGTATTTACAGGTAATCTTAAAGACGAAAGAAGTAAGAAAATCGATATTTTCGCTGATTCCAATAGAATATCGCAGGTACTGGATAATCTCTTCACCAATAGTCTTAGATTCGTACAAAAAGGAGAGATTAGCCTAAATGTACTTATGACGGATGACTGGTTATATATAAAAATGGTGGATAATGGCCAAGGGTTTGAAAAAGGAAAGGAAGCGAAAGTATTCGAATCCTTTTATCAAGGTATAACTGGAGAAAGCCGCAGAAACGGACATGCTGGCCTTGGTCTGTATATAGCAAAGACAATTATTGATAAACACGATGGAACTATCCAAGCTTTTAATAACGAAGACGGCGGAGCAACTGTTTCTATTAAATTACCTTTGTATTAAGTAGATATTGCCTTTATAAAGGAAAAAAGCTAAGCTCATTTTTAATGGGCTTAGCTAAGGTTAAACAAGAATTCGTTTATTTTAAATCGATGATTATGTCATCCATTTTGTATTGTTTTTGATCCGCGGTGCTATTATAGGAGCGGCCACGACCAATAATTGAACCACCCTCGCTATATCTAATGATATCATAATCATATAATTCTACGTCAGGAGTTATTATGAGTTGAGTAGCCTCAGGGTTAATTTTCTCATATATAGCGCCCCATTTAATATTATTCTCGTTATTCTTTAAAGAAGAACCACCACTTCCACTTTGCTCTTCCAGCGAATAAAGATTACCTAAATCATCACGTACTATTAAGTCGACTGCGATACTATCCCATTCTTCTTGCAATTTATCGGAGGGAATTTGTTCATAAAGAAAGTGAAACGAATTTGGAGATATCGTAAGCTTTTGAAGATGGATTGTAAGATCGTCTTGTTCAAGCTTTTTATCTATATTATAGATAGATATATCTGCCTTATTTAAAGTAAAGTTAAATTTCCAATCACCTTCAATAGGGTCATTATTAATGGTTCTTCCTGGACGTAAATAATCTATGTTCCATTCTATTGGTAAAGAGGTATCCTCTTCGTCCATTTTCATAGTGAAAATACCTACATATTTGTTTTCGCTCTCTGATACTTTACTTGCTTCATGACTTCCCGTTTTCGGAGAATTTTGAAGGTGTGGAATTCCCCTAATTACTACTGGATATCCTAAATCTCTATTGGCATCAATAGTATAGGTGACAATCATAGATTCACCATCATAAATGGCATCATTTACTGTTATATTAATTCCATTGCTTGTTGCGGTTAAATTAATAGGAGTAGACACATCTGCGTACCCCGCGTAAAAATCTCCTTTGACACCACTAGTTTCATAAAAGAATTTATAAATATTGCTGATTACTGGGATATTGTCCGCGTAGGCAGTGAAAGATAGTCCTACTATAGCTGAGACGCTCAGTCCTACGGCAAGGGAAGCGGCAGCTAAAAACTTTTTACTTTTCCTTTGTTTAGATGTGTTGATTTTATTTTTTAATTCTTTTTTTACCTTCGCTCGCTCAAATTCGCTTACTTCCATCTCTTCAAATTCGTCTACATCTATTTCAATATTATTAAATTGCTTGTAAAGATCTTTCATACATAGCTACCTCCTAGAAGAAATTTCTTAACCTGTCCATTTAGCCTCTTTTTTCCTCTGTATATACGATTATCAACAGATGCTTTTGTTTTCCCTAGCTTCTTAGCGATGGCTTCTGTACTTTCGCCAAGAAAAAAACGCATGATGAAGATCTGTTGATCGATTGGATCTAGTTTATGGATTAATTGCATTAGTTCATTTCGATTTTCTGTTAGAATCAAACTTTTTTCTATAGAGTCAGCTGGCTGAAGTTCCATCTGTTCACTAGAAACCTCCATATTACGAGTTGCTTTTCGGTAGTAATCGATAGCTTTGAATTTAGCGATTATACAAATCCATTTTTTAAAATCAGTTGTGTCGCCATTAAAATCCTTTGCATGATGCCAAATAGATAAAAAGATATCGTTTATGCATTCATCTATCATCCCATCATTTTTTAGAGGAGAAAGAACCTTGTAGGAAACGCCTTTTATTAATGGTAAGTAATTATCCACAACATATTCCAGTGCGTCTTCTTTTTCTGATTTTAGCCTGTGGATAAAATTAGATTCAGTTGATTTCATCTACAATAGCTCCTTTTGGTATTTGTAAAAGCTTTTACACTCTATATAACGCACAAATTTTAAATTTTTCTCAAAAAATGAAATATTTATTTTAGAGTAACATGAGAATTACAATAATTGGGCATAAAAAAAAGCCGCGTATTATACGCAGCGTTGTGTTACTTAATATTTTTACTTTGGTAGAGTAACTGAGATTCGCCTGAGAGTTCCCAATTCTCTACTGTTTCATATGCTTGCTCTGGGGTATATCCTTTACCAACGAGGACACCCATGAGTATAAATTCCTGGAGAATATGCTTTAAATTAACGCCTCTTTCCACATCACTGAGAGCTTCATTTACAAGGTATTGTGTATATTGAATCCACTGGTCAGGGAAGCCAACAGGCTCAGGCTTGTTCCAAGAAGTATTTGCTGAAGTATTTTCTAGCATGCTTTCCGGTACATTTTTTGAAATATTTTCCGTTAAAATATAATTATATAGTTGAGCATGTTTCATTTCGTCTGTCAAAATTTCGAAAACAATATCTCTGTATTCGCGGTAGGGTAGTCCTGCTCGTATTACTCTGTATTTTTCCATTGCTTTTAACTCTCCGAAAAAAGCTTTCTTAATACCGGCCTCATAATTGGCAGGAGAAACGAATTGCTCTTCTGTCGTAACCACCACATCATTACCAGTCAATGCTTTATACATTTCTCTGAACCACTGATTATGCTTTATCTCATCGTTTCGGATAGACGTGATTATTTCTATTTGTTCTTGATTAGGAGCTAAGGAGATTAGGTAGTCATAAAAAACTTGATCTTCCTTTTCTCCTTGTACGGCTTCGGCTATTAATGTTAACGATTGCTGATAAGCCTGTTGGGCATACATCTGTTGGTTGTAGTTTTCGGTATTATTCATACATTTCCCCTTTTGTTATAGTCCTTACCTAGTCTATGAGAAAAGAGGAAAAAAGGTGTTTGGATCTTGTGCTAGGTTAAGTTAGGTACCATTAGTTAGTAATCCCGGATATTATCCGTTTTGCTACAGTTAATCTGCCATTGTCAGAGGTTAACTTTACTTGATTCGTTCCTGCACCGTAAACAGTTTTGGAATTACGTTCTCCAAAAATGTCTATTTTACCCCAGTCCACTTTAGCGTAAATAGATACATCTTTAGGCTCGGATTCGGTTTCAATCATGATACTGCCATTGTCTGTTTTTAGATCAATCATTCGATCAATGCTAGTTGTTAACAGTTCGATTCGTCCATTGTCGGTTTTCCCCAGGATATCCCCACTTACATATTGCATCGTTATGCGGCCATTGTCTGTTTCTGCACAAGTTTTCTCTGTATCCACATTGCGGAGTTCAATTCTGCCATTGTCGGTCGTAGTAGTTAGCTTGTCAGCCTGTACTCGATCTAACTCAATTCGACCATTGTCTGTGTTAACCTCCATAATAGTAGCAGCTATTTCTTGAAGTGCAATGGAGCCGTTGTCAGAAGTAATCTTCACATTTTTACCAAGCAATTTCTCTACTCGAATACGACCATCATCAGTTTTCATAATAATAGTTGAATAAAGTTTTTTTGGTAGAGCGACATTTACTTTTAGTTCTTTCACCTGAAAGATAAAAGTAAAGAAGCTCATTTTTTTAGATTTCAAATTAATGGAGAGAGTATCATTTATCACTTCGACTACAAAGGAAAGCTTTTCATTATCCCCAATCAGTTCTACAGTAGTTTCATCCGTTTCAGACGGAAAAACGTTTAGAGAACCATAATCAAGATCTACTAACACATTAGAAAAGTTAGGCTCCGGAATGCGTATCAACTTATCGCTTGTAAACGCTTTTGGCTGGGATTTCTCTGGAACATAATTCTCAAGAAGCTCCTGCGCAATAATCTTTGGTGAACCAAGTGAGGCAGATATTTCGCTGTCCGTTTTTCCATCTTCCCGTGCATTAGAGAAATATTCTCGAATATCCGAAATAATTTCACTGCGCTCGTCAGTAGTCATTTGATGTAATGCAAGTTCCAATTCCTTAATAAATTGTTGCTCAGTCATTATTTACACCCTCTTCGATTAGATTATTTACACCATCCGTAAAGCTTTTCCATTCATTTAATTGCTCATGAAGATATGTTCTACCGAGGTCCGTCAGCTTGTAATATTTACGTGGGGGACCTTCCGTTGATTCCTGTAAATAAGTTGTGAAGTAGCCTTCCTTAGTTAACCGTCTAAGGAGTGGGTAAACCGAGCCTTCAGAAATTGATATTTGATCAGATATTTTTTGTACCAGCTCGTAACCATATCGATCTTGTTTATCCAACAAGACAAGGACGCACAGATTTAAAACACCCTTTTTAAACTGTATATTCACTTTTCTTTCACTCCCTTAGCTACTATTCAATAAACAGTACCGTTGAAAGTAATATATCACATGCTATTATACATTGCAAGGTACTGTGAAAAAAATAAATTATTGGATTGCTTTTTCTTTCATTTACGGGTGAAAATCAGGTAGTTTAGGAGCGGATACCGACACTTTAGGAGACATTTGTATGTGGTTTAGGGGCGAAAACATAGTAAATATGGGCACATCTTCGATTTAGGTGCCATTTTTTACTGATTATGGGCGAATTCGGCGACTTTAGGATACATTTGTATGTGGTTTAGGGGCGAAAACTTAGTAAATAGGGGTGTGCATCTTTGATTTAGGTGACACTTTCTACTACTGTTTACGTGCGAATCCTCTAGAAATATAGGTTAATCATTAACTTAGGGACTCTTTCCCATACTTGCGGGTGTATCCCGCTACTTCACCGATTTTTTGGGGTGCGGTATAATTAAAGCAAAATGATATGTGGCAGAAGAGGGGAATGGGAAATATGTTCAAGTGGCAAGGGGCAGCTGGTATTTGTTTTAATGAGCGAAATGAAGTGTTGATGGTTTTACAGGCTGCACCAGGAGAGGATAAGCTGTGGACAGTTCCATCAGGTACGTTGGAAGAGGGAGAAACATTTGAAGAATGCTGTGTCCGAGAATTTTGGGAGGAAACAGGTTTAACTGTTCATCCGAGTGAAAAGGTACATCAAAAGAATGGTTTACTAAGTGATTATGGTATTTCGTATTATGTAGAATACTTTGTGGTGAACTTTGTTAGTGGAGAATTGACAATCCATGATCCAGATGAATTTATCCACGAAATTGCTTGGAAGTCATTGGACGATATTAAGAGATTGCCACTAGCTTATCCCGATGATATCCACATACTTGAGCAACTTTTAAAAAACTAGAAGGCAAGCCTTCTAGTTTTTAGTATATTCACGAATAGCATCTCGTAAAAATTGAGCTGCCCCAGCCTGAACTTTATTATAATAAGCTGCAAAACGTTCGTCTGCCACATACATTTCGGCTAGACCCGCGTGAGCTTCCTTCGAATATTTTGGCCAATAGAAACTTATCCACTGCTTATGCAGGCTTGCTGTCTTTTGTCCCAGGTCACTTGTTGGATCGCCAGCTGTCATAGCTTCTTTTAAACTATCTAATACTTCTTGTTCTAATTTAACTATCTCCTCATATTGTTCCTGTGTCATATCTTTTAGCTTAGAGTTGGATTGATCTACTGTTTGATTTCCGTATTTATTTCGAATTTCTTCACCATACTTATCCTCATTGTTGTCCACAAGCTGTTGTTTAAAGCCTTCAAATTTTTCATTATCTGTCATTTTAAGTCCCCTTTCTTTTTCTTGAATCGATTTATCCACATTATTTATTAACAAATCAAGCTGGACCCTTTTTTGAAGTAGTTTTTCTTTGTGCTGCTTTAATGCAGAAGTACTGTCAAAGCTTGGAGAAGAGATGATTTCTTTTATTCGTACTAAGTTTATCCCCAACTCTCGATAGAACAATATTTGTTGGAGTCGGCTTACTTCGGCTGAACTATAAATTCTGTAGCCTACCTCACTGAATCGGGCTGGTTTCAGTAAGTCGATTTCATCGTAATAGCGTAAAGTACGAGTACTAATTCCTGCAAGTTCCCCAAGCTTTTGAATCGTGTATTCCATTTCTTCACCTCCTGTTATAAATAGTCTAAGGGTTCACGTAGCGTAAAGGTCAAGTGATATTATTTAAATCTACTCAGACATTTTTACAAGGCTTATGGACAATTACTTTACGAAAAGGAAATTCTATTTTATCTTTGAACAAAGGGGGATTTTAAATGACTACAATAGGATTTATTAGACATGGTGTTACCGCCTGGAACAAAGAAGGACGAGCACAGGGTACAACAGACGTACCTTTAGATGATGAAGGGATACAAATGGCAGAGCGAGTTGCTGAGCGGATGGAGAAGGAACAGTGGGATATCATATACACTAGCCATCTTATTCGGGCAAAGCGGACTGCAGAAATTATAGCAGAAAAGCAGCCTAGTATTGATTTTCGAGTAGATAAGCGCTTAGGTGAAATTGGTGGCGGTATAATAGAGGGAACTACCGAAAATGAACGAGTTGCGAAATGGGGACCAAATTGGAGAGAGCAGGAAATGGGCTTCGAGAAGGAAGAAGTTATTATCTCTAGAGGGATGTCCTTCATTGAGGACATAAAAAAAGCACACCAAGGTAAAAAGATTTTAGTTGTTAGCCACGGAGGATTTCTTGCAAGAATTTTATATGCGCTTATTCCGGATGGAGAATTCTCTACAGACATAGGAAATACCTCTTTGACCATGGTTGAGCTGCAAGACGAGGCAAACCACTGTCATCTATTTAATTGTATGAAGCATTTAGAGAAGAGGGAAGTATAATGAAAAAGGATGCTTCCTATTATATTGAGTTTTTAGGCTTAGAACCTCATCCAGAGGGTGGTTACTTTAAGTCTTCATTTGCCTCGACAGAAACTCTAGATGTATCTGGGTCATCTAGAAATCTATATACAAGCATTTATTTTTTACTTGGAGAGAAAGATATCTCCCACTTTCATCGTTTAAAGTCAGATGAGTTATGGTATTTTCATGGTGGAGACCCATTAGTTGTTCATGTAATTGACCCAAAAGGAAACTACCATGAATATAAGCTTGGGTTAGATATAGCCAACGGAGAAATGCCACAAGCAATCGTTCCTAAAAATTCTATCTTCGGCTCCTCAGTTTTAGAGGGCGGAGAGTTTTCTTTAGTGGGCTGCATGGTTGCTCCTGGATTTGAATATGAAGATTTTGAGCTTTTCACTCGGGATGAACTTTTAGAGAATTATCCGGAGCATGAGTTCATTATTCGAAAGCTTGCGTATGAGATAATTCCGAATTAATCGATTAGCCAAAACGCTATCTTTAAATGATGTATCAGTTCAGTAAATGACATAGTAGCAATAAAGATGACTTCGGTGTGAAACCGAGGTCTTTTAATTTTGTCTAATATTCGATTGAGTTACTCTAAGTGCCTGGAATGATTATACTGATTCAAATTAAAAAATGAGCTTGGAATTACATTTCCAAGCTCATTTACCAATAGAATACTTACTTAAGATGCCAATTACTCTTTTCTTATCCGCGCAGAATAGGCATTGAACAGCATCGGAACGATCCACCTGATTTAATGATTTCTGAGAATTCGATTTCCAATACTTGATAACCATGCTGTCTCAGCTGGTTATTAACATCCTGATTTGTTGGCAAACTTAGCACTCGGTTTTGCCCTATAGACAACACATTCGTACCCATTGAGAATTGCTCACTTTCGCTCACTTCGATTAAATGATACATGCTCGATAAATTTTCTACAATTTTAGGATCGAGCGCATCAGGATAAATTAATGCATCTTTTGAGGAAAGGATATTGAACACACAGTCTAGATGCAAATATTTTGGATTAAAAGGGATAGGTATAATTTCAAAATCCGGCAATTCTTTTTGTAAAGCTTGAACAGCATCCTTACATGTACGATGGCTAATGCCAATAAACACACGATTGCCATCCACGATTACATCGCCACCTTCAATGGAATGCGTGGAAAGCTTCTTATACGAAATGTCATGTTCATTCATCCAAGTTGCCAATACTTTCTCTTCGCCTTGACGAATAGGATTCGCCATTTCGGATATAAATAAACGGTTGCCCAAAGTAAACCCAATATCTCTAGTGAAGACCTGTTCAGGGTGGTCTTTGCTTGGTTGTAGTTTTATCACTTCCACCCCTGCATTCCTTAAAGTCTGTTCAAACTTTTGATGTTGCGAAATGGCAAGTGAACGGTCTATATTATCATTTATATATTTTTTTTGTACGTCATTAATCACTTCTCTAATTTCCATGAATTGTGGTTCACATAAGACTACTTTTTGAAGCGTTCCATATTCACTTTTACAATGTATTTGAGATTTATCTTGAATTATTTTCACCATAAGTAATCCTCCATTTTCTTCACTCATTACTTTTGTATTCCCTTAATTTTTCATTTCATAACCTATTTGTGAAATTTATTTCCTTTTGTACCTAGTTGTTTCAAGAATTTTAGAATGGGGTAAAGAATATGTACATTAGTTAAAGTAAAGAATAGACATAATAGATGTAAGAATGAAGATGGTGGAGGAGATCGTATGATTACAAAGGAACAAGCATTATTAACAAAAGAAGATTTTCATACTAGAACTGACTTGCCTAGTTGGCTTTATAAAGAATACGAAACCTTTCATAACACAGTAACAGATAAAACGTTTCCATGTTTTTTTGGAATGAGTGGCGAATTAAAAGGCGAGCTCCGCTATGCTTATATCAATCAAGATGACTGGAGTAATCTACCTTCTGCAGTAGAAGAATTTCTAAATTTATTTAAATTACCAAATTACAAGAGACACGGTCTTTTTGTATTTGTGGAGCCTTTTGAGCAAGAGGGTTCTATTGAAGATTACCGAAAGCAGTTTTGGGATATCCTCCAATACTTACATGAAGTTGATGAAGTAGAATGGCCCGAAGACAGTCCACGCGACCCAGAGCACTATTTATGGGATTTCCGATTCAATGGTGAGCCAATTTTTGTGTTTGGAAATGCTCCTGCATACAAGAAGCGAAAGACACGTCATCTAGGAAATGCGATGGTTCTTGGATTCCAACCTCGCAAAATTTTTGAAGGGTTAGAAGGAACTGAAAAAGGTGGCATTATGTCACGTGAAAAAGTTCGTAAACGTGTAGAAGTGTGGGATCAGCTACCTAAGCATCCAGACATAGGCCACTTCGGCGACCCGACACATAACGAATGGAAGCAATCCTTTATTGGTGATGATAGTGAGCCAATTCAAGGGAAATGTCCATTCCGCCATAAATCACAGGCATAATTTCCAATCCCCGTTTGGGGATTTTTTTGTGGAAATTAAGTACAGAGTGAGTAACGTAGAGATACGTTGCTTGAATTCGAGATTATGATTCGTTCTGTATTAAGTTAATTATTTGTTGTGCAAATTGGTTTAAATAATTTAGTTAGGACATTTGAAAATGATTGATTATTAAAATTAAAATACAAAAAAAGGTATAGTGTCGGTACTAATTGAAATACAATAGGGTAGACGATCATTCGGGGGCCTTTAAAATGATTAAAAAAATTGGAATTATCATAGTAGTAATTTTTATGTTTACTATAATAGAAGCGGTCTTAACAACTAACAAAGAAGAGAAATCAAAAGAGTTTATAAGTGAAGAAGAAGCAGCTAACGAAGGACAGGCAGTTGTTTCGCTTGTTTTTGAGCTAGCTGAAAAAGGACAGGTTATAAATGTACCCTTTATAGTTGGCGAAACAGATACAGAACAATTGTACGAGCTATGGGGAGTACCTGATGAGAGCAGCAATCTTTCGAATGATATTTATGACACCTATCTATCTCGAAACGCAACTGTTGGACATCATTCAGGAACTGTTTTTGATATCCGAACTAACTCGACATATATACAAGAGGTTCAATTGGAAGACATCCATTCGGTTGCAGGAGAGCCAGATATTATACGTAGCTATCAGGATGAAGGGAAAGAAGAAACTATTTTAGTTTATGAAATTCTCCCGAATATACAATTAAAATGGATCCTACCAAAGCCTACGGAAAATGATCCGAATCCTAACGTTCATCATATTTCGGTTTATACGGACTTAAAGGAGGTAGACTCACCGGTGACAACTTCCCCAGTGGATAGTATGTCCTTAGAAGAAAAAGTGGGCCAAATGATTTTTGGAGGAATTGAAGGAGTAGAATTATCGGAGAAAAGTAGGGAAATGATTCGTGAGGATAAGGTTGGAGGAATCATTTTCTTTAAAGATAACCTGGTAAATGAAAATCAGATAGTGACATTACTAAATTCCATTAAGGCTGAGAATATGCAACAGCAATATCCGCTGTTTTTAGGGATAGACCAAGAGGGAGGAAGAGTGACAAGGATTCCAGAGCTCAACAATCTTCCGACCAATAAACAAATTGGTAAAAAGGACAATCCAGCATTAGCATTTCAATTGGGAGAATTATTAGGCAAGCAGCTGAATGCGTTTGGATTTAATTTGGATTTTGCACCTGTACTTGATGTTGACAGTAATCCTAATAATCCTGTTATTGGAGATCGTTCTTTTGGAAGTGACCCTAAATTGGTGAGTGAGCTTGGTATTTCTACTATGAAGGGCTTGCAAAGTGAAAATGTTATTTCAGTTATTAAGCATTTTCCTGGTCACGGGGATACAGAAGTAGATTCTCATATTGAACTTCCAATAGTAAGTAAGAATATGAAAGAGCTTCAGGCTTTAGAATTCATTCCCTTTCAAAATGCTTTAAAAAGTGGAGCAGATGTGGTCATGATTGGTCATATATTATTACCAGAAATAGATGCTAATAAGCCATCATCCATTTCAAATGTGGTCATTACGAAAATACTACGAGAGCAGCTGAAATATGAAGGAGTCGTCATGACGGATGATATGACGATGAAGGCCATTTTGGATAATTATGAAATAGGAGAGGCGGCAGTTGAAGCTGTCAAGGCTGGTAATGATATTGTATTAATCGCACATGACTATGAAAAAGTGCAAAGAGCCATTCAAGCTATTTTAGAGGCCGTACAAAATGAAGAAATAAAGGTAGAACAAATTGATCGGAGCGTGGAACGTATTCTTCAGTTAAAGGAGAAATATCAACTAAGCAACGATCAACTTTCTTCTATTAATGTAAATGAACTAAATAATTTAGCTGAAGAATTAACAAATAATATTTTAAAATAGCAAAAGCTTCCTATTTAAAAGGAAGTAAAAAGGTATGGGGAAAAATTCCCCATACCTTTTGTTGTCTTCATGGTTATTTTATAGACTATTATTTTTTAGGTTAACCGAAAGGGATCCATTTGTTTGTAATTGTGCAAAGTATACCTCATCGACTGACTGAACCCCGTGCTTGCGCAACTTCTTCATTACCCATTCTTCGTCTAGTTTCAATTCTTTTAGATTTTTCCGTACAATTTTACCGTCTGATATAATTTCGGTTGGAATATAAGTGGGCATGGAAACGTCTGCCTTCACATCTTGTTTTGTTGCATTTTGTTCTGCAGGTTTTTTAAACACACTTAGCTCTCCATTTGTTTCTAATACTGCATACTGGACATCGTCTATAGAAAAGATGGATTGTTCTCTTAATAACATCATTACATCATCCATGTTCATGCGAGAAGATTTTAAGGATTTTAGAGATATTCTTCCATCTTTAATGATAATTGTTGGCTCATCATCTAAAAGCAGACGCAACTTAGGGGAAAGCTGTGAAAGATATGTCATAAGGATTGTAAGTACTGCCCACCATATTAGTGATATAATTCCGTCCACAAAGGGAGTTTCTTTTTGTGAAGCAATTTCCGAAGCGATAGATCCTATAGTTATTCCTGTAATGTAATGAAAGAAAGTTAATTGGCTTATCTGCTTCTTTCCCATTATGCGTGCTAAAAAAAGCAAAACTGCAAATGAGATGGTAGTTCTCCAAATCATTTCCCAAAAACTTATATCAGCCATTGTGATCAATACTCCTTTTAATATACTTCTATGTATTGTGACCCACTAGCATCTAACTATTCTCTTTTAGGAAAATTTTATAAATTCAATGATTTTGCGATATAATAACTAAATTGGGTTATTTTCATAAATTGCACTTACTATTAAACATGAATATTTATAACTTTTTGATTGTAAAAGCTGCGACGATACCAGCTAAATGAGAAATGACCGATTAAAGTGGAAATCATTTATATTCTTTTTTTGTTCGTGTTTTTCATATAGATAGCAATTATAAAATTGATCCAAAAACTATTTTTATAGGGAGGTGTGGTAAATTGTCGCAAACAGAAACTCTGAATAGGCAGGGGAATCCTGTCTATCCTATTATGGTGGCTATGGGAATATGTCATCTTTTTAATGACACTTTACAATCTGTTGTCCCAGCTATGTTTCCAATATTTAGAGGTGAACTTGGATTAACCTTTACTCAGTTAGGATTTATAACATTTTCCCTTAATATAGTTGCTTCTATACTACAGCCAGTGGTTGGCTTTATAAGTGATAAAAAGCCAATGCCATATGCTCTTCCTCTAGGAATGGTAAGTTCTTTTATCGGTGTGGCAGGATTAGCTTTTGCACCAGATTACTGGATAATACTCGTAGCTGTTATATTTTTAGGCTTGGGATCAGCAGTATTCCATCCGGAGGGGTCTAGGGTTTCTTATATGGCAGCGGGGAATAAAAGAGGACTATCTCAATCGATTTATCAGGTTGGAGGGAATTCTGGACAAGCTTTAGCCCCTCTTATTAGTGGATTCATACTACTTCCGCTTGGACAAAGAGGAGCTGCGTTATTTTTAATCGTTGCTGCGATAGGTATTTTTATATTGAGTAAAATTTCTAGATGGTATAAGGAACAACTAAGAGAAGCGGGTTTAGGTGCTAAGAAAAAAGCATTTATATCTTCTTTGCCTGTATTGACTAAGAAACAGGTAGGGATTGCACTAGGGCTTTTAATGATAATTATTTTTGTGCGCTCTTTTTATGTTACGAATATTACTAGCTTTTATATTTTTCATTTGACGGAAAACTATAACTTCGTAACAGATAAAGGCCAACTAATTATTTTCTTGTTTTTAGCTATGGGGGCAGTGGGGACGTTTTTTGGAGGTCCGATGGCTGATAGGATTGGAAGAAAAAAAGTGATTGTCATTTCAACCATTGTACCAATACCATTGTGTCTTGTATTACCTTATGTGCCTGTTTGGGCTATTTTAATACTACTAACTGCTATTGGATTTTCAATCATGCTCAGTTTTTCCGTGACAGTTGTTTACGCACAAGAGCTAGTTCCGAACAAAATTGGAACAATGGCTGGTCTTACGGTTGGATTGGCGTTTGGAATGGGAGCTATAGGAGCAGTAGTTATTGGTATTCTTATGGATTACATAGGAGTGTATTCAACTATGGTGGTTGTGTCGCTTCTTCCTATATTAGGATTAGTAGCTTTTGCTCTACCAAAGGATGGGAAGGTTGCGGCATAAGAAAAGCGCAAGCGCCTGTGTCAGTTAAATGGAGAAAAGTGAAGGGACAGTTCCTTAGTCATTCCAAACGCTCTTGTTTGTAGCGAGCTTACGCAGGAGCAGCGCCGAGCTTTCATATTTACAAAAAAAGAGCAATCCATAAAGGATTGCTCTTATATATTATCTTGCTTTTAGTCTACAATCAGCTGGAACTTGAGATGGATCAGTTACTAGATTGTCTTGGATATGAACTTGCTGCATTTTGTTATTATGCATAAATTTGAATATCCCATTATCAAAATCTGTACCAATTTCTTTAAAGAAAATTCCTTCCTGACACATATTCTTTGCACAGGTAAAGGATACTTTATAAGTATCTCCATCATTCACCAAATAGGCTCTTACACCTTTTTCAAATATTCCTTCTTCTTCTTCTTTTATCGCACGTTCCACCGAAACCACATGGAAATCTACAAATGGGATTTCCTTTAATAGTACATTCATAAAGGAGCCTTTCGTAATTTCTTCCCATCTGCTCTGAGCTGTTTGTCCGATAATAATCTGGGTGATATTAAATTGATGTGCTACTTCCTTAATCACTTTAGGAGAAGGACGCTTTTCATTATCACGGATGATAAATTCTTCCACGTCTAGTTCATCTGCTAAAGATCTCCACTGCTCTACGTATCCTGATTTTTCCGCATCGAAAGCATCGTACGGAAGTGGATCCACAGTTAAGATATAGAGTGGACAGTCCATAATACTTGCCATCTTGTGTCCTCTTCTAATGAGTCGTTCACCATTTGGTCCATAGTATACGCAGACAAGTATACTTTCGTCCATTCTACCTTTTACGCGTTTCACGGTTGTCTACACCTCATTTATTATAGTCTCATCTATTCTAGTAACATGTATAAAATATTGCAAATTATAAGCTATTGTAAACACCAGAAGTGCAGAGATGCATCATTTAGTGTATAATTTACTTAGGAAAATCATGAAAATACTATTAATTATTTTTAAGGAGTTCTAAAGATTTACCATATGCTCTAAATGTTTTAAAAAAATTGTCTTTGATTCACTATTAAAATTTGCATAGAGGATTGTTTTGCTCCTAACCTCTTATGCATTGGACATACCCTCTATAAATAGGACTATTAACTGTCCTTGTCTATACGTTTTGTAGCCACTCATTTCGTTATAAATCACACCAAACAAGTTAGCTTAAATTCAGCAATGGTAAACACCCCTGTTTCAACTAATGCTCTTATTGGAACCCCATATGGAATCCTATTATGCAACTAGTTACCCTTATAGTCAAGTCTCTCTTTCAAATGAAATAAATCTTTCTATATAGAAAATACCCTCAATATATGGAAATAGGAGGTTACAATTTGTTTTCTGTTAACTTTGCTATTATTTTACCTTTTATAGTAGCCGCAATTATACCGATTTTTTATAGGAATTTTAAAAAAATACATATTGGTTGGTTTGTGTTGCTAGTACCGACCATCTTGTTTGCAATGCTTGCAAGCTATATTCCCTCAATTGCAAGTGGAAAAACATACTCTCACACATATAGCTGGATCCCCTCATTAGATATAAACTTCACTACTTATTTAGATGGTCTAAGTATAATATTAGGTTTACTTATTACTGGTGTAGGTAGTTTAGTTATACTATATTCTATTTTTTATCTTTCCACTAAGGAATCTTTACATCATTTTTATTGTTACCTCTTGTTATTTATGGGAGCCATGCTAGGTGTAGTGTTTTCTGATAACCTGATGGTTTTATATGTGTTTTGGGAACTAACGAGTGTTTCCTCTTTCTTATTAATAGCCTTCTGGAGCCATCGTAATGCTTCTAGACGTGGGGCTCAAAAGGCTATGCTTATTACTGTCAGCGGTGGTATAGCAATGCTAGTAGGATTTATCATGCTGCATACAATGACTGGCACCTTCAGTATTCGAGAAATCATTCCGATGGTATTGGAAATTACGAATCATCATTTATTCGTACCTGCCATGATTTTAATCCTGTTGGGTGCATTCACTAAATCTGCTCAGTTTCCATTCCACATATGGTTACCAGATGCGATGGAAGCGCCGACACCAGTTAGTGCTTACTTACATTCAGCAACTATGGTTAAAGCAGGAATATATTTGGTGGCGCGTTTTACACCAATATTTGGAGTAGACCAAATATGGTTTTGGACAGTTAGTATTGTTGGGATGATCACCATGTTCTGGGGGTCCTTTAATGCAGTTAAGCAAACAGATTTAAAGGCATTACTTGCTTTCTCCACAGTTAGTCAGCTTGGCCTAATTATGAGTTTACTAGGTCTTGGTTCAGTTGCATTACAATATGGTTACTCTGAGGATTCGGTTATTTATACTCAGGCCACCTTTGCAGCACTATTCCATATGATTAATCATTCCACATTTAAGGGTGCTCTGTTTATGGTTGTTGGTATCCTTGACCACGAGCTTGGAACACGGGATATTCGAAGATTAGGCGGGTTAATGACTTTAATGCCGATTACTTTTACAGTAGGGACAATTGGTAGCTTATCAATGGCAGGATTGCCGCCATTTAATGGATTTTTAAGTAAGGAAATGTTTTTTACGGCTACCGTTTATATAATGGAGGCAGATGTCTTCTCCTTGCAAAATTGGGGTATTATTTTCCCGGTCATCGCATGGATAGGGAGTGTGCTAACGTTTGTATATTGTATGATTTTCATCTTTAAAACCTTTCTGGGTGATGCACAGCCGGAAAAACTGGATAAACCGATTCATGAAGCACCGATTGGTATGCTTATATCGCCAATCATATTAAGCGTTTTTGTTGTAGGTATATTTTTCTTTCCAAATATATTAGGGAATTATATATTGAAGCCAGCAATGGCTAGTATCTATCCAACTTTTGGTGATCCGGAGAAACTAACACCCTCTATTTACGCATGGCATGGTTTTAATACGGAGCTACAGATGACAGTTGGAGTAATAGTTGTCGGTTTTCTTCTTTTTAAGATTTTAAAATATTGGAGACCAATTTATAGCATATTACCACAGAAATATTCCTTTAATGCTTTATATACCAACTTTTTAAATTTTTCAGAGAAGCAGTCTACAGTTACAACGAAAAGTTATATGACAGGTTATTTAAGAGACTATCTTCTATATATTTATATATTCTTTATTGTGACAGTTGGTGGCTATTTAATAATTTCAGGAGCATTTTCAGTTGATACAACCCCAAGTGCTAAGTTTAGTGCATATGAGATTATTTTGGTGATTATTATGGTAATTGCTAGCTTGGCCATGCTACGTGCTAAATCGAGAATTACTGCAACTTTACTCAATGGAGTTTTAGGTTATACCGTAGCTATTTTCTTTGTAATATTCAGAGCTCCTGATCTCGCATTGACACAATTGGTAGTTGAGTCAGTAACCACTGCACTTTTCCTATTGGCGTTCTCTCATTTACCAGATTGGAAAAAAGAAAAAGTATCCTTGAAAACCAAGAACATGAATGCCATTATATCAATCGGGGTAGGGCTAGTAGTAGTTTTAGTTGGTTTGTCTGTGTTAAATTATGACCAGTTTGAAAGGATTTCTTACCTATTTGAAGATGCTTATAATTTAGCTGGAGGAACTAATATTGTTAATGCTATATTAGGGGATTTCCGTGGCTTTGATACTATGTTAGAAGTAGTCGTTCTCTTTATAGCTGGCTTAGGTGTATATACCATGATTAAGCTTAGAGCAAAAAAGGAGGATACCGATAGTGAAAATTAATGATGTTATTCTTCGAAATGTTGCTAAAATAGGTGTGTTTATTATTTTAACCTTTGGGGTTTATTTATTTCTTTCAGGTCATAACACGCCGGGAGGAGGCTTCATCGGAGGCTTAGTATTAGCCTCAGCATTTGTTCTGCTGTACTTATCGAATGGCATAGAAAAGGTTCATAATAGTCTTCCCTTAGACTTTAAGCTAGTAGCTGCTGTGGGAGTGCTATTAGCAACAGCAACCGGTTTTGGTTCATTGATATTTGGGGTGCCATTTATGTCACAATCATTTGCCTATTTTGATTTGCCTATTTTCGGTAAAACAGAGCTTACAACCGTCACAATCTTTGAAGCAGGAGTGGCTTTAACGGTAGTTGGGGTGCTAGTTACAATAATTTTAAGCATAAGTGAGGATGATAGCTAATGGAAACAATTATGGTTATATTGATCGGTATTTTAGTTGCCGTTGCTACTTATCTAATCCTTTCACGTAATATTATTCGAGTAATTTTAGGGACTGCGGTGTTATCACATGCAGCTCATTTACTCATATTGACTATGGGAGATTTAAAAAGAGGGAATGTGCCTTTGTTAAAGGAAGCAGATGGTCCTTATACAGATGCGTTGCCACAAGCCTTGATATTAACTGCTATTGTAATAAGCTTTGCAGTAACAGCTTTCATACTTGTTCTTGCATACCGAGCGTATCAGGATATTGGCACAGATGACCTGGATGCATTGAGAGGAACAAATGATGAATAATATAATTGTCTTGCCTTTAATAATTCCTATAATGATAGGAGTATTATTAGTATTCTTTAATCGATATATTAAGCTGCAACGTATCATTACTTTATTGACGGTGTTATCAATCACCGGGATTAGTGTATTTATCTTAAATAAGATTCAATTAGAAGGAATTCTTCGATTGGATTTTGGTGGGTGGAAGCCTCCGTTTGGAATTCTATTTGTTGCTGATTCGTTTTCAGTGCTACTAGTGCTTACTGCAAGCATTGTAACTGCACTTTGTGTTATGTATGCTTTCTCTTCCATTGGAGAAAGACACGAGAAGATGTACTTTTATCCGTTTGTGTTGTTCCTATTAGCTGGAGTAAACGGATCGTTTTTAACTGGTGATATGTTTAACCTATTTGTGTGTTTCGAAGTTACGCTTCTGGCATCTTATGTGCTAATAACATTGGGTGGTACAAAACGCCAGCTAAGAGAATCTATTAAATATGTGGTGATTAATGTAATTGCTTCATGGTTCTTCCTACTAGCGCTTGCCTATTTATATGGTTCTCTTGGAACGCTCAATATGGCACACCTTTCAGAAAGAGTAGCTGAAGCAGGGCAAGATCCCTTGCTAACAACTATAGGTATACTATTTTTAGTCGTATTTAGTATAAAAGCAGGGCTTCTACTATTCTTTTGGTTGCCAGGTTCATATAGTGCGCCTCCTATGGCAATCGCTGCCTTATTTGGAGCTCTTTTAACAAAGGTAGGTATCTATGCATTGTTCCGTACCTTTACGATTATTTTTTATCACGATACGCTAGTAACTCACACGATTATTGGTGTTATGGCCGGAATTACACTCGTCGTAGGCTGTATGGGAGCAATCGCTTATAAGGATTTACGATTAATAGCCTCCTATAATGTAGTGATTGCAGTAGGATTTATGCTTGTAGGTTTAGCGATAGGAACTCCTGTAGCCATTGAGGGATCAATTTATTATATAGTGCACGACATGATTGCTAAAGCAATGCTATTTTTATTGGTGGGTACGATGATTTCTTTAACAGGGAAAACAAAGATTAATGAAATTAGTGGATTAATAAAAAACTATCCTTTACTTGGTTGGCTGTTCTTTGTTGTTACTTGTTCTTTAGCTGGGATTCCACCACTTAGTGGTTTCGTAGGGAAAATTTTAGTAGGACAAGGGGCGATTGAGTCAGGATCATATATTTTATTGGCTTTGGCATTCCTCTCCAGTATAGTAGTTCTGTATTCTTTACTTCGTATATTCTTAAACTCTATTTTCGGTGAAACAATCATCAGCTTAGAGGATGAAACTCCTATGAAGTTTAGTATGATTTTTCCAATTTTCCTATTAGGTATTGGAACGCTTGCGCTAGGACTAGGAGCAGAGGTAATTTCCGGATATGTTACTGATGCAGCAAATACGCTGTCTAATCCTGCCATATATATTGATGCGATATTAGGCGGAGAAGAGTAATGGGAGAGGTGATTAACAATGCCAGCACAATTTCTACTTAATTTATTTATAGCGTTTTTGTGGACTCTGCTCATGGACACTGAGGAGTTACAATTACAAACTTTTGTAAGTGGGTTCTTCGTAGGAATCGGGATTGTATTCCTTATGCATAGATTTTTTGGAACACAATTTTATTTAAAGCGTCTATTTGCAATTATTAAATTGATATTTATCTTTATCAGAGAATTGGCTACATCTAGTATAGTTATTAGTAAACAAATATTAAGTCCTAAGCTAAAGATTAAGCCAGGGATATTTACTTATAGAACGAAGTTGTCTAGTGAATGGGAAATTACGACGCTTGCGTTATTGCTTACTTTAACTCCTGGTTCTGTCGTAATGGAAGTAAATCCAGAGGGAGATACCTTTTATATTCATGCGATGGATATGGAAGCTTCAAAAGCAGATGTTTTGCGTTCCTTAACTAAGTTCGAAAAAGCAATTATGGAGGTGACTCGCTAATGGTAGAAAAAATATTAGTACTTTCACTTTCTTTGTTTGCAATCTCCATAGGAATCGCACTTTTTCGAATTATAAAGGGTCCTTCAATGCCAGATAGAGCAGTAGCATTAGATATGATAGGAGTTAACCTAATATCTATAATAGCCATAGTTTCTATTGTACTTAAGACAAAGGCATTTCTGGAGGCAATTCTTATTTTAGGAATTTTAGCTTTTATCAGTACAATTGCTATTGCCCGATATATTGAAAGGGGGGTTATCATTGAGCGTAAGTCAGATAATTGAGCTAATCGCTGCTGTAATTGTCCTTTTAGGAAGCATAATGAGTGTTATTAGCGCTATTGGAATTGTTAGACTTCCCGATGTTTATACTCGCTCACATGCTGCAACTAAAAGCTCTACGGTTGCAGTATTACTAACCCTTTCAGGTGCGTTTATCTATTTCTGGGTACATGATGGCTTCGTAAGTGTACGTTTGATATTAGGAATACTATTTGTTTTTTTAACTGCTCCTGTTGCGGGTCACCTTTTAACAAGAGCTGCTTATCGGTCAAATGTAGAATTAGCAGATAATTCTTCCGACAATTCTTTAACGGAAATCCTATTTGAAGAAGAAGATGAAAACGCGAAAAATAGCTAGCTAATAAATTTTTTATTAGCTAGCTATTTTTTTATGTTTTAAATTAAATAAATGTTCTATTAATTTTATATAATATATTGCATTCTGTATAAATTCATAGTATTATCATGATTGTTATTAGCAATTAAGTGATGATGAATAATCATTTAGCACATGTATTTAATACAACTAGAACAAAATAAAAAGTAATGATTATTTTTTTATATCACAGGGGGCAAGTACAATGGACAATAAATTATCTTTTTCAAGTTATTTGGTTATTGGAGTAATGTTATTTGCTTTGTTTTTTGGAGCAGGTAACTTAATTTTTCCAGCAAGTCTGGGTCAAAACGCAGGTACAAGCTTATGGTTTGCTATAATAGGCTTTTTAATAACTGGTATCGGTCTTCCATTCTTAGGAACTTTAGCAATGGGCTTCTCAGGAAGTAAAAACTTACAGGAACTATCTAGTAGAGTACATCCGACTTTTGCTGTGATTTTTACTTCTTTGCTATATTTAACAATTGGACCTTTCTTCGCTTTACCGAGAACCGGAGCTGTTTCATATGAAATTGGGATTATGCCTTTTGTAAATTCAGAATATACACAAATCGGTTTATTGATATTTACTGTCGTTTTCTTTGGTCTTACTTTATGGCTTTCCTTGAACCCATCCAAGATTGTAGATAATGTAGGGAAATACCTTTCACCAGGGATTTTAATAGGGCTCTTAATCTTATTGGGGTTTGTAATCTTTAAACCTATGGGTGAATTTAGTACGCCACAGGGCAGTTACATTGATAATGCTTTTATGACAGGATTCACAGAAGGATACAATACAATGGACGCGTTAGCTTCATTAGTATTCGGTATTATTGTGATAAATGCAGTTCGCTCTATGGGTGTAACTTCTAAGAAGGGCATCTTAGCGGCCACTGCCAAGTCTGGTGCTATAGCTATCTTCTTTTTAGGAATAATATACGCTGGTATTGGTTACTTAGGAGCTACTTCTGTTGATTTGTTCGGAATAATGGAAAATGGTGGACCAGTTTTAAGCGCTGCCTCGGAGCATTACTTTGGATCCTTTGGAGCTATTCTATTAGCAATTGTAATTATTCTAGCATGTCTAACAACAAGCATTGGATTAACTACTGCTTGTGCAGAGTACTTTCATACGTTAATTCCTTCCATTAGCTATAAAGCATTTGTAGTCATTTTTAGTGTATTTACATGTGTGATTGCTAATTTTGGTTTATCGAATATTATCACTTACTCAGTACCTGTACTAATGCTTTTATATCCATTGGCTATTGTTTTGATATTGCTAGCTTTCTTGTCGCCGTTGTTTTATCATGCACGATTTGTGTACGTAGCGGTTATGATTTGTACATTCCTAATAAGCATAATTGACGGCTTAAAAGCACTATGTGATTCTTTAGAAATCGAATACTTTGGTTGGTTAGAATCCATCCTAGATTTCTATGACAATGTATTACCATTTTACGATGTAGGTCTTGGTTGGATAGTTCCTTTCGTGATTATTACTCTTATAACAGGTGTTATAGCTCGAATAAATGGGAAGAGACCAGTACCATTAAATAGTTAATATTCAAAAGCCTATCGACTAATTTTGTCGATAGGCTTTTGTAGTTAAGTGTGAAATCTTATAGGAAGTAGCATTCTCTATCACGTGCACCCTTATTTACTATTTAATTTTAGAATTTTTCAATGGTATAAATCCAGTTAGCACGCATTACTTCAGCTAGCTTTGGAATATCCTTTTCCTTGAATAATCGTATTAATTCCTTATGCTGTTCAATGGAATATTCCCTTAAGTTAATTTTTTCATAATAGTAAAGTCTACGAACATGTGCTTGAAGCATTTCTACCATAGAGAATATGTATGGATTATTAGCACGATCCACAATCAGCTGATGAAATTCCTCATCTAATTTTAATGCTTTTGTAAAATTCTGTGCATGCAGAGCTTCTGCAAATTCATTGTTTTTTTGTTCTAACAGGTTTAATGTTTCTTCATCCATATTAGGTGTTGCTAGTTCAGCTGCAAGTGCTTGTAATACAGACAATGGAGGAAGCAGGTTATAGATATCTTCTGGCTCCACTGGCGTAACCTGTGTTGCTCTGCCTGGTTGCATCGTTACAAAGCCCTGCGATTCCAGTAACTGAAGAGATTCTCTAATGGGTGTCCGGCTAACTCCTAAAGCTTGGGCTAGCTCTATATCGTTTAACTTTTCGTCCGGTTGTAGAGTACCATCTATAATCCATTGTTGAAGCTGATTAAATGCATGAAGTTTCGCTGTAGTACGAACTGGTTTAGTATGATCGACTGGTATAGGCATGAGACAGCCTCCTTATATTTTCCTAGTTGAATCATATTATACACTATATTATACAATATATCGCAGTTTTTATTGAAAGATTTCCTTATTCTACTAAAATTTTTAGCGTAATACTTTTAACGTCAATTACAGATTCCTCTGCCATAATGTCCTGAAGCATTATTTCTTTAAAGTAGGCCACACTCTTTTCTAATGGCAAATGTAATATTTTTCGTAAGGCTGTCTCGTACATCTTAATAAATTCAGGATCGGTATTTCCATGTTGGAGTTCTGTAAAGGCTTCGTATACCTGGTCCATTTTATCTGCCAGTTCTAGTAGACGACCCTCTATTGTTTCGTCCTTACCTTCTTTCATTCTGTCGAAAAAGACGGGACGGAATTCTTCAGGTATCTCATCTAATATAAACTTTTCCATCATCTTTTCTTCGACATGGGAAAGCATTTGCTTTAATTCCGGGGAAGCGTGTTTGACTGGAGTTTTAATATCTCCGATAAAAATCTCTGCAAAGTCATGGTTAATGGTTTTTTCGTACAGGGATTTCCAGTTAATCACTGCACCATTATTTTCTTCAATGGTTCCAAAGAACATAGCATACTGAGCTACCTTCCATGAATGTGCAGCAACGTTATGTTCCTCGTATTTAAACCTGCCTGGTGCTCGAATGATTCTTTCTAAGTCATTCATGCTCATAAAAAAACGATGGATACCCATTGTTAATCACTCCTTTCTTCTATATTACCTAAATAGCCGAAATTCATGTAGTGGAAACTTCCAAGAATTCTAATTAGTTTTATTTTCCCTTCATTGGGGTAATCCTAATACTAACGTTAAGGAGGAATTGATATGGCGAAATATGAAAAGTTAAAAGAAAATTTACTTGATCGGTTTAACGAACTAGAGGAAAGCTTAAATAATGATGAGGAATTTGAAACAACAGAGTTGTCTAATTACGACAATCATCCTGCTGATAATGCCACTGATTTAACTGACCAACATACGAGATTGGCTCTGCGAAAGCATGCAGAAGAAGAGATAGAAGATATTAAAGATGCCTTACAGGCTTTAGATGAGGGTACTTATGGAAAATGTAGTGTATGTGACAAGCAAATCCCTATTGAACGATTAGAAGCTGTTCCGACAACTCTAACCTGTGTAGATCATGCGCAGCAAGAGGTAAATGATCTTCGACCTGTAGAAGAGGATAGACTAAATGCTGATACTGATCATCCAGTAGATAAAGAAGCAAGAGAAATCAGGGATTTTGAAAATAGCTTTGAAGATGTGGAAGCCTTTGGATCATCAGATACACCGCAGGATAAATGATAAAAATGATGCCAATTCCAATACGGTATTGGGCATCATTTTTATTTTTTAGTATTTACTTTATGTAGAAAGTTGAAATAATGTCTTTTTTAGCATCAGTCAAAAGTCTTAAGAAATATCAACCACTCTCATTTAACAGCCTGAATTCTTTCTGATACACTAGAGGCAAGGAGGAATTTAAAATGACAGAAGCTATCGTAATGTTTGATGGTGTGTGTAATTTTTGTGATTCCAGTGTTCAATTTATAATCAAAAGAGACTCTAAAGGTTATTTTCAATTTGCTGCGCTTCAAAGCGATGCCGGAATGAAATTAAAAGAACAATACAGTATTTCACATAATATAGACAGTTTTATCCTCATAGAAGACGGGAAAGTCTATAAATTTTCTGATGGTGCGCTAAGGGTATGTAGAAATTTAGAAGGAATATGGAGATACATGTATATTTTTATATTTGTTCCAAGACCAATTAGAAATAGTATTTACAAATTTATCGCAAAGAATAGATATAAATGGTTTGGTCAAAAGGATAGTTGTATGCTTCCTTCTCCAGAAGTACGAAGCCGTTTTTTATAAAAGTAAATAATAGATTGATGAGGTGATTGATTACATGAAGCAAGAAGTTTTTGATGTAACAATTATAGGGGGAGGACCTACAGGTTTATTTGCTTCCTTTTATGCTGGACTCCGTGATTTAAAGGTTAAGATTATTGACAGCCTTCCAGAGCTAGGCGGTCAATTGATGGAACTTTATCCGGATAAGTATATATATGATATTGGGGGTTTGCCTAAAATCTTGGCAAAAGATTTAGTAGCTAATTTAGTTGAACAGGCTGCCTACAGCAATCCTACAATATGTTTAGAGGAAACTGCGAACGAGCTTGAAAAGCAGGATGAGTATTTTATATTGAAAACGGATAAAGGGGTTCATTATTCAAAAACAATTCTCCTGACATCAGGGGTTGGTTCTTTCCAACCACGGAAATTAACTGTGCCTGGAGCCAAGGAATATGAAGGAAAAAACCTTCATTATAAAGTCAGGGATTTAAATGACTTTCAAAATTCCAACGTATTAGTTTTGGGTGGCGGGGATTCCGCATTAGATTGGTCGTTAATGCTAGAGGACATAGCTTCCAGTGTGACCATTTGTCATCGACGAGAGCAATTTACGGCGCATGAAAAATCTGTTCAGCAGTTAGATAATTCAAAGGTAGTTGTTAAAACCTCGTATGCAATCAAAGAATTAATAGGCGATGGAGAACGTGTTCAAGAAGTTGTAGTGGTAAGTAAGGACAAGGTAGAGGAAAACATCCCGGTAGATCATGTGCTAGTCAACTACGGAAATGTTGCCTCGCTTGGACCACTCAAAAGCTGGGGCCTCGAGATGGAAAAGAACTCAGTAGTAGTTAATGAAAAGATGGAAACAAGTGTAGAAGGAATATATGCTGCGGGTGATGTGTGTACACATGCTGGGAAAGTAAAGCTAATAGCTGTTGGATTTGGAGAAGTCCCTAATGCAATCAGTCATATTAAAGCCTTCATAGACCCAAAAGCACGAGTGCAGCCAAAACATAGTACCAGTCTTTTTGAAGAATCCAAATAAAAATCCCATGCCTCTATTAGGAGGCATGAGATTTTTATTTGTAAAATACTTTATCGATGTTATATTTTGCTTTTAATGTATTGATCGCATATGTTTCATATATTTCACGATCCATTGGCTCTTCAACTACACAAACACTAATTTTATACACTTCTTCACGATGCTTAATCATTGGAGAAACATTATCTTCAAAGTGTTTTTTAATGCGTTGACGAATTTTACGTGCTTTTCCTACGAATAATAGCTCATCATTTTTGTTATAAAACATAAAAATGCCGCCTTTATCTCTAGGAATTTGGTGGAAGTCGATAAATCCGTAGATTGATGGTATTTCAACTTCTCCTTCATTTAGTGCTTGCTTACGTTGAGTAATTGTTACAGTTGGTTTTGGTAATTCGATTTTAATCATTTCTCTCACGTCCTCTTATTGTCTGTCCCTTAGTTTATCACATTGGAGCGGTAATATCTATTCGAAAGAGGCAGGATTAAACTTACGAGGTACGAAGGTAATTTAGCAACAGAGATAAGGATCTTTAAAAAGATGTATAGTTAGAAGCATTATGCTAAAAAGGGTAGAGTGACACTAGGAAAGATGGGGAGAAGTTATTTTCCTCAACTGGTTTAGAAAATAGTATTCACAATTGTAAGATATGTGGATGTGCTAGGAGGATTATAACTTGGGCAGCTTACCAGACTGGTTTTTTGCAGTAGCAATTGCTGTTGTCATTTGTTTTGTTATAGTAGCAGAGTGGTGGACGCGAAGAGGATAGAGTTTATGGTATAATAATATACTAATGATAAGAAAAGAAAGAGGAATCATATGCTAACATTTGAAGAAAAAGAAGCAATTATTCAAGAATTTCCGGAACTAACTCGTAAGGAAGTATCCATGAAGCGAGTTAACTACCATTATGAAGAGAGCTTATACGATAAAACTACAGTAATCTACCATTTACATCCAAACGGAAATGGTTTTGTTTATGTTGGAGATCTTCCTCAATATGAAGCAAAAGAAAAAGGATTAGTGAATATTCGAGAAGTATCAGCAGATGAGCTTCGTAAAATGATTAAAGACTCTATTGACTACTTGGCAACGGAGGAGGAAGAAGCCTTTGATGAAGAAGTAGAAGAGGAGTGGACAAACAAAGAAAGCTCTAAATTGACTCTTTTACAAGAGGATACTCTTTGGAATATTTATCATGGATACAACCTAGAAGAAAGTTTTGGCTCCTATGATGAAGCAAAAGCTTATCTTTTAGAAGAAGGCTTCCGACGTGGAAAAAGATAAGGAGGTTTTCATATGAAGGGAAAATCGACTGTAGCAATTATTATAGCGATTTTACTCGTAGCTATCGGAGCTACATTTTACTTCATCATGAACTTTTTCGAGAATAATCCTACACAAACACAGCCGATAGGCTATACTACTGGAATTATTATTGATACGGAGGATAGCGGTATCCTTGTTGTAGGAGATTTAACTGAAGAGGAAGCAACACAGTTAACGGTAGAAGAAGCGATAGAAGCTGGGACAAATGCCACTTGGTTTAGAATTTCGATGGCTCAGCGCAACGATTTCGAGTTATATGACCTAGTTAAAGTTGGATATGAGTCTTTACAAGAATCTCATCCAGCTTCAGGTGAAGCTAAAACAATTGAAAAGTTAGATGAATGAATACAAATCTCCTTAGTGATTATCGCTATGGAGATTTTTTTTCTAACTCAAAATCAGCAAGAGAAGGCTGATTCCGCTTTAGACGGGAGCTTTCCGTGGGTGAGCGATATGCCATCACCGTTGCTTACGCGTCGTTTGCGATGTCTTATCTGTCTCCCTCATCCCACCGGAGTCGCCGCCTGTCGCTTCAATCATAAGTTGTATAGAAATGAGAAAGTTGCTTGGATAAATAACTCAATACTAAATTACAGGAAAAGCATCCATAGAAGGCTGATTCCGCTTTAGAAGGGCGCTTTCCGTGGGTGAGCGATATGCCATCACCGTCGCTTGGGCGGTTTGTGATGTCTTATCTGTCTCCCTCATTCCACCGGAGTCGCCGTCTGTCGCTTCAATCATAAGTTGTATAGAAATGAGAAAGTCGCTTGGATAAATAACTAAATACAAAGTTACAGGAAAAGCATCAACAATAGAAGGTTGATTTCTACTTTAGACGGACGATTCAATCCTATATGCTGTAATAATGGTTAAGATATAGTTGTATTAAGGGAGCTCTTTTATTTTGCATTATGCCTGTATGGGTATGTGCTTGAAATTCACGACATCAAAAAGTCCTGTGTCAGTGAGCTTTAATTCTGGTATGACTGGTAGGCTTACGAACGATAAAGTTAAAAACAAATGAAAGTCTAAATGAGGATGTATTAAGTGTAGTGCACCGTGTAAAGCCTCTAACTCCTCGACGGTTTGATTTGCAGGTTTATCTGACATCAGCCCTGCTATAGGCAAGGCGAGGGAAGCCATTACCTTTCCTTCATCCATAATTACAAATCCTCCCTGTATACTTTCCAAGTACTTACAGGCTGCAAGCATATCCTCATCATTTGTCCCAAGTACAATCATGTTATGGGAATCATGAGCAACAGTAGTTGCTATTGCCCCCTTCTGAAGGCCAAATCCGTTTACAATTCCGAGACCAATATTTCCAGTTGCTTGATGACGTTCAATCACTGCAAGTTTAAGTAAATCTTTCTCTGTACAAGGAGTAAACAGACCATCGGAAACAGGAACTTTGACAATTTTTTTGCGAGTAGTGATTTGATTGGGCATTATTTCTATTACATTGGCCGTTCCATTGTTCGTAATAGGAATGGAAAAATCAGAAACAGAAAGTCTAGGTAGGTGAACGGTCTCTGTAATTTCTTTGGAAAGGTAGTTTTGGAAAGGTTCTTTTTTTAAAATCTCGTTATTTTCTGCAATTTTTTGCCCATTCTTCCATACAGAAACTGCACGAAATGATTCTAGATTATCTATCATAAAAAAGTCGGCGTTAAAACCTGGAGCTATTGCCCCTTTGTTGTGCAGTTTATAGCATTCTGCTGCATTTAAGGTTGCTAGTTGAATTGCCTGTAAGGGCTCCATACCTTCGTTAATAGCTAGACGGATGGAATGGTCAATACTTCCTTCTTTTATTAGCTCATCCAAATGTTTGTCATCAGTACAAAACATAAATCGACGAGCGTTGTGCGCATTTACAGCAGGTAGAACATCTTTTAAGTTTTTGGCAGCAGACCCTTCTCTTATCAAAACATACATGCCCTGTGAAATCCTATCCAATGCTTCCTCGGCAGTTACACATTCATGATCAGTTTGGATTCCTGCCACTCGGTAGCCCCTAATTTGATTTGATTTAAGCCCAGCTCCGTGACCATCTATTTGGACATTGGCTTCGAGGGCCATTATAAGCTTGTCTAGCATATCAGGCTCACCGGAAAGCACTGCAGGAAAGTCCATTACTTCAGCTAAGCCTAGAACCTTTTCTTTGCTTAAAAATGGTTGTAAGTCTTCAGCTTTTAAGATAGCTCCGGAATTCTCGAAAGGAGTAGATGGAACACTAGAGGGCAGCATCATAAAAATATCCATTTCACTTTTTTGAGCATCATCTAGCATAAATTGGATCCCTTCAGCTCCTGAGACATTAGCTATCTCATGTGGATCAGTAATAACTGTTGTAACGCCGCGCGGAAGGAGAATATCACTAAATGCAGATGGAGTTACCATAGAAGATTCAATGTGTATATGAGCATCTATTAGACCTGGAATGACATATTTACCTTTTGCATCTTCCTCAGACTTCGCTTCAAAAGTGTTTGTTGTATCAACAGCTACTATATTTCCGCTGGATACTACAATATCTGCTAATCTCCATTCTAAAGAATAGACATCTGCCACCTTTGCATTTCGAAGAATAAAATCAGCTATTGCTTTCCCTTGGGAAACAAGAATTCTATCTTTTAATTGCTTTGGATTAATGTTCACAAAGTCGTGCTCCTTTTCTGAATAATTTACTAATTATAGTAGAACTGCGAGTATAAGGAAAGTTATAATGAAATTATAATCGTACAGGGGGAATAGAGATGATTTATCGAAAAACACAGGCCGCCAATATAGCATTAGCCTTTCTTTTGCTCGTGCTTCTATCTAATTTTCTATTGTATCGCCCACAAGTGCAGGACTTCTTTTCACTTCAACTTCACAGTGGCGTAGCAATAGGGTCTCTTATTGATTTAGCTATTGTATCACCTTTATTAGTCTATGCCACCTTTAAAATTTCTATCAAACAAGTAATCGGTCTTATGGTTGGTGGTGTGTTCATAGCTAGATTTTTTATACCTTTTGAATTATTTGCTCCGTTTTCGGGGTTGCTTTATATTGGTATTGCTTTTGAAGTATTGTTAATTTTGGCAGAGTTAAGCCTAGTTTTTCTAGTCATTTACAAAATCTCAAAGATTAGATCACATATGATTGATATGAAGACTTCGGCACTATATAGCTTGATACCTTCTGTTAAGGAAGTAGTTACAAAAAATATTCTTATCCGTATTATCATTTCAGAATTTTTAATGTTTTATTATGCAATTTTTACTTGGAAAAAGGAGGCCCCGAGTCATCCGAATGTAATTACCCTGCATAAAAAAACAAGCTATATAGCTTTTAATATAATGCTTATTCATGCAATTGTTATTGAAACAATTGGTCTTCATTGGTGGCTACATGATAAATCTGTTATTTTGTCATTGGTCCTATTAGCTTTAAATATTTATAGTGTTTTCTATTTCTTAGCTGATATTCAAGTGACTCGACTACACCCAGCGGAGATAAAAAACGAAAAATTGTATGTGACACAAGGACTTAGTGCCCGAATAATTGTCCCTCTTCATCTGATAAAAGAAGTAGAGTGGGGTGCAGCCTTACCAGATAAAAATGTCCTTCAATTTATGTATCGTGATTTTGAACCACTAGAGCCTCAGGCAATAATACACTTACAGGAGCCTGTAGAGGCGACTATGTTCATGGGCAAGGAAAAAAGGGTGACACAATTCGCCATCCGTGTAGATGAACCGACGAAGCTGATGGAACTATTAAAAGTGCAGTAAAACACATTATTTGACGTGAGATTACAACTTGGCTATAATTATCTCAAATTCGAGATAAAAGAGGAGCTATTGTTATGAAGCATTTATATATGCAAGGTGAGGATTCTTCGAAACCGACCTTATTATTACTGCATGGTACAGGTGGAAATGAGCATGACCTAGTGGGATTAGGAAAGGAAATAGACAGCTCTGCGAATATTCTGAGTGTACGTGGGAATGTATTAGAAAATGGAATGCCGCGATTTTTTAAACGTCTTGCGGAAGGCGTATTTGATCTTGAGGACTTACAAGCCCGTACAGAGGAGTTAAAAAACTTCATCGACGAAGCGGCTAATAATTACAAATTTGACCGTGATAAAGTAGTTGTAATTGGTTATTCAAATGGAGCCAATATTGCAGGAAACCTTTTGTTTGAATATAAAGATGTCTTCAAGGGTGCGATTCTCCATCACCCAATGGTGCCACGACACGGAGTAGAGGTTCCAACTATGCCTGGTACGCCTGTGTTCATCGGGGCAGGGAAGAATGATTTTATGTGTCCAGCAACAGAATCCCAAGAACTGAGAGATATATTGCAGGATTCAGGAGCAAACGTAGAACTATATTGGCATGAATATGGTCACCAATTGACGCAAGACGAAGTGCAAGCCGCTAAGGAATGGTATAAAAAGAACTTATAAAGAAGAATTGTTCAGCTCACGATAAAGCATAAAAAGGCCTAGTAGATTAAGAATATCTACTAGGCTTTTTTTATTGTTTCGTGTTTATTTAAGAAATGGCAATTGCATCATTCACTTAAACCATGATGTTTTACTATTAGTTTGTAACTACAACTTAATGAAAGTTCTTTGCTTTGTAAGGTCCTTTTCTAAAAGGCAACCACCAGTTCCAATTACCAAAGAGCTTCATCAGGCTTGGTACTAGAAGCAAGCGTATGATGGAAGCATCTATAGCCACTGCAATAGCTATACCGATACCGATTTGCTTAACAGGCATTACTTCTGTGAAGGCAAATGCTCCAGTAATGACAATCATGATTAATGCAGCAGAGGTAATAATTTTGCTAGTAGAGGTCAATCCATCTACTGTTGCCTTAGTATTGTTGTGATGCTTCAAGTACTCCTCTTGAATGCGTGATATCAAGAATACCTCATAATCCATACTTAGCCCAAACACTAGACTGAAGACAATTACCGGAATAATTAAAGCAATAGTCGTTTCCTCTAAACCAAAATGACCATATTGAAATATATAAACCAGTATGCCAAACGTCGAAGCCAAACCAATAACATTCATGATGATAGCTTTTAAAGGAATTAGCACTGAACGGAATGCAACAGTTAATATGACAAAGGTAGAGCCAAGTATTATCGCTAGGAGAATCCCAACCTTATCAAATATTTCATCGAATATTTCTTGGTTGAACTTCGGTTGACCGCCTATTAAAATATCTGTACCAATATCTTTGTCGGCCCATTCCCTTGCCCAATCCTGTGCTTCATCGGATGAGCCATTAAGCCCTAATGTGACAGGAATCATTAATTTGTTTTCTTGTATAAATGTCTCTACTAGTGGAGTAAGCTGACTAGAAACTTCAGGAACCGTCATGCTTTGCTCCCATTGTTCGACTGTCGATATCTCACTGGCTGTGAAAATCGTATCTACCGATTTTACATCAGGATCGTTCAACAATTGCTTTTCTAAATCCTTAATAGAATTTAGTCCATCTGTACTTTCCCAACCATCTGGACGATCAGCAATTACATAAATCGTAGACTGGTCCCCCATATCAAACTCATCCTCCATCAATTCATACGCTTGTCGCGAATCATAGTCCTCTGGAAGAGAATCGACAGATGGAATTGTTAACGTCATCTCTTTAACTGGAATTATACCAATTCCTAGCAATACCAAAGCAACAATTATTAAGGTGACCGGTCGCTTCATAACGAAGGAGGCAAAATTTCTCCATTTAGTAGTAGCACCAGGCTTCACACGAAGAAGGGTCCATTTATTGATGCGCTCCCCTAATACCATGAGTAAGGCAGGTAGGAGTGTAATCGAGCCTAAAACTGCTAAAGCAACAACTAACATTCCACCAAGAGCAATATTTTGAAAGATTTCTACTTCTAAAACAAACATTGCTCCTAAGCCAATAAATACACAAAGAGCAGAAAAAATAATAGAGCGACCCGCTGTTTTTACAGAAATTTGTACTGCTTCTATAACAGAATTTTCGGCGAGCTCTTCCTTATAACGATTGATGAGCAATAATGCAAAATCAATACTAAGTGCTAGCCCTAGCATTGGGACTATGTTCAAAACGAAAATAGATAAGTCTAGGGATCCACCAAAGAATGTCAGGACTCCAAGTGCGGAAACTACCGTTACAATACCAATAGCAATTGGAACCAAAGCAGCTACTACACTTCCAAATGCAAGGAGCAGAACGACTAGGGCAATTGGAAGACCTATGGCTTCGGCACTAGCTAAATCCTTTTGACTTGCGGTATTAATATCTTTATTGATGGCAGCTGCACCGGTTAAGGTGATGCCCTCTTGGTTGCCGATAGATTGACGAATTTCATCTACTACTTCAGACATACTTTCAGTATCATTGTTAAAATGCAGCATTGCATAGGATACATTTTCCTTATGTAGAGAAGGATCCTCTAATGGTGATTGAATGTCCTTTACAATCTTCAAATCTTCTATATCATTTAACGTTTCCTCGATTTGTTGTTCCGATGTTTTTTCAAATACAACAAAGAGCGTCTCTGCTGGAAGGTCAAAGGTTTCCGTAAGCTCATCCATTACTTTCTGATGTTCTCCATCAATATTAAAACCGTCGCCCTCCAATAAACCCGGAAGACGTAGGGCAAAAAAGGCGAGAGCGGCAAACAGGATGATCCATATTCCCAAAGTGACTTTATAGTGACGTGTCACTAGGTTAGCTAAAAACTTCATATATTTCCTCCTTAGGTAAAGCCAAATAATATATAGCTTACAATTTAAACAGTAAGATCAAAGTGGTAGAGTTTCCTTTTTATTGTAATAGAAAGTAAGTTCAACTGCTAATATAATGCTATGATAAGAGTAAACTTTTGAAGGAGGAGTAACCTTGAAAATTACAGCTCCAAAATGTAGAGAAGAATTAGAGGCTATTAACATAAAAGATGCTTTAGAGGAGGATTACTATATATCTAACGGAACTATTAGCTCACTGGAGGGGATTACCGAGTGGGAGGAAAGAGTCGTTTTTGATCAAATTCATTTCCAGCAAGCATCATTTGAGAGCTTACATTTTTACCAGGTAGAGTTTATTGATTGTATTTTTGAAAAGTGTGATCTATCTAATGTAGTAATGGACCAAGCACTATTCCACAGAGTGGAATTTATCGAGTGTAAGCTTTTTGGAGCTAACATTACTGACGGCAGACTAACAGATGTCAGGCTGGTGGAGAACCTCGCAAACTACTTAAATTTAAGTTTTTCTAAGTTAAAAAAGGTGTCTTTTACTAAGTGCATATTGAATCATGCAGATTTTGTAGATTCAACCTTTCAACAGGTAGAGCTAGAAAACTGTGAACTAAACGAGGCAAACTTTACAGATACCTCATTGAATGGAATTGACTTAAGTACCTCAACTTATGAAAATCTAATAGTATCAATGGAGGACCTTAAGGGATGCACTGTGTCCATGGAGCAAGCGATAGGCTTTGCCAAATCGTTAGGAGTAATCATAAAAGAGTAAAAGAAAAAACCTCGTATTCAATTACGAGGTTTTAATTATTTAAAAGAATAAATTTAAGATTTGGAAGATGATAGCTGCTACTAGAGCAGAAATAGGTAAAGTGATAATCCAAGTTAATACAATTTTTTTAGCAACTCCCCATTTAACGCCTTTCACACGTTGTGCTGCTCCAACCCCCATAATAGCGGATGAAATAACGTGTGTTGTAGACACTGGCAAATGAATAGTTGTTGCACCAAAAATAATCATAGCAGATGATAAGTCAGCTGCCGCCCCGTTAATAGGACGAATCTTCATGATTTTACCACCAACTGTTTTGATGATTTTGTATCCTCCGATAGAAGTACCAAGACCCATTGCGGTTGCTGCAGCAATACGAACCCAAAGTTGGATATCATCTGTAGCCTGCCATTGGGCAGCAATTAGAGCCATTGTTATAATACCCATTGCTTTTTGGGCATCATTTGTACCATGAGTAAACGATTGTAATGCCGCTGTACCAATTTGAAAAATCCGAAATCTTTTGTTTGTCCCATACAAGCTTCCCTTTTTAAAAATGACTTTAAATAGAGACATCATTAAAAATCCGATTGCTAAAGCAAGGAATGGGGATAAAACTAATGCGATTAAGATATTGGTAAAACCATTATAGTTCAAAACCCCAAACCCAGCAGCAGAAATAGCTGCTCCAGCAATAGAACCTATTAAAGTATGGGACGAACTAGATGGAATTCCATAATACCAAGTAACTAAGTTCCAAATAATCGCTGAAAGAAGAGCCGCTAAAATGATTAACGATCCGTTTTGAAGAGTAAAAGGATCGACTATATCTTTTGTAATTGTTTTAGCAACTCCTGTAAAAGTTAAAGCTCCTACAAAATTCATAATAGCTGCCATTAAAACAGCAACTCTAGGCTTTAAAGCTCTTGTAGAAACTGAAGTAGCAATTGCGTTTGCGGTATCATGGAAACCATTAATAAAATCAAAGGCAAGTGCAAAAAATACAACTAGTATTGTTAGTATAAAAATAGTATCCATTACTGAAACTCCTACGCGTTACGCATAATAATTGTTTCAAGCGTATTAGCTACGTTTTGACAATAATCTGCGATATCTTCTAATTGTTCATATATATCTTTAAATTGAATAATGCGAATTGGATTTTTTTCGTTTAAGAACAATTGCTTAATGGAAGAGCGAAGTACCTCATCACATTTGCGCTCATAATCTTTAATGAGAATGGAATGCTCATGCATTTTAAGTAATTTTTTCTGAGCTAAAAGCTCCATCGCTTTAACAATTTCGTCAGTACTCTTAACGATATACCCTAAGAAGGTACGCATTGAATCATCGATTTCAACTAAAGTAAACATCTCCAGATGCGCAGTGAAATTGTCGATTCCATCTAAAATATCGTCCATTCGGATTGCTAATTCCAGAATATCTTCACGTTCAATCGGTGTCATGAAGGATTTGTTCAACATAACGATTAATTCATGAATTAATGTATCCCCAGCTGTTTCGTAATTCTTAAGGTGTAAGCTAATTTCTTTTAAATCTGAAGCATTATTAATACGGAAATCATCTGCGTAATGAGTGGCTTCACGTACATTTTCTGCAATTTTTAACAGGGACAAGAAAAAAGGATCTGGTTTTTTTGAACTAATCATAAAAGCCTCCTAGACTTTGAGAATGTATTGTTGCTATGAATTTACCTCAAATAGCATACCAAAAAAAATGCAAAATCTACACACTTTTTACTTGAAATTTGCGAAATTTACAATTCTGTAACATTTCAGTGTAGATAAAGGGGGAATAAAAGGCGAAAAAGCCTAATTTTGACGAACTTTGACGGTAATAACTTGTAAAAATAACCAATCAATTATTGTTAAATTTTGAAACTTCTTTGTATTAGATACGTATAACTAGTAAGCAATCAATAAACTGGTAAAGGGGTGAGAAAAATAGATCAAATTTTCTTATACGGCTTAATTGTAATTGGTCTTCTTACTATTCTTTATGTGTTATTTGCAGATGCAATAGATGGCTTGGAAATGGGATTTTTTAATCCGACAACGGTACTCTCCTTCCTATTATTTATTTGTGCTGCTGGATTCATTCTTATGAAGCTAACTAATTGGAGTGAAATTGTAATAATCGCTGTTTCTGTTGTCATATCAGTCCTTTTAACCTTTTTGCTTTACTTTTTTGTCCTTTTACCCCTTGCTTCTGCAGAAGTATCCACAGCCTATACAAACGAATCTTTACAAGGGCAAGTCGCAAAGGTTATTGTTCCTATACCCTCAAATGGGTATGGTGAAATCATTATTGAGACAGTTAACGGTTTAATTGCAAAAAGAGCAACAGGTTTTGACAATGAAGAAATAAATTATGATAAACAGGTTTTAATAATTGAAGTGAAAGATGGCACTTTTTTAGTCAAAGAATATGTGCCTTTTATAAAATAAAAAGGGGGAATTATAGTGGGAATGGAAATGTTAATAGTTATAGGAGTAGTTGTATTTGTTCTATTAATAATGTTGGCAGTCTACGTAACAAAATATAGAACAGTTGGGCCAGATGAGGCACTAATAGTTACAGGCAGCTATTTGGGTTCGAAAAACGTCCATACAGATGATTCGGGTAATCGCATTAAAATTATTCGCGGTGGAGGTACATTTGTATTTCCAGTATTCCAGCAAGGCGAGCCACTTAGTCTTTTATCAAGCAAATTGGAAGTAACCACCCCAGAAGTTTATACTGAACAAGGAGTTCCAGTTATGGCTGACGGGACAGCTATTATAAAAATTGGTGGTTCAATTTCAGAAATTGCTACAGCAGCTGAGCAGTTTTTAGGGAAATCAAAGCAGGATAGAGAAAATGAAGCAAAAGAAGTACTGGAAGGTCATTTACGTTCTATTCTAGGGTCTATGACAGTAGAAGAAATTTACAAAAATAGAGATAAGTTCTCTCAGGAAGTACAACGGGTAGCTTCACAAGATTTAGCGAAAATGGGATTAGTCATTGTTTCATTTACGATTAAAGATGTTCGCGATAAAAATGGCTACCTGGATTCACTAGGGAAACCAAGAATCGCACAAGTTAAGCGTGATGCGGATATCGCAACAGCTGAGGCAGAAAAAGAGACGCGCATCAAGCGAGCAGAGGCTTCCAAGGATGCTCAAAAGGCAGAAATTGAGCGAGCGACAGAAATAGCAGAGGCGGAAAAAGACAACCAGTTAAAGGTTGCTGAATATAGACGTGAGCAAGATATTGCGAAGGCACGTGCAGACCAAGCCTACGAGTTAGAAACAGCTAGGTCTAAGCAGGAAGTAACCGAGCAGGAAATGCAAATTCAAATTATCGAACGTCAAAAGCAAATTGAGTTGGAAGAAAAAGAGATACTACGTCGTGAAAAGCAATATGATTCAGAGGTTAAGAAAAAAGCGGATGCAGATCGCTATGCTATCGAACAAAATGCAGCTGCATCCAAATCACGTGAAATTGCCGAAGCCGATGCAGAAAAATATCGAATTGAAGCAAAGGCAAAAGCAGATGCGGAAAAAGTTCGTTTGGATGGTTTAGCTAAAGCAGACGCTCAGCGTGCACAAGGGGAGTCTGAGGCAGATATTATTCGACTTAAAGGTCTTGCAGAGGCGGAAGCAAAACGAAAAATTGCTGAAGCGTTTGATCTGTACGGTCAGGCCGCAGTTTTGGATATGGTTGTAGATATGTTGCCTGAATATGCAAAACAAATTGCTAGCCCACTTTCGAATATTGATAAAATAACTGTAGTAGACACTGGTGGTGGAGAAGGCGGCGGTGCTAACAAGGTTACCTCTTACGCTACTAATTTGATGTCTACACTTCAAGAAACTTTAAAGGCTTCCTCCGGAATCGATGTGAAGGAGATGCTCGAGAGTTATGCGGGGAAAGGAAATATTCGCCCAAGCATTGAACAATTAACTCAGGAAGTAAAAAAATCCAAGGATGAACAGGAAGTACGTGAAGTTCAAGAAGTTAAATAATATTTCTAACAATATTAGTATTTAAAAGAAGGTTCTCAATGACTGGAGAACCTTCTTTTTTTATGTATATATTTCCTTTGTAGGTAACTAATTGTATAATTGAGGTTAAGAATGTCGAATTTTGTTGGACTCCGGAGGAATAATGATACTTACAAGAGAGCAACTTCAAGATATTAAAGAAAAGCAAAGTCTACCAAAAGTAATCACAGACAAAACGGTGACTACTTATATTGGTAGTTCTAATAATATTTCATATGCCCTTTATACACTGACGCCTGCAAGTACCTCATGGATATACAGTAAACAAAATAATACTAAGAATTATATAGAGAAATATACTATCATAACTGGTAGATTAAAAATAAATTGGTGTGACGAACAAGTAATTTTGAGCCCTGGTGATGTAATTGAACCAAAATTTTATGATGCACTCATAACGTGTCATGCAAAGGATATAGTTGAGATTTTAATCGAAATGACATCTAACTATTTTGAAAGAAATTTTTCAGAAAGAAGTATAATTCATCGGGATGCTCTGCGCATTCAGGAGGTGGATGGATATACTTATCACCATTGTGCAAGAATTAGAGATTACTCCATCGAGCTTTGGAAAAGAATGAGGCCAAATGGTGAAGGGGTGGATAGATTAAGTTTAGGCTCCTATTTTCATGATATAGGCAAATTAGCAATTCCCATTGAAATCCTTAATAAGGCTGGAAAGCTTACAGAGGAAGAATGGAAAATTATAAAAATGCATACGACATTAGGGGCAGAAATAATGAGGAATCATGAAATTCCACGTATTCGTGAAGCTGCTTTTATTGTCGAAGAGCATCATGAGAGGTATGATGGAAAAGGGTATCCCTATGGACTGCTGGGTAATGAAATTTCCTTGGAATCATCTATAGTTTCGGTTGTAGATGCGTTTGATGCAATGACAACTAACCGGGTCTATCGGGGTGCAATGACCTTTGAAGAAGCCATTCAGGAAATGAAGGATGGTAGGGGAACTCAATTTAACCCAAAGGTTCTAGATGAATTTCTTAAAATGTTAGAAGAACACAATAATCAATGGTAAAGAAAAGGAGCGAGAAAAAATGTCTTATCGTATTGAGCATGATTCTATGGGAGAAATTAAAGTTCCACAAGACAGTCTTTGGGGAGCACAAACACAAAGATCTAAAGAAAACTTTAAAATTGGCACAGAAAAAATGCCGATTGGTGTCGTACATGGACTAGCTCTATTAAAAAAATCTGCAGCAATCGTTAGCCACTCTCTTGGTAATTTATCAGAAGTAAAGAAAGATGCTATAGCAGCAGCAGCAGATGAAATACTTGCAGGAAAATTAGACAATCACTTCCCATTAGTTGTTTGGCAAACTGGTAGTGGTACACAGTCTAATATGAACGTTAACGAAGTGATTGCCAATCGAGGCAATCAACTATTAGAAGAAAAAGGTAGTGAAGAGAGACTTCACCCTAATGATGATGTAAACAAATCACAAAGCTCAAATGATACATTCCCAACTGCACTTCATATTGCAGGTGTTCTTGCTGTCGAAAAAGATCTTTTACCTGCAATTGATGTTCTACAAGAGACGTTAGGTAAAAAATCTGAACAGTTCATGGATATTGTTAAAATTGGACGTACACATTTACAAGATGCAACACCCCTTTCCCTCGGTCAAGAATTTAGTGGCTGGCACAGAATGCTAGAGAAATCTTCTAAAATGATTACAACAGCTGTGGCAGATATGAAAGAGCTTGCTGTTGGAGGGACAGCGGTAGGTACTGGCTTGAACGCCCCAAAAGGTTTTGGTGACCTAGTGGCAGCCGAAATATCCAAGGCACTAGGAATTGAATTTACTTCAGCAAAAAATAAATTCCACGCTTTAACAAGCTATGATGATGTTGTTTATGTACATGGTGCAGTTAAGGCTCTTGCAGCGGACCTAATGAAAATTGCTAATGATGTCCGCTTACTTGCAAGTGGTCCCCGTTCTGGTATTGGGGAAATCTCAATTCCTGAAAATGAACCAGGAAGCTCTATTATGCCTGGTAAAGTTAACCCAACTCAAAGTGAAGCGATGACTATGGTTGTTGCTCAAGTTATGGGGAATGATACATCCATCAGTTTTGCGGCGAGTCAAGGTAACTACCAGTTAAATGTATTTAAACCTGTAATCATTCACAATTTCCTACAATCTGTGCGATTATTAAGTGATGCAATCATTAGCTTTAATAACAACTGTGCAGTTGGAATCGAACCGAACTTAGAAACAATTAAACATCACGTAAACAATTCTTTAATGCTTGTAACTGCTTTAAATCCATACATTGGATATGAGAATGCTGCGAAAATTGCTAAGCATGCCCACAAAAATGGCACTACTTTAAAAGAAGCAGCAATTGAGCTAGAGCTTTTAACTGCTGACAAGTTTGATGAAATTGTACGACCAGAAAAAATGATTTAATCGAGGTTAATATGAAAAAAATTCTATTTATATTATGTTGTTCTATATTGGTTCTTGCCGCATGCAGTCAAAAAGAAGAGAGTAAAGAAGAGAAAGAACACATGGAGCACGACCATGTGACTCATTTAGATAACGGCGATATTCAAGAAACCACGTCGTCTACAGACGTGCTTCCAGAGTTTTTGAATGAACAATCTGAAGATATGCAACTAATCTATCAGGCAGCTGCAAAAGCAAATGATGTCCTTAAATGGATGCCTTGCTACTGCGGATGTGGCGATAGTGCTGGCCATAAAAGCAATTTCAACTGTTTCGTCGATAAAATTAAAGAAAATGGCGAAGTAGTCTGGGATGACCATGGTACACGCTGTGCCGCTTGTTTAGAAACAGCCGTTACGTCTATCAAAATGGTTCAAGAAGGTAAGTCACTTACTGAAATTCGCGAAGCCATAGACGAAGCATATAAAGAAGGCTATGCAAAACCAACAGACACACCTATGCCATCTTAAAATAGTACTGCTCCTATCTCATTAACAGTGAGAGGGGAGCAGTTTTTTTGTCTTAGCACATTGACCCCTTAAAGACTTATCTTGAAAGTCCCCTGAAAATGAGAAAAGGGAGTGTTTGCTTGTTGATGCAGTATTACTTTCTAACAATCGGTCGTCGGTTTCCACAAAATCAGATGGCCATTACTTTATCGTTACTATCTGTTATTTGCTTATAAGTGACATGGGATTGTGTCGAAAATACCCTATCTACATAAAGTTATATACAATCTTAAGAAATTCTTCATCTTTATCCTTCTTAAATGTTAAGAAAGGCTGGCTAGAATGAGTGTATAGCAAAATATGAAAGGGGAATAGGCATGATACACGTAAATAATGTTAATCATACATTTTTAATAGGAAAGAAAGGAAAGGAAAAGAAGGTACCGGTACTAAAAGGGCTAACCTTTAATGTGCAAGAGGGAGAAATAGTAGCGGTTGTAGGAAAGAGTGGTTCTGGTAAATCTACCTTATTAAACACAATAGCAGGATTTATGAGTCCAGAACAAGGATCCATTATTATTAATGGGCAAGAAACGGCTGCATTAAATGAAACAGAAAGAGCAGAATTTCGTTTAAACAATTTTGGCTTTATTTTTCAAAGCTTTCAACTTATGCCAGGATTGACTGCTTTCGAAAATATTGAGCTTCCTTTAAAGCTGAAGGGGGTATCACCTAAAAAACGCAAAGTTAGTGTCCTCCAACTTATGAAAAAGGTTGGGTTGGAATCTGTGTCTGATCATTATCCTAATGAGTTGTCCGGTGGTCAGCAGCAACGAGTAAGTATTGCTCGTGCCTTGATAACCAACCCGCCTATTTTATTGGCAGATGAACCAACAGGTAGCCTGGATTCAGAAACAGAACAAGACATCCTGCTGCTCATCCAGGACTTAAATCAGACTATGGGGGTAACTTTTGTCATTATTACACATGACGATGAAGTAGCAAGCATTGCTCACCGTAAATTTAAGATGCACGATGGAGAGTTGAAAAAGGAGGACATGTCTCATGTTATTTAAAGATCAATTAGAATTTGTGAGCCAGCATATTAAGAAAAATAAACTAAGAGTATTTATGACTGTACTTGCAGCGACAATGGGGTGCGCATTTTTAATCGTGTTAGCATCAATCGGGTTTGGGGTACAGGATATGATGCGTACTGAAATTCTCCAGGACCAAGCTATCACGGAGATAGAAGTATATGAAAAGGAAGATGGCATTGACTATGAGGAAATAAAAAATATAGAGTCTATTGGTGCAGTTGTTCAAAGAACCAGTATAGAAACACAAAACTTGTTTCAACTAGATGATAGAACAATATACGGGAATGCCCTGATGACAGACTTTGAGGAAGAAAAAAAATCAAATCTTAAACTATCTGAAGGTAGAATGCCTACAAATGATAAGGAAATTGTAGTTGGTTATCATTTTGCAGAAAATTTATGGACCGAACAAGAGCGATCAACATGGGAAGAAAAGGGAGGAGAAGAAGGTGATATGCCCAAAGGATATGAGGGCTCCATTCTAGGCAAGGAAGTCACCTTATCCTTACAGCCATATGATCAAGAGGAAGTATTCCCAGAGCAATGGACGTTTACGATTGTAGGGGTTGCAGCTCAACCAGCAAGAGACTGGATAGTGGACCAAAATATACTTATAGACAATAGTTGGATGGACGAGTTAGTAGCAGCATATAAGACGAATGTTGGAGAGATACCAGAGAACTTTTTATATACTAGAACTACCATTTATACGGCAAGCCTAGAGCATGTGAAAGCAGTGACGGAAGAGTTAAAAGAAATGGGTTACAGCGTTTACTCTGTATCTGAACAGCTAGAGCAGTTAGACGTGTTTTTCATGGTATTTAAAATAGGTCTTATATTTATCGGTACTATCGCAGTTTTAATTTCATCTATTGGTATCTTCAATACTATGACAATGGCAGTAACGGAGAGAACAAGAGAAATTGGTGTTATGAAAGCAATAGGAGCAAGTCCTAAACTAGTTAGACGCCTTTTCCTGATGGAAAGTGCCTGGATTGGAATTATAGGGACTGTGCTGGCGGTCATTATCTCTTATGCAGTAAGCTTTTTAGCAAATTGGGTACTGCCAATCGTAGTTGGAATGGCATTAGAGGAAGAGAGTATTGAGGGCATGGCACTTACTTTTTCATTAATTCCTTGGCAGCTTGTTGCAATTGCTTCTTTCATAAGTATAGGCGTAGCAATGATTTCCGGCTGGAGACCAGCTAAGAAAGCAACTAAAATTGACGTAATTCAAGCCTTAAGACAAGAACTATAAGACAAAAAAGAGTGAACAGGTACCATTACGGTATCTGTTCACTTTTTTGTTCCAGTTCCAGCACATTGCCCCATTTGCTTGTCGGGGCAGCCATAGGCGCTTGCGCATTTCGTGTTTGTCTAGCTCCAGCGCCTTGCCCCTCGAGGTCAAATGGAGTAAAGCAGCGGTGGCCGAAGAGCAGCCACCTTGCATTCCCCCATTTGCTTGTCGGGGCAAACATAGGCGCTTGCGCATTTCGTGTTAGGATGCGGCAATAGTAAAATATGCGATGAATAGTACAAATACTACAATCATATTTAATAAATTATATCTCATTCTTGAAATCGTCTGCTCAAATTTCCCTGATTTTTTAACTGCTGTAATGCCTGCGTATATTATTAAAATGGCCATGACAAAAGACAGAATCGGGTGGAGTGGATAAATTCTTACATTTAAGAAATGGACAATAATCACTGCAATAGCCATAACGATGCCATAGGCAACTTTTTGGTAAGTAGGATCTTTCACTATTTTCTCTCCTTGAAATGAAGTGGTTAGTTCGTCTTCAAGTATTCCTTTAATTCATTTTCTAAAAATGGCTGAGCATTTAGCATCTGTTTAAATTGTTGATAGGCTTCCATTTGTTTAGAGGTTGGCTTATGTCCTGTTCTATAAGCACGTATTAAAATATTCTTTGGTGTGTTTTCTAAATCTATAAATTCCACTAATTGAGCCTCATATCCTACCATATTTAAGATTTCCGCTCGAATAGAATCTGTTGCTAGTGCTGAAAAGCGTTCTTTAATGAGACCATGCTTCAACATGATATCTAAATTAGGTGCTTCGAGCTGTTTGTTCAATTCGTGCTGACAACAAGGAACACTTAATATGACACTCGCATTCCATTTGACTGCACGCGCTAGTGCCATATCTGTCGCTACATCACAGGCATGTAAGGTGACAACCATATCTACGGCAGTTTCTTCGTTGTAATCATTTATATCTCCTACTAAAAATTCAAGCTGATCATAGTCTAAGTCTTTAGCTATTTGCGAACATTCCTCAATGACTTCCTTCTTCAAGTCAAGCCCGGTGACACGAATGTCTAAGCCCTTTTCAATTTTTAAGTAGTGGTATAGCGCAAACGTTAAATAGGATTTACCAGAGCCAAAATCGAGGATTCTAACCGTTTTATCCTTTGGTAAGTAAACAAGGGTATCATCAATGAATTCAATAAAGCGATTAATTTGTTTAAATTTATCATACTTTTGTTTTTTCACTTTTCCTTCAGCAGTTTGTACCCCTAAACGAATTAAAAAAGGATAAGGTGTGTGCTCGTCTAACAAATAATTTTTTTTGCGGTTATGAGACAAATTCACTTGTTTAACAGAAGCTGTTTTTTCAGCTTTAAACATAACTTTATTTTTCTTAGAGAGTTGTATTTGAAACTTTTCCTCAAGAAAATCAGCATGGAATTGACGGAAATCCTCCAGTAACTTCTCCCATATAGCAGGAAACTCTTCTAATAGAATATTTTCGTGCTTTAAAATACGTTCGTACTGGTATTCTAATTGGATATGATACATATTTTTTATCTCAATAGGTTTTAATTTTACACGTTTAATTTCATTTGATTTAGCCCTTGGTTGACTAACAGTCGCCTGAATAAGCTGTTTAGATAAAATTTGGTCTAATACCTTTTCTTTCATTTCTAGGAATTCCATTAATATCGCCTTCTTTTTCGTAAGATACTTGAAAATAGTGTATCACAACGAGATATTACGTAGGTAAAGAAGTTCCTTTATGAGACGAGAGAAAACACTTAATACTCTTTTATACTATCAGAATTTTATGATAATATAAATAATAAGTAGTCAATCGAAAGGGGAGATTGGTTTGTTAAATGAAAAAACGATTGGAGAGATTGTTAAGGAAGCAGCGAGTTTGTTTCCTAATAGAGAGGCCTATGTGTACCCAGAGCATGGGATTCGTAAAACGTATAAAGAGTTTGATGCTGAAACAGATGAGCTTGCAAAAGCCTTCATTGGAATGGGTATTCAAAAAGGGGAACATATAGCCATTTGGTCAGACAATAAAAGAGAGTGGCTACTAAGCCAATTTGCCACTGGCAAAATGGGAGCCGTTTTAGTAACCGTCAATACTAACTATCAGGAGAAAGAACTTGAATATCTCTTGCAGCAATCTGATTCTACTACCCTTATTTTATGTGAATCCTTTAAATCTACTTCTTATCTCGATATTATTCGAGCAATTTGTCCTGAAATTATTACGTCTGAAAAAGGAAACATCCAATCTGAAAAGCTCCCTCATTTTAAGAGAGTAATCGTAATGAGTGAAAATGACTATCCAGGGATATATAAATGGTCAGAGTTTGTTGCATTTGCAAATAAAGTGTCTGATGAGGCTTTAGATGAGTATTTGGAAGCGCTTCACAATGATGACGTGATTAATATTCAATATACATCCGGTACTACTGGATTTCCAAAGGGAGTAATGCTGTCCCATAAAAACATTGTTAATAACGGTCAACTCGTTGGGGACTACATACATCTTACAGAACATGATCGTTTATGTATTCCTGTTCCTTTCTTTCATTGCTTTGGATGTGTAATGGGTACGATTGCTTCGGTAACGCATGGCACAACGATGGTTATAATTGAACAGTTTGATGCAGGGAAAGTATTGAAAATGGTACAGGATGAGAAATGCACTGCCTTGCACGGAGTACCTACGATGTTCATAGCGGAGTTAAACCACCCAGATTTTAAACAATTTGATCTGTCTTCCTTACGTACTGGAATCATGGCTGGCTCGATTTGTCCAATTGAGGTCATGAAAAAAGTGATAGAAGACATGGGTGCTTCCGAAATAACCATTGCTTACGGACAAACCGAAACATCTCCAGTTATTACGCAAACTAAAACAGACGATGCAATTGAAAAACGCGTATCTTCTGTTGGTAAGGCTCATCCGGGAGTAGAAGTGAAAATTATTGACCCAGCAACTGGAGAAGATATCCCCGCAGGAGTGCCTGGCGAGCTCTGCACAAGAGGATATTTAGTCATGCAGGGCTATTACAAAAATGAAGAGGCTACAAATTCGACAATTGATGACAATGGGTGGCTGCACACTGGTGACATTGCGGTAATGGATGATGAGGGTTATATCGACATAACGGGTAGAATTAAAGATATGGTAATTCGAGGTGGTGAAAATATCTATCCTAAAGAAGTAGAGGAATTTCTTTATCAGCACCCATCTATACAAGATGTACAGGTAGTAGGAGTCCCAGACCAAAGATATGGTGAGGAACTTATGGCATGGGTTATTTTAAAGTCTGGTGAAAATCTTACTCCGGAGGCTTTAAGGGAATATTGTAAGGGGAAAATATCTTATCATAAAATACCGAAGTATATTGAATTCATTGATGCATACCCAATGACCGCTTCTGGGAAAATTCAAAAGTTTCTGCTCAGAGAAATGTCGAAAAAGAGAGTGGAGGTATAAAAGGTTTATTTCCTGGGAAATCGACAAAAAAGTATAAAGCTTAACAAAAGCGTCATAGAGCATCCTTATATTAAGAGATTGTTTACTCTTTAAGCACCGAGATTACAATCGGTGCTTTTTTCTGTTTTCCCTGTATACTAAAATGAAGGAAATGGAACATAATTTTAGGATAAGAGGTGAAAGCATGTATCTAGACCATATAGTTCATTTTGTAGAAAAAAATCCATTAGAAATAGCTGAGGATTGGCAACAGCAAGGGCTTCATGCTGTAGTTGGAGGGCAACATATAAACTGGGGAACGTATAATGCGCTTCTTTATACAAAAAATAGTTATATAGAATGGCTGTCAATTGAAGATGAGCATATTGCTCAAAATACAGATCATCCTTTAATCAGTTTGATGTTACATGATTTAAAGAAAAGTCCGGGATTTGGGACCATTTGCATTCGGACATCTAAAATTGACGTATTGAAACAAGAACTTGAAGAGAAAGGTATAGAAACCTCCGGAGTCTTATATGCTGAGAGAAAGACAACCAGTGGATTTGGACGTAAATGGAAGATGCTGTTTATCCGAGAGGAAGTAAGCGACCAATTACCAATGCCTTTTTTCATTGAATGGCAGGAAACAGATGAGGATAGGTATGAGTTGCTAAAAAAAGATGGAACAATTGTGGAAAGCAATCTTCAGCTGTCCATTGAAAGTTGTGAGTTTCATGTTAAAAAACCTAGGGAAATAATAAAAAAATGGGAAAAATACTTGAATGTAGAGCAATATGATGATCAAACACTATTGCTACCAAATACGAAATTAGTATTTAAACAACTTGAAGATGGAACAAAAGAAAGGCTAATACGTGTGCAAATCAAAGGCGACTCCAGACAAGAAGCTATTATTTACGAACAAGGAGAATATCGTTTTAAATTATGAGGAGGATTTTGAATGGAAGAGTTAGTGGAAAAAGCCATAGTAGTGGCAGTAAAGCTACAAAAGGACGAGCATTTTGATTATGAACTAGAGGAGCTTTATAACTTAGCCGAAGCTTTAAATGTGGAAGTAGTCGGTGAAATGACGCAAAATCTAGAACGAGTTACATCCTCCCATTATGTAGGAACAGGAAAGGTAGAGGAGATTAAAAATCTTTTTGACGCAATGGATGCTAACTTAGTCATTTTTAATGATGAGCTTTCTCCATCTCAAATTAGAAATTTAGAACGGGATTTAGAATGCAAGGTAATAGATCGTACCATGCTGATTTTGGATATTTTTGCTCGACGTGCAAAGTCTAATGAAGCACAAATGCAGGTAGAGCTTGCACAGCTTCAATATATGCTTCCGCGATTAGTTGGTCTTAGGGCGTCTCTTGGTCGTCAAGGTGGAGGAACTGGTGGAGGATTCAAGAACCGTGGTGCTGGTGAAACCAAGCTAGAACTGGATCGTCGTAAAATTGAAGACCAAATATCGAAGCTAAAAAAAGAATTAGAACTAATTAAGGACCAGCGGGAAACACAAAGAAAGCAACGTAAGAAAAACAATATTCCAGTAGTTTCCTTAGTCGGTTATACTAATGCTGGAAAGTCGACTATCATGAATCAGCTATTAAATAAAGTTGGGCAAGAGCAATCTAAACAAGTTTTTGAAAAAGATATGCTATTTGCTACTTTGGAAACATCCGTGAGACAAATAAAATTATCGGATCAAAAAGAATTTTTACTCACTGACACAGTTGGGTTTGTCAGCAAATTACCCCATCATCTAGTAAAAGCCTTCCGTTCAACTTTGGAGGAGGCAAGAGATGCAAATCTATTGCTTCATGTAGTGGATGTATCGAACGAGGAACACCGATATATGATGGATGTCACAAATCATACCTTACTGGATGTCGGGGTGGAGGACGTACCAACTATCTATGTTTATAACAAATCAGACTTGGCAGAGTTGAAGTATCCATATATATCGGGAAATAATATCTGGATATCTGCCAAAGAGGGAAAAGGTCTAGATGAGCTGCTAGAGATTATTAAGAAATATATTTTCTCAGACTACGTTCAATGTAACTTGTTAATACCCTTTGACCGTGGAGATATTGTCTCCTATCTAAATGAGAACGCTTCGGTCAAATCTACCTCCTATGAGGAAGAAGGGACCTTAGTGCATGTAGAGCTCAAAAAATCAGATTATAATCGCTTTGAAGAATATGTATATCAATTATAAAAAGGAAAAGCTGCCATAACTGGCAGCTTTTTTGAAAGGGAAGAAAATATATTAATTCCCATTTATATAAATGAGTAAACAATTACTAAGTGATTTCCGCTCTAGCCGGACGCATTCCGCGGGGGAGCGATTAGCTATCACCGTCGCTCCAACATGCATTTGTTTTTAGATTTAAAGCTGTTTAAAGTAGACATTCATTACTTTTGAGAAAAAATATACTAACAGTTACATGTGTTTATTATCAAGTCAATCCATAAAAAAGCAGAACATAACATTAATTTATGTTCTGCTAAAATAAACTAAATTTGTTGAAATTGTATATTATGAAGTCTAGCGAATATTCCATCTTTAGCCACAAGCTCATTATATGAACCATCCTCGGCAATTCCTTCTTCTGTCACTACAATTACCCGATCTGCATCACGAATTGTTGCCAAACGGTGGGCAATTATAAGTGTAGTTCGATTTTCCGCGAGTTCCATTAAGGAATGTTGTATAATTTTCTCTGTTTCTGTGTCGAGAGCGGATGTTGCTTCATCCAAAATTAGAATAGGTGGATTCTTTAAAAACATACGAGCAATTGCAAGTCTTTGCTTCTGTCCACCAGATAGCTTCAGACCTCGTTCACCAATTTGCGTCTCATATCCATCAGGGAGTGAAGCTATTAAGCTTTCTAAATGAGCTTTTTTAGCAGCACTATGAATTTCCTCATCGGTAGCGTCTCTTTTGCCGTAAGCGATATTTTCACGAATGGTGCCAGTGAACAAAAAGACATCCTGCTGTACAATTCCAATTTGGGAACGAAGGGAGTGAAGTGCTAAATCTTGAATATTTAGCCCATCAATGGAAATTGCTCCTTCATTTACATCATAAAATCTAGGGATTAAGGAACAAATGGTTGTTTTCCCTGCTCCAGAAGGTCCTACAAACGCAACTGTTTCACCAGCTTGAATAGATAGATTAATGTCTTTTAACACAGATTGGTGATCATCATATCGGAAGCTAACATGGTCAAAGGAAATATCTCCTTTTAAATGCTGGACTTGAAGGGCATTTGGCTTGTCTACAATTTCTGGCTCTTGCTCTATTAATTCTAGGAAGCGTTTAAAACCAGCCATTCCTTTTGGATATAATTCCAATAAAGCGGTAATTTTATCCACTGGCTTAATTAGTACATTTACATATAAAATAAAACTTACTAGCTCTCCAGAGGTTATGTAATCTTGGTAAGAGAACCAGGCTCCTACTACTAGTACAACTAAAGTTACTAGCCTTGTCATCATATAAATGCTAGAATGAGTACCTGCCATGACTTTGTAAGCTGCTAGCTTTGCTAATCGGAATTGTGAATTGTCCTCTTTGAATCTTGAAATTTCAAAATTTTCATTTGTAAAGGATTGGACCACACGGGCTCCGGAAACGCTGTCTTCCACTCTTGCATTTACGTCAGCGATTTTGCCGTACATATTCTTCCATGCTTTATTCATCATTATATTTCCATAGGTTGCAACGATGGATAAAAAAGGAACCATAATAATAGCGATAACAGCCAGCTCAGGATTTATGTTGAACATAATAGTGAAGGCACCTATAATCGTCATAATAGCGATAAATAGGTCTTCTGGTCCGTGATGTGCTAGTTCTCCTATATCAAATAGGTCATTTGTGATTCTACTCATAATGTGGCCCGTTTTGGTGTTATCAAAAAATCGAAATGATTGTCGTTGCACGTGGTTAAACAGTTTTTGTCTCATATCAGTCTCAATATTAATACCTAGCTTATGCCCCAAATAACTCACGACATATTGGAGAACGGTACTAATAATGTAAACGAATAAGAGCACAATACTAACTCGAACAATTGTAGCCCAATTACCGGTAGGAAGAAGATCGTCTATAAACCATTGCACAGCTACTGGGAATGCTAGTTCTAAAATTGCAACAAAAACGGCACTGCTGAAATCAATAATAAATAATCGTTTATGTGGTTTGTAAAATGAAAAAAAATTTTTAAGCATCTCGTAACTCCCTTTTCATTGTCATAACGACTATTATAACTAATAATTTCAGTTGTCGAAATATTATAATGTTTCTTTTTTGAAAAATTAGGGAATATTTAATTATATTTTTTGTAGAAACGAGGCGTAATAAGATGTTATCGAAAGAAGAAATAGTAAAATCTGTACCTCAAACAGGGTTTTTTGGCCAACCTAAGGGTCTTCTATCCTTATTTTTCACGGAGTTTTGGGAGCGTTTTTCATACTACGGTATGAGAGCGATTTTAATCTATTATATGTACTACGAAGTGACCCAAGGCGGTTTAGGGCTAGAACGATCAACAGCTAACTCTATTATGGCCGTTTATGGTTCATTAGTATATATGTCTGGGATTATCGGTGGTTGGATAGCTGATAGGTTATTCGGTACTACTAGAACAGTGTTCTATGGCGGAGTATTAATCATGATTGGTCATATAATACTGGCATTTCCTGGAGGATTAACTACCTTATTTTTATCGATGGCGTTTATCATCATTGGTACAGGTCTATTGAAAACTAATATTTCTACTATAGTTGGTGATTTGTATTCAGCGGATGATGCTCGTAGAGACTCAGGATTCAGCTTGTTCTACATGGGTATTAACATGGGAGCGTTCGTTGCACCATTAATCGTAGGAACAATTGGTTTAGAGTACAATTTCCATTTAGGATTTGGACTTGCAGCAGTAGGTATGGCAATAGGTTTAGTAGTCTTTTTAACTACGAAGAAAAAATATTTAGGTTTGGCAGGCTCTTATGTACCAAACCCACTTTCTAGTGAAGGAAAGAAAAAATTCTTTACTAGATTAGCAATTGGTGTTGTGATTATTGCCGCCCTTGGTTTCTATTTAATCCAAGCTGGTATTATGACGATTGATGTTTTCACAATGACTATTTCCATATTGGGTATTCTTATACCAACCCTATACTTCATAGTTATGTATAGAAGTGATAAGTCAACAGCAGACGAAAAGTCTCGTTTACTTGCTTATATTCCACTTTTCGTAGCAGCTATGATGTTCTGGGCAATTCAAGAACAGGGTTCCAATATTTTAGCCCAATATGCTGATGAGCGAGTAGATTTAACACTTGGCTCTTTTGAAATTTCACCAGCCTGGTTCCAATCGTTGAATCCATTATTCATCATTGCACTCGCTCCACTCTTTGCTTGGCTATGGGTGAAACTTGGAAATAGACAGCCGTCTACTCCTCGTAAGTTTGCATATGGATTATTCTTTGCAGGTTTGTCTTTTGTTGTGATGATTTTCCCTGCTTACTTTAATGGTACTGATACGTTAGCTAACCCGATGTGGCTAGTTCTAAGCTTCTTCTTAGTAGTACTTGGTGAATTACTTCTTTCACCTGTTGGTTTGTCTGCAACTACAAAGCTAGCACCGGCAGCCTTTGCTGCTCAAACAATGAGCTTATGGTTTATGACAAATGCTTCGGCACAAGCAATCAATGCTCAGGTTGTTAAATTGTATAAGCCTGAAACGGAGATTATGTACTTTGGAGTAATTGGTGCAATAGCGATAGGATTGGGGTTAATCCTATATGTAATGACACCACTAATCCAAAAATACATGCGCGGTATTCGTTAATTTTCTTAAAAAGTGAAACCTTTCGTTAATTTGTTCGTAAGTTATGTTGTGAAACAAAGAAGGGATGGGAATAAAGTGAAAAAATGGAAAACGCTTTTAGCAGTTACTACACTTACTTTTGGTTTAGCCGCGTGTAATGAAACTGCCACACCAGCAAACAAGAACGTAAAAGAAACTAGTGAGATGACTTTAGAAGAAGTGTATAACAAATCAATGGCAGTGTCTGAGGAATTGAAAAGTGTCTCTGCTAAAGTAGACTTAGCACAAAAGATGCATATACCGAGCGAAGAGATGAATGTAGATATTAGCACTGCTATGGACATGAATTTAATAATAGAACCTATGCAGATTTATCAAAAAGGAACTACTTCTATGAAGTCTGAAGATGGTTCTATGAACGAAACAATGGATACAGAAATATACTTCAATGATACTGATTTGTATATGTATGAAGGAACAACGCAGCAGTGGATGAAGTTACCACAAGAAGCAATGGGTGACGTCATGGCACAAACAAATTCTGCAAATCCTGCTAATTCACTAGCTGAAATTGAAGAATATTTAAAAGACTTTAAATTTGAGCAAGATGATAAAAATTATATTTTGACACTTGATGCATCAGGGGACAAATTTAACGACTTAGTACAAGCACAAATAGATGAAACAATGCAAAGCATGGCACAGGCTGGAGAAGATGTTCAACTAGACGTTAAAATTAACTCAATTAACTATTTAATTCATATTGATAAAGAAAGCTTCCAAACTACTAAATACGATGTAATTGTAGATATGGACATGGAAGCAGAAGGCGAGTCTATTAATATGAAACAAGATTTAAAGACAGATTTCTCTAACTTTAATGGAGTCGATAAAATCGAGATTCCACAAGAAGTTATTGATAATGCTGTAGCTATCTAATCTAATTTAAATTTTTCAAGTCTGCATGTAATTGTTAGGTATATGACAATTACATGCAGACTTTTTGTTTAGTAATAAATTTATAAAGAAATAGAGAACTACTTTGGTGCACAAGTTAAATGCGATAAAGAATGCAAAAAATCGTTTACCTGTTCCAGAAGAATATCTGGTAACTGTATTAGGTATAGAACAGTTAGACTTAACTACTGAGCGCGAGGAGAAATTCCTCGTGTTTTTTTGTAAAAAAAGATTATATTGCATGTATGCTTGAATATTTTAATTACTTACTTAGAAAAGTAATGTTAGTAAAAGAAAAAAATAGGGAACACTAATGAAGAAAATTACTTAAAGCAAATTGGATGGTTGCTGGTCTAATGTAAGGAGGCACTAAGCATGTATGATTGTATTATTATTGGAGGCGGTCCAGCGGGGCTGGGTGCAGGTTTAACGTTAGGAAGAGCAAGAAGAAAAGTTGCCTTGTTTGACGATGGAACAAATCGAAACAGAGTGACCCATGAATCGCATGGATTTATCACTCGGGATGGGATAAAACCTCATGAATTCAAAGGTATAGGACTTAAAGAGCTAGAGAACTATCCGAATGTCTCTTATTTCAATAAAACGATTATTGAAATTGGAAGAGAAGGAAAAGAAGGTAATTTTATCGTTAGAACAAGAGATAATGAAGAATACGTTTCAGAGAAGCTCTTACTAGCTACTGGCATCCAAGAAATGTTTACAATTGAAAGTATTCGAAGCTTTTATGGAAAAAGTCTATTTAGCTGTCCGTATTGTGATGGATGGGAATTGCGCGATAAGCCTCTTTTAATTTTAGCGGAGAAAGAAGAACACGTTCTTCATATGGTTAAGCTAATTTATAATTGGTCAAATGACTTGATGGTTCTAACCAATGGAAAAGAATTATCTCACGAAGGTATGCAAGAGTTGGCTAAACATAATATTGAAATAAAGATTGAGAAAATAGATGAGCTTATAGGAGAAGCGGGTTATCTAAAGGGAGTAAAGTTAGAATCTGGAGAAATTATAAATAGAACTCAGGGATTTGTTGCGCCCACATATTATCGTCCAAATTATTTTGCAGAAAAATTAGGGTGCGAAATAGATGAAAAGGGAAGGGTAATGACAGATCCTCGATGTCGTGCATCTCAAAAAAATGTTTATGTGGCTGGAGAAACAAGAAAGCCTATTCCCTCATCACTAATGATTGCGGCTGCAGATGGAAATAAAGCAGCAGTATCTATTAACACAGATTTAACAGAAGAGCGTTTCTAAATATTTTAAAGCATATATAACTTTATGAAGGATGGCCTTGAAATGAGTCATGACCATCCTTCATAAAGTTTTATCACATAGAATAGTCTGTTCCAAGGTTAGATAATAATTTACCTATTTCATTAGGTATTGAATGAAGGGACTAGAAAAGTCCTTTTATATTGCTCACTACATATTTTTATAAACTGTAATTCTCTAATTCTTTGTACTTATAAGTTATCTAGCTTATAATTTTTATAACTAATAGGAGGGATACTGTGAAGAAATGGTTCTATCCACTTGGACTTGTTACATTACTAGGGTTTGCAATGCTGTATTTAAACATTACAAAAGATGAAGTGGTGTCATTAGACCACAAAATGTCTAACCTACTTGGTGGCAGTCAATTCATCACGGCATTTCACTATTTTGGAGATACAAAATTTATATTGCTTATCGCACTATTAATCATATTATTGTTGTGGATTCGATCCCATAATTATCGTGGCATGTTATTTGTTTTGTTTACAGTTGGGGTAGGGAATGCTTTAAACCAACTACTAAAAAAAGTGATTCAGCGAGAACGTCCTGATGTATCCAATCAATTAGAAACGTTTAGCTTTCCATCTGGACATGCGATGGTAGGCTTGCTCTATTTGTTTACAATTGCTTCTTTAGCTACTGAGCATCAGACAAACAAAAAAATTTCGTTAACTATTTGGTCAGGAGCCATATTAATGACCATTATGATAGGTCTTTCGCGAATAGCGGAATCACGTCACTATGCATCAGACGTGTTTGCTGGGTGGATGGCAGGGTATACATGGTTTATACTAGTTGCTATTTGGTACGAGCTTAGAAAACGTAACAGAAAAAGTAAAAAGAATAAATTATAAATCCTTTCCAATTAACGGAGGGGATTTTTTGTAAGGAGGAAATTTTTTGTTTGAGATACCGAACCATTTAATGGATTTATGCATAAAAAGAATAGAGGGTTATCCGGTTGAGGGTTTTGTAAAAGGGAAAGGTCCAAGAAAGCCTACTCTTATGCTAATTGGAGAGGCGCCTGGAGAAAATGAAGCCATTCAGGGTATTCCTTTTATCGGAAGAGCAGGTGAGGAATTGAAAAAATCCCTAGCCAGTATAGGTTTAACAAGGGAAGACGTATATATGACAAGTGCCGTAAGAAGTCGTCCCTTCGTTTGGAGAGAGAAAAAGGAAAGAAACGGAGAAGCAGTAAGAAAAAAATATAATCGACCGCCTACTCAAAAAGAAATTATTGCACATGCCCCTATTTTGGACTACGAAATAACAAATATTTCACCCTTACTAATTGTTACTTTAGGAAATGTAGGATTACAGCGATTACTAGGAAGAGAAGCAACGGTTTCTAAATTACATGGGCAATTACTACAAAAGCCTGTTCAATTTCTACAGTCGCTAAACTCATCAGAATTTGTGTGGTCCACTGAAACCTATACCATTATCCCAACCTATCATCCTGCTTCAGTATTCTATCGTCCATCTAATCGAGATTTTTTAGAAGAAGATTGGATAAAAATCGGTGAATATATTAAAAGCCAAATATTATGATATCTTCTTTTGTTGAATAAAGTTGCTTGAAGGAAACTTTTTAAGTATAATAAGTTTATATTAGAGAGAAAGAAGATGGGTCAATGGATGGAAATGTAGTTTTTGCATTATTACTTACTTTGTTTGCTGGCCTTGCTACTGGGATAGGGAGTTTGTTGTCTTTACTTACTAGTAGAACAAACAAAAAATTCTTATCTGTAGCTCTTGGATTTTCAGCGGGAGTAATGATCTATGTTTCGCTCGTGGAGATTTTCGTTAAGGCAAAAGACTCCTTAGTAGAAGAACTAGGATCTACTAATGGCTATTGGGCTACATTAGCAGGTTTTTTCGGAGGAATGATTTTCATAGCCTTAATAGACCGATTGATTCCTTCACATGAAAATCCGCATGAAGTAAAAAGTGTTGAGGATATGAAACTCAAGCCAGCTAATGCAGAAGATGCTCGTTTAATGAAAATGGGTATGTTCACTGCACTTGCTATTGGTATTCATAATTTTCCAGAGGGGATTGCCACTTTTGCTTCAGCATTACAGGATCCTAATCTTGGTATAGCAATTGCTATTGCGGTAGCTATTCATAATATTCCAGAGGGGATTGCGGTAGCTGTTCCTATATTTTATGCTACGGGCAGTAGAATGAAAGCATTTAAATTGTCGTTTTTATCAGGGCTTGCAGAACCAGTAGGCGCTTTAGTTGCCTTTTTAATATTGATGCCATTTTTAAATGGGATTATGTTCGGAGTAATTTTTGCAGCAGTAGCAGGTATCATGGTGTTTATATCATTGGATGAACTACTGCCAGCAGCTAAGAAATACGATGAGACTCATTCTTCTATGTATGGAGTAGTGGCTGGGATGCTTGTGATGGCTTTAAGTTTAGTGTTAATGGCATAAAGAGAAGGCAGTGCAGTTCTCCTTAATAAGAGGGGAGTGCACTGCTTTTTTGAGCTCTTTTACTTGTCGGTTACTTAGAAATGCGAGAAAGTATATAAATTGTATGGTTAGATGAATATATCCTTAACAGGGAATGTATGAATTATAGGTTGATTTCCGCTCTAGTCGGACGCTTTCCGCGGGGGGAGCGATAAGCCATCGCCGTCGCTAACGCGTCGGATGCGATGTCTTATCTGTCTCCCTCCTCCCGCAGGAGTCGCCGCCTGCTGCTTCAATCAAACACGGCACACTAGTAGGGATAAATTAACTCAAAAAAATTCACAGGAATTACATGAACAATTAATGGTTGATTTCCGCTCTAGTCGGGCGCTTTCCGCGGGGGAGTGATAAGCCATCGCCGCCGCTAACGCGTCGGATGCGATGTCTTATCTGTCTCCTTCCTCCCTCAGGAGTCGCCGTCTTGCTGCTCCAATCATTAATGTGGAAGCTGTAAGGTTAATCACGGATTGGCAAAAAACCTATTATTAACGCAAAAGGAGGATGGTCGTGACTTGGGTCACTGACCATCCTCTCTTAAATTCTTCCTATATGATAGAAACAAGTCATTCCCGAAGCTTTAGAGATCAAATGGGAGATAGCTGTGAATCTGATATCTCGCTTTTCCCTATTTGTGTGTCGGAGTAGGCATAGGAGGAGCTCGGGTTTATCCTGTTTTTAGTTGCAATGATTCCTGTCTTGTTGATAGAAACTGGAACAAGATCAAAGCTTGGGAATTTATCTTTCATTTGGGAGATAAACTCCTGTTCCTTGCCCTTTTGGACAAGTGATAATAGAGTTGGACCAGCCCCACTAATACAAGTACCAAATGCTCCAGCTTTTTTAGCTGCAATCTTTAGCTCCTTGCTTTGTGGGATAAGACCTAAGCGATATGGCTCATGAAACAAATCCTCTTCCATATAGATACCTGCCTGTTCAAAAGACTGTGATAGAAATGCGGCTACCAATAAATTGGCGGAGGCGCTAGCCTGAGCTGCGATTGATCGTGTGTAATGATCAGGCAAGACATTTCTAGCTTTTTCTGTCTTCAATTCAAATTGAGGAATAGATAAAACAAAGCTAGCTTCTATGTGATACGAATGAAATACGTGGATTTCACCGTTATCTGTACTAGAAGAGATAGTAAATCCTCCAAAAATAGAGGCAGCGGCATTATCGGGATGACCCTCCATCATCGTAGCAATTTTTAGCTTATCGTGAGCAGTCAGTTTGAGTTCAAGCAATTGATTGGCTAGCTCTATACCTGCAACGATAGCGGATGCACTACTACCCATACCGCGGGCCAGAGGAATCTCACTTTTTAACTTCAATGTACAAGCAGGTAATTCTAGTCCATGCATAGCCGCCGTTTTTACCGCGGACTGTACAATTAAATGATCAGCCGGATTAGGGACAAAAGGCAGATTTTCAGTCAAGTTTTCGATTGAAAGTTGGGAGGCAAGCTCCACCTCTAGTTCTAGATATTTGTCTAATGCAATACCTATCGAGTCAAAACCTGGACCTAAGTTTGCAGTGCTTGAAGGTATGGAAATAGACCATGTCATTATGCAAGCACCCCCTCTATAAATGCGCTTAGTGCAGGGGCATTACTTTCAATTTTATGTGGTGGTGCCACTTTTACATCTATTGCAGTCTGTGGATCTTTTAATCCATTTCCAGTTAGAACTGCAACGACCTTGCTACCGGGTATTATCTTGCCTTCTTTGACTGATCTTATAACGCCGGCGATAGAAGCACAGGATGCTGGCTCTGCAAAAATGCCCTCTCTACTAGCGATTAGTTTATATGCATCAAGCATTTCATCGTCTGATACAGCTTCAATCAGTCCTTGTGACTCATCACGGGCAGCTACTGCGTAATCCCAGCTAGCTGGATTACCGATTCGGATGGCTGTAGCAATTGTTTCAGGGAATTCAATCGGCTTACCTTGAACGATAGCCGCTGCCCCTTCTGCTTCGAATCCATATATTTTAGGTAGACCAGTTTGTTTTTTCTCATTATATTCTTTGAAGCCTTTCCAATATGCTGTGATATTGCCAGCGTTCCCAACTGGAATGGCTAAGTAATCTGGGGCAGAGCCTAGTACATCACAAATTTCAAATGATGCTGTTTTTTGTCCTTCTATTCTATAAGGATTTACAGAGTTTACGAGAGTAATAGGTGAGGATTCGCTAATAGCACGAACCATTTCTAACGCCACATCGAAGTTGCCTTCTATTTGAATGACCTCTGCTCCATACATATAAGCTTGAGCAAGCTTCCCCGCAGCTACCTTGCCCTCAGGAATTACAATTACTGCACGCATCCCAGCTCGGGCTGCATAAGCTGCAGCTGCAGCAGAAGTGTTTCCTGTAGAAGCACATATAACTGCCTTACTACCTTCCTCCTTCGCTTTAGCTACCGCAAAGACCATTCCTCTATCTTTGAAGGATCCTGTTGGATTTGCTCCTTCAATTTTCGCATATAATTCAATGCCTAGTTCATTGGACAGGTTTTCTAATTTAATGAGAGGGGTATTGCCCTCTAATAATGTAAGTTTTGGTGTGTTTTCAGTTACAGGTAAGAATTCTTTATATTGTTCAATTAGTCCTTGCCAAGCCATGTGATTTCCGCCCTTCTGTTCTCCTTAGATAAACAACTGTATTTATATAAAGGACATTTTACTCTAAATAATCGAAAAATACAAGGGAAAATTTCTGTTGTAAGTTTACAGTTCTATAAGTATACTATTGATGTAAACAAAAAACATTACAGGTGTAAAGACAGGGGATAATTATGACAGCAGTTCTAGAAAAAAATACAAAGAAGGTAGAAAAACCATTATCTAAAAATAAATTGCTTGGTATAGCAGGACTTGCGTGGATGTTTGATGCAATGGATGTGGGAATTCTCTCATTCGTTATTGCTGCATTGGCAAGTGAATGGGCATTAACACCAAACGAGATGGGATGGATAGGTAGTGTAAACTCCATTGGGATGGCTGTAGGTGCTCTTGTATTTGGAGTATTTGCTGACAAGGTAGGCCGTAAGAAAATATTTATGATTACATTAATTTTGTTCTCAGTAGCTAGTGGGCTATCTGCTTTAACTACCACGTTATTTGCATTTATGGCATTACGTTTTCTTGTAGGTATGGGGCTTGGTGGAGAACTACCTGTAGCATCTACTCTAGTATCAGAAAGTGTAGCAGCAAAGGAGAGAGGACGTGTAGTTGTTCTTCTTGAAAGCTTCTGGGCAGCAGGTTGGATTGTTTCAGCAGTAATTGCCTATTTTATAATTCCTGAATATGGCTGGAGAGTTGCACTATTGATAACTGCTTTACCAGCCTTTTATGCTATTTATCTGCGTTTGAAGTTACCTGATTCACCACAATTTACATCAAAGAATACGGAGACTAGATCAATAATCCAAAATATGAAAGATGTCTGGTCAAAGAAGTTTGCTAAGGCAACTTTAATGCTATGGATTGTATGGTTTACGGTGGTGTTCTCCTACTATGGTATGTTTTTGTGGCTTCCAAGTGTAATGGTCATGAAGGGTTTTTCACTTATCCAAAGCTTTGAATATGTACTCATTATGACTTTGGCTCAATTGCCTGGTTATTTTTCTGCCGCGTGGCTCATTGAAAAAGCAGGACGTAAATTTGTATTGGTTACTTACTTATTAGGTACTGCAGCAAGTGCATTTGTTTTTGGTTCAGCAGAGTCGACTGCTATCTTAATCGCATCAGGAATGCTGCTATCCTTCTTTAACTTAGGTGCTTGGGGAGCTTTATATGCATACTCTCCTGAACAATATCCTACAGTTATTCGAGCAACTGGATCGGGGATGGCTGCTTCAGTCGGTCGTATAGGAGGTATTCTTGGACCATTGCTAGTTGGTACATTAGTGACTGCAGGCTATGAAATTGGCTGGATATTCGGTATTTTTTGTATCGCTATCGTTATTGGAGTAATCGCAGTTATATTCTTAGGTACTGAGACAAAACAAATAGAATTAGAATAAGAGTAAAGCTGCTCCCTAGGGAGCAGCTTTTTATTTGTCTCCGAGTTAAAACATAGTACAATAAATATGACTCAGGAAAGGGGAATTATAAATGGAACGATCTAGACATAAAAAGGTATTAATAATTGGTTCTAGTGGAGCGGGTAAGTCGACTTTTTCTAAACAGTTAGCAAAAAAGTGGAATTTGCCATTAATTCATTTAGATTCCCTTTATTGGAACGAGGGGTGGGTTCCTACTCCAAAAGATGAGTTTATAGAAATAGTAAAAGATAAGCTGGAAGAAGAACAGTGGATAATGGATGGGAACTTTAAGTCTACGCTTGAGTGGAGAACAGAGTATGCTGATTTAATCATATTTTTGGATTTCCAACGAACACTCTGTACGTATCGAGTATTAAAGCGAGTATGGATGCATCGAGGGAAGACTAGAGACGATATGGCTTTAGGATGCAATGAAAAGCTAGATTGGGAATTTCTCCGATTTGTATGGAGCTTCCCTAAGAAAGTGCGACCTGCAATATTAAATGTCTTAGAAGATGCGTCCACTCAAAGAGACATATGTATCTTAAGGAACCCTAAGGAAGTAAAGGCCTTTTTAGACACTGCTCGGACAACAAATGAAAATATAATAGGGGTGCATACTAATGAAAGACAAAATATTAAGTGACAGGCAAATAATCGAGTTTATTCCTCCAAATGCAGATATTATTCTGCCTTTAACTAACGGAGAACCACATAAACTTTTAGATATATTAGAAGAGAATGCAAATGATTTAATAAACGTGAAGGTGCATCAGCTACTGTCATTAAAGCAACGTCCCTATATGGAAGGGGCTTTTCCTGATAAGTTAAAGCATGTTTCCTACTTTTTGAGTGGAGCAACAAGAAAGAACTTTCATCAGGGCCTGGTAGACCTAGTACCAAACAACTTTCATGAGATGCCGAGGATTTTAAAAACATCTACTAATCTTTCCATGATAATGGCTGTTGCATCTCCTATGGACGAATTCGGTTATTTTTCACTCGGGACCCAGGCGGATATAGTGAGCGAATTTATTGGGTCGGTACCTTTCATATTAGAGGTTAACAAGCATATGCCTCGAACATTTGGTCAAAATCAAATCCACATTAGTCAAATACTTGGTTATGTAGAGAATGATCGTCCTTTGTTCGAAGATGTAGCTCCGCCAATTGTAGAAAAGGATATTAAAATTGCTGAGTATGTTACAGAAATGATTAGTAATGGGGACACCTTACAAATCGGGATTGGTTCTATACCGAATGCAGTTGTCAGCTTACTTAAAAATCATCGACATTTAGGAATTCATACAGAAATGTTTGTAGATGGTATAGTCGATTTAGTGGAAGCTGGTGCAATTGATGGTACACAGAAGTTCACGAATAAAGGAAAAATAGTGGCGACCTTTGCTCATGGATCCAAGAAGCTATACGACTTCCTAGATAACAATCCTTCGGTAGAATTCCTACCAGTTAGTGTAGTCAACGATCCAAGGGAAATTGCTAAGGAGGAACGAATTGTCTCTATAAATGCAACTACCGAGGTTGACCTTTATGGGCAATGTGCCTCTGAAACTGTAGCTGGCAAATATTATTCATCTTCTGGAGGACAAGCTGATTTTGCAAGAGGTGTAAGGTTTTCCAAAGAGGGAAAAGGCTTTGTATGTATGACATCCACCGCAAAGAATGATGAAATTTCTCGTATTAAGCTTTCACTGTCACCGGGCTCCATAGTAACGACTTCTAAAAACGATATCGATATGATTGTAACGGAATACGGTGTAGCTAGTATGTTCGGTCAGCCAATTTCTAAGCGAGCAGAGCAATTAATAGCAATTGCTCACCCTAAATTCCGAGAAGAACTAACATTCGAAGCGAAAAAAATGGGGTTTATCTAATATGAAGCCAATCGAGCCATCTTTTTTTCATCAACCTACTTTAGAATTGGCAAGGGATTTAATAGGAAAGTATATAGTTCATGAGCATGAAAGTGGTCTTCTGATTGGTAAGATAGTTGAAACCGAAGCGTATATGGGGGCAGAGGATCAAGCAGCTCATAGCTTCGGTAATCGTAGAACTAAGCGAACGGAAGTAATGTTCGGAGAGCCAGGCCATATTTATACTTATCAAATGCATACCCATACGCTGATTAATGTGGTGGCAGCCCCGTTAGGCACCCCTCATGCGATTTTAATACGCGCTGTAGAGCCTGTAGAAGGGTTAGAACAGATGAAGGAAAATCGGCGTGATCTTCCGATGAAGCAATGGACGAATGGCCCTGGAAAGTTAACGAAGGCAATGGCGATTACAATGGAGTATTACGGGCATCATTGGAGCAAAAAGCCCTTGTATATGACAGAGGGAGAGAAGGCTATATCTATCTCTACCGGTCCAAGAATTGGTATAGATAATAGTGGAGAAGCAGTACATTATCCTTATCGCTTTTGGGAAACTGACAACCCATATGTATCGAAAATGCGTTAAAAAAAGAGTAAGTAAAAGACCGATCACAAATGTGGTCGGCTTTTTTAGTTACAATTTTTTCAGAGTTTCCTTACCTCTGACAGACTATATAATTTAGATTAAGTTAATTTAGCCAAATTACTTTATCATTCCATATTTGATTGTAGCGGAATGCGGCGACTCCTGCGGGATAAGGGAGGCAGATAAGACATCACAAACGACGGTGATGGTTTATCGCTCCCCCGCGGAACGCGTCCGCCTAGAGCGGAGATCACTCACTAGGAGACATGCTTTTCTTATTCTATTATTCTACCCATATAGTATTCATCTACGTATTGGCCGTTAATCAGTAAGGAGTTTTTTCTTGTTCCTTCCTTTTCAAAGCCTGCCTTTTGATAGAGTTTGTGGGCAATAGCATTCTCTTTGATAACGGAGAGCTCCAGCTTAGTAACTCCTACTTCCTTTGCCCACAGAAACGCCCTATTAATAAGAGAAGTAGCAATACCTTTTCTAGAAAATTGCTTTTTTACTCCTACTACCAAGGAGGCGCGATGTCTTGCTCGTGGAGCATGCGTACCTTGAAGTAATATAAAGCCTGCAATCTGTCCATTCATAATGGCCAGAAAAAGAATAGAATTAGACGAGGTTTTCCAAGAGGTCATCCTTTTTCTTATTTGCTGAACGGTCATTTGAAAGTCAGATTCTCCATATAGCATGAAGTCTGTTTCAGAAAAAATAGCTTCCTGGAGATTGATGAATGGTCGAGCATCTTCCAGCTCTGCTTCTCGAATAACTAATATATCTTGTTCTTTGTCATCCTCTTCATCTTCTATCTCTTTGCTCGAATGAAAAATGACCGACTTTCCTAGCTCAACGTCCTTAACAGAATATCCGTTATCTATCCATGCAAAATAGTGTAAAGCAGGGGGTTTTGTTTTTTTCCACCAACTACTACTTAAGTAAGCTGCATTTGGTAGCGCTTGACCGATGATAGCCTCAATTTCTTCATATGTAAGAATAAATTCTTTTTTAATACACTTTTTAAAGTAGTTAGATAGGGGAATATACTTACTTTCAAATTGTTTAACCATTATAAATTTATCACCCATTTCTATTTTTAAAATAAATATAGGCTAATTATAGCACTCCTTTTTGACTAAGCATATATCTAAAAGCATGTTAATTGGTAAAATAATACCTAAAAAAGGTGCTACTTCACTAGGGAGTAGCACCTTTTCATATTGGTTTTATTAAACTTCTTTTAAATTTAAATTTAGCGCAGGTCCAAAGAACTCATAGTGAATATTATCTTTTGCTAAGCCAATATCGAGTAAATGATTAATCATCGCTTCCATAAAACCGACAGGACCACATACATACACATCTCCATCTAGATGCGCATACTCTTGAATGATTTCTTTCGTTATATATCCATCTCCTTCTTCTGAATAGAGAGTTTTATAAGTGCCATTTTCCAAAGATTCCATTAAAGAGCGAATATCTTGGTCAAAGGGATGTAAATTTTTCGTACGAGCACTATAGATAAAGGAAACTGCACGTTCTGGCTGACTTTTGGCAACTGTTTCAAGCATACTCATCATAGGTGTGATTCCAACACCTCCGCTGATGAAAGTAACTGGAGTATTTCTTTCTTTACTAAGTGTAAACTCCCCAGCAGGAGCGCTTACCTCTACCTTATCTCCGATATTTAAATTTTGATGCAGATGTACTGATACTTTACCTTCGGGATTGTTTTCATCTTCTTTTTTTACTGAAATTCGGAATGATTTCAAGTCAGCGGCTTGGGACAAACTATATTGTCTATTTAACAAATATTGTTCACCTGGGATATTTACACGAACTGTAATATACTGACCAGGCTCATATGAAGGTAAGACAGACCCATCTGCAGGCTGTAAATAGAATGATGTAATGTTATTGCTTTCCTTTACTTTGTCTATAATGATAAAGTCTTTAAAAAATCTCCAGCCTCCTTCTTGAGTTTCGGCCGCTACGTACATTTCTTCTTCAATTCCTATAAAAGCATCAGCTATAACTCCATATGCTTCAGCCCATGCGTTAATAATTTCATCAGTAGCCGCATCACCTAAAACTTCTTTAATCGCTTTCAATAAATATTGCCCGACAATTGGATAGTGTTCAGGCTTAATCCCTAGGCTGACATGCTTTTGCCCAATTTGTTTAACTACTGGGATAATGGCAGCTAAGTTATCAATGTGAACAGCTGCAGCATAAACAGTATTAGCTAGAGCATTTTGCTGGCGACCTTTTTCTTGGTTTGCGTGGTTGAAAATATTTAATAGCTCTGGATGGGCTTCAAAAAGATTTCGATAGAATGTAGTAGTAATTGCTACTCCGTGAACTTCTAGGACTGGAACGGTAGATTTGACTATATCAATAGTTTTTTGTGATAACATATGCGTTTGCACATCCTTTTAGTATTTAGCGCTATCAATGTTTAATCAATTGAAATATTAGCGCTTTGTTTTTATAAGTTCACCATACTCCTCTTAAAAATTAAAAGCAATATCTAAAATACTTCTTTTATTTTTTGTAAATAAACAGTCACATTTCTTTCACGAGTTTGTCATAGTAGGTATAATGGAGTGAATGGCGGTGTTAGTATGAGAATGACAATGTATACAGACTTTTCCCTTAGAGTATTGATCTATTTAGGAGCTAAAGACAAAGGGGAACTTTCAACTATTAAAGATATTTCAGAAGCATATGGTATTTCTAAAAACCATTTAATGAAAGTGACCTATGACTTAGGAAAACTTGGATATATCGAAACGATTCGTGGCAGAGGTGGAGGTATCCGTTTGGCTATGAGGCCAGAGGATATTAATATAGGACAAGTTGTAAGGAAGACGGAGGATGATTTCCATCTAGTAGAATGCTTTGACTGTCAGGCAAACCGGTGTGTGATTACTCCAGCTTGCGGGTTACGTAGAGCACTAAATAGAGCCCTCAAGGCGTATCTAATGGTACTAGATGAATATACATTAGCGGACTTTCTCAATAACAAGGATGTATTAGCAAATTTACTTTTTAATGATAGACAAGATATATGATAAAATAAGTTCGGAAATAGATTTTTAGGAGGATTACTTATGGAAAAAGTATTAGTTTTTGGACATCAAAATCCAGATACAGACACAATTACTTCTGCGATTGTATACGCTTATTTAAAGAATGCTATTGGGGTAGAGGCAGAGGCAGTTCGTTTAGGTGAATTAAATAACGAAACTAAATATGCGCTTGAAAAGTTTGGGTTTGAAGCTCCACGATTGATAAAAAATGTAGAAACTGAAGCAACAAAAGTAATTCTAGTAGATCACAATGAAAAACAGCAAAGTGCTATTGGAATAGAAGAAGTTCAAATTACAGAGGTTATTGATCATCATCGTATTGCTAATTTTGAAACGGCAGATCCTTTATATTATCGTGCAGAGCCAGTAGGGTGTACAGCTACGATAATCAATAAAATATTTAAAGAAAAAGGTGTCGATATTCCATCTAATATTGCAGGATTGATGTTATCAGCTATCGTTTCGGACACATTATTATTTAAATCACCAACATGCACAGAAGAAGATATTACAGCTGCACGCGAGCTAGAAAAAATGGCAGGAGTAAACGTTGAGGAGTATGGACTAGCTATGCTAAAAGCAGGGGCTGACCTTAGCGATAAGAGCCTAGAAGACCTACTTTCCCTGGATGCAAAAGAATTTAGTATGGGAGAGCATAAAGTAATCATTGCTCAAGTGAACGCTGTCGATGTAAATGATGTGATGGGACGTCAGGGACAATTAGAGGAATTAATTAACCTTGAAATTCAAGAAAAAGAATTAGACCTCTTCTTCTTCGTTGTAACAGACATATTAAATAACGACTCTGTTGCTTTAGCTTTAGGTAAAATGGCGCTAAAAGCAGAGACTGCATTTAATGTAACATTTGTTAATAATGTTGCGCTTTTAAAAGGCGTGGTATCTCGTAAGAAGCAAGTAGTACCAGCGTTAACAGAGGCTTTAGCTGAATAAATTAAAATATAAAAACTTCCTAGTAAATTTACTAGGAAGTTTTTTTTATAATTATTTTCTTCTAGGTAACAAATCATTTTAGGAAGAAAATAAATTAATCGAAGGATAATTGTTATTTATAGTTCGAATAGGGTATATACCATAGAGTATAAAAATTGGAGGTAAGAAATATGAGTTGGATTGAAACCATTGTGGATGGATTAAACAATGTGTTATGGACTTATATATTGATTGCTTTGCTCATTGGAGCAGGGTTGTATTTTACAATTAGTACGAGGTTTGTGCAATTTCGTTTATTTGGTGAGATGTTTCGCTTAATCACAGAAAAAAAAGAAGATAAAAGTGGAGTTTCTCCCTTTCAGGCATTTACAATTAGCACAGCATCCCGCGTAGGTACTGGTAATATTACCGGGGTAGCTTTAGCAATTGGTATAGGAGGACCTGGGGCTGTTTTTTGGATGTGGGTCATAGCTATTATCGGAATGGCTACGGCTTTTATAGAAAGTACTTTAGCGCAAGTATATAAGGTAAGGGATGGAGATAGCTTCCGAGGTGGTCCTGCTTATTATATTGAAAAGGCATTAGGTAGTCGTAAACTTGGAATAGTTTTTAGTATCCTATTAATCTTGTGTTTTGGCTTCATATTTAATGCAGTGCAGTCTAATACAATAGCTGCTTCAGTAGGGGATGTATTTAACATTCCTCCATACATTATCGGGATAGTATTAGTGTTACTAACAGCAATTATAATTTTTGGCGGAGTACATAGAATTGTCAGTGTCACCCAAATAGTGGTACCTGTAATGGCAGTATTCTATTTGGCTATAACACTTTTTGTAGTTATTACTAATATTTCAGAAATTCCAGCAGTATTCAAACTAATTATTACACATGCGTTTGGCCTAGAGGAAGCAGTAGGAGGAACAATTGGTGCTGCAATCATGCAAGGGGTTAGACGAGGATTATTTTCGAATGAAGCAGGTATGGGTAGTGTACCAAATGCTGCAGCGACAGCAAGTGTATCTCATCCGGCAAAACAAGGGCTTGTTCAAAGTTTAGGGGTATTCTTCGATACCATTATTATCTGTTCAGCAACCGCATTTATTATCATTTTAGCTGGGCTCTATAGTACTGGGGAGGATGACGGTGTCATCCTGACTCAAAATTCCTTGGCAGTACATGTAGGTGAATGGGCTCCTTATTTTGTGGCCATAGCAATTATTTTCTTTGCCTATAGCTCTGTTATGGGGAACTATTACTACGGAGAAACTAATATAGAATTTATGAATGCTGGCAAGGGCTGGCTTACTGCCTATCGTTTTCTTGTATTAGGAATGGTAATGTTCGGCTCCCTTGCACACGTTCAGCTTGTTTGGACCCTAGCAGATTTATTTATGGGTTTAATGGCCACAATGAATATAGTAGTCATTATACTTTTAGGTAAAGTAGCCTTTAAAGTATTGGATGACTTTACAAGGCAACGAAAAAAAGGACAGGATCCAACATTTTATGCAAAAACAATTCCAGGTCTGAAAAACACAGAATGCTGGGAAGAGGAAGATAGATAAAGAATAAGTCTGCTTTTCCTTAAGGGAAGCAGGCTTTTTTGTATCGTACAAGCTAGGGAAGTAGCAAGTAACATTCTACATTCCTTATCAACTATCTTAACGACACGTTTTGTTCTAGTATGTGCGGGTACAAAAAGTTTAAGAGAATTAATGTACCTTTACCTTTATCTAGCATTGACCAAAATGAGAACGTAAAAGACCTACAAGCAGTATAAAAAACAACTAAATAAACATCTCTTTCCATTTTATATTCGTTTTAGTTGAATAAAGTTTGCTGAATAGATAGAAACTAGTAACAAGGAGGAAAAATGATGACAAAAACAATTTTACCCGGGAACTCAGAGTCCTATTGGCTATCTACCAATGATCTTCCGTTTTTTCCAAAACTAAATGAAAATATAGAAGTTGATGTGCTGATTGTGGGAGCAGGTTTAACAGGAGTAACAGCAGCATATCTATTAAGCAAGAGTGGAAAATCAGTAGCTGTTATTGAGGGAAGTAAAATTTTAAATGGTACAACAGGTTTTACTACCGCTAAGGTAACAACCCAGCATGGACATGTTTATCAACAGCTTATTGATACTTTTGATGTTGAGAAAGCACGACTATATTATACTGCACAAAATGAGGCACTTAATTTCATAGAACAAACTGTTTCCGATTTAAATATTAAATGTGATTATGAAAAAGTACCTGCTTACATATATGCGGATACCGAAAAAGGGGTAGAAATTGTAAGAAAAGAAATGGATGCCTATCAGAAGATAGGGATTGGTCCTGCTTCATTAACAAAAGAAACAGAGCTTCCTTATGAAGTAAAGGAAGCCCTCAAACTAGAAAATCAAGGGCAATTTCATCCAGTAAAGTTTGCAAAGGCATTAGTGGACTTTTCTATCGAGAATGGTGTCCATTTTTTTGAGGAGACACGAGCCAAAGACCTTAATTTAGAAAATGTAGTAGAAACGGTTGATGGTCACAAGATTAAGGCGAAAAAAATTCTCGTTTGCAGTCACTTTCCTTTTAATGATGAAAACGGTTTGTATTTTACACGTTTAGAATCAAATAGATCCTACGTAGTAGCTGCTCCTGCCGATAAAAAGTTTCCAAAAGGGATGTACATTAACGTAGAACAACCAACTAGATCGATACGCTCTACGCTTGGTTCTGACGGTAGAAGATATATTCTTTTAGGAGGTGAAGGTCACGTAACCGGTAGAAATGAGGGAGACACCACTGCGAACTATGAGGCATTAGCAGCTTTCGGACGTGAAAAATTTAATTTTGAACAGTACAATTATCGATGGTCTGCACAGGATTTGGAGTCATTAGACAAGGTTCCATATATAGGTGCAATGACTTCAAGCAAGCCAAATGTATTAGTTGCAACAGGATATCGCAAATGGGGAATGACTAATAGTATAGTCGCCGCTAAAATTATGGTAGATAACGTATTATCGAAAGAAAATGGGTTCTCAGAATTTTTTTCACCTACAAGATCTAAAATGAAAAAAGAAGATATTACTAAATTTACAAAAGCCAACGCTAGTGTAGCGAAGGAGTTTGTTAAAGGCAAGACAGAAAAAGTAGATCTTCAGCTAGAGGATTTAAAAGAAGGCACAGGAGATATTGTAAAAGTAGACGGGAAAAAGGTAGGAGCCTACAAGGACCAGGATGGAAAAGTGTATTTAGTAAAGCCTGTATGTACACACATGGGATGTGATGTAGCTTTTAACAATGCAGAAAGCTCGTGGGATTGTCCATGTCATGGTTCCCGTTTTAATTACAAGGGTGAAGTGTTAGAGGGACCTGCGTTTGAACCATTAGAAAAATTAAATTAGCTGTTTCTAAGAGCGTCGGAAACTAGCTTAAAAGTCGAGAAAGAGGAACCATACTTTCTCGGCTTTTTTTGTCTTTTTAACTTTCACCTATTGTCTTCCTAAAGTATATCGATTAAAATTATCGATATACATGAAGGGTGTGAATGATATGAAAAGGAGAAGAGGTTTCGTGCAGCTGGCTATCCTTCATTTGCTTGATGAAGAGCCGAAGCATGGATATCAAATAATGAAGGAATTAGAATATCGCTCTGGTGGCTTTTATTCGGCAAGTGCCGGAACAGTCTATCCTGCATTACAGGAGTTGATGGAGCAGGAAATGATTGAGTTACTACCTGATACAGGTAAGAAGATATATTCTCTAGGGGTCAGAGGCAGAACTCGCCTAACCGAACATTCCAATAAAAAAAAGAGTGATTTTTGGGAAGACTGGAAGGCTAGATGGGAATGGCAAAATTCAGAGGAAGCAACCCAACTAAAAGAAGTGATCGATCAATGGGAAAATGAACTAAGAAAGGCGATTAAAGCCTCAAGGAAGGATAAAGATAGTACTTCCAGGCTTATTGAATTTATTCAAGATACGACAAAACAATTACAAAAAGAAATACAAAAGAAAGGAGAGGAAACATGAAGTCTCTACAAAAGCTACTTCAATATTTAAAGCCATATACTCTTTTTGCCATATTAGCCCCTCTCCTAATGTGTATAGAAGTGGCAATGGACTTACTTCAACCTACAATTATGCAGCATATCATAGATAACGGGATTGCACAGAGTGACAATGCTTATGTTATCCAGATGGGATTATTGATGCTCGTCACTGCATTTGTAGGTTTAATAGGTGGAGCTGGGTGTACGGTTTATAGCTCTAAGGCTGCAGTCAATTTTGCTGCAGATATTCGAAGAGATGTTTTTCGAAAAACACAGCAGTTTTCTAGCAGAAATACTGACACATATAGGGCAGGAAAGTTAATCACGATTGTGACAAATGATGTCACTTCTGTCCAACAAGCTTTAATGATGACACTTCGCGTATTTGTAAGGGGCCCACTTTTGTTCATAGGCTCCGTTATTATCGTATGGGTCACAGCAAGAGAGTTATTCCCGGTCTTACTTGTAACCATTCCTATTTTGATGGCATTCATTTATTTCTTTTCTTCTAAAACTGGAAAGCTCTTCGTAAAGGTCCAAAAAGCTATGGATAAGGTGAATACTAAGCTGCAGGAGACCTTCTCTGGAATTCGAGTAATTAAGGCATTCAATCGGAAGAATTATGAAATGGATTCCTTTAAGGATGTTAATGACACTTTAACAAAAAGAAACATGGCGGCGGAACAAGTCATTCTATCCCTTATGCCCGTAATGTTATTTGTAGTTAATGTTGGGGTCGTTTTTGGTATGTGGATGGGTGCTATAAAAGTCGATGAAGGGACTATGCAGGTTGGGGTCATACTTGCTTTTATCAATTACCTTAACATTATTATGAATGGCCTTATATCTAGTAGCCATGTATTAATGCAAATCACCCGTTCCTTTACTTCTGCTAATCGTATTCAACAAGTGTTAGAAACGGTAGTAGATATTCAAGAACCATTAAATCCAATACATACTAGCGACATAAAGGGTTCGGTAGAATTTGACCAAGTTAACTTTAGCTATAGTAAAAATGGAGAGTATGTCTTAAAAAACATTTCCTTCTATGCTGGCGCTGGAGATACAATCGGTATTATTGGTTCAACAGGAAGTGGTAAGTCTACATTAGTAAAACTTATATCCCGGTTATATGATCCAGACACGGGTACCATTCGAATAAGTGGAAAAGATTTAAAGGATTACTCGCTGGAGGAATTGCGAACTTTAATAGGTTTTGTTCCTCAAAAAGCAACCTTGTTCTCTGGTACGATTGAGGAAAATTTAAGCTATGGGAAAGAAAATGCAAATCCAGATGAAATGGAGTTAGCTGCTCGTTCAGCGGCAGCATATGAGTTTATCGAGAGATTGGATAAAGGATTCAATCATGAACTCATGCAGGGTGCAACCAATCTATCTGGTGGGCAAAAACAGCGTCTTTCTATGGCTCGAGCATTCATCCGCCATCCTAAAATACTTGTTTTTGATGATTCAACTTCAGCTGTAGATGCATTATCGGAAGCTGCTATTCAAAAAACGTTAAGAGATCACTATGGAGAAACAACAGTTTTTATCATTTCTTCAAAGGTATCTTCCATTATGGATGCCGACCAAATACTAGTGATAGATGATGGAATGATTGAAGCAGCTGGTACGCATGAAGAGCTTCTTCAAACGAGCCAGGTGTATAGAGATATTTATGAGACACAAAGTGGGAAGGGGGTTCTATCAGATGAATAAAGCATCTACTCCACCACCAAATGCCATGGGCCGAGCGAGAGGGCCGAGAGGATTCGGAGGACCAGTTGTTAAAGCAAAGGATAGCAAGGGTACGATCAAACGAATATGGCGCTATATGGAAAAGCAAAAAATAGCATTGATAGCAGCCAGTGGCCTTGTCATTATTTCGACCTTGCTGAATTTGCTGGCCCCATATTTGATAGGGGTAATTATCGATGATTATATTATTCCAAAGGATTTAGATGGCACTATTCGATTCTTAATATTTTTAGGAATAGTATACATTGCTTCTTCCGTTTTCACATGGCTCCAAACATTTTTAATGGTACGTGTATCGCTAAAAACTATTCAAACACTTCGACAAGATTTGTTTAACAAGTTCCAAACGTTATCATTGCGCTTTTTTGATAAACGGACACATGGAGATCTCATGAGTCGAGTCACGAATGATATAGAGAGTCTTAATAATGCATTGAGTCAAAGCGTTATTCAAATATTTTCATCTGTTCTGATGGTAGCCGGCGTTACGATTGCTATGTTTGCTTTGAACTGGTTATTAGCTATAGTAGCACTACTAATCATACCGCTTATCATATTTACAACGAAGAAAATAATAAAATATAGCAGTAGTAACTTCATTAAGAGACAGCGTGATTTAGGAGAGTTAAATGGTTTCATCGAGGAGTCAATTTCAGGTAATGAGGTAATTACCCTGTTTGGTCAAGAAGAAAATACATTTAATAAATTTTCCGTAGTGAATGAGCGTTTGAGAGGATCAGCAATGGCTGCGGATACAGTATCAGGTTTTCTTGGGCCTATTAATAACTTTATAAATAATCTTGGGTTGGCCCTTATTATTGGGGTTGGTGCGCTTATGACTGTTCAGGAAATGGCTACCGTTGGGATCATTGCAGCTTTTGTTACCTATTCCCGACAGTTCTTCCGTCCGATTAACCAATTATCTAACTTACTAAATACTTTTCAATCCGCAATTGCTGGGGCAGAGAGGGTATTTGAGATTATGGATGAATCCCCAGACATGGTGGATAAGACAAATGCCATAGAAATAGAATCATTGAAGGGTACTGTAGAATTTTCTCATGTGAATTTCTCCTATGAAAAGGGAGAATCTATCTTAAGGAACATTAGCTTCCAAGCAAAAGCAGGAGAGAAGATTGCGCTAGTTGGTCCGACTGGTTCTGGTAAAACAACCATTATAAATTTACTAATGCGCTTTTACGGTATTGATTCTGGAAAAATTGAGATAGATGGAATTGATATACAAGACTATAAAGTTAACAAGCTACGTGAAAAAATCGGGATTGTGCTTCAGGATACATTCTTGTTTTCAGGTACGATTATGGAGAATATCCGATATGGGCGATTAGATGCTTCTGATGACGAAGTAGTTGAGGCTGCTAAGCTAGCATCAGCACATGGGTTTATCAAGCATTTGCCGGAGCAGTATGAAACACTCATTACATCAGGTGGATCGAGCTTAAGCCAAGGCCAAAGACAGCTACTGGCTATCGCTCGAGTGATTTTGGCTGATTCCGATATACTAATATTAGATGAGGCTACTTCTAGTATAGATACGAAAACAGAGATTGAAATACAACGTGGACTAAATAGATTATCAGAAGGACGAACTAGCTTTGTAATAGCGCATAGGCTAAAAACAATTGAAAATGCAGACAGAATCTTAGTAATTCATCAAGGTGAGCTTATTGAATCAGGGACTCACCAGGAATTATTGCTGAAAAAAGGCTTTTATTTTGAGCTATATGAAAGTCAATTTAATATATAAAAGGAAAAGTTCTCTGGGGATTGTCAATGGCCTCAGAGGACTTTTTTAAAATAAAAGTAATTTAGTACTAGCAACTTTAGGGTGGTAAAGTAAAATATAAGTCGAATTATATAAAAAAAGAAAGGAATATTAGTATGAAAGTAGCGATAATTTTTCACGTTTAAGTGCTATTTTCAGAAGGTACTTTCACAACTTAAAGATATGGCTTTTAACATAAAAATATACAATAATTAAGATAAGAAAAAAAAGGAATAGAGGTGAAAAAAATGGAGAGAACGTTTTCAGTCAAACTATTATTTGAACATATTTCCTCGCCTGAATCTATGCCTAATAAAACATTTGAAGAAACGATAAACATCGTTCGAGCACCTCGATTCGAAGATGTAGATCGTTTAGTAAAGGAACATTTTAAAGACGTCACTTATACCAATGCCTTTGGAGAAAAGACAGTAATAAAATTAGTGATGATTCTTGATGTTTTCGAAATGGTTGATAAAATCGAAGAATCATTAGAATTTGCGGAAGTCTACAGTCACCATATTATTTTAGACGAAGCAGTACAATTAGATAGAACCTATTGAATAGATTATCAAAAAAGGTCCCCAGTTCAGAGAACTGGGGACCTTTAAGTTATATTATAGTGCCTTAAATCCAGGTTTGATTGAAGTGATTTCTGGTTTAACGTCTACTGCAACTTCTGCAGTGATGGAAACTGTTGCAGTAAAAAGGCCTAAAAGGCACAATACACCAATGATAAATTTTTTCATGATAATTCCTCCCAACTGGTAATATTTAATTGTTTAAGTTGATAATTAAAAGCAGTCTGATAGTATACAGTAGCTAATTTATATTGTTTGTCTTCAGCAAGTTTTTTTGCAAAAACATTAGCATAAATAAAACAGTATTTATATTCTTGATTTGTTTCAAAATATTTTAAAATAGATTTAAAAGTATTAATATAATCTTTTTCTTTATATAAAATAGTTCTATACACTACAAAATGATTATAATAAAATATTTTATTCTTTTCGGACAATAATTCAACCAATTTAAGTCCTTTTTCCAACCATTTAATAGCGTTTTCTATATCAGAAGTCTTATTATATTCTTTCAATATAGTTAAAATTGTTACTATATTATCATCTGGGTTTGAATTTTCATTTAAGCTATTTTGGAAATGTATTAAGGCTTGCTTGTGGTTTTTTAAGAGAGAGTGGCATGCACCAAGATTATGTTCTAATTTTCTTTTAAACTTCGAAGATTCAATTTTAGAGCTGATGTCTTTAGCTTTTTCAAAAGTTAAAACAGCTTCTTTAATGACTCCAGTATGTTTTTGGGCTATACCAAGGATAATTAAACACTCTATAGATCGTTCAATTAGTATTTCTTGATTAAAGTAGGATAAGGCTGATTTTACATAGTCAATTGCTAATATATATCTTGACTCAGAAAGGACCGCTAAGCTAGTAATATAATACAATTCTGCCATTTCCCAATCTTCCATGCGATAGCTTTTGATAAGGGTAAAAATTTGTGTCAGTGTCTCTGATGCCTGTCGAAATTGATTGTTTTGATAAGCTATAATACCTTGAATTGTTGAAAGATAAAAAAGTTGTTCAGTATCCATTTCTTTTTTAAATTCTTCTAAGATTGCTAAATTTGTATGAATTTCGTTAGCGCAATTAGGTAACATAAGCATCAGTCTTGTTTCCATTACTAGAAGAGTAAGTCTATTAGGTTCAAATGGATGTTCCTCTATGTAAATATGGACATCTTGATATAGACTTTTTGCTTTTTGTTTATCTCGAGAGTTTATGACTGATTTAAAAAGTGATTTGAAGTACGATAATTTTGCTTCATCACCATCATTATTTAATGCATCTAAAGGCACGTTTAATCGTTTTAATAAGTGTTGCTGTATATCCTCACTAGGGATAACTAACCCATTTTCTATTCTACTTAAGTAAGAAGGAACGCAAATACCTGAAGCTAGATACTCCTGCTTCATATTTTGTCTTTGGCGTTCTAATTTGATTAGCTGCCCTATATTCACCTAATTCAACCCCCCTCGAGTAGGATCTTAATAGGAAACAAAATCAGATACTATAATAAAGATAGCATAAAAAAACTGAAAAAAGTATAGAATTGAATTATTATGAAAGTGAACAGCGAAATAGGTCAAAAAAGTGAGGTTTTCTTCGTTTACTTTCATAAAATAGTTATGTTTCTTTTAAATTTTGTTATTAATTGGATTTAAATTGAATTAATTTTACTACAGTGTTTCTTTACTAAGATAGTAGTTTAGAGACTTCAAAGTAAAATATTTACATTATAATTTTGTTTTTTTAGGTGAATTTTGAGGGTTAAGTAATTTTATTCACAATCTACTAAAAATATTACTGATGGTGTTTATGTGATTATCAAGACAACCCTTGGCCTTGAGTGAATTCTCTATACAACTCATGGTGATTTATTAATTCCTCGTGTGTACCTTTGCCTGTAATTTTCCCTTGTTCTAAGAAGAATATTTGATCTGCATGGATAATAGTAGCTAAACGGTGAGCGATGATTAGAGTGGTGCGACCTTTCATCAGCCGTTCTAAAGCTTCTTGAACAAAAGTTTCTGATCCACTATCTAAGTTTGAGGTAGCCTCATCCAACAGTAGTATCTTAGGATCATGTAAAAGGGCTCTCGCAATAGCAATTCGTTGTCTTTGTCCACCTGAAAGCTTCATACCTCGTTCGCCTACCAATGTATCGTATTTGTCTGGTAACTCTTCGATAAAGGAAGAGGCATTTGCCGATTCTGCTGCAGCTTTAATTTTTTCCATGGAGGGAATATCGGTCATTCCATAAGTCATATTGGACAAAATCGTTCCACTCATTAAAGGACTCTCCTGTGAGACGTAAGCCATCTTCGAACGCCAATCTCTTAAAGAAAGTTCTTGGATAGGAGAGTTGTTAAAATAGATAACACCATCGTTTGGCTCATAAAACCTTTCAAGTAAAGAAAATATAGTTGTTTTACCTCCACCACTTGGACCTACAAAGGCGGTAACTGTACCTGGTTTAGCTTCAAACGAAACTCCGTTAATGACTTTTTTGTCTTCTCCATACGAAAAATGAACATCCAGGAATGTTATAACACCATCCTCCAATGGTTTGTTTGCCTCTTGTTCAATAGGCTCACTTTCCATTTTAAATATCTCTTGAATACGTTCTGTTGCTCCAACCGCCTTCTGAAAGGAGGTAAAGAAAGTGGCCATTTGAGCAAAAGGAAATATAATTTGGACAAGATAGAAGATAATAGCAACAAGATCTCCAGCGGAGAGATTGCCATTAGAGACCTGTAAGCCTCCATAGCCTAATATGACCACTAAAATTCCCATCATTATAAGTGTCATTAAAGGGGATATGAATGCCTGGATTTTTGCTTCCTTTAAACCGAATCGATATAAGCTATGAATGGCTTCTCCGCCACTAGCTGTTTCGGTACGTTCTGCACGATATGATTTAACGAGTCTTATCTCAGAAAGTACTCTGCCAAGCAATCCAGAAAAAGAGGCCATTTCTTTTTGAGTAGCCTTAGCTACCTTATGCATCTTGGAGCCAAGAGGAATCATAATTGCCATGCTTAATGGTACGCTAATCAGCATAATCAGTGTCATTTTCCAATCGATGAAAAATAAAATAATAACTGAACCAATTATCGTTATTATGCCTGACACAAAATTGACTAAATGGTCGGTAACCAATGATTTTAATGTGGTCGTGTCCTGTGTGATACGACTCATTGTCTCACCGCTTTCATGGCGATCATAATAAGGGACGGGTAGATGGAGAACCTTACTCCACAGTTTCCTTCTTAAATCAGCAACTACAAACTCACCAATGTAAGATAAGAGATAATAGGAGAACCCTCCGAATACCGCCTGCAATATAAATACACCCAATAATATGAGAATAAGTGTCCAGTTGAAGGAAGCAGAGGTTAAAGAATCAACCAAGGTTTTAGTTACTAAAGGTACAACTAGACTAATGACAGTGCTCAATAAGGAAAGGACTATTGCTAAAATAGCCATTTTGATTGGCCATTTTAAACTCTTCAGTAATTGAAAAAAGTTTTTAGTGGATGAGGACATCCTAAACACTCCTTTCTTCTTTGTAAATTTTTAAAGAAAAAAATCGTGCAAACAGTGAGTTGCACGATACTTATAATGCCTTAGTCTCTGCTTTAGGTCTCTTTTGTAGTTCTACAACTAGCGGATCCGCAGACATTTCTAACAGACTAGCTTGTTTGTTTTGCAATTCTAATCGCATTTTTTCCGTTTCTAATAGGAAATTGTCATATCTTAATTTTTCTAGTTCAATTTCGTCCTTGATTACTTTAGATTTCATAGATTGCATTTTGCGTAAATGGGTTGTCCAAATTGCGGTTAAAGGGATTGAAAAAACCATCACTACAGCAACGAATCCAATAAAAAGTCCAAAAAAGTCTTCCATGTTATTTCCTCCTATTTCTTTTTCCCTAGTATATACGAAAAATAAAGAAAATAGTTTCCAATTAGTAAAGTAATTTCAAAAAAAGGAAAAGCTATTCTATTAGGTGTGTATCGACCATTAGAATAGCTTTTCAAGATTTTCTATTTATTTAGGTAGGCCCAAGCGTATTGAGCATAAAGCTCTGCTCCTGTTGCAAGTGCATCCTCATCGATATTAAAGTTTCCGTGGTGGTGGGCCCATTCTGTATCCTTTTCTGGATTTCCACTTCCTACAAGGGCAAAGCTTCCAGGTGCCTTTGTTAAAAATGCTGAGAAATCCTCTCCGCCCATAGTAGGCTTTTCGTTATAAACTGAATCAGGGCCAAATGCTTCAGCCGCAACCTGTTGAACAAGTTTTGCGCTTTCTTCCTCGTTATCTACCGCATCAGTTCCACGTGTGTATTCTACCTCTGCTGTCGCTCCGTAAATAGCCGCCACGTTTTCAGCATACTGGGTAAGGGATTTTTCAATAAAATCACGAGTTTCGGGATGGAAGGTACGAACAGTTCCCTCAATCTCTGCATTTTCTGCAATTACATTGAACCTCGTACCAACCACCATCTTTCCAATTGTTAGTACTGCCGGGCTTTGCGGGTCGATTGTCCGCGATACGACTGTCTGAACATTCATCACAAAGGAAGAAGCTACAAGAGCAGCATCAATACATGCCTCAGGTATCGCCCCATGTCCACCGCGTCCTTTAAATTTAACTGTGAAAAGATCTGCTGCTGCAAACGAAGGGCCAGGTGTGCAGGATACTTTGTTGGTCGGCATTTGTGACCAGATATGTATACCGAAAACATTGTCCACGCCTTCCATAGCACCCTGTGCTACCATAGCTTTAGCACCCTGAGCGACCTCTTCGGCAGGTTGAAAAAATAACCGAACATTCCCTGGCAGCTGATCCTTCACCACTGATAAAGCCTTGGCAGCGATTAATAGCATGGACGTATGAGCATCGTGTCCACAAGCATGCATTTTTCCATCTGTCTTAGAAGCGTAAGGGACGTCATTTAGCTGCTGGATGGATAATGCATCCATGTCACCTCGAAGAGCCACTGTCTTTCCAGCGGGATTTCCTTTAATCTCTGCTATAACACCAGTCGGATTGGTTTTTCGATAGGAGATTCCTAGTTTTTCTAAATAATCACAAACAAATTCCGTCGTTTTAAACTCTTCAAATGACAATTCAGGCTCACTATGCAATGTTCTGCGTAATTGGACTAGTTCCTTACTATTGTTTTTTATAGATTCTTTAATTTGATTGTTTATCATGCTGTCCCTCCGTTAGTCGTAATGCTGTTTCATATAAAATAGTTGCCCCTTTAGCAAGATCGTTTACATCGGACCATTCCTCTGGGCAATGGCTTAATCCATCTCTGCTAGGGATGAAAATCATTCCACAAGCTGTGTAATCGGAGAAAATCATAGCATCATGTCCTGCACCACTGTTGATATGACAATAGGGAATGTCAAGTTTCTCGCAGGTTTCAGTTAAAATAGTACCAATATTTTCGTCCATCATTTTTGGAGTAGTATAAAGCAACTGCTCTATAGTAGTTCGTATGGTTGGGGTGGTCTTAGATTCAATCAGTTGCCTCACTTTACTAATCGAGTACTGAACATTTTTTTCATCTCCAGAACGAATGTCTACTGAAAAAATCACTTTGTTTGGAATCACATTGGAACCGTTAGGGAAAACTTCTAGCTGACCTGTTGTAATAACTGTTCCATGTCCAATTTCCTCAGCTAGCTTTGGAAATGTTGATATTATTTCGGCTGCTATTACTAATGCATCTGCCCTTCTGTCCATAGGGGTAGTACCTGCATGGCCGGCCATGCCTTGGACAGTGACTTCTAGCTGGGTCAGCCCCACGACTGCATCAACTACTCCAATGGATATATTTTTTTCCTCCAGAATAGGGCCTTGCTCAATATGTAGTTCCAAGAAGGCTTTAATTGATTTTGGGTCACGGTATTTTTCCTTTGTACAATCCAAGCCAATACTAGTCATAGCTTCTTTTATAGAAATACCGTCTTTATCAACGAGGGCTTGAAAATCTTCCTCTGACAATAATCCCATCATTCCCCTTGAGCCCATTAATCCTCCACCATAGCGAGTTCCTTCCTCCTCAACCATGGCAATAATCTCAAGCGAGTTAACTGGTTGGATTTGCTGTTCCTGATAAAGAGCTGCGACCTCTAATCCTACTATTACACCAGCAGCTCCGTCATAAGCCCCTCCGTTTGGCACGGAGTCGAAATGAGAGCCAACTAAAACAGAGGGGGCTTCAGGGTTAGAGCCTACTAATTTACCAAATATGTTACCTAAGCCATCCTCCGATACAGAGAGGTTATATTCTTTCATTTTATCTTTAATATAGTTTCTAGCATCTAAGTCATCCTTTGAATATGTAAGTCTAGTCACTCCAGCTCCAGGAGTTGCTGTATATTCACTTAATAGGTTAATATGCTGTTCAATTCTTTGCTGATTGGCTATCATTCTATCACTCCTTATAAAAATCCTACGAAAATACCAGCTAGAATAACAGATACAACAGTTACACTGATGAATCCTCCTACTAGCATTGGAGGAAGCATGTGACTAGTTAAAACTTCCTTTTCCTTCTCGTCCTCTGTTAAAGCCTTTATAACTTCATTTGTAATGATGTAATCAGCAGGGAAACCGTATAAAGCAGTTAAAGAAACAGCAAATGCCATGTTTTTGCTTACCTTTAAAATTTTCCCGATGATAAAGGAGAATATGTACATTCCAATTACACCTAGAACGATTGTCCCCACCAAAGGATAAAGAATTTCCATGATCATGGAAGGTGTAGCATTTTTTAAAGCATCGAAAACAAATAGCATTAAAACAAGAATACAAATACCAAAGCTATTTGCCTTTTGAAGTACGTTACGTTCTAAGAATCCGACACTTCCAGCAATAATGCCAAATAATAAGCAGAGAACAAAGGGACTAATTTCTACAATAGGATTTAAAAGAGTAGAAACTCCATATGCAAGGAACCCGACAAACGCTAATCTAAATAGCTTGAAGTAATCTGAATTGTATTTGGTAGGTAAATTTTTAAACATTTTAAGTTCTTCTTTTGAATCCTCAGTTGAATTTTCTAGTTGCCCAGCAATAGTTAATTTTCCTTGACGGAACTTGTTAAGTAGATCCTTTCCTTCTTTTTTGAGAACAATTGAGGTGAGGGGATACCCTGCAAATCCCTGCATAACGTAGATAACGATTGCAAATACAGACAAAGTTGTAAGTCCTGCATTTGCCGCACCTTCTGACATGATTAATGCAGATACAACGCCACCAACTAATGGAGGGATAGCTACCACAACAGTTTCAAAATCAAACAATAGAATTCCAATCGTGAATAGAGCGACAATTATACCTAAAATACCAGCTAATGATATTAAAATAGTTTTCCATTGTTCCTTTAGCTGTTGAAGAGAAAGAAGTGTTCCCATATTAGTGATTAGCAGGTAAATCATCATAGTTGCAACTACAGGTGGTACTCCTGCTATAGATACGATTTCCTTAGGGAAAAAGGTCCAATAGCCAATGATGAAAAGGACGGCTGAAACAAAAACAGAGGGGATCCAGGCCTTTGTTCGAGTGGAGACCAATTCTCCAATAAATAAAATAGCAATAACTATAACTAAAGCAAGCATTTGCGGCATAATTTTCCGTCCTTTCTGACAATAAAGAATAATCAATACATTAACATAAAACTTTATCGGAATAAAGTATATAATATATTTCAGAATAATTAATTTATTAATAAAATTATGTAAGTGTTTTCATTGAGAAATATAAAAAAAGGCATTTCCATTTCTTATGGAATGCCCTTTTTTCATAAATTTTTTTATTCAGCAGGATTCAGTTCTAACTCTACTGTAATTTTAATATCTTCTCCAACTAATACGCCGCCTGTTTCAAGTGCTTGGTTCCAAACTAAGCCAAAGTCTTTGCGGTTTATCTTAGTCTCTGCCGAGAAAGCAACTACTTCTTGCCCCCAAGGATTTTTGCCTTTACCACCATACTCAACCTCGAATGTAACTGGCTTAGTTACGTCTTTAATCGTAATGTCACCTGTTACATCGTATTCGCCTACGTCAGTAGTTTTAATATCTGTTGCTACAAATTTAATATTTGGATACTTTTCAGCATCGAAGAAATCTTCTGATCGTAAATGATTATCACGATCCTCATGATTAGTATTAATGGAATTAACGTCAATATTAAAATTAATTTCTGCACCTGTTAAGTCTTCAGCAGTTCCTTCTAAATCAGCAGTGAAGTTAGTAAAGCTTCCTTTTACCTTAGAAACCATCATGTGTTTTACAGAAAAATCGATACTAGAATGTGCTGCGTCCAAGTTAAATTTTGTCATTTTCATTTCCTCCTATAAATCTATTTTTATGGCTCCATCATCTAAAAGATGGATGTGGACTCAAATATTTTATATTTGAGAGTCGTGAGCAACTTGCTACAAGTTACTTTATGTAAGTAACTATAATTTAATAATATGATTACGTCAAGTAATTTAATTACTTTGGTTTTACAAAAAATATGAAAAGGCGTATAATGCGTAGTGATAGAGGTGAATTATATGAAAGAATTATCATTGTGTCCGCGACTTTCCAAGGCTATGGAGTTGTTAGGTAAAAGATGGACAACTTTAATTATTTATCAATTATTAGATGGCTCTAAAAGATTTAATGAAATAGAGTCTTCTCTTCCTATTAGTGGACGTTTGTTGTCTGAACGATTAAAAGAGCTTGAGAGAGAAGGTATTGTTCAGAGAACTCTTTTTTCTGAGGTGCCAGTTCGAGTAGAATATAACCTAACTGACAAAGGAATGGCCCTTAAAAATGTTATAACTGGGATTGAAAATTGGTCCAAGGATTGGTTATAATAATAAACTTGAAAATTTATATAGGAAAACGCATACTATGTAAGGTGACAGGTTAAAGAAGAAAGGATTGTCTTTTTTGAACAAACAAGTATGGTACCAAGACTTAATTACAAAGCTAGACCCAAATAATGTAAAAATAGATGAATCACTTCATGTACACACGATGACACGTATGGGTGGCATGGCTGACTTATTTGTTACACCTGAAAATGAGGATGAAGCAGCTTTCATAGTTGATTACACTCATAAAAATAAAATTCCTCTGTTATTGTTAGGCAATGGTTCTAATATGGTTGTAAGAGATGGGGGAGTACGTGGCATTGTTCTTTCCTTAGAAAAGCTGAATAAAATCATTATTGAAGCTAATCATGTATATGCTGAAAGTGGTGCTGCTATTATTGATGTTTCTAAAGCAGCTGCGAAGGAATCATTAGCAGGATTAGAATTTGCGTGCGGTATTCCGGGAACAGTTGGTGGAGCAATGGCTATGAATGCTGGAGCTTATGGCGGAGAAATCAAGGATATAATCTTGCAATGTACCGTTCTTACACCTAGCGGAGAAAAACTTATTCTTTCAAAAGATGAGCTGGAGTTAGAGTATCGTAAAAGCATCATTACGAAAGAGGGCTACTATGTGTTATCGGCGGAATTTGAGCTGAAACAAGGAAATCCAGAGGAAGTAAATGCAAAAATCGCTGATTTAACCTTTCAACGCGAATCTAAACAACCATTAGAGTATCCTTCTGCAGGAAGTGTCTTCAAAAGACCACCAGGATATTTTGCAGGTAAGCTAATTCAAGATAGCGGGATGCAGGGTAAAGGGTTTGGTGGAGCAGAAGTATCTACCAAGCATGCAGGTTTTATCGTCAACAAAAACAATGCAACAGCAACAGATTATATTAATACAATCGAAATGGTTCAAAAAGCGGTGCGTGACAACTTCGGGGTGGAACTAGAACTAGAAGTTAAAATCGTTGGTGAGAACAGTAAATAATATAAAACAGGTTCTATGAATATACATAATTCATAGAACCTGTTTTATTTTCATTTAGAGACTTACATTAGATTATTTTATAAGAAATTGAACGGATGAGCAGGGGTTAAATGCATTTCGTCGAATTATGTCATAGATAGATAAAGGGGGTAATTATTTGAAAAAGGGTTGGAAGGTAGCTGTCTGGATAATTGGGATTCTAGTAACTATTGTAATTGTGGGGGTGGTTGGTTTAAATGTTTTTTTGTCTAACACTAAACCTATTATTCGTGGTGAGCTGGCTGTAGATGTGTTGGATGAAGAAGTGAAGGTAACAAGGGATCAGGATGGGGTTCCTCATCTTAAAGCGCAGAGCGATGCAGATCTTTATCGCGCTCAAGGATTTGTTCAGGCGCAAGATCGTTTGTTTCAAATGGATTTAGCTAGACGACAGGCAAGTGGTCAGCTTGCTGAGGTAGTGGGCAAAGGCGCGTTGGATACAGATAAATTCTTTTTGACTTTTAGCCTACGAGATGCAGCAGAAAAATCCTATGCAGGCTATAGTGATGAGGCAAAGCAAGTGCTGGATTGGTATTCAGAAGGAGTAAATGAATTCATTGATTATGCGATAAAAGAGGGCAAGCTTAGTTATGAATTTAAATTACTAGGCTATGAGCCGAGAGAATGGTCTCCGGTTGATTCCTTAACAATTGGAAAGTTTATGGCTTATGATTTAGGTGGTAACTGGTCAAGCTTAGCAATCAGGCATTGGGCAATCAATGAGTTCGAGCAAGAGAAAGCAGAAGAGCTTTTTATAACTTATCCTGAGGATTCACCATCTATTATTGAAGCAAATCTGAAGAACCCAGTTACTGTTAGTGGCCGTTTTGATGCTACTGTACTGCCGAATGAATTTAATGGCAGTAATAACTGGGTAGTAAGTGGTGAGAAGACTGCTAGCGGAATGCCGCTTTTAGCGGATGACCCACATTTAGGGCTTAGCACACCATCCATATGGTACCAAATGCATTTAGAATCACCAAACCAAAATGTGAGCGGAGTAATTTTTGCAGGAATCCCTGGTATTATATTGGGCCATAACGAAGAGGTTGCATGGGGAGTTACGAATGTAGGTCCAGATGTACAGGACTTATATATAGAAACACCGAACCCTGACAATCGTACGGAATTTATGTATGAAGGTAAATGGGAGAAAGCAGATATACGGAAAACGAACATAAAAGTAAAGGGAGAAGAGGATGTGCCATTTGAGGTTGTAGTGACTCGGCATGGACCAATCATCTCTGATGTGCTGTTCAAGGAGGAGGAAGCTTCAGGTCTATTCTCTATGCAGTGGACAGCGCTAGAGCCTACTTTAGAATTACAGGCAATATTGAGGATGAATAAGTCATCTAATTGGGATGAGTTTGAGAATGCACTAGAAGATTTTCATGCCCCTGCACAAAACTTTGTATTTGCTGCGAAGGACGGAACAATTGCTTATAAAGCAAATGGTAGAATTCCATTACGTAAAACAGGGGATGGACAGCTACCGGTTCCAGGAGATTCAAATGAATTCGGATGGACTGGATATGTTCCTTACAATGAGTTACCCACGGTTGTAAACCCGGAGAAAGGTTTTATCGCAACAGCGAATAATGAGGTAGTAGATGACTCTTATCCATATCATATAACTGATTTTTGGGCTCAATCCTATCGCTACGAAAGAATTGCCGAAGTGCTTGAGGGCAAGGATGACGTTACTAAAGAAGATATGATGGACCTTCAGATGGACCAAGAAAACTTATATGCAAGGGAATTTTTAGCTTCGATGGTAGAGTCGGTGGAAAAACAAGATAGCAATGAGCAATACAAGGATGTATTAGTCATGTTAAAGAATTGGGACCAAGTGGACGATAAAGATCAGTCCGCCCCATTAGTTTTCCACAAATGGATGAAACAGCTTCCAAAAACTTTATTTGAAGGGCAAATGCCCGAGGACGTCTATGCAATGTTACCGGGCAAGGGTAATATTTCTGATCAATTATTAAGAAAGGGTTATCAAAACGAAGCCAGTGCTTGGTTAGAAGAGTATGGTGGGATTGATAAATGGGTCTACGATTCCTTTGTGATTACTGTGAAAGAGATAGAAGAGGATTTTGGTGAAAATGAAGACAAATGGAAATGGGGAGATTTCCACCAATTAACCTTCGATCACCCAATCTCAAGTGCCTCTCCAATACTTGCCTATTTCTTAAATCCTAAGCCGGTGCCTATTGGAGGGTCTAATATTACCGTTCAAGCTGCAGGCTATGGTGAAGATGGTAGTGTAGATCACGGTGCCTCTTGGAGGTTTGTTGCCGATTTGTCTGACCTTTCAGAGGCGTACCATATTGTAGGTCCGGGCCAAGTTGGTCATGTTAAATCTGATTGGTATCACAGCCAGGTAAGAGACTGGGCAGATGGTAATTATCACACCACGGTAATTGATGGAGATATAGATGAAGGCTTTGAATTGATATTAAAAGCTAATTAGAAGATGGAAAGACAGCTAGGGAACCGAGAATTTTTCTCTCGGTTCCTTTTTTAGTGAAAAATATTCAGAGCACCTGCATTTATATGAAACATACCATTCCGACACAGCCTATGATTGTAGCGGCAGGCGACGACTCCGACGGGATTAGGGAGACAGCTAAGACATCACAAACGGAGCGAATGCGACGGTGATGGCTTAATGCTCCTCCCGCGGAAAGCGTTCGCCTAAAGCGGAAATCCGCAATCTAAAAGTTACTTTATAAAAATTTTACTTTCTTCCCGATTTGTTAGTCATAATCTGAAGGATTGTTCAATATCCTTACAAAATCAAATTACATTCAAATTTGTATTTGAATATAGTTGCTTTTCGAATTATCTGAACATATAATGAGGGTAATAATCAAACGACTATTTGAATGAGGTGCCCATATGCAATCAAAGGATATATGTGAGGTAACAAAAGTAAATGAAAAAATAGTAGGAGAGGTGAAGCAACAGCTTCCGGATTTAACAAAGGTTGTACCTCTCTTTAAAGCATTAGCTGACGAAACAAGGCTTAAGATTGCATACGCATTAACAATTGAAGAAGAACTATGTGTATGTGATGTGAGTGAAATAATTGGATCATCAGTGGCAACAGCTTCCCATCATCTTCGTTTTCTCAGAGATCTATCTCTAGCAAAATCTCGTCGCAAGGGAAAATTAGTTTATTATTCTTTAGCTGATCATCACGTGAATGAATTAGTTAAAATCGCATATGAGCATTCGGTTGAAGAGGAGCTGGGTTCAATTGAACAACTTAGATAAAAAAGAGTACCGCTTAGAAAACCTATCATGCGCCAACTGTGCTATGAAATTCGAAAAAAATATTAAGAGTCTTCCAACTGTGCAGGAAGCGATTGTTAACTTTGGTGCTTCTAAAGTTTCTATCATAGGCGATGTATCCGTTGGTGATATAGAAAAAGCAGGTGCATTTGATGGAATTAAAGTCGTGCCTGTTAAGCAAAGAAAAATAGAAAAGACCCCATTTTTTAAACGGCATGAAAACGTTGTGACAATGATTTCATTTGTTTTTCTAATAGGAGGAATCATTGCTTCCTTTGTTTATGAGGAGTCTCATCCTGCAGCTCTCTCCTTATTTGTTTTATCTATCTTAATTGGTGGATTTGAGTTGTTTAAGGGTGGTCTTATTAACCTTTCTCGCTTCTATTTCGATATGAAGACACTTATGACGATTGCTATTATAGGTGCAGCTATAATTGGCGAATGGAGAGAAGGCGCAGTTGTAGTATTCTTGTTTGCAGTGAGTGAGGCATTAGAGGCATACTCCATGAACAAGGCTAGACAATCTATTAGTGAATTGATGGACATTGCCCCGCCTACAGCAACCGTAAGACGTAGCAATGAGTTAATTGAATTAGATACGGAGTTTATTCAAATTGGAGACGTACTTGTCGTGAAGCCGGGACAAAAAATTGCAATGGACGGCATTGTTTTAAAAGGCAGCTCGACAGTTAACCAAGCATCCATTACTGGAGAATCTGTACCCGTAGTCAAAAAGAAAGGCGAGGAGGTTTTCGCCGGGACGTTAAACGAAGAGGGATCCTTGGAAATACAAGTGACAAAGCGTGTAGAGGATACTACAATTGCTAAAATCATTCATTTAGTGGAAGAGGCACAGGCAGAAAAATCTCCTTCTCAACGTTTTGTAGACAAGTTTGCGAAGTATTACACACCAGCCATTATTGGTATTGCTTTTTTAGTAGCAATTATACCGCCACTTCTAGGTGAAGACTGGCAGACTTGGATTTACCAGGGGCTAGCTGTCTTAGTTGTAGGATGTCCTTGTGCTTTGGTCGTATCTACTCCAGTTGCTATCGTAACAGCTATTGGAAACGCAGCAAAGCAGGGAGTTTTGATAAAGGGTGGTATTCATTTGGAGGAGATTGGTCGTATCGAGGCAATTGCATTTGATAAAACCGGCACTCTTACAAAAGGCTATCCAGAAGTAACCTATGTACAGGCAGCTTCTGAGAAAGATTTTATACGAAATATAATGTCTATAGAGGCCTATTCACAGCACCCGCTTGCTCAAGCTATTGTTCAGTATGGGGCTAAGGAGCATATTCATCCGATAGAAGTAGAAGAGTTTCAATCAATAACTGGAAAAGGTGCCGAAGCAGTTATTAATGGTATAAAATGGTCTGTAGGGAGCGTTACCTGGATAAAAACCATTAGTTCTATTTCAGAAGAGGTTCTGCAAGCAGTTGAAAAGCTACAAACGGAAGGAAATACAGTAATTCTTGCAACAGAAGAAGGGAATTATAGAGGCTTTATTGCCATTGCAGATCCAATAAGATCCACTAGCAAAAAAGTGTTACAAAGCTTAAAAAATAATGGGATTAAGCATACTGTTATGCTAACGGGTGATGACCCAAAAACAGCTACTGCCATTGCTAGTAGATTGGGAATGACTGATGTAAATGCAGGTCTAATGCCAGAGCAAAAGCTAACTGCCATTCAAAGCTTAAAAGAAAAATACGGAGCAGTGGCCATGGTAGGAGATGGTGTCAATGATTCTCCGGCCTTAGCAGCTGCAAATGTCGGAATAGCTATGGGTGGGGCTGGTACAGATGCAGCTTTAGAGACTGCTGACATAGCTTTGATGGCTGACGACTTAGAAAAATTACCATATACAATACGTTTAAGCAGAAAAGCATTGCATATTATTAAAGAAAATATTATGTTTGCATTAGGGTTAAAGATTATTGCGCTACTTCTTATCATTCCGGGATGGTTAACATTATGGATTGCCATCTTTGCTGATATGGGTGCTACATTACTGGTAGTTCTAAATTCCTTACGGTTATTAACTACATTCAGTCAAGATAACAGCCCTTGGAAATAACACTTTCAACATATTGTTTGATAAATCCCTGTCCAGACTACAGGACAGGGAGAGAATATTTAGAACAGAATATATTTATTCATTAGGTTCGGAGGGTTATCAATGAAGCTTACAGAATGGACAATGGAGGAGCAGGAGCAGCTGATCCATTTCATGACAACGAATACATGGCCATATCACGGAAATTCGCACCCTGTACGAGAGTTGATTGAAAAAACAATTGAAGAGGGCGGTTATCAATCAGATGAAGTGAAAACCTTCTGGGTTGAGAATGACGAAGATGAAAAAGTGGGCATTGTGAAGATTTATGATCTGCAGGATGATATTCCTCTTTTCGATTTGCGTATTGCAGACGAGGCTCGAGGTAGAGGGTATGGCCCACTTGCGCTAAAAAAGATTACGGAATATGTTTTTAATCTACCGGAGGGTAAAATTCGCTTAGAAGGTCATACACGCCAAGATAATTTTGCAATGCGAAAAACGTTTGAGCGTGCAGGCTTTGTCAAAGAGGCACAGCTCCGACAAGCATGGTTTTCTCCAAAAGAAAGTTCATACTACGATGCTGTTACATATGGAATGACGAGAGACGATTTTATGAAGGGTACCTCAACCCCGGTTAAGTGGGATGATGACTTTCATATAATTGAAAAAGTAAAAGAGGAATTAGTTTTTCCAGAGGAATTTTATACGGAGCGATTAATCATCCGAGCTCCTAAAGTTGAGGATGCAGAAGCAGTGCAAAGAGCGGTAGTTGCTTCTCAAGATGCTTTAAAAGACTGGATGCCTTGGGCACAAGAAAAGGAATCCATTGAACAAAGAGTGCGAAATCTTCGTCAAGCAGTAGCAGATTTCATCACGCGAAAGGATCTACGACTTCATTTATTTTTAAAGGAAACAGGAGAATTCGTAGGATGTTCTGGACTCCATCGTATAGACTGGGATGTCCGAAAATTTGAAATTGGCTATTGGATTGATAGTAAATTTGAGGGTAAAGGCTTGATGACAGAGGCAGTCGAACGCATTACAACCTTTGCCTTTGAGGAGCTAAAAGCTAATCGAGTTGAGATTCGTTGTGATAGTGAGAATGTCCGAAGTCGATCTGTTGCTGAAAGACTTGGCTATACTCTAGAGGGGACTCTCCATCATGATTCTTTGTCTGCTGATGGTAAGAGTTTAAGAGATACGTGTATTTATGCTAAAACCAAAAGTAAAGGGGTTGCCTAATGGCAACCCCTTTTGTCAGACAGCTCGTCTACCAGTGACAAGTTGAATAACGAAAATAATACCTGCAATAATTAATAGCGTGTGGATTAATCCTCCGCCAAAGTCAAGAAGTAGTCCTAACAACCATAGTACGATAAGAACTACTACTATACCCCATAAAATTTTACCCATTATTAGTCATCCTTTCTTCTTAAAATTGTTGATACGTGTTATTATTAGAAAGTTACCCCTATATACTAAGGGTTAAACATTTTTGATATTTTTGAATAATGAAAGAAGGATAGAATTGTTAACAAATGTAATGGAAGAAATCGTTCAAAGCCTTGTGAGAGTGCTGATGAGAGGAACAGAGTATCAAACTTTCTGTAAGTGTCCTCAATGTGAATTAGATATAATTGCCCTAAGCTTAAATACTCTTCCAACCCACTATGTTACAACCGAAAAAGGAAGAAAGGCTGTTTTTGAACGTATGAATACTTTAGAAAATTTAGAGTGGATTAATAAAAGAATCATCCATTCCATTCATGTCGTTGGAAAATATCCTCATAGATAGAAAAGGAGCCTTGTCATTCGATAAGGTTCTTTTATACTTTATTGCTCGGAGAATTCTAAAAAAGAACTTAGAATTTATATCTACGCTTGCATGATGCTATTATCCAATTTTTGCTGCTATTATAATGTTCATAAAGTGAAACTATTGTAAAAGCTAGGGCAATACTAACATGAATTGAGATGGTAGGTCTGTTGTAGTAAAATATAAGAAGTGATGAAAGGAAGATAAATATGCCAACACCAAGCATGGAAGACCATATCGAACAAATTTATATACTAATCGAGCAGAAAGGCTATGCACGTGTGTCTGACATTGCAGAAGCATTATCTGTACTGCCATCTTCCGTAACCAAAATGGTGCAAAAATTGGATAAGGATGGCTTTTTAATATATGAAAAATATCGTGGGCTTACTTTAACGACTAAAGGAATGAAGCTAGGAAAGAAGCTAGTGAAACGACACGAACTGTTAGAGGAATTTTTACGCCTTATAGGAGTGGAGGAAGAAAATATCTATGCGGATGTGGAAGGAATCGAACATCATCTTAGCTGGAACTCCATTGATCGAATTGCAGATTTGGTCTTACTCTTAGAAGATAATGCCTCTATACAGACACAACTTTTAGAGTTAAGAAAAGACTTAAGTGAGTAAGTATTTGTAGGAATGGAATAGAATAGAATGTCATGCAAAGTCTTGCTATATAGTTTTTGGCAGGAGTTGCTAGAAATACGTTGATATTCTTAAGGTTGACAATGCTATGACTAATCAAATGGATGAGACTAGGGAAATTGTGAAAAGAATCTCTCAGAAATTTTTTCCCAATGTATAAATACATATTATTAGCTGAGTCAAACTTCTATTGTACATAGGTCACTTGGCGAAAATTTTAAGCAAGTATGCAAAAAAAAATGGGCATAATAATGGTAACTATAATTAAATAAAAAAATTCTAAAGTACAGAATATCCCAACAAGTGATTACTATAAGAAGGATATGCCTAGTTGTTTATAATGAGGATGAATCGGTTATAAGGGAAGTAGCAAATGATTCGGAAGCACAATGAATCGAAAAGTATACTAATTGACGCCTAAAAAGTGCAAAAATTTTTTATTAGAACGAGTAGATAGTGCACTAGATATACTAAAACAAAAGGTAACGACCAATTTCATATATGGTCAGAAGGAGAGCGGTAACTTTGACAGAATTAGCATCAGGAGAAATAGTAAAATTACAAGTGAAAATGAGGGAAGGATCGAAATGGATTCTTCAGCACAAGGATATGGAGATATCTTTAAATGCTTCCGAGGCTCCAGAAGAATTACAAGTCGACGATACACTAGAGGTATTTTTGTTCGTAGATAGAAGAGGTAATCTTTCTGCTACTACACAACTCCCTACCATACAAAAGGGAACTTACGGATGGGCAAGAGTTATAAAAGTTTCAGATAAAGAAGGAGCCTTTGTAGACATTGGTACTTCTAAAGAAGTGCAAGTGAAAGCCGAGGATTTGCCAAAGATCAAAGAGTTATGGCCAACTCAAGGAGACCATTTATATATGACACTTCGAACAGATCGTGAGGGCGAATTATTTGGCCGTCTTGCCACGGAGGATCGTGTAGAGGAATTATATATAGATGCGCCAACCACACTTTTAAACAAAAATTTACTGGCAAGACCGTACAGACTACTTCCTGTAGGAACCTTCTTGCTTAGCGTTCCCGAAAATTATCGTATTTTCGTTCATGAATCAGAGCGAGTTGAGGAACCTAGATTAGGACAAGACTTAACCGTGCGTATTATTGATACGAAGGATGATGGGTCTCTCAACGGCTCTCTTCTCCCTAGAAAGCATGAACGTATGGGCGACGACGCCGAATCAATTTATCGCTATTTAAATGATGTCGGTGGGAAAATGCCATTCACAGACAAATCTACACCTGAGGAAATTCAAGAAATGTTTTCGATGAGTAAGGCTGCCTTCAAGCGTGCTTTAGGGAAGCTGATGAAAGAGAAAAAAATTAACCAACAGGACGGATGGACTGAGTTAAAGCAATAAGATTAGATAAAAAGGAGTAAGAAGCATCGATGACCATCGGAACTTTTTACTCCTTTTCACGTACTAATGATAGTACCAACCAATAGAAAGGGGTTTTAATGGAATGAAAAAAATGGTACAAGTGTACTTAGCATTTTTACTTGTCATTGGAGTACTAGTAAGTCCTATTGTAGCTTTAGCTGATACAAATGGGGAAACTGAAACTGAAGTTGTAAATGAAAAGTTTGGGGCGCCTATTGTTGTTTATGGAGGTAACCTAACTGACGATCAAAAAAATAGTGTAAAAGAGAGTTTAAAAGTTACAGATAAATCAGATATACAAGAAATTGTAGTTACAGGTAAGGACCTAGCAACCTATCTAAATGATGGAGACGCATCGGCTAGAATGTTCTCTTCTGCTAAAATTACCCGAAAAGATGCTGGATCAGGTCTAATTATTAACATCGTAACTCCAGATAACATTACTGAAGTTACGGCAGATATGTATGCTAACGCTATGCTTACTGCGGGAATAGAAGACGCGGTAGTAGATATTGCAGCTCCTAAGCCTGTAACAGGACACTCCGCCCTGGTAGGTATTTATAAAGCATATGAGGTTACAGGAGGAGAACTAGACCCGGAACGTACAGATGTAGCAAACGATGAGCTATCTGTCGCAACTATCCTGTCAAAACAAGGTGGGGTAGATGAAGAAAAGGTAACAGAGCTTTTAACAGAAATTAAAAAGCAAATTGCTGAGCAAAACCCAGCATCCCGTGAAGAAGTTGAAAAAATTGTTTCAGAACAGCTATCTAAGCTTAAAATTGAACTTTCCGATAAGGATCGTCAACTACTGATTGATTTGATGGATCGAATTCGTCAACTAGATATAGATTTTAGTAAATGGTCTGATCAGTTAAATGATTTTAGTAAAACAATCGAAGATAAATTTAACCAAATAAAAGATAATGAAGGATTTTGGCAAAGTGTTAAAGATTTCTTTAACAATCTAATCGATTCCATTCGATCTATCTTTAGTTAAATGATAAATCTACCTGTAAATTCAGGTAGATTTTCTTTTGTTAATAGCGAGGATAAATTATTTGAAGTGGAGAAGATTATTTGATAAGATAAAATAAAATAATTTATCTCGAATTCGAGATAAATGAGTGGAGGAAAATCAAATGAAATTAGCAGGAATTCATCATGTATCCGCTATTACTGCAGATATAAATAAGAATCATGATTTCTTTACGAGAATATTGGGAATGCGGTTAGTGAAAAAGAGTGTAAATCAGGATAGCCCATCCACATACCATCTATTTTATGCAGATGCAGAAGGTACTCCTGGTACAGACATGACCTACTTTGACATACCAATGGCTGGCAGAACATATCCTGGAGTGTCGAGTATTAGTAATACGGGTTTTAGAGTGAAGAGTGAAGAAGCTCTACAATTTTGGGAAAGAAGATTGCATGATTTCGGAGTTCCTCATGATAAGATAGTCGAAAGGTTTGGCAGAAAAACACTCTATTTTGAAGACTTTGAAGGGTCTAGAATGATGTTAGTTGTAGATGATGGTAAGGGTATTCCTTTTGGAAAGCCTTGGATAAAAGAAGAGATTTCTGCAGAAAATGCTATCGTTGGTTTAGGTCCTGTTACTTTAACGTTAAAGGATCCAAGTGCTACTGAACAGGTTTTAGAGCATATATTAGGCTTTGTTTTTATCGGCTCCTATCCTTCAGTTGTTACAGATGCTCCAGATATTAAGGTTTATTCAACTGGGGATGGAGGACCAGCTGGCGAGGTGCATATTGAAACTCGAAAAGACTTACCGAGGGAAAGACCTGGTAGAGGTAGTGTACATCATGTGGCTTTCCGTATTCCAAACATGGAGGATTATCCTAAATGGGAGGAAATGTTAAGAGCAAACGGATTTACAACGTCTGGTCTCGTCGATCGTCACTACTTCAAAGCTATTTATTTTAGAGAACCAAATGGAGTGTTGTTTGAGCTTTCTACTGACGAGCCGGGATTTGATACAGATGAGGATTTAGCAAAGCTTGGTGAAAAGTTAGCCCTACCACCATTTTTAGAGCCGAAGCGAAAAGAAATTGAAGCGAAGCTCCGTCCGTTGTCAATTAAATGATTGTTATGTTAAGATTCTAAAAAAGGAGTGTGTGTTAATGGATTTTCAATATAAAGAACTTGGCAATGATGTATTTGCCTATCAAGTAATAGAAGATGGGGAAAGACTTGGAGAAATTACATGGACATTACTAGGTGATGTAATGGTTATGGACCATACCTATGTTTCGAGTAAGCTAAGAGGCCAGGGGATTGCGAAAAAGTTATTAGACAGCGCCGCTTCCTATGCAAGAGAAAATGAATTGAAAATGGAGCCAGTTTGCTCATACGTAGTAGATGCATTTGCTAAATCTAACGAATATGATGATATAAAGGCATAATAAAAGGCAATCCTCTTTAATATAAAGTGGATTGCCTTTTACGTTTTAATGATTAAATAGAAGTAAACAGAACTAGAATTCCAGTTAATGCTGATGCACCTGCCAGTGTATATAAGAAGTCGGTTTGATTAAAGATAAGTTTCTTTTCCATGTAAATCTTCCTTTCTATTTTGGTCTTATTATTAAATTACCCTGTTATTAGTAGACTCAAACAGGTTTATAAAAAATATTGCAGGGAAATCAGAGATTGATGAAACCTTTTGGCTATGTTTTCGTAAAATAGCTATATCAATTAATAATAGGGGGTAAAAAAATGATTTCACGTACAGGAGAAGTTGTTTTAGGCGTAGTTGGAGCTGTTTTTAATGTAATAGCAATTATACTAGTTTCATTGATTGTCATTAATGGTAGTTCGGTAATGCAGGAGGAAGGGTTCACACAAGTCTTTGAAGAAGACATTTATAGCGATCCAGCACTAACTGCTGAAGAAGCTGCTGCAGCTACGGAATTTATGGAAGTATTTGTAGACTTGTTTGGCGTTTTTGGCTGGGCGGCTGTTATAACGTTTGTTATTAGCTTAGTATTTAATATTTTAGGAATTGTATTCGTTTCGAAAAACAAAAAGCCAAAATTAGCAGGAATCATGTTTATTGTAGGGGGAGTTTTTGCAGGAATTATCTCATTAACATCCATCGTTTTATATGTTGCTGCAATTATGTGCTTCGTACGCAAAACACCAGTTAAATTTGAAGAAGAATATTCAACTGAACAAACTTATTAAAAAAACACCGGCCTAATAGGCCGGTGTTTTTAATGGATATAAATATTTTGCGGTAGATAGAGGGTGACCCTCGAAATACTCATCAAATTCTTCTAGACATTCAAATCCATACCGTTCATAAAAAATACGAGCGCTTTCATTTTTGCTCTCTACATAAACAAATAATTGTTTTCCCACAGACATATGATTCACACCTGCTTCTAACAGCTTTCTACCGTATCCCATTTTTTGGAACTCGGGAAGCACATAAATTGCGGTGAGCTCAGCATCACCATCTTCATCAACATAAGTGAAGTTAGCAAAGCCGATAGTTTCATCTTTATATTCCGCAACTAAAAAAATTGTTTTTTCTATTCGTTTGGCTAGCATCATAGGAGAGTAAGCTTTTTCCAAAAATATTTCCTGAACATTTTCTGGTATTATATCTTTATAAGTATCATTCCAACTGATCCTAGCGATCTGTTGAATAGTAGTAATATCTTTTAACGTAGTCGCCCTTATCATTTGAAATCACCTCTTCAGCTTTTTGTAATCATAACAAAATTTCTGTCAATCTTCTATAATTAAATAGAAAAATATTGAAAATAAACATTTTTACATAGGAGGCAAACATGTCCTGGGATTTGAAGAAATTTAGTGAATTAGATATTAATTATTTATATGAAATACTAAAGCTTCGTGTAGAAGTTTTTGTCGTCGAACAAAATTGTCCATATCCAGAGCTAGATAACTATGATCAGCATGCCCTTCATCTAAGTTATAAAGAGAACAATGAAATTATTGCTTATTGCCGTATTATCCCTGGTGGACATAAATATGAAGAATGCTCTATTGGAAGAGTTATTGTGAAGGAGCATGCTAGAGGAAGAGGCTTAGCTCGTATTCTTATGTTAGAAGCTATTGAGAAAGCAGAGAGGACTTGGAATGTTCCAAGCATTAGAATCTGTGCACAGAGTCATTTGCAAAAATTCTATTATTCAGTAGGATTTCATACTATCTCGAATGAGTTCGAGGAAGACGGTATACCACATGTGTATATGATGAGGTCTACAAATTAAAAAAGGGTTATATTGTATGTATTAGGGTATATATAGTTTATCAATAAGAATATTGGAGGTAATAGAGATGGCAAAAAATAAATCTCTTTTGTTAGCAGGGCTTGCAGCAGGGGCTTATGCTTACTTTAGGAAAAAGGAAAATCGTGATAAAGCAATGGAAGCATTTAATAATACGAAAAATAAAGTAAATTCCTTTATGGAAGCTCAAAAGCAGCAAGATACTAGTAATGAAAATACAGGTAACCCAAATCCATATCATGAAGAAGATAACAGAATGGTGGATGAGGGTGCGATGACAAGCGTTCAGTATTATAATGAGGAAGAACAAGTAAAAGATGATATAAAAACTACTCCCGACAATGATGCTAAAGCGGGAGAAAAATAAACTTTTCTAAAAAGGTGCCTTCGGGCACCTTTTTTATTTTACATATATAGATATTACTGTATAATTTCTAAAAAATACCTGTTAAGTTAGAGAGTAATAAGGGGAGCAGGTATTTCCATTATTTACTCAAATAAAACTAATCTCATTTCTATATCGTCTATATTATTGATTTAGCATTTTTTTAATACTTATGCAGTTTCAAGGTAGGATATTTAGGGTACGAAAAAGAGACGATTATATTCTAAAGGAGGATGCAAAAGTGAAAAAGGCCATGTTAATTTATAATCCTTCTTCCGGAAGAGAAGAAGCTAGTCAATTTAAGGATAGAGCAATAGAGGTTTTAACTAATTTAGGATATGAGGTTATGGAAAAGGAAACTCAGAAGCAAGATGATGCTACCCATTTCGCTAAATTAGCCTGTGAAAGAAAGATGGATTTTCTTTTGGCTATGGGCGGGGACGGGACTATTAGCGAGGTAGTGAACGGTCTCGCAGAACAAGAAAATCGACCATTGTTTTCTTTTGTTCCGCTTGGAACTGTAAATGATTTTGCTAGAGCTTTAGGTATTCCTCTTGAGCCAGATATAGCAATTGAAGCGTTAAAAATGACTAATACAGAACAAGTAGACGTAGGACGTATCGGGGATAAATATTTTGTGAACGTGGTAGCAATAGGAGATATTGCAAGTAAGGTTGCAGATACTCCGGTTGAGCAAAAAACCAGATATGGTTCTATGGCCTACTTAGTAGCTGGCGCAAAAGCCTTACTCTCCAATGAAGAAGTGAAAATGACTATAGAGCATGATCAGGGTACTTGGAAGGGTACTTCTATATTAGTTTTAGTTGCTCTAACCAATTCTGTAGGTGGATTCGAGGATCTGGTTAATTCTGCTAAAATTAATGATGGGAAGCTACATGTTTTTATTATTAAACAGGCAGGCTTTACTTCAATTGCGCGTATGGGTGCTAAAGTAATGCTAGGCACATTAGGTAAAGACGAAGGTGTAGAAACTTTTAAAACAGAAAGATTACACATTGACTCGAACCGAACGTTATTTTGCAATGTAGATGGTGATCAGGGAGACTGTACTCCTCTTGATATCCAGGTTCTTCCAAAGCATTTAAATATGCTTTTGCCTAAAAAAATCTAAATAAATGAAAAAGGCTAGTTTTTTACAATTAAATGTTATAAAATGATTCTACATCCCTATAAACATAAGGTTACTAAAGAACTATAAAACTGATTAGAAAGATGAGGTTCTTATGGATAATACAGAAAAAATATTCTTAGATTACTTCACAAAAGCCTATGCCAAGGAAATGGGTATTACTAATAGAGTTAAAGGTCTCGATCAATTTTTTGAATTAGAAAAAAAGTTATTCTTAGATATGTATTCTTTCGAGATTGAACGAGCAAAAACAGTGCTGAGAGAGATTATTGATTTAATTATAGCGACTAATAATAAACAAATGATTCAAAACGTAAAATACTACTACATACAATTATCAGCTGTCATGGCTAGAAAGTTGTATGAAAGCCAGGTTCCATTAGATAAAGTTATGGCGTTTAATAATGCGAGTGTGGAAATTATTGATACCAAAATGAGTGATGCACAATTTTTACAATGTGCCGATGAACTCGTTGAGTTCTTTGTAATGGTTATAACAGAAAGAAAGAAGCCTTCTTTTGGTCACCAAACGGTAAACAAGGTCATTCTCTATATTAATGACGAAATAGAAACAAACTTAACTGTAGAAGACATTGCAAAGCAATTTAATATTAGCACTAGCCATCTATCTAGAATTTTTAGAGAACATACTGGAGTAACATTAGTAGAATATTTAAATATTCGTAAAGTAGAAGAATGTCAATACTTTTTGCGCCATACAAACAAAGCTATCTCGGAAATTTCGAATTCTTTTCACTTTTGTAATCAAAGCTATTTTACTCGTATCTTTAAAAAGTATACAGGGCTTACTCCGAAACAATTTAGGGATCATCAGGAACACCCGAACTTTAAGTATAATTTTCCAAAAGAGCCCAAAACTTATTGATTTTTCATCTAAGTAATATTTGAAAAATAGCTTCATAGAGGGTATACTCTTTATAGTTTGAAAATTGTAGGTGAAACGATGAAGAAGAAAATTAGTTTACTCTCTATTCTTGTTTTTGCAGCAGTTTTACTGAGTGGTTGTTCAGGAGTAGAAAACAAAGAAGGAACTTTTTACAATATATTTGTTCGACCTTTTGAATTTTTAATAGAATTTTTTGGGGACATTTTTAACGGTAGCTATGGGTTAGCAATTATTGCTATTACCATTATTATTCGTTTAGCTCTCATGCCTTTAATGCTTAAAAATTATAAGAATCAACAAGGTATGAAAGAAAAAATGGACAAGCTAAAACCAGAAATGGATTCAATCCAAAAGAAACTAAAAGAAACTAAGTCAAAAGAAGAGCAAATGGCTCTACAACAAGAAATGATGGGCTTATATCGTAAACATGGCGTTAATCCTTTAAATATGGGTTGCTTGCCAATGATTATTCAAATGCCAATCGTTATGGGACTCTATTTTGCAATATTGTATTCTGCAGATATTAAGTCTCATGAATTCTTATGGTATAACCTGGGATCTCCTGATATTGCTATGACACTTATTGCAGGAGCGGTGTACTTTGCACAAGCAAAAGTGTCTCTATGGACAGTTCCAGAGCAACAACAGCAGCAAATGAAAATGATGGTTTATATTTCACCTATTATGATTATGTTTATCTCATTTAGTTCTATGGCAGCGCTACCGTTATATTGGGCTGTTGGTGGGATTTTGTTGATATTCCAAACATATTTAGGACGTAAATTCTACTCAAATCATCCTGAAAAAGCAGAAAAGTCTGTATAAAACAAGGAGAAGCTTTTTGCAAAAAGAGCTTCTTTTTTTTGGCTAGAAACTGCCTCCTCGCTTTTCTCCATTTGCTAGTCGGGGCAGACATAGGCGTTTGCGTTTTACTAAGTTATGAGGTGATAAAATGAAACGAAATTGGATATTTGGTATTTTGATTGTTGCTGCGAGTATCGCATCTTTAGTATTTATTATTAAAGGGAACATTAATCTCGCTGTTTTATTCATGACAGTTATTTTTATTTTAAGTAATGGCTATCGGGCAATTGTTTTTAAGGAAAAAGGGCATATCCGTGAAGCAAAGTGGATGAGAACGATGGCAATAGTTTTCACCATCCTTTTTGTACTAGTCTTAGTTTTAATAATAAATTAAAAAACATTACCTTTCGTAGGTAATGTTTTTTTATGGAATTATACGTAGTTAGTAGGCATATTTTTTTCTAGATAGGAGAAGTATTACGATAGCTGGAATTGTACAGAAGGCCATTCCTAAAAATGCAAGTCTTGGCTCAACATCATATAAGTAACCGCCAACGAAAGTTAGGAATGCACTGCTTAGACTCATAGATAATGCGGCATAAATTCCTTGGGCTGCAGGTATAAGGCTTTTGTCCAGCGTTCGAGAAATATATTGGATAAAAGCGTAATGGGCAATACCAAATGAAACGGAATGTAGAACTTGAGTTAGGATGAATATCCAGACGGAAGGAAATAGGTAAATACTAATCCATCTGACCGTTGCGCCAATTCCGGCTAACAATAGCATCCAGGATACTTTTTTATTGGAAAATAGCTTGTCTGCAAATAGAAAGAATACAATTTCAAAGATTACTGCAACGTTTAAAACAATCCCAATATAAAGGCTGTTTACTCCAATATCCTGCAGATAGATAAATCCATAATTATTATAAGAGGCATGTGAGCCTTGAATAAGAATAGTTAAGATTAAAATAACGATAAATTGCTTAGAGGTAAATAGGTTTTTCCAATTGCCTGTGTTGTCTTTAGTTACCTGGTGAGGTAATTCGCTCAAAGAAGCAGGCATTGGCTTGGAATAAGTTATCATAATGACGGCAAGTGCTCCTAACATCGTCCATAGTATCGCTTGCTCGTCCCAAATAGCGGTTACTCCACCTATAAATAATAAGGCGACCATGAATCCCACAGATCCAAAGGAACGACTCTTCCCGTAGTGGATTTTGTCCTTCTGCATAAGTATGGAGGCACTGCTCTCCATGGCAGGTAAAAGATTTGGATATATTAAGCTAAAAGTAACAGTAATGGCTAAGAGAGAATAAAAAGAATTAAAAGGTATGTATAAAACTATAGCTGCAAAAGAGAACAGTGCAAGCAATCGTAGAACTCTCTGCATGCTAAAAAGACCCGTTGCTTTGGGAAATAAAACAAAGGTGGAGAAGGCTCTTGCTAGCATCCCTGCTCCCATTACAATACTTGCAGAGGTAACACTTAAACCTTTTGCATTTGTTAGATAGCCTGTCCAATACGGCATAAACACGCCCCACGTAAAGAAAAAAGTAAAGAAGTTGATAGATAACCATTTTTGGGATTTCATAGCCGACCTCATTGCTTTCGTATATTTATCTAATATATTATAATGCATTTTGAATTGATTAGGGATTAGTTCATTAAAAAATGTTAAACTAATAGTATCGTAAATTGGAAAGAAGGAAGAGCAAGGGATGCAATCTAGATTTAGCTTTATGAAGCAAAAGAAAAAGAAAAAATGGCCGAAAATTGTTTCGGGTATAGTCGCGGGTTTAATAGTTGTTAGTGTCGTTGCATGGATTGGTATAAATGATTGGAATATAAATAAGAGCTTAGAATCATTAGGAATTCCAACTAAGGAAGATAAAGAGGTAGAAATAGTAGAGGAACCAACAGAGTCAATAGATGAAGTGGAAGAACCACCAATGGAAGAGCCCGTAGTTGAGGAACCTGCAGAAGAAGTGGATCGTTCGGGTGCAAAAGGCTACGTGGGCAATGAAACTCTACCTGCAGAGCCTACTTATGTAGATGGAATATTAATAGCAAGTAAGAGGTACCCTTTACCTTCTACTTTTGCACCAGGAGAAAGTGCAGAAGCTAGAGAAGCCTTTGAGGCATTGGCAGCAGAAGCAAAGCTATCTGATTACGAATTAGTAGCATTTAGTACATATCGATCATTTGACTATCAACAGCAGCTTTATGATAGATATGTGAGCAATGACGGAGTAGATGCAGCGGACCGATATAGTGCCCGTCCTGGATATTCTGAGCACCAAACCGGTCTTGCGTTTGATATAGGTGAACTACATTTTGAGCAACATTTTGCCAGAGAAAGTTTTGGAGAGACACCAGCCGGCCAATGGTTGGCAGCTAATGCTCACAAATATGGTTTTATCATGCGTTATCCTAATGGAAAAGAGAAAATTACTGGCTATATGTTTGAGCCATGGCATTTCCGATATGTTGGCGTAGATCATGCAACAAAAATATACGAAGCTAACACTACTTTAGAAGAATATTTAGGTATATAAAAATACGAGATTCCAGTTATTCATTGGGATCTCGTATTTAATGTTGGTAGCTAATTGTTCATCCTATAAAATAGGAGAAATCAATCGAGAAAGTGATTCCTTAAACTTAATTAAAGATGTGCGTTGTTCGTAAAGTTCCCAAGTCAATTCGGTAGAGAGCTTCATGTCTTCTTCGAATAGCTCTGCTAACTGATGGGAAGTTTCTCGATCATAGATAAATGCATTCACCTCGAAATTTAACTTAAAACTTCTAACATCAATATTGGCGGTACCTACAGTAGAGGCTTCGTCATCAATGACAATCATTTTTGTATGCAAGAAGCCATTTTCATAAATGTATATCTTAGCACCTGCTCTGATAAGCTCTCCTACATATGAATAAGTTGCCCAATATACAAACATATGGTCAGGCTTATTAGGAATCATAATCCGTACGTCAATTCCTGATAGACAGGCGATACGAAGAGTGTCCATAAAGCTTGCATCCGGAATGAAATAAGGAGTTTGGATATATATATACTTTTTAGCCATCATTATTAGTTTAAGATATCCATTTTTAATTTGTTCCCATTCCGAGTCTGGTCCACTGGATACGATTTGTAGTCCAACAGAGCCCTTCATAGGAATAGCAGGGAAAAAATGATCTGAGTATTCAATATCATGATCTGCAGAGGCTTGGTTCCAGTCCAATATAAAGCGAGTTTGCAATGGATGTACTGAGCTTCCTTCTATCCGAAGATGAGTGTCCCTCCAGTAACCAAATTTCTTTTTCTTTCCTAAATATTCATCTCCCACATTGAAGCCACCGATATACCCAATACGCCCATCAATTACAACTATTTTACGGTGATTACGATAGTTCATTCGTGGATTAATCAGAGGAAGAATAGAAGGGAAAAAGGACTCGACGCGACCACCTAGCTCAACTAATTCTTTAAAATGCCTCTTTCTTAATGATCGAGATCCTGTGTCATCATATAGTATACGTACTTTTACGCCTTGCTTGGCTTTAGCCAATAAGACATTATATATTTCTCGTCCTAAATTATCCAAACGGAAAATATAATATTGGATATGAATATGGTCTTTCGCATTGTTCATGTCCTCTAAAAGTGCATCAAATTTTTCTCGCCCATCCGAGTAAATCTCCAATTTGTTGTCTTGTGTCAGAACAGCATGATTGTTATGCAGATGCATAACGATTAATTCCTTGTAATGGCTGGCGTCATCTAAACGAAAATCAAATGATTCATCCTCAATGGCTTCCATTTGAAAATCAATTAGTTTGTCAATGCCGATTTTATTTTTTCCTTCCCAACGGAAAAGTGTTTTACGTCGCAGCTTTCTCCCGAACAATAAATATATTCCAAATCCTAGAATGGGGATAAAGAAGAGAACTAATATCCAAGCCCAGGTGGAGGAAGCATCTCGTCTCTCTAAAAATATTAAGGCAATCGCTAGCGAGATATTCAAAATTAGTATTCCAGAAACGATAAACCCATAAATACTTGCAGCCAAAATTGCACCCCCAAATCATACATGTCTTTCTTCTCTAGTATATCCGATTTAGTTAAAAGAAAGAAGAAATGTAACATATTTAGTAAACCCATAAGCATAAGTGATTAATATTAGTGAATTTCCAGGAAAAGAAGTTTGAATTATTTGATATAATTAAATAGGGATTTTGACTTAAGGAGATGGGATTATGCTACAGGCGAGAAACCTTCAAAAGAAATTTAAAACAAAGGAAGTTGTTAAAAAGATAAATTTGGAGCTCGGTGCAGGAGAATCAGTAGGGTTATTAGGTCCAAATGGAGCAGGGAAATCTACAACTATATCTATGTTGTCTTCTTTAGTTCAACCAACTAGTGGAGATGTACTGTGGAATAATGTTTCCATTAAGGATAATCCAGAAGCACTTCGTAAAACATTAGGAGTAGTTCCTCAGGAAATTTCTTTATATCCGGAGCTTACTGCTAAGGAAAACCTGAAATTTTTTGGACGGATATATGGTCTTAAAGGTCAAATTCTAGAGCACAGAGTAGAAGATGTTCTAGTTAAAATAGGGTTGAAGGAGAGGGAGAAGGATCAAGTCAAGACTTTTTCAGGAGGGATGAAACGTAGACTCAATATCGGGGCTGCTCTGCTACACCTCCCATCGTTGTTAATCATGGATGAACCTACCGTTGGAATTGATCCTCAATCTAGAGCCTATATCTTAAATACAGTCAAACGACTAGTAGAGGAAGGTATGACTTTGCTTTACACAAGTCACTATATCGAAGAGGTTGAGTTACTTTGTGATCGAATTTACATCATGGATGAAGGAGAAATTATTGCATTTGGAACAAAGGAAGAACTAAAATCTCTTGTCTCCGGAAACCAAACAATTGAACTAAAGGGTCATACATTGCCAGTTTTATTTGAAGAGTCACTTCAGAAGCATTTTCCTGCAGCTACCGTATACCGCGAGGAGGAATCTCTCTTACTTGCCTTAGCCAAAGAGGAAGAACCACTACCGCGTATTTTTGCAATTGCTGCTGAGAATGGGGTGACCATTACTTCAGCTATAGTTAAGGTGCCTTCTCTCGAGGATGTCTTTTTACATTTAACAGGCAGAGCATTGAGAGATTAGGAGGAAGATAGGAATGTTATTGAGCCTAATTAGTAAGCAGCTAAAAATGCTTGTTCGAAATAAGCAACCACTTATTATTTTATTGGTAATGCCGATTGTTCTCATCACTATTTTATCCTCTGCTCTGGCAGGCGTTATGAACCGTACAGCAGAGGTGGCTATTCAAGCAGATTTAGTAATAGTTGATTCATCCAGCTGGGAGCAGGAAAGTGAGGAAATAAAATTATTTTTAGAGAATGAGGGGTTAGCAGGACCGGCGCAAGATTCTCTTCTTCAAACATTGGAAGAAAATGATCCTATTTTTGTTTTACAAAACTCGATTCTTTCTTCCACAGAAATAGAAAAATATCTAAAGGTAGAAAACGGAAAAGCTGAAGACCTAGGAAGCCTTCGAAAGAATGAACAAATCGATGGCATTTTATCTTTTCCTGCAAATTTTCGATTAGAGTATATAAAATATGCTTATTTCAACACGGGTGAAGAACCGAAATTTGAATTGTTTTTAAACCAAAACAGTGAAATCAGAGCCTCCATTGTCCAATCAATTATTGAGGAGTGGCAAAGAGGATATAGCCAGTCCTTAGCCCTTACGAAAGCTGGAATACCTCCAAATAAAGTTATGGGAGCAACGGAGCAAGTAATAAAAATAGAACACGTATTGCCAAAGGGCGAGCGAACAGTTCCGTCCTCTATATATTATTCAATCGGAATGCTTGTGATGTTTGCACTTTATATACCATCTTTTCTGGCGGGCTTTGCTTTACAGGAAGTACAGTGGAAGGTGTATGATCGAATTATTTTGGCAGGAGTATCTCGCACCTTATATGTACTATCTATTTTAATCACTGGAACAATTGTGGCGCTTATACAGCAAGCTTTAGTCTTACTGTATGGCAGTTTGGCATTAGGTATTGATTGGATTGGCTGGCCATCGATGGCCGTTATTGTTCTAAGCTTTAGTTTGTTTATTGGGGGACTTTCCGCTCTACTCACTACCCTTCAATTTAAGACTGGAACAGAAGGAGTTGCTAATGTATTTAATGGATTGGTCATTACTATTTTCTCCTTCTTAGGCGGTTCCTTTTTCAAAATAAGCGATATATCGGAAACACTAGCGAACATAGGGAGTTATACACCCAATGGTGCAAAGATGAAAGCAATACTCTCTATTCAATCTGGGGAAAAGCTTAGCGGAATATGGATTCATCTGAATGTACTTTATATTGGAATTTTTATATGTGTATTACTTTCCATAATTCTATTTCCGAGAAGAGGTGCTAATTCGTGAAGGGAATTTGGATTGCAAGGCTTCAGAATTTAAAAAGAAAACCATTAGTACTTATAATGATGACACTCATGACCTTAGTGCTTGCCTACGTTCTTAGTGGAGGATTAGGGAGCCAAACACCGATCTTAATTGCTTTAGATGATACATCTACAAGTAAGGAAGTTTTAGACGAGTTAAATACATTTGAGGAGTATTCTATAAAAGAGGTAACAAAGGATGTTCTTTATGAAAAAGTGGAACAAGATCCAGACTTAATCGGCGTCCATCTGACTCAAACAGCCTATACAGTTCTGACGGGTACTGAGACAGACTCTGTAAGGGAAATCTCGCTTGCTATCGAATCTGCATATAGCGAAAATGCCTTCCAACAAAAAATAATAGAGATTGGTGGAGAACTTAAATGGCTCGAGGTAAAAGAGAATCTAAGTAAACAAGAAGCCTTTCAGATGAACACAAGTGCGATGGATGAAGCACAGGTTTTTCGATATGACGGAGCACTTCAAAGTCTATTCGGATATATGCTCTTTTTTGTGTTTTACACGATTTCTACTAATGTTCAATTTATATTGGAGGATAAGCGAACTGGCGTATGGAATCGCTTAAAGCTAGCATCTATTAGTAGATTCCAATTGTATTTTGGGCATTTATCCTTTAGCTTTATAATTGGGCTTCTGCAAATGCTTTTAGTTATTTTGGTTTTTCGATTTGTGGTAGGAACCAATATGTACGGAGCACTTTTGGAAGTAATTCTTATAACGAGTATTTATGTATTATTAGTTTTAGCTGTATCATTGCTAATCATTTCTCTCGTCAAAACAGTTAGCCAAAGCGGAGTAATTATCTCGTTACTGGCAGTTGCCTTTGCCATGATAGGAGGTGCTTATTGGCCCCTTGAAATAGTACAATCGGAAGGTCTTTTGGCCATGAAATGGCTCTCTCCAATCTACTATGCAATGGAAGCATTAAAAAGAATTACCATATATGGGGAAACCTTAGGTGCTGTTTCGACGTACTTATGGATGATGCTACTACTTGCGGCTACGTTAATATCGGGAGCAATATATCTTTTAGAAAAGAAATCAGAACGTGGCCATTCAATTGAGTAAAAAGGAGGATGGGTATGTACTGGTGTAAAATAGCAAGATCAGAAAAAGAATTTGAAGCTATAGCTAGATTAAATTATGAAACATTTGTAGAAGAGATTCCACAGCATGAACCAAATCCAAGTGGGATGAGAGTTGATCCATTTCATCATGAAAATGTGTACGTGATTGTGTTAAAAGATCAAGAGCTTGCTGGAATGGTCGCCTTTAGAGCGGAGCGACCATTTTCTTTAGACAAGAAGCTAGGACCGGTGGAGAATATTCTGCCGGAAGATGCGCTTCAAGGAATGCTTTGCGAGGTTCGTTTACTGGCAGTAGATAAAAAACATCGCAATGGGCGTGTGTTTTATTATTTAGCTAGGGCGTTATCTGACTATGCATATGAGAATGGGTATGGTGCGGCTGTTATATCTGGTACGGTAAGGGAGCAAAAGCTTTACAACCAATTAGGCTTCGAACCGTTTGCTGACCCAGTAGGAGCGGAGGGTGCTCTCTATGTACCAATGGTTTTGACAAGAGAGCGTTTTGATAATTCGGTAGCTGCGCGCTTTAAGCAGAAAAGGCATTCCTTTTATCCTGGCCCAGTTCATCTAACTGCACCAATCCAAATGGCTTTTCAAGAAGATCCAATTACTCACCGTTCTCATGAATATGAAGTTATGCTCGAACGTGTGAAAAGCAGACTTTGTCAAATGAGTGGCACTAAACATGCTCATTTACTAGTGGGCAGTGGTACATTAGCGAATGAAGCGATGATAGCTCAATTGAAGGTATTAGATGAAAAAGGCTTGATTTTGACGAACGGGGCTTTTGGAGAGCGTCTTGAAAAGCAGGCGATGCGATGGGGACTAGAATATAATGTGTTGAGCTATGAATGGGGACAGACCTATCATCTAGAAACAATTGAAAGAAAACTATCTTCCGGCAATTATAGTTGGTTACTCATGGCTCATGGTGAAACTTCCACAGGAATGCTAAATAATTTAGATGAACTACAAGTAATCTGTAAACGCTATAACGTGTTGCTGTGTGCAGATTGTGTGAGTTCATTTGGTTCTCTACCGTTTTCAATGGAAGGGGTATATTTGGCAACTGGAGTTAGTGGAAAAGCGATAGGTTCTATGAGTGGCTTGTCATTTGTATTTGCTAACTCAGAAATAGTATCCTGTGAGCGAATTCCAACTTACTTGGACATAGGTTTAACAACAAATTCTGCTATTCCTTTTACAATGCCATCTCAATTCATCCTTAGCCTAGAAAATGCATTAATGGCCTATGATAATGGACAAAGATATAAGCTATTACATAAACGCTGGATGTTTATCGAGGAAGAAATAGAAAGGCTCGACATAGAACTTTTTACAAATCATAACTATCCAATGATTTTCACTATCCAGGAAAAGGAATTCCCATACCTTGCCGAGGATGCTAGAATGTCCGGCTTCGACCTGCACTACAGAAGTGATTATCTAAAGGAAAAGGGACTTATACAAATCTCTTGTATCCAGCCTGATTTCGAGCTTGCTTGGACTAAGTTTGTAAAATGGTTCGCTAATTATCGTTTATATCATGATAGTGAACAACAAAGCAGCCTGAATTGAGATGTTTTATTCAGATATGACTCTTTTGGGTGTGTTTATGACCGGATAGCGTGGAGTTATGACCGGATAGAAAAATTTATGACCGGATAGCGTGGGTTATGACCGGATAGAAAAATTTATGACCGGATAGCACGGAGTTATGACCGGGTAGAAAAATTTATTGTCGGATAGAGTGGAGTTATGATTGCATAAAAAAAATTATGACCGTTCAATGAAAAGGCCGGCTCTTCTCTATGAAAGCCGGCCTTTTTCTTTATTTGTCGCATAGCACAACAGGAGGATAGGAGTAATTTTTTAATCTGTTACGATTTGTTTGTAAGTTTCCTGTATGAAAGTTTTGTAAGGAGTGTCAGGCATTTCTTTTATAAGATCGAGTGCTTTTTGGGCAAATGCTTTTGCTTTCTCTGTTTGACCAATTGCTGTATAGCATAAGGCTAGATAAGCATCCTTTTCATAAAAAATTGATAAATCAATAGGATGGTTAATAACATCCTGTATTACTACCTGCTCCAGTTGTTCGATTGCTTCTTCAAATTGTTTTAAACCGTAAAAGGTTTTTCCTCTTTCTAATAGAAAGTAGTGAGTAAACAACTTGTCTTTTTCTAAATTATACGTTTTAAATAATTTGTCTGCTTCTTCATATTGCTTCTTATAAGAATTCAGGTAATGGGTTTTTACAAAAAAGGAGAAACGTTCTGCATCTATGTCGTCTGCAAAAACTCCATAAGCTTCTATTTTTTTTAAATAGTATTCTATTTTTTCCTCATCCCTGCTCATCATGGCATGGGCTGCCGCGATTCTATAAAGGTCATCTAAGTGGTAAAATGTTTTATTTTCTTTAGAATACTCAATTGCTTGATCCATAAGCTTTAATGCGGATTCATGGTCGCCTATTGCGTAGTAAAGCGCTGTTTCTACATAGTCAAAGTCAAGTCGAGAGACGGGGTCCATCCAAATTCCTTTTTTCTCTAAATCAGCACGTTCTTCTTGAAGGATGTTTAAGGCTTCCTGATATTTATGTTCTTGGAATTTAACTGCCGTTCGTACGATTCCAATTTTAGCTCTCCTAGCAGTGATATTTAACTTTTCATATATTTCTGCAGCCTGGTTCAACGGTTCTTCCCAGTCTTTTTTGTGTGCTTGGTGTTTACAGCGGCTATACATTTCTAGTAAACGAGCAGATTCATATCCCTGACCTAGCTTGGGCAAATAAGGCTCGACTAAATGTATTAATTGCTCATATTCATCGGATAGAACATCATAGTTTGTATTGAAAAGTATTTCAGCCTTCTCTAAAACTTCTCGTAATTCATGACCACTTACTTCTTCTAATAACTCAGATACTTCCACATTCAATTGATTCGCAATGTATTGTAGGCTTTCCATGGAAGGCTTTGCCTTATTATTTTCAATTAGACTGAGCATTCCTTTTGTTAACTCAGTACCTGCAAGAGCCTCTAGAGTCATCTTTTGTTGTTTTCTTAATGTACGTATTCGCTCTCCAAGCGTCTGCATAGCTTCACCTCATTTATCGTTAGTTTAATTATATTAAACTTTTTGTTGTAATGGAAGAATGAATATGATATTATTTGTTTAATAAAATTAAACTTTTAGTTTTTCAGAACTATTTAGGGTGAAATTGAAAAGGCTAAACAAAGGGGAAATAGTTATGGAAGAGGTATTAAAGTTAAAAAAAGCGACGTATCATTTGTGGACATTTACCATTAGCAAGCTCCTATCGACTTTTGGTGCACAAGTATATGCATTTGCTATCAGTTTTTACATTCTGCAGTTAACCGGATCTGCAACTAGCTTTGCAGCCAATCTAATCTGTAGTATTTTACCAAGAACTCTGTTGGCTCCATTTGCAGGCTATGCAGCCGATAAATATTCTAGAAAGGCCATTATAATTGGTGCTCAAATCGCTGCATCACTTGCAATAGGTGGATTATTAATCGTCAGTTTAACAACTGAGTTATCATTGTTTGCAATTTACACGACAACGGTTATTTTATCCATAACATCCACGTTTTCTGGAGTAACATTTAGTTCTTCTATGACAGGGTTAGTAGATGAATCAAGAATTCAAAAAGCAATGTCTCTAAACCAAATGTCGATTTCCTTTGCAGCAATCGGAAGTCCAGCGGTAGGAGGTATATTATACGGTACAGTGTCTATGCCGGTTTTTCTACAAATTTATTTAGCTGCGTCTATTATAGCTGTGATTTTAGAATCCACGATGAACTTTAAATTATTTGCTACAAGAAAAGAAGTAGTAGAAGGGGCACCAAAGGAATCCATGTTACAAAGCATCAAAGAAGGATTTTCTTATCTTATGAAGCAGCCTATATTAAAAATTATGATTTTCATCTCATTGATCGTTAACTTTTTGTTTGGAGCATTTCAAGTGGGATATTCGTTTATTCTAATCGAAAAATTAAAGCTTGACCCTGTCCATTTTGGTTATACAGAAATGGCCTTTGCCATTGGAATGCTGCTAATGTCTATTTACTTCTCCAGCACAAAGGAGTTAAAATATCCATTTCTTGTATCGAAGTGGAGTATAGTTGCAACTGGAATTTTATTAGGGGCCATTGCTACGCCACTATTGGTTAATATGTCATATTTTGTGACCACTCTATTTTACATCATAGTTCTATTTGCTTTCGGGGTTTCTATGATTGTCACCAATACGCCAATAATGGTCATGATGCAAAAAACGATTGATGACGATTACAAAGGGAGAGTATTTTCTATTTTAGAAACAGGATCCATGGCGTTAATGCCACTTGGGATGGTTATCTTTGGGTTTCTGTATGATGTGCTAGCGGCAGAGCTTATCTTAATCGTGTCAAGCATCCTCCTAATAGCGATTGTATTAGTGCTTGCAAGACCGACCGTCATTAAATTAGCACATCCTGAGCTTTCGAAAGGTAGAGAAGACGCTTCTCCAGAACCTCAGCCGGAGTAAGAAATTGACAGCCGTGATATGGGCAAGGTGCGAAGCTGGGAAACACGAATATTTGTAAGTCTGTTGATTGGAACGGCAGGCGGCGACTCCTGTGGGAGAGTGAGGAAGATAAGCCATTATTAACTGGTCGCGAGTTTCGATGATGGCTTTCGCTCGCCGGAAATCATTATTCGCTCTTCATTAGTAGTGTTTTCTCACATAAATAGAATCAGCTTCTTTTAAAATAAAAAATGCCAAGGGAAATAACTCCTTGGCATTTTCCTATACTGTTCTTTTTAATGTTTTAGTTGATTTGCGATAACCAAAAATTAAACCAATTGCTAGAATCGCGAGAATACCAGATAAAACATAAATATTATCCGGCTGTTTAGTGAATAACCATGCGAATAAAAGCGGACCGATAATGCGTCCCAGATTATCCATTGAGTAAGTCATTCCAGCTGCTGTTCCATATCGACCACCAGATTCCTTAGAGGTCAGCGATACAATAGTAGTTCTTGCAAGGGCGTTACCTGCGGTGAATACGCAAAGGGAAAACCCTGCCCAAAAAATATTAGTTGTAAACACTGTCATAACTAATCCGATAGCCGTAACGATTTGTGCATATATCAACCAGGTTGTCTCCGTTCCATTCTTGATCCGTCGAACGACTCCTCCTTGAATTGCTGCATCGACAAATCCACTGAACATGAATAGATAGCCAATTTGTAAAGGTGTTATAGAGACTCTTTCAATTTGAAATAACTGAAAGGTTGCCTCTAAGCCTGCTAGCAGGAAAGTAACCATGAAGGAGAATAGGAATAAGTATTTAATGCGATAGGACCACAAACTTAAAGCTCCCTTAGGAAGTAACGCGCGTTTGTTAGCTTCACCAGTACGTGTAGGTTCTTTTAAAATTATCAAAGCATAAACAAAAATAACTAACAATAGAATAGCGGAGACGATAAACGGAGTTTCTAAGCTTATATGTCCTAAAACTCCTCCAATTGCTGGTCCAAAGATAAACCCTAATCCAATAGACATTCCCATGAATCCCATATACTTATTACGATTTTCTTCATCCGATAAATCTGCTATAAAACCAGTTACTGCTGTATAAAGCGCCCCTGAAAATAATCCACCTACTACACGAGAGAGGTAGAGCATGAACAATGAATCAAAAAATAAGGAAAATAACCAAAAGCTTAAACTAAAACCAACTAAACCTATTAAAATGAGCATTTTACGTCCAATTCGGTCAGATAGCATTCCCCATAAAGGAGCTGTGAAAAAGGACGCCAAAGCGTAGACTGTCAGTAATCCTCCTACATGCACCTCGTTGTAGTTTTCTTGGAGTATAACCTCAGGTAATACGGGGATAATAAGCCCGAAACCAAGATAGACCAAAAATTGGACTGACATTAATATAAAGAGAGATTTTTTCATTGTAAAACCTGCTTTCTCAAACCATATCCTTTATATTACATCTTTCTTCAGGATTTTTCATCTCGAAATGGTGCAGAGAAAATGCGGTATTATCAAAAAAGCTACCCTATTTTTACAAGGATAGCTCCACCTGTTTAATAACTTCTTGGTTCGGATATACTTTGTATAGCTTCGGAAACTTCTTGAATATGAGGAAAAGGAAAGGCTAAATCTGCAAGGGATACAAAGCCTACTAAAGTCCCATCCTCCACAACGGGGAGTCGACGAACCTGATTTTCACCCATCACATTAGAAGCATCTACTGTAGTATCCTGTGGTGAAACAGAAATGACTGATTTAGTCATGACTTCTTCCACTTTACATTTAACGTCTTTAGCAACAGCTCGGGTTACAATATCGCGGTCAGTTATCATCCCAACGAGTTTGTTTTTGCTTACTACGGGTAAACAACCGATATCCAATGAACGCATTTGCTCGGCAACTTCGTTCACGTAATCTTGGGGACTACACGTAATCACTTGCTTGCTCATTACATCTTGTACAATCATCGATATCACTCCTTTAAAGGTTAGGATGGTTTACAATTGCGTAAAATATGTAATAAAAATGAAAGGTTTAGACTATGTAAAAAGTGGTATGATAAGGTAAGAATAAATAAAAATAAAAGAAACTTTTTAAATATAAATTCGTAATAATAATTGGAAGGGACTGAGGTGGATTGGCTAAGGAAGTTGATTTAAAGAAAATTGTAAGTAATCTATCGAAACTTGGTGTGACTGTTACAATGACAAAATCTAGACTTGAAATGCTTAAGGCTTTATCACCACCAGCACAAAGTCCACATGTGCACTCCTAAAAAAAGAGAGACTTGTAAATTCGTTTAAAACGAACGCTCAAGTCTCTTTTTTTATGTGGAAAGAGGAGGCTAACACCGCAGTATGCAGCGAGCCTCCTCTGTAATTTATTCATCCTCGTTTTTAGCGAACATATAAGTTTTATGATGGAACTTCATACTAAATACTAAACCAATGGCGAGCATATTACCCATAAGCGAACTACCACCATAGCTTATAAATGGTAAAGGTATCCCAGTTATAGGTAGCAGTTGAATTGTCATGCCGATATTCTCGAAAACATGGAAAGTAATCATCGCAATAATTCCTGCACACACATACGTGCTGTACATATCCTTAAGCTGTAAAGTAATTTTCGTTAGATGATAGATAAGTAAAAAGTAAAGACTGATTACGACACTGGCACCGACAAAGCCATATTCTTCTCCGATAACGGCAAAGATAAAGTCTGTATGATTTTCAGGTACATATACTACCCGACCACCATATCCTTTACCGAAAACTTCTCCTGATCCAATAGCATTCAATGCGCTTATTAGATGCATTCCTTCATTAGAAGCATATGAATATGGATCTATCCAAGAATAGATACGAGCAAATTGGTAAGGTTCGAAGTTGAAATGCTTGGCAAGGAAATCCTGCGCATACAAGGCCATCCACAACAAAAATCCGCCAATGCTAGCTCCACCTAAAAATAAAGGTAAAATAATTTTCCATGAGATTCCTGCTACGACGATTAACGCAGCGGTAATGGCTAAGAAAACTAAGGATGTACCTAAATCGGGCTGAAGCATGATAAAAGCTAAAGGTATTATTAAGGTTATTCCTATTTTCCCCAACAAAATAAAGTCTGTTTTAATTGTTTTCATCGCATACTGTTCATGATGATAGGTTATAAGGCGAGCTAATCCTAAAATATAAAAGGTCTTCATAAATTCGGCTGGCTGAATGTCTCCTATCGGTAAATGAAACCAGCTTTTTGCTCCATTCCGCGGTTCTACTAATGACAAGCTGTCTGGAAGTATAGCGAGAAGGGCTAATAGGAAAACTCCTATTCCGAATATATACCAAGCCATCTTTTTATATTGCTCAGGCTCAAAAAACATAACTAATCCAATAATAACGCAACCAACTAAATACCAAAAAAGCTGCTTCGATACAAAGTTATAGCTTGCATATTGACCTGTAGTCTGAGCTGAAGAAATAGCTAACAAGCTAACAATTAAAAATAATAATATGATAAAAGCTAATGTCCAATCGAAGCGATCAGCGAAGCCTTTTTTATTTTCCATAAAAATCACCTAGATTTCTTTCTAATTACAAATTTTTGTTACATTTTCCCTCTCTTAAATCGAGGGAAACACACTTTTTCTATTATAGCCTAAATACTCGCTTTTTGCTTGTGAGTAATATAGACGATATTACAAAAACAGTTGTTTCGTTTAAATGAAATTATGCTAATATATATCTTATATGAGGAGTGAATTCAGTGGCTAAAAAAGAGAGAGATATAGATGATTATTTAGCTCATCTATATGTTCATACAAATGAGATAGAGCATTTTGCATTATTTAGTGGGATTTCAGTTCAACAATTTTTGAAGTTTACTGATTTGCCCTTCCTATTATTGTTAAAGCATCGATATGAAGATTCTTCTTTTAATATGCATACGCAAATGGAGTTCATAGGAAAAAATCAATATGCACACTTTTTAAAGGAAATGGCTGAAAAGTCCTTTTCGCTGTGTTTATTAGATTTCTCGGATGAACGAAAATTAAATATGCTAACGCCACAGGAACAAGCTGAACTTTTATATATAGCTCACAAGAAGGAAGCTTTTCGCTCACCATTCTATCATCATCTTCAAAATCGATTTGTTTATATGACTGATGAGGATCAGCATATTACTAAAATATACTTTAGAGATCATGAAGATTTTTATTATTTAATTGCTGACTGGTTTAACCAACAGATTAAAGATAAAACAAAATCTACTGCATTTTGGAGAAAAAAGAATAACGTTATATTGCCAGAGCTTTCCTCTACCACAGTGGAGAGGTATACAGACTTTTATGAGGACGGAGTAATTATGTCTTTATTCCGAAGTGATAAAACCAATTATGGGATTGAGATACGTTGCTTACCGGAAAATATTTTCCCGGATGAGGTGCTAGAGGATATTAAGCACCATATAAAAAGACCATATGATTTCATAATAGAAGTATAAGGGAACGCTTTTGCTACATTTCGTTGCAAAAGCGTTTATTATGTATATGAGGTGATTGAGATTGGCTTGGATTCTACTAGTAATTGCAGGATTAACTGAAATCATATGGGCGATCGGTTTAAAGGAAGCGCATGGCTTCACAGAGCTAGTCCCGTCCATCATCACAATATTATTTCTTATAATAAGCTTTTTTTTATTCGCGAGGGCGATGAAGACGATTCCAATAGGAACTGCATATGCTATATTTACCGGAATAGGAGCTGCCGGCACGGCGATTGTCGGAATTCTTTGGTTTAATGAACCAGTTAGTATAGGGAAAATTGTGTTTTTATGTATATTACTCTTCGGCATTATAGGTCTGAAGCTAAGTGATACCGAGGAGGTGGAATAATGGAATGGATTACACTAATTGCTGCGGGATTATTTGAGGTGGCCTTTGTTATTTGCATGAAGCTCTCCAATGGCTTTACAAACAAAAAATTTACAGCCCTTACCATTATTTCTGCTTCTTTAAGTTTCTTTTTACTATCGTTGGCTTTAAGGGATATTTCTGTGGGTACAGGATATGCAGTGTGGACTGGAATAGGAGCAGCGGGAAGTGTGTTAGTCGGTATGTACTTCTTTAACGAAAAGAAGAGCCGTCTGAAATTATTCTTTTTAAGCTGTATTATATTTGGAGTCGTAGGTCTTAAACTTTTTGGCTAATGGTTCATGTATTAATATTAGAAGTGATAAAATAGAAATATCCAAAACGTGGAGGTAACAAGTGATGAAATTGAAATTAGGATTATTATATGGTGGGAAATCTGCAGAACATGAGGTTTCTTTATTAACAGCAAGAGCAGTTTCTCAAGCAATTGATTTTGATAAATATGAAGTATACCCCGTCTTTATCTCAAAGGAAGGAGAATGGAGAAAGGGTCAAAAGCTATTAGGTCCTGTGGAAACAGTAGAAACACTTCAATTTGGGGATGATACAGGGAAAGCGAATGACATAACTAGCTTCCTGCCGGCGGAGAACTCTTCACAAGAGCTTGATGCATCGACTGGTAATGAAGGATTAGATGTGATATTCCCGTTGCTTCACGGCCCAAATGGAGAGGATGGTACCGTTCAGGGATTACTAGAAGTATTGAACTTGCCATATGTGGGAAATGGAGTATTAGCTTCAGCTGCTGGAATGGATAAAGTAGTTATGAAGCAACTTTTTGCACAAGCAGGTTTAAAGCAGGTTCCTTTTGTACATTTCATCCGTAAAGAGTGGAAAAACAATCAAGCGTTATTACTTGAAAAGATTGAGAGCAGCTTGAAGTGGCCATTATTTGTCAAGCCAGCTAATCTAGGCTCTAGTGTTGGGATAACGAAAGCAAATAATCGTGAGGAACTAATAAAGGCAATCGACCTTGCTTTTAAATATGATCGTAAAATCCTAGTAGAACAAGGTATTGTAGCTCGTGAAATAGAAATGAGTGTTTTAGGAAATGACACGCCAAGATGTTCGGTTGCTGGAGAAGTATTACCAACGAAAGACTTCTATGATTACTCTGCAAAATATATAGATGGCACTACAAACTATGCTATTCCAGCAAAAGTATCGGATAGATTGCAAAAATCATTAGAGGATGCTGCAATTCGTGCATTCAAAGTGTTAGACTGCTCTGGATTGGTTCGCGCAGATTTCTTTGTTACGGATACAGAAGAGGTATTAATCAATGAAGTGAACACGATGCCTGGCTTCACACCAATTAGCATGTATCCAAAGCTTTGGATGGCTTCTGGCTTATCATACTCAGACCTAATCGAGGAGTTAATATCACTAGCTATCGAACGCTATGAGGAAAAACAGCAGCTTGAGCATTCAAAGGACGGAGAGTGACTAAGTTGAAAAAGACATTAGCACAAATTGCAAAGTGGTTAGGATTAGAACAGCCAACTAGTAACCCTGTAGTTACAGGGGTATCTATTAATACACGCACATTAAGACCAGGAGATTTATTTATTCCCTTTCGTGGTGAGAATGTGAATGGTCATAAATTTGTAGAGGCTGCATTTGAAAATGGAGCAGCTGCAGCATTTTGGTTAAAGGATGAGCCGAATCCTCCGAAGGATGTTCCCTTACTCTTTGTAGAAAGTAGTGAAGAGGCACTTCAGCAGATGGCTCGAGCTTATCGGTCTGAGCTTTCTACGGTATTTATAGGAATCACGGGCTCTAACGGTAAAACTTCCACAAAGGACTTGCTAGCAGGTATGCTTACCCCTTACTTCCGAGTGAAGAAAACAGAAGGAAATTTTAACAATGAGCTAGGTCTTCCTCTTACTATTCTTTCTTTAGAGGAAGATACCGAGTATGCAGTACTTGAGATGGGTATGAGCTCTTTCGGAGAAATAGAGTTCCTTTCTAATATGGCAAAACCGACATACGCAGTTATAACTAACATCGGAGAGGCACATATGCAAGATCTAGGTTCTCGTGAAGGTATTGCAAAAGCAAAATTTGAAATTATTTCTGGTTTAGCCAAGGACGGACTACTTGTTTATGATGGTGATGAACCGCTTTTGAAACCATTCATATCAAATGTTCCCGATCTAAACACTAAATCCTTTGGCACTGATGAGTTAAATGATTTACGTATTGAACAGGTGACTTTTACAGAACAGGGAAGTAGTTTTATGGTAAGTGGTGAGCTAAACGAAGAAATGACTATACCTGTTCTTGGGGAGCATCAGGTGAAAAACACCTTGGCAGCTATACTGATTGGGAAGGAAATTGGACTGTCTGCCCAGCAAATGCGTGAGGCATTAAAGCAAATCGTACTAACAGATATGCGAATGCAGGTCATCGAAGCAAAGAATGGCAGTATCTTTATAAACGATGCCTATAATGCGGCGCCAACTTCTATGAAAGCTGCCATTCACTTTCTAGAAAAATCGACTATTAAACCAGATAAGTGGTTAGTGCTAGGGGATATGCTAGAGCTTGGTCCAAATGAAAAATCATTCCATGAAGAAATTAGTCATTCGATTTCCAATGAGGTATTCTCTGGTATTTGTTTATTTGGTCCACGTATGAAATGGTTATATGACCAGCTGGCAGATAAATTCAGTGAACAACAGCTAAAATGGGTGGAAGATGATTATGAATCGCTTATATCTTTTTTAAATTCAAACATTAAGAAGGATTCTATTGTTTTAGTGAAGGGTTCAAGGGGAATGAGATTAGAAAAGGTTATTGAACCCTTTCAAAAATAGTAGCTATAGGAGAGTAGGTCTTACATGAAAACAGGAATACTTTGCATACATGGTTTTACTGGAGGTCCATACGAGGTGCAGCCTTTCGTGGACTACTTGGAAGCAAATACAGACTGGCAAATTGTAGTTCCTACTCTTCCTGGTCATGGAGAAATTTTAGAATTAAAAAGCTTAACCGCCGAATCGTGGATGATGGCTGCCGAACAGGCACTGCGTATGCTTCAAAAGGAAGTAGATCGTGTGTATGTAGTTGGCTTTTCTATGGGCGGAATTATTGCCATTTATTTAGCTCTGCGCTATAAAATTGATAAAATGGTTTTATTAAGTGCTGCCGCAAAATACATAAATCCAGCACAGCTGTTACATGATATAGGGGACGTAGCAAAAAAAATAGTGGAAGGTAAGTCTGAAGAAAATACACTTTTCCAAATCTATAGTAAAAAGCTACGTGCAACCCCTATTCCAGCAGCTTTAGAATTTGTACGCCTGGTTAAGATGGTAGAACCCTATTATGAGCAAATTACTATCCCTGTATGTCTAGTCCAAGGGAAAAAGGATGGTATAGTTCCTTATACGGCAGCGCCCTTCTTATTTGACCACATTAAATCTACAAACAAGCAGCTAATCTTTTCGGATAGCGGAAAGCATCATATTTGCTATAGCGATGATTGTCAGAATTGGTTTCCACAAGCTCTTGCATTTTTAAGGGAAGAAGTGCAGGAAAAGATTTGTTAACTACTGGATATAAATTCGAATTCATTGCAACTAGCAAAATTGCATGCTATACTACGTTTAGAACAATGGATACATTTTGTGTGAAGACTCTTCAGCGTTTATTGAAGAGTACTTTTTTTTGAACATAACGGTTTGTTTACGCAAGAATTAACGAACCGCTCGGCAAAAGACCGGGCTTTCCCTTTATATAAGACCCCTCTGATCTAAAACCACAGAGAATTTTAAGTAACGGAAACGTTCCTCGTATAGGCTCGAATTTGCCAATTTCATCTGAAAATGTAACCATTTGTCAAAACAGAACAAAAAGGAGATTAAAATTTTGACAAATTTTTCAGAATTAAATATTAGCGCTTCTACACTAAAATCCGTACAACGAATGGGATTTGAAGAAGCTACACCAATCCAAGAAGGTACTATTACTCATGCTATGGAAGGCCGCGATATTATTGGCCAAGCACAAACAGGTACTGGTAAAACTGCCGCTTTCGGTATTCCGATGATTGAAAAAATTGACCCTAAAAACCCTAATATCCAATCTTTAATCATTGCTCCAACACGTGAACTTGCAATTCAAGTTTCTGAAGAGCTATATAAATTGGGCTATGATAAAAAAGTTCGTTTACTTTCTGTATACGGAGGACAAGAAATTGGCCGTCAAATCCGTGCACTTAAAAACAAGCCACAAGTAATCGTTGGTACACCTGGTCGTATCCTTGACCATATTAACCGTCGTACTTTAAAGCTTGATCAAGTAGAAACATTAATCTTGGACGAAGCTGATGAAATGTTAAACATGGGCTTCATTGATGATATCAATACAATTTTAGAAAGTGTTCCAGACAATCGTCAAACTTTATTGTTCTCTGCGACTATGCCGGGACCAATTCGTAAAATTGCTGATAAATTCATGAAAGATCCAGTTGAAGTAAAGATTAAATCAAAAGAAATGACTGTTGAAAATATTGAGCAGTTCTATGTAAAAGCTACAGAGCGTGAAAAATTTGATTTCCTTTCAAGAATCTTGAACGTTCACCAACCAGAGCTTGCAATTATTTTTGGACGCACTAAACGTCGTGTAGACGAGCTTGCAAATGCCTTAAGTATTCGTGGCTACTTAGCTGAAGGAATTCACGGAGATTTAAGCCAAGCGAAGCGTATGTCTGTATTGAAGCAGTTCAAATCAAACAAAATTGACATACTTGTTGCAACAGATGTAGCTGCTCGTGGATTAGATATCTCAGGCGTTACTCACGTTTATAACTTTGATATTCCACAAGATCCAGAAAGCTATGTTCACCGTATCGGTCGTACAGGTCGTGCTGGTAAAAGTGGTATTGCCGTAACATTTGTTACTCCAAGAGAAATGGGCTACCTGCGCATTGTAGAAGACACTACGAAAAAGCGTATGACAGCTCTTCGTCCACCAAGCTCAGATGAAGCATTAGTTGGACAGCAACGTGTAGCAATTGAAGCTCTTACTGAAATTATTAACAAAAATGACTTAGGTGACTATCGTACACTTGCAGCAGAAATGCTTGAAAAGCACGAAGCTATTGATGTAGTTGCAGCAGCAATTAAATCAATGACAAAAGAGCCAGACGATACACCAATCTCACTTTCTGAAGAACGCCCATTACCTGCTCGTAGAGAGCGCAGTGGTGGCGGACGCAGCGGTGGCGGCGGATACAAAGGTAACCGTAGCGGCGGAGGACGTAGTTCATCAAGTCGTGGAAGTGATCGCGGATCTTCTCGTACAGGTGGCAGTTCACGTCCAAGCGGCCGTCGTAGCAGCGGACCACGTGACGGTTCTACTCAACGTAGCACAAGAACTCGTTCACCACGTAACGAAGGCTAATTCTAAAAAATATAAAGGTGAATCCAATTTATTGGATTCACCTTTTTTTATACATAAGCAGTATTGCAACATCCTAATACCACGAAACGCGTCATTTGATAAAAGCAGAATTCATTAATGCTTTATCTTGTATTTATAAATAAAGAAAAATTATGAACTCAATGTATGATAAAATGAAACATTTCCCTTTCACTTTCGTATACAATGACAAGAGAAGAGGTGCATAAGAATGCGAAGAGAACCGATTAACCGAATTTCCGTAAAAGGTTTAAGAGTTTGGAGAATTTATGGCATAATCCAGACCCTAATTGTTTTGTTATTAGGGATAGGGACAGGAGTTATCAACTACTTTACCGGAAATTATATATGGCTATACATAGTGGCAGGAGCAGTAGTATTGCTTGTCGGATATTTATTAATTTACTTATTTCCAAAGGTAAGATGGAGTAGATGGAGATACGAAGTAAGAGATCAGGAAATCGAGCTGCAGCACGGATTGTTTGTAGTAAAGAGAACACTGGTACCAATGGTTAGGGTGCAACATGTAGATACTGAGCAAGGACCAATTTTACGAAAGTATGGTTTAGCTTCTATCACAATTTCTACAGCAGCAACAAGTCACACTATCCCCGCGTTAATAACGGAGGAAGCAGATGAATTGCGCGGAAGAATATCAGTGCTTGCAAGGGTGGCGGAAGAAGATGTCTAAAGAAAAGTATAAGCTTCATCCGATTTCAGCCTTGATTAATTTTGTAAAAGTGTTAAAGGAAATGATTCTTCCATTAATCGTTTTATTGGTGGTGAATGGTTTTGGAGACGATTCAAACTTTTGGTCTGGACTTTTCACATATGGAATTTATGCAATAGTACTTTTATTCATGTTAGTGAGTGGAATTATCAAGTGGAAGAGATTCCGCTATTGGTTTGAAGATGGAGAACTCAGAATAGAATATGGACTTTTTGTAAAGAAAAAGCGTTATATCCCTTTTGACCGCATTCAAAGCCTCAACTATACAGAAGGTATTTTCCATAGACCTTTTGGATTGGTTAAGGTAAAAGTAGAAACTGCAGGAGGAGGGCCAACAAAGGAGGCCGACGCTGAGCTCACTGCGATTAGTAAGGAAGCTGCAGAACAAATAAAAAAAGAGATAATGCTGGCTAAAAGTCAAGAAACTCCAATTCTAGAAGAGGGAATAGAGATTACAGAAACCATGAAGGAAGAAAAAAAGCCAATCTTTCGTATGTCTACAAAGGAACTGTTGGTTCTAGCAAGTACCTCAGGTGGAGTAGGTGTATTCTTTTCTGGTCTTGCAGTATTTGCATCCCAGTTCTCTGAATTGATACCTTACGAGAGAATTTATAATGAGATTATGATTTTCATTAAATTTGGTGTACTCATGGTAGCATTAGTTGTTTTCTCTGTTTTACTCGTTGCATGGGCAGTTTCTGTCTTGCTAACTTTCATCAACTATTATGATTTTACAATTAGAATAGAGGATGAGGAGATTATTATTACTAGAGGGCTTCTAGAGAAAAAGAAAATCACCATTCCTTTAACGCGCATACAAGGAATACGCTTAATAGAAAATCCCCTTCGTCAGCTCACTGGATATGCCACGGTAACTGTAGATAGCGCGGGAGGATCAATGGCAGAAAAAGACGAAACGATTCGTCTGCTTCCATTAATAAAAAAAACAGAAATAAATCCTATTTTAGAAGAGATTTTTCCGGAATTTCAGCTACAGCCTAGCTTTCAAAGAGTTCCAAACAAATCTAGAAAGTTTTTCTATCGCTTAGACTTGCTGTGGATTATACCTATAGCCGCTGCAGTCATTTACTTCTTTTATCCATATGGATTATTATCTCTGCTATTAATACCTGCTAGTTTTGGCTTAGGAGTTTGGCAAAAGAAAACTGCCGGCTTTTATATAGAGGAAACACAGTTAGTCGCTCAATATCGATTATTTAGTAGAGTGACCGTTTGGATGGAAAAGAGACGAATTCAGTCTATGACTGCTCGAACAACATATTTTCAAAAGAAATCAGATGTTGCATCTATAGTGGTGACCATTAAATCTGGAGTTGGAGGGGCAGAAACAGTGATTCCCCACATAGAAAAAGTGGATTCGGAAAAACTATTAAACTGGTATGAACCAACACGAAAATCTAAAACAATCATAGAAAAAGAACAGTCCGAATAAGGGCTGTTCTTTTCATTTCATCTTATGAGATTTTTTATGATTTACTATACTACTGTATACGGATTTTTCTTTTTCTTCTTCCAAGAGCCAATTCGCTTAGGATGAAAGAAAACCATTCCTAGGATAAAACCAGTGATTAATCCACCAATATGTGCGGTCACACCTACATTCGGCTGTAGGAACGAGAGTATGACACCGATAACGATGATTGGAATAATGATTTGTCTAAGCTGTGGTAACAAGTGCTTCGTGTAATGGACTAATGCCGCAAACGCGCCTAAAATTCCATAGATTGCCCCACTGGCACCAAGACTTGCGTAGTTCCAGTCATGAATCAAATAAGTGGCCACATTTCCGATAAAACCAGAAAGGAAGTAAATTGTTAAAAATCTTGCCTTTCCTGAAAGCTGCTCTAATTCCGGGCCAAATATATATAAAGAGAACATATTAAATAGTAGGTGAGCAAAACCTGAATGCAGGAACATTGGAGTGATCAGTCTCCAATACTCTCCTTCTGCAATGAGGAGGTTGACACCCATTCCAAAATAACGCAAATATATTCCATAAACCGGTATAATAGTTAACAGGAAAATAATAATATTTATAGCCAATAATGTAGATACAACAGGATATAATTTTATGTATTCTTTAAAACTTTCTCTTCTTGAAAACATACTGTCACCTCGGATTTCTTACTATATAGTATATCTTGAAAAGGCCATATTTGAAAGGAAGAACAATTATGATTATCGGTATAGGGTTAGATATAACAGAAATAAAAAAAATAGAGTCCATTTTATTAAAAACCTCTAAATTTATTCCACGAGTTTTAACGAAAAAAGAAATAGAAATAATGGAGACTTTATCATCCTCAAGGCAATTAGAATTTGTAGCAGGGAGATTTGCAGCAAAAGAAGCATTTTCCAAGGCTTTAGGCACTGGAATAGGAAAAAGTTGTAGCTTTCAGGATATAGAAATTTTAAAAGAAAGTAATGGTAAACCTGTACTATATTTTAAGGAAAAGCCTCTAAATGGCTTTGTTTCAATCACTCACACAAAAGATTATGCTGCCGCACAAGTAATTCTTCAATCATAACCGGTCGTCCACCTACATACAATGAACGAAGGCAGTGATAATAGAAAGGGTGGACAAAATTGAAGAGCCTAGTGGCTAAACTGGTAGTTTTATTTGCAATGATCCTGGTACTATCTGCATGTGGAGCTGAATCGAAGGAAGACGTAGTGAAAAAACTAAGTAACAAATGGAGTGACGCAAAAGGATATGAGCTTACCGCAGAAATGAGTATTCTAACGGGTGCAGAACCAAGAGTTTATGATGTAGAAGTTTGGCATACTAAACCTGAGTTTTATCGTGTAAAGGTCTCCGATGCTAACGCAGAAAATACTCAAATGATCGTTCGTAACGCTGAGGGAGTTTTCGTCGTAACACCAGCCCTTAACAAAACTTATAAATTCCAAAGTAAGTGGCCTTCAGAAAATAGCCAAGCTTATCTAATTGGTTCGTTGGCAGAGGATATTAAAAAAGATAAATCTGCTACTTTTAAAGAAGAAGGAGACAAATATGTATTTGAAGCAAAAACAACTAATAATCACAAAAATATGCTTCCTTCTCAAAAAATCTATATAGATAAAAAGACGTTGTTACCAACAGACGTTTCTATATTAAATGAGAACAAAGAAGAGCAGATTCATATTAAGTTTAACAAAGTCTCTCTAGGTAAGACTCGTGCTGCTGGAGATTATAAAATTGAACAAACACCAGCTGCAATGGAAGAGGGAGAAAAGGTTGAAACGTCTGCTGAGTTAGAAAGCAAGGAGTTCGAAACACATTATCCAGTAGTTAAATGGGAAAACACCCCTCTAGTAGAGGAAAAAGTGATTAAATTAGAAGACCAAAAACGTGTAGTTTTAACTTTTGGTGGAGATAAAGGCTTCACTGTGATTCAAGAATTAAGCGATCCAAATGTATCTTCCTCTATCCCTGTGTTTGCACCTGGAGATCCAGTAGATTTAGGTGTTGCTATTGGAGCAGTAACTGATCATTCCATCAGTTGGGAACAAGATGGTATGTCCTTCTTCATTGCTTCATCTAGCTTAACGAAAGAGGAAATGATCGAGGTTGCAGCATCTATGACAGTTTCTGAATTAAAATGATTATTAGTTGACGACCTCTTCTTCTGAGGAGCATAATTATGATAAAGAATTGGAAGAAGAGGTTCAGCAATGTCACAAAAATTATATAGACCGACTTTTGTAGAAGTTAATTTACAGTCAATACAAACAAATATTGCTCGACTCAAAGAGATGCTGCCTTCTTCAACAGAGGTAATTGCAGTAGTAAAAGCAAACGCTTATGGACATGGCGATATTGAGGTTGCTCGTGCTGCCATTCAAGCAGGTGTATCCATGCTAGCTGTAGCAACTCCAGAGGAAGCTTTGCATTTAAGAGATTTTGATATAAAAGAAGAGATTCTCGTCTTAGGGGCCGTACCAGTTTCCTTTTTACCTGAAGCAAGTGCCCAAAATATTACTTTAACAGCATATTCACTTGACTGGTTTTTTGCCACTAAGGGAAACGAAAAACCAGTTAAAGTGCATATAAAAATTGATAGTGGTATGGGGAGGATTGGTTTTTCAAGCACCCAGGACCTCCTGACAGCTTTAAAGTTTTTAAATGAGGAGCCAAATTCTCTAGAAATAACGGGAGTTTACACACATTTTGCAACTGCAGATGATGTGAATACGGAGTATTTTGAAAAACAAGTGAGTAGGTTTGAAAGCTTTTTAGAAGTATTTAAAGAAAAGCCTAAAATGATTCATACTTCCAATAGCGCCGCTGCTCTACAGCATCCAAGTCAAAGTTGGGATGCCGTTCGCTTTGGGATTTCAATGTATGGAATAGCCCCTTCCCCCTATTTAAATGATCATCTACCTTTCTCTTTGGAGAAATCTCTTTCCTTGCATACAGAAATTGTGCACATCAAAAAGGTTAATAAGGGAGACTCTATTGGTTACGGGGCTGCCTATACAGCGGAAACAGAAGAATGGATTGGCACATTGCCAATCGGGTATGCCGATGGCTTGCTTCGAAAACTCCACACACAAAAAGTATTAGTAGAAGGAAAAAGGGTGCCTATTGTAGGGAAAATTTGTATGGATCAATGTATGATTCGTTTAAATGGACCGGTGGATATAGGAGAGAAAGTTGTTTTACTGGGAAGACAAGGAAATGAGGAAATTAAGGTTGAAGAATGGGCAACTACGCTTCAAACAATTCCATATGAGGTATGCTGTACTCTATCTACTAGAATACCTAGAATTTATCACAAGTAAAATGTCGACAAAACGTAGTTCTTCATGCATAATTTGTCTAACCATTTCTTATTATGTCTTTTATTTCACCTCTAGTAATGGTAAGATGAAGTATATTGTCAGATAGGGAAATGTTTTGTCGGAGGTGTTTGCTGTGGTAAGTGATAAAAAGAAAAAAGAAGCGCTTATAGAGATTCCAATGCAAATGGTTAGTGAGGGAGTGCAAACTTCTAAATCATTAACTGGTAGGGAAAGCGTTGCTCGTGTACATGCAAATGAATATATGAAGAAAGGCCAGGCAAATCTTATAAGAGAAGCGATGATGAAAGGTTATGTTGAGATGTCTCATATTAACTTATCCATATGTATGGAATGTCTACATGCGGAATATGAAGCCCAACATACGACAGAGCGACTCGTAAGTGGAGGATGAAAACTTGATCGTAAAACGTGGGGACGTTTTTTTTGCAGATTTATCACCAGTAGTCGGGTCTGAACAAGGTGGAACTAGGCCCGTACTGGTGATACAAAATGATATCGGAAATCGGTTTAGTCCGACTGTAATTGTGGCAGCGATTACCGCTCAGATACAAAAAGCGAAATTGCCGACACATGTAGAAATCAGTGCAAAAGAGTATGATTTTGAACGTGATTCAGTTATATTATTAGAACAGTTACGAACTATTGATAAGTCAAGGCTTACGGATAAAATCACACACTTAGATGAAGATGTGATGGAAGAAGTCGATCATGCACTAGGCATCAGCTTAGGAATCGTAAAATTTTAAATACATAGACAAAACGCAATGTGTAGCCGACAAATACGCATTGTGTTTTTTTGTTTCTAGATTTATTCCATTTATTCTTCATCTAAATATTTTAATCCATTTAATGTTAAATGGATTTCCCCAAAATATATGTTACTGTATTCTGCATAACGGGTAGAATCATTGTTGAAGATATAATAGTGTTTCTCTATCAACTAAATGTGAAAAAGAATCTTTCGGAAATTATAAAAGATGTAAATTTCTTTAAGATTCGTTACAATATAATTACCATTAATTTTGTGAGGAGTTGGGTATACCCAAATGAACAAACAAATAGCTACGTACATTCACGATGACATCGATGAAATATTAGAAAAATGGAAAGAGAAAATGGAAGATGAAAAAGACGATCGTTTTTTTCAAATAATGTCAGAACAAGTAATTGATCATACTGCTCGTGAATTTGGGGAGTTAATGATTTCAAGTCTTACAGAGGATCATGAAACTTATACTGGAAAGCTAAATGACTTTTCTGTTCAAATTGTTCGTTACGGCTGGTCCATATCCTTTGTGTTAAAAGCATTAAATAACTTTACAGAGGTTATTTACGAAAATATGGAAATTGCAGGACACTTAAATGAAAGTAATTACAAATCTTACCGTACTATTTTAAATAACTGGTTAACACCTGTTACTCATACGATCGTTGAAGCCTACGCGAAAGTATGGGAAAAGACAGTGAATCTACAAAAAATTGCTTTACAAGAGCTTTCAGCATCCCTTATCCCTGTTTTTGAGAAAATATCTGTAATGCCTTTAGTCGGAACAATTGACACGGAACGTGCAAAGCTTATAATGGAAAACTTACTGCAAGGTGTAGTGAAACACCGTGCAGAGGTTGTATTGTTAGATATAACTGGAGTTCCTGTAGTTGATACAATGGTCGCTCATCATATTATTCAAGCAGCTGATGCAGTTCGCCTTGTTGGAGCTAAATGTTTCTTAGTAGGTATTCGTCCAGAAATTGCACAAACAATCGTTACACTTGGCATTAATCTTAATGACTTTACGACAACTAGTACGTTACAACGTGGAGTTGAACAGGCGTTAGCACTAACAAATCGAGCGATAGTAGAGGTGAACTCATAATGATGACGAGAATTCCAATCTTAAAGTTAAGAGATTGTTTAATTGTATCTATTCAATGGGAACTGGACGATCAGACAGCATTAGCATTTCAAGAGGATTTATTGGACAAGCTTCATACCACTGCTGCTAGAGGAGTAGTTTTGGATTTAACGCCAATAGACTTTATTGATTCGTTTATCGCTAAAGTTTTAGGAGACGTTATCAATATGTCAGGCTTAATGGGAGCTAAGGTAGTAATAACAGGAATACAGCCAGCTGTTGCTATAACATTAATTGAGCTAGGAATAAGACTTGAAAATGTAGCAACAGCTTTAGACTTAGAAAATGGATTGGAAAAACTTGAACGAGAATTGGAGGACTAATCCATTATGAATATGAAGTCTTCTGTTGACATAATAAGTGAGTGGGATATAGTTGCTGCTAGGCAGCTTGGAAGAAACGAAGCAAAAGATGCTGGTTTTGGCACAGTAGACCAAGCTAGAATTACAACTGCTATTAGCGAGCTCGCTAGAAATATATATTTATATGCAGGAAAAGGTAATATAGAAATAAAACAGATTGTAGAAGGAAATCTCAAAGGCATTTTGGTTATAGCTTCTGACGAAGGGCCAGGTATTTCTGATGTCCGTAAAGTAATGGAAGACGGATATACTACATCTGGAGGCCTAGGAGCAGGATTGCCAGGGGTAAAGCGTCTAATGGACGACTTTAAAATTGAGACTGTAGTCGGAGATGGTACAACAATCATTGCCACAAAGTGGTTGAGATAGGGGGTAAAATAAGTGCCTCAAGAGTTTAAAAAGCAGTATAAGGAAATTTTAAAACAGTATACATTAAGTCAAACAGAGCATAATTTATATGAAGGTCAAAACGTTAGTAGACAGCTTATTCAAAAAAGCATCTCTCCGGAGGAAGTTATTAGTATACATAAAGCCTCTCTTGAAGAGATTATACCAGGCTTACCGGAGGAAGTTTTACACTCGTTTGATTTTTTAATTGAAGTGATGATTAGATATGGCTTAGCTTTAAAAGAGCACCAAACCCTAATTGAGAAACAACAAAATTTTAAAATGGAAATGGATTTGGCTACAAATGTCCAACAAACATTGCTAAAAACTAAAATTCCAAATATGAATGGCTTGGACATTGGGATTATTTCTGTTCCTGCTAAAGAGATGAACGGGGATTACACTCACTTTTTGAGTAACGAGAATGCAATAGGAATCGCTGTTGCTGATGTTATCGGAAAAGGGATACCAGCGGCTCTATGCATGTCCATGATTAAATATGGAATGGATAGTTTAGATGGTCCAGAAACAGATCCTGTCGTAGTATTGGATATTATTAACCGAATTGTTGAGAAAAGTGTTAGCGATTCAATGTTTATATCCATGTTTTATGGCACATATGATTCAGCTTTAAGTGAATTCACTTATGCTTCAGCTGGGCACGAGCCACCTCTTTTTTATTGTGCTAAATCAGGCGAGTTTAAAGAACTTCAGGCAAAAGGTCTGTTGCTAGGGGTTATTCCTAATGTAAGATATGAGCAACATTCAATAGTTCTTGAAAAAGATGACTTTATCGTGATGATGACTGACGGAGTAACCGAATGTCGTTCAAAGGAAGGCTTTATCGACCAAAAAATAATCCTGAGTATTATAGAAAGCGTTAAGGATAAACCAGCTCAAGAAATGGTTGAGTATGTATTCCATAAGCTAGAAGAATTGCAGGAATTTGAACAGCGTGATGATTTTACTCTTGTCATTTTCAAAAAATCACTGTGAACATGTTTAGCGTTGGCTCAAACGTGGTATAGATACACTATATATAGCGAAAACGGGGGATAATTGATAATGAATATATCAGTAGAATTATACGAAGAAGATAAACGCGTCAAAGGAATTATAAAAGGTGAAATTGATGCTTTTACAGCACCTCTTTTAAGAGAAAAGCTATCAGAAATTAATTTAAAGGAAAACTTACGTGTAGAGTTAGACTTAACAGACGTAACTTACATGGATAGTACTGGTTTAGGCGTATTCGTAGGATTTTATAAAAGTGCTAAAGAGTCCAACGTTCACATGGAATTAACAGGGCTATCATCTCGACTAAAACGATTGTTCGACATAACCGGTTTAGGAGATATCATGGACATCCAAGCGAGCGAAGAGGTGAAAATAGATGAAACCGTTTGATTATGTTGAGATTCGTTTACCAGCAAAGCCTCAATATGTTAGTGTAGCACGTCTTACAATTTCTGGATTAGCGAATCGTATGGGCTTTTCTTATGATGATATTGAAGATTTAAAAATTGTAACAAGTGAAGCAATTACTAACGCAGTTCAACATGCTTACACAGAGGATGAGGATGGCGAAGTAGTAATTGGCTGCGCTTTATATAATGACAAAATAGAAATTATGATTGCTGACCATGGGAAAAGTTTTAATTTTGAGGAAACAAAAGCGCAAGTGGGACCTTACCATGATTTGGAGGAGGGATCGTTCTTACGTGAAGGTGGCCTTGGCCTATATCTAATTGAAACTTTAATGGATGAGGTGAAGGTCCATCACCAAGAGGGTGTAACTGTATTTATGACGAAGCATGTCGGAGTAAAGCAGGTGGATGAAAATGTCGAACACATCTCTTCCTAAGGAGTCAAAAGAACAGATTCTAGAATGGATAAAAGAATATCAAAGCACAGAAAGCGAAGAGGCTCAAACCAATCTAGTATTAAACTACGAGCGTTTGGTTGAGTCTATTGCCCGTAAATATTCTAATGGTAAATCTCATCATGAGGATATAGTACAAGTAGGTATGCTTGGCCTTCTAGGGGCTATTAGAAGATATGATCCTTCATTCGGTAAGAACTTTGAGGCTTTTGCTATCCCAACTATAATTGGGGAGATTAAGCGGTTTCTAAGAGATAAAACATGGGCAGTACATGTACCAAGAAGAATTAAAGAATTAGGTCCGCGTATAAGATCAGCTGTTGAAGTGTTAACAACAGAATTCCAAAGATCCCCACTTGTGCCAGAAATCGCGGATTATCTTGATGTAGAGGTAGAGGATGTATTAGAGGCGATGGAGATGGGGAAAAGCTATCAAGCCTTATCTATGGACCATTCTTTAGAATCGGATGCAGATGGAAGTACTATTACATTATTTGATGTGATTGGCCAAACCGATGGAGAATTTGAAAAAACAGACCAGCGCTTACTTGTAGCCGAAGCTTTCAATGTTTTATCTGAAAGAGAAAAAGAAATTATTAAACTTACATACATGGAGCAACTGAGTCAGAAGGAAGCTGGAGATCGTCTTGGCATCTCTCAAATGCATGTATCGAGAATACAACGTAAGGCTATAAAAAAATTGCAAGAGGCAATATTATCGTCAGGTGGTTTAGTAAATTGATAAATTACTCAGATGAAAAAGTTGAGTTGCTAGTATTTCAGGAAGCAAAATCAGGAAACGCAGAATCTGGAGATACATACTATGTATCAAAGCATGAGAACTTTATGCTCTGTGCCATTGCTGACGGACTAGGTAACGGTCCTGTAGCAAAGGAATCTGCAGATGTGATACCTGCAATTTTAGAACAATACCCTGAGGAGACGTTGGATAATTTATTGTTGAAATGCAATGAGTTGATGGTTCAAAAACGAGGAGCAGCGGTTGCTCTTGTGAAAATAGATTACAAAACACAAACTATCTCTTATAGCTGTGTTGGCAATATCAAATTTTACATGTATCAGAGAGCAACAGGAAAGATGATTTATCCTTTGCCAGTGATGGGCTATCTTTCTGGAAGAAAGCAAAAAATTAATACCCAAACGTATGCCTGCGCAAAAGATGATCTATTTCTTCTTCACTCAGATGGTGTTGTGATGAATAGCCCGAAGTCTACTATTAAGGAATCTGGCTCTGCAAAATGTTTGTACGAAACTGTATATAAGGAAATAGAGCATGGTGATGATGCCACGTTTATTGTAGGAAGCTTACTCTCATAATACAAGGGTAAGTTTTTTTACTGTCTTCATTTAGGGGGCAGAGCTAAATATGTTAAAATAAAGGGTATATGGAAAGGGTGAATTTGTGTTGGAACTAAAGAAAATGCTTCAGCTTGTTTCTAAAGAAACTGGCATAAAAAATACGCAAGCCGAACAAGTAATAAAACTTTTAGAAGAAGGAAACACCGTTCCTTTTATAGCTCGTTATCGTAAAGAACAAACAGGATCTTTAGATGAGGTCCAAATAAAAGCAGTAGAAGATCGGTATCAATATATACAACAGCTTGAACAACGCAAAGAGGAAGTACTGCGTTTAATAGATGAACAAGGAAAGCTGACGGAAGAGCTTACTACTTCCATTCAAAATGCTACGGTGCTTCAGCGAGTAGAGGATTTATATCGCCCTTATAAACAAAAACGAAGAACAAAGGCGACGATAGCAAAGGAGAAAGGACTTGAGCCTTTAGCAGATGAACTATTAACCTTCCCTAAAGCATCTATCTATGATTTAGCACAAGCCTATATTAATGAAGAGCTAGAAGTATTGACGACGGAGGATGCACTCCAAGGGGCTCGTGACATTCTCGCAGAACAATTTGCTGATGATGCGAAAATACGCGAACAGATTCGAAATCTATCCCGTATGGACGGGAAAATTGTTACTGCGCTAAAGAAAGCAGAGCTTGATGAAAAAAATGTCTATGAAATGTACTATGAATATGATGAACCAGTGAAGAAAATTGTGCCTCACCGTATTCTTGCATTGAATCGTGGAGAAAAAGAGGATGTATTAAAAGTTGGTCTCCAGGTACCACTTGAAAAGATTTTAAGAGTAATGGAAACTCAATGGATTCCTAATAATATATCTAGCAGTGCTACAGAGCAGGTAAAGCAAGCAATCGAGGATTCCTATAAACGGTTAATACAGCCTTCAGTAGAAAGAGAAATCAGAGCAGAACTTACTGAAAAAGCAGAAACACAAGCTATTCATATTTTCTCTGAGAATCTACGAAACTTATTGCTTCAGCCTCCGTTAAAGGGGAAAGTTGTTCTAGGAGTGGATCCTGCATACCGAACAGGTTGCAAACTAGCAGTTGTAGACGATACAGGTAAATTACTAGAGGTATCGGCTATTTATCCACATGCACCAAAAATGGATGTGGAAGGCTCGAAAAGAAAGGTACTTTCTTATCTTAAAAAATATCCAATTACTTTAATTGCAATAGGAAATGGTACAGCTTCTCGTGAAACAGAGCAATTTATAGTAGATTGCCTGAAAGAAGTAGAGGGTGAAGTAGCATATGTTATTGTCAACGAAGCAGGTGCTTCTGTTTATTCAGCTTCCGAAACAGCGCGAAATGAGTTTCCAGACCTTCAAGTGGAGCAACGAAGTGCAGTCTCTATTGCCAGAAGACTTCAAGATCCTTTAGCGGAGTTAGTAAAAATAGATCCAAAGGCAGTAGGGGTAGGGCAATACCAGCATGATGTTTCACAAAAAAAACTCTCGGAATCACTTTCTTTTATAGTAGAAACTGCTGTTAACCAGGTAGGGGTCAATGTAAACACAGCGTCAGCCTCCTTACTGCAATATGTTTCTGGTCTTTCTAAAACGGTTGCTGAAAATGTGGTGAATATGCGCAATGAACAAGGGCGCTTTACTTCAAGAGCTCAGCTTAAAAAAATTCCGCGTCTTGGAGCCAAAACATATGAGCAGGCAATTGGTTTCCTGCGTGTACCAGATGCAAAAAATCCTTTTGATGCAACAGGAATTCACCCAGAAAGCTATAAGGCAGCTGAACAGGTCCTAGAAATTGTAGGATTGAAGAAAGGCCAAATAGGTTCTAAGGTAGCAGAAGAAGCATTAAATAACATTTCTATAGAAGAAACTAGTAAGGAATTAGGAATCGGCGAAATTACTTTGAAGGATATTTTAGATGCACTTATTAAGCCTGCACGTGATCCACGCGAAGCTTTCCCACAGCCTATACTAAAGAAAGATGTCTTGAAGTTAGAGGATTTAAAGGCTGGAATGGAGCTTCAAGGAACTGTTCGTAACGTAGTAGACTTTGGAGCCTTTGTAGATATTGGTGTTAAACAGGACGGACTTGTACATATATCCAAGCTTAAAAAAGGATTTGTAAAACATCCCCTAGATGTAGTTTCCCTTGGAGATATCGTTACAGTTTGGGTAGAACAGTTCGATGCTAACAAAGGTAGAATCGCATTAACTATGCTTCCGCCGGAACAACAAGTGTAATAATAAGAGTGTCCAATGATGAGAATCATTGGACAAACTCTTTTATTTAGGAGAGGTAATATGACAGATGAACAATTGAGTGAATTAGTAAGTAAAATCTCAAAAGAGATTTTTGGGAAAGAATTTCGACATAAAGCCTGTTTTAATAAAAGACTCCGCAGTACTGGAGGCAGGTATATGTTAAGAACTCATATAATTGAAATAAATCCTCTTGTTCTAGAAAAGCATGGAATGAAAGAATTAATAGGAGTGATCAAGCATGAGTTATGTCATTATCATTTACATATAGAAGCAAAAGGCTACAAACATCGAGATGCAGATTTTCGCCAGCTTCTAAAACAAACAGATTCCCCCAGATTTTGTTCCACTTTAGTAGAGCCTAAAAGGCAACCACGTACTAAAGTTTACATGTATAAATGCTCAAAATGTGGGTTGTTATATAGACGGAAAATTCGAGTAAATACTCACAAATTCAAGTGTGGCAAGTGTTTTGGCGACTTAGTTTTAAGCTCTTCAAAAAAAATATAAGAAATTTGATGAAAAGTGTTGACGTTTGTCCAAACCCTCTCTATAATAGAAAAAGTCGAGTAAAACAAAACGACAAAAATTATTCCGAAGTAGCTCAGTGGTAGAGCAATCGGCTGTTAACCGATCGGTCGTAGGTTCGAGTCCTACCTTCGGAGCCATATAACTTACATAGGCCCCTTGGTCAAGCGGTTAAGACACCGCCCTTTCACGGCGGTAACACGGGTTCGAATCCCGTAGGGGTCACCATTTAAATTTAATAAAAGATACATAGGTCCCGTGGTGTAGCGGTTAACATGCCTGCCTGTCACGCAGGAGATCGCCGGTTCGATCCCGGTCGGGACCGCCATGTTGGGGTATAGCCAAGCGGTAAGGCAACGGATTTTGATTCCGTCATGCCCTGGTTCGAATCCAGGTACCCCAGCCATTTCGTTTCGTGAGCCATTAGCTCAGTTGGTAGAGCATCTGACTTTTAATCAGAGGGTCGAAGGTTCGAGTCCTTCATGGCTCATCATTATTACAATAATTGTTGACAGACTCTTGCGAGTGAGTTATAATAGAGTTCGTCCCATTTTATAACTAAGCGGTCGTGGCGGAACGGCAGACGCGCTAGGTTGAGGGCCTAGTGGGGGATAACCCCGTGGAGGTTCAAGTCCTCTCGGCCGCACCAAGCAATGTCTCTTACTAAGCGCCCGTAGCTCAATTGGATAGAGCGTCTGACTACGGATCAGAAGGTTGTGGGTTCGACTCCTGCCGGGCGCGCCAATAAAACAATTATTTAATAAATTATATATGCGGGTGTAGTTTAGTGGTAAAACCTCAGCCTTCCAAGCTGATGATGAGAGTTCGATTCTCTTCACCCGCTCCAATTTAACTATAGCAAAACATGAACATTGAAAACTGAACATGCAAAACGTTAAGACATATAGCATCAAACAACTTAAGTTGTATTGACGCAAAACAATTTTTGACATCATTTAATGATGATGCCAGCAAAACAAAATGAGCTTTTTAAGTTCTCTATTATGGAGAGTTTGATCCTGGCTCAGGACGAACGCTGGCGGCGTGCCTAATACATGCAAGTCGAGCGAATGATGAAGAAGCTTGCTTCTTCTGATTTAGCGGCGGACGGGTGAGTAACACGTGGGCAACCTGCCCTGTAGATTGGGATAACTCCGGGAAACCGGGGCTAATACCGAATAATCCATTACCTCACATGAGGAAATGTTAAAAGACGGTCTCGGCTGTCACTACAGGATGGGCCCGCGGCGCATTAGCTAGTTGGTGAGGTAACGGCTCACCAAGGCGACGATGCGTAGCCGACCTGAGAGGGTGATCGGCCACACTGGGACTGAGACACGGCCCAGACTCCTACGGGAGGCAGCAGTAGGGAATCTTCCACAATGGACGAAAGTCTGATGGAGCAACGCCGCGTGAGTGAAGAAGGTTTTCGGATCGTAAAACTCTGTTGTGAGGGAAGAACAAGTACGAGAGTAACTGCTCGTACCTTGACGGTACCTCATTAGAAAGCCACGGCTAACTACGTGCCAGCAGCCGCGGTAATACGTAGGTGGCAAGCGTTGTCCGGAATTATTGGGCGTAAAGCGCGCGCAGGCGGTCCTTTAAGTCTGATGTGAAAGCCCACGGCTCAACCGTGGAGGGTCATTGGAAACTGGGGGACTTGAGTGCAGAAGAGGAAAGCGGAATTCCAAGTGTAGCGGTGAAATGCGTAGAGATTTGGAGGAACACCAGTGGCGAAGGCGGCTTTCTGGTCTGTAACTGACGCTGAGGCGCGAAAGCGTGGGGAGCAAACAGGATTAGATACCCTGGTAGTCCACGCCGTAAACGATGAGTGCTAAGTGTTAGGGGGTTTCCGCCCCTTAGTGCTGCAGCTAACGCATTAAGCACTCCGCCTGGGGAGTACGGTCGCAAGACTGAAACTCAAAGGAATTGACGGGGGCCCGCACAAGCGGTGGAGCATGTGGTTTAATTCGAAGCAACGCGAAGAACCTTACCAGGTCTTGACATCCCGCTGACCGGCCTAGAGATAGGCTTTTCCCTTCGGGGACAGCGGTGACAGGTGGTGCATGGTTGTCGTCAGCTCGTGTCGTGAGATGTTGGGTTAAGTCCCGCAACGAGCGCAACCCTTGATCTTAGTTGCCAGCATTCAGTTGGGCACTCTAAGGTGACTGCCGGTGATAAACCGGAGGAAGGTGGGGATGACGTCAAATCATCATGCCCCTTATGACCTGGGCTACACACGTGCTACAATGGACGGTACAGAGGGTCGCAACCCCGCGAGGGTGAGCTAATCCCATAAAACCGTTCTCAGTTCGGATTGTAGGCTGCAACTCGCCTACATGAAGCCGGAATCGCTAGTAATCGTGGATCAGCATGCCACGGTGAATACGTTCCCGGGCCTTGTACACACCGCCCGTCACACCACGAGAGTTTGTAACACCCGAAGTCGGTGGGGTAACCCTTTTGGGAGCCAGCCGCCGAAGGTGGGACAGATGATTGGGGTGAAGTCGTAACAAGGTAGCCGTATCGGAAGGTGCGGCTGGATCACCTCCTTTCTAAGGATATATTCGGAATACAGATCTTTATCTGTATCTTAACGTTTTGCAGTTCAGTTTTGAGTGTTCATTTTTATGATGAACATTTAAATTGTTCTTTGAAAACTGGATAAAACGACATCAAAAAAAGAAACAAACGCAAGATATTCAAATTGTGATCACTTACGTGATTGCAAGTGTAGTACTTTTAACTTTTAGGTTAAGTTAATAAGGGCGCACGGTGGATGCCTTGGCACTAGGAGTCGACGAAGGACGGCACTAACACCGATATGCTTCGGGGAGCTGTAAGTGAGCTTCGATCCGGAGATTTCCGAATGGGGAAACCCACTGCCCGTAATGGGGCAGTACATTTGCGTGAATACATAGCGCATCTGAGACACACCCAGGGAACTGAAACATCTAAGTACCTGGAGGAAGAGAAAGAAAATTCGATTCCCTGAGTAGCGGCGAGCGAAACGGGAAGAGCCCAAACCAAGAGGCTTGCCTCTTGGGGTTGTAGGACACTCTATACGGAGTTACAAAAGAATGAGTTAGATGAAGCGACCTGGAAAGGTCCGCAGGATAGGGTAAAAGCCCCGTAGTCCAAAATTCATTCCCTCCAGAGTGTATCCTGAGTACGGCGGAACACGTGAAATTCCGTCGGAATCCGGGAGGACCATCTCCCAAGGCTAAATACTACCTAGTGACCGATAGTGAACCAGTACCGTGAGGGAAAGGTGAAAAGCACCCCGGAAGGGGAGTGAAATAGACCCTGAAACCGTGTGCCTACAAATAGTCAAAGCCCGTTAACGGGTGATGGCGTGCCTTTTGTAGAATGAACCGGCGAGTTACGATTACATGCGAGGTTAAGTTGAGAAGACGGAGCCGCAGCGAAAGCGAGTCTGAATAGGGCGAATGAGTATGTGGTCGTAGACCCGAAACCAGGTGATCTACCCATGTCCAGGATGAAGGTAAGGTAACACTTACTGGAGGTCCGAACCCACGCACGTTGAAAAGTGCGGGGATGAGGTGTGGGTAGCGGAGAAATTCCAATCGAACCTGGAGATAGCTGGTTCTCTCCGAAATAGCTTTAGGGCTAGCCTCAAACGTTAGAATCTTGGAGGTAGAGCACTGTTTGGACTAGGGGCCCATCCCGGGTTACCGAATTCAGACAAACTCCGAATGCCAATGATTTATGTTTGGGAGTCAGACTGCGAGTGATAAGATCCGTAGTCAAGAGGGAAACAGCCCAGACCACCAGCTAAGGTCCCAAAGTATTTGTTAAGTGGAAAAGGATGTGGCGTTGCTTAGACAACCAGGATGTTGGCTTAGAAGCAGCCATCATTTAAAGAGTGCGTAATAGCTCACTGGTCGAGTGACGCTGCGCCGAAAATGTATCGGGGCTAAACAAATCACCGAAGCTGTGGATTGATACCTTTGGTATCAGTGGTAGGAGAGCGTTCTAAGGGCGTTGAAGTCAGACCGGAAGGACTGGTGGAGCGCTTAGAAGTGAGAATGCCGGTATGAGTAGCGAAAGATGGGTGAGAATCCCATCCACCGTATGACTAAGGTTTCCTGAGGAAGGCTCGTCCGCTCAGGGTTAGTCGGGACCTAAGTCGAGGCCGATAGGCGTAGACGATGGACAACAGGTTGATATTCCTGTACCACCACCCCACCGTTTGAGTGATGGGGGGACGCAGTAGGATAGGGTAAGCGTGCTGTTGGTTATGCACGTCCAAGCAGTGAGGTGTGAGTGTAGGCAAATCCGCACTCTGTAACATTGAGCTGTGATGGCGAGGACTTAGTCCGAAGTTCCTGATTTCACACTGCCAAGAAAAGCCTCTAACGAGGTGGGAGGTGCCCGTACCGCAAACCGACACAGGTAGTCGAGGAGAGAATCCTAAGGTGAGCGAGAGAACTCTCGTTAAGGAACTCGGCAAAATGACCCCGTAACTTCGGGAGAAGGGGTGCTCTTTTGGGTGTATAGCCTAGAAGAGCCGCAGTGAATAGGCCCAGGCGACTGTTTAGCAAAAACACAGGTCTCTGCAAAACCGTAAGGTGAAGTATAGGGGCTGACGCCTGCCCGGTGCTGGAAGGTTAAGAGGAGTGCTTAGCGCAAGCGAAGGTGCGAATTGAAGCCCCAGTAAACGGCGGCCGTAACTATAACGGTCCTAAGGTAGCGAAATTCCTTGTCGGGTAAGTTCCGACCCGCACGAAAGGCGTAACGATCTGGGCACTGTCTCAACGAGAGACTCGGTGAAATTATAGTACCTGTGAAGATGCAGGTTACCCGCGACAGGACGGAAAGACCCCGTGGAGCTTTACTGTAGCTTGATATTGAATTTTGGTGCAACTTGTACAGGATAGGTAGGAGCCTTAGAGCCCGGAGCGCCAGCTTCGGAGGAGGCGTCGGTGGGATACTACCCTGGTTGTATTGAAATTCTAACCCATACCCGTAACCCGGGTAGGAGACAGTGTCAGGCGGGCAGTTTGACTGGGGCGGTCGCCTCCTAAAGTGTAACGGAGGCGCCCAAAGGTTCCCTCAGAATGGTTGGAAATCATTCGAAGAGTGTAAAGGCAGAAGGGAGCTTGACTGCGAGACCTACAAGTCGAGCAGGGTCGAAAGACGGGCTTAGTGATCCGGTGGTTCCGCATGGAAGGGCCATCGCTCAACGGATAAAAGCTACCCCGGGGATAACAGGCTTATCTCCCCCAAGAGTCCACATCGACGGGGAGGTTTGGCACCTCGATGTCGGCTCATCGCATCCTGGGGCTGTAGTCGGTCCCAAGGGTTGGGCTGTTCGCCCATTAAAGCGGTACGCGAGCTGGGTTCAGAACGTCGTGAGACAGTTCGGTCCCTATCCGTCGTGGGCGTAGGAAATTTGAGAGGAGCTGTCCTTAGTACGAGAGGACCGGGATGGACACACCGCTGGTGTACCAGTTGTTCTGCCAAGGGCATCGCTGGGTAGCTATGTGTGGACGGGATAAGTGCTGAAAGCATCTAAGCACGAAGCCCCCCTCAAGATGAGATTTCCCATTACGCAAGTAAGTAAGATCCCTCAAAGACGATGAGGTAGATAGGTTCGGGGTGGAAGCGTGGCGACACGTGCAGCTGACGAATACTAATCGATCGAGGACTTAACCAAATTGTTTGTTTCCATTAATGATGTCTTTTATCCAGTTTTGAGTGAACAACTCAGTAGGGTTTCCATACAACTTGTATTGAAAGCCGACAAGTCTAGTGATGATGGCGAAGAGGTCACACCCGTTCCCATACCGAACACGGAAGTTAAGCTCTTCAGCGCCGATGGTAGTTGGGGGTCTCCCCCTGCAAGAGTAGGACGTCGCTGGGCATTGGAAAAAGTCGTTACCGAGAAATCGGTGGCGGCTTTTTTGTTTGTTCTATAAAGAAATTAGAAGCGTCGAAGGCACTAACCATTTCTATCTAAGCAAGTGTGCGAGAAAGCAGAGGGGCAAAGAGTTCGAGGAAGCAAGGAAGAGAGGCTCGGAGCGTATAGCATACGCGAGAACCGATCGACTGCGGCTGACGAAGAAATCTGCCGTCCATCTGGTTTCGCAGCCGCGCCGATGGTAGTTGGGGGTTACCCCTGCAAGAGTAGGACGTCGCTGGGCACTATAGGAAGTCGTTACCGAGAAATCGGTGACGGCTTTTTTGTTTGTTATTATTAAAGAAGTAAAGTCGAAAGTAAGCTTCTCTTCCAAAGAAGGAATGTCCATGATGCTATTGTTTCTCCAATGCTAAATTAAATGAAATCTTTATAAGTGCATCTTTCGTCATCATTTTAAGAGGGGTATTTATTATGTCGAACAAAATTATCGATTATTTCCTTGAAATGACATTTCCCGGGAAATAGGAACGAAATATGACAGAAAGAAAATAATTTAATCCTTTAAGTAAAAGCGTATCTGATTTAGTATTATTTTAGGCATAAATTTAATTGGAATAATATGTTTGCAAAAAATCAAATTGAAAGGATTTGACGAGGATAGAGTAACTGATAAGAAGAGGAAATATTGAACGGTCATAAAATAATTTATCCGGTCAGAAAAAAATCTATCCGGTTATAAAATGACTCTATCCGGTCATAAATTTTTCTATCCGGTCATAAATCTCCACGAACGGTCATAAATCCAGAGATTCTTCCTAACTGCCGTTATTTTATGTCTATAATTTACCTTTCCAACGAAAAATCCGCAAAAAATATCAAAACATCCTAACTTCTACCATATAAACTGTAATTAATAGGAGGTGCATGAGCGAATGAATATAATTCAACAAACAATTAACTGGTTGGAAAATAAACTAGAGGAACCAGTTCGTAACGAGGAAGTAGTACAAGTTACTGGCTATTCTTTTTATCATTTTCATCGATTGTTTCAGCAAAAGGTTGGAATGTCGTTACATGAATATGTTCGTAACAGAAGACTTACGATAGCAGCACAGCGATTGATATATACAAATGAACGTATTCTAGACATTGCGTTTACTTATCAATTTGAATCGCAGGAAGCATTTACTAGAGCCTTTCGTAAGGCACATGGGTTGCCACCAGGGGAGTATAGAATGCTCATGCGTACCTTACTAGAAAATCCAAAGGAGGTAGAGGTTATGAAAGGTTGGTTTATAAGTGGTACGAACCCACAGAGCTATGAAATGGGTAGAGATTTTCAAGAGGTGCATAAGGGAAATGCTTCAGGCTATTTGCGTTCTGTAATGGCTACAAAAGATGAAGAATTCGGCACTGTCATGCAACAGTTTCAGGCAAGTAAATACTGCGGTAAACGATTAAAGCTATCTTGTTTTATAAAGTCTATGAATATAGATGGGTTTGCTGGTCTTTGGATGCGGATTGACGCCAAGGACGGCGACACACTTCAATTTGATAATATGAGCAATCGTCCTATTAAAGGGACCACTGGATGGAATCATTATAGCGTTGTACTAGATGTACCTCCAAATGCAGGAGTGATTTACTTCGGTGTTTTATTGCAAGGCTCAGGGAGTATATGGATGGACGAGTTTGCTTTTGAAGAAGTGGATGATAAAACTCCTACAACAAACTTAAATACTCCTGATAGTATGCCGGCTGAACCAGTTAATTTAAATTTTGATCTGGAGTTAGAGTAGACAAATGAATATCAGGGATACCTTTTTATAAGGTCGTTTTTCTACTCATTATAACCTTTATGGTTTTTTTCGGAAATACATTCTTTCAAATCAAATAAAAAACCACATCTTAAAGGTGTGGTTTTTATTGCCTAAATTTTATAGACAATTTCGTTTAATTATTATATACTACATTACAACACTAATGTACTAACTTCAATTGAGAGGGGATTTACCGCAATGATTTTAAATACGGATAGTGCAAAGCCCATCTATGTACAAATTGCGGAATGGCTAGAGAATGAAATAATAGCCGAGCGGTTTAAAAGTGACGAAAAGGTATATTCCCAATATCAGCTGGCAGAACTATTTAATATTAATCCTGCGACTGCAGCTAAGGGACTTACAATATTAGTAGAGGAAAATACGTTATATAAGAAAAGGGGACTTGGGATGTTTGTTGCGACAGAAGCCAAGACGATGATTCTAGATAAACGAAGAAATGAGACACTTACAAAAATGGTAACAGATCTGGTATTAGAAGCTAAAAGGTTGTCAGTGACAAAAGAGGAGTTAATTCAACTGATTCATAAATGCGAGGGGGAAAATTGATGAAGACAATTGAATGTCGAGAAGTCAAAAAAAAATATAGTAATATGAATGCTTTAGAGGATATAACCTTCGAGCTAAGTGATCAGAAAATTACAGGCCTTATCGGTCGCAATGGGGCAGGTAAAACAACATTATTGAAAATATTAACTGGTTTTATCATGCCTAGCTCAGGGGAAGTATGTGTCTTTGGGAGAAATCCCTATAATGACTTATTAGTATCTGCGAACAGTATATTAGTAGATGATCAGATGACTTTTCCAGACTCTCTGAATCTAGAAGAAATTTTAAACCTAGCACCAACCTTTTATAAAAAATGGGATGCTGAGCTTGCCAAACGCTTACTAAATTATTTTAAAATAAATCCAAAGCTTAAGTATTCTAATTTGTCCAAAGGGGCATCTGCTACATTTAATCTGATTTTTGGACTTTCTACGCACTGTGAGCTAACTATGCTGGATGAACCGATGAATGGGATGGATGAAGCAGTGAGGACTGATTTCTACCGAGCATTACTGAAGGATTATATAGCACATCCACGTTCCATCTTGATCTCTAGTCACCACTTAGCGGAAATAGAGCACTTGTTAGAGGATATTTTATTGGTTCATCAAGGGAAGGTAATATTACATCAATCACTTGATGAAATAAGAGATTATGCTGTGGGACTTCAATGGACGACAGCTGATTTAGATAAATGGACAGCAGGGGAAGAAATTTATTACTCAAAGCAGATTGATAGTGAGAGAAAATACGTAGTAGTGAAAAACACTTCTACCATTGAAAAGGCTTGTGCAGAAGGTGCTAGTATTCAGTCATTGTCGGCAAGCGATGTGTGCATGTACGTGACTAGTGATACTAAGGAGGGTATTGATGATGTTTTTAAGTAATGTCAGTTTAGCAAGCGTAGTGAAAGCACAGGTGAAATTTAAGCTACAGGCTTTTATTGGATCTTTTCTTTCATTAATATTCATCCAAGTGTTAGCACTGCTACTTACTAGTAGTACTGGAACGAGCGGAACCAGCTTTAATGGCACAGAAATCAGTTTTAACATTTTTACACTTGATGGTGTCTTTGTATTTGTAGCAATATGGGCCGTATTTGTCGGGAATTTAATCACTACTAAGGCGTATCGTTATGATGATTTTTCGTTTGTCTCTACTCGACTAAGCAGTAATATAGCCAATATAATTGTACTGATGATTGTAAGTATAATTGCAGCGGTCACTACCTTTTTATCGACCTACCTGTTGCGTTTATACCAAGTAGTGTTTAGTAAAGTAGAGTTTATAAAAAGCCCAGGAATATTGAACGAGCCAGGGGAAACAGTCATGACTCTTCTTTTATTGTTCATCCTTATTTGGATGTTGACCTCTTTTGGGTACTTGCTTGGAGCATTAGTCCAAAAGCATAAGAGATTTATAATATTACTTCCTTTACTCTTTGTAGGGCTAGTGATTACCTCCTTGGGGCAAAATATTATACAATATTTCTTTATAGTAAATGGAGACTTGTGGAGCTTTATGCTAAAAGTACTTGGTGTAACTGTAATCTTCTTTATCATTTCACTTGTAGCCGCAAATAGATGGGAGGTAAGAGCATGAGTAGCATGTTTGTATTCCTAGTAGCCTTTCTCCCAATTGTTTTAATAATAGTAGTAGCTTTAATTTTAATACAACTGTTTAAAAAGCGTAAAAGGTCCTTCAATGGCTCCTTTAAGCTTAAGAAGTATATTATTTTTACTTATATTGTGATTCTCTTAATGGCAACGCTTGTTTTTGAGCTTATCCCAAGTAATCATTCAAATCTTCTAAAAAAGGAAGAGGTTCAAGATCTAGAAGCAGAAAATAAAGCATTAGAAGAAGCTTTAAAAAACTCTGAGACAAATAGTCTTACTGAAAAATTTCTGATTGAAGAGTGGACACAGGAATTAAGTGGAACGAATCTATCTATTGGATATGAAGGAATTGACACTTACTCGACTAGGTTTGTGGTGGAATGGACGGACTCTAGCGATCAAGTCGTAGAAGGTAAAGTTTATAGAACTAACACCCTTATATTTGGCATACCTATGGAAGAAAAAATACCTCTTCATATGATATATTGGTCTGGGAACCACCTAGTTGCGAAGGAGATAACGGGACAAAAAGTCGAATTTAATAAGTTTTCTAACAGTTTAACGATTCTCCCGGATGATAGTAATGAAGTGTTTTCGTATGAAAATGTAAGAGGCGTCACATATATTCACCTAAAGGTTCCGAAACATATAGAAATAGATGATCCATTAGGTTTGCAAATTTATTAATTAGGAGTGGAATAATTTGGGTTTATTTATAGGCATTGCACTATTATTAATCGTTTTAATCTCTTCTAGTACAATTGAAAAGAGATTAAAAAATATAGAGAGACAAAACGATCGCCTCATTGAAATTTTAGAAAAAATAAGTAATAAATAATAAGTGCCTGCTTAATGCAGGCGCTTTTTTTTATAGCCTCACATCAAATAAAAACTTGAGACGCCATAGTAATGCTTTAGATGGGAGAAGAGGGAATAGAAAGTCTCGAGCAGCGGCGATAGGACGTGAGGAAATTTGAGCAGTTTCCCCAATTTGTCTAGAGAGGCGAATTACTTTAGCTGTACGGGCTACTCGCTTCTTCTCATAATGTGCCAATACTTTATTTACATCTTTGAATTGTTTAAATCCGTTTCCTAGTACAATTGAGTCTTCGATTGCCTGTCCAGCGCCTTGTCCCATATTCGGTGTGGTTGCGTGGGCAGCATCTCCTAATAAGACAACTCGATCAAACACAAAATTTTGAAGAGGCTTAATATCGTAAATGTCATGATGGAGAAGATTTTCCGCAGGAGTAGTAGCAATAATATCGGATGCTACGCTAGGAAAATGAGTGAAGATAGTTGCCACTTCTTGAGGCTTTAGCTGTTGATAGGCAGGATTTCTAGGAGTGGTGTTAATACAAGCAAACCAATAAATAAGCCCGCCTCTCATTGGTGCCATGCCGAACCTGCCTCTTGTGGACCAAAGCTCTTTGGAAGTGTATTCTTCTACCCTTCCTTTGTTCTCTGTTATACCTCTCCAACAAGTATAGCCAGAATATCTGGGTGTGGTATTAGGTAAAAGCTGTTGGCGGATAGGAGAATAAATACCATCAGCTGCTATTAGAAGCTCTGCTTCAGCTGTAGATCCGTCTTCGAAAAAAGCTGTAATCCCATTTTCATCTTGTCGAATGTGAATGCATTTTTTATTATACTGAATGGTATTTGGTTTGAGAGCCTCTAAAAAGGTTCGGTGGAGGTCAGCACGGTGTATGGTGATATTCTCTTGTCCATACATTTTTTTTAGGACGGAGAAGTCGATGGTGTTTAACGTTTTTCCATGCACATCTTGAAAAACTTGTGTATGCAGCACGTAGCCGTTATTGAAAATTTCTTCTCCTACACCGATTCCCATTAGAGCCTGCAAAGCATTGGAGCCGATTCCTATTCCTGCTCCAACCGGTTGAAAGGCTTTAGCAGACTCAAAAACTTGTACTTCTTGACCTTGATTTTGGAGAGTCACTGCTGCACAAAGTCCTCCAATACCGCCACCAATTATGGAAATTTTCACGTTAACCATCCTCCTTAATAACATCTAGTCTAGCAGAAAATTTATGTTATGCTAATAAAAAGGGGAGGGAGAAACATGATTGCATTAGCAAAATATGAACCAAACTATCGAGAGGCATTGGACAATTACACATTGTCTGAGGAACACCTAGCCTTCACAGGTCATCCAATAGAAATGTTGAAAAAAAGTGAAACAAATCCTACCTACACTCCAATAGTTATATTAGAAGGGGAACAAGTAGCGGGCTTTTTTGTATTAGACATAGGAGATGACAAGCTACATTACACCGATATACCAGAAAGTATTTTACTAAGAGGATATTCCATTCATCCCAATTATCAAGGGAGAGGAATAGCTAAAGCCTCTATTAAGCTTCTGCCTTCATTTGTAAAAGAGCATTTCCCAGATATAAAGCAAATTGTGCTCGGGGTCAACGAAGCCAATAAGGCTGCCCAGGCTGTCTATTTAAAGAATGGATTCATAGATGAGGGGCGCAGATACTTAGGGCGTTCAGGATTTCAAATAGCTATGTGTCTTAAGGTAAATAAATTACTAGTACGTAAAGCTCAGCAAGGGGATGAGCAGGGGATAGTTGATGTATGTGTAGCTGCACAATGGAACACATATAATGATTTATATTCTAAGGAGTACATAGAAGGTGTTATTCAAAAGTTTTACACGGTAGAGAGAATCCAAAAGGAAATTGGGGAAACTAATCGTGATTGGAATGGATACTTTGTAGCGCTTCTCAACAATGAAATCGTTGGTGCAATTGGCGGTGGAGTAGATGATAAAGGAATTTCAGAGGTATATGTCCTTTACTTGGATCCAGAGAAAAGGAACAAAGGAATTGGAACAAGGCTGCTGAGCTATCTAACAGATGTTCAACGAAGTAAATACGGTGCACATGAACAATGGGTGTCGGTAACGAAAGACAATATGCTTGGAATTCCTTTTTATGAGGCACGAGGATTTAAATTTCAGCATGAGCAGCAATCCTATGAGAGCAAGCCAGAGGATCAAGCCATTTCCTTAAGATATAAACGAAATATATAAATAGAAGAAAAGCATCTGGACCAGATGCTTTTTTTATGTTTTAAAAATATATGCTTTGTTAAATTTATTTATCTATTCGTGCAATTTTCCTATTTTAGCTTATATAAAATATCATCGTCCTCGCTTGGATTACCACGACCATCTGTATTATTAGTGACAAAATAGAGTGCTTCACCATCTGAAAAGACATCACGTACACGTCCAAAGCCAGTGATGGACTGTTCTACATTGCCCGTTTCTACATTCATCACCTTTACTGCTTCTCCGCGAAGAGAGGCTACATATAGCTTGCCCTTGTGAAAGGTGATGCCGGAAGGTGCCCATGTCTCACTACTGCCCGAAGTAATGATTGGGGTCACAAAGCCATCCTTTGTCTCATTCCCTTCAATAATGGGATAGCCATAATTCTTGCCCTGTTCAATTATATTAATCTCATCGTTAGCTGATTGGCCATGCTCTGCCTCGAAAAGTGTACCATTTTCATGCCATGCAAGTCCCTGAGGATTGCGATGACCAGTGGAGAAAATTTTGAAAGAGCCATTGTCCTCCATTCGTACAATTTTTCCGTTCATTGATGTGTCATCCTGAGAATTATTAGGGTCACCTGCATCACCAATAGTTACATAGAGTTTTCCATCAGGTCCTATTTCTAGTCTTCCGCCATGATGGATATTACCAGTCTTTATTTTATCGATGTGTATTTCTATTTCATTCCATTTCTTGTTTTCTCGCTTTAAAGTAACTACACGATTAAAAGATTCACCATTTAGGTCGTACGTATAGTAGGCAAAAGCCTCCTTAGTTTCTTGAAAGTCTGGTTTAAGTACAAAGCCAAGTAGCCCTGCCTCGGAAGCGGAGGATAGCTTATCCGAAAGCAAGACCTCCTCGTGAGTAACAGTTGCTCCATCAATAACAGCTATGGTACCAACTCTCTCAGATATATAAAAGATGCCATCCTGCTGGTTGATTGACCATGGAATATCTAAATTGGTCGCAACTTTTTCTGCAATTTCTTTTTCAGGTTCAATTGCCTCCTGAGAGCATCCGAATAAAATAAGTGATAATAGTATGAGTCTTTTCATATAAAAACCTCCTCCAGTTAGTACTTCTATTAAAGAAAAGCATAATCCTGCCTAAGACAATAAGTTTTACAAATGATAATCGATAGATTCTATCGAATTTACTTATCATAAGAGGGAGGGTATGCTGAATTTACAGAAGAGTTAAGAAAGAAGGCTAGACAATGGAATTTCTAATTTTTTTTATAATTGGAATAGCAGGGAATACGGTAGGAACGCTAGTAGGGGGCGGAGGACTTATCAGTCTGCCATTGATGCTGCTTATGGGCTTACCGATACATTCAGCAATCGGTGCGAACAAGGTATCAAATACAGTTAGCTCTTTATCAAGTTTTCTGGTCATTTTTTCTAAAAAGGAAGTGTCAGCGAAGGAAGCACTTTCTGTATTAATATTTTGTTTAGGGGGAGGAATATTAGGGGGACTCACTGCGTCGTTCCTAAGCGGAGAGACGTTGATGATCCTTGCGATTGTGTTATTAAGCTTTGCATTTATTAACTCCTTTATGGGAAAAGGTAATTTTGATGGAACTTCAACCTTCCAGCTGAATAAAAAAACGATTCCTTCCTTAGTGGGGATTGGAATGTATGATGGAATGTTCGGACCCGGAAGTAGTACACTGGCATTATACTTGTATGCTAGTGAGAAAATTGCCTATATCCGAGCGGTAGGGCTAGCTAGAATCGGTGTATTTGCTAGCTGTTTTGGAGCCTCTATTACGTATATATCCACTGGGAAAATTTTGTGGCCAGTTACTCTAGCGCTTATGTTAGGAGCAATTATTGGAGCGCAGCTAGGAGTAAGGCTAGCGCGCAAATTAAAATCTAAGCACATAACGCCACTTCTACGGGTAGTAACAGTTTTGTTGATAGTGCAAATAGTAATTGATTATATAAAGTAATAGGAAAGGAGAGGTTATATGAAATTACATTGTGCAATTTTAGATGACTACCAGCATGTAGCTATGGAAATGGCCGACTGGTCAACTGTGAAGGAGCAGGTAGATGTACAATCCTTCTCTCAGCATTTTGAAAAGGAAGAGGAACTATTAAAAGCAATTAACCATTGTGAAATTATTGTTATCATGCGAGAGCGGACCCCCTTTACAGCATCACTTTTTGAAAAGTTACCCAAGCTAAAGCTCTTAATAACCTCAGGAATGAGGAACGCTTCTATAGATTTAGCAGCTGCAGCTGCACATGGAGTAACTGTATGTGGAACAGCGAGCTCTTCAGAGCCACCGACTGAGCTGACATGGGCTCTAATCTTAAACCTTGCCAGAAAAGTTACAGAGGAGAATAGATCATTAAGAGAAAATGGTGCATGGCAGAGCACCGTAGGAACAGATCTACACGGTAGAACTTTAGGATTGCTTGGATTAGGTAAAATCGGTAGTCGTATGGCTATAATTGCAAAGGCATTTGGGATGAATGTTATCGCATGGAGCCAAAACTTAACGAAGGAGCAAACCGACCAATATGGTGTTCGTCTTGCAAATTCAAAGGAAGAGCTTCTAGTAACAAGTGATTTTGTCTCTGTTCATTTAGTATTAAGCGACCGAACAAGAGGGCTAATAGGAAAACAGGAATTACAGCAGATGAAAAGTACCGCCTATCTGATCAATACTTCTCGCGCTGCTATTGTAGACCAGGAAATGTTAATAAAAGCCTTACGTGAAAAGTGGATTGCAGGAGCAGGCTTAGATGTATTCGATGAAGAGCCACTACCAGAAAATCACTCATACCGCACACTAAATAATGTGCTAGCAACTCCGCATTTAGGCTATGTGAGTGAGATTAACTACAGTACCTACTTTAAAGAAGCAGTTGAGGACATTGCAGCTTTTCTAAAAGGAGAAGCTATCCGTAAAATAAATTAAAGCTAGATGAGACACCAGGAGTAGAACCGACTGATTTGTGCTGAGCTGACTCACAGGGTCAAAAAAGAAGGGGCACAAGACTAATTGTAGTCTTGTGCCCCTTTTACTTACCTTATTTCAATTGTTCAAGCTGTCTGCCAAGCTCTCGCAAGTCAGCAATTTGCTCAGAAGTAGTTGTTTTCAATAATGCTTTTTGAGATTTTAATACTCGATCCAGAACTGCAATTTCTTCTGATAGGTCTGGATTTTCTGTATCCCTTTTTTCTTTAAGAGAGTGGATTAATGTGTACAGATTTTCGTGTCCAACGATTCGTCCCTCTCCCCACATTAGCTTATCGGCTGGCGCATCTAGGACGTAGGCTGTGAAGTAATCAAATACTTCTTGGTCGAAGTCATAGGCATACCAATTATTATCAATATTCCAAAGGTATTCATCTAATGGTGTAGCGATATCTCCATCCTTTAATGCTTCAATTGATAGAGTTAAGTTATTAATGTTGTTTTGCGGATGCTCAAATGGGAATATAACTGCATCCTCCCAAGTAAGGCGAGTGAAGCTGTCCTCTGTATGCTTAAATGCAGATAGCAAGTCACTGTTGAGCTGACGGCTTTGATTATAAAGCTTTTTAGCAGTGGCATGATCATCCTTAGAAAGGGCATTTAAGTAATCTTCATTAATCTTTGCCACCTTCTTATTTACGTTTTTTGCCACTTTAAGTACGTGATCAATTTCTTCTATTAGCTTGTCCGAAGATACCTCAGCTTGTTCAAAGATATTTTCATCTAATGTTTCTTTCATAGCGTTTAGACGGGTTGTAAAATCTAAAGGTACAACAGCAGTTTTGTCATAATGCATGGTTAAAAGTCCATACAAGTTTAAGTGGAATTTAAATGCATCCTCATTATACTGCTCCTCTGTATCGAACTGAGAATGGTAATGAGTACGCATATAATTGCTATCTTGGAAATCATTACGTAGGGCAGGGACGCCAGCAATATTAAAGGAAAAATCATCTGACCAAGTACGTAATGGAGATACAACAGAAATTCCGTCTTTATAAACTCCTTCTACAGTAGGAACATCTTTAGAGAACTCTGTAAGATAATTATTCAATTCGTAAGTAGCTCGAATTTCATCCTGTGTAGTATGCTCATAAGCAGGTAATTCAAAATTCATATTGGCAAATGCTTTTCCAACCCATTCTGGATGGATTTTAAAGATTTGATTGTATGCTCCAGTTGACCAGTCATAACGAGAGTTAGAAACTCCCCATTCCTCAGCTGCCAAGGCATTAAAGATAATTGTTTTTTCCGGCTGATAGCCACTGTCGACTAACCCTTTTGCAACACCCATCATCAATCCAATTGCTGCATTGTCATCCTGAAAACCTGTGAAGTAGGAGTCATAATGGGCAGATAGGATAATATAGGACTCGGGATCCTTTCCTACTATTTTTCCGTAGTAGTTATAGGATTTACCATCCATTTCAACAGTAGATTTTGCATCAAATTTTACTTTAATGGAGCCAGTCTCACTAGCTTCCAATGCTTTTTTAAGATTATTTCCATCAGTTTGGGACATTGAAAATGCAGGGGCATCATCTGGTCCACAAATATCCTGAGCATTCAGTGCATCTGGGGATGCTTCGCCATAACCAGCTTCTTGTACGGCTATAACACCTGCAGCACCTTTTACATGGGCTTGATAAGCAGGATAATTTATCCACCATTCCTCACGCTGATTAATATCTATTAAAACGAGCTTGCCTTCGATGTCGAGGCCTTCTAAATCCTCTGCAGTTGCTTTTCCACCGTAAACAATATCATATTCCTTCATACCATTTGTATTGAAATTAACCTGATACCCACCAAGAACAGCTAAATGTTCCTTCCCGTTTTCATCGGTGAACGTTAAATCGGCTTTTTCAAATGTCCAAGTATCTAAAGAAAACTCATCCTTCGTTACTTCGGTAAGGCCTATTTTCTCCATCTCTTGTCCAATTTTTTCACCGGTTTTTAGTTCAGCCACAGAACCAGCAGTTCGGTATCCAAGCTTTTCATTTGTTTTAAATTCTTCTAAGCTTTTAGTAAATTCGTAGGCATAATTTACATCAACTGATGATAAATACTCATCTGAAATATTATCGATTAAACCATCTTTTACTTTATCAGCGTCCTCTTTTACCTCTTTGTCAGTACAGCCTGCAAGAGCAAGTCCTACCAGAAGGGATAGAGTTAGCGCCTTTGTGATTCTTTTCATGTATCACATTCCTTTCATACTATGTAGAAATTAATATTATCAAAAAATAATAATTATTACCACTTTTCTTTACGGGAAATAGGGAATATTATAAGATGAAGGAAACTTAAGGAGGTCAATTATATGTTTAAAAAGCTTGCGTCAGATGCTTTAGGAATTTCAGATATCGGAGTTGTTGTGTCTAAAGCAGATTTTGATAAGACAGAATCGGATGACTTTGTCATGCACGAAGCAGGTGAGATAGTTTATTTTCTCATTAAAACAAAATCTGATGAATATTGCTTTACCAACAAAGCTCTGATTCATGTAGACGGGGAAAATGCTATTAGCAAGAAAAGAACATTACGCCGCTATGACTATGCGTACAATCCGATTACTGATGTAGCGCTCGAAACTGCAGGCACCATTGATCTTGATATGGAGATTAAATTCACGATTGGTAATGTTCCATTAAGCATTGATATTCACAAAAAGTTTGCGACAGAAATTAAAGATTTGTATAAGGCAATCCATACCATTTCAATTCAAACGATAGACAACAAAAAGAAATATGAAATTGCTCAAAACAGCTTAGGCTATGCGGCTCAGTCCGTCGGCAAAATGGAAAGTAAAGATACTACTCCATTGTCTTCATTCGAAGCAATTACTCAATTCTCTTCGAATTGGATGCTAGAGCAAAAAGACAAATACTTGAAAAAAGACTTCAAGGATGTATTTGATTTATTTATTAACGAATAAGATGAACTAAGCCACTACCTGTATGGGTAGTGTTTTTTTATGTCAAATAACTTGTCTAATTTATGCTCCTCTATTACAAGGGAGTTAACTCCTATTTTGTCAATATTATCAAAGTGATGCTTCTTATTTCTGAAAAGTTGGTCTATTATTGAGCTATATGTCTAATTCAGAACAGGAGGGACAAGTAGTGGAATCACTGAAGCCGATAGATAGAAGTCAATTACGCATTTACTTTGGAAAAAAGTATTTTCGTATGAAGCGTTATGTTGATTGGTATGCTGGAAAGAAAAAATATGCTTTAGAGAAGGTAGAGAATAGAAAGCCAAAGGTTATTGCCTCTCATCAAACGCTTCTACTCCGCGAATTACAAGATGTAGAAATGTGGCTACAGCATAACAAGATTAGGAATCTTAAAATTGCTGCTAAGCAAATAAGTGGTGTCATCGTTCAACCTGGAGAAACGCTCTCATATTGGCGATTAATCGGAAATACGAGTAAGAGAAAGGGTTACGTCGAAGGCATGATTTTACACTATGGAAAGGTAACGGTAGGAGTCGGAGGTGGCCTGTGCCAATTATCAAACCTGATCTATTGGATTACATTGCATACACCGCTTAAGGTAACGGAGCGATATCGCCATAGTTATGATGTATTCCCCGATTCTAATCGCAGTCAACCATTTGGAAGCGGGGCTACCTGTGCATACAATTACTTGGATCTGCAGATTACGAATGAAACAAGTCAGCCCTATCAATTAATATTATATCTAACGGATACCCATTTAGTAGGAGAATGGAGAGCAGACAACCCTGCTACTAGTAGATATGAGGTGTACGAGAAGGACCATTTAATTTCGAAGGAATATTGGGGAGGCTATGTTAGACACAACAGTATTTATAGAAGAGTATATGATTTGCAGGGTGGGTTAATTGATGATGAGTTCATTACGCAAAATCACGCGATAATGATGTATGAGCCTATGCTGACAACTTCTGCAAAGTATTAGGGGGTAATAGAATGGATGAACGAAAAGAGTCACTAAGAGCAAAAATATTCTATGCATTTTTTAGTTTAATAGGCTTAAGCATGATAACATTTTTCATTCTCGTAGTACTTGCATTGACTGGAAACATTTATTATATAGCGACATTAATAACTGGAGCAATTGCCCTGTACTTATTTTTCATTTTCCGATTGTTTAATTTTTTTACTACTAAAAAAAGGACAAAATGGTTTTTAGGAATCATGGGAATAGCTCTAGCAATTAGTGCAATTACTCCTGTTAAAAAGATGTACGAGAATAGTATTCCAACAGTGGGGGCAGAATTAGATATTTGGGAGTATCAGCCATTCATTGAGCCTTTAAAGATTGCAACGCTAGAAGAAGAGGCGTCGCTCAAAATTACAGATAATCTACCTAAGATGGACGGAGCGACTGCTTTATATCCTTTGTATGCTTCTTTTGCTCAGGCGGTTTACCCAGAAAAAACATATGAGCCAGGTTCCAGTGAAGTCATGGTGAATACAACTCCCGATGCATACAATAATTTAATCCAAGGTAAGGTAGATATGATTTTTGTTGCGCAGCCTTCTCAGGAGCAAATCAATCACGCAAAGCGTAATGGTGTAGAGCTTAAACTTACACCGATTGGGAGAGAAGCATTTGTGTTTTTTGTCCACCAAAAAAATGAAGTAGACGGGCTCAGTATTAAGCAAATCCAGGATATTTACTCAGGGAGCATTAAAAATTGGCAGAATGTTGGAGGAAGTGACGATTCTATACGAGCATTCCAACGACCTGAGGGTAGTGGGAGTCAAACAGCTTTACAAAATTTAATGGGAGAAACTCCTTTAATGGAAGCTCCGACTGAGGATATTGTGAATGCCATGGATGGAATTATTGAAGAGGTAGCCCAATATAAAAATTATAAAAATGCTATTGGTTACACCTTTCGTTATTATTCGAATGAAATGGTGAAAAACGACCAGATTAAACTATTAAACATAAACGGGATAGCACCTACGAAAGAGAATATTCGAAACAACCAATATCCAATTGCATCAGAGTTTTATGTAATAACAACCAATACTAAAAATCCCTATGTAGATGAACTCATCGAATGGATTCTTTCTCCGCAAGGGCAGGAACTAGTTGAAAAAACAGGATATGTACCAATACATAAATAATAGGTTGCGAGTTTTCCTCATAACCTATTATTCTTGTGTTAGGAAATAGGAATCTGCGAACTACCTCCACAGATTTCCTACACTTTTCTTATATAGAGTTTAGTTCTTTGTTTAGTTTTTTTGCTTGTATACGGAAATAGTAGTAGAAGGCTAGCCAATGTAAGGTATAAACAACAACGAAAATGGCAAGTGCAGTTCCAAAACTTAACAAGGTAAAAGGAATCCAGCCTATAAAGAAGGCAAAGATAAAATATGCTACAAAAACAGTTAGAAAATGGAGGACAGTTGCTTGCATCATTGTAAAACGCATATTCTCGAAGTAGAGTGGAGTTACTGTGAATAACCAACCGCAAAATATAGAACCTAATGAATTTTTCAAGAATAGCGGCCCGTTTAATGTTTCTCTGTCACTAAAGAGAACGACACCATTTGTTAATAGGACAGCTATAAATGCACCGAAAAAGATACCAATCATGCTTCTAAACAAAAAAGTTTTCATTCGCTTTTCCTCCTGTTCATCTTTAGGGCCTCCTTAATATGATTGACGTACGTTCTAGAGACATATTCTTTTGCTCCAGATTTAAAGTAAACACATAGCGTCCCATTGAAAGAAGCCTCAAAACGATTGAGTTCATAGAGGTTAGCTATTACAGATTTAGATAAACGTATAAATTTGCTTGATGGTAAGATTTCCTCTAGCTCATATAACTTTTCCTTCAATCTATACGATCCAGTTGAGGTTACTGCAATAACAGCCTCCTTTTCTGTATGAAAATAATGAATATCCTCTGGCTTTAGAATATGCTGCATTTCACCTATTTTACCAACTAAAAATTCAGTTTCTCTGCCTTTTATAAACTCTAATAATTCCTGCACTGATTCACTTAGCTTAGGCGTTTCAATTTTGACTTTCGTCTCTTTAAATTCACTATCAATAGTTAACGATACTTTCATTTACAGCACCTCTCTTATCAATAGTGTAAACCTTCAAATAATAATTGTCTTTAGATTTTCCGCTTGTGCATGAAACGAATAACGAGGATAGATATAATCAGAATCCCTCCAATATAGCTAAGAGAAATCAGTGCTTCATTAGACAAAGAAAGCTGACCATTCCACACTGCCTTAAACATGTTATTCATATGATAGAGAGGGTTTAGCTCTGCAATTACCTGCACAAACTTTGGCATTAAGTTAATCGGCTGTGCAAAACCCCCGGTAAAAATGACAACTTGCATGATAACGATAGAAAATACAAGAGCACTGTTCATATTCTTGAAAAAGGAGTAAATAGCATCCGCCATGATTAATAATGCAACGTTCATAAGTATAAAAAAACCATAGGAAGCAAGAACGTTCATTAAATCAAAGGACAAATCATACATAACTAATCCAATGCCAAATATCATAAGGTAGCCTATGGTTGTAATAATAATCGCCCGTAAAATGCTTGAAGTTAGTAAAATATTTTTGGGTACAGGAGATAGGCGAATTCGTTTTTCAACACCAGTTGTTCGATGAGTGACCTGATCAAACCCAAAAGCAAAAAAGACAACGGTGAATGTTATAAGTAAAATAAAGGATGGTGTATAAGATTGTGCATAATTTAATCCATGATCATACGTCATTTCACCATATAATAGGCCCATAAAGATATACGTGATTGGTGGTATAACAATGGCAAAGACAAGGTAAAAAATTTCTCTAGAAAACATAAGTAAATCATATTTTAATTGTGTAGCTAACATGATAAGTCCCCCCCTTAGATAGATACTTTCTGAAGGTAAAAGTCATTGATGGAGCGGTGGCCTAAAGCTAAAATTTCATCGGTTGTAGCAAAAACATCGTTTGTACCATTGTTGATTAGCAATACCTTGTCACAGTACAGCTCTACCTCATCCATATTGTGGGTAGTCAAAATGACGGTGCCTCCGGTGCGTTCATTGTATTGAGTTATATAGGACCACAGCATATTACGCATATGTGGATCTAAACCAGTGGTTGGCTCATCTAAAATAAGCAGCTTGGGCTCGGACAAAAATGCAATAGCTAGGCTAACAATTTGTTTCCAGCCACCAGATAATTTATCAAAATATTTTTTGCGATGTGGCTCTAATTTAAAGTCTCCCATAATTTTTTCTATATCAATGGAGGACCTATAATAGGACTTAAATAGCTTTAATAATTCCTCTACCTTTAACGTACGATAAAATTGAGTCGGTTGAAGAACAACCGCAATTTGTTTTCGAAGCTCTTCTAAGCGCTGCATGGAAATGGTACGGATATTTTCTTCTAGTACTAGGACACTTCCAGCATCAAATTGCTTGATAGTCATGAGAATTTCTAAAAAAGTAGATTTACCTGCTCCATTTTTTCCAATCACCCCGATGATTTCCCCCGTTGCAGCTTGAAAATCTAAACCTTTTAGTACCTCCTTATCCCCATAAGATTTTTTCAAATTTTGAACTTCAATAATATGCAAAATAATCCCTCCCGTTTTATTTATAAACCAAGTGTATGATGATTCTGCTTTGCATTCTTCTGTATTTCGGTAAGTGGTAAGTTGGAGGAGGTAACTTACATAAATTTATAGGCAAGTTGCAATTGTCTACTAAAAGGAAGTATATTGAGAGTATTAAAGGAGGAATTCAAATGAATCAAGCATTCTTAAACAAAGTAACTCCCATGATTAATCATGAGGAAAGACTGGTCAGAGAATTTGCATCGTATGTACTGAATGAATTTCCATTTACGCCAAGTGAGACGGTAAATGAACAACTAACGAATTCCCTAAATGCTGACGTACAAGAAAGGGATTCCATTCTAGTCTGGGGACAGGAGAATAATGTAACAGAAGAAACGTTCCCGATTCTGATGAAGCTCCTCCAAAAGGTAACAAAGTCGAAGAGACATTTAGTCCTTCAATATGTCATGAATCTACCTTCTCAGGTTCTGGTGGACAAAGCAGATCAGCTTACTCCTTATATTGGAACGGAGTACATTGAATTCAATCAATTATTATTGGAGGCAAGCAAGGATGCGCTTTGGAAAACGTATGAGGAGGTTGTTGGGAATGTTAACCGTGATGGATTCAACGCGCTAGAATTTCAAAAATCTAAAAAGATACTTGGACGAATGATTGAGAAGGACAGCTATGGCCCTCAAGAAGTGAAGAAAATTCTGGAGCAAGAGATAGGAGAAAAGCATTTCTCGGTCGCTGGCATTTTAGCTGTAAGAGCAGTTGGTATCCTACAGTTAAATGAATATATACCTTCGCTTGCTACCCTATTAGATAGAGAAGAAGATATTCTATTAGAAGAAGTGGCAGTTGCACTTAGTAGCTTTCAATTAGATGATGTAGTGGAAGCAGTTGCTCCCTATGCGATGAAGAATGAAACGTGTATTTATGCGACCAGTATTTTAAAAGAAACGAAAACGGACAAAGCAATAGAAGTACTAATAAAAAGCTATGATAAGTTAGATGAGACTGGAAAAGAGACTGTTATTGAGTCTATAACAGCTCACTTAACAGAGCAAGCATTTCCTTTAATAGAGGATTACCTTAGTAATGGCTACCATGGCGGTATGATTGATTTAGAACAAACACTTTACGCTTTCTATACAGTAATGGGACGTTCACATGATTCGTTGGGAGAATGGAAGCAAATTGCGGAGCAAAACGCCATAGAGTTTGAACAAGAGCAACAAGCACAGGCTTCCCAACCAGTAGTAAGCGAAAAAATAGGTAGAAATGATCCATGTCCGTGTGGCAGCGGTAAAAAATATAAAAAATGCTGTGGAAAATGATTAGCTTTATTGAAAAAATTAATGAAATACAGGAGAACCACCATTAACTGGTGGTTTTTCTATATAATGATATAGCAGAAAATTTAAAAAGTTAAATAACATCTAAAAATTTTACGGGGGAAAAATTATGAAAGGAGAAGGGGATATGGAATATTTAAGTATGGTTTTTTTACAGGTAGTAGCACCTATTTTAATCATGTTGATGATTGGTGCATGGCTACAATGGAAGTTTTCGTTTAACCTGAAAGCGTTATCTAACCTAATCACCTATTGTCTAATGCCAGCCGCTGTGTTTATTAACATTTATGAGACTGAAGTTAATGCAGAAATATTAGGAAGCATTACGCTATATCTGCTTATTTTTAGTGCTTGCTTAATGGTGGTTAGCTGGCTGCTTGGAAAACTTTTAAAGCTAGAGAAGAAGCAGTCAGCTATTTTTAGTAATAGTATCGTGCTGATCAATTCTGGAAACTATGGGATTCCGGTCAGTCAAATGCTTTTCTATGCCAATCCACTGGGAACTTCTATTCAAATCATTATTGTTATCTTTCAAAATATCATGACCTATACATATGGACTTTATAATTTGATATCTACTACAAAATCTGGACTGGACATATTGAAAAGTTTATTTCGTCTCCCATTGGTACATGCGCTGATAATAGGGGCATTGATGAATTACTGGAATATTGGCATTCCTATATCATTGAGAATTCCAATCGACTATTTAGCTAATGCATTTATATCAATTGCGCTTATTACACTGGGCGCACAATTGGCGCAGCTCAATATAAAGACTATTTTCAACAAGCTCATTTTGTTTAGCACATTTGGTCGCTTAATAATAGGCCCATTGCTTGCCTTTGGATTAATCACTTTAATGGAATTGGATGGAGTCGTTGCTCAGTCTTTGTTTATCGCAAGCGCTTTTCCGACTTCTAGAAACAGTTCAACCTTGGCACTAGAATATGATGTGGAGCCAAACCTAGCAGCACAAATAGTATTGTTTTCAACCGTTGTTAGCTGCCTAACAGTAACAGTTGTCATTTATTTATCGAATATATGGTGGGGATGAGATGAAGAAGCAGAAACGTTCATTGCAAAAAAGAATATTTGGGTTTGGTGCAATCTTTGTGTCATTAGTTGCAATTATTATCGGTGTCTCTCTTTATTTTACAATGTCTCATGCAATAGAAGATGAAATTGGAGAAAGGGCACTCAGTATAGCCAAGACGACAGCGGAGCGACCGGATATTTTGGCGGGCTTTCAGTCAGAAAATCCTACTGAGCTCCTACAGCCAATAGCTCTAGAGATTCAGGGTTTAACCGGAGCGGAATATATTGTTATTGGAGACGAGGAAGGCTATCGTTACGCCCACCCAGTAGAGGACAGAATAGGAGAAAAAATGGTTGGCGATGACAATGAGCAAGCATTAGTTTATGGGAAATCCTACGTTTCCGAGGCGACTGGGACATTGGGATCTGCGTTAAGAGGAAAGGCTCCTGTTTTGGATGAACAAGGGGAAATAGTCGGGATTATTTCGGTAGGGTTTTTAAAGGAAGACATGAGTCTTATCTTTGCAAGGTATATTGATAATATTGCATATATTGTTTTGATTGCAATAGCCATTGGAATTATTGGCTCTAGTATTTTGGCACGGACTATTAAAAAGGAGCTCTTTAATCTAGAACCCTCGGAAATTGCTAACTTGTTCATGGAGCGAAATGCTTTAATAGAGTCGATACGGGAGGGAGTCATAATGGTCGATGCTAAGGGAATCATTACCATGATTAATACGGCAGCTCATGAAGTTCTCTCTTTACCTACGGAAGCCCAATTGGTTGGGAGGAACATTTGGGAGGTTATCCCTAATACATACCTCCTGCAGGTTATGGAGACTGGGGAGCAGCATTTAGACCGACCTATGGAGATTAAAGGGAAAAAGGCTATTGTTAATCGAATTCCAATACGTGTCGGTGAGGAAATTATAGGAGCAGTTTCAAGCTTTCGTCTTCAATCTGACATAGACAAGCTGTCGGAGGAGCTTTCACAGGTAAAGCAGTACACAGAAGCCCTAAGAGCACAAACTCATGAGTATCACAATTTTCTTTACACAATTTCTGGCTTAATACAGCTTCATTCCTACGAGGATGCGATTGAGTTAATACAGTTAGAGACAGCAGAGCATCAGTCGCTTATTCAATTTATGACTAGAAGACTGCAGGACCCTTTTTTAGGGGGAATTGTGATTGGCTTTTTAAATCGTGCCAAGGAGTTGAAGGTGCGCTTTATCTTAGATGAGGATAGTTACTTAGAAAAGATTCCAAGTCATTTACAAAAGCATTTATTTGTCTCTATTATAGGAAATTTAGTGACAAATGCCTTTGAGGCGGTCGAATCTAAACCAGAAGCAGGACGAAATGTTCGGATATATATTTTTGATAATGGAGAAGAAATTATTATAGAAGTCGAGGATTCTGGAGATGGAATGCCGAATGGGCTATTAGATATTGTACTAACTGAAAAGATATCCACAAAAAGTGAGGGAGATCATGGATACGGATTGGTTAAGGTAAAGGATAGTTTAAATGATTTAGCTGGAAAGATTTCCATTGAACGAGGAGATTTGGGTGGGGCATTGTTTATCGTGTCTATACCAAAAGGAGGTTACTTGCATGACAAAGGAAATTGAAGTTTTAATCATAGAGGATGACAGACGAATTTCTGATATTCATCGTAGATTTATAGAGAAAATTGAAGGATTCCAAATGATTGGTGCAGCCTTCACGGGAGAAGAGGCGAAGGATTGGATTATTTCATATAAGCCGGATCTGATTTTACTAGATGTGTACCTACCTGATACGAAAGGGACAGAGCTACTAAAAGTCATTCAGGAATATAGTCCAGAAACAGACATTATCTTCATCACAGCTGCCTCTGAATCTAATATTGTAAAAAAAGCATTCCGAAGCGGTGTAGCAGACTATATCTTAAAGCCACTTACCTTTGAAAGATTTAAAGAAAGCTTACTTGCGTACAAGGCAAAAAGAGACATTCTAGAAGAAGAAGGCCAAGTCCAGGAAAGCATCATCAAATCTCTTTGGGGAAACAGTACAACTAACGGTACGTTAGAAAAGGAAGCAATACCTCCTAAAGGGATAGATCCAATTACAAAGGAAAAGGTAGTCAATCATATTAAACAAATTAAGGATGGGATTACAGCAGAGGGACTTGGAATGGATATTGGTGTTAGTCGCTCAACTGCACGGCGATATCTAGAGTATTTAGTATCGGAACGAATCGTTTATACAGAGCTTATTTACGGTTCAGTAGGAAGACCAGAGAGAAGATACTTTATAAATCAGTCGTGAACAATATGAACAAAATGATTTTTATGTTCCTTATTGAACTTATAACCACAAACATTGAATATATAAAATGTTTTGATAAATTAATAGAAAGCGTATGAAAACGCTCTCATAAAATAGGTTATAAGGAGGGAAAGTTAGATGTGGATGAAAAAATTTGCTCCTATCGCTTTAGTCGCAACACTTACATTAGGTCTTGCAGCGTGTTCATCGGATGATGGAGGTGTTAAAGCATCGGAGTATCCAAAGAATAACATTACACTTGTTGCTCCTTCTGGAGCAGGTGGTGGCTGGGATCTTACAGCACGTGCCATTGCAAAAACATTAAACGATACAAAATTGGTGGAGAAGCCAATTACAGTGGAGAATAAACCAGGTGGTGGTGGAGCTGTATACATGGCAGAATTCGCTACGAAAGAAGTAAAAAATGATCATGTCCTAATGGTTAAATCACCACCAATTCTTATTAATAACAACAAGGCTGAAGGGAATAGTCCATATGGCTACAAGGATACTACTCCTTTAGCACAGCTTACTCGTGATTATGGCGCAATCGTAGTAAAAAATGATTCTAAGTTTGAATCACTTCAAGACGTGCTAGACGCTATTAAAGCAGATCCGAAAGCAGTTACTTTAGCTGGAGGGTCAGCACCGGGCTCTATGGATCATTTAGTTGGAGTACTACCAGCACATGAAGCGGGAATCGACCCTAAGTCTGTAAAGTATGTGTCCTATGACGGAGGGGGAGAAGCAGTTGCTGCCCTTCTTGGTGGAAATGCTGATGTGATAGCTACAGATGCTTCTACTATCGCAACTTATGTGAAGTCTGGAGATGTGAGAGTTTTGGCAGTTAGCTCTAGTGAACGATTAGAGGGAGAGCTTGCTGAAGTTCCAACATTCAAGGAATCCGGAATTGATGCAGAATTCACTATTTGGCGTGGAATTTTTGGCCCTAAGGAAATGTCTGAAGGTGCTGTAACCTATTGGTCAGAAAAGCTGGAAAAGATGACGGAGACAGACGAGTGGAAAGCAGAGCTTGAGAGAAACGGCTGGGCTAGTGAATATCGTAACTCAGAAGACTTTACCGCTTATTTAGAAGAGCAAGATGAAGTAATTGTAGAATTGCTAACAGCTCTTGGTATGCAGAAATAATCAGGTGAGGCGACTAGTAAAGTCGCCTTTTCCTTTTGGTGGGAGGGATAGATAGATGAATAAAAGCTTTGACCGCTTTGCTGGTATTGGCTTTTTATTGGTAGGAATAATTTTTTTGGTGGAGAGTCAAAAAATTTCTGATAGCGCATATGGCTCCTCAGTAGGACCAAAAATCTTTCCGATGTGGCTTGGAATTATATTAATGCTTCTTAGTATTCGCTTAATATATGAAACGTTTAAATATAAATCAGAGGAATCTGGCAAAGAAAAGCTTCAATATAAGAAATTTATCATAATTTTTGTTAGTGCCTTACTTTACGCCTTTTTACTCGAAAAGATTGGTTATGTTATTTCTACTTTTCTCTTTCTGCTTGTTGCTTTTCAAACAGTTGAACGTGGAAAAGTTATTTACTCGGTCATCATATCTGCCGTATTTTCAGTCGGGGTTTATTACTTATTCTCAGAGCTGCTCGGAGGTTCGTTACCAGGATTTCCACTGCTATAAGGAGGGAGACATCAAGCGATGAGTACATTACAGTTTTTAATGGATGGATTTAGTGTTGCCTTCCAATGGCAAAATATATTATTTGCATTTGTAGGTGTAATTATTGGAACCGCTGTTGGCGTTTTACCTGGGATTGGACCTATGAGCGGTGTGGCTCTCCTAATTCCGGTAACTGCAACTATCACGTCGGGGATGCCAACAGAAGCTGCAGCAGCTAGCTCTATTATATTGTTAGCAGGGGTTTATTATGGTGCTATGTATGGGGGTTCAACGACATCTATATTATTGAATACACCGGGAGAGTCCTCATCCGTTGTAACTACATTAGACGGATACCAAATGGCACAGCAGGGCAGAGCAGGAGCTGCTTTATCCATCGCTGCTATCGGATCATTCGTGGCAGGAATTGTTGCCCTTCTCGGTCTAGTGCTGCTAGCCGAGCCTCTTTCTAATGTCGCCATTAAATTCGGACCAGCTGAGTACTTTTCTTTAATGCTGCTGGGGCTAGCTGCCGTTAGTGGGCTCGCAGGAAAGTCTATGACCAAGGCATTAATAATGACTGTTTTAGGACTCATGCTAGGAACGATTGGTATTGATGCAGTTTCCGGTATTGCTCGCTTTACATATGACCAACCGATTCTTTATTCTGGCCTAGAGTTTTTAACAATCGCTGTAGGATTATTTGCACTAGGTGAGGTATTTAAAACGATATTGGAGAAAGATGAAGAGACGGGTAATATAGCAAAGATAAACCGCATACTACCCACTAAACAGGATATCAAGGACAGCTCTGTACCTATTGTCCGAGGTTCTTTACTTGGCTTCTTTATTGGAGTCTTACCAGGAGCAGGGGCTACACTTGCATCCTTCTTTTCCTACACTACAGAGAAGAAATTTAGCAAAAAGCCTGAAACTTTCGGGAAGGGGAATATTGCAGGAGTGGCTGGTCCAGAATCAGCAAACAATGCAGCTTCAGGTGGAGCGATGATTCCACTTTTGACACTAGGTATACCTGGATCTGGAACAACAGCGATCCTTATGGGAGCACTTATTATGTATAATATTCAGCCAGGCCCGTTATTATTTGATGAGCATCCAGAGGTTGCATGGGGTTTGATTGCTAGTATGTTCATTGGGAATTTGATGCTGCTTGTGTTGAATATGCCATTAGTTAGAGTGTTTGCAAAAATTATTGAAACACCTAAAAAATATTTGCTACCAATGATTATAGCCATTTCATTTTTCGGAGTGTACGCTGTACAGTACACAACCTTCGATTTGTTTTTATTATTAGGCTGTGGAATACTTGGGTATCTCTTATCTAAAAATGATTTCCCAGTTGCCCCATTAGTGCTTGCACTTGTGTTAGGTCCTATGATCGAAAATAACATGCGCCGTGCACTGACCATTTCTAACGGAGACTTTAGTATCTTCTTTACGAAACCATTATCATTAGTTTTCATAATTGCGGCAGCTGCTTGGTTGTTAGTCCCTCTTATATTAAAGGCTAGAGGGAAACAAGTGATTATTAATGAGGAAGAATAGATATAAGTGATTCTTAAAAGATGGTTTTAAGATATTTCCGCTTTAAGCGGGCGCTTTCTGGTGGGGGAGTGAAAAAGCTGGCCCTGTCGCGTCGCTTACACGTCATTTGGAATGGCCTTAGCTGTCTACCTCCCCGCCTGTCTATATGCTTTTCTTATCCCTCAAAACAGCTGCCAGAGTCATAAACTTTGGTAGCTGTTTTTTTATAAAAATGTATTGCTATAGGCGCTCACTTTTAATTGAGGTGATCGATAAATATTAAAATAGGAGGACGATCATGAAGTGCGATCATCCTCCTAAAAATTATTCGGTATTGAATGGACTATAGGTCTGTAGGTCTGTAGCTTGCGAAAAAGAGTAAAATGGAGATATTTTTATGCTAGTTTGAATTTATTTATTTCTTCTTGTAAGTCCTGAGCATTCTGTGACAGCTCAACCGCCACACCACTGACTTGCTCCATACTAGCTGTTTGCTCCTCGATAGCTGCTGCAATACTTTCTACGTTAGAGGAAGCATTTGCTGCTCCGTTAGCGATTTCCATTGCAGAGGCGGAAACCTGTTCTGCAGAAGCTGAAATTTCCTCAGAAGTAGCTGAAATTTCCTCAATTTGAATGTTCATCTGCTCTACAGCAGTGACAATTTCCTCAAAAGCTTGGCCTGCTTCTCCAATAATTTTTACACCTTCTGTAACAGAAGTGAGGGAGTCCTCAGCAGCTTTCTCTACATTGCTTGTATCTAATTTTATCTCCTTAATCAAATTCACTATTTGATTTGCGGATTGTCTAGATTCTTCTGCAAGCTTGCGAACCTCATCAGCAACAACTGCAAATCCTTTTCCATGTTCTCCTGCTCTTGCTGCTTCGATTGCAGCGTTTAGAGCTAAGAGATTAGTCTGCTCTGTGATATTCGTAATCACATTAGTGATATTTTCAATTTCAATTGTTTGTTTGCTAAGCTTTTGTACTAAATCATTCATCATCTCGGAAGAATGGTTAATCGTATTCATCTGCTCGCTAGCCTGTTGAATAATTTTACCTCCAGCGAGTGCTGCTTGATACGTCTCGTTCGAATTGTCATGTAAGCTCTGTGTTGATTCGGCAATTCTTTGAACTCCCGTTGCAGTTTCATCCATAGCGCGCGAACTTTCGTTGGCTGACTGGGCAGCAGAAGCGGAAGATTCTAGAGTGTCATTAGCACGATTGGCCATCTCATTTGTAGAGGCGGTTACCTCTTCTGTGCTAGCAGACAGCTCCTCAGCAGCTGCGCTTAAATGCTCCGAATTCTCATGTATGCGTTTGAGTAACGTTTGAAGATTGTTTTTCATTTGATTAGTAGCAGAAGAGAGCTTTCCTATTTCATCCTTAGATACGTATTTCAAATCATCCACCGATAAATCTCCAGTCGCAATGGTTTCGGACACGCTCACCATTTCTTTTAACGGATTAGAGATTTGCTTACGAGTGAACCACATAACAAAACAACCGTTTATCAGAATAATGACTAACATAACAATTGCTACAATGTTAGACAGAATCATAGCGTTATCCGTATCTTCCGATATTTTATTCAGTTCCTTATCCTGATAATCGAGCATTTTTTTTGCAACATCTAAAATACCAGCATTTGCAGGAGTAATACGATCCTTTAAAATTCTTGTTCCAGAGCTCATGCTACCTGTTTTAGCATACTCCAAGTATATTCCAGATGCCTCATTGAATTCATTTTTATAAACGTAAATCTCTTCAACATATTCCTTCATAGTTTTGGAGTGGGCAAGAGATGCAATTTCAGCAATTTTGTTGTCGACATACTGGATATAGTATTCTAACTGCTCCTTCGTCTCTGGAGAATTATCAATTAACAGTTCCTGTGAATATTGACCCTGCATTCCAATCCCAAAACGAATCTCGTCGATTATTCGTAATTGAGTGACTCTATAGTCGAGAGCCTCATCCACTTTACTTTCCACATTAGCAGATGTAAGCATAAATGTTCCAGTAGAGATTAATAACAAAACTAGAATAGTGATAAATGCGATGTTTAACTTTTTGCCGATACTCATAAGCTGCCTTCTTTCCAATAAATATAATCACTTCGTATTTATCGACTATTAGTAATGTCATTTGAAGTAGGCTAATGAAAAATTATTACTAAAAGGAATTTATTGATAAAAATTTAATAAAAATAGTCTAAAGTAGCTTAAAAACATTGTTGACATGGAGTTAACTCCACGATTTAAAGTCAAAGAGGAGGTGGTGGAGATGGAAATAGTTGTTCATAGTTTAGTTTGTATGTATGGATTATTAACATTAGTAGCTGGAGTGGTACAATGGAAGGAAAAGGGCTTTTCTATACGATCCTTATTATTTGTGTTAACTTCGCTTGCATTGGTTGTAAGCTCGTTCATTCCAAACTGGACGTTGTATTTAATAGTAGTCTGTTTTATAAGTCTACATTTGCTAGCAATCTGGGAAGGAATTCAGACAAAGGGAAGGATCAGCTATAGTCACCATGGTTTTCGGTTTGTTTTTCATATGCTAATTGTAATAGGGGTGATATTGTGAAAATTGGAGAATTTGCTTCCCAGACCGGGGTTAGCAAGGATACTATTCGGTATTATGAAAAGATAAAACTATTAAAGCCAAACATAGAGTGCTATCACCGAGATTACACAGAAGAGGATATACTGTCTATCCAAGTAATTATTAAGCTAAAACAGAATGGTTTTACATTAAATGAAATAAAATTACTCTTTGAGTGGACTGAACATGTAGATAAAGATAGTGAATTAACTGAGGTAGAAACAGATAAATTACAATTGCTAAGAAATTTATTTCAAGAAAAATATCGGGAAATGATACAAAAAGAAGAACAGATTATACAAATAAAAGAAGTGTTGCTCCGTGCAGACAAGAAAATGGAACAATTACTTGGAGGAACAAAAAATGAGACCTAATCTAACAAAAAATTTAAGCATAGAGGAATTTCAACAGTACTATTGGTTAAAGGAAGAACTTCAAAAGTTTTGTAGAGAACACAGTATTAGTCCCTCTGGCTCTAAAATAGAAATCGCCAATCGAATAGAGGTTTTTCTGCGCTCAGGTGAAATACTTCAACCAGTCAGGAGGACTAAACAGGTTAAAGCAGATGCAGTGCTGTCTTTAGATACTGTTATAAATGAGGGACATCGCTGTAGCCAACAAGTAAGAGCATTTTTTCAGCAAACCATTGGACCAAAATTTCATTTTTCTACCTATATTCAGGACTATTTTAAAAATAACGTTGGAAAAACATACCGTGATGCAGTGAATGCTTGGAAAGAGGAAGAAGAACGTAAAAAAGATCCAACCTATAAAAGAGAGATTGCACCTCAATTTGAATATAACCGTTTCACTCAAGACTTTTTTGCCGATCCTAACAATAAAGAAAAAACACGTCAGGATGCAATCGATGCTTGGAATGCTATCAAACAGCTACCAGGTAGTAATAAATATCAAAAATAAAAAGCCGTACATTCGAATTACTTCGAGTGTACGGCTTTTATCAAGTTAATTCCGAAGAATTAAAGTTTTACGATGTTAACTGCTTGTGGTCCGCGGTTACCTTCTTCGATATCAAATTCAACTTTTTGACCTTCGTCAAGAGATTTGAATCCTTCACCTTGAATAGCTGAGAAATGAGCGAATACGTCGCTTCCGCCTTCAACCTCGATAAATCCGAAACCTTTTTCTGCGTTAAACCATTTTACTGTACCTTGTGTCATGTAAAAAACCTCCATAAAATAAATTAAATAATATAAATCTTTCAACAGATAAAAAAATTCACATATTACAAAGAGTATCGACAAACATTTCACGATCACTTTTTGTAATATGTGAATTCAATGTTTTGATGAAGCAATTTAACTATTGAACTCAGTATATAACGTAACTTCTCATTTGTCCAGTAAAGTACTTAAGATATCTCAAAGTATTTCCCTAATCCTGTAAAACAGAATAAATAATTATCTTATACTTTATATAATGAATAGCTAAGCACCAGTACTTAGGGAAGTTTTAAAATAGTGAATAGTCATTCATTTTATGGTATTCTTTTCTAAAGAAAATTTTTAAAAGGGGAGAACGTATGCTTTTTAAAAAGGAATTTGATGTTTCCACTAAAAATGGTGTGGTAATGGGAAACGGGAAGGTATCCTTTCAGAGTGTTAAACTAAATGTCCATTGTTTTGTAGTGGATGGCGTTTTAATAGATACAGGGTCACAATCTCTCGAAAAGGAATTTAAACCATTTTTTCTCCAGCAGGAAGTAAATCAAGTAATGATTACTCATTATCATGAGGATCATACTGGCTGTGCTTCTTATCTACAAAATCAAGGTAAAACAATCTATATGAACGAGCTTTATATAGATTGTTGCGAAAAGAAAGCCGACTATCCTCTCTATCGCAGGCTATTTTGGGGGAAGAGGCAGCCGTTTAAAGCAGAGCCGATTGGCGAGACGTTTACTTCCAAATCCGCCACATGGGACGTCATTCCTACACCTGGACACGCCGAGGACCATTTAGCATTTCTTAATCGACAGACCGGGCAATTGTTTACAGGAGATCTCTATTGCCAGGAACGAACGAAGGTCGTACTTCGAGAGGAAAGCATCCCGACATTAATAGAGTCCCTACAGCGAGTTCTTATGTATGATTTTGATGAAGTTTATTGCTGCCATGCAGGCTACTTAGAGAAGGGTAGAAGACAACTCGAAAGAAAGTTACATTATTTATTAGAGATACAGGACCGTATTTTGCAGCTTCATGCGGAGGGTAAACGTGAAGAAGAAATAACCCATATTATTTTTCCGAAGAAATATCCCATCACTCGCTTCTCCATGGGTGAATGGAGCTCCCTACATATCATACGTTCCGTGATTAATGAGAGCCTCAAAAGGACTGCTACATAGTAGAGTCCTTCAGACTGTAGACAAACACCATGAATTTTGGTGTTTTGCCTACAGTCTTTTTTCCTTTAAGAGATAAAGCTAGAAATGTTAATCTCCGCTGCGAGCGGACGCTTTCCGCGGGCACGGCTTCAGCCGCTTCCTTCGCTACGCTCAGTCCAGGGTCTTCAGCTCGCGCTATTCCCGCTGGAGTCGCCGCTCTCCGCTCCAATCAACAATGCTTCCTATTAAAGGAATGAGGGGACGGATAATATAGCTGAGGACTTGCGACACAACCATGAAAGAAATATATGAAAAGAGTAAAGAAAAGCATGGTATGCGATGGACAACCCTAATGGAATAAAAAAAATTGTCCATGCAGGCGATGCTTACTTTTGCTGACTTAAATCTTAAGAAACTAACCAGATTTAACCTAGAATAATTGGAAAAAGCTTGGAAATAGAAATGATTTCCAACCCTTTTGTCTACACTCTAAAGGACTGCTACATAGTAGAGTCCTTTTTTACTTAGTCTATTTCTCTGTACAAAGTGAGCAATCATACTAGCGAATATAGAAAAGGACAGCTTTTTTCAAATTCCTCCTACATACACTCCATTATCCCTACTATTTTACCTTTATCTAAAAAGCAAAAGACCTTCCTAAAATACATTATATAGAATCCCTGCGTAAGCGTTCTCCTAAAAGAAGTTTTTGCTCGAAGAAAACAGTTTTATACCGTATGATTAATGGAGGAAGGTGAATTTATTTGAAAGCTTATATTTTAAAATTATCATTTGAGCACGTAGATCCGAAGGTGTGGAGAAGAGTCGTTCTGCCGGCAGATGCGACATTTAATAGACTTCATGAGACCATTCAATACGTGACAAATTTTCGAAGCATGATGGAACCATATCATTCCTTCGCGATAGAAACAAACGACAAGTATATTACGAATGATGAAGAAATCATACAAAAATATAAAGGGAAGAAGTATGAAGGCAAAGAGGTTAAGCAGCCAATCCGTATAAAGATTGACAAGTATCTTCAAGAGAAGGGTTACCTCATTTATAACTATGACTTTGAAGACGATTGGAGAATTCTAATAGAGCTAGAAGAGATAGTAGAGGATTATTATTTTGGTTATCCTACTATATTGGATGGAGAAGGCATGGCGCCTCCTGAAGATATTGGTGGTCCAATTGGCTTTTCGGAATTTAAAAAAATTATGGCCAACCCTAATCATCCGGATTATTTACATATGTATGGCTGGGCTGAGCGTCAGGAATTTAAACCTTTTGATAAAGACAAGTTAAATGAACTGCTAAAAAATGTGAAGTATAAAAAGACAGAGTGGGAGAAAATTGATCATGATAATTATCTTGTCCTCACGGATAAATATCGAGGTGGAGAATCTACTATTCTTGAGCATTCAGAAAACACGGAAGCTATTTTAAAGTATACAGCTGCTTGTATTAACTTATATGGAATTATTGACTTCTCTAAATTTCTAGATATATATAATTCGCAAAATGTTAAAGCTCTGACGAGAAATGAATTATTGTCATTTATAGATAAATCGTCAGAACAATTACAAAATCAATTTGTTACAGTTAATTCAGATGAGTTTGTACATACTTCGATAAACTCCAATGATTATGAAATCTTAAAAGAAAGCTCTGTAGGAAAGCCTTATTACGTGCCAGCAAAGGAAGAGCTTCTTCGTTATGCAGATCCTAATTATTACGAGGAAACAATCTATCAAGAAAAGCTTGCGTCCATGATGCAAAAGGATCTATTTGGTGGTAGCACATTAATGATCAAAGAAAATATGGATCAGCTAATCAGAGATATGCGAACAGTCGGTAGTAGTATTAATACGGTGGTTCAGCAATTTGCTGTTCGTCATAACATTCAAGATCAGGAAATGTTCAATGAATATGTGCAGGCAATTGCCTTCGTGTCGGTAACAACTCGCCTGTGGGGCAATAGAGGTCATACCCCACATGAAATTACTTTGATGGAGCAGCCAAATCTAAAAGCAGTACCAGCTGCACCGGAGAGCAAACAAACAGATAAAAAGGTCGGTCGAAACGACCCGTGTCCTTGTGGCAGTGGTAAAAAGTATAAGAAATGCTGTGGAAAATAAAGACTGTGACACAACTCACCTTAAAAAATGAAAAGCTTCGAAAATTTTATGATCAGTAAAATTTTCGAAGCTTTATTTTTTGTTATAGGCTGAGGCTGCTATTGTTTTCGCAACAGGGGAAACTTTTTCTTGATATGACCTCAGTTTTATAGAAGCTAGTTATGTCAGGCTTGTTTTGAATGCAAAAGAATTTTCAGACTGTGTTTCACCTTCTGAATAGGTTCGTTCTGCAAAGGTAACCTGTTGATTGTAGTCCATTAACAATACAGTCGAGGAGCGTGTACCGTAGTTAGGTATTTTGATAAACATTGGAGATAAGCTACGTTCAAGCTCGAGAGCTACACCAGTCTCGGGAAGCTCATAATCCTGTGCAACATTTTCGTCTTTAAGTATTTCGAACAGAGGCTCAACTTCTACTTTATCTAATAGAAGATATTCAGCTAATTTCTGCTTTCCTTTTTTCACCTTTGGCCAGGGTGTGTTTAAGGTATGATTGCTTAAGCTATGTGTACCAGGCGCAATTTCATTCATTTCATCTAGGATATTGTTATAGTGATACAGGTGATTACTATCCCCAATGACAACATTATAGCCACCGTAGTTTTCTCTTTTTCTCTTTAAGCCTGCGATAAACTCCATTGGTTCTTCATTGCCAGCTAAAAAATCTCGAACGATATCACCTCGAGAAAGCCGACCCGGTTTTAGTTGAGGATCCCTAAAATTGGTCAATGCTGCAAAGCGACCAGCTTTAGAAACCCCTAGCCATGTTCCCATTTGAAGCAAATCTCGTCCGGCAAGGATGTTAGGATAATCCGTCCAAAAATGAGCAGACTCAGTTGGACGTTCATAAAATTCGTCTCGATTGGCAACTACTATGAGTGGATAGGTAGGATGAGTTTTAAATTGAAAATTAACGAGACACATATAAGATAGCTCCTTTTTGAACAAGTTATGAGGGAAGTCAGGTCTATAGCTAACTACTTCAATTATTATATCATTATCAGATTTGATGAGTGTCTGCTTTTATTGATGAAAAGTGATAGGATAAAATGGAATAAACGATTTTAATGGAGATGACAGAGATGAGTAATACACATATATTTTCTAAACGAGAAGAGCTTGCAAATGCAATCATACATGGTGTTGGTACACTTTTAAGTATAGCTGCACTTGTTATTTTAATCGTTTCCTCAGTCAAGTATGGGAATGCTTGGCATGTGGTGAGTTTTACACTGTTTGGGGCATCCATGGTGCTATTGTTTACATCATCGACCCTTGTACATGCATTTCCAGAGGGAAGAGCCAAAGACTTCTTTGAAATCATGGATCATTCTTCTATTTATTATTTAATAGCAGGCTCCTATACTCCACTTCTATTCTTAGTAGTAAAAGGTCCGCTAGGTTGGACATTGTTTGGTATTATGTGGGGATTAGCGATAGCAGGTACAGTGTTCAAAGCCTATTTTGTTAAGCGGTTTTTGCATACCTCTACTATCTTGTATGTTGTGATGGGCTGGTTAATAGTTTTTGCATGGAAGCCGCTCATCACCAATATGTCCATAGAGGGACTTGTTTTGCTAGCGCTTGGCGGATTGCTCTATACCGGAGGGGCGGTCTTTTATGTATGGAGAGGCTTTCCGTACCATCACGCAGTGTGGCATGTATTTGTGCTCGTAGCGGCTATTTTAGTTTTCTTCGCTATCATGACACTACTGCCAATACCTGTATAACTAAGGAGGAAATCACATGTATGATCCAACCGTCTTCGAAAATTTAAAGGTTGTATTTGAGAATCTTCTATATGATATGGACAATATAGAACGCAAAATCAATATAACTAACAGAACAGATCGAATGGATTTTTCTATTATAAAAAGAGACTTTTCTATTGAATTTGTCCTTTCCGATAAACAAAAAGTAACGGCAGAGATTATAATAGAAGCTTCCTTGGAGGAGTTAGCATCCGAAATTTTGGAGACTCCTGGTAAGGCCCCTGGCTGTACGTTACAGTTAAAATTTCAAAAAAGTGTAATAGAAGTACCTGAAGAGTGTAAGAGTATTGAGTTAGCCCTAAAGGAAATATGGGAGGACGATATAACAATCACTCAGCGTTTAAGCTTTGAATACGGACAATTAAAGAAAAACTATGTAAATACAATTTTGCTAAGCTTCCACCAAAAAATTAAAGAAGAAAATATAGGCGAAATAGATGATTTTCTAAGCAGTGTAATCGAAACGTTAGAGCTTCTTCATACTATATAGTCCTTTAGCAGAGAGATATTACTATTTGAGACCGGCTATCAAGGGTTTATGATCGGATAGAAAATTTTATAACCTGATAGCGAGGATTTATGACCGGATAGATTTTTTTATGACCGCATAAAAATATTTATAACCGTTCACGCCAAAAAGAAGTATTACATAGCGCAAAATCAATAGGAAGGTAATTAAAGAAGCAGTAGGAAGTAAGGATATTACTTTCTACTGCTTATTATTTGTTTCTGTAAGGAGTATTGTCTGAATCGACTGTAGAAAATAACAAGGTGGAAGAGAGCGAAATATAGTTTTGAATTACCATAAACGAAGAATAACTATTGCCCGTGTATTTATATAACCAAATTGCAAGGAGATGTATAATAATATATAGAAGGAAAGTGATTTATCCTATAGTTTTTTGCCTAATATCAATCCTAGAACATTCTACTAATGTAGCTAACTCTGAAGAGGAATGAGACTCTAATAAAATCTTTTTAAAAAAGTTTTTAAAAAGTGTTGACTTATAATATAAACGAGAGTAATATAGTAGAAGTCGCCAAGAGGTAAACAAGTTTGGCTGACACGATGAACATTGAAAACTGAACATGCAAAACGTTAAGACATATAGCATCAAACAACTTCGGTTGTATTGACGCAAAACAATTTTTGACATCATTTAATGATGATGCCAGCAAAACAAAATGAGCTTTTTAAGTTCTCTATTATGGAGAGTTTGATCCTGGCTCAGGACGAACGCTGGCGGCGTGCCTAATACATGCAAGTCGAGCGAATGATGAAGAAGCTTGCTTCTTCTGATTTAGCGGCGGACGGGTGAGTAACACGTGGGCAACCTGCCCTGTAGATTGGGATAACTCCGGGAAACCGGGGCTAATACCGAATAATCCATTACCTCACATGAGGAAATGTTAAAAGACGGTCTCGGCTGTCACTACAGGATGGGCCCGCGGCGCATTAGCTAGTTGGTGAGGTAACGGCTCACCAAGGCGACGATGCGTAGCCGACCTGAGAGGGTGATCGGCCACACTGGGACTGAGACACGGCCCAGACTCCTACGGGAGGCAGCAGTAGGGAATCTTCCACAATGGACGAAAGTCTGATGGAGCAACGCCGCGTGAGTGAAGAAGGTTTTCGGATCGTAAAACTCTGTTGTGAGGGAAGAACAAGTACGAGAGTAACTGCTCGTACCTTGACGGTACCTCATTAGAAAGCCACGGCTAACTACGTGCCAGCAGCCGCGGTAATACGTAGGTGGCAAGCGTTGTCCGGAATTATTGGGCGTAAAGCGCGCGCAGGCGGTCCTTTAAGTCTGATGTGAAAGCCCACGGCTCAACCGTGGAGGGTCATTGGAAACTGGGGGACTTGAGTGCAGAAGAGGAAAGCGGAATTCCAAGTGTAGCGGTGAAATGCGTAGAGATTTGGAGGAACACCAGTGGCGAAGGCGGCTTTCTGGTCTGTAACTGACGCTGAGGCGCGAAAGCGTGGGGAGCAAACAGGATTAGATACCCTGGTAGTCCACGCCGTAAACGATGAGTGCTAAGTGTTAGGGGGTTTCCGCCCCTTAGTGCTGCAGCTAACGCATTAAGCACTCCGCCTGGGGAGTACGGTCGCAAGACTGAAACTCAAAGGAATTGACGGGGGCCCGCACAAGCGGTGGAGCATGTGGTTTAATTCGAAGCAACGCGAAGAACCTTACCAGGTCTTGACATCCCGCTGACCGGCCTAGAGATAGGCTTTTCCCTTCGGGGACAGCGGTGACAGGTGGTGCATGGTTGTCGTCAGCTCGTGTCGTGAGATGTTGGGTTAAGTCCCGCAACGAGCGCAACCCTTGATCTTAGTTGCCAGCATTCAGTTGGGCACTCTAAGGTGACTGCCGGTGATAAACCGGAGGAAGGTGGGGATGACGTCAAATCATCATGCCCCTTATGACCTGGGCTACACACGTGCTACAATGGACGGTACAGAGGGTCGCAACCCCGCGAGGGTGAGCTAATCCCATAAAACCGTTCTCAGTTCGGATTGTAGGCTGCAACTCGCCTACATGAAGCCGGAATCGCTAGTAATCGTGGATCAGCATGCCACGGTGAATACGTTCCCGGGCCTTGTACACACCGCCCGTCACACCACGAGAGTTTGTAACACCCGAAGTCGGTGGGGTAACCCTTTTGGGAGCCAGCCGCCGAAGGTGGGACAGATGATTGGGGTGAAGTCGTAACAAGGTAGCCGTATCGGAAGGTGCGGCTGGATCACCTCCTTTCTAAGGATATATTCGGAATACAGATCTTTATCTGTATCTTAACGTTTTGCAGTTCAGTTTTGAGTGTTCATTTTTATGATGAGCATTTATACTTGCTCCTGCGATTACTCGTCGCAAAGGAACAAGCCCTTTGTTCTTTGAAAACTGGATAAAACGACATCAAAAAAGAAACAAACGCAAGATATTCAAATTGTGATCACTTACGTGATTGCAAGTGTAGTACTTTTAACTTTTAGGTTAAGTTAATAAGGGCGCACGGTGGATGCCTTGGCACTAGGAGTCGACGAAGGACGGCACTAACACCGATATGCTTCGGGGAGCTGTAAGTGAGCTTCGATCCGGAGATTTCCGAATGGGGAAACCCACTGCCCGTAATGGGGCAGTACATTTGCGTGAATACATAGCGCATCTGAGACACACCCAGGGAACTGAAACATCTAAGTACCTGGAGGAAGAGAAAGAAAATTCGATTCCCTGAGTAGCGGCGAGCGAAACGGGAAGAGCCCAAACCAAGAGGCTTGCCTCTTGGGGTTGTAGGACACTCTATACGGAGTTACAAAAGAATGAGTTAGATGAAGCGACCTGGAAAGGTCCGCAGGATAGGGTAAAAGCCCCGTAGTCCAAAATTCATTCCCTCCAGAGTGTATCCTGAGTACGGCGGAACACGTGAAATTCCGTCGGAATCCGGGAGGACCATCTCCCAAGGCTAAATACTACCTAGTGACCGATAGTGAACCAGTACCGTGAGGGAAAGGTGAAAAGCACCCCGGAAGGGGAGTGAAATAGACCCTGAAACCGTGTGCCTACAAATAGTCAAAGCCCGTTAACGGGTGATGGCGTGCCTTTTGTAGAATGAACCGGCGAGTTACGATTACATGCGAGGTTAAGTTGAGAAGACGGAGCCGCAGCGAAAGCGAGTCTGAATAGGGCGAATGAGTATGTGGTCGTAGACCCGAAACCAGGTGATCTACCCATGTCCAGGATGAAGGTAAGGTAACACTTACTGGAGGTCCGAACCCACGCACGTTGAAAAGTGCGGGGATGAGGTGTGGGTAGCGGAGAAATTCCAATCGAACCTGGAGATAGCTGGTTCTCTCCGAAATAGCTTTAGGGCTAGCCTCAAACGTTAGAATCTTGGAGGTAGAGCACTGTTTGGACTAGGGGCCCATCCCGGGTTACCGAATTCAGACAAACTCCGAATGCCAATGATTTATGTTTGGGAGTCAGACTGCGAGTGATAAGATCCGTAGTCAAGAGGGAAACAGCCCAGACCACCAGCTAAGGTCCCAAAGTATTTGTTAAGTGGAAAAGGATGTGGCGTTGCTTAGACAACCAGGATGTTGGCTTAGAAGCAGCCATCATTTAAAGAGTGCGTAATAGCTCACTGGTCGAGTGACGCTGCGCCGAAAATGTATCGGGGCTAAACAAATCACCGAAGCTGTGGATTGATACCTTTGGTATCAGTGGTAGGAGAGCGTTCTAAGGGCGTTGAAGTCAGACCGGAAGGACTGGTGGAGCGCTTAGAAGTGAGAATGCCGGTATGAGTAGCGAAAGATGGGTGAGAATCCCATCCACCGTATGACTAAGGTTTCCTGAGGAAGGCTCGTCCGCTCAGGGTTAGTCGGGACCTAAGTCGAGGCCGATAGGCGTAGACGATGGACAACAGGTTGATATTCCTGTACCACCACCCCACCGTTTGAGTGATGGGGGGACGCAGTAGGATAGGGTAAGCGTGCTGTTGGTTATGCACGTCCAAGCAGTGAGGTGTGAGTGTAGGCAAATCCGCACTCTGTAACATTGAGCTGTGATGGCGAGGACTTAGTCCGAAGTTCCTGATTTCACACTGCCAAGAAAAGCCTCTAACGAGGTGGGAGGTGCCCGTACCGCAAACCGACACAGGTAGTCGAGGAGAGAATCCTAAGGTGAGCGAGAGAACTCTCGTTAAGGAACTCGGCAAAATGACCCCGTAACTTCGGGAGAAGGGGTGCTCTTTTGGGTGTATAGCCTAGAAGAGCCGCAGTGAATAGGCCCAGGCGACTGTTTAGCAAAAACACAGGTCTCTGCAAAACCGTAAGGTGAAGTATAGGGGCTGACGCCTGCCCGGTGCTGGAAGGTTAAGAGGAGTGCTTAGCGCAAGCGAAGGTGCGAATTGAAGCCCCAGTAAACGGCGGCCGTAACTATAACGGTCCTAAGGTAGCGAAATTCCTTGTCGGGTAAGTTCCGACCCGCACGAAAGGCGTAACGATCTGGGCACTGTCTCAACGAGAGACTCGGTGAAATTATAGTACCTGTGAAGATGCAGGTTACCCGCGACAGGACGGAAAGACCCCGTGGAGCTTTACTGTAGCTTGATATTGAATTTTGGTGCAACTTGTACAGGATAGGTAGGAGCCTTAGAGCCCGGAGCGCCAGCTTCGGAGGAGGCGTCGGTGGGATACTACCCTGGTTGTATTGAAATTCTAACCCATACCCGTAACCCGGGTAGGAGACAGTGTCAGGCGGGCAGTTTGACTGGGGCGGTCGCCTCCTAAAGTGTAACGGAGGCGCCCAAAGGTTCCCTCAGAATGGTTGGAAATCATTCGAAGAGTGTAAAGGCAGAAGGGAGCTTGACTGCGAGACCTACAAGTCGAGCAGGGTCGAAAGACGGGCTTAGTGATCCGGTGGTTCCGCATGGAAGGGCCATCGCTCAACGGATAAAAGCTACCCCGGGGATAACAGGCTTATCTCCCCCAAGAGTCCACATCGACGGGGAGGTTTGGCACCTCGATGTCGGCTCATCGCATCCTGGGGCTGTAGTCGGTCCCAAGGGTTGGGCTGTTCGCCCATTAAAGCGGTACGCGAGCTGGGTTCAGAACGTCGTGAGACAGTTCGGTCCCTATCCGTCGTGGGCGTAGGAAATTTGAGAGGAGCTGTCCTTAGTACGAGAGGACCGGGATGGACACACCGCTGGTGTACCAGTTGTTCTGCCAAGGGCATCGCTGGGTAGCTATGTGTGGACGGGATAAGTGCTGAAAGCATCTAAGCACGAAGCCCCCCTCAAGATGAGATTTCCCATTACGCAAGTAAGTAAGATCCCTCAAAGACGATGAGGTAGATAGGTTCGGGGTGGAAGCGTGGCGACACGTGCAGCTGACGAATACTAATCGATCGAGGACTTAACCAAATTGTTTGTTTCCATTAATGATGTCTTTTATCCAGTTTTGAGTGAACAACTCAGGAGGGTTTCAAAACACAAGCAGTGCTAGGAAACGAGTGAGCGAAGGAAGGAGCGTACTTACGTACGTGACTGACTGAACGAGCGAAGTTGACAACGCAATGCGCAGTGGATTGAAAGCCGAAAAGTCTAGTGATGATGGCGAAGAGGTCACACCCGTTCCCATACCGAACACGGAAGTTAAGCTCTTCAGCGCCGATGGTAGTTGGGGGTCTCCCCCTGCAAGAGTAGGACGTCGCTGGGCACTATAGGAAGTCGTTACCGAGTAATCGGTGGCGGCTTTTTTGTATTAAGAGAAAAAGGCCGAAGGCAATCAACCTTATATAAGCAAGTGAGCGAGAAAGCAGAGGGGCAAAGAGTTCGAGGAAGCAAGGAAGAGAGGCTCGGAGCGTATAGCATACGCGAGAACCGATCGACTGTAGCTGACGAAGAAATCTGCCGTCCATCTGGTTTCGCAGCCTGCGCCGATGGTAGTTGGGGGTTCCCCTGCAAGAGTAGGACGTCGCTGGGCACTATAGGAAGTCGTTACCGATTAATCGGTAGCGGCTTTTTGTTTGGCATTTTTTAAAATGAATATAAATAAATTAAGTCTAAAGTAAAATACATAATTAGACGTTTCATATATCTAAATGGCACTTCACATTATTTTAAACGAGACAATATTAATGTTACTCTTATAATAGAGAAACTAAGCAAGGGGGGAACTCCATGTTCTTGGAGGAGCTAAAGAAAGAATTACACCATAGACAGCCACTATTTATTGGGGAGGAAACAGCTCTGCGCTCGGCAATCATGCTTCCACTTGTGGAAGTGGAAGGAGAATGGCATATTTTGTTTGAAGTGCGCTCCTTAACGATGAGAAAGCAGCCTGGAGATATTAGTTTTCCAGGTGGTCGTATTGATGCTACAGATGCATCTCCAATGGAAGCTGCTATACGAGAAACCCATGAAGAGTTGGGTGTAGCCCCGACATCTATAAAAATTTTAGGACAAATGAGTCCTTATATCACTTCTTCATCTTTCGTAGTTTATCCATTTGTAGCGACTATTGATCATCATCAAATCGAAAATTTTAACAAACAAGAGGTTGAAGAAGTATTTACAGTGCCAATCAACTGGCTCTTAAACTATGAGCCTTATATGCACACTGTCTCTGTTCAACCTATGCCTCCGATGGACTTTCCATTTGAAAAAATTTTTAATGGAGACAAATACCAATGGAGACCCCGTGATGTTGAAGAATGGTTTTATGATTATAAAAACTATACAATTTGGGGATTAACAGCACGGGTATTAAAACATTTTGTGGAAACAATAAGAAATGTTAATAGATAATAATAAGAAATAATCTAAAAAGGGGGAGAAATATGTACCATGATACTTTCATAATACTAAGGAGATAAATTTAACACAAAGCTCTTAGCATTGTATAAAAGTATTAGAGTATTAAATTTATAGTAGTTTTAAAAGGCTTTCTATTGATAGGGAGTCTTATTAATTTGTATAGGAAGAGTATCAAAATTAGAATTAAATAATAATAATTAGCACTTTATAAATGCGCCTATGCTCCTATAAGTCATTCCTTCTAAATAACCAGTTTCCTAAAAAAAGACAATTCTTCTGAATCATTTTAATATGAAATGACAGTCTTCACTTTACCTTTCTATATAAAAAATGGAATATTATAGGTAATGTAAGTTTGCTAGAGGAGGAGATTTTATGTCTATCTGGTGGGGAATATTGTATAATAGAGAAAATTGGAAATGCTTCATTGTACCTGATTCGATGAGGACATGCCTATGAAAATCCTAGATGTAGACTTACTTCAAGATGGGCTGCAACGTAACATAGCTATGCTTGAACGACTGCAAAACGAAGTAGGAAATATTCAAGACACAGTTAAAGAATTAGTAGCAATGGAAGAGGTATTGAAGGGGGCGGGAGGTAGTGCAATCCGAGGCTTCTATTCGGATGTTCATTTGCCATTCCTTCATTTTTTTCTTGTCTTCTCAGACAGCTTCAAGCAAAAGCTCCAACAAGTTGAAGCTGCCCTCATATCATTAGAACCGGATGCAGCTGGCTATATTCTCGAACAGTTTTTAGAGGGAGAGCTGGAACAGGGACTTACGCTAATTGCTAATATAACGGAAAGACTTACGAACGAGGCAAACAGTATCATGGACTCGGTAAGTGATATAGTTGCTTTACCTCACTTGAATGACAGTGAGGTGCAAGAAGGGGTACAAAACTCCAAAAAGAAACGTGATGACACAGTTTTACAGCTACATGAATTTGATGCCTCTCAAACGACTTCGCTAAACCCGGTGGAACAGAATATTCAAACGATGGGCTCTTGGCTTGCAGATATGGAGGGAATGTTCAAAGCAGGAGTGAAGGACATTCATTTCCAACCGAGTCAATGGAATGCACTTACGTTTGGAAGTGGAATTAGAACAGAACTATTTCCTAAAGTATACTTAGATCCTAATAGTTTATGGGTAGAAGAACATGAAAAAATGATCGGTACGATGATTAGTACCCAAACTTTTCAAGCCCTAGATTTGAAAAGAATGAATACAATTGAAGAAAACGTCGGAGAGAATGTAAAATACCATCAGTATGCAAATGGTCTCCTGATAAAAGAGTACTCGGAAAACGGGACAGTATACTACGAAATCGTTTCTAAAGTAGAATACAAGGAAGAAGTAGTCCAAGTTGAGCCACCAAAAGAAAATAAACTGTTGGATGGAATACAGTTTGGATTAGATTTAGTAGGGCTAATACCCGGAATCGGAGAAATAGCGGATGGGGCAAATGGGATTATTTATACAGCTAGAGGAGATAAGTTGAACGCAACACTCTCGTTTGGTGCGATGATTCCATTTGCAGGCTGGGGAAGTACCGGAGCAAAATTTGTAAATAAAGGTAGCAAGTTTTTTCAGCCCAAAAATGTCTTAAGTGATGAGGCTGTAGAATCTGTCTATACTTCAGTTTACCGGGATGTGGTCAATAGTCCACTGGGTGGAACACAGACAAAATTAAATCTGTTTACTAGCTTACAGAATGGGACACCGAACGCTCTAGCATTCAACCATTTGAATAGTCCATCAATGTTTAATATGCCAACAGCGAAAATGGATATACCTACAACCTCCAAAAGTACAAAGGCAATTAGCACGCCGTCTACAAAAGTGGATACTGCCCCAACAAATAAAAGTATCTATGATAATGTTAATAAAGATATAATGAATGTGGATGTAGATACTAAGGGTATAGATAATGCTAAAGATATAACAAAATTAACTGTTGAAGATATACCAACTGCAAAGAGTGGGCATTTTAATAAATTTTTCAATTCCCTCACAAGTAGTGAACTAGACGAACTTTGGAAAGATAAAAAGATTAGAAAGAAAATTGAACGTCAACTAAGAGAACCAGGAGGATTACATGAGTGGCACTTAGTTTCAAGAGCTCCTCAATTTAAGTATTGGAATATTGGTGCTGAGGAGATTAAAGATTTAAGAACAGCTATATCCGATGTCAAATTTGTCAATCCAAACGGTGTTCATGGAGGGTTAGGCTCAACTAAGGCACATAATGAATTGTTAGCAATAATAGATACTTCTAGCGACTATAATACATTTGTTAGACGACTTAATAACTGGGCTAATTATAGATTAGAGGGTGGAGTTTCGTCTTTACCACAAGGTCTAAGATTAAAGTAGGAGGGTACTATAATGGAAAAACAAGGATGGGTTTCAATTTGGTTAGGGAATATTAACGATGAGGACTCAATAGGAGAGTATGTTGATTTAACGTATGATGAGGATGGAGAGTCTGTCCCATCCCAATTTTTTATCGATTTTAATATTGATATGGATGAAACAGATGAGGATACTATAGAAAAAGCGGTCTATAAGAATAGTAGTAGTGATATTTCAGTATTATTAAATGGGTGTTCGTATGAAGAAATTGTCATCCCAAAAATCCAGAAAAGTATAGACCTAAAGAAATCATATAATGCAGTAATTTTAATATATAATTTTGAATATAAAAATGAAATTATTTCAAAAGGTGCTATTGATTTTATTGCTGCTACAAATTATGAGTAAGAGAAATCTTAAGGTATGGAGAAATGATTTAGTTGATGGTTAACTCAGAAATTACTTATCTGGTGGGGTTGCTTTATAATACAGATAAAAATATTTTAATCAGCCAGTTAAAAAAAGTAGATAATTCACTAATACTTCATTACTTTGCTGCAAATTATAATTGGAATAGTGGGTTTGATGTACCAACAGTCATCTTAGATAATGAGGCTTGTGATTTAGGGACAGGTTTACTAATGTTCCATTATGCAGATGGCTATCGTTTGTTAGAGAGTTCAGATGAAGTTTCAAGTTCTTCATTAGAGGAATGGAAAGTTTTTTTGAGAAAGATTTATAATAAACTATTAAGCTTAGACTTTAAATCACAAGACATTTCCTTTGACCCTGAATTAACAAAAATTCAAAAGTATAAGTTGAAAAAGAATAATCCAGACCTTCCTGATGTTTTAATTAGTAAGTCTCCAGGCAAAGAGATTGATATACCTAAAATATGATGTGATTTATTAGAAACCTTGATTGGCAAAAAAATTTCAAGGTTTCTTTTTTGTGGGGGCTACCTAGTGCCGAATGAACGACTTATTATTTTCAGAGTGGAGATAAGCCTTGTAAGCCCTATATAATGTTTTAACAAATTATAAAGTGCGTACAACACCTTTAAAACGTATAACCAATTTAATGTATTCTACCTCTTAAAAGTAGTCACAAAATCATCAGTTACCACCATCTATATTCTCAAATACTATACCTTTGCTTTCCCATGCTTTTTAAAATTTTTCGCAACTATGACGTACATAGAACGATTACTAGAGTGAGGACTACTCCACCTCGATTAATTCCTGAATGTCGATGTCTAACACTTTGCATACTGTTTCTAATGTCGATAAATAAACCCTGTCCACGTTGTCTGAACAAAGATGGCTTATTGTATTAGGGCGAAGCCCTGTCATTCGTGCCAATTCACGTTGTGAAAGGTCACGTTCTTTAAGGATTTCCTTTAGCTTGATTGTAATAGGCATGGTACTTCCCTTCCTCTTATTCATGTTACCTTTTACGATACATCACAAACTTGTATCGGTAAAGGGGTTGATTGTATCGTTAAAGCCGCATACAATGAATTTATGTTAATTATAGCGGCTAAGCGTTACGTTAATCCTAATTAGCGTAACGGAGGGGGAAAATACCATGAAAGTTATCGGATATATTCGAGTATCTACACAAGGACAAGCAAGGGATGGATACAGTCTTGCTTACCAAGAAGATGAAATTAAGGCATATTGTCAGGCTCAAGGATATACACTTTTACGCTTATTTAAAGATGAGGGTATCAGTGGGGCTAAAGTAGATGAAGAAGCGTTAGAAGTGGACAGAATGGGCTTTCAGGAGATGTTGGAGTATCTCACCCTCCATGAGGTGGATTATGTTGTCACACTGAATACAAGCCGTTTATGGCGGTCAGACATTGTGAAAGTGTTAGTCCATCGAGAATTGAAAAAGTATGGATTAGACATTCGGAGTATTGAACAACCACAATACAGTATCTATAAGAAAGACCCTAGCGACTTTTTAATTAATGGTTTAATGGAGTTATTAGACCAATATCAACGATTAGAAATCTCTTTAAAGCTAGGGAGAGGACGAAATAAGAAAGCCCAACAGGGCGGCTATGCAGGAGGAAATGTGGCTTTAGGCTACAAAGTGAAGAAAGGTCAGAAAAGCCTTGTAGTAGATGACAGACAGGCTCAGACCGTACAAAGAGTGTTTGACTTAAAGGAACAGTTTCCTTCATGGTCTTTAACTCAACTAGCAGAACAACTGAATGAAGAAGGACATCGAACAAAACAAGGAAAATGGTTTACGAAAGTCCAGATCAAACGGATTTTAGATAGAAAAGCGTTTTATAGTGGTTTATACCACTATGGAGAAATAACAGCAAATGGCAAACACGAAGCCATTTTATAACGGTTAACAGATAGAGAATGGATAGGCTTTCGTACCCTTGCGAGTCCAAGTGACTAACGCTCGACCTAAGGTTGCCGACATTCTCTGTCTTGCTTTATCCGTTTAATCTAATGTAGGGGTGAGGATTTCTGATGAAAAGAGATAAGTATATTTATATAGGACTAGATTTACATAAGTTTCAACATACAGCGGTGATAGTGGATTGTTGGTTTGAGAAGTTGGGTGAGATGACTTTTCAAAATAAACCATCTATTTTTCCTAGTTTATTAGAATATGTGAATAGATTTCTAACAGAAGGGTTGACCCCTGTATTTGGATTAGAAGATGTGGGCGGTTACGGAAGAGATTTAGCGTTATACCTTTTAGAGCAAGGGTATATTGTGAAGTTTGTTAATTCCTCTTTATCCAATGCAGAACGAAACAGCTATGCGATGACACAAAAACATGATAGTTGGGACGCTCAATGTGTGGCAAGGGTTTTAATACGTGACCTACCTTATTTGCCTGAAGCTACACCATCCGATATTCATTGGATAATCTCTCAATTGGTTGGAAGAAGAAATACGATAGTGAAAGCACAAACAGCCTTGAAAAACCAACTGCATATGCAATTAAACTATCATTTTCCAAGCTACAAGGAGTTCTTTTCAGAAGTGGATGGCAAAACTGCATTAGCTTTTTGGGAGAGTTACCCTTCACCTTCTCATTTGGATGGGAAAACAGTAGAGGACTTACGAAAGTTTCTATTAGAAGCGAGTAGCAAAGCTTGTTCAACTAAAAAAGCAGAACTAATATTATCTTTAGTCCAAGATGATGGAGAAGTAAAACGAGAATATCAGACATCTAGAGATTTTATCATTCAAAGCATGGTCAGAGATATAAGCCCTTCTTTGCATTATGAGAAGATTAGTCAGAATAATCTATGGTATGATGAAAAATAAAACGGCTTACATCATGCCAGAGCAACTTGTAACAATAGCTAGTTAATCAATTTGGGTGGTGGTTGAATAGACTGCCACCTTTCATAAAGTATATTTTTCGATATTCCTAAGGGTACGGGTAAGCCTAAAAAAGAAAAACCAAAACAAGTTCATCACTATGCGACAAATAAAAGTAAAACGTATACTCACCAGTTAGAAAATGTGAAAAAAAAGTATGGTTTGGAATTAGATGACGCTTGGAATAAAGAATTATTGCCACCTCAAGGTAGAGATCCGAACGCATATCATGAATATGTGTTAGACAGGATAAATGAATATGATGCTATTGCGCGTGGGAATAAAGAAATTTTTTTAGAGCTATTTGAAGGTTTAAAGAAAGAAGTCAGGGAAAATCCAGATATGCTTTACAAAGAGTATTGGTTAAATTAAAAATAGGTAGGGAATACAGATGAAATTTTATAAGCTAAGCATAGAAGTTTCAGGTGAAAATGATATAGTTTGTCATTATAAGGATGATTTAAGTATTCAACAATATGAATTTAAAACTGGACAGACTTTTAATAGATGGGATGGAAGTTTTAAATTTTACTATGATAAAAGTGAGGGAGAAGTGCCTACAGACTATCTTGCAAATGATATGGGATGGTCTGTGGTATCTAGAAGATTGAAAACTATTATGGAGACCTTAAATACAAAAATTGAGTACTTTCCAGTTGACATTGTTGAGTTGAAAAGTGGAGATAGTTTAGAAGGGTATTATATTGCTAATATTCTTAAAGTGGTCGATGCAATTTGTTTAGAAGAATCAGACTACCATGAAATACAGACTAAAAGTGTTGGGACAATATATAATGTACGAAAATATGCAATTTATGAGAGTAAAGTAGAAAATAGTGATATTTTTAAATTGGGAAATAGACAGGAAATTCCTATTTTTGTTTCAGAAATATTTAAAAAAGAAATTGAAAATAATGAATTTACGGGTATGGAATTTTACGAAATTAAAGCTATCTAAATTTTAGAATAAGAATTTTTTACTAGAATATATTCGAAAATAAAGACTCCATGAAGGTAATACCATCATGGAGTTTTATTTATATAGGAATGATAAGAGAAAAGTACAAGAAATGGTCGATTTGACATTTCACATGTTGGTGGTAACGATACGGATACATAAAGATAGTGAATAATAGCATTATGAGCTTTGTCATTGCCTTAAGTTTGTAGGTTTTGCAAGTAAGATTTTTGAGTGAGACAATAAGAATTTGTTTTGTTTGAGAATCGAAAGCTCATGATGGTTATACCATCAAGGAGTTTTATTTTAATACTGGCTAGGAAGAAAAGTATGAGTTGGGCGAGACGACATTTTACATGGCGGGGGTAGCTATGACATGTAATGGCTAAAAAACTAACGAGAATGACAAATCTCGTGGCGATAACAATAAGATTACGTGAAAGAGAGTTCTTATATTGCTTGGGCTTAAAATTTTGGGGTTGTATTTTTACTAGAGACGGTCGTGCTAAAAAGTTGATATTATCAAATATTTTAAAAGCGGTGAAATAAAATTAAAGCACTTGATTGTCTACTATTGGGCTTTCTTGTTTCGCACTCTCCCTAACTTTAATGCAATTTCTAATCTTTGATATTGGTCTAATAACATTTTCCTATTCTAGAAGGAGACATTTACCCAAGGAATAAATAATATTTAGAAGGTGATTATTATATGTGGAGAGAGCAAGTTAGTCAGATTTCCAAAATGAGAGAGAAACGAAATCGAGAACTCAATTTACCTGCCAATGAAAACGAGTTATCAGAATTTCGTAAATCTGTAGTAGAAAAATTTGGTGAAGAAGTACTGCCTCAGGAATACTATGAATTTTTACAAAGAGTGAGTGGAATTGAATTTAATGGACTTAAAATCTATGGGATTGACCAAAAGTTTGAATCTGCTTTTTCTGAAGCACTTAGTTAAAATATACAATCCGGCGGCAGCATTTAACAACAGCACCTTTGACAAAAAATCAAACAAAAGGTTTCCCAGAATTACAGGTGAGGGAAATGTAGTAGGTAAAGGTAAAGGAAGGTTTGAAGGTGGTACACAAATACCTCCTACAAAAGTAGAGATTATTAGACCAGAATAGCGAGGCGAGAGATATGTCAATATTAGAAACTGATAAAATTGATGCTATGGGTATAAGCAAGGATGGGAAAGGCTTGAGATTAATGCTTTCAGACCATTTAGATTGGGAAAATGAAGCAGAGCATTTAAACTTATTGCAAGATAAAATTAATGCGTATCTAAGTTTTATAGAATCAAATCAGTACGCACAGACCTACCTAGATGAATCGTTTGAATATTACATTATTGATGTAGGGTTTAAATATGAAGCAAGTGAGAACTGTTTAAAATTTGTTCAAGTTATTAATAAACAATTGAGAGAATACAATATCCAAGTGGTTATAAGTAAGAATTGAATCGGAAAGAGATTGATAGAATATGAGCAAAAATCAAAAAGACCGAGAAATAGAAAAAATGATAATGACCAACATAAAGCAAGAGGCGAAAAAACAAAAATTCAAGGTGATATCCAACTGTATTTATAAGGTTGTGGGTGAATATTTTGTTAATGCTGTATTCTGGCCTCAATGCAACGAAGACAAATGGACTTTATTTCTCAGAATGAATATTAAATCTTATAACTATGACAATTTATTTTGGGAAATCTTTGAAATGCCTGAGAACATAAATGCAAAAGAAAGTTTGAGAGCAAATGGGGCATTTGCATGTCCTTCATATCAATGGATTGAAAAAACATATGAAATAAGTACATTAGAATCGATGCAGATAGATATTGCAAATGCAATTTAATGATTTTCAGTATGAAGTAAATAAATTAATTGAATTGATTAAATTGGAGTTTGGTGATTTCAATTCCACTATATTATTTCAGAAAAATATTATTGATGAGAATTTATTAAAAATGATAGCAAGTATATCTAAAGATGATTAATCTGTTGTAAAGGAGAACTATGCAGCTTTTGATACCAAGGAGAAATTTAATGAGATGGATGATAAGGGAGATCCTATAAAGTTGAGCAACTAAACGCTTGCATTCAAAAATACAAAGCTGCAAAAGTGGATACTATAATGCTCCATTACCAGGTGGTTTTAGTAAATAGAGGAGGAAAGTGAATGTATGAAAAAGTAGATGCAGTATTATCTGAAAATAGCGCAGATAATTATTTTTATGACGATGAATTTATGTATGTGCAAGAATTGATGAGTGAGTTTACTAATATTGATTGGGAGAATTTAATTCGAGGATTAAAAGATAAAGATGATAAATATAAAATTAGATTGGCCTACTGTATAGATGAAGATAACGGAGTATATGGATTTAATTTATTATTAGACTTACTTAATGAGAGTGATGAAGTGGCTGAATATGCAATAGATTCTTTACGTTCTTTTGATGGAGAAGAGTATAAAAAAATAATTGCTTCTAATAAGCAAATAAAGGACAAAGTAGAGAAATTATTAAAAACTGCTAGTTTACCTATTGAAAGGATTTTAGAAGCATTTTCACAACAAAACAAATTATAAAAAAATCTTGTGAAAGCTAAAATATTGAAAAATTAGATGATTATTTAGTGAAATTAATTGATAAGCATTATGAAAAAATAGACTTAGGTGACTAGTATATGAGTCAATAAATCTTAAGACTATTCTTAAATATAATGTATGTGGATGTAGATACTAAGGGTACGGAAAAAGTTGTAAAAGAGTATGATGTAATTTCTTATCGTTCTGCAAATGGAAAGCACGGTCTCGAAAATCATCATGGAGTAATGAATGAGTGGGCAAAGCAAAATATTCCAGGATATAAAGAAAAAGTTGGTAAGTCACCTACAGTTGCTCTCACAGATAGGAATAATGGTGGGATGCACGAAGCAACTAAAAAGGTCTATAGAAAATGGCTACGGGAGAGAACAGGTGTAGACCTCTAGGAGCGAAAGTTGATTGGAAAAATGTTAGTCCTAAAGAGATACAAAAATTATCAGAAGATATGTTTGATGCTGCAAAGGTTCCGGAATTAACTAGGAGAGAATATTACAGACAAATAAATAAATATTTATATACACTAGACTAATAATAAGGAGGCTATTATGAGCATAAAAGAGATTCTTCAAAAAATAAATGAAACAGAATACTGTAAAGTTTACCCACCTCAAGGACTTCCAGAAAATATTGAACAGGGTGACGTTCTTCCGAAAGATTTACTTGAATTTTATACGATTTGTGGAGGAGTGGAGTTGTTTACTAATGTAGATTTTGGCGTTTCTATCGTTCCTTCTGATAAATTCGTGCTGGCAAACCCTATAATTGTGGGGGAAAAATGCGAATATGATATTTCCTCACATTGGTATATTTTCGGTGACCTAGGTAGTGGTAATTATTTATCGATTGATTTACATCCTGACAGGTTAGGAAAATGCTATGATAGTCACTGGGATTCCCATGGTGTAGTAGGTAGTAGTACAGTTGTAGCAATTTCATTTACTGATTTATTAAATAGAATATTAGTAAGTAAAGGCGAAGGTGAGAGTTGGTATTGGTATAGTGATGATTTTGAATCACTAGGAGATGCTTATGACGGAATTGAAATAGAGTAGAAATTTTACTTGTTACCTTGTTTGGCTCAAAGCTTTTCAAGGTTTTTTATTTTAAATTATATTAAATCAGCTGATATTGCTTCTAGGAAATAGAGGCTAAAGGAGAAATTAAGATGGATAAGAAACAACTTGCTAAAGATATTAGAAGTGCCATAAAAAGTGGTAAATTGGATACTTTGAGAGATTTACTTGAGAAAGAACCAGAAATGTTAACATGGATGACACCTTTTGGTACATGGTTACATGTAGCGGCAGCACATGGGCATTTAGAAATAGTAGGATATCTTATTAATGCTGGAATAGATATTAATGCAAAAGGTGGAACTTTTTCTACAAATGCTCTTGAAAGAGCTACTGCTAAAGGACATTTAGATATTGCTGATTATCTAATTAGAGAGAATGTGGAGATTGATATTAGTGAACCCGATAGAAATCCTCTGTTTGCTGCAATATATGGAGGACATATGGATATTGTTAAATTATTAGTTGAGAATAATATAAATATATTTATAAAATACACTGGAGAAACCATGAAAGATATGGATGCCTATGCATTTGCCGTAGAAAGAGGACAAAAAGAAATTGCTGATTATCTAAAGCAGAAGATGACAGAAAAAGAATAAAAAATTTATATAGACGGGTAGCCTTAGAATTTTGAGATTAATAGGCTCAGTAGTATAGAGATGATATTAAAAATTTAATCATAAATAAAGCACTTGATTGCCTTATAGGTAACAGGTGTTTTTTTTATGAAACAATTATACTTTGTATAACATGAATATAGTCTAAGTAACGACAAGAAGAAAATAATTGTTTGAGAATCCAGAGATCATGGTGGTTGTACCATCATGGAGTATCGTTTTAATACTAATGGCAGTATTAATCAAGATATTCAGAACGCGCATGCTACAATAAGGAAAAATGAGATGGATGATCCTAGAAAGCAGCAACCAAACGTTTCGATCCAAAAATTCAAAGACAATTAACACGCCGTCTGCAAAAGTGGATACTGCCCCAACAAACAAAGGTATCGATGGTAATGTTAATGAAGATATAATGAATCCCAGTCGCCACCTTGTTTGTACTTAATGTAGAGAAAGATTTTTAATTAGATGTAATTATCCACAGCTTACGCATCCTCAACCTCTATCAAATAGACTCCATCATTGAAGCCCCCTCGCTTTTCTTTTTTAGCTATCCGAATTTGTTCAAGCTCTTCATACGTAGCTTCAAAAATAGGAAGTGCTGCGTGTATTAATTCTAGAATGTCAGCAAGCTCCTCGAGGGCATCCTTTCTATTATCCGTAGCTTCAAATTCTTTCATTTCTTCATAAAATTTATTTTTAACTTCGGTTAGATGCTCTGATTTGTCTAAAATACGAGTGGAAAACCTACTTCCAGAGTTCTCAATTACTTGCGGAATTAGGTCTCGTACTAGCTTATTGTAAACTGGCATTTAAATTCCTCCTGTCATTATTCCTTTCATTAAAGCGGCTAAGAGTTAGGATAACTTATATTAGTTTTATGTGTCCTGACAATACAGGAAATTGTTAAGTTGTCTCTGTTTACTTCCATTTATTCAACTTAAATGTTCAGTTTGTTGGTTGATGGTCCTTGCCCCTTCTTTTAGGGCTGGCAGATAGACGTCAGCAATTTGTTGTTCAGAGCTTCGTAATAAGTTGGTAGAGATGTTGATGGCTGCTATTGGTAATCCCCTGCGATTGAAAATGGGCATTGCTATGGAACGTAGTCCAACCTCTAGTTCGCCATTGCCTTCAGCATAGCCCTGGGAACGGCAAATGGCCAAATGGGCTTCAAATTCTTTATAGGATGTTATGGTTTTTTCCGTAAAGGCCTCTATCGTTGCAGAGTCCCATGTTTTTTTCCTTTCGCTCTCTGGAAGCCAAGCAACAAGTGCTTTTCCTAGGGAGCTTGCAAAATAGGGAAGTCTAGATCCAATGCGCAAATTTGATCCAATGATTCGTTCGGCGGCATTGACACGTAGTACATAGACAACCTCTGGTCCATCAAGCACTGCCATATTGGTTGACTCCTTCACATTTTTAGCAATGTCCTGAAGGATTGGTAGTGATAGGTCAGGCAGGCTTAGAGTCTCTAAGTAATTTGATCCTAGATCTAATACTTTAGGGCTTAACTGAAATTTATTCTCTGGTAATAATCGAAGATAGCCCAAATCGACTAAAGTGAGGGCAAACCTTCTGACTGTAGCCTTGTTGATACCTGTTTTTTCTTCCAAATCACGAAGGGACATTGTACTAGCATTGGAGGTAAAGGCATTTAACACCTCAAACCCTTTGGCAACGGAATTTACAAAGTAACCATTATTATTTTTTTCCAAAAAAATCTTCTCCTCTATATATGAAACCTTACGATTATTTTACAATATTATCCTTAAATATTCTAAATATTTTATATTATTCTTGAAAAATAAAAAATTAATATATATAATTATAGAACACATAACGTATTACTGTACGGATAGTGTACAACTTAATGAGAAGTATGGCAATGATGTCTATATTTTTTATACATAAATGTAAGGGTTTTCAGGGTTTCTACAAAGGAGGATTTATCAACATGAATAAGATTGTGACTGCTGAGAAAGCAATCTCTTCTATTAAAAATGGGGATATCGTTGCAGTGGGAGGCTTTGGCTTAATAGGCTGTCCGCTTCAGCTTGTGGATACACTAGCTGAGCATGAGGTTTCTGATTTAACAATTATTAGCAATAATTTGGGAGAACCAGGTGGTAAGGGCTTAGGCAAAATATTAATGCAAAACAAAATAAAAAAAGCAATCGGCTCTTATTTTACAAGCAATAGGGATGCTGTCCAATATGCAAAGGATGGAAAACTTGAAGTAGAGCTTGTACCTCAGGGGACGCTTGGAGAGAGGCTTAGAGCTGCTGGAGCAGGGCTTGGTGGTTTTTACACTCGTACATCAGCTGGTACATTGCTCGCAGAGAACAAGGAATCACGAGTAATAGATGGTAAGGAATATGTATTGGAGTTTCCTCTTCAGGCGGATGTGGCCCTTATTAAAGCTAAAAAGGCCGATAAGCTAGGCAATTTAGTTTTTTCAAAGACTGCTAGAAACTTTAATCCTGATATGGCGATGGCTGCCAAAATCACTATTGTGCAAGTAGAAGAGTTAGTGGAGGTAGGGCAACTAGATCCTGAGCATATCATCACTCCACATTTATTTGTCAATTATATTGTGGAGGAGGGGAAGTGAAAAAATGGAAACTATAAGTAGTAAAGCAAAAATCGCGAAAAGAGCCGCGGAAGAAATAAAAAACGGTTCCATTGTGAATCTTGGAATAGGTATCCCGACGTTAGTAGCGGATTATTTAGACACAGGCAAAGAAGTTTATTTACATACGGAAAATGGATTGCTAGGCGTTGGTCCATCTCCGAGCGAGAAACAGTTAGATCTCGAAATTATTAATGCGGGTAAGCTACCAGTTACTGCTCAACTAGGCGCTTCCTATTTTTCTTCCTCCGAATCCTTTGCCATGATTCGTGGAGGGCATGTGAATACGGTCATTCTAGGAGCATTGCAGATTAGTGAAACAGGGGATTTAGCAAACTGGGCAGTTCCTGGAAAGGATATTTTAGGAGTAGGTGGGGCTATGGATTTAGTAGCTGGTGCAAAGGAAGTCATTATAACGACTCAGCATTGCTCCAAGGATGGCGAGCCGAAAATCGTTAGTGAATGTACCTACCCAGTAACAGCAAAGAATATCGTAAGTACACTTATTTCGGAGTATGCCGTGTTTCGTTTTGTAGAAAACAAAATGGTTCTGGAGGAACTAGCAGACGGCTGGACAGTAGAGAAGCTAAAAGAAATTACACCTGCGAAATTTATTGTGTCTCCAACATTATCAATTTATTAATAGAGAAACTACAAGGGGGATTAGAATATGGAGCATGAATTTGTGATTGTTAGTGCCAATCGAACAGCGGTAGGCAGATTTGGTGGGCAGCTAAGAAACGTTCCGGCTGCTGATCTTGCTGCTACCGTGATGAAAGAAGCAATTACCCAAGCAGGATTGACAGTCGAACAAGTTAATGAAGTAGTGTTCGGTGAAGTAAGGCAATCGACGGAAGCCTCCAATTTGGCTAGAGTCGCGGCTCTGAAAGCAGGAATTCCAATCGAGTCATCTGGTTATACAGTAAATCGCCTTTGTGCATCAGGTATGCAATCGGTTATATCCGGTGTTCAGCATCTCGCTTTCCATTCTCAAGATATTGTTCTAGCAGGTGGAGCAGAGAATATGAGTAGAGCACCTTTGTATTTACGAAATTCTCGTTTTGGAGAAGGAAATCCATATATCGTAGATTCCAATTTAGAAAATGGTCAACAACCGATGGAGATGTATGGTAAGGATTTAGGAATGGGTATGACAGCAGAAAATGTAGCTGAAAAATATGACATATCTCGCGAAGATCAGGATGCATTTGCTTTGGAAAGTCAAAAACGAGCGAAGCAAGCCTGGGAGGAAGGCCGTTTTGACTCTCAAATCGTTCCAATTGAAATAAAGTCTAAAAAAGAAACTAGTGTGTTTGCAAGAGATGAGCATATGCGTGACACCTCATTAGAAAAATTAGCAAGTTTAAAGCCGGTGTTTAAAAAGGACGGAACAGTAACTGCTGGAAACGCATGCGGAAGAAATGATGGGGCAAGTGCGATTATCCTTATGACTGCAGAGAAAGCAAACATACTAGGCTTAAAACCGTTGGCGAAAGTAAAAAGTTGGTCCACAACTGGAGTAGACCCCCGTTATATGGGGATTGGTCCAGTCCCAGCAATTGAAAAACTTCTAAAACAAACAGACTTGAAGGTACAGGATATTGGACTATGGGAGCTAAATGAAGCATTTGCCTCTCAATCACTTGCAGTTATCAGACAAGTGGGGATTCCAATAAGTAAGGTAAATGTTAATGGAGGGGCTATTGCTTTAGGACACCCCCTAGGTGCTACGGGTGCAATTATTCTTACGAAGCTATTACATGAAATGAAGCATAGAAATGAACAATTTGGAATCTCAACGCTATGCGTTGGAGGTGGCCAGGGGATGGCTGTACTTCTGGAGAATATGTAAAAATACATAAAACAAAGGATGATATGATGAGTAAAGAGGTAAATCAATATTTAATTCCACCTGCTACATTTGGTGAGAAGCTGAAGCAGGTTGGTCCAGGAATCGTCGTGGCGGCAACCGGTGCTGGAACGGCCGACTTAATAACATCGCTTGTAATAGGTACATCTTTTGGAATGACTTTTGTATGGGCAGTAATTGTTGGTGCCATTTTAAAATACTTCTTGAACGAGGGAGTAGGGAGACTGTATTTAGAAACCGGTCAAACGATTGTGGATGGCTGGCATTCTCTCGGTAAATGGGCAACTGGTTACTTTGGTGTTTATGCAATTATATGGGGCTTTGTATATGGTGCAGCAGCTGCTTCCACATCAGGGATGGCGATGCATGCCATGTTCCCAATTATGCCAATTTGGGCTTGGGCTATCATCCACTCAATCGTAGGTTTTATATTAATATGGGTTGGTCGCTATCTTCTGTTTGAAAAAGTAATGACTGTTTTAGTTGGAGTCATGTTTATCACGATTATCGGTACAGCAGTAATGTTCTTACCAAGCTTTGGTGATTTCGCGTTTGGATTTGTACCCCGTATTCCAGAAGGTTCATTTATTCTTATGCTTGGTTTAATCGGTGGAGTAGGTGGGACAATAACAATGGCCTCCTACGGATATTGGTTGACTGAGAAAGGGTGGAAGGGTAAGGAATGGGTTAGTGCCATGCGTCTGGATGCCAAAGTCGCATATACTCTAACAGCTCTTTTTACACTAGCTGGTTTAGTCATAGGGGCACAGTTCCTAGCAGGTACGGGAGTGAGTATTCGAGATGATGAAGGACTGGTTAAGCTAGCTGACATGCTAGGAGCTGAATTTGGAACACCTATGCGCTGGATGTTCTTAGTGGCCTTCTGGTCTGCAGCATACACTTCTCTACTAGGTGTTTGGAATGGCGTTCCTTATCTTTTCGCAGATTTCATGAAAACCATTCGTAAAAAGAAAGGCCCTGGAAAAGAGAAGGTTTCTACAAAGGAACCAGCTTATCGCTTCTATTTAGCATGGCTGACATTCCCTCCAATGGTTCTGTTTTATTTCGGAAAACCAGTAGAACTAATCATTATTTATGGAGCGTTAGGATCTCTATTCATGCCATTTTTAGCCCTTTCTTTAGTATTGCTTCTTAATGCCAAGAATTTAGAATCACGTAACAAATTAGTGTCCAATGCCGTACTAATAGGATGTCTCATTATGTTTGGTTATTTGGGAATAAGTGAATTGGTTAAAATATTGTTTGGTTAATATAGGAGCCATCACGTTTGTTAACGTGATGGTTTTATTTTTTATACGATTTTTATTGTTATAGCTATAGCAACAGGCGACTACTTCAACGGAAAACAGCTATTTTAAAAATGACACTTAAAGGGTACCTGCGCCTTTCGCTATAGATAAAGTTGCATGTTGCCTATACAAAAGTGGGCTTTCTCCATACTTCCCCTTAAACAGTTTTGAAAAGTAGTTGGCGTCATTAAAGCCGGTCTTTGATGCAATTTCATGGATGGTTAGATTGGTTTCCTGAAGCAGCTGCTTTGCATGAGTAAGACGTTTTTGGTTAAGGTATTGCTTGAATGTCATCTCTTTTGTTTGTGAAAAGAGCATGCTTAAATAGCTTTGGCTGATCCCTATAAAACTAGCTAGTACCTCTAAATTTAACTTAGGATCCGTATAGGAATAATCGATAAAGTCTATAGCGGCATTTACATAGTCGAACTGGCCTTTTTCTTTTTGTTTTATCGATTGGTTCATGGTGTCCTGACAGAATAGGACGAATTCCTGAATAATCGTGTAAAGGACCGGATGATTCAGGATGATATCGAAGAGTCGGTTGTATCGCAATTCTAAATCTAATCGCTTTTCCATTTGGTATTTCAGCATGAACCTCCTTACCTGAGCAAGTATGCTAGTAAGCTGAATGCGGATGGTGTCCGGCTGATAGTAGATCTCATTGGCTGTGATGCTATATAAAAACCTCTTGATAGTTTGAACATCGTTTTGTTCAAGACTTGTTATCCACAGTCGTTGTTGCTCTATAGTCAAAAAAGGATCTAAACTATGAAATTTAGGAAGCTTGCTGACAAGAAAAACTTGTCCGAAGCCATGCTGAAAACGTAGCTTTAGAGTTTCTTTTATAGCTTGATACATTTCCTTAATGGATTTTCTCGGTAAATCATAGATCGCGATATTTAAGTTTGCGTTATGTGTGCTTGTCCATTCTCTAATAATTGCTTTTGCTCTTTTAGTAAGCCCCTCCAGGGAATCATCCGTTGAAAATGCCACAATGCGCTTAGAAAGGGGTAAAAGAGTCAGATGATTTAAAGATTCTAGCCAATGAAATAGCTGCTCGTTTTGCTCCAAAAACTCTGTTTCTAACATGAGACAGAATGTAAATTCATTATTTACTACCTGATGCTTCTCTAAAAATAAAGAAGGATAAATAGAATGATCGCCAACTAAGGGGAGAACCTCTCTTTGAACATTTATTTTCTGTCTTATTGCATGAGTTATATATTGCTTTAGCATGTTTAAATCGAGGGGTTTAACGAGTAGGGTGAGTGCTCGTAGAGATAGAGCATTTAATGCGTGCTTAAAAAGAGGCTCTGCCGTCATACCAATGATGTGCTGAGAATTTAGCGATAAAGCCTTACTCAATCGATTTGACTCCTCCTGAGTAAGTAGTTCCATCTCCAATAAAATAACCTCTGGGTTCTCTGCTTCGATCTGTTGAACCGCCTCATTAATGTTTCCCGCCTCTAAAATTGTCGTAATATTTAACTGATACCGCTTGATATACCACTGAATTCCATTTCTTTCTGTTTGATCTCGGTCAATTACTAATAGCTTCACTCAATTACACCTCATTTTTTACGATAGTTATCTAGCTTTAAATCTGTATCCCCTTAGGAATTTCTTATGATTTTATTCATTCTGTCAAAAAATCATAAATTATTCCTTCTCTTTCTTAATAAAATTCCATCTTATCTAAAGAAATTCCTTTATTTTATAACAATATTACATATATTTAATCTTTTCTGAATTTTATAATTGATTGAAAAAGGAGTGGTGGGTTTGGTAAATATCCCGAATAAAGGGCTCGTTCAAGAGGGTAAGACCGAGATGCTTTCTGTCTTCAAGTTTGTTATTTGCAGTTTAATAGGAATCTTTAGCTTCTTTGTAACCTTTACGTATAACGAGAAATCTTCTATTCTACTTGATCATATTGTAACGTGGCTATCAGTGAATGCACCTACTTTTGTAACAATCTATATAGTAATCATGCTTGTATGTGGAGCTGTATATCCATTTGTCACTAAAACATGGAATAAGGATAAGGTCAGTATTATTATGTCCTTATTTAAATTGGTTGGTCTGGGAGTAGGGATATTGTTGTTGGTAGGTGTCGGACCTGCTTGGCTATTTGACCCAAATGTCGGACCATTTTTAATGGATAAGCTGATTAAGCCAGTTGGTGTTTTGATTCCGATAGGAGCTATCTTCTTAGCATTGCTAGTCAGCTATGGCTTACTTGAATTTATAGGTGTGTTCATGCAACCAATTATGCGACCGGTTTTTAGAACTCCCGGACGTTCTGCAGTAGATGCAGTTGCTTCCTTTGTAGGAAGTTATTCTGTTGGTTTATTGCTGACTAATCGCGTGTTTAACCAAGGGAAGTACACAATCAGAGAAGCTGCAATTATTGCAACAGGCTTCTCCACTGTTTCTGTTACATTTATGGTCGTAATTGCAAATACATTGGACTTAATGGCTTATTGGAGCTGGTTCTTCTGGGTTTCACTAGTCGTAACATTTTTAGTGACAGCTATTACGGCACGTATTTGGCCTTTAGCAAAACTGAAGGATGAGTACATCGTAGAGGAAGGAGACCCTGAGGTTATTGTTAACGAAAATCGACTGCAGATAGCTTGGTCAGAGGCGATGCAGGCAGTGCGAACAAATCCGCCGTTGTGGAAAAACCTTTTGCAGCATTTAAAGGAAGGCTTAATAATGACGATGGGTGTTCTGCCATCCATTCTTTCTATTGGACTTTTAGGGTTGCTGCTTGCTATGTATACCCCGGTGTTTGATTGGATTGCGTATATTTTCCTACCATTTACTTGGGCTTTGCAAATTCCAGATCCATTACTTACTGCAAAAGCATTATCTGTATCTATTGCAGAGATATTCCTTCCTGCCTTATTAGTGACCTCTGCTACTACTTTGACGAAATTTATCGTAGCTGTCGTATCGGTATCGGCGATTTTATTTTTCTCGGCTGTTATTCCAGTCATTCTCTCTACCGACATTCCGCTAACAATTCGTCAGATGGTCGTTATTTGGTTCCAACGGGTTGTACTTACTTTAATCATTGTTACACCAATCGCATTTATATTATTTTAAAGGGAGTGTTATTTTATGAAAAATGTATTACAAAATATAAAGGCACCAACAGGGAGTCAGCTATCATGCAAAGGATGGACACAAGAGGCTGCTATGCGGATGCTCATGAATAATTTGGATCCAGAGGTGGCAGAAAATCCAGATGAGCTAGTTGTGTATGGAGGAATTGGTAAGGCAGCACGAAACTGGGCGAGCTATGAACAAATAATTGAATCCTTGAAAAAGCTAGAAAACGATGAAACCCTACTCATTCAATCTGGTAAGCCAGTAGCAGTGTTTCGTACCTATGAGCATTCTCCACGTGTACTAATTGCAAACTCTAATTTGGTGCCAGCTTGGGCAAACTGGGAGCATTTTTACGAGCTAGAGGATAAGGATTTGATGATGTATGGTCAGATGACTGCAGGGAGCTGGATTTATATCGGTGCTCAAGGAATTTTACAGGGAACATATTTGAGCTTCGTGGAGGCCGGTAAAAAGGTGTTTGGCAGTTCAGATCTCCGTGGAAAATTAATCCTAACAGGTGGTATGGGAGGTATGAGTGGTGCTCAGCCACTTGCTGGTAAGATGGCAGGTGCAGTCATTCTTGTAGTAGAAGTAGACAAGAAAAGAATTGAACGAAAAATAAAAGAAGGCTATTGCGATTACTTAGTAGAAGATTTAGATGATGCCCTGAGAATGGCGAAGGAATTACAGGAAAAGAAAGAGGCAGCATCCATCGGGCTAGTAGGAAATTGTGCAGATGTATACAGAGAAATCTATGAACGTGGTATTGTTCCTGATCTAGTGACAGACCAAACAAGCGCACATGATCCGTTAAACGGATATATTCCAAACCATATGTCATTAGAGGAGGCACTAAAGCTTCGCAAGGTTGATCCAAAAGCATATGAACAAAAGGCGAAAAAGGCAATGGCTGACCATGTGCAGGCAATGCTGGATTTTCAAACAGCGGGGTCTGAGGTGTTTGATTATGGCAACAACATAAGAAAGTACGCACAGGAAATGGGAGTGGCGAATGCCTTTGACTTCCCAGGATTTGTACCAGCTTATATTAGACCATTGTTTTGTGAAGGAAAAGGTCCGTTCCGCTGGGCAGCTTTATCAGGGGATCCAGAGGATATCCTTAAGACAGATGCACTGGCAAAGGAAATGTTTGCAAACGATGAGGCGCTCGTGAACTGGATCGATATGGCTCAGAAGATGGTGAAGTGGCAGGGACTTCCTGCTCGAATCTGTTGGCTAGGCTATGGAGATCGTCACCGCTTTGCGCTTAAGGTCAATGAAATGGTCGCTTCAGGTGAACTTAAGGCTCCGATCGTTTTTGGACGTGACCACTTAGATTCAGGCTCTGTGGCATCCCCTAATCGGGAGACAGAGGGAATGAAGGACGGTTCTGATGCAGTGTCCGATTGGCCAATCTTAAATGCATTAGTGAATGTTGCTGGTGGAGCAAGCTGGGTAAGTGTACATCACGGTGGTGGCGTAGGAATGGGGTATTCACAGCATGCTGGCCAGGTGCTCGTAGCAGACGGCACGGATATGGCAGCAGAGAAGATTAACCGTGTGCTAATATCTGATCCTGGTATGGGGGTTGCTCGCCATGCAGATGCAGGTTATGAGATTGCCATTAAAACTGCCCAGGAGAAGAATGTTCATATACCAATGCTAAACACAAAAGGATGAGAATACATGACACTACTAATTACAAATGCAAATCAATTAATTACTCTAGCATCGGCTAGTAAAAAAGCGCGTACTGGAAAAGAAATGACTGAGCTTAACATTATAGAAAATGGAAGTCTATTAATAGAAGAAGACCGCATTGTAGCGGTAGGTACTAAGGAAGAACTTCAGGAGCAGCATCCAGAGTTAATGGAGAAGGCAGAGATATTAGATGCCACTGGCAGTGTAGTTATGCCGGGACTTGTTGACGCACATACGCATCTAGTATTCGGGGGAACTCGTGAAAATGAATTCCAAATGCGTTTAAATGGAGCTACCTACATGGAAATCATGAATGCCGGCGGAGGAATTCATGCTACCACGAAGAAAACGAGAGAGTCATCCTTTGACCATTTATATGAGAAAACATATGCACACCTAAATGATTTTCTTCGTCATGGGATAACAACAGTAGAAGCAAAAAGTGGCTATGGCTTAAATTGGGAAACAGAGGAGAAACAGCTACAGGTTGCAAAGAAGCTTCAGGAGAATCATACAATCGATGTAGTAAGAACGTTCATGGGGGCCCATGCGGTACCTGCTGAGTATAAGGAAAATCCTGATGCGTTTGTAGACTTGATTGTCAATGAGATGATTCCGAAAGTAGCAGAGTTAGGTCTAGCGGAGTTCAATGACGTTTTCTGTGAAAAGGGTGTCTTTACTCCAGAGCAGTCTCGTAGAATTTTATTGGCTGGTAAAGAACACGGGCTCATCCCTAAAATCCATGCAGATGAAATCGAGCCATATGAGGGAGCAGAGCTAGCAGCGGAGGTAGGAGCTATTTCAGCGGAGCATTTATTGGTAGCCTCGGATAAAGGAATCCAAGCAATGGCGCAGGCTGGAACAGTGGCTGTTTTGTTGCCAGGGACGGCTTTTTTCTTAAAGGCAGCTTCTGCGCGAGGGCGATTGATGGTGGATGAAGGTGTGCCGGTTGCCATTTCAACTGACTTTAACCCGGGTTCTTCTCCAACGATTTCGCTGCCTTTCATCATGAATTTAGCCTGTATGAATATGGGCATGACGATGGAGGAGGTTCTGACAGCGACCACCATTAACGCCGCATATGCGATTAACAGAGGAAATGAGATAGGTTCTTTAGAATCTGGTAAGAAGGCGGACGTGCTTATTTTAAATGTCGAAAACTATCAGCAACTTCAATATTTTTACGGAATGAACCATACGAAGACCGTTGTAAAAAATGGAAAAGTAGTTGTGGATAATGGGGTGATCATAGATGGACTACAAAAAAGCACCAATTGAGCCTGCTCCATTTAACTGGCAGAGAATAGAACATCAAGATATGAAGGTCAAGGACTGGATTGTTCCCCAGTGGCGAAGTGAGAAAAAGGACTGGGAGGTAGTGCTTCTTGGGGCACCGCTTTCCAGGTCTTCTATTAGTGTTTCAGGAGCATCTGAGTTTCCAAATGTCTTTCGTCAGTCATGGGAAAAATTCTCGACATACTATATTGATGAAGATATAGACATTCGTGAGTTGAAGGTGGCGGATATCGGAAATGTAAAGATGCATTTCACGGACATATTGCGTAGCCATCAACACATCGAGGACGCTATGGAGAATGTGGCAGGAGAATATCCAAACGCATTGAAGGTAACAATTGGCGGAGATCATTCAGTAACGGCTGCAACTATTCGTGGATTAAAGAAGGTTATGCCAGAAAAGAAGATTGGTATTTTACAGTTAGATACACATTTAGATTTGCGCTCCACAGATGACCACGGTCCGACAAACGGAACCCCCATTCGCCAATTAATAGAAGGTAGAGTGATCGAGGGGAAGCATGTCTACAATATTGGATTGCATGGTTTTTATAATGCACCTTCTCTAATAGAGGCTGCAAATGATTATGAGGTTCACCGGATACGATTGAAGGAGCTGCGACAAAAAGGCATCGAGCAAACGATACAGGACGTACTATCTGTATTGATGGAGCAAGTAGACTTTATTTATGTCACCGTCGACATGGATGTCCTAGATATAGCCTATGCGCCCGGTGTTCCAGCATCCACACCCGGCGGCATGCGTTCGGATGAGCTATTTGATATTTTATATGAAGTAGGGAAATGTGAAGGGATAGGAGCCATTGACTTTGTATGTATTGATCCAACGAAGGATAACCCAGTACAAGCAACTGTCAAGACGACCACTTACGCATTTTTAACGTTTTTAGCGTCCTTTTACCAGCACCAGGTGAAGAAACGCGAGGCATTATGAGGTTTATGACCGGATGGGGAAATATATGACCGTTCGGGAGAGTTTTATGACCGGATAGAAATTTTTATGACCGTTCGCGCGAGATTTATGACCGGATAAAAATTTTTATGACCGTTCATATAAAAAGAGAGTGAGGCTAAATATAGCTTCACGCTCTTTCAAATAAAATTCAGAAAAATAAATCTTTTCCACCTGTTTTAGCGTATAATAGTAGTAAATGGGACAGGGGAGGAATTGTATGATAGAAAGGATATCCACTACGTTTATCCAATATATTAATAATATTTCAAAGTTTGTAGTGTCCATGTTTCTTTCAGATGGAAGGACAAAGGAAGTAACCACGGAAGAGAGTCGAAGGGCCGTCCGACATATGCGAAGGATGTACCAATATGATTGGTATGTAGAGCTGAAGAATCGATTCGAACAAAATTGGGATCATCATCCCGAGGTTTTACACTTTATGAGTCAGATAGATGTTAAATCGTTAAATAACGAGGAGAGCAAGGAGAACTTTTTAAAAAATTTTCATCAACTATTGGAGAACCTAAAATGGATATAAAAGTCTGATCCAGAAAGAAACGAGCTTATCGCTTTCTTCTCTGGATTTTTGTTTGCTTAAATTCTAATTAATAATCGATAGTGAAATTAATAAATGATGAGAAATATGTCTCCTAGCTCGCGCCCGTAACGGATTCTGAAGTGTCTCCTAATTATGTAAAAATCGCTCCTACATTGAAGAAAACCGCTCCTAAACTAAGTTTGCGCCCCTAAAATGAAGAAAAGCGCCCGTACGGAAGCTGAAAGTGTCTCCTAAATATGTAAAAGTCGCTCCTAAATCGAAGAATATAGCCCCTAAATTAAGTTTTCGCCCCTAAAATGGAGAAAATCGCCCATAAGGAAGTCAGAAGTGTCTCCTAAATATGTAAAAGTCGCTCCAAAATCGAAAAATATAGCTTCTAAACTAAACTTGCGCCCGTTAAGTTTTAAAAATTGCCCACTTAAAAGTGTGAATATTCGATTATTTTTAAATGAAAATACAATTTTGTAGATGTTGAAAAGGGGTTGTTTTATTTAGAAAAAATGGGTATTTTTATTTAATACAATGACTATTTATGATATTTTTATAATGTGGAATTAATAGGAATTTGATGAATTTAATCTCAATCTATTATGATATAAAGTCCTTTGTTTCTCTAAAAACTTTAGTTGTTTCGAACGAAACCTTCTATTTTTTTATTTAGAGGGTTTGTTTTTTAAAGTTTTGGGGCAATACTCTAGAGAGTTTACGAAAAGAGGTACAAAGGAGGAACTTTATGTTCAAGGTTAGGACTATTTTATTCGTTGCGCTAATTACTTTAACTACAAACTCAGTAGCGCACGCATCGAATGTTTTATCCCCTACGGATCAAAGGGATGAAATGATTCTTCTTACCGACGCTTCAGACCAAAGGAATTTAGTAGACGAAGAAACTGACTTAGAAACTGAGATGGATGATTTTAATATACATTTTGATGACTTATATGCAATGAAATTGCTTATGAAACTTCGTTCTGAGCCAGTAATTTACACGGTTACCGAGGGGGACAACCTCTATAGGATTGCTCTAGCAAATGATTTGTCACTCAGCGAACTTATGAATATGAATAATATAACAGGAGATTTAATATTTCCAGGTGATGAATTAATAGTGAAGCAAGGAACTGGGAAATCGGAGGATTCACCGAAGAGACAGGTGATGGGGGTTACTGCTCCACCAAATGAGCCAGTAGCTCCAAGCGCAGCATCGACAAAGATTGAAGTATCTGCACCAGTTGTAGCAGAAGCACCAAAAACAGATGGTTCCATTGAGATGACGATGGAAGCAACAGCCTATACAGCCTATTGTACAGGATGCTCGGGTACAACTGCCTACGGTATTGATTTAAGAGCCAATCCCGACGAAAAAGTAATTGCCGTTGATCCACGTATAATTCCACTTGGGACAAGAGTATGGGTGGAAGGTTATGGAGAGGCAATTGCAGGTGATACTGGTGGGGCTATTAAAGGTAATAAAATTGATGTATTTATGCCATCCTATGAAAATGCAATGCAATGGGGTAGAAAGCAAGTTAAATTAATCATTTTAGATTAAGTTAGAAGCCTATGTAAATATTACATAGGCTTTTTCTCTGGTCGAAGATAAAGCACTTGTGAAGATTTTCAAAATGAAGGATAATGAGAAAATTAATATTTACGTAAAGGGTGTTATAAAAAATGGACGATGTACAAGTTAAGCAAGTGTTGAATACGCATCACAATACTTTGGAAAATCGAGGACGCCTACTAGTAAAATGTGTAGATAAGCCGGGTATTGTATCAGTGCTATCTACTTTTTTATATGAGCATGAATGCAATATCATAGAGTCTAGTCAGTATTCAAGCAATCCTGAGAATGGGATGTTCTTTATACGAATTGCGTACCACGGGGACAACTTAGTGGCAAAGGCAGCTCAAATGGAAAAGGATTTTGAGGAAGTAGCACATACCCACGGGATGGAATATAAGTTTTCATATCCAGCACAGCGAATTCGTTCTGCAATCTTTGTCTCTCAAGAACCACATTGTTTAATTGAACTTCTATGGGAATGGCAAAATGGTGATCTGGACACTGATATTGTTGTTGTCATAAGCAATCATGAAACGGCTCGCCCGATGGTAGAGTCTTTAGGAATTCCATTTCACTATATTCCCGCTAACAAAGAAATTCGTAAGCAGGTGGAAGAGGAGCAGATTCGCTTAATGGAGCAATATGAGGTGGATTTATTAATCTTGGCACGATATATGCAAATACTCACTCCTGATTTTGTAGCTCATTTTGAGAATCGCATTATCAATATCCACCATTCATTCCTGCCGGCATTTATAGGAGCTGGTCCCTATGAACGTGCATATGAACGAGGAGTAAAGCTGATCGGCGCTACCTCTCATTATGTAACAAACAATTTGGATGAAGGGCCAATCATCGAACAAGATGTGGAACGAGTAGACCATCGGGATGATGTGACTGACCTTAAGAAACTTGGACGACAAATCGAACGACGAGTGCTTGCAAGAGCTGTAAAATGGCATTTGGAAAACCGAATAATTGTAGAGGGCAATAAAACAATCGTATTTCATTAAATAGAACCCATAGTGGGAGCTTTAATTAGTAAATCGCTAGAGATTTCAAGCGAAGGAAATATAAATAAAAAACCTGTATCGATTTATCTCGATACAGGTTTCTTTTATATATTACCTTTAGCAAGCCAAGGTAAAAAGCCATCTAGGAATCGTTCAGTTGCGGGCATGAAATAAGAGCCAAAATGATAGTCTGGGTCAAGTGTAGTAATAATCCAAGTACCCTTTGTGCTGACCTTATCAACGTAAAGAACAGCTCCTCCGTCCTCAGTAGTGATCAGCTTTTGAGCACCTTCCACTGGCCAAAATACACCGTGCTGGTGCCAAGTTGCATCTTTCAAGGTTATATAGTTGAACAAATCATATTCTGGATCAGCTAACACTAAACCACTTTTTGCGTCCTTTTCTAGCCACCACCAAAAATTAGTCTCACGTTCTTCCCATTTTTGATTTGGGAGCCATTCCCAGGGCTGAGGCCCAAAGGCTAATACAATTCCTCCATCATTAGCAAAAGCATGAATTTTCGCCTTCGCATTCATCAATAAATGCTCATTCAATTGAGAGGGCACAAACAATACATCTACTCCCTCTAATGAAGCATCCTGGAATTCAGGGAAATAGATTAGTCGGTCAATGTATTGCTTATATTTTGGTTCATTAAAAGTCCGGTGATGAGGCGCATGTCCACTGTAAATCACGGCAATTTTTCTCATTTGGTGCTGCCTCCCTTTTGTAATACCTGATATTCATCTTGAATCCATTGAAGCAGCTGAGTGCTAATGCGATCTGTCGATTTATTTTGCATGCGATGAGCGAAAAGATCTCGACCAGAATGGACTAAAATCGTGCCTTTCGTTGATTGTCTATCAATATATGTAATAGCCATTCCGTCTCGGAAAGTCAGAAGTACATCTGAACCAGCTGGAACAGGGGAGTGTGTCACCCTAGCAAAGAAGCCTGCCACACCTTTGTTATAGGTCATATCATCCGTGTCTACTCCTTCAAAAATGGGATGATCTATTTTCTTATATACATTGTAATCTTCATGGGATTCAATAGTTCTAGGAGTAAAAATAGGACAACCAGGAAGCCACTCTCTAAATAAATGTCCCCCGAAAATAACAATTTTACCTGCCTCTAAAAAGCCTTGAATAATTGCTCTATTTTTATATAAATACTCTTGGTCTGCAAAATCGTGAACTACTATACAGCAGTATGGCTCTAGATTATGTTGAGTTAATTGGTATTGATCGATAATCGTAAAATGTTTGTTCATGAAAGGATTGGTACGGTTGGACAATCCAAAGGCATGACCTGGATCCAAATATAGAATACTGTTTGAGTTAGCCAAAAAGAGCCCTCCATTAAATTTAATTGATAACTATTCTCATTTGTTTGCATCATAACACAAAAATTAAAAATATGAAAAGACAAAATTTTACTATATTGCATTCTGAATATTATTTTTTTAATAAGCTTTCTTGACCTTTTGGGATAATTATTATAAGTTAGTTAGTAGTTGAAAATGATTCTCAATAAGAAACGGAGACAAATGTAATGAGGAAACGTACATATAGATATTTAATTGCATCGGCTTCCATAGCGTTATTGCTAGCAGGCTGCGGTAATAATGATAATGAAGTGGGCAGTAAGGATTTAGAGGCTAGCCAAGAAACGAAGCTAATTGTAGACGAATTAAATAGAGAGGTAGAGATACCAGGAACATTGGATAGCATTGTAATGGGTGGAATACTACCATACTTCTCTACATGGTTTATAGCTACAAATTCTACTGAGGAGATTGCAGGGATACATCCAAATTCTTATAATGCAGCTTCTCACTCTATTTTAAAGGAAATTTCACCATCTATTCTAGATGCTAAAACGAACTTTATTGAAAATGGTGAAGTAAATGTAGAGGAGCTATTGTCTTTAGATCCAGATGTATATTTTGAGATTGCTAATCAAGAAAAAACGGTGAAAAAACTTGAAGATACGGGGATAACAACGGTCGCATTAGACACTGCTACTGACTCACTTAACCCGTTAGATACATTGAATCGCTGGTTAACCTTAACTGGAGAGATTACTGGTGTAACAGATCGACCTGCAGAGATAATTGCAGAGGGTGAAGAAAATCAACAAATGATTTATGACACGTTGGACGAAGCAGGTATTGAAGAGAAAGATATGCCTCGAGTAATGGTATTGCAATACCATAATAATGGAGAGATTTCTGTAGCTGGAACAGGTATGCACGGTAACCGTTGGTTGAACTCTACTGGTGGAATTGATGTTGCAGCAGAAGAGGTCGATGGTATTAAAGCAGTAAATATGGAGCAAATTTATAAATGGAACCCTGATATCATTTATATCACTAATTTTACAGAAACTCAGCCTGAGGACTTGTATAACAACGTTTTCGAAAGCCAAGACTGGAGTGAAGTAAAGGCAGTTCAAGATAAAAAGGTTTATAAAATGCCGCTCGGTATTTATCGCTGGTATCCACCAAGTGGAGATGCACCATTGATGCTAAAATGGATGGCTCAAAAAAATCATCCAGATTTGTTTACGTATGACATGAACGAAGAAATAAAAGACTATTACAAACGTTACTATAGTTATGATTTAACTGATACACAAGTGGAAGAAATTCTAAATCCACCATCGGAAGCAGCAAAATACTAATACAAAGGTGTCTTAAAAATGAAGTCTAAATTAATCAAGATATTACTTTGGACATTGCCTGTCATAGTTGGTCTGATTTCGATTGGGGTAGGCCGGTATCAAATTGATTTCATTGTTCAAATCAAAATATTACTTTCACAAATAATACCAATGGAGCAAACATGGTCTAATATGGAAGAAACAGTCGTTATGAATGTCCGTTTGCCGAGAATTTTATTAGCTATGCTGATCGGTGGAGGTTTATCTATCGCCGGTGCAGCGTTCCAGGGAATGTTCGCCAATCCTTTAGTTAGCCCTGATATTTTAGGTGTTTCCGCTGGTGCAGGATTTGGTGCATCAATTGGAATTTTGTTATTCGGTAATAGCTTTACGATGCAAATCATTGCATTAGTAATGGGGATGCTTGCAATTGGCTTCACATTTTTAATAGGTGGAGTAAAACGAGATATGCCTATATTTATGCTTGTCCTTGCAGGAGTAGTTACTAGTGCATTGTTTCAGGCCTTAATCTCTCTCGTGAAGTTCCTAGCTGATCCTGAAGAAAAGCTGCCAGCAATAACATATTGGTTGATGGGTAGTCTTGGTACTGCAAGCTATAGCGATTTAATGATTGGTGGACCAATTATTTTGGTTGGAATACTAATTTTGTATGTGCTGCGCTGGAGATTGAATATCCTTTCCCTTTCGGAGGAAGAGGCATTATCATTAGGTATTTCTGTAAACAAGCTGAAATGGCTAATTATTTTAGGGGCAACCTTGATCACTGCGGCTGCAGTTTCAATAGCTGGTATCATTGGCTGGGTAGGGCTGATTATCCCACATATCGCTCGAATGATTGTAGGGAGTAACAATCAATATGTCCTTCCTGCATCTATTTCCATAGGAGCAGTATACTTATTAGTCATTGATAATCTTGCTCGAAGTCTAACGGCAGCTGAAATCCCACTTTCTATTTTGACAGCTATTATCGGAGCTCCTTTTTTCGCATATTTACTTCGTAAAACAGGAGGTGGCTGGAAATGATATTACAGGTAAAGGACGGCAATTATTTTTACAAAAAAGCCAAAAATCCTGATGCTCAAAAACTACTTTATGCAAATGATATCAACTTTGAGCTTCATCCTGGTCAAATATTGTCCATACTTGGCCCAAATGGTGCAGGGAAGACAACTCTATTAAAATGCATGATGGGTTTACAGGATTGGAAAAGAGGGGCAACCTTACTCGATGGCGAGCCGCTTTCTAATATGAATTCTAAGGAAGTCTGGACAAAAATTGGTTACGTTCCTCAAGCTTCGAGTATGACGTTCAGCTATTCCATTTTAGATTTAGTGACGATGGGAAGAGCAGTTTACATTCGCTCATTCGCCCAGCCATCTAAAAAGGACTATGCTTTAGCGTTAGAAGCATTAGACTCTGTAGGCATCAAGCATTTAGCAGAGGAATCCTGTACATCTGTCAGTGGGGGAGAGCTGCAATTAGCATTAATCGCTCGAACATTAGTGGCAGAGCCAGAAATTTTAGTATTGGACGAACCTGAATCGCATCTAGATATGCAAAAGCAAAAGATTATACTACAAACAATTAAAAGGTTAGTGAAAGAAAAAGGGTTAGCCTGTGTCATCAATACACACTATGCCAACCATGCATTTTATCTAGGAGATAAAGTTTTAATGGTCGCCAAAGAAAAGCCAGTGATAACCGGAAGTGTTTCTGAGGTTATGACGGAAGAAAACATTTTGAATTATTTCCAAATTGAAGTAAAGCGTCTAAGACATGAATTGGACGGACAGGTTTATGAAACCGTGGTGCCTACATATTTCGGAAATGATACTTATTAGGGGCGAGTTGAAGAAATCAGAAAAGAGTAGACGTTTAAATGTCTATTCTTTTTTATATAATCTAAGATTTGTACTGTTTAGGATACACATATAAAATATAGTTGCATAAAATGAAGTAATCCATTAGTAATGAAATCTATTAGTAAAAAGCAGAGAAGTAAGGCATATTTGACCAGTATGAGTTGAATATGCATTGCTTTCTGTATATAATAACAATAAGCAAGTAAGTTAAAGGACTGGATACTGCAATATCCAGTCCAACAATATGCAGACCGCAGAAAGAGCGGTTGGTCCTAGGTCAGAAATAACCGTCAAACCTTTGCCAGGGGACGGTTATTTCTTTTTTATGAAGAAAATAATCAATGTCACTACGATAGAAAAAGCTGTTAGAAAGACAGCACTTAGCTGCATTAACAAATTCATCGTTTCGTAAATTGTCATTGGCATCACCCCTTTGAAAGAAGTGACCGCCGCCCAACCTGGTATGCAATTGCTTTTTCTATTATAACACATTTTAGAACAAATGTTCTTGTTCGTAAAGTTTTTATTTAGAAAATATTTACTGAAACATCAAAAAACCGCCAAAATGGCGGTTTTTAAATTTCTATTTGCATTGGTTTTTTTGCGCGGATATCTCCTAGCAAAAATTTACCATATGGGATAACGTTTTGAATAATGACCGAAATAATAATTGGAATTAGAGTACATAATATAGTGTAACCGACGACTCCATAATCAACGTAATCGTTTAAAATCATGTCCGTAAAAATATGTAAGTACATAATTGCAATGGAATGATTTTCGATTTTTCTTAACCAATCTAACGAAATAATCTTCGTAACTCTTTGGAAAAGACCGACAATGACGATGATAAAGGAGATCGGAACGATTAAATCTAATAACATATGGTCATATCGTAAAAATTTCATACTTAGCTTATAATTGATTAATCCGTTTTGGTCAGCTAGAATCATACTAAACGCTACAAAGCTTGCACTGAAAAGCCAAGGCTTGGTTACATTCATCCAAAGAGATTTACCATAATAACCTAAGGAGAAATATACAACTGCCATTAATACTACATCTAAATTCCATACCATTGGAATAGATTGTGCTGACTCTACTGCAGATTCACTAATTACTTCTCTAGCAAAAATACTTTGCAAATGTGCAGCTAAATAGCAAATAGCGATTAGGCTTATTTGTTTTGTTTTGCTTAAATATTTAGTCATCCACATAAATAGTAAATACGTAAAGAATAAAGTGGTTACAAACCAGAAAACTCCGTATGCACCTCGTACAAATCTTCCTGCAATAATTAGCTTCCATAAATCTTGAAGATACCAAGATATATTATAATTACCTTGAGCTACCTCCATTCCGTAACGAATGCTGGTAATGGATAAAAGGAAAAATAGATACGGAACCATAAGCTGTAAGAATCTCTTTTTGACGGTTTTATTAGATGCTTCATCTTCTTTAATTTCCTTAAAAAATATACCGCTTAGTAAGAAAAAAGCTGGCATATGAAACCAATAGATATATTTGGATAATGGGAAGTTTAGTTCACCAGGATAATGACCTATAACTACTAAAATCATTAAAAAACCCTTTGTGACATCTACCCAAGTAACTCTTTTTTTATTCATGATGTTCCTCCAAGGCAGTCTTATATGTTTGTATAACCGTTTTTTAGTGAATATAAACTTATAGAGCACTATAAAAATATAAAAATTAATAGATTGGAGGTTTGTAATATGACTACTGTCGTTTGCTTTGGTGACAGTATCACCGCAAGAAAAGAAGGTTACTCTGCTCCAGCGCTAACGTTTAAGCTATCTCATAAATTGCCTGACTATGACTTTATTAATGCTGGAGTTTCGGGAAATACAACCGAACAGGCAATCGAGCGCTTTGCCGCAGATGTTATTGCGAAAAAGCCAGATTTTGTAACTGTTCTATTTGGAGCCAATGATTCTGCCTCACATCGATTAGTAGACATTGAGCAGTATAAGCGAAACTTATGTACATTTGCTAAAGTAATTGGTCCCCATAAAACTATTCTCATCACTCCAGCTCCTGTAGATGAATTCTTACAAGAAAATCGCACTAATGAGAGACTACAAAGGTATGCAACTGTAGTAAATGAGGTCGCCAAAGAAACTGGAAGTCACTATATCGATTTTTTTACCGCTATGTATTCCAGAGAAAACTACAAGGAGCTTTTAATTGGAGAAAAAGATGATGGCCTCCATTTTGGAGAGGCGGGATACGAAATATTGTCTGATTTAATCGCAAATAAGCTCGTAGAAATAAATCGAGATCCACCAAAAAAAGGGCTTTTTGAAAAGGTCATTAGCTTATTTTTTGAAAAAGAAAAATGATTTTCTCATCTGTATGTTATCGCTCGCTTTGGGAAACTCTATAAACGAGAATTCATATGAAGGAGTGATAGCAAATGCTTCAGCTTAACACAGAACTAGAAGGTAAGTTCGCAAATTTTGGAGATTTACAGGATCGTATCTCAAGTCTAGGCTATTCAATCGGAGGAAACTGGGATTACCATAAAGGTAGCTTTGACTCTATCCTCTGTCGCGAGGAAGGTGAAACAATCTACCTTCGAATTCCCTTTACAGTGACTCAAGGGATGCTTGATGATTCTGATGCACACATTAGATTCCAGTCCCCCTATTTGATTAAGCATGTCGTAAACGTCGGTTTAGATAAGGATGAAAATTCATTGCTTACCACTACTGGCTTCGATCAGTTTCAGTCGCCTGTTGATCAGGATGGCAATATCACTGACAAAAACCGTTGGGAGCATGCTGGAGAGCAGGAAGTTCAAAAAGTGCTTCGATTACTGCAATAAAATCTTACTTAGGACTGTCTCACAAGGGATGTGAGGCGGTCCTTTTGCGTTTTGGAGTGTTTGGAGAAAATTTGCATGGGAGAGGGAGAGAGAGAGGGAGAGTAGATTGGGGATTGTAGTAAACTGGAAGGGGATTGTCGCAAACTACGAGGGAATTGTAGTAATTCAGGCATGAATTGTCGTAAAAAACGATGGAATTGTAGTAAAACAGAGGGAAAATGTAGAGCGGATATAGGATTGTAGTAAACTACGGGTTGATTGTAGTAAACCAGACGTGGATTGTAGTAATCCAAGCTCTGATTGTCGTAAAAATCGATTAGATTGTAGTAAATAGTCTCGAAGTCCAGTGAGCGGACTGTTTATTGCAAAACAGATTTTCGTAAATTTGTTTAAGAGATCTCTCGACAAAAATGCCCTATAGTTACATTATGAGCTGTAATTCTTTATAATAGAGTCAAATAGATTTGTACTTGAAAGGAAAGCGATCGACGATGTATGAACGATTGATTGATTCGGAGCAGGAGACGGAAGCATTAGCCCGACAGCTCGCTGAAAAACTAAATCCTGCAGATGTCCTGACATTAGAGGGAGACCTTGGAGCGGGAAAGACAACTTTTACGAAAAGTGTGGCGAAGGGGCTTGGAATCACGAGAAATGTGAACAGTCCGACGTTTACTATATTGAAGCAATATGAGGGCAGATTGCCTTTAAATCATTTGGATGTGTACCGATTAGCTAATAGTGATGAAGATTTAGGCTGGGACGAGCTATTTTATGGTGAAGCGGTAAGTATTATCGAATGGGCTCATTTAATACAGGATGATTTACCATCAGAACGTTTAGCGATACAGATTCACCGACTAGAAGGAGACAAACGCAGATTTACGTTTGAACCCTTTGGGAAACGATATGAACAATTATGTGAGGAGCTTTTTGAATGATTTGGTTAGGAATAGATACATCTCATACACCGCTTGCAGTAGCAATCGTGAAAGATGGACAGGTGCTTGCGGAATATAAATCCTCAGTGAAGGTAACTCATTCTATTGGAACGATGCCCGCGATAGAGGAACTCATGAAAAAAGCTAACATCAAGCCGAGTGAGCTAAATGCGATTGCTGTTGCAAAAGGCCCGGGCTCTTATACGGGAGTGCGAATTGGTGTAACAATTGGCAAAACGCTTGCATGGACGCTGAACCTTCCGATTTACTCTGTTTCAAGCCTACAGGTGCTAGCTGGGAATGCGCCATATTTCCAAGGTGCAGTTTGTTCAATTATGGATGCGCGACGTGGAAATGTATTTGCAGGAATTTATGTAAACGGAGAAACAGTGAAGGAAGCTCATATGTCGATGGTAGACCTGTTAACTTTGTTAGATGAAATGGAGCAGCCTGTTTTATTTGTTGGAATGGATGTAAATCTTCATTGGGAACAAATAAATGAGGTGCTTGGTGATAAGGTAAAACAGGCGGGAGCGGCGTTCTCCTTACCAAGTGCAGCTGTTCTAATAGAAATTGCTCAAAGCATGGAGCCTACAAATGTACATACAGCGGTGCCAGAATATTTGCGAATAACTGAGGCAGAGGCAAACTGGATGAAAGAGCAGAAGAAAAATGGAAACTAAAACTATCACCTATCGCAAAATGACAATAGAAGATATTGACCAGGTTCTTTTAATAGAAGAAGAAGCATTCACTCTTCCTTGGACTAGAGAAGCATTCGAGCATGAAATGTCGACCAATCTATATTCCTACTATTTAGTAGCAGAAACAGAGGAAAAGGATATTGTTGGCTACTGTGGAATGTGGATTGTTATGGATGAAAGTCATATCACGAACGTGGCTGTTGCTGAGCGGATGCGAGGACATAAAATTGGGGAAGGCTTAATGCGCGAGGCTATTCGTGTCGTGAAGGAGCAAAAAGTAGTCCTCATGACATTAGAGGTGCGCGTATCCAATATAGTCGCAAAAAACTTATATTATAAGCTAGGCTTCCAAGACGGAGGCATTCGAAAAAACTATTATACAGATACACAAGAGGATGCTCTTGTAATGTGGGTGGAATTCAAATGACAAAAGATCAATATATATTAGGAATAGAAACGAGCTGTGATGAAACCGCAGCTTCCATCGTCAAAAATGGAACAGAGATTATAACCAATGTAGTAGCATCTCAAATAGAAAGTCATAAACGATTCGGTGGAGTAGTGCCTGAGGTTGCTTCTCGACATCATGTGGAGCAGATTACGCTGGTTATCGAAGAAGCATTGAAGCAAGCGAACATGACACCGCAGGAACTAGATGCAGTAGCGGTGACTGAAGGACCTGGACTGGTTGGGGCACTTTTAATAGGAATAAACGCAGCAAAAGCATTCGCGTTTGCAAATGACCTTCCTTTAGTAGGCGTCCACCATATCGCAGGACATATTTACGCAAATGCATTAGTCCAACCGATGGAATTCCCGTTACTTGCTCTAGTAGTTTCGGGAGGGCATACCGAGTTAGTATTGATGAAGAAAGACGGTCAGTTTGAGCTAATCGGAGAAACACGCGATGATGCAGCTGGTGAGGCTTATGATAAAGTTGCAAGAGTTTTGAATCTTCCTTATCCGGGTGGTCCACATATTGATCGTCTGGCGAATGAGAGCGATGAAGCAGTTTCATTTCCAAGAGCTTGGCTAGAGGAAGGCTCTTATGATTTTAGCTTTAGTGGCTTAAAATCGGCAGTCATCAACTATCAGCATAATGCGGAGCAACGTGGGGAAGAGATCAATCCAAACCACCTAGCAGCTGGATTCCAGCAAAGTGTAATAGAAGTACTGACTACTAAAACCGTACGAGCAGCTAGAGAGTTCAATGTAAAGCAGGTAATTGCTGCTGGTGGAGTAGCCGCAAATAAAGGACTTCGTAAATCTTTAGAAGAAGCCTTTGAAAAAGAAAACATTCCATTCTATGTACCACCTATAAATTTATGTACAGATAATGCCGCAATGATCGCAGCCGCTGGGAGCTCTAAGTACTCAGCAGGGCAAACGGGAGATTTGTCGATGAATGGAAGACCAGGGTTAGAACTAAATAGTTGGAACTAAATGAAATCCTCTTTTCTTCGACAAGAAAAGAGGATTTTTTACCACGTATTATTTCTGTTGTCAATAGAGAACATTCGTACTTATGCACAATCTGTGAATAACTTGTTAGTAAGTTGTGTTTTTTCAATATATTGTGGTTATTTATGCTTACACCTTGTGGAAAAGTTTGTTTTAAAACTGTGGATAATGTGGATAAACCTGTTGATAGATTGATATAACAGTATTTTTGATGTTAATAAATATGTGGAAAAAGAATTTGTTGAAAAAGGTACTTGACCTATATATATGCCAGTGTTCGACAAAATACAACAAGGCTATTATATATGCTTTCAGAAGGAGCGCAGAACAATCTCCAAAAATCGGACGGTTTGAGCAAATAATTGGACAGTTCACCCCAAAAATTGGTCGGTTTCTCTCTAAAATCGGACCGTTCGACATTATTATTTTTCCCCATATAAAAAAAGGTAAACCGAGTCAATCGGTTTACCCTGTAATCTCTTCTAATTGTTCCTGTAGCTCCAGCCATTCGTTGGAGATTGTGTCTTGCTTTACCTTTAGTATATCCAATTCGCCTTGTAGCTTTTGGACTGCCTCATGATCCTGGAATATCTCTGGATCACATAGCTTCTTTTCAATAGAAGCAATTTCTGAATCTATGGAAGGAATCTGTCCTTCTAGTTCCTCAATTTGACGACGTAGCTGGCGTTCCTTTTTCTTCGCCTCTTTATCAATTGTAGACGTATTGACCTTTTGAACTACAGTGTTTTGAACCACTGCATTTTCCATGGCGATTTCCTCGAGCTCTTCCTTTTTCTCTAAATAATAATCATAGTCTCCCAAGAAAAGGGTGGCATCATCAGAGGAAAGTTCAATTACCTTCGTTGCAATTCGATTAATAAAGTAACGGTCATGTGATACGAAAATAATCGTTCCAGGAAAATCAAGCAATGCATTCTCCAAGACTTCCTTGCTGTCTAGATCTAAATGGTTAGTAGGCTCATCTAGTACAAGTGTATTCGACTTTAATAGCATGAGTTTTGCAAGTGCAAGTCTAGCCTTTTCTCCACCGGATAGATTAGACACAGTTTTTTGTACATCGTCTCCAGAGAAGAGGAAGCGACCTAGCACATTGCGTATATCCTTCTCATTCATCAGAGGCCATTCATCCCATAGCTCTTTAAGGACGGTTTTATTGCCAGTAAGAGCTGCCTGCTCCTGGTCATAGTATCCAAATTGCACATTTGTGCCGTATTGAATATGACCACCAGCCGAAGGGAGCTGCTTCATAATAGTTTTTAGCAAAGTGGACTTACCGACACCATTTGGTCCAACCAAAGCGATGCGGTCCTGCTTATAAACGGAAAATGAGATGTTAGAGGAAACGGTTTTATTTGGATAACCTACAGCAATATCCTCTAAACGCAGAACATCATTACCGCTAGGACGGTCAATGGTAAAGCCGAAGTTAGCGGATTTTTCATCGCCATCTGGGGCATCCATCCAGTCTGTCTTCTCAATAACCTTTCTTCGAGATTGTGCCATCTTCGTTGTAGATGCACGAGCCAGGTTACGGCTAACAAAGTCCTCTAGCTTTGCTTTTTCCTCCTGCTGCTTCTCATATTTCTTTTTATCGAGCTCATAATTTTTCGCTTTCTGCGTTAAATAGGCGCTATAGTTACCTACGTATCTCGTAACGTTATGACGTGAAACCTCATACACTAAATTTACTACTTGGTCTAGGAAATATCGATCATGGGATACAATCAAAATGGCACCACTATAGTTTTTCAAATAATTTTCAAGGAAGCTGAGTGTTTGAATATCTAAATGGTTTGTAGGCTCATCGAGTATAAGTAAATCGGGCTTGCTCAACAGCATTTTAGCTAATGCTAATCTCGTTTTTTGTCCCCCGGATAATGCTTGTACTGGCTTATCATAATCCTCAGGGAAAAATTGCATACCATGCAAGATGGAACGGATATCCGATTCAAAGCGGTATCCACCAGCCTCATTAAAGGCAAGCTGAAGCTCGTCATAGGTAGCTGCAACTCTAGCGTAGGCTTCTGAATCCTCATAGATAGAAGGGTCAGCCATTTGTGCTTCTAGTGAGCGCAGTTCTCTTTCGGAATCAATCAAATGACTAAAGATGGATTTCATTTCCTCCCAAATCGTCAGCTTCGATTCAAGACCCGCATGCTGCTCTAAATAGCCAAGTCTAATATTTTTAGGCATAATAATGTCACCGGAATCGTATGACATTTCTCCAGCAATTATTTTAAGTAAAGTAGATTTTCCCGCACCATTACGCCCAACCAGTGCAACTCGGTCGCGGTCTTGAACTTCTAACTTTACGTTTGTTAATATATCTTCACCGTTAAAGGATTTAGTTACTTGGTTTACTTGTAAAACAATCACGTTAATTTGCACCTCAATTCTATCCTAAGTGTAATAGATAGGACTTGTCGTTGCAACGTTCTCCCTTTACAATAAAAGAAAGGTAACGTGTAAAAATGAATTTGCCTTATACAATAGGAGGACACTTATGAAACGTGATGTACCTCGCATTCCTCAAGCGACAATGAAACGACTTCCTTTATATTATAGATTTTTACAAAGCTTTCAAAATGCAGATCATAAAAGAGTTTCATCCCAACAGCTAAGTGAAGCGATGAAGATAGATTCAGCAACCATTCGAAGAGATTTTTCTCATTTCGGTGCGCTAGGAAAGAAAGGGTACGGCTATGATGTACCTCATCTACTTGAGTTTTTCAGAAAGACACTAGACCAAGATGAAGCGGCACGGGTGGCACTAATAGGTGTTGGTAGCTTAGGAACAGCATTTGTAAAATATAACTTTCAAAAAAACCATAATACTAGAATTGTAGTGGCATTCGATACGAAGGCACCACTCGAAGGAACGATTATTAGTGACATTCCTGTATTTCATTCTAGTGTGATGTTGGAAAAGCTAAAGGAATACGGAATTGAATTAGTGATTTTTACACTTCCAAGTCGTGCGGCTCAGGAAGTAGCTGATCTTTTAGTGGGCTCCAATGTAAAAGGGATTTTAAACTTCACTCCAGTCCCTATAAGTACTCCAGATGAGATTCGCGTACATACGATTGATCTTTCAGTTGAACTTCAAACACTCATCTACATGATTCGAAACGAGATCTAAGAAAGCGCAAGCGCCTATGTCTGCCCCGACAAGCAAATGGAGAAAAGCGAGGAGGCAGTTCCTCAGCCACCGGTGCTTTTATCCATTTGACCTCGAGGGGCAAGGTGAGCGCTGATACCAATCTTCTTTTAAGAAAAAAAGCCTTCGACTATTATCTAGTCGAGGGCTTTCCTATTTATATTCGCTTTTTAGTAGGGAATAGATAGCAAGATCGATATAGCGTCCCTTTTCGAACTCATGCTGTCTTAAGACTCCATCTTTGTGAAAACCTAGCTTACTCAAAAGGTGAAGGGAGGCATCATTCTCTGAAGTAACTTGAGCTTCAATTTTGTTCATGTTCATATCATGAAAGGCAAAACGAATGATGGGCTTAAGCGCCTCCGTCATAATTCCCTTTCCCCAAGCTTTAGGTGAAAGATCATAGCCAATTTCTATACGCTTATGCTCAGCCTCATAGTTTAAATAACCACAAGTACCGATTACTTTTTGGGTTATTTTATCTTCTATTACCCAGCGCATACCAGTTTGTTCGAGAAAAATTTTCTCGTACCAACTAATTTCGCCCTTTGCATCTTCAACAGAAGTAAAGGGACCGATTGCCATATGCTGTACTACGTTTTCATTAGAATATAACTCTAAAATATCCTTTGCATCCCGTTCGATTGCTTTTCGAAGGATGAGTCTCTTTCTGTTTCTATTGTAGGAAAACTTACAAATGAAAAAGTCATTATGATTACCCCTTATTGCTGCAACTCAGCAAGTTTTTCTAAAAAGTTGACGATCTCTTCATTATACAGTTGAACAATTACTACGAATCCATTAAGTAGCATATGGGCAATAATAGAGGTGATAATTCGCTTTGTTTTATAGTAAATGAAAGCGAATATAAACCCAGACACAGCATATATTAGTATGTGTGTGAACTCAAAGTGAATGACGGCAAAGGACAGTGAGCTAACGAGCGCTGCTACAAAGAAGTTCGTTTTAGGCAGTAAAGTTCCGAAAATGATGCGACGGAATATAAGCTCCTCTAAAATAGGTGCGAAGAGCACAATGGAGAAAAAGACAAAAGGTACTGAATTGCCAAGATCCATAAACTGCGACGTATTTTCAGAACCAGCTTCTATACCAAAAAATCTAATTTCAATATTAGCAGCTAATGTTTGGCCGTACAAAACCATGAGAAAGCCAAGAATTCCCCAGCCAATTGCTCCGGGAAGACCGGATGCCTTCCCTTTTAGAGGTCGTATAAAATTCTTGTCTTGGCGAATCATAAGCAAGGTGATAACTGTAGCAATTCCCATTCCAAGGAAAACCCACCATCCAGAAGCTAAGTACCTTGCGTTTTCTAAGCCGAAATAGTTAAAGATTATTAGTAGAAGTGGAGCAAATAATGCACCGGAGAGCTGCATCACACAGTAGGTGATTAATATGTATAAACCTGTCTTTTGTTGTTTCATCTAAATATCCTTTCTATTTATAGCAGTTGCTTTTATAAGTTTACTAATCAGGATAGTAAATAGATAATCTTGCTTTTGTAAGATGTACTAGCCTTAGCCTTATTGTAAAGGAAAACTAAAATAAAATCGCTCCTTAGCCATTTTATAATCATCTTTAATAGTCAACTTTAGTATCTTCGTTTTCAAAAACTAGAAGCCTCATAGGTTTTAAACCAACTGAGGATTAGAGCGTTAAAAATTATTAAAAAAAATGATGTTCTCACTTGCAAATTCTTCTAAGTTTAATTATTATTATAAGTGTGTTAGCACTCAAAGTGTGAGAGTGCTAATAAAAATAAATTCAACTATTTTAGGGAGGTAGTTTCACTTGTTAAGACCATTAGGTGATCGTATTGTAATCGAATTAATCGAAGCTGAGGAAAAAACAGCATCTGGCATCGTACTTCCAGACTCTGCTAAAGAGAAACCACAAGAGGGTAAAGTCGTTGCAGTAGGTACTGGACGAGTACTAGAAAACGGAAACCGCGTTGAATTAGACGTAGCAGAAGGGGACCGTATTATCTTCTCTAAATATGCTGGAACTGAAGTAAAATATGAAGGCCACGACTATTTAATCTTACGCGAAAGCGATATTCTTGCTGTAATTGGCTAATAAAAGAACTTAAAAAGAAAAATTAGGAGGGCATATTAACATGGCAAAAGAAATTAAATTTAGTGAAGACGCTCGTAGCGCAATGCTACGTGGGGTAGATAAATTAGCAGACGCTGTAAAAGTAACTTTAGGGCCAAAGGGTCGTAACGTAGTTCTAGAGAAAAAATTTGGTTCACCACTTATCACTAACGATGGTGTAACAATCGCAAAAGATATCGAGCTAGAGGATGCATTCGAAAACATGGGTGCGAAATTAGTGGCAGAGGTTGCTTCTAAAACTAATGATATCGCTGGTGACGGTACAACAACTGCAACTGTTCTTGCACAATCTATGATTCGTGAAGGACTTAAAAACGTAACTGCTGGAGCTAACCCAGTTGGTATTCGTAAAGGTATCGACTTTGCTGTAGCTTCTGCTGTGACAGAGCTAAAAGCAATCTCTAAACAAATCGAAGGTAAAGAATCTATCGCTCAAGTAGCTGCTATTTCATCTGGTGATGAAGAAGTTGGTGAGCTAATCGCTGAAGCTATGGAGCGCGTTGGTAACGATGGAGTTATTACAATCGAAGAATCTAAAGGATTCACAACAGAGCTTGATGTCGTAGAAGGTATGCAATTCGACCGCGGTTATGCTTCTCCATACATGGTAACTGATTCAGATAAAATGGAAGCTAACCTAGACAATCCATATATCTTAATCACAGACAAAAAAATCTCTAGCATTCAAGAAATCTTACCAGTGCTTGAGCAAGTAGTTCAACAAGGCAAACCACTTTTACTTATCGCTGAAGATGTAGAAGGGGAAGCATTAGCTACTCTAGTAGTAAACAAATTACGCGGAACATTCAATGCAGTAGCTGTTAAAGCTCCTGGATTCGGTGACCGTCGTAAAGCAATGCTTGAAGATATAGCTATCCTAACTGGTGCAGAAGTAATCACAGAAGATTTAGGACTAGACCTAAAATCTGCGAACATCACTCAATTAGGACGCGCTTCTAAAGTAGTAGTAACAAAAGACAACACAACAATCGTAGAAGGTAACGGAGATACAAAAAACATCGCTAGCCGTGTTGCTCAAATCCGTGGCCAATTAGAAGATACAACTTCTGAATTCGATAAAGAAAAACTTCAAGAGCGTCTTGCTAAGCTTGCTGGTGGAGTAGCTGTAGTGAAAGTAGGAGCAGCAACAGAAACTGAACTAAAAGAACGCAAGCTTCGCATTGAAGATGCACTTAACGCAACTCGCGCAGCTGTAGAAGAAGGTATCGTATCTGGTGGTGGTACTGCACTAGTAAACGTATACAACAAAGTAGCTGAGCTTGCAGAAACAAAAGAAGGCGACGTAGCAACTGGTATTCGTATCGTACTTCGTGCATTAGAAGAGCCAGTTCGTCAAATCGCTAACAACGCTGGTTTAGAAGGATCTATCGTAGTAGATCGTCTAAAACGCGAAGACATCGGCATGGGCTTCAACGCAGCAACTGGCGAATGGGTGAACATGATCGACGCAGGTATCGTAGATCCAACTAAAGTAACTCGTTCAGCTCTACAAAACGCTGCATCTGTAGCTTCTCTATTCTTAACTACAGAAGCAGTAGTAGCAGACATCCCAGAACCAGCAGGCGCTGTCGGCATGGGTATGCCTGACATGGGCGGAATGGGCGGCATGATGTAATAAGCCGCTTCAACCCTTGATATGTATGGGTTTGTATGTAAGGTGAGAGTGAAATGCTAGCATTTTGCTAACATAGATGTAAATTAACGGAGGCTTCTCATGAGTTCAGCGAACTTTTGAGAGGCTTCTTTTTTCATTTTTCGGGTGACATGGAGATAGATATTTTTGATTGTCAGTATGACCGAGACGACCCATAATTTGTTCTAGTGACACACGTACCTCGGCAAGTAGCGATGTATGGGTATGTCTTAGCTATGCGGTGTTAGTAAGGATCATCTAACCGATTAATGACTCCCTCTAGAACTTTTTTATGTTCCGTCAAGGTATTGATGACATCTTCATCGACAATGACTTTTCTTTATGATTTAAGAAATCGACATCCTTCCTCTTGAGCGCCGGTGTTCTTCTAGTTGGAGTAATCGTGATCTCGGAAACTATTAATTATGTTATAGAGAAAAGAGAAAGTCCGATACAAGCATTACACGATGTGAATGAAATGAATGAAATCATGCCTATGACTGGAAATCTTTCAAGTTTCACTGTAGCTGGGAAGAAAATAGAACCCAAAATGAACGTGTATACTAGTGAAGATGGTAAAAGCAAATCATACACTTACATCTTGGGGAACAAGGAAAATGAGACGTTATATTCTTATGTTGGGATGCCAGACAAGGGTAGTTCCAAGGGAGAAGTTACTATAGTGGTAGATGGAAACCAAATAACTCTATTATAAAGAGGCAGAACATATAATCATTTCATTTTTTTACGTGGTAAATCCTGAAACAAGTAGACCATATATTAATGTAAACGAAATTACGATTACCGTTTCTGGGAACGCTAAACTATTGGACGTTGGGTTCAGTGCACAGAATCATTGGTGGGAGTAAAGAAAAACAAACAAGTAACCAATAGAATCATGATCATAGCTAAAAGGCTGTCGAGAAAGTCACGAGAGCCTTCTGTATGCTATAGTCACTAAATTTATGATTGGCTCCTCAATAAGAAGTGTAACTATTTTCTTTAAGGAAACAAAAGATATAGGTATTGTATTAGTATGCTTTAAAAGGAGTTTTCCTAGTCTTTTATGGAGAAAGTGTCATAAGTAACGGCAGGTTTTTTGGAATAGACGTTGAGATTTAGTCATCATTTGCTGGCTGTAATACTAATGCCGCTTATTGTCTCGCTCCAGTAGACGCAATAAACTCTCTTCTGTACCTGATTCGGGCACCGGGACGTAGAAACACCAGTGCAGGCCAGGGTCGTTATCGATTACAGAAGCGGAATGGATCACGAACTCCATCTCCTGAGAGTCTGGAAGACGAAATATAGTTGTTGCGACCCGCCTTTGTTTGATTTCATAGAGATCCCAGAAATGCACAAAATCCTCACTTTCCAGCCTCAATCGTTCGAACCGTTCCATATACAATGGATTATCCTTATAACGTTCTAAGTTTGCCCGCACCATCGCCGTCATGTACCGGGCAAACCCCTCCCAATCTACCAGTCTTTGTCTGTAATCCGTATTAAAGAACATAATGTTCATCATATTCCGTTCGCTTATCGGCAGACTACCGAAATCGGCTATAATTAGTTCCGCTGCCCGATTCCATGCAATAATATCTGTTCCTTCGTCTGTGACGAAAGAAGGATAATGCAATTGATCGACGATAGTTTGCAAAAAACCGGTATCTGATCTTTCGCTATTTAGTACTGCACCTGCGCTCGCCGGGTCTACATTTGCCAAATCAAACAGATGCTTTTGTTCGTCTTCATCCAACTTCAGTGCGTTACTGATATTTAGTAATACTTCCGGCGAAGGATTAACTTCTCTGCCTTGCTCCAGCCAAGTATAGTAAGTCACGCTTAAATTAGCAAGATAGGAGACCTCTTCTCTTCGAAGCCCCGGGGTGCGTCTTCGTCCGGGAAGCGGCTTTATCCCCGCTATTGAGGGTTGCAACCGTTCCCTGCGTGATTTAATGAATTCACCCAATGCGGATGAGGAATGATTCGTTTTCACATGTATGACCTCCTATTAATCCTATGCGAGAATACAAATCAAAATTAGAAAAATTAACCAAATATACTAATGCACGAACATTATATCTTTTTAAAGTGTCTGTTGCAACAGGATATAACCTTCTCCGAGAACGGATGCCTGTTAATCCCGCTAATAGTATAGACATAATGTGGTTAACAACCTCTGCGGACGGTACGATTAAGATATTACGACAGAGAAGTGCTGTCGATAGGAGGTTTTGTTTCGTGAAAAAGTATGCCTATAGAAACAAGTTAGCTGTAGTCACCGGTGCTTCATCTGGAATCGGGAAAGCGTATGCCAAAGAACTGGCGGCACGAGGTTGTCATGTCGTTCTGGCAGCGCGCTCCAAAGACAAACTAGATGCAATGGCTGGGGAAATAAACCTCCAGTATGGCGTGAAGGCATATGCGTTGGCTTGTGATTTATCCAAAGCGAATGCCCCGCGTCAACTGGCCGAACAAATTTCTGAACTGGGCTTGTCGGTCGATATTCTCATCAACAACGCAGGCGTTGGCACTTATGGCTGTTTCGAGGAATTAGATCCGGAGCGCGAGCAGGAAGAGATTATGCTGAATACGGCATCATTAGTCGATCTTACGCATCGGTTGCTGCCTAATATGCTGAGGCAGACGGACGGAGTCATCGTTAACGTGGCTTCGATGGCCGCGTTTATGCCTTGTGCTTATTCTACAGTTTACGGGGCTACCAAAGCGTTTGTATTGTCCTTCTCTGAGGCGTTATGGGCGGAAACGCGCGAGCGAGGCGTTCGCGTGCTCGCGCTGTGCCCAGGTGCAACCGAGACGGGGTTTTTCGATGCGGTTGGCAGTGAGGAGATGGGGGCGGGTCAAAAGCTCTCGACCCCGGAGAAGGTTGTAAAGGCCGGATTTCGCGGGATTGACCAGGGACGCAGCTATATCATCGATGGCCGTAACAATTACCTTATGGCTCAAATGATCCGATTTTTTAGCAGACGCAGGGTAGCTTTGATCATGGAACGTATGTCAAAGCCAAAAAAGTACTGATAGTGGTTTAGCCTATTCTACAGAGATAGGGGAGAAGGATGCAACGCTGACGTGCCTCAGTTCAGTAAGTCATATAATCTTCAAAAGAGCCATCGCGTTAAGGATGGCTCTTAAACTTACCGTTGCAGTCAGCACGGGGAACCATATCATCATAGTAATCCCGCCCCCATACAGAAGGAGAAGAACCTGAAACAGATGAAGAATTTGAATTTTTCTATTTTTAAAAAGTGATGAAAAAATAAAACTTTGTGCATGCTGGTATTTTTCACCGATACCGAGGATAGATTTGATGATAGTATATTCTTCCATTTTTTAGCAAGAGCATTTATTTCTGATTTTAACTTTGATATTGAAGAAGTATATTTATATACATATCAAGACTAAAATATGACTCTAAGCTCTTCTTAGGCACTTCCATACTATTTAAAATATAAATTTAAAAACAGCACTTACTTTAGCTAACCAAAGTAAGTGCTGTTTTTTTACTGAATAGCTGGAATTGATATTTCAACTGTGGAGTCTGGATCGTTAACATTGCCAGTAAAGACATAGATAGGCTGATAATAACCTTTAGTATCATAAGTATAGTCTAATTGAATATCCGTTATTGTTAGCGTATCTCCTTTTTGTAAAGGATTGAATAAGTTAAACTTTCCGTTTGTCAAAGCTTCATATGCTTCCTGTTGTGAAATGATTTTCTCTTTCCCAACCATTTCATTGTTACTAACATCGTAGATTATGTTGTCGGGTATTTGCTGATCAGAGAGTGTGATTACGAGGAAACCTTGAGAAAAATCATCACATACAGTTTGTAAATCCACTGCTTCAGCTAAATCCCAACGAATTGTACGTTCATCCTGCTGCTGATAGATAGCGTTACTTGGGAATAAACCTTCGTTATTTAACCAATTTTCTATAACCTGCTTTTGTTGTTCAATATCAACTTTTGTCGGCTGTTCACTGTAATTTTCAGAGGAAAAGGACCAAAAACCATTTGACATGAAATAAGTTAAATAATAGACAAGGCCTTCATCATCTATAAATTTTAATTGACGGTTTTCTCCTTCCCTGCGGATGCCGCCTTGCTGTTGTAAATCAAATTGTTGTGCAATGGATCGAGAGATGGATTTTAAATTTTTCATATCTTTAACATCTGAATTGTAATAAACGCAAGCGTTCGATGATTTGTTGGAGAGCTTTGTTTCCAGTTCGACATCTATTTGATCCATAATTTGTTTTTCTGAAGGCTCGAATGGCAGATTTCCAAATTCCTGTGCATTATATATAACGTTTGCTACACCAAATAATGCAACAAAAAAAATAGGAATAGATATAGCTTTTACAATTGGAGCAAATTTTAACTTTCGTTGCTCTATGCTTAATATGATTGCCATTACGAAAAAGTACCCAGCTAAGCTCCCTATTGTATTATGCAAAAGGTCATCCAATTCGAAAATTCCTTTACCTGAAACAAATTGGAAAATTTCAATAAAAAGTGTGAATACAATTGTTATAACTAGTACACGCGAAAACGATTTGTTTTTTTGGTGAATTAACGGTAAGAGTACTCCTAATGGCACAAACATTAACATATTAAAGATGATTAGCTGAAATTCAGACACTGACCATTTGTTCCATGAACTTACATAGCTACTCAAAAGACTAAGATTAAACTGACCTGCAAACATTGCCGGTCTATTTAAAGTTGTGATACCTAATACAACAATTCCCCAGCAAATTAGTAAAATGATAAAAATAAATTTAGATAGATGTATTGTATATTTTTTCTGAAAAAAGCTCTTAAATATGAAGTAGCCAATCATTAAGGTGACGAAAATGAAAATAGCATATTTTATATACGGTAAAAGACCAGACACTATACTCAGTAAATCCATGAAACGTAACCTCCAAAAATTTTGGTACGTTTATCGTAGCAAGGAATTCTTAAGAGGCTGTTAGTATAAATCTTAAGATTTTATGAGTAATAAGTTTAAACAGCAATATTTAATTTTTAGTACCAATCAATATTTTCACTGATACATTCTCAAATAGTTTTGTAAATGTAAATTTAGTAGCTTTGAGTTGGATAGATCTTCATTAAAGCCAAATGTACTTTCAAGTCTCTCTTCATAGTTATTTTGACCCCTTAAATTTAGCGCTTTTGATGAGCCAGGGTATCTGTTCGGTGAAGAAGGAGACTGTACTGTTTTTAAAGGAATAAATTCTGTATGCTCTTGATCAAACTTTTTAAATGTAGGATTAATTCGGATAAAATCCTCTACATAATTAATAATAGTATTTGTAGAAAGTGCTTCTTTATTATCCTCACTTAGCTCATTATAAGTAATATCATATTCGGAACCAGAATCACTGTTTTTCCAGGCAGTAAACTGCATTGCCCGTGGTATGTCTATAAACACATTATTTTGGAAGGTAGGATTAAGGGCGCCGCTTGCTATGATTCCCCTGTTAGCGCTGTATTTACCTGGAGCAACATTTTTAAACATATTGTTTTCTATCGTTGCATTACTCCAGTTCAACACGCGAATTGCATCCTGACGCATTTTCTCTATTTTATTATTTCTGATTATGATTTTATCGTGATATTTACCACCTGAATATTTATGGGTGCCAATTGCACGATCGAGACCGTAGAAAATATTGTTTTCTATCTTCATATTGGAGTTAGGTGTTTTGTCGAACTTACTCCAAACAGAGCTCCAGCCATTTGTTAGCTTGTCGGGAGTATCGATATTAATTGCTTCTTTGATTTCAGTTGTTGAAGGTATTGAATTCATAAATTTATTGTTGGTTATAACAGCATCCTTAGTTGCATCTATCTCAATGAAATGACCGGAATACATGTTTTGAAAATTAATATTTTCAATCCTAATATTTTGATTATGACCAGCAATAATAGCAATAGCATCCTTTTCGAAATTCAAATCAATCGCCGCTGAACCAGCTCCAATGATGGAAATATTTTTTTCACCATCATACCCTCCATAGACCCCTTCTTTTTTACCAAGAGAAGGACGAATGAAATGGAAAAGTGAGTGGTCAGCATCGAGCTTAGATTTACCTGTTTCACTACCATTCATAATTTTCGCGCCATCCTTTAGTTTTATCGTTGTATTAGATGGTACGAACAATACATTAGAAACTATGTATGTTCCCTTTTCTAATTCGAGTGTGCCACCACCTGTTTCTTCGAGTCGTTCAAGATATGTACGAAGTAAATAATAATGTTTCGTATCATTATTGTAATTAGAATCGTTCATTAGATTCCTATTATATGTTTCGCTATTTGGCGAAATAGTATATGTTTCTGCCTTAGCTTCAATTGAATTCGAAGGATAGATAGCCCACAAACTCCAGACAACTAAGATCAGTAATAATTTTTTCATGACTCCTATGTTCCTCCTGACAATGCTTTTAAATATGATTGTAAACTTAGCTCTTTATCAATTGTAGCGGAAGGCCCAACTCTAGCAGAATGAGTGAGACAGATAAACCTCACAAACATGTGGAAGCGAAGGTGATGGCTTATCACTCACCCCGCTTAAAACTGTCCATCTAAAGTGGAAATCGATATTGGATTCAGTTGTTCAATCTTTTAAATGTATACCCTAAATACAAATAAATAATCTGATGAAAGAGCATTACAACGCAATCTATTGAACAAGAAATGACACATTCTGACTTGTATAAAGTAATTCTCTATTTTGCATAATAAAATGAGCATAAAAGTAGGTGGGTACAATTATATGAGGACAGGCATTCAAATAACCAGAATAGGATTTTTTACATTTATACTAGGCATGTTTAGTATTCAAGCACATGCACAGTTGGGTCCGGAATGAAAAAGCGTATTATGATAATTACCAAAATATATTAAAAATAAATAATGGAAAAAGGGATGGAAGATGCACCTGAAACAGGTGATCCCAGTCTTGATTTCCTTTATGAAATGATCCCACATCATGTAGGTGCAATAAAATGGCTGGAAATATCTTGAAATATACTCAAAATAGTGAACTCAAAACAATTGTAGAAAACATTATAACTACTCAACAAAAACAGGCTACAGAAATGCAAAAACTTTTAAAGACTATAGATTAAAAAAGTAAAGCCAAGAAGAGGCTGACCAAAACGCTCATTTAGGAATCCTTTTGGCCAGCTTCTATTTTTTATTTAAATTTAATTCTCTGTTTGAGACGAACCCAAGGTGGCTCGTCTCTATTTTTATACTTAAAAGTTAAAAAAGTATAGGTAATATTAAAAGAGTGCTATTGATAGCGCTTTCATAAAAGTATTCAGAATTTATAATTAAAAGGTAAGGATTTTATACAAAGGGAGAGTGTTAAAAATGTTGAAGAAGTTCAAGGGATTCACATTTTTATTTATGTTAATGGCATTTGCCATAGTAGCAGCAGCTTGTGACGCAAGTGGGAGTAGCTCAGTAGATGTGGGAATAGTGTTGCCTACGAAGGATGAGCCTCGTTGGGTGCAGGATGAGCAACGTTTTAAGGATGCTTTAGCGGATTCGGATTATTCTACGGAAATCCTATTTAGCCAAGGATCATCTGCAAAGGAAAAAGAAAATGTAGAGGCATTGTTGAATAAAGGTATTAAAGTATTAATCATTACTCCTCATGATGGTGCGGCAGCTGCATCTGCAGTAGAGGCAGCTAAGAAAGAGGGAGTTACTGTAATTGCATATGACCGTTTAATAACTGATACCGATGCTGTCGATTACTATGTAACTTTTGATAGTTTAGCAGTTGGTGCAGCACAGGCTCAGTACTTAGTAGACAATGCAAAGGGTTCTAATGCACCTCTTTACCTGTATGCTGGGGCGGCATCTGATAATAATGCATTCCTATTTTTTGAGGGCGCTTGGCAGGTGCTTCAGCCGAAAATCGCTGATGGTACATTTAAAATTGCTAACTCCAGTGAAGCAGAGGCTTTAAAGGATTCTGCAGATCTTTCTCGTGATCAGCTCGGAAAAATCATCGGGCAAATTACGACTAACTGGGATTCAAATGAAGCAAAAAACAAGGCACAAACACATTTAACTGCCGCGAGTGATGACCTAAAAGGGGATGTTTTAATCCTTGCTCCTAATGATGGGACTGCACGTTCAATCGCAGATGTGTTTGGTTCTGATAGTGCTATTACAAGCTATTTTGTAACGGGCCAAGATGCGGAGAAAGCTTCTGTACAATACATTATTGATGAAAAACAATCGATGACGGTGTTTAAAGATGTTCGTTCATTAGTAAAAGACGCTATGGGCATGGCAGTTGAAATTTTGGATGGAAAAACTCCTGAAACTACTGGTTCTTACGATAATGGTGCTATAGAAGTGAAAGCGAAACAAACGAATGTAATTGTTGTAGATAAAGACAATGTGAAATCAGAGTTAATTGATTCAGAGTATTATGAGGCAAGTGAATTCACCGGTATAGAGTAAAAGCCAATAAGAGGAGAAAAAGTGTTGTAGCGATCAATCACTTTTTCTCTATCTTTAATTTGTATAGGTGAGGGAGGTACGAGAATGAGTGGCTATATTTTAGAAATGAATAACATATCCAAAGAGTTCCCTGGAGTAAAGGCTCTCTCCAACGTAAATTTCAAAGTAGGTAAGGCAGAAATCCATTGCTTAGTCGGAGAAAACGGAGCAGGTAAATCTACTCTAATGAAGGTATTAAGTGGAGTATATCCATATGGTACCTATGATGGGGACATAGTGTTCGAAGGACAGGTACAACAATTTCAAGTAATCAGTGATAGCGTAAAGGCTGGTATTGGAATCATCTATCAGGAGCTAGCCCTTTTTCCTGATTTATCGGTCTACGAGAACATATTTGCCGGAAATGAAGTTAAAAAAGGTCCCTTTGTTGATTGGAATCAAACCATTGTCCAGGCTACAGGGTTACTTAAAAAAGTGAATTTAAAAGTGACTCCAGAAACATTGATTAAGGAATTAGGTGTAGGTAAACAACAACTCGTGGAAATTGCCAAAGCACTAAGCAAGGACGTTAACTTACTTATTTTAGACGAACCAACAGCAGCTCTGAATGAGGATGATAGCGAAAATCTATTAGAACTCTTAAAAGAATTGAAGAGTCAGGGAATTAGCTGCATTATGATTTCGCATAAGCTGAAAGAGGTTATTCATATTGCAGATAAAGTAACGGTTCTTCGTGATGGGAAAACCATTTGCACATTAGATGCAAGCAAGGGAGAGGTGGCTGAAAATGTCATCATCAAAAATATGGTTGGAAGAGACATCGAAGATATTTATCCAAAACGACCTGACAAGAAAATCGGAGAGACGGTTTTATCATTAAAAGATTGGTCTGCCTATGATACACAGCTAGGAAGAAACGTAGTTAAAAATGCAAATCTTCAACTCAAGAAGGGAGAAATTATTGGTATTGCTGGTCTTATGGGCTCAGGGCGTACAGAGCTTGCATTAAGTATTTTTGGCAATCCCAAGAATTATAAGCTTCAAGGAACGTTAGAAATGCAAGGGGTATCTAAGACACTAAAGCATACTAGTGATGCGATTAAAGCAGGAATTGCCTATGTGACAGAGGACAGAAAGGGAGACGGTTTGTTTTTACTACAAGATATAAAGAGTAATGTCTCTGCTGCTCATCTGAAGGGGATATCAAGCAGAGGAGTCCTTAACTTAAACGAAGAGGTAAAGGTCGGTAAAGAATATAAGGATTCTTTATATATTAAAGCTAGTTCTCTAGAACAAATAGTTGGCAAACTTAGCGGTGGAAATCAGCAGAAGGTGTCTCTTGGAAAATGGTTGTTTACTGGACCTAAGATCTTAATTTTGGATGAACCGACACGAGGTATTGATGTGGGGGCAAAATTTGAAATTTATACGATTATGAATCAGCTAATCAATGAAGGAATGAGCATTATCATGATTTCCTCTGAACTCGGTGAAGTGCTAGGAATGAGTGATCGTATTTATGTAATGGCTAATGGAGCTATAAGAGGTGAATTGACTGCAGAAGAAGCATCTCAAGAAGCTATTATGGAACTCGCTACTCAATAGATAGAAAGGGGAAGAATCATGAATTTATTCAAAGAGGCTAAGGACCTTGTGAAAGATAATATACGAGATTATGGAATGTATATTGCTTTAGCAGTCATTCTATTAACATTTACGATTATGACAAACGGTTTGTTTATGTCTTCGAGAAATATAAGTAATTTACTAGATTCCGCGGGCTACATTGCAGTGCTAGCAGTCGGAATGACACTAGTTATCGTCATCCGTCATATTGACTTATCAGTTGGCTTTGTCGCTGGTTTTTTAGGCGCAGTGGCAGCAATATTTTTGACACAATGGGGTGTTTCCATATGGATTACAATTCCAACAGTCTTAATCTTCGGGGTAGTTATAGGTTTATTTAACGGTGTTTTAGTTGCGAGAATCGGTATTCCTTCTTTTGTTGCCACTTTAGCAGGAATGTTAATATTTCGAGGAGCGCTTTTACAGGTAACGGAAAGAACAGGGACAATTATTATTAAGGACAGTCAATTTAACGCTATTGGAAATGGGTTTATACCATCTCTTATGCAAATTAACGGATTACACCTTATGACATTGATTGTTGGGTTGATCGGTATACTTTTGTATATTTATAGTGAATTTTCTAATCGACGAAATAAATTGAAATATGGCTTTGAAGTAATGTCTAATGGCATATTTACTATTAAGCTTATTTTAATATCAGGAATTATTGCGTATATCACTTGGATTTTAGCGGGATATAATGGTTTTTCTTGGACGGTTGTTATTATGGTAATTGTGGTTATTATTTATCATTTTTTATCTACTAAAACGGTGCTTGGTCGACACATTTACGCGGTGGGTAGTAACCCAGAAGCCGCACATCTCAGTGGCATAAACGTACAAAAGATTACATATATCGTCTTCGGCTCTATGGGGATGCTTGCAGCCTTATCAGGAATATTATTTACTTCGCGTCTTCAATCAGCTACCACTACAGCTGGTACTCTTTTTGAGTTAGATGCTATAGCAGCGGCTTATGTAGGTGGGGTTTCGTCTGCAGGAGGAGTTGGAAAAGTAACTGGCGCCATCATTGGTGCAATTGTTATGGCTTCTCTTTCAAGTGGCATGAACCTACTAGGCGTTGGAATATCGTATCAATATATGATACGTGGTGGGGTTTTAGCTGGAGCAGTAATATTTGATGTGATGACACGAAAACAAAGAGCTTAATAGAAGAAATGGACAAAAGGTATTAAGAAAGGTCTAATACCTTTTTGTCTTTTTATTTCTTACAATTTTTATAATACTTGAAAACTATTGCAGTATCTTAATGCATTTTCAACATTATAACTTTTCCTTTAAAAATAATGATTGATCAGTCTGTTGATTGTAGCGGCAGGTGACGACTCCTGTGGGATGAGTGAGACAGATGAGTCATCACAAACGACGGTGATGGCTTAGCGCTCCCCCCGCGGAAAGCGTCCGTCTAAAACGGAAATCATGCTTAGTAGAGGTGTCTTCATAGAAGAATGAACTTCCGTTTTATATAGCTTATTGTCAATTAATGGACAAATGATAATATAGTAGAAAAAGCGAGATGCAAGGAGAGAAGGGAATGGGGAAAAAAGTAGTTTTCATACTTGGAGCACTTATTTTGATCTTTAGTTATTTGACCTTTTCCACGGCAACCCAGGCGCTCCGTACTACTAGCGAAATGCCCAAAACCATTCCCTCTAATGAGGATACCATTCGCCTTGTACTTATAACTCAGGAACTGGACACCCCTTTTTGGAATAAAGTCGGGCAAGGTGCAGCAGAACAAGCAAAATTAGAAAATGTTCAATTAGAGGTCTGGGGAAGCTATGGTAATAACGAGGAAGATTTTTTGAAAAGAGTGGAGATAGCCCTTCATTCAAAGGTTAGCGGAATAATTGTTCAGGGACTAGATAATGAAGAATTTAAAGAATTGACCAAAGTGAAGGCTGCATTCTACGGTATTCCAGTCATTACAGTCGCTAACGATGTCCCGGTCGAGGAAAGTTTAAGAAAGACCTATATCGGTTCAAATCAGCTCGAAGCAGGAAGAATGGTCGCACAACGATTAGTCAGTACAATGGGTACAACTGGAGATATAATCATTCTAGGAGATAAGAAACTAGCACATTATCAGAAGGAACGCTTGCAAGGAATTCAAGAAGTGCTTAAACACTATGAGGGAATTCAGGTGACCGTAAGAGGGACCGAGGATACTAAGGAACAGGTGATGGCTACAACTCAGCAACTTATGAACGAAACTCCACAGGCACAAGCTTTTATAGCAATCAATGCAAATTATGCTGGACCTATGATACAGGAAATTGGGAGACGTACAAGGGTAGAGCCATATCATATTTATACATTTGATGATGGAATTGAATCCAAAACTTTACTAGAGCAGGGGCAACTAGATGGTGTGTTGGAGCAACAGCCGGAGAGAATGGGTAAGGAAAGCGTGAAAAGACTCATGAAATGGTTAACTAATGAAACTGTTCCCCTTGACTCTGATGGTTATTTAACTGAAATAAGAATGGCTGAATTGGATGGTACGAAGCAATGACTACGATTCATAAAAAGATTTGGATGCTCGTTTCAGTAGTCCTCGTTATAATGGGTATCATTTGGTTAATGCTCACGTATTACAACCAAAGAACACAAGAGCAAACAAATGATGTATTACAGCGATACTTAAGGATGAATGAAGTAACTACAGCTAGTCAAAAAATAATAACTAATCTAAACAATTATTTACTAAATCCTACAGAAGCACATAAGCAACAGCTGGAGAAAAGTATAGTAGATATAAAAGAGGTTCAAGAGGATGTTGCAGAGCTTAGAAACGTGGAGAATTCATTTTCCTTAACGAATTATATTCATTTAATTGATAGTTTAGTAGAGACTACGGAGCGTTCTATTATGCTCATACAGGAACGAGATATAGAAGACTCCACCAAGGAATTCAATGAAGCTAATCGTATTTCTATGTACATATCAGAAATGACATTGACTATTTTGGATCGTGAACTGAAGACATATAACGAATTTTATCGGGCAATCATTAACCAATCCGAAGAGTTAAAAAAGCTTGGAATTTATTTGCTGCTATTGATTACCTGTGTGCTACTACTGGCGACTTATTGGTTTTCATTGAGCATTACTAAACCAGTTCATCAGCTTACAAAAGCGGCCAATGAATTAGCACAGGGGAGATTCAACCAGCAGATAGAAGTGAAATCTAATGATGAAATAGCATTTCTAGCCAAAACATTTGATGAAATGCGAATCAATATTAATGATTTAATACAAGAAATTCAACAAAAGGCACAACTGGAGCATGAGCTACAACAAAGCAGACTTCTACTAAAGGAGAGCCAATTAAAGACTTTACAAAGTCAAATAAACCCTCATTTCCTGTTTAACACTTTAAATACCCTTTCTAAAAAAGCTTATTTGGACGGGGCAGAGGAAACGAGTGACCTACTTGTAAGTGTCGCAGGATTACTTCGCTATAACCTCAAGCGAGGGGATGGAACGGTAACATTATTTGAGGAGGTTATAGTTCTCAATCAATACATGGAGATTCAAAAGGCTCGCTTTATCGATCGATTACGATTTATATCTCACATTGATGAGACGTGCTTACATATAAAAATTCCAGGTCTAACACTTCAGCCAATTATCGAAAATGCAGTTATTCACGCTATTGAGCCTGAGATAGATGGAGGCACAATTTGGTTTAGAATTCTTAAAGTGGAATCATTCGTGATTATAGAGATAGAAGACAGTGGCAAGGGGATGACAACGAAACAAATTGAAGAATTACTTAAGGGAGATATTGTGCCTAGCGAGGGGCATTCAACAGGAATGGGCTTTCAAAATGTTGTAAAAAGGCTGTCTTTGTTTTACGGAGATAAAAGCACTATCACTATTCATAGTATAGAAGGTCAAGGGACAAAGGTAATCATACAAATTCCAATAGCATGGGAGGAAAATGATGATGAAACTTCTGATCGTCGATGATGAACCGATAGAACGTGAAGGAATGCAGGCTATACTTCAAAAATCTTTTCCAGAGTACTCCTTTTATCAGGCTAAAAACGGGAAGCAGGCAATCGAACTTGCAGATAGTATTCGTCCAGATTTAGTGTTAATGGATATTATGATGCCAGGCATGAATGGGCTAGAAGCCATAGAAAAAATAAAAGAAACGAATTCATCTACCAAGTTTGTGATGGTAACTGCATTCGATATGTTTGATTATGCAAGGAAAGCTATTAAGCTTGGAGTGAAAGATTACTTACTCAAACCTAGTAAAGTAACCGAAATAGTCTCTACTGTAGGTAAAGTATTAGAGGAATGTAGAGTAGAAAAAGAAGCGGAGGCTAGCAGCCGTCTAGCAAATGAAATGTGGCAAAAAACATTGACTTTAGCAGAGACAGATATTGTAACACAGCTATTATTTGATCATGTTCACGAAGTGCATATAGACTTACTAGTGGAAATGTTAGATACCCCTTCTACACAAGAAAAATTTGTAGTTGTTATACTCTTACCGGAAGGTGCAGAGCATTTGTATGTGGACATCAAGCAGAAAGTTCGTCAAACAACCAATGCTTGGGTTGGTGCCTTATATGGAAGGCAATTACCAATTATTGTGTTTAGAAACCCTGATCAAACATTTCGTGCACAGGCAATAGCATTTTCAAAAGAGATTTTATCCTTAAATAAAGAAAACATCGGTATGGATTGGTTTATTGGAATTGGTCAAGTATATGGGGAACTCTCGGAAATTAGGCAATCCTACCAAGAGGCTCTTATTGCTACGATGGATCCCACTTTGGTTGTAAAGTATCGGTTTTATTCTGAAGTTCAGGCTATTACTGTTGAAACAGACTATCAGGTCATCAGACAACGGGAGCAGCTGTATTTCGAACAATTAAGACTAGGGGATTGGGAGTCGATTCGCTTATTTGTATTGGATATGATTCAACAGCATGAAAAAAAAGGAAATGCACTTATCTACACTCAACAAAGAGTATTGGAGTTATTGTGGATTGCACATAGAGTCATGAATGAATTAGGAATTGACTCAGAGGTACCTGTTTTCCCACTTCAAGCACTTGAGTATCGTCAGTTGCGATTGGAAACTACACGTTTGCTTGATCGTATGCAAACTGTTTATAAGAGCTATTTTGAACGGATGGAAGTTGATAAAATTCAACAAATCAAACAGTTTATATATGATAATTCCCATAAGGACATATCCTTAGATATACTGGCGCAAAAAGTCGACTTAAGCCCAATCTATATTAGTAAAATGTTCAAGGAGAAGCTAGGTATTAACTATATTGATTTTCTAACGGAGTGTCGAATTGGAAAGGCTAAAAAGCTCCTCAATAATTCAGAACGAAGCTTAAAGGAAATTACGTTTGAAATTGGCTACCATGATCCTAATTATTTCAGCAAGGTATTCAAAAAGATGTGTGGAATCTCTCCAAAGGAATATAGAAAAACCATGTTAAGTAAGAAAATAGAATTTTAATGAGAGGGGGAAAAGGATGAAACAAAGGGCTAAACCTATTTGGCTTTTGGGTATCATTCTGCTGTTAGTTGCTTGTTCCCCTGATACTGAAAGGGAAAGTATTAAACCAGAGAAAGGACCCCCTTCTCCAAAAGAAGAGGAGCCGATACGAATAGGGTTTTCTATGGATACCTTATTGGAAGAACGATGGCTAAAGGATCGAGATTTATTCAAGGAGGCTGTGGAGGCTTTGGGTGCCGAGGTAGAAATATTTGCAGCAAATGGAGATGATGCACTTCAAATATCTCAAGCAGAGCGACTTATTCAAAGCGGTGTCGATGTATTAGTAATTGTTCCGCATAACGCCGAGGCAACCGCGGCCATTGTCCATAAGGCTCATCTTGCAGGTATACAGGTGATTGCATATGACAGACTTGTGAAAAACTCTGATCTCGATTTGTATGTTTCCTTCGATAATGAACAAGTGGGAGAAATGCAGGCAAAGGCTATTACAGAGCTTGTACCAAAAGGGAACTATGTGATTATAGGGGGAGCAATCACGGATAACAATGCGCATCTTCTGAAAAAGGGAGTATTTAAAGTACTTCGTCCATATATAGAGAATGGAGATATCAACATTATTTATGACCAATGGACGAAGGATTGGACACCAGTAAATGCAAATGCGAATATGGAAGAAGCACTTCGTACAACAAATCTACAGATTGATGCAGTAATTGCAGCAAATGATGCTACTGCTGGTGGGGTAATAGAAGCACTTGAGGCCAAAGGGCTCGCTGGACAAATACCAGTCGCAGGCCAGGATGCGGATTTAGCAGGGGTACAGAGAATAGTTAAAGGGACGCAAACTATGACTGTATACAAACCTATTCACATGCTCTCAGAGGAGGTTGCGAAACTGGCTGTATCCATGGCTAAAGGTGAAAATATTAATGCGGGGCAGAAAGTTAAAAACGGAAAAATTGAAGTTCCTTCGGTGTTATTAACACCAATTCCAGTAAATAAATCCAATCTTAATACCACAGTTATTACAGATGGTTTTCATTCAGAAGAGGAAGTTTATCAAGAGTAGAAAGAGTAGCCCCCTTAATAAAAGGCAATGTGTTTGATTAACAACCCACTTCTGACTAATTTAGCAATATAAATTACACTAAGAAAACGCTCAGAGTAATTCAGTCTATATGTATTCCACACAACAATGGAATGTTCCTGTAATAATTGTTTTTATCTATTTAACCTACTGTGTCATTTAAAGTATAAAGCTTTAAAACTTATTCTTATATTAACCTAAGCATTTTATTTGATTTAATTGTCATCAAAGCATTTTAAGAGGACTCGACTTTTGATGTCCTTATAAATTAAAACACCCTCCAATCAACTGGAGGGTGTTTTATAATGAAGCAAAAATACTAATTACTTTGTTTAGCTGTTTGTTGCTTTCCTTTAATAAAGAAAGATAGGATAATTCCAATTACTGCTAGAGCAATAGCGTATTTAAAGGATGTTTGTACCCCATAAATAAACGCGTCTACTGATGAAGCTGATGCACCTTGCTCTGTCACAAAGGAAGCTTGGGCAGAGGACATAATGGTAATCGCCACTGCAGTCCCGATTGCACCGGATACTTGCTGAAGAGTATTCATTAATGCGGTGCCATCTGGATATAGATGACGAGGCAATTGATTTAAGCCATTTGTTTGAGCAGGAGCCATAACAAGCGATACACCAATCATCATTACACTATGTAGCACGATAATCGTTAGCTGAGATGTCTGCTGGTCAATTTGCATAAAGAATACGAACGCAATCCCGATTAAGATGAAGCCAGGCATTACAAGTACCTTTGCACCGTAATTGTCAAACAGGCGTCCGACAATTGGAGAGAAAATACCGTTAATAATTCCACCTGGTAACAAGACTAGACCAGCGGCAAATGTTGCTAAAGCCAATCCAGTTTGTAAGTAAAGTGGAAGTAAAATCATAGTTGAAAGAATACACATAAAGGCTATAAATACGGCGATTAAGCCTAATGTAAACATTGGATATTTTAGAACCTTTAAATTGATCATTGGTTTTTCCATGTTGTTTTGACGCCAAGCGAATAAGGCAAGACCAATTACTCCTGCAGCTAGAGCAATAATTACAATCGAACTGCTCCAGCCTTTATCGCCAGCTACACTAAAGCCATACACAATGCCTCCAAAACCAATACTAGAGAAGATAACAGATAGAACATCAATCTTCGGATGGGTAAGCTCATTGACATTTTGCATATAGAAGTAGCCGAAAATCAATGCAAATACAAGGAATGGAAGTGTAGTCCAGAAAATCCAGTGCCAAGTTAAGTATTCTAAAATAATTCCAGAAACGGTAGGGGAAATCGCAGGTGCGAACATGATAACAAGTCCCATGACACCCATTGCTGATCCACGTTTTTCAATTGGAAAAATTAATAAAACCGTATTGAACATCAATGGTAATAAAATCGCAGTACCAATAGCTTGAACTATACGAGCCATCAATAAAAACGCAAAGGTCGGTGCAAGTCCTGCTATAATAGTTCCTATTATAGAAAATATCAAGGAAGTCAGGAATAGCTGACGAGTGGTGAATTTTTGAATCAGTAATCCGGAAATTGGGACTAGAATACCAAGTGTTAATAAATAGCCAGTAGTCAGCCATTGAATAGTTGTATGTTCAACGCCGAGCTCAATGACTAATTGGCCTAATGCCATGTTTAGTGCTGTTTCACTAAATAGTCCAACAAAACCAGCGATTAGAAATGCTGCTAGTATTGGTGTTTTTTTGATTGGTTGTGACATGAAAATCCTACTCTCTTAATAAATTACTTTTTGGTGCTACTAAATAAGGAATTTGCTTGGCGATTGCTCTGAGCGGATCACCAGAAGCACTTGTGATGCTTAATAATATACCACCTTCAAATAGTGCATTTAATGTGATTGCAAGATTACTTGCATCTTCCTCTTGCATCCCACAGTCAATAAATTTATCTTTTATCAGTTGTTGCCAGCTTTTAAAAACCTGATCACAGGCTAGGCGTATCTCTTTGTTTTTAATCGCCATTTCACCAGCAATATTACCAATGGGGACACCATCTATTTCGCGGTTCAACTCAACTTGTGAAGCAATATGATTTAAATGGCTTGATAATATCTTTATAGGATCTGCGGATTCACTCAACAAATTCCTTGTATCCTGTAGCATAATTTTTCCTGTATATTGAATAGCTGCTAATAATAGTTCTTCTTTGCCATTAGGAAAATGATGATAAAGGGCACCCTTTGTTGTATTACATTCCTTAATGATTGTAGCAATACTAACTGCCTCAAAACCATACCATCGAAATAGATGACCAGCAGTCTGAATTATATGCTGTTTAGTTTCCTGCCCAACGGACATATCAATTACTCCTTTCCACAAAACAGAACGGTCGGTTTGTTTTTAGCACAAAGTCTAGTATAAAGAGTGATTAAGCACAAAGCAAGCTTGAAAGCTCAAGCTTTAGCTTAAATCCATTAAAAAAATCAATGCATGGGCAAAAATAAAAGAACTCTAATGTAGCAACGCTGCACTGGAGTTCCACTCTGTATTTTACAATGTTCCGCGATCTACTTGTTCCTTTAATATTTGTAGATTACCTAATACATTCTTCGAGACCTCTAACGTTTCTTCGATTGCATTAGCTTTTTCATCGGCTAGCTGGTAAATTATTTCGTTAAATAATAGCTCCATCTCCTCTAATATAGCTAAGGCAGCGACATTGTACAATCTTACATTTTCAAATTTAGCTGGTTCAAAAATGGCAGTATCCAGATAGGGCTTAAAATTGTCTAGCATTTCCGGTAGGTTTACATTCATCCTATTGAATCCAATGCGCAAACTTTCCATTAAGACCTCCATTTCTATAAGAGGCTCGAGGGCACTAGCTACAGCACTTTTTACTCTATGTTCATAATCTGTAAACAAACTCATCAGCAAACCGATGGGATTTCCGTACAGACCGATATTTTGAGCAGCCTTTACAGCGAGGATAATTGCAGTTAATGCAGCTTCTATTAGAAGTGCAATAACTTCTAGGATGGAAAGGATGGGACTTAATATTGTTGTTCCTAAAGTAACTATCGTATTATGGGCCAATTGGACTTGAACTTCCTTAATTTTCATTCCTACTACTAAATAAGAGGATTCCTGAATCGTCTTAATCTCTGTTTTTTGAACTGCATCTACACGATCTCCAGGTGAAGATCCCATGTGTATAGCATCTGCTAGGCTGACATCACGGTTAATAAAGGAATTGGCAATGTCATTAACCTGAGTTTCGTACTCAGTTAATTGATTGTATACTTCTTCTTTATTTATTTTTAAGATGTTATAGTGCGCATCCAGCTCCCCGACGACTGCATCGACAAAATTGTCTGTTCCTCCTCTAAATAATTCAGGTATATCCTTATACATAATATTGTGTGCACTCGTCACTAGATTATCTACGTCTAGCTTAAGCTGATTTAAATAATCTCTTGCTGGAGCGAAGAGTGTTTCTACACTTATGTCAGTTGAGGTAATAAACTCAATGATTTCAGCCGGTTTAGAGTTTAAAATGCTGTTTAATATTCTACAACGATCCTCTGCTGTATTAAGAAGATCTATTAGATCATCTATGGCTGCCTTGATAAAGGCCCCTGTCTCTGCAATGCCCTTAAAAACGGGGTCTCCGGCTATTTCTTCAAGCATTTGTTGAAAGATTTCTTGGAGGGTAGTTACACGCTGACTGAATTTAGCACTCTCATCCTCAACAATACTTACCGAGTTACCTATATACTCTTTGACATTTGTTATTCGACCTTTTACTTGGTCTCTTATTCCGTTGGAGAGTAAAATCATATTTTCTTGGTTAATCTCAATTTTTTCAGTATAGCCTCCATAAATAGGATTTCCTGTCCAAATACTTGTTACAATATGATCGTCAGCACCAATGTGGATATATCCATGTCCGGGCTGTCCCTTTATACCAACTTCAACAACAAAGTTCCCGTCTTTATCAGGGGTAACGTAGCCTGTATGATTCGATACAATCTGTGAAAGCAGGGGAACCCCATTGTTAATGTTATATTTTTTCCCTGGTATTCTATTGCCCATTCCAATAGCTTCTTCTGTGCTCGTAAGAAAGTCGAAGCGGCTGTAATAATTGGTGATATTCTCATACATCATCGTAGGATCCACTAAACCAGCAGGAAGGATTGCAGGGTTCAATGTTACAGCTTTAACCTGAGGGTTATTAATTGCAACAGAGTTAGTAAGTCCACCACCTAGAGAATTACCTGTTACTGAATCTACGTTTCCAAGACTAGTATTTACCCAATCAAAATACTTTTGAGCATCCTCTAATTGAGCGGGAGGAGTATCCGCTAGTAGCTTTGCATTTGTATCAATCCAATCCTTGTTGTCTGCGCTACCAACAAAAACTACAGTCAATTCCTTTGTTTCATTGTTTTGGACGGTAAGTGCATCAAGACCTGAAGACATCCCGTATTGGGTATCCACTACTCTGAATACTTTATCGTTAACTGTTATAATTCTACCTTCTGGATAATTTCGATAAGCATGAGAACCAGCTAATTCTACTAAATCTTGATCATTTGTCTGGACGTTAGAAACAGGATTAATAGTAGTCATCGAGATTTCCACTCCTATTCTTTCATAATCTCATTTAATTTAGTCTTGTTTATCGAGCTTTTTTTTGATCCGTCAGCATACTCTGCGTTAATCAAGTTATCGTGTAAAATTACCGAGTAAGAGCCTTGGGGTATTCCTTCCATTTGCTCGATATCTGAAACAATTTGGTCATAAAGTGCTTCATCTGGGTCGGTATCGGATTCTTTCATATATAAAGTAATAGTGATGAGCATTAGATTAGAATCGAAATTATACTTTTCAAATGAGCTTTTTAATTCTTCCTTGCTAATTGTTGGGTCTTCTATATATTTGTTATAAAGCTCTGTAAAGTATTCGCCTGAGGCACTTGTGTAATAATAGGGAGTTGCAAATCCATTAGCACCTACTCTTTCCACTGCCTCCATACGAACTCCTACTACAGGATTTTTTACAGTTATTTCATTTAAGTATTTATCAAGGTTAGAAAATTCCTGATCATTAATCATTGCATAAAGACCAGTAGAAATTGCATCTTCTATCTGTCCCTCTTGAGACCACACTTTGTCTGATTCTACTTTTTCCTTTTCCACATCAATAGGTACAATGGCAAAAGTGTAGAAATGAGGCTCTCCAACAGATTCTACGAATACAGAGGCACCGTCCACAGCTCCCACGATGTTATGGATTTTTACCTCTGTTTTATACTTGTTTAGAAAGAACTCCTTTACCGCTTGTTCAATCGAATCACGATTCTCCTCCGCGATTTTGTCCGTTTTTTCTCCATTTTGTAAGGTGTATTCGTCACCTTTGTAATCTTGAACGCTGACAAAGCTCTCACTATCTAAAGCAATATCACCATTTCCAAGTATTTTGGTTTCCTTTGTATTCTCTACATCCACGTTGCAACCTCCTAATAAAAGTGTTGTGCTAACAATTGCTAAGGCCATTTTGCTTTTCTTCATATTAATCCTCCCGCTTTAGAGCTAAATCCGTCGGTTTTTATTTATTGTAATCAAACCTTACGAGATAAGAAAATAAAAGCTTAATATTTTGTTTGAATTTTAAGAAAACAGGTGAAAGGTTGTATAGGGATTTTGTGTAATAAGGACTTTTGTTTTAAAGGGGAGAAGGTCATCCTTGGATGTGTTAACACCAAATTCATGAAGGGAGAGTAATGAGTGAATCAATTTTTCGCAATCGTACACTATTTATTTTAGATAAGAAAAATCTCATCCCTAAGATGTACTATAATTTCGTTCCGGAGATGTACTAGAAAATTTTACTAAATTGTTATACTTATTATGAGATCTAACAAAAAAGGAAAGATAGGGCAATTAGAAAGAGAATAAAAGAGTACAAGAATAGGGGAATGGTCGCGTGAAAAAGACAAAGAAATTAATCATATGTATTTTAGTATCAATTGTAGTAGTCCTAATAGGAGCCCTTTTTTCTCCGACATGGACAGCGTCTATTGAAGGGGAAAACAGTATTAGTGTTTTAGAGCAAGTGGAGGTTAATGGAAGTAACCATGAAGTATTGATTCGTGGCAATAATACCGATAACCCTGTTATCCTTTTTGTGCATGGGGGACCAGGAAGTTCAGAAATACCGTACGCTTCTCAATACCAAGACTTGCTAGAACAAGATTTTACAGTTGTTCAATATGATCAAAGAGCAAGTGGAAAATCATATCATTTTACAGTGGACTATTCTAATCTTTCAACAGATTTACTAGTAGAGGATCTGTTAGCTATGTCCGATTATATTTCGAAGAGACTTAATAAAGAAAAGATCATATTAATTGGTCATTCGGCAGGTACCTATATTGCTACCCAAGCTGCATATCAATCACCTGAAAAATATGAGGCATATATTGGTATAGGGCAAATGAGTGATACTATTGAAAGTGAGCTAGAGAGCTTAGCCTTCTGTATTGATCAAGCTGAAAAGGAAGGGAATATGGAGGATGTTACATATTTACAGGGGTTAGATGAAGATATTAAAAATGGTGACACAGTTACTCCAAGAAATTATGTAATGAAATATGGTGGGACTTCTAGACTTATCGAAAATCCAGACGGTAATAGCTTAAATAATTTTCTTAGCAAGGAATATAATTTATTGGACGTGATTCGTTATAACTATGGAATTTCCTACTCACAGAAAATGATGTTACCTGATTTGTTAAAAAAGCCGTTACCTAATATAGTTACAAAGCTTGAATTACCAGTTTATTTTGTAATGGGAAAGCACGATTATCATACTACTTATAGTACAGCCAAAAAATACTTGGATACTTTAAATGCAGAACAGAAAGAATTTATTACCTTTGAGAAATCAGCTCATTATCCACAATTCGAGGAAAAGGAAAAATTTTATGAGTGGATGTCCACCACTTTTACACAATAAATATATTTTAAACTAAGTTTTAAGGAAGGTGAACAAATGGAAAGGGCTTTAACCAATATTATTAACAGTGAAAATTTAAATGATTATCCGTTGTTTATAGAGTTTTGCCTATACAAGGAAAAAGGTCTACGTAAACAATCGTTAAAGTCATTAAATCTTTTTCTTCAGCAAGCATTAGAATGGGATATAAAAAAACAACAACAATTTGCATGCTGGATTTTTGAAGTAATTGAAGTATCAGAAGATGTACATCAGGTACTTATTCACCCATTAGAAGAGAGATTATTGAAACCTTTAATGGAGAAATGGATGGATTTAAATCCTGAAGACCCAAGAATGTACAGATGGTATGGTCTATTTCTGAATATCGATAAGCGGACAACCTATTTAGATAAAGCCTTAAAATTAGGTGGCGATAAGGAACAATTAGTAATACTAAAGCTAATAGATATTTATATAGATTCTCTTTGGTATTCTTTTCACCATATTTCAGAGGACCTATACTTAGGTGATATACAAGAAGATAGATTACTACTGAAAAAAATAGAACAGCTAAGCAAGAAAGTAGAAAAGGAAGAATACAAAATAAATATTTACCAACTTGTATCTTATTATAGTAATTTGATGAGTGATTGGATTTCGTTTTCAAGTGAAGGTACAGTCGGCTTTGTGCAATGGTGTGAGGATAAAGGCAAGGCCTATGAATTTACTAAGATCTATTATTATGAAAAGTAGGTTCCTGCATCTGCATTAGGAGATTTGAATGATTTTTTATAAAAAACAGAAAAAATAAAACTTTCCTGCTTATCGTTACGTCTAATGGGTAGAAGTGGAAGAAGGAGGGATATAATTGAAGAAAATACTAATGTTACTGCTACCATTTGTTTGGATCGTAGGATGCAGTTCTAGTTCGGAAAAGGATATAAATGAAACTAACGTTGCACCAGCTCAAGAAGTGTCTGAGGATACTGAAGAAACAGCTAGTGACCCTTCAGGAACAAAAGAAACTTATTTAAATAAATTAAATGAGATTGAAGTTAGTTTAAAGGAATTCGACAAGGTATATGAGTCTGGAACACAAACGGATATGAATCAAGCTAAATCAGAAACATTCAAAAGGTGGGACGAAGCTCTAAATGAAATTTATGGTGTACTTAAAGAGCAACTGTCTGAAAGTGAAATGGAGGATTTAAAAATAGAACAACGCGATTGGATTAAGCAGCGTGATAAAATCGCAGAAGAAAAATCCAAGGAAGCAGAGGGTGGAACACTTGAGCCGTTCCTGTATTCGAGTGCTTTAGCTGATCTTACTAAAGAAAGATGCTATGAATTAGTAAATAATTATATGAAATAAGTGAAAACGCCCCTCCGAGTGAGTGGCGTTTTTTTCGTTTAAAGAATTTTTGAAATCACAGTATTTAGATGAGACAGAATCAGAACGGCTAATAAAAATAATCAAATAATATCTAACTCTTAAAAATTTATTAAATAATTTTAAAATTAGGTAAATTTTAGTTTCTAATTTCCAAAATTTACTTTACAATATAATTATTACCGTAAAAGGGGGACTATTTTTGAAGAAGATAGGTATTATATTAACGGCTTCGGCTTTATCGATTGGAATGTTTTCATCTGCTGTAAGTGCTGCTGGTACAGGAGGGGCACAACCATATAATGTGATGACTCAGGTTGCAGCAGTGGATGTAACGGTATCTAAGGAGGACCTGCTAAAGAAATTTAAAGCGAGTTTTCCAGGGATATTTGACTCTGTAAAGGCTAGTGAATTTTATATGCATTCCTATGAAAATCCGTATGAAAACAAAACAAGATATGATATGTCTTTTAATAAGCAAGTAAAAGGTAAGGAAATCTACGGTAGTATTGGGTTTTCTGGAGACAATTTTGAGATAGAATCTTTTCACTATGAGCCGGTGACTACCGCTGATGCTTTATTTCCTGCAAAGGTATCCAAGGATGAAGCTAAAAAAATTGCCAATGACTTTGTACAAAAGTATATCAAGGACGGAAGCTACCAGCTAACAGAAGGGATGAATGATTTTTATTATTCTCCTCAACTTCTAACTAGACCTATTCGTTATTCTTTTTCATTTAATCGAGTCCAGGATGGAATTGCTATTCAAGATCAGAATGTAAACGTAACTATTTTAGGTAGCGGAGAGATTGTAGAATTTAATCGTTTTAATACAAGTAAATCTTCAACGTTTGAAGATGTGAAAAAATTGAATGATTCAAAAGAAGCACTAGCAAAAATAAAAGATAATGTAACAGCTAAACTACAATATCAAATTACTGCATCGGATGAAATTAATAAATATGATGTAAAATTAGTTTATACGCCAGATGTGCTTAGTTTAAATGCAACAACTGGTGAATGGTTTAATAGCTATGAATTTTTAGCCGAGAACCCTGCTAAAAAGGGATATGAAATGATTGTAGAAAAGGCATTGCCTGCAAAGCAAAATGGTATCACGAAGGAAGAAGCCAAAAAAACGGCAGAGAATCTACTAAAGGTAGATTCAAGTAAGGTAAAGCTATCTATTCAATCTGTAGAAGAGACGAAGAATTACAATGGACAAGATGTAATCAGTGTTCAATATATGTATAACTACTCAAACGGTAGCGGTTCTGGATCTAATATAGAATTTGATAAGAAAACAGGAGAGCTAGTTCAGTTTCATAGTATGAAACGTGAAATAACTGAATATTTAGAAGAGAAAAAAGATGACAAAGCTATTTCCTATGAAGAAGCACTAGCTAAGGCAGTGCAATATGCTAAGGAATATTTACCTTCTAATCTTCACCAATATGCACTTCCGACCGATTCATTTTATGAAGATCCTAGGGGTCTCTATTACTTTTCATTCCCTCGAATTGTAGACGGAGTACTTGTTTCAGGAGATCAAATAAATGTGCATTTAGAAAACGATGGCACTTTAGGCGGTATAAGTATTAATAGACCACAGATTGACGAGTGGCCATCAAAGGACAAAGTGATTTCTGAAAAAGAAGCAGAAGAGATTTTCAAGAAGTCTGTTTCATTAAAAACGAGTTACATGAAAGAATATCAGAAGAAAGAAAATAATCATTATAACTTAATATATTCTCCACAGTTTAATGAAGAAGATTATCAAGTATTAGAGGCAAACACAGGTAAATGGTTCAATCAATATAATAGAGAAGTGTTGCCAGAAGTCTCTCATAAAACCGCAGCAGATGAATTAAATTATTTAATACAAGCAAAAGTATTAACGGTTAAGGATGCAAAAACCTTTAATGGAGATGCAACTGTATCGAAGGGGGAAGCCATCAAAATAATGATGAATTCCTTGACGTATATGTATTCTGGTTTTCCTGGAGGAGATTCAGAAAACGTCAAACAAACCTTTACTAATGTAGATTCTAAGCATACATCTTATCAGGCAATAGAAAGAGCGGTAGAGCTAGGAGTACTCACAGCAGACAAGTCTACCTTTGATGTGGATAGTCCGATTACTAAAGAGGAGCTATCAGTATGGTACATCCGTGCTCTAGGCTTAGAGGAAGCTGCAAAACAATCTAAAATATTCAAAAATGATTATACAGATAGTAAAAAGATTAAAGCCGAGAACGCAGGCTATGTTGTGTTGGCAGACTCTTTGGGATTAGTAAAGGCAGAGAAAAATGAATTCAACCCTACTAAGCAAGTAACCTATGCAGACCTAGCAGTTTCTACTATCCGTTTAGGACATGAAATGTCTAAAAAAGGCAGAGACTATAGATTCGGTTATTAAATTTTCAAAAAGCGGTCAAGAACGCTGTATAACGAAAAGAAACGTTGTACAAATGGAAAGAAGTTTAAAGAAGAGCCCTCTATTTGATAGAAGGCTCTTCTGTTTTGTAGAAATCGAGACTGTATCAAAAGACAGTGCAAAAACTCACCAAGATTTTCTCTTGGTGAGTTTACTTTATTATTTCAGTTTTAAATAAAACCAAACAGCATTGATGAATGTCTGAGTTTGACCCTTAATAGATGTCCCATTAAAGGTTACTAAGAAAGGATTAAGCAGTGACTGAAGCACGCTTTTACGTATACGCTCCTGTTTAAGCTCAAAAATAATGGCCTCATAGAGATCCTCTTGTTCCATTGTGAAGTTCCCTGTTGCTTTAAGATGCTTGGCCATCTCCAATAGTTCGTTTATTTCTAGCGGTTTTCTATCTATATTCATTCGCATCAAATGGAAAGTAGATTGATCGATTAAAGAAGTATTATGTTGAATCATATGGGGAATGATAAGGCCAATGTATTCAAGTAAAACCTCTACAATCCGATGGAGTGAGAATGGTGCGTTAGTTATGCGTATCGTAAACATAATGTGCTGTAGCATACCATGGAATAATATAGCGCATTCAAAGGCGTGTTCTGAAATTTCTTCTCCAAATACAGCTTTAAATCTTATGGCTAACCATTCTAATTCAAATATGCGATGCTGTAAAACCAATTTTTTTAAATCTTTTTCGTTAGAACTAAGAATGGCATCGAAGAGTGCATGAAGGTTCCGCTCTTCATTTAACTGAATGATACTATAAATCTGCTCGGTTAAAACTTGTTGGTCTTTTTCGTTTTTCCCGACCTGACTTTGCATACGAAGCTGGCTAGCATCATAACGTAATCCTTCAAGTATTTCTGCTATACAATCATTTTTAGAAGTAAAGTAATTATAAAAAGTTCCTTTTGAAATATTTGCTCGATCTATAATATCTTGTATAGATGTTTGTTGGATGCCTTTTTCCACAAAAAGCATTAAGGCTACATCTGCGACATGTCTTTTACGTTTATTCATAAGTCCTCCACTACTATACTGATGGCTTTAGTATATATTTTGTGAACATAAAGTTCAATGTTTTTAAACCTTGAGTATAAATATATTGAAATAAATGGACTAATGGTTTAATATAATTCGAGTAATGAAATAAAAAGAGAAAAATAGAATAGGGGAAGACGAAAGATGAGTCATATTGAAAATAGAAAATCTACGTACTTAATGCTAGCCGTACTGTTTGTCGGGGCATTTGTGTCGTTTTTAAATAACTCGCTTTTAAACGTAGCGTTGCCTTCCATTATGGTGGATTTAGATGTCGATTATTCCACGGTACAATGGTTAGCAACGGGTTACATGCTAGTGAGTGGAGTATTAATACCAGCATCCGCATTTTTAATAAGAAGGTTTTCAAATAGAACGCTGTTTATTACATCAATGGCGATATTCACATTAGGTACTGCTATGGCAGCATTAGCACCAAATTTTGGCCTGCTATTAACTGGTCGTATGGTTCAAGCTGCAGGTTCGTCCGTAATGGGGCCATTATTGATGAATGTTATGCTAGTTGCCTTCCCACGTGAAAAACGTGGAGCTGCAATGGGGATTTTTGGATTAGTTATGATTACAGCACCAGCGATTGGCCCTACATTATCAGGGTTTATAGTAGAGTACTATGACTGGCGTGTTCTTTTTATCATGATTCTGCCGTTAGCAGTCATTAGTTTAGGCTTAGCTGTATGGAAGTTAGGAAATGTAATGCAGACGGATAAAACTGCAACCATTGACTTTGCATCTGTCATTCTTTCTACATTTGGTTTTGGTGGTTTATTATATGGTGTCAGCACAGCAAGCTCAGCAGGTTGGGATGACCCAATTGTATTAACAACCTTAATAGTCGGAGCTGTATCTTTAGTAATTTTTGTTGTACGTCAGCTGAAGCTAGACGAACCACTATTAGATTTGCGTGTATATAAATATCCGATGTTTACTTTAGCGTCTATAATTGCTGTTGTTAACTCGGTAGCAATGTTCTCAGGTATGATTTTAACACCGGCGTATGTACAAAATGTACGTGGTATATCACCTCTTGACTCAGGTTTAATGATGCTACCTGGAGCAATTATTATGGGAATCATGTCTCCGATTACAGGGAAATTATTTGATCGGTTTGGACCACGTCTTTTAGCGATAATCGGATTAGTTATTACAGCAATTTCGACGTATGAATTGTCCACGTTACAAATAGATTCTTCATACTTATATATTATTTCTATTTATACAACTCGCATGCTTGGGATGTCTATGGTTATGATGCCTATCATGACCAATGGTTTGAATCAGTTACCAACACGCTTAAACCCGCATGGTACAGCTGTTAATAACACTGCTCAACAGGTTGCTGGTTCTATAGGTACAGCAGTTCTAGTATCAATCATGAATTATGTGACTACAAAAGAAGGGGAAAGTCTGATGTCTAAAGTAGACCCTGCTACTCTTACTGAGCAATCTATGGGATTATTAGGTCAACAAGCCCTCCTAGCAGGTATTCAATATTCTTTCCTTGTAGCATTGGTTATGAACATAATCGCATTAATATTAGCCTTCTTCTTAAAACGAGTAGATGTAAGCCCTGCTGCACTTCGTAAGCTAGAAGAAGAAAATCAAGTAGAAACAACAAAATAAAGTATATAATTTTGGCCTCCTTCTATATAGAAGGAGGCTTTTTATATGTAAGTGCAAAGTTCTATTTAGGTAATGGAAGTACGCTTAGCCCATAAAAAACAGGATTTAACTAGAGAAAAATAGGGTACATGAAAAATACAACAAAAGTAAAGGAGGACATACTATGAATCACTTAAAAGCACTTCTTATTAAATTTGTCATGATTGCAGTAGTCCTTATTGTGGTTTTGACGCTCATTTTTGATGTTCCATTTATGGATTCTATTTGGACTAGTTTAGTATTAACTGTATTAGCTTACATTTTAGGAGACTTTCTATTATTCCGTCTTGCGGCAAATCGCTCCAGTCAGAATGTCCGTAATATGATAGCGACAGGCGGAGATATTATCATTGCCTTTCTAACTATTTGGTATATGCAAGTTGCTCTAGTAGATGCCAACGGATCTATTGCACTTGGTTCATTTATCGCTGCGGTTATTATCGGTGCAGGCGAATGGTTCTTCCATAAATACTTGGATGGAAATGTAGTTTCTAAAAACACTCGAACAACCGCTGATTTAGAAGCAGATTATAAAAAATAACCTTAAAAAATCCCTTTCAGAAATTCGAAAGGGATTTTTTTAACATAAAGTAAGAAAAGACTTCTAGTGAAACAGGATTGTAGTAAAAAACTTCTGGATTGTAGTAAAATACGGCATGATTGTCGTAAAAAATGAAGGAATTGTCGTAAAAGGTGAGTGGAAACTTCTAGTGGAACTGGATTGTCGTAAAAACCGCTGGGATTGTAGTAAAATACGGCACGATTGTCGTAAAAAGTGAAGACATTGTAGTAAACAAGAGCAATCCTTAGGTAAATAGCTCTCAACAGTTGGTTTATTCCTCTGCAAATTATTTGAAGTTCTTTTAAAAACTTACTAGCCAAAACCTACAACAAAATAGAATCCACTTTATCAGGAATTAAAAATAAGGGCTATCCCCCCAGAATGCGAGAATAGCCTTTAATTTGTATAACCTTCATAAATCTTCTGTAATCTCTCTTCGAATTGACTCATATGGACAATACGCGCTTCCCGTAAATATTCTTTCCCATCTATAAATAGAAGCAGCGCAGGGACTGAAAAAACAATGAACCGTTCTGCAATCTCTTCCACTTCTGCGGAATTGATATGTGCAAGCTGTATTTCCGGAAAATTTTCCATTAGTTTCCCGACTTGTGGTAAAAGGGCATGACAAACACTACAGTCTGTATGCGAAATATAAATAAAGGATAATGGATTGCTGGAAATGAAACTGTCCACAGCTTCAATTGTGTGCAACTCCTCGAAAGTTCTCATTTTGCTCCACCTTTCTGTGCATAGTTTAGCCACCCATTAGACAAAAGTAAAGAAATCTACAGGAAAACTCATTCTCCATAAATCAACCTTGCTCTTCAACAGAGCTGTTAAAAGACTCACTTTTACTTTCATCAATTCCTACAGCTCAATACCCACTATTTCAAGCTAACTGTTTTTTATTTAGCTTACCTAAAGCGGTATATGGTAATTGATCGACGAACACTATTTCTTTTGGCAGTTGAAGACGAGAGACCCTTAGGCTAAGCCATTCTATTAAGATGTCCTTTGTTAAATGCTCAGTACTGCTCTTTAATTCTACATATGCTACTAATCTTTGGCCGTACTGCTCGTCAGGTATGCCAACAATAGCAACTTCCTCTACTGAGGGATGAAGTATTAATACTTGTTCCACTTCAATGGGATAAATATTGACTCCAGCAGAGATAACTAAATCGTCTGTTCTTCCACACAAGAAATAATAACCATTCGGATCTCTATAGCCCAAATCTCCGGTTTCTATCCAGGACGCACCTTTGTTTTTCATAGACCATTTATTTTTTATACAAAGCTGACCAACCTGTCCTTCCTTTAACGGCTTCCCGTTGTGGATGGTCTGTAGTCGCACTCCTTTAACCAATCGGCCGATAGTGTAAGAGGAGTATTGTAAATCCTGAGGAGTAGCAATTATATTAAGCCCTGCCTCCGACGTTCCATAAAGGTTGTACAATACTTGCCCTAATTTGTTGTTAACCTCAGCTATCAGCTTAGCATTTAGCTTGGCTCCACCTGAAGCAATACATTGTAGAGAGCTTAAGTCATTGGAAGAAACCTGAAGTAATTTATGAATCATAAGCGGAACGACTGTGATTACTTCGACCTTATGCTCACTAATAATTTTACTTGACTTTTCTGCTCGAAAGTTCTCGGAAATTATCGTTTTTTTCCCTAATGCAATAAACGTAAGCAATATAGCTATTCCATAACCATGGTATAGTGGCGTCGCTATATAAGCTGTTTGGTATTGCATTAACTTCAAGCGTTTTAAAAGGGTTAAAAACGGATTTAAGTAATTAAGAATAGAAGGTTTATGGATTGCTTCTTTAGGTGTACCAGTTGTGCCTCCAGTTAGTAAGACGAGACTACTTTTAGAGGACTTTTTGAGTGGTACTTCTCTCATTTTTATATTTTCATTAATATTGCTAGCAAAGTTACTAATAATAGCTTGATGGGATAGATGATGCTCGTCTATGAGTGAAAAGGCTTCTTCATCGTGTATGTATAAGTCAAAATTATAGGCATCAACCAATTGTTTAAACTGATTCTTACTTATATCAGGATTAAGTAAATAAATGTTCGCTCCAAGGCGAGAAACAGCAAAAATAGATTGCACAAAATAGTGATGATTCTTACAGAGAAAGGCAACTCGTAGCTCAGTGCCTATATGGTAATTGTTTTTTAAATAAATCGAAGCTACTTCGCATTGCTTAGCTAGTTGGCTATAAGTAAAGCTTTCCTTGTCACTGACTAACGCGATTTTATTTCCATATTTTTTTTCCGCCAGTCGCACTAAAACCATTAAGTTAATACCTTCTGTATAAATAGTAGAGATTAAACTAAATAATCCAAGAGGTGAGAGGAGGCCCATCTTCCATAATACTTGTAATAAGGAACCAATCATTTGTTCAACCCTCTTTTCAGTAAAAGCCTAGGTAATATTTTTTCCAAAATTCTTCGACCAATCAACGAACCAATCTGACCAATGAATAGCCACCATGGCTTATAGATTTTGTTTTTGGTATACATGGATTTCGCAATAATATTCGCTACATGAACTGGACTCATGGCAGGAGTATTCCGGTAAGCGGCAGTAGGCTCGATCATTGGAGTCTTCACTAATGGAAGATAAATGGAGGTAGTCGAGATACCTTTCCCGTTTAACTCTGGAGCAGCTGATCGAAACCATGTATCAAAGGCAGATTTAGATGCCTGGTAGGCTGCCCAAAAAGGTATAGGAAGAAGTAATGCATTAATGGTAGATACATTTATGATTTGTCCCTTATTCTTTTCTAATAAAGGAATTGTAGACAGGAGTAATTGAACCGGAGCAAAGTAATTAATAGCCATCGTTCGAGTATAATCATGATAACGTTCTAAGGATTTTTCAATGGATCGGTTGATTGATAATCCAGCATTGCTCACAATAATATCTATTCCATCAGGTTGTCGATGTAAAAAGTGTAACAGGTTGTCCATTTCTGCTATTTCTCTCAAATCGGCAGAAAAGACACTAACTTTGGCACTGGATTGTTCAATTTCTTTTTTTATTAATAATAGTTGCTCCTCGCGTCTGGCTACTAAAATGAGGTGGGCGTTTATATCTTTTAAAACAAACGCTAGCTCTTTTCCAATCCCCGAGCTGGCTCCAGTGATAAGAATTGTTTTACCTTCCAGCTTCCTATGAAGTTTTTTTTCATTCAAAAGAGTTGAACAAAACAACAATTTTTCTATATGGTTGTATCTATGCATTAAAACAATCCTTTTTTTATTAGAAAATTTAGATATTTATATTTTAACACTTGGATTATAAATAAAGTATAAATAAAATTAAAAGTTAAGAAATGTTGACTTCTAAGTTTTATATATGATATTATTATCTCGAATTAAAGATATATGAAGTTGAGGTAACTTTGGTGTATATCTCGAATTCGAAATATAAGGGTTAGAATATTTGGCGTTCTAAAACTAGGAGGCTAATAAGTATGAGTTTATGGAATAAACTTTTTGGACAAAATAACAAAGAAAAAGAAATAGGAGGAAAAGAAATGTTAAAAATAGGTATTATTTTAGGGTCAACTCGTGAAGGACGCTTAAGTCCACAAGTAGGTAACTGGGTGAAAGAATTAGCAGACAAACGTGGAGATGCTCAATATGAGATTATTGATATTGCTGACTTCAAACTTCCATTATTAGGGGAAGCTGGCGGAGACGCTTCAGGTGCTGCTGCTTGGTCTTCAAGAGTAGCTGATTGTGACGGATTCGTATTCATTGTTCAAGAATATAATCACTCTATTACTGGTGCATTGAAAAATGCTTTAGATTATCTTCGTGTAGAATGGAACAACAAAGCTGCAGGTATCGTATCTTACGGTTCAGTAGGTGGAGCTCGTGCAGCTGAACATTTACGCGGAATCTTAGGGGAATTACTAGTTGCAGATGTTCGCGTACACCCAGCTTTATCATTATTTACTGATTTTGAAAATGGTACTGATTTCAAACCAGCTGCAGTTCAAGCAGATTCTGTAAATCAAATGTTAGACCAAGTTATTCCTTGGGCAACTGCTCTAAAAACAATTCGATAATAAGAAAAGCGCAAGCGCCTATGTTTGCCCCGACAAGCAAATGGAGAAAAGTGAGGAGGCAGTTCCTCAGCCACCGGAGCTTTTAACCATTTGACCTCGAGGGGCAAGGCAGCTTTTCAGTAAAAAATCCACACTTCTAGAAAATAGAAGTGTGGATTTTTTCGTGTTTAAAATAGCGATAAGAATGACTTTTATTTGAGTATAGGTAATTCTTCAGGTGGATGAGATAATTGATAAGTGGAGCACAAATAACTGCGAACAAAAGAAGAATGTGTCATAGTAGAGAAAACTAGTATTATTTTTGCAAAAGGAGTTCCAAATGTCTTATTTAGAAATTGGGAGAATAACGATTCCTGCGATATGGATAATTGTAATAGGAGCAGTCTTTATAAGTTCTTTTCTCTATCGAGTTGCTTTAAAAGAAAAAGTAGGAGAATGGGTTAGTAATGCATTTTTTACTTATATTCTTGTGTGGAAGCTATCCTATATTTTATTTAACTTTTCGTTAGTTAGCCAAATGCCGCTATCAATCGTTTATTTTAATGGAGGAACCAAAGGGCATTTTCTTGGTATCCTTGCAGTAATTATCTATGTGATAGTTGTTGCTAAAAAGAAACCCCGGCTATATATGGAGGTACCGTATTTTCTGTTGTTATTTTTTGCTACTTATGAATTCATGAACAATATAGCAAACGAAAATATTATAATAGCTATACTATTTCTAGTAATTATCATAATCCAAATTGTTTTACATAGAAAAAAAGCAGAGTGGATGAGGGAAGCATTTACACTGTTATTTGTTGTTCAGCTTTTGCTAGTCACTATAAATGATTCGATCTTTTCCATCAAAGCCTTCACTTTTATAGGCTTTTATTTACTTTCAATGTGGATTAAATTTTTCAGAGAATAAGGCAGTTCCATTTAATGTGGGCTGCCTTTTTATTTGTTTGTTCCTTTGTATATAGACCGGACAGACTTCTTTGCAATTTAAGGTCATTATCTTCAACATATCTTATGGTAACTTTTGTATATAATACACGACTAATGCAAAAAGGGGGGACAATTATTTGAAGGTAGCACTTTTAGTGATGACAGCTGTCCTAAATCTGTTTTATTGGTCCGGAGAAGGGGAGAAGATAGCATCTATAAAGAAAAAAGAACAATTGGATCAGTCTGTGATTAGACAAAAACCACCGAAGCTAGCTGTCACTATAGGAGAAATCCCCATTAAAGTCTTTCTGTCTGGCTATGGATGGAGTTACAAAGATTCAAATGGTGATTGGATGACAGTAGAGACCCATGCTATAGAACCTACGAGTGTAAAGAATATAGAGAAAGCACCTGTTGTCGAGGTGGGAGAAAAAATGGAATTCACCTTTGAGATCGCTCCTCAAAGCTTTGAGGCTTTTCTATTAGAATCAGAAATTGGTCTAAAAGGGGAGCTATCCGAAATTAGTACTGGCGAACTGAAGGGAAGGGCTTCTTTTCAAGTAATCGCCGAGTGGGAGCAAGGAAGAGGTAGCTATTTGTTTTATGTAGATTTTCAATGAAGGAGCATTTGGATGATGCGTTTATTAATAATAGTCGTTCTATTGTTTGCTGGCTGTAATGTCGAGACTCCCCTCCAAGCTAAAACCTTTCAGACGTTTTATGAAGATGGAAGTACTGGACAAATGAAAACAATAGAAGACCAAGAAAAAGTCAATGAGTTCCTCCATTTAGTGAATGAGGTTGAATTTATACCGCATGAAGATCAGGAAGGAAGCGTTGGCTGGAGATACGCTGTTTACTTGTATGATGGAAAGACAGTTTTTAATACAGACTTATCTAATATCCAAAACCAAGTTTATCATTCCAAACCTAATATTATTCCATTGGTTGATACTTTTTATAAGGAGTTAAATATAGAAGAAAGCCCCATCACAGAATGATGAGGCTGGTTTGAACTATTAAGAAATAAAATATTGTTATCTTTTCGTACCTCGGAAGCCTGCTGCTTCAGCTTCTTCCTTGCTACAAAACATCTCTTCAGCAATTGTCATTTCGTAATATTGTTGTCCAGGTGTATGATAGATTTTTTCACCTTTAGAATTGATATTACCTTTAATCGTACAATCAGCATCGTTGTTTTTTGTTGAATCTGTTTCAGTAACTTTTTCTGACTCCTCAATCGCCTCTTTATCGTAGCCTCTATCTGTTACATAATTCTCGACAGACCATATGCCAACCGCTTGTTGTTGAGCGGACTTTTGAATAGATTCGAACCAGTCAACATGCATTGTATTCGGGGCGTATATATATGCCACCCGAGCAAGTCCTTCTTTTAATAATTCTTCTTGGACACTCTTGCCATCAGCAGTGTAAATGTAGGCGAGGAGACGATTATACTTATCTCTATAAGAGACGTCAAACTCTAAGAAGACCGTATCTTGTCCCTCTAGTAGCTGTTTCGTAAAATCCTTTGCCTCCTGTCCAAAAGGCTGTACTCCAAGCTTTGGATGATTAGTTTCAGGAGTGTCTACCAATAAAAAACGAACATTTTCATTTGCACCGTTGTATTTTATTTTAATCGTATCTCCATCAATCACGCTGACTAACGGAAATTCTTCAAATTTAGATATATCGTGAATGGTACCTGGTGACGTGACCTTTGTTGGTTCTTTTTCAGTTTGTTGAGTTTCCTCAGTTGGTCCTGTAAATGGAGTTTCTTCCACTAGTTCATCTATACTGCTGCATGCCCCTAACAAAATGGTTAAGGACAACAAATACATAATCCATATTTTCATATCAATTACCTCTCTCTTTCAATCGGTCACTATCTTAACATACAAATAAAAGGAAGAGGAAGAGAAAATGCAGAATACAGTACGTTAGACGTAGCTTTTTTCCATTAAAAATATATTTTATTTCCATTGAACGTTTTCTTTAAAAAGAGAGTCTAACAGATACGAAAGAGGGGGAGCGAAAATGGAGCACCTAGTTAGGAGAGCAATCGCTGGAGATGACGATGCTTTCTTACAGCTAATGCAAATACATCGTGATGTTTTATATAAAACAGCCTTCATCTATTTGAAAAATGAGCATGAAGTATTGGAGGCTCTTCAAGAGGTGACTTATCGAGCTTATACAAAGCGTCATCAAGTGAAGGAGTCATCTTTTTTTCAAACATGGCTTGTAAGAATACTGTTGAATTATTGCATGGATACATTGAAGAAACAAGGGAAGCTAGCATCCTTAAATGAATATGTAGAAAAAGAAGAAAATACTTCTAACCCAGATCTCAATTTAGCACTTCAAGCCCTGCCAACTGCACAGCGAGAGCTTATTCATTTAAAATACTTTAATGATTTAAAGGTTAGTGAAATAGCTAGAAGGCTAAAAATTCCAGAGGGGACAGTAAAATCAAGGTTACACCATACATTAAAGAAAATTCGTGTGTTCATGGGTGAGCGAGGGGGGGATATTTGATGAGCGGTATAAAAAAGGTACAGCAATTAATGGATCAGCAGATGGAGGTAATCCAGGTTAGTCAATCTACTGGAAGTGCCATATTAAATGGTATCAAGCTAGCCCAGAGAAAAAAACAACGCAAAACAAAAATAGTTTTTAGCTTATCAGCAGTAGCCGTGCTGTTCCTTGGCTTTACCTTTATGACCCGAATCTCTCCAGCCTTTGCTCAGGTTTTTGAGAGCATACCTGGCTTAGGTGCTATTGTAGCAATTATTGAATACGACAGAGGGGTAGAAGACAGTGTTCAAAATAACTATTTTGAGGAAATTGGTGTATCCAACACAGAAAACGAGGTTACCTTTACATTAGACGGTGTCATTGCAGATGAAACTGGAATGTTACTTTCCTATACCCTAGAGTCTCCTCAATCCGTTAATGATTATCGCTTAGGTAATATTGTACTGCTACAGAATGAGGAAGAGTTGGGTCTTGTATATGTAACTTCAAATTTTGCGCAAGATGAACAAACCAATGAAATAAAGAACACGATTAGAATTTCTGATCCGAGTAGTGTAATCGATTATTCTAATCCATCCTTTGAATTAGAAGTGTCCGTTATAGGGCAGGAGGAACTAAAATTTGTAATACCTTTTACATTAAATAATAAAATAGCAAAACCAAAGAAATATAATATTAATCAAGAGGTGGTAGTAGCTGGGCAAAAGTTTACGGTTGAACAAGTGAAATTTTCACCCTTGCATGCTGCTATTGAGATAGAAACAGATAACCAAAACGATATGGTCATTTTTGATTTCCTTTCCATTGAATTGCAAGATGGAGATGGGGATATGTGGGGAAATGGATCTTCTTCCATTAGTGGTTTTGGGAGTGCAGATAATACGAAAAGAACGTTTTTTTTGGAAAGCAGTTATTTTCAGGAACCAAAAGAGTTATTTTTAGTCATTGGTGATTTAGTCGCTTTACCAAAGGAAGAGCGAGAGGTCGTCATAGATTTTGATAAAAAAGAGGTTGTTTCTATGTCCGAGCAGTATCCGTTACAGCTTGAAAATATAAGCGAAGAAGGATTCGCAGTAAGACTAGATGAACATATACATTATAAGCACACTCTTTTTAATAATGGATTAGATACAAATGGAAAGAATATTGTGCTAAGCGTATCTAATAGATTCTCTGATACGGAGAATTTTCAAGTATTTACCTTAGAAAAAGGAATGTATGAAAATCCAGTGACCTTTGAATTGCAGGGATATCCTAATTATTTGGAGAATGATATAAGCATCAAGATAAAATAGGATGATAAGTAATGGAAGATATAAAAATAAAAAAACTTTTATGGATGTTTCCGATCGTGTTTCTTCTTCATGATGTAGAGGAAATTTTGACAGTAGAGAAATTTATTCTGCCACTTCCCTTTCAAGTAACAGAAGAAGAATTTGCGCTTGCCTTTAGCTTGCTATGGGTGATTGTTACTGTGGGATGTTTAGTCACTGCAGCAAATAAAAGATTTTTAGGGATGGCTCTTAGTTCATTTTTAATGCTGATGGTTGGAGGAATTTTTTTAGCGAATGGAATTGGTCATGTACTTCAAGGTATTTTTTTTCAAAGGTATGTGCCCGGCCTAATTACTGCGGTTATACTTTTAATACCGTTTTGCGTATATAGTATACGTGTATTGCTAATAACTAAAATGATTAAGGGAAAACAATTACCTCTATATATAATGCTCGGATTTATATTACAAACCCCTTTTGCTTTTACAGCCTTATTGATAGCAAAGTATTTGCTAAGTTAAAAATTAATACCATTTAGTTTCTTTTTATGGGATAATTAGGTAAAAATATTCAGGAGGTTATATGGCACTTTTATTAGGAGTTTTATCTATGCTGTGTGGTTCTCTTTTGATGTCTGTAAAGGTTGAAATGCTTGATAATTCGTTCTTAATGGTTTACGGGGTGGGGCTATTTTTTTTAGGTGCAATGGTACTTAGCTCGAGGAAAACAAGGAGAGTAAAGAAGCCTGTTAACTCCAAAATAATTCGTATATTCATGCTAATTTTGGGGCCAGTCATTGTGCTAAGCGGAGTTTTATTAGGGGAATATCTTTTAATATACTTAGGTTCTTTACTATTTTTATTTGGAGCTATCTTTTTTATCCTGAAAATCGAGCTTTTGGAATGGAATGTTAAGCCACTAGTAATATGCAAATATATGATTATTTTTGGAATGATTATTGTGGTGAGTACAATTATAGGATTGCAAAATGAAAGCTTAAGGTCCTTTGGGGTCATTCAGTTAATATTAGGCGTTATTTTTGCCTTGATTGAAAGCGTGAAGGAAATAAAACCGCCTGCTAAGCAAATGCCATCTTAAGCAAAATAATATATTTTTTCTCCGAATGAGGGTACGCTAAATGTGTAAGGAAAAATGTGTACATAAGGAGAGATTCGCATGCAAGCAATTAAAGGGAAAACGGCATTGATTACTGGTGCAGGTCGAGGCATCGGTCGTGCAACAGCCTTAGCATTCGCTAAAGAGGGAATCAACCTTGGACTTTTGGGAAGATCAATAGAAAATTTAGAGGCAGTTGCAAGTGAATTGCAATCGTACGGTGTGAAGGTTTCTTTAGCTACTGCAGACGTTTCCAATATGGAATCTGTGAATGCTGCAGTTGAGAAAATTCGTGGCGAGCTAGGTCCAATTGAAATTTTAGTAAACAATGCTGGGATTTCAAAGTTTGGCAAGTTTCTTGAAGTAGACCCAGAAGATTGGGCTAAAATCATTCAAGTGAATGTCATGGGTGTTTACTATGTAACAAGAGCAGTATTACCAGATATGATTGAAAAAAATGCAGGAGATATTATCAATATTTCTTCTACTGCTGGCCAAAAAGGTGCTCCAGTCACAAGTGCTTATAGCGCCTCAAAAGCAGCAGTTATCGCACTAAGTGAATCATTAATGCTAGAAGTAAGAAAGCAAAATATCCGTGTAGTAACATTGACACCAAGTACTGTCGCAACAGATATGGCAGTTGAATTAAATCTTACAGATGGCAATCCAGAAAAAGTTATGCAACCAGAAGACATTGCTGACTTCATGGTAGCCCAGCTGAAGATGAATCCAAGAATTCTACTGAAATCAGCTGGATTATGGTCAACTAATCCATAAATCTTAAATGAAGATCGTGATGAAAATCACGATCTTTTTTGTTTACGACAATATTGATATGGATTACTACAATCCCCCAATAGATTACGACAATACAGGCTTGAATTACGACAATCATTGCTTGGATTACGACAATCACTCCTCGAATTACTACAATCCCCTCAAAGTGAATTTCATTAAAACTATTTCTTTATTAATGTATAAAAAAAATCATAAATATGGAATATTCTGATTCAATCTAGCATATAAATAAGTAGGTTTGTGTTTTTCTATAAAAGGGAGGAGACTTAAGAGCTAAATTATGTTCAAGCAACCTATTCCATAGGGGAAATTAATAGACAAGCATAGGGAAGATAGATAAAAAATATGAGATTACAAAATGGGGGACAATCTTGGTTAAATTAAATAAGCTTGGGATCATCTTGACTTCATCTGCATTGACCGTTGGATTATTTTCTACTACTGCTAGCGCGGCAACTACGGGATTGGGGCAGCCGGATAAACCGTTAGTTCAGGTAGCATCTTCAGAGGTTGTTTATACGAAGGAAGATTTGATTAAAAAGTTTCGCTCGTATTTTCCAAAGCAATTTGATTCATTAAAAAGTAGTGACTTTCAAATGAGTAGTGGCAGCTATTACTTCCCAGAGGATGAGACAACTCGATACAATCTAAGCTTTACTCAAACGGTTGAAGGAAAAAGAGTATATGGCAACGTGGGATTTGTTGGTGAAAATTTAGACATCGAACATTACTCGTACTCACCACCAATTGGATCGGATGCCTTATTTCCAGCGAAGGTTTCCAAGGATGAAGCAAGAAAATTAGCAGAAGACTTCGTTAAGAGTTTGTTGAAGGAAGACTCATACAAGTTAGAAAGTGATAACAATTATTATTATCCAACTCGCATTTTAACAGAGCCTATTAATTATTCCTTCTCCTTCTCAAAAACCAAAAATGATATTTCAATATCGGATAACCGCGTGGAAGTGACGATTCTTGGAAATGGTCAAATCACTAATTTTTACAAATATCCATCCAAACAAGAAAAGAACACTTTTGACGAAGTAAAAAACATTAAGTCTGAAAAGGATATATTAAGTAAATTAAAAGAAAATGTTAAAGTAGAGCTTCAATATCAGGTGAATGTGGATTACCAGTCAGGAGAGCGCACGGTTAAGCTGATTTATCAACCAACGGGTAATTTTATTGGGGTCCATGCTTCAACTGGCAAATGGTTAACTGCAAATGGATTGACAGATAAATTTCCTTCAAAGACAAAGGTTACAAAGATTGTAGAGAAACCTCTACCTGCAAAACAAAAGGGAATAACGGTAGAGGAAGCTAAAAAAGTTGCAGAAAAGCTCCTACAAAATAAATCAGATAAATTGAAGCTAAGCATCCAATCAATTGATGAGATTGAAAATTATAATGGTCAGACTGTTTACAGCATTCAGTACATGTATAACCACAAAAATGGTGGAAGTGGTGCTAGTATTGAGATTAATAAAGCTACTGGAGAAATTGTTCAATATCATAATATGATGGGATATTTACTTCAAGAGCTAGGAGAAAAGCAAGCGGTAGCAAAGCCAATTTCTCAAAAGGAAGCCTTAGCGAAAGCAACAGCTTTTATCAAAGAATGGATTCCTTCTTCCTTGCATAACTTTAGCATGCCAGTTGACGAGCCATACTATGATGAAGGAATGGGAACATATAACTTCTCCTTCCCTCGAGTAGTAAATGGAATACTAGTAAATGGAGATATGATTAATGTAGGTGTTTCTGCAGATGGCTCACTAAGCAGCCTATATGTAAATGAACAAAAAATAGATGAGTGGCCTTCTGTAAAGGATGTACTTCCTGAGAAAGAGGCAATGGCAATCTTAAGTAGTTCTTTAAAGGTAAAGTTAAATTATACAAAGCAAATGCAAAAGAAGGATAATAAGCATTATGATTTACTGTATGTGCCTGTCTACAACGATAGCCTTTACAGTACACTAGATGCTAAGACCGGTAAATGGAGCAGCCTATATGGAGAGCAAAGCTCAGTGGTTGTTTCACACCCGACTGCTGAGGAAGAACTCAATTACTTAATTAGCACGAAGATTTTAGATGTGAAGGATGCCAAAACCTTTAATGGAGATGCTGCTATTTCAAAAGGTGATGCACTTAAAATTCTGATGAATTCTCTCACCTACTTCTATGAGGGAAGATATTATTATGAAAATGAAGCAATGGAGCAAACGTTTGATAATATCGATCCAAAGCATCCATTATATCAAGTAATTGAAAGAGCGGTTGGATCTGAAATTCTGAACGTAGAAGGCAAAAAATTTGATGTAGACTCACCAGTAACAAGAGAAGAACTTTCTACATGGTATATTAGAGTACTCGGCTTAGAGCATGCTGCAAAGCACTATGATATATACAAGGTAGACTTCGCTGATACAAAAAATATAAATCCTGATTACATTGGATATGTCGCTCTAGCAAATAAATACGGGCTATTTGAGACATCTAAAAATCAATTTAATCCTAAGCAAGAAGTGACATATGCGGAAATGTCGGTTTCTACTATTCGTCTAGCTCATGAGATTGCTAAAAAGGGAAGATATATTAATTATTAAATAATGCGAGCCCTCGTGTAAGCGAGGGTTTTTATTGTGGTCAGAGGTTTAAAATATTTACAATTGGGGTTGTTATAAAATGAATAAATGGATTACTTTTGATTTGGATGGAACCATTATGCAAAACCCTTATGTTAGTCATGTGTTTCCAGAGATACAGCGTATCATCCATGAGAAAAAGAGAGATTCTGTAGATTGTGTAGAAGCATTTATCCTAGAGCATCAAACTCTATTGAGCCAGGGAAAATTTGTTGAGGCATATGACTGGGAACAAATTGTGAATTCATATACTAATAGCATAAACCTGAACCTCCCGATTAATGTGGAAGAGATAGTGAAAAAATATTGTATGCCAACCTCAATCTATCTCTTAGAAGAAGGAATTATAGAAGTTCTGCAGGAGTTAAAGCGAAGGGGATATTCACTGGCAGTTATAACAAATGGTTATTTAAAGTATCAGCTGCCTGTATTGGATGCTTTAGGGCTTACTGCATGTTTTGATAAAATAATTACCCCTGATACAGCTGGCTATGCTAAGCCAGATACAAGGGTGTTTAAGGAGCTTCAAGCAGTTGTAGCACATATAGGAGATCGAATTGATCACGATATTATTCCAGCAAACCAGACGGGAGTAAGGACTGTATGGATCAATAGGAGCCTACCAAACCACTTCAAGCAAGTAAAGTCCAATGCAAGAGCGGGATCTGAAGGAATGGAGGATATTCTCCTAGCTAAGCTCGCAAAGGAATCAAATAATAATGTAATATCTCTCCCAAGCGAAGCTATCCCAACACACGTAATTTTTAGTATTACTGAGCTTTTGGATATTTTGACATAAGCCTCACTGTATTTGAGAAAAATTAATTAATTGCACTTATTAACAAAGATTGGTAATTTATATATTAGAAAATTAGAGTGGGGAGTAAGGGATATGGAGCAATTCATTCAACCGATTCAATACAACATCCTAAAGGAACAAGCAAAAAAGTTAGTGAATGGGCTTGGAGTTACTAAGGATAAAGCAGTTATCAAAGCTTTAAAGGAACTTGTCCAAGAAAAAAACAGTGAGGCCTTTACGGATTTAAACAAAGAACAGAAGCTATTAATCGATAAAATTTTAGACCTAGAGAACAAGGAACAGTTAGAAGCCTTTTTAAAAGAACTAAGAACTTTAGTAATTCCTTTTCCAGAGGTTTCGGAGCATACGATAAAAAAATTCTTTCCAAAGGATAAAAAACTAAAGGCCCCTAAACAAAGCGTAGAAGAAAGAATTGGTTCAGTCTATTTCTGTATCACCGATAATGGTACTAATCGAAAGTATATAATATACGAAAAAGATGGCCAATTACATGGAAGACGTGGAACATATGGTAACCAAGTGAAAAAAGGAATTTGTGCCATCTGTAATCACCTCGAAGACGTCACTATGTTTATGGTGAGTTCGAAAAAAGGAAATGAAGGAACATTTACGAAACAAGGAAATACCATTTGCGTGGATAGCATACGATGTAACGAAAATATCACAGACGCCTCTAAGCTAACAGAATTTTTAAGTGGTTTGAAATAATTTGAAATGCTCTTTGATGGAAGAAACTTTGTCAAAGAGCATTTTTTAGATGAAGGAGTAAGAGAAAAGATAATTCTTTTTAGGAGTTGGCATGAATTTCATTGCCTGCTCCTTTTTTCTGTTCTTTAATGTGGGACTAGACAATATACATGGTGTATAGGAATTATTGAGTGTGATAAAAGAGGTGCAAAGGGGATAAAAAGTATGTTTTCTAGGTTTTTTTCTAAGCAGAAGTTACGCATCTTCGCCCCTGTAAGTGGGGAGGTACTTTCTTTAGATGATGTTCCAGATCCGGTGTTTAGTCAAAGGATGCTAGGAGATGGAGTAGCCATCATGCCAAGTGGAGGAAATATTCTTGCTCCTTGTAGTGGGACAATTATACATCTTGCTAACACAAAGCATGCTATTGGTCTACGAACAGACGATAATACAGAGCTTCTGATCCATGTTGGATTGGAAACTGTTTCCTTAGGGGGACAAGGCTTTACTGCTTGTGTAAAAGCAGGGGATAAGGTGGAAAAAGGTCAGCTGCTACTAAAGGTGGATTGGGATTTTCTACAGGAGAATGCCGCCAGTCTGGTGACACCTCTTGTCATAACTAATAGTGCAGAAAAGACTGTTCAATTAGAACAAGTACAACATTGCGAACAGGGGAAAACGGTTTTGATGACCACTTTCTCCAATTGAACAAATTAAAAGAAATTTGGAGGTGAGCAGAGCTAGTTAATTGTTTTGGCTTAAGCAATCATTTTAAAGATTCCCTAAATCTATAAGGAGAATAGGAGATGTTAAACAATGAAAAGCTATATTCAAAGGCTCGGTCGTTCATTAATGCTTCCAGTAGCTGTATTGCCCGCTGCGGCTATATTGCTGGGGGTAGGTTATTGGCTGGATCCAACTGGCTGGGGAAGTGGTAATGTAGTTGCAGCTTTCCTTATTAAAGCAGGAGGAGCAATTTTAGATAATTTAGCAGTCCTGTTTGCGGTCGGAGTTGCAATTGGACTTTCCAAGGAAAGAGACGGCGCAGCAGCGCTTAGTGGTTTGGTTGCATTTTTAGTCGTAACGACTATGCTATCTCCAGGTACAGTTTCCTTGCTCCAAGGAATTGATGTAGGCGAGGTAGATGCATCATTTGAAAAAGTGAATAATGCATTTATAGGGATACTTTCAGGAATTATAGCTGCAGCTATGTTCAATCGCTTCAGTCATGTAAAGCTGCCGGACTTCCTTGCTTTCTTCAGTGGTAAGCGAATGGTGCCAATCGTTACTTCGTTTGTGATGCTTGCTGTTTCCGTAGCACTATTCTTTATTTGGCCAATTGTTTACGGAGGATTGGTTTCATTTGGAGAAACTATCAGCGGATTAGGTGCAGCAGGAGCAGGGCTGTATGGATTCTTTAATCGCCTTTTAATCCCAACCGGCTTACATCACGCGTTAAACGCTGTTTTTTGGTTTGATACGATTGGAATAAGTGACATTAAAAATTTCTGGTCGAGCTCTGGTGTCAAGGGCGTAACAGGAATGTATCAAGCGGGCTTCTTCCCAATTATGATGTTCGGTTTACCAGCAGCCGCTTTGGCTATGTACCATACTGCTAAAACAAAGCGTAAAAAACAAGCTGCCTCTTTAATGCTTGCAGCTGGATTTGCCTCATTCTTTACAGGCGTAACAGAGCCTCTTGAGTTTGCCTTTATGTTCTTAGCACCAGCATTATATGTGGTTCATGCAGCTTTGACAGGTTTGTCTTTATTTATTGCAGCTTCCTTCCAGTGGACAGCAGGCTTTGGATTTAGTGCTGGATTTATCGATTATTTCTTAAGCTTGAGCATTCCAATCGCAAATCAACCTTATATGCTGATTGTCCAAGGGCTAGTATTTGCGGTCATCTACTACTTCTTATTCCGTTTCTTAATCGTCAAATTCAATTTGAAAACTCCAGGAAGAGAAGATGATGAAGTTGAACAAGTTGAGGAAACATCAACTACTGACAATAAATTTGCAACGATGGCGACTAAAATATTTGCTGGTCTTGGTGGCAAGTCAAATGTAACATCAGTAGAGCATTGTGCTACTCGCTTACGCGTTGAAGTTAGAGATATGGACCAAGTGGATCAAATGAAAATAAAGTCATCAGGAATACATGGTATTAATGTTGTCGGTCCGAAAAGCATTCAAGTAATTGTTGGCACAAGCGTGCAGTTTGTCGCTGATGAAGTAGATAAACTTCGAAAATAAAGGTTGAAATTTGGCGTATCCAGTAAATTAGAAGTTGATTCACCTAAGTGTCTAGATGAGTAAACTCACATAGTAATAAATTGAAGACTGGCCGACTTCCTTTTGGGTCTGCCTCTCTTTTTTTCTATAAACCTAACGGGGGTGAGACGATGAAAAAGCGTTTTAAAATTACAGCTCAGGAAGGTATTCATGCTAGACCGGCTGCGTTATTAGTTTCAAGTGCTGCGTCTTGTCGGTCATCAATGGAATTGAGTTTCAATGGTAAGTCAGTAAGCTTGAAGTCAATACTTTCAGTTATGACCTTATCTATTCCTGTAAATTCAACCATTACTATTTCTGCTGACGGCGACGATGCTGCTGAGGCACTAGAAAAGCTAGCTGAAGTCATACTTTCTCATGGGATTGGTGAACTATGCGAGAGTTAAAAGGGATTCCAGCTTCAACTGGTGTCGCGATTGCAAAGGCGTATAGCTTTGTAGAACCAATTCTTTCATATGATCAAAACCATATCCAGGAGGCAGAAATAGAGGTAAATAGACTTAAAAACAGCATTGCTAGTACAAAGGAACAGCTCCAGTTAATATATGCAGCAACTCGTCAACATTTGGGAGAAGAAAAGGCTGCTATTTTTTCTGCCCAGCAGCTCGTTTTAGAGGATCCTGTTTGGATTGCGGCTATTATTGAACAAATCAATGAAGGGAAAAATGCAGAGACAGCTTTAACTGAGATTACAGACATGTACAGGGCGATGTTCCTCGCACTAGATAATGATTACATGAAAGACCGAGTTATAGATATTCAGGATGTCTCAAAGAGACTACTTGCCGACTTATTAGGAGTAAAATTGCCTGATTTGAGCTTGATAGATTCTGAAATAATTATAGTAGCAGAGGACTTGACTCCCTCGGTAACTGTTCATTTGAACAAGCAATATGTTAAGGGAACTATCACTAACATTGGGGGGACTACTTCTCATTCAGCAATATTGGCTCGTTCATTAGGAATTCCAGCAATTGTAGGTACAAAAACAGGGACCTTTGATATCGAAGATGGTACATTGCTTATTATAGATGGTGAAGAGGGAAGAATAATAATTGATCCACCAGAAGACGTAAAAATGTTTTATCTTACTAAACAAAAGGTATTAGAAGAAAGAGAAGAATTGTTGAGAAATTACTTTTCCATGTCTAGTGTTACGATGGACGGGCATCAGGTTCATCTTGTTGCAAATATTGGAGCTCCTGAGGATGGAGAAACAGTTCTTTCTGAAGGTGGGGAAGGTATTGGTTTATTTCGCACCGAATTTATGTACATGAATCGCAATAGACTACCAGATGAGGAGGAACAATTTGAAGCTTATCAAGCTGTAATTTCCAAGATGGAATACAGACCTACCGTGATTCGAACAATGGATATTGGTGGAGACAAGGCATTGCCTTACTTAGAGCTCCCAAATGAAATGAATCCTTTTTTAGGTTATCGAGCTATCCGGATTAGTCTAGATAGGCAGACAATTTTTCGTACACAGTTGCGAGCTCTCTTAAGGGCAAGCAAATTCGGAAAGTTAAAAATTATGTTTCCTATGATTTCCACACTGGAGGAGTTTAGGACTGCGAAGTCAATTCTATTTGAAGAAAAAGAAAAGCTTTTAAATGCAGGAGTTATTGTATCGGAAGACATAGAAGTTGGGATGATGGTGGAAACGCCTGCAGCTGTAATGATTGTGGATTTATTCGCTCAGGAGGCTGACTTTTTTTCTATCGGAACAAATGACTTGATACAATATATGTTTGCGGCGGATCGTTTGAATGAACAAGTATCCTATTTATATCAACCATATCATCCTGCAATTTTAAGAGCAGTTCAAAAGGTTGTAGAGGCAGCACATCTTAACGGAAAATCGGTAGGTGTTTGTGGAGAAATGGCTGGTGAGCAAATTGCTATACCTCTTTTACTTGCATTAGGCGTGGATGAGTTGTCGATGGATCCTTCGGTTATTTTGAAAGCTAGGTCACAAATAGCTAAATTGAATCACGAAGAATTAAGGAAGCATATGCAGCACATATTAACATTGGCAACGGATAAGGATGTAACAGAATATGTAAAATTACATCTCCTGTAATCTTACTTCTTTTCTTTTGCCTCTAAATATGTAATGATGAAATATCAGGTGGAAAAACTTGAACAGATTAGATCATTGTTAGGAGGAGATTGGAATGGAAGAAAACACTGGTAAAGTTGAGATTGGCGATATTTTTACTGTTATAGATGAAAATGACCAAGAACAAGATATTGAGGTATTAGGTTTGTTGGAAATTGAAGGAGATACTTATGCAGCTGTTGGCTTTGCGGATGAAGTACAAAAAGAAACAGATGAAGATTTCGATGTATTTTTCTTACGTATTGAAGGCGAAGACGAGCTAGCTAACATTGAAAGCGATGAGGAATTTGAAAAAGTATCAGCGGCATTTATGGCTGCTGAAGCTGAATAATTTTCTTTTCTACCCCCACTTAAACAGTGGGGGTTTTTTATTTATAAAATTATTGATAATAGTACCTTTCAAATAGCAGTATTAACTATACTCTATCCAAATATTGTTCATTCACTTATTGGATTAACTTATCATAAACCCCACGGAAAGCGTCAGCTTAAAGCCAATTATATAATAGAAATTATGAAAAATAATTCTTAAATGTAATTTCTTACAATTTGATACAATAAAGATAGAATTGTATATATATTTCAATTGTTTAAGGAGGAGAACCGGTGAAACATGCACTTGTAATTGGTGGCACAGGAATGCTAAGAGAAGCAACTCTACGACTTCAAGAAAAAAAATTCAACGTAACAGTGGTCGCAAGAAATCAAACAAAGATGCAAAAACTTTTAGAGGAATCCTCAGGAGCACACACAATTACACCTTTATATGTGGACTATAGCAATGAGCAGCAATGGGAAGAAGAGATACAAAAGCTTATAAAGGAAAAAGGAGAAATTGATGTAGTTATTGCATGGGTTCATTCATATGCAAGCAAAGCTTTACCAACTTTAATAAAAGCAATGTCTAAGTGGGAGCACAACTGGAAGCTCTATCACATATTAGGGAGTAGTTCGAATGTGGAAGAGACTAGAAACGGCCTTCCAATTTCACAAAATTGCTCATATTATCAAGTCCAGTTAGGATTTATGCAAGAAGGCAATACATCCAGATGGCTAACACATTCAGAAATTTCGAAAGGTGTAATAGAAGCGATTACGAGCGATCAAGAAAAACGCTCATTTCAAATAGGTCAGATAGAGCCGAACTGAGAATATAAAGCATAAAAAAACAATGAAGAAAGAGAAGAAGTGTTATGTCTAATAACTCTAATCAAATACGAGCAGACCTAGTTCCAGATTGTCAAAATTGTTTTGGACTATGCTGTGTTGCTTTACCATTTGAGGCTTCCTCTGATTTCGCCTGCAATAAAGACGGAGGAAGACCTTGTCGGCATTTACAGTCTGAATATCGTTGTGGTATTCACAGTGAGTTAAGAAACAAAGGATATCGTGGCTGTACTGTTTTTGAATGCCTTGGAGCAGGACAGAAAGTATCTCAGCAGACCTTTAAAGGAATGGATTGGCGAGATAATCCTAACATAGCTAATCAGATGTTTCTTGCCTTGCCAATTATGCAACAGCTACATGAAATGCTTTTATATTTGTCGGAAATTCTTTCTTATGATAAAACATCTTCTTTACACAAGGATGTCCAAGTATTGATAAATAAAACAGAAGAGTTAACATCCTTGGAAATAGAAAGTCTTTTAACGGTGAATATTCCTTTACATAGGGTGCTTGTAAATGAAATCTTGATAAAAGCAAGTGAATTAATACGCTATGAAGCAATGAGATATGGCAGCAAAAATAAAAAAAATTCCCAGCTTTCAAAAAGAGGAGCAGATTTAATTGGGGCTAAGCTTAAGCGAGCGAATTTAAGAGGTGTCAGTTTTAGAGGCGCATACCTTATTGCTTCTGACTTACGGGAAGCAAATTTACGAGAAGTCGATTGGATAGGAGCAGATTTAAGGGATGTAGATTTAAGTGGAGCCGATTTAACTGGTTCGTTCTTCCTCACTCAAATGCAAATTAATGCGGCAAACGGAGATATTTCTACTAAGCTACCCGACAGACTAAAAATTCCTACTCATTGGAGAAAATAAAATTGTTTGAAGAGTATAATTTGAGATTGATTGATAGGGTCACCATATTAATATTTTGTCGGGTAAGTATATAGCTTTATTGCGATGTATCAATAAATATACAAACAAGCCCAATAAAAAAATAGCTGCTGCTAGAAAACTAAAGATACGATGCATAAATCATTGAAGAAAGGTGATGATAAATAGAAAGAAAGGATGATCCATATGGAAGATTATAAATTTGCGGAACTAGATAGCGAGCAATTACAAGAGCTAAGTGAACTGGAAGAAAGGCTTGGCGTTACTCTGATCGCTTATAATGCTGCTTTACACGAACCTACTATTATAAGTGATCAATCATCTCCTATAACTTAATGTGGTAAATGAAGGGAACATTTTCTAACTAGAATTTGTTCTTTTTTTATATAAGTCAAAGGATATAATATTTTTTTTAGTAATAAATAGAACGTACGTTTCATACAATGTTGTAAAAGGAGGAAACGGGCTTGCGTATTTTGGTATTAAAAGCTTTAAAATATCATCAATTAGTAGAGATGATTTATATAAAGGATAATGGGGAAATTAGCAAAAGAAGAATAAAGGTAATAAGTATAAAAGCTGATTCATTTCAAGCATATTGCTACTTAAGAAAAAAAAAGAGAACCTTCAAAATGAACAATATTTTGGCATTTGTCCCTCTAACAGAAAAAGAAAAGTATGTAATATAAGAAATGCTTAAACGATAGTATAAATGGCTTTCAAAAAACAAAAACTAGAAATAGGAGCAATTAAAAAAATTGCTCCTATTTCTAGTTCTTACTTTAAAAAAGTAGAGTGCATATTGAATGCACTCAGTCAATATTTGGATATAAGTGAAGCGTTTACGTTTGTTTGTCTATTTCCGTCATCGTTTGATAGTGTAACGGGCAGGTCAAAAATATGGTTTCTTAAGGTTACTAATGCACCTCTATTCAAGAAAACAATTGCCAGACCGCTATTTTGCCTTGTACCACGTGTCTCATAGTATTTTGGGATTGGTTTTCCATTAACGAATATTGCAGTCGGTTAATTTTATTTACTTTAACCGATTAAGCTCTGCATTATCCTCTTTAGACTGTGCCTCCTTAAATCTGTTTAATATTGTGTAAGAAAGACTTAAGTAGACCGACCTCTTATTAGGAACTGTTCGTTCCGTGAGTATAAGAAAGCATGTGTAAAGTAGAATAACACAGCCTCATTTTTTTCCTTAACATCAGTAGCCGCAGAAGTGCCAGTAGTTCCTCGACTACCTTTGAAACAGCAGCAAGGATAATTATCACATCCTAACAGCATTTCCATTAAAGGAACTTGTAAATTCATTTTCACCCCCTCTGTCACATCCTATTATTTTTTAATGTGTTGATAGAGGTCAAAGGACTACTTGTCTAAATTATTTTAAAGAATAAAGACCTTTTTTAATAAACTCCATACATTGGTTTATATTTTGTGATATTTCCTTGTAGTAAGTACTACTTTAAATTATATATTTAAAGAGTTAATCATTTTATGCTATTTGATAAATTCTTTTTGAAACATTTACTTACTATTCCTTCTTCATTAATGACCTTCCTTTCCTCCCATATATTTAGAAGTCGTCGAGTGTAATGGTATTGCTTTGACATAAAACAATACATATAATAATATTCTTTTATAATAGATGGAAAATTCGGTAAAAGGAGGGCGTGTAATGGACATCACAAAAGAGTACGCTAGAAAGCTAGATAAAGAGGACACCCTGAAAAAATACCGTACAGAATTTTATATTCCTTCTGGAACTGTCTATATGGATGGGAATTCATTGGGGCTGCTTTCGAAAAGGGCTGAATCAGCAGTATTATCTCTTCTCGACTCATGGAAGAATTCAGGCATTGATGGTTGGATGAAGGGGCAGCATCCTTGGTATTATTTTGCGGAAAGGCTGGGAGGGATGTGTTCACCGTTAATTGGTGCTATGGAAGAGGAGGTCATCATTACCGGTTCTACCACCTCAAACCTTCATCAATTGATAGCTAGCTTTTATAAGCCCCATGGCAGCCGAACGAAAATATTAGTGGATGAATTGAATTTTCCTTCCGATTTATACGCGGTTAGTAGTCAGCTGGCGCTTCATGGATATGATCCAAGCGAGCATATGAAGATAGTAAGAAGCCAAGATGGCATGCTATTGGAGGAAGTGGATATTATCCAAGCAATGACAGAGGACGTGTCATTGATTGTTTTGCCGAGTGTACTTTACCGCAGTGGACAAATATTGAATATGAAGCTGTTAACAGAAGAGGCTCACAAAAGGGATATTTTAATTGGTTTTGATCTTTGTCACTCCATCGGAGCTATTCCACATGCCATGGATGAATGGGAAGTTGATTTTGCCTTTTGGTGTACATATAAACATTTAAATGGAGGACCAGGGTCAGTCGGAGGATTATATGTTAATCGTAAACACTTTGGAGTTGGCCCAGGACTTGCTGGTTGGTTTGGGTCAGATAAGGATAAGCAGTTTGACTTAGACATTAAAATGACGCCTGCTACTCAGGTCGGCTCATACCAAATAGGGACACCACATATTTTGAGTGCAGCCCCATTGTATGGTTCTCTTCAAATATTTCAGGAAACTGGCATAGCACGAATTAGGGATAAATCATGGAAACTAACAGAATATATGCGTTGTTTAATAGATGAACTGCTAAGTGAATATGCATTTCAGAATGTCTCTCCACTGGAGCAGGAAAGAAGAGGAGGACACTTATTTCTAATACATGAGGAAGCGGCAAGAATTTGTAAGGCATTAAAGGAAAAAGGCGTAGTTCCTGACTTCCGTTCCCCTAATGGCATTCGTTTGGCTCCGGTTGCTCTCTATAATACCTTTGAGGAAGTATGGGAGACCGTTCAATTTTTAAAGGAGATTATGGAAAAAGAGGAGTATTTGAAATTCGAAAATAAACGAGAAGTAATTGCCTAGGAAGGAGTGAGGAATTGTCCGAACAATTTGCTAAACAAGAGGATAATAATTCAAATGAAAAGGGGATTCATACTAACTTTCAGCAGGATATGACCTACGGTGAATATCTTCAGTTAGATACTATTCTGGCTAGCCAAAAAACCTTATCTACTCATCACGATGAAATGCTATTTATTATCATTCATCAAGTAAACGAGTTATGGATGAAGTTAATCCTACATGAGCTAACTAGTGCTATACAGGCTATTCAAGCTAATAATCTACAATCCGCCTTTAAAATGCTAGCGAGAGTAACGAAAATACAATCACAACTTATCCAAGCATGGGATGTGCTGTCTACATTGACCCCTGCTGAGTATTTAGAGTTTAGGGATCATTTAGGTAAGTCCTCTGGATTTCAGTCATATCAATATAGGCAGATTGAGTTTGCTCTTGGCTATAAAACAGCACATATATTAAAAATTTATGAAAAGGACACGAAGCTGCATGAACAGCTAGAGAAGGCATTTCATGCACCGAGCATTTATGATGTCTCGATTGAAGCTTTGTCGAGGGGCGGTTTTTTCATAAATCCTGCTCTTCTGAATAGAGATTATTCTATAACGTATTCTGGAGACAAGTCAGTGGCAGATGCATGGAAGACTGTGTACCAAAATGTCGATCAGTATTGGGATCTTTATCAATTGGCTGAAAAGCTTGTTGATATTGAGGATTGGTTACAGCAATGGCGTTTTCGTCATATGAAAACAGTGGAGAGAATAATAGGCTTTAAGGTTGGGACTGGTGGTTCATCTGGCGTCAATTATTTGCGCAAGGTACTCGATCATCGATTTTTTCCGGAGCTTTGGGAACTTAGAACTGACTTATAGGAGGAAGAAAGATGTCTAAAAGATGGATAGACATTACACAACCGTTAACGAACCAAATTGCAACATGGCCGGGAGATACTCCTTTTTATTTTGAAGTGGCTCACACAAAGGAGCAGACAGGCTCTGTTAATATAGGTCAGATAACAGCTAGTGTGCATACTGGAACTCATGCGGATGCACCTTTTCATTTTAATAGTAGTGCGGCTACGATCGAACAGTTAGATGTTAATCATTACATTGGACCAGCCAAAGTAATAGATGTAACTGGAATACCATGGGTTGGTCAAGAAGAGTTAATGAATTTTGACCTAGATGGAGTTAGGCGGCTAATCTTAAAAACAAAAGAAAAGGTTCAAGTTGAAAAATTTCCAGAGGATTTTACCTTGTTAAAAGAAGATATTGGTGAGTTTCTACAGAACAAAGGAATATTCCTGTTAGGCTTAGATATTCCCTCAGTAGATGCAGCTGATAGTAAAGATTTACCGATACATCATGCGCTATATAGGAATGGGGTACACATTCTAGAGAACTTATATTTGCAGGATGTATCTGCTGGAGACTATGAATTGATCGCTTTGCCATTAAAAATTGTTGGAGCAGATGGAAGTCCTGTTCGTGCTGTTTTAAGAAAAATGTAAGTGGATAATGTTTATATGTAGTAAAAAAAGGATGGATAAAGCTGTTCCGCTTTTATCTATCCTTTTATTTTCTCGTAACGACAGTAAAATGTATGAACAATGGATGGCTGATTTCCGCTTTAGGTGGGCGCTTTCCGAAGGGTGAGCAATAAGCCCACTGAAGTCGTAGTCAGTCGCTACAATCATAGAGTGCAGCAAGAAGAAAGTAACAAGGTTGACTCTAACTTAATTATTTAAAGGTTTTTCTTAACAATCCTGTCTTAAAATTTATTAGGAAATTGTTTTACGACTCCATTTGATAATGTATCAGCTAGCTGGATGATATGATTTAACCCCTTATCTAAAGCAACAGTAGATGCATCCCAATCTTTTGCCAGTCTTGCCGTAACATCCTCTGTTATTAAAGCTAAATGCATTTCCAACATTTCCTTTAATTCTTCTTTTGGCCAATTTGGGTTGGCTTTGCTAAGGAATTCGGCTATGTCGTCAGCATTTTTATACCACTCTTTATTGTATTTTTCCAAATCAGCTTGGTTACCTCTTTTTGCCGCATCCACTACGTTTCCGGCAATGAGGATATGGTCCTTTAACAGCGCAGTCAATTTATCGCCTGTAGCTTCTCCATAATAAGTCTTGAAAGCATTCCCAATGTCCTCCTGATTTTTTAATAACCTCGCTAGTACATTTTCTTGATCGTCCAGACCTTCCAAAGCGCTCACAATATAAAGCCTAGTCCACATGACATGTTCTGTCCAAAGCTTTCTTAAGTCACCCTTCAATTGACATGCTTCTTGGCTAAAACACTGTTCTTGGGATCCGGTTTCAGCTTTTGTAGTTAATGGTGAAACAATCAAAGCAATAGACATAAACAATAACGCTAACCTCAAAGAATGTTTTTTCATACTATCTGCTCCTTTTGAAAGAATTAGAAAAATGTCTTTATTACTTTGGTTTTTTTCTCTAATTTTATCCTTCTTTGCAAAAAGAGTACTTAAGCTTTATTCTTAAGTACTCCTTTTGCTATATTTAAAAGAATTAACCACCAAGGGAATCCTGATAGTCAATCACTTCGATCAGAAATAACTTCAACTATAAATGCAAAAATTATAGACCTTATTCTTCAGTTGTTTTTTCTCTATCCAAATTTGACAATCCTGTAAACTATCAGAGAAAATCACCTAGAAGAGTGAGAGAAATCATACTCTATCCTGTATTTTCTGTTTATACTTAAGATAACATAGTACGTAAAAAGAACAGAGGAGTGAGCTTTTTGAAAAAGATAGTTGTAGTTGGTGGTGGAATTACTGGACTTTCTGTGATGCATTATTTGCATCTGCTTAAAAATGAAAAAGCTTTAGATATGGAAATGACTTTAGTGGAATCGAATGATTATCTTGGAGGAAAAATTCATTCAGTTTATGAGGACGATTTTATCATGGAAGTTGGTGCAGACTCCATAGTAGCACGTCACGAATCAATATTGCCCCTTGTGGAGGAACTTGGTTTACAAAAAGAGCTAGTATATAACGCAACAGGAATTTCCTATATTTATACTAATAATGAGTTGCATGCAATACCAGCAGACTCAGTTTTTGGAATCCCTACAAGTGTGGAATCGCTAGAAAGTAGTTCACTTGTTTCTGGAGAAGGAAAGCAGGAGGCACTGAAGGACTTAGAGCTAACTAACGAAAGCTTTACAAAAGAAGACTCAATTGGTTCGTTTTTAAAATACTTCCTTGGAGAAGAACTAGTAGAAAAACAAGTAGCTCCAGTATTATCAGGCGTATATTCAGGTGATTTGGACAAGCTAACATTAGAAACAACTTTACCCTATTTAATTGATTATAAAAATAAGTATGGCAGCATCATTAAAGGGCTTGGGGCCAATAAGGAGCAATTCCAAAAATCTGCTAACAAAAAATTTATTTCATTTAAAAACGGTTTATCTACACTTATTAATCAAATAGAAGATGAATTAAAGGATTCTAAAATTATAAAAGGTGTTCATACAAAAAAAATTGAGAAAAAGGGGGGAAGTGAGTACAGCGTATATCTGTCAGACGGACAAATAATAGAGGCAGATTATGTAGTGCTGACCACACCTCATCAAGTTGCACAAGAAGTGCTAAATAATGAACAACTGAATGAGGACTTCAGCAAGTTTAAAAATTCTTCGTTAATCAGCATATATCTTGGTTTTGATATATCCGATGAGCAGCTGCCGGCAGAGGGGACTGGTTATATTGTTTCGGAGAACTCAAATGTGAAATGTAACGCTTGCACATGGACTAGTCGGAAATGGGAGCACACCTCAAAGAATAACAAGCTATTAGTCCGTATGTTTTATAAGAGCACTAATCCAGAGTTTTCAAAGATGAAGCATATGAGCGAGGAAGAGCTTGTAGAAGTGGCAATGCAAGATATTCAACATAGCTTGAAGCTTGATGGGAAACCTCAAGTAGTTGAAGTAACGAAATGGAATGATTTAATGCCAAACTATCATATGGCGCATGCGGAGGCTATCAAATCTATTGAGAAAAAAATGTCTACATTATTTCCTCAAGTCATACTTGCTGGTTGCTCATATTATGGAGTTGGTATTGGACCTTGCATTAAGAATGGGAAAGAAACAGCAAAACAAATTATTGAAAAATTAAGTTGAACACTTTAAAAAAGGACGTTTGTTAGAAGGAGGAATCCTTCTACAAATGTCCTTTTTAAGTTATTATTCGTACATACTTTAGAAAACTCTAGAACTCCAGTATGAATAGTAGTTAGCGTACAAGTGCTGAGCCGTTCTTTGCCTTTTTCAGTTGAACGACAATAATAATGCTTATAATCACGAGTAGAAACCAAGAGCTAATCTTCCCAATATGAACGATGGACCACACTTGTTCTTGGTTAGGGTATTGCCAAGCACCTAAAAAGGTAGTGATATTCTCAGCGATCCATATGAAAAAACCAATTAACAAAAAGGATAAGACGATTGGCATTTTATAAACCTTTTCCTTTACTCGAAAGCTGACGACAGTCCGGAAGAAAACAATAAGTAAAAGAGCCTTTAAAAACCAGCGTATATCGAAAAAGTAATGATGTGTAAAAAAATTAAAATAAATAAGAGCGCCAATAATTGTAGCTGAAATAGAAGGTGGCCAATGATAGATATGTAAGTCAAACCTTCGCCAAGCTTGACAAATATAACTTGCGACACTTGCATACATAAAACCGCTATAAAGCGGTACTCCCCCAATTTTGCTGTATGCATTCTCTGGATATGACCAAGATCCCATATAGGTTTTAAAGAGTTCCAATGCTAAACCTATTACATGAAATAGACAAATGACTTTAAACTCATCCCATGTCTCTAACTTTGAAATTAACATAAATATTTGGCCAGCTATACAAATAATAAGTATGAAATCATAGCGCGGCAGGTAGGGTATAGAGACTATCTTAGAAAGAGCTAAAGCTCCAAAAATAATGACAGGAAATATGCATGAAATTGCTTGTAAATAGCCAAAATGTATAAAGTTTTTCACGTTCTCGCTTACCTCCTCTATGTAGAATTTTTTAAAGTTGTTATGTATTTTGCATGAAAGTAAACATGCATTATAGAAGGAGACGAAAAGTAATAATGTAAGTTTCCAAGAGAATAATAGTATATAAGGACTATGTTATTTGTATAATACTTAGAAAAAACTCCTACCTAAGGAACGAAATATGAGGTATAATATTCATCGTGAATTGGAACTATATAAAATAGCCATTATAGGGGAAAGTTCGATAAAGGAGAATATGTGTGACTACTGATAATATTAATGTAGATAGAAGAGTGAGAAGAACAAAGAAGATATTCAAGTCTCATTTTATAGATTTAGTGAAAGAAAAAGGATATAAAAATGTTACGATAACAGATGTTGTAGACAGAGCAGACTACAATAGAAGTACTTTTTATATATATTATAAGGATAAAGAAGATCTTGCCGAGGAGCTTGTCAAAGAAACTTTAAAGGATCTAGAATATGCCTTTCACAGTCCATTTTTAGGAAGTTCGGTAGTTGATTATGGTAAAATTATTCCTACCTCGAATGCTTTTTTCAGACATTTATATGATCATAGAAGGGTGTACAGTCTTTTATATATATCAGACACTATACCAGGCTTTCAAGAGAGTTTTTTAAATAAATTTAAGAAAATATTTTATGGTATTACTTATTTAGACCAGTCTAATGAAGTCATCGGGATTAAGCATTTTAATACTTATAAAATGTATGGGTCGTATGGAGTAATATTAGAGTGGCTAGAGGGAGAGTGTATAGAAACACCTGAAGAAATAGCAGATACACTTTTAGAAATATTTAAAACATCGGAGAGTGCCTTTAAGCTAGAAAAGACAGCTATTAGAAAATAGCTGTCTTTTTTGCTATATAAATATAGGACTTCTATATCTATTGCTCACTAAAGTATCTTTTATGAGCAAAAAAGTGGGCTAGTAACTAATGTCACTACCCACCTCTTTGGAAACTATATATTATATTTTCTTTTCTTTCTCAGAATCCTCAAGCTTTTTATCATCTTTTTCTTCATCATTGATGATGTCTCTTGTAGAAGTTTTAAATTCTTTTAAAGTTTGACCAACTGCTTTTCCTAGTTGAGGCAGTTTGGAAGGACCGAAGATAACTAAAGCTATAATTAAAACGAGTATTAGACCCGGGATACCTATATTTGGCATATTGTTTCCTCCTTGTCTGTAATATAAATGTTGACGCATGTTAACTATAACACATCATTACAGAAAAATGGTCTCTTATAGCTTCGATTCGTTGACTCATCTATACCTATATAAGAGATTACACTAATTCTTTTGATTTTGTCGCTGATACTAATTGTCCGCCACCGTTTTTAAGGTATTGTACCATACCTTCTGTTGCTCTATAAGTAAGGGCAGCAGCTGTTGGGGTGGGATTAGTCGGTCCAAAGTGAGGGAAAGCAGAAGCTCCACACACAAATAAGTTTTCAGCGTCCCACATTTGAAGATAATTGTTTACTGCAGATGTTTCTGGATTGTCTCCCATGATTGCTCCACCAGCGTCATGCTGGAATGTGAATCTTCCGCCAAAATGTTCGGCCATAGGGATTACATCTATAATGTCAGCACCCATTTCTTTTACTACATCCGCACATTTCTCTACTAGGAATTCGTTACGCTTATGGTCCTCCGCAGTATAGTCGAATGTAACACGAATTAATGGATCACCATTATCGTCTTTATAAACTGGATCTAGATCAAGGTAGTGATTTTTATTCGGTAAAATGGCTCTTTGAGAAACAACGGTTACATTTCTATGGAAGTAATGTAAAGAGTTTTTCTTGAATTCTTTACCCCAAGTTGGTGTTCCAAAAGGAGCAGGATTGTTAGCAATTGGTTCATTACCGAATAAGTGCATTTCAATTTGTCCACCATGGATAAACTCAACTCCATTATGGTCGAAATTATCTGCATTGAAATCGTTAAATGCAGAACCTAAAGAGCCAGTACCGATGAAGCTATTGAATTTCTCTTCTTCAAAGTAACCGATTGCTCCAGTAATAGTATGGTGATCTGTGTAGTTCTTCCCGATAACCCCGGTGCCTGTTTTCGGATTATAAGGCTGCCCGATACCAGACAAAAGAAGTAGGCGGACGTTATTAAATGTATAGCTTGTTAATGCTACTACGTCAGCAGGCTGTTCAAATACTTTACCAGTTCTGATGTCCTTATACAATACTCCAGTTGCTTTGCCATTCTCATAAAGTACACGAGTTACTAAAGAGTGGGTACGCAATTCAAAGTTACCTGTTTTCTTAGCAGTAGGTATAACTGTAACGATCGGATCTGCCTTAGCTCCGTATTCACAGCCATAGTTACCACAGAAAGAGCAGTACTGACAAGCGTTTAGTGTTTCCCCATCTGGATTTGTATATGATTCGGATACGTTTGCTGTAGGAACGACAAATGGGTGATGACCAAGTTTTTCAGCAGCTTCATGAAACATCTTCATTTGTTTTAGTTTCTTTAATGGTGGTGTTGGATAGTCAATTGAACGGGGACCCGCTAAAGGATCTACCTCCCCAGAAATACCAGCCATTTGTTCAAACTTGGAATAGTAAGGTTCTATTTCATCATAGGTAATGCCCCAGTCTTGAATAGTTACATCTTTTCCGATTTTACCTTCTCCATATTTTTCAATGGTTTTACTGCGAATTTCAAAATCGTAAGGGAAGTAGCGATAAGTTTGTCCACCCCAGTGGGCACCACCGCCGCCAGTTCCAGTACCAACAACTAATGCTGACTCATCGCGAACTGGACGAGCTTCGTCATTTAAAGTGTTTCGAAAAGTAATAGTATCCTTGTTTAATTTTTGCATTAACTCTTTACGAACGTTGTACTTTAATTCATCATGTCCGTGCAGATAATCCTCAATAGATCTTTCAACTCCACGTTCAAGACCGACCACTTTATAGCCTGCTTTTGTTAGCTCAGCAGCAACTATTCCGCCTGTCCAACCCATACCAGTTGTTACAACGTCCACCTTTGGTAATTTTGTAACCATAACCTTAGTAACCTCCATTTTTTTAATAGCTTAGTGTTTATGTCCACCTAGACTTACAGGTGGTATTGATACGAATTCTTCTTTATCTAAATAGGCAGTGTACGACATTTGAGCTCCTGGGAATTCTTTCATCTTCCAGCCTGCCATATCCTTATTTCCTCCATATAGTGGATCAGCGAAACATCCTTGAAGTGTTGCAGATCTTAATGAATTAAAGAATACTGCAGAGTTGATAAATTGCATTTCTACTTCACCCATTTGGAATGCAGTTAAGATAGCAATTTGTTGTTCTTCCGATAGATCTTTGAATAGTGCTCCTTCATGCTGCTTCTCTGAAACCTCGTTTAGCTTGCGAACTCCTTGTAAAAAGATTTCACTGTTATCTAAAGGAATTTCTCCAGCCTTAAATGGACCTTTTCTATAGTCATCGGCATTACTTCCCCATGGGCTAGCTAATTGTTTATCGATAAAATACGGTGCTCCTAAAGCAATTGCTCCTGGGCCATGCTCATCTTCTGGATAGATAAGCTCAGTAGCAGCTGCAAGTGCGTCGAAATCCTTTTGACGAACAAAAAACTGGCGTGTCTCGCTATAATCAACTGACTTATGAGCTGTTTCGACTCCAGATTTAGTAGTACTTTCTTTTCCGCCAACTAAGCTACCAATAGCTCCACCTAGTACTAAGCCTCCGACTGTAAGCCCTGAGTTTTTGATAAACTTCCGTCTCGAAGAACGTTTATCTAAAAAAGTTTCTTTGTTTTCTTGTTCTGACATATTTGTAAACCCCCTATTATAATTTGATTAATGGAATATTGAATGCCAATTGTAGATTAATAAAAATAAGCCTGTAAAAACTAGCAAACTGGCAATGAAATAGATTTGTACTTTTTCTGCCCAGCAAAGAACAATAATAGCTAAACCAATACCTGCGCCTAGTAATGCAAACCATGGGAAAGAACTATTAGAGAAATGAAGAAAAAGTGCAAAATCTGCTACTAAAAATAGAGCAAGTAGTACGTTATTTAATAAAACTAGTTCTTCTCTATTATAATTAGACATTATTATCCTCCTATATAAGACAAAATTTTCTTTAATATACTATTTCACAAGAACTATGTAACGAAAGAATTTTATCAATAATAAATATAATCTACAATCATTAATAAATTGATATTTGCCTACCTACACAACAGATTCTTTCTATTTGTCTAATTTTTAAATATAATTAATTATAATTTCGATTGTATTGCCAATAAATTCAAAAAATACATCTTAGGTCTTAGTTGATTTCCTCCTGCAGACTGTTCAGTAAGTTCTCTTAAATAAGAGATGATGAAGGAACAAAAAGAGAGCATCTTGTTGATGGGGTGGAAAAGTGGAGAAGACGGTCTATATTATATTAAGTGACACAAGTACATGGTTTTCTAAAATGATTGGAATGTATACGGGAAGAAACAGAAATCACGCGTCGATTGCCTTTGATGAGCAATTGAATGAGATGTATAGCTTTGGTAGAAAACAGAGATATAACCCAATTAATGGTGGCTTTGTTCAAGAAAACGCGAGGGGCGGGGTGTTTAAAAACGCCAACTGTTCTATTTTTCAATGCAAAATATCTTTAAGTGAATTTGAGCAAATGCAAAACAGAGTACTTGCATTTCGGGAGGAACAAGATAGGTATAAATATAATTTGCTTGGTTTGTTTGGAATTGCCCTTCGATTGAAAATTCATCGGGAGAATGCATATTTTTGTTCTCAATTTGTAGCTACGATTATGAATGAATCTTCTACTTTAAGCATAGACACCCCTACTTATTTAGTTCAACCACATCATATTGCAGAGCACCCAGCGCTTCAACTGATTTATGAAGGACAATTTCAGTATTATTTATTAAATAACAATTTAGGTGATGCATCTAAGTGGAAGGAACTTGCATATTAGCTACTTCCTTTCTCCTTTGCTAGAATATTTACTTTTACTTTTGGACAGAATGAAGACGAAGTAAAGTTCAAGCTTAGGAGGATGAAAGATGGCAAAGGATCATTCTAAAAATGAAACTAACCGAGAGACAGAGGATACACTGACGAATAGACAGGGGCATCCAATTACAAACAACCAAAATATAAGAACGGTTGGAAACCGTGGCCCAGCAACATTAGAGAACTATGATTTTATCGAGAAAATTAGCCATTTTGACAGAGAGCGAATTCCTGAACGTGTCGTTCACGCTCGCGGAGCTGGAGCACACGGGTATTTTGAAGCGTATGGTGCAGTCGGGGATGAAGACATTGCAAAATATACTCGGGCGAAGCTATTTCAAGAAAAAGGTAAAAAAACTCCGCTTTTTGTACGTTTTTCATCGGTTATTCATGGAGGACATTCCCCTGAAACATTGAGAGATCCACGAGGTTTTGCAGTAAAGTTTTATACAGAAGACGGAAACTGGGACCTGGTTGGTAACAATTTGAAAATCTTCTTTATCCGTGATGCGATGAAATTTCCAGACATGATTCATGCTTTTAAACCAGACCCTGTTACTAATATTCAGGATGCAGAAAGATTTTTTGATTTTTGTGCAAGCTCACCTGAGTCATTCCACATGGTCACATTCATTTATTCGCCTTGGGGTATTCCCGCAAACTACCGTATGATGCAGGGTTCTGGGGTAAACACATACAAATGGGTTAATAAAGAGGGAGAGGCAGTCCTGATAAAGTATCATTGGGAGCCAAAACAAGGAATACGCAATTTAACTCAAGCAGAAGCTGAAGAAATTCAAGCAAAAAACTTTAACCATGCTACGCAAGATTTATACGATGCTATTGAAAAGGGAGATTTCCCTGAGTGGGAGTTAAACGTTCAAATCATGAGTGATGGTGATCATCCAGAACTAGATTTTGATCCACTAGACGACACCAAGCTATGGCCTAACGATCAATTCCCATGGATGCCGGTTGGTAAAATGGTTTTAAATCGAAATCCACAGGACTATTTCACTGAGGTGGAGCAGGTGGCGTTCGGTACAGGTGTACTAGTAGATGGCTTGGATTTCTCAGATGATAAAATGCTTCAGGGACGAACATTTTCGTATTCAGATACACAGCGACATCGTGTTGGAGCTAACTACTTACAGTTGCCAATCAATTCTCCAAAGAAACGTGTTGCAACCAATCAAACTGGCGGACAAATGGCATACCGTTTAGATAGAGGGCCCTTCCAAAATCCTCACATAAATTATGAGCCTTCAATTTTAGATGGCTTGCATGAGGCTGAACAAACTGGCAAAGAATATACTCCGATGATTAAGGGGAACTTAGTTAGAGAGTCGATAGATCGTCAAAATAATACGAAACAAGCAGGAGAAACTTACCGTAATTTTGAACAATGGGAGAAGACAGAATTGTTGTCTAATCTAATAAATGATTTATCTAAATGTGATCAAAGAATCCAAGACAAGATGATTTTCTTGGCAGAAGAAGCGGATGAAGAATATGGAAGACTTCTAAGAGAAGGTTTAAAAAATGCACCAAAAGGTGGCTCTAGTCAGCATCCACTTGGAGATGTAGACGGTGAAAAAGCCCCACAGCAAGCAGTAGAAAATAGCCATGAATCAGATCCGTATTAATTAGAGAAAGACACACTAAAATAGTGCACAGGCTGTAGAGATTCAAAGAAATTTGAAAATGTCTACAGCCTTTTCCTATTTATTATAGTAGGAAAACGTCAATTTTAAGGTTCAGTAGCTAGACTACCATAGGCTGAGCTAAGTCCGACTATCAATTTAAAATAGTGAACGGGACTTGTGATTTATACTTAGGTTTTCATTGAGCAATGATTTTAATAGTCCGAATATTGTTAAATTTGTTTTAGTGTAGTAAAGTAATATAAAAGCAAGTGGTTTACTAGGTAAAGTTTTAAGGCCCGACAAATAAGGAAAGTAATAAATAAACGATAAGGAGCTGCTAATATGTCAAAAATTTATATTATCCATGAAAATGATGAGTGGACAATTCATTTAACCAAACGATTAGAAGAGCTGGAGTTGCCTTATGAGACCTGGCACTTGGACAAAGGAATTGTGGACTTGACAATAGAGCCACCAAATGGCGTTTTCTATAATCGTATGAGTGCATCTTCTCACACTAGAGGACATAGGTATGCACCAGAATTGGCAGGTGGCGTACTTACGTGGTTGGAGCACCATGGAAGAACAGTATTCAATGGAACTAAAGCATTAAATCTAGAGTTAAGCAAAATCAATCAGTACACTGCGCTAGAGGCAAGTGGTATTCGAACTCCGAAGACAATTGCTGCTGTTGGCAAGGAGCATATCGTTTCAGCAGCAGAAAAATTAGGGAAAGTCCCTTTTATCACTAAACATAATAGAGCTGGTAAAGGATTAGGGGTGCAATTGTTCCAAACAATCGATGCATTAAAGGAATATGTATATGGGTCACTTTTTGAAGATCCAGTGGATGGCATCACACTAGTTCAGGAGTATATCCAATCGCCAGAATCATATATTACTAGAGCAGAGTTTGTAGGGGGAAAATACTTATATGCAGTTAGAGTAGATACCTCGGTGGGCTTCGAGCTCTGCCCGGCAGACTCCTGTCAAATTGGTGATGCGTTCTGTCCAGTTGGGGAAGAGCCAGAAGTTAAACCAAAATTTGAGATTAAAGAAGATCTAGATGAAGGTTGGATTGCTCGTTATGAAGCCTTTCTACAAGCAAACAATATTGACGTTGCAGGCATCGAATTTATTCGAGATAGTAACGGAGAAGTTTACACGTATGACGTCAATACAAATACAAATTATAATGCGGATGCAGAAGAAAAAGCAGGCAAATATGGAATGCTAGAGCTGGCTAAATTTCTAGGAGCTACACTTGAGAGCTTGAAGGCATTTAACTAATGAAGAAAAGGCTGGGACATGAGTAAATTCAAGCAACGTAAAAATGCTGTGAGTTGAATCTGGTAATAATCCCCAACGAGAAGGATACTTCTTTCTGAGTGAAATTCGTTTTGGTAATTATTAATTTCACTACAGATGTCCTCTTTTTACTTAAAATATATACAGTTTTCACTTGGTGTCGAAGAAATTGTTCGGAGCGAAGGCCGCGACTCTTAGGGGACAAGCGCGTGTGAGAGACTACAGGCTCGACCCGTGCCCCCAGGAAAGCGTCCGCTGTAGCGGAGAACACCGATGCTTAAATTTTTAAGGTGGGTTTTGTCCCAAGCTCATTTGGTTTTTAGAGAGAGAAATCTTCCTTTAAAATAGAGTAAATCTTCAAATCCTCATGGTTACCTCTTACCTTCATCCCTTTTCACATAACTCCCTCATAGGACATGCCGGCTTTTTCCATAACGCGGGAGGAGCCAATGTTTTTTATAAAGCATCTAGCCTGTATTCTTATTAAATCCATATGGGTAAATCCAAAATGGATTAACTCCCTTGCAGCCTCTGTTGTTATCCCTTGTCCCCAGTATTCCTGAGAAAGGACATAGCCAATTTCGGCGCTATTATGTTTTGCCTGCCACCCTACATAGTCGATTGTTCCGATTAGCTTACCGTTTTCCTTATATTCAATGCCCCATGGGGAGATACCTTTGTTTTCATACTGCCTCAGAACAAAACGTATGAATTCCTTTGTATCTTCAATCGTATGGTGCGTATCCCAAGTCACATATTTGGAGACTTCGGGATTGGAGGCATATGTATACATATCCTTTGCATCCTCTAGCGTTATTTTTCTTAGAACTAGCCTCTGCGTTTCTAATCGAGGTAGATCCCCATAGATTGATTGAACTTCCACTATAATCCACCCTCTTTTTTGTTAGTTCTTTCCATTATAAATTTTATTTTAAAAAAGGAAAGCAATATTTAGATGAGTTAATTTCATAATTCCTATTATTATTAAGAAACACGAACAATCGAGAAGAGAATAAAGAGTAAAATATAATTGATTTCCGCATTAGGCGGACGCCTTCCGTGGGGGTGAGCGATAATCCATTCCTGCCCTCTACGTGCACGTTTGTGATGTCTTATCTTTCTCAATCATCCCACTGGTGTTGCCGCCTGTCGCTCCAATCACTCATTGACAAAAATTCGTGTTTTACGGGTAAAGTGCTATTTATGAAATTAACTAAGATATAATAGTAGTAACAGAAAATTTAATAGAGAAGAGTGGGAGTATGAAAAAACTTGAGATTATCTTATTCGATTTAGACGGAACAATTTCTGATCCTAAAAAAGGTATAACAGCATCTGTCCAATATGGACTAGAAAAGATGGGAATTGTGGAGCTGGATCTTCAAAAGCTAGAATGCTTCATAGGCCCACCCCTACAGGTTTCTTTTGCTGAGTATTACGGATTTGATGAAAAGCAATGTCAACTAGCCATTGAGTTTTATCGAGAGAGATTTAAAAAAACTGGCATGTATGAAAATGAACTTTATGAGGGAATTGAATTGTTACTGGAAAGATTGAAGGCAGAAAGAAAAAAGCTTGTAATTGCCACCTCTAAGCCTACCGTTTTTGCAATTGAGATTTTAAAGTACTTTCAAATCGATGAATATTTTGATTTGGTGGTAGGTAGTGAATTAGACGGAACTAGGTCAGCTAAGGCAGAGATCATTCAATATATTTTAGACCAGTTCGAAGATTATACAACTGACAGCTTTGTCATGATTGGAGATAGAAAGCATGATATTATCGGTGCTAATTTAACTGGCATCGATTCTATTGGAGTAACATATGGTTATGGTTCGGCAGAAGAGTTAGAGAATGAGAATGCCACTTTTATTGTGGAGAGTATAAGAGAATTAGAGAAACTACTTGTCTAAACAATATTAGAGGAAAGAAGATTGGCAAGGAAACAAATTATAAAAATAGTTAGGGGTGTAGAATAATGAGTTTTGTTGCGTTGTTGATTAGTCTTTTAGTAGTTATCTTTGGTATAGCCATTTTAGCGGGTATTATTTATCTATTGATGAATGCGGCAAAGAAATAATACTAAGAGTTTTACTGTTTAAATAAGAAAAGCCTCAACGTCTATGTCTGCACATCGATAGGCAAATATAGGCGTTGAAGCTAGACCAGAGCAGGCTGATTGTTAAATTCTAATCGGCCTAACCATTAATACTTATATGATTGTCCGCCATCAATTGTAATTACAGAAGCATTTACAAACTTAGACTCATCCGACAACAGGAATGCCACAACGTTTGCTACCTCTTGAGGTTTACCGAAACGTTTCATAGGATTGGCTGAAACAAATTCCTTACCTGCTTCTTCCCAGCCTTCTTCACCACCGATTTGTTTTAAAGAAGCTTCAACCATAGGCGTCATAATAGCACCTGGTGCAATCGCATTAATATTAATACCGAACTGACCATATTCAATTCCTGAGTTTCTAGTAAGACCGACTACACCATGTTTACTAGCAGAGTAACCGGATTGATTGCCGACTCCACGAATACCACCCACAGAAGCAGTATTTACTACAGAACCAGCTCCATTTTTTTTCATCTCAGCTAGCACATATTTTAAGCCATAAAATACTCCGTTTAGATTAACGTTTACTACCTTGTGGAATTCATCAATACCGAAATCCTCTGTAAGGTTTTGTTTACCTTCAATCCCAGCGTTGTTGAAGAACCCATCTATACGCCCAAATTTGTTTACTGTTTCATCCACATAGTTTTTCACAGCTGCCTCATCTGCAACATTTGCCGTAACTAGAAGCAATTCTGCCTCTGGCGCCACTTCAAGAATTAGCTTTTTTGTTTCCTCTAAACCATTGCTATTTAAATCGACTAATACCAGCTTAGCGCCATCTTTCGCTACAGTTACTGCCGTTACCTGGCCTAGACCTGAACCAGCTCCAGTAATAATTATTACTTTATCTTCAAAGCTTTTACTCATGATTAATCTCTCCGTTTCTTTTATCTTTGATTCGTATATCTCGAATACAAGATAAATATATACCCTAAATTTTTGTAAATCAATAAATTTGCTCAAAGTATATTGGCACACAATTAGGACTTATATACATTTGCCTCTTTGTTAATTTACAGACCTTTTAGGTTCCTTTTATAATAAGAGAGTTATACAATGATAGAAAAGTTAACCTGATCTTTTTAAATTGGGTTTTTATTCAATACAAAGAAGTTGTCTTGCTTTCGTGCTATATTTTTCAATAGGTGCACTAGGCGTAGACTCCGGTGAAATCAAGCATATTTTGCTCTGTATGCTTTTGAGTAAGTACATATATAGAAAAATTAACACTGCAAGGGCGCCATGCGCTTTTCTTATTGGGAGGTACTAAAATGAAGTTAGTATCGTGGAACGTAAATGGGTTAAGAGCCTGTGTAAACAAAGGATTTTTAGATTACTTCCAGGAAGTAAATGCTGATGTCATGTGTCTGCAAGAGACGAAGCTTCAAGAAGGTCAGATCCTCTTAGAGCTAGAAGGCTATGAGCAATACTGGAATTATGCATTGAAAAAAGGGTACTCGGGAACCGCTATCTTCACTAAGATAAAGCCTCTTTCCGTTAAATATGGTGTAGGTGAATTTGAAACGGAGGATGAGGGACGTATCATTACGATGGAGTTCGAGGATTTTTACTTGGTAAATGTGTATACCCCAAATGCCAAACGTGATTTAACAAGACTCCCTTTTAGATTAGAATGGGAAGACGAAATGCGAACATACTTAAAGCAGCTGGATACAGTAAAGCCCGTCCTCATGTGTGGAGACTTGAATGTTGCTCACGCCGAACTAGATTTAAAAAATGCTAAATCTAATAGAGGAAATTCAGGATTTACTATAGAGGAAAGAGGGAAAATGACCTCCCTTTTGGAGGAAGGGTTTGTAGATACATTCCGGTACTTCCATCCTGACAAAGAGGGTGCCTATACGTGGTGGTCCTATATGAGTAAGGTAAGGGAGCGTAATATTGGTTGGCGCATCGATTATTTTATTGCTTCTCAAAAGTTAGTTCCTAGACTAAAGAGCGCTTCGATTGATTCGCATATTTTAGGCAGCGATCATTGCCCTATTTTGCTAGAAATTGAAGATAAATAGTCGTGACAACCTCGTGGAATACTCAATATATTATGAGAAAGGATACAATCCCTGAATAAAATAGAGTACAATGTTTTTAAAATAGAAATTCTGGAGGTACCAATAGATGAATACTTTAGCTGTCCAATTAAATGAAAAGATGCAAAAAGAAAATCCAGCAATTTTTAATATGTTATCCGATTTAGGCAAGGATTTATACTATCCCAAAGGAATATTGAGTCAAAGTGCGGAGGCTGGGAAAAAAGCGCACCGCTTTAACGCTACAATTGGAATAGCTATTGAAAATGGAGAGCCGATGCATTTTCGCCACATCCAAAATAAAGTAGATTATAATCCAAGTGACATTTATCCATACGCACCGCCGCAAGGAAAGGAAGCACTTCGTTCTGCTTGGAAGGAAAAATTACTTATCGATAACCCCTCTCTTCAAGGAAAAAACTTTGGATTGCCAATTGTTACAAATGCATTAACCCATGGGTTAAGTATTGTTGCTGATCTATTTGTGAATCCGGGAGATGTGTTAATTACTCCTGATCATTATTGGGGTAACTACAATACAGTCTTTCAAGTTAGACGAGGTGGCAGAGTAGAAACATTCCCTCTATTTAACGGAGATGGGGGCTTTGATGTAGAAGGTTTCCGTACAACACTATTGAAGCAAACAGGAAAAGCAATTGTCGTGTTAAACTTCCCGAACAATCCTACTGGCTTTACTCCATCTATTCAAGAAGGAGAAGCAATAGTGGAAGCCTTGAAGGAAGCGGCAGATGGAGGCTTGAATTTAATAGTACTATTAGATGATGCTTACTTTGGTTTATTCTATGAGGATTCTATTAAGGAATCTCTTTTTGCTCTGCTTGCAGGTGCTCATTCTAATATCTTACCTATCAAAATAGATGGGGCAACAAAAGAAAATTATGTCTGGGGTCTTCGCGTTGGGTTTATCACCTACGCAGCAGGGCCAGATGTTTTAGATGCATTGGAGCAAAAAACTAAGGGAATTATCCGAGGTACAATCTCTAGTGGTTCTCACATTTCACAAACGATGATCCTTGAGTCTCTTCAGTCAGATGAATTCCCAAAGGAAAAGCAAGAAAAATTTAACATTATGCAAGGTAGAGCCATTAAAACAAAAGAAGTACTCGCAAATGAAAAATTTGATGCTTACTGGACATACTATCCATTTAACTCTGGCTACTTTATGTGCCTAAAACTTCACAATCTAGATGCAGAAACGCTTCGATTACACCTATTAGATCAGTATGGAGTCGGTGTTATTGCTAGCAATAAAACGGATATCCGTGTAGCCTTCTCATGTGTAGAAGAAGAGGATATTGAAGAGCTCTTCAACCTCATTTATAAGGGCTGCCAAGATTTAACTAAATAATCATTTAAGTAATGCTGGAACAAAACACACCTAACAAAATCAAAAGCCTCGGAAATTTTACGATTCGTAAAATTTTCGGGGCTTTTTTATCTACTTCTCTGCCGTTGATTTCTGCTACGTTGGACGCTTTTCAGGGGGCATGGATCGAGCCCCCGCGCGCTTGTCCACTAGGAGGTCGCTCCGAACAACTAGGATGTCCATCATATGTAAAACAAAAGCTTTAAGAGGAAGAAATGGCTGCGAGTTACTGTCAACGTAAAATAATCGGGTAGCCAATCTTGGGATTCATGCAAGCTCACTTTACGAAAAGAAAGCATATGCTTCCATGCATTTACATACCTTTGTCCGACTTTTAGCTAGGTGAAAATATACATAGGAAAATAGGGTTGAGAGGAGATAGTTTACTAGGCTGGCACTTTCTTAACTTTAGAGAGATTTGAATAGTCATGGCCCGATAGAACAGGAAATTCTATTAACGTTACCTCACATTTATTTGTTAAATATGTGACTGTATTTCCTTTTTGGAGAATTAAAAATAATTTCTGCGCATATTTTGTACAGTATTGAATCTATTTTCTTTAGCTGTTCGGAATAATAAAGGGGGGAAAGGAAATGCGTAGAAGAAGAGAATCATCAGTCATATCTCAAATATTTGTGGGTAGCTGTATTGCTATGGTCGTGATATTTGGGCTTTATCTTATTGCAGACAAGGACAAGGAAGAAGTGCAGCCTGTTGTGCCACAAAAAGTGGAAGTCGTACAGGAGACTAAAACAGAAGAGCCGAAGATAGAAGGAAAGGTGACACCAAGTCCATCTAATCCCAATATAAAAGTAGAATATTCTTCTAAGGAATGGGTGACTCATGGGGGAGATTACTATAATAGGAGGTATTCTATTCTCGATCAAATTACATCTGAGAATATTGGAGATTTGAAGCCGACATGGGTAACGAGCTTAGGTTCTGGGGCAGAGCCGAAGTATTCGGGGGAGGCAACTCCATTAGTCGTTGATGGAATTATGTACGTGGCGACTGGAGCAAATGACATTTTTGCTCTAGATGCAAAAACGGGAGAACAAATTTGGGCCTACGAACCTGATATTAGTCAAGAGATGGATACCGTTTGCTGTGGCTGGACAACAAGAGGTTTAGCAGTAGGAGATGGTAAAGTATATGCTGGTTTACTAGATGCTCGTCTAATCGCACTTGATCAAAAAACCGGGGAATTGCAGTGGGAAACAAAAGTGGCAGAATGGGAGGAAGGCTATACCGTTACTAGTGCACCTCTTTACTACAATGGTAAGGTCTATACCGGTGTAGCAGGTGGAGAATACGGAATTCGTGGTCGTGTAATGGCATATGATGCTGATTTAGGATACGAGGTATGGCGATTCTATACGATACCGGGACCAGGAGATGTAAATGGCGATACATGGCCGGACAATGACTCATGGTTGACTGGTGGAGGCCCTGTATGGAACACTCCAGCTGTTGATCCAGAGCTTGGATATATTTACTTTGCTACCGGCAATACGGCTCCGGACTTAGACGGTAGTAATCGAGAGGGAGACAATTTATACGCTAACTCAGTTGTTGCGATAAATGCTGAAAATGGAGATTACGTTTGGCACTTCCAGGAGGTACATCATGATATATGGGATATGGATCCAGCAAACCCTGTTGTTTTGTTTGACGTAGAGAAGGACGGGGTTATGAGAAAGGGACTAGGTCAGGCAGGAAAAACTGGCTGGGTATATTTTTTAGATCGTACAGATGGGACACCTCTTATTGGAATTGAAGAGAAGCCAGTTCCGCAACTGGCAGAACAAAAAACCTCTCCAACACAACCTTTCCCAGTAGGTGATGCTTTTGTGCCTCAAGGAGTTTTCCAGGAGGACGTGGATAAGGATCTAGGAGATGAATTTGAAGGTCAAATAGGAGATATTTTTACTCCTTTCTGGGAGGAACCAATTACGCTTAAGCCAGGTCCAGCAGGCGGAGCAAACTGGCCACCTTCAGCATATAATCCTGATACTGAATTGTTCTATGTTTTAGGGAATGATAATTATTTTTCATTTGCAAGACAGGAAGAAGAAGCTTTTGAAGAAGGCTCAATGTATATCGGAAGTATAATGCAGCCAGTTTCCAATGCGCCGGTTAGAGGAACAGTCACCGCGTTAGATGTGAAAACAAATAAAATTGTGTGGCAGCAAAACTGGGATGCACAAGCATATAGTGGGGTTTTAACTACTAAAGGGAACCTTGTATTTGTAGGTCATAACGATGGAAGACTCATTGCTTTTGACGCAAAAACAGGCGACCAATTATGGGAGTACATGATGGATGCAGGAGCCAATGCTCCTTCGATCACGTATGAAATAGATGGTGAACAATACATTTCAATTTATGCAGCAGGTAATGCTTTAGCGGGCTCGAAGCATGGAGATAAAATCTATACCTTTAAGCTTGGGGGCACTTTACCAGAAGGGCAAGTGATCGATGGCTCTGTTAAAGAAAAGGTAGACGTCATTGAAGAAACGGAAGGCGAGACGGTTAGCTCTGATTTTGGCCTTGGGGTATACACAAATAGCTGTATAGCTTGTCACGGAGATCAAGGTGCGAATGGACATAATGGGCCGAATCTACAGGACAGTAAATTCGCGGAAAATAGAGAAAACGTAATAGAGCGAATCACTAATGGAGGAACTTCTATGCCATCCTTTAAAGATACATTAACGCAGGAGGAAATTGACGCCGTTGCCGATTATGTCTTGACGGTCATATCCCCTTTAGGTAAATAATAAGATAGGCCACTTAGCCAGTCCTGTTTTGGGCTGGTTTTCTTGTGGGGTAAAGGATTAAATGGTTTTGAGTGTTCAAAAAGGAAAAAAATTTATTTGTAATTTTATAAATAGTAGTTTGCTACCTATGCATTAATATCTATTACATATTGATTGAATCGACAAGAGGAAGATAGATAAGTCATCCTAAAAACGAAGCGTAAGCGACGGGGATCCGCGGTAAGTATCTTAACTAAAGCGGAAATCAGCTATTCCTTTTTCTCAGAAACCAAGGAGCTTTATCCTCGCTATTCTAGTGGTTAATTTTCATGCAAAAGGGTAAATAGTGTATACTAAGTTCAATAGTTATGAGAAGGAGATCATCATGAGAAAAAAATATCCAGATGACAGTTTAGCATTACATACTGATTTATATCAGATAAATATGGTAGAGGCCTATTGGGCTGATAATATGCATGAGAGAAAAGCAGTTTTTGAATTATTTTTCCGTAAACTTCCTTTTGGAAATGGGTATGGAATTTTTGCTGGTCTTGAAAGATGTCTCGAATACTTAAGAGACTTCCATTTTTCAGAAAGTGATTTAGAATATTTACAAAATGGGCTTGGGTATCGTGATGATTTTATTGAATATTTAAAAACTGTTCGCTTTACTGGCGATGTTTATTCGATGAAGGAGGGGGAATTAGTATTTCCTAATGAGCCTATTATTCGAGTCGAGTCAACTCTTGCTGAGGCACAATTAGTGGAGACTGCACTATTGAACATCGTAAATTACCAAACGTTAATCGCCACTAAAGGGTCACGCATCAAGCAGGTGGTCAAGGATGAAGTAGCAATGGAATTTGGTTCTAGAAGAGCTCAGGAAATGGATGCCGCTATATGGGGAACCCGTGCTGCATTTATCGGAGGAATTGAAGCAACTAGCAATGTTCGTGCCGGAAAAATGTTTGGTATTCCAGTCGCTGGAACACATGCACATTCAATGGTGCAGGCATATAAGAGTGAATACGATGCTTTTCTTTCATATGCGAAAAGACACAAGGATTGTGTATTCCTAGTAGACACTTATAACACCTTGAAAACAGGTGTACCAACTGCTATCAAGGTAGCTAAGGAGCTAGGAGACAAAATAAACTTTATCGGTATTCGTCTAGATTCAGGAGATATTTCTTTCTTATCGAAGGAAGCAAGAAAAATGTTAGATGCTGCTGGATTCCCAGATGCCAAAATAGTTGTATCAAATGATTTAGATGAGTATACAATTTTGAACTTAAAAGCTCAAGGTGCCAAAGTAGACAGTTGGGGAATCGGTACTAAACTCATCACAGGTTATGATCAGCCTGCACTAGGAGCAGTATACAAAATTGTTTCTATAGAAAACGAGGCCGGAGAGATGGAGGATACTATTAAAATCTCTTCTACAACTGAAAAGGTGACTACTCCTGGCCAAAAAAGACTCTACCGTATCATTGATAAAGAAAATGGTAAAGCAGAAGGTGATTATATTACGATGCATGACGAGGATCCTACCCACGAGGAACGTCTAAAAATGTTCCACCCTGTTCATACGTTCGTTTCTAAATTTGTCACGAACTTTGAGGCAAAGGAATTACACGTAAAGGTTATAGAGAACGGGGCAGTCATATATGAAAATCCAGAGCTCACCGAGGTTCGTCAATATGCTCATGAAAATCTAGATTTACTTTGGGAGGAGTATAAACGATCTCTGAACCCAGAGGAATACCCAGTCGATTTAAGCCAAAAGTGTTGGGACAATAAAATGCGTAACATTCGAGAAGTGAAGGAAATGGAACATAATTTTATAGCACATAATGGAGGGAATTAAAATGTCTGAAAAACAGAGAGAAATTATCGAAGCCTTGAAGGTGAAGCCTGAGATTGATCCGAAAGAGGAAGTTCGTATAAGTATCGATTTTATGAAAGACTATTTAAAGAAGCATCCATTTTTAAAAAGCATGGTATTAGGTATTTCTGGAGGACAGGATTCTACACTAGTTGGTAAGCTTGCCCAGATGGCAGTAGATGAGTTGAATGAAGAGATGGGCGCAGGTACTTATACATTTATCGCTGTAAGCCTGCCATACGGTGTCCAATTTGATGAATCTGATCGCCAGGATGCATTAAGCTTCATCCAGCCAAGCAAGCGTGTAACTATTAACATTAAAGAAGCAGTAGATGCGAGCGACCGTGCATTGAAGGAAGCTGGCATCACCTTAAGCGACTTTGCTAAAGGGAACGAAAAGGCGAGAGAACGTATGAAGGCACAGTATTCTATAGCAGCAATGCATAATGGAATTGTACTTGGTACTGACCACGCTGCCGAAGCAGTCACTGGATTTTATACAAAGTATGGAGATGGTGGAGTAGATTTAACTCCTCTTTTCCGTTTGAATAAAAGACAGGGTAAACAATTGTTAAAACATCTAGGAGCACCGGAGCATCTTTATACGAAGATTCCGACTGCAGATTTAGAGGAAGATCGTCCTGCTTTACCAGATGAAGTTGCTCTAGGTGTAAGCTATGATGACATTGACGACTATTTAGAAGGAAAAACGGTATCACAGGAAGTAGAAGAAAAGATTGTTGGCTTCTACGACCGTTCCGAGCATAAACGACAGCTACCAATAACTATCTTCGATGACTTTTGGAAGTAATAGAAGCATGGAATTTCTAGAGATAGAAATTTCATGCTTTTTATTGCGTTTATCAAAGGGGAACTATTTTTAGTTATCTTTTTATTAAAACTATATATTTAATTGCTCTACCTACTGAACGTATCCGCCTATTCTTCTTTTGTTCGTATATCATTAACTAAATTGAAATTATGAAATAGATTGAGTTCCAAAATATATCCTTTTTAAATGAGTGTCGTCTAAATTAAGGTACAGCTTTATAAATTTTAAAAATAGGATTAAGAACTGGATACTAAATTCATATATTATAAATTTTACAGCAGAGATTTTAGACAGTTTTAAGCTAGATTTTGGATTCAAAAAAATTGGCAGAATATAACTCTTTATATAGGATAAGTAATTTTTAAATTGTTTTATCCTTTTATTTTCGTTATGCTTAGAGTGTATTATAAAAATTTTCTAACTAATCATTTAATGATAGTTTTGGGGGAAACCATATGAAGGATCAAGCACAGATTCAAGCAATTATTACTAACATAGAGAAAGTTATGATAGGGAAGAAAAGCATTGCGGAATTAGCAGTCATCTCACTTTTGGCAGATGGACATGTATTACTAGAGGATGTACCAGGAGTGGGTAAAACTATGATGGTACGAGCTCTCGCTAAATCTATTGGAGCAGAGTTTAAGAGAATACAATTTACGCCAGACTTATTACCATCAGATGTATTAGGAGTATCTATATATAATCCTAAGGAAATGGAATTTGAGTTTCGACCTGGACCTATTTTAGGAAATATTGTGTTGGCTGACGAGATTAATCGTACATCGCCAAAAACACAATCTGCGTTATTGGAGGGAATGGAAGAATCATCAATAACAATCGATGGTATTACTATGCCGCTACCAAAGCCATTTTTTGTTATGGCAACCCAAAATCCTATAGAGCATGAGGGTACATATCCATTGCCAGAAGCTCAGTTAGATCGCTTTTTGATGAGAGTGAAAATGGGCTATCCACATCCAAGTGAAGAAATTGAAGTGTTAAATAGATTAGAGCATGCCTCTCCTATTGACAGCCTTCAACCAGTCATTTCGTTGGAAGAGCTTATTCATCTTCAAAAGCAAGTGAAAAATGTTAGCGTGGATCAAACCATGAAGGGCTATATTGTAGACCTTGCTAATAGAACTAGAGTGGATACATATATTTACCTAGGGGTAAGTCCTCGTGCTTCTATTGCTCTAATGCGTGCTTCACAAGCGTATGCATTGTTACAGGGGAGAGACTATGTTATTCCAGATGATATTCAGTATTTAGTGCCATTTGTTTTTGGACATCGTGTGATCCTTCGACCAGAGGCAAGATATGATGGTATATCCTCTGAGGAAGTACTTTCTCGTGTTGTAAAAAGAACTTCTGTCCCTATAAAGAGGAAGGTAAACGGATGAATAGTTGGTTAGAGGGATTTAAGAAACTTAAAGGTATTGGTGGAGTCCTCCTTCTATTAGTGGTCGCTTTTGTTTACGCAATGTTCCAGGGAGGATTTGTGAGCTGGTTTCTTTTTTACCTCATTGTCCCTATAGCTCTATATTCGGTGCTCCTGTTTTTTTATCCTCTCTCCAAATTAGAGGCCGAGCGGACGATTGAAACACGAAAGGTATATAGCGGAGGAAAATTCTCTGCAACAATCAAGGTGACAAGAAATGATAGCTTTCCCTTGCTGTTTGTTTGGTTTGAAGAAAGAGTGAGTAATTCACTTTTGCATACAGGCTCTAAGAAACAGCTCATCTTTTGGGGTATGAAAAAAGAATTTACCTGGACATATGAAATTGAACATATGCCTCGTGGGGAGCATGTATTAGAAGGAACATCAATCGAAATAAGCGATTTGTTCGGATGGGTGAAAAAAAATGTATTTATTCCTAATACTAAAACCTTACTCGTCTTTCCAAATCTAGTGGATATGGTTTATATTCCTATCGAAACTAGGTATGATCAGGGAGCAGCGGCCTCAAGAATTCAGGTTATGAAGGATACTTCTATGGCTACGGGGGTTCGCTCCTATCAGCCCGGGGACCGAGTATCCTGGATACACTGGAAGTCATTTGCTCGTACTCAAACCCTTAAAACAAAGGAATTTGAGGATCGTCAATCACAGGATTTGTTTATATTAATCGATCGGACTTTGTCTCCTATGTTCGAGGACGTGGTAGATTTATCTGCATCTATTATGCAGGCGATTGTCCGTCACCAAGCTAGTAGCGCTTTTCTATCTATAGGGCAGAATCGTTTTTTCGTACAGAATGTAGAAAATGAGGAACAGCTTCATAGAGTGCTTTATCATCTAACGAAGGTACAGCCAGATTTAGACAAGCCAATCGATCAAGTAATATCGCAAGAGCCTACTTTGGCTCAAGCAACTTCATTGTTATACATTACTAGCGAGTTAACACATGAGTGGGTTGATGGGATACAACGAAATGCTGGAAACCTGCGAGTGTGTCGTTGTTTTGTCGTGAAAAATAAAGACGAAAAACCAAATAAAAATGAAAATGCCCTCTACCAGTATGCGAAAAGTAGAGGAGTTGAAGTTCATAATATTACGAAGGATCGTTTTGCCCAAGCGTTTATGGAGGTGAATCGCTCATGAAAGAAAGCTACCAGCAGAAAATAGTTTCTCTTCTCATTTATATATTTACTTGTCTTTTGATGGTGGAATGGTTAAAGCCGGTAATGGAATTGACAGATACAGACCATTTGTCATTGTTTGTCTTTTATTTGGCCATCTCATTCTTCTTTTACTTTATTAAATTGGATTGGAAGCTTGCTATACCTATTAAGTTATTATTTATATGTTGGATAATAGTTTATATATACACTGATTACTCCTTTTTCTCGAAGGTTTCTTTAGATTATCTTGGTGTAGAGCTTCTACATAACTTGTCTGCTATTTTTAGTCAAGAATGGGGAGCGATTACTGATCCATTCCGTACGTTTTTATTTTTTGTATTGCTTTGGATGACGACCTACTTATTAAATTATTGGATTAGAGTTCGGAAGACACTTCTGCTATTTTTTATCCTCACGGTATTATTTATAACCATTTTGGATGCATTTAGCCCGTATAGTGGTAAAGATTCCATAGTCACTACTCTAATATCTGGATTTATAATTATGGGATTATTGTACATTCAAAAGCTATTGGTAGAGAATAATATATCACTTAAAGGTACTTTTATTACTGCTTCCATCGGCAGCTTAATACTGCTGCTTGCAATTAGCGGTATCACAGCTTATGCTTTGCCAAAAGCAGGACCAATCTGGCCAGATCCTGTTCCTTTTTTCACTACTTCTACTCTTGAAGTGGACGAGCGTGAGGGAGGAGTGAAAGGTACAGGCGGCATAAAGAGGGTTGGATATGGAGAAAATGATGAACAGTTAGGTGGTGCCTTCCAAAGCGATGATACGCCTATTTTTTGGGCAGATGTAAATACACAACAATATTGGAAGGTAGAAACAAAGGACACATATACCTCTAAAGGGTGGATTCAGTCGGAGAGTGAGGTAGAGCTTCAAAACTTTGGAATTGGAGAGATATTTGAAAGCGATATACCACCAGGAGAAGATAATTTAACAACAGATGCCAACATAGTTATGGCACAAGATTTTCCGTTAATCCTTCAGCCATATGGCATTAAAAGCATACAAACAAATGAAGAAGCAATGTTTACACGAAACCCATTAAATCAAAAAATTTCGGTTCTTAATAGCTCTAATTCTAGTCTATGGGATTACAATGTTTCATTTAGTGAGCCTTCGTACAGCCTAAAAGCGTTGCGTGCTACTAATACAGAGAGCTTGAATTCATTATCTAGTGATTTTGATAGATATTTGCAGCTACCAGATACATTGCCGGATAGAGTGAGAGAGCTAGCAGTTAGTATTACACAAGACAAGTCAAGCCTCTATGATAAGGCGAATAGTATTGAAAGATATTTTAGATCAAATAGTTTTAGCTACAACCAAACAATGGCTGCAATACCTGATAAGGACACCGATTACGTAGATCAATTTCTGTTTGATACGAAGGTAGGGTATTGCGATAACTTTTCTTCATCTATGGTAGTTTTACTTCGTTCTATTGACATTCCAGCACGTTGGGTGAAGGGCTTTGCACCTGGGGATCGTACGAATATGGAGAATTTGGGAGATGTCTATGAGGTAACGAACAATAACGCACACTCATGGGTAGAAGCTTATTTTCCAAATGTGGGATGGATAACGTTTGAGCCAACGATTGGCTTCTCTTCAAGCGCTAATATTGTATACGATGTTGAGAAACAGACAGACGAAATACTAACGACAGAAGAACAACAGGAAACTCCTAAGAGCGAAGGATCTAAAAAAGAGGATGAAGTGTCTTTCAGCTTTACAGCTTTTTTACAAACCATTATAGACTGGATAAGTGAGAAGAAAGTGACAATCCTTTGGTTTGTCATCGTCCTTGGAATCTTAAGCTTATTTGCCTACATACACCGAGGTAAATGGTTATCTAAGGTTTTAATCCCAACATCAAGGCTGCGTAAAAATGACTGGAATTCCTTCGAAAAAATGTATCATCAGCTGCTACGGCAATTGAGTCGTCGCGGCCTTGTAAGAGAGCAAGGTCAAACCTTGATGGACTTTGCACGAAAAGTAGACAAGGACTTTGGCGATACTCATATGATAAGGCTAACTAAAGCGTATCAACAAGGATTTTATGGTAACAATAATACTGAACTCAATTACGCGTCAATTAGAGAAAGTTGGGAATATTTAATCAATCAGCTAAGCGGTTGATTTTAACCTCAACAACCTGTAAACTGAAGTCAAATTAAATTGACCAGTTGCCCTCGTATATGTCCGATAATATGGTTCGGATGTTTCTACCAAGTTACCATTAATAACTTGACTATGAAGGTGAATGCAGTCATGCCTTTTTTAGGTGGCGGCATTCACCTTTTAATGTAGTAAGCATAAACGCGTAGAAAGAGGATACTTTCGCACGCGTTTTTTTGTATACGTAGTGAATTGGCACAAATATTAGAAGAGGTGGAATGCATATGTCTTCAACTCCATTGTTGAAAGAGCAAGAAAAGATTGTTGTTCTAGATTTCGGTAGTCAATACAATCAACTAATCACACGTCGTATCCGTGAATTCGGAGTTTATAGTGAGTTACATCCTCACACAGTAACAGCAGAGGATATTAAGAAAATGAACGCTACAGGAATTATTTTCTCTGGTGGTCCAAATTCTGTTTATGACACTAACGCTTTTCACATTGACAAAGCAATCTATGACTTAAATATTCCGATTTTGGGAATTTGCTATGGAATGCAGTTGATGGCTTACCAATTTGGTGGAAAAGTAGAAAAGTCTTTTACAAGAGAATATGGTAGAGCTGAAATAGATATAAAGAATCCAACGACATTGTTTGGTGATCTTCCTTCTAACCATGTAGTGTGGATGAGTCATGGAGACCACGTGACAGCAGCTCCTGAAGGTTTTGAGGTAATCGCTACAAGTCCATCTTGTGACATTGCAGCAATGGCTAATGTTGAAAAAGGCTTATATGCAGTACAATTCCATCCAGAAGTTCGTCACTCTGTATACGGGTTAGAATTACTTCGCCAATTCGTATTTGATGTTTGTAAAGCAAAAGGTGATTGGTCAATGGAAAGCTTCATCGAGATGGAAATTGAAAAAATCCGAGAAACAGTTGGAGACAAAAAAGTTCTATGTGCACTAAGCGGCGGAGTAGATTCTTCTGTAGTTGCAGTGTTAATCCATAAAGCAATTGGTGACCAGCTGACTTGTATGTTCGTTGACCATAATCTACTTCGCAAAGACGAAGCAGAAGGTGTAATGAAAACCTTCACTGAAGGCTTCAATATGAACGTTATTAAAATTGATGCTCGTGAGCGTTTTATGAGTAAATTGGCTGGAGTATCTGATCCAGAGAAAAAACGTAAAATTATAGGTAATGAATTTATCTATGTTTTTGATGATGAGGCTTCTAAGCTAGAAGGTATGGATTTCCTAGCACAAGGAACTCTTTATACAGACATTATCGAGAGTGGTACAGCTACTGCTCAAACGATTAAATCTCACCATAATGTTGGTGGACTTCCAGAGGACATGCAATTCAAGCTAATTGAACCTCTTAAAACTTTATTTAAAGATGAGGTGCGCGAGTTAGGTTCAGAGCTTGGCTTAGCTGATGAAATCGTATGGCGTCAACCATTCCCAGGTCCTGGACTAGCTATCCGAGTATTAGGAGAAGTAACAGAAGAGAAACTAGAAATCGTGCGTGAATCAGATGCAATCCTACGCGAAGAAATCGCTAAAGCTGGTTTAGAACGTGATATCTGGCAATACTTCACTGTACTTCCTGATATCCGTAGCGTCGGTGTAATGGGAGATGCAAGAACTTATGACTACGCAATCGGTATTCGTGCAGTAACATCTATCGACGGCATGACCTCTGACTGGGCGCGTATCCCATGGGACGTTCTCGAAAAAGTATCTGTTCGTTTAGTAAACGAAGTAGCACACATCAACCGCGTACTGTATGACATTACGAGTAAGCCACCAGCAACGATTGAGTGGGAATAACCAAGCGACACTCTATAAACTGAAAAACGTTGATTTTACGCCGTTTAGGTAAAACTCATAAGACTTTCTGGGACCAAAATTCATTTGAATTGTCTCCAAGATTGTCGCCAAAAACTCTCACCGAATGATTGTCGGTGGGAGTTTTTATTTAGGTATTAGCCATTAGAGTGCGTGAAACGCGCGAAATATAATGTAGATGCCTAGAGATTTCCTTTAGGTATATTTCTGGTCGATCGGGCTTCACTACGTTGGCATGGTGTATAATATAGAGGTACAATCGTGTCATTAAGTGTGTAGGAACTATAGGTGGAAGGAAACTACAAAACCTATCTAGAATTACTGTTATAATCAATGTATAAGAAGAAAATTTGGAGGTATACAAATGTCAAGTGCAGCACAACGTGCCGAATTACAATCTCAAATCTGGAAAATAGCCAATGATGTCCGTGGCTCAGTAGATGGATGGGATTTTAAACAATACGTTTTAGGAACGCTATTTTATCGTTTCATTAGCGAAAATTTTTCTAGCTATATTGAAGCGGGAGACGAAAGTATCAAATATGCAGAACTTGATGATGATATTATAACGAAAGAAATAAAAGAGGATGCCATTAAAACAAAAGGTTACTTCATATATCCAAGTCAGCTATTTGCTAATATTGCGAAAAACGCCAACACAAATGAAAGTTTGAATACGGATTTAGCTGCTATATTTTCTGCTATTGAAAATTCAGCAAATGGTTATCCATCTGAACTAGATATTAAAGGGTTATTTGCTGATTTTGACACTACAAGCAATAGATTGGGCAATACTGTAAAGGACAAAAATAGCCGATTAGCTGCTGTTATTAAAGGCGTTGAAGGGCTTAATTTTGGTGGTTTTGAAGATAGCCAAATTGACCTTTTTGGTGATGCCTATGAGTTTCTAATATCTAATTATGCGGCAAATGCTGGTAAATCTGGAGGGGAATTCTTCACACCGCAGAGTGTGTCTAAGCTTATTGCTCAATTAGCCATACACAAGCAAACGACCATTAATAAGATATATGACCCTGCAGCCGGTTCGGGTTCATTGCTATTACAAGCAAAGAAACAGTTTGATGCTCATATTATCGAAGATGGTTTTTATGGACAGGAGATTAACCATACTACTTATAACCTTGCTCGTATGAATATGTTTTTACACAACATAAATTACGATAAATTTAATATTGCTTTAGGAGATACGCTTCGAGATCCTTACTTTGGTGACGAAAAACCTTTCGATGCCATTGTTTCTAATCCACCTTATTCCGTAAATTGGATTGGTAGTGATGATCCAACACTTATTAATGATGAAAGATTTGCTCCTGCAGGTGTATTAGCACCAAAATCTAAAGCCGATTTTGCCTTTGTACTTCATACGCTTAGTTATCTTTCAAGCAAGGGTCGTGCTGCTATCGTTTGCTTCCCTGGTATTTTTTATCGTGGCGGTGCAGAGCAAAAAATTAGAAAGTATCTGATTGATAATAACTTTGTCGAAACGGTTATTTCATTAGCACCTAACCTATTTTATGGGACTTCAATAGCGGTTAATATCTTGGTTCTATCTAAGCATAAAACCGACAATAAAACTCAGTTTATTGATGTAAGTGGAGTAGATTTCTATAAAAAAGAAACTAATAATAATATTCTTACAGATGAACACATTGAGCAAATTATGAAGATGTTTGACAGCAAAGAAGATATTGATCATGTTGCAAATTCTGTTGAATATGATGCAATCGTTCAAAAAGATTACAACTTATCTGTGAGCACCTATGTGGAAGTAAAAGACACAAGGGAAGTCATAGATATAAATGAGCTGAATGCAGAAATAAAAACGACCGTAGCAAAGATAGACCAACTTCGTGCCGAAATTGATGACATTATTGAGGTGATTGAATCATGATTAAGCCGAATTTTATGGATAAATTACTTGATGGGGTTGAGGTTGAGTGGAAGGCTATTTGGGAAGTTACAAATTGGGATAAGAGATTTAACACAGTAAGCCGAGAAAAACAGCCTAAAGTTATTAATTATCCGTATTTACTTGCAGCGGATCTATTCAAGTTAGAGCAAGATGAGGGAGATGTGTTTCTTCTTTCTACAGGAGAGCGGACAGGTTGGACAACAGAGGAATTAGCCGGTGAATATATCCGCGAAGGTGAAGTTGTTACCATCCCTTGGGGAAAGTCTCGTCCTCTTAAAGATGTGCTTAAATATTATAAGGGGCGTTTTGTTACAGCAGATAATAGAATAGCAACATCTAGCAACACGGACAAAATGCTAAATAAATTTTTGTATTACTGGTTGCTGAACCAATCAAAGCTGATAGATGGATTTTATCGAGGTTCCGGCATTCAACATCCACATATGGCATCTGTTCTTGATATGGAAATCCCTATTCCACCCCTTCATATCCAAAAAGAAATAGTCCGTATTTTGGACGCCTTCTCAGAGCTTACAGCAGAGCTTACAGTAGAGCTTACAGCAGAGCTTACAGCGCGTAAAAAGCAATATACCTATTACCGTGATAAGTTGTTGACTATTGAAGAGGAAGTTGAGTGGAATTCTTTGGAGGATATAACGATTAAAGCTTATTCTGGTGCAACACCACTTGCAAATAATACAGAATACTATAACAATGGGAATATTCCTTGGTTAAGAACACAAGAAGTTCGTTTTGTTGATATATATGAAACAAATATGAAAATAACAGATATTGCATTAAAAAAAACTGCTGTGAAATGGGTTCCTGAAAATTGTGTTATCATAGCAATTTCTGGTGCTACTGCTGGTCGATCTGCAATAAATAAAATCCCACTTACAACAAATCAACATTGTCTTTGTTTAGAAATTAATGCAAAGATAGCAAATTATAGATATGTGTTTCATTGGGTTAGCAGTCAGTACGAATATATAAAAAACCTTGGGCGAGGTGCAAGAGGAGACTTGAATGCTGGAATTATAAAATCTTTAAAAATCCCTATCCCACCTCTTACTAAACAAGAGCGTATAGTATCTATTTTAGACAAATTCGATGCCTTGACCTCTTCTATTACCGAGGGCTTACCTTGTGAAATAGAATTGCGTCAAAAGCAATACGAATATTTCCGTAATTTGCTACTTTCATTTCCGAAAAGTGAGGTAGAAGTATAGTATGGGAAAGAGTTTAAGTGAAATTGCACAAAAGTTAAAAGATAATGATAAAAAAGTTCAATTAATTTATGCCTTTAATGGAAATGGAAAAACAAGACTTTCAAGGGAATTCAAATCGTTAGTGGCACCGAAAGTATATGGGGATACGGAGTTAGAGGAATCAGAAGCAGCTAGTAATAAAATCTTTTACTACAATGCTTTTACAGAAGATTTATTTTATTGGGATAATGACCTAGAAAATGATGCTGAACCAAAACTTATAATTCATCCCAACACATTTACAAAATGGATTTTTGAAGTGCAAGGACAAGATAGAAATATTATTTCTATTTTTCAGCATTATACTGACGAAAAATTAACGCCACATTTTAATGAAGAATATATTATTAAAGATAAGGATGGTAATGACGTAACTGTAGGAGCTTTTACAGAAATCACCTTTTCATATGAACGTGGTAATGATGAACCTTCAAATAATATTAAGATTTCAAAAGGAGAAGAAAGTAACTTTATATGGGCTGTTTTTTATTCTCTACTTGAACAAGTTATTGAAGTATTAAATATAGTTGAACCAATGGATAGAGAAACAGATCAATTTGATCAACTGGAATATATATTTATAGATGATCCTGTAACTTCATTAGACGATAACCATCTGATTCAGCTAGCTGTAGATTTGGCTCATTTGATCAAAAAAAGTGAATCTAGAAGGCTAAAGTTTATTATTACGACACACAATCCTGTATTTTATAATGTGCTCTATAATGAACTTGCTTCAAAGAACTGCTACATTCAAGACCGTCAAGAAGATGGTACTTTTGAATTGGAAGAAAAAGAAGGAGATTCCAACAATAGTTTCTCCTATCATTTGCATTTGAAGAAGACTATTGAACAAGCTATTGAGGATAATAAGATACAAAAATACCATTTTATGCTTTTAAGAAATCTATATGAAAAAACAGCGAGTTTTCTTGGATTTCCAAAGTGGAAACAATTATTACCTGATAACAAAGAAACATATTATAATCGTATTATCCAATTTACAAGTCATTCTACACTGGCGGATGAAACTGTAGCAGAACCCTCTCCTCAAGAAAAACAAACGGTTAGACTATTATTTGAACATTTAATAAGTAACTATAGCTATTGGAAGGAGGAATAAAGGTGTATGATTTCAACCCTATCGCAGAATCAAACAACTACATAGTTCTAGATAAATATAGCAAGATAGCAGAACAAGGGGTCGGCTATCAAACGGAAGCGAACTTAGAACGAGAATTGGTTCAAGATTTAGTTAATCAAGGCTATGATTTTCTGCCTGATGTGACCTCTCCTGATCAGATGCTTGCGAATGCTCGTGTGCAGTTGCAAACTCTTAATCATGTACAGTTTTCAGAATCTGAATGGATTAGATTTTGTGATCAGTTTTTAGATAAACCCAGCGATAACTATATCGACAAAACCCGGAAAATTCATAACGATTATGTATATGATTTTGTTTTTGATGATGGGCATATTCAGAACATCTACCTAGTAGATAAAAAAAATATTGCCAATAATAAAGTGCAGGTTATTTCGCAATTTGAACAAAAAGGAACGCATGCGAATCGATATGATGTTACCATCTTAGTCAATGGCTTGCCTCTAGTACAAGTGGAGCTTAAAAAGCGTGGGGTTGCGATCCGTGAAGCCTTTAATCAGGTTCATCGATACAGTAAAGAGAGTTTCAATTCGGAAAACTCTCTCTTTAAATATTTGCAGATTTTTGTAATATCTAATGGTACAGATAGCCGTTATTTTGCAAATACGACGAAACGTGATAAGAATAGTTTTGATTTCACTATGAATTGGGCAAAATCTGATAATATCCTAATTAAAGATATAAAAGATTTCACAGCTACATTTTTTCAGAAAGATACTTTATTGAATGTACTACTGAAATATTCCGTATTTGATGCGAGCGACAATCTGCTGGTTATGCGACCTTATCAAATTGCCGCGGCAGAAAGAATATTATGGAAAATTAAAAGTGCATACCAAGCAAAAAAATGGAGTACCATTGAAAGCGGCGGATATATTTGGCATACAACAGGTTCGGGGAAAACGCTTACGAGTTTTAAAGCAGCTCGCTTGGCTACTGAACTGGATTTTATCGATAAAGTTTTTTTTGTTGTAGATCGGAAAGACCTGGATTTTCAGACGATGAAAGAGTATCAGCGTTTTTCTCCTGATAGTGTTAATGGTTCAGAAAGTACCGCAGGATTAAAGCGTAACATCGAAAAAGATGATAATAAAATTATTGTGACGACGATTCAAAAACTTAATAACCTAATGAAAAGCGAAACAGAGTTACCTATATATAATAAGCAAGTGGTATTTATTTTTGATGAAGCTCACCGTTCACAATTTGGTGAAGCTCAAAAAAATATCAAAAAAAAGTTTAAGAAGTTCTATCAATTTGGATTTACAGGCACACCTATTTTCCCGGAGAATGCGTTAGGTTCTGAAACGACTGCTTCTGTCTTTGGTCGAGAGGTACACTCTTATGTAATTACGGATGCCATTAGAGATGAAAAGGTTTTAAAATTCAAAGTAGATTATAACGATGTACGTCCCAAGTTCAAAACGATCGAAAAAGAACAGGACGAGAAAAAGCTATCGGCAGCAGAAAATAAAGAAGCACTACTACATCCTGAACGCATCAAAGAAATTTCTCAATATATTCTTAATAATTTCAGAGTAAAAACCCATCGTCTAAACGCGAATGGAAAAGGATTTAATGCCATGTTTGCTGTGAGCAGTGTCGATGCAGCCAAACTCTACTATGAATCATTAAATAAATTACAACAAGGAAGCAATAACCCCCTTAAGATTGCTACAATCTTCTCCTTTGCTGCTAATGAAGAGCAAACTGCGATAGGTGAAATTCTTGATGAAACTTTTGAACCTTCAGCAATGGATAGTAGTGCAAAGGAGTTTTTAAGTTCAGCCATCAAAGACTACAATGCGATGTTTAAAACCAACTATGGCGTAGAAAGTAAAGAGTTTCAAAATTATTATCGTGACCTTGCTAAACGAGTAAAAGACAAAGAGATTGATTTGTTAATTGTTGTTGGAATGTTTTTAACTGGTTTTGATGCACCTACATTAAATACTTTATTTGTTGATAAAAATCTTAGGTATCATGGTTTAATGCAAGCCTATTCGAGAACAAATCGTATTTATGATTCCACCAAAACTTTTGGGAATATTGTTACTTTTAGAGATTTAGAACAAGCAACCATAGACGCTATTACTCGTTTTGGAGATAAAAACACTAAAAATGTGGTTTTGGAAAAAAGTTATAAAGAGTATATGGAAGGATTCGCTGATGTGGCAACGGGTGAAGCCCGTCGTGGTTATGCAGATGTAGTCAGAGAATTAAAGGAACGTTTTCCTAATGTTGATGAGATTGTTACTGAAAAGGATAAGAAAGAATTTACTAAACTATTTGGTGAATATTTGCGTATTGAAAATATCCTACAGAACTATGATGAATACTCAGCTTTAAAAGCTTTACAAACAGTAGATATGACTGACCCTAAAGCTTTAGAAGACTTTAAGGCTACTCACTATGTAACGGATGAAGATATAGCTGTTATGCAAGAGACTCAAGTGTTAGAAGAAAGAGCTATTCAAGATTATCGTTCTTCATATAATGATATTCGTGATTGGTTTCGTCGAGAAAAAACTGGAAAAGAAAAAGGAAATGCCTCTATTGATTGGGATGATATTGTCTTTGAGGTAGATCTTCTGAAATCCCAAGAGATCAACTTAGATTACATTCTTGAACTTATTTTTGAGCATAACAAAAAGGTGAAAGATAAAGCATTCTTGGTTGAAGAAGTTCGCCGATTAATTCGCTCTAGTGTAGGAAACCGTGCAAAAGAAAGCTTGGTAGTTGATTTTATCAACCACGCTGATTTAGATAGTATTCAAGATAAAGCAAGTATTATTGACGCCTTTTTCTCATTTGCTCAAACTGAGCAAATACGTGAAGCAGAAGAACTGATTAGTACTGAAAATCTGAATGAAGATGCTGCAAAAAGATATATTTTGACTTCATTAAAAAGAGAATATGCCAGTGAAAATGGAACGGAGCTTAATGAGGTTCTTCCTAAAATGAGTCCTCTCAATCCTCAGTATTTAACAAAAAAACAGAGCGTTTTTCAGAAAATATCTGCCTTTGTCGATAAATTTAAGGGAGTAGGCGGAAGGATTTAATAAATCCAAAATAGCGGTTAAACTCCCAAATATTTGGGTCTCCTTCTAAAGGCACAAAATTTCATTGGTGGTGGTGTAGAATTATTTCAGTCTACATCATCATCTTTTTATTTTCCGCTAAAATTGTATTTGTTAATCACCTCAAGCTCTATCGTTTGCACTCTTTTTAATTCTGTAATGTATGCCAAGGAAGATTCTACCAACAATTTTAACGTATGTTCATCTAATGTCCATGGCTCACCTTTCATTTCTTTAGTTATCAAAGTCCCAAATTTCTTATAATCTGAAATTATTATATTGCGAGCCCGTAATCCCAAAGAATCCTCGTCCGGAACATAATTGAGAAGAAACCCAGTTAAACTAGAAGCAAAACTATTTAATTTCCTATCAAGTTTCTTCAAAGATTCCCCTTCTTGCGTTATGAAATCTACAAACAAATTATGAATTTGATTTCCGTACTTATAGTAAAGAAATTCAATTGCGTTTTTTTGTATGGATTCATATTTTTCAAAAATATCATCCTCTTTAAGATTGTAAAAGTGAGAAGAAATACTTAATTGGCTATTGGGAAATTTAGGTGTTTCTATTTCACCACTCACAAACATTTGCCAATATGAGTGATATTCAGCATACGGAACATAGTCAAAAAGCACGTTATTATATGTTTCTTTTAATTTGTCATCATCCCCATATAAAACATCAATAAGAAGCTTCTCAAATAAGACTTTAGATAGGTCGCTATTTTCAAAGTCTCCCCATAGTAGTTCGCGTTTATTTTTATTAAATCCCAACTTCTCTGTTAAATGTACTAATAGTGATTCAGATATTAGATTTGGATTTTTCTTGGAATAGGCTTTCCCGCCTGCAATATTCTTGATAATAGAAAGATCGTATTTTGCGTATCTTCGTTTCTTATCTTCTTTGCTATCTTGAGTTGAATCCTTCTGATGTTCATCATAGTCAGCTTTATTTTCATAACCCGCTAATTGGTAATACGTCAAATTTGACTCATTCTTTTTGGTACGTACTCTTTTCCCAATCTCAGAAAATATGTAATCTTTGGTTTCTGTATAAATCATAGCGCCTCCTAGGGTGGTAGAAAATTAATTACATTTAATCCCTATAATAACATACTATCTACTACTCTTCGTTATTATAAAATGAAAATGTCAAAGGAATCGCGAGCCCTGAGATAAATAAATCTAAGCAATATGTACTAGTCATATTTGCAAAAAGGGAGAAATTCATGAAAACAAAAAATTCACAAAATGCATACAACGAAGGAACGGCGAGTCAGTATATTGCTGACGACAAGCCAATCATCAATGTTTCCTCCGAGATCGAAACACAATATAACTGGATTGAGGGAAAACGTACAGATGAGGTGACAGGCTACAAGCTCTACTTCAGCCAAGAGGGAGTTAACCCATTTGCTGTGAAGTTTAAGAAAAAACCTTCCCTTCCACCGTTTCTTTCAGAAGTAAAATTAGATAATTTGGAAGCAATCGAAATTCGCTCAAATGTATATTTCCGTTCAGAAGGGATACGTGTTGTTAAATAATGAAGAACTCAGAACTTGAAGGGTACCTTCTCCAAGCTCTGAACATGGCATTACAGATAAACGGTGAGACTTCTTACACCAACGCATTTAATGTAAGAGTAGCGGACGAAGGTTTCTACTTCGTCCCTCGCCTTCCTGCAAGCTATGTCGTCGATAACGAGCTTTACCAAAAAGTCTACCTGATATGCAACGCAGCTCTATACCCCGATTTTACGTTATTAAAACAAGCGGGAGCTTATTTTGTCCCATTGAAAACGGATGATATTCATATGAAGCGTGCTCTTTTCTTCCCATGGATAAATGGCATTTCTAAGCGATTGATTATTCGGGATATAGATCAATATGTTGCGGAATTACCATTGAACAAAGTGCCCATCATGGAAAATTTCGAGTTCAATCTAAATAAGGTTACAAGTATTGCAATTGCAGGAAACTCTGGGTCAGGTAAATCTTATTTCCTTACCTACCTTCTATGCGTATTGAAGAAGAACTCGAAGCTAGTAATTATAGACCCCAAATTTGATATGCCGAGTAGATGGGGCAGGGAGCACAACGTTAAGGTAATTGCTCCAAGCGATAACCGAAATAAAAGCGATTTTGTTTCAAGTGTGAATGCCGAACTTAGCAAAAGCTTGGAGCTAATTCATCAACGGCAACAGGTGCTTTACAATAACCCTCAAGCCGACTTTGAACACTACACGTTGGTAATTGACGAGGTTCTGGCTCTATCAGATGGGATTGCCAAGCCGATTAAAGAGGCGTTCTTTAGTCTACTATCTCAAATCTCATTGTTAGGCAGGGCTACAAAAGTCCATTTGCTACTGGTATCACAGAGATTTGATAGTAATGCAATTCCTATTTCTTGCAGAGAACAACTTAATGTACTGATTCAAGTAGGCAATATAAATAGCAAAACGACACAATTTTTGTTCCCAGACTTATCGCTTGAAGGAATAGTCATACCGCAAGGAATCGGGACGGGATTGATACAGATCATTGACTCTGATCATCCGTTTCAAATTGTTCCATTATTAACGCCAACATTTAATGATTTGAAAGGAATAATGTAGATGGGGAAACCAGGTAAATCATACTTCATACGCACGTTTCATATTAACGGCTTTCTGTTAATAAGTTCGATATTGCTACTTTTAGTTCTAGTTACATTCAAGATGATAGGCGCTTTTCAGCAAGCCGAAACAAGTTCATCACTGATTGAATATACAAAATTTCTGTACAAAGTTGTGGATGTAGTTTCCAAACTCTTAGAAGGCATGACTGCGGTATCTTTCCTGCTTCTTCTTATGTTAGTGGTTCCTGAGCTTGTAACAAGGGTATCTAAGGACTCTCTAGGGAATTGGTTCAAGTCAATCTGGGTGAGCCACCGTTTAAGAAGGTTTTTAGTCAGGCAAACCGACCATGAAGGAGAAGGTGTTCTCAAGATTCAACAGCATAACAAATCAATACGAAAATCCGTCATTGATATTAGGAATAAAAAAATCACCTATCTCGTTAAATTGCCAAATGACATGCAAGCCCAAAAACTAATCTTAGAAGCAAAAGAAATTCTTCGAGAGGAAATATCAAGTCGCTTTCCAGACTACACTTTCTCGAATTTTGAACGGTACAAACACTGGCTTAGAATTGAGGGAACAAAGGTGAGGTGACGAGTATCGGAGCTTTTGCCTGCCTTAGGCAGAGGCAAAGAAGCTCCGATATTTTAAAGATTGGCGGAAAAATACTCCACGGGGTTACTACGACCCCCGTGGGATCATTAATCAATAATCAAAGGAAATGGACTATGGAAAAGAAAAAAGAACAGAGAAGCAATAAATGGGCGTTCATTTTCTATAAGGAGAGTGCCCCGGAAAATTATTTGGAAGTATTGGAACAAATGCACATCCCATTTGTATTGAGCCCATGGCACGATAAGGACGTGAACAAAGAAACAGGAGAAATTAAAAAAGCACACAAGCACGGTGCGCTCTACTTTGACTCTTTGAAAAGTTATTCGCAGGTTTCAAGCCTAATTAGCGAAAAGCTTAACGCTCCTAAACACGTTGAGGTTGTGATGTCTCCAAAGGGAATGTATGAATATTTCACGCACGCTGAAAATCCAGATAAGACACCCTACCAAACAGAAGATATTGAGTGGGGGTGTGGATTTGAACTTGGAAAATTCCTTGTTGAGCATAATACGGGTGAATTTTTGAACAGCATTATTGATGTAATAGAAGAACATGATTTTAAGGAATTTGAAGAACTTGTAATGTACGCAAGAAAAAATGATTATTTGTTGCTTGAGTTAATCGTAGATAAAACGTATTTCTTCTCAAGGTTACTAGACTCAAGGCGTTACAGTTCAGAAAGACCCACTAGGAAAATTTATAAAGAAATGGGGGATGGTGATGAGTAAAACAATGGTGAACTTAGAAGACTTAAAGCGTGCTGGCTTCCCACCTTACACGGCTTCCAATATCATTAGACAAGCAAAACACTATATGGTACAACAAGGGTATGAGTTTTACGGGGGACGGCGTATTTCTGTTGTCCCCATACAGGCAGTAAAATCCGTTATCGGTGATGTTGAGTTGTCCGAAAAAACGGAGGAATAACTTTGCCAAAAACTAGCTACCAAGATGTCTATCAAGACAAAAATGGGCAATACTATTACGAGGTAAGCTTAGGTACGGACAAAATCACAGGAAAACGTATCAAGCGTAAAGGTCGCAAGTCGCGATCTGGAAAGAAATTTGAGTCAGCAAAAGAAGCCTATGCGGAAGCTATCCGTGTAAAAAATGACTTTTTGCAAACTCAAGGTTATTTTGATTATGGCATGACCTTTGAACAATTCATGAATAATGTTTACATTCCACATTATAAGACGGAAGTAACGGAAGATACATTTGAGTCACGGAATCCGTCTTTGAAAATTCTGCTAGGACGTTTTGGAAAGAAACCATTACGGAAGATTACTTTGCACGATATTCAATTTTTCAGAACGTGGCTTTTGGATAAAAATGCGGCAGGATATTCACAGTCATACGCTTCAATGGTCTTTGGAATGTTGAAAAAAATTCTTGAATTTGCCGTAACTCTCAATTACCTCGATAAGAATGTTGCTCAACAAGTGAAACCAATTCCTAAAGGGAAAACGGATGTTGCTTACTGGACGAAAGACGAATTTGAGAAAGTAATCTCGAAGATTTACACCGAAGATTTTTATGAGCATTTGTGCTTTGTGATGTTGTGGGTCTACTACATGACAGGTGTTCGTGTGAACGAAGGAACAGCTCTCTGGTGGAATGATGTTGATTTTGAGAAAAAACAGCTTCGTGTTCATCATATGCTAATTATTAAGAGTCGCAAGAATTACAATCGGAAGAACCACACGAAAACAGTTGATGGAAAACGGGTGCTTGCTTTAGATGATGATACGCTTGAAGTGTTGCGTGTATGGAAAGAACGACAAGCACAACACGGAAATATGGATTTCATTTTCTCCTATGATGGCTTACCCATGATTAAATCAACGATTGCACGAGTTATTGCAAGATACGCGAAGCTTGCAGGTGCTCCAGTAATACAGGCAAAAGGACTACGTCATTCTCATGTAAGCTTTCTCATCAATGAATTAAATGCTTCGGTCTTGATTGTCTCAAAACGTCTCGGGCACAGTTCGCCAGAAATTACGCTTAAACATTATGCACATTTGTGGCGTGGGATTGATGATGGTGTCGCCGAATCAATGGCAGGCATTATCAAAATTGAAACTGCAAAGAGTAAGCAATTTACATTTGTCGGTAATCAAGCGGTGAAACAATTGTCGCCAAAACTGTCTCCAAGGTAATGGAGACACTTTAGAAATGTGATAACAACAGGCTTTATAAGCCCTACCCGCTCCATTGAGTGGGAATAGTACTCTTCAGTAATATAATTTAAAAAGGTTAAACGCAGTCATATCCATGTCTAGCCTAGTATGTTAAGAACTATCAGTGATTAACGTACAACTATTTATATTTCAAAAGTTAAACTCTCTTTTAGTTATTTATAACAAATAACTAGAAGAGGTTTTTTTGTTTTAGTTAAATTAGGTACTTGATTGATGACTTTAAAGTCGTTTAAAAAATAATGTGAGTCATTCTATTTAATAAATGGTCTATACAGTGAAGTGAAGGAAACAGTTGGATTTTATACATCTCAAGCCCTAGCTTTAAATATATCTCAGGTCCATTAACAGGAATTCATTCGCACTGTAAGATAGAAATATAAAGAAGTAAGTAGTGGAACGATTATACATAAAATAAAAAGTTTGATTTTCGATTGCTATCAGTAATTATTATGAAAGATAAGGAGTGAGAATATGAAAAAGCTTTGGTTCTTATGGTGGATTGCTAACACTTTTTGGGTTGTCATTTTTGCATTAGGAACGGCTTTCGTTTGGTTAAGGGAGGTTGATGGTGCAGGTGCAACTCAAACATTTGAGGCAAAATTAGCAGCATTTATAGTTTTATTAATCGCCTTTATACTTCCCTTAATAATTCAAGTTGTATGGCTAATTGTTAACTTGGTAATCAGCAGAAATAAAAAAACTAAAATTCAACAGGTATAAAAAGGAATTATGAACTTAATAAATTAGCAAAATAAGCAATTTGGCGCGATTATACAATAAAAAAATAGATTTTTAAACGACTTTATTGTAATAATTTTAGTGTAGTAAAGTTTCTTACATCAAAAGTTAATCAATTAGATTTTAACCCCTTTCTAAATTTAGAAAGGGGTTATGTTTGTTTGTTCTTTTAAAATTAAATAACTTTATTGTCATTTTACATTAAAATGAATCAGCAAATTTTAGGTCGTAAAGATAAGTATAATGAATACCATTTGGCTAAGAATTATTTTAATAAGTTTTTACTGATATATACAAGGTTAGGCAGTACACTAATAAAGTAAAAAGGTTTAATTCAGTAAAGTAAGGTATATTATATTTGTTGAATAGATTCTCTTTAAAGACAAGAAAAGAAGGTGAACAAAGTGGGAAAATACCAATTGGATACCAAAGGTAAGGCAGTTGTGGCAAAGTATCATGAAAAACACAAGCCTGCCAAATTTGATAAAAAGCAGCAACTTGAAAAAATACGTGCGGAGTATTTGAAAAAGAAACAAAAACAAACAGATAATTAATATGAATGAAAACATAGGAAGACTAAAATCTCCCTATGTTTTTCTTATTCGAAGTCCTTTTTTAAAAATTGAAGATAGAGTTTATTATTCTCCTAAATTTCAGATTCGGTGACAAAAAAACTCGTCATCAGATATCCCATTCGAAACGACATAGCCATTATTCAAACTAATAACGTTGTAAACAGGGGGTTCACCAGCTACAAATGAGGACAAGAATTACACGATCTGAACGGGTTTTTCTGTTTTGATAAAAAGCGTTATATATAAATGGTTGGCGCGTGCTTTATGATATTAGAGTAAGCCACATGCTACTATGAGTGGGAATAGTATAAATAAAACCTTGGACTGCCTATTTTATAGGTTTTCCAAGGTATTTTTATTCTAAGAAATATAGGTCTATTTTACTTTGAAAATTATTTTGCCTATAAGCAGAAAACGAACTATTATTTGGTTATATTAAATAATGTTCGTATTTAGTATTGATTTCGGCATAATTCGGTGTTATATTACATATATAATTTAATTATGTCGTCGTATAACGTTGGGAATAAGGCCCAAAAGTCTCTACCGAATCACCGTAAATGATTCGACTACGATGAGTGAGCCTATTTATATTCACTTATTGGGGATAGTACATGTATACGACCGAAAATGGTTGTATACTTTTTTTCGTTATCGCGACAAAAAATGGAGGAACTTATGAAAAAGTATTTTCGTTTTGAGGAATTAGGAACTAACTATCGCCGCGAGATTATTGGTGGATTAACAACGTTCTTAGCTATGGCTTATATCTTAGTGGTAAACCCTATGACGTTATCACTAGAATCAGTGCCTGGATTACCTGAATCTATGTATATGGATAAAGGGGCAGTCTTCACTGCTACCGCAATCGCAGCAGCATTAGGTTCTATTTTAATGGGTGTCCTGGCTAAATACCCGATTGCCTTGGCACCTGGTATGGGTCTCAATGCTTTCTTCGCTTACACTGTAGTACTGAAATTCGGAATTCCATGGGAAATCGCTTTGACTGGTGTTTTTGTAGCCGGGGTAATCTTTATCTTACTTTCTTTATCAGGTATTCGTGAAACTATTATTAATGCCATCCCATCTGAGCTTAAATATGCAGTAGGAGCAGGGATAGGCTTATTCATAACCTTTGTTGGTTTACAAAATGCAAAGATTATCGTTGGTAATCCTGATGTGATTGTTGCGCTTGGTGATTTAGCTGACCCAAATGTTCTATTAACAATTTTTGGTCTTATTATAACAGTTATTATGATGGTTAAAGGCGTTAAGGGCGGAATTTTCTACGGTATGTTAATTACCGCTATCGTAGGTATGATCTTTAAGTTAGTAGAAGTTCCTCATGCGATTGTTGGAGAGGTTCCAAGTATGGAATCAACTTTCGGGGCAGCACTCAAACCTATTTTTGAAAACCCAGCATCTTTAATGACATCACAATTTTTAATTGTAGTACTTACCTTCTTATTTGTTAACTTCTTTGATACAGCTGGAACATTAATTTCCGTTGCGAACCAAGCAGGGTTAATGAAAGATAATAAATTACCTCGTGCAGGTAAAGCTTTACTAGCAGATGCTATTGCTACAACTGCCGGAGCTGTTGCTGGTACCTCAACTACTACATCTTATGTAGAATCTACAGCCGGTGTTGCTGCAGGTGCTCGTTCAGGGTTTGCTGCAGTTGTTACTGGAGTTCTCTTGTTATTATCATTGTTCTTCTATCCTGTATTAGATGTAGTAACTTCTTATGTAACGGCACCAGCATTAATTATAGTGGGTGTACTTATGGTTTCATCTTTAGGAAGTATAGAATGGACGAAATTTGAAGTAGCAGTTCCAGCATTCTTTGTTGTAATTGCAATGCCATTAACTTATTCAATTGCAACTGGTATAGCAATTGGTTTCATATTCTATCCAATCACGATGATTGTAGCTGGAAGAATAAAAGAGATTCATCCGATAATGTATGGGCTATGGGTAATATTTGTGGCCTACTTCATATTCTTATAATTTTCAAGCTATCGAGAGGGGCCAAGTGCCTCTCTTTTTTTATGTGTTTTAATAAGAGGGTTATAAAGAGATAATAGAGAAATAGTTTATATAGTAGAAACTCGAAAAGATAATGGGGGGAATTGTAGTGATGCAAATAAGAAAAGCAACACCTTCAGATGCAGAGGGTATCGCAAGAGTTCACGTAGAAAGCTGGAAATCTACTTATATAAACATTGTCCCAGAGGATTTCCTAAAAAACCTTTCCTATGAAAAAAGAGTAGAGTATTGGTATTCTGCTATACCCGATGGAGAAGTATATGTAGCGAAAAATGAAGAAGGGGAAGTGATTGGTTTTGCTTCTGGTGGCAAGGAACGAAGTAGGAAGTACTCTAAGTATAATGGAGAGTTATATGCCATTTATATTTTGCAAGAGTATCAGGGGAAAGGTGTCGGAAAACTACTGATTAAACCAATAGTGAAAGAACTAAAGCGCCAAGGAATCTCATCTATGTTAGTGCTTGTGTTAGAGGATAACCCTTCGCGGAAGTTTTATGAAAAGCTTGGTGCAAAGAAGATTGATAGTATAATAGTTGAAATTGGTGGAGTGCAGCTTAATGAGCTAGTATACGTATGGGAGGATATTGATCTTCTAGCTTATGAATAAAATCAGGAATTAAAGCCGTCTAAAGCGCATTGAGAGAGGGATTAGAAAGTCTAAAAGATTTTAAAAGACTTATCAGAATAGATTGTTATTATATTTTCGCTTATTTTATTAAAAATACTGTTGACGAATAGTTAAATAGGGTGGTATAGTTATCAAGTTCTCATTTTTACTTCTGATTTCAAAAAACAACTTAAAAAAAGTTGTTGACATTGATGATTAGATTTGATAAGATAATAAAGCTGTCGAAACAAAACGACACAATGAACATTGAAAACTGAACATGCAAAACGTTAAGACATATAGCATCAAGCAACTTCGGTTGTATTGACGCAAAACAATTTTTGACATCATTTAATGATGATGCCAGCAAAACAAAATGAGCTTTTTAAGTTCTCTATTATGGAGAGTTTGATCCTGGCTCAGGACGAACGCTGGCGGCGTGCCTAATACATGCAAGTCGAGCGAATGATGAAGAAGCTTGCTTCTTCTGATTTAGCGGCGGACGGGTGAGTAACACGTGGGCAACCTGCCCTGTAGATTGGGATAACTCCGGGAAACCGGGGCTAATACCGAATAATCCTTTTCCTCACATGAGGAAATGTTAAAAGACGGCATCTCGCTGTCACTACAGGATGGGCCCGCGGCGCATTAGCTAGTTGGTGAGGTAACGGCTCACCAAGGCGACGATGCGTAGCCGACCTGAGAGGGTGATCGGCCACACTGGGACTGAGACACGGCCCAGACTCCTACGGGAGGCAGCAGTAGGGAATCTTCCACAATGGACGAAAGTCTGATGGAGCAACGCCGCGTGAGTGAAGAAGGTTTTCGGATCGTAAAACTCTGTTGTGAGGGAAGAACAAGTATGAGAGTAACTGCTCGTACCTTGACGGTACCTCATTAGAAAGCCACGGCTAACTACGTGCCAGCAGCCGCGGTAATACGTAGGTGGCAAGCGTTGTCCGGAATTATTGGGCGTAAAGCGCGCGCAGGCGGTCCTTTAAGTCTGATGTGAAAGCCCACGGCTCAACCGTGGAGGGTCATTGGAAACTGGGGGACTTGAGTGCAGAAGAGGAAAGCGGAATTCCAAGTGTAGCGGTGAAATGCGTAGAGATTTGGAGGAACACCAGTGGCGAAGGCGGCTTTCTGGTCTGTAACTGACGCTGAGGCGCGAAAGCGTGGGGAGCAAACAGGATTAGATACCCTGGTAGTCCACGCCGTAAACGATGAGTGCTAAGTGTTAGGGGGTTTCCGCCCCTTAGTGCTGCAGCTAACGCATTAAGCACTCCGCCTGGGGAGTACGGTCGCAAGACTGAAACTCAAAGGAATTGACGGGGGCCCGCACAAGCGGTGGAGCATGTGGTTTAATTCGAAGCAACGCGAAGAACCTTACCAGGTCTTGACATCCCGCTGACCGGCCTAGAGATAGGCTTTTCCCTTCGGGGACAGCGGTGACAGGTGGTGCATGGTTGTCGTCAGCTCGTGTCGTGAGATGTTGGGTTAAGTCCCGCAACGAGCGCAACCCTTGATCTTAGTTGCCAGCATTCAGTTGGGCACTCTAAGGTGACTGCCGGTGATAAACCGGAGGAAGGTGGGGATGACGTCAAATCATCATGCCCCTTATGACCTGGGCTACACACGTGCTACAATGGACGGTACAGAGGGTCGCAACCCCGCGAGGGTGAGCTAATCCCATAAAACCGTTCTCAGTTCGGATTGTAGGCTGCAACTCGCCTACATGAAGCCGGAATCGCTAGTAATCGTGGATCAGCATGCCACGGTGAATACGTTCCCGGGCCTTGTACACACCGCCCGTCACACCACGAGAGTTTGTAACACCCGAAGTCGGTGGGGTAACCCTTTTGGGAGCCAGCCGCCGAAGGTGGGACAGATGATTGGGGTGAAGTCGTAACAAGGTAGCCGTATCGGAAGGTGCGGCTGGATCACCTCCTTTCTAAGGATATATTCGGAATACAGATTTTTATCTGTATCTTAACGTTTTGCAGTTCAGTTTTGAATGTTCATTTTTATGATGAGCATTTATACTTGCTCCTGCGATTACTCGTCGCAAAGGGACAAGCCCTTTGTTCTTTGAAAACTGGATAAAACGACATCAAAAAAGAAACAAACGCAAGATATTCAAATTGTGATCACTTACGTGATTGCAAGTGTAGTACTTTTAACTTTTAGGTTAAGTTAATAAGGGCGCACGGTGGATGCCTTGGCACTAGGAGTCGACGAAGGACGGCACTAACACCGATATGCTTCGGGGAGCTGTAAGTGAGCTTCGATCCGGAGATTTCCGAATGGGGAAACCCACTGCCCGTAATGGGGCAGTACATTTGCGTGAATACATAGCGCATCTGAGACACACCCAGGGAACTGAAACATCTAAGTACCTGGAGGAAGAGAAAGAAAATTCGATTCCCTGAGTAGCGGCGAGCGAAACGGGAAGAGCCCAAACCAAGAGGCTTGCCTCTTGGGGTTGTAGGACACTCTATACGGAGTTACAAAAGAATGAGTTAGATGAAGCGACCTGGAAAGGTCCGCAGGATAGGGTAAAAGCCCCGTAGTCCAAAATTCATTCCCTCCAGAGTGTATCCTGAGTACGGCGGAACACGTGAAATTCCGTCGGAATCCGGGAGGACCATCTCCCAAGGCTAAATACTACCTAGTGACCGATAGTGAACCAGTACCGTGAGGGAAAGGTGAAAAGCACCCCGGAAGGGGAGTGAAATAGACCCTGAAACCGTGTGCCTACAAATAGTCAAAGCCCGTTAACGGGTGATGGCGTGCCTTTTGTAGAATGAACCGGCGAGTTACGATTACATGCGAGGTTAAGTTGAGAAGACGGAGCCGCAGCGAAAGCGAGTCTGAATAGGGCGAATGAGTATGTGGTCGTAGACCCGAAACCAGGTGATCTACCCATGTCCAGGATGAAGGTAAGGTAACACTTACTGGAGGTCCGAACCCACGCACGTTGAAAAGTGCGGGGATGAGGTGTGGGTAGCGGAGAAATTCCAATCGAACCTGGAGATAGCTGGTTCTCTCCGAAATAGCTTTAGGGCTAGCCTCAAACGTTAGAATCTTGGAGGTAGAGCACTGTTTGGACTAGGGGCCCATCCCGGGTTACCGAATTCAGACAAACTCCGAATGCCAATGATTTATGTTTGGGAGTCAGACTGCGAGTGATAAGATCCGTAGTCAAGAGGGAAACAGCCCAGACCACCAGCTAAGGTCCCAAAGTATTTGTTAAGTGGAAAAGGATGTGGCGTTGCTTAGACAACCAGGATGTTGGCTTAGAAGCAGCCATCATTTAAAGAGTGCGTAATAGCTCACTGGTCGAGTGACGCTGCGCCGAAAATGTATCGGGGCTAAACAAATCACCGAAGCTGTGGATTGATACCTTTGGTATCAGTGGTAGGAGAGCGTTCTAAGGGCGTTGAAGTCAGACCGGAAGGACTGGTGGAGCGCTTAGAAGTGAGAATGCCGGTATGAGTAGCGAAAGATGGGTGAGAATCCCATCCACCGTATGACTAAGGTTTCCTGAGGAAGGCTCGTCCGCTCAGGGTTAGTCGGGACCTAAGTCGAGGCCGATAGGCGTAGACGATGGACAACAGGTTGATATTCCTGTACCACCACCCCACCGTTTGAGTGATGGGGGGACGCAGTAGGATAGGGTAAGCGTGCTGTTGGTTATGCACGTCCAAGCAGTGAGGTGTGAGTGTAGGCAAATCCGCACTCTGTAACATTGAGCTGTGATGGCGAGGACTTAGTCCGAAGTTCCTGATTTCACACTGCCAAGAAAAGCCTCTAACGAGGTGGGAGGTGCCCGTACCGCAAACCGACACAGGTAGTCGAGGAGAGAATCCTAAGGTGAGCGAGAGAACTCTCGTTAAGGAACTCGGCAAAATGACCCCGTAACTTCGGGAGAAGGGGTGCTCTTTTGGGTGTATAGCCTAGAAGAGCCGCAGTGAATAGGCCCAGGCGACTGTTTAGCAAAAACACAGGTCTCTGCAAAACCGTAAGGTGAAGTATAGGGGCTGACGCCTGCCCGGTGCTGGAAGGTTAAGAGGAGTGCTTAGCGCAAGCGAAGGTGCGAATTGAAGCCCCAGTAAACGGCGGCCGTAACTATAACGGTCCTAAGGTAGCGAAATTCCTTGTCGGGTAAGTTCCGACCCGCACGAAAGGCGTAACGATCTGGGCACTGTCTCAACGAGAGACTCGGTGAAATTATAGTACCTGTGAAGATGCAGGTTACCCGCGACAGGACGGAAAGACCCCGTGGAGCTTTACTGTAGCTTGATATTGAATTTTGGTGCAACTTGTACAGGATAGGTAGGAGCCTTAGAGCCCGGAGCGCCAGCTTCGGAGGAGGCGTCGGTGGGATACTACCCTGGTTGTATTGAAATTCTAACCCATACCCGTAACCCGGGTAGGAGACAGTGTCAGGCGGGCAGTTTGACTGGGGCGGTCGCCTCCTAAAGTGTAACGGAGGCGCCCAAAGGTTCCCTCAGAATGGTTGGAAATCATTCGAAGAGTGTAAAGGCAGAAGGGAGCTTGACTGCGAGACCTACAAGTCGAGCAGGGTCGAAAGACGGGCTTAGTGATCCGGTGGTTCCGCATGGAAGGGCCATCGCTCAACGGATAAAAGCTACCCCGGGGATAACAGGCTTATCTCCCCCAAGAGTCCACATCGACGGGGAGGTTTGGCACCTCGATGTCGGCTCATCGCATCCTGGGGCTGTAGTCGGTCCCAAGGGTTGGGCTGTTCGCCCATTAAAGCGGTACGCGAGCTGGGTTCAGAACGTCGTGAGACAGTTCGGTCCCTATCCGTCGTGGGCGTAGGAAATTTGAGAGGAGCTGTCCTTAGTACGAGAGGACCGGGATGGACACACCGCTGGTGTACCAGTTGTTCTGCCAAGGGCATCGCTGGGTAGCTATGTGTGGACGGGATAAGTGCTGAAAGCATCTAAGCACGAAGCCCCCCTCAAGATGAGATTTCCCATTACGCAAGTAAGTAAGATCCCTCAAAGACGATGAGGTAGATAGGTTCGGGGTGGAAGCGTGGCGACACGTGCAGCTGACGAATACTAATCGATCGAGGACTTAACCAAATTGTTTGTTTCCATTAATGATGTCTTTTATCCAGTTTTGAGTGAACAACTCAGGAGGGTTTCAAAACACAAGCAGTGCTAGGAAACGAGTGAGCGAAGGAAGGAGCGTACTTACGTACGTGACTGACTGAACGAGCGAAGTTGACAACGCAATGCGCAGTGGATTGGAAGCCGACAAGTCTAGTGATGATGGCGAAGAGGTCACACCCGTTCCCATACCGAACACGGAAGTTAAGCTCTTCAGCGCCGATGGTAGTTGGGGGTCTCCCCCTGCAAGAGTAGGACGTCGCTGGGCAACTATAGGAAGTCGTCACCGAGTAATCGGTGGCGGCTTTTTTTGTTCTACAAAGAATTTTTAAGTACCGAAGGCACTAACCACTCCATTAACATAGCAGTTCTTTTTACTGTTGAACATAATTAATAAGGAATGTCCTTTTATAATGTCGAAAAAATTAAAGGTCTTTTCCTCGAAATGACATTTCCCGGGAAATAGAAACTAGATATGACAGGAAAGATTAAAAATAAAATAATTAAAAGGAAATATAGTATATTTTAGAATAATGAAGTTATATATTTATTCAAAGTGAAATTGTTGTTGAAAAAGAGAAATTTACAATATCTCTATTTATGCTATTATGCAGAAAAGGAGGGGAGTTTTGATTAATAAAAGTGGCTCTATAAATTATAATTACATTGGTTTACAGGCTCTATATGAGCGATTAGGGAATGATCATCCTATGAAAGCATTAATACATTCCAAAGTAATGTCTGTAAAAGCAGGTATTAATGGAGAGGCAATTATAGAAGGTATATTTAATAAATATGCTTTTCCCTTTGAATATAATATCATGTTTGATTTGAATCTTAGTGCGGATGGTAAGTTTCAAATAGATGCCTTATTCATTTCTCGACATTATATATTAATGCTTGAGTCGAAAAACATTATTGGTGAACTAAGCTTTGAAAGAGAGCCATTTTGTTTAAGAAGAAAACTGGAGAGCGGTCATGTTGATATTTTTGAGAGTCCAGAGGTTCAATTGGAAAGAAATTTGAACATGCTACATAGATGGCTAGAGAATCGAGGTATACAAATACCTCTAGTTGGGGCCATCGTGTTAAGCTCTACAAAGTCTGAAATTATAAAGCCTCCAGAGAATGCATGCATTATGTATCCAAGTAGTATTCCGAATTTTATATGGAATCAGTCAAGAAAGGCTGCATTTCTATCAACCAATCAATTGGAAGAGTTAAGTAAGAGTATTCTTAAGGCTCATAAAGATTATTATCCTTATCCAATGTGTAAAGCATGGGGGATAGATTCTAATGACTTGATCAAAGGTGTGAGATGTAAGGTATGTAACAAGATAGGCATGCGGCGTGTTATACGAACATGGAAATGTCCACATTGTCTTAATCAGCACAAGGATGCGCATATTTTAGCTATTAAAGAATGGTTTATGTTAGTTGGTGAAGAAATGACAAACAGTGATTGTCGAAGTTTCTTAAAGATAGAAAAGAGTCAGACAGCGACTAGGTTATTGCAGAGCATGAAGTTGAAAACTATTGGTGAAGGAAAAGGTGCAAAATATAAAATGAGTAGAAAAATGCTGAACGGTCATAAAATAATTTATCCGGTCATAAAAAATTCTATGCGGTCATAAAGTCAGCCTATCCGGTCATAAAACCAAGCTATCCGGTCATAAATCTCCACGAACGGTCATAAATCCAAAATCCATCCCAAAATAGACCCCAATTCAAGCTTCATTTCAGTCACAACATTCAAAATTTCCATCAAGCATTCCAAAAACATGTATTTTCCTCATACTTCATTCATTCCTCTGTCATTATGGATATTTTCACCCACACATTCTTAAGAACAACTACAATTCTTCAATTTTCCGATTAGGTCTAACCATAAAGGGTATATATTAATACATCTTCAACCAATGGGAAAGTATTAAATTAGAGGAGTTGAAAGAATGTTAGAAAATGCATTTACTATGGTTTTGATTATCTTTGCGATTAACATTGTTTATGTTACCTTATCAACAACAAGAATGATTCTAACACTGAAAGGCTATCGTTATGTTGCAGCGTTTATGAGTATAATAGAAGTAACCGTTTATATAGTAGGTTTAGGACTGGTGTTAGATAACTTGGATGCAATCCAGAATTTAATTGCTTATGCGCTTGGTTTTGGTACAGGGATTATCGTTGGTTCTAAACTTGAGGAAAAAATGTCTTTAGGATATATTATGGTCAATGCTATTTCTACTGAAAGTGACGTTAACCACTTATCCTCTATTTTGAGGGAAGAGGGGTATGGTGTTACAGATTGGACTGCAAATGGTCTGGAAGGTCACAGACAAGCATTGCAAATATTAACTCCGAGAAAATACGAAGTTAAGCTGTATAATCGGTTAAAGGAAATCGACCCGAAAATATTTATCATTGCTTATGAGCCCAAAACTATTCATGGGGGCTTCTGGGTCAAAACGGTTCGGAAAGGGAAGTTATTTAGATGAGACAAGAAACCAAATGGTTTGAAGTGGAGGAAAACGAAAGCATCTCTGCTTGTATGGAAAAGATGGCAAAGCAAGGCTTTCAGGTGGTCGGTAGGAGAGAAGAGCCTTTATTTGCAGAGATAGACGGAGTTCCTACCCCTATAAGACAAATGATTCAATTAAAAGGAATAAAAGATAAAGAATCTTGAAATAAGTACTAAAAACCGAACATTATAGTTTTCTGAAAATTAATTGTTCGCTTTTAACCGTTGACGTTACTATCTAGACTTGTTAGAATATTAATAGTAATAGAACGATTTTATCCCCATATATGCTAAAGAATTGGCTTTAGCGTCTCTACCAAGTCACCGTAAATGACAGGACTATGAGGGAAAGCGACTTTTGGAAACTACTAAAAGGGTGAGTTCTTATATGCATATGCAAATAACAAACCCATTTTCTATGTTCCTCAAGTAAACTGCTTTTCTTCTAAAAGAAGACAGTTTATTTGAGGAATTTTTTGTTTAAAAAGGAAGGGACGAAAATAATGGACGCAAAAATTGGTGTAATTATGGGTAGTTCTAGTGATTGGGAAACAATGAAGCATTGCTGTGAAATCTTAGATGAGTTACACATTCCATATGAAAAACAAGTAGTTTCTGCACATCGTACCCCTGATCTTATGTTTGAATATGCGGAGCAGGCAAGAGATCGAGGTATACAAGTTATTATTGCTGGAGCTGGCGGAGCAGCACATTTACCTGGAATGGTAGCTGCAAAAACAACTCTTCCGGTCATCGGGGTGCCAGTCCAATCTAAGGCATTGAATGGATTAGATTCCTTGTTATCAATTGTTCAAATGCCTGGAGGAGTTCCAGTAGCAACGGTAGCTATAGGAAAGGCAGGAGCTACAAATGCAGGGCTACTAGCGGCACAAATTCTTTCCATTCAAGATGCAGAAATTACTAGTAGATTAGAGAATCGAAGAGAAGCAACGAAAAATAGCGTCTTAGAAAGTAATGGTGAGCTACGATGACGAAGACAATCTATCCAGGACAAACAATAGGAATTATTGGTGGGGGACAGCTTGGTAGAATGATGGCCCTTGCAGCCAAAGAGGCAGGGTTTAAAGTAGCGGTACTCGAGCCAACGATGGACTCTCCTTGTGGTCAGATTGCAGATATTCGAATTGTGGCGCCATATAATGATGAGGCTGCATTAGAAGAATTAGCCGATGTAAGTGAAGTTATAACATATGAGTTTGAAAATATAGATTATGAAGGTCTAAAACGTCTTGCAGAAATTGCCTATGTTCCTCAGGGGGCAGATTTGGTAAGAATTACGCAGGACCGTATTTTAGAAAAGAAATCTATAAGAGCAGCTGGAGTTCCGGTGGCAAAATTTATAGAGGTACAAAACTATGATGAGCTAGTGTCCAACATTGACAACATTGGTTACCCTTGCGTGGTGAAAACTACGCGAGGAGGGTATGATGGTAAGGGACAGCAAATTGTCAAAAGTAGTAAGGATGCTTTAAAACTAGCTAAGCCTCTTTTTGAACACTCGGCGTGTATTGCAGAGGCGTTTGTACCATTCAATAAAGAAATCTCTGTAATCGTTCAAAGAAATGGAAATGGTGAAACCTATTGCTTGCCAATCGGGGAAAATATTCATGTGAACCATATTCTACACGAAACCATTGTTCCAGCAAGAATTAGTACATCTCTATCGGACAAAGCGGTGGAAGCTGCTGAAACAATTGCGAACCATTTGAATTTAATAGGGACGCTTGCTGTTGAAATGTTTGTGCTAGAGGACGATAAATTACTGATTAACGAGTTAGCACCTAGACCCCATAACTCCGGTCACTATTCTATAGAAGCTTGTAATGTCTCTCAATTTCATCAGCATGTAAGAGCTGTTTGTGGTTGGCCATTACGACAACCAAAGCTATGGACGAACGCAATTATGGTTAATGTACTAGGACAGCATGTTATCCCTGTAACAAACTCGCTAAGCAAGTATCCAAACTGGTCGCTGCACTTGTATGGTAAAAGTGAGGCAAAGGAAAATAGGAAGATGGGACATGTTACTATCCTTTCGGACAATATCGAGGAAACACTGACAGAAATTGAACAATCAAAAATTTGGTCTTAATTTGGAGGAAAAGAAATGATAGAACGCTACACACGCCCTGAAATGGGAGCGATTTGGACAGAAGAAAATAAATACAATGCGTGGTTAGAGGTAGAAATACTAGCTTGTGAGGCATGGGCAGAGATTGGTGATATACCAAAGGAGGATGTCGCACTTCTTCGTAAAAATGCATCCTTTTCTGTAGATCGTATTTTAGAGATTGAGCAAGAAACAAGACATGACGTAGTAGCATTTACTCGTGCAGTATCCGAAACTTTGGGGGAAGAGCGTAAATGGGTGCATTACGGACTGACATCTACGGATGTAGTAGACACCGCTCTTTCTTATGTGATCAAACAAGCTAACGGCATTTTACGTAAAGACATTCAAAATTTTATTGAGATATTAGAAAACAAGGCTAAAGAGCACAAATATACGGTAATGATGGGTCGTACACATGGTGTTCATGCAGAGCCGACTACCTTCGGTTTAAAACTAGCTCTATGGACAGAAGAAATGAAGCGTAATCTTGAGCGCTTTGAGGCTGCGGCTACTGTAATTGAAACAGGAAAAATGTCAGGAGCAGTTGGTACTTATGCAAACATCGATCCATTTGTTGAACAGTATGTATGTGAAAAGCTAGGATTAGCAGCATCACCAATTTCAACTCAAACATTACAACGTGATCGTCATGCTCAATACTTAAGCGTAATTGCATTAGTAGCAACTTCTATCGAGAAATTTGCAACAGAGATTCGTGGTCTTCAAAAGTCAGAAACTCGTGAAGTCGAAGAGTTTTTCTCAAAAGGGCAAAAGGGTTCATCGGCAATGCCTCATAAACGTAACCCGATAGGATCAGAAAATATGGTTGGGATGGCACGTCTCATTCGTGGATATATGATGACTGCCTATGAAAATGTAGCCTTATGGCATGAAAGAGACATCTCTCACTCTTCTGCTGAGCGTGTAATTTTACCGGATGCAACAATTGCACTGAACTATATGTTAAATCGTTTTAGTAACATCGTGAAAAATCTTACTGTGTTCCCTGAAAATATGAAACGAAATATGGATTCTACTTTAGGGCTGATTTACTCGCAACGTGTTTTACTTGCGCTTATTGACAAAGGGCTGGCTCGCGAAACTGCTTATGATACAGTACAGCCACTAGCAATGAAGGCTTGGGAATCTCAAACAGCTTTCCGTAACTTTGTGGATGCAGATGAAAAGATTACTTCATTATTAACAAAAGAAGAGTTGGATGATTGTTTTGACTACAATTACCACATTCAGCACGTCGATATGATTTTTGACCGCTTAGGCTTAAACGAATAGAGTTAACGAAAACATTAAGGCATATCTGAATAATGGAGGAAATTACCGTGATAAAAGGCGATCTATTATACGAAGGTAAAGCAAAAAGATTATATGCAACAGAGAACGAAGACGTTCTCTATGTTGCATATAAGGATAGTGCCACTGCATTTAATGGAGAAAAGAAAGCAGAAATTGGTGGTAAGGGAATATTAAATAACAAAATTACTACCATACTTTTCGAACAGCTAAAAAAGTATGGTATTGAGTCTCACTTTATCGAGCAAATCTCTGAAAATGAGCAGCTTGTAAAGAAGGTGGAAATTATTCCACTTGAGGTTGTCGTTAGAAATATAGCCGCTGGTAGTCTTTCAAAAAGACTCGGGATGGCAGAGGGCACTCCTTTAAAAAAACCAATCGTTGAGTTTTATTTCAAGGATGATGACCTTGGGGATCCACTCTTAACGAATGCACATTTGGAATTATTAGAAATTGCTTCACCAGTAGAAATAGATACGCTTCAAACAATGGCGCTCGAAATTAACCAGGTGCTTCGCCCAATATTCTCTGATATTGGTGTTACTTTAGTAGATTTCAAATTAGAGTTTGGTAAAACAACTGACAGCGCTATTTTGCTTGCTGATGAAATCTCTCCTGATACTTGTAGACTATGGGATAAAGAAACAAACAAAAAATTAGATAAAGACGTGTTCAGACGCAATTTAGGAAGCTTAACAGAGGTTTATGAAATTATACTTTCCCGTCTAGGAGGACTATCAAAATGAAAAAAGTTAAAGTATATGTGACACTTCGTGAAAGTGTTTTAGATCCACAGGGGAGTGCAGTAATGGGTGCTCTACACTCTATGGACTATAACGAAGTAACTGACGTTCGAATCGGTAAATATCTGGAGCTACAAATTGAAGAAGGAACACGTGATGTAGATACAGTTGTAAGAGAGATGTGTCAAAAGCTTTTAACTAATACAGTAATCGAAGACTATCGTTATGAGGTTGAGGAGGCTGTAAGCAAATGAAGTTCGCGGTAATCGTATTTCCAGGATCGAACTGTGATTTAGATATGTACCATGCGATTAAAGACGAGCTTGGAGAAGAAGTAGAATATGTTTGGCATGATGAGAAGGATTTAAGCGGATTTGACGCTATTTTATTGCCAGGCGGATTCTCTTATGGTGACTACTTACGTTGTGGTGCTATTTCTCGCTTCTCGAATATTATGTCAGAAGTAGTGAAGGCTGCTGAAGCTGGTAAGCCTGTACTAGGCGTATGTAATGGTTTCCAAGTACTGACAGAGGCTGGCCTTTTGCCTGGTGCACTATTGCGCAATAAAGACTTGAAATTTATGTGCCGAACAGTTGACTTAAAGGTAGTGAACAATGAAACTCAATTTACCTCTTCATATGAGAAGAATGAAGTTATTCAAATCCCTATTGCCCATGGGGAAGGAAATTATTATTGTGATGAGCTAACACTAACGTCTTTAAAGGAAAACAACCAAATTGTTTTCACCTATGCTTCAGAAAATCCGAACGGAAGTATTGAAGATATCGCAGGTATTGTAAATGAAAGAGGAAATGTTCTTGGGATGATGCCACACCCAGAGCGTGCTGTAAACGAAATTATGGGTGGAAATGATGGATTAGCGTTATTCAAATCTATTTTGAAACAGTGGAGGGAATCTCATGTCAGTCATGCTTGAACCAAATCCGGAGCAAATTAAAGAACAGAAGCTATATGCTCAAATGGGAATGTCCGATGAAGAATTTGCTATGGTAGAAAACATTCTAGGTAGACTACCAAACTATACAGAGACTGGTTTGTTCTCGGTTATGTGGTCAGAGCATTGCTCTTATAAAAATTCTAAGCCAGTTTTACGCAAATTCCCTACTAAGGGACCACAAGTTTTGCAAGGTCCTGGTGAAGGCGCAGGGATAGTCGATATTGGTGATGGTCAGGCAGTAGTATTTAAAATGGAATCTCATAACCATCCCTCTGCAATCGAACCTTATCAAGGAGCTGCAACTGGGGTAGGAGGAATTATCCGAGATGTATTCTCTATGGGCGCTCGTCCAATTGCAATGTTAAATTCATTGCGCTTTGGAGAACTAAAAACACCACGCGTAAAGTATTTGTTTGAAGAAGTAGTGGCAGGTATTGCTGGTTATGGTAACTGTATAGGTATCCCAACTGTTGGAGGAGAAATTCAGTTTGATGACTGCTATGAGGGTAACCCATTAGTAAATGCTATGTGTGTAGGCTTAATCAATCATGAGGATATTCAAAAAGGTATTGCGGCTGGTGAAGGTAACACGGTGATGTACGCAGGAGCAAAAACAGGACGTGACGGAATTCACGGAGCAACATTCGCTTCCGAAGAATTGACGGAAACTTCTGAAGAAAAACGCCCTGCAGTTCAAGTAGGAGACCCATTTATGGAGAAACTTTTGCTTGAAGCTTGCTTAGAGGTTATTAAATCTGACGCTATTATCGGAATTCAAGATATGGGAGCAGCAGGATTAACTTCTTCTTCAGCAGAAATGGCTTCCAAAGCTGGTTACGGAGTAGAGATGAATTTAGACTTTGTTCCACAACGTGAGACAGGTATGACTGCCTATGAAATGATGCTATCTGAATCACAGGAACGAATGCTGATTGTTGTAAAAAAAGGCCGTGAAGAGGAAATTGTAGAGATTTTTGAAAAATACGGTCTAGACTGTGTAGCAGTTGGTAAGGTGACGAACGATAAAATGCTTCGTCTATTGCATAAAGGGGAAGTAGTGGCAGAGGTTCCTGCAGATGCATTAGCGGAGGAAGCACCTGTTTATTATAAGACATCAGCTGTTCCTGCTTATTTCACAGATTTTCAAGCAATGGAAAACAAAGAACCACTAGTAACAGACTATAAAGAAACTCTTTTAAATCTTCTCCAACAGCCAACGATTGCTTCAAAGGAATGGGTATACGATCAATACGATTACCAGGTCCGTACTAGCACAGTAGTAACACCTGGTTCTGATGCAGCAGTTGTACGCGTTCGAGGAACAAATAAAGGTCTTGCTATGACGACAGATTGCAACTCCCGCTATATTTACTTAGATCCAGTTGCTGGAGGTAAGATCGCTGTGGCAGAGGCAGCACGTAATGTAGTGTGTTCTGGTGCTAAGCCGCTTGCAATTACAGATTGCTTGAATTTTGGTAACCCGGAAAATCCAGAAATATTCTGGCAGCTAGATCAGTCTGCTGAAGGAATTTCAGCCGCATGTATCGCATTAGAATCACCGGTAATTGGAGGAAACGTGTCCCTTTATAATGAAAGAAGTGGAACAGCAGTTTATCCGACACCTACGATTGGTCTTGTAGGATTAGTGGAGGATTTGGCTCATGTAACGACTCAATCCGTTAAACAAGCGGGGGATCTAGTTTATTTGATTGGTGACACTAAAACTGAATTTGGTGGATCTGAGCTACAAAAATTAGTAGAAGGACGTATTTTTGGTCAAGCACCTTCTATCGATTTAGATGTAGAGGCAGCTCGTCAAACGGCTTTACTATCAGCGATTAAAGCTGGCTTAGTACAGTCTGCACACGATATTGCAGAAGGTGGATTTGCAGTAGCCCTAGCTGAAAAAACGTTCGATGCTAAAGGGCTTGGAATTGAAGTGACGGTTCAAGGTTCGGCAATAACAACCCTATTCAGTGAAACACAGTCTCGTTTCATTGTGACTGTTAAATCTGAAAATGCTAGTCAGTTTGAAGCACTAGTACAAGATGCGGTGAAAATTGGACAGGTAACTGATACAAACAATCTAGTAATCTCTCAAGAAAACGGAACTACTTGGATAAACGGTTCTGTTGAGGAATTCCGTTCCGCTTGGAAAGGAGCAATACCATGCTTACTGAACTCAGAGGCTTAAATGAAGAATGCGGAGTGTTTGGAATTTGGGGACACTCAAACCCAGCAGCTATGAGCTATTACGGTTTACATGCATTGCAGCACCGGGGACAGGAGGGTGCTGGAATCGTAGTAACAGATGGTAAGTCATTGCGAGCTGTTAAAGGTGAAGGTCTTGTAAACGATGTGTTTAACAATGGGAAGTTGGAGCAGCTTGAAGGTCATTCAGCAATTGCCCATGTCCGCTACGCAACTGCAGGGGGATCAGGTATAGAGAACGTACAACCGTTACTATTTAATTCTACTACTGGCAGCCTGGCAATTGCTCACAATGGTAACATCGTAAATGCCACTCGTTTAAAGCGTAATTTAGAGCAGCAAGGGAGCATCTTCCAAACAACTTCGGATACAGAGGTGCTAGCACATTTACTTAAAAAAAGTAGACTTCCTTCATTTGAAGAACGTGCAAAGCAATCTCTTCGACTATTAGAAGGAGCATTTGCTTTCATCATTTTAACTGAGGATGGAATGCTAGTCGCACAGGACCCACAAGGTATGCGTCCTCTTTCTTTAGGGATGCTAGATAATGCTTGGGTGGTTGCTTCTGAGACGAGTGCCTTTGATTTAATAGGTGCAGAATTAGTTCGCTCGATTGAACCAGGAGAGCTATTAATCATTAATGATAATGGCTGCCGTTCTGAACGATATATGGAGAAGAGAGATCGTGCTATTTGTACAATGGAATATGTATATTTTTCTCGTCCAGATTCAGATATAGATGGTATTAACATTCACTCAGCAAGAAAACGATTAGGAAAACAGCTTGCAAAAGAGATCTTCATCGATGCTGACGTAGTAACAGGCGTTCCGGATTCAAGTATCTCTGCTGCAATTGGATTTTCAGAGGCTACAGGAATTCCTTATGAATTAGGACTTATAAAAAACCGATATGTAGGCAGAACATTTATACAGCCTTCGCAGGATTTGCGTGAGCGTGGAGTGAAGATGAAGCTATCACCAGTGCGTCAAGTAGTTAAAGGTAAGCGAGTGGTAATGGTAGATGATTCAATCGTTCGGGGAACAACGTCTAAAAGAATTGTGAATATGTTAAAAGAAGCCGGAGCAACAGAGGTTCATGTAGTAATTAGCTCTCCTCCTTTAAAAAATCCATGCTTTTATGGAATAGATATTAGTTCCGACTCGGAGCTGATTGCAGCAAATAATACTATCGAAGAAATGAGAGTCCTAATTGGTGCGGATTCCCTTTCCTTCTTATCGGTTGAGGGAATGGTAAAAGCTATTGGGAGACCCGAGGGAGAAAAGAATTGTGGTCATTGCTTAGCCTGTTTCACAGGAGAATACCCAACGGATATATTCCCAGACACGAAATTACCACATGAAAAAGAGCTTGTTCGATAGGAGGATTATAAATGTCAAAAGCATATGAAAAAGCTGGTGTAAATATTGAAGCTGGCTATGAAGCAGTTGAGCGCATGAAATCACATGTCGAACGCACAGCTAGAAAAGGAATCATGGGTACATTTGGTGGCTTTGGGGGAATGTTTGACTTATCTTCCTTGAATTATAAGGAACCAGTTTTAATCTCTGGAACAGATGGAGTTGGGACGAAGCTCAAGCTTGCCTTTATGACTGACACTCATGACACAATCGGGATTGATTGTGTGGCTATGTGTGTAAATGATATTGTCGCTCAGGGTGCAGAGCCTTTATTTTTCTTAGATTATGTGGCAGTAGGTAAGGCAGTGCCAGCTCGCATCGAACAAATTGTGAAGGGCGTTGCAGATGGCTGTGTTCAGTCAGGAGCGGCTTTAATCGGTGGAGAAACAGCAGAAATGCCAGGGTTATATGAAGAAGACGAATATGATTTAGCGGGATTTGCTGTTGGAGCATGTGAAAAGTCTAAAATTGTTTCGGGTGAAAAGATATCTGAAGGGGACGTTTTAGTCGGTATTGCCTCTAGTGGAGTTCACTCTAATGGATATTCCCTTGTGCGTAAAATAGTATTTGAAGAACAAGGATACGAGACGGATACAGTAGTAGGAGGCTTCGAAGAGCTTGGAAAAATAGGCAAGGCTCTATTAACTCCTACTAAGATCTACGCGAAACCAGTAATGGAGATGCATCAAAATTTAAACATTCACGGAATGGCACATGTAACTGGCGGAGGGTTCTATGAAAACCTTCCACGTATGATGCCAGAGGCTTTAGCGGTGGAAATTGATCTTGGCTCATGGGAAGTGCTTCCGATATTCCAATTTTTAAAGGAAAAAGGTCAGCTCACGGATAAGGATCTTTACAATGTATTTAATATGGGAATTGGTTTTGTACTAGCATTGTCTCAAGAAGAGGCAGAGAAGGCGATTGCTATAGCTGAGTCTCATGGAGAAAAGGCATATACAATCGGTCGTGTGGTGAAAGGTGAAGGTGTTCTATTCAACGGAACACATGACGGGAGCTTAGTGTAATGAATACAGGACCAAGATTTGCCGTCTTTGCTTCTGGAAGCGGCTCTAATTTTCAAGCAATCTATGATGCTGTACGGACAGGTAGGTTAATAGGTGAACCCGTATTAGTTGTAACTAATAAACAAGACGCTTACGTTGTAAAACGTGCAGAGGCAGTAGGAGTAGAAACACTTGTTTTAAAGCCGACTAGCTATTCTACAAAAGACGCCTATGAGCAGGAGATTTTAAAAAAGCTACAAGAACTGCAGGTCGAATGGCTAGTGCTTGCTGGATATATGAGATTAGTTGGCAATATATTGTTGGATGCATTTCCAAATCGTATTGTTAATATTCATCCATCCTTACTCCCAGCATTTCCTGGAAAGGATGCTATTGGTCAAGCATTGAAGCATGGAGTAAAGGTTACTGGAGTTACAGTACATTTGGTAGATGCAGGTATGGATACCGGACCAATACTATCTCAATATGCAGTAGAGGTTGTAGCGGAGGATCGAGAGAAGACAGAGGAAAGAATCCATGCAGTGGAGCATGAATTATACGTGAAGACCTTACAACAGCTATGGAGTTAATGGAAGAAGATAAGACAATGCCTGTAACGAATATTCACATTGACAAGGTAGTATAAGCTCGTACTTTCAAAAAAGTATGTCATAAAATAAAGTATGTTGATTTCTGCTCTAGTCTGACGCTTTCCGAGGGGTGAGCGATAAGCCATCCCCGCCGCTAATGCGTCGTTTGTGATTTTTCCGCACGCTAATAAGTAGGTGCGGACATAGGCTGCACTTTTCTTATTAATGAGTAATATTGATTTTTCGATAAATTAGGAGGAATTATTGTGTCAAAACGTGCATTAATCAGTGTATCAGATAAATCAGGAATTCTTGAGTTTGCAAAAGAGCTGGAACAGCTTGGTTACGAAATTTTATCAACTGGTGGTACTAAATCATTTTTAGAACAAAATGGTGTTGCCATTACTTCTGTTGACCAAGTGACAAACTTTCCAGAGATTTTGGATGGTCGAGTAAAAACATTAAATCCTATGATTCACGGTGGATTATTAGCGAAACATGATGATCCTTCTCACCAAGCTCAGTTGGAGGAACATAAAATCACACCGATTCAAATCGTTTGTGTAAATCTTTATCCTTTCCGAGAAACTATATCAAAGCCTGACGTAGCATTTGAGGATGCGATTGAAAACATCGATATTGGTGGACCATCTATGCTCCGTTCGGCAGCAAAGAATCATCAATACGTAACAGTGGTTACCGATGCCGCGGACTATGATGAAGTATTAAGCCAGCTAAAAGAAAACGGAGAAACTACTATTGAAACACGTCGTAGACTTGCTGCTAAAGTATTCCGTCATACTGCTGCATACGACGCGTTAATCGCAGATTATATGACAAATCTTGCGGGGGAAGATTTCCCAGAGCTATTAACCCTTACATATGAGCGTAAACAAGCGTTGCGTTACGGAGAAAATCCTCATCAACAGGCTGCTTTCTATAAACGACCACTTGGCTCAGATTTCTCAATTGCATCGGCTAAGCAATTACATGGAAAGGAGCTTTCCTATAATAATATCCAAGATGCCAATGCTGCTATTCAAATTGTTAAAGAGTTTGACTTGCCAGCCGCTGTAGCGGTGAAGCATATGAATCCATGTGGAGTTGGTACAGGAAAATCAATCTCTGAGGCATTCCAAAAAGCCTATGAAGCAGATTCTACCTCTATTTTCGGAGGAATTGTAGCTTTAAACCGTGAAGTGGATTCAGCTACTGCTAAAACATTGGCAGGAATTTTCTTAGAAATTATCATAGCTCCGTCCTTCTCTGAGGAAGCTATTGCAATGCTTACAGCAAAGAAAAATATTCGTCTATTGACCATTTCTTATGAACAAACTAAAAAAGACAAATGGAATACTGTATCGGTAGAGGGCGGATTATTAATACAATCTCCTGATACATTTGGATTAAAAGATGCAAATATAAAGGTTGTTACGGACCGTGAACCAACAGAGGAAGAATGGAAATCGATGACATTAGGTTGGAACGTTGTGAAGCATGTGAAATCTAACGCAATCGTGGTAGCGACTGAGGACATGACAGTTGGTGTAGGTGCAGGTCAAATGAATCGTGTTGGATCTGCAAAAATTGCACTTGAACAAGCAGGAGGCCTTGCAAAAGGAGCAAGCCTTGCATCAGATGCTTTCTTCCCTATGAATGATACGGTGGAGACTGCTGCAAAAGCTGGAATTACAGCAATTATCCAAACTGGAGGATCTGTAAAGGACCAAGATTCCATCGATAAAGCAAATGAATATGGAATTGCTATGGTATTTACAGGTGTACGTCATTTTAAACACTAAAGGAGGCTTCCGCATTCATGAATATTCTTGTTATTGGCAGCGGAGGGAGAGAGCATGCAATTGCTAAGCAGTTTCATTTATCTCCCTCTGTGCAAAAAGTGTTTGTAGCACCTGGAAATGCCGGAATGGCAAAGGAAGCTCAAATCGTTCCAATAGAGGCCCTTGCATTTAAAGAATTAGCCAAGTTTGCAAAGGATAATGAAATAGATTTGACGTTTGTCGGACCAGAGCAACCCCTTGCAGAAGGAATTGTAGATTTCTTTGAGGAACAAGGCTTACGCATTTTTGGACCAACGAAGGCTGCTGCACAAATTGAAGGAAGTAAAACCTTTGCTAAAGAATTAATGGACAAATATGGTATTCCGACTGCTGCTTATGAAACCTTTACAGAGGTAGACAAAGCAAAGGAATATATTGAAAGGCTTGGGGCTCCAATTGTTATAAAAGCGGATGGACTTGCTGCTGGCAAAGGTGTTGTAGTTGCCATGACGGTTGAAGAGGCAGATTCTGCAGTAGAAGACATGATTGGTAACCAATTGTTTGGAGAATCTTCTTCGCGTGTTGTAATTGAAGAATTTTTAGATGGAGAAGAATTTTCATTTATGTCCTTTGTTCACAAAGGGACTATTTATCCAATGGTTATTGCTCAAGACCATAAACGTGCTTTCGATGGCGATAAAGGTCCGAACACTGGAGGTATGGGGGCGTATTCCCCAGTTCCACAAATTTCTCAGGCAGTGGTGGATACTGCTTACGAAACTATCGTGGTGCCAACAGTTCAAGCAATGACGGCTGAAGGCATATCATTCACAGGTATATTATATGCTGGTTTAATCCTTACTAAGGAAGGACCAAAAGTCATTGAATTCAATGCCCGTTTTGGTGATCCAGAAACCCAAGTAGTTCTCCCTAGAATGAAAAGTGAATTTGGGCAGTTCATGAAATCATTGATGGATGAAAAGCCATTTGATTTGTTTTGGTCTGATGAAGCTATGTTAGGTGTAGTGATTGCTGCTGATGGTTACCCAGAAAATCCAATCAAAGGTGCAAAACTACCTAACTTAGATTCTTTATCTGAAAAAGGCTTGCATATTTTTCATGCAGGCACGAAGAAACAGGATGAAGACTTTGTTTCAAATGGGGGTCGCGTAATTTTAGTAGCAGCAAAAGAGACCTCATTAAAAGCTGCGCAAGATAAAGTATACGAAGGTCTTTCTAGTCTAGAATGGAATGACTTATTCTATCGAACTGATATTGGCTGGCGTACATTTAAATGACCACGAAAAGAATGTCCGGTAACATTACGGACATTCTTTTTTAAGATAGGAAGCATATTTCTTTTTACAAAACTTTTTAATTGAAGCGACAGACGTCGACTCCAGCGAGAGCAGGGAGACAGATGGCTTATTGCTCCCTCGCGGAAAGCGTACGTCTAAAGCTGAAATCAACCGCAATTTGTTGAAGGCTTAGACGCTTGCACTTTTCTTATCATATTTTTTTCAAATAAAACTATTATATAGTATCGAGTACTTTTATTCGTGAAGTAAATTTTAAAGTGTGATATAAACATCTTCAAAAATATAAGGGAATATACCTTTAAATTGGTTGATTAATTAGTAATGACAATAGACCTATTCATGTATCAGAATTTACAAAAAATACATTTCAGTGCTTTGCTTTACTAAAGTACTGTGCTACTATTATTTAAATAAAAGACTTACAGGAAGGAGAAGGAATCATGCATTATCCAATATGGAAAATCGAGCATATAAGGCATCAAATAGAAGTGGTGAACGGAACGAAAGCACCAGACATATTAATAACCAATGCTACCTACTTACATAGTCATCTTAAAAAATGGATTATCGGAAATATTTGGATTGTAAAAGATCGAATTGTTTATTCAGGTACTGATATGCCGCTTATTACGAATCAGACAGAAGTATACGATGCTGCTGGACAAAAAATTGTACCAGGCTATATAGAACCTCATGTTCACCCTTTTCAATTATATAATCCACAAACGTTTGCAGATTTTGCTGCACAGTTGGGGACAACAGCGTTTATTTCAGATAATTTAATCCTTTTCCTAATGTTGGAAAATAAGAAAGCGTTTTCAATTATGGACGAGCTTAAAAAGTTGCCTTTCTCTTTTTACTGGTGGTCTCGATTTGATTCTCAAACAGAATTAGAAAATGAAGAGCAACTATTCACCTCTAAAACAGTGGGAGAATGGATTAATCGTCCAGATGTTATTATGGGAGGAGAGCTGACAGGTTGGCCAAGATTATTATCTGGTGATGACCAAATGCTTTATTGGCTCCAGCAGGCAAAAACAAATGGAATGAAAATTGAAGGTCATTTTCCAGGAGCCTCAGAAAAGACGCTTGCCAGAATGCGTTTACTAGGAGCAGATGGAGATCATGAATCGATGACGATTGAAGAGGTTGAAAGAAGAATTCTTCATGGCTATGCTGTAACTTTAAGGCATTCTTCTATTCGTCCTGATCTGCCAAATCTCTTGAAGGACATTTTAGAAAAAGATCTTCACATTTTTGACCATTTAATGATGACTACAGACGGTTCTACACCCTCCTTCCATACGGACGGTGTAATGGATAAATGTATTCAAGTTGCTTTAGATGCTGGAGTTGACCCGATAGACGCTTATTTAATGGCTTCCTTCAATGTAGCAAAATATTATAACTTATCGAATTTACATGGTGTAATTGCTAGTGGTCGCTTTGCCACACTCAACTTCCTAGAGGACGAGCAAAACCCAGTGCCAATAAGTGTTTTGTCAAAGGGTGTTTGGTTAAGGAAGAATAGTGAAAAAGTAAGAGCATTAGATCCAGTTAATTGGTCAGGAATGCCGCCATTTAAACTTGACTTTGATCTTACTGATAGTGACTTTCAATTCTCTATGCCGTTTGGAATAGAGATGGTAAATGATGTTATTACAAAGCCTTATTCCGTAAGCGTAGATACTACTGACAATGAGTTATCTACAAACCATGATGAAAGCTTCCTGTTGCTTATAGACAGAAATGGTAAATGGAAGGTATCAACCTTGATAAAGGGATTTGCGAATAAGCTTATGGGCTTTGCTTCCTCTTATTCCAACACGGGGGATATATTGTTAGTTGGAAAGAATAAGGAAAGCATGCTTCAAGCCTTTAACGAAATAAAGAAGATGAATGGCGGAATTGTCATTGTAGAGAATGAACAAGTTGTTTGTTCTATTAGTCTTCCAATAGGAGGAGGACTCTCTGATAAACCGATGGAAGCACTTATAGAAGAAGAGGTAGAACTAAAAAAAGAACTAGCTGCTAGAGGCTTTAAGCATGGGGATGCTATATATACACTGCTGTTTTTACAGTCCACTCATTTACCTTATGTCCGGATAACACAAAAAGGGATATTCGATGTAATGAAGAAAAAAGTACTATTTCCAGCAGTTATGAGGTAGGAGGATTCGAGAAAGTGTTCAAAAAATGGGGAATCATTGCTGTTGTTTGCTTGTTGCTAGCAGGTTGTTCAAAAGATGCTGGCATTGAAGAAGCTGTCGCTGAAGACACAGGAGAAGACATAGAAGATGTTGTAGAGGAAGTGATAGAAGAGGAGCCAGTTCCTCTTCCGTTTGTTGCTCCTTTTACAGGTATAGGCTCTGAAGTGGAGCTTAAACAAAGACCTGTCATGGTAACGATTAATAATCATCCGCAAGCTCGCCCACAATCCGGAATTTCTCAGGCGGACATGATTTATGAAGTGATGGCAGAAGGGAATGTAACCCGTTTTTTGGCTGTTTTCCAAAGTGAGGTCCCTGATAATATAGGACCAGTTCGAAGTGCGAGAGATTACTTTGTGGAGATAGCTAAAGGATTAGATGCTTTTTACGTAGCTCACGGCTATAGTCCTGATGCTCAAAAAATGTTAAATGCAAGAGTAGTAGATAATATAAATGGTATGCAATATGATGGGATATTCTTTAAGCGTTCTAGTGAAAGAAAGGCACCCCATAATTCCTATATTTCTAGTGAAAATATTTTTGCAGGGGCAGATCGAGTAGGAGCTTCTATGGAAATAAATAAAATCCCTACTTTTTCATTTTACGAAACAGCTGAAGGAGCAAAACTAGGTAGCCCAGCTTCTAATGTTAGCATTCGTTATGGTTCTGGAACAAGCTTTGAGAATGAATATAATTATGTGCAAGAGCAAGGTATTTACGAAAGAAAATCTGCAGGTATTTTGACAATTGACAAAGAAAAGCAAACTCCAGTGAAGCTTGCTAATCTAATATTTATGGAAATACCACATAAAACCATTGATAATGCTGGTCGTCAGAAGCTATCCTTAGCTGATGGAGGAAAAGCATATCTTTTCCAAGCTGGTATTATGAAGGAGATAGAGTGGAAAAACGTAGACGGAATATTAGTTCCGATGGAAAATGGCATACCGGTCAAGCTGGTGCAAGGCAAAACTTGGATTAGCATTGTTCCTACTAATCCAGGGATAGAAAGCATGGTAAAGTATTTGCCATAAGTAAACGATGAAAGGAATGAACTATATGCAGATTGATAAAATTAAAGGTAAACAAACAGACCAATTATTTAATGCTATTTTAGAATTGAAGGATATAGATGAATGCTATCGCTTCTTTGATGATCTATGCACAATTAGCGAGATTCAGTCGCTTGCTCAACGATTTGAAGTAGCACATTTGCTTCGCCTCAAAAAAACTTATGAATCTATAAAAAAAGAAACTGGAGCAAGCACAGCTACTATTTCACGAGTGAGACGTGCATATGATTATGGAAACGATGCATACGATGAAATGTTAGGCAGACTCTATCCAGACGAAGCACCTGTCATAAATAGAAAAGAGTAGTAGTGAAAAGGAAACGTACATAAAGCCTTTATTGCTATTTAATATGAAAAGGCAAGAATGCTGGTAAAACAGTCATTCTTGCCTTTAGCTTTTTTTAAACTTTATAATAGTTAACCGGCATCCTTTTGTGACAGCTAGTTTTGTTTATGAGGGAATCTCTAAGTGAGTGTAAAAAAACGATTTAAAGCTAACACCTATATGCTGCGTAATTATTAGAAAAATATTGAAGGGACCAATTAGATATTATTTATTACAAATTTAGAATCATTATGGGCTGAACAGCGATGTCTGTTCGGTTTTTTGTTATAATGGGTTAATGTTAATAAACAATTATATGTAGGTGAAAAAATGGATTATAAAGAATGGCGACATATATTTAAGCTAGACCCTGCCAAAGAAATTGCTGCTGATGCGTTGGAGAAGGTTTGTGAGTCGGGAACCGATGCTATTATTATTGGGGGCTCTGATGGGGTGTCCTTAGATAATGTGATAGATCTTTTAATGAGAATTCGGAGATACGCAGTTCCTGTGGCATTGGAAGTTTCTACAATTGACAGCATTACGCCTGGGTTTGACTTTTATTTTATTCCTAGTGTTCTAAATAGCACTGACACCAAATGGGTGAAGGATCTGCATCATAAGGCAACAAAGGAATTTGGTGAGGTTATGAATTGGGAAGAAATAATCCCAGAAGGTTATTGTATTTTAAATCCTGATTGTAAGGCTGCAGAGCTGACACATGCAGAGCCAGTCAATTCAATCGATGATATAATTGCCTATGCACAAATGGTGGAGCATATGTTTAAATTCCCTGTTTTCTACATGGAATACAGTGGGATGTACGGAGAAGTTCAAGCCGTGGCAAAGGTAAAATCAGGCTTGAAACAGACACAGCTTTTTTATGGTGGGGGCATTAAAACAGAAGCACAAGCTCGTGAAATGGCAGCCCATGCAGATACCATTATTGTCGGAAACCAAGTATATGAAAATTTAAATGAAGCATTAAAAACGGTGAATGCTGTTAAATGATAATTGAGTAAATGCATAGCCAAAGGTATAATATAAAGAACAAATGTTCTTGTAGAGGAAGTGTAGTATGGAACTTATAGCAAAAAACCTATTAAACGGGATGAATAAAGAGCAAGAAGAGGCAGTCAAAGCAACCGAGGGTCCATTACTAATCATGGCCGGGGCAGGATCAGGTAAGACAAGAGTGCTCACCCATCGTATTGCTTACTTGATAGTAGAAAAGGAAGTATACCCTTCTAAAATTTTGGCCATAACGTTTACAAACAAAGCGGCACGGGAAATGCGTGAACGTATAAATACTATTTTAGGAGAGGGCACTGGAGAGAGAATGTGGGTTTCCACTTTCCACTCAATGTGTGTGCGAATTCTAAGAAGAGATATTGATCGAATTGGTTACTCAAAAAGTTTCTCTATTTTAGATACTTCCGATCAGCTAACGGTTATTAAAGGTATTTTAAAAGAGCTAAATATTGATACTAAGCAATACGATCCTCGTTCTATGCTGAATGCGATAAGCAGCGCCAAAAATATATGTATCGATTCGGATACTTATAAATCACAAATGAATGAGTCTAATCCTTTTGAAAAGACGGTTGCCAAGGTTTACGAGGGTTATGAAAAACGCCTGAGAAAAAACCAATCCTTAGACTTTGATGATTTAATCATGACTACTCTAACGTTATTTAAGCGAGTACCAGATGTTTTGGAATTTTATCAAAATAAATTTCAGTATATCCATGTAGATGAATATCAAGATACGAACAAAGCGCAATACGAGCTGGTTCAAATGCTTGCTAAGAAATTTAAAAATATTTGTGTTGTGGGCGACTCGGATCAGTCCATCTATCGCTGGCGTGGAGCGGATATTCAAAATATCCTTTCCTTTGAAAAGGATTATCCGAATGCAAAAGTGATTATGCTGGAGCAAAATTATCGTTCCTCCCAACGAATCTTGAAGGCTGCAAATGACGTCATTGGTAATAACCAAAGTCGTTACCCTAAAGTGTTACGCACAGAAAATCTTGAGGGCGAAAAAATTGAACTATTCCGCGCCAATGATGAACAACAGGAAGCCCAGTATGTAGTACAAAAAGTTCAAGAGCTGATTGAAACCGAAAATAGAACGTTAAACGATTTTGCCATCTTATATCGCACGAACGCACAATCACGTGTGATGGAGGAAGTGCTTGTAAAATCGAATATGGCCTATACAATAGTTGGCGGTACTAAGTTCTATGATCGAAAAGAGATTAAAGACTTATTAGCCTATCTTCGCTTGATCGCCAATAATGACGATGACTTGTCACTTGCACGAATCATTAATGAGCCGAAGAGAAATATAGGAGCTACTTCCTTTGATCGTATTGCGAGATACGCTATTGAACAGGATCGCTCTATATTAGATGCGTTAAACGAAGTAGATTTTATGGGATTACCAGCTAGAGCTGTAAACTCGGTCGTTAAGTTCCATGGACTTATTCAAAACCTGACACAAATGCAGGAGTTCCTATCAGTAACTGAAATCGTGGAGCAGGTGTTAGAGAAAACTGGTTATAAAACTATGCTTAAAAACGAGAAAACGATTGAAGCAGAAAGTCGATTAGAGAATATCGAAGAGTTTTTATCTGTTACGAAAGCATTCGAAGAAAATAGTGACGATAAGTCACTTGTTGCATTCTTAACAGATTTAGCGTTAGTTTCAGATATCGACAAACTGGACGAAGATGAGGACATGTCACAGGGGAATATTATCCTAATGACGATGCATGCTGCTAAAGGTTTGGAGTTCCCGGTAGTATTCATCATTGGAATGGAAGAGAATATTTTCCCTCATGCTCGCTCAATCGGAGACGATGATGAGATGGAGGAAGAGCGTCGTTTAGCTTATGTTGGAATTACCCGAGCAGAGGAAAGACTTTATATCACTTGTGCACAATCTCGTACAATATTTGGGCGAGGTAGCTTTAACAGCCCTTCTCGCTTTATCTCGGAAATATCGGATGAGATTATTGAGGTTGTTGGATGGTCTCGAGATATCCGTAAAAACAAAAGCAGAGATACGAAGGTGATTGCACCAGTACCAAGAGCTGCTGTTTCAAGACCAGCATACCAGTCCACTGGTGGTGAGCGTTTAGGCTGGCAGGTTGGCGATAAGGCTTCTCATAAAAAATGGGGAGAAGGTATGGTAGTAAGCGTTCGTGGCGAAGGTGAGAATACAGAGTTAGATATCGCTTTCCCTAGTCCAACTGGTATAAAACGACTACTGGCTAAATTTGCACCAATCGAAAAAGTATAATTTTCTTAGCGGAGGAAAGTTCATGGATAAATTAGAAAGAGTGAAAGAGCTGCACAAAATATTGCATGAATATGGATATGCTTATTATGTGTTAGATAAGCCCACCGTTCCTGATGCAGTTTACGATCAATACTTACATGAGTTAATCGCTTTAGAGGAGGAAAACCCTGATTTAATCTTCCCAGATTCTCCTACTCAACGAGTAGGCTCAACGGTAAGTGAAGGGTTTAAGAAAGTTACCCATGCTAATCCAATGCTAAGTCTGTCCAACGCATTCAATGAAGAGGATATTAGAGACTTTGACAAGCGTATTCGAAATATTATTGATGAGACCCCTGTCTATGTATGCGAACTGAAAATAGACGGGTTGGCTGTTTCGCTTCTATATGAGGATGGCCGACTAGTGCGTGGTGCTACTCGTGGAGATGGAACTACAGGTGAGGATATTACAAGCAATATTAAAACCATTCGTGCTGTCCCTTTGCGACTAAAGGAAAATGTAACCCTAGAGGCTAGGGGAGAGGCGTATATGCCTAAGTCATCCTTCCTTAAGCTAAATGAACACCGAGCTGAGAGAGGCGAGGAACTATTTGCCAATCCGAGAAATGCTGCAGCTGGTTCTTTGCGACAGCTAGACCCTAAAATGGCCGCAAGTAGGAATCTTTCAATGTTCGTCTATGGAATGGGGGGAGATGGGGAAGAGTTTAATATCGATACCCACTCAGAAGCCTTGAAATTTATGAAAGATGTAGGCTTACCTACTAATAACGAAACTCGAGAATGTCGCTCGATAGAAGAGGTTATGGCATTTATAGAGGAATGGACGACAAAAAGAAATGATATTCCTTATGAAATAGATGGAATAGTTATTAAGGTGAACAATTATTCTCAGCAGGAGGAGCTTGGCTTTACAGCAAAGAGTCCCCGCTTTGCCATAGCCTATAAATTTCCGGCAGAGGAAGTAGTGACAACTATTATTGGTATCGACCTAACAGTAGGACGAACCGGTGTTGTGACCCCGACCGCATTATTAGAACCTGCTCAGGTAGCGGGTACTACCGTACAAAGAGCTTCTTTACACAACGAGGATTTAATCCGTGAAAAGGATATTCGTATTGGAGACCGCGTTATTATACGAAAAGCTGGTGACATTATTCCAGAGGTCGTAGAAGTCATCCTACAAGAAAGAAAAGAAGACTTACCTCCTTATGAAATGCCGACTCATTGTCCTGTCTGTGAAAGTGAGTTAATACGGATAGAGGAAGAGGTTGCACTAAGATGTGTCAATCCGCAATGTCCAGCTCAAATTCGTGAGGGAATTTACCATTTTGCCTCTCGTAATGCGATGAATATTGAAGGGCTAGGTGGGAAGGTCGTAGAACAGCTGTACAGAGAGAAACTTGTCCAAGACATCTCCGATTTATATAAGCTGACTGTAGATGATTTAGTTAAGCTAGAGCGAATGGGATTGAAATCTGCTACGAATTTGGTAGAAGCGATCAGTGCTTCCAAATCTAGTTCTATGGAAAGAGTGTTATTTGGTTTAGGGATCCGTCATATTGGTGAAAAGGCTGCCAAAATTCTATCAGAGAAATTCCACAACTTCGATGCGCTCATGCAGGCATCTAGAGAAGAAATAACTGCTATACACGAAATTGGGGAAAAGATGGCTGATTCTCTAGTAACTTATTTTGAGCAGGAAGAGGTTCAGCAACTGATTGGTCGCTTAAAAGAATCTGGCCTTGGTATGAAGTACACAGGTAAAATTATTGATGCTTCTACAATGGAAAACAGTCCTTTTGCAGGCAAAACAGTAGTTTTAACAGGTAAACTAACACAGTTGACACGCCCCGATGCAAAGGAAAAAATTGAATCATTAGGTGGCAATGTAGCTGGAAGTGTCAGTAAAAAAACGGATTTAGTCATTGCAGGTGAAGATGCCGGATCTAAGCTTGAAAAAGCTATTAGCCTAGGTATTGAAGTATGGGATGAGCAAAAGCTGCTCAATAATTTAGAGGAATAAAAGGAGTTCTAAGCATGGCAAAAAAATATTTAGGTATGTCTATATTGATTTTATTGCTAATCGTAACTGGATGTACTCCTAATCAAAAAGATAAAACGGAAGTTATACAAAATACGGAGGAAGAAGAAGGTGAGACTGTTATTATTCCAAGTCTCCAGCTAGATGAAACATATTATCGCACTCTTTTTCCATATAAGGAGAGCGCTAGCAGGGGCTTGGTTGTCTCCAATCTTTATACGAAATATGATATGAAAGAAGTCGAATTAGGCCTCTTTAGAATTTCTCAAACAGAGTTTTCTCCAGACAAGTATTTATTCCAAGAGGGACAATATTTAGATAAAAAAACAATATCCTCCTGGCTGGCAAGAAGCAGTCAAACAAAGGAAGGTTTAAATCCAAGTGATGAGGGGCTTACTGGAGAAGAGAAAGCATTAAAGGCTCCCGTTTATGTGACTCATATTGTGGAGCAAAACTATCTAGAAGTAGTTGATAAAAAGGCAAGGTTGGCTGGAGTCTCAGTAGGAGTTTCATTAAACTCTATCTACTACTATCAAAAAGAACAATATGGAGCAACGTTTGAACAACCTCTAACACAGGAACAGATTAAGAAAAACGGTGAAAGAATTGCAGCTGAAATTGTCAATCGTATGAGACAAATAGAAGGATTAGAGGAAGTACCTATTGTTGTAGGGTTATTTGAACAAAATAGCCGCAATGCTATAGTACCAGGCTCCTACTTCCAGTATAGTGTAGCATCAAAGGGAGCTAATTTATCAGATTGGAAGCCGGTTGATGAAGAGTATATTATGTTCCCATCCACTGATGCCGAAAAAAAATATCGTGAATTAAACACAATATTTAGCAACTTTAAGCAAGATGTAGGAATATACTTCTCTAACTATACTAGCGTTATCGGTAGAGGCTACTTTAGAGATCAACAGCTTCAAAAGCTTACGATTGAAATACCTATACAATTTTACGGCACTGCCGAGGTAATAGGCTTTACCCAGCAACTCGCTGTATTGTTGAAAAACCATTTCCCTGCCGAGATGAGTGTAGAAATTCAAGTGACCTCTCTAGATGGAGCAGAGGCATTATTAGTAAAAGAAGCTGGAGAAGAAGACGCATTTGTTCATATTTATAACCAGTAAGGAAACCAATCGTACTCTGTTCAACTAGTGTGAAAAATGATATGATAGTTGTTATGGTTATTGAATTCGGAGGTGTAAAAATTGGCGAATATTTCAAAAGAAGAAGTAAAGCATGTTGCACATTTAGCTAGACTTGCAATTACAGAAGAAGAGGCAGAAATGTTTGCAGATCAACTAGCTGCAATTACAAAATTTGCGGACGAGCTTAATGAGTTAGACACTACTGATGTCGCTCCAACTACTCACGTATTACCATTAGTGAATGTTCTTCGTGATGACAAATCTGTACCTGGTTTAGATCGTGAAAAAATGATGAAAAACGTAAAAGAACAAGAAGCAGGACAAGTTAAAGTACCAACTATTATAGAATAAGAAAAAGTAAGGAGGGCATCTGATGACATTATTCAAACATTCAGCAGCAGAGCTTCAAGATCTTATCAAAAAGAAAGAAGTATCTATTCAAGAGCTAACTGCTGAATCCTATAAAAGAATTGATAAAGTAGACGGAGAAGTTCAAGCTTTTCTAGCGTTAAATGAAGAGCAAGCTACTGCTCAAGCAAAAGAAATGGATCAAGTTCCTTTCGAGGAAAGAGGCCCCCTTTTCGGATTGCCAATCGGAGTTAAGGACAATATTGTAACTGAAGGCATTGAAACAACATGTGCCAGCAAAATTTTAGAAGGCTTTAACCCGATTTATGATGCTACTGTTGTACATAAATTGCGTGATGCAGGTCTAATTACTATTGGTAAGCTAAATATGGATGAATTCGCTATGGGTTCTTCTAATGAAAACTCTGCCTATAAAAACACACGTAACCCATGGAACTTAAATCATGTACCTGGTGGTTCGTCAGGCGGCTCTGCAGCAGCAGTTGCAGCTGGTGAAGTTCCTTTTTCATTAGGTTCTGATACTGGTGGTTCTATTCGTCAGCCTGCTTCTTTCTGTGGAGTAGTTGGGATGAAACCTACATATGGTCGCGTTTCACGTTTTGGATTAGTAGCATTTGCTTCTTCTCTAGACCAAATTGGACCTGTTACTCGTAATGTAGCGGACAATGCCTTCTTACTAGAGGCTATTTCAGGCTTAGATGCAAATGATTCTACTTCTGCAAATGTAGACGTACCAAGCTTTACTAAATCCTTAACAGGTGATATTAAAGGACTACGTATTGCTGTACCTAAAGAGTATTTAGGACAAGGTGTTGGAGAAGCTTCCAAACAGTCTGTACTTGACGCACTAAAGGTTTTAGAATCTCTTGGAGCAACATGGGAAGAAGTATCCTTACCACACTCTAAATACGCACTAGCAGCTTATTACTTGTTATCATCATCTGAAGCCTCATCTAACTTGGCTCGCTTTGATGGCATTCGTTATGGCTTCCGTGCAGACAATGTAGAAAACTTGATGGAGCTATATAAAGAAACTCGTGCTCAAGGCTTTGGTGACGAGGTTAAACGAAGAATTATGCTTGGAACATACTCGCTAAGTGCTGGTTCTTATGATGCTTATTATAGAAAAGCACAGCAAGTACGTACATTGATCAAGCAAGATTTTGACAATGTGTTTGAAAAATATGATGTAATCATCGGGCCTACTACACCAACACCAGCTTTCAAAATTGGTGAAAATGTAAAAGATCCATTAACGATGTATGCAAACGATATTTTAACAATTCCAGTTAACCTTGCAGGTGTACCGGGAATCTCTATCCCATGTGGATTTGCAGACGGTCTTCCACTTGGTTTACAAATTATTGGTAAATACTTCGATGAAGCAACAATCTATCGTGTGGCACATGCTTATGAGCAAGCAACAAGCTTCCATAAACAAACTCCGCAAATATGGGAGGGAGCAAAATAATGAATTTTGAAACGATTATTGGACTAGAGATTCATGTAGAGTTAAAAACTGATTCTAAAATGTTCTCACCAGCACCAGCTCACTTTGGTGCAGAACCAAATACAAACACACATGTAATTGACCTTGGTTATCCAGGGGTATTACCTGTAGTAAATAAAACAGCAGTAGAGTGGGGAATGAGAGCCGCTCTTGCGCTTAATATGGACATTGCTCCTATTACGAAGTTCGACCGTAAAAACTATTTCTATCCTGATAATCCGAAGGCTTACCAAATTTCTCAATTTGACAAGCCAATCGGTGAAAATGGTTGGGTAGAGATTGAAGTAGGCGGCGAAAAGAAACGTATCGGTATCACTCGTCTTCACCTAGAAGAGGATGCTGGTAAGCTTACACATACAAGCAATGGATACTCTCTTGTAGACTTTAACCGTCAAGGTACTCCTTTGATTGAGATCGTATCAGAGCCAGATATCCGTACGCCGGAAGAAGCTTATGCTTATCTAGAAAAGATTAAATCCATCATTCAATACACTGGAGTTTCTGACTGTAAAATGGAGGAAGGATCACTTCGTTGTGATGCGAATATTTCCTTACGACCATATGGTCAAGAAAAATTCGGTACGAAAACAGAGCTTAAAAACTTAAACTCCTTTAACTTTGTACGTCGTGGTCTAGAGCATGAGCAAGTTCGACAAGCTGAGGTTCTTTTATCAGGTGGAGTTATTCCACAAGAAACTCGCCGTTATGACGAATCAACTGGTAAAACAATTTTAATGCGTGTCAAGGAAGGCGCGGATGATTACCGTTACTTCCCAGAGCCAGATTTAGTGCAAATTGTCATCGATGATGCTTGGAGAGAAAGAGTTCGCTCTGAAATTCCTGAGCTTCCAGATGCTCGAAAAGCACGTTACATTGAAGATTTAGGCTTACCTGCATATGATGCAATGGTACTTACTTTAACAAAAGAAATGTCTGATTTCTTTGAGGAAACTATTGCCCTAGGAGCAGATGCAAAGCTAGCTTCTAACTGGTTAATGGGTGAGGTATCTGCTTACTTAAATGCCGACCAAAAAGAATTGAAGGATATCAAGCTTACTCCTTCTAATCTTGCTGGCATGATTAAGCTAATCTCAGATGGAACAATTTCATCTAAAATTGCGAAGAAAGTATTTAAAGAGCTTGCGGATAATGGCGGAGACGCTGCTGAAGTAGTAAAAGCTAAAGGCTTAGTACAAATTTCAGACGAAGGCGCTCTTCGTGAAATTGTTACAGCTACATTAGATGCTAACCCACAATCCATTGAAGACTTTAAAAACGGGAAAGACCGTGCAATTGGTTTCCTAGTAGGACAAATTATGAAAGCAACAAAAGGTCAAGCTAACCCGCCTCTTGTTAATAAAATCCTAAATGAAGAAATTGTGAAAAGATAATAAAAGAAGATGACTCCTTAAAGGGGTCATCTTTTTTGTTTATAGCATAAGTAGTTATAGATATAATTTGTTTGAAAAAGCACCAATAATATATGGGTGATTTCCGCTTTAGACGGACGCTTTCCGCGGGGGGAGCGCTAAGCCATCCCCGTCGCATGCGCGTCGTATGGGATGGCTTATCTGTCTCCCTGCTCCCGCAGGAGTCGCCGTCTGCCGCTACAATCAGCGGTTATGTATAAATGGGAAAGTCGTATAGACAACGCTCACTCAACTACATAAAGCTAGAACAATTAAATAGTAGATTTCCGCTTTAGACGGACGCTTTCCGCGGGGGGAGCGCTAAGCATCCCCGCCGCATGCGTGTCGTATGGGATGTCTTATCTGTCTCCCTGCTCCCGCAGGAGTCGCCGTCTGCCGCTACAATCAGCGGTTATGTATAAATGGGAAGTCGTATAGGACAAAACTATTTAACTACATAAAGCTAGAACAATTAAATAGTAGATTTCCGCTTTAGACGGACGCTTTCCGCGGGGGGAGTGCTAAGCCATCCCCGTCGCATGCGCGTCGTATGGGATGGCTTATCTGTCTCCCTGCTCCCGCAGGAGTCGTCGTCTGCCGCTACAATCAAAAGTTGAGTATTATTTATAAGCTTATTTTTGTCTTTATTAATAAAGCAAACGTTACTTCAACAAGAATTTCCTAATTTTTTACACTAATGTTATATCTATTTTGACACCATAAAAGGTTGAGAGCTTAAAACTTCTTTTCCATTTTCTGAGACATAAACTCGCACTTCTTTGCCATTTATAATTCTTAAGGGGTTCTTCATGGAAACATATAGTTCTCCTTGCTCATTAGGTTGAAATAAAGTTCCCCCAACCATCGTTCCAAATCGTACCTCTACATTTTCTTTAGGTCCAAAAACAACTCCTTCGCTATTATCTCCTCCAAGTGAAATTTCATAGTTTGCAGTCGGTTTTAAACCTTTTACTAATACAATTACATCAATAATTCCATCTTCAATAGTACTGTCATCGATTATTTGCTCAAAGGCAATAGTTACTCTACCTGATCCATCTTCCAAAGGTATATCTTCTGCCATATAAGCTTTGACTTCTGTAACACTTTCTTCATTTGAGCAACCGGTTAACACTAGTCCAAAACCTAATAAAATGATAATAATACTACGCATTAGTATCCCCCTATATTGATTAGCAATTTTTATTTCTATTGTCCAAAATAATTCTTTCTTTTATATTTTAACTTAAATATCCATTTACGATAATATATAGGAAAAGCCATTTTTCAAATTCCTTAAAGATAGAGGAGAACTAATTTACATTTAATTTACTAACAAATGGTGCTATGATGAGAGATAATTATGAGGGATAGGGTGATGAGGATGGAGCTTTGTTTTATTGGTGGTGGACATGTTTTAAATGGTGAAATTAATGATGTTTTGGAAGAATTGGAGTGTAAAATTAATCCTAATGCAAAAGTTTTGATTATACCATTTGCAACAGACGAATCTAGATATGATAGCTGGATGGAAAGCATGAGACAGGCTTTTGCTCGCATTCCTAACGTGACACTTGGTTTATTGCATGAAGAGTTATCAAAAGAAAAAATGGTGGCGATGATTCAAGCTTACGACGTTCTTTATTTTATAGGAGGACAACCAGAGAGATTGCTTCAGGTTATCTTGGATAAAGAGCTGACTGGAACTATTAGTAGCTTTCCAGGATTGATGATTGGCTATAGCGCAGGTGCATTAGCTTTTTGTACTGACTGCATACTGACAAAGGATGAAGACTACCCTGACACAATAGTATTACAAGGATTAGGGTTAGTGGATTTTAGTGTAGAAGTCCATTATCGTCCAGAATCAGATAATGAGCTATTGACTCTATCTAAAGGGAGAACCATCTATGCTCTTCCAGATGGTAGTGCTATCTTTTATAAGGATGGAAACATAGACACAAGAGTAAATAATATCATTACCTTTGAGAATTCGAATAAAAGCATAGTTTAAGAGAAACTGTCTTCTGGGGCAGTTTTTTTGTGTGAAGAAAAAAGTGCTGGTTAGGTCGCATATCAGTAAAGCGAAACGATTATTTGCCCTAAACCGACCGATTCCAAAATACCAATATAGAAAAGCCCCTGCTATCTGACAGGGGCCATTAGCTTTCCTCACCCAGTAAATATCTGATCATTTGGAAATTTATATTTTACCTTTTTTGGTTTAGTCAAAATGAAGAATAAAGTCAGTGGTCCAATCCTTCCTAAGAACATCAATATACAAATTAGGATTTCTCCTATATTTGATAGCTGTGGGGTGACACCCATTGTGATTCCGACCGTTCCAAAAGCTGAGAAAACTTCGAATAGTAATGGAAGTAAAGGTAAGCGCTCCGTTATGGTTAATGCAAAAGCAAATATAAATACTGTTGCCAAGCTTACGGTACAAATAACAAGAGAACGGATAATAATCTCTCTGGATATGGACCTTTTAAACAGCACAGGCTCCTCCTGTTGACGGAAAAATGCGATGGTTGCAGCTATAATGACAATAAAGGTCGTTAGCTTAATGCCGGAAGCAGTGGAGGCACTACCTGCACCAATGAACATCAAAAGCATTGTAAATAATAGAGAAGGGTCCTCCATTAGGCCATAATCGACCATATTAAAGCCGGCAGTTCTTGGAGTTACTGCATTAAAATAAGAGGTCATAATCTTCTCTAGTAAACTCATTTCACCGATTGTATCGTTATTATTAAATTCTAAGATTAATAGAACTAGAGTTGCAAAAGTATTTATACATAGTGTCCCTATAATCATCAGCTTAGTATGGAGTGACCATACTCGAAAGCTGTTTTTACGTAATACATCAATTACTACTACAAACCCAATACCTCCAATGATTATAAGGCTCGTGATAAGTAACACTACTATAGGGTCGTTTGTAAAGTCCATTAGGTTATCTGAAAACAAAGAGAAGCCTGCGTTATTAAAGGCGGAAATTACATGAAAAAAGCTATAATAGATTGCATCGACGAAGCCATACTTCGGAATCCAATGGATCGTTAAAAGAATAATAGCCACAGACTCGATACAAACAACAAACAGGAGAATATGTTTAACTAGCTTGACGATACCTCCGATAGAGGGCTGGTTAAAGGATTCCTGCAAATAAATTCTTTGCTGTAGACCAATTTTCTTTCGGAGAAGAATAAGTATAGCGACAGCAAATGTCATTAAACCGATACCGCCACATTGTATCAAAATAAGTAAAACTATTTCCCCGAAAAGCGTAAGAGTACTACCAGGATCAAAAACGCTAAGACCTGTAACAGTGGTAGCAGAAGTTACCAAAAAGAGAGCGTCTACCCATGAGATATACGTTGTCGTCGCTATAGGCAGCTTTATCATAATTGTTCCGATAAATATTAAACAAGCAAAACTACCAGCAATAAGAACTGGCGGTGAAAAAGAGAGCTTCTTTCCCATGTGGCACTTCCTTTTAATGGATATAAAATAATAATTACTTTAATCCTATTAAGATCGGCTGTCAACAACTTGTTTGAAACAAGTTGTTAAACGAAGTATACTAAAGAAAAAGGGGGATTTTTCATTGAAAACAGAACAGCATTACTTTGAAGAAGCTAAAACGTTGGAGCAATATATGAATGATATGACAACGAAAAAAGAGGAATCCTTTAGTATTTATGACCAATTTGAAGTCCCAGCAGATGATGAATTTATTGAGATATTAAAAACAAAAAAACCGCATATACTAGCTATAACTGAAGACTGGTGTGGAGATGCTATGATGAATAATGCGATTATTCGTAAAGTTTCAGAAGCAGCAGGTCTAGAAACCCGTGCTGTATACCGCGATGAAAATTTAGAGCTTATGGATCAATATTTAACAAATGGTGGACGTTCTATTCCTGTTTATTTATTGCTCAATGACGAAGGGGAAGTAATTTCTAAGTGGGGACCGCGTGCAGAGGTCGTTCAAAAATTTGTAATGGACGGTAGAGCGAAATTTCCAGATAAGGAAGATCCTGCTTTTGAAGAAACGCAAAAGAAGTTTTATGAGCAAATGACTCATGAGTTTATGACTAACAATGAATTCCATTTAGCCGTATACGAAGATATTCGTAGTCATTGGCTGCCAATTCTTCAAAATAAATAATCGAGCATTGTTTTTTATGGGAGTCGGCTATAGTCGGCTCTTTCGTACGTTAGGAACTTATTGTGAATAAATATAGTCTTTATAATTAAGAAATTGTAAAGTAGAAAGGAAATCTGTATGAAGCGTGCACGAATTATCTACAATCCAACCTCAGGAAGAGAATTGTTTAAGAAACACTTACCAGGAGTATTGGAGGCTTTAGAAATAGCAGGCTATGAAACATCCTGCCATGCGACCACAGGTGAAGGGGATGCGATTAACGCAGCCAAGAAAGCAGTAGAGAATAAATTTGATATCATAATTGCCGCTGGGGGAGACGGGACTCTCAATGAGGTAGTAGCTGGTGTAAGTGAATTTGAAAATCGCCCGAAAATTGGTGTCATTCCAATGGGAACGACAAATGACTTTGCACGAGCTGTGCATATACCAAGAGATATTCATCGAGCGGTTGAAATTATTATAAAAGGCGACACAATACCAGTTGACGTGGGTAAGGTCAATGACCGTTATTTCATTAACATAGCAGGTGGTGGTCGTATCACTGAGCTTACATATGAAGTGCCAAGTAAACTAAAAACTATGCTTGGACAGCTGGCCTATTATTTAAAAGGAATTGAGATGCTTCCATCCATAAACGCAACTAAAGTCCGTATTGAATACGATGGCGAAGTATTTGAGGATGAAGCTATGATGTTCCTTGTGGGGCTTACAAACTCTGTAGGCGGCTTTGAAAAGCTAGCTCCCAACTCAAGCATTAATGATGGGAAATTCTCCTTACTAATTCTTAAAAAGGTAAATATTGCAGAGTTTATTCGCTTGGCAACACTCGCTATTCGAGGAGAGCACTTAGGAGATCCTCATGTCATTTATAAGAAAGCGACAAATATTAAAGTAACTTCTGACGATAAGGTTCTTCTGAATCTAGATGGTGAATATGGTGGTACCATTCCAGCAACATTCCATAACTTATACAGACATATTGAGGTTTTTGTACCAATCGATGAAATTCGAGAGCAGGACAGACCGTAAAATTATTGAACCCAGCACAATATAAGTGCTGGGTTTTAGTGTAACTTTTTTTATGCAATCCTTCATTATTCATATTTGTTCTAATTTTACTAATAGTATGTTAGGAATCCATCTTTTTAGGGAATAATTTAAAACTAATACTGGATAAGGAATATGAAGGAGTGGAATAGTATGTATAAGAGACAAGAGAAGTATTTGATGTGGCTCGCCTTTGTAGTTGCGGGAATTATGATACTATCGATTGCTGGAAGAGTTTTTGGAGGATGAGGAGGGTTTAGCATGGGAAATGCTGATTCATTATTTTATAGTCGTGTTTTGACAGAGTTGACCTTATCATTTCATATTATTTATGCGACGATCGGCGTTGGTGTTCCTTTAATGATTATGATTGCACAATGGGTAGGTATTAAAAAGAACGATGAACACTACATATTGTTGGCAAGACGTTGGGCAAGAGGATTTGTAATTACGGTTGCAGTAGGAGTAGTTACCGGTACAGCAATTGGTATGCAGCTATCACTTTTATGGCCAAATTTTATGGAGCTAGCAGGTAATATTATTGCACTTCCATTGTTTATGGAAACATTCGCATTCTTCTTTGAAGCAATTTTTCTAGGAATTTATTTGTACACTTGGGATCGTTTTGAGAATCAGAAAAAACATTTATTATTGCTAATTCCTGTAGCAATCGGTGCTTCCTTTTCAGCGGTATTTATCACCATTGTAAATGCTTTTATGAATGCGCCCCAGGGCTTTGATGTAGTAAATGGAGAGCTAGTTAACATTAGCCCCATACTAGCAATGTTTAATCCAGCGATGCCCACAAAAGTAGCACATGTAGTTGTAACAGCTTATATGACATCAGCATTTGTGTTGGCTAGTATAGCAGCCTTTCGTTTGTTAAAGGGATCTAATCATATTTATCATAAAAAAGCTTTATATTTAACGGTAAAGCTCGGATTAATCTTTTCGATTGCGACAGCCATTATCGGTGATTTTTCCGGTAAATACTTAGCGGAGTATCAGCCCGAAAAATTAGCGGCAGCTGAATGGCATTTTGAAACAGAAGAAAATGCTCCACTTATTTTATATGGGGTCTTAGACGATGGAGAAGTTAAATACGCTATTAAGATTCCTTATGCATTGAGTATACTTGCACACTTCAACCCAACTTCAGAGGTTATTGGATTGGACCAGTTCCCAGAGGATGAAACACCTCCGCTATATATACATTATCTCTTTGATATTATGGTGACAATCGGTATGGGATTAGCTGCACTTTCAGCGCTATATTGGCTAGGTAAACGATTAAAATGGGCATTTGTCGATTCTAAGTTTTATAGATGGCTTCTCGTTTTAGGAGGCCCAGCAGCTATTATAGCAATTGAAGCTGGCTGGTGGCTTGCAGAAGTAGGGAGACAGCCTTGGATATTAAGAGGAATAATGAGAGTAGAAGATGCAGCTACTACGAGTGATCAAGTAGATTTTATGTTAATCCTGTTTGCAGGTCTGTATGTGGTACTTGGAATAGGTAGCGTTGTAGTGCTTACTCGTATGTTCCGAAAAAATCCGGTTGAGCAGGAGATTAAAGATAGAAATTCAGAAAAGGGCGGTGATATTCAATGAGTCTGGAAATCATAGGTCTCACAGTTCTTTGGACATTTCTATTTGGCTATGTAATTGTTGGCTCCATTGATTTTGGTGCCGGGTTCTTTAATGCTTATAGCTTGATAACTGGGAAGCAACATATATTGAGTAATATTATTCAGCGATATTTATCCCCTGTTTGGGAGGTAACAAATGTATTTCTCGTATTTTTCTTTGTAGGAATTATTGGCTTTTTTCCTAAGACAGCTTTCTATTATGGAACAACTCTTCTTGTCCCAGCGGGTATTGCTTTAATATTGCTCGGGATTAGAGGCTCCTATTACGCGTTCGAAACATACGGGTCCAGAGGGCATAAAGGGTACTCCTTTATGTATGGTTTATCCGGATTGTTACTACCAGCCTCATTATCAACAGTCCTGACCATTTCTGAGGGTGGTTTTATCGAAATGATTAACGGCTCACCAAGCTTAGATTACAACGCCTTGTTCATCAGCCCCTTAACCTGGTCAATTGTAGCATTAAGTCTTACTTCTGTTTTATATATTTCGGCTGTTTTTTTAACATGGTATGCCAACAAGGCTGGAGATGTAAAAGCAACAAATTTGATGAGAAAGTATGCATTAATCTGGTCTTTTCCAACGATCATTACAGCTGGTGGAATTATTGTAGAATTGCGCTCGCACAACGTGGAGCATTACAATAATATGCTCGATATTTCGTGGGCCTTTGGATTGTCATTCCTATTGTTTTTAGGTACCGTCTGGTTATTATGGAAAAAACGTAAGTATGGTTTGGCATTTGGATTATTGGCAGGACAATTCTTAATCGCCTTTTTTGCTTACGGCTTTTCCCATAAACCTTATTTGCTTTATCCATATTTAACAATCTATGATAGCTTCACAAATGAGGCAATGGCAATATCCTTAATAATTGTGTTTATATTAGGTTTAGCCTTGTTAATCCCGTCCTTATATCTTTTATTGAAGCTTTTTCTTTTCAATAAAGATTATGTCAAGGGGAAGAAGAATAATCACGCTTAGGAGGAACGAACGCTATGACTGAATTTCTAATTTTTTATGCACCCTTCATCGTACTGATCGGCTCCATTATTATTGCATTTTGGGCATCCACCAAGGATGGCCCAGTTAAGGATGAATAATTAAAAAGGACCTCATTAGTAGAGGTCCTTTTTGCTTAACAATTTCTAAACAAACAAGAAAAGTGATTATGCTAAAATAGAATTAGAAGGGGTGGAGAAATAAATGAGATATGAAGTAATTATGTTCGATTTAGATGATACCTTATACGATTTTGGAATGACTGAGAAAAATGCATTTCAACAGTTATTTGTAGAATATGGATTACCAAATGGACTTCAGGATTATTTAAGCAGCTATAAGGCAATTAGTAAGGTATTATGGGATGAATTAGAAAACGGCATTACAACACTAGAACTATTAAAAATAGAGCGATTCAAACGTTTGTTTTTAGAGCATAGCCTCGAGTTAGATGTAGAAAAAGTAAGTGATAAATATATTGAAAACCTTGGAAGAGAAATTCACTTAATCGATGGTGTAGAGGAAATGCTTACGGATTTATCTGGTTGCCGTTTTGCTGTTTTAACGAATGGCTTCCAAATAGCCCAGCATGCAAGAGTCAACGGTTCTCCTTTGAATGGGAAATTTGAAGCTATAATCACTTCAGAAGAGGTTGGTTATCAAAAACCGCAGTCAGCTATTTTTGAATATGCATTCAAGAAACTAGGAATAACAGACCCGTCTAGCGTTTTAATGGTTGGTGATTCACTTACCTCTGATATACAAGGTGGGAATAATTTTGGTATTGATACTTGCTGGTTCAATCCTCAGCAAAAAGAAAATAGAACTTCTATTTTACCTACATATGAAATACAAGATTGGAAAGAGATGAAAAAAATAGTTCGAGGTCAAATGTTAGAAATTTAAGCTTTAGGAGATTCCAATATTAACAATTTTATAAAAAGAATAAACAAATCTACAAAGCAAATTGCACTCCTAATTTGTTTTATAACAAAAGAACGAAAAACAACAACGTACAAATAAACGTTGTTGTTTTTTTATTATTTGAGATTATAAAGATGCTCCTCTCATTGTATCCGCTGTAAAAGAGTGTTAAGTATTAAGCTCCGTCCCCTGTAGAATTAGCCTCTTACAATCCAACTTTTCCATTAAAAAAACAATAAAAAGATATTATAACTTCTTTTAGTTTTTTATATTAATCTCTGCATAATTTCTTCATATTTATTATCTATACTATTCGTGAGGATAATGAAAGGATAGGTGAATTTATTGTTTGACCAATTAAGTTTATTCTTGGCTTTTGGGGCGGGATTTTTGTCCTTTATATCGCCTTGTTCATTACCCCTTTATCCCGCATTTCTTTCATATGTAACTGGGGTATCTCTAAATGAACTTACACAAGATAAAGGTATGTTAAATAGAAAGGCATTGGTACATACGCTTCTTTTTTTACTTGGATTTTCATTCATTTTTATGGCATTAGGTTTCTCCACATCTTTTATAGGAACAATTTTTATTGAATACCAAGACTTAATACGCCAAATAGGAGCAATTCTTATAATATTTTTTGGTTTAGTAATACTAGGTATTATTAATTTTGACTTTCTCCTTTCAGAGAAGAGAGTTCAGTTTAAAAAGCGTCCCAAGGGACATATAGGGTCTGTGTTGATTGGTATGGGATTTGCTGCTGGATGGACTCCATGTACAGGACCAATTCTTGCTGGTGTTATTGCTTTAGGGTTTTCTGATCCTGAACGTGGAATCCTATATATGTTATTTTATGTCCTAGGTTTCTCTGTTCCATTTCTCATTATGTCGTTATTTATAGGAAAAATGAAGTTTTTACAAAAAAGAAGTGAAATGTTTATGAAATTTGGAGGAACTTTAATGGTTGTCATGGGAGTCTTACTATATTTTGATATGCTGACAAAGATTATAGAATTTTTGACTCCTTTTTTTGGAGGATTTACAGGGTTTTAAATTAAATCAAAACTTATTAGAGAGTAGGTTTTTTACTATGGAAAACAAAAAGAAAAAAAGATTTTACATGCGACTTACACTTTTGACGTTAATGGTTGGAGTAATTGTCTTTACCATATACACTAATTTAAGTAAAAGTAAAAATGAAGTTTTACAAGTAGGAGATACAGCGCCTGATTTTGTATTAATTGATATGAATGGAGAGAGACATAAATTATCTGATTACAGAGGTCAAGGGGTCTTTTTAAACTTTTGGGGAACTTGGTGTAAACCTTGTGAGAGAGAATTCCCGCTGATGGACAAACAGTATAAAAAAGTAAAAGACAACGGTCTTCAAATACTGGCAGTAAACATAGGTGAGTCCGATTTTAAAGTGCAAAAATATATTGATCGCAAAGGTTTGAGCTTCCCGGTTTTGATAGATAAAAATAAAAGTGTAATGGAGACATATAATATTAATCCTTTACCTACTACTTTTCTTGTTAACCCGGAAGGTAAAATTGAGAAAATAATCACTGGTGAGATGAGTGAGGAAAGCATAAAGCGATATATGGAGCAGATAATGCCTTCATAATATTTAGTTTCATTTGGTTATTTGGATTCTTTAGTGAGAAGGTGTAAATGGTTTGATGAATAGAATTTCGACAAAGTTAACAGCTTATTTTTTCATCGCTGTACTGATAATGGAAGCATTCCTTATTTTTTATCTCCATCAAAATATTGTACATGCAAGAATTGATGAGGAGTTCTCTTTATTATTAAAAAACGGATCAAATCATCGCGAGGTACTTCTTGAATACTACTCTGATACTACTATGAGACATATCGTATTGATGGAAAAGGGAAAGGAAAGAGAAGTCGTTATTACAAATAACAAAGGGGAAATCATAAATAGCTCATTTGAAAAAAATTTGCCTTTAGATGACTATATCCCAATAATAAAAAATCTGGATTCGAAAAAAGATGAAGTACTAGTTTCAGAGTGGAATGAATCACCTTATATTATAAGTGCACATCCCTATAAAGTGAGTAATGATCAATCTGGTTATGTTGTCATGTTTCAAAGTACATCTTCTATTAAGCAATTGGTGGACAAGCTAAACATGCATTTTGGAATTGCCGGTGGGACAAGTGTTATCCTCTTGTTTATCGTCTATACGGCATTATCTAGACTACTTACGAGACCTTTAATACGTATGAAAGAAGCTACGGAGAACTTAAGCAAAGGGGATTTTGCTGTGAGTCTTCCTTCCATCGGTAAGGATGAACTCGGGAAATTGTCAGGTTCTATTCAAAAGTTAGCGAATGACCTAGAAAGAATGAAAACGGAACGAAATGAATTTTTAGCTTCAGTTGCTCATGAACTGAAAACTCCTCTTACATATCTAATTGGATATTCTAATGTAGCAATGCGAAAAGAGATTAGTAAAGAAGAACGTGAGCAGTATCTTTTAATAATTGCAGAAGAGTCAGAAAGAATGAAAGAACTTGTAAAAAATTTATTAGATTTAGCAAAAATGGATGAGAATTCTTTTACTGTATCAAAGGAGTATTTTGATGCACAGCCGTTTTTTGACAACATCATCAAACTAGTTGGACCTTCTTTTGAGATGAAGAATATCAAACTAAGTTATGTATGTGAGGACAATTTTCAAGTACATGCCGATTCTTTGCGATTAGAGCAAATTGTATTGAATTTACTTGATAATGCATTGAAATACTCTAAAGAAAATACAAAGGTTTCATTGGATGTACGTAAAAAAGAGAAGAGGACAATCATTTCTGTTATTGATTGTGGAATAGGAATTCCCAACGATGAAATTAGTTTCATATTTGAAAAACTATACCGTATAGAAAAGTCACGTTCACGTTCGTTTGGTGGATCAGGAATTGGGCTTGCTGTTGTGAAGGAATTAGTGGAAGCGCATGGAGGAAGCATTGAGGTTCATAGTATTTTGGGAAAAGGAAGTACATTTACAGTAATAATTTAGGATTATGTAAGGATTGAATAGGAGGTTTTGAGCGTTCATGCAGAAAATTTTGTTAGTGGATGATGAGCCTAGAATGTTAGATTTAATTGAATTATTTCTTCAGCCACTTGGATTCATATGTATGAAAGAAACAAGTGGCAAGAAAGCAATAGAGATACTGCAAAATGAGAAAGTTAATCTTGTCCTTTTAGATGTCATGATGCCAGAAATGGATGGATGGGAAGCTTGTAAAAAGATAAGAAAGTTTTCTGATGTTCCTATAATTATGCTTACAGCCAGATCTGAAAAGTTAGATTTAGTAAAAGGATTAAACACTGGGGCTGACGATTATATAACAAAACCTTTTGATGAAAAAGAGTTGGTGGCAAGAGTTAATGCAATATTACGCCGGTTATCTGTGAATGAATTGGAGGAAGTGTCTATAACTTACGAAGCTTTTAGACTAAATAGGGAGACTTATTCATTACAATACCATGATGCAATCGTACAACTAACATTGAAAGAATTTTATATTATTGAAGCATTAATTACTCGCCCCAAAAAAACATATACACGCGAAGAGCTATTGAATGCTGCATGGGAATTTAGCACATATACAGACACAAGAACGGTAGACTCACATATACGCAATTTGAGAGAAAAATTGAAAGCTAATGGTTTCCCTATTGATGAATTTCTTAAGACGGTATGGGGAATCGGATATAAATGGAGCTAAGGGAGTTATATTAAAATGAAAAAATATAAATTTTTAATTGGTTTAATTGTAATATTATTTCTCCTGTCTGCATGTAACTCAAATGAAAAGGAAGGATATTTATTTAACGAAGTTAAAAATAATAAATTTGATCATATACACGGTATGGGATATATAAATGGAGGAAACGAATTTGCCATTGCAACACATTTAGGATTATATGAATATGGCAAAGAAGGATGGAAAGAAGCAAATAGTCAAAAACATGATTATATGGGCTTTCAAGCTGTACGAGAAGGATTTTTCTCAAGTGGTCACCCAGAAGAAGGAAGTGAATATAAAAATCCTCTAGGTCTTATAAAGAGCAACGATAAAGGAGCAAGTTTCGAACAATTAGCTTTTTATGGAGAGATTGATTTTCATTATCTTGCGGCTGGCTATGATTCAAATACAATTTACGTATTAAATGAAACACCCGTTAAAGAGATGGATGTAGGTTTACACTATTCTGTAGATGAAGGTGTTTCTTGGAAGAAGGTTGCTATGAATGGATTTACGTCAGATTATATTACCAATTTGTCTGCACACCCAACGTATAAGCAAACTATTGCTGCAGCAAGCAAGGATGGATTATTTATTTCGGATGATTATGGACAAAATTTTAAACGGAAGAATGATACTAATAATATCACGTATGTAACATTTAATGAGACAGGAGGTTATTATTCTAATTTTGATAATGATAAGGTATTTCTAAAATCTTTCATGATAGAGAATAGTGAGGAAACAGAAATTGAACTACCATCTGATTTAGAAATGGATCCCATTATCTTTATTGCAATAAACCCAGGGAATCTAAAAGAGATCGTAATAGCTACAAACAATAATAATATTTATGTAACAAAAGACGAAGGATTTTCTTGGGATAAACTCGCTTCAAATGGTGAGTTATCAATATAAGAAAATAGAAGGTGAATTTAGATGTACAGTTTGATGTCAAAGATAAGTCAAACAATAAGTAACCCAGTTACTGATTTCTTACACTCCTTCGAACATTTTCCGATTGTAGTCGCACTTCTACTTGGTTTAATTGGGGCGGCTGCACCTTGTCAATTAACGGGGAATTTAAGTGCTATTACCTTTTATGGAAATCGAACAATTCAAATGAAGGGGAATTGGGGAGAGATTATATCTTTTATCGTAGGGAAAATCGTTGTATTTAGTTTAATTGGATTATTGGCTTGGATATTTGGTCAATCCTTTGAGACAAAAATGACAGAGTTCTTCCCAATATTTCGTAAAGCGATTGGGCCACTTATGATGGTTACAGGTCTTGTACTTTTAGGGATTTTTAAGTTTGGCTTTATTAATAGATTAACTATGCGCATCCCATTGGTATTAAAAGAAGGGAAGTTAGGTTCTTTTCTATTAGGAGCTAGTTTTTCATTAGCATTTTGTCCTACAATGTTTATCTTATTTTTTGTTTGGTTAATGCCTACTGTTTTATCAACCTCTTATGGTTTTGTCTTACCTGCAGTATTTGGATTTGCGACGTCCTTACCGCTAATTCTTTTGTTTATATTAATTTGGTTATTTGATGCAAGGCAATTAATAATGAAAAAAAGTATGAAGCTGGGAAAAGTTATTCAGAATTTAGCAGGCATTATAATTCTTATGATAGGACTTTTTGACACAATCACTTACTGGGAAATATAAGCTTTTTGGTCAATTATTTATGGGGAAGTTCTGCATAGTTTTTTCATACTTTCAGTGTATGATTGTCTTCAACAACAAAGTTTCTTTTGTTGTGTGTAATTAATAAAGATTGAGGAGGATTATAATGAAAAGAAATTTAATAATAGGTACCATTTTGTTGGTTGTTGTAATGATTATTTCTGCTTGTGCTAGTGATGAGAAGGAAACCAATACAAACCCTAATCCTAATAATATGAACATGAATGAAAGTTCTGGCGAGAGTATGGAAGGTATGGATCATTCTAATATGGACATGTCTGGGTCTGGTGAAGTTCCTGACGGATTGAAAGTAGCTGAAAACCCAACTTTTGAAATTGGCAGTCAAGCAATTTTAGAGACTGACCATATGAGCGGCATGAAGGGTGCTGAAGCAACTATTGTAGGAGCTTATGATACATCTGTATATGTCATTTCTTATACTCCAACAACTGGTGGCAAAAGGGTGGAGAATCACAAATGGGTAATTCAAGAAGAAATAAAAAATGCCGGTGATCAACCTTTAAAACCAGGAACAGAAGTTACCATTGAAGCTGACCATATGGCTGGAATGGAAGGTGCTAATGCAGAAATTGACTCATCAGAAGCTACGACCGTATATATGGTAGATTACATTTCAACTACAGACGGGGAAGCAGTTACAAATCATAAGTGGGTAACAGAAAGTGAACTATCAGCAAAATAAACTAAAATTTTTATAACTTTCACGAAAGAGTTTATTTGAAGTTGCGGAAGAAATGTCAATATTATGATTCCACTTCTATAGGGAAAACTGCAGAACAGATACTTCTTTCTTAAAATTACTTTCTAAAAATAAAAATGGCGTTGATGCCATGCTGCTTTTTTAGGTTGTATAGACTATTATCAAAAAGACATTTAATGTATTTTGAGATTTTAAAAATTATATTTTTTTTTAATATATAATTTTATGATTTTCCAAAAAATGTATACTTTTCTTTTGTTTAATGAGATACTATGGTAATAACAATGATAAATTGTTAATGCCATAAATTGGAGTTGAACATGTTTGTGATTGCACGTAGCACGAATGGTGTTACAGAAGTGTTGAAAAATTCAAATAGCCAACTGATAAAAGTATTTTACAATCTTGAAGAGGCCGAGCAATTTGTAGCTCGGTTAAACAAAAGCATACTACCTGAGAAGCAGTGGACTGTCATAGAGGATTCATTAATGTTAAAGTTAAACGAGTAAGGAAATTTTCCTTACTTTTTTTTGTGGGTAAAAAAAGTGAGAAATTTAATACACTTAAGCTACCTGATACTATTGGACGCCTATATTTGATATAATAATATCCATTACACAAGAACGGAGATTTAAAGTGAACACACCAGTAAAAAAGAATGATCAGTTAGCGGTTTATATAGAGGATTTGACACATGATGGATCTGGCGTTGCTAAGGTCGACGGCTATCCACTATTCATACATGGTGGTCTGCCAGATGAAAAAGCGGAAGTACGTGTTTTAAAGACATTAAAGAACTATGGCTTTGCCAAATTATTAAATATTGTAGAGCCCTCCCCATTTCGCGTAGAAGCTCCATGTCCTGTATTTTATGAATGTGGCGGCTGTCAGCTCCAACATATCAATTATGAAGGTCAGTTAAAATGGAAAGAAAATATGGTTCGAAATGTCATGCAACGATTAGGCAAGATTGATGCGCCAGTATTACCTGTAAAAGGAATGGACAACCCTTGGGAATACCGTAATAAATCTCAAATTCCATTTGGTTTAGCGGATGGAAAGGTGATTGCAGGGTTTTATCAGGCGAAGTCTCACAGAATTGCAGACACTCCAACTTGTTTGATCCAATCGGATGAAGCTGATCGATTGATGAGAGCATTCAAGGAAAAGGCATTAGAGCTAGACTTAGTCCCTTACAATGAAGACACAAAAAAAGGTCAGCTGCGTCACTTAGTAGTCCGTAAAGGCAGAGCAACTGGCGAGGTGATGGTCGTTTTAGTAACAAAGCATCCTAAGCTTTCAAAGAAGGAAGCAATTATTGAACTAATTAGAGAAGCAGAACCAAAAGTCACCTCGATTATGCAAAATGTTAATTCAAGAAATACGAACGTCATCTTCGGAGACGAAACAAACCTATTGTGGGGGAAACCAACGATTGAGGATTTAATCGGAGATGTTCGATTTGAAATATCTGCTCGTTCCTTTTATCAGGTAAACCCAGAGCAGACAGAAGTATTATATAAACAGGCACTCGATTATGCTCAGCTTTCAGGAGACGAGACTGTAATTGACGCTTATTGCGGAATTGGTACAATTTCATTGTTCCTTGCGCAAAGAGCGAAGCAAGTGTTGGGTGTAGAAATTGTCCCTCAAGCGATTGAGGACGCAAAAAGAAATGCTGAGCTAAATGGCTTCACTAACACATACTTTGAAGCTGGCCCAGCAGAGGAAGTCATTCCACGGTGGTACAAGGAAGGAAAAAATGCTGATGTTCTAGTAGTGGATCCCCCGAGAAAAGGCTGCGACGAAGCACTTCTGACGACAATCATAGAGCAACGCCCAAAACGTGTAGTTTATGTCTCATGTAACCCAGCAACACTTGCACGTGATCTTCGCATTTTAGAAGATGGAGGCTATAAGACACAGGAAATTCAACCAGTGGACATGTTCCCGCAGACGACACATTGCGAAGCGGTTGCTTGGCTGGAGTTATCATAAGTTTTCACAAACGAATTCTGATTTTGGAATTCGTTTTTTTTGTTTTTCTCTTACCTAAATTAAGCCTGGAAGAAGCTCCTACTTATGATATAAATTCAATACATCTACTAGGGTCTTTGATTCATTTTTAAATTCGTACTTGAAACGTCGTGATTATTATCTTGTTTGCCGTGGTTCTTTCAGTTAAACTTAGTGTAATTAAATGAATTTGCAGGGGGACACGTTTGTGTTGAGAAGGTAAAACCTGACCCTTAGAACCTGGCTGTTAATACGGACGTAGGGAGCAAAGTACACGATTATCAATATGTACTTACTTAAGCTCCGCGTATTATTTACGTGGAGCTTTTCTTTTGCAAATACTTTAATTGCGGGGGGACACATTGTGTTGAGAAGGTTAAAACCTGACCCTTAGAACCTGACAGTTAACACTGGCGTAGGGAGCAATCATGGGTGTAGTCTACACTTTTTGGGCGTCTCTATTAGAGGCGCCTTTTTTGCACTTACGTCCACCAATTAAGGAGGACAAAAAAATGGAGTTTTGTGAAAAAGTTAGACAGGAGACGCAATTTTATTGGGAGGCTAGTTTTAACCATCCGTTTGTGCAAGGTATTGCTGATGGTAGTTTACCACTCGAAAAGTTCAAGTTTTATATGCTACAGGATGCGTATTATTTAAAGCATTACACAAAAGTCTTAGCTTTAGCAGCTGCAAAGGCAACAAATGATGAGGACATTCAGTACTTTTTAAACAGTGCGAGATTTATTCATGAAGCAGAGCTTGAGCTTCACCGTACAACTTTTCAAGACTTAAATGTAACGGCCGAAGAAATTGAAAATTTTGAGGTGGCACCAGCTACTTATAATTATGTGAGTCATATGTACAATGCAGTCCATAATGGCGATGTAGCAGAAGCATTTGCTGCTATATTACCTTGCCCTTGGCTCTATCAAGAAATTGGGCAACAGCTTAAGTATGCTCGTCCGAATATACCGCTGTATGCGCAATGGATTGCATTATATGCATCTGACGAAATGCTTCAATCGATTAATAAGCAAAAGTCGATGTTAAATCGTTTTGCGAAGGAACAGCCCATGAAACAAAAGGTTTTAAAGGCACATTTTGAAAAAAGCTGTTATTACGAGTGGATGTTTTGGGAAATGCCATGGACGATGCAAAATTGGACAAAAGGGGTGTATATGAATGAGCCTACAAAAAATTAATCTACAAAAACCTTTAGTGCATTGTATCACCAACTATGTCGTGGCCAATTTTACAGCAAATGGCTTACTAGCAATAGGAGCTTCACCTGTGATGGCCGATGCGGTTAAAGAAGCGGCGGAAATGGCATCAAAATCGAATGCGCTTTTATTAAATATCGGCACATTAAATGAACAGACAATAAAATCAATGCTTCTAGCAGGAAACAGTGCGAATGTGAAGAACATTCCTATAGTTTTTGATCCCGTCGGTGCAGGGGCAACGAATTTTCGATTAGAAACAACGATGGAAATATTACAACAACTTAAAATTAATTTAATTCGGTGTAATGTCGGAGAACTCGCGGCTATTGCAGGTGTTACTTGGCAAGCAAAAGGCGTCGATAGTGGCGTGGGTGAACTTGATGTAGCTGAGACGGCCATGCATGTTGCAAACAAATATAACTGTCTTGTGATTGTGACAGGTGAGCAAGATGTGATTACAGATGGTATCAGAATAGAATGGATCGTAGGTGGTCATGAAAAGGTAACGAAAATGACAGGAAGTGGCTGTCTATTAAGTGCCCTTTGTGCAGCAGAGCTCGCAAGCTGTGAAAATGCATTCGAAGATCTTGCGAATCTACTTCGTGATTATAAACAAGCAAGCTCAAATGCGTATTCAACGATTGGGACATTCCATATGAATTTTCTAAATCAACTTGAATATTTAGCGGAGGGACACCAATGATTACATTAACGATAGCGGGTTCAGATAGTGGAGGCGGAGCAGGCATTCAGGCAGATATTAAAACGTTTCAAGAGCTTGGTGTATTTGGTACAAGTGTTATCACTGCCTTAACCGCCCAAAATACGTTAGGTGTACATGGCATTTTTCCAACAACAGTACAATTTGTAGAAGCACAATTGAAGGCGGTCCTTGAAGATTTTAATGTGACAGCGATTAAAACAGGCATGTTATTTAATTCAGAGATTATTGAGTGTGTCGCTGCTACACTTAAAAATAGAGACTTACCTCTTATCGTTGACCCTGTGATGATTGCGAAGGGCGGCGCCAGCTTGCTTCAACAAGAGTCTATACAAGCTCTTAAAAATAAGCTGCTACCCATTGCAACTGTTTGCACACCAAATATACCAGAAGCCGAGGTCATAAGTGGTCGCTCCATTCATACGGAACAAGAACTATTTCTAGCTGCTCAAGATATTATCTCCCTTGGGGTACAATGTGTGGTTATGAAAGGTGGACATTTAGCTGGTGACAAAGCGATTGATGCGGTGTTTATAAAAGGGGAGGTTCCTTTTGTCTTAGAAACGAATCGATTTGAAACTAAACATACGCACGGAACAGGCTGTACATTTTCAGCAGCATTAACAGCAGAAATAGCAAAAGGAAAATCTTTGCAAGAAGCCGTTTTGGAAGCGAAAAAATTTGTCCATTTAGCGATTAGCAATCCATTAAATATTGGGCATGGTTTTGGTCCAACGAATCATTTTGCCTATCGTCAGCTTGAGGGGAAGTGTGATGTTGTATGTCACTAAATCTCGATAAATATTTTATTATGGGTACGATTAATTGTAGGCGTGATCCTTTAGTGGTGTTAGAAGCAGCATTACAAGCCGGTATTACGATGTTTCAATTAAGAGAAAAGGGTGAAAATGCACTTACTGGGGATTCCTATGTACAATTTGCACGTAAATGCCAAAATTTATGTCACGCTTACAAAGTGCCATTTCTAATAAATGACGATGTAGAGCTAGCCTTAAAGCTTAATGCTGATGGGATTCATGTTGGTCAGGATGATTTAAATATTGAAATGTTTCGTAAGCGTGCAGAAAATAAAATCATCGGTGTTTCTGTGCATACGATGGAGGAACTGGAAAAGGCGATTGCAAATGGTGCAGATTATGTTGGGATTGGACCCATTTTTGAAACATCATCAAAAAAAGATGCCGAACCACCAGCAGGGGTTGCATTTTTAAAGAAAGCAAGAACTGACTATCCGAATGTCCCCATTGTAGCAATTGGTGGTATTTCACCAACAAACAGTAGCATCGTACGTGAAGCTGGGGCTAATGGTGTTGCAGTTATTTCTGCCATTAGTCTTAGTGAAGATATTTGGAAGACTGTTAGAGAAATTTAAAGTGAATTTTCGTAGTTAATACAAATATAATTTGTTATAAAATCTATAACTTCATTAATCATTATACGCATTGAAGTATGAAGATGAATATGAAAACTACCTTTAACTATAGCAAGTCCTAGCTAATTGCTTAAACCACCAGCATCAAAGTATTGCCACATATTGCGAAGCAGTAGCGTGGTTGGAATTAGTTTAAAGTAATTAAGCAGACGGTTTAGTAGTGCGATAATGCATTTCTAAACCGTCTGTTTTATATTTATCCTATTTTTAATCAGATAAGAATGAGGATAAGTAAGTATTGTAGAAATTAAACCGAAAAAGAATAGGTGGTTTTATGTCATTGCTAAGCTTAATACCTTCTTTTATCTGTTTAACTTAGTGTTAATATTCCACTACATACGGAAATCTTCTGTTTATTAATCTGTATATTTTCCCCTTTTAGTGTATATTTAGGATAAATAAAATAAATAAGTACGCAGCATTGCATGCGTTATTTGAAGGGGATGTACTATGAGAAGGATAATTTTATCAACAGAGAGTGGAGCGGATTTACCGAAGGACCTGGTTGAAAAACATCAAATTCAAGTGGTACCGATGCACGTCATTATGGATGGGAAGGATTATTTAGATGGTGAGTTACCTGTAGAAGATGTCTTCGATTATCATAGTCGCACAAAAAAAATTCCATCTACAACAGCAACGAATACACATGAGTATCATGAATTGTTTACGAAAATCAGAACAAATTTTCCTGAGAGCATCATTATTCACATTGGATATACATCAAAAGCATCTGCTTCCTTTCAAAGTGCTTTAATTGCAGCGGAGGATTTTGAAAATCTTTTCCTAATTGATACGCTAAACGTGACAGGAGGATTAGCTGCAGTTGTGCTGTATGCTGCCAATTTAATGGAGGAAGAACCTTCCATTGATCATAATCAGCTAATAGAAAAAATAGAATCTATCGTTCCTAAAACAAAGCTGGCTTTCATACCAGGCAGTTTGGACTTTCTAAAATCGGGTGGGCGCGTAAGTAACATGGCTTACATTGGAGGGTCATTATTAAAAATAAAGCCCTGCATTGAGCTAAAAGAAGGCAAGCTTGTTTCAACGAGAAAATATCGTGGGAAAATGAGCATCGTAGCGGAAAAGCTCATGCAAGATTACTTAAACCAATATGATATTGATAGAAAACAGCTGTATTTGATCTATTCTATCGGACTTGATGAAAGTATTAAGAGGCAAGTGGATGAAATCGCAAAGGAAACAGGCTTCGAAAATGTAACATGGATGCAAGCTGGTGCAATGATTTCTACCCATGCTGGACCTGGAGGCTTTGGGATTGCAGGGGTAGAAAATTAGAAAAAGTTCTGAAAAAACATCAATGAGTTATAAAGTTACTTATAAGTACTGGTCGCGTTGTGTGTCTAAGCGAATCAAGCACTTTCTTTAAAACTCACCAACATCTCCTATTTACCATATACACTAAACATATTGTGAAGTGGTCGCTAAGTTAAAATTAGGATAAGAAAAACGAATTCCAATGATGGATTTCGTTTTTTTATTTGGCTGTTTCCTAAACTTCCAATTACCATTTTATGGTATAATTAATTAGGAAGTAGAATCTTGAAAACGTGTCAGGTTACTTAAAGAGGGGAATACGACTAGGATCATTTTATTTGTTGTATAAGTATAATTATTTAATTAGTAGTTTAGGATATTAGATGTTTTTACATATGATAATAGACAAGGAGATGATTCAAATGAAAAATTTAGGATTTGTCAAAATTACTGTCCTCCTCTTAGTCGTATTGACTCTTTCTGCTTGCAGTATGCAAGAAGAAAATAGTAAAGACATTGAAGAGCCAGATGATAGCATTGTCGATAATGAAAACGAAAGTAACGAAAACGATTTAGACTTTGTTACAATCGAAAAAATTGAAAAATACGAGGGAATGGAAATTTCCGACTGGATCGATGAACAGACCGTTGTCCTTGCAAAAGAAAACCAAGAACTTGGAAAAATGAGTCTCTTAGAGAATGCAGAGTTCTACCCTAGAAGTATATATGAGTACAAATTGGACACAAAAGAGTTTAAAACGATAAAAGCCCAAAAAGACATGTTCCTTGGTGGGGCAATTTTGTCTCCAGATAAAAAACATCTATTGTATTATGAATACTCTATTGGGGATGTAGCCTATTATCTGATGAGTTTGGAGGACGTGGGGCAATCTTCTGTGACGGAGGACATTATTGGTAGCGCCTATACAGCTGGGTGGACTGACGAGCAAAATGTAATCGGTGCTTCCCATGCAGGAGGGGCATATATGGCTGACACGAGAGGTAATCTAACTCAAATTGCCGAGCTTCAGGAGGAACAATTGTTCACAGTTCATAAAATGAAGGAAAAAATCTATTATATAACTACAGACAGTCCAACCTTTCAGGTATATATGCTGGATCTGGTGACCAAAGAAAAAAAGAATCTGCAAGTGGAAAATGCGGATGGAATCACACTCTCGCCTGATGGAAAGCAAATGCTAGTTACTCAAGCAACAGAGACTAAGAAAAGTCTAAAAATTGCTGATGCCGATGGAAATATACAAAGTACTATTACTGAAGGTTCTGATGTGACTGGCGCTTCCTGGTCTCCCAATCAGCAAATGGTTGCATATCAATTAGATTCTGTTATCAACGATGTAGACAGTAGTGGACTATACCTGTACTATGTATCAACCGGTAAATCCATACAAATTGCTCCAAATGTCAGAAATGCGAAAATCAAATGGAGCCCTTCAGGTAAAAAAATTTCCGTTACAGAACTGGATGAAAGAAACTATAACAGCAGCATTATATATATAAAATAGTGCGAGGTATTTACTTTTTACTTAAAGAAGACAGTTAGCTAACTGTCTTTTTTTGTGTTTAATAAAAGTTTTAAGAATTAATGGAAGCGTTGTGAAAATAAAAGTTATTGTAATATTACAAAATTTAAGTTATGTTTTAAAATACTCATAAAAATTTAGAAGAATGTATTGGTTGTTCAATTTAGTGTGAACATCTCAATGAAGTAAAACTAAATCATAGAGAACGAGAGACACACTTTCTTTTAAAACTATAAATTAGTATCAGAAAGAGGTATAAAATAATGACACTTCAACAGTTAAAATATGTAATTGAAGTTGCAAGAAGTCGTTCTATTAGTAAGGCTGCACAAAATTTATTCATTAGCCAGCCAAGTCTTTCAAATGCACTAAAGGAGTTAGAAAATGAAATAGGGATTATCATTTTCCAAAGAACTAATAAAGGAATTATTATGACACCTGAAGGCGCAGAGTTTTTAGGTTATGCTCGACAAGTGGTTGAACAAGCAAATCTTCTGGAAAATCGCTATTCCAATATTCAATCTTCCCAGCAACACTTTTCTGTATCAGCTCAGCACTATGCTTTTGCGGTAAGTGCATTTGTCCGTCTGCTAGAGGAATACAATCGAGATGAATACGAATTTACATTAAGAGAAACCAAAACCTATGAAATTATTGAAGATGTAAAAAGTCTACATAGTGAAATTGGTATTTTATATGTAAATGATTTTAATAAAAAAGTGATTTATAAATTCCTGAGAGAAGGTAATCTCATCTTTCAAGAGCTGTTTGAAGCAAAGCCTCACGTATTTATTAGCTCTAGAAATCCGCTAGCAAAGCAGGAATTTGTAACTTTATCAGATTTAATTCCTTATCCTTATCTTTCCTTTGAACAAGGAGATTATAATTCTTTTTATTTTTCTGAGGAGATTTTAAGTACTTTTTCTAGGCCAAAGAATATACGAGTTAGTGATCGAGCGACACTCTTTAATTTATTGATTGGACTTAATGGTTATACAATATCAACTGGTGTGATAAGTCATGAACTAAATAGTAATAACATCGTTTCAGTTCCTTTACTTGTAGATGAACGGATTACAGTTGGATATATTACACATAAAAATGTAAAAAACAGTCCTTTAGCGACTATATATATTGAATATTTAAAAGAAACAATTGCTGAAGAACAAGTTCAGCTATAGTTTAAAACTATAGCTAGAGATACTTAATAAGTGTTACATGCTACCAATTGTATAGTGCTAAAATTTCCTTACATACACATTGCTTTGCTTTTTTAATAGCCTATCCTTTTATTTTCTATCAAACTGTTGCGAGACAAATAGAAATGATAGCTAATTATCTACCTTAAACTACGTGTATATAGGAGGTACCATGAGAACAGTCAACCCGATTGAAATAGTTAATCAGAGTAAATTGAAAGTCTTTCATTACGTGCTTATTCTTTGTTTATTTTTTATCATGATGTTCGACGGCTATGATGTGGTCATTTATGGTGCAACCATTCCAATGTTAAAAGCGGAGTGGGGAATCTCTGATTTAGTAGCGGGGGCGATAAGTAGTTATACGACAATCGGTACAGCAGTTGGCGCTGTTTTATTCGGTCTGTATTCAGATCGTTTTGGAAGAAAGCGTATTATTATTTTAACGACCTTCTTATTCAGCTTTTTTACATTATTATCTGGATTTGCAACGTCACCGATTTTATTTATTGTTTTTCGTATTATTGCAGGTTTAGGATTTGGTGGTGTTATGCCAAACATAGCAGCTTTAATATCAGAATACGCTCCGTCCAAACACCGTGCTGCAATTATTTCAATCATATTTTGCGGTTACTCCGTTGGTGCAATTCTAGCCTCGTTTAGCGGGCAGGTATTGCTCGAAAGATTCGGTTGGCAACCGGTATACTGGATAGCCGGCTTACCACTGCTTGTGTTGCCTTTTGCTATACGTATCATTCCAGAATCTATTAATTCTTTAATTAAACAAAAGGATACAAAACGTCTTGTCAAAGTCCTTCAAAAAATAAACCCAATGATCTCTAAAGATGTTCAATTTAAATATGTCCATCAAGAACAGCAACAAAAGTCATCGGTTCGTGATCTTTTTAAAAACAAACTTGGATTAAGCACGATGATGTTCTGGCTGTCTTGCTTCTGTACATTTATCCTCATGTATTCACTAAATACATGGCTTCCAACTTTAATGATGAATGCAGGCTATAATCTGAAATCTAGTCTGTTCTTTGTTGCAGTACTTCAAATTGGTGCCATAACTGGTACAATGATTTTCGGTAACATTATTCAACTACTTGGTTTCAAACGTGTCCTTATTCCACTTTACTTAGTAGGGGCTATCTCATTAATACTGATTGGCTACTCAAAAAATATTTATATAGCTTATGGGTTAATTGCCATTATAGGTGCTGCATCAGTCGGTTTACAAAACATGTCTAATGCATATGTAGCTCAATATTATTCTGTCGATATTCGAGCAGCTGCTCTAGGAAGTACAATGGCTTTTGGACGTATCGGTTCGATTGTTGCTCCAACTTATATGGGAATTTTATTAACTTTTAATCTGCAGCCACAGTTTAACTTTTTTGCAATTGGTATTGCTGCAATCTTTGGCGCAATAGCTATGAGTTTCATTCGTGAAGACCATGCAGACTATGCAGTAGAGAAGCAATTAGTTTCTAATGAAATAGCCTTTAAAAAAGAATCTTTATCATAACAGAATACAAGGAATTCATCATATTTTGGTGAAGACTTACTTAGAAATCAGGAGTGTTGAATGAACAACACCCCTGATTTTTTTATTGTAAAATTATTGATATTTTATACTATCTATCGACTTAACCAACTCCTAATATGAATTCATTTATTTTTCCAAAATTACAAAAAAATTCTTCGGTTTATATGGTTTAATAAAGATAGAGAAGTAAATAGGGAGGGGTTTAGCAATGGGGAAAGAATTCTTTAAAAGACTTGAAAAATACATAACGAAAAATAAAAAATACTTAAATAAAGGTGCATCTAAAAAAGAACTCCTAAAATTAGAGCTGGAAACTGGCTACCCATTACCTGAATCCTTTAAAGCTACGTATTCTGTTCATAATGGTGAAAAAAAGTTAGGATTAATGTTTGGATTAACCTGGTATTCCATCGAAGAAATTTTATCGGCATGGAAGGGGTACAACAACTATTATGAAGAGTCCGTTACCGATGTCATTTCATTCGAAAAGAATAAAATCCAAGAGGCATACTACCATCCAGGATGGATTCCTATAGCATACGATTATGGAGGAAACTATCTTGCGATGGACTTTGCACCTGGGGAGAATGGGAAAGCTGGACAAATTATAAATTTTGGGCGGGATGAAAGACAAATGTTTGTCATAAGTGAAAGCTTTGATGCGCTCCTCGAGCTACTAATACAACAATTTGAGAACGGAAATTGTTCTCTAATTACGGAGGAAGACGGTAATCCATACGTTATATGGGGAGATTATGGTCACTTTTTTGATAATCTCATTGAACTTCAAAAGACTCCTTGTGCAGGAGAGGATGTACCTCTGGAGCTGGATGAAAGCTGGACAAACTTTCTTACCCAAATGTTAGGAAAAACGCCTAGTAAGATTCATGAGTTACAAAACATAATAACCCTTAGGTTATTTCCATCTAATATAACTAACTTAAAACCACTTGCTTACTTTCAAAACGTCCGCGAATTAATCGCAAGTGGATTAGAGATCACAGACTTCACACCAATTGCTGAGATGCAAGACTTAAAAAAACTCTATTTGGCCAAAACATCTTTGCAGCATTTAGAGTTTTTAAAGCCACTTAAAGATTTAAAGCAATTATCTATTGGAAACACCAAAGTAAGAGACATATCTGTATTGAAAGAGCTGCCTTTACTTCAAGAGCTGTCACTTGAAAATTTAGTAATAGATGATTTGTCTCCTTTGGCATCCTGTAAGAAGTTAAGTCACTTAAATCTTTCAGGTATTCAAACAGCTGATCTTCATGGTATTAAAGATATTTTCAGCTTGCGTGAGCTTGATATTACGGGGATTAAAATGAGTAATCTGGATGTTCTAAAAGGGATGATGAATCTACAGGATATTAGATTCGAGGAAGTGGAGAATTATTCAGCTCTCCAGGAACTGGATAACCTTCAATCACTTACTTGTCCGTTCAATGCTTTTATTGCAACAAAAGATCTTTTCGATAAAAAAATGAACTATACCATTATGGGAGAGATTAACGACGAACAAGATGAAATTTACACTAATTATGTGATGGAAGGATAAGCTAAGAACACAACTAACAAAATTGCTGCCCTCTTTTTCATCACCTTCCAAATGAGTATAGGCATTTAGAGATACATTGAAGAATAAATTGATATTAAGTAATTAGTTAGAAGTAAGGGGTACAAGTGAAGAAATAAAGAAATGTGGGTTATAATAGCAATGCTATACAGCTGGATGATTTCCAGAACGGATAAAAAAACAGTAAATGAAGGTGACAGATGAACATCTATTTAAAACCAATAATAAATCCTGATGAATGCTATAGGGAAGCTGAGCAAAAGGCAGCCCAATATTTTAATAAACTTACTGTACAGGCCACAGAAAAAAGCTATATTTCGGTGTTAACGGACGATATTAAAACATGGAAATCTGATCACGTTCATCATCCCATGTTATCCCTTTTTACGCTTGGAAAAGGAAAGGACGATTCTAAGAACTTTAACCATTATATACAGTACTTAAATTATAGAGGGAAGCTAGATAGCTACTTAAACAGGAGCATCTCCTATATTTTTCTCCGTGATTTAGGAAAGTCCCTTGATTCCCCAAATACGCAGACCAGAATTCATAGTGTAGTGAGTAGCTTAAAGGATCAGCTTACCAATTCTAAGCCAGATGGCGAGGAAGCTGAAGCATTTAGTATGGTTGGACTGTATCGGATGGCAAAGAAGGATGGTGTGGAATTAACTTATATTTGGCTATTAAACAAGCTAAAGCAAGTGTCCAATCATATACCAAAGGGAATGGATGCAGAGCACGCCCAACGAAAACTTATAAAAATAATTGCTGGGGTTATTATGCAAGAGAATGAGGAGATGGACAGTGATATATCATCTGATGAGCGTGCTGCAAGGCTCGATAAAGCTATCAGACTGGGATATTCCTATGGATTGACCTATCCATTTATTGACGATTTGCTTGATGCCAAGATTTTGTCGGACGAAGAAGAAAAGCAATATGCAAATTTAATCAGGACAACGCTTACTACAGGCAAAGTACCAAAATTGGGAGAATGGCTTGGAGAAAACGAGGAATTAATCACTTATGTACATCAGGAGCTTGGTGAGGCTTTTCAGTATATTGAGCAAAATCAGCATCCTGAAAGAAGGAACAAATTTTTTGAGCAAGCATATGTGTTTTTCCATTCACAGGAAGTAGATCGTGAAAAGAATTTAATGAACTCTCATTATACGAATGAAGAACTATATATACCTGTTATTTTAAAAGCATCCTCATCTAGGCTTATCGTCCGTTCAGTCCTTAGTGCCTCTGACGATAAGGAGATGGATAACCGTACTTTTTACTACGGTATTTATAATCAGCTGTCAGATGATTTTGCAGATATGTTCGAAGATATGAAAGATGGAGCGGTAACTCCCTATACATATTATTTAAAGTATCACGGGACTCGACCAGACCTGATTAACCCCTTTGAATTGTATTGGACTGTCATTAGCAACTTAATCCATAATATTTATGGTTCTGACGAGAAAACACGAGAAGTAATATTGGACAGAGCCATAAATGGACTCAAGCGATTGAAAAAGCGTGTAGGTACAAACAAATACAAAGAAATTATGAGTCTATTTAGATTCGGAAATCCAAGATTCAATAAATTTCTACAAGAAATGGTTCGAAAAGCAGCTGACGTGGAATTTTTTGATAAATTACTGCGTGATCACATGATTACCGTATTAAAGAATGAAAGTAAGGAGAGAGAGGATTTCTCAAATACGATTAAAACAGTGCGAAACGAAATAAATCAAATATTAGCCATTCCTCTCACGGAGAATTCTTCCTTCGGAAGAGATTCTATAGCCGAGGCAGCAAATTATAGCTTGGAAGGGGATGGCAAAAGGCTGAGACCGATTGTTACATGGTTTATGAGTGTAAAGGTGTACGAGTTAGATGAAACTGCAATAATGCCACTTTTGAAATCATTAGAATACCTTCATACGGCTTCTCTTCTATTTGATGATTTACCTGCTCAGGATAATGCAGCGATGCGACGTGGACGTCCAACTCTACATGAAGTTTATAACGTAGCAATATCCGAATTAACCGGTCTTTTTCTCACTCAAAAAGCAATTTGGGAGCAGACTAAACTAAATCAATTTGATTCAAAAACGGTACTTCAGATGATTCAATATTCTTCCCAAACAATAGCCGATATGTGTAAAGGGCAAGCGATGGATCTGGAATCTAAAGGAAAACCACTTAGTCGAGATCAGTTAAACACCTTATGCTTTTATAAAACAGGGATAGGATTTGAAGCAGCTCTTGTAATGCCAGCTCTCCTTGCCAACGCAAAGGAAGAGGAAATAATTGCTTTAAAAAAGTTTGCTCGTTTTGCTGGCATCGCCTTTCAGATTAAGGACGACTTACTCGACGTAGAAGGAAATGCAATGCTACTCGGTAAAGACCTTGGAAAAGACGCGGAAAACAACAGCTCTACATTTGTTTCTATCCTGGGTCAGGAAGCTGCCACAATCGAAATGTGGGAAAATTACTGTCTAGCAATGGATGCACTTCAGGACGTGTCCAAAGATACAACCTTTCTAAAACATTTTTTAAACTACCTTATAAATCGAGAACAATAAGATTTGTCCCCATGTTAGCAGCCAAAAAGTTAATGATTGATTTGTATAGAAAAATGAGCTTGGAGATGCTTCTCCAAGCTCATTTTTTCTAACCCATTCTAGCTTATAACCAAGCAAATATAATATAACAGATACGGTTGTAACAAATTACTTAAGTGATAATCTTCTTCAATACTCATGCCACAAGAACATTTGAGAAGACTCTACCAGACTATGGCTAACTATTAGTATTGTTTATAGAAGTAGTAGATTAGTTCACCCATTCATATTCTACTTTTCTTCATAGTATAGAAAAGAGAAGAGATATCCTCTTTCTACAATGTCTAGTTAACTACTAGTGAATGATAGGAGGTGAAAAAGTGGCAGAAAAAACATTTGTTAATAATACGTTATCAACGCTACAAATTACTATCTTTGTTCGGGAAGGTGAACAACCGTATAATCAAGACGGAACTGTTTCTTTCAGTCTGAACCCTGGTGAAACAAAGATTATTTCATATGGTAACGATATTAATACCTTTTTAAATGGGATCATACTTTTCACTATTTTTAATGGTGACCTTTTCAGTAGTGTTAAGTTTGTAACTATCAACTCAAGCGAGCTTGACAACCTTCTCAATACAAATGCCACAATAACTATTACTAAGGTACAAACTGACTACGTACTAACAGGGAGTAATGTGTTTTTAGAGACGGTAAATAATGCTCAAACCGTGGCGGAAATGAGAGCGGCTATTGAAGACCCTGGTCTAGGTTTAAATTTAACAGCTTACAATGCACTAACAGAAGAACAGAAAGATCAAGTGGCGACAGAATTAATTAATGCCAGACCAGTTGGAGGCTATCTAAGCATATCAAGTGTCCAAGCAGCACTTGATTTGGCAATTAACCAAATCGTTGATCCCAACAATATCTATGTCCGAGCAGGTGTCGTTGGGGGAGATGGTAGCTTGGCAAATCCCTTTGGTACAATATCTGAGGGAATTGCAGCAGTTAACCCTGGAGGAATTGTTCATATATTGAGTGGAACATATCCAATTTCGTCTCAAATTTTAGTGGACAAAACAGGGATCACTTTATTAGGAGAACCAGGAACACTTTTACAACTTCAAGCTGATATTATTGCAATATTAGTAACTGCAGAAAATACGACGATCAATAGCTTAAATATAACTAGTGATGTCCCGTATGCAAAAGAATTTATCCAAGTAGGTGGTACAAATACGAGCATTTTAAATAATACGATATTTGGTCCACCGCAAGCTTTGCCCATGGCAAACTGGATAGTAAACCGGGCAGTAGTACCACAAGGAGGTATTAATTTCACGGTTGAAGGTAATATATTCTATTCATTGCGAACGGGAATTTATATTAATCCCAATGTGACTGGGGCAATTAATAATAATGTTGTGTATAACACAAAAGGCGGTTTTTTAGTAGACCGGGCATTCACCACATTCCTTGGAAACTCATGGGGAAACCCTGCTAATGAATTTGATATTGTACTGCTAGCTGGTACAACAACAGGTCCTCCATATGATAATTTAGCGCTCTTAAGTGCAACAAACAATAACGCAACAATTGCGGATCAAAGATAGTGAGTAAAGACAACTCATACGAAAGCCAACCTCTAATGAAGTTGGCTTTTTAAGTTTTTCTACTTATTTTGTTTAAAGCTTTATTAGGTGATTTGTGTACCTTAGTTCAATGTTAAAGAGTATCAAAACAATTTAGTTTATGAAAAGATAGTGAGAAGAACTTTCATAGAACCTTTTTAAACTAAAGGTATTAAGTGCGATATTTTAAATTTATTTGGTCAGTACCGGCGCCTAAAATACTTGACGTAAATCAATCTGACCTTCTCCATGACCTTGCGGATCCGGCATCCGCAGCGCCCACTCAATGGCTTCTTCTCTTGACTTCACATCAATGAGAATGAACCCGGCAATCAAATCATTCGATTCAGTAAATGGACCATTGGAAACTAACGGTTTTTCGCCTGATTTCGGGTACGAAATGCGAACCCCATTTGAACTTGGATGTAGTCCTTTAGAATAAACTCGTATGCCTGCCTTAACTAGTTCTTCATTGTACTTCGTCATGGCTTCCATAAGATCATTGCTCGGCAGCTCTCCAGCTTCCGAATTCTTCGAGGCTTTAACAATCATCATAAATAGCATAAAAACTTCCTCCTTCTTTTTTAGAGACATATCCCCTAATTGATCACTTTATAAGACAACAAGCCGGTATTTTCTCGACATATTAATGAAAAATAGGGAACTTTAGTGTCAGGAACTTCATAGGAATCAATGAAGGGAATAGGAATTATAAAAAGGTATTGCATAAATAGCACTTTACGTATTAACCACGAAAATTTTTTATTCGTTGATTGTAGTGGCAGGCGGCGACTCCGGCGGGATGAGTGAGACAGATAAGACAACACAACGGCGCGTAAGCGACGGTGATGGCTTATCGCTCACCCCGCGGAACGCGTCCGCCTAGAGCGGAAATCAAGTCCATATCTATAATAATTACAAGGCTTCCAGTAGTGTCGGTCTCTGTATTATTGAAAGTAACAGAATAAACTTCGTCTTTGGCATAATAAGTTTTATTGATTTCTTCATAATTCTTCTCCTTTGTATCGATTGACTTCCATATAGATTCAATAACCTTGTTAAACAATCCTTCTGCTTTAAGCGAAAGATATTTCCTTTCTAATTTTATTTAATGATAGATTCAAGAATAAATTCATAATCTCTCGAATAAAGTCTCTATAAAGAGATAACAGACAAGGGGTAGTGAACATGAAAATATTCATAATCTATCTATTAAGTGCTATATATTTCTTCCTGTCATTTTCAATGGATCATATTCGCTCCATTGGTTTTTACTTAATCGTTTCTGTGGCATTGTTCTTTTGGGGAACTTGGGAATGGAAGCGGCGAAGTGAAGAAATTATAGCAGAGAATAGAAGAAACACAGAAGAGGTTTTAGAAGAGATTCCACATACTCAAATGTTACTGTCTCCCAATAATTTAAATGCTTTACTGATCAATGAAGTTACTAATATTCTTTATATCGCTCGTCGGGAAGAGCTAGGAAGTGACTTTGAGATAAAAGATATTCCTTTCAATAAAATATTAGAAGCTGCTTTATTAGAGGATGGAGAAACTATCTCGATGTTTCCTAAAGAGGGTATACTTAGCAGCCGCATAAAATCCGGTGATGAAAAGGAAACAGATGAGGAAGAAGATGAAGAAGATGACGAGGAAGAGTTTGAATTTAGTCTTTGCTTTAAAATCGTTTCCGATGATTTAACAGAGCCTATCCATTCTTTTACCTATTTGGAAGATTATAAAGAGGATTATAAGGAATCTGAACAATACGAAGAGGCGATGGGAGCCTGTAACCAATGGTTTCAAAAGTTAAGCATTATCATTAGACGTTATCAGTATGATCGAGTAATGGTGAATCGATGGAGTTAACGAAATTTATCGATTTTACTTTTAACTATTTCTTCTAATTATTGTCTAGCTTAAGTGTCTTTTCCTAAGGTCAATTGGAAAAATCGGTGGTGGATGGGGGGAGAGCTGTCTTACCCTTCTTATGTTTCAGTTAGATCTCAAAGGGAAGAAAAGAAGTAGATGACAATTTGTTAGGAGGAATACAATTGAGTAAAACAATTTTTATTACTGGAGCTGGAAGTGGCCTTGGAAGAGGTACAGCCATAGGACTAGCAAAAAAGGGACATCGCTTGATTGCAACTACCGAAACAACTTCTCAAAAGACAGATTTATTGCGAGAAGCAAGAGATCTAGATTTAGATATGGAAATTTTCAAGTTAGATATAACCAATGCAAGAGATCGTGCTCAAATGGAAGAGTATGACTTTGATATATTTGTAGCTAATGCCGCTATTAATGAGGGTGGACCTCTTGCTGAGGTGCCAATGGATCGATTCCGTGCATTGTTTGAAGTAAACGTTTTTGCAACCTTAGAAACAGCACAGATTGCAGCACGCAAGCTTGTGAAAAAAGGAAATGGTAAAATTGTATTCCTTAGCTCGGTAGCAGGACTTTCGGCAACTCCTTATGTAGGTCCTTATACAGCTACTAAGCATACAGTTGAAGCAATTGCAAAAACGATGCAGAAGGAACTCGAACAGTTTGGCGTGCAGGTAGCAACTATAAATCCTGGACCATATAATACAGGGTTTAATGACCGAAGTGCTGAAGAAAAATGGAAATGGTTTAATGAAGAAAAGCATTTCACGAAAAAGGAAGATATGAAAGAGCAAGAGGAATCCTTGAAGAATCAATACGACCCACAAGACATGATTGAAAAAATGATCGAAGTCATCCCAGCAGACAATCATAAATACCGTACTGCGTGGCCGAAAGAGATTGAAGAGAAAATTAAAAAAGACGAAAAAGAACGTTGGGAACTAGAAGTATAGTACAAAGAGGAGAGCATTGCGAGCTAGCAATGCTCTTTTTGTGTTTTATACTTACATTATTCTCTTCTCGATTATTCGAGTTTCTTTATAGTTATAAGAATTAAAAATTAATTTAAGAAAGTTTTAAAACATTGGTCAGCAGCAGGTAAACTAACAATATTTCTTCTGCAAATCAAGAACCGGACGGCTAGGAGCAATAATCGGTCAGCTCCCGTATTTAAATCACTAAATAAGAGGAAAATCCAACGGCTAACTCGAATACTAATAGTAGTAAAACGGGCGGTGAATCTGTTGGATAATCGATTTGTGATGTTTTCATTGGCACATTGGGGTGCAATAGCTGTACTTATTACCTTCATACTTCTTCTATTCATTACGAGGACACGCTGGACCGAATCAGAAAAGAATATTCTGAGCATGGAGCGTTTATTTGGCTTGTCTTTATTAGTGATTGATATTTTATATCATGTATGGCTTGTTCAATCGGACAGGTGGGAGTTAAGTAATTCATTGCCATTGGAATTATGCAGTATTAGCCTTCTATTGACGATTGTTTTGTTATGGACTGGTAATCGTCTGGTTTATCAGTTTGTTTTTTATGCAGGCATAGGTGGTGCTCTACAGGCCATGCTAACTCCAGTTTTGGATATGGATTTTCCACACTTTAGATACTTTCATTTTTTTTATACACATGCAGGGATTATATTAACTGCATTATATTTTACTTGGGTGAAAGGATACCGACCAACGTTTAAAGGTGTTCTCACAACATTGCTTGCTTTAAATATTTTGCTGCCTTTTATCTTTTGGATCAACTACCTTTTTGAAGGGAATTATATGTTTTTACAAAGAAAGCCTTCTGGTGGAAGCTTGTTAGACTTTTTAGGACCTTATCCTTGGTACATTCTATCATTAGAGATTGTTGCATTTTTAATATTCATATTTTTATGGTTTCTTTTTAAGAAAAAGTAAATTAAACTTATATCTTGTAATGATGAAATTTTCATCCAGGTGAAAATATTAGATGGGCAAAATTTTTACCTATCTAATTGCATATAAGAAAGGACGTTTTTAACGGTGAAAAAAATTCTATTAAATAAGATGTCTATGCTCCTAATTGCTCTTATAGGGGTCTTAGTACTTTTAAGTGCCTGTAATGAAGAGAATAAAGATGAGGAAACAAAAGAGGCTACTTCAGATAAGCTAGCTTACATAGTAGATTTCGAACTTTCCACTAAAAGTTTAATCATTGATGAAGTAGAATGGATTGAGGAAGCGGATAAAGAACGCATCAAGGAACTGGGGCTAGATGTTGAAAAGGATTTGCCTACGGGATTTATGATTTATGATGAAACTCAGAAGGCCGAAAGCATTAAGCTAGCTGAAAACGCTGAGTTCTTTTTGGTTAACCATGAGGATATCGCCAAGCCTAAGCAAGTAGAAGAAAAGGAATTCATATCTTATTTAGCAGTTGGAAAAGGACCATATGATTTAACCATAGAAGATGGGCAAGTAGTAAAGGTCTCTGAAAAATATACTCCGTAACAAGCAAAACACTTGATAACTATAAATTAGTTATCAAGTGTTTTTTATGAATACATTTTGGGAAGGACACAACTCTATGGAAAAGTTAATCCATCTCCTTTACAAAATCCTTCACTTCCTCGCTCATTTTTTCAGACTGAGACCAATGTAAATAATGATGACCTTCTAAAGGAATTAGCTTGCTTACATTGCTATTTTCTAATTGCTCTTCATAAAAGGTAATATTGGATTTCCCTTCCTTGTTTGCTTGGTTATCATTTGTCGTAAATATCATGACAGGTAAATCAGTAGGGAAGTTAAGCTCCTTTGTGAATTCCATGTTTCTTTGAATATAGTTAGTTTCATTGATTACATTTTGGTTGTAGCCATTCCATGATGATAATAGTTTGGTCATTTTCAAGTTTTCTTTAGAATACGTTCCATCCTCTGCTATAGGCAAAAAATCCTCTGGGGCAATATACATTGCCAATCGAGCAATTCCACTAGGAGCAATAATGCTTAAAGCTTTTGGCATCGTTGGGGCAGCTTCATCAAAATATTCAAGTGCCTGAGGCAAGGTTGGATCAATACCGATTATTGCTTTTATTTCTTCTGGATACAAGTTGGCATAATACATGCTGTATACTCCTGAAATGGAATGTGGCATTAATATGTATGGTTGTTCAATGTTTAACTTCAATAGAGCAGCCCTTGTTTCCTCTACGATGTTTTCTACGGTGCGTTCACTATCTGTTCGATCACTCCAGCCATAGCCAAATGGTTCTACTACAACTACTCTATTGTCCTTTGATAGCTCATTCACTAATGGTTCAAAGTCAAGGGCAGGGGCAGTTGTTCCTAAACCACTCCATAAAACAACCGTGTTGTCGCCATCCCCTTTTTCATAAACATGCATTTCTTTACCATTAACCTCTACTAATTTGCCAATTGCTTCGTACTTGTTCTTTTCATACACAGTCATTAACTGATGAATAGCAAACCAAATACATACAAGACCTACTATCCCTATAATAATATTTTTGAATATCTTCCAAATTCTATGTTTCATTGATTTCATCCTTTTTTAATAATTTCTCTTTAATGAATATTACGAATATATTTTCTTTAAGTTCCATAAGTGGCTATAAAACTACTGTTATAAAACAAAAATATTGTTCTAGGAAATGATATAACAGATTTATATTGACAGTTTTAAAAGTACTTGTTATATTTTGTGTAACCGGTTACACATATATAAGGGAATGGGGAAAACAGATGGCAAACATAAGAGATGTAGCAAAAGAAGCTGGTGTTTCGGTTGCTTCTGTATCCCGATATCTAAACAAAAAAGGGTATATCAGCGAAGATACAAAGCTCAAAATAAGAAAAGCGATAGATAAGTTAGAATATATACCAAATCAAGTAGCGAGATCCTTAACAACAAAGCAGACGAACTTCATAGGGTTGATTGTTCCTGATATTACTAACCCATTTTTTCCGGAGCTTGCTCGAGCAGTTGAAGATATCGCATTATCTTATGGATATACAGTAGTTTTATGTAATTCCGATGAAAAATCTGAAAAAGAGATACATTATATTGATACTTTAAAGCAAAAATATGTAGCAGGATTTATAGTAACGACGAATCAGTTACGTGCAAGTCATTATGAAGATTTAAATGTACCACTGGTGGCGTTAGACCGGATGATTCATGAATCCATTCCAACAGTTTCCTCCAATAACGTAGATGGAGCATGCATGGGAACAAATCATTTGTTGGATTCAGGCTGTGAAAAGATTGTGTTTATGAGAGGACCTAAAGGGTTGGGACCAGCTGATGATCGGCTGGCTGGATTTTTAAAGGCTGTCGAAGGAAAGAATGTACAAACACATATTGTTGAGAGTCCATTCCATTTTGGGGAATCTGAGAAGATCGCGAAGAAATTTTTAACAGAAATTGAAGGTGTAGACGGTATATTTGCAAGTACGGATGTATCGGCCGCCGGGGCTTTGAAGGCTGCACATTCATTGGGTATTAGTGTTCCTGACCAGCTACAAATTATGGGGTTCGATGGTATTTCACTTGGAGGAATGCTGACACCTGGACTGACCACTGTAGCCCAAGACATTTATAAAATGGGTGCTTTGGCAACCCGTATACTCATTAAAATTATTGAAGAAATTGAATTAGACGAAAGAGTTATTCAAGTACCCGTTGAGCTAGTGGAACGGGGAACGACGAGGAGTGTACATCGATGATTACAGTTATAGGTAGTATGAATATGGATATAGTTGTGCAAACAGACAACTTCCCTGTCCAAGGAGAAACAGTTTTAGGTCAGCTATTTACTACTGTGCCAGGTGGAAAAGGGTCTAACCAAGCAGTAGCAGCAGCTCGTTTAGGCAGCAAAGTACAAATGCTTGCCAGTGTTGGGATTGATAGCTTTGGGAACGAATTATTGGCTGACCTTAAAGCAAATGGAGTGAATACGGATTCTGTCATACAAACAGAGGAGGCTGCAACTGGAATCGCGAACATCTTACTGTCGGAAGGTGACAATAGAATTATTGTCGTTCCAGGTGCAAACTATTCATTAACCGTGGAAAGTATAAAAAATATGAAAGAAACTATTCAACAAAGTACGTTTGTTATCATGCAGCTAGAGATTCCGATTCCAGTTGTAAAGTACACATTGGAGTTATGCTTAGAGCTAAATGTCCCAGTATTACTAAACCCAGCTCCAGCAAGCGGTTTTCAGCTGGAATTTATGGATTATATTGCTTACCTGACACCAAATGAAACAGAATGCGAGTTAATTTTTGGTGAAAATATGGAAGCGACTTTGGAAAAATATCCAAACAAGCTAATTGTTACACTCGGCAGTGATGGTGCTAGATATTTTGACGGAAATAAGCATATTGTCGTTCCTGGATTTAAAACAAATGCGATAGACACTACAGGTGCAGGAGACACGTTTAACGGGGCACTCGTTCATGCACTTGGGCAAGGGCTAAGTTTAGAGCAAGCGGTTCGTTTTGCAAATGCATCTGCCTCCTTGTCAGTAGAAAAATTTGGAGCTCAGGGCGGCATGCCAAGTCACGAGGAAGTAGTCAATAGATTAGAAGGAGCTTGTAAATGAAAAAACAAGGCATTTTAAATCGAGAGCTGGCTGGCATTTTTGCCAAGCTAGGTCACACAGATCAAATTACAATAGGTGATTGTGGCTTGCCTATTCCTGATGGAGTTAAATGCATTGATTTATCATACATTGTCGGCAAACCATCATTCGATGAAATATTAGAAGTTGTTTTAGAAGATTTAGTAGTTGAAAGAGCTTATATTGCTGCTGAAATGAAAACAGCCAATGCTGAAATGAATTATGTAGTCAGAAAATCAATTGAACAAATTACGGAAGTATCACATGAAGAATTTAAAACAATGACTAGTCATTCTAAAGTCATTATACGTACTGGGGAAGCTACTCCTTATGCAAATGTAATCTTGCAAGCTGGTGTCATATTTTAAAGGTGGTGGAAGCAATGATTGAGATGACTGGTATTTCAAAGGCCTTTAACGGAAATACAGTGTTGAATAATGTTGAATTTGAAATAGCTCCAGGAGAAATTCATGCACTAATGGGTGAGAATGGTGCAGGTAAGTCTACCTTAATGAAAATCTTAACCGGAATTTACACTAGAGATTCAGGTGAAATCAAGATCAAAGGAAATCCTGTTGAATTTAAAAATCCCAAAGAAGCAGAACAGGCTGGGATAGCAGTAATTCACCAAGAACTTAATATTCTACCGGATTTGACGGTTGCAGAAAATTTATTTCTTGGAAATGAAAAGACGTTTGGCAAATCAGGAATTTTAAAAACAAAGGAAATGAATAAAGCCGCTAAAGAGGTATTGTTAAACCTTGGCTTGGATGTAGATGTAAAAACAACAGCAAGAAATCTATCCGTTGGTAAGCAGCAAATTGTTGAGATAGCAAAGGCCATTTCTTCCAATGCAGATGTAATCATTATGGATGAACCTACTGCTGCTTTAACAGATAGAGAAATAGAGACATTATTTGAAACTATTAGAGCATTACAGGCTAAGGGAGTGTCCTTTGTTTATATCTCTCACCGAATGGAAGAAATTTTTGCAATATGTGACCGTATCACTATTTTACGTGATGGAAGCTATGTGGGAGTTAGAAATGTCAAAGAAACGACCTTCGATGAAATTGTCCAAATGATGGTTGGACGAGAACTAGGTGGGCGCTTCCCCGACAGAACTTCTAAAATCGGTGATGTGAAGCTTGTAGCCAAGAACTTAACAAGAAAAGGCTTTTTCGAGGATGTTTCTTTTGAGTTACGAAAAGGAGAAATACTTGGTGTAGCAGGACTTATGGGTGCAGGGCGTACAGAGGTAGTTCAATCATTATTTGGCTACAAAAAGCTGGACAGTGGCGAACTAATTCTAGATGGTAAACAAGTAAAGATAAATACGCCACTAGACGCTATTAAGCTCGGCTTTGGCTTTGTAACCGAGGACAGAAAATCGGAAGGGCTAATATTAGATTTCTCTGTTAAAGAAAATTTAGGCATTACAAATTTCAACAAAATATCAAAAAACGGTGTTGTGAATAACCAAAAAGAAAAAAGCTTATATGATTCTATGGTGAAACGATTAGGCGTACGTACTTCTGGTCCTGATCAAACAGTTAAGTCACTTAGCGGTGGGAACCAACAGAAGATTGTAATAGCCAAATGGTTAGGCATTGAGCCTGATATTTTAATATTGGATGAACCGACACGAGGAGTAGACGTAGGAGCGAAAAAAGAAATTTACTCCATTGTGAACACACTTGCTGAAAACGGAGTATCTATTATCATGATATCCTCCGAGCTTCCTGAAATCATTGGAATGGTCGATCGAGTGCTCGTGATGCATGAAGGAAAGATAACTGGTGAAATAACCAAAGAAGAAATGTCACAAGAAAAAATAATGCATTACGCTACCGGAGGGGACAAAGTTGCTAAAATCTAGTTCACAATCAGTGCTACAAAAATTAGGGCCATTGCTAGGACTAATTTTACTAGTGGTAATCATCACTATTATGAGTCCAAACTTTTTAACTGTAAATAACTTAATGAATGTTCTAAGACAGGTTTCTATCAATGCTCTTATCGCATTTGGGATGACCTTTGTTATCTTAACTGGAGGGATTGACTTATCAGTAGGATCGATTTTAGCTCTTACGGGAGCTGTCACAGCAGGGTTACTTGCTGGTGGAATGGATCCAATTTTAGCAATGCTAATAGGTCTTGTTTTAGGGGCAATTTTAGGGGCAATTAACGGAATTATTATTTCTAAAGGGAATGTTGCTCCATTTATCGCTACTCTAGCAACAATGACTATTTATCGAGGACTAACCTTAGTTTACACAGAAGGTAGACCAATTTCAGGATTAGGAGATTCACTATCATTTCAAATGATTGGGAAAGGATACTTCTTGGGTATACCTGTGCCAGTTGTAACAATGGTTGTTGCATTTGCAGTACTTTACTTTATTTTGAAAAAGACGACATTTGGACGTAGAGTTTATGCAGTCGGAGGTAACGAGGAAGCTTCTCGTCTTTCTGGTATTAAGGTTGGCCGAATTAAAATTTATGTTTACGCATTAACTGGAGCTCTAGCAGCCCTGGCTTCGCTTATTTTAACATCTCGTTTAAATTCAGCTCAGCCTACCGCGGGTAACATGTTTGAACTAGATGCAATTGCAGCGGTAGTTCTTGGTGGTACAAGCTTAACAGGTGGTCGTGGTTGGATTGTTGGTACTTTAATCGGGGCTCTTATAATAGGTGTCTTGAATAATGGTCTAAATCTAATTGGTGTATCCTCCTTCTTCCAGCAAGTGGTGAAGGGTGCAGTTATATTATTAGCGGTTTTAATAGATCGCAAAAAAACAGTATAAAGGAGAAAAAACAGCATGAAAAAACTTTATTTTGCTTTACTGTTAATCGTAGCATTGTTCCTAGCAGCATGTTCAATGGATGCACCAGGCTCTGAGAAATCCGATTCTAAAAAAGAATCCACAGGATCTAAGGGTGACTATAAAATTGGTTTATCTGTTTCCACTTTAAACAATCCGTTTTTCGTAACATTAAGTGATGGAGCAGAAGCAAAAGCAGATGAATTAGGAGCAACAGTTACAGTTGTTGACGCACAAGATAATGCTTCAAAACAAGCAAGTGATGTAGAGGATTTAATCCAACAAGGCGTTGACCTTATTATCATCAATCCAGTAGACTCACAAGCAGTAGTTTCATCTGTAGAATCAGCAAATGCAGCAAATATTCCGGTAGTAACAGTTGACCGCAGTTCAGAAGGTGGAGAAGTAGTAGCCCATATCGCATCAGATAATGTTGCTGGTGGAGAGCTTGCAGGTGAATATTTACTAGAATTAGCAGGAGAAGGCGCTGCAGTAGTTGAATTAGAGGGTATCGCGGGATCTTCTGCAGCTCGTGACCGAGGCCAAGGTTTCAATAATGTGGCTGATGGTAAATTAGATGTTGTAGCTAAACAAACAGCAAACTTTAATCGTGCAGAAGGTTTAACCGTTATGGAAAACATTCTTCAATCTAATCCAGACATCAAGGGTGTATTTGCCCACAACGATGAAATGGCATTAGGCGCTTTAGAGGCAATCGAAGCAGCTGGCAAAGATATTATTGTAATTGGCTTTGACGCTACAGATGATGCTGTAAAATCTGTAGAAAATGGTAAGCTAGCTGGTACAATCGCTCAAAAACCAGAACAAATTGGTGAAAAAGCAATGGAAGCAGCTATTAAAGCATTAAACGGTGAAGAAGTAGAAGCTTCTATCCCTGTAGATTTAGAATTAATAAAAAAATAATACATAGAAAAGCTATCCTATGGGATAGCTTTTCTTATAGATATGCCGTGAACAAGAGTTCACGGTATTTTTATTGCTTTTAGGAAAGCAAGCTAGCATATATCCACTTTCTTCCGTTACGCAACAAACCACGAATCTCACGGACGAAACGACCTAGTTTGCAAGATTAGAAAGGGGATTGACAATATAAGATGAATTACTTTATATTTGTGTTAACCAATATAAAAATAAGGTTAACTCATATAAGGGGGAAATAATTTTGAAAAAGGGAAATACATATCAGTACGTCTTAGCAGCAATTGGGGCAGCAATTATAGCAATACTTGCACAAGTGACGATTCCGCTACCACTCGTACCAATTACAGGACAAACCTTAGCAGTAGGTTTAGTCGTTACCATTTTAGGTATGAGAACAGGTGTATTATCAGTGATAGTATATATATTAATCGGTGCAGTAGGGATGCCAGTATTCAGTGGTATGTCGGGCGGATTAGGGGTTGTTATTGGACCAACAGGAGGCTATATTGTTGGATTCTTGCCATCAGCGATACTTATGGGACTTTACATGAAAAAATTTGGTATCACAATTTCACAAGCCATTGTAGCAAACTTAATCGGTATGGTTGTCACATTGGTATTTGGTACAGTTTGGTTAAAAATCATAGCTGACTTGACATGGTCAGCAGCATTTATGGGTGGCGTAGCACCGTTTGTTATCGTAGGTGTAATAAAAGCAGTACTAGCTGCATGGTTTGGTGTTGTCGTTCGACGTCGCTTAGAAAAAGCTCATTTAATCGTGGCAACGGCATAAATGAGCGGAGTTACCGTGATAGTTTTAAGATTTACAGCTAGGGAGTAGGTGAATAAATTTACTAACATTAACCTTAAAGTTATAATTTTTCAAAAAGAAACGGTGCTAGGGAATCATCCTTAGCATCGTTTTTTCCTGCAGTTTTAAGTGTATTTCAGAATTCATGACATATTTTGAAGTGGCAACATTGATTTAGTGCGGCTATGGAGGCTTATCGCTAACCGCCCCTTATAGCGGAAAACAATAATACTTAATTCCATATATACTTTTTTTAAAGTATATATGGAGACCTATCTATGTAAGGATGCGAATGCGCTTTTCTTGCCTCAAACTACTTAATAGCTATTTAATAACCACGTTGATTTTCACATGCATAAAAATAGGTAATTAGTTAAATTTTTTATAGGGGCAAACACTGTTATTTTATAACCAATTCATATACTATTAGTATAGTAAAATCCGAATTAAAGGTAGGAATCAAAATGGAGGATAAATTTAAGTTTGGCATACGTTCCAAAATTACCGTTGGCTACATTATCATTATTCTTTGTTTATTTGCTTCCGTTATAATATTGAACAGTCAAATCCGTTCACTACAGCAAGAAAGAAATGATTTAATAAAATATAATACCGAAGTGGAAACATTTACAAATAATGTAGAAAAATATGTAATGGACATGCAAGCTGGTCAGAGAGGCTTTGTCATTACAGGCAACGAGAGTTACTTGGAACCTTATTATAAAGCTGCCGATGAATGGCAGGTAGAGTTTGATCAACTGTTTGACCTTTTAGAGGACAAGCCAAAACAGCAAGAAAAGCTTGTGGAGGTAAAAGGCACAATCGACCTTTGGATAGCAGAGGCAGGTGAGCGTGCAATTGATTTTAAGCGACAGAATAATGAGCAAGGGATTCAGCAATTCTATGCAAATGATCGTGGTCGTGAGTATATGCAATCTATCCGTAGTCAGTTTAACGATTTTAGAGAATACGAAAGAAATGATGCACAAACTAGAGCGCAAGAGTTAGATGATCGCAATAATATGTTGACTATAGGATTATTTGGTCTTTTAGTGATCGTTTCTGCTATTGCAATAGCAATGGCTAGTCAGGTCTCCAAATCGATTGTTCGTACTGTCAAAGATGTAACGGAAACTATTAAAAAGATTGCTTCAGAAAATGGTGATCGTAAGGAAAGAATTCATGTTACTACTAACGATGAGATTAAGGACTTAGCAATAGCAACAAACGAACTATTAGATAATCTCGATGACAGAGAATGGCTGCAAACAAGTCTTGCAGAAATTGTCACGAAATATCAAGGAGTAGGCTCGATTGATAAGCTCGCTAGTGTGTTTATGTCTGAAATCTCTAAAATGACAAACTCGTCTTATGGCGCTTTTTATGTGAGAGAGACAAACAATCAAGAAGTTCATTTTATAAAAAAAGCGGCTTTTGCTGACTCGAATTCTCAAAATGAGATTGGAAGAGAAAGCTTCCGATTGGGACAAGGACTAATTGGTCAATGTGCCCTTGAGAAAAATGTTTTTGTCTTTAATGAGATTCCAAAGGATTATCGTTATATTTCTACAGGACTAGGTGAGGTTCCGCCACGAAGCATATTTATAGTTCCTATTTTGTTCGAGGATGAAGTAATTGCAGTAGTAGAGCTAGCGACAATGTCAGAGTATAGCAAGCTACAGCAAGACCTCGTAACACAGATTGTGGAAACGTTCGGCTTATCTATCAATAGTGTTATGGGCCGTATGGAAATTGTTCGACTTCTAAACGAATCCAGAGCAATGACAGAGGAGTTGCAGGCACAATCTGAAGAGTTGCAAACACAATCAGAGGAGCTTCAAACACAGTCAGAAGAGCTACAAATGCAAACAGAGGAACTAACTCAAATTAATGAACAATTAGAAGAACGAACAAAAGATGCAGAAGCTAAAACAGAAGAACTAGAAAAAATTAGTCTAGAATTAGAGGAAAAAGCAGAACAACTTACCATTCACTCTAATTATAAATCAGAATTTCTTGCGAATATGTCACATGAATTACGTACTCCTTTAAACAGTATATTAATTCTTTCCGAAATGCTTTCAGAGAACGGAAAAGGTAATTTATCTGAGGATGAGGCAGAGTTTGCAAAAGTAATTCATTCTTCAGGGGAAGATTTATTATCCTTGATCAATGATATTTTAGATCTTTCTAAAGTAGAGGCAGGAAAGCTAGAGGTTTTATTTGAAGAGGTTAATCTAAGCGAATTACCTGTTCAGATGGAGCATATATTCTCACCAGTAGCCCAGAAGAAAAACTTAGATTTTCTTATAAGTAAGGCAGAGAATGTTCCTGATATTTTCTTTACAGACGAAAAACGCTTCCAACAAATTATTAAAAATCTATTATCTAATGCTATTAAATTTACGGAAAAAGGCTCCGTTGCTTTAACGATAAAGCAATTAGATAGTAATCTTCAAACGGAACAAATGTTAGATATTAGTAAAGAGTGGATTGAGATCTCTATTGCCGATACCGGAATAGGGATTCCAACGGACAAGCACGATTTGATCTTTGAATCGTTCCAACAAGCAGATGGTGCAACTGTACGTAAATACGGAGGAACTGGTCTTGGCTTATCTATTTGCCGTGAGTTTGCTAAGCTGCTAGGTGGTTGGATTACTCTTCAAAGCCGAGAGGGAATGGGAAGTACCTTTACTTTAGTTGTTCCTAGCCTGCCAAAAGGTCCAATTTTAAATCAGATTGATTTGAGCTTTGGAGAGGTTGCCTCTACTCAAGCGAAAGTGGAGGAAGTACAAGAGGTACATGAGGAGCAAGAGCACCCAACTCTTGAGGAACAGGAGCAAAAGATAAAAGAGCAAGAGGAAAAACTTGAAGCTCTTCCTGAGGATGCTAATATATTTTCCAATAAAAATATTTTAATCGTTGATGATGATTATCGAAATATTTATGCACTCAAAACGGCATTAGAAAGACGAGGAATTAATATCCTTGTTGCTAAAGATGGTTTGGAATGCTTAGATATTGTACAAAGTAATGCAGAAATAGATGTTGTGCTTATGGATATCATGATGCCAAATATGGACGGATATGAGACAATGTCTAAAATCAGAAATGAATTGAATATGACAGAATTACCGATTATAGCTTTAACAGCGAAGGCGATGAAAAATGATCGAGATAAATGTCTAGAGGCGGGTGCTTCTGATTATATTAGTAAGCCATTAAATCTAGATCAATTATTCTCTGTTCTTCGAGTTTGGTTAGCATCTTAAGGGAGTATGGAAATGGACAGTCAATATGAAAGTGGAGAGCTAGAGGGCGTTAATATTCAACATGAAGACTTAGAAGTAGATTTCCTGCTGGAAGCAGTCTATCGCTTATCAGGGTTCGATTTTCGGCAATATAATCGATCTTCCATTTCTCGTCGAATTCATAATCGGATGAAGATGAATGGAATTTCAACCATTACAGGTTTACTAGAAAAGGTTATTCATGAAGACGGTTTTCTAGAGCAATTACTAAATGATTTTTCGATCAATGTTACCGAGATGTTCCGAAATCCAAGTTTTTTTAAAGCATTTAGAGAAGAAGTTGTGCCGATTTTGAGAGAATATCCTGAAATTCGTATTTGGCATGCTGGTTGTGCTACTGGAGAAGAAGTTTACTCGATGGCCATTTTATTAGAAGAAGAAGGGCTAAAGGATAAAACCGTTATCTATGCAACCGATATGAATGAGCAAGTGCTAGAAAAGGCAAGTAAGGGTGCGTTTCCTATACAAAAGATGCAGGCATATACTAAAAATTATATGCTTGCAGGTGGAAACAAAGCATTTTCTGAATACTACAAGGCGGATTATCAATATGCATATTTCCATCCTTCTCTTTTAGAAAATATTATATTTGCACAGCATAATCTTGTTACAGATCAGTCATTTAATGAATTTCATGTAATTATTTGCCGTAATGTACTTATTTACTTTACTCCTGAACTTCAGGATCAGGTACAACATTTATTCTATGAGAGCTTAAGCCCCCAAGGTTTCCTTGGGTTAGGAGACAAGGAAACTTTAAAATTTTGTCAGGTGATGGATAACTTTCAAGAGGTTGTAGGTAGTGAACGTATTTATCAAAGATATAAATAAAAAGCAGGATTCTTATATTAAAATAAGAATCCTGCTTTTTTCAATTCAAAGTATTTCTTATGAAAAGGAGGATGGTCGTGACATAGGTCATCACAGCCATCCTCTCTAAAATTTTCAGTAATATATAAAGTCGCTTTTTCTATTCTTAATTACACTGAACCATTAAGACGCACATGTCGTCGGGCTGATCCTGTTGTTTTTCTTTAGATAATAAATTATCAATTATACCTTGAGAATGATCCCATTTTTTAGAGGTTAAAGTTTCAATTTGTTTTTCAGATTGTATCTCATTTGGCCCCATAGCCTCTAGAACCCCATCTGTATATAAAACAACTTGGATATTCTTCTCGTAGGAAATTACTTCCTTCTTAACTTCAATTTCATCAAAGAACCCTACTGCACAACAGCCTTTGTTAATCGGAACAACCGTTTCTTCATCAATTAGAGCAAATCCCGGTGGATGACCAGCATTAACATATTCTATCGTTTTTTGCTCTGTATCCACAATCATATAGATGGCTGTGAAATAATATGGTATACCAACCTTTTCGTTATGTATTAAAACCATATAGCGATTTAGCTCTTTAATAACAAGCTCCGGTTCCACTAATTGTTTAATAGCCTCTCTTAATACAGAAGATATAAACATACAGACTAGGGAAGCAGAAATTCCATGTCCCATCATATCTAGTAAAATCACGGCATGACGATGCTCGCTTATTTTATGCCAATAGTACATATCGCCAGCCAGATTGAAGGATGGTAAATATGAAACCTCAATTTGAATGTTTTTTTCATTTAATGGTGGGTTTAGAAGACTTCTTTGGACATGAGTTGCTAAATCTAATTCATATTGGATTTTGTTTTCATGCTGAGTATGCCAATCTAACTCTGCTTTTAAGCGAAGAGCAACTCTTATACGTGCCAGTAACTCTGTCTTATTTATAGGCTTAGTAATATAATCACTTCCACCTACATCTAGTGCTTCAGCTAATTTGTTTTTATCCTCTAATGCTGTCACGAATATTATTTGTACATCCTTAAATCGTTCTTGCTGCTTAATTCTCCTACAAGCTTCAAGACCGTCTATTTCAGGCATCATAATATCTAGTAATATTAAATCTACTGAATTACAGGTTGGATTTTGTTCGCCGATCTGTAAATAGTCAAATAGCTCCTGTGCGGATGTAAGAGATACAGTATCTTTATAACCAGCGCTATCTAATATTTTTTCTATTACAAATAGATTGACCGTGTTGTCATCTACCAGTAAAATCGTCATCGCTTATTTCCCCCTGTAGTGTTTAAAGATAGTGTAGTTAAGTTATCTCTATCTATTAAATTTCTATGATAACTCTTCTTATTTATTATACAAAAGAATATATGAATAGTGTATTTATAAGCCTTTTGCTTCAATGTTTAATATCTAACTTCTTATCCTAATCTTACTAAAATAGTTATTTCGGTAGCTTAATGTAAATATTAATTAGCAAGCTTCTATTTAATTTATTTGAATTATCTATATAATAAAATGAGAAAAAGAAGCAAACGAGGTGAAGTAAATGGCAATCGAATTAGTTAAGGAGTATTTTAAAAGATTTGGTAAGGAAGACAAGATTCTAGAATATGAAGCTTCAAGTGCTACAGTAGAGCTCGCTGCAAGTGCTCTAAATGTTGAGCCTGCAAGAATAGCTAAAACATTATCCTTCAAAAAAGAGGAGGATTGCCTGCTAGTAGTTGCAGCTGGAGACACTAAAATCGACAATGCTAAATTTAAAAGAACCTTTGGAGTAAAGGCTAAGATGCTTTCATCGGATGAGGTGGAAGAAAAAGTTGGCCATGGTATTGGAGGAGTTTGTCCATTTGGTATACCAGAGAATGTATTAGTGTATTTAGATATTTCCTTGAAAAGGTTTGATACAGTATTCCCCGCATGCGGAAGTAGTAATAGTGCTATAGAGCTTAATTGTGAGGAAATATATACATATGCAAAAGGTGTGGAATGGGTAGACGTTTGTAAGGCTTGGGAATAGAAAAGAGGGGTGTAAAATGGATTTATCATTTAAAACTGATGAAGGCAGATTTAATTATCGTGTTGCAGGATTAATTATAAATGAAAATAAAGTATTAATTATGAAGGATGAGAATTCTCCATACTATTATTTTCCTGGTGGGAGAGTATGCATGCATGAAAAAAGTGAGGATGCTATTCTTCGTGAAATTAGAGAAGAGCTCTCAGTAGATGCTGCCATCGAACGGTTACTATGGATCAACGAAAACTTTTTTGAAGAGGAAGTATTAAAAGAGAAATTTCATGAGATTTGCTTCATTTATCTTCTATCGCTAGAAGACGATAGGCTTTTAACAAAAGGAAATGAATTTGAAGAGAATGAAGAAGGGAAAATTCATACGTATTATTGGAAAACCTTTCACGAATTGAAAGAGTTAAATGTATATCCATTATTTTTAAAGGATAGATGTTCCCAGCTGCCAGAACATCTAACTCATTTTGTAGAGACTAAATAGTGTAGGGAAATCTCGTTTTTTTAGTATGACTTTTATTGAAAACGTTCATGCTAGAAAAGAGGAGGTGTGATACTAATGGCTAAAGATGTACTTTGTGAAGTGAACAACTGTAAGTTTTGGAGACAAGGAAACAAATGTAATGCAAAAGCTATTTATGTAGTAAGCCGTAAAGGAAACCAAGCTTCCAACAGTGATGAAACAGATTGTAAAACATTTGAACCGAAGTAATATATCTGCATGTCTATTATTACTCACCTAATCACACGTTAAAAAAATAATGTGTAAAAAACAGTACAGCTAGTGGCTCATAGAGGGCTAGCTGTACTTAAATAGGGGAGTATGGATTTAATAGGTCGTAATTTTTGTATAGCTTTGGAAGGCATAAATCCAACGCTGCCACCAAGTAAAGTCATTTTGATACTCATTCACCTCTACCGTATACATAGCATCCTCGTTGTTCCATAGTCGTTTAAAATATTCCTCCATTTCAATAGCTAACTCGCTGTCATTTGGGGCAATGATTCTTACGTTGTTCTCTAAATTGTAATTATCTAAAGCACGCTCCGTATAGTTTGCCGCACCGTTTGAAATGATTGTATTTTTAGGGGTCTGAATCCATATAGCTTTTGTATGATATTGGCCAATCACGGTGTTATACCATCGTATATTAATCTTCTCATTTGTATCCTCAAGCAGTTCTTGTACGACTGGGCGATTTGGCAATCCAGACTTTTCTCGACCAAAGGAATTCTCATTAGGATCTAATATCAAATTTACCTCTACTCCGCGATTTGCGGCATCGACTAGTGCATTAACGATGTTACGTTCGGCGACAAAGAACATTCCTAACCAAATTTTATCTCCCTTTTTAGTGTCATTTATATCGTTCATTAATGCATCAAATATTTTCTTCTCGGTTAAATATTGTGCCTGATACTCTCCTTCTTGTTTCTTAGCCTGTATCCTAGGAAGCTTTGGTCCTCCTGAAAATACAGAAACAGCTTCCTCTGCCTCTAAAATATCATTAATAATTGGTCCATCTAATTTTATAGCTATATTGCCATGGAAACCACTAGCATCGTGTGGATTGGAGGAGGTAACAATTGCAGCTTTTTCCGTTATCAACGCTTTTCGATGATTAGCTTTTACGTTTAGAAGCGTCATATAAGAAGCAACTGTCATTTTCGGAGCTTCGCTAGCCATAGCATTGGGAATCCAGCCTTTGCCACCAATATCAAACCATTGAAAAAAAATACGGTAAATTCCTGAATAGACTGGGGTTGAATCTCTTAAGGCATCTAAATCTGTATAGACAATTTCTACTCCAGCATCTCGCATTTTTTTGAACCATTCGCTTTCATAGGAGCCATACCCACGATTAAGAGGATCTGTGATAAATACAATTGGCATCTCCGGGTTTTCTCTTTTCTTTGCTGCTACTGTGGAGGAAAGTGTATCCGCTATATTAGGAAAGTCCTGATCCTCATCGTAATAACCATCTACTAGGAAAAAATCTAATACTACAAATTCCTCAGCTTCTTCAATAGTTTTATATACCTCATCAAAAATGTGATTTTCATGCACTGTATTTGTCCCTTTTTTATCCTGCGCATAAGTTAAATCCGTTAGAAATTGTATATTGTTTGTTTTATGTAAATCTCCTGCATAGGAAACGCCTTGGGGAAGTGGCTTATATGTATGCCATAAGATCACAGCTATGTATATAAGAGCAAAAGCGGTAATAAAGGATACGACAATCCTCTTTTTTTTGCTCCATGGCTTTTTAGTTTTTTTAGCCATGAAAAAACTCCTCCTATTAAACTTCTATTTTACATATAATATTCCCACTTTTAAAATCTACAAACCGATAATTACATCAGATTTATACAATAATTTATTATTATATATTTTAAAAATGCTATTGTAATAAATTTATTTTTGAGATATTATGAAAATGATAATCGTTATCAATTAGAAAAATTAAAATAGGGAGTTGAAACATGATGAAAACTAAAAAGTATTGGATGATGGGTGCAACAGCAATGCTAGCGTTAAGCTTAGCTGCTTGTGGAGATAAAGAGGGAAATTCCACTGAGAAGGTAGAGGTAGAAGCTAAAGAAAATTCGACTGAAGAAGCAGCTACAGAACAAACACTTACATATTTAGGCGAAGACTACGTGGTACCCGCAAAAGTAAATAATATTGTGGCAGCTAGTCTAGAATCTATGGAGGATTCAGCAATCTTAGGAGTTAAGCCAGTAGGCGTTCTTGCAATAGCAAATGCTATTCCTACATACCTTTCGGATGAATTAGAGGGAGCGGAACTCGTTGGAGATAAATTTGCTCCTAATAATGAGGCTATCCTAGCGTTAAATCCAGATGTGATTTTAGGCTCATCTAAGCACGGTGAAGAGGTTGTAACTGCATTAAATAAAATTCAAACAATGATTCCTTACTCTCATGTTGCAACGAATTGGAAAGAAAACTTGACGTTACTGGGTCAATTAACAAACAAAGAATCAGAAGCAGAAAAAATAATTACTGACTATGAAGAAAAGGCTGAGAAGGCTAAGGTAGAATTAGGAGAATCATTAAAGGATAAGGAAGTACTCGTATTACGTATACGTAAAGGAAGCATCAATGCTTATCCTGAATCTATTTACTTAAACCCTGTTATCTATGAGGATTTGGGGCTGAAAGTTCCAGAAGTAGTTACAAAAGCAGAGGCTCAAGCAGAATTATCTCTAGAGGCTTTAGCAGATGCAAATCCAGACTATATATTCCTTCAATTTGAAGCAAGTGAAAATACTGATAATGCAGCAGCCTTAGATGAGCTTTTAGAAAATCCGATTTTTGGTAGCATAGAAGCTGCTAAAAATAATCATGTATTTGTAAACGCAGTTGATCCATTAGCGCAAGGTGGTACGGCTTGGTCTAAAGTAAAATTCTTAGACGCAGCGATTGAAAATTTATCGAAGTAAAGTTAGGTGCGATGAATAATGAAAAACAAAAATACGTTAGCTTCCATTATTTTAATAGTTTCTCCTCTGTTCATCGCGCTAGCAATAGTTTTATCTATATTATATGGAGCTAAAGATATTAGTCTACTAACAGTTTGGCAGGCGATTACGCAATTCGATGAAAATAATGTGGACCATAACATTATTATGACATCGCGGTTACCACGCGTAATCGCTGCTTTATTGGTTGGAGCTTTTCTAGCTGTTGCTGGAGCGGTTATGCAAGGTATTACCCAAAACTATTTGGCATCTCCTTCGATTATGGGAGTAAATGATGGCTCAGCGTTTGTTATTACAATAGCTATGGTCTTTTTTCCGGGGCTTCCTAATTATCAAATGATTATTCTATCAATGATTGGATCTGCAATTGGAGCATGTCTCGTCTTTGGTTTTGGTTCCTTGATAAAGGGTGGTTTATCTCCGGTAAGATTGGCTATTATCGGTACAGTCATTGGAACATTTCTGAGTAGCTTAGCTTCGGCTATTGCAATGTACTTTCAAGTGTCGCAAAGTGTCAGCGTTTGGTATAACGCAAAATTACATACAGTAAATCCTGACATGCTATTATTGTCTATTCCTTTTGGTTTGGTTGGCCTCTTTTTAGCATTAGGTGTTGCCAAGTCGATTACAATTGCCTCATTAGGTGATGAGATTGCAGTAGGTTTGGGGCAACGGACAAAATGGGTGAAAATCATCAGTATTCTAGCAGTAGTCTGTTTAACAGGAACTGCGGTTGCCTTAGTTGGAAAAATAGGATTTGTTGGTTTAATTATTCCACATATTACACGCTTTCTAGTTGGAGTAGACTACCGATTCCTAATACCATGCTCCGCGGCTATTGGAGCGGTCTTTTTAGCTTTGTGTGATGTGCTAAGTCGCTTTATAAACTTCCCGTTTGAGACGCCAGTCGGTGTAGTGACCGCAATTATTGGTGTACCCTTCTTCCTTTACCTAATCCGGACGAGAGGGGGAGCACAGCGTGCATAAAGGTCCTTTCATACGATTTATTACAATGCTGTCTATCTTTATTGGTCTAACTATTATCGCCTTTTATTTTCATATTACTAACGGCGCCTTTGATATAACCGTCATGGATATCATCAAAACCTTTCTACGAATAGATCCAAATGAAAAACAAGATTTGGTTATATTTGAGTTTAGATTACCAAGAATTGTCATTGCTGCATTAGTAGGAATTGGCCTAGGAATTGCAGGAACTGTTATTCAAGGAGTGACAAGAAATGGTTTAGCTGATCCCGGCATATTAGGGATTAATGCGGGAGCAGGAGCTTCCATTGTTATATTCATGTTTTTCTTTCAAATGACTGCTACCAATATTAGTATGGATAGCTGGTATTCTGTGTTTATCATGCCACTCTTTGGCTTCGTGGGAGGAGCACTTGCTGCAGCTATTATATATATGTTCTCCTGGAGAAATGGCGTGCTGGATATGCAAAGACTAATCCTAACTGGTATTGCGATAAGTAGCGGTTTTGGTGCGGTATCCTTATATATATCGCTCAAGATGAATGCGAGCGACTATGAAATGGCTGCTGTCTGGATCTCTGGCAGTATATATAATGCAAACTGGTCTTTTGTTTTATCAGTTTTGCCTTGGGTTGTTATTCTTGGCTATGCAATTTATCGCAAAAGTCATTTGCTGGATTATCTTCAGCTAGAGGAAGCAAGTGTAAAGAGTCTTGGAATATCTGTGGAAAAAGAAAAATCTATCCTACTGCTATGTAGCATAGGACTAGTTAGTGCATGTGTATCAGTATCAGGTGGAATTGGATTCATTGGCTTAATGGCTCCTCATATTGCTAAAAGGTTGGTAGGCATTAAGCATCGATATGTAGTGCCGATGAGTGCTGCAGTAGGTATGTTTTTATTGGTCTTCTCTGACTATATTGCTAAGACCGTATTCGAGCCATCAGAGCTACCGGTAGGAATTATCGTTTCAATTATTGGAATTCCGTACTTTTTATATTTATTAGTCAAAACAAGAGCATAGGAGGATACCTATGATAGAAAGTATATTACGAGTGGAACAGCTTAGTTCAGGCTATGAAAAGCAAACTGTTTTCACAAATTTAAATACGTCCATTCAAAAGGGGAAAATAACTACAATTATTGGGCCAAATGGATGTGGAAAATCGACGTTGTTAAAAACGATTGGGCGTATTCTTCATCAAAAGAGTGGTAGGGTTTATTTACAAGAGCTAGATATGAAGTCACTGTCTACGAAAGATATTGCCAAACGTCTAGCGTTACTTTCGCAGAGTCCTGTAGCCCCAGCTCAATTGAAAGTAGAGGAGTTAATCTCTTATGGGCGCTTTCCACATAGAAAAAATATTGGAACTCTTTCAAAAAAAGATATAGAGATTATTGAATGGGCAATGAAGGTCACAAAGACAATCGAATTTCGCTCAAGAGAAATCGACCAACTATCCGGTGGACAACGCCAAAAGGTTTGGCTAGCAATGGCGCTCGCACAGGAAACTGAAATATTATTGTTAGATGAGCCAACGACCTACTTAGATATGGCGCATCAGCTAGAAATGCTTAAGATTGTGGAAGAGCTCAATAAGAAGCACCAATGTACCATAGTGATGGTATTACACGATATAAATCATGCTGCTCGCTTTTCTCATGAGCTCATAGCTATGAGAAACGGAGAAATCATAGAGACTGGAACACCAAAGGAAATTATAACAAAGGAAGTCATGAAAAATGTTTTCCAAATAGACGCGAAGATTATGTTCGATGAGGATACAGCTTCACCTGTATGCTATGGATACGAAACGTTAGAGGAGGTTTAATAGATGGATAAGGTGTTACTAGAGGGTACAGAGCATTGGCAAATAGATTCCGAGCATACGAATTATCTGTATGACATAAAGGTATCTATCCCAACGAGTGAACCTCCTAAGGAGGGCTTTCCAATCTATTATGTACTAGATGGAAATTGGTATTTTCAACTTGCAAGGGATGTGGTGAAGCTACAATCACAGAACGCACCAAAAACTCTTATAGCACCTTCTATCGTAGTTGGAATTGGACATTCTGGAAAAGAAGATGTAGCGCGCAAAAGAAGGTTTCTAGACTTTACACCAGAGGCAGAAGCCTATATCTATCCAAAGAGATTAAATGGGAAGGATATAGGAAAACATGGGGGAGCAGAGAAGTTCCTTGCTTTTTTAGAGAAGGAGCTAATGCCAAGAGTGCAGAAAAGGTATCAGGTTAACCTACAGAAGCAGGCTCTTTTTGGTCACTCCTTAAGTGGCCTTTTTGTCATTTGGTCTTTGTTTAAGCAACCTAATCTTTTTTCATGTTATCTATCCATAAGCCCTTCAGCCTGGTGGAATGAATATGAGCTATATAAGGAAGCAGAGAATTTTGTCCGTTTCCCAAAAAATCTTCATTATAAAAAATTGTTTATATCAGCCGGTAGCAAAGAAGGCTTTATGGTAGAAGACGCAAATCATTTGTACACAGCTTTAAAAGACAGCGTAAAAACAGAAATATTTATTGCACAGGATGAAAACCATGCATCAGTGGTACCATCTGTTTTAAGCAGGGCATTCCGATATTTAAATTAAACTAGGTTGTGGATGTGAATATTGTCGTTCAAACATGGCTTATTTTAAAGCTCCAAAAGCAATAGATTTTGTAGAGGCACTTCCAAAAACGCTACAGGAGAGAAATGTACTGGACCGGACCTAAAGAAGTAAATTAATTTGCAAAGATCTCACAGCTTGCTAGCTATGAGATCTTTTATTGTTAAAGATAGTCTAAGCTAGCAAATATCAAGACTATCCCTACAATACACATAACCCAAGAAAGAGCAGAATCTTTACTTTTAGATAGCCTATCGTTTATTTTTCGAAAAGGCTGATGTAGCCAACGACCAAATAGTGTATACATAACCATCAATATAATGGATGGCAAGACCATAATTATATTGTAGATCCCGAGAATAGATGTCCACTCCAGTAATGTTAGATTAGACGTACTCATCAAGCCGATGGCAGCAAAATAAGGAAACGCTGTTCCCCCTTCAATTAAGAAAGTGGTAAAACCAAGCAAAAACATGGTGAAAGTGTTTTTTTTGCTCGGAACCGAAGGAATGGCGGCTTTTTTCTTTGGCATATAAAAGCTTACGATAAACATAATCATTCCTATTAAAAATATTGCCCAGCTAAGAATCTGATGCTTAAAAAGCTCCTTGTAAAAATCAAAGGATAAAGTTATACCAAACATAAGAGAGAAACCTAAAAAGAAATATAAAATAGCTATTGTAATTAGATATACAGATAGAAGTCTAATAAGCCTTTTCTTTTCCATCACTAATAAATAGAGAGTTACGCCAATTATAGTAGGGCTAAGCGTGTCCAATACTGCCAATCCCATAATCGTTAGAAGAATTTCCATATTCATAACATCCCCTCATTCCTTCTTGGCTAGGTAGATAGCGTAGGCACTCTCCAAAAATTCAAGTAAATCTTGGTCAAGGGGATAGAGCCCTAGCTTTTCAGATTCTTTTTCTGACTTTCTAATCTCCCAAAGTTTATCGAGAAAATCGTTCTGTTGACCATATTCTTGTATTCGTTTTTCTTCCATTTGTAAAATAATATGTTGGACGGTAGGAGAATGGGGTTCCTCTGACATAGAATCCTTTAATAATCCAATCAAGCTAATCCATTCAAGAGATGCTTCTTCATTACTTGACATATGGGGGAGTTGATCCCATTGCTTTAAATCTGTTTTAGAAAACGTAGATTCTCGAAACATTCTTTTGCTTTCTTTGTCTGTTGCTGCTAGTTGCATTAGCTTTTGCAAAACAACTGCGTTATCTTCTCTTTCCATTTCATATGAATTTATTAATTCTCTTAAGGAAAGCTCAATTGTTTTTAATTTTTCTTGTTCATTTATGACATAATTCAGCTGTTCTTTTAAACTAGTGGACCAGCTCCATGTGTTGGAGTAGAGCATTTGTTTAATTTCCTCTAGTGAAAAACCTGCTTTTTTAAGAAATTGAATTTGTAATAGCTTTTGTAGTTTTTCCTCGTTATATAAACGATGACCGCCCTCCGTCTTAGAAGCGGGGCTTAGCAGATTAATTTTATCGTAATAGCGTAATGTTCTTACGGTAGTACCAGTGAGTTCAGCGACCTTGTTGATATGAAGCAATTTATCCATCCTCCCCTTTGGTTAAGTATTGTATAACATAGCCTACTCCTAAGCCTATCAATACCCCTGGAAACGCAGCATCGAAAACTAAACCAACTCCTGCACCTATAATAACGCAACCGTAAAGGATGATATCCCCTTGTTTCATCAAATCTCCTCCAATTCTCTTTAATTATATAAAATGACGTTGCGTCAGTTTCAAGTGTTTTGAGTGAAAATTTAAATAGTTGTAAATGACCCAACGTCATCTTGTAAGGTGATTCTAAATAGATTGGAGGGTAATAGATGAAAAAGTTAGTATTAACAGGAATTCTTATCTTAGTGCTTCTTATTTTGATTGCTTGTTTTAAAGAAGAGGGAACGGAGGACTACGAAAGTAGAGAACTGGACAATATAAGGAGTATTGAAATTGATTATGGAAGCACAGATATTACATTGGAATCAGTTGAAACAGATTTTATAGAAGTGATGCTAGTGCTGAAAGACAATGGACCGGGTATCCGTTTGGAGGAGAAGGAAGAAAAGCTTATGATAAGTGTACGTAGTGATATTACTCGTCTATTAAAAATAAATAAAATGCCTAAGCTTCATGTAAAAATCCCTTCAGAATATAAAGGGGACATTATATTTAAAGGGTCTTCAGGAAAATTGAGAGGGGAGAACTTATCCTTATCCGCCGATCATTTAGAGGTGAATGGGAGCAGTGGAGGTGTTAATCTGGATTTTCAAGATTTTCAAAGCAATCTCTTTGTAAAAGCGACAAGCGGTAATATAGACATTAAGTTGGACGATGCCAATCCTAATGTAGCTTGGTTTCTTCAATCTAATAGTGGTAATAGGAACACAAGCAAAATGTTTGTTGTGAAAGAAAAAGAGAAACAAGAAACAAAAGGAGTATTAGGAAATGGAAAATATCTTATAGAATTGAAAACTTCCTCAGGAAATATACGGCTAGAGTAAAAAAGGATAGTGTAATTGCCATAAAAAACTACCGCCTTAAGTTGGTGGTAGTTTTAACATCTGTAATTTTAAAATAATCTATTTCGAGGGGGTTTACAGGTAAAGTTGCTTTGGAAGCGCATATAATTGTGCATTAAACGGGCATGCCTCCCCGATTCGGTATGACGATTAACAAGTGGGCGGAGTCTTTCTATAAATTCGCGATCACATTCACATTGACTTCGCCCACTTTCGTAGCAAAAGTCGTGCATCATACATGTAGCATCTACTTCGTTTACTGGTGCTCCAGGTCCGCTGCACCCAGGGCCACACCAATTATAGCCAGGAACGCAAAAGCCGCGTTTTCTTTTTCTTCTTTGTCGCAAACTAACACCCCCTTCCCTTTATTAGTTAGGGTATTCTCATTTTTATATACGAACAAATACAAGCACCTAGCTGTCCAAAGTTTATTTATGTTCTAAGAAAAGCGCACGCACCTATGTCTGCCCCGACGCCGCCGGAGCTTTTTTCCATTTGACCTCGATGGAGACGATAAATATATTCAATAAAGTTATTGCGATGTTATCTGTTTAAAAAAAGCAGCCCTAAGAAAGGCTGCTGTATCGATTAATAGTATTAAGTTAAATATGGAAGTTTTTTAAATAACGAATATTGAATAATTGCGTCTGCTTCAGTTTTAGTTACTGTATTTGAAAAGCAGTTATGGTGTCCATTCTTGAAAATTAATGATATGCCGTTATACAAGTCATCTAAAGTCATGAGAAATATAGTATTCTCATTTCTTTTGTCTATTAGTTTCAGTGTTTCTCCAGTGAGTAAAAGACGGGCTGCCCATTCATCTTGATATACCCCAGCAGGCTTTTCCACCCACTGTGCCTGTTCCTCTTTATGTATAACCCATTGGCCCTCTTCTAGCACAGCATTCATTATATTTTCGATATACTCCTCAGTGATTGAAACAGTTACTTCTAATTCCTTCACTTGCTCTGAAAATATTTGATCCATTGTCTTTCCCCCTTATCATAAAATCCCTTCCCATTTAATTTACTATTAATTCATAGAAACTTTAATAATCCAAATAATGGAAAATGGGATATTTAATTAGAGTAAGAGAGAAGTTTATAGCATTTGCTTGGTTTTAAGCTATTAATATTTTAATTAAGATAATAATTATTTCTTTCGAAAAGATTTCAATTCAAACTTTTTTCCTACAGTTGAACTTATTATTTTTCCCTATCTAGAAGAAACTACTAAGAATCGAACCGGCTTGTCCGTGAGGTTGTACCAATAATGTAATAGATTTGCGTCAAACATCGTGGAGCCCTGTTCCTTCAATTCTTCTTCCTTGCCATCTACTACTACAGTTAATGTTCCTTCCACAACAAAAAGAAACTCGTGACCACTATGTGAAAAGGCCTTTCCTTTGTCTTCCCCTGGTTGAAGAGTCACTAATATAGGGGTGTATGAAGCATCCTGTAAACCATTAGATAAATCCTTGTAATAAAACTGCTGTCTTATTTCAGCTAATTGATCGTTGGATGAGACATCTGAAAAGAAAACGGTTGGATTGACTTTTAGCGCATCTGCTATTTTTTTTAGGGATTCTAAAGTTACACTAGATTTTCCTCTTTCAACTTGAGAGAGGAAGCTAATCGAAACCTCTGTTAGTTCTGCGAGTTCTTTTAAGGTGAGCTTACGTTCTTTTCTTAAATCTTTTAAAATGGTTCCTATTGAATTAGAAGACATATGTATCTCTCCTTTTTTTCTCTATTAACCATCATACCTATTAAATGGAAATGCCTCAACGGTAGCTATATTAAATTTTTATTGACAGAAAATTTAAAACTATTAAAATGAAACTGAGGGAGAAATTAAAGTATCACTTCAATTTTAGAAAGGGAGATGTAAATGGATCCAAAACAAATGAGAAAGGTCTGGATTGCTAGCTTAGTAGGAAGTTCAATTGAATGGTTTGATTACTTTCTATATGGGACAGTGGCTGCCCTTGTTTTTAATCAGCTATTTTTCGTAACAGAGGAACCAACTGTAGGGTTATTGCTCTCATATGCATCATTTGCTTTAGCATTTTTTATCCGTCCATTCGGGGGAATCATATTCAGTCATATTGGTGATCGGATTGGTAGAAAGAAAACCTTAGTTATTACACTGAGTTTAATGGGAGTTGCAACGTTTGGTATGGGATTATTACCAACGTATCAGGCAATCGGAGTATGGGCTCCAATTCTTTTAATTACGCTACGATTAATCCAAGGTTTAGGTATTGGAGGAGAGTGGGGTGGTGCACTTCTACTAGCAGTTGAATATGCACCAAAAGAAAAACGTGGTTTATACGGAGCAATCCCACAAATGGGAGTAACAATCGGTATGGTAATGGGTACAGTTGCATTATCTATTATGACTCTACTTCCAGAAGGTTCCTTTATGACTTGGGGTTGGCGAGTTCCGTTTATCATGAGCGCTTTGTTAGTTATTTTTGGATTATGGATTCGTAAAGGAATTGAAGAAACACCTTCGTTTAAAAGGGTACAAAAGTCTGGAGAGATTCCAAAACTACCGATTGCAGATACGCTAAAATATCATTGGAAAGAGGTTATTATAGCTGTAGGAGCCAAGGTAGTTGAAACAGCACCATTCTATATTTTTGGAACTTTTGTTGTTTCTTATGCTACTGCTGAACTTGGCTTCTCTCGAACTGCGGTATTAAATACTGTAATGGTTGCCACAATAATCACCACTATCCTTATACCGATAATGGGAAGTCTCTCAGATAAAATTGGTCGTAAGAAGATTTATGTAGCAGGAACAATTGGGATGATTGTGTTTGCTTTCCCTTATTTCTGGATGCTTCAGCAGCAATCGCTTGTGTTATTGGTTGTGGCTACAGTAGTTGGACTTGGAATCATCTGGGCGCCAATTACTGCGGTGCTCGGGACGATGTTCTCGGAAATCTTTGATGCAAAAGTACGTTACACGGGAATCACATTAGGTTATCAAATTGGGGCGGCTTTAGCAGGGGGTACAGCACCGTTAGTAGCGACAAGTCTCATGCTTCAATTTGACGGTTCCTATGTCCCAGTAGCATTCTATATTATCTTCACGGCTGTTATTTCTTTATTAGCAATTTGGGCAGTTAAGGATAGAAGCCAGCAGAATTTAGATGATGTGACGGCAATACAAACTGATACACCAGTAACAAAGACAGCTAAAAAAGAATTAAGTAAAGTGTAATTCGCATGAACATAAAGCTCGTCTTACGCTAAGGTGGCAAGACGAGTTTTTATTTTGAAGGAGGTCCTTACAATGTTAGTGATAAATGAAAAAGAAATAATGCATACATATAAAATGCAAGATGCGATAAGGGATGTCAAAGATGTCCTAAAAGCAAAGGCAGCAAATAAAATAGCAAATCCACATAGAACAGTAATTGAATTTCCACAACACGAAGCTTCAGCTTTATATATGCCAAGCGCCGATTTAGTTGGGGAGGTTACAGCAGTGAAGGTAGTCACTATCTTCCCGAATAATCCATTACAAGGGAAGCCCACTACACAGGGGGTTGTTTTACTTTCAGATGCAAAAAATGGAGAACACTTGGCAATGCTAAACGCCTCCTATTTAACAAGGCTAAGAACTGGAGCACTTAGTGGTATTGCCACAGATTACCTCTCTAAAAAGGATTCAAAGGTATTAACAGTAATTGGGACAGGAGCAATGGCCTTTGAACAAGTGCTTGCAGTACTTGCTGTTCGTAGCATCGAGCGTATTATTCTCGTCAATAGAACTTCCTCAAAAGCAGAAAGGTTTGGTCAAAAGCTAGCAGACTTTGGAGTCAACATTCCATATGAGGTGTTTGTGGATGTATCTGCTGCAGTTAGTCAGGCAGACATTGTCTGTTGTGCAACGAGATCTAATGAGCCGGTTTTCAATGGGAATGATTTAAAGCCAGGTACTCATATAAATGGAGTTGGCTCTTATTTACCTCATATGCTTGAGATGGATGTAGCGACCATAACCAAGTCATCCAAAATAGTAGTAGATGATATTGCTGGCGTTAAGGATGAAGCAGGGGAACTTATGTATGCAGATAAGATTGGTAAATGGTCATTCGAAGAAGTTCATGGAGAAATTGGTAAGCTTGTGACGGGGGAATTGAATGGCCGAGAGCAGGAACAGGAAATAACTTTATTCAAATCAGTTGGTGCAGCATATTATGACTTAGCTGTGGCAAAAGGTGTCTATGTAAAAGCGAAGGCGCAGAAAATCGGAACGGAAATAGATGTATGAAAAGGAGTCCGAGTAGCAAAATATGCTATTCGGACTTTTTGAATTGACTTCTATTTTTTTACATGATAAAATTATCTCGAATTAAAGATATATTAATTAAAGATAAAAAACTGGAGGAGTATAATATGAATCACTTAAAAGGTATGCACCATGTAACAGCTATTACAAGTAGTGCAGAAGAAAATTATAAATTTTTTACGAATGTATTAGGGATGCGACTTGTTAAGAAAACAGTTAACCAGGACGACATTCAAACGTATCATTTGTTCTTTGCAGATGATGTAGGAGGAGCGGGAACAGATATGACATTCTTTGACTTCCCGGGGATTTCAAAAGGTTCCCACGGAACGAATGAGATTTATAAAACAGCCTTTCGCGTTCCAACTGATGCGTCCCTTGATTATTGGGTGAAGCGCTTTGATCGTCTAAACGTTAAGCATACTGGTATTCAAGAGCAGTTCGGAGTAAAGGTACTATCGTTTGTAGACTTTGACGACCAACAATACCAATTAATTTCCGACGAGTATAATAAAGGCGTAGAATCAGGAACTCCTTGGCAAAAGGGACCAATTCCATTAGAGCATGCCATTACTGGACTAGGTCCAATTCATATTCGTATTGCTCAATTTGACTATATGAAGGAAGTTTTGGAGAAAGTGTTACTTTTTAAGGAGATTGCTCAAGAGGGAGATATTCACTTGTTTGAGGTCGGAGAGGGTGGAAATGGAGCACAGGTCATTGTTGAAAAAAATGTTGTTCTCCCTCCAGGTCGTCAAGGCTTCGGAACAGTGCACCATGCCGCATTCCGCGTGGAAGACAGAGCAGTATTAGATGAGTGGACAGAGCGTATGGAAAGCTTTGGATTCCAGACTTCTGGTTTTGTAGATCGGTTTTTCTTCCAGTCTTTATATGCTAGAGTGGCAAATGGCATTTTATTTGAGTTTGCTACTGATGGACCTGGCTTTATGGGTGACGAACCTTACGAAACCTTAGGAGAAAAACTTTCACTGCCACCATTCTTAGAGGCGAAACGTGCTCAGATTGAAAGCATGGTAAGACCTATAGATACAGTAAGAAGTACCATTGAGTTTGTGAAGGAATAATGTAAAAAAGTCCATTTCCTATTGGAAGTGGACTTTTTTAAACTAGAATATATATCGAGTGGAAGACATTACTCTACAAATTGGTAATGTCTTTTGTTTTGCCAATGAAATTGTTGAACGATCATAAATTTTTCTATCCGGTCATAAAACCATCGTGAACGGTCATAAAAAATTTTATCCGGTCATAAAACTATTTTCATTGCAAATTACTTAATTTATTTGCCGATTTCCTAGTTATTTAGTTTTAAGATAGATGGTTCGTCAACCAACGTGGAAGTGTTGAATAAAAACAAAACATCTTTAATATCATTATCAGACATATACTCATCAATGCTGCCATTATAATATCGAATGTCTATCACATGAATTTCTGGAACGTGTCTTGTAAGAAAAGGAATTACGTTATGCGCATAAGAGTCCTTAATGACTAGTAGCTTTTCTTGTTCAATCTGTTGCAAGTCAAGGTCGGTTGTAAGCGTCATTAGAGCATGAACACCGCCAAGAAAATAGGAGTACTGATCCTTCTTGGCAAGAAAGCTGATATCGTACATACTCGTCATCGTTTGATTTGTATCTGCGATATACGTGTTTGTAGACGTGGAATCACGAGGAATATAGACTTGGATATCATCTGGAGATAAACCAACAAACTGCCCTCTTGTATGATAGCTTCCTAAAAATGAATTACTTACAGTTTGGATTAGGAAATCTTTTTTCGAAAGGAAATCCCACTTTTTCTGCTCTGCATATGCAACATATGCCAAATAAGCTCCATATGTCGTCCAATGATGATCCGTACGATAATAAATCGATTCCGAAGCATGCGGGCCTAGGAAATCAAAGCCATTCATAAAGGTTAAGCCTTTCCACATATGCTCGCCGATAAATTCATTTACCTTCTGTTGAGAATACGACGGTGCCAACCACGGTAAACGATCAGGAGAAAGACCAATCGATGTTGGCGCTAGCATGAAAGTCATGTCTACTGTCGGATGATTCGTGGCAAATTTATTCACCGAATCTATATATTGCTGAATCTTTGTATAATCAGGCTCTAAAAATTTTTCAAATAAATAGCCATCTTTCCCTTGATAGATTCCGTTATTTTCTTGCTGCAGCCTAGATTGTTCTGCAGCTGATTTTATGAATAACCATTTATCTCGAAATGGAAAGTGGTCTGTTACGAAACTCTCAGTCTCTTCTGCATATTGCTTAGATAATAAATTATCCCATGTAAGAAGCGGTGTAGCTTGTAAATATCTGTTCTCTAAATTCGAGAAACGTTCTTTAGGTAAAATAAAAAAGAAGAAAGCAAATAGAAACAGCGTTCCTACAAACCCTAAGACCAATAATTTCTCTGCATTCTTCTCCATGATTTCTACCTCACTAAAAACGAAAATATAAGAATGGGTTAAAAGTTGCATCTACTAAATAGGAAACGGAAAGAAAAAATAGAAATCCGTACCAAACGAGATGTAAAAACGATAATTCATTCTTTCTTGGCCATTGCTTCTTAGGTAAAGAGGCAATAATCAATATCAAAAGCAAAATTATATTTGTATAAAAAAAGTACAACGTGTCATTATTCCATAGCGCTTGGTGATTTAATCCCGCCATGGCACTCAAGTAACTAAGTATTAAAGAAGGCTGATCAAAAGCAAATAATACCCACCCTATGAGAATAAGAACTAGTGCGTACACATGTCTCGTCCAACGAGGTAAGCGGAAAAGTAGTTTCAATCCAACCCATTTCTCCATAAGGAGAATGACACCGAAATACAAACCCCATGCGATAAAATTCCAGCTAGCTCCATGCCAAAATCCCGTAAGAAGCCAAACGATGAGTATATTACGCATTTGAATGACTAAACCTCGACGATTGCCTCCAAGAGGAATGTAGACATATTCTCGAAACCAGCTACCCAAAGAGATATGCCATCTTCTCCAGAAGTCAGTTATACTCTGAGCAATATAAGGCTTGTTGAAATTCTCGTTAAATCGAAAGCCAAACATAAGGCCAAGACCAATAGCCATGTCGGAATAACCGCTAAAATCAAAATATATTTGAAAGGCAAATGCAATAATACCAAGCCAAGCAGTTAATACAGTCAGTGAATCTGGATTGGTATTTGAAATGGTGTCCCAAAGCAATCCAATATTGTTAGCAAGTAACACCTTTTTTGCAAGCCCAATAGTGAATCGCCGAACGCCCTCCGCAAACATTTTGATATTCTCCGTTCGCTTATGGAGCTGTTCAGCAATCGTGCTATATTTCACGATTGGACCCGCAACTAATTGTGGAAATAAGGCAACGAACGTTCCAAAGTCAATCCAGTTTCGTTGTGCTTTAGCTGTCCCTCTATATACGTCTATGATGTAGGACATAGATTGGAACGTATAAAAGGAAATCCCTATGGGCAGAGGAAGATCCGTTAAAGGAATACTTGTACCAAGTAACGTATTTACATTCTGGATAAGAAAATCAGCATATTTAAAATAAGATAACAGCGCCAGGTTAACTATAATAGAGCATGCGACAATCCATTTGCGTTTCAAAGAAGTCAAATTAGGTCTATCTAGTAACAACCCGAAGCTGTAATCCGTCAGAGTCGACACCAACATAATAACAATGTAAATCGGCTCTCCCCAAGCATAGAAAACAAGACTAGTTAAAAACAAAATCAGATTTCTAATCCGTCTTGGCGAACAATAGTAAAGTGCTAGAACGGCAGGCAGGAACAGGAATAAGAAAAGCAAGCTACTAAATACCATAGTGGCTTATTTTTGTTCAAAAAAGCTATCGTAGACTTTTAGAAGTTCGTCTGCATCTTCTGAGATGACTAATAATATATAGTTGCCTTTCGTAACAAGTTTATAGTTTTTGGCATTCTCATATTGGTCTGGAAGATACGTTTCGAATTGCTTTTGTACATTTTCTGCTCTTTGTTTTATTGCTGATTCTACGTCAGGTACATCTTTAGCATCTTTTACTTTCAAAATTGCAATTTCATTTGTTTTTACGTTCATCATTGGTATTCTAATCGAATATTCTTCGAGCTTCTCAGGATCTAGATTATATAAATCCTTTATTTGATCTGGTTCTAATTCCATTAGACTAGGTTGTTCAACTTTCTCCAACATTTTATCTGCCATTTCATTAGCTGATAGCTCCGGTTCTATTGTAGAAGACTGATCTTTTGAACAGCCCGCGATTAATAATCCTAATACGATTGTTAACATAAGAAAACTCATTATCTTTTTCATGGTTATGTAAACTCCCTTTTTTTATATTAATTTTGACGTCAATGCATTTAGACGTAAGGAGTTCATTTAAGTTACATAATTTTTTTAGTCAAGGTTAATTCATAGAGAAAGAAGGCAAAGTAAAAGACCTAAGTCCAGTAAAATACTGAACTTAGGTCTTGGTAGTTGCTGTAACCTGTTAGTCTAACTTTTGGGTCACTGTAAGGTTAAATTTATAGAAGTTCCTTAAACTTTAAACGCTTATTTAATGCAAGCATTAATGGAATACCTATTGCCATCACGACAAATTCGCTTAGAGCAACAGTATACCAGGTGTATGAAAAGATAGAGGCCGGCCAGTCAAAATATAAATGAAGCTCAATGGCTATAATAAACATAGTGAAGGTAAATATAAGCGTGTTTATAATCATCCGCCAAAGATCACTCTTAATAAATTTTCCTACAAATATACTAATAGAAAGTGTAAGAATGGAATGACCAACACCAAAGGTTAGATCGTAGAGACCCATTGGTGAGAATAGATTTGTGATAAATACACCGATCACAATTCCAAAGAAATACTTTTTGTTGAACACAATAAGGTGATTAAACATTTCGGATATCCGAAATTGAAAAGCACCAAATGCAAAAGGCGCCACTAGCATAGATACAGCTACATATAAAGCTGCAATAACTCCACTTGTAGCCATCGTTTTAATCTTCATATTCATTTCTCCTTAGTTTTTTTACGTGGGAGGTTCTCGAACCACGTTATAATTAATCGAACAATCCATAATATTAGTCTAATAGAGGTAGGATGTCAAGAAGTCCCAATAGATTGATAGTTTGAAAAATAGTCTTATTTTTTATTGTGATTCCATTTCATAGCTTCTACTTTTATAAAAAACACAAACAATAGAAGAGAGCACAATCATTTTTATATACTTTAGGATGAATAAAGAATAAGTGGTTTCCACTCTAGTCGGACACTTTCCGCGATGGCTTGTACCCCGTTTGTGATGTCTTTTCTGCCTCACTCATCCCTCAGGAATCGCCGACTTTCACTCCAATCAACAAAGTGACAAATGTTCGTTTCTAGTGGATCAGGAAACCTGTATGAAGATAAATTAAAAAAGCTAGGTTATACTATAATAATGACTTAATTGACATCCCTTGAATTGCCACATACATTACGCACAATGTAAGGGTTAGTTTGGTTTGGTTAACTATTATAAACTAAAATTTAATTGATTTAACATGAGATATATGTTAAAAAAGTAGAAGCATTTTATCCCGTAATGCATAATGAGAGGATTTGAATTTCAATATGAATGATAATTTTTGGCGTGATTTACCGCGACCATTTTTTGTACTAGCACCAATGGAAGATGTGACGGATGTTGTTTTTCGACATGTAGTAAGTAAAGCTGGTAGACCGGATGTGTTTTTTACAGAGTTTACAAACACGGAGAGCTATTGTCATCCAGAGGGACAGAAAAGTGTTCGTGGACGATTGATTTTTACAGAGGACGAACAGCCAATGGTTGCACATATATGGGGAGATAAGCCTGAACATTTCCGACAAATGAGTATTGGTATGGCCGAGCTAGGCTTTAAAGGCGTAGATATTAATATGGGCTGCCCAGTACCAAATGTGGCAACTAGAGGGAAGGGAAGCGGCCTTATCTTACGCCCGGATGTCGCTGCAGAAATTATACAAGCAGCAAAAGCGGGAGGTTTGCCGGTTAGTGTGAAGACAAGGATTGGTTACACGGAGGTAGAAGAGTGGCAGGATTGGCTAACACATATATTGAAACAAGACATAGCTAATCTTTCTATCCATCTGCGTACAAGAAAGGAAATGAGCCAAGTAGATGCCCATTGGGAGCTGATTCCAGAAATCAAAAAATTGCGTGACCGAGTGGCACCAAATACGCTATTAACAATCAATGGAGACATTCCTGACCGACAAACTGGCCTTAAGCTCGTTGAACAATATGGCGTTGATGGGGTTATGATTGGGCGTGGTATTTTCAAAAATCCTTTTGCTTTCGAAAAAGAGCCGAAAGAACATAGTACTTCGGAATACCTTGATCTTCTAAGATTGCAACTGGATCTTCAAGATCAATATTCAGCAGAATTGCCACGTTCAATCACAGCTCTGCATCGCTTCTTCAAAATATATGTCAAAGGATTCCGAGGGGCAAGTGAATTAAGAAATCAATTGATGAACACAAAGTCAACTGATGAAGTGCGAGCATTGCTCAATAACTTTGAATCAAACAATGCTGATTGATGAAAAATAGTAGAATGATATAACTGCAAATAAATAACAACATATTACGCTGTTATAGGACAAGCATATGTATGCATTCATTTAAACTCATCACGAAGTGGTTACATGAATTAGTTTAAAAAGAACGAATTTCCAAAGAGGAAATTCGTTCTTTTTTCTTTATGTTGTAACGTGATACACGGAATTTATCTTAAGTGAAACTTAGAATTTACTTTTGTGTTTACCCTAAATGAATAATAATCAGTTTTTTTAGAAAAAACAAACTTTAGTGGTCTGGGAGTCGTTTAATATAGAGAAAGGAGTTGCAGTCTGTTTGTCGATAAATGATTTAAGAGAGTTAATGCTTCAATATACAGAGCCATTAATACGCTTAGCTTATGGATACGTGAAGGATCTTCAAGCGGCAGAAGATATTGTACAAGAAATATTCATTAAGTTTTATCATCAGCAGAATAATTATGAAGAACGCGGTGAAATGAAGGCTTATCTAACAAAAATGACTGTTAACAAAAGCAAGGATTATTTGAAGAGTTGGGCGTATAAAAAAATTCTGCTTCAAAATAAATTTTTTCCACAAGAAGGTAAAGAGAGCAAGGATGAACTAGTTAGAAAAGATGAGCAAGCTATAATTGGAGACGCCATCCTTAGTTTGCCTTTAAAACATCGGGAGGTTCTCATTCATTTTTATTTTAATGAATGGTCCATTTCAGAAATGGCGCATGTTTTATCTCTCCCAGAAAGTACAGTAAAAACTCGCCTAAGTCGTGGCAGAGAACTATTAAGAAGGCAACTGAAAGAAATTGAATGGGAGGTGTTTTTAAATGAATGACTTTATTCCTCCAAAAATAAAAAAATTAACGGAAAGTAAGAAACGTGTCATACAAAATGTAGAAAGTGCGATTGAAAACAATTTAGGTTCAGTAAAAAATAAATGGAGGTATGTAGTAATAGCCACTATTCTAACCATGTCATTGATGATTTTTGTATTAAACGAAGTACGGACTGAAAATGTTCCTTCTACAGCCGAACAACATATTGGGTTGTCAAAGCCCGCAATCTCCAATGAACAAGGTATGCTTTATCTACAGGGAATCACATTAGGTGATCCACAATCACAGGTTATTAAAATCTTTGGGGAAAATTATACTAAAGAACATGAGGACGGAAGTGGGTCTGATTACGTCATGGTTTACGAAGATAATATGAGATTCTATATTTATCAAAATAAAGTAGAAATGATCTTGTTTAAGAAAGTAGATAAAAATTATTTCTATAAGTTATTTAATAATTATGATGGTTTTAAAGTTGGTTCTTCTGATATAGATGACCATGATTGTTTTATATTTTCGAAAGAGACTAATCATATATTAAAAGCAACTACATCAGTTCCAAATAAAGACCTCTATTTATATCTAACATATGCAGCACCAGAAATTATGGAAAATCCAGATTTTATTGAAGCAGAACGTATATTACAGGATTCCTCGGAATATGTAGCTAAAAATGAAGAGGAACTATCTATTCTGGATTCTGAAGAGGCATATGAAATGTGTAAGAGATTGCTGACTGACTATTATAAAGCGGTATGGAACGGCTCGGATATTGAATTGGGTGCATTTATTGATAACGAAAATCTGAAACAGTATACGCAAAAGAAAATTCAATACCAATTTGACATGTATTCAACGAATAAACTTACTGAAGATTCGGTGAAGAATGTTGATATTGGAACTCGGGGAGTGGATTGGGAAGTGGAGTATACTGATGACGCAGATGGGGGTTTTCTCTATTTAAAATTGCCTGCGGAAATTAAAAATACTGTAGGTAGTTATGGTGAGCCCACTGAATTTCTCGTACGCAATGTAAACGGCAAATTAGTCATTGTTGATTGGTATACGGATGCAAAAGATAGTTATGATTTCATGGTACGTGGAGAAAATCTAACAATTGATAACCCTAATATTTGGGATGATAGTGAATGGGTTAATAAATTAAATAGTAAACAGATTGAATTTTCGGGCTCAATTCGATAGTATTTACAGCTAACTTATCTATCAAAGTTTGTTAATAAAAGCCCAATATGAATCGTGCTATAAACTAATTTCACTTATTAAACAAAGATGCTTTAGTTAAACATGACCATTATTTTTCAATGGTCTATTTTTATAGTAATTGAGTTTATATTGGAATGCGTATGGACATAATTTGATACTAGGAAGGAGAATGATAAAGAAACCAACTATAGAGTTTAAGAAGAAATTTAGTAAGTAAGTAGATAAATATCTTGATACTTTTAAATGTAATTTTCTATTTACAAGTTAATTTATAAAAGACACCTAATTCGATTTAGGTGTCTTTTTTTATAATTCTACTTGTTGTAAAATTGAAGTTTAGTATTTTTTAATGTGGGCGAATGCACAGACGGTAAATCCTTACAAAGCATAACCTAAATCGAGATCAAAAGGAGGAAAAAATAATGACACAATTTAATTACGATCGATATGATGATGATGACTATGAATACGGTTATGACAGTTATGGGAGACGCCGCAGAAGACGACGCCCACGTTATCAATACCCGTTTTTCCCTATATTCCCGTTCTTTCCAATTTACCCACCATACCCACCATACTATCGTTATCCATACTACAACCCACCGTTCAACCGTCCTTATGGCTATTAATATATAAAATGTCTACTCACTAAAACTAGGACCGACAGAATTTTAAGTAAAAATACTGACGGTCCCGTTTCGTTTATTATGTGTTTTTATAAAAGTTAAAAGACATAAAATCCTTATGTTCTAAAGTTTCATAAAGTTTCATCGCGAAAGAAATTCTGTACGACATGCTGGTCCTCCTGATAGGTTTTCAGCGTATAGCCTTCCTTCTGGAGCCATTCAATAATGGATGGAAGTGCCTTTGTCGTCTGGCTTCGATCATGTAGTAGTACTATAATGTCTTGATCTCCAGATTTATATGCCTTCTCCACTTCTGTTTGAACATTTGTTATTATTTCTTTAAATTCCTCATCCTTGTATCTCCAATCGTTAGAGTCTACATCCCAATCCCATAGTTTATAATGCTGTTGTTTCAATTTTTCTTTCATAGGAGTAGTTAGATGTGGCTTACTGCCATAAGGTACACGTATAAGCTTAGAGCTGTGTCCAGTCATCTGATCAATGAGACTTACACCGCTATTAATCTCATCAATAAATGCTTGAGCATTTTTATATACCTTTTCTTTATCGTGGGTCATACTATGTGTTCCAATATAGTGCCCATCGCTAGCAACCGCCTTCACAATTGCCTCATTGTCTTTCATATGCTTTCCTAAAAAAAAGAATGTTCCATTGACATTATATTTCTTTAATATACTGTTATGGGTAGTCGTGAATTTGTTAGGACCATCATCAAAGGTTAGGTAAACGTTAGCTTTAGAGCTTGGAGCAGGTGCTGGAGTTGGAGCAGTCACCTTTTTTCGTTCTAATAATCTATTTATATGTTTTTCTACCACCTTGTGGTCTGAAGCAGCAATACTCAACGTTGGAAACGTTAGAGCGCTTATTAGCAACGATACACAGAAGAGCAATAAAAGCTTTCTCATAAAAATCACCTATTTTCTTCGAATTTTCCATGACTGCATTATTTATATATACTCAGTAGAGAGTCTATTTAGAAGAAAAAAGTGTATTTAATATAAGGAAGTGTTTACATGGAAGATGAACTTTTGAAGATATTTGATGAGGATAAAAATTTCTTAGGAGTAGCAACACGAGAGGAAATACATAAGCTGGGGCATTGGCATGAGACATTTCACTGTTGGTTTATAGGGAGTGACCATGGTGAGAATTACATATATTTGCAACTTCGAAGTGATGCTAAAAAAGATTATCCCAGCCTATTGGATATTACAGCAGCCGGTCATATCCAATCCAATGAAACAGTGGAGGATGGCATACGGGAAGTGGAGGAGGAGCTAGGTATTAAAGTTCCTTTTCATCAACTTAATTCTTTAGGAGTTATTGGTTACACCATCATTTCAGATAAGCTAATTGATAGGGAATTTGCTCATACTTTTGTTTATAGAAATTTTCCATCTTTAGATGAGTTCAACCCTCAATTGGAGGAAGTAGCAGGAATTGTCCGGACAGAATTTCGTGCTTTTGCAGACCTATGGAGGGGAAGAGAAGACGAAATAAAAGTTGAAGGAGTAAAATTTGATGATCAAGGTAATAGTAGTTCCTACATAAGAACTGTAGGAAAAGAAAGCTTTGTACCTCATCCTTCAGCTTATTTTGAAGCAATTATTAAGGGGATAGACGAATTGTTAGAGAGGGAGTAGTTTGGCTATTTATAAATAAAAGGAGCCCATTGTTCAAATTAATGTTACAGTTAAATAGAAATTTTTAAAGATGAGAAGGAGAACAATATGATAGAAGTAAAAACATCTCCATTAAGTAATGGAGAATTCAATAGAGGGGTATTTGCTACGCGCGATATCAAAAAAGGAGAGCTTTTACATGAAGCACCTGTCATTGCCTATCCAAACGAACAGCATCAATACATTGAGCAAACTATAATAGGTGATTACGCTTTTGAGTATGGGATAGGTAAATCTGCCATTCTTTTAGGCTATGGAATGCTATTCAACCATTCGTATGAACCTAATGCTACATATGAGATTAATTTTAGAAATCACACATTTGACTTCTTTGCTTTTACGGATATTAAAGCCGGTGATGAGATTCTCATTAATTATAATGGTGATGTTGATGACAAAGATGAACTTTGGTTTAATAAGGAATCTTAAGAAATCCGTTAGAAATTAACTCAAATCAAAAATCAACCTTAATTAGTTCATAAAATGCCCATCCAGCTCTATGTGAAGTTGGATGGGCATTTGTAATTAGAAACCAAACAGTTGAAGTATAATCCAGCTAGAAGCGTAAAATACCATAAATTGTACTCCAGCACCAATACCTAAAATACGATTTAATAGACCACCAACAGTAGCAACAGTTAATGTTAGTACAATTCCTAAGAGTTGTGCTTCATGATAAGCCAGTAGACATGCCAGCCCAATAAACATAGCAACAATCGCTTCTTGACTAACATATTTTAAAACTAATACAGATGCTTTACGCGCATAATTCATAGAAAATGGATAAGCGATTAAAGAAGCAACAGTAATTCCTATTAGACCAAAAATAAAAAATTCCCATGAAGTTAAATAGGTATGCAAGTTATTAATAGGCTCTACTGTAAACACTGGTGGTGCATTGAATAACGGAGAAGCTGGTCCTAATGCCACTGGACTTAATGGAATACCAAATGCTATTAAAGGAATAATAGCTTCTGCGATATAAGTAGATTCGGTTACCCCATTCATAACTGTCAGACTTGTAGTTGATTTTTTGTAGGCACCCTTCGTTCGAGATCCGACTATTTCTCCCATTAACGATGTCATTCCTACAGGGCTAAATACAAATGTTAATGACGATAAAAATGTGGTGATAGAAGTAAATATGGTCTGTCTTCCTGTAAGTATTTTAAATGGATTTGGAAAATAACCTTTCCAGGACTTTGTTTCTGGTGCTAAATGATATTCATTGGCTTTATCTCTTTGAAGACTTTTTCGAGCACTAGAAGATGCTGCTATTAAAATATCAGATAACATAGGGCCAATCGCAATCCCTAAGAAAAAAGTAATCGATAGATGCTTATCTAATATGGAAAAACTTAATGTATCTAAACTCTTGATAAAAAATGCAAAAGGTATGATTAATAAAACACTGGCCCATTTACCCTTTGAAAAATAGGCAATCAAGAAAGCGGCTATTGTAAAAATTAGGCCAGAAGAAGATTTAAAGAAGTCGGCAAATTGACCCAAAAATTGTCCAAGCAAAACAGCAGTAGGTAATGCGATAAAGGCACCGATGATACCGCCAGAAATCATTTTACGTAAAGCGATATGAGGCATACCCATACGTCTTAAAGTATTCGCATGATCTATTAACGGTACGGCTGTTGTATCACCTGGAATTCCCATTAAAGCAGTGGGAACTGCGTGTGTGAGATGTTTGGATAAAACTGCTGCCATAAAGAACGCAAACACACCCTCGGGAGGGGCACCTAAAAGAATTACAAGCAATGTAATAGGGACCATAATTGCCGTTTCATCAGTCCCAGATATTAAACCAATTACGGAAAATACAATTGCTCCAAGTAAGGCAAATAAAAGTGCAACCAAATAAATACTCATTTGTGATCCTCCCTGTGAGCATTGTTAAAATTAGAGAGAACTCCGAGCTCTTCCAATTCCTTTTTAGTAACAGGATCTTGTTCTATTAAACGCAATTCTTCTTCATAATCCAGTTGAAGGTCTTGAAAAACTTCTCTTAAATTTTCAGAAGATACCTCATCCTCCACAAGAATACGCTTAGGTCTAAATACGGCAGAATTAACGATTAATATTGTGACAGTACCTGCGATGCCTAACAAAAGAGAGTAAGAGTTGACCATTTGAGCTTCAGCAAATTTAGGGAAAATATATTGTCCTAATTTATATCCACCTAGACTAACGAAAACACTAAGAATAATAGAAAAAATGAGTTGTTTACCTGAGATGGTATCCCCTAATATCTCAACGAATTTCACATTGATGTGCTCATCTACTAAACTAGCCTTATTTTTATTGTCCATTCTAACCCTCCTTTTGAATTTCTTCAGTTATTTGCAAGATACGATCGTAGCGTAAATCTTTTTCACTAACGGCTTTTTGAACTATTAAATCAATATTTTCTTTTCTTGCTCCTGCCATTACGGCTAGGTTTTTAGCATGAAGGCGCATATGACCAGTTTGAATTCCTTCTGCTGATAAAGCTCTTAAACTGGCTGCATTTTCCGCTAAACCAACAGAAGCAATGATACCGGCCAGTTCAACAGCTGATGTTACATTCATTATTTTTAAAGCAGCTTTAGCTACTGGATGTGTTTTTGTAGCACCACCAATTATTCCAACTGCCATGGGAAGTTCTATAGAACCTACTAAATTTCCTTCCTCATTCATCTCCCATGTTGTTAAAGAACGATATCTTCCAGATTTGGCAGCATAAGAATGAGCGCCAGCTTCGACTGCTCTAGTATCGTTGCCAGTTGCTAGAACAACAGAGGTGATTCCATTCATTATCCCTTTATTATGAGTTGCGGCTCTATAAGGATCAGCATCAGCAAATTCGTAAGCGCTTACAATGTTTTTCACTACTTCAGGTCCTCCAAGAGACTCTGCAGAGAACACACCTCTTGCTCTAATTAAACGTTTATCCGCAAGGTTAGTAATTATTTTTAATACGACACGTCCTCCTGTAATTTTTTCTATTAGGGGAGAGACAGCCTCAGCCATTGTGTTAACCGCATTGGCTCCCATGGCATCTTTAGTGTCTACGATTAAATGTATTACAAGCATAGTTTCTCTTACTGTATTTATAAGATGAACCTCTAAATCCTTTGCTCCGCCTCCTAATTTTACTAATGTTGGATCTTGCAGATTACAGTTAGCTAGTATTTCTTCTTTATTTTCATAGATTCTGGCTTTAGCTCCGTGTGGATCTAATATATCCAGTACTTGAATTTGTCCCCGCATGATAGTTCCAGTAGAAGAAGTAAAGAACCCTCCTAAATCATAAGCAGCTCGAGCAGCGTTACTTGCAGCAGCTATTACAGAAGGCTCTTCTGTAGCCATTGGGACAAAAACGTCGTTTCCATTTATTTTGAAATTAGCTGCTACTCCCAAGGGAATACTAAATTGACCGATAACATTTTCAACCATAGAATCAGCTAACGCCATAGGAAATGCTTTATTACCAGTGAGTATATTTGTTTCCTCATCTGTTAACCCCTTATTATGTATAACGATTTCTAACCTTTCTTCTAACGTTAATTGATAAAAACCCCTTATTCTAGAACTAGACATATAAAACTCCCCTTTCAATATACTTCCATTCAACAAAGTTGAATGGCATTATACTCAATGTATAATAATATATATCTTTTGTAAAGTTAATATGCTATTTGTTCTGAATTTTTATAATAATTTATTTCATTGGTTTTCAACGTAAACTGTTAAGACTGTTGTATGGCTTTTACTGTTGGAAAGAAAAATATGAGGCTTTTTCCCAGAGAAATATGCTGAGTCACCAGCTGTCATCTCGTACTTTGTTCCATCGTAAAGTAGATGGATGGAGCCTGTAAGGATGAAGATAAATTCATCGTTTTCATGTATATAGGGTTCTATGTTTTCGGCTCCTGGTAAAACAGTTACGATAGTTGGGCTGATTATGCTCATATTTTTTTTGTTGGCAAGTAATTCATATTCATATCCGATCTCATTCTTCTCATCTATTGCTTCACGTTTGTCTTTTCGAACAATAGATAATTCCCCATGTTCCTCTTGCTCGATAAACCAAGAAGTAGGGCTATCAAGGGCTTTTGCTATGTTAGAAAGGGTTACTAGAGTTGGGGTCGTTAAGCCGTTTTCAATTTTTGATATATGACTCTTAGTAATCCCAGCTAAATCAGCTAAAACTTGTTGAGTCATTTTTTTCTTTGAGCGAACACTTTTTATTTTCTTTCCTATATCTTTACTATTCATATTAGGCACCTTCTCCTGGATTATAATGAAACTCTTTTTAAGTATAACAACTTAATATGAGAGGGCGTACCTATTAATTGAATTGGATAAATAGAAAAGCCAGCTTCTATTGTGAGAAGCTGGCTACAATACCTATTCTAATATTTTTATTGTTACGTTTTTACGTCCCCATTTATAAGCTTCACTTGTAGTCGAGAAAAATACGTCGATTTTATTCCCTTTAATGGCTGATCCGGTATCGCCTGCTACAGCGTAACCATAGCCCTCCACGTGAACTTTAGTTCCAATCGGAATTACATCTGGGTCAACAGCTATGACTTTAACGTCTGGGTTCTTCTTAAGATTGATACCAGAGCTAGTTATTCCTGTACAACCATTACACTTGGCAGTAAATGCACTTGCTGAAACCGTGAATTCCTTTACTACTTTGTCACTAGTATTAGTTCTAGAAGGTGTTTTGGATTTTTCTTTAGATGTAGGAGTTATTGATAGTTTCTGGTTTGGCTTAATATCGTCTGTAGTTAAGTTATTCCATGTTTTTAAGTTTTTAATAGAAACTTTATATGTCTTAGAAATTTTGTATAATGTTTCTCCTTTTTTTACTGTGTGAGTTGTTGCTGCGAAAGCAACATTTACTCCACTGACCAATAGTACTATTGTAATGATAAGTGATCCTAATATTTTCTTCAAATACACTATCCCCCTGCTATTTAGTCTAAACATATAGTATCAGTTGAATGTTACAAGTGTATTACAAGGGATTACCATTATCATTACAATTGACAGTATTTTCAGTAAAAATATAAAAAACCGAAAAATCATGCTACCAAACCTTTTTGCCGAGTACATCTAATAGGTCTTATTCATTATTTCGACCAGTCAATAAGACCGGTGAATACAGTAGTAGCAGGACCGGTCATGTATACAGTGTCATCTGTATAACGAATAATCAGTTCTCCGCCTGTTAGTTTGACAAGGATATCAGTATTTTTATCGCAATATCCATTTAACACAGAAGCAACCACTGCTGCACAAGCTCCTGTTCCGCATGCCAAAGTTTCTCCACTTCCGCGCTCCCAAACTCGCATTTGTATAACATTTCGATTCTCGATTTGAATAAACTCAGTATTCACACCCTCTGGAAACATAGGATGATGTTCAAATTTTGGTCCAATAGTTGGGAGGTCTAGTAGGTGAATGTCGTCACTGAATATTACACCATGGGGATTGCCCATAGATACTGGAGTTATTGAATACGTATGATCTTCGATGGTGATTGGATAATTAACCTGCATAGTCTGGTCCTTGACTACTATAGGGATATTGAAAGGTTCTAATATGGCCTGCCCCATATCTACAGTAGCAGTCTTCATTTTCCCATTCTCTATATGTAATTCAATTTTTTTCAATCCGCTCAATGTTTCTATATGAAGAGTTTCTTTTCGTACGATGTCGTTGTCATACACATATTTCGCTACACAACGGATGGCATTTCCGCACATTTTCCCTTCACTGCCATCTATATTGAACATCCGCATTTTTGCATCTGCCACATCAGAAGGGCATATTAAAACAATTCCATCTCCGCCTATGCCAAAATGACGATTGGAAATATCCTTGCTTAATGCTTCGGGATTTTCTATTTTATTTTCAAAGCAATTGATATAAATGTAATCATTTCCACAGCCATGCATTTTCGTAAAAGGTATCATCATTTTTTAGCCTTCTTCCAGTTGTGATTTGTTCTATTATAAGTTTGAGGAAGTTAAGTGGTCAACATGACTGGTATATTCATTTTATGTAAAATGTTCAGATTTTACGTAATTTGAATAAAATAACCAATGTGGTTAATTAGATAATTTGAAAGGGGAGTGCTCGTATTAAAGAGTTTGTCGTTTATCAAAGTAAAAGAAAGCAGTTAATGTTTGTTTTGATGGGAATTCTGATGGTTGTGGCTTGTGTATTCCTTCTTACTACAAGCTTTGAAGAGGATAATTTTCAAAAGTTAGTCCTTATGGGAATTGGTGGTATAGGGACAATATTTTTTGGCTTTTGCTTGGGCTTTATTATCAAGCAACTAATCGTAGGGAAAAAACTAGTCGTTGTAAATGAGGAAGGATTTTATGATTTTTCTTCAGCGATTGCTAGTAAGCAACTTGTGGAATGGGGAGGGGTTAGAGAAATAGGTATTTTCTCGATATCAGGACAGTCCTTTATTACAGTACACTTATTTGATGGAGATGCTTACATAGAATCACTGCCTTCCATTAAAAGAGGGGCTATACGTGCTAACCTAAGATTAGGCTCTGGTCATATTAATATTAATATATCAACAGCTAAAGGCGTAACAATAGAAGAGTTGCTACAAGTGATGAGCGGTTTTTACTTAGCATATTTAAAGCAATTACCAGAAGTTGAGGTAGAAACAGTTAGGTCATAATATTTTTAAGACTCAAATGAGGCTTTCATATATGAACCTACCCTCTGAAGTCAAATGAAGAAAAGAAAGGTACGTTACCTTTATCTTTTCTCCATTTACTTACTTTGGGAAAACGCACTTGAATTTTATTTATGGAGTTTTAACACTAAATGTGTCTCCACCTTTAATTGTTCCATTTTCAAAGCCTTTATAGAACCATTTCTTCCGCTGTTCTGATGTTCCATGGGTGAAGCTTTCAGGTACCACATAGCCACGAGCTCTTTTTTGAATAGTGTCATCTCCAACGGCACTAGCTGCAGTAAGTGCTTCCTCTAAATCGCCCTCTTCTAGTAAATCCATTCCTTGAGCATGCTTTGCCCAAACCCCTGAGTAATAATCAGCCTGCAGCTCGAAGCGAACAGAATATTGATTGTATTCCTCTTCACTTAACTCTTGTCTAAGGGAGGATAGCTCATTGCTTTTACCTAGAAGGGTTTGAACATGGTGTCCAACCTCATGCGCTATAACGTATGCCATTGCAAAATCTCCTGGGGCATTGAACTGCGTTTGAAGCTCCTTGTAGAAGCTTAAGTCTATGTAAAGCTTTTGATCACCCGGACAATAAAACGGACCTACAGAAGCACCAGCTGTTCCACAGGCAGAATTTACACTATTCGTATATAAAACAAGTGTTGGTTCCTCATATTTAAGTCCGTTTTCTTGAAAGATTTTTGTCCATACCTTTTCTGTGTCTGCTAATACAACCGAAACAAATTCAACAAGCTCTTTTTCCTCTTCAGTTTCCTCATAAGGAACCGAGCTGTTAGTTGTTTCGTTACCGCCTAAATTTCCTAACAGCTCATCGGGATTTCCTCCGAGTAGCGTAACTAATAGTACTATAATTAATCCGAAACCACCGCCAATGCCAGCTATTGCTTTTCCGCCACTCATTCCACGACGGTCCTCTACGTTTGAACTCCGTGTACGACCTCTATATTTCATACCCTTCACCGCCTATTTAAATTCTTCTATATTCTTATACCCATTTAGCTAAAAGAATAGGCATCCAAATGATGGTGTTTGAATTATAATGAAGGAAAGGGGGATATGATTATGTTGATAAAGCCGAAAATGCTTCAACCGGGAGATAAGATTGCAACCATTAGTCTATCGTGGGGTGGAGCAGGAGAACCTGATTTAAGATGGAGATATGAGCAAGGTGTAGAAAGATTAGAAAAGGTATTTGGCTTGGAAGTAGTAGCTATGCCAAATAGTTTGAAGGGATCAAATTATTTATATGAAAGTCCACAGGCACGTGCAGAGGATTTGATGAATGCATTTAAGGATACATCGATAAAAGGAATTGTATCGAATATTGGAGGCAGTGATAGCATAAGATTGCTACCTTACATAGATTTTGAAGTAATCCGAGAAAACCCTAAAGTTTTTATTGGATATTCCGATGCTACTGTGACCCATTTATTTTGTCATAAGGCAGGGATTACTTCTTTTTATGGGCCAGCTATTCTGACTGATTTTGCAGAGAATGTAGAGATGCATGAATACACCATAGAATCTTTGAAAAAGACGCTATTCTCTAATGAAGTGATTGGAGAAATTAAACCGTCACCATTGTGGACTAGTCAACGATTGGAATGGGCTATTGAAAATAAGTATATAAGCCGTGAGATGAATGAAGATGAAAAAGGCTACGAATTGCTGCAGGGTAAAGGTATTGTAAATGGCAGACTAATCGGTGGCTGTATTGAGGTGTTGGAGTTTGCGAAAGGCACTTCGCTTTGGCCAGATAAATCTTATTTCAAGGATTCTATACTATTTTTTGAAACCACTGAGGATTTACCTCTTCCATCTAATATCGAATACTGGCTTCGAAATTATGGAACCCAAGGGATACTGCAAGAAGTAAAAGGTATTATTTTTGCAAAGCCTCAGCACGAAAAGTATTATGAAGAATACAAAGAATCCATTATTACGATTATGAATGAGCTTGGATTAAATGATTTGCCGATTTTATATAATTTAAACTTTGGCCATACAGAACCTAAATTTGTTATACCATATGGAGCAATGGCAGAAATTAATTGTGAGGAAGTAAAGTTTTCAATTATAGATAGTGGAGTTGAGTAATAGATGTCTTCTTATGTAGTTGTGGGTGGTGGAATCCTTGGCGCTTCCACCGCCTATCATCTTGCAAAAAACGGTGTGAAAGTAACTTTGGTTGATCGTCAGGACAAAGGTCAAGCCTCAGCAGCCGCAGCAGGAATTATATGTCCATGGATTTCTCAGAGAAGAAATAAAAAATGGTACGAGCTTGTGAAAAATGGCGCTAAATATTATAAACAGCTAGTGATAGAGCTAGAGGAACTAGGTGAAACTGCTACAGGTTATAAGCAAGTAGGAGCTATTGCTCTACAAAATGATGAAAAAAAACTGCAAAAAATGTTAGAAAGATCAATGGAGAAAAGATTAGATGCACCTGAAATTGGGGAGTTGAGAATCCTATCTCCGGTAGAAACGAAAGAAAAATTTCCTGTCATCTCAGAGGATTACCATTCACTTTATGTGGAAGGAGCAGCTCGAGTAGATGGTATGGCAATGAGAGATGCTTTAACTAGTGCTGCAAAAAAACTAGGAGCAGAGGTCGTATATGGCGATGCTGTATGGAAGGACAATAAGCTATTTATAGACGAGATGGCCATAAATGCAGAAGCAATTATACTCACCAGTGGGGCTTGGGGAAATGAGATTCCCTCTGTATTAGGTTTAGATTTAAATGTGACCTTTCAAAAGGCGCAAATAATGCATTTCCAACTAGAGAATTTGTCTACTGGAGAATGGCCGGTAGTTCTGCCTCCAACCAATCAATATATGCTAGCCTTCGAAAATGGACAAGTGGTAGCAGGCTCTACTTATGAAGAGCATACTGACTATGATATTAGCGTAACAGAAGAAGGTAAAAAAGAACTGCTAGAAAATGCATTTAGTATTGCAAAAAGCCTAAAAGATGAGAAAATAAAGGAAGTAAGAGTTGGTTTTCGTCCGTATACACCTGACTTTTTACCTGTATTTGGTAAATTGAAAGGGCAGGACGGTATTTATTTTGCAAACGGTTTAGGGGCTTCTGGTTTAACGGCTGGACCATTCGTAGGTTCGGAACTAGCTAAACTAGTATTAGGAAAAGAAACAGTGCTGGATCCTGAAAAATATACACCTAATTAGACTAGGCGTGGGGGAAGAGAAATGAGTTACTTACAAACAGAAGAAGTTAATGACATGACCGTAGTGGAAGCTTTGGAAAAAAACTTGGCAATTATTCGTTTTGATATGGATCGAAGAGTGGCATTTGTAAATGAGAATTTTGCAAAAGAACTTAAGTATACAGTAAGTGAAGTTATGGGGATGCATCACCGAGAATTCTGCTTTCCAAGCTTTGTGAACAGTCCGTCGTATGAAATGCTTTGGAAGGATCTGTTTGCAGGTAAGTCATTTTTTAATAAGGTAGAAAGAAAAGACAAGCATGGTAACAGTGTGTTTCTAGAAGCTTCTTATATGCCTATTTTTGGTAGTAATGGCAAGGTGCTTGGCGTCACCAAAGTAGCTACTAACGTAACGGAGCGCCATCAAATTTTAATGGGTGTTACAGAAGAGCTGAAGCATATGTCTGAGAATTTGAGCAACCGAGCAGAAGTAGGTATTAAAAGAAGTGAAAACCTTCTGGAAAGAATAGATGAAATAGCTGCTGGTTCTAAGGAAAACACCACTACATTAGATAATCTGCAAAAACAGGCCGATTCGATTAAAGGAATAGTTCAGACCATTAGGGAGATTGCTGCACAAACTAATCTTTTAGCATTAAATGCAGCAATTGAGGCAGCAAGAGCTGGAGAGCATGGACGTGGTTTTAATGTAGTGGCTCAAGAGGTTCGTAAGCTAGCTGGAAGAGTTGAGGCTTCCATCGTAGAAGTAAGAGAAAATATTGAAGGAATAGCGAAGCAGGTCGATAAGGTAACTGCGAGCAATAGCTACTCGCAGACAGTTATAGAAAAAAGCCAACAGGAGATACGAACTGCATTAGACGAGTTCAAGGATATTTCTACTGCATCTGAAAAACTCGAAAATCAGACTGCGGAATTCAGCAAACTTATTTAAACTTGTTTATAAGAAGAGGAACTTCAGCTAAATCTTCTATCACATAATCGGCAGAAGGAGCGGGCCAGTATTCATCCCTTTTCCAAATTGTTTTGAGTCCGACTGTTTTCGCAGCAATTATGTCGTTCGCAGGGTGATCGCCTATATATACAGCTTCTTCTGCTTTAACACTAAGCTGCCTAAGTGCCTTTTCAAAAATACGTGGATCGGGTTTTTTCATTTTCTCCCATTCAGAAATTAATATAGTATCAAAATAAGTATTGATTTTTAAAGAAAAAATATTATTCATTTGAAACTGTCCCTTTCCATTGCTGATTATTCCGAGCGATAGGGACAGTTTTTTTAATTGCTCTAGCATGGATATTAGATTGGGAAAGGGTACACAATATGTATGGAAGTTAGTTATGTAATGATTTAATAATTCTTGTTGGGAGATGCTCTGAATATTAAATTCTTGAATTAGAGATGCATAGACGAAATCTTTCCAATTATAACCTCGATTATCTAATTCTATAAAACGAGTAGAGAAATCTTCCTTTTGAATATGGTCAAAATGGGTGTATAGTTCGTCGTATTGCCAAGAAATAAATCTTTTTAATGACACATCTCTATTCAACATAGTACCATCTAAATCAAAAATCACGGCTTTGATCAATATATAGACTCCTTATTGTTTAATGATGATATAAAAACATGATACACTAGTATGTGCTAAAGGAGGTGACGTTTTTGAGTGAGTACTCCATTATTTATATTGAAGTTAAGCGAGAAATTGATTTCTATTTTCAGATGCAGCATATAGAATCTAGCTTTACGTTGCAAATGGACGGTAGGGAGATTGTCTCTGCTCAGCATCAATTTAAATTCCAAAATGTTCACGACATATCTCACAAGCCCTTTTCATTTGGAGGGGGAATCTTATATTTGCATACCAATCAAGGCGTCTTTTCCTACAATATTAAAGAGAACCCCGCTTACTTTATAGAAGCCTTCAAAACATTAAAATCTTCATTCCATTAGAAACCAACCAAAACACATGACCTATTCATGTGTTTTTAAATTGCCTTTAATTGTTACAGGTGCCTGGCACCTGTAACAATACATGTAACAATTGAAATATATGAACAGAATTTTAAGAATGATAGAACTTTTTTATATTATTGTAAAAGAATTTTTCCGTGCTATAATGAGAGCATTCAAATAGTACCTACTCGTATAATCTCAGGAATATGGCCTGCAAGTTTCTACCGACTTACCGTAAACAAGTCGACTATGAGTGACAATGGATAAAGGAATTGGGACACAAAAGTGTAACCATTTCTTTTATTATTCGATTAATAACTCGAATGACATTGCTCCACTCGTAAGGATGGAGCTTTGTCATTCGAGTTTTTTTGTATCCCAAATATAAGGAAAGAAGGAATTCCAGTGAAATTATTAAAGGATAAAATTGTAGAAGAAGGTAAGGTTTTATCGAAAGATGTTTTAAAGGTGGATGCATTTTTAAATCATCAAATTGATCCTGTAATTATTAAAGCTATAGGAGAAGAGATAGCAGACCGATTTGCAGAAGCTGGAATAACAAAAATTTTAACGATTGAGTCTTCAGGGATTGCTCCTTCTATGTTTGCAGGTTTAGAGCTTGGTGTTTCTGTTGTTTTTGCAAGGAAAAGTAAGTCTGTGACCCTTTCCGGAAATTTGCTTACGTCTAAAGTTCATTCCTTTACTAAAAATGTGACAAGCGATATTTCGGTATCTAAGGATTTTCTTCAAGAGGGTGACGTCGTGTTAATCATCGATGACTTCCTTGCTAATGGACAAGCAGTTCTCGGATTGCTTGAGATTATTGATCAGGCTGGAGCAACTACAGCTGGTGTTGGAATTGTGATTGAAAAAGGATTCCAACCAGGGGGAAAACTAATTCGTGAAAAAGGTATTCGTGTAGAATCTCTTGCTATCATTAAATCCTTGGAAAATGGAACTGTAGAATTTCTAGAAGGAACACCTACATATGAATAATATATTTAAAAATACTACACTTGGCTTACAGCATGTGCTTGCTATGTATGCAGGAGCAGTAATTGTTCCGCTAATCGTAGGGGGAGCTCTTGGTCTTAGTTCAGAGGAATTAACATATTTAGTTGCCATTGACATTCTAATGTCTGGTGTCGCGACCATTTTGCAAGTTATGAGCAATCGATTTTTCGGTATTGGTTTGCCAGTCGTGCTAGGATGTACATTTACTGCAGTAGGACCAATGATTGCAATTGGAGAAGAATACGGAATATCTTCTATTTATGGTGCTATTATTGTTTCCGGAATAGTTGTTATTTTAATCAGCGGCTTTTTTGGTAAGCTAGTTAGGTTCTTCCCACCAGTAGTAACTGGTTCAGTAGTAACTATTATAGGAATCACCCTAATCCCTGTAGCTATTAACAACATGGGTGGTGGCGATGGGGCAGAGGATTTCGGTTCCATTCAAAACGTTCTATTATCATTTGGTACATTAATATTTATTGTATTGTTATACCGTTTCTCTACTGGTTTTATAAAAGCTATTTCTATATTAATAGGTATTATTGGAGGAACAGTTGCTGCTTATTTTATGGGTATTTTAGACTTTACTGCGGTAAAAGAAGCTGATGTGTTCCATATGATCCAGCCATTATATTTTGGGATGCCGACTTTTGAGTGGTCTCCTATTATTACCATGACATTAGTAGCTATTGTTTCATTAGTAGAGTCAACTGGGGTATATTTTGCTCTAGGGGATATGCTAAATAAAAAAATTCAAAAGGAAGACTTAACTAAAGGGTATCGTGCTGAAGGAATTGCTGTTTTACTAGGCGGTATCTTTAACTCGTTTCCATATACTACATTTTCACAAAATGTTGGGCTTATGCAAATCTCTGGTGTTAAAACACGTAAAATTATTTACATCGCGGGTGGGATGCTAATATTCCTAGGATTTATACCTAAGATTTCTTCCCTTACTACCATTATTCCAGAGGCAGTATTAGGAGGGGCTATGATTGCCATGTTTGGTATGATTGTTTCTCAAGGAATTAAGATGCTAAGTACTATTATTGCAGACTCAGAATCACCTGATAATGCAATGATTATTGCATGTTCAATAGGTATCGGCTTAGGAGTTACGGTAGTACCTGACTTATTTGTGTCCTTACCTGACAGTGTGCAAATTTTGACGAGTAACGGAATTGTGGCAGGAAGCTTCACAGCTATCGTATTGAATATATTATTTAATATGATCCCTACTAGAAAGAAAATATAATAGATTCAGAATAATCAATGCTTCTCCTCCAATAATGCTGTATGATAAAAATAACAACATGTATTGGAGGAGTATTTATGTTAGTCACTACAACGCCTACTATTGAAGGAAAAACAATTGAAACGTATCATGGCATAGTGTCTGGAGAGGCCATTATGGGAGCAAATGTCGTACGAGATCTCTTTGCCTCAGTTACAGATATTGTTGGAGGTAGAAGCTCTGCCTATGAAAATAAATTATCCCAAGGTCGTGAAATTGCAATAGAGGACATGAAGACCCTTGCTAGCAAGTTTGGAGCTAATGCTGTAATTGGTGTAGATCTTGATTTTGAAACAATCCGTGAGGGCATGATGATGTGTGTGGCAACTGGAACTGCCGTTACATACAGAGACTAATTGGTTACAGTCAAAAGTCGTAAACCCATCCTAGGGTTTATGACTTTTTTATTTTTGCCGAGTTCTTTCTTCCTAATAAAATCAGATCAAACTTAATAGAATATAGTCTGCTATATTTTTTAAAATACTATAGAACTATATAAAAATCTATTCCGTATGTCGAAATAATATGGGAGATAGCGTTTAATTTATAATTTGAGAGGTAAACATCATGAGAATTAGAGATTGGAATCGTAGTTTACAGGTTCGTTTATTTGGTGAATTTTTTAGTAATTTAAGCTTTTGGATGGTCTTTCCGTTTTTAGCTATATACTTTGCGGATGAGTTTGGGGCAAGTATGGCAGGATTGCTGCTTGTCATATCCCAAATATTTTCCGTTGGTGCTAATTTAATCGGTGGTTATTGTGCGGACCGATTTGGTAGAAGGACGATGTTATTTTTTTCTGCAACCGCAGAAGGTTTTGCTTTTATTTTATTTGCCTTCGCCAATTCACCTTGGTATGAATCACCGACACTTAGCTTCGTAGCCTTCACTATCGCAGGTATGTGTGGTTCATTTTATCACCCGGCAAGTCAAGCAATTGTTGCTGATGTTGTGCCAGAAAAGGATCGCAGTACGGTTTTTTCCGTATTCTATACATCTATTAATATATCTGTCGTAATTGGACCGATAGTAGGGGCAGTCCTATTCTTTAATCATCGCTTCTTATTGCTTTTAGTATCAGGTATTCTCTTCTGTTTAGTAGGCTTAGCATTACGTTTTCTGACGGAGGAAACATTACCAGATGAGGTAAAACAACAGTTAAAAGAAAGTGGCGGAAACGGCTGGGTTCAAGTAGTGCTCAACCAAGTGAAGGCATACGGATTGATAGTAAAGGACAAAGTGTTTTTCCTATTTATAATAGCTGGGATTTTGCTAGCGCAGACGTATATGCAGCTAGATATGCTTATTCCTGTTTATATGAAGGATGCCATTGATGTCCAGGTTCTTGGTAATTTATTTGGCAGGGAATGGACAATTACTGGAGAAGGTTCTTTCGGTATTCTGTTATCTGAAAACGGCTTATTAGTAGTCATTTTCACGGTGTTTGTAACTCGTTGGATGACGAAATATCCAGAACACAAGGTATTCTTTTTTTCGTCGCTCTTATATGCTATTGCTATGCTCATCTTCCCAATGACTGCTAACTTCTGGGTTTTCCTGTTTGCTATGGCTGTGTTTACATTAGGAGAACTAGCTACAGTAGGATTGCAGGAAAGCTTTGTATCAAAGCTTGCACCAGAGGATATGCGGGGTCAATACTTTGCGGCAGCTAGCTTACGATACACAATAGGCAGAACAATTGCCCCGCTTGTTTTACCACTTGTTACTTGGATCGGTTTCACTTGGACGTTTGTTATACTAGCAGTACTGGCACTGCTTAGTGGGTTCATATATCTGCTTACGTTCAAGGAATATTATAAAAGACAAGCGAAAAATAATTAAGTTGAAGGGTACTTGTTATATAGTGGTAAGAGCGAGGAAGATAAGCCTTCACTAATATGTAAGAGAAGGAGAGGGCTTTTCGCTCTCTCTTTTTCATTTTCCGATAAATTGGACAAGGGCTGGTCTCCATTGGAGACCAGCCCTTGATTTTGTATGAGGTAAAACATAATCTTTGAATTTTTAAATTTCATCCCGAATGTTCGGGGAATAATTTCCATGAAAGACTTAAGCTTTCAATGCCGCGGTAAATTGTTCCACTGGTTGTCTTCTAACCTAAGCAACGTAAACCCTTCCTGCTTTTACGTCCTTGCGACCCTATAGTCGCTCCAGTGTGAATAAGTATGTTCAAAAACACGTTAGTAGAATGCCAGATTTCTCTTTTATGTCCTACCTAAATTGTTAACAACCTATAATATATCATATTTGTTATTGATGGTCAACAAAATTGTGATAAACTATTCTAAACTATAACAAGGTTGGTGGGAATATGGAAGTTTGGGACATGCTAAATAATTTTAGAGAGAGAACAGGGATGACTCATATTCGAGGTGAAGAAATGGAGGAGGGTACATTTCATGAAGTAGTCCATGTTTGGATTATGAATGATGAAGATCAGCTTTTGATTCAAAAACGTCAGCCATGGAAAAAGGGATGGCCGAATATGTGGGATTGCGCAGCTGCAGGCTCAGTTTTGACAGGAGAAACTACTGAAATTGCAGCAGTGCGAGAAACAAAGGAAGAGCTAGGAATTGATATAGATCTGGAGCAGGCAGATATTTTATTTACGGTCAAATTTCCTAGAGGCTTTGATGACAATTACCTAATAAGAAAGAACGTGAAGATAGAGGATTTAATGCTTCAATACGAGGAAGTGGCAGATGCCAAATGGGCAACTATAGAGGAAATTAGAGAAATGGTTAACCGAGGAGAGTTTATCGCTTATCACATATTAGAAAATGTCTTTGAAATAATTGAATCGAAAATTTCCTTGAGAAAAGCAAAGATGGAAGATGCTGAAGAACTATATGAACTTCAAAAACAAGTTTTCTTACCACTTTATACAAAATATGAGGATCATCAAACAACCCCTGCATTGCAAAGCTTTGAAAGATTCAATGAGCGCCTACTTCAAGGGACATTTTATAAGATTTTAGAGGCTGGTAAATTAGCTGGTAGTGTACATGTGTACAAAACAGCGCCAAATATCATGCGATTACATATGATTAATATTTTAGATAGTTATCAGGGAAGAGGGCTGGCTCAGAACGTGATGAAACGTCTAGAAATGATTTATCCAGAGATTAACAGCTGGGAGCTTGATACAATTCTTCAAGAAGAAAGAAATTGTTATTTATATGAAAAGATGGGCTATGTTCGAAATGGTAAACAAAAGGTTCTCAACGAAAAAATGACCATTATTTCCTACGAAAAGCATGTTGGTCTTGCCCAATTACAATCATTATAGGAGAAGAAGCGATGCCAGAAATTAACCATCAAACGTATATCAAAGCAAGTATAGATAAAGTATATAAAACTCTTTCAACTGCAGAAGGTTGGAACGCTTGGTTCACCAATCAAACTTCTCTTCATATGGAGCAAGACGGCACGGGGGAAATTCGCTTAAAATGGGATGGATTTGGTCAGGAAAAGCTGGAACTAGAGGATGGCGGTAGAATTTTGAGAGCTGTTAGGGACGAATCCTTTGTTTTCCAGTGGTCTCCGGGCGAGTTGGTCACGACCGTGGAATTTAAATTAGAACCGTATCAAAAAGGAACACTTATTATGTTGAAAGAAGTGGGCTATTCCAATTCAGACAAGGATATAAAAGCATGCATTAACTGTGCGGTGGGATGGGGAGAGGCCATGACGCTTCTTAAAATATATTTGGAAGAGGGAATTGTATACAAGGAAGATTTGTAAGGATTAATTATTTGAACACCTTTATTTAAAAGCAAAGCTTAAGCGTAGACAATGTTGAAACTAAGACTTTGTCTACGCTCACCGGATGTCATTTTAATAATTATCCTATTGTTACAGATGCAAAAAATTCCTGATATAACTCTTGAAGAATTTTGTTTTCATTGCTTTGATGAACGCCAAAGGAAAGGCTGACCTCCGATGATCCTTGATTGATCATTTCGATATTAGCACCAGTACTAGCGATTGCAGTAGCAGCTCTAGCAGCAAGTCCTGTACTATTGTTCATTCCTTCTCCAACTATTACAATCATGGAAAACTCGTGACGGAAGTGAGCATCCTCTGCATGCAGCTCCTCCGTAACCCTTTTTATGATTCTATTTTCTTTTTCAGGTGTCAGTTGGTGGCTTCGGAAGATAACCGATATATCATCTAACCCAGAAGGAGTATGCTCATAGGAAATATGCTCTTCCTCTAAAATTTGTAGTAGCTTACGCCCAAAACCAATTTCCCGGTTCATCAAATATTTACTTACATATAGAATAGAAAATCCACTGTCTGCGGAAATTCCAGTAATCGGGCGACGATTAACTTTTCGGGAAGAAACAATTTTCGTACCAGGTGCCGATGGATTGTTCGTATTCTTAATGCAAACGGGAATTTTAGCCTTATAAACAGGCATTAATGCCTCGTCATGAAACACAGAGAATCCAGCATAAGAAAGCTCGCGCATTTCGCGATATGTAATTTCCTCGATTTCAACTGGACAGTTCACTACCTTAGGGTTGGCGCAAAAAACAGAATCTACGTCTGTGAAATTCTCATAAAGTTCCGCTTTTACGGATGCAGCTAAAATTGATCCGGTTATATCTGAACCACCTCTTTCAAATGTACGGAGCAATCCATCCTTCGTGTAGCCAAAAAATCCTGGGAAAACAATTACTTCTGCTGTATTTTGTAAGTTATTTTGAAGATTTTCGTAAGCTTCTGGCAAGGCAATCGCCCGTTCAGGAAAGTCATTAATCACCAATCCTGCTGATTTAGGACACATATATCTTGCTGGGATCCCGATACTAGTGAAATAAGTAGAAATTAGCTTCGCATTATTGTCCTCTCCACTGGCTTTAATAGAGTCTACAAATAATTCCTTATTTGAATGATCCATAGAAAGCCTGGATTGCAAATCCTTCTCAATCACATCACAAATGAGCAATTCTAAGTTCAGCCCTAACGCAATTTCCTTATACCGGTCTATTACAGCGTGTAGGCATTGCTCTGTATTTTCTCCATTTAAAGCTGCGTAGGCAAGGTTAATCAATAAGTCTGTCACCTTCAGATCTTGTTCGAAACGTTTGCCAGGAGCAGAAACCACTACATATTTTCTTTTGGAATCAGCTTTTATGATGCTAGCGACCTTTTTAATTTGTTCTGCGCTAGCTACTGAAGTGCCTCCAAATTTACTTACGATCATCTCATCAAATCCTTACTTTTATGTTTGTTTGTATTTATGGAAAAAACAAATGATTTTATACAGTGTACAAATTTTAAACTTATACGTCAATATGTAAGGCTTAATTTCTTTAAAATAATCACTCATAATATGTATGATTAATTTTTTAAACTTAATATAGTTCGTGTTTTGGTTGCGTTTTACTAACAATGTCAAAGTTACAACACAAAAAAAAATATAAATACGAATGATTAAATATTTTTTTATTTTTGAAAATAGCTTTATATCAAGGTTTATAAGCGTTGTAAAAAAATGATAGCGTTTCCAAGTTTTCAAACTATATTGACAACTGAAAACAACCTAAGTATGATAGGTTTAATTCAATAAGCGTTAAACGATTTTGACAGAGATAAGCTTTGCATTTTGTAAATCTACAGAGAGCTGATGGTTGGTGCAAATCAGTGATTTCGTATGTGGAGTAGCACTCTTGAATCGGTGAACTGAAGAAAGTAGGCTCATCCGTGAATGCGCGTTAAGCATATGAACTAAGAGGCTGCAGAACGTTTGCAGTAAATTTGGGTGGTACCGCGTGAGTTTTTTAGCTCTTCGCCCCTTACATTTTATGTAGGGGACGAAGGGCTTTTTTGTTTTTTAAAATAAGGAGGAGAAAAATTATGCTTCAAGATCAAACCATTTTACGTATTCCAGGACCTAGTCCAATTCCACCAAGTGTGCAAAAGGCTATGAACCAATCAATGATTGGTCACCGGGGCAAGGAAACCTCGGATATGCTTAAGAAAATTGCTCCAGGCTTGAAAAAAGTTTTTGGCACGACTCAAGAAGTCGCCATTATTGCAGGGAGTGGAACAGCTGGACTAGAAACGGCAGTTGTAAATGTCGTGAAGCCAGGAGAGGAAGTGCTTGTTGTCGTAACAGGTGCCTTTGGAGATCGTTTCACTAAAATATGCGAAGCGTTTAACATTAAAGTTCACGTATTGAATGTTGAATGGGGAAAGGCGTTAGACCCAGAAGAAATAAAGGCTTTTCTAGCAGGGCATGCAGAAATAAAAGTCGTCTTTTCAACTTATTGCGAGACATCTACTGGAGTATTAAATCCAATTGATAAGCTAGCCTTAGCAGTTCAAGAGGTTTCAGATGCATTAATAGTTGTAGATGGAGTTTCTTGTGTGGCAGGAGTAGAAACAAGAATGGATGAGTGGGGAATCGATGTAATGGTAACTGGTTCTCAAAAGGCATTCATGCTTCCAGCAGGATTAACCTTTGTAGCTGCTAGCGAAAAAGCTTGGAAAGTCATTGAAGAAAACGATCAGCCTAGATTTTATTTAAACTTAAAAAAATATAGAGATAATTTATTGAAAGATACTACACCGTTTACACCTGCTTTGTCATTGTTATTTGGGCTGGAGCAAGTTTTAAGTTTATTAGAAGCAGAGGGGCTAAACAATGTATATTCTCGACATGCACTAATGAAGGATATGACACGCGCTGCTTTCAAAGCATTAGACATACCTTTATTGACTTCAGATGAAGATGCTTCTCCAACAGTTACTGCGGTTCAACCGGAAGATTTTGATGCAGAGGAGTTCCGTAAGATTCTGAAAAAAGAATTTGCTATTTCTATAGCAGGAGGTCAGCAGCATTTAACCGGCAAGATTTTCCGCATTGGGCATATGGGATATTGCTCTCCAGCAGACCAGTTACAAATCATTAGTGCAATTGAGGTAGCTCTTAAGAAACTAGGTAAGAATATCGAGCTTGGAAAAGGTACAGCGGCAGCACAGCAAGTCTATTTGGCTCAATAAACGACTTAATCATTTCAAAGATAAAGGAGAAGAAGATCATGGCATACAATATTTTAATCAGTGACCCACTTAGTGAGGATGGTATTTTTCCATTAAGAGAAGCAGATGGCTTTAATATAGTAGTAGATACAGACTTAACTCCCAATCAACTAGCAGAAAAAATTGGTGAATTCGATGCGTTGCTTGTACGTAGTCAAACTCAGGTTACCCGTGAAATCATTGAAAAAGCAACAAATCTAAAAATTATTGGTCGCGCAGGGGTGGGTGTAGACAATATTGATCTACCGGCAGCAACTGAGCGCGGAATTATTGTAGTTAATGCACCAGATGGCAACACAAACTCTGCAGCTGAGCATACTATTGCAATGTTAATGTCTCTTGCCCGTAAGATTCCACAAGCATTCCATTCATTGAAAAATAAGAAATGGGATCGTAAAACTTATATTGGGGTAGAGGTAAAGAACAAAACATTAGGTGTCGTTGGATTTGGTAGAATCGGTCAAGAGGTTGCGGTTCGTGCGAAAGGTCAACGAATGAATGTAATTGCTTATGACCCTTTCTTAACTCCCGAAAAAGCAGAAAAGCTAGGTGTGCAATTTGGTACGGTTGAGGATGTAATTAAAGCGGCTGATTTTATCACCATACATACTCCATTACTAAAAGAAACACGCCATCTCATTAATAAAGATGCATTTGCAAAAATGAAAGATGGTGTACAAATCATCAACTGTGCTCGTGGAGGAATTATTGATGAAGAGGCTTTATACGATGCAATTTTGTCAGGCAAAGTTGCCGGAGCAGCACTAGACGTGTTTGAAGAAGAACCATTCGTAGAACATAAACTTTTAACATTGCCACAGGTCATCGCTACTCCTCACTTAGGTGCGAGTACAGTAGAAGCACAAGAAATTGTAGCAATAGACGTGTCATATGATGTAGTAAGCTTTTTAACAGAAGGAATAGTCAAAAATCCAGTTAACTTGTCCTCTGTACCGAAAGACGTATTAGCAAAAATTGAGCCATACTTCAATCTTACTGAACAGCTGGGCTCATTTCTCAGCGACTTAATTGAAGGACCTCCAGAAGAAATAAATATTACTTATGCTGGAGAGCTCGCTAATTTTGATGCGCGACCATTATCACGCAATGCGGTAAAAGGTCTGTTGAAAAGCAAACTAGGTGAATCTGTTAATGACGTAAACGCTAAGTTCCTTGCGGATCGGCTAGGAATAACAGTAAATGAATTAAAAACTCCAAAATCAAAAGGATTTACTAGTCTCATTACTGTAGAAGTGAAAACGGCTACAGGGTCAAGAAAAGTTTCTGGTACATTATTAAATGGACTTGGTGGACGTATCGTTCGTGTAGATGATTTCATCGTAGATGTTGTGCCTGCTGGGTATTTATTGTTTATCCGTCATAAAGACCAGCCTGGTGCAATTGGACGTGTAGGTATGCTGCTTGCAGAGGAAGGTATCAACATTGCAACTATGCAGGTTGGACGCTCAGAGGTCGGTGGAGATGCAATCATGATGCTTACTATTGACAAACATGTAGAAGTTAAGGGAATTGAGAAATTAAAAGCACTAGCAGATATATATGATGCAACTCCAATTGATTTGTAAGATGGTAGATTTCCGCTTTAGTCGGACGCTTTCCGTGGGGTGAGCGATAAGCCATCACCGTCGCTTACGCGTCGTTAGTGATGGCTTATCTGTCTCCCTGATCCCACCGGAGTCGCCGCCTGCTGCTCCAATCATGGAGTGCGAAGTAAGGGAAGAAGTAGTGTGAATTCATTCATGAATAAATTACATGATTATGAGAATCGATCCACTACATTTTATATGATATGTATAAACAATAAATGGTAGATTTCCGCTTTAGTCGGACGCTTTCCGTGGGGTGAGCGATAAGCCATCACCGTCGCTTACGCGTCGTTAGTGATGGCTTATCTGTCTCCCTGATCCCACCGGAGTCGCCGCCTGCTGCTCCAATCATGGAGTGCGAAGTAAGGGAAGAAGTAGTATGAATTCATTCATGAATAATAAATTACGAACCAATACATTAGGAGATTAGTATAAATGACTATTTAGACAAGCTTCTAGCAAATCATTGGCGTATTGTTTCAAAATGTCTAGTGACATTATAGTTGGTAACCCAATGTTATGGTATTAACTTTAAAATCCTATGTAATTACATTAATTTTGGAAAGCGAATATTAAATTAAAACACCCGTTAGCTTAACAAGTAAACACTAATTTTCAACTATTTTGTTTTCTGTTCCATTTACAATTCTCTTTATATTTTGTCTATGCAGAATGATTATTGATAAGCTTATTAGTAGAGAAAGTGCTATCATAACTTTATCTTCAAATATAAGACTGTAAATGAATAATGCTATACTAGCCAACATTGAACTTAGTGATACATATTTAGTAAATAGCAAAGTTAACACAAAAACAACAAAACCAACAAAAACACCTGAAGGAATCAAAAACAAAAAAACTCCAGTTGCTGTCGCAACAGCCTTTCCTCCTTTAAAACTAGCAAAAACAGAAAATATGTGCCCTAATATGGCTAATAAACCAGATACAATAGGGTTAACTGTAGAACCAAGTATTAGGGGAAGTAAACAAGCAAATGTACCTTTTAATATATCAGCAATTGCAACAATTACTCCTGCTTTTATGCCTAAAACTCTATAAGCATTAGTTGCACCAAGATTACCACTACCGTAATCACGAATATCTTTCTTATAAAATATTTTGCCGATTACTAAAGCAAAAGAGATTGAACCAATTAAATAACTTAGAATCAAAGTTAAAATGTTCAAAGTGTTATCTCCTTACATAGTTTGTTAAGTAAGTATTTCTATTTATTGCACATGATTTCCTGCAATCCATCTTACATTACCTGCTGCGTTAGTTCAAAATAATTTTCACCTTACAATATATCAATTCTTACTGGAGCAAAGCACTATATTTACTACCCGCAACGATTTCCTTGGCACCCTTTTTTGTCCATTCCAAAATAGAAATATCTGGATTATTTTCAATGTAACTTTCAGTGATTAGATAACCTATTTTGTAATTCGAGAATCTCGGAATATCTTTACGTTTATTGCCATAAACCAATTTATCGTAAATAATAAAATCCATAGATTTGCCATATACGCTTAATTCTTCTAACACCTTAGCCTCTCCATCATTAGATAATGGCTCTTTCCAAATGACTTTTGTTTCAGGGTATACAATACTTGCAAAGGAATCTGCTTTACCTTCCTGCATGGTTAAATCTAAAATGTTATACTCGATTGGTACACTATTATGCAAAATATTAACCGTATGATGATACTCGTGAGCCACCGCATACTTTACGGTTTCTTCTGAAACGGATGGGTCAATCATAAGCAAAAAATCACTTTCAGAAAATGTCATCCCACTCAATCCTCCCCCTGTATTAATGAGATGCCATTCCTCAGGATTAACTGGAAAAATATAAATATTTGTATCTTTACCTGATAACAGTTCTGCCGATTTCAATATGGCTTCCTCTATCCACTTATTAATTTGTTCTTGATTTTCAAGTAGCTCATTCGTATTTTTTTTTAACTGTTCTATTTCCAAAGATGGTGAAAGCGGGTCGCCTAATGTTATATCATTAATAGAAGATTGCTCCTTAAACGGTACTAATACATACTTTGTATAGATAGATTTTTTATCAAGCTCAGGATTCTCACTAATTGTTGTTGCGTATTCCATCACTTCATCGAAAAATGAAATAATTTTAAACTCCTGTCCTTTATATGAAAAATGGTAAGTAGTTTCCATAGAAGTATTTTTATCATCCACTATCTCATGTTTCTTTTCCTGTATTCCTTTGTTTTGTTCTTCACCATCTATACAACCCGGTATAAAAAAAACAAGTAACAGTAAATTTGATAATTTTATCAAACGTCCCATTCTATCCCCCATGTCCTTTTCTAAGATACAGAAAAGGATTTATATATCATTGATACTCTTCTTCCACTAAACCGCTCCTCGTGGCCAAATATTTACATACATTAACTTATTCAATACAATCGCAATAAAACCTTCTTATTGAACTAAACTGCACCGTTAGTTCAATAAGGATGTTTCTTCATTACTACTTTTAAAGAAACCCTCTGTATACAAATGGTCCTCTTCAGCATCTACATTTGGGTACTTAGTAAAAACTGATTCAAACTCACCACTATCGGTAAGGTAATCAATGACTTCAACAATTCGTTCTCTAGTTGCAATATCAATTAGAACCATATCGCTTGCTTGAAAGTATGTTCCATTCATACATTCGCCTGTCTGTTCATTTTTCTCTCTTAGTGACTGAATGTTTTTGTATGTGAAAAATGTTGCCATCCAAACAGAACGGTCTGGAAGAGTCACTTTGACATCAGTATTTACATCCTCAACATCCCATTCTTTAGATTCCCACTCTTCGGCTTCTATCCATATATTTCGATTGCTCTTTTCTATCATAATAATTCCACCTTTTAATTAGTTATTACACCTATGCTTGTTCAACTGACCTGCCCGGTTAGTTCAATAAGAAAAAAGAGTTGCATTAAGCAACCCTTGATCGATCTTTAACTAAAGCACCCTAATGATTAGATACATTTATTCACAAACTTTGCCGGTATCCAAAACTCATTTCATTTATTACAAGAATGCTGCTTCTTGATGAAACTAAAGAAATCTTCTATATTGATGCGCTTAGCATTGATAGTTATAAAAAGTCTACTTAAAGTGCATAGTTATTTTTCCGATACCATTTTTGTATGATACATTTGCGAGCGCACCATTAACTAATGTATTTTGTGGTGGCAAATGTCCAATATCAACATCATAAATAAACGGAATATTATCATGATAAAAAATGTCCATCAAAACATCTTCTAGTTCATAATCTTTTGTTGGAGCATATCCACTTGATCTGCCAATTAACACTCCGTTAGTATTTTTAAACCAACCATTTATTTTCATCTGCCACAAAGCACGATAGATTTCAGCCGCACTCATTCCTACGCTTTCAAGATACCAGATAGTGCCTTGATCCTTTGTATACGTATCTAAGTATTCTTCCACTTGATCGAATGGTGTTCCATGAAGATTTTGTATTGTATTAATAACGCCTCCTAACAATCTTCCAGAAAAATGTTCATGTGTATTTATACTTTTCCATTCCGTTTTGGTATCAAAATAAAAACCTGTTGCTGGATTCATAAATACCTTCTCCCATGAGGATTGAAATTCAAAAGATGATTTTTGATTTATGATATCTCCATGATTCGCTGTCAGTACCTTATGCCAACTACTGCTCGTTTCATCTAATGTTGGTGCGGACATCTCCACAAAATTTATGCCATGTGCTGATGCATTACCTGTTATGGTGGTATAAACAAAGTTAATCGTACTTATATCCGAATAACCTAATATCCACTTAGGAGTATTTTTTTTGATTTTCTCCCAATCTAACAACGGAAGAATTTCTAAAGAAAATTGTCCTCCCCATGGTGGAATAATCGCTTTAATTGCCGGATCCGCTAATAGCTCCATAAATTCTTCTGCTCTTATTTCTTTTGTTGCACTTCTTGATTTCTCATCATTCCATACCGTTTTTGCTAGTTCTACTTTATACCCTAGAGATTCAATGTTACTTTTTGCTTTCTCTAATAATATATGTAATGGTTTCTCTACACCACTCGAAATTGCTGTCACAGCAATTTTATCGCCTTTTTGTAAAGCTTCTGGATATTTTATTATCACTTATCATCCCTCCTTATAAATATAAAAAAGCCCATCATCCCATAAGAGACGATAGGCTATACCTACGTGGTACCACTCTTTTTGATTTGTTTAATTAAAACAAATCCACTCAAAAACCTATTACGAGGTTAGCCGTTAAGACTTAAATATCAGTCTTACCACTCCTGGGCGAGTTGGGGAATTTATTGACTGCCTTTCACCAACCGACAGCTCTCTAATCAATAAATAATCCTTAATACTCCCAATCATTGTGTTTTCCTTAGTTTATATTTTTCCCATTTTACAATTTATCCATATTTTAGTCAATAAGTTCTTATTGGAATATTTATCTTTGGCAACTAACCTGCTCCTGCACCGTTAGTTTAAGTGTAACCCTTCACAATTTCTAGCTATTTTAACATAAGTATCAAAAAAAAATTACCTCTAAGTTAAACTAGAGAGGTGATTTTAAAATTTCTTTATAAATGTCAGTAACAGACTTTAATGTAACTGGACAGCAATGAATATCACACAATGAAGGAGATAACACTTTTCTGTCGTAGCTTTAAAATAAAGTTTGATTAAAAGATATCCTTTTAACCCTAAAAAACAGCAAATAAACAAAGTAACCCGTCTTGATTTAAAATATCAAACTTTATTTAATACTTACACTTAAATGGAAAATAAAAACAGCCTGTCTTTAATAATAATTTTGTTTTAAAGAATGTTGTAACTGGACAAAAAGAGGGACATTAATTAGCGATTATTCCACTACTTTGCTGTCGATGCTTCATTGCAAGTAAAACGAGTAGTGAAAAGGCAAGAATACTGTTAAATCAGCATTCTTGCCTTTTCAAATTTTATAATTTTTTAGCGATAAAAGACTTATAGAAAGAGAGCATTATTTTATTTTTTCTAAAATACCGATTAATTCATGCAAGCTTTCAATAGTGTAGGTTGGCTGTACTTCTTCTGAGACAGGCTTGTTTTCACGATTGATCCAGACGGATTTGATTCCTACACGGGATGCTCCGAGGATATCGGTCATTAAATTGTCGCCAACCATTAATACTTCGTCCTTTTCTACACGAACGAGCTCAAGTGCATGTTCAAAAATGGAAGGGTCAGGCTTTCCCTTTCCGAAGCCGCCAGAAATTAGAATATGGTCGAAATAGGGTGCCATCTCTGGTGTAATTTCAAGCTTGGTGTTTTGTAGGCTTGGAGAGCCGTTTGTCATTAGAAGCAATGTATAGTTATCCTTTAATAAGTCTAGCACTTCAAATGTTTCTTCATATACAAATGGGCTTTCCTTGCGCATACGGGGAAAATATATTGCCAGTTCTTCTCCGAGTGCAGCATCTTCCACGCCGAGCTTATCTAAACCGTTTGTCCAGGACTGCTTTTGATAGTCAGCAATCAGTGCCTTCATCTTTTGAAAGTCTTCTCCTGGATCATCAAATATTCCCCATAATCCTTCGAAAGGATTAATGCCAATCATCTGTGTGAAGGGACGTGTTTCGTATGAATCGTATAACTGGCTTGCCGATTCACGAACGGCTTTTTCTAGCTCTACAGTATTCACTGCTACCTTAGTAGCGGCATAATCACATGTTTTCTGAAAAGCCGTTGCTACGCTCTTTTTGTCCCATAGTAGTGTGTCGTCCAAATCAAAAAATATAGCCTTTGTCTTCATCTATGTACCCCCTCCACTAACTTACTTATTACTTTACCTTAGTGAAGGGAGGTATGTCACTAGGGTTGATTAAAATGTTAATAATGTATTGAGAGGGCCTTCTGAGCGAATTATATCCTCGATTGATTTAATGGCAATGGGAAAGTAAGGGAAGCCATATACATAGGGTGTTATTTCGTAGAGCTGAAAGTAAATGACAATAGTATGATCCGCTAGATAATAATCTTGGTCTGGTCGGATAGCAGTGAAATCTTCCAGAAGAGGAACATCCCATGCTTCTATTTTCTTCGAAATGATTTGAGATAATCTCTCCACATAATTACTATTGGGTTTAAACAAATCCTTTAATGCGTATTGCTTACCAGTGGTAGTATCAAAGGTTAATGATTTAGTAATCGTCAATCCATGAGCTCCTCCAGTAAAGGAATACACGGTGAGGCTTAAGCTTAAAATATTTCGCTCGTTCGTCTTAATTTCGTAGGTGCCTACCATTTCCACTAAATATTCATTATAGAAGCCTTGTTCGATTAGAATATTATTTAATAGAGAAACTATGTCTCCATTAATCTTTTTTTCTGCAGATGAATGAGGTAAGTTAGTAATATGAGGATAATTGACAGAAATGTTAGGTTTTGAATGGGAGATGTATTTGTTTGTAACGCAAACTGGAAAATCCACTGTTCACAACCTTTCAAGCATAATACTTATTATATGAATGAAGGGAGTTTCGTATGTTTTTAAAAAAAATAATGATTAGAAGCGATGAGAGTATTTTAGAAGGAGAATATCCATTCACTATACCGACAATCCGGAACTTTAGGGAACTTGAGCTTACAAATAGCGTCACCTTCTTTGTAGGTGAAAATGGAACTGGGAAATCCACTTTATTGGAAGCAATTGCTGACCAATGTGAATTTAACACAGCGGGTGGAGGAAGAAATAATTATTATGAGGTTGATGCTGCAGAAAGCTCACTAGGTAAATATGTGAAGCTATCATGGATGCCGAAGGTGACAAATGGGTTCTTCTTGCGAGCAGAGACATTTTACCAATTTGCTTCTCATGTTGAAGAAAGTGAAAGTATTAACTTTTATGGTGGGAAGTCTCTTCATGAGCAATCGCATGGCGAATCCTTTTTATCGTTGTTTTTACACCGTTTTAACGGTAGAGCAATTTATTTGTTAGACGAGCCGGAAGCTGCACTTTCACCACAGAGACAGCTGGCTTTTTTAAGAATTATGCATGACTTAATACAAGAAGAGGACTGCCAATTTATTATTGCTACTCATTCTCCGATTATATTAGGATTTCCAGATGCAACGATTCTCAGCTTCGATAACGGAGAAATTGAAGAAGTGGAATATGAGCAAACCGCTCACTATCAAACGACTAAATATTTTCTAGATCACCGGGAGAAATTTTTAAAGGAGTTATTGGAAGGTGATTAGATGCCTGTAATTATGAATTATATAGATGAAATGCTTTATACTATTGCTATTTTTTTACCTGTCCTAATTATCTGGAGGCTTATTCGTTGGAAGAGGCGAGGCTTTCATTTAAGGGAAGGTTTATATGAGTTAGGTGTATTATTTCTCATTGCAGTATTAGTTGGCTTGTTTTCTCAAACAATCATACCAAAGTATGGAGAGGAACAGGCTTATGTAAACAGTATCAATTTGGAATTGTTTCGAGTTTTAGAGGAAACGTGGAACGCTATCATATATTTAGGGTATTGGGAGCCTTTTTATATTAACTTCCTTGGCAATATTGCTCTATTTATACCTATTGGTTTTCTCTTTCCTCTTGTCTTCAAACGTATGGAGATTTTCCCCTTTCCTGTAATTATGGGATTTCTTATCTCGCTATTTATAGAAATCGTTCAAATTCCGCAAAATAGGAGCAGTGACGTGGATGATCTTTGGTTAAATAGCTCTGGAGCGTTAGTAGGTTATTTGATTTATTTATTGGTTAGAAGGAAATTTCCTGTTTTCTGTAAGGTGTTCAAGAAAAATCATGCAACGAGTTTATAAATTTCTCGTCCGGGGTAAATATTATTCGGAGAGAAAAAAGCAAGGAGACAACTAAGAATGATGATACAAAAAGATACACAAACAGAACAAAGAAGAGACAATATAATTGAAGACCTTGTAAACAAAGGTGTTTTTAAAATTGATGGAAAACAATTATATGAATTGAATTTTTACGAATTAATGAAGCAATATATAAATGAAGAGAAACAAACAAATTAGTGCCTAGTATAAGGCACTTTTTTAATTGCATTTATCTATTTATATGGCTAATGGTCGATAATAGAAATGTGGTACACTTGAGTCAAACACAGATGAGGTGGAGAAAAACTTGACAGCTATACAAAATTTAAATGAAACATTACAGAAAAAATGGGCAGAAGCAGAATTTGCCTTTGAGATGCCTATCCAAACACAACTTATTCCGCATATGCTTGACGGTTCAGATATAGTAGCAGAATCACCAACGGGAACAGGGAAAACACTGGCTTATGTGCTTCCTTTACTACAATTGGTAGATTCTTCAAAAAAGCAAACACAGGCATTAATAATGGTACCTTCTCAAGAATTAGGAATGCAAATTGTCGAGGTATTGAGAGAGTGGGCTTCAGGTACTGGTGTCTCAGTTGCTCAGCTAATCGGTGGCGCGAATATTAACCGACAAATTGAAGGCTTGAAGAAAAAGCCGAATATAGTAGTAGGAACACCTGGTAGATTGCAGGAGCTTGTAAAGGTGAAAAAGCTTAAAATGCATGAGATTAAGACGATTGTGTTAGATGAAGGTGATCAGCTACTTAGTAGAGAGCATCGGACTACTGTTAAAGGATTAATAGATGCAACAGTTGAGAGACAGCTTGTCGTGACATCGGCAACAATAACAGAGGAAATTGAGCTAGTAGCAGAACGAATGATGAAGGAACCAATAAGAATTCATGTGTCAGCGGAGGAAGTACCAGCAAAAGGTGAAGTCATTCATAGCTTTGTAAAAACAGAGACTAGAGACAAGACAGAGCTATTAAGAAGGCTTTCGCATTTTAAGGGGATGAGAGGATTAGCATTCGTTAACAGTCTAGATCAATTACTGATGAAGGATTATAAGCTATCTTATCGAGATGCTCCAATTGCATCTCTTCATTCTGAAATGAAAAAAGAAGAGAGAAAAAAAGCATTGGACGACTTTAAAAATGGAAAAGTGAGCATTCTAATCGCTACAGATGTTGCAGCCAGAGGATTAGATATATCGGGACTTACTCATGTTATTCATGTAGATGTACCACATTCAATTGAACAATACTTACATCGTTCAGGGCGTACTGGACGAGCAGGTAAGGATGGAGAGGTATTAACTCTTTTAACATATAACGACGAAAAAACTTATAAAAAATGGACAAAAGAGCTTCCAAGCAAGCCAGTCCAAAAAATATGGTATCGCGGTGAATTAATAGAGGGATCATCTAAAACAATCGATAAAAAGGGGAAATAATGTATGGATTTTCAAAAAAATCTAGAGGAATATGCTGAGTTAGTTGTTAAGGTAGGTCTAAATATTCAAAAGGGGCAGCCTCTACTCATTAATACAACAACAGATACAATCGATTTTACAAGACTTATTGTTAAAAAAGCCTATGAAGCAGGGGCAAAAAGAGTAGAAGTAAACTATACGGATGAAGTAAATGCTCGATTATTTTACGATATGGCCCCCGATGAAGCATTTCACGAAGTGCCAAAATGGGTTGTTGCTCAAAGAGATGAATTGATTGAAAGTAAAGGTGCTTTATTATGGATTGACGCCGATAATCCCGATCTTTTAGAGGGTGTGTCAATTGATCGTATTTCTAACTATCAAAAGGCTTCTGGTAAGGCTTTAGAAAATTACCGTAAAGCAGTGATGAATGATGTGATTACCTGGTCAATCGTAGCAATGCCATCTAAAAAATGGGCTGCGAAGGTTTTCCCTAAACTCCCAGAGTCAGAACAAATGGATGCATTATGGGAGCTTATATTTAATGTAGTACGCATTGGAAAAGGAACTGCGGTCCAACAATGGCAGGAACATATTAATAATTTAGAGTCACGAGCTGGATTATTGAACGAAAAGCGCTATAAAAAACTGCATTATACGGCAGATGGAACGGATATTGAAGTAGAGTTACCAAAGGAACATATTTGGCAATCAGGAGCTAGTAAAAATGCTCAGTCCGTGCCATTTATCGCTAATATGCCTACAGAGGAAGTATACACTGCGCCGCTAAAAACAGGTGTGAATGGATATGTAAGTAACACTAAGCCTTTTGTCTATCAAGGAAATGTTATTGATGGCTTCAAATTGACGTTTAAAGATGGAGAAATTGTTCAAGTTCAAGCAGCAACAGGCGAGAAACTCCTACAAGAGCTAATTCAAACAGATGATGGCGCAAAATATTTAGGCGAAATTGCATTAGTTCCGCATGAATCGCCTATCTCCGCATCGAATGTATTGTTTTTTAACACTTTATTTGATGAGAATGCCTCCAATCATTTTGCTATTGGAGAAGCATACCCAACTTGTGTAGAAGGAGCTCGTGGCCTTACTACAGAAGAGTTGGAAAATATGGGTATCAATACTTCTATTGTTCATGAGGACTTCATGATTGGAAGTGGAAATATGGATATAACAGGTGAATTAGCTGATGGAACAAAAGAACCCATCTTCATTAAAGGTGCTTGGGCATTTTAAGGAGCTGATGATTGTTGAAAAGGTTGATAGGCATATTCATCGCCCTTTTTATAATATCTAATACTTACACAGTTGAAGCTAAGGGGAAAGAGGTGTACATTCCTTTAGGTGATTCTTTAGCAGCTGGCCAAACACCAAATCAGGCAATTGATGCTGGCTATACAGATTTAATCTCTCAGGAATTAAATAGAGCAAATCTGCTTGGGTTTTATTCCAAAGCCCTAGCTTTTCCCGGATATACAACTGCTAATGTCTTAAGGACTGTTCAAACAAAGGAAGCACAGGAGCTTTTGGCTAATGCAACACTAGTTACGATATCCGCAGGAGCTAATGATCTATTAAGACTAGTACAGGTTAATCCTTCAAGTGGAATGGTCTCTTATAAACAGGTCTCTGCTAATTTTGCACTTAATAATGTGAGAAAAAACATGGAGGCAGTTCTGGAAAAAGTCCAAGCAGCAGCTCCGAAAGCTAATATATATGTAATGGGTTACTATTTTGCATATCCTCATGTGCATGATTCACAAAAGGTGGGAATTGGCAAAGAGTTATATCAGCTGCATGCTATTCTTCAAACAGTTGCAGAGAAAAATGGAGCAACCTATATTTCGGTTGAAGAGTCTTTCAAAGGAAAAGAGAGTACTTTAATACCAAATGTTGCTGATGTACACCCTACCATGGAAGGTTACCGGCAAATGGCAAATTCGTTCTTTACAAAGTACAATTCACGTATGCTCGTATATGAACCTGAGATGCCAAAGCCAAATCCCTTAACATTCGAGGAACTTATAGAAAGTCAACGTACAAATGCAAGTGGAAATTCTCAAGCTAAAGCAACAGTGTCCACTGGCTACCTATCGTTGACGAATGTAAATTTAATATCCAAAGTTTTTCAGAGGATTCTTTTATAGAGAATTTTGGAGAAAGTAATAATTCAAAAAAAGCAGGAGAAATCATTTGATTTCTCCTGCTTTTTTTTATTGGAGGTGACTAATAAGTCTTGTCCTTCTAAATAATAGTGGTACCTTGGAGAGGCTATGAAGAGCCCATATTAACTTTAATAAGTTTCTAACTTAGTTCAATTAGCGTTTTACAGTTTTTTTGGATTTCATTGCTTTACGAACAATAGGGTACACAACAGGTGCCCATTTAATAGCTGCTTTTACTAGTTTTCCTACTTTCATAATCAATCGCTCCTTGTTGTTCTATAATATCTTATTCCCATTTGAGGAGCTATTAAACATGCCGTAACACTTTGACTCCTTGTACGATGTTCCATATAAGTAAAACTAGATTGATCACTGTATATAAACCCATAAAAATAAGAGCAGTAGTCATACTAGTCCACATGGAAGCAGAATCTCCAGTAAAGCCTAAAGGTAAAAAGTTTGCGAATATAGCCAGCATTAAGAACACAAAGAAAATAGTAGGGATGATATGAGAAATTAATGAACGCTTAGCGTGGTACTTTACCTCTTTTTCCGATGTAAGGAAGTAAACGATAATCGGGAGAATGAAAGGGGCAAACAAAATAGAAAAATATGTTGATGCACTCAAAATTTTATTGGTATCCATTCATAGTCTCCTCATTATTATTACTTATCGCTCTCCCTACGGAAAGCATCCATCTATAGCTTATATCTAGTTATTCTAATACAAATCTAACGAGAATGTCCTTATATTCCTCTACTGAAGATATAGAAACGTATTCCTGATCACCGTGCCAGTCAGAACCGCTTGGTCCAAATTCGATAGCTACTGCACCCTTAGCTGCATAATAACGCGTGTCGGCCGCACCATGCTGTCCAAATAGAACAGTAGGTGTCTGTCTAATCGAATTACAAACTGCTAAAAGCTTTTGTATATACTTGTCATCTTCTTTATTGGTGATTGCTGGGGTGTGTCCTTGGAAGTGTATTTCACTACCAGGATATTTTTCTAAAAGATCTCTTAGTTCCTTTGTGATTTTCTCAGCGTCTTGTCCAGGAACAAATCTTAAGGAGTAACTAATAACACATTTATCAGGTACCATATTATAGCGATCTCCTGCTTCTATTTTTGCCAAGTTTAAGGAAGGATAATCATAATATTCATTGCTTGCCTCCATAAAAGAGCAATTTCTTAGTTCCTTATCGAATAATATTGCTTTTTCAATCGCATTATCTCCTTCCCAAGGACGGCTTCCGTGCGCGGCTTTCCCTTTTAAATGGATATCCCATTGTAAAATTCCTTTAGCCTGAAGACCGATATTAACATGAGTTGGTTCACCACAAATAACGAAGTCTCCACAATGACCTTGTTCAACTAAGTGTTTGGAGGTTTTTCCTCCTGTTTCTTCATCAGTAACTATATGTAGTTGGACTTTTTTAGTAAGCTTATGTTCATCTTGTGAGAGTATATAAAAAGCCTGCATCATTGCAGCAACGCCTGCCTTCATATCTGCAGAACCACGCCCATATAGTCTATCATCAATAATTTTTGGTTCAAATTGCTCGGGATTTCCTGGAACGACATCAATATGGCCATTCCATACGATAGTTTCCTCACCGGCTCCTATTTCAGCTACAAGCATTAGCTTAGTGTTTAATTCATAGGTTTTTGTTGATATGTTTCTCTTTTCTAGCCAGTCCTTACAGTAGAGCAGTGCCTCGTTAGCTCCGTTCAAATCATTACTCTTTATTTTGATTAAATCCATAAGTAAATTTATCAACCAAAACACTCCTAATAATAGATTTATTATTACTACTATAATACCTTTAGGGGTTGCAATATAAACATGTATCGGCTACAATGAACTCAAATCAAATAAATTCTAAACCACAAGGGGCGTCGCTATAGCGGCTGAGATAGTACCCTTAGAACCTGTAAGTTCATGCTTGCGTAGGGATGTGGATGGATACTGACAATCGCGCGATGTCTGGCTCTGTCCCGACGGCGTTTTTTTTGTGGTCAAAAAAGGGGATTACAATGAGAAATCAGCGTGTCGTATTGTTAGTAGAAATAGCTATATTCGCAGCATTAGGTTATATATTGGATTTAATAGGATTTGGGATGCCACAGGGTGGAAGTGTTACCTTTGTGCTTGTACCCATTATTTTAATAGCATTTCGCCGTGGTATAGTGGCAGGTGTTGTGACAGGATTTTTGATTGGACTATTGCAGGTAGTTACGGGGCGCTTTTACCCGGCGCCATTATCCTTTGAAATAGTAGTTATTCAAGTAGGAATCGATTATTTTATTGCTTTTATGGTGGCGGGATTGGCAGGTCTATTAAGACCAGCATATATGAAAGCATTTGAAAATCAAAACAAGAAAAAAATGGCGATAGCAATTGTAATAGGTGCCTTAATTGCCTCATTTTTGCGCTACTTGGCACACGTTTTATCAGGGATACTATTTTTTGGTGAATTTGCTGAGGGAGAAAACGTAATTCTTTATTCCTTAATTTATAATTCTACTTATATGATTCCTGTGTTCTTGTTTGCCGCTTTTATTTGTGCGATTCTATTCGTAAAAGCCCCACGCCTATTAATGCCGAATTCATAAGATATATGATATGATAATCATACATCTAAGTGAAGAAGGGATCTTGTAAAGATGATAGCAAAAACAAATGAAGAGTTAGAAATGTTAAAAAAAATAGGCCAAATTGTTGCTGAAGTACGAGAAGCAATGAAGGCTGCAACTAAACCGGGTGTAACTACCAAGGAGCTAGATGAAATAGGCGGCGAGTTATTTAAAGAAAAAGGCGCTATTTCTGGACCTATGGGAGAGTATGATTTCCCGGGGTATACTTGTATAAGTGTGAATGAAGAAGTGGCTCATGGAATTCCAGGCTCCCGTGTGATTAAAGAGGGTGACCTTGTAAATATTGATGTATCCGGTTCATACGAAGGGTTTTTCGCAGATACTGGAATATCATTTGTAGTAGGCGAAGGGTACGAAGACAAGGAAAAGCTTTGTCAAGTAGCGGAAAGTGCATTTAATCGTGCTATGCTGAAGGTAAAAGCAGGTTCTCGTCTAAACCAGATTGGTAAAGCAGTGGAAAGAGAAGCGAAGGATAATGGATTACATGTCATCATGAACCTAACAGGTCATGGTATCGGAAAGTCCCTGCATGAAGCACCCCAGCATGTCTTAAATTATTATGATGCTTGGGATCCAACAATTTTAAAAGAAGGTATGGTTCTAGCAGTAGAGCCCTTCATCTCAGCAAAAGCTGAACATATCGTAGAGTCAGGGGATGGATGGACGTTTGTAACTCCTGATAAATCTCTCGTTGCACAAATTGAACATACAATTATAGTTACAAAAGACGAACCGATTATATTAACTAAATTAATATAAATGAGTGAATTTCATTAAATAGGGCTTTTCTATTAAATACAAAATTTGTCCCTCTGTTAATTTAGCGGCAGTAGGCAATATAAAAAACACCAACGATTTAATTTTTCGTTGGTGTTTTCTTTATAAATAGAATTCCCGCTACTAAGACAGCGCTTAAAAACAGGGAAGCTGTTGAAATTAATAATTCATTTATATTATGACGGACTGCTATACCGATAAAAGCCCATATAAAAACTAATACAATAGCACGATCATCATAATGATACCTAAAATGTAGAGCGATAGCTGTTGCCAATGTTAAGAAAATGACAACCCATAAGGAGATTGTAATGCCAAAACCGCTAAATTCATAATAAGTAAGCACATAATCTAAATTTGCTAGCGTCGCAACAAAAATCCATCCCAAATAGATAGATATTGGCACTCGACTCTTCCAATTGGTCTCATTGTTGGAATAAGTTAGATATAGTAAGAATAAGAACCAAAGTAGGGCAATGATTGTAATGAGGGCAAAGCTAAATTTTTCATAATGCCATAGTAAAATCCAAGAGATATTGAATATACATGTTGCTAAAAATAATAATACTCTACGTAGGGGTATCTTCTGTTGATTTCTATATTCTCTTATAACATTCCAAATCCAGAATGCAAGTAATATATAAATAAAGATCCAAATTGAAAATACATAGCCTGCTGGTGTAAAAAGTGCTGGTATTCTAGAAGATATTTCACCAGTTGTTTGACCATTTATAGGTAGAGTATTTGCAAGTATATTAACAATAATCGTTGCAATATAACCACAAATCAAAAGGATAATTTTGATCAATAGATCCCCCTCCTTCTATATTTAATAAGTATACCTTTCAAATAAAGAGCGCACAAATTCAATTATAGAAATAATGTGACAAAAAAACGAATAATTGACATGGTGAAACATGGTATAATAGATTTCAAGGTAATTTTTAAAATAGGGGGAATTTTCTGATGTTAAAACAAAATTATCCAATAGTCTGGGATCTAGATCGTTTTTTTCTAGGTGGCAGTAGCTCGTCAGCTTTACAACAACATTTAGATGAAGTAAAAGTGAAATTAGGTAACTTTGAAGTAAATATAAAAAAATTAGAAGTTCCAACCGCTGTACAAGAGGCGAAACAAATTAGCCAAACAATTGAAGAATTAAGGGATGTAGCAGTAAATTTGTCGGAAGCTAGTGCTGTGATTGGCTGCTATCTAGCTCAAGATACGACAGATAAAAAAGCAACATTATTACAAGGTGAAGTTGGTTCATTGTATGCTAGGTTGTCTTCCTTAATGAATACTATACAACAGGTATTTAGTAAAACGGAAGGGTCAGTTTGGGAAGAACTTTTAAAGACAGATGAACTTTCACAATTCGAGTTTGTATTGAATGAATGGAGAGAGAATGCGAGTAAAATGCTCTCTGAAAAAGAGGAAGATTTAATAACTACACTTGAGGTGGACGGTTATCATGCATGGGGCCAATTATACGATATGCTTGTAGGAGACATTCGTATTAAAATAACTATTGACGGAGAAGAAAAATCTCTTTCAGTAGGACAAGCAAACAATTTGAGCTCCAGTGACAAAGCTGAAATCCGTAAGGAATCGTTTGAAGCATTGGAGCTTGCATGGACAGAAAAAGAAGATTTTATAGCAAAAGCGCTTAATCACTTAGCAGGCTTCCGCCTAGCGACCTATAAAAAGCGGGGCTGGGACAATGTTTTAGAAGAACCACTATCTATTAACCGTATGAAACAAGATACACTAGATGCAATGTGGGGAGCAATCTCTAAAAATAAAGCTCCGTTTGTGGAATATTTAAATAGAAAATCGGCGATGCTAGGCGAAAAAGCGATGCATTGGTATGATCTAGATGCACCAGTTAGTGCCTCTACCGAAAAAATGGATTTTCAACAGGGTGCTGAGTTCATATTAAAGCATTTTAAAGAATTTGGACCAAAGCTAGAAGAGTTTTCTCGTCATGCTTTTGAAAATGGGTGGATTGAAGCAGAGGATCGTCCGAATAAACGCCCTGGTGGGTTTTGTACGGGTATGCCAGTTTCACAAGAATCTCGTATCTTCATGACCTATAGTGGTACTATGTCGAATGTTTCCACACTTGCACATGAATTAGGTCATGCCTTCCATTCATATGCTTTAAGACCGGTTCATTGGATGAATACGAGATATGCAATGGGTGTTGCGGAAACTGCTTCGACCTTTGCTGAAATGATTGTAGCTGATGCCGCTGTTCGTGAATCAAAATCGACAGATGAGAAAATCGCTTTGCTGGAGGATAAAATTCAACGCAGCGTAGCTTTCTTCATGAATATTCACGCTCGCTTCTTGTTTGAAACAAGATTTTATGAGGAACGAAAAGAGGGAATTGTTTCTGCTACACGTTTAAATGAATTAATGGAAGAAGCTCAACGTGAGGCTTATGGAGATGCGTTAGACACAGTCCATCCACATTTCTGGGCTTCTAAATTACATTTCTACATTACCGATGTTCCTTTCTATAATTTCCCGTATACTTTTGGTTACTTGTTCTCTTTAAGTATTTATGCAAAGGCAAAAGAGGAAGGTACAGGTTTTGAAGAAAAGTATATTGCGTTATTACAGGATACAGCGGTCATGTCGGTAGAAGACTTAGCTATGAAACATCTACAAGAGGATATTACAGAGGAAGCGTTTTGGAAGAAGGGTATTGACCTTTGTATACAAGACGTCCAAGAATTCTTGCAATTAACTAATGCTAAAGGGTGACGGTGCTTGATTTATTTAGAAGGAGCTAGTTGTTACTTAAGAACTTTGAATGTGAAAGACGCACCTGCTCTTGCGAATTTAGTGTATGACAATAAAATGTATTGGTCTGTTTTTGAACCATTACATCAAGAAGAATATTATACAGCTAGTGTACAAAGAGAAAAGATTCGAGAATCACTTATGCTCATGCAGGAAAAAAGAGAATATAGTTTTGGAATTTTTACACATGAACGAGATGACTTGATTGGAAGTATATCGCTTTATAGTTTAAAGCGAATGCCTTTTTCAAGTGGCCTCATTGGATACTCTATTGATCAAAGACACGTCGGAAAAGGAATTGCCTCAGAGGCAGTTCGACTTGTTAAACAATTTGGTTTACAGGATGTTCAGTTAAATCGTATCGAGGCATATGTATCTCCAAGAAACTTTGGTTCTATCAAGGTGTTGGAAAACAATCACTTTGTTCGTGAAGGCTTACTTCGCAAGCTGTTATTTATCAATGGGAAATGGGAAGACCATTATATGTATTCTTCTATAAGAGGAGAGTTATAGCGTAAAAGAGGGGGCTATTCTAGAATAGCCTTTTTCTATTGGAAGGGTAAAGGAAATTATAATCACTGTAGTAGAGAAGAATTTAAAATAAAAAAGATTTAGCCTCTGACTTTATCAGAAGCTAAATCTCTTATTATGACGATTTCCTGGGAAATATATTATTTTTTGTCGATATTACCATCTGTAACAAGGTCTAATTTGCCAGTGTGAGGGTCAATAATGAGTCCATGAACTGGAACCTCTGGAATCATTAATGGATGACTTCGAATCATATCAACGCTATGTAAGACACTTTCCTTTACGTCTGAAAATCCTTCAAGCCATTCTTCTACCTCGATACCTGAGTTTTTTAGTACATCAAATACACGAGGGTCAACTCCACGAGCTGTCATCTTTTCAAGAATCTTATCCGTTTGTATAGAACTCATTCCACAATCATGATGACCAATTACATAAATCTCATCTGCTTGAAGCTCGTATACAGCAACGATTAAACTACGCATGATTCCACCAAAAGGATGGTTAATAACAGCACCAGCACTTTTAACAATCTTTACATCACCATTTTTCAGGTTCATAGACTTTGGAAGCATTTCAACTAAACGCGTATCCATACAAGTTAGAATAACTATTCGTTTGTCTGGAAATTTAGTCGTTACGTAAGGCTCGTAGAGTTTATTTTCTACAAATGATTTGTTGTAGTTTAAAATGTCGTTCAAACTTGGCATAGTAATTCCTCCTTCTTTATCTATATATTATACGAAAAAAAAGGACTTTACTTAAGAGTTGTTTGAAACTTTCCTAATTTTTTTTAATTATCTCATTGCTCTTCTTTTATTAGTGGTAATAAAAAATGATTTACCTGTACCGATAGCTACAGATTGCAATGGTTCTGGAGCAAGGTGGACAGGGACTTCGATTACACTACTTAACCATTCTTCTAAGCCTTTTAATAGAGCGCCTCCACCAGTGAGAACTACACCGTGATCCACAATATCACCTGAAAGCTCAGGAGGACATATTTCTAAAGTAGCACGAATTGCTTCTAAAATAGCCTCTAGAGATTCTCTTAATACTTCTTGAATTTGTGTGGAGGATAGCTTTACTACTTTTGGTAATCCTGTCACAACATCTCTTCCGCGTATTTCCATTACTTCTTCAGTATGAGGAACAAGTGCATATCCAATAGTCATTTTTACTAGTTCAGCTGTAGGTTCTCCAATGATTACATTAAACTCTTTACGGATATAGTGAATGATTGACTCATCCATACGATCACCAGCAGCTTTAACAGTATTTGAAGCAACTACTCCACCGTAAGAAATAATGCCTACTTCTGTTGTACCCCCACCAATGTCTACAATCATACTTGCAACTGGCTCATTAACTGGCAAGCCTGCGCCAATTGCTGCGGCAACAGGCTCTTCCATAAGCTGGACTTCCTTTGCTCCACTTTGACGGACAGCATCCTGAATCGCTCTACGTTCTACAGATGTTGCCCCTGATGGTGTACACACAATAACCGTAGGTTTCCGAAGTGCATTTCCCATTTTCTTGCTCGCTTTTTGCATGATCAACTTTAAAAGCTGAGTTGTTACATCAAAGTCAGCGATTACACCATCCTTAAGAGGTCTAATGACTTCTATAGAGGTTGGTGTTTTACCAATCATTTTCTTTGCTTCTGATCCAAAAGCAACGATTTCTTTTGTTTTTGTGTTTACTGCAACAACAGTTGGTTCATCTATAAGTAAGCCTTTATTTTTCGTATAAACTAAAGTATTAGCAGTTCCTAAATCAATACCAATATGTGAATTTGACAACATATGTCTTCCTCCATTTCAATTGCTCTACGTTATTATAATGGAAAATAAACTAAATGCCATTTGTTACATAATGGAAGATTACATGTGTTTCAATCGTTGCAATTAGTAAAAGACTATTAAAAGGTAGGAAACTGATTATATTAGCCTAATTTGTTTTCGTTTTGTAATACAAACGTATTCAAAATGAAATGAAAAAAATAAGAAGTAACAAGCTTTAAAATAAAAAGCAACCGCAATTGTCATTGCGGTTGCTAAGATTAAAATTTATTTGTTGGTTTTGGATCTACAATAATTGCATCTTGGTTGTTCATTGGCCCTGAGAAATAGAACATGATTACTGCTCCAATTGCTAGAATACCTCCAGCGAAACCAAGAACTGTTGCTATGAATAAGCCCATTTTTAACACCTCACTATTCATATTACTATCATTATAACTTATTTTCACTAGATTTGTAAAAGGAAAAAGTTATTTTTGTGAACAGATTGTGATTAAAAAGCCCAGTTCCCATTTCGGAAAATCGGTTCTTTTGTGCCATCTTCTTTTATTCCATCAATATTCATATTTTCAGAACCAATCATAAAGTCTACATGAGTAATACTTTCATTTAAACCGTTGGAAGCTAGTTCTTCACGAGTCATTTTTTTACCGCCTTCGATACAGAATGCATATGCACTACCAATCGCTAAGTGGTTTGAAGCATTTTCATCAAATAATGTGTTGTAGAATAATAGATTCGAATTAGAAATCGGAGAATCATGTGGTACAAGTGCTACTTCTCCAAGATAATGGGAGCCTTCGTCTGTTGCAACTAAATGCTCTAATACTTCTTGGCCTTCTTCTGCTTCTACTTTTACAATGCGACCCTTTTCAAAAGTTACGGTAAAATTATCAATAATATTACCACCGTAGCTTAAAGGCTTGCTACTAGCTACGTAACCATCTACGCCAGTTTTTAATGGAACAGTGAACACTTCTTCAGTAGGCATATTGGCCATGAAGTCCTCACCTTTTTCATTAGTGCTACTAGCTCCACACCAAAGATGACCGGTAGGCAACTCAATTGTTAAATCTGTACCAGGTGCCGTGTAATGAAGCTTTTTATAATTTTTGTCATTTAGGTAGTCTACCTTTGTATGCAATAATCGGTCATGCTCTTTCCATGCAGCAACTGGGTCTTCTAAGTCAGCTCTCACCGCACTAAAGATTGCTTCCCATAATGCTGGAACTTGCTCATCTTGAGGTAGGTCTGAAAATACTTTGGCTGCCCATTTTTTTGAAGGTGCTGCAACAACAGACCAACTAATTTTGTCCGATTGAACATATTGACGATATTTAGACATTGCTTGACCTGATGCCTTTTGGAAAGCTGAAATTTTACTAGAATCGATACCTTTTAGTAAATCAGGGCTTTGACTAACAATGCTCATGAATGCAGCTCCAGATTCAGCTAATTGTTCTCTTTCCTGTACTTTCCACGGAGGGAAGAAATCAAAAGAATCTTTAGGGGCTAATTCATATCGCATACGTGTTAACTCGTCATCTGAAAAGTCTACATATACTGTTTTTGCACCAACTTCATAAGCTTTTTTAGTTACTAAGCGAACGAAATCCACACTTTCTGTAGATGCAGCAATATATAAATCTTGCCCCTTTTGAATATTAACTCCTACTTCAACAGCTAAAGCAGCATACTTTTCTAACTTATTTTCAAAGGTTGACATATTCATACTTCCTTTCTTTACTTAAGAATATAGTATCAGTCTTTAGGGTGCTTTATCAATCCTTCACAGATAATTATGACAAAAAATGTCCACATAAATTAAATAAAATTTATAGTTAGAATCTTTTTATTAAAATACTGATAAATTAACCGAAATAAAGTACAGAAATAGAATGTGGGGGTTAATGAATTGGATAAGTCTACAGTAATTGGTCTCATCTTAGGAATAGTAGCTTTAGGAGTAGGAATGGTTCTTAAGGGAGTAGGGTTAGCTGCACTATTGAATCCAGCGGCTATTCTGATTATTATCGTTGGAACCATAGCAACAATTGTCATAGGATTTCCTATGGATGAGTTAAAAAGAATTCCTAAGCTTTTTGGTGTAATTTTTAAAGAAAAAAAATTAGTGCCTGATAGTGAGGTTATTAAATTGTTCTCCAATTGGGCTGATTTGGCTCGTAGAGAAGGGTTACTTGCGTTAGAAAGTAAAACAACAGAAGTAGAGGATCCATTTCTAAAAAACGGCTTAACTTTGGCGATTGACGGTCAAAATGCTGACTATATTAGAGATGTCTTAACAGAAGAGATTAGCGCATTAGAAGAAAGGCATTCAACAGGGGCACAAATTTTCACTCAAGCAGGTACATATGCACCAACCCTTGGAGTACTTGGTGCAGTAGTAGGTTTGGTAGCTGCCTTGGGAGATATGAACGATGTTGAAAAGCTTGGACATGCTATTTCTGCAGCGTTTATCGCTACATTGCTAGGGATTTTTACTGGCTATGTCCTTTGGCATCCGTTTGCAAATAAACTAAAAAGAAAATCAAAACAAGAAATTAGACAAAAAACAATGATGCTAGAGGGAATTCTTTCCGTTTTAGAAGGAGATGCACCTCGCGTGATAGAACAAAAGCTGGCTTCTTATCTATCTATGTCTGAACGTAAAAAAGTTTTAAATGAAAGCGGGGAGGCTGGCCTTGGCAAAGAAGCATAAAAAACATCAACATGAAGAGGAAATGAGTGAATCTTGGCTTCTTCCTTATGCAGATATTTTAACCCTGCTATTGGCATTGTTCATCGTGTTATTTGCTTCTAGTACCGTAGACCAAGAAAAGCTAAACCAAATGTCTGCAGTTTTTAATCAGGTATTTGATGGAGGCACGGGTCTAATGGAACAGCCATCTCCTATGGATGTTCCTAGAAATAACAATAGTGGTGACTCCAATCAAAGCATGGCTTATATTGAAGACCAGCAAGCATTGTCTGAGATTCAAGATAGTGTAGATGAGTATATTGCAGTGAATGCACTCGAAAAACAATTCGCAACTGAATTAACAGATGAAGGATTGTTAGTGACTATTAGAGATAGTATTTTATTTGATATGGGAGAGGCAGAAGTAAAGCAGGAATATAGACAAATTGCAGAAGATATTTCTGATTTGTTAGTATTTGATCCACCTCGAAATGTGGTCATTACAGGACATACAGACAATATTCCGATATCTAGTAACATTTATGCCTCTAACTGGGAGCTAAGTGTTATGCGTTCGGTTAACTTTTTGAAGATATTAGTGAACAATCAAACAATCGATCCGCTATATTTTAGTGCGAAGGGGTATGGAGAGTTTAGGCCAGTTGCGTCAAATGACACGGGGGAAGGACGAGCAAAAAACCGACGTGTTGAAGTATTGATACAACCACGTGTATTAGAGGATGGTAGCTTAAACGATCAGCCACAGTAAAGATGAAACTGACAATTATTTAAAATAGTTGTCAGTTTTTGTTTGACTTTCTTAAACAAAAGTTTATAATTAAAACAAAAGTTCAAAAGAGAGGAGGTAAAGGTTTGGAATCAAAGGAAATTAAAGTTTTAACATATCTCCGTAAAAACCCATATGCTTCGCAGCAGGAAATGGCAGGTGAGCTAAAGATGTCTAGGCCAGCTGTAGCTAACATCATTTCTCAGCTTATAAAAAGCGGGAAAATAATTGGACGTGCATATATATTGCCCGAGAATAAAGAAATTATTTGTATAGGTGGAGCGAATGTTGATAGGAAGTATATTGTAAAAGATAAATTACAAATGGGAACTTCCAACCCAACCACAAGTCTCCAAAGCATAGGGGGTGTAGCCAGAAATATCGCCGAAAACTTAGGCAGGCTTGGAAATACCGTTCGCTTGCTTACAGTTGTCGGCAATGATATGGAATATGCCTCGATTGAAAAGGCTTCTAGTCATTGGATGAATTTATTTTCTGTGGAAAAACTTGCAAACTACTCCACGGGAACTTACTCAGCTGTTTTAGACAGAGGAGGAGAAATGTTATTTGCTTTAGCCAATATGGATATTTATGATCAGTTGACAGTAGAATACATGAAAAAACAAGAGGCTTATCTGACCAATGCACAGCTTATTATAATAGACATGAACTGTCCTAAGGATGTCATGGAATACATTCAAGCCTTGGCAGTTGGAAACAAAATACCACTTGCTATTATTCCAGTATCATCTCCAAAGATGAATAGGATGCCAGAATCATTAGAAGGTATAGAATGGCTCATAACTAACAAGGATGAAGCCGAAACTTATTTTCAAAAACAAATTATCGATGAGGATTCATGGAAAAACACTGCTGAAGCATTCGTTCAAAAAGGTATACGTCACGTGATAATCACTAATGGCAGCAAGGGTGTCGTGTTTGCTGGAGAAGAGAAGGAAACTATGTTTATGCCTGCTATACATACTGAGCAGGTTGTTGACGTGACTGGAGCAGGTGATGCATTTGTCTCTGGGACTCTTCATGCGTGGCTAGAGGGAGCAGAGGTACAACAGGCAGTGTTAACAGGAATGATAAACGCAACAAAAACACTACAATCTGCAGAAACAGTAAGAACTGAGCTATCTAAAATGAAGCTAACTAATGAACTGGAGGAATATACACAATGAAAAAATATTTAACATACTCACAAGAAGTAGAACAAGGAATGGCAGAAGGAAAAGCAATAGTAGCACTAGAGTCAACAATCATTTCCCATGGAATGCCTTATCCTCAGAATATAGAGATGGCAAGAAAAGTGGAGCAAATCATCCGTGACAATGGAGCAGTTCCAGCAACAATAGCAATAATGGACGGGAAAATTAAAATTGGACTTTCAAATGAAGAATTAGAAACTCTTGCAACTAGTAGTAATGCTAGAAAAACTTCTAGAAGAGATTTACCTTACGTAGTGGCTTCAAAAGAAATTGGTGCTACTACTGTTGCGACAACAATGATTTGTGCAGATCTTGCAGGAATCCAAATGTTTGTAACTGGAGGTATCGGTGGTGTTCATAGAGGAGCAGAAACTACAATGGATATTTCTGCAGACCTTGAAGAGCTTGCTTCTACAAATGTTGCGGTAGTTTGTGCGGGGGCTAAATCTATTCTAGATATTGGATTAACATTAGAATATTTAGAAACAAAAGGTGTGCCAGTTGTAGGTTTCCAAACAGAAGCATTCCCAGCATTCTATACAGCTACTAGTCCTTTTAAATCTAACTTCCGTATGGATGAGGAAAAAGATGTTGCTGAGATGTTAAGCGTGAAGTGGGAGCTTGGTCTTCAAGGAGGAGCTATTATCGCAAATCCAATTCCAGCAGAGTACTCATTGGATGAGGAATATATGAATGGAGTAATTCAATCGGCATTACAGGAAGCAGAAGCGAATGGTATTAAAGGTAAAGACGTTACACCATTCCTACTTGGAAAAGTAAAAGAGCTAACTGAAGGTAAATCGTTAGAATCTAATATCGAGCTTGTATACAACAATGCAAAAGTTGGGGCAAAAATTGCAGTTGAATTGAATAAATTATCTTAAGTAATAAAATCCTTTCCTAATCTTAGGGAAGGATTTTTTTGTTACATTTACGTGAAAAGCATGAATAGATGGCAGATTTCCACTTTCGGCGAGCGCTTTCCGTGGGGTGAGCGAGAAGCCATCCCGATGCTTGCGCGTTGTATGTGATGACTTATCTGCCTCAATCATCCCACAGGAGTCGCCGATTGTCGCTCCAATTTTGGTTTAGGTAATTGGAATGGTTATAGAAAAGAAAAAGAGAGGTAACCTTGGAATAGACCGGGTTACCTCTCTAATAGTTTGTTTTTCCTGTGATACAGTCGATTTAGACTTGCGAAAAAGACTTATGCTCAGCTTACTTTCTTAAACTACCAAGCTCTGCAACAATTGCTTGCATTTCACTTGGACTAAAAGAATCTCTTTTGTTGACCATTTCATATAAATATACGAGATCTTCATAGGCTGTAGCTTTAAAATCCTCTGATTTCATCGCATCTACATTTACCATACGTAATTTTTCCTTGATTGTTTCAAGCATATAGCTGATATTTTCAACGGAAGGTTGAGTTAGATCCATTCTTTTGTACCTGCCTTTCATACATTAGAAATATCATTTCACGCTACGGATGGAATGTCAAATACTAATTAAGACTTGCTAGCTAGTTTTTCTTCTTTTAGCTTGTTTTTTATACGTTTCGTTTCATAAACTATAACTCCGGATAGGCCAAGTAATCCTATTAAGTTAGGAATAGCCATTAAAGCATTGGTAATATCCGAAAAGGTCCATATCAAATCTAAAGAAACAACGGATCCGATGAACACCATGGCAACAAATGCAATACGATAAATGATTAACAACGACGGATTCTTAAATAAGTACTGGAAGCATTTTTCTCCGTAATAGGCCCATCCGAAAATTGTAGAAGATGCAAAGAAAATTAGACCTACAGCAATTACTATTGGCCCCCAATCCCCAAGGAAGTGACCAAAGGCTGCTGAAGTAAGATCTCCACCAGTTATATTAGGATCTTTATACATCCCAGACATTACAATCGTAACTCCTGTGATTGAACAGATTATAAACGTATCTAGAAATACTTGAGTCATAGAAACGAGAGCCTGTCGACCAGGTAAATCAGTTTTTGCAGCCGCTGCAGCTATTGGAGCGGAACCAAGTCCTGCCTCATTAGAGAATACTCCGCGTGCAATACCATAACGGATAGCTGCACCAACAGCTCCGCCAACAGCTGCTTCTCCTGTAAACGCAGATTTAAAAATAATAGCAAAAGCTTCAGGGACTGCTGTAATATTGGTAACCATTATTACAAGACCTGCGAGTATGTAAAATAAAGCCATTACCGGTACAAATACTGCAGTTACGTTACCAATAGATTTAATACCTCCAAGAATAACGAGTGCGGTAAAAATAGTGAGAACTATGCCAGTAATCCACGTTTCAATTCCAAAGGTAGATTCAACTGCGCTCGAAACTGAATTAGCTTGTGTGCCGTTTCCTATTCCGAATGCAGCTAATGCGCCAAAAATAGCAAACAGCACTGCTAACCACTTTTGTTTTAAGCCATGTTCTATGTAATACATAGGTCCGCCGGCCATTTGACCTTTAGCATCCTTTACACGATATTTAACTGCTAGTATTGCTTCACTATATTTGGTTGCCATCCCAAAGAAAGCGGAGAACCACATCCAGAAAACTGCACCAGGACCTCCTAGTAAAACTGCAGTAGCAACACCGACAATATTACCTGTCCCTACAGTAGCGGCAAGTGCAGTAGTTAGCGCCTGAAATTGTGATATATCTCCTTCCGCTGTCTTATCATGCTTTCTAGAAAAAGTAAGTCTTAAAGCTACTGGCAGCAATCTAATTTGTAGGAAACCGACTCGGATGGTTAAAAAAATTCCTGTCCCTACTATTAGGATGAGTAGAGGGATTCCCCATAGTACATCTGAGACACTTTTTAATATTTCTAGTAACTTATCCAATTAATATCCTCCTTAATTCGTTTTGTTATTAAAGTTTTTGCTAGCATCTCAAAAAATGAGGAAATAACAAAATTTTAATAAACTAAATTTATTTGCATTCAATTCCTTTCACATTAATTTTTATCCTTTTAACAATATTCGTAAAATTCTCTCAAATAGTCAAGCTTATTTTTGTAAAATATTATTATTAATAGTTTGATTCGTAAAAGCCAGGGTATAATAAAATTAATATAAAATAGCTAAATTTGGAGGTCATACGTATGAGTGAAAGCAAATTCGTTAAAGGGATACTATACGGTGCTATTCTTGGTGGGGCGCTTACAATGTTAGATCGAAAAACAAGAGATTCCGTAATGAACCAATCTCGCCGAGTTAGAAACGAAATTAAATATTACAATAAAAACCGTGACGAGCTGAAGCAGACTATTGAACAACAGGTGACTAAATGGCAATCAGTTTATAATCAATTCACTTCAGATGCAAAATATATTTCACAAAAAGTAAATGAAGTTAAAGAAATTACACCTCAAGTTAAAACTCTTGTTACTGATACAAAAGATACTTTCTCACAATCAAAAGAAGAGTATAAATCAATTGTAGTTCCAGAAAATGAGGAACCTAAAAGTATTTACGAACCAAAATTACAATCTTAAATGTAAAGGAGAGGAAGAAATGGTATCAAGGATGGATCAACCTCATAAATCAAATAAGAAATCTTCCTCTCCAGGCTGGTATCAAAAGCTAAAATTTTTAAATTTTAAAAAGAAGGAGAAAAAGAAAGAGGAGCACCATGACTTAACATCGTGGTCTGGGTACTTCAAGCATTTAATCGCTCATATCCAGCGAACGGATATTACTGGTCTGGCAGCACAGTTAGCCTACTTTTTCCTTTTATCATTATTTCCTTTATTAATTTTTATCGTTACATTACTGCCTTATCTCAATTTAGATGAGGCTCAGGTTTTCCGCTTCATAGAAAACTATGCACCAGCAGAGGTTTATAAGTTAATTAATGGTACTGTCTCGGATGTACTAGTCAGTCGGAATGGCGGGTTATTATCTATCGGGATTCTCGGTACGATATGGTCTGCTTCAAATGGGATGAATGCAATTGTGAAATCCTTGAACAGGTCTTATGATATTGAAGAATCTAGACCCTTTTTTATCGTTAGAGCTTTATCTGTAGTCTTTACTTTGCTGATGATACTGCTTTTCGCTGTAGCACTTGTTCTACCGGTTTTTGGTCAACAGATTGGTACTATCCTATTTTCTTATTTTGGTTTCCAAGAGGACTTTGTGAATCTATGGAATAATATCAGATGGACACTTACTCCGATCATAATGTTTATTGTGCTTTGTGCACTATATTGGATTGTTCCAAACATTAAGCTAGGACTAAGAAGTGTTTTCCCTGGAGCAGCATTTGCTACTTTGGGATGGATTCTCGTATCTCTAGTATTCTCTTTCTATGTAAGTAACTTTGCGAACTACTCTGCTACTTATGGGAGTATTGGGGGGATTATCATCCTCATGTTATGGCTCTACTTCACAGGAATAATTCTGTTGGTTGGCGGCCAAATCAATTCTGTAATGCAAGAGAGAAAGTTACAACTAGATAATAAGAAAACAATGAAAAAAGCTTAATAAACACTCATGGGTTGAAGATATTTATGAATTCAACCCATGAGTGTTTTTTGTTTAGAGGACATTGAAAGGGGTCTCTTATCGGGTAAATTGCGCGGTCGCCACTAAAAAGGTGAAAACGTCACGTAAGTAGGATAAATGCGCCCGTAAAGTATGGCAAAGTGTCTCGTAACCAAGAAAAGCGCCCCTAAGTAGAGAGAAGTGTCTCCTAACCAAGAAGAAAGCACCCCTAAAGTAGGGCAAAGTGTCTCCTAACCAAGAAAAGCCCCCCTAAGTAGAGAGAAGTGTCTCCTAACCAAGAAGAAAGCGCCCCTAAAGTAAGGCAAAGTGTCTCCTAACCAAGAAAAGCGCTCCTAAAGTATAGAGAAGTGTCTCCTAACCAAGAAGAAAGCGCCTCTAACGTATGGCAAAGTGTCTCCTAACCAAGAAGAAAGCACCCCTAAAGTATGGCAAAGTGTCTCCTAACCAAGAAGAAAGCACCCCTAAAGTGGGGCAAAGTGTCTCCTAAACAAGAAAAGCGCCCCTAAGTAGAGAGAAGTATCTCCTAACCAAAATAATAAAAATCGTTCACTCAAATCAAACAATTTCGCACAGCGCCCGAATTTTTTCTCTTAACAATAAAAAAGCATCCGTCTAAACAAGACGGATGCTATGCTACATTAAATTTTACGATTTAACATTCTTAAACCATTTAAGATAACGAGAATGGTGCTGCCCTCATGTCCAATAACTCCTAAAGGTAAGTCTACAACCTGTAAGAAGTTGGAAACGATAAGAATGGTGATTACTGCAAGAGAGAAAAAGATATTTTGTTTTACGATTCTTTGCATTTTACGAGACATTTTTACTGCATAGGCAATTTTGCTTAAGTCATTTTTCATTAAGATGACGTCGGCAGTTTCTAACGCCACGTCAGTTCCTTCGCCCATTGCAAAGCCAGTTGTTGCTGTTGCTAGGGCAGGAGCGTCGTTAATTCCATCCCCAACCATTCCGACAAATGAATGCTCCGCTAAGAGCTCCTTCATATGCTGAACCTTTGTTTCTGGGAGACATTCGGCAATATATTGGTCTATTCCAGCCTCTTTAGCGATTACCTTTGCTGTTTTTTCATTGTCGCCGGTTAGCATGACCGTTTTGATTCCTAGCGATTGTAAAAGCTTAATAGCCTCTTTAGCTTCTTCGCGTACCGTATCTTTCAAGGCAGCAGCAGCTGCAATTCCCTTTTCATCACGCATGAAAATTACTGTTTTTCCTTCATCAGCTAAGGCAGCAGCGACTCCATCTTGGAAAGCAAATGCATCAGCTTTATTTACGAATTCAGGCTTGCCAACTATAATTTCCTGACCGTCAATTGAAGCTCTCAGCCCGAATCCTGGTCTGTCTTCAATGGAGATGATTGGAAGTTGTGTAATTCCCTCTGTCTTAGCAAATGCCGAAATAGCCTGTGCAAGTGGATGATTGGACTGGGATTCAATTGTAGCAAGAATAGTTAGAGTAGATAAACGATCTAAATCATCTCTTACAAAAAAGTCTGTTACGACTGGTTTCCCTTGAGTTAGTGTACCAGTTTTATCTAGAGCAATTGCTTTCATTTCACTAATATTTTCTAAATGCATTCCACCCTTAAACAATATTCCATTTTTTGCACCGTTTGAAATAGCTGCTAGAGTTGCGGGCATGATAGATGCAACAAGCGCACAAGGGGAGGCAACTACCAATAAAACCATCGCTCGGTAAAAAGTTGTGTTCCAATCCCATCCAAGTAAAAAGTGGGGGAGAACCATCATAACTGCTACTGCAATTAGAACTACTTTTACATAAGTACCCTCAAAACGTTCTATAAATTGTTGGGCAGGAGACTTTTCATCTTGCGCAGTTTGTACAAGATCAATAATCTTTTGGAATAAAGAGTCCTCGTTGGTCTTAGTCATTTCCATTGTAATGGCGCCGCTTAAGTTAACTGTGCCGGCAAATAGAGTGTCGTTTGGTTGCTTAGAAAGGGGAATAGATTCACCACTAATAGCTGCTTCATCAACGGAGGTCATTCCATTAATCACAATCCCATCAGCAGGAATTCTTTCTCCTGGTTTTACTACTAAATTATCACCGACTGCTAAATCCTTTATGGAAACACGTATGGTGCTTCCATCAGCTTGAAGCTTCCATGCTTCTTCTGGTTGGAGCTCCATTAACGAAGAAATCTCTTTTCGACTTTTATTCATCGTATATGTTTCCAAAGCGCCACTTACAGCAAAAATAAAAATAAGAATAGCACCCTCAGTCCAATAACCAATAATGGATGAACCAATTGCTGCAAAAATCATAAGCATTTCTACATTTAATTCTTTTTCCTCTATCGTTGCCTCTATTCCTTCCTTAGCCTTAGCAAATCCACCAATTATAAAAGCTAATACGTAAAAGACGATGGAGACTGTTTCAAAACCTGATTTACCTATAAACCAGGCGATTAATATTAAAAGCCCAGAAAATAGAGCTGCAATCAATTCTATATGGGGCATTACTTTAGATAGGAAGGTATCCTTTTCTTCTATAGTCGACATATAAATCCTCCTCTTGATAGTGATTTTCATTATTAATTCTCTGTAAAATAGAGTAAAACTGGATTTTCACTATGGAAAATCCAGTTAATTTAAATTAAATATTACTTTATAATAATTATAATCTAGAGAATTTTAACTGTCAACCATTAAAATTAAGAGAATACAGGCTCTTTATACAATGACAATTTTTCTAAAGATGATTTGTCTACATCTGCATGAAGACTATTACCATGAGAGTCCATGGTCACAACCGCCGTGAAATTTTCTACTCGTAAATGCCACATTGCTTCTGGAATTCCAAATTCCATTAAATCTACGCCTTCTACTTCTTTAATGCAGTCAGCATAATATTGTGCAGCACCACCAATTGCGTTTAAGTATACTCCGCCATGCTCGTTAAGTGCAGCTAACGTTTTAGGGCCCATTCCACCTTTACCTACAACTGCACGTATACCAAACTTTTTCATGATATCACCTTGATATGGCTCCTCGCGAATAGAGGTAGTTGGTCCGGCAGCTCGAACATGCCATTTATCATTATCGTCCTTTTGCATTACCGGACCGCAATGATAAATAATATGGCCATCAAGATCTACTGGTGCGTCGTGGCTCATAAGGTGGTGATGAATAGCATCGCGACCAGTGAACATACGTCCAGTAATTGAAACGACATCTCCTACTTGAAGGGAACGAATTTGCTCTTCGGTGATAGGGGCAGAAAGCTCTATAACTTTTTTAGGTGCTTCTTTTTGAGTTTCGTCTTTAAATTCAATTTTCTCACCATCTTGGTAATGCCATTCTATAATTTCTCCTGTGGAAGGATCTATATTAATGGCCATACGGCGATATGCCCAGCAATTGTATGCTACCGATACATAGAAACTCGCAGGGATACGGTGCATGACACCAATTTTACAACCAAGCAGAGTTGCCTCGCCTCCAAAGCCCATCGTACCAATTCCTAATGTATTTGCTTTTTCCACGATATAAGCTTCTAGTTTGGCTAAATCTTCATTTTGATTAATATCATCTACAGAACGGAATAATTGCTCCTTCGCCAAATCATATCCAGAAGAGCGGTCGCCACCTATTCCTACTCCTATAAAGCCGGCTGAGCAGCCTTGACCTTGGGCCTGATACACAGAATGAAGAATGCATTTGCGGATGCCATCTAAGTCTCTTCCTGCACGTCCAAGACCTTCTAATTCTGTTGGAAGGCTATATTGGATGTTTTTATTTTCACATCCGCCACCCTTAAGAATAAGCTTCATTTCTATATAGTCTTTTTCCCATTGTTCAAATTTAACTACAGGTACACCTTCTCCTAAATTATCGCCACTATTTTTTCCGGTTAAAGAGTCAACGGAGTTTGGACGAAGTTTAGCATCTTTAGTAGCAGTAATGATAGCTCGTTTAATAGCTTCCTTAATTTCTATTTGATTTACACCAACAGGAGTTTTAATCTTGAAAGTTGGTAGTCCTGTATCCTGACAGATAGGTGAAATATTTTCATCTGCCATTTGAATATTATTTGTAATTGTATCTAAGCTCATTGCAGCACGAGTACCTTCATTTTCAGCAGCTTTTGCTTTTTGAATCGCTCTTCTCACATCTTTAGGTAAGTTGGTAGAAGTTTCGGTAATCAAATCATAAATACTTCTCTCTAGTTGTCCCAATTGCATTTGGTAGCGCCCCTTTTATGTATGTAGTAACAAACATTACAAGTATACTATTTTAATGGAATGAAAAAAAGAGCAGCTTAGCGACTGCTCTTTTATGCAATGATGACTTTTATATTTCATGAACCTTGTTTCATTGAAAGGAAAATAGAATTCTAGAAACAATAATAATTGCTACAAAAACAAAAGGTATCGGAAATTAATTTCCCGATACCTTTAGCTAAAATACTACTCTTAAGAGTTTTTAAATTGTTCCATTTTTAGTTCTAAATCATCCATCATTTGAATAAGTCTGTCTATATCTTCTAAATCAGTCGTCTCAGGTTCAATAGAATCAAGTACTTCTAGAAACATTTGAAGTCGGTCTTTTAAATAAGATACTTGTTGTTCTGAATTTGATATTTGATTGCCCACAGAATAACACCTCACTTTATAAGATAAGAATATAACATCAGCGGCATAAAAGATAGGTAAAAAGAGTTATTTTATTAATTAATGCATTCAAAATATTTACACTATTCTGTTTATGTGATAAGGTATGAATAAGTTATACGAAAGGAGGCCGTAGTGAATAGTCGAAACCAATCAATCATTAGAAGGAGGCGGTTCAGACATTTCACCGGCAAAATAGCCGCAAATGCAGTTATGAATACTCACAAGGATTTTAGTAATATATAAAGGCTCGGTCAATCTTAAGTGATATTGACTGAGCCTTTTGTTGTTTAAATAGCATGAAAATTTTGTTATGATAACCTGGATTATATTAAAAAGATGAAGAGGTTATCCAATGCAACAATTTACAGCTTTAGAGAGCAGACGGTTTAAAATATTAGTTATTATAGTTTCCATTTCAGGGTTTTCCCAGGGGATGCTCTTGCCTTTAATCTCGGTCATTTTTGAACAGGATGGGGTAAGTGCAACATTAAATGGATTGAGTGCGACAGGTTTATACATAGGTACTTTGTTAATCTCGCCGTTCATCGAGCCACCACTACGCAAATATGGATACAAGCCGATGATTGTTATAGGTGGGCTTATAGTTATAGTTTCACTTCTTCTTTTTCCTTTATGGAAAAGCGTAGCCTTTTGGTTTGTGCTTCGTTTGTTAATAGGAATTGGTGATCACGCACTCCATTTTTCTACTCAAACGTGGATTACTAGTTTTTCTCCTCAGCATCGCTTGGGAAGAAATATAGCCATTTACGGACTTTCTTTTGGGCTAGGCTTTGCAGTTGGACCTTTGTTTGTCCAACTGGTAGAAATTTTTGAGGGTCTTCCGTTTATCGTCTCAGGTCTTTTATGTTTATGTGCCTGGGTTCTAGTATTTTTCTTGAAAAATGAAAAGCCAGAAACAATTTCTTCTTCAACTGTAAACGGGACATGGAAACGATTTGGAGCAACTTTTGCAGTAGCATGGATTGCTTTTATTCCGCCATTTAGTTATGGCTTTTTGGAATCTTCCCTGAATGCTATTTATCCGGTATATGCTCTACGGAACTCGATTGAAATTAGTCATTTATCATATATTTTAGCCGCATTTTCCATTGGGGGAGTAGCTTCTCAATTACCCCTTGGCATGTTGAGTGATCGCTTGGGTAGAAGGCAAGTTTTGTATAGTATGCTTGGATTAGGTGCTTGTACGTTTGGAGCAGCTAGCTTTTTTGAAACCTCTGCAATAATTGTAGGTGCTTTCTTCTTTATAGCGGGAACCTTTGTAGGGTCTACCTTTTCTCTCGGCATAGCTTATATGACTGATTTAACTCCAAAAGAGCTATTGCCTACTGGAAATTTAATCTGTGGTATTTTTTTCAGTCTAGGAAGCCTTTCTGGCCCCTTCATTGGAGGATTGTTTATTCAATTGTTTGAGGGAGTTAGCTTTCTAATTCTCATCGCTATACTTCTCGGTGTCCTTGCTATACTTATATTTTTTACAAAATCTAAGAATCCTATCCACTTTGTGACCGATAAAATGTAAACTAATATTTGGCTACCATCACTCACTTGAGCAATGGTAGCCAAATTTATTTAGTATTCCAACTTATTCCTAGAGTATTGACATTACAAGTTCATTTAATATAATTGTATAGCTTCATTTACATTTGATATCTCAAGAATTGAAAGAGAAAAGGGGAAGACTTATGTGGTTTATATTTGCTCTTTTGACTGCCTTAGCATGGGGAGGAGCAGACTTATTTTATAAAAAGGGTACAGATCCCAAGGATAAATTTAGCCATTTGAAAATAGTTGTAATGGTAGGTTTGGTCATGGGAATTCATGGAACATTATACATGTTCCTTAAGGGCATTCAATTTGATCCGATGGATATGGTGTTGTATCTACCTGTTTCTGCACTTTACATACTATCAATGGCTATAGGATATATTGGGTTGAGATACTTAGAACTCTCAATAGCATCGCCGGTTCAAAACTCCTCTGGGGCTATTACAACGATACTCTTATTTATCTTTTTTACCCACTCGCTAAGTGCATTAGAAATAATATCTATTATTATTATTACATTAGGGGTAATCGGACTAGCTGTTTTTGAAAAACAACTGGAAAAACAAGCGCTGCAAGCAAAACCTAAAACTATAGATACTAAATATACTATTGGATTTATGGCTATTATATTTCCAATTTTATACGCATTAATTGACGGGCTTGGAACGTTTGCTGATGCAGTATATTTAGATGAGCTTAGTTTAATCGGGGAGGACGCAGCTCTACTAGCGTATGAGTTTACGTTTTTTATTTGTGCAGTAGTGGCTTTTGTTTATCTGAAGGCTATAAAAAAAGTCAAGTTTAATATATTCAAAGAAAGAGACAAGACAAGTGCAGCTATTTTAGAAACAATAGGTCAGTTCTTTTATGTATTTGCCATGTCTTCAAATGCAATCATTGCGGCTCCAATCATTGCTTCCTATAGTATTTTTTCTGTGTTATTATCTAGAGTCTTTTTAAAAGAGAAGCTAACGAAGAAGCAATACGGTGTGATAATCGTAGTAATCGTAGGCATTGCTTTATTAGGAATAGCAGATGAGTTATAAAAAAAACGTAAGCTTCTAGCTTACGTTTTTTTGGTGTGTGTTATGGTTTTAAGACAAATTTAATACTTTCCTCTTCATGATCATGAAATATTTTATAGGCTTCACTAGCCTGCTCTAACGGGACTCTATGCGTAATAATTTGAGTAGGATCAATATCTCCATTAGTAATCATTTCATATAGTTTAGGCATATAGTGTACAACAGGTGCTTGTCCGGTTTTTATAGTTACATTTCGTTCAAAAATATTACCGAGAGGGAACATATTGTAATTGGAACCATAAACACCGGTTAATTGGATCGTACCGAACTTTCTTACCGCTTCTATTCCAATATCAATGGCGCTTAAAGTACCACCCTGCAATTTAAGCTTTTGTCCGACTTTTTCCATTGTAGACATTTTGCCATCCATACCAACACAATCGATAACCACGTCTACACCGCCGTTTGTAATTTCTCTAATGTATTTACCCATGTCATCGTATTCTTCGAAGTTGTACGCTTCAACTTTGTTCATTTTAACAGCATGATTTAAACGATATGTTAAATGATCGACCGCTATAACACGTTTTGCGCCTTTCATCCAAGCAAATTGCTGTACCATGAGTCCGATAGGTCCAGAGCCAAGTACAGCAACAGTATCTCCTTGTTTCATACCTGAGTGCTCGATACTCCAGTAAGCTGTAGGAAGTACGTCTGAAAGGAACAGCAATGACTCATCCTCCAATTCACAGGATTCTGGTATTTTGAAAGGCATATAATTTCCATAAGGCACTCGTAAATACTCGGCTTGACCACCAGGGAAGTTGCCATATCGCTCTGTGTAGCCTAAGTATGCTCCAGAGTCGATTAGCGGATTATCGTTGGAATTATCACACTGACTTTCCATTTCATTTTGACAATAAAAGCATTCTCCACATGAAACGTTAAAAGGAATTACAACCCGGTCACCCTTTTTTACTTTTGTTACTGATGGACCTACTTCTTCCACTATTCCCATGGGTTCGTGCCCGATTACAAAATCCTTACGTGTTGGCATACCGCCTCTGTAAATATGTAGGTCTGACCCACAAATAGCAGTAGTAGTAATACGTACAACAATATCGTCGCTTTTTTCAATTTTGACATCAGGAACTTCTTTAACTTGTATATCTTTTGCGCCTTGATAAGTTACTGCCTTCAAGCTATCTCCTCCTTTAAAATGTTTTCTATATTAATTATTACCCTGGAGGAAGTAAAAAAAACTTCAAATTCAAAAAATAGCATAGTTCATTAAATTAACTATCTTGTCTTGCGCGTCATGATCGATTTTTTATGTTAATTATTGTATCTTCCTTGGAATGGTTAGATTTTGGGATGATAGAAAGCTCACCATTGGATTCTAAAATAACGACTTGAACTTCATCCATAGATAAATTACCATCCATTCGAACCGATTGGATAACTTCATCTTCACCTATTCTTTCTTTTTTCATTGTTTTATAAAAATAGCTTCCATTGTAATAAAGCAATGCTGCATCTGCAGTTACAATATCATCAAAAGTATCTGATTTTTTACTGCTAAACGAAAATAGCCATTGGAGAGCAATTAACACAAATACAGCTGCAATCCATCGAAAATAGAGACCTTATTATCAAGCATAAAAGTAGCAAATACTGAACCAATAGATACTGTGATTACTAAGTCAAAGGCATTTAACTGTGCTAAGGAGCGTTTTCTAGCAAGTCTCAACATGATGATTAAGACGATATAAGCCATGACACCTAATAGAATTATTCGCCAGATTTCCAACCAGTTTAAATCAAACAATTGACACCCTCCTAAAGTTATTTTTTAAATTCTTTACCACAACATCTATTAGGAAAACATAAGGGACGTCAATATTTATTGAAGGAGAGATGACATGAAGAAAATAAATATATTTTTGTTGGGATTGATAATTTTGAGTATACTTACAGCCTGTGGTAAGGATGAGGAACTTTCTAATGGTACAGGTATAGCTGAGGAGGACCATGATGACCATGAGGGACATAGCCACGAAGGTGAAGAAAATATTGTGGAATTAGATTATGCAAAGTTAGATCAAGCAATTGAACAGGTATTGGAGGAAATCCCTAGCTTTTCAGTTCAAGAAGAAATTGAAAAGGGTACAGAGGAGAGCATTTTAACTTACTTCAATGAAGACAAAATGGAGTTCCGCTTAAAGGTAGAAAGCGTTATAGGAAATAAAGAATATGATAAAGAGGAGTTAAAAGTATACTCCCAATATTATGTGAAGGAAAATTTGTTGGCGATAGAAATGGCTAAAAAGAAATATAATATCGAGGTTAAACCTTCAGAGGTTGCTAGCTATATAGAAGAGAATGTAAAGGGCATTGTTCCAGAAGAAAAGGAGCAATATGCTAAAAGTATTGGAGTTACTTTAGAAGAATTAGATAATATCTTTGATCGAGATATCTATATAATGGATGTACTTTGGTCTAAGCTAACACCAATTTTAATGGAAAAATACAAACAGGGAGAAGGAGAAAGTGAAGAGGAATATATGGAGAGACTCACAAATGAATTCTATAATGCATAAAAGAGCAATCTAAACGATAGTGTTAATCCCTTTGATTATAGGAGAGCTTCTTGATCTTAGCTTTAGACATCGTGTTTTGCGGGGAACGATAATCCTTCAGCCTTGTAGGAAGTCTACGGACAGGCATATCTATAAGATTATTAAAAAGACGTGAAGTCAGTGGACTCAACAGTCTAAAATTATTCGGCAATGATATAGAATAAGTCTGTCCAAACCTACATTAAAACAAGGGAATTTAGAACTAAAGGGCAAATTCAGTGTATTTTAACGCTTTTTTAAGTTGGAGGGATGAAGATAACAGTCCATCGTGTGGTCGTTGATCATTCCAACAGCCTGCATATATGAATAGCAAATAGTGCTTCCAACAAAAACAAAGCCATCTTTTTTTAAACGTTTACTCATTGAATCACTTATTTCATTGGAAGTAGGTACATCATTAACCGAATTCCAATGATTGATAATAGGAAAGCCATCAACAAAACTCCAAATATAATTAGAAAAAGATCCATGTTCCTTTTGAATTTTTAGGAAAGCGTGGGCGTTAGTTATCACACTAAGAATTTTAAGGCGGTTTCGAACAATTCCGCTGTTCTCACGAAGAGATTGGATCTTTTCTTCATTGTAATTAATAATTTTGTTGGCCTCAAAGTTATCAAATGCTTGGCGATAGTTTTCACGTTTTTGTAATATTGTCCACCAGCTAAGTCCTGCTTGAGCGCCTTCGAGACATAGCATCTCAAATAGATGTCTATCATCATAAACGGGGACACCCCATTCTCGGTCATGATATTCTTTGTATAAAGGTTCCTTGCCAACTACCCAATTACATCTATTCTCCATGTTTAAGGTCATCCCCTTTTAATACGAACGTATATTCTGTTTTTATTGTATTATAGAAAATACTAAATAGCAATAAAAAATGGTTGGTAGTGATATTCCACTACCAACCATTTATAATGTTAACGATCTTTGTCTTCATCACCCCAGCATTCTACTTCTCCTATGTCAGGTACATTTTCCTTGTAGAATACAGGATCCAATCCTTTTTTTCGTTGTAACACATAATCATTTATAACACGTTTGGCAATTTTCCATAGCATAAGGATAGCAACTAGGTTAATGATAGCCATTAAAGCCATAAAGAGGTCAGCTAAATCCCATACAAGTTGAACTTTTGCCACAGAACCAAACATAACAAAACCGACTACAAGTACACGGAAAATAAGTAGCATAGTCTTGGATTCCTTGATAAAGCCGATGTTTGTTTCGCCGTAATAGTAGTTACCTATTACTGAGCTATAAGCAAACATAAATATCGCGATGGCTAAAAATGTACTTGCCCAGCTACCTAAGCTATCAACTAAAGAAACCTGTGTTAAATTAACCGAAGCTGCTTCAGATTGAAGGTATGCATCGCTAAGTAAAACAATGGCAGCTGTTGATGTACAAACAATTATTGTATCAATAAAAACACCAAGTGTTTGAATGAGACCTTGTTTCACAGGATGAGAAACGGAAGCAGTCGCCGCTGCGTTTGGGGCAGAACCCATCCCTGCTTCATTTGAGAATAATCCTCTTTTAATCCCATTCATGATGGCAGCTCCGACCATCCCTGCAAATGCTTCTTCAAAACCAAATGCTGATTTGAATATAAGAATGAATACATTTGGTAATTCACTAATGTTCAAAAAAACTACAAGTAGAGCAACAGCAATATATGCTAATGCCATAACTGGTACTAGAATTTGCGTAACACTTACTATTCGCTTAAGACCACCGAAAACTATGACTGCAGTAAATATTGATAAAATGATACCAACTACTACTCGACTAGATCCAAAGCTCTCTTCAAAAGCAATAGTGATAGTGTTGGCTTGCACTGCATTAAAAACAAATCCATATGTAAGAGTAATCACAACTGCAAAAAGAATACCCATCCAACGCTTATTTAATCCTTTTTCCATATAGTACGCTGGTCCACCACGGTACATGTTACCATCTTTAACTTTGTACACCTGTGCCAGAGTACTTTCTATTAAAGAAGAAGCACCACCAATAATAGCAATCATCCACATCCAAAATATTGCTCCAGGTCCTCCGAGCGCAATAGCGGTTGCAACACCAGCTATGTTGCCGGTACCAATGCGAGAGGCCGCAGATATTGTAAAAGCCTGAAAGGAAGAGACGCCTTTTTTTCCAGAACTATCAACAGTAGCTTTTTCTGTAACAACACGGAACATTTCTGGTATTAATCTAATTTGAATAAACTTTGTCTTTACTGTGAAAAATATTCCTACTCCTACTAAGAGTATGATTAATATGTAAGAATATAAAGCATTATTCACATCCTGTAACATACTTTCAAACAAACTCATTATTAATTCCTCCTAAAAATCCGTAACGCTAGTTATGTAATACCTATTTTATATAGATTGGTTTAATTTCTCTTATCTAAACATCTCACAAATGCTCATTTTGTAAGATGAATTTTGTTGAGTAAATAAATAGAGTTGGTTTTGTGTAAAAACCAACTCTCTATTTTCAAACAGAAATATTACAATCTAATAATTTTATAATAAAAATTTCAAAGAGGAAAGTCTAATTACACTATTTGTGTAAATAGGTATAAAAAAATATGGATAAAAAGATTATTCTTTTTATCCATATCAAGTTAAAGAGTAGGTAATTCCGCTCTTTCCTCGGCTGAAAATACACGAGAATGAATATGAAATGCAATACCTTCTGTGCTTTCAAGAGAAAAGGCTGCCCCCATGCCCTCGACGACATCTAATATTAGCTGTGTATGTTGCCAATAAGTGTAGTGAGACTGGTGCATATAGTAGGGCGCATTTCCAACTGTACCAATTAGGAGGTCACGACTTCCGATATAGAAGTCTCCCTGCCTGTAGCACATTGGAGCAGAACCATCGCAGCAGCCAGCAGACTGTACGAACATAATTGCCCCATGCTTTGTCTCAAGCTCATTGATTAGCGTAAGAGCTTTTTCTGTTGCTACGATGCGTTCTACCATTCTTTCATCTCTTTTCTAACTGTTTAGAAGAAGCCCATTGCTGATTTGTTGTAGCTAACTAGCATACATTTAGTTTGTTGATAGTGTTCAAGCATCATTAAGTGGTTTTCACGACCGATACCAGATTGCTTGAATCCTCCGAATGCTGCATGAGCAGGGTATTGGTGGTAAGTGTTTGTCCAAACACGACCAGCTTGGATTGCACGACCAGCACGGTAAGCTGTGTCAATGTTACGAGACCAAACTCCAGCACCTAATCCGAACTCAGAATCATTCGCAATTTCCATTGCTTCGTCAAAGTCTTTGAATGTAGTAACAGAAAGTACTGGTCCAAAGATTTCTTCTTGGAAGATACGCATTTTGTTGTTCCCTTTGAAAACTGTTGGTGCAACATAGTAACCGCCTTCGTGGTCACCTTCAAGTTTATTTTGAGTTCCACCGATTAACAATTCTGCGCCTTCTTCTTTACCAATTTCAATGTAAGAAAGAATTTTTTGTAATTGTTGGTTGGAAGCTTGAGCGCCCATCATAGTTTCTGTATCTAATGGGTTACCAATTTTAATAGCTTTAATGCGTTCTAATGCACGTTCCATGAATTTTTCATAAATTGATTCTTGAACAAGTGCACGAGATGGACAAGTACAAATTTCACCAGAGTTAAGCGCGAATAATACCAAGCCCTCGATTGCTTTGTCTAAGAACTCATCATCTGCATCCATAACGTCTTCGAAGAACACGTTAGGTGACTTACCACCAAGCTCTAATGTTACAGGAATAATGTTTTCAGTTGCATATTGCATGATTAAGCGACCAACACCAGTTGAACCAGTGAACGCTACTTTTTGAATACGTGGGTTTGTAGCAAGTGGTTTCCCAACTTCTGCACCGAAACCGTTTACAACGTTTAAAACACCAGTTGGTAGGATATCTTGGATAAGCTCTAATAACACCATTAATGAAGCAGGTGTTTGTTCAGCTGGCTTCATAACAATTGTATTACCTGCAGCTAATGCTGGAGCGATTTTCCAAACAGCCATTAGTAGTGGGAAGTTCCAAGGAATAATTTGTCCTACAACCCCGATCGGCTCATGAAAATGATAAGCTACTGTATCGTTATCAATTTGACTAATACCGCCTTCTTGAGCACGGATAGCCCCTGCAAAGTAACGGAAATGATCTATAGCCAATGGAATATCAGCATTTAATGTTTCACGAACTGCTTTCCCATTATCCCAAGTTTCCGCAACAGCAATTTTTTCTAAGTTTTCTTCCATGCGGTCAGCAATTTTGTTTAAAATAATCGCACGGTAGGCTACAGATGTTGCAGCCCAAGCACCTTTAGCAGCATGAGCAGCATCTAATGCAAGCTCGATATCTGCTTCTGTAGAACGAGCGGCTTTAGTAAATACTTCACCTGTAAGTGGTGATACTACATCGAAGTATTCTCCGTTAACTGGAGCTACCCATTGTCCACCGATAAAATTATTGTAATGATCTTTAAAGTCAACTACTGCACCCGCAGTATTAGGATTTGCATAAATCATATTTATTGCCCCCAAAAATTATTATTTTTATCACTTAATGTTCAGACGTCTGACGCCTTACAATAATCACATCATGCACCAGAAAAAAAAAGAAAGCAAGAAATAAATTCATTTTTTATTCACAATTAAAAATAAAAGTTTCTTTTTAAAATTGAAAATATACAATTGGTTAATATGTAATTATTTAACATTAGATAATTGATATATAACAATTTTATATATATTTAACTGGATTTTTGTGTTATGTATTATAACAGAATAATAAAATAATTTATGAATTTTTATGCATATATAATGAATCTTTATTCTAATTTTAATTAAGATTTAGATTAGCTTTCATAAGGGATATTTCTTTACTAAAATAAAAATATATTATTAAAAAAATCTTTTCAGTAAACTGTTTCTAAAAAGATAATATTTGTGCTGATACGTTCTAGAATGGTCTGAAAATAGAACATATAAAAAGGCAAGAATGTTGCTTTAACAGCAGCATTCTTGCCTTTTCAATATATTTTTAATGATAGAGAGCTCAACAGACAGTCACCGAGGATTTATATACCTCTATATTTGATGGCCAACCCTTTTAAGAAATTTCTAGCAAATTTGTCGCCACATTCTTTATAGTTTCGGTGACCTTCTTTTCGTAGGATGGCACTTAACTCACTTTTCGTAATCGCTACTCTTGACTCTTCTAGAATATCAATCATATCCTCACTTGTTAATGCCAATGCTATTTTCACTTTCTTCATAAGCATGTTATTGACACTTTCACTATTTCCAGATGGGGATGGTGGGGCTACTTGTTGTCCTTGTTTTTGCTCCTGTGGTCCTCTTTTAAAAGTAATAAGACCATTTAAAAAGGATTCTAACATTTTATTGTTACATTTTAATTGGTTATCCTCTTCCTCAGGACTCTCATCATAGTCACTTTCAAAGCTATCCTTGGATTTAGTTAACAGCTTCAAAACGTCTTCCTTGGAAATTTCTACGCCACCAAGTTTAAAGATTTCAACCATTTCTTTGTTTTTAATATCTAATGCATATCTCAATCGGATCAATATATCATTATTTTCCATTTATAATCCTCCTTTAGCATTTAAATGCTTCTAATGTTATGTAACAGCTTTCCTTCTACAGTGATAAACAGTATAGAGGAAAATCCGAGAATCACTCAGATTCCCGGATCCTTTTTACAATGAACCATTATTTTAACGTAAGCAAAGTAACTACTTCAATATGAGCTGTCTGTGGGAACATATCAACAGGCTGCATATATTCTACATGGTAAATTTTCGTCAGCTCCTGCAAGTCCTTTGCAAGAGTGGAAGGATTACATGAAGTATACACAAAACGTTTAGGTTTTATTTCTAGCACTGTTTTTAGAAGCTCCTGATCTAACCCAGTTCGAGGTGGATCTACTGTCAGTATGTCTGGTACAAATCCTTCGCTCTGCCATTGTTTCAACCATTTTTTTGCAGTTCCATGAACATACATCGTGTTTTGGTAGCCGTTACGTTTAGCATTTTTCTTAGCATCCTTAATAGACTCCTCAATAATGTCCATACCACGAACCTCTTTAGCATTTTTAGCAAGCCAAAGCCCAATTGTTCCGACACCACAATATGCGTCCACTACTGTTTCTTTACCAGTTAATCCGGAAGCTTTTTCAATCTCATCGTAAAGGTGCTCAGTTTGTTCAGGATTCAATTGGAAGAATGCACGAGCAGATAGGTCAAATGCCAATTCTCCAAGTTTTTCTTGAATGATTTCCTTACCAAATAAATTGAAGGTCGTATCACCAAACACTAAAGATGTTTTTCCAGGGTTAATGTTCTGGCTAATGGACACAATATTAGAATCAATTTTGCGAATCATTTGTACAAGGTCTTCTTTACGTGGCATTTTCTTTTGGGTAGTCACTAATGTCACTTGGATTTGCCCAGTTTTCATTCCGGTACGCACAACAATAGTACGAACAAGTCCCTGAGGATTTTTATCGTCGTAAATTGGAATGTTAAGCTCTTTTAAGTACGCTTTTATTTCGTTTGTGATACGGGTAGTGGCAGGATGTTGTACCATACATTCGTTAATATCGATTAACTTGTTAGTACCTTCTGCATACAAACCGGCGATTACATCATTACCTAGCTGTCTTGTTTGAAACTGGCTTTTGTTTCGATATAACCAAGGGTTTTCCATCCCAAGCGTAGATCTGACCTCAATCGTTGGAGTTAGGTCTTTCATATATCGCTCAAGCGCTTGGATTACCATGTCTCTTTTTTCAATTAGCTCTCGCTCATAGGACATATGCTGAAGTTGGCATCCTCCGCAAGCCTCGTAAACTGGACAAGGTGGTTTCACTCTGTCTGGAGAAGCCTGTCTGATTTTTTTTATCGTTGCTTCTGCGTATTTTGGAGTTACTATAGTTACTTGAGCAGTTACCACTTCTCCAGGAAGTGCTCCTTTAACAAATACTACATTGCGCTTAAAGAAGCCGACTCCTTCACCATTAATGCCTAGCCTCTTTATAGTAAGTGGGAACTCTTGTCCTACTTTTATAACTGTTTGTTCTTTCATATCCTTCACGTCCTTTATCAACCAATAAAACAGTATAACTTTTTTATATGGTCGGTTGCAAGTTAAAGGTGCCAGTTAATGATACTAACTGGCACCTAGTTGCATTAACATCTATTATAAAGGAATTTACTGTGGAAGAGAATAATCAGGTATATCTAGTTTGGATAAGTTAAGATCATTAATCCTACCAAATGTATAGCCTCGTTTTTTCGCTTCTTTAATAAAGGCCGGAAGCCCATCTGCATTGTCAGGAGACACGGTATGCATAAGGACGATTGCCCCTGGATGAATTTGTGTTATTAACTCGTTGTAAGCATATTGACCACCTTTTTTCTGATCTCGATGCCAATCAATAAAAGCGATTGACCAGAAAAAATGCTGATGACCAATTTCATTTGCTGCAGCTAATACATCTTCATCAAAAATTCCCTCGGGAGGTCTAGTGACAGTAGTTCTCTCTAAAGAAGTAAGCTCTTTTAGACGGTTATCAAATTTCTGTAGTTCTTTTTTTATTTCATCCTTTGACATTTTTGCAAGATTTGGATGCCCGTAAGAATGGTTACCTATTTGATGTCCTTCTTCAATCATACGTTTTACGAGTGGGGTGGCACTCTCTAGATAATGGCCTGTTAAAAAGAAGGTGGCACTAATATTTTCTGCTTTTAATGTATCTAAAATACTAGCGGTATAGCCGTTCTCATAACCATTATCAAAGGTGAGGTATATAATCTTCTTATCAGCAGGGCCTTTATAAATTGCCCCGTGTTTTTCTAACAATGCATCTAGTTCTGCTCCGGCCTCAGGTGGAACTTCATCTCGAGCTTTTTTAAATCCCCAATGTATCTCCTTCGCTTCTGCCGTAAATGGCTCATAGGAAAAGCCGAGGCTTATGATAAAGGTTGCTATTATAATTCCTATTACGTGCTGCTTCCACATAATTATTTGCTCCTTTTCTAATGAATGTTTGCACAAAAAAGCGCAATCTCTTTAAAAATAGATTGCACTTGGGAGTGGGATTTATTCATTTTTACCAGTTGGTTAGTTTTACTATAATGCAAGTGGACTTACTATTTATATATATCATTTAAGGCACTTTCTAGATCAGGGAAGTCGAAAGCGAATCCAGCTGCTATCAATACTTCAGGAAGTACTTTTTGACCCTCTAAGACAAGTTGGCTTTTTTCGCCAAGTGCAAATTTTAAAGCAAATGCTGGAACCGGAAAATAATGAGGTCTTTTTAATACGGTCGCCAGTGTTTTACTAAATTCATTCATCTTTTTAGGATCGGGGGCAACTACATTAAAAGGTCCGCCTATATTGTTCTCAATTGCAAATAAAAGCGCATTAGCGACATCCTGAACATGAATCCAGGACATCCAATTATCTCCTTTTCCTATAGGACCGCCAACAAACATTTTGTAGGGGAGTGCCATTAACGGAAGCGCTCCTTCTGTTCTGCCTAATATAATTCCAAATCTCCCAAAAGCTACTTGGACTCCATATTCCTCAGCGGAGGAAGCTTTTTGCTCCCAATCAGCTACTGTTTTAGCTAAGAAGTCATGTCCTTTCTCAGTAGAACGTTCGTTATATATTCTCTCGTTAGAAGCGGGGTAAATTCCTATAGCGCTTGCATTGATTAATACTTTTGGTTTTTGCCCTAATACTCCTATAATACGAATTATTTCGTTGGTGGCTTGCATTCTGCTATCATAGATTTTTTCTTTTTGCTTTTCTGACCAACGTCCGTTATTAATCGATTCTCCAGCTAAATTTACTATTGCATCAATACCCTCCAAATATTCCTCAGGTCTAGTATCATTTGAAAGCCAGTTAATGTATGTGACGTTACCTTGTTGATGCGAGCGTGACCTCGATAAAATAATAACTTCATGTCCTTTATGTTCCAACAGCCTCGTCAAAGCTCTTCCTACAAAACCAGTTCCGCCAGTTATTGCTACTTTCATCTAAATCAGCCTCCTCTTTACACTATAGTAACAGTTCAATCATTTATCACACACGAATTTATACGTTATACTTAAAGTAAGTGGAATGGAGAGATTATCGTATGCCGATTATTACAAAAATAGGACGTCAAAAAAAGAATAATGAACGGTATAATTTATATTTGGATGAAAAGTATGCCTTTAGTGTAGACGAGGCAGTCTTGATAAAATATCAACTGACTAAAGGAAAAGTCATTGAGGCTTTCACTTTAGATGAAATTGTTTTTGATGATGAAGTGCGAAAGGCTTATAATAAAGCCATCAATTATTTAAGCTTTCGGATGAGAAGTGAGCATGAGGTAAAGCAAAAGCTATTACAAAGTGAGTTCGGCGAGGCTGTCGTGTTAGAAGCTATTCGTAAATTGTATGAGCACGGATTTCTAAATGATGAAAGTTTTACAAAGGCTTTAGTTGAGACTCAAAAAAATAGTAGCAAGAAAGGCCCTGCTGCTATTCGTCAGGAACTGAAGAAAAAAGGGATAGAAAAGGAACTTCAGGAGGAAGTGCTTGCTACATACTCGGAAGAGGAACAGGTTTCTATTGCCAAAAAGCTAACTGAAAAAATTATCAATCAAAACCAAAATAAAACCCCTCGGCAAATCAAACAAAAGGTGCAGGAAAACCTTCAAAGAAAAGGTTATAACTTTAGCATCATTTCTCAAGCAATTGATTCCTTTGAGCTAGAAAAGAAAGATGAAGAATGGCTAGACATAATTGCAACTCAAGGAGAGAAAATCTGGAGGAAGTATTCTTCCAAATATAGTGGCTTTGATCTGAAACAGCGTGTGAAGCAGGCACTTTACCTAAAAGGATTTCCTGCTGAGCATATAGACTTGTATATAGAAAAGAAGGAGTTGGAAGCACTAGATGAACAATAAAAAATATAGTCAGATGTCGGAGCAGGAGCTTCGAACTGAAATTGCTAACTTAAAAGAAAAAGCAAGAAAGGCAGAGCAATTAGGCATTGTTAATGAGTATGCAGTATATGAACGAAAAGCAATGATGGCTCAATCTTTCCTTACTGATGTCAATTCGATTAAACCAGGAGAAATGTATAGAATTAGTGGTGACCCAGGGATGTTCTTTCAAGTAGAATATTTAAAAGGTAAATTTGCTTGGGGATATCGTTTAGGTGGAGATAAGTACGAGGAAGCATTACCAATTTCTATACTAGAGCCATTAGAGGAAGGAAAATAATATGGAAACTAAAATAAATGAGTTAACAAATTTATTACTAGAGAAAAATGATAAGCTGTCCTTTGAAAAGGCAAGGGCTTGGATAGAATTACTATGGTCTGATTTTGAATCATCCTATGCGCGTGCAGGTTATGAATACAAAGGTGCAGCGGTGACAGAAATGGTCATTAAAAAGTGGATAGATGGCTACGGCGGACAATTGCATGAGTTTGCAACCACGAATGAAAAATACAAGCATTTACTGGATACAGATTAAACGCTAGGAATATGATTCCTAGCGTCTCTGTTTTAATGAGGTAAAAAGTCTAATTTTTTTCTTAGCTTATCTTCACTGAATATCCAGCCTGTGTATGAGTTGATAATCTCCAAGTCTTCATTCAAGTGCACAACTGCCACAAAAGGATAATAATCGTTACTTCTATAACGTAAATCGATAAGACGTACTTCGTGAATACGTTCGAACTTTGTTATTTCCCATCTGTAAATAGGCGAAAACGAAGTGAAGGCACTTAGGTTTGTATCTTTAAGTGCTGCCTCTACTAAAGGAGAATCAGGAATTTCCTCTCGTTCAAACTTATCATAAATTGTAATGGAACGTCCGTATGCTCTACCTACATAATGATGGGTCTCTGAGCTAGCTGCAATTCTCCATTGAAAAAATTTTATAGTGGGAGCAACAATAATTTCTGTTGTATCTGGAATCGTTTTCTTTACACTATTTTTAACAGCACTTTGCACCGCAAAGCGTAAAATGTAATAAATAGCGATTATAGCGTACATTGTTAGGAATGTAGGTACTGGATTAAATCCAAACATCCATAATAATAGGCCTAGTACATGAATACCAAATATGATTGGATCGAATGTATTTATGACTCCCAATGCCACCCATTTTTTAGAGAAGGGGCGCAATGCCTGAGTTCCATATGAATTAAAAATATCAACAAAGACATGAAGAAACACTGCTAAAAATGTCCAAAGCCAAAGATGAAGCCAATTTGCTTCAGGGATAATTAACCACAATACACCAGATATTAGTAACGGCCATAAAAGAACGGCTGGAATAGAGTGGGTAATACCACGATGATGGCGTATGTAGATTGCATTATTTCTTAATTTTAGAACAGTATCTATATCAGGGGCTTGAGATCCGATTATAGTTCCTGCAATTACTGCAGTAGTAGTTAGAGAACTACTTGTAACGACGGGATCTGCCATTGCCAAACCACCAAGTGCAATACCCATAACGATATGTGTACCTGTATCCATGTGTGACCAGCTCCTTTAGGAAACAAGTTATCTTAATCATAAGATAAAGTAGATAAATTAACAAAGTAATTATTAAAGTTATACCCTATTATTACATACCATAATCGCAGGGAAAGGAATCTAAATGTGAACGAATTATATAATAAGCAAATTGGTGAGTCACTAGTATCCTGGTTTTTAGAGGAAAAACGAGATTTGCCTTGGAGAAAAACAAAAGATCCATACAAAATTTGGGTCTCCGAAGTAATGCTACAGCAAACAAAGGTTGATACAGTTATCCCTTATTATGAGAGATTTATCTCTAAATATCCCTCTCTGGAATCACTTGCAGAAGCGGAAGAGGGAGAACTATTAAAAGAGTGGGAAGGCTTGGGCTATTATTCAAGAGCCCGTAACCTGCAAGCAGGAGTAAGGGAAGTTGTAGAAGAATATAATAGCGTCGTACCGAACAACCGAAAGGAAATATCAAAGCTAAAGGGCGTTGGACCTTATACGGCTGGAGCAGTGTTAAGCATTGCATATGATATTCCGGAGCATGCAGTTGATGGAAATGTAATGAGAGTACTCTCTCGAATTTTATTGATAAAAGAGGACATTGCTAAACAAAAGACGAAAAAGTTATTTGAAGAAGCTGTTATGAACTTGATGTTTAAGGATAACCCTTCAGCATTTAACCAAGGTTTAATGGAACTTGGGGCTATTATATGCACTCCTACGAAGCCCAAATGTTTACTTTGTCCAGTGCGAGAATATTGTTCGGCTTTTTATGAGGGAGTTCAAGAGGAACTGCCAATAAAAACAATAAATAAAAAGACAAAATTACATAAAATGAAGGCAGTAGTGATTCAACGAAATGATGGTAAAATTTTGTTAGAGAAGCGTCCCTCTAAAGGATTGCTTGCAAATATGTGGCAATTCCCTATGGTTGAGCTGCCAACTTCCACCCATACAGTTGAGGAAGTGGTAGAGCTTGACTATGGAGTGGAAATTCAAAAAGGAAAAGAATTGATAGCATTTAAGCATATTTTTTCTCATCTTGTTTGGGAAATCGAAAGCTTCGAAGCAAAGCTTATGAACGAAAAAAAAATATCATTGAATAGCCAATGGTATTCTATAGAAGAAGTTAACAATCAACCAATGCCTATTCCCGTATTAAAAATGTGGAATGCATGGAAGGAAAGGAAGAGTATCACATGACAAATCCGGTAGCATTAGTAACAGGTAGCAGCAGAGGTTTAGGAAAATCAATTGCCATCGAGCTTGCGAAAAATGGCTATGATATTGTGGTCAATTATGCGCGCAGTAAAACAGCTGCATTAGAAACTGTTCAAGAAATTGAAGCTTTAGGTCAAAAAGCTTTGCTTATTCGTGCAAACGTAGGAGATATAGAGAAGCTTCGTGCGATGTTCCAAACAATCAAAGATGAGTTCGGTCGTTTAGATATTTTCGTTAGTAATGCTGCTTCTGGCGTTCTTCGACCAATAATGGAATTAGAGGAATCCCATTGGGACTGGACGATGAATATTAATGCAAAAGCAATGCTTTTCGGAGCACAGGAAGCTGCGAAGCTTATGCCGAATGGCGGTAAAATTTTAGGTATTAGCTCATTAGGATCTATTAGATATTTAGAAAACTACACAACAGTAGGTGTATCTAAAGCTGCTATTGAGTCTATCACTCGATATTTGGCAGTAGAGCTGGCTGAAAAAGGAATTGCAGTTAATACAGTTTCCGGTGGAGCATTAGATACTGATGCTTTAAAGCATTTCCCAAACAGAGAGCAATTATTAGAGGATGCTCGATTGAACACTCCGGCAGGTCGAATGGTTGAAATTGAAGACATGGTAAAAACAGCAATGTTCCTGCTATCCGACGACGCATCAATGATCCGTGGACAAACTATTATAGTGGACGGTGGACGTTCGATTAAAATGTAATTGTTAGTATGTGGTCATTAATTTGGACCGCATAGAGAGGAAATCAATTACTTTCTTCCAGTTCGCCGCAGTAAAAAATTCAATTTAACATTTTTAAATTTCAAATGAATATTATCTCCAAAAGTGCACATGATATATTTTGTACGGAGGTGAAATCCATGAAAAAGAATAACAGTCAACAACCAAACAAAAGACAAGAGTTTGCTTCAGAAACTGTAATTCAACAAGTTAAAGAGCAAAACCGTCAAGCTGAAATGAAAAAACAACAAGCTAGCGGGAAGTTTTCGAACGGTTCTTCTAACCAATCAAAATAACATGGATTCACCAAAAATCAGCGAGGGCATTTTGCCTTCGCTGATTTTTTTACTACAGTTTTTTCCTATGGATTGCTATAATAGGGAAATAAGTATAATATTCAATTTTGCGCTTGGTGAAAAGGTGGCTAAATCATGGCGATTCCAACAGAAGGAGAAATTATTCAAATTCACAGCTACAAGCATAATGGCCGTATCCACCGTGTCTGGCAGGAAACGATGGTTTTAAAAGGCACCAAGAATATTGTGATAGGTGCAAACGAACGTACTCTTGTAATAGAGGCAGATGGCCGAACATGGATTACAAGAGAGCCTTCCATTTGTTACTTTCATGCAGAGCATTGGTTTAACATTATTTGTATGCTTCGAGAAGACGGCGTATATTACTACATCAACATTAGTTCGCCATTTGTCTACAACAATCAAAGGTTAAAATATATTGATTATGATCTAGATGTGAAGGTCTTTCCAGACATGACCTACACTATTTTAGATGAGGATGAATACGAACAGCATAAAAGAGAAATGAATTATCCAGATGAGATGGATGCTATTCTTGAGCGAAATATAGAAAAACTAATTTCTTGGATTAAGCAAAGAAGAGGGCCGTTTGCTCCCGACTTTATAGAGGCATGGACAAGTCGTTATCATTTTTATAAACAGCTGAATGAATAGTTGAAGAACCTGTTGACTTTACAACAGGTTCTTCCGTTTTAAGAAAGGAAGTAATTTTGTGAGTACCATGAAAAGATATATGGAATTTGTAAAACCTTATAATTGGCAAATATTCCTGACAATTGTTATTGGGGTTATTAAATTTGCAATTCCACTATTTATACCTGTATTGATTAAGATTGTCGTTGATGATATTATTGGCGGCGATATGTCAACGGATGAGAAAATCCAACAACTGATTTATTGGCTAGGTGGTACCGCATTGGTATTCTTAATCGTTCGTCCACCAATCGAGTATTATCGACAATATTTGGCACAATTAGTCAGCAATAAAATTTTGTATGATATACGTCAAAAGCTATATATACATCTTCAAAAACTCAGCTTAAAATACTATTCCAACACACGTGCAGGAGAAGTGATTTCTCGCGTTATTAATGATGTAGAACAAACAAAAAACTTTGTTATGATTGGCTTGATGAATGTCTGGCTTGATCTAGCTACCATTCTAATAGCTATCGGCATTATGTTGACAATGAATGTCAAGCTAACATTAGTTACCTTAATAGCATTTCCGTTCTACGCATTCAGTGTTAAATTCTTTTTTGGAAGACTTCGTGATTTAACAAGAAAGAGATCCCAGGCTCTTGCAGGAGTACAAAGCTATCTTCATGAACGTGTCCAAGGGATGAGTATTATTAAAACCTTTACACTAGAAAAACATGAACAAAAATTATTCAATGAGACGAACGGAGAATTTCTAGATAAAGCAGTGGATCAGACGATATGGAACGCAAAAGCATTTGCTGTAGTTAATACTATTACGGATATTGCTCCACTATTAGTAATTGCTTACGCTGGATATGAGGCTATTCATGGAAGATTATCTGTAGGAACGATGGCTGCGTTCATAGCTTACATTGAGCGCCTTTATAGTCCCTTAAGACGATTAGTTAATTCTTCAACAACATTAACACAATCCTTTGCTTCTATGGATCGAGTATTTGAGTTGATGGATGAGAAATATGATATTGTCGATAAACCTGAAGCTAAAAAGTTAGGCAATACATATGGGGAAGTAACCTTTTCCAATGTTTCCTTCCAATATGAAAAAGACGGTCAAACTATCCTTAATAATATAAACCTTAGAGTAAATGCTGGTGAAACAGTTGCATTTGTCGGGATGAGTGGTGGGGGTAAGTCCACTATTATTAGCCTGATTCCCCGATTTTATGATGTGACATCAGGTAGCGTACAAATCGATGGAAAAGATGTTCGCGACGTGACGATTGAATCGCTTAGACAACAAATAGGAATTGTCCTACAGGATAATATTTTGTTTAGTGACTCCGTAAAATCGAATATCTTAATGGGTAAACCAGATGCAAGTGATGAAGAAGTAATAGAGGCGGCAAAAGCTGCTAATGCACATGACTTCATTATGGAACTGCCTGATGGATACGAAACAAAGGTTGGAGAGCGTGGAGTTAAGCTTTCAGGAGGTCAAAAGCAACGTGTCGCAATTGCACGTGTATTTTTAAAAAATCCAACGATATTGGTTCTAGATGAGGCGACTTCAGCATTAGATTTAGAGAGCGAATCTTTAATTCAAGATTCTTTAGAGCGTTTGGCACAAAATCGAACAACAATTATCGTAGCACATAGACTTTCCACAATAACGCACGCAGATAAAATATTTGTTATAGAAAATGGAGAATTAGCAGAGGAAGGTTCTCATGCTAAACTCATGAAGGACAAAGGGGTATATTATAACTTATTTCAAATACAACAATTAGATACTGTGGACTAACAAACACACCCAATAAGGCGATTTTGTTCTTATTGGGTGTTTTTTATACTATTTTTATGGATTATTGAATATAGGGAAGGTTTTAAATAGTCCGAAAAGTATTGCATAAAATGCTAAAATGTGTAAAATATCAATATGAACAAATATAATGAAAATTTTAAATAGTCTTGTAAAAAAGGAGAGTTATCATGGAACAAGGAAAAAAAGTATTAGAAGTGAAAGGTCTTCAAACTTCCTTTTTTACAGATGATGGTGTTATTCCATCTGTTGATTATGTAGATTTCCATGTTAGAGAAGGGGAAATCTTAGGCATTGTAGGCGAATCAGGCTGTGGTAAAAGTGTTACCTCACTATCAATTATGGGTCTAATTCCTAGTCCCCCTGGAAAAATAACAAATGGAGAAATCTTATTTAAAGGCAAGGATTTAACTACTTTCTCTGAAAAAGAGATGAGAAAAGTAAGAGGAAATGAGATTGCTATGATATTCCAGGAGCCGATGACCTCTTTAAATCCTTTATTTACAATTGGGAATCAGCTTATGGAAGCCATAACCCTACATAAAAAAGGATGGAGTAAAAAACAAGCTAAGGACAGAGCGGTTGAGATGCTCAAGCTTGTTGGTCTTCCTAGAGCAGAAGCACTTATGAAGGACTACCCTCACCAACTTTCAGGTGGTATGCGTCAAAGGGTTATGATTGCAATGGCGCTTGTATGTGATCCAGAGGTATTGATAGCTGATGAACCGACTACAGCATTAGATGTTACGATCCAAGCACAAATCCTAAAGCTAATGCGAGATCTGAATAAAAGACTAAATACAGCTGTACTTCTTATCACTCATGATCTTGGTGTAGTGGCCGAGACCTGTGAACGTGTAGTGGTCATGTATGCAGGAAAAGTAGTAGAAGAAGGACTAGTTGACACTATTTTTAAAAACCCTCAGCATCCATATACAAAGGGGCTACTTGCATCAGTGCCTGACATGAGATACAAAAAGCAACGACTATATTCTATTCCTGGTAATGTGCCAAAGCCAGGAGTTATAAAGCAGGGCTGTCGATTCGCTGCAAGATGTGAATTTGCATTCGAACGCTGTCTGCAGGAAAATCCTCCTCTTTTTGAAACATCGGAGGGACATAAAACAAGATGTTTCTTGTATGACTCTAAGGAGGTTGCAGATTATGACAGAGCCGCTGTTAAAAGTTGACGGACTGAAAAAATATTTTCCTATTCGTTCGGGTGTTTTGTCAAAAAAAGTGGGTTATGTAAAAGCAGTAGATGACATATCTTTCTTTGTGAATGAGGGAGAAACGTTAGGGATTGTTGGAGAATCAGGCTGCGGTAAATCTACTACAGGCCGTATGCTTATGAGATTGCTAGAGCCAACAGAAGGAAATGTGATGTTTGAAGGAAAGGATTTAACGAAGATTTCAGACTCGGCCATGCGCAAGGTTAGACGAGATATCCAAATGGTGTTCCAGGATCCTTATGCTTCTCTAAATCCTCGTCATACAGTGGAGAAGATTTTAATGGAGCCGCTTATAGTTCATCAAATCGGAGATCCTAAAACTCGCAGACAAAAGGTTCATGACTTTTTAGAAATTGTAGGATTGAGCAGCTATCACGCAAAACGATATCCTCACCAGTTCAGTGGTGGACAAAGACAGCGTATTGGAATCGCTAGAGCACTTATGACCAATCCAAAGCTGATTATAGCGGATGAGCCCGTTTCTGCACTCGATGTATCCATTCAAGCTCAAGTTTTAAATCTTATGCAGGATTTGCAAAAGGAGTTAAAACTGACCTATATATTTATCGCCCACGATTTAGGAGTGGTCCGTCACATTAGCGACCGAGTAGGGGTTATGTATTTAGGTAGAATGGTTGAACTTGCACCTAGTGAGAATTTGTATGCAGAGCCGCTGCACCCTTATACAAAAGCACTTCTCTCTGCTGTGCCAGTACCTGATCCACAATTTCAAAGGGAGCAAATTATATTAGAAGGAGATATTCCAAGCCCTTCTAACCCTCCTACAGGCTGTACATTCCATACACGTTGTCCTTTTAAAATGGACGTTTGTACAACCGTTAAACCGAAGCTAGAGGAAGTTAAGAACAGTCATTTTGTTGCCTGCCATCTTTATAATGAGGCAGTCCAGCATTGATAATATAAATTTGGAGGGGTCCATGTGAGAAAAAAGAAATTATTGTCTTTTATGTTTTTAATGATATTTGCTGCTTTTACAATTGTTGCTTGTTCAAGTGATGAAACCGGAGGAGATAAAAAAGGAGAATCCTCCTCATCATCAGGGGATAAAGTATTAGTGTTTGGTCGAGGGGGAGACTCTGTTTCTCTAGATCCTGCTATAGTAACTGACGGTGAATCATTTAAAGTTACACAAAATGTATTTGAAACACTATTAAATTTTGGTGAAGAAGATACTACTATTCAAGCAGGCCTTGCCAAAGAATGGGTAACATCTGATGACGGTTTAACTTATACATTTACTTTAGAAGAAGGAGTTAAATTTCACGACGGTACAGATTTTAATGCTGAGGCTGTTGTGAAAAACTTTGAACGCTGGGCTAATGGCTCAGAGGAAAAATTCTATTACTATGGCTCTATGTTTGGAGGATATGCAGGCGATGAAGGACATGTAATTGAGTCAGTTACTGCTGATGGTGATTACACAGTAGTATTTAAACTTAAACGTCCACAAGCTCCTTTCTTAAAAAATATTGCTATGAGTCCATTCGGAATAGCAAGCCCAACGGCATTTGAAAAAGATGAAGAGAAATTTGGAGATAATCCAGTAGGAACAGGTCCATTCAAATTCGTAGAATGGAAACGAAATGATTCCATTACAATTGAAAAATATGAAGATTACTGGGTAGATGGTATGCCTAAGCTTGATAAAGTTGTATTCCGTGCTATTCCGGATAACGCAGCACGCTTAAACAACCTACTAGCTGGAGACATTGATTTGGCTGATGGAGTAAATCCGTCTGATCGTAAAACAGTTGAGGGTGATTCTACTCTACAACTGTATGAGCGCCCGTCCATGAACGTTGGTTACTTAGGTCTAACGAATACTAGACCGCCTTTTGACAACGTAAAAGTACGCCAAGCAATGAATTATGCTATCGATAAGCAAGCAATTGTAGATGCTTTCTTTGAGGGCGGAGCTGAAATCGCTAAAAACCCTATGCCTTCTTCTATTAGTGGCTACAATAACGATATTCCTGGTTACGAATATGATCCAGAAAAAGCAAAGGAACTTTTAGCAGAAGCTGGATTAGCAGATGGCTTTGATATGGAGCTATGGGCTATGCCGGTTCCAAGACCTTATATGCCAGACGGAGCAAAGGTCGCAGAAGCAATTAAAAATAACTTAGAAAAAGTAGGCATCAATGCAAAAATCGTTTCTTATGAATGGGCAACATATTTAGAAAAAGCTCGTTTAGGAGAAGCTGATGCTTTCTTACTTGGATGGACTGGTGATAACGGGGATGCGGATAATTTCCTTTATGTATTGCTAGACAAAGATAATATCGAAAGTAATAACTACACGTACTATAGCAATGACCAATTACACGAAATTCTAATCGAAGCACAATCAGAGGTAGACGAAAACAAACGTATTGAATTATATAAACAAGCTCAAGAAATAATATTTGAAGATGCACCATGGGTTCCACTTGCTCACTCAACACCATTACTTGCTGGTAAAGCAGAATTGACAGGCTTCACACCACATCCAACTGGCTCAGACAAATTAGGAAACGTTGACTTTAAGTAAAGACTGATGGGGGAGGGAATCTTCTTGATTCCTTCCTCTTTTAAAGGATAAGAAGTATTTTAATTGTCAGGTCAAAGAGAGAAGCTTGTATTTCATATTTTAAGATGAAGAGGGTGAAAAAACATGCTTCACTATATTGGAAAGAGGCTGTTGCAGCTTATACCAGTATTGCTTGGTATGACTTTTTTAGTTTTTATGATTATTCGTGCTATCCCAGGTGATCCAGCACAGGTTATTCTGGGACAATTAGCTTCTAAGGATGCTATTGAATCACTAAGAGAAAGCCTAGGCTTAAATAATCCTTGGTATGTGCAATATTTTGATTATTTATTTGGTCTTCTTCAAGGTGATCTTGGTGAGGCGATGCGAACTGTTAAGCCAGTAGCTTCTGAAATATGGCCGTATCTTGCTGCTACGTTTGAGCTAGCGTTCTTTGCAATTCTAATAGCAGTTATTATAGGGGTAAACGCGGGAATTATATCTGCATGGTTCCAGAACTCTTGGTTCGATTACTTAGCAATGGTACTAGCTTTAATAGGTGTTTCGATGCCAATATTTTGGTTGGGGTTAATGGAGCAATGGATTTTTGCCGTAGAATTACACTGGCTTCCAACAGGTGGGAGGCAGGAAGCAAGAGACCCAGTTTCAGCAGTCACCAACTTATATGTAATTGATACTATTATTAATGGCCGTTTTGATCAGCTTGGTGTTGTTCTCAAGCATTTGTTATTACCTAGTATTGCCTTGGCTACTATTCCAATGGCTATTATTGCTCGAATGACTAGATCTAGTATGCTAGAGGTTATGAGAGCGGATTATGTACGAACAGCAAGAGCTAAAGGCCAAAAAATGTTTTGGGTAGTATATAAGCATTCTTTGAAAAATGCCATCATTCCAGTATTAACAGTAATCGGTCTTCAAATGGGCTTACTTTTAGGAGGAGCTATATTGACAGAAACCATCTTTGGATGGCCGGGAATTGGTCGCTATATTTACGATGCCATTCAGTTCCGTGATTACCCTGTTATTCAATCTGGAATATTAGTAGTTGCTTTTATATTCGTTATGATCAATTTATTCGTTGATATTTTATATGGATTAATTGATCCACGCATCAAGTATGACTAAAAGGAGAGATGATGATGACCCAAATGGTTCCAAAAGCACCGGATAATTTATTGGCTACCGAAAAGGACATATCAGCTGGTCCTTGGAAAGAAGCGTGGAGAGGTTTCCGGAAAAACAAGGTGGCACTTGTCGGCACTTTTATCGTATTTTTCTTTATAGTAGTCGCACTAATAGGACCTTTTCTGGTCCCACAGGGTATTGATGAACAATCCATGACGAAACATCGACTTTTAGCACCATCTAGCCAGTTTTGGTTTGGCACGGATGATTTTGGAAGAGATATATTCTCTCGAATTGTGCATGGGGCTAGAATTTCTCTATGGGTAGGTTTTTCCTCAGTAATCGGCTCTGTCATTATAGGAAGTATATTGGGAATAGTAGCCGGCTACTATGGGAAATGGGTTGACATGATTATCTCCCGTATCTTTGATATTCTACTTGCTTTTCCTAGCATTCTTCTAGCGATTGCAGTAGTTTCTGTGTTAGGTCCTTCTTTGCAAAATGCTTTGATTGCGATTGCAATTATCAACATTCCTAACTTCGGACGACTCATCAGATCAAAAGTTTTAAGTATTAAAGAAGAGGAATACATAACCTCTGCTAAGGCAATTGGTATGAAGGATTTTCGTATCCTTTTCTCGCATATTTTACCTAACTCTATGGCACCTGTTATTGTGGCTGGAACCTTGGCCATTGCTTCTGCAATTATAGAGGCTGCCGCACTAGGCTTCTTAGGCTTGGGAGCACAGGCACCAACACCTGAGTGGGGCAAGATGCTTGCGGATGCACGAAACCACCTCCGAACAGCACCGTGGACAATGATTTTCCCAGGACTTGCTATCATGCTAACAGTCCTTGGTTTTAACCTTATGGGTGATGGCTTAAGGGATGCATTGGATCCAAGAATGAAAAACTAAAAAACACGTATCTCCTAATGGCACTTATTGCCAAATGGAGATACGTGTTTTTTAGTTTTAATAAGGAGTTTCCTCAATCTGTACAGTTAATTCCTTACTGTGGAAGTTCTGATAAGCAGTTATGAGCTTATCCACATGCTCTAGCTGTTCTTCATATTTTAAAATAGAAGAAAGTAAATGCAGGAGATGGTACGTAGAGAACTCCTCCTCTATTTGGGTTAAGGCAATTTGTTGGACGAATATATTCATAACCTCTTGTCTTTGAATAAATGCCTCTGGACCGTGCCATTCCATATGATCTGCTTTAAGCTTGCCAATAAATTTCAAATGGAGCTGCTCATGATAAGTCAAAAGCGAATCTAATCTTTCTGTTATCATCATTCTAAAATGCTCTGGAAGGTCATTTAATTCATTTTCATGGAGATGCAATCTTTTTAATACTTCTAAGCTATTGTATGAAATCTCGATGAGCTCGCGATAAACGACTGCTTTTCTACCTTTTGAATGTGTTGCTTTTTTTGTATATACTCTTTCTTCCTTAAAAAAGGAGTATATTTGATCGATTCGTTCTAGTCTACCTTTTAGCTGACTTATTGCCTGCTTACTAGACTGATGATCGGCCGCGTTTCTGGAAGCGATTCTAATCCATCTTATAATTTCATCCTGTGTGTAATGAATAGAGTTAAAAAGCTTTGTCTCAAATTTAGGTGGAAGAAATACTAGGTTTACGACAAAGGCTGAAATTACCCCAACGAGAATGGTACAAAATCGAATCAGTGCAAAGGTTAAAAATTCATCGCTTTGTATCTCCATAATAGCTATCACAGTAACTAATGCTAACGAAACAGTTTTTTCTAGCTTAAATTTGAGCATGATGGAAATGGCGACAATTGCAGCAAAGCCAACAGCAATAATATGATTGCCAAAAACTAATGCAAAAATGACTGCTATAGCTGCTCCAATTAGGTTAGATTGTATTTGTTCAATAACGGTTAAGTAGGATCTATAGATAGATGGTTGTATCGCAAAAATTGCTGCTATTCCTGCAAAGACAGGACTAGGAAGCTGAAGTAGTTCAGCTATAAACAAGGAAAATACTATAGCAACTCCAGTTTTAAATATGCGTGCGCCTAATTTCATTCCATCCTATCCTTTCGTTAACCTTATTACTTTGATTTATTTAGTTGAGCAAAAGCATTGTCTACAGCATTAATTGTCTCTACTATATCATTTTCTGTGTGAGCTGTAGTAATAAACCAAGCTTCGTATTTAGAAGGTGCAAGATTGATACCCTGCTCAAGCATAAGCTTGAAGAATTTAGCGAACATCTCACCATCACTAGCTTCTGCCTGTTCGTAGTTTTCAACCTTTACATCGGTAAAATAAACGGAAAGTGCACCTTTTATGCGATTGATTGTAATTGTAATATTATTTTTCTTAGCTGCATCTAAAATTCCTTTCTCTAACAATGCACCTAATCTATCTAGCTCTTCATATAAACCGGGAGCCTGAAGAACTTCTAAACAAGCAATTCCTGCTTGCATTGACGCAGGATTACCAGCCATTGTTCCAGCCTGATAAGCAGGTCCAAGTGGTGCTACCTGCTCCATAATTTCTTTCTTACCGCCATATGCACCAATCGGAAGTCCACCGCCAATAATCTTACCCAATGCAGTTAAGTCCGGTATTTGGCCAAGCATAGTAGATGCAGCTCCATAATGGAAGCGGAATGCTGTAATTACTTCATCATAGATAACAAGAGCTCCCTTTTCTTTTGCAATTTCGTGAACTAGCGCTAAAAATCCTTCATTAGGCTCCACCATTCCAAAATTACCTACAATAGGTTCCACTAAAATACAGGCTAATTCAGAACCCCACTTTTCCATAGCATCCTTGTATGCCTGAGGATCATTGAATGGAATCGTTATAACTTCTTTTGCGATAGATTGAGGTACTCCGGCAGAATCGGGAGTTCCAAGAGTTGCTGGGCCAGAGCCTGCTGCAACTAAAACTAAATCAGAGTGCCCGTGATAGCAGCCAGCAAATTTCATTACTTTTGTTCTTCCTGTATAGGCACGTGCAACTCGTATTGTAGTCATTACTGCTTCCGTCCCTGAGTTAACAAAGCGCACTTTATCCATTGAAGGTATAGCATCTTTTAGCATTTTAGCGAATGTAACCTCATGCTTTGTTGGGGTACCATATAATAAGCCTGTTTGGGCCGCCTTTGTAATAGCTTCTGTAATATGCGGATGAGCGTGTCCGGTTATAATAGGACCGTAGGCTGCTAAGTAATCGATATACTTGTTTCCATCTACATCATAGAAGTATGCACCTTCTGCTCTTTCCATGACAATAGGTGCTCCGCCTCCAACTGCTTTATAGGAGCGGGAAGGGCTGTTTACTCCTCCAACGATATGTTCTAATGCATGTACCTGTATTTGTTCAGATTGTGTATGTTTCAATGTTCTACCTCCATTATTGAATGTATGTAAGATGAAAATTATAACTTGTCTTTCCTAAAACTTCTAGTCATAGTGGTTACTTTTAATATTTTAGACAAATAAGAGGAAAAAGGCTAAAGAAATTGAACATACTTATAAAGTTCGTTACGATATAACTAATATTAGAGGAGGGATTTTGATGGAACAATTAGAAGGAGTGGCCGCACCTAAATTTTCATTAAAAAATGAAAAGGGTGAAGTCGTATCATTGGAAGACTTTGCTGGAAAGCAGTATGTCATTTTGTACTTTTACCCTAAAGACTCCACACCGGGCTGCACGACGGAAGCATGTGAGTTTAGAGACGCCTATGAAGATTTTTCTGATTTAAATGCAGTTATTCTTGGAGTAAGTGCAGATGGTGAGAAGGCACATACAAAATTTATAGAAAAGCATGGACTACCTTTTTCTTTATTGATCGATGATACTCATGAAGTTTCAGAGGCATACGGAGTATGGGCATTGAAGAAAAACTTTGGGAAAGAATATATGGGAATTGAACGTACAACCTTTTTGATCGATCCAACTGGGACAGTGGTGAAGGAGTGGAGAAAGGTTAAAGTAAAAGATCACGTAGAAGAAGTGCTACATACATTAAAATCCTTAGTAAAAGCTGGTGAATAAATAGATGAAAATATTATTTTCCTTTTTACCGAAGGAGGAGCAGCGATTAAGCTTGATCAATCGCTTTCCCCAAGTAGATTTTATCTTCCATAAGGGCTTAAATGAGAATGAACTTAAAACAGCTAGTGTTTTTGTGACGTATGGGGAGGACCTTAAACCTTCACATATAGAAGGTGCTAAAAAACTGAAATGGGTTATGGTTGCCTCAGCAGGTTTAGAAAAAATGCCTTTACAAGAAATAGCCCAAAGGAACATACTTCTCACAAATGTGAGAGGTATTCATAAAACACCTATGGCCGAATCCATTTTGGCTCATATACTTTCTATTAAAAAGTCCCTGCCTCTCATAGCTGAAAATCAGAAAAAGGCAGAATGGTCGAAAAGAGTTCCCTCATCGGAACTTTATGGATCAACAGCATTAATAATAGGGCCGGGTGCAATTGGGGGAGAAGTAGGAAGACTGTTACAAGCATTTGGAGTACACACAATTGGTTGCAATCGTAGTGGAAAAACAGCATCTTATATGGATGAGATGGTATCCTTCAAGTCATTAAAAGAGGTATTACCAAAAGCTGATATAGTAATCTCCATACTTCCTAGCACTGAAGAAACGAGAGGACTGTTAACATACGAGCACTTCAAATCTATGAAAGAGAGTGCTATTTTTATGAATTACGGACGTGGGGACTTATTGAAAGAGCAGGATTTGAAACAAGCCTTGGTGGATAATTGTATAGCCTATGCTGTATTAGACGTTTTTGCAAAGGAACCACTTGAAAGTGATCATCCGTTTTGGAGTATGCCAAATGTAATCATCTCCCCACATATCTCTAGTCACTCCTCTCAATATGTGGTGAGAGCACTTGAAATTTTCTCTAGAAATTTAACTATCTACTTAAATGAAGAAAGCAATTTTGAAAATGTTATAGACGTTTCACGAGGATACTAAAGTGTATTAATACTATGTTAATAGTCGAAAAATTTGACAGCGATAGTATTTCTTCTTTATACTTATTATAAACTTATCATTTAATAATGATTATAAAGAGAGGTGCATAGCGATGACGGAAGTACATTTAAGAGACGCTTTGGATACATTGAAATCAACCGGTGTACGTATAACGCCTCAACGCCATGCGATTCTGGAATTTATTATTCAATCTATGTCACATCCCACTGCGGACGATATATATAAAGCGCTTGAAAGTAAATTTCCCAGCATGAGCGTTGCTACTGTCTATAACAACTTACGTGTGTTTAGAGAAGCGGGCTTAGTAAAGGAATTAACATATGGCGATAATTCAAGTCGTTTTGATTTCATCACAAATGACCACTACCATATGATTTGTAATTCTTGCGGTAAAATAGTTGACTTCCATTATCCAGGATTAGATGAAGTAGAGCATCTTGCCTCTCATTTGACCGGTTTTGATGTTAGTTCTCACCGAATGGAGATTTACGGTTCGTGTCCTACATGTAAGGAACAAGCAACTAAAGTCCAATAAAAAACCGAGCGTATATTCGCTCGGTTTTTATTTTGTCTAAATTTTAAAGCGGCCAATAAGTTGTTCTAAATACACTGCTTTTTCTGTTAAGTCCTGCGCCACTGTGTTGATTTCCTGCATGGTTGCTGTCTGTTCCTCTACAGCAGCAGAGATCATTTCGGTCTGGGAGGATGCTTCTATCGTATGGCTGGCAATTTCAGCTACTGATGCTGCAACTTCTTCAGCACTTGCTGAGATTTGCTCAGATGTAGCTGAAATATCTTCTATCTGGTAGGTAACTTGCTCAATGGAGCTAGCAATTGATAGGAAGGAAGTATTGGCCTCGTTAATTACTTCCACACCTTCTTCAGCATTTTGAAGTCCGACCAAAACGGATTTTTCCACATTTTTTGTATCCTTTTGAATTTCTATAATTAAGGATACTATTTGGCTAGCAGACTGTTTAGATTCCTCAGCAAGTTTCCTTACTTCATCGGCAACTACTGCAAATCCTTTTCCATGTTCTCCTGCTCGAGCAGCTTCAATAGCAGCGTTTAAGGCAAGTAAGTTTGTTTGCTCAGAGATAGCTGTAATAACTTTTGTGATATTCTCAATTTCAAGGGATTGCTCACTTAATTTTTTAATAAGCTGATTCGTTTCATTAGATGAATCATAAATCAGTTGCATTTGTTCTTTGGCTGTTTTTAATATTTCTTCACCCTTACTAGCAAACTCAATTGTGTTTGATGCATTGCTATGTAAAATTTGGGTAGATTCAGCAATACGTTGCACTCCGGCAGCAGTCTCATCCATAGCAGTCGCACTTTCTTTGGCAGATCTTGCAGAGCTTTGTGCACCTTCGGCAGTCATTTCCACACGATTTGCCACATCCGTAGACGCAATGGTCACTTCCTCTGTGCTAGCAGAAAGCTCCTCAGATACACTCGATAAATGATTGGCATTTTCATGTAAGCTAATGATTAGATCTTTCAGGTTAGATTTCATTTTATTAAAGGATTTAGCTAGATCACCTATTTCATCCTTTGCTTGGCTATTAATATCAGGTGCTGTTAAGTCACCATTCGCTATAATCTCAGTTGCCCTTGCTACTTTCACAAGAGGAATAGTAATGGATTTTTTTATAAATATAGAAATTCCAGAAGCGACCATAATACTAATAGCAAGTATCGCCAGACTAAAAATAATTGTATTTTTGACTACCTGTTTAGTCTCATCTGTAATTACCTTTAATTGACCTTCTTGATATTCATTTATTTTGAGTGCTGTGGCTAAAACACCTTCATTTGCTATTTGAGCGTCATTATTTACTATTTGTAACGCACTGTCTTTGTTTCCCTTGTTTAATGCGTCCATAGCTTCTGTAGCAGCAGTGTTAAACGCGTCGTTATGTTTATGGATATCACTCAAATAGCCCTTCATTGTGTCTGATGAAGCCAAATTTTCTAAATTTAGAATTGCCTCATTCAACAAATCTTGATGCATAACTAAGGAGTCCTTTGCCTTATCTGTATTATTTAAAATCATAGCTCTTATGTAAAGTCCTTGCATACCAAGCTCTGTTTGAATATCGTCCGTTAAGAGCTGTTGTTGTACACGATTATCTAATGCATAATCAAATTTTTCTTCAATAGATAGTAATTGTAGGAATGTTACCCCTAAAGTGATAAGTAATAAAAAGAAAATAGATAAAAAGGAAAAGTTCAGTTTTTTTCTAATAGACATAATGGTACCCTCCACTTCTTTCGCTTTAAGTCTAAAGTAGTATTAATTATCCGTCAACTACAAATATTTTGATTAATTTTATTATTAAAAATAAAACAATACAATAAAGTGAAAAATAATTGATACGTATAGGTAATTAAACACGGGAATAGTACAAGGTCGATGACTGCCTAAACAAATGGAGAAATTAGTTCTCAAAGCCACCTAGACTATTTTATTTAACCTAAATAGGAAAGGTACGCAGAGTAAATGGGGAAAATTATTTTGATTTACAATACATAGTAAGAAATCGTCGATATCCATTCCAATTGATTAGTGTTGGCTAATTTAAAAAGTGAGGAGTTTCTATATCTTCTAAGAAACAGAGGTGCTGGTTATCATGATGATGCTAATAATGCGATGCTTGCAATATGGAGAGTAGAGAAAGAAGACTTCGTTTCATTTCACTCTATATGAGTATACTATGTTAATATAAAAAAGCACTTTGCTTAAAAGCAAAGTGCAGGGATTATTTCTTTCTATTGTAGCTAATATCAAATTCTTCACCTTCAAGAGTAGGATCCAATGTAAGTGGTTCTTTGCAATACATACACATATCTACTCGTCCTAAAACTTTCGTGTGTTTTCCACAGTTGGGGCATACTACTTGAACGGCTTTAGTAGATAATAAACCTATCCATCCATATACAGCTGTACTTCCAATAATAGAAAGTAACCCAAGTGTCATAAATATTGTTACTAAGATAGCGTTCTCTCTAAAGAAGATAGCCCCGTACATGATAATAAAGCCAAAGAATATTAAACCAAGAGCAAAGGAACGAATTCGATTTATTTTGTTTTTATAGGGTTTCATTTTTTAGCCTCCTAATTATACCTACACTATAACATATTTTTTTATAAAGGAATGTTATTAAAGTTTAAAGAGGAAATATCAAATTATTGTCGAAGAATAATACATAAGTTAATAAAGGAGGCTTTCACATTGGAAGCGTTGTTAAGACCTATCTATCAAGAAAGAGCCAGTGATTCAAATACATTAGGCATAATATTAATAGAAAAAATAGAAGAAGTCAGTCCTATTACTGATACCTTTGATTCCATATTGTTCATTATAACTAAAGATTCTCCTATTCCGGTTTTTACTAAGCATTATACGTATAACGACAAAAAGGCAGCATTGCATATTATTACGGAAAAACAAATTAGAAAATGGTTTATAGTAGGAGCCAATCCTAAGTTAGTGGGCTGGATGATCAATGGGAGAGTAATATTTGATCGAAATGAATATGTAGAAAACCTTAAAAAGGAATTACAGGATTTCCCGGTAAACGGCCGAAATGTAAGAATGGGAATAGAATTTGCAAAGCTTAGTAGAAGCTATATGCAAGCTAAAGTATTCTTTGAGCAATTAAATTATCTAGATGCTTATAATCATATTGTAAACTCACTGCATCATCTAGCTAGATTAGCTATTATTGAAAAGGGGATGCACCCGGAGGTTATGGTGTGGAAGCAAGTAAAGCAATTAGATCCTTCTATATATAAATTGTACGATGAGTTAGTGTCGAGTGGAGAAACATTAGAGAAAAGATTAGAACTTTTATTTTTAGCGAGTGACTTCTTAATTCATTCAAGAACAAAGGATGGGGCACGGCATATAATCGAAGTACTTTCTTCTAAAGAGTATTGGACGATACAAGAGATTCATGAACAAGAGGAATTAAAAAACTATTCCGTTGACCTTGAAGTATTTATAGAATTCTTGGTCGATAAAGGATTAATTCTAATAGAAAAACAACCTACTAAAAGCAGCCATATTCTGCATAGATACTACAAAGTTAAAGAGTAAAAAAAGGTCAACAAAAAACGAAATAAAAAAATGCTCGTTTTTTGTTGACATATACATTAAATATGCGGTATTATAATAAGCGTCGTCAAAAACGAATTAAAAAACAGCAGAAAATTAATAAAAAAAGTTTTTTAAAAAACTTCTTGACTAGCCAGTTGAATGGTGATAAATTAGAGAAGTCGCAAAAAACGACAACGCAAAAATGAACATTGAAAACTGAACATGCAAAACGTTAAGACATATAGCTTCAAACAACTTCGGTTGTATTGACGCAAAACAATTTTTGACATCATTTAATGATGATGCCAGCAAAACAAAATGAGCTTTTAAACTAGTTCTATTTTTTCTGGTTGACGAGACGTAGTGCAGTGCTAGGAAGCGAGTGAGCGAGAAAAGGAGCGTACTAACGTACGTGACTGACCGAGTAAGCGAAGCTGACAACGCAATGCGCTGTGTATCGCCAGCCAGCTATTATGGAGAGTTTGATCCTGGCTCAGGACGAACGCTGGCGGCGTGCCTAATACATGCAAGTCGAGCGAATGATGAAGAAGCTTGCTTCTTCTGATTTAGCGGCGGACGGGTGAGTAACACGTGGGCAACCTGCCCTGTAGATTGGGATAACTCCGGGAAACCGGGGCTAATACCGAATAATCCATTTCCTCACATGGGGGAATGTTAAAAGACGGCATCTCGCTGTCACTACAGGATGGGCCCGCGGCGCATTAGCTAGTTGGTGAGGTAACGGCTCACCAAGGCGACGATGCGTAGCCGACCTGAGAGGGTGATCGGCCACACTGGGACTGAGACACGGCCCAGACTCCTACGGGAGGCAGCAGTAGGGAATCTTCCACAATGGACGAAAGTCTGATGGAGCAACGCCGCGTGAGTGAAGAAGGTTTTCGGATCGTAAAACTCTGTTGTGAGGGAAGAACAAGTACGAGAGTAACTGCTCGTACCTTGACGGTACCTCATTAGAAAGCCACGGCTAACTACGTGCCAGCAGCCGCGGTAATACGTAGGTGGCAAGCGTTGTCCGGAATTATTGGGCGTAAAGCGCGCGCAGGCGGTCCTTTAAGTCTGATGTGAAAGCCCACGGCTCAACCGTGGAGGGTCATTGGAAACTGGGGGACTTGAGTGCAGAAGAGGAAAGCGGAATTCCAAGTGTAGCGGTGAAATGCGTAGAGATTTGGAGGAACACCAGTGGCGAAGGCGGCTTTCTGGTCTGTAACTGACGCTGAGGCGCGAAAGCGTGGGGAGCAAACAGGATTAGATACCCTGGTAGTCCACGCCGTAAACGATGAGTGCTAAGTGTTAGGGGGTTTCCGCCCCTTAGTGCTGCAGCTAACGCATTAAGCACTCCGCCTGGGGAGTACGGTCGCAAGACTGAAACTCAAAGGAATTGACGGGGGCCCGCACAAGCGGTGGAGCATGTGGTTTAATTCGAAGCAACGCGAAGAACCTTACCAGGTCTTGACATCCCGCTGACCGGCCTAGAGATAGGCTTTTCCCTTCGGGGACAGCGGTGACAGGTGGTGCATGGTTGTCGTCAGCTCGTGTCGTGAGATGTTGGGTTAAGTCCCGCAACGAGCGCAACCCTTGATCTTAGTTGCCAGCATTCAGTTGGGCACTCTAAGGTGACTGCCGGTGATAAACCGGAGGAAGGTGGGGATGACGTCAAATCATCATGCCCCTTATGACCTGGGCTACACACGTGCTACAATGGACGGTACAGAGGGTCGCAACCCCGCGAGGGTGAGCTAATCCCATAAAACCGTTCTCAGTTCGGATTGTAGGCTGCAACTCGCCTACATGAAGCCGGAATCGCTAGTAATCGTGGATCAGCATGCCACGGTGAATACGTTCCCGGGCCTTGTACACACCGCCCGTCACACCACGAGAGTTTGTAACACCCGAAGTCGGTGGGGTAACCCTTTTGGGAGCCAGCCGCCGAAGGTGGGACAGATGATTGGGGTGAAGTCGTAACAAGGTAGCCGTATCGGAAGGTGCGGCTGGATCACCTCCTTTCTAAGGATATATTCGGAATACAGATTTTTATCTGTATCTTAACGTTTTGCAGTTCAGTTTTGAATGTTCATATTTATATTAACATTTTTAATAGATATGGAAATTCAAAGAGGGCCTATAGCTCAGCTGGTTAGAGCGCACGCCTGATAAGCGTGAGGTCGATGGTTCGAGTCCATTTAGGCCCACCATACCTTTTTAATTTCGGGGCCTTAGCTCAGCTGGGAGAGCGCCTGCCTTGCACGCAGGAGGTCAGCGGTTCGATCCCGCTAGGCTCCACCATTAAAAATATAATTGTTCTTTGAAAACTGGATAAAACGACATCAAAAAAAGAAACAAACGCAAGATATTCAAATTGTGATCACTTACGTGATTGCAAGTGTAGTACTTTTAACTTTTAGGTTAAGTTAATAAGGGCGCACGGTGGATGCCTTGGCACTAGGAGTCGACGAAGGACGGCACTAACACCGATATGCTTCGGGGAGCTGTAAGTGAGCTTCGATCCGGAGATTTCCGAATGGGGAAACCCACTGCCCGTAATGGGGCAGTACATTTGCGTGAATACATAGCGCATCTGAGACACACCCAGGGAACTGAAACATCTAAGTACCTGGAGGAAGAGAAAGAAAATTCGATTCCCTGAGTAGCGGCGAGCGAAACGGGAAGAGCCCAAACCAAGAGGCTTGCCTCTTGGGGTTGTAGGACACTCTATACGGAGTTACAAAAGAATGAGTTAGATGAAGCGACCTGGAAAGGTCCGCAGGATAGGGTAAAAGCCCCGTAGTCCAAAATTCATTCCCTCCAGAGTGTATCCTGAGTACGGCGGAACACGTGAAATTCCGTCGGAATCCGGGAGGACCATCTCCCAAGGCTAAATACTACCTAGTGACCGATAGTGAACCAGTACCGTGAGGGAAAGGTGAAAAGCACCCCGGAAGGGGAGTGAAATAGACCCTGAAACCGTGTGCCTACAAATAGTCAAAGCCCGTTAACGGGTGATGGCGTGCCTTTTGTAGAATGAACCGGCGAGTTACGATTACATGCGAGGTTAAGTTGAGAAGACGGAGCCGCAGCGAAAGCGAGTCTGAATAGGGCGAATGAGTATGTGGTCGTAGACCCGAAACCAGGTGATCTACCCATGTCCAGGATGAAGGTAAGGTAACACTTACTGGAGGTCCGAACCCACGCACGTTGAAAAGTGCGGGGATGAGGTGTGGGTAGCGGAGAAATTCCAATCGAACCTGGAGATAGCTGGTTCTCTCCGAAATAGCTTTAGGGCTAGCCTCAAACGTTAGAATCTTGGAGGTAGAGCACTGTTTGGACTAGGGGCCCATCCCGGGTTACCGAATTCAGACAAACTCCGAATGCCAATGATTTATGTTTGGGAGTCAGACTGCGAGTGATAAGATCCGTAGTCAAGAGGGAAACAGCCCAGACCACCAGCTAAGGTCCCAAAGTATTTGTTAAGTGGAAAAGGATGTGGCGTTGCTTAGACAACCAGGATGTTGGCTTAGAAGCAGCCATCATTTAAAGAGTGCGTAATAGCTCACTGGTCGAGTGACGCTGCGCCGAAAATGTATCGGGGCTAAACAAATCACCGAAGCTGTGGATTGATACCTTTGGTATCAGTGGTAGGAGAGCGTTCTAAGGGCGTTGAAGTCAGACCGGAAGGACTGGTGGAGCGCTTAGAAGTGAGAATGCCGGTATGAGTAGCGAAAGATGGGTGAGAATCCCATCCACCGTATGACTAAGGTTTCCTGAGGAAGGCTCGTCCGCTCAGGGTTAGTCGGGACCTAAGTCGAGGCCGATAGGCGTAGACGATGGACAACAGGTTGATATTCCTGTACCACCACCCCACCGTTTGAGTGATGGGGGGACGCAGTAGGATAGGGTAAGCGTGCTGTTGGTTATGCACGTCCAAGCAGTGAGGTGTGAGTGTAGGCAAATCCGCACTCTGTAACATTGAGCTGTGATGGCGAGGACTTAGTCCGAAGTTCCTGATTTCACACTGCCAAGAAAAGCCTCTAACGAGGTGGGAGGTGCCCGTACCGCAAACCGACACAGGTAGTCGAGGAGAGAATCCTAAGGTGAGCGAGAGAACTCTCGTTAAGGAACTCGGCAAAATGACCCCGTAACTTCGGGAGAAGGGGTGCTCTTTTGGGTGTATAGCCTAGAAGAGCCGCAGTGAATAGGCCCAGGCGACTGTTTAGCAAAAACACAGGTCTCTGCAAAACCGTAAGGTGAAGTATAGGGGCTGACGCCTGCCCGGTGCTGGAAGGTTAAGAGGAGTGCTTAGCGCAAGCGAAGGTGCGAATTGAAGCCCCAGTAAACGGCGGCCGTAACTATAACGGTCCTAAGGTAGCGAAATTCCTTGTCGGGTAAGTTCCGACCCGCACGAAAGGCGTAACGATCTGGGCACTGTCTCAACGAGAGACTCGGTGAAATTATAGTACCTGTGAAGATGCAGGTTACCCGCGACAGGACGGAAAGACCCCGTGGAGCTTTACTGTAGCTTGATATTGAATTTTGGTGCAACTTGTACAGGATAGGTAGGAGCCTTAGAGCCCGGAGCGCCAGCTTCGGAGGAGGCGTCGGTGGGATACTACCCTGGTTGTATTGAAATTCTAACCCATACCCGTAACCCGGGTAGGAGACAGTGTCAGGCGGGCAGTTTGACTGGGGCGGTCGCCTCCTAAAGTGTAACGGAGGCGCCCAAAGGTTCCCTCAGAATGGTTGGAAATCATTCGAAGAGTGTAAAGGCAGAAGGGAGCTTGACTGCGAGACCTACAAGTCGAGCAGGGTCGAAAGACGGGCTTAGTGATCCGGTGGTTCCGCATGGAAGGGCCATCGCTCAACGGATAAAAGCTACCCCGGGGATAACAGGCTTATCTCCCCCAAGAGTCCACATCGACGGGGAGGTTTGGCACCTCGATGTCGGCTCATCGCATCCTGGGGCTGTAGTCGGTCCCAAGGGTTGGGCTGTTCGCCCATTAAAGCGGTACGCGAGCTGGGTTCAGAACGTCGTGAGACAGTTCGGTCCCTATCCGTCGTGGGCGTAGGAAATTTGAGAGGAGCTGTCCTTAGTACGAGAGGACCGGGATGGACACACCGCTGGTGTACCAGTTGTTCTGCCAAGGGCATCGCTGGGTAGCTATGTGTGGACGGGATAAGTGCTGAAAGCATCTAAGCACGAAGCCCCCCTCAAGATGAGATTTCCCATTACGCAAGTAAGTAAGATCCCTCAAAGACGATGAGGTAGATAGGTTCGGGGTGGAAGCGTGGCGACACGTGCAGCTGACGAATACTAATCGATCGAGGACTTAACCAAATTGTTTGTTTCCATTAATGATGTCTTTTATCCAGTTTTGAGTGAACAACTCAGTAGGGTTTCCATACAACTTGTATTGAAAGCCGACAAGTCTAGTGATGATGGCGAAGAGGTCACACCCGTTCCCATACCGAACACGGAAGTTAAGCTCTTCAGCGCCGATGGTAGTTGGGGGTCTCCCCCTGCAAGAGTAGGACGTCGCTAGGCGATATTATTCCGAAGTAGCTCAGTGGTAGAGCAATCGGCTGTTAACCGATCGGTCGTAGGTTCGAGTCCTACCTTCGGAGCCATTTCTAGGAGAGCTGTCCGAGTGGCCGAAGGAGCACGATTGGAAATCGTGTAGACGGGTAACACTGTCTCAAGGGTTCAAATCCCTTGCTCTCCGCCAGATAGATTTCTTCTTTACATAAATATAATGGCCCCTTGGTCAAGCGGTTAAGACACCGCCCTTTCACGGCGGTAACACGGGTTCGAATCCCGTAGGGGTCACCATTTAAATTAAAACCAGCATTATGGAGGATTAGCTCAGCTGGGAGAGCATCTGCCTTACAAGCAGAGGGTCGGCGGTTCGAGCCCGTCATCCTCCACCATTATAAATTTTCAACACTTATTATTGTCGCGGGGTGGAGCAAATCGTTTCACGAAGAAAGCGATTAACGTCGACGCAAGCGTAGCGTGGAAGACGTAAAATTCACTAATTGCGTAGTTGATTTAAATTTCAACACTTTCTTATTGTCGCGGGGTGGAGCAGTTCGGTAGCTCGTCGGGCTCATAACCCGAAGGTCACAGGTTCAAATCCTGTCCCCGCAACCAAATGGTCCCGTGGTGTAGCGGTTAACATGCCTGCCTGTCACGCAGGAGATCGCCGGTTCGATCCCGGTCGGGACCGCCATTTATCTTTAAAATACATATGTGGCTCAGTAGCTCAGTCGGTAGAGCAAAGGACTGAAAATCCTTGTGTCGGCGGTTCGATTCCGTCCTGAGCCACCATTATGCCGGAATAGCTCAATTGGTAGAGCAACTGACTTGTAATCAGTAGGTTGGGGGTTCAAGTCCTCTTTCCGGCACCACTCACCAGTGGAGGGGTAGCGAAGTGGCTAAACGCGGCGGACTGTAAATCCGCTCCTTAGGGTTCGGCGGTTCGAATCCGTCCCCCTCCACCAGTTTTTAATAGGGGCATAGTTTAACGGTAGAATAGAGGTCTCCAAAACCTTTGATGTGGGTTCGATTCCTACTGCCCCTGCCAAATAATAAGTTAACTTTGAATAATGGCGGTTGTGGCGAAGTGGTTAACGCACCGGATTGTGATTCCGGCATTCGTGGGTTCAATTCCCATCAGTCGCCCCATATTCCTTTTAGTTAGCTCTTTTTTTTATTCTGTGGCGGTCGTGGCGAAGTGGTTAACGCACCGGATTGTGATTCCGGCATTCGTGGGTTCAATTCCCATCGGTCGCCCCATTGGGGTATAGCCAAGCGGTAAGGCAACGGATTTTGATTCCGTCATGCCCTGGTTCGAATCCAGGTACCCCAGTTTTTTGCGGAAGTAGTTCAGTGGTAGAACACCACCTTGCCAAGGTGGGGGTCGCGAGTTCGAACCTCGTCTTCCGCTCCAAATTAAGGCGGCATAGCCAAGTGGTAAGGCACAGGTCTGCAACACCTTTATCACCGGTTCAAATCCGGTTGCCGCCTCCAATTTTTAAAAAGTATTTACTGCCTTCATTATGCCGGTGTGGCGGAATTGGCAGACGCGCGGGACTCAAAATCCCGTATCTTCGGATGTGTCGGTTCGACCCCGACCACCGGTATCTATTATGAAATATCACTTACAATTTGATATTTTGACTAAAGCTTATGAATGCTGTTACCGCAGCTTTTGTAAGCTTTTTTTATATTCTCATTCATGATTATTTTTTAATAGTTTCCATTGATTTTAATTTTTTTACTTATGTCTTACACAGACGTCACAAGCTTTCTCATCTTCTATCCTCAGTTCTTTTATTTCATTAGAATAATCCCTTGAGAGTCATTTCAATGTCTTTATGTCCTATACGATCACTTACTTACTAAATTAATACTTTATTATACATATGTACACTAGCATGCAAATATCTTAATCCATGAATTGAGAATGCATCTCTATTCCGTTTCCTATATTAATTAATTTGTATATATTTTGTATTCGATTGACAAGATAGTCATATCGACATTAATTATATTCATTATTGAGGAATTCATACAACTAAAACTGAATGAACTAGAGAGACGATAAGAGAGGGATAGATGTATGTTTTCCACGATACTAATGGGATTGACGATTTTATTTATGGTAACAAACTTATACTATTTCTTTTCAGGTCGTAAGTATAAGAAAAGTTATTTTCAGTCAACTTTATTCCAAAAACTATTTTTTACTATGCTTGGCATTACCTTTGGATTTGCTGTTCTTTATTATTTATTGTCCATGGAAGGGGATGTAGTAAGAGTTAGTACTGAAGAGGGGAAAGATGGAGGAGAAAATTTTTGGGATTATCTCTATTTCAGTGGAGTCACCATATTATCAGTAGGTTATGGGGACTTGGTACCTGTCGGAAAGGCGCGATTCTTTGCACTTATACAAGCAGCCATCGGTCTTTTGTTGCCAACCGCATTTTTTATCAGAGCTTTGGGTGAAAAGGAAGATAGCCCTGGGGAAAGCACAAAAAACGAAAAAGAAGGTGAGCAAAGCAATGGCGGTGATGGAGAAAAAGGTAGTTGAAGCGGATGAACAATTTTGATTCTTATAAAGATAAATCAACCGGTGAAGGTGTTTTCTTTTTATGTTTGATTTATATAAATGGATGTCGATGAATATTTTTACATACTTTCTGACTAAACATGAGTTTTTAACATTAAACAAGCATGTATTCATTTGTAAATCACCATACTAAAGCTACGAATGGAAGATAGGTGACTACAGTGAAGAAAACAATACTCATCATATTAGCTTTATTGCTTGTTATATGCGGAGGCCTTGTATTGAGTATTTCTATGTCTCCGACAAAAAAGCTTAATGAAGTAAAGATAGCAGCAACCAAAAAGCCGGTGGTTCTTATTGTTGTCGATTCTTTAATGACTGAGCCGCTACAAGAAGCAATGAAAGAGGGGAAGGCACCTGCTTTCTCATTTTTAACAAAGAACGGTGATTTTTATCCAGAGTTTATTAGCTCTTATCCAACTATGTCAGTTACGATTGATAGCACCTTGTTGACGGGAACATATGCAGACCGACATAAACTACCAGGATTGATATGGTTTAAAAAGGATGAGAATCGTATGATTAGCTATGGGAGTGGTATAAGGGAAATGTGGGATAACGGGATAAAGCATGTGGCAGCGGATAGTGTTATTCACCTGAATGAATCGCATCTAAGTAAAGATGTTTTTACGATTCACGAAGAACTTGCGAACGCCAAAATGCAATCTGCTTCCATCAATGGTCTCTTATATAGGGGAAGCATTCCCCAAAAATTAAATGTCCCTAAGCTTCTTTCTTTTGCAGATTTATTGCCAAAAGAACTAGAGGTGAGTGGTCCAATGATTTTGTCGCTCGGTGCCTTATCTCAATATAATCCAGAGAACGACAAATATAAATACAGCTGGAAACGAATGGGTGTTAATAATGATTTTACCGTAAATGAGATGACGTACTTAATTGAACAAAAGAAGCTTCCTCCGTTTACACTCGCTTATCTTCCGGATGCTGATGCTTCCATACACAAAAAAGGTCCTACTGATAGTACAGCGATTGAAAAGGCTGATCAAGCGATCCAGGAAATGCTCGGTAGTTTTGGATCTTGGGAAGAGGCCATTCAAGAGGTAACCTGGATTGTCCTTGGTGATAGTGGACAATCATCAGTTAAGGAAAAGAAGGAAATGGGTTTAATCGATTTGAATGATTTGTTAAAGGGTTACACATTCTGGGAACGTGGAAAAGAAAATGTGCAGCTGGCAATCGCAATCAATGAACGGATGGCCTATATTTATTTGCAGGATGAACAGATTCCTTTTACTGAGGTAGTAGATATTCTCAAAAAGGATGAGCGAATCAGTTTTATTGCATGGAGTGATCAGCAAACGAATCATGTCGTGAGCGCAAGTGATAAAGAATTCACCTTTTCGCCAAACGGACCTTATATTGATGAATATAAGCAGTCGTGGCAGTTGGATGGGGATATGTCTATTTTAGATATAAAACCGGATGAGCATGGAACTATACTCTATCACACGTATCCTGATGCGTTAGCAAGGCTACACGGAGCGCTTCACTCGCAAGAAGGCAAAGTTATTATAGTAGATGCAAAGCCATCTTACGAATTTATTGAAAAACAGAGTCACGATCATGCAGGTGGAGGAGCGCATGGGTCACTCCACCAGGTAGATTCTGTTGTTCCCCTGGTGATTGCTGGTGAGACAGAAAAACCCCCTTCTAATCGTCTTGTGGATGTAAAGGAATGGGTTATAGAATTGTTGGGTGGCTCTTAAGTATGGAGCCACTTTTTTTCTGATGCTTCTTTTAAATCCAAATTCTTCAGTAGTAATCATTCAACCTTAATGTAAGTATAAATATGAAATAACATAATTAGGAAGTTTTATTTTTCTAAAATAGGGAATAACATATCTAGACGCGATAAACATGAAAGTGAGGAATTTAAAATGATTAAAACATACAATTTTATTATTGAAGGAAAAATTATCGAGGTACATGCAACTTCCAAAACAGAAGCTGAAAGCAAGGCAAACCATATATATGAAGAACTAAAAACAGAGCAATTTCAACAGCAACAATAAAGAACTCTCAACTAAGCGTTGAGAGTTTTTTATATTATTTCATTTCTTCTCTTAAGCTATCGAATAATTTGTCTATTAGATTCTTAGGGATTTCTAAGCAAGAATCTCCGATACTAAGTTCAAAAGTACAGCTATCCCCATCTTGCTTGCTTAGATAGCTTGTAATCCCTATATGGTTAGCTAACTGTACTTTCGCCAAGATAGCTGCTATTTCTTCTTGGTTACGCTTAAAATGCACATGAAACATATTTGAAACTGGTACCTCTGGAATTGTATAAATATCCTTACAGTCATTAAATAGCTTTGCGAGCTCCATTGCACTGTTATAATATTGTTCCATATTATTTGCTCGTTTATCAAAATAATAGTCAGCTGATAGAATATAAGGATATAAGCTTATGAGCGTTCCACCATAACGTTTTCTCCAGACTTTAGAGTTCTCTATGAAATCCTTATCACCGGCTAGTACTGCTCCTGCAATCCCGCCAATTCCTTTATAAAAGGACATATAGACACTGTCAAAAAGGTCGCAAACTTCCGCAGCAGTTTTTTTGTAAAAAGGCAGCACTTCTAGAAGACGTGCACCGTCCAAATGAAGCATAATAGACTTTTCACGACAATAAGCGGAAATCTGTTTTAATGTTTCAAAACTAGGAAGTTGGCCTCCGATTTCTCTTTGGGGAAGTTCCAATAACAGACAGGCAATGTCCTCTTCGAGATTTACCACATCCTCTAACTCTATGACTCTATCTTTGTCAGCTATTAAAATAGTCTTGATATGGTGTATTTCCTTTAATCCATCCATTTCATGAATTTCTAAATGGGATAAGGGATGATATGCAACCTTATTCAATTTTTTCTCATCGCACCATATGCGTAAAGCGATTTGTTGGGCCATTGTACCGCTAGGAAAAAACGCAGCTGTGCTTTTGCCTAGTAATTTAGCCATTTTATTTTGGAAATCTTCGATAATATGCCCCTCGCCATATATATCACTTAGCTGTTCTCCAGAAATGTCCTTCAATGCATCTTGTAAAACAGAAACTTCTCGTTTTCCATGACCAGCTAATCGATAAGTACACTTGTCATAGGAATTTTTTAAATGGTTCATTTAATTTCCCCCAATGTATTTTTACTTTGTTATAAGATAAGTATAATGTATTTTTTATCTTCTGATAGTTTAAATTTTTGGTTAAAAAGAAGTGCATTGTATTAAAGCTTTGATTTTGGTATATTATTAATAATATATAATCTGTGATGTGAACAAGTAAATAAGAATTGTGAGACAGAAAATATAGCAATTGCTGAGAGCTATATCACCACTTCTTGTTGAAACCTACCACTGAGATGTTATGCAAACATAACCGATTCGTTTTCGTTACCAAACGTTTAGAGGGCTTAAATTATTTTAAGCTAAACTAAGGTGGTACCACGTCTATTCAAGCACAAGGACGTCCTTTTCCAAGGACAGCTTTGTGCTTTTTATATTTTAAGGAGGGAATTATCATGACTAATCAACAACAAAACGATTTTACTAAATGGTATATTGACACAATCCAAAAAGCTGACTTAATGGATTACACACCAGTGCGTGGATGTATCGCATTTAAACCAGACGGGTACGAAATCTGGGAGCATATCCAAGCAGAAATGAACAAACGCTTTAAAGAAACGGGACACCGCAATGCGTATTTCCCAATGCTAATTCCTGAATCTTTTTTCCAAAAGGAAAAGGATCATATTGAAGGTTTTTCTCCAGAGCTTCCATGGGTAACAGAGGCAGCAGGCGAAAAGCTGGAGGAACGTTTAGCGCTTCGTCCAACTTCCGAAACAATGATCGGTCATCTGTATTCTGATTGGATCAAGAGCTACCGTGATCTACCTGTATTGATCAACCAATGGGCTAACGTGTTCCGTTGGGAAAAGAAAACACTTCCTTTCATACGCACTTCTGAATTTTTATGGCAGGAGGGTCACACCGCTCATGTGGACGAAGAAGAAGCTCGTCAAGAAACAATGCAAATGCTAAATATTTATAAAGAGGTAGTGGAGGGTCTATTGGCCATTCCGGTATATGACGGGCAAAAAACTCCTTCAGAGCGCTTTGCAGGGGCTGTAGATACGTTTTCTATCGAGGCAATGATGAAGGATGGAAAAGCGGTTCAAGCAGGTACATCTCATTATCTTGGCACTAAATTTGCCGAAGCATTTGATATTAAATATTTGAACAAAGAAAACAAACACCAACATGTGCATACAACATCTTGGGGAACTTCTACTCGATTAATAGGCTCTGTGATAATGGTACACGGTGATGAGCAAGGTCTTGTATTGCCACCACGTATTGCACCAACTCAAGTTGTATTAATACCTGTAGGTCCATGGAAAAAGAACCCGGCAATTATTGAAAAATTAGATGAAATTTTTGCTGCTTTAAAAGCAAAAGGTATCCGTGTTCGATTAGATGACTCTGATCAATCACCTGGATATAAATTTAACGAGTGGGAACTAAAAGGTGTACCAGTTCGTGTTGAGCTAGGACCACGTGATTTAGAAAACAGTCAAGTGCTTATGAAGGCACGTGATTTAGATGAAAAAGAATCCGTTGATATTAATGCCATCGTTGAGCGCGTAGAAGAAGAGCTAAACACAATGCAAACTCGTCTTTTAGAAAAAGCACGTGCATTCCGTGATGCAAACTCTCATACTCATGTAGATTCCATGGATCAGCTAAAACAACATTTAGACGACTCTGCAAAAAAAGGAGAAATCCCAGGATGGATCCTTGCAGGATGGTGTGGAGACGATGCTTGTGAAGAGCATGTAAAAGAAGAAACGAAATTCACAACACGCAATATTCCATTCAATCCACCAGCTGAGAAATCAACTTGTATTAACTGTGGAAAAGAATCGAAACACACAGTTTGGTTCGGAAGATCCTACTAACCAAATAAGAAAGTGCAAATCAGTCATTGTTTATTCAATGGCTGATTTTTTTATTTTCAAAAATCTTGTAAGATTAAGTAAAATAGATCGTCTAATTAAATAGTAGAGAGATAGGGGGGATCACTTGGAAAGGCAGCTAATCGAGGAGTGGTTTGAGTTATATGAGCGAGATGTAACCAGTTTCCTCATTTACTATACAGGGTCAATGGATGTACAGGACCTTGTACAGGAAACTTTTCTTCGTGGAATGAAAAAGATTGCCCATTTTAGAGAAGGGTCACATCCAAAAACATGGTTAATAACGATTGCCAAAAATCTCGTCATTGATCGGGCTAGAAAAAATAATATTTGGAATCGGATAAAATACTTACTACGAGATGAAAAACAAACAGAAAATCTAGACCACACTATTTTGCTTGGTGAGTTGAATCGTGAACTTTATATAGCAATTAATAGATTGCCAGCAAAAAACAAAGAGGTAATAATTTTAAAAGCAATACTTGAAATGACCTCTAAACAAGTAGGAGAAATACTAGGGGCAAATGAAAACCATGTGAATGTTCTTTATCATCGATCGCTCAAGAAACTGAAGAGCATTCTAGAAACGGAGGGATTTGAGTATGAAGCGAGAACACGATGATTTAGAGGAACAGCTTAGAAACCTGCCGAAGCATTCTCTTACTCAAGAGGATAAAAGAAAAGTTATCCATAGTATTCGCAGTGCTGCAAAACCAAATCGTTTAAAATTTCTAAAACCACTATCTGTATTTGTAGCAGCAGCTTGTCTTTTAATGGTTGCTTATTTAGCAAGTCCTATGTATAAATCAGAGATAACTCAAGAGTTGAAGTTAGGTCTCGGTTCAATGGAGGAACAGAATTTTTTAAAAAGCTTTGAGCTCGAAATAGCCGGCATTAAAAGCTCGGAGGTCACAATGGATTCATCGAAGGAGACATTGCATGGAGTAAGAGTAAAAGTATTTTTGAAATCTAAGAAGCTTATACCAATCGATGTGTGGAATTCTGTAGAGTTTCGAGCTGCTAACTCACACCTCTTCTTAAAGGATGGATATGGTATTGGAAATTCAGTAAGCTATAGTTCCACCCCGAGCGAGGACGGATACCATTATACGGTAGCTTTTGAATCACTGTACGCAAATTATTCGGAAGTGGAAATACAAAAATTATTAGAGGCAAGCGAAGAAATCAAGTTCACTATGGAATATCAGGGGAAAATATATGAACTAAATAATAAATCTCAAAAAACGGTTACATTAGACGCACCATTAGCTATTTCTTTTACTTTACCTGATCGAGATCAAAACGTAATAGGGCTGGATGGAAAAATTGGCATCCTTGGTCCTGAGAATTTCGTGGCAGAGGACACTCGTCGAGTTGCGAAACTCATGCTCTACTATTGGGGTAATCCTGAATCGTTAGTAGGGAAGGAATATAAAGTGGAGGCTATGAACATTTACGGAGAGACTCTTCTATTATCAGAGGGAGTATTAAGCGCTGGTTTATATAGTGAAGATGCTCACATTTTAACAAGTTTCCCGGCTTTTACGGGAGAGGGAGAATGGCAGCTTTCCTTTTACGTAGAGGAGAATTTGTTCGAGGCATTTAGAATTGAGGTTCTTCCGCCCTTACCAAAAACCGAAAATTATATCCTTTTAGATGCACCAATAGAAATCCCAGTTGGAAAGACTCATGAACTAATCATAGAAAACCGCAGTGGTGAGGAACAAAGTATAGAGGTACAGCTGATGAATTCAAAAGGAATAATAGAGCAAGAAAGTATATTTCAACTAGATCCCAATTCCCCTTATGATAATCAAGGAACAATTTATCATTATCATGGAAATATTACAATTCCAGAAAAAGGGGAATGGTCCCTTGTCATAGACGGAGAACAAACACAGCTATTTGAAAATTAACCAAGTAAAAACGCTCCCTCCAAATATATGGAGAGGAGCGTTTTTCATAGCAGAAGGTCGGGTAAAACACTAATTAATTGTGGGTTGATTGCCATTGCAATGGTTAGTCATTAGTCATTAGTCACAAAGTAAATGGTAAATGGTCATTGGTTTGCCATCATTTAAATTGTAATGACCTCCTGCTATGCCTTGGCAAGGAGTCTCACCTTACCAAGGATTTATGTTAAGCATATTTTTCTTCATCAAAGGCAATAGTAACTGAATAGTTTTTGGCATTAATAAGTCCAGATAATTTATTTGCGTCCTTCTCAAAGTCCAATGCTTTTTTTCGATATTCCTCTGGCTCATATAAGGCAACCTCTACATAAGTAGTTCCTTCGCCATAGCCTCCAAACTGGATTCTTTGTTTTTCATGGCTTCCTAACTGTTTATATACTCTTGCCTGTGCGCGTAGCTGAGTAGCAAGCTCAATTGCCTCAACGATGGTGAGAGGGTCTTCTTTATAGGTAATTGTATTATTTAAGTTTGCCTCGTAAATAAGTCTATCAAGCTTTCGGATATCATTGCGAATATCGTTCATTTCTATATCTATTGCTTCCACAGTTCTTATAGGAGGAGCAGGAAGAGTCCCCTTTTCAATAACAGTGAAACCAACGCGCATTATTTCCATTTCCAATTCTTGAACTCTTTTCAATAAAATACTCTTTAGCTTCACTGCCTCTGCAAGAAGTATATGTGCCATAAATTTATATCCTCCATTCTACTTGGTTATTATCTAAAATAATGCTTGCAGCTTCTCCACCATGAACTTGAGTAAACATTTGACCCATAGATTCTAATAATTTTTCCGCCTCTTCTTGACCCATAGAAGGTCTTAGAAAGACTACCTGTAAAGCACTCGTTGTATGTTCTGTAACAGCTGTCCGCTTAGAATCGACAAATGGACTTCCAAATGCTTCAACTTCATCTTGAAGTGTTAAAATGCCACTTAAGTTGTTTTCTCTACCATTCAGCCCAAGGTAGCTTGTTTCTTTATTGCCAACTGTGAGGAAGATATCCCCTTTCACCTCATCCAGATCATAAATTCCTAATGGAATTTCATATCTCATGGAGAAGAAGTTATTTAAATCTACAGCAGAATGCATAGGTGTGATATAATTTTGTTTTGCAATCCTTCTATACATTGCTTCCATGGAAGGACGATAACGATTCGGGTCCGCTCCAAGCTTTTTCCAAAGAGCTCGCCATTCCTTTATTCCTTCAAAATCATTAACAGATTTTTCCTCTAGTTCGAAGAATAATTGTTCTTGAAATAATTGGAGACGCCCCTTAAGCATTTGTGGCGAAGTGGATACAATAATTTTGTTATAATAAATAAGGCCGATTTTTAAAGTAGGCTCTATTAGTAATAGAGCTGTATCTAATTTTACAAACATTTTAAACCATCCTTGTATATATTTTCTTCATTGTAACATAAAGAAAGGAGAACTCTAGTGAATATAAACCAGTTTCAACAAAACCTCATAGAATATGCTGCTACCATTGGAATTGATAAAATTGGGTTTACCACTGTTTCTCCATTTCATGAGTTGAAAAATAGATTGATTCGCCAGCAGGAGCTAGGATATGCTTCAGGCTTCGAAGAGCCTGACCTTGATAAAAGAACTCACCCTGAGCTTTTATTGGAGGAAGCACAAAGTATTATTTCGATAGCAATTGCTTATCCATCTAAGATGAAGAACGCTCCACAAAGTGTAAAGGGAGCTAGAAGGGGAATATTTGCTAGAGCATCTTGGGGAATAGATTACCACACAGTTTTAAGAGAAAAGCTTGCTCAATTAGAATTATATATTTTAACGCATATACCAGATGCTAGACTACGTTCTATGGTCGACACTGGTGAGTTGTCTGATCGTGCTGTTGCTGAACGCTCCGGGATTGGCTGGAGTGCAAAAAACTGTTCCATAATCACACCAGAGTTTGGATCCTATGTCTATTTGGGTGAAATGATTTCCTCTATTCCCTTTGCACCGAGTGAACAGATGGAGGATCAGTGTGGGGACTGCAGTCTTTGTTTAGACGTTTGCCCTACTGGAGCTTTAATAGAAGGTGGTCAGCTTAATGCACAGCGATGTATCGCCTTTATCACTCAGACAAAAACGATGGTTCCAGATGAGTTTCGAGCAAAGATAGGAAATAGAATTTATGGCTGTGATACATGTCAAACGGTTTGCCCAAAAAACAAAGGCAAGGCTAATTTACACCAAGAGGCCTTCACGCCTGATCCAGAGTTAGTGAAGCCTTTACTTTTACCACTGTTAAGCATGTCAAATCGGACCTTTAAAGAAACGTATGGGCATATGTCTGGTTCGTGGAGAGGAAAGAATCCTATTCAGCGGAACGCAATCATTGCATTGGCTCATTTTAAAGAAGAGGCAGCTGTTCCCACTCTTATAGAACTCATGCTTCACGATGCAAGACCAGTAATTCGAGGGACTGCAGCATGGGCAATAGGGAAGATTAATACAGAGGAAGGCTTAATTGCCTTAAAGAAAGCCGAAAAAACGGAACAAGAAGAACAGGTAATAGAAGAGATTCGTAAGGGTCTTGCATTTTACACAATTCAAAATTAGGAAGTGGAAACATTGAGTATTAATGTTGTATTATATCAACCAGAAATTCCTGCCAATACAGGTAATATTGCTAGAACCTGCGCAGGAACAGGAGCTAAGCTACACCTTATTCGTCCATTAGGTTTTTCTACAGACGATAAAATGTTAAAGCGTGCAGGACTTGATTATTGGGAGCACGTAGATATTACTTATTATGATGGGTTAGAAGAGTTTTTCGCAGCACATCCTGAAGGTGAATATTATTTAATCACTAAGTTTGGTGCGAAGCCGCATACTACGTTTGACTTTAGCGATTCAGATAAAGAACATTTCTTTATATTTGGACGTGAAACGAAGGGACTTCCTCGTGACTTCATTGACGCACATCCAGATCGCGCCCTTAGAATTCCTATGAATGATAATATTCGATCCTTGAACTTATCGAACACTGCAGCAATTCTTATATACGAAGCATTGCGCCAACAGGATTATCCAAACTTACATTAAAAAAACGGACGAAGTCTTATAAAGACTCGTCCGTTTTTATGTTGAATATTAATTATTTCTCAGATGCACCTGGTTTGTCGTCGTATCCTGCAGTGAAAATTGCAGAAAGAAACGTAATACAAACGCCAAGAATAAGGATTAGTTTCATACTTAAGCGCCTCCTATATATATTCTAATCATTAGTATAACCTAATTCTTGAAAAAATGAAACGAAACAATAAAACGAAATTATGTCCGAATTATTTCATGTTAAAGTTGCATGTAACGTGTGATTCTACTAGGATAGATAAAAAGGAGTGATTTTTTAAATGGATAATTTGAAAAATGGTCCAGAGAACGGTTCAATGGCAACAAACATGGACGAAGTAAAAACATTAGGTAAACAAATGGAACGAATGAGAGATAACCAAGAGCTAGAAGAAGATAATCGTGTATCAGACCCTGCACAGTCCGATAGTGCTACAATTATGAAGAAGAGGAAAGACGACTGATTCTTCAGTCGTTTTTTCTTGAAAGTTAAAGCTGTAAAGCTGCCTCCTCGCATGTCCCCATTTGCTTGTCGGGGCAAACATAGATACTTGCGCTTTTCTAATTGTCTAGCTCCATCGCCTTGCCCCTCGGGGTCAAATAGGAAAATACTGCGGTGGCTGAGGAGCTGCCTCCTCGCATTTTCCTATTTGCCTGTCGGGGCAGATATAGGCGATTGCGCTTTTCTACATAAAAAGGGAAGGATGATGTAAATGGAATTACTAGAGAATTCAACAAAGAGACTGGCTAATGGAGTGGAGATGCCACGTATTGGATTAGGAGTATATAAAATGACAGAGCCAGAAGTTGCTCTAAAAGCTATTACCTATGCTTTGGAATCTGGTTACCGTCATGTTGATACGGCTTCTCTCTACGCAAATGAAAATGAGGTTGGAGAGGCAGTACGAGCTTCTGGAATTTCACGTAATGAAATATTTGTTACTACTAAGGTTTGGAATACAGATCAGGGCTATGACCAAACTTTAAGAGCTTTTGAAAAGTCATTGAAGCTATTAGGAATGGATTATGTAGATTTATATTTAACACATTGGCCAGTTGCTGACAGTTTTGTAGATACATATCGTGCCATCGAGCGTTTGTACGAGGAAAAACTTATTCGAGCAACAGGAGTGTCTAATCATAACCAGCATCACCTTGAAGCTATAGCAGCTAAGGCTAATATTAAGCCTATGGTCAATCAAATTGAGTGTCACCCTCGTTTGACGCAGTATGATTTACGAGAATATTGTGCTTCTCAAGGTATTGCAGTTACCTCTTGGTCCCCACTTGCAAGAGGAGGATTACTTGGGGAACCAACTCTGTCTCGAATAAGTGATAAGTACGGAAAGTCTACCGCTCAGGTAATTATCCGTTGGCATTTACAGCATGATTTAATTGTTATTCCAAAGTCTGTAACGCCTGAAAGAATACACGAAAATTTTGATGTCTTTGATTTTGAATTATCGTTTGAGGATATGAAAAACATTGATGCACTCAATCTAAATGAGCGTACTGGAGCAGACCCAGACAATTTTAGCTTTAAATAATACAAAAAGGTCATTACTGAGGGGATATCAGTAATGACCTTTTTTATGCGCTGTTATTATTTGATTGTAAGAATTTTCCCTGAGAGAAAGTATAGGAAGTTATAAAAGGGAAAACAGCGTCAATAAAGGGGGTTTATCTTAATATTTCCCATAAGGCGATACTTTATACAAAAAAATTGAAATTGATTTACGCTTTCACACATGTTGTGATGTCTTATCTGTCTCACACATCCCAACGGAGTCGCCGTCTGCCGCTACAATCAACAAAGAGGGTTCGTTTAAAGTTGGTAAAGAACTATTTAAGAAACAACTGAAATAAGAAGGGAATAATAATCTTTTCTAGAAGTTATGTTAGAAGGTATGATGTTTCTTCAAGGAAGGGATTACTAATGACAAAAGAGAGGATTTTACCTAAACCGGATAGATATGCTGTTTGTTCGCCAGAGGTTATTCCAATTAAGGAATATTACAAAGGAGTATTGGAGGAGATTTTTCTCTTTTTTCATCCTTTTATTCAACCAAAAACCATTTCATATGAACTCTTTGAGCCAGATACATATCCAATGATAAATGATATTATAAAACATTGTGAGATGCTTACTTGGGAACAGTTTTTAAAAATATCTAAGATTGAAAACTATAAACAATTGGATAGCGGGATAAGAACTAGTATTTCAAGGCTAAATAAGAACGTTGCAAATGAAGAAGTAGCTAAGACAATTCTAGATGTATGTAAAAATGAAGAGATTATTGCTCCCTCGGAGGGATGTTTTCCAGTACCGTTAATAACAGGTTTACTTGAGAGTATAAAAAAAGAAGGACATGAATGGATTTGGTATGGTGATGAATTAGGTACAGAGCGAAAATTAGAATATATTGATGATTTAGTTGGAGATTGTAACGCATTTCCTAACCATCCAATAAACCTCTTTACTCATAATCATAGTATACTGTTAACCACCCATTGGGATAGTCATTTCTCCATGTTGTGCTCAGATAAAAATACAGTAAATAAAATAGTTAAATCTTGTAACCTGGAAGGCTTTTATTGTGGTGAACGCACTAAAGTATACTGGAGTTTATATCAATGCTAATAAACATTCTTTATAGAAGGTAGGATAATTATCTCTCGATGTAGAAATAATTACCAGGTGACATAATAGAGGAGGACAATATGAGTAAATTTAGTTTGTTTGTTAAGTTTATAGTACAAGAAGGCGAACGAGACGCAATGGTAGATATTTTGTTAGAAGCAGCAGAATCAATGAAAAATCTGGATGAATGTGAGATATATCTAATAAACATTTCTGAAAGTGAACTAAACTCTGTGTATGTTTATGAAGTGTGGAGCGATGAAAATGCCCATCAAGCTTCTCTTACTCATGAAGCTACACAAGAATTAATAAAACGTGCGAAACCAATTATTACTGGAATGGAAAGAATCAGCACCTTAGAAACAAAGGGTGGGAAGGGTATTTTATCGAATTTCTAATAGACTACGGTGCTATCTTTAGTAACAACGGACAGCATTACTTTGGAACTTAACAAGTTCAACAGAAATGAGGGGTGCCAAATGTCCTTTGATGAGCTGACGAAAGAAGAAGGATATCATATTTCTTTTGAGAGTATTTCCGAACCTCGAAAAGATGAAGTTCGGCTTAGAATAATATTAAATCAAAGTAAGAATCCAACAGACTTACTTATTTATCCACACCCAGATAGCAAGGTGACGAGGTTACAAATTGATTTTAAAAACTATATAACGTATTCCGTTATCTACGATGACTATACACGTTGGAATAATAAGGAGGAATTTCAAGGTGATTCCTTCGTTATTTATAAAAGGTCAAATTTATTAAGCTCTCTTCCAAAAGATAATTCGTATTTTCCAAATGGTACACTTGTACATTACTCATTACATTGTATTGAACATATAGTAAATATAATTTCAGTATATGAACCAATAATTATAGAAATAGATTAAAATCGTATTATCATTGTTATGCAAAGCTTTGATGAATCAATCAAAATTAGCGCACAGGATCAGAACTAGACAATTTTAAATGTATATAAAAAATGGTCATTACTGAGGGGAATATCAGTAATGACCATTTTTTTTACTACTATTACATTGGGAAAAATCTTATGTAAATGAAGGGAAAGCATCTGTTATACTAAGCGGTTCCTCTTATTGTTTTCCACTAGGTAATATTTTATTCAATATAATTGCAAGAAGTGATGCAACTGCAATTGGAGAACTGAACATGTATTGCATAGTAGAGGGTAATGAATATAGAAATTCATCAGGAATAAGTGTTAAAGCTAAAGTCACAATCATTGGGATGGCAACTACATACATTTCTTTTTCACCAAAAGAAATATTGCGTATTACCTGTAAACCATTTATAGCAATAATTCCACATATAATTATAAACACGCCACCAATTACTGCAGAAGGAATAGATGCTATTAAAGCAGCGAGCTTGCTAGAAAATCCAAATAAAACGAACCAAAAACCTACAGCAACAAATACTCGACGACTTGCAATTCCAGTGATAGAAATGACGCCTGCATTTGTTGAATAACCAGTTACTGGTGTAGAACCTAACAAGGATGCTACGAAACAGCCAAGACCTTCTCCGATAACACCTTTGTTTATTTGGTTATCTGTTAAGGGCTCATCGATTACATTACTGATAGCAAACCATGTTCCAGTAGTTTCAGCCATCAATACAATATATATAATAATCATTGTTATAATAGCAGAAAGGTTGAAGGAAAAACCGAAATCTACAAAAGGTATTTGCGGTAAGCTAAACCAGCTGGCTTGGCTAACAGCTGACAAATCCAAAACTCCCATAGCATTTGCTGCCAAGCATCCAACTGCTAATGCAATAATAACGGAAGTGATTTTAAAAATACGCCCCTTATTTTGTAATAATGAGCTAAGCATAACGCAAAGGATTAAAACAGATGCAGTAATAATTGCCAAAAAGACATTTTGATTGACGGTAGCTCCTACCCCATTGTATATATTATCATTAATCGCTACGGGCATTAGGGAAAGACCGACAACGAATATGATCGTACCACCTACTAATGGAGGAATGAATATCTTTACAATTTTGTTGAATAGTCCCGTAAAGCCTAAAAGTATAACTAATGCAGCACCGATTAAACTTGCCCCTAAAACAGAGCTCCATCCCAGTGAACCACTACCACTCGCTCCGTAAATCCCAACGATGGCTCCTAGAGGAACATAAGAAGGCCCTTGAGCGATTGGTAGCTTCATACAAAAAGATGTTTGGATAATGGTCGCAATTCCTGCTGCTATAAAGGTAGATTGGATTAAAGCAGTTGACTGGTCAGAGGATAATCCGATTAATAATGCAACAAGGAATGGAACTACATAAATATCCATTGCCAACACATGCTGTAATCCTAGTAATGTAGATTGTCCAAAAGATACTTTTTCATCAGGTAATACGGTTAGTCGTTGTGCGTTATTGTCTTCTTTTAAATTCACTGGAAAACCCTCCAAATATTTTTGAGATTACTATTTTCGAGAATGTACCTTTTCGCCTTGTACCCATACTTCTTGAATGTTTTCTGGACGGACAAGGTACATTATTTTTTGGAAGATATCTTCTAGACTCTCTTTTTCTTCAAATAGAGGAAGCTTTGCTGTCGGAAGCTTTGTATCTATAATTTGAATATCCCATGTATATTTTTCTTGAATACGCCCTATTGGAAGACTTAAGCTTTCGCCACCTCCGGCCGTGGCAAGGTAAAATGCTTCATTAATAGTAATACGTGAGTTTGGAACACCACGTTTTGTTGGCGGAAGTTTTTTGTCCACTCCATCCTCTAGCATTCTAGAAGAAATTACTGCCTGACGAGCATTATCGAATAGGCTAGGAGAAAAGCCTCCCGAAATATCAGAGCCCAATCCAATCTCTACTTTCTTAGAATGTAGATGTGCTATAGGTATAACACTGTTTGCAAAATAGGCATTGGATACAGGGCAATGCGCTACCGCGGTACCAGTTTGTGCAAAAAGATCTGCATCAGCATCATCAAGAAAATTACAATGTGCCATAACCGATTTCTCGGTTAAAAGACCAAAATCATGTAAGGCATATGCGTCATTTTTTTGAAAACGATCCTGAACATAGCCATGCTCCCAGTCACTTTCACTGCAATGCGATTGAATATGAGTATCATATTTTACTGCTAATTCTCCTAAGCCCTTTAAAGCTTCATTTGTACAGCTTGGTATAAAACGAGGCGTCACGACTGGATACACTCCTTGTTTTGTTTTCTCTCCTAACTCCTTAACGGCTATGATAAATTCCTCTGTATCTGTTAGGGCAGTTAGGGTATTAACATCACGATAATAATTAGGAGTCTGATCTGGATTGTCCATGACAACTTTTCCAACTAAGCCACGCTGTCCTTTTTGAGCACAAATTTCTGCCAATAAAATACTTGCTTCCTTGTGTACTGTAGCGAAATATAAAGCGGTTGTTGTACCGTTCGCTAATAAGGTATGTACCACTTCCTCATACACATTTTTAGCAAAATTCAAATCTGCAAACTTGGATTCGATCGGAAACGTATAGCTGTTTAACCAATCATATAAAGGGAGGTCTAATGCAGTTCCTGCCTGTGCCCATTGTGGAGCATGAACATGAAGATCAACAAACCCAGGTAGAATATATTGTCCTTCTTCTAGACGATGAAAATTTTCTTTATGTAGATAAGTATCTAATATGGCTTGATATTCAGGATTTGCAGGAGATACTATCCGTTCAATTAACCCTTCTCCATTTATACAAAACAGATTGTCTTTAAGAATTTTTACTTCCTTTGGTGTGCTGCTAGTAAAAGCTGTACCTTGGAAAACCATCGAATAATTTAACATATAAACCACCTTAATGTTCGTGTTTTTTAATTTTTATAATCATATTATATTAGGGTATTAAGTAAATGTCTACACAAACCGAACGATGGCTATTGGGGTTTTTCTTTTGTGAGCAGATAGACGGCGATTCTGTTGGAAAATGAGATAGTTAATTCAAAAAGAGGAAATCAATTAAACTTTAATCAGTGAAAGTGTAAAGATCTTGTTCGTTTATAAAGATGAATAAGGAAATATGAAGTTATTCAACTATATTTTTCTTAACTAAAAAAACACCCAATTATTTCAATTGGATGTTTTTGTATGATAGTTAGTATATAAGAGGATAATCTTTTAGCGTTTATCCTCAGCAATAATCATTTGTCCTGTAATAGGATGCTTGAACTGTACTTTGAATGCATGTAATTCATACGTTTTGGTAGGTGATTTTTTTGCTCCATATAAATCATCACCGACAATTGGATGTCCTAGATGGGCTAAATGTACACGAATTTGATGAGTGCGACCCGTCTCTAAAATAGCATGAACCTTTGTAAATTGTTCATCTCTACCTACTACTTCATAGTGAGTGATGGCTAATTGTCCAGAAGGAGATACACGTCTTCTAGTAGGATGATGACGATCAGTGCCTATTGCTGCACGAATCGTTCCATGATTGCTCTTCATCTGTCCTTCCACAATCGCTTCATAAGTACGTACAATTTCCTTTTGTTCGATCATTCGATCTAGCATCCCTTTAACGATTGGATTTTTTGCAACTACTACCAATCCTTTTGTACCTTCATCAATTCGATGAACATGCTCACCATATTGATGTCCCTTGCTTTGTAAATAGTGGCTAACAGTATTCATCAAAGTATGATTTTGTCCTTGTTCATTTGGATGTGTTGCAACCCCTCGTGGCTTTGAAACGATTAATATATAGTCGTCCTCATATGCTACATATAATGGTATTTGATCGGATGGGAGATATTTAGAGGATTCTGCTTCCCATTTGAAATTTAAAACATTTCCCTTCTGTTGAGGTAATTTCCATTGTAAGAGTTCCCCATCTTGATCGGTTACTGCTTTTTGCATGCGTAACTCGTGAATAAGCTTCTTACCGAGTTTCCATTTAGTTTGAAGAAGCTGATCAATAGTCAAGCCGTCCTCTTGTACTGTATAAGTAAGTATATGTTGCATAATCTCTCTCCTTTAAAAAAGGTCATGCCAATTAGACATGACCTTTTTCTTTATTTTAATACAACTTGATCAAAGAATGCTTGAATATTTTCGTTTGGCTGAGCATTTGGCATACGAGCTACTTCTTTTCCATTTTCAAAATGAACTAAAGTAGGTGTACCTTCGATATTAAAATCATCCCAACCTTGTTCATACTCTAAAATATTGTATTTGAATATCTCAACATTATTTTCCTCAGCAAGTGGTGTTAATCTTGGTGTCATTTCCTTACAGTGTGAGCATTCTGGACTGAAGAAGTAGACCGTAAAGGTTTCACCCTTTTCAATCTTTTCATTTAGATCCTTTGGTAAAATAATGTTTTGATAGTTTGGATCATCGAGTAAGTCAATTGTAGATTGCTTTAGATTATCTGTCTCATAAGGATTGTCCTCTAAAGCATTTTTATTTTTTTGACTGTTTAAAACAAAAATTAGTACAAAAACTAATACTATTACTCCACCGATAATGGCGATTTTCTTCATATTACTTGTCCTCCTTGATACTCTTTAAAATAACTAAGCTACTAATTGCTATTAACAGAAACGCTACCAATGCTAAAAACGGGATAGTGATGAAGCCGAATACATTTATATATTCCCCAGTACAAGGTACTCTTCCGCAAGCTGGAGCTACGTCTTGTAAAAAAGCCAACTTTTGAAGACTATAATGATAAATAGAAAAGCATAATCCTATTATAGAAAATGTAAGTGTAGTGGCGGCAATTTTAACATTTTTTTGTAAAATAGCTATACCTAGTATAATCACTAGAGGATACATGAGAATCCTTTGATACCAGCATAACTCGCATGGCTCGTATTGTCGTATCTCTGAAAAATACAAGGAACCAAGTGTTGCAACAAAAGCTACAGACCACATGAATAACATAATATTTTCGATTTTCTTTGTCATAGTATGCTCCTTTGAAATGCTTTGAACTCAAATTAAATTATAAGCGTTTGGAAAGGGCATGTAAAATATTTTATATGTGACACAAAGAGTTATATAATGAAACATAGCATTTAAAAGAGGAGCGGTAAAATGTCGGAAGAATTTGATTTGTCACAGTTTGAAAAAAGTATGATTATAAGAGAAATGACTTTCTCAGATATAGATTCTATATTAGAAATATCTAGTTTTTGTTTTCCAGGTATGGAGCCATGGAAGGTTGAACATTTAAAAAGTCATTTAACCATTTTTCCAGAAGGGCAGTTAGTAGCCGAATTAGACGGTAAAGTCATTGGCTCCTGTTCAAGTCTTATTATAAATTTTGATGAGTACGATGATCGTCACTCTTGGTCTGATGTGACGGATGAGGGGTACATCACAAATCATAATCCCGACGGATACAATTTGTACGGTATTGAAGTAATGGTGCATCCTAATTATCGACGCATGAAAGTAGGGCAGAGACTATACGAAGGTAGAAAGGATATTGCTCGCCAATTCAATTTAAAATCTATCATAATTGGTGGCCGTATACCGTATTATCACAAGCATGCAGATGAAATGTCACCTAGAGAATACGTAACAGCCGTATCACGACATAAAATATATGATCCAGTTTTAACATTCCAGCTTATGAATGGGTTTACGCTAATGCGTATTAATCCAAACTATTTACCAGATGATGTTGCTTCTGCTAAATATGCAACTTTAATGGAATGGAATAATGTCGATTATATTCCTCTGTCTAAGCGTCACTTTAAGACGAGCTATCCAGTACGTATTTGCGCAGTTCAGTATATGATGCGGAAGATTAACTCTTTTGAGGAATTTGCTAACCAATGTGAATACTTTGTAGATGTTGCTTCTGATGCTCAATCTGACTTTGTTGTATTTCCGGAAATCTTTACAACACAGCTAATGTCTTTTTTAGACGAACAGTCGCCTAGTCAAGCTGTACGAAAGTTAACAGAGTACACTCCTCAATATATGGAACTTTTCTCTGATCTTGCGGTAAGATATAACATTAATATTATTGCAGGATCTCATTTTGTTGAAGAAGAAAATGAGGAAATCTATAATATTGCATACTTATTCCACCGTGATGGATCTATTGATAAGCAATATAAAATTCATATTACTCCTAACGAAAGAAAATGGTGGGGAATCAGTGCTGGAGATTCTGTTCAAGTATTTGATACAGACTGTGGGAAGATTGCAATTCAAATATGCTATGATATTGAATTTCCTGAACTTGCGAGAATTGCGACAGATATGGGAGCAAATATTATTTTCACTCCATTTTGTACAGAAGATCGCCAGGGCTATTTAAGAGTACGATATTGTGCACAGGCGCGCGCTATTGAAAATCAAATCTATACAGTAATCTCTGGGACTGTAGGAAATTTACCGCAAACAGAGAATATGGATATTCAGTATGCTCAATCAGCAATATTTGCACCTTCAGACTTTGAATTTGCTCGTGACGGGATTGTTGGGGAAACAGAGCCTAATGTGGAAATGGTTTTAATCGGAGACGTAGATTTAGAAATTTTAAGAAGACAGCGTCAAGACGGCACCGTGAAGCATTTAAAAGATCGTCGACATGATGTATACAGTATAGATTATAAAAAATGATGGATGGAGCAGAGATATATGTCCTATAAAAAACTCTTCGAGCAGTGGAATAATGTAAATGAAATGGAAGCTGTATGGAAGGACGACCTCAAGCTTTTAGCAAATGATGAAAAAAGACAAGAGGATGCTTTTTATCGTGATTTAGAATTTGGTACTGGTGGAATGAGGGGAGAAATAGGAGCTGGAACGAACCGTATAAATAATTATACGGTTCGCAAGGCTACTACTGGTTTAGTGGAATACATAAAAGTGGCTGGGACAGAGGCAATGAATCGCGGTGTAGTGATTGCCTATGACAGTCGAAGATTTTCACCCGAATTTGCCAAGGAAGCAGCTCGAACACTAGCTGCTGGAGGGGTAAAGGCCTATGTATATACGGAGCCTAGAACAACCCCGCAGCTATCTTTTTCGGTTAGAGAGCTAAATGCCTATATGGGAATTGTAATTACAGCGAGTCATAATCCACCAGAATATAACGGTTACAAGGTATATGGACAAGACGGTGCACAATTAAATTTATTGGATGCAGATTCGGTAATAGAATATGTAAAAAAAGCAGGAGATGCACTATCTATTAAAAATGATGAAGTCAATGAGGAGCTCATCGTTTATTTAGACGAAAGCATAGATGCTTCTTACATAGATGCTCTAAAAACTGTCCAAGAGAATTCAACTCTTGCTCAAAAAACAGATTTAAAGGTAGTCTTTACTCCCTTACATGGTGCTTCTGGGGAGACAGTCCAGCGAATTTTAAGCGAAGCAGGCTATCAGCATATCTTTTATGTGAATGAACAAATGGAACCAAATGGAGAATTTCCAACCGTTGTTTCTCCTAACCCGGAAGAGAAAAGTGCATTTGAATATGCTATCCAATATGGTGAAAAGCATGGTGCAGATTTACTAATCGCTGTAGATCCTGACGGAGACAGAGTGGGAGCAGCGGTTAAGACTGATAGTGGCTATAAGCTTCTAACAGGCAACCAAACCGGTGCTATCTTAATAGAATACTTATTGATGATGCGCAAGGAAAAAGGGACGATGCCTGCAAACGGTCGAGTGTTTAAAACGATAGTTACATCCGATTTAGGCAGAGTAATCGCTGAGTACTACGGAGCAAGTACAGAGGACGTGTTGACTGGCTTCAAATTTATCGGAGAGAAAATTAAAAACTATGAGGAAACGAAGGAATTTGAATTTCTATTTGGCTATGAAGAGAGCTATGGCTATTTAGTGAAGGACTTCGCACGAGACAAGGATGCTGTACAAAGTGTATTGGTATTAGTTGAAGCAGCTGCCTACTATAAACAGCAAGGGCTGACATTAGTAGATGTCTTAAACAATCTTTATGAAAGACATGGCTATTATCTAGAAGGCTTAGTGTCAGTTACAAAAAAAGGGATAAGCGGTGCAAAGGCAATTGCTAATCTACTGGAGCAAATAAGAGTGAACCCTATAAAGGAAATTGCAGGTATAGAGGTGTTGTCTCAAGAAGATTATTTATCATCTATAAGAACATTTACAGACGGCAGAGAGCAAGAACAGATTTTATTGCCATCTTCTAATGTGTTGAAATACTTTTTGGCGGATGGTTCCTGGGTTTGTGTACGACCTAGCGGTACTGAGCCTAAAGTAAAATATTATTTTGGGGTAATAAGTGAATCTGCAGAGGAAAGTAAGCAAAAGCTTGAAGCGATTAAAGAATCATTTTCGAGTAATTTAAATCAATATTTAGAGTAGAGACAAGGCGCTGAATTATTTTATTCAGTGCCTTTTTTTAGCAAACAATTATATATTTACATGAAAGTCATGCACTTTAGATGGTTGATTTACGCTCTTGGCGGGCGCTTTCCGTGGGGTGAGCGATAAGCCATCACCGTCGCTTGCGCGTCGTTTGTGATGGCTTATCTGTCTCACTCATCCCACAGGAGTCACCGCCTGCCGCTCCAATCATAAGTTTTGTAGTAGGCATATAGATAAAATTAACTCAATTATTTAAAGTTATTAATAAAATACTTTTCACTTTGATTATTTGATTAACAAGTGATGGCTGATTTCCTCTCTCGGTGGACGCGTTCCGTGGGGTGAGCGATAAGCCATCGCCGTCGCTTGCGCGTCGTTTTGTGATGTCTTATCTTTCTCACTCGTCCCACCGGAGTCGCCGCCTGCCACTTCTATCAAATGTTAAATAGTTAATGAGAAAGTCATTAGGAGATGAATTTAACTCCAGAATTTATCTTTTTAAAAGATATTAAGGCTACCGGTAGATTTTTCATAGAATAGATTGTTATTTTTGCCAAACGAAATATTATCTTCTCCGACCTGTTTAGTATTCTGCTTATGTCTTACCAGTTGCTTGTTGGGAGGCATAGTTGCTCGCTCTATTCTTATTTTCAGTCAAAAGTATGATGCTTCTATTATTTATAGGTAGACCTTTTCCATGATAAGATGAATATAACAGGTAGGTTAGATGGAGGAATTGAAATGCAATCGAAGGAACTTTCCAATATAGAACTGTTGAAGGAAATAGCAGAACTTTTAAATGAAGAGACAGAAATGGAACAAATGCTACAGGGAGCACTTCGAAAGTTATTGGAGGGTACCATTTTTGAGACCGGCTGGATTTTTTTTATTGGAGAAAAAGGAAAGCAGGAGTTAATTGCTCATGAAAATCTCCCGAATACTTTAGAACAAAATAACTGTCGTCACCTACAAAAGGGTGGCTGTTGGTGTGTTTCTAGATTTCGAAATGGAGAGTTGAAAAAAGCCTCTAATATCATCGAATGTCAACGGATTGAAAATGCTAATAAAACTAAAGAGGTTATTGAAGAAGAGATTACACATCATGCTACGGTTCCTTTACAATCTGGACAGGAACGTTTTGGACTATTAAATGTTGCTACAGCCAATACAGTCCGCTTTGAGGATGGGGAGTTAGCTCTATTAGAATCGGTCGCTTTTCAAATAGGCTCAGCGATTAAACGAATTTTGCTGACAAAGCAGGAGCAACAGGTAGCTCTAGTGCAAGAAAGAAATAGATTAGCTCGAGATTTACATGATTCTGTAAACCAATTGCTTTTTTCGGTAACCTTGACTGCTCGTGGTGGTATAGAAATGACAGAACAGCCTGAGGTAAAGGGAACATTTAAAGAGATTCAATATTTAACCCAGGAAGCATTAACTGAAATGCGCGCACTTATTTGGCAGCTCCGCCCGAGGGGATTAGAAACTGGAATAATAGAAGGGTTAAAGGGCTATGGAGACATACTGGGTTTAACCCTAAATATTCAAGTGAAGGGGGTTATCAACCTCCCAGCAAAAATTGAGGAAACATTATTTCGAATTGCCCAAGAAGCATTAAATAATATTCGTAAACATTCAGGGGTATTAAAAGCGGAAATTTATGTGACGGTTACCTCTACAGATGTTTTATTGGTCGTAAAGGATGAGGGATGCGGATTCCATATGAAAGATTTAAGAATGCTTCCTTCTATTGGATTACAAAGCATGAAGGATCGCGCAAACTCTGTCAGTGGCACAGTGGACTGGGTGACTGAAGCAAACAAAGGGACAGAAATTTTAGTCCGATTACCTTATTAGGGGGGATAAAGATGATCAGAGTATTAATAGCTGATGACCATCACGTAGTTAGACGAGGATTAATGTTCTTTTTGAAAACACAAAAAGATATGGATATAGTAGGGGAAGCAACTAATGGAAAAGAAGCTGTAGAACTGACAGAAACGTTGAAGCCGGACATAATTTTAATGGATTTAGTTATGCCGGAAATGGATGGCATTCAAGCTACCAAAAGAATTAAAGTAAAGTATCCTTCTATTCAAATACTAATGCTAACAAGTTTTTCTGACAGGGATCATGTGATACCAGCTTTAAAAGCAGGAGCATCAGGATATCAGCTAAAGGATATCGAGCCGGACGATTTAGCAGAGGCTATTAGGAAATTAATGCGTGGTGAAAACACTATCCACCCAGAGGCAACTAGTCAAATGGAAAAAGAAAATGAGCCAAGAGAAGTGCTGCCGCATGAGGAATATCCTCTAACTCCAAGGGAACAGGATGTGCTAGCCGAGCTAACAAAAGGTAAAAGTAACCGTGAGATTGCTTCTTCGTTGTTTGTGACTGAGAAAACAGTAAAAACCCATATTTCCAATATTTTTGCAAAGCTACAGGTCCAAGACCGTACTCAGGCTGCATTATATGCAGTTAAGCATGGTTTGACTGAGTCAAGTGGTCAATGAGAGGACAATTTCCAAAGAATATGTTATGAGAAGAAAGGAGTGCTGTAATTATCACAGCACTCCTTTTAACTATTAATTTTTTTCTATCGTTAATAGTAATTATGAAATTGATTCAGACTACAGGCTCGACCCGTGCATCAGGAGAACACCGACTATGTAGTAGAAAAGAGTACTAGAAATTTACTAACAGGTAAATTTCTGGTACTCTTGAATTTATAAGGCAGGTTTTGTCCCAGCCTCTATTTTATGGTGTATTATTTATTCTTCTATGGATTCTTCTTGCTCCTCTTGTTCATCAGGAGCTTTTACAACTTCTAAGTATTGAATATGATGTCCGTCGATTTCTTTGACAGTAAATTCGTACCCCTGTTCCAGGAGCTTTTCACCACTTACAGCATCGTAGCTTTTTGTCATAAACCACCCACCAATAGTATCAATATCTTCTTCATCGATATTAATATTGAGTAAGTCATTTAAACTTTCAATTAACATTTTAGCGTCAATTATATAATGGTTTTCTGCAACCTTCTGAACCTCAGGTAGCTCATCTGTATCAAACTCATCGCGGATATCACCTACGATTTCCTCAATGATATCTTCAATCGTGACAAGACCAGAAGTACCACCGTATTCATCCATTAAGATGGCCATATGAATACGTTCACGTTGGATTTTAAGTAATAAATCAGCGATAGGCATGTTTTCAATCACTCGAATAATTGGTTGCATATAGTCTGCTACTGGAGTAGAGGCATTTGCAGGATCACGTATGAAGGCAGTTAAAAGATTTTTCATATTAACTAGTCCAATGATATGGTCTTTGTCTCCGTCAGTTACAGGATATCTTGTAAATTGTTCGACGCCTACTACTTCAAATACTTCACTAAGAGTTAAATCCTTATCAATAGAAGTAATTTCAGTTCTAGGTACCATAATTTCCTTCGCTATGCGATCATCAAATTCAAAGATTTTATTTACATACTTATATTCTGCTTGATTGATTTCTCCACCTTTAAAACTATCGGAAAGAATCATACGCAATTCTTCCTCTGAATGGGCTACTTCTGATTCTGAAACAGGCTCTAATCCAAACACCTTGGTTGCTAAGAAACGTGCAGATCCATTCATTCCATGGATTACAGGATACATAACTTTATCAAAGATGACTAGAGGCTTGGCAACTGCCAATGTAATCTGTTCAGATCGTTGTATAGCAAATGTTTTAGGGGTTAATTCTCCAACTACTACATGTATGAATGTTACTAATGAGAATGCAATGATAAATGAAAGTATGGAAGAAACACTTTCAGGAAGCTCAAAATACTCAAATGCTGGATGTAATATTCTTTCTATAGTAGGCTCTCCCAACCACCCTAATCCTAATGCGGTGATGGTAATACCAAGCTGACAAGCAGATAGGTATTCATCCAAATTAGAAACAACCTTCTTAGCATTTATAGCTTTCTTGTTTCCCTCAGCTAAAAGCTGATCGATTCTTGTTGTTCTTACTTTTACTATTGCGAATTCACTTGCAACGAAAAATGCAGTGAGTGCGATTAAGACAGCAAATGCTGTCAACCGTATGGCTATGTCCAAATAATTACTTTGTCCCTAACCCAAATGAGGGGTAGAACAAAGTGTACACCTCCTGTTTTCTAAAAAATAGTTTCTAGGTTTAATAATAAAATATATAAAAAGAAATTACAAATCTTTATTCTTTATGTTGAAACTTTATTATCCCAACTGTAATCTTGAAGTGTATATTTCCTATTACATGAATAATTTTTTAGGCTGGGGAGGAGTGTAAAAAACAATGAAAAAGTATATTGAAATAGCAAAGACTTCAACAAAGCTAGGACTTACATCTTTCGGAGGTCCGGCAGCTCATCTTGGATATTTTCGGGAAGAATATGTGCTGAAAAGAAAATGGCTTGACGAGAAGCTGTATGCAGATATTGTAGCAGTTTGTCAGTTCCTGCCTGGGCCCGCATCCTCTCAAGTGGGCATAGCCATCGGAATTATGCGAGGTGGTCTAATTGGAGGAATCGTTTCTTTTTTAGGTTTTACGTTACCTTCTGTCCTATTGCTTGTACTATTTTCTGCACTTCTATCTTCTACTGGCTCATTCGATAGTGGTTGGTTACAGGGCTTGAAAATTGTTGCTGTTACTATTGTTGCTCATGCTTTAATTGGAATGCAAAAGTCACTGGCACCAGATCGTATAAGAATTTCTATTGCAATATCATGTGCCATCTTAACTTTACTTATCCCAACTATAGTAGGACAATTTAGCATTCTAATTGGGGCAGGGGTGTTTGGGTATATATGTTTTCGCTCAGATAGTAATGAGACTGATACAAATATAGTGCTTCCGTTTGGAAAAAAAACTAGCATATTTGCTTGGCTATTGTTTTTTGGGCTTCTTATTTTTCTGCCCTTGCTAAAACCTTTTACCCATTCTGTTTATTATTCTATTTTTGACACTTATTATCGTGTAGGCTCTTTAGTGTTTGGGGGAGGGCATGTCGTCCTTCCTATGCTTCAACGAGAAGTTGAGCTTTCTCCTGATGTGTTTTTGGCTGGATATGGGGCAGCACAGGCAGTACCCGGACCATTGTTTACAATCGCTAGTTTCCTTGGACATGCAACTGCCGGAATTCCAGGTGCCTTGTTGGCAACCTTCGCTATTTTTTTACCATCGTTTCTTTTGGTAATCGGTATTTTGCCTTTTTGGTCGATTATACGGAACAAAAAAGGGATTCAAAATGCGTTAAAAGGTATAAATGCGGCGGTTGTTGGAATTCTTCTGGCTGCATTATATGATCCAGTTTTTACAAGTGCTGTAAAGGAAACATCTGATTTTATAATTGTATTGATCACTATTACTCTATTAGTAATTTATAAATGGGCTCCATATAAAGTAGTAATTTTAAGTGCATTTTTAGGGTTTGTTTTTCATATTATTTAACAGAGTTAAGATTCTTATGCACGTGTGCCTACTGCTTAATATCCTGAAAAGATGGACTATACTTCATTAGCATGAATGATTTTAATTGTCTATTTTTTCGAAATGTATTGACAACGAAACTTTTATTGAGATAATATTAAGTGACACTAAATAATTTTGAAATGGAGGTATGAATAATGATTCGTTTAAAAGATATCGCAAATAATTTTATAGCTTGTTCATACCTACCATTTGACGCTAAATGACTGTTTAATAGCATAATATTACTATGTCTATTTTAAAGTGCATTACCGTATCATGGGTAATGCACTTTTTTTGTGTCTATTATTTCCAAATTTTGGTGTATAAAATGAGGGGGGAGTGTTGAATATGATTATTCAACGAGCAAAGCAAATCTTAATAAAGGAATCTCTTGAAGGTGGATAGCCGAAAAATGTAAAGGAAAGAAAAGAGGGACAAACGAATGTTTTCAGTATTATTTAAGTTAAAGTGGTTTTTTAAAGATCATTGGAAAAGATACACAGTCGCTGTCGGTGTGCTAATCATTGCGAGTGCATTTGAAATTTTGCCTCCTTGGCTAGTAGGAAGAGCGATTGATACGATTACGCTAGGCAATATGAATAGTGACTTATTATTGAAATATGTAATTTATTTTGTAGGCATCATTATTGTTGGATATATCTTGAATTATGTTTGGCAGTATCAATTATTTGGTGGTTCTATTTCTATTGAGCGTATTTTACGCACTAAGTTGAATCGTAAGTTTTTAAGCATGACACCGACATTTTACGAGAAAAATCGTACAGGTGACTTAATGGCCCGTGCTACAAATGATTTAAATGCAGTAGCAACTACAGCCGGCTTTGGAATTATGACCTTAATAGATTCGACAATGTACATGGCAGCACTTATCTTAGCAATGGGTTTTCTTATTTCATGGAAGCTTACTTTTTTTGCGCTATTACCTATACCAATTCTTGCACTTATAATGCAATATTTAGGTAAGATTATCCATGAAAAGTATATGATTGCACAGGATGCATTTGGTGATTTAAATGACCGTGTGTTAGAGTCTATCGCTGGTGTAAGAGTAATTCGTGCGTACGTCCAAGAACGTGCCGATGAGAAGAACTTTGCTGACATGAGTGAAGAGGTTTACCAAAAAAACATGGTAGTAGAGCGCATTGATGCATTGTTCGGACCAATCACTAAGGTAGGTACGGGGATTAGTTATGTAGTTGCACTTGGATATGGTGCTTATCTAGTCTCTAAGGGTGAAATGACAGTAGGAAATCTAATCACCTTTAACGTATATCTTGGTATGGCTATTTGGCCAATGTTTGCTATCGGTGAACTGATAAATGTTATGCAAAGAGGAAATGCCTCGCTTGATCGAGTACAGGAAACGTTGGACTACGACGCGGATGTCAAGGACCCAACTGCTCCAGTCAAACTAAAAGATGTTACGTCTATCGGTTTTGATGAGGTGGGCTTTCAATACCCATTGTCTCAGGTGAAAAATTTAGAAAATATCCGTGTGAACCTACAAAGAGGTCAAACGCTTGGAATTGTTGGTAAAACAGGCTCGGGGAAAACCACCTTTATGAAGCAACTATTAAAGGAATATCCAATAGGAGCTGGTCAACTGACTATTGGGGATATTCCTATTTCAGAGCAAACAAAGGATCAGGTGTTAGATTGGATTGGATATGTCCCTCAGGATCATGTTTTGTTCTCCAGAACGATACGTCAAAATATTCTTCTAGGGAAAGAAAATGCTTCAGAAGAAGAGCTAGAGGAAGCAATTCGTTTAGCACACTTCCAGCAGGATTTAATGAATCTTCCAATGGGATTAGAGACTTTGGTTGGAGAAAAAGGGGTTTCCTTATCTGGTGGACAGAAGCAAAGGGTATCGATTGCCCGTGCACTTATTAAAAATCCAGAGATTCTTCTATTAGATGATTCACTCTCAGCAGTGGATGCTAAAACAGAAGCGAAAATTATTGAAAATATACAAAATGAACGTAGTGGGAAGACAACAATTATTACGACGCATCGTTTGTCAGGCATTCAGCATGCCGACCAAATCATCGTTTTAGATGAAGGAATCATTGTAGAACAAGGTACGCATGAGGAACTTCTAAAGCAAAATGGTTGGTACAAGGAACAATATGATCGTCAACAGCTTGAGGGGGTGTCGTCATGAGTACAGGAAAACGACTCTACCATTATGCGTTATTTTATAAAAAACCAATTGTTCTTGGTTTAATCTTTCTAACTATTGCTGTAATTGCTGACTTAACAGGACCTTTTATCGCAAAAAAAATCCTTGATGATCACATTACATCGGGTGCTATCGATCTAGAGCCGATTCTAATGCTCCTAGCAGTATTCTTTGGCTTAAGTATCGTCACAGCAATTTTTAGATATTTTATGTTCATTAACTTGCAGGTTGGAGCGAATCGCGTTGTTCAGAAGCTTCGTAATGATGTTTTTCAGCACATTCAAACTTTACCTATACAGTATTTTGATAACTTGCCTGCAGGTAAGGTAGTAGCTCGTGTGACGAATGATACGGAAGCCATTCGCAATCTTTATGTCCAGGTACTATCACAGTTTGCTACCAGTATTATTTCTATTACTGGAGTTTATATAGCAATGTTCATATTAGATGTAAAAATGGCAGCAATCGCATTGTTTGTTGTACCAATAGTTTATATATGGATGCTTGCTTATCGAAAATATGCATCCCAGTATAATCATATTGTTCGAACAAAGATTGCAGATATGAACGCTATGTTAAATGAATCAATTCAAGGCATGTCCATCATTCAAGCCTTTAAACGAGAGAAGCAAATGGATCGTGAGTTTGAGGAGATGAATGAAGAGCATTACAATTATCAGCGTAAGCTCTTAAAACTGGATTCTGCTACATCCTTTAATTTGGTCCAGGTTCTACGGTCTATCATGTTCGCTCTATTTATTTTGGTGTTTGGGAGCCAGTCAATGGAACCTGGTGCAATCGTATCTGCCGGTTTACTTTATGCATTCGTAGATTATACGACTAGGTTATTTAATCCGATTACAGGAATAGTAAATCAGTTTGCACAACTAGAGCGTTCACTTGTGGCTGGAAGCAGAGTATTTGAGCTTTTGGATGAAAACGGTGAAAAAGTAGAAGATAATCGAATGGAACGATATGAAGGAAATGTGGAGTTTCAAAACGTATCCTTTGCCTATAAAGAAAATGATTATGTATTAAAAAACTTGAACTTTGTCGCGAACAAGGGAGAAACAGTTGCCCTAGTAGGGCATACAGGATCGGGAAAAAGCTCTATTATGAATTTGTTATTCCGATTTTATGACCCAACAAAAGGGAAGATTTTAATAGATGGAATAGATATCACTTCACTACCGAGACAGACAATTCGTAATCATATGGGAATTGTATTACAGGACCCATATTTATTCTCAGGTACTATTGAAACAAATGTCAGCTTAAATGACCCAAGTATTTCACGAGAAAAGGTAGAGGCTGCGTTAGAAGCTGTGGGTGGAGAGAGAGTATTAAAAAATCTTGAAAAAGGGCTAGATGAACCGGTGATTGAGAAGGGAAGCACACTATCATCCGGTCAAAGACAGCTTGTATCCTTTGCGAGAGCACTTGCGTTCGACCCGGCTATTCTAATACTAGATGAAGCAACCTCTAATATTGATACTGAAACAGAAGAAATTATCCAGCATGCGATGGATGTATTGAAAAAAGGAAGAACTACCTTCATCATCGCACATAGACTTTCTACTATTAAGAATGCTGACCGTATTTTAGTGTTAGATCGTGGTGAAATTGTAGAAAGTGGTACTCATGACGAGTTGCTGCAACTACAAGGTCGTTATGAACAAATGTATAAGCTACAAGCAGGAGTATCTCCTCACGCATAAGGCGAGAGGGGGTATTCCCTTTTTTTAGTGCTATCACTGTGCTCATAAGTAAATGTACTTTTTATTTGTTAAATAGCTATGTGAGCCAGGCATCTAAGTCGACCGAAAAAATAGAACTTATAAAATATTAATATTTTATAGATTGTATTTTTCTAACGTACAACGTATATTTAGTGTATCGAAATAAAATAGATGAGGTCTTAAATATGATTCCTTGGCTTGCAGACTGGAAAAAGAAGATTGCAACGTTTAACCTGAATATCCAAATGTTTATGCTAGCGAATGTACTCATCCAGATTGGAATGGGTGTTTTTTCTGTAATGTACAATTTGTACATAAAAGAGCTTGGTTATCCTGAAACATTAAACGGAAAAATAATTGCAATGACCTCCTTGGCCTCTGCGCTTATGCTAGTCCCTGCTGGATTTTTAAGCGATCGATTTGGAAGAAAGAAAATTATTATTATCGGTGCTGTCGTTGCTTCTTTTACGTTGTTTTATCGAAGTTTAATGATTGGGGAGCAGTCTTTAATCTATGCAGCTTTTTTCACCGGCCTTTTTATGGCACTCGTCCAAGTATCAGGAGTTCCTTTTTTGGCGGAGAACTCCAAAGCGAGTGAGCGGATGCATCTCTTTAGCATTCATTTTTCTCTTATGACGGTAGCTGGTGTTATCGGAAGTCTTGGTGGAGGGGTTATGGCAGATATGCTCCATACTTTTGGAGATATTTCAGTTGTCAATTCCATTAAATACGTTTTAATTTTAGGGGCTGTTATATTCACACTTGGTCTCTTGCCACTCCTACGATTACAGACAGTGAAAGAAAAGGAAATGGCTGCTGACCTGGTAGCGGATAGTAAAGAAGGGCCAAGTGGCTTTCGTAAAAATTTAAAGATAATCATATTGTTTGGCTTTGCCAATCTACTAATTGGTACCGGCTCTGGATTGGTTATCCCGTATTTAAATTTATATTTTTCTAATCGTTTTGGAGCATCCAATTCGTATATAGGTCTTATTTTGTCGTTAGGTTCTGCTATGACTGCCATAGCTATGCTACTAGGGCCAGCTTTAGTCAAACGGGTGGGTAAGGTAAAGGCATTAGTTATCTTTCAACTGTTATCTATTCCCTTCTTATTTATAACTGGCTACACTAATTCTCTTGTAATTGCTTCTATTGCCTTTCTTATGCGTCAAGCACTTATGAATGCTGGAAATCCTATACAGAGCGCAATAGCGATGGATTTGGTCCAAGATAAATATAAAGGGCTGGCGAACTCCGTGAACCAAATGGTCTTTAATGTTGGTTGGGCCAGCACAGGGTCAATTTCAACAGGATTAGTGATGACCTTTGGATTCTATTGGGGCTATGCCTATACATTTACAATTACAGGCATTTTGTATTTAATCGCCTCCACTTATTTTTTTATTGTATTCGGAAGAAAAAAACTAGATAGTACATAAAGTAAAACAACCTATGGAAATTTCCAATAGGTTGTTTTTTCTTTTTATTTTAATGAGGCAATGTTAAAGGTGAGGGAGGCAGCTCTTCTCCCAAACGTTTTTTTATAGAAAATCTATACACTTTTACATTTTATAAAAAGCTCCTGATCAATCGCAAATTGTATGCGAGTCAAGAGCTCTTTTATAGTACAACTAGCTGTTATTATGCTTTAACTAGTATTCCGCCTTCTTTTAGGTATTTTTGAATTCCTTCAGATGCACGATACGAAAGAGCACCAAGTGTGCCAGTAGGATTGAAGCAACTATTATGTGGGAATGCAGATGAACCTACCACAAATACGTTTTCAGCTTCCCACATTTGTAGGTATGTGTTAAGAGCAGATGTTGCTGGGTCAGCACCCATAATAACACCGCCTGTGTTATGTGTGTTGGTATCTTTGTTTACGTTAAATGGAGCTTGTTCTTCACTTGTATCAATAATATCTGCACCAATTTCTTCTGCAATTTTGCGCGTGATTGTTGACATGTATTTACCCATCGCACGATCATTATCTGTATACTCATATGTCATACGTAGTAATGGATATCCAAATTCGTCTTTAAATTCTGGGTCGAGATCCAGGTAATTTTCTTTATGTGGTAAAGAAGCACCTTGTGTTTTAACTGGGAAGTTTGAGTTAGCGTATTTAATAGATTTTTCTTTAAACTCCGCACCCCAGGTTGGTGTTCCAGCAGGTACACGGTTTACTGCAATTGGACGGTCCCCATATTGTGTTGAACGAATGCCAGCACCGTGTATGAAGTCCACTTCAGAATGGTCAAAGTTATCACCCATATATTCAGCAATCTCCATGCCTAATGCTCCAGCACCACCGTATAGATTAAACTCTCTGTCCTCAAAGAATAGTTGAGAACCTCCAGCTGTTATTTGATAACAGTAGTTTTTACCAATTGTTCCTTTACCTGTTTTTGGATCATAAGGAGTACCTAGACCAGAATTTAGAAGTAAACGAGCATTGTTGAATACATAACTTGCAACTACAACTACATCGGCAGGCTGCTCAAATTTTTCTCCCGTTAGCATATCAACGTAAATAACTCCGGTTGCTTTGCCACCATTATTGGTTAACTCTAAAACATTAGAATGTGTACGAAGTTCTAGCTTACCTGTTTGTTTTGCAACCGGAATCACTGTTACAGCAGGGTCACCTTTTGCTCCATATTCACATCCAAAGTTTTCACAATATGCACAGTATTGGCATGCGCCACGAGAGATACCATCTGGATTTGTATATGCTTCAGAAAGGTTGGCTGCAGGCATAACAAAAGGTTTGTATCCTAAGCTTGTTGTTGCTTTTTCAAATTCTTTCATTAATGGTGTTTTCACTAAAGGAGGCGTTGGATATGGATTAGTACGTTTCCCCCATAGTTCTACTGTTTCCCCTGATATACCAGCCATTTTTTCGAATGTATCATAATATGGTTCCATCTCATCATAAGTTAGACCCCAGTCGCTTAGACCTTCCATCCAAGCAGGAATTTTATCGATTCCGTAACGCTCAATTGTTTTCGTACGAATTTCGAAATCATAGGGTAGGAAGCGATAAGTTTGTCCATTCCAGTGACTACCTGCACCACCAACTCCGTCTCCTACTATGAATGTACCGTATTGACGCATCGGTAAAGCTTTACCTGATAATGTATTACGATAAGTAATCGTTTCTTTTGAAAGATCCTGCATTAGCTCTGTTCGATGTTGGTAACGAAGTTCATCATGTCCCATTATATAATCAGCTGTTGTCCGGTCTTTACCCCGTTCTAAACCAACAACACTTATTCCTGCTTTCGTTAGTTCAGCTGAGACGATTCCACCAGCCCATCCCATCCCTACTACTACGACAGGTACTTTAGGTAATTTTGTAACCATTTATATGTCAGTCCCTTCAATTATTAATGTCCCATATGAGAATTTAAACTTTGTGGTTCAAGTTCGATAAATTTGTCATCTTGTATTTCAGCCACGTATTGCATACGAGAACCTGGATACTTACGCATACTCCAGCCCTCCATTTTATTATTACCACCATACATTGGGTCTGCATATACACCCTCAAGAGTTAATGTACGTAGCAAACTGAAAAACTGGGAAGAAGAAACTTTTCCGTATAATTCAACTTTACCTTCACTAAAAGCAAGAAGAACTTCATCTTGTTGAGTAGCTTCTAAATCTTTAAAGTCAAGTTCAAATTGTTCGTTACTATAGGTGTTTAAGCTATTTAAACCAGCTAGAAATAGATCTTTACGTAGAATTTTCGTTTGTGGACCTTGGTTTTCTTCAGCTTTATAAAAAGCACCTAAACGATAATCTTTTACGTTAGAACCCCATGGACCAGCCAATTGGTGATCAATATAAATAGCAGCGTTCAGTTCTTTGGCTCCAGGGCCATTTGCATCTTCAGGGAAAATACGTTCCACAGCTGCTTGAGTAACTTGGTATTGGTTTGGCGTGAAGAACATTAGAGCTACATTTGGATTAGCAGTAGGCGTTGCTGCGTGATTATGAGTTTCAGTAGTTGTTGATTTATCATCTTTTATTAAAAGACTTCCTAAAGCTCCACCTAAAACAACACCACCAACCGTCAAACCAGAATTTTTGATAAACGTACGTCTAGAAGAACGTTTGTCTAAAACGGAATTTTTATTTTCTTGTTCTGACATAATAATACCTCCCATAAATTTATGATTTTTTATTTAACTAATTAAATAAAAAAAGTGCAAAAATTATTCTTCTTTTAATGCACAATAGAGCTCCAATTATAAACAATCGTATGAAGAGCTGAAAAAACAAGTAATGAAGCTATAAAAATAGTGTATTTTCTTCCTGCCCAACAAAAAACAATGATGGCTAAACCAATTCCAGAACCTATTAGGGCAAACCAAGGGAATGGACTATTATAAAAAAAGAGTAAAAGTGCAAAATCAGCTACGAGAAAAAGGGCAAGTAGCACTTGATTGAGCATCCTCAATTCTTCTAAATTGTACTGCGTCATACTTATTCTCCTTTCTTATGCGATAATTAGCACTAATTAAAAAAGATATTTTTGCATACAAAATAAACTTTTTTGTATGCAAAACAACATTATTCATTCTACTACAATCTTTAGTTGTTTGTACACATTAAAAATTATACATATGAGGATATATAATCATTAACTATTTTTGATCATCAAATTGATTGTTAAAAAGAAATGTTTTGAAGAAAAAAAGTTATTCTTAATAACTGTGACAATAAATTAAGTTATTCCAGTAAAGGTCGCATTTCCAGAGTATGGCTCAGCTTTTTTTGCAATGGCCATTTTCTTAGAGGAATAGATAATTTGGAAGAGGTGAAGGTTACTTAAAAACCTTTTAAAGGGGGGCTATTGCTTTGGAATATAAAGAAGTGAACTGTGAATATGAATAAGAGATTTTATAGAAAATTATTAAAGGGATTTAGGTTTGTATTTATCGCATTGGCCGGGTATGGAGTTTATTGGCATCCTATGATGTGAATAGGTTACCGTAGAAGAATAGTTCACGGAGATACATCGACTCTGTAAAAGGAAATGCGATAGAGGTGAATTATCGAGAAAGTACTGCAAATATAACTTGGACTGGCAATGGTACAGTAATGCAACAGACATACATTAGATGTACCAAATGATCAATTTGATTTTAGTAATCAATAACAAGTCACTCAATTAAAGCTTTCTTTTTTCGAAGACCCTTTAGTAAATTAAACAGACTATTTTTATACGTATATAGTCATTAATTCTTATTGATTTTAAAATATCATTATAAAGATATTTTTCGAAGGACTCGAAACATTAAACTAGAATATTTCATTAAGAAGTAAAGAATTTTAAAGGTAAAGAGCCATTCCATAAAGTTAAGCATTTGAATATTATTGTCAAAGACATTTCAAATAATATCTGGCTTTAATAGAGCGATTCAAGCGTTTAAAGTTTGAATCACTCTAATACTGTCCTTTTCTGCCAATAATCTCCAGAGTAAAATTCATGTCTTTATATAAATGTTTGGTCATGAGTTCACCAGCAAGTTGTTCATTCTTATTCTTAATTGCATTGTAAATTTCTTCATGCTCATCTATTAAATGTGGACGATTAAATATATCAAGCTTTAGGCTAAACAAATAGAAAATTGTCTGAGCTTTTTCTAATCTTTCAATCATTAATGGATTTTGGCATTCATGTATAATTAGTTCATGAAAGCGTTGGTTTGCCGTGTATATTTTTTTTGACTGCCCTTCCATAAGCGAATTACGAGATTGCTTTATGGTGTTCTCGAGTTCTATTAACTTTTCTGTTGTCATATTTTTCGCTGCTCTTTTTGCTGCAAAACTTTCTAGTACAATGCGCATCTCATATATGTATATTAAATCTTGTGCAGAAGGACTATAGATATGTTTATTTTTAATTAAACCTTCTTGCTCTAGTCTTTTAATTGCTTCACGAATTGGTGTGCGACTAACACCGATCTCTTCTGCAAGACGTTCTTCTACGAGTTTCATGCCGCCTTTATAAGTTCCATCCAGCATACGTTCTTGAATGTACTCATAAGCGAGTTTTTGTGCATTCATTTTGTTGGAAACCATATCTTAACCCCTTGAAATTAATTTAATTAATACACATCTATTATACTTTATAATTTATTTTTTTTGAATAATATTACATCCTCCGTTACAAATTGCTTTTTTAGAATAGCGATGAGTTACGTAGCTTTGACACGAAAGGTTTCTTTTATAAGTAATGCAAGAAGGTGTTTGTTCGAGGCTAATAGATAGCAGCATTAGAATTTATTTGATATTTATTGCTTGATGGAGTTCATGTTTTTTTAAACAAATGCCCTAACTAGATTAGAGAATCTCCTAATTTTTTCATTTTACTAAAAAACAAATTTTCTGTACAATTTGAAAAATAACATAATTTCATCAGGGTAAAATTTTGGTGTAAAAAGGAGGGATGCGATTTGATTAGATTAGCTGCAGTCAGTTTATAAAAAGCAAATGATCAAATCTTTTACTAGGTTTAAGGCTAAAATAGTTTTGCCCAACGGGATAGTATATAAATTATTTCTGTCACTATGGGTACATGTATATCGCTTTATTCCCCAAAAAATTTTGGAATTCCATCTTAGAAACTTTGCTCATTTACTCAAGAAACGAATATTTAAATTATATTAAAGGGGAATTAGACATGACCACAGTTATTAAAGAAGAATCGGTTAAAAAGAAAAAATTTAGAGAAGCGCCACATCCATTTGTCATTCTGTTTACAGTTGTTATTATTATGGCTGCTTTAACTTACCTCATTCCAGCAGGGCAATACGACCGAGTAGAGGATGCGGATGGTCGGACAATTGTTGTAGATGGTTCTTACCAAACAATTGATTCAAGTCCAGCAGGTTTTTTAGATATATTTAATGCTATACATAAAGGAATGGTTCAAGCTGCTCCAATTATTTTCTTTATTTTTATGGTGGCTGGCTCATTCAATCTATTTAGAGAGTCCAAGGCAATTGAAGGTGCATTTGGTTCCTTGTCTACTAAAATGAAAGGGAAAGAAATGCTAATTATCCCGGTAGTGATGATGTTTTTTGGAGTTGCTGGGGCAGCTGTAGGAATGTTTGAAGAGGCACTTCCCTTTATTATGATTTTAGTACCGATTGCAATAGTTATGGGATTCGATTCAATTGTAGGGGCAGCAATGGTTATTGTTGGCGTATCTGCTGGTTTTACAGCAGCATTCATGAACCCATTTACAATAGGGGTTGCTCAAGGAATTGCAGAGGTTCCAATTTTTTCAGGAATGGGCCCGCGTATAGGCTTTTGGGTTGCTTTCATGGCTATATCCATTGGGTACGTTATGATTTATGCAAATAAAATTAGGAAAGATCCAACGAAGAGTATTATGTATGAGGAAGACAAAAACCGAAATATTGATATAGAAGCTATGCAACAGGATAAAATTACTAAAACACAGGGAATTATTATAGGGGTTCTAGTGTTAACACTAATGGGTCTGGCATTTGGAGTATTAAAATTTGGATGGTTTATAACGGAGATTTCAGCTTTATTTTTGATAATGGCAATTGTTATAGGTTTAATTAATCGATTGAATTTTAATGAGATTACTAAATCCTTTGTTCGAGGCTGCGAAGAAATAGTAGTAGGGGCATTAGTGGTTGGTTTTGCTTACGGGGCATTAGTCATTTTAAACGATAGTAACACCATTGATACTATCTTATATGGAATTACTAATTTAGTAGAGAAATTTCCTTCAAGCTTAACAGCAATCGGTATGTATATCATGCAGACCGTGTTAAATCTTATTGTTACGTCCGGGAGCGGTCAAGCAGCATTAACTATGCCGATTATGGCGCCTCTTTCAGATTTGTTAGGTGTGAGCAGACAAACTGCAGTATTAGCTTACCAAATGGGAGATGGCATCACGAATATTATCGCACCAACTAGCGGACTTATATTGGCAGCCTTAGCGATGGCTAAGATTTCTTACGGTAAATGGGTTCGCTGGCTATGGCCACTAATTTTGATTCAATTTATAATGGGAGCAATATTTATAACTGTGGCACATATTTTCTTTTGGCCAGCTTGATGCAGTGCGTTTGTTATTTAGGAGGTTTAAGAAATGGAAAAAATATTTAATAGATTAGAAGAGATTTATCCTGAGTTAGTTGATTTTCGAAGAGATTTACATATGCATCCAGAGCTTTCTCATGAAGAGGTAGAAACACCAAAAAAAATTGCTGCTTACTTAAGAGAACTAGGGTTAGAGGTTAGAACCGAAGTGGGCGGAAGAGGAGTTTTAGGCTTTTTAAAGGGAGGTAAACCGGGTAAAACTATTGCACTTAGAGCAGACTTTGATGCTCTTCCAATTCAGGACGAAAAAGAAGTAGCATACAAATCGAAGGTACCAGGAGTTATGCACGCATGCGGGCACGATCTTCATACATCTGCTCTTTTAGGTGTAGCAAAGGTACTAAGTGAGCGGAAAGAAGAGGTTCCAGGTATTGTTGTTTTCTTACATCAATTTGCTGAGGAGGTCACCCCAGGCGGCGCCGAATATATGATTAAGGATGGTTGTTTGGATGGTGTGGATGTTATCTATGGAGCACATGTAATGTCATTGCAGCCCTATGGAAAGTTTAGCGTAATAGAGGGGTATGCTTCCTCTGCCCAGGATGATTTTTATATAACTATCCATGGGAAAGGAGGACATGGCGCTTCTCCTCATGAAACAATTGACGCCTTAGTGACAGGGAGCCAGCTAGTAGTAAATTTACAACAAATAGTAAGCCGTAGAGTCGACCCTTTAAAGGCTGCAGCTATCACAGTAGGTTCATTTCAAAGTGGAAGCACTACCAATGTTATTCCCGATACTGCCTTTATCAAAGGTACAGTTAGGACCTATGATGAGGATGTTCGTGTCATGATAGAGCAAAAACTAGAACAGATAGTAAAAAGCACATGTGAGGCTGCTGACGCTACATATGAGTTAAAATATGTGAAGGATTGTCCTTCCATCTACAACGATCCAACCGAAACAAAACGCGTGGAGAAAGTGGCAGGCTATGTCGTCGGAGAGCAAAACATTATTCCAGGAAAACCGATGAATGGCAGCGAGGATTATGCCTACTATCAACAAAAAATTCCGGGAGCCTATTTTATCATTGGCGGTGGTAACGAGGAATTGAAGGCAACTTACCCACACCATCATCCTAAATTTGATGTGGATGAGCGTGCAATGATAGATATAGGAAAGATGTTTATTGGAATAATTTTCGAACAATCGGACAAAAAATAAATCATATTAAAAGCCTATGCGATAAAAAGCATAGGCTTTTATATAGACCAGAAAGGAAGTCCTAACTTTCCCCTTTTGTATTTCGGAATAGACATAGGTGCTTGTGCTTTTCTTAGTCGTATACGTGGAAGAGCATTAGCTCGTGAATCATTTTTTTTACTGTTTCTTCATCAGATGGTGTCTCACCATTCCACTTAATAGAACCATCTGGCTCGTAGTTTGCTGAATATCTTTTTTGTTTGTAGAAGAAAGAAAGTGACCAGCCAGGTAGTTGTTTGTTTTCATAGAGTGGCTTAAAGCTGAAATGCTGTAACAAAGAAATCATACCTTTCATGTGAGTGAATTTGCGCGCATATACTAGTATAAATGACTAGTGAAGGAGCATCTAATTGTTTATTGAAAAGCTTGAACAAGCAATCAAGAACGAGTACGCTGATTATCATCATTATATGGATATGTATAAGCTGACAGACGATCCGTATTGGAAGGAATTCATCGAGCATGTTTATGAGGATGAAAAAAGCCATTACGAAATGTTTCAACAACTCTATTATATGCTTACAGGGAGTTTTGTTCAAAACTTACAAAAAGTACCCCCATGTACAGAATTAAAATCCTGTGCCAAGCAGTCTGTGAAAGATGAATTGGAAACAGCAGAAGTATATAAGGAAATGCTGCTTCAAATTCCTATTCAACAAGCCTATGCTCCTCTATTTTGCGCTATGCATGATGAGACGGAGCACGCAATCCGATTTTCGATGATGTACAATGCACTCTAATTGTTTTTGTGTTTCATACTCCTCTGCTATAATAATCTAGAAGCTAGAGGAAAAAGGTGAGATAGATGGGTTTTTTATGGACAATCATATTCATGGCAGTCGTTGGAGCAGCAATTGGAGCGGTTACAAATCACCTCGCCATTAAAATGCTTTTCAGACCTCATGAAGCAAAGTATATAGGATCATGGAGAGTACCGTTCACTCCAGGCTTAATACCAAAGCGTCGGGATGAGCTTGCTAAACAATTAGGAATTACTGTTATCAAGCATTTACTGACACCTGATATTTTTAAAAAGAAATACTTCAATGATTCGATGAAAATGAAAGCTAATGATTTCATTGTAAAACAGCTTAATAAAAATATATTTCAGTCAGAGAAGACGATAGACGATTGGCTAAAGCTTGCAGGTATAGAATCTGTGCCTTCTCTTGTAAATGAAAAAATAGAAGAACAGGTTGATATACAATTTAATCGGGTTATGACGAAGTTTGAAAAGGAAACAATACGTCAAATTGCTCCACTAGATTGGCAGCTGAAGGCTGATAGCAAGGTCGGAGATATTGTTTCCTATATTCTTCAAAAGGGCGAGGAATTTTTTCAATCAGATGAAGGTAAAAGTGCAGTTAAAAAACTGATTGATGATTTCCTATCTACCAAAGGAACATTAGGTAACATGATTCAAATGTTTATGGGAGAGTCTTCTTCACTTGCTGGGAAGGTACAGCCTGAAATATTAAAGTTTCTTCGTGCCCCAGGAACAAAAGTAATGCTTGAAAATATTGTTCAAAATGAGTGGGAAAAGCTTAAGGACCGACCTTTGGCTGAGATGATGGAAGGCTTTGATTTTGATCCATTGGTGGTCAATGTAAAAGCATACTTAAAGGAACAACTTGCAATTGAAGAAAGATTAAATTATAGTTTAAACCATTACTTCCCTGGTGCCTCAGATTGGTTAGAGACTCAAATGGTACCTAAAGTAACTAATTTTGCTTTTGTCGAAGCAGAGGCAAAACTAGAGGAAGTATTACGTAAGATGAAGCTTGAGGAAATGGTTAAAGAGCAAGTTGACTCTTTCCCAGTAGCGCGATTAGAGGATATCGTACTTGGAATCTCCAAAAGAGAGTTCAAAATGATTACTGTTCTCGGTGGTGTGCTCGGGGGGCTTATAGGAATCATTCAAGGCCTAATCGTATTTCTAACTAGCTAACAAAAGGCTAGGACAATGCCTAAATAAAGGAGCTTACAAACATGATTAACATTTACGATGATATTAACAAACTAGAGGCATCACTTCGCCAGACCGATCAATTCGCAAACGTAAAAGATGCAATAGAATCAGTAAAGGCCGACCCAGAGGCACTTGCTTTATTTCAAAGCTTCCGTAAAATTCAGCTTTCTTTACAAGAGAAGCAAATGCAAGGTGAGGAAATCTCTGGTGAAGAGATCGAATATGCTCAAAAAACAGCACAGCTTGCTCAAACAAATGAAAAAATATTCCACATGCTACAAGCGGAAATGGCACTTAGCCAGATGATCGAAGAGATTAACCGTGTGTTGCTTAAACCTGTCCAAGAAATGTATGAAGGAATATAACATGAAAAGGCTCTAAGCTCTTTGGCTTAGAGCTTTTTTTATTAGCTTAAAAAGAAGGAATATATGAATAAATGCCGAATTATAAAAATGAATGACTATTCACAAAGGGGATTTAATTATGTATAAAACTTTATTATTTGAACAAGAGGGTCGTATTGCAACATTAACTTTAAATAGGCCAGATGCTATGAATGCAATGGATGAAACTATGATGGAAGAATTAGCGGAGTTATTGGAGGATTTAAAAGAAAATAAATCTATTCAAGTCCTTATCATTAAAGGGGAGGGTCGTGCTTTTTCAGCTGGTGGCGATATTAAAGCAATGCTTAACGATGAAAATCCTTTAGACATAGATGCAGCAATGGATTATTTAACTCGTATCGCACTAAACCTTTATACTTTGCCTCAAATCACCATTGCTTCCGTTCATGGAGCTGCGGCAGGTCTTGGATTTAGCATGGTTCTAGGTTGTGATATTATAATCGCTGAAGAAAATAGTAAGCTAGCGATGAACTTCATAGGAATCGGACTAATACCTGATGGAGGGGGCCACTTCTTCCTAAAAGAACGAGTAGGGATACCAAAGGCAAAGCAGCTTATGTGGAGTGGACAATTGTTTAACGGCAAGGAAGCACAAAAGTTAGGACTAGTAGACGAGGTAGCACCAGACGGAGCTGGTCATGCAACAGCCGCAGCCTATGCACAAAAACTTATTGAATCACCGGTTGCAGCAATGATCACCTCTAAAGAAATTTTACACTTATCCAAAATTCATGACTTACAAGCAATTTTAAAAGGAGAATCAAAAGGTCAATCGGCAATGCGTAAAACAGCAGATCATAAAGAAGGTATTCAAGCATTCGTTGAAAAACGTAAACCGACGTTTAAAGGAGAATAATGAGTGTGAAAGAGTCAAGGTTAGCTAACCTTGGCTCTTTTTTATTGGAGAGCTTGGTTACGGGGAAATGTTTCGCCGCTAAACGGTTGAATGTGCGAGCATACGCTCGTAAAAAATGCGAATGCGCTCCTAAAAGTAGAATAGTGTCTCCTAAAGTGAGCGAACCCGCTCCTAAACGGGTGAAAAGCGCCCGTAAAGTGTACTTCCGCCCCTAAAAGATCAAAAGGCGCTCCTAAAAACAGAAAATTGTCTCCTAAAGTGAGCGAAACCGCTCCTAAACGGGTGAAAGGCGCCTCCTAAAGTGTATTTCCACCCCTAAATCATCAAAAGGAGCTCCTAAAAATAGAAAAGTGTCTCCTAAATGAAGAGGAACCGCCCCTAAACGGGAGAAAAGTGCCCGTAAAGTGTACTTCCGCCCCTAAACGATCAAAAGGCGCTCCTAAAAGTAGAAAAGTGTCTCCTAAAGAGAGCGGAACCACCCCTAAACGGGTGAAAGGCGCCTCCTAAAGTGTACTTCCGCCCCTAAATCATCAAAAGGCGCTCCTAAAAATAGAAAAGTGTCTCCTAAATGAAGCAGAAGCTCCCCTAAAATACTATCAAATCCGCACCACTTAATCCCAACACCTATATATTTTACAAATAAATTAATTTAGACTGTAACAATATGCATGTCTAAACGTTTTAGGTTAGAAGGGAGGCAAGGAAGTGAAGAAACAAAGGAAAGATGACTTAGAAACAGTCTATTTAGCTTATGCTAAGCCTCTCTACTTCTACTTACTTAAACTAACGGGATCCGATTCGATTGCGGAAGAGCTTGTTCAGGAGACCTTTTATAGAGCGACTTTGTCCTTGGATTTATATGACGGCAGGCAAGTTAAAAGCTGGCTATATAAGGTAGCTAGAAATACATATATGGATGAATGGAGAAAACGGAAGAGGTGGAAGTGGGTACCGCTCTACGATTATCTCTCTAATTCCGAGGAATATGTTAGCCCATATGGAGTGCCAGAGGAGGATTTATTGAATCAAGAAAAATCCGATGAAATTCAAGATATATCACTGCTCCTTCCGGAAAATTATCGGACTATATTATATTTAAGAGAGTATGAGGAGTTTTCATACGAAGAAATTGCAGAGACATTAGAGATTACATTAGATCAGGTTAAAGTAACAATACATCGGGCTAGACAGAGATTCAAACAGCTGGCAGATCGCCTTGGAAAGGATTTTGATAGGAGTGGAAAAGATGGAATGGAATGATGAGAAAGCAAAAGCAATTGTACAAAAGCATAAAAAACGTTTTTCATGGAAATTATCTTTCAATGTCATTCGTGTACTTTTAGGGATTTTTCTTGTATATGCTGTTTATATGATCTCAGTATCAATCATTTATGAAGCTACTAACGTAGGTAAGCGAACGGAATTTTATCAGAAATTAGCCGTTGATTGGACTTATCCAGGATATATCTCCACTAATTCAAGAAGTGGGACAAATGAAATTACTCCCTTTTTAACACAGAAGATTGACTTCCCTTTGATGAAAATAATAGGTAAAGAGGAGTTTGCTATAACAAAGGTTAGCCTAAATAAACCTCTTATAGACGCTTATAGCACGACTACTGTTAATGAGTATTTTCCCTATAATAGTGACAAGGGCTTTAATTTTTCTTTACCCTATAATCCTGTAACGAATGAGAAGTTAGACGAAACTCAGACACCGAATGTTTGGAATCAGTTAGAGCAAATACATGAAGGAAATGTGGCTCAACTAGCTTTTTCCATAAACGATTACTACTCTCCAGAGGAATTATTAGAATTAATTTCTCCTTATCAAATAGATGTTTTATGGATGCCAATTTATATGGGGGAATTAAAGAATTTCACTGAAGGCGGCTGGAGTGGCAGTGAAAACGATATATCATTAGCAAAACCTTGGGGATTATCAGGATTTAAAAAGGTAGATGCAGACTTTAATATCAATTATTCAACTAGCATTTTAAACAATCATTCAGTAAGGGAAAGCCAATCAGCAATGCTTAGAAATATGAAAATGATGCTCGACAAAGATAAAAACCTAGCAGAAACATTGTTCGCAACAGATTATCTTCAAGAAAGACATGATTATCTTCAAAAAGAAGGATTCCAAGCTTACGGAGCAGTGGTGACAGGACCTGTGAAAGAGTTACTGAAGCTTAAAGAGGTAGAGGGCATTCATAGTGTTCAGCTAGGAGAAATTAAGCCGTGGAATTGGATCGAAGAATAGGAAAAGGGACTTAAACCGTTATATCGGGTTAAGTCCCTTTTTATATTACACATGAAACAATATAAGCTTGCCGGAGCTGTTAACTAAGCGATGTGTTTTGTTTCCATAGCCTTTTTCGTGTATTGCTTCTTCCCCTTGTTTCTTTGCTTCGTCGTCGTTTTCATAATTCCATGTTTCCTCGACGATTAGTTCCCCTGTTGGTTCAAATGCTGTGAATTTGTATGCTTTCATGTATCATACACCCCTTATGTATTCTTAAAATTCATTATACAACAAAAATTAAAAAATAAAAGTAAAGTCTGCTTGACATTTATTTAATAAGTAAAGTACACTTTACGTAAAGTTAGCTTTACTAAAAAGGAGGGTAACAGTGAAAAATTATGTTCGGGATAAACGAATGGAACTAGGGATGACACAGGACGAATTATCGGAAAAGTTAGAGGTGTCCCGGCAAACTATAATTTCTTTAGAAAAAGGAAAGTATAATCCATCTATTAATTTGGCTTTTAAGCTTTCCAAATTGTTTCAGTGCCATATAGAAGACATTTTCATTTACGAAGGGGAAGATTAAATGAGTGGAGAATTTGATTGGTTTACGTTTTTAATTGGATTGCCAGCGGCGATAGCAATCATGGGGATTACTTTTTTTATTTTTCGTAGAGTCGGAAAGAAGAAAAGATTATTTGATGAACGGTATAATCAAGTGCATTCAACTGCAAGATCTTATTCTTGGAAAGTCACAACAGCAGCCTTATTAGTAGCATGGATGATTATCATCATTGTGGAGGGGCCCGGATTATCATTTTTTATTATGACTGGTCTCTGGATTACACACATCGTCTCTTATGGAATAGGTGCTGCAGTAGCGGAAAAGAAAAACTAGCAAAGGAGGAATAAATCATGACTAAAGCTAAGTGGGCACTAGTGGCATCAATTTTTGCTTTAATCGGTTTACCATTAATTTTCTTAGGAATCTCTCTATATACAGGACAGTGGTATTACTTCCTATTTAGCCTACCAGCAGGGTTAACGGCAGGGATAACTGGTTTAGTTACATCTCTAGTACAAATACAAATGGAAAAGAAATAAAAAAAGGGCTATTACACATTTATTTGTGTATAGCCTTTTCTATATGATAAAATAAGAACAAATATTCTATTTTTAGTGAGGTGTAGTAGAATGGCAGCTATTCGGTTTTTACATGTGGCAGATTTACATTTAGACAGCCCCTTTAAAGGATTATCATCTATCCCTAAAAATAGATGGCAGGAAATTAGAGAAAGTACATTTCATGCCTTTAATAATGTTATTCAGCATGCTTTGGCAACTAAGCCGGACTTTGTTTTAATAGCCGGTGATATTTATGATGGAGAAAATCGTAGTCTGCGAGCTCAGCATTTGTTTCAAAAGGGAATGGAAGCTCTTGGAGAAGGCGGGATACCGGTTTTTATTTGCCATGGAAATCATGATCATTTGAGTGGAAGCTGGGTTCGTTTTCAGATGCCAGAGAACGTAGAGGTATTTGGACGAGATGTAGAAACAAAAACACTTAATGTTAAAGGCGAGACTGTACACATTTCTAGTTTTAGCTATAAGGAACGCCATATTCAAGAAGCAATGCATACCTATTTCCCAAAGGCAAATGGTCAGGACTTTCATATAGGAATGCTACATGGAAGTTTAGAAGGAAATAAAGAGCATGATGTCTATGCGCCGTTTCGTCAAAGTGATTTAATCGGGAAGGGGTATGACTACTGGGCGCTTGGGCATATACATAAGCGACAGGTTTTACATATGGATCCAGCAATCGTCTATCCTGGCAATATACAAAGCAGACATCGCAATGAAAGAGGGCTGAAAGGTTTCTATGAGGTAACTCTGACAAAGAACAATACAGACCTGCAATTTATCCCTTGTAGTATGTTTATCTACGATCAGCTAGAGGTTTCCTGTAAGGATATTGTCCATGCCAATGAATTGATTAGTCGGGTAGAACACCAGCTAAAAGATTATGTGGAAAGCAATGGAAACGCCATTATAGAATTAACGCTAACCGAAATTACAGAAGAGACCTTTGAAATGCTTGATACATCCTCGAGGGAGGAATGGCTAGCCATCTTTCAGGAATCTATGGATCAGCATAATCCCTTTATCATCCTTAAGGATTTAGTTATTGACTTACCTATTAACCAACTCAATGAAACGCTGATGTTGACGGATATATGGAAAGAGTGGGACTTTACACATTGGAAGCTGGCTGTGAAGGAGTTATATCAGCATCCAAAAGGCAGTCGCTACCTTCCAAGCATAGATGAGGATTTTATTGAAGAGGTAAAAATGGAATCTAAGCAATTACTGAACAAGGCTGTAACGAGGGGAGTGTAACATATGAAAATAGAAAAGCTCCATATATACGGTTTTGGAAAGCATGAAAATATAGAAGTGGAACTTCATAAGGGGATAAATGTATTCTTTGGGGAGAATGAAGCAGGAAAGTCTACGATTCAGCAGTTTATACTGCATATTCTTTTTGGATTCCCACAGCGAAATGCACAGCTCCTTAGGTATGAGCCAAGAAGCAACACCACTTATGGCGGAAAGATACAAATCCAATCAGATGAAGGTAAGAGAGTCGTGATTGAGAGGGTAAAAGGGAAGGCGAGTGGAGATGTCACCTTATTTTTCGAGGATGGTACTCGTGGAGGAGAAAAGGAGCTTTCCACTATACTTCATTCCTACAGTCGAGTAGATTTTGAAGCTATTTTTTCATTTTCTCTGCTTCAGTTACAGGGCTTTGAAAAAATGACAGAGGAAGAGCTGACTCGTACACTACTCTCCTCTGGAACAACAGGAATGGATACGTTATCCAATGTGGAAAATCAGTTTGCAAAAGAAATGGGAGAGCTCTACAAGCCGACTGGTAGAAAGCCACTCATCAATCAAAAATTGGAAGAGTTAAGGCAGCTTGAAGTTGGGTGGAAGGAGCAAATGGAACAGGTGGAGAAATACGAGCCATCTATCCAGCGTCTAAATGAAATAGAGCAGCTCTTAAGTGAAATGATAGAGCGTGAGAAGGAGCTGGCGGGGCAACTACAGAATTATTCTCGTTGGAAACAATTAAAGCCACTAAAAATAGCTGAAATCGAGCTTATCGAGGAGTTGGATAAGCTTCCAATACAATTATTTCCACCGGAAGGGATTCGCCGCTATGAGGCTATTAAGGATAAGCAGACAAATACACAAATTGCTGCAGAACAACTAAACCAGGAGCTGCAGCTAACAGTTCAAGCTACTGAAACAATTTCACTAGAAAAGCTGAATGAAATTCAGGGATTTTTGGGTCAGGAATCTCATTGGCATCAGTTACGTGCCAAGCGAGTTCAGTTAGAGGAAGAACAGAACAAAACACTACAGCAACAGATGCAACAGCTTAGCCTAATTGGCATGGAGTGGGAAAAAAGTTTAGTCAGTATTATTGACGCAGATATGTCTATGCAGCAAGAAGATCGGCTCGTCACAATGCTTCAAGAACAAGAGCAACTGGACCATCAGCATCAGCAAGAAAGCCGTTTACTGAATCTGAAGAAACAGGATTCGGAGCAGCTACAAAAAAAGATACAGGAATCGAAACGCTCTCGGTCATCATCTAGTGGTCAAGGTAACGCAATGGGTATCTTATTTTCGGTAATAGGATTTATATTAGTTATTGGGGTTATCTTTAGCTTTCTTGCCTCCAATTGGTTTATTGCTCTCCTTGCAATTATTATTAGTGTTGTTGTCTATGGAGGCTTTAAATTGCTCGTTAGAGGGCTGAATAAAGAGAATGATGTCCGTCAATATACAAGCTTACTAGAAAACGAGCTAAGCGGACTCACTGAACAAATTACTCAGCTAGAAGAAACAATAATAGAAATAGAACAGAGGAAGAGGGACCTGAAACAAAGAGTTTCTGTATTTTTAAAGAAATATCATATTAGTGAGGAGCTTTCTCCTAATTTATTAACGGACCTGTTTAATCGTTTAAGAATGATTCAGGATTACCAAATTCAACTGGACCAAATGGAAGGTAAGTTAGAGGAAGTAAGCAGAAGCTTGCGAGACTTGAAAAATCGTGCTCAACATTTGACGAACTTCCAGTTAGCAGATGACCTTTTATTCCACCAACTACGTGAAATTTATTTATCAGAAAAGAAGAAGTTAGAGGAAGAGCAGACGACTATAAATAAAATAACGAAACTCAAGGAAAAGCTTAAGGAGCTACAATTGTTATTAAAAGCTCAGGATCAACAGATGACATTGCTTTTCCAAGAGACTGGGGTTACAACAGAAAGTGATTATTATCAAGCTCATTTAGTGTCTCAAAAGAGAGCTACATTAGAAAGAGAATTAGAGCAAGTTAGGATACAATTAGGCGATAGTCAAGTAGGTATCGATGATTTTGAGGAAGGCTTTGAAGAAACAGCTAGAAAAGCTCTAAATGAGATGAAAGAAAAAAGTCAGGTTCTTTTAGAGGAAAAGGCATCATTGCTATATGAAACGAGTCGCTTGCTCGAAAATGAGAAGCAAAGTGAAAAATTACAAGAATTAGAAGAAAAAAAATCCGAGCTGTATGAGCTAGTTAAAAAATGGGCTGCTTATAAAACAGTGACAGAAGCTATTAAACAGACATTGTTACAACTAAAAGAAGAAAGACTTCCGGAGGTTCTTGAAAAAGCAAAATGCTATTTTCGGATATTAACTAACGAATCCTACGAGCAGTTAGAGTTTACGCCTGACGGTCTTTTCGAAGCAGTCAAGCCTAGCGGAGAACGATTTAAGATAGCAGAGCTAAGTCAGGCCACAAAGGAGCAGGCATATATTGCCTTAAGAATTTCCTTAGCAGTTTCGTTAAAGAATAAAATTTCTTTTCCTATTATTCTGGATGATCCTTTTGTACATTTCGATCGAAACCGATTAAAACAAGTGGTACAATTAATGCAAGAGCTACAAGATGAACATCAACTATTGTATTTTACATGTCATGAGCATATGCGTCTTAGTTGGAATGAGGCTCATATAATAGAGGTAGCGACATTACAAGTTGGAAGTGGAGGGGTTTTGAGATGAAGGGAATTACACAGCTACGAGTAGGAGATCCTGTCGATCATTTCTTACTGATTAAACAATCAACTAAAGGTGTTACAACAGTTGGAAAACCATTTATGTCACTTGTACTGCAGGATAAAAGTGGAGATATCGAGGCCAAGCTATGGGATACCAACGAGGAGCATGAAAAACAATATGCTGCTAGTCAAATAGTGCGCGTTGGGGGAGAAATACAAGATTATCGTGGAAAGTTTCAGCTACGTGTAAAGAGTATTCGACCTGTTAAAGCAGATGAGACGATAACCATTCACGATTTAGTTCCATCAGCAGAAAAGTCAAAAGAAGAATTGATGGAGGAATTACTACAATTTTTCTTCGAGATGAAAAATCCTTTGATACAACGAGTAACGCGCCATTTACTAAAGAAACATCAAACAGCGTTTATGACTTATCCAGCAGCTACTAAAAACCATCATGATTATGCTTCTGGTTTAATTGATCATGTCGTTTCTATGCTAAAGCTTGGAAAATCCCTATGCGACCTTTACCCAACATTAAACAAAGATCTTCTTTATGCAGGAATCATCTTACATGATATAGGGAAGGTATTAGAACTATCGGGGCCAGTAGCTACTACGTACACAGTTGAAGGTAACCTGTTAGGACATATTACGATTATGGTGAATGAAATATCAAAAGCAGCAGAGGAGCTTCAAATTGATGGAGAGGAAGTAATGCTACTTCAACATATGGTGCTTTCTCATCATGGAAAAGAAGAGTGGGGTAGTCCGAAGCGACCGATGGTGCGTGAAGCAGAAATACTGCATTATATTGATAATATTGATGCTAAGATGAATATGCTTAATCGAGCATTGGATAAAACGAATCCGGGAGAATTTACAGAGCGTTTATTCCCATTAGAAAATCGTTCTTTCTATAAGCCTACTTTTGAATAAAGAAAATCGTAGAGGCCATGCAAGGCCTTTACGATTTTTTTATGGAAAAAAAGCTCCAAATGATTATTAATAGTGATGTTTAGCATAAGTTCCAAGGTCTTGAGGGCAAATGGAGATGTCCCCGAAAGAGAAACCTCCATACTTCCGTGGGTTATGTGTACAAGATGTTTTATAGGTTTAACGTTTTCATGTTTATAGATATAAAAAAGGGATCACGGCATGAGCCGCGATCCCTTATAGCAAAATAGTTAATCCTGCTAGTTTGAATTATTTTTCGCTTTTTTCAGTAGAAGCATCGTCTTTTGTTTTTGATTCATCTGTAGTATCGGCAGCTTCACCAGCATTTAAAAATTCATCAAGGGCAGCTTCTAAATCTTTATCCTTGATATCAATTTTAGCATCCTTTAATAGCTTAGCGATTTTTGGTAGTAATGCAGATTGGTCTGCTTTTTCAAGCTTCAAGTTTTTCTCTATTTCAGCTTTTTTGTCTTCATATGATTCTTTAACTTCACGCTTGTCCGTTACTTCGATAATATGGTAGCCAAAGCTAGATTTAACTGGTTCACTAATTACATTAGGCTCTAAAGCAAATGCTGCTTTTTCAAATTCTGCGTCCATAGCACCTTTACCGAACCATCCAAGCTCTCCGCCGCTTTCTTGTGCAGCAGGTTCTGTAGAGTAAGCTTTTGCAACTTCAGCAAATTCTTTACCAGAATCTAATTCAGCTTTAACTTTTTTAGCTGTTTCTTCATCTTCTACAAGCACGTGGCGAGCATTAACTTCGTTTTTGGTATTTTCATATTCCGCTTTAATTTCATCTTCAGAAACCTTTACATCTTCGATCATAGCAGCTTCTTGTAAAAGATTAAGGCGTAAATATTTTTTGTATGATTCTTCTGTGTATCCTTGTTGAGCTAGCAACGTTTCAAAATTTTCTCCTAGCTGTTCTTTATCAGCTTTTAGCTGAGCGTCTACTTGTTTATCGGTAACATCGTACTTAGAGTCAAGTACTTTTTCAATCATAAGAAGTTGGAAAGCTTGTTCTCCAATGGAAGCTTTCATTTCTTCATATAAATCATTTTGTGTGATGTCGCCTACTTTAGATGTTGCAATTACTTCGCTGCTATCAGCAGAATCATTGCTACATGCTCCTAATGCAAGAACAGATGCTGCTAATGTTAATGATAAAACTGTTTTTTTCATGGAAATCTCTCCTAACTTCATCATGTTGCAAGTGTAACTATAACATAAACGAAACAAAAACAAAAATAGTTCCCGTTCATTTGCCTACCATATTTTGAAACCACAGCATAGGATAAATTAGAAAAGGGAGGTGTTCTAAATGGGTGGACAATATAACAACTATGGCGGTGGCTATGGATCAGGTTCAGGCTTCGCTTTATTAGTAGTTCTGTTTATTCTTTTGATTATCGTTGGCGCTGCATTCATCTACTAACGAAATCAAGAACTGAGATCGCTTAGGCGATCTTGGTCTATATTTCTTTCAGAAATAAGAAATGACCCAATCATTTTAATGATTTGGGTCAATTTTTCTCTTAAACTGCGTAAACCAACTCAACATAGAAAGATACAAGAAGAATCGTAATTAATATATTAATGGTTCTAAAAATCTTAGGATGTTTTTCTTCTGGGATTTCTTTTGACATTACAAGCGCATAAGTCATTCGATTAATTTGTAGCAAGTAAAATGCCGAGAATAGAACTAAAGTAAATATAATCATGTCTAAACTCCCTTCATATACACTAAGCATATCAAATAAGGAGCAGTAGTTACAAGTGTAACATATTGCTAATAATTCGAAACAGCTACTAAAATTTGATAACCAGCGTCAGTTTCTTCAATAAATGCACTTTTAGGTGACTTGCTTAAATTCTTTACATAAATTAAGTCTATAAAACACATTCCGCAGTGATAGGCAAAGAGCATCGTAAAATAATGTGCAAAGGTTGGTGCTAGCAATGCCCCTATTAAAATAGCAGAATTGATAAATATAAAAGGAGCAATTAATGAAAATAAAAATCTATTTTTATTGATTGGATCGCACACTCTAATAGAAACGATTGGAAGAATACCATACCGTCTCTTTACGGTAACTTTAATATTATTTCGAATTGTAAACAATGGAATAAAATGAATTATTTTATGAAGCGGATAAACCATTAATACCCCAATAGCGAATAGCCAAAAGAAGTCATCAGATTTATGAGAATCATTTATAATTCCTAGTAAGGCATATGCGATAGAAAAAACGGCAATTACCATAATAGATGATAGAAGAAATAAACGCTCCATGCCGTATTGTTTTTTGACATTAATGGTTTTCCAGCAATGCAAGATAGATGCATCTCCTATAAAATAAATTATATTTCAGATACATACAATACGATGTTTCTATAAAAAATACAAGCTTAATAGATATTAAAATTTATAGAGCGCTTACATTGCTGGTTTAACGCTATTCTGCCTTAGTAAAAGAATCATCAATGTTCTGAATAGAACGCTCAAATATCTCCATAAAATCGTCGCCATATATATTTCGGATTACAGCCATCACATCCATGAACTCTGGGAACCTTCCATAAAGATCCTTTACAGGACGAGAGCCTTCAATAACAGAATGAGGAGTTTCATGATAATTTTCATACATTTCCTCTAAAAGCTGCTGACCTTTTTCAGTTACATCTACGTATGTGTTACGCTTGTCCGTATCTCGTTTAGAAAAAGAAAGTAATCCTCTTTCCTCTAGCTTTTTGGAAAAGTTAAAGGCAGTAGACACATGCATTACTCCAAATTTTGCAACATCGGAAATAGTAGCGCCTTTAAGGTGATAAGAAATCCATAAAATATGATGCTCATTAATATTTAGATCATAGGGCTTAATCCAAGTTTGCCAATCTTTTTCGACTGCCTTCCAAAGAGCTTTTGAAAGTTGAGCTATTCGCTGACTATATAGCATTGCTTCCTTCATCGTATAAAATTGATCAGTCATCTCGTATGCCTTCTTTCTGAGTTATAATCTTTACACATTATAGCAATAAAGTAAGGAAGTTGAAATAAAATATTTAAAAATATTATTAATTTTATAATAATTTAATATAGAAAGAGACAAAGAGAAATACGATTTCGCAATGCCGAACAATCTATTAAAAAAGATCTTCCTATGCTTACAACAGAGAAAAATGAAAAAAGGAGGGGAAAGTACCTCCATATTCTTTTAAAAAAAGTATGCCTTTAATCTAAAAGACTAAATGCATACTTCTGTTTAGCGGGTTTCTGCAACCTCATTTTTCTTAGGAAGTGCTTGCTCAAGCTGTTCAATAGCTGATTGGATAGAAGAAATTTCATTTTGTAGTTGTTGCTGGAGAGGCAGTGTACCATTTTGCCACTTTTCGACGCTTTCTTTTACGTCCTTTACTGTTCTTGGAATCATTACCTGTGATTCTGCCTTTAAGCTTTGTATGGATACTTTTACTTTACGTAGCTGATCGTTAATATCAGAGAGCTTTTCTTTGTAATCGGCAGATACGGTTTTAATATTTTCCCTAACTTCTGTACCACTTTTAGGGGTGGATAAAAGTACGGTCGTAGCACCTGTTAATGCTCCAAGAGCTACACCAATTAATAATTGTGATACTTTCATTCAAATCACTCCTTATATGTATATATTATTCCTTTCCTTTCCATTATTAAAACATAATATTGAATACAAAAAAAGCTTTCCTTGTAAAAGGAAAGCTTTTGGTATTTAAATAGTAAGTGCTGTCTTAAAATTGGAGCGTCTTACAAGTTTTCCGACAATCGGATAAATGATAAAAAACGCTATACCGTTTATAAAGACCGCTGGTAAAACGACAATTACGAAAAGTTCTGTAAAGACTGCGCCTGCATTGAAGATGAATATAGCAGTAGATAGGAATACAGTACCAGAGACTAATGTTCCAATACACGTTAAAACAATTGCAGTCGCTAATTTGTTTGCTAACTTTTTAAGTAATATCACTAATCCGAAGAAAACTAAAGCAGTTATTAACTTGTCAATAATATTAGGAACAAATCCTCCAGGGAAGGTAGAAAACAATCCCGATATAATTCCTGTAGATAGCCCTAGTAAAAAGACATTTTTAATTTCTGGGAATAATAATATTCCAATAAACATCATCGTCAACATAAAATCTGGCTTCATACCCCCATTAAAACCTGGAATAATAATATAAAGCACAGCTCCCACACCGACTAGCAACGACATTAGCACAAGATTTTTCGTATTCATTTCTCATCTCTCCTCAACTTTTCTCAACTATTTGGTTCTTCTAACGTATCCTCATGATCGTTAGCAAGAATCTTATTTATGATTGTAAGGCTTTTTCCTTATAAAAGCAATTAGTTGGACATTAATTTATCTGATAGTTCTTTGGCTAACTCTTGAATCATTTCTGATGAATAAGTTTTTTCTTTTGTGTTCCAAGTAAGCTTCAGTCCGTCTGTTTGATCGTAGCGTGGAATGAAATGCAAGTGAAAATGGAAGACGCTTTGCCCAGCTGGGGCACCGTTATTATTTAATAAGTTCATCCCAACGGGTCCGAATGTATCCTTCAATACAGTCGCGATTTTTGGGACTACCTTAAACAAGTTGCTTGCCTCTTCTTCACTTAAGTCATATACATTTTCCTTGTGACTTTTAGGAATAATTAAAGTATGTCCTTTAGTTAAGGGCATAATATCCATAAAAGCATAGACATACTCATCCTCATAAATTTTTGCACTTGGAATGGAACCATCAATTATTTTACAAAAAATACAGTTAGTCATGAAAAAACCTCCTATTCATTGTTAGGATGAGTTTAACATATAATAGGACAAGTTTGTTTTTCTTTTCTAAACATTGATTGAAATTGAAAGGAGATTTTTAAGGCAGGCTTTGGTAAAATTATAAATAAGAAGAATAGAGGTGTAGAAATGACTGTATTAGAAGTAAAAAATGTAACAGGAGGATACACAAGAAAGCCTGTATTACATGATTTAGACTTTTCCATTAATAAAGGGGAATTAGTTGGATTAATCGGATTAAATGGAGCAGGGAAGAGTACAACAATCAAACATATAATTGGAACAATGAATGCTGCAAAAGGGGAAATTCTACTTAATGGTAAATCATTAAAGGATGACCCAGCACTTTATCGCTCTTCTTTTTCTTATATTCCTGAAACCCCAGTGTTGTATGACGAGCTAACGTTAAATGAGCATTTAGAGCTTACAGCAATGGCCTATAATTTAGATAAGGACGTATTTGAGGCAAGAAAAGCATCTCTATTAAAAGAGTTTAGAATGGAAAAAAGGTTGAACTGGTTTCCAACCCATTTCTCAAAAGGGATGCGACAAAAAGTAATGATTATGTGTGCATTTTTAGTTAGCCCATCCTTGTATATTATTGACGAGCCTTTTGTTGGGTTAGATCCCCTAGGAATTCAGTCGTTGCTTGATCAGATGAAGTCAAGAAAGGACGAGGGCGCTTCTGTTCTAATGTCCACTCACATATTATCAACTGCCGAAAGATACTGCGATCGTATTCTTCTTTTGCATAACGGGAAAATTCGTGCACAAGGGACTATGACAGATTTACGAGCAGCATTTAAAATGCCTCATGCAACTTTAGATGATCTTTATATTGAAATGACAAAGGAACAACAAGATGAACAATTTGCGTGAGGTATGGAGTAAACGATTTGTTTTCTATATAAATGAGCTGCAGAAATATTTGAAGTTTATTGTTTCTGGTCATTTGGCTATTGTCATCGTATTTGCAATTGGCGCTTTAGGTTATACGTATAGCGAATGGCTAAACTCAGCTCCTAAGGATTTTCCCGCATATTTGGTTGTAGCTTTAATATTAAGCATCTTAGTTACATTAAGCACGCCGGTTACCCTTTTGAAAAATGCGGACAGCGTGTACTTTTTACCATTGGAGACCAAGTTAGGGGAGTACATACGACTTGCTCTTCGATGGACTTATTTCTCCTCAATATTTGTCACCCTAGCAGCATTTGTCGTTGCTATACCTTTATTGACAAGAGTGGCAGGTAGTACTAAGGAAGAAATCATTGCTCTATTAATTTTTTTATTAATATTCAAGTATTGGAGTATCCATACTGAATTCAACTTTCGTTGGGCTTCAAATGGAAGAGGAGTATGGGGAGATCGTTTTCTTCGCTTCCTACTAATATTGGTATCATTGTACTTCCTATTGAATGGAAGCTATTTATTTATGATTTTAGTAGTTATTGTGCAATTCGTTTACACAATGGCATGGGTTAAAAAGAAAAAAGAAGTTCCATTTCCTTTCGAGCATTTTATTGTAGTCGAGCAATCTCGTATGATGAGATTCTATCGATTTGCTAATTACTTTACAGATGTTCCGCACATCCGCGGAATGACGAAAAGAAGAAAATGGTTAGATGCATTCTATAAACTTGCCGGATATGGACAAAGGAATACACAGCTTTACCTAGTTATGAGAACTTTCATCCGTACAAATGACTTCTTCTATTTATGGCTGCGTTTAACTGGGCTTGCAATGATTGGAGCTATATTCATCCCATTCCCAATCGTGTCTATTATATTTGCGGCTGCCCTTGCGTTTGCTACCGTTATTCAGATAAAGCACGCTTTATTGTCTGGACATGAGTTTAGAATGGACCTATTGTTTCCTATTGAAAAGGATGCAAGAAAGCATGCAGTAGCTCGTATGATTCGATTCCTTCAGTTAATTCAGGCGGTTGCTGTTTTAATAGGTGTTTTAATCCAAGGTGATTATGCTTCTGTAATGTTCTTAATACCAGTAGCAGTGCTAGTAATATCAGAAGTGACTTTACGTATGACTAAAATTTAAATTAAAACCTCAAGTAATTGAGTATACTGCCCCGTAAATGTTAGACACCAAACTAACAATTGCGGGGTTTTTTTGTTTATATTTTTTTACTAGATTCCTTATTAGTAACAAGTTGAGGATGAACAGCAGACAGCTTAAGATAGAGAAACTTCACTTTAATAAAATGGGTGTTTGTAATTATGTAGGAAATAAAAATACAATGAGCTGGAAAATGTATATTTCCAAGCTCATTGTATTTCGCTTTCTTTAAAGAACACAGCCAGTTTTAATGTAATCATTCACAAATTAAAAGTTGGTTAATTTCAAAAAATTTAAAACTACCTAAACTTACATGTCTTAAAAACATAGGTTTCAGATTTTATCTTTCTCTATATACTCTTTAATCTTACGTTCTTCCCACTCTGCTCCTAACTTCCCAAGGGAAAGAGTTGTAAAACCATGTATAGCAACACCTATTCCCCAACCTCCAAGAGGATATAAAAACCATAAATAACTTGGGTCAGATATTATATTTATCAAAAAGAGCATTAGGTTAACTAGTACATAGACCGTTAAATGAATATAAAACGATTTTAAATTCTCTACCTTCTTTTTAGCTCGTAGATAAATCTCATCTTGTTCCATTTTCTCATTTCCTCCATTACTGCATATTTATACCTAATTTAAATTTACCATAAATACTAAATATTAAAATGGATTTTTAAAAATTATATATTCTCGTAAATATACAACTGTGGGGGAATCAGTATGATCTTTATCGGGGAGGTATGGCTATGTATTTTCCTCCCATCTACTTCTTTATAATCTCTTCTATATTAAAAGTAGGAATACTTTACTTAATATCAATTATTACCCGAACAGTTTGATATGGGGGTATAAATCTATGATAAAAATAAAAAAATTTTATAACTCAAAGTTCGGAGTGAAAAGAATGAGAAATGAACAAACTGCTAATAAAATTGAGACTTTGTAGTCCGAGGGAATATCAGCTTATGCTGAAAAGTATATGCAAATTACGTAATTAATGAAGCTACTCAGCTTACTAGCAAGATATATAATGGTAATTACTATTCATAGATTCTTTAAGGACCGGAATTCTTGGAACTCGGGAGCTTAAGTTAAACTGTGTAGGACAATGTGTGGAATATAGACTATTATCTTGTTGTTAAAGATTTATATAAGGAAACGCTAATTACTTAGGTGGTAAACTAATAATGCTAGTTACCACCTAAATAAAAACTTCTATAAGTACTCGCCTTCTCATTAATTTGCCTAATCGTTTATTACTCTTCCTCTGATTTGGAACGATAGGTAGATTTATATGGGGCGCTTGTGAAAAGCTGTTGCTTATCTGCTACGCTTGTGAAGTCTAGAGTAACTGATTTTTCCCATGTTTCGTAGCTGCTTGCTCCTGTCCATTCTGATAAAATGATGTACGTGTCTGATTTTAAAGGCTTTAGCACTCTTAATGCTATAAAACCGGGATTTGATTGCACTGTAGGGGATAAATTTGTATATTGGTACTCAAAAATAGACTTACCTTCGTCCGATACTGGTACATGCTGAAGGACAAAGTAGCCATTCTCACTAAAATTACCGAGCGTTTCTAAAATTTCATAAACACGAGGGACTTGGAAGACGGACTTTCCAGATGTTTCTTGTATGAGGACAGAGTTTCCTGCACCATGTAAAATATACAAATCCTCTTTTGGATTTTTATCTTTAATGGATTGCATGAATTCAGGTGTTCCAGATGTCATGTATAATTTCATATAATTTCCTCCTAAATATTTTGTATTTATACTTTTCCCCAATTTTGCAAATTTAAAAACTTTCATTTCAAAGTAAGGTTTGAAATCAGGACAAATTTATGACAATTACCGTATATAACTATACATTAATTAAAGAAACGTCTATAGTTGAATCGTATATTTGAAACGGGATGTAATCGTTATCAAAGCAATTAAAAAGATTTTTTTTTTACATTGTAGTAAAGTATGAAGAGAATTCATCGTAAAAACATTAGGTCTAAAATAACATGTTATCAAGAAAGGCAGGAAATGAAATGACGACTTTTAATGACACACTTTTACGTGCAGCGCGCGGGGAAAAAGTGGAACATACTCCTGTATGGTATATGAGACAAGCAGGCAGGTCCCAACCAGAGTACAGAAAAATTAAAGAGAAATACTCTTTAGAGCAAATTACTCACGAGCCAGAGCTTTGCGCGTATGTAACACGCCTACCAGTAGAAAACTATAACGTGGATGCAGCGATACTTTATAAAGATATTGTAACTCCGCTTGTAGGAATTGGAGTAGATGTAAAAATAAAATCAGGTGTTGGGCCGGTCATTTCAAATCCAATACGCACAGTGCAAGACGTGGCGAATCTAGGCGAGTTCTCTCCAGAAGATCACGTACCATTTGTACTAGATACTATTAAATTATTGACTACTGAACAATTAAGTGTTCCTCTAATTGGTTTTGCTGGTGCTCCATTCACTTTAGCGAGCTACATGATTGAGGGAGGACCTTCCAGAAGCTACAACAAAACGAAAGCATTTATGGTGTCTGAGCCACAAGCATGGTTTGCTTTAATGGACAAGCTTGCCGATATGATTGTTGTGTACATAAAAGCACAGGTTAAAGCGGGAGCTAAGGCTATTCAAATTTTTGATTCGTGGGTTGGTGCATTAAACGTAGCAGATTATCGTATTTTCATCAAACCGATTATGACACGTATCTTTTCAGAACTGCGTGAAACAGGCGTTCCTTTAATCACATTTGGTGTAGGAGCAAGCCACTTAGCAATGGAATGGCATGACCTACCTGTAGACGTGGTGGGAATCGACTGGCGTTTATCCATCGAAGAAGCCCGTGCAAAAGGACTAACTAAACCTTTAATGGGTAATTTAGATCCTTCTTATCTAATTGGGGAATGGGCGGAAATTGAAAAACGTGCAAAACTGATTATTGAACAAGGTGTGGCTCATCCAAGTCATATATTTAACCTTGGACACGGAGTATTCCCTGAAGTAGATCCTGATGTCTTAAAACGCTTAACTGCTCTTATCCATGATTATAGTAGAGAACTTATTTCAGCGAAATCTAATTAAAAAATTTAGAGGTGAGAATTATGAAGAAAACAATGGGACTATTAGTAATGGCATATGGAACACCATACGAGGAAGCGGATATTGAACGTTACTATACGCATATTCGTCATGGTCGCAAACCAAGTGAAGAACAATTAGATGATTTAACAGGTCGCTATAAAGCAATTGGAGGTATTTCTCCACTTGCAAAAATCACGGAAAACCAAGCAAAAGGTCTTTGCAACCGTTTAAATGAAGTACAAGATGAAATCGAATTTAAACTATATATAGGTTTAAAGCATATTGAGCCGTTCTTAGAAGACGCAGTTGCAGAAATGCATAAAGATGGAATTACAGAAGCAGTTTCCATCGTATTAGCTCCACATTTCTCTACGTTCTCTATTAAATCCTATAATGGACGTATTAAAGAAGAAGCAGAAAAACTTGGCAACCTAAAAATTACTTCAGTAGAAAGCTGGTATACAGAGCCTAAGTTTATCCAGTATTGGAGCGATAAAGTAAGCGAGGCATTTGCAAAAATGTCAGAAGAGCAACGTGAAAAAGCTTGTTTAATCGTATCTGCTCACTCTCTACCTGAAAAAATTAAGACAATGGGAGATCCATACGAAGATCAACTAAAAGAAACTGCAGAACTAATCGCAGAGGCTGCTGGCGTGAAAAATTATGCAGTGGGCTGGCAAAGTGCAGGTCAAACACCAGAGCCATGGATTGGGCCAGATGTGCAAGACTTAACTCATGATTTATACAAGGAAAAGGGTTACACAACATTTGTTTATACTCCAGTAGGATTTGTTGCAGAACACTTAGAAGTTCTTTACGACAATGATTACGAATGTAAAGTAGTTTGTGATGAAATTGGTGCTAATTATGTGCGTCCTGCTATGCCGAACGACCAACCTCAATTTATTGATGCGATGGCAGATGTAGTACTTAAGCATTTAAAAGCTTAGTCGAAAAAACGATAAGTAAATAAAATGCTCTAAAAGTTGATAGCTTTTAGAGCATTTTTAATAAGTGGAGTAGAAGAAACTACATATAACGGTATACGATCACTGGGGTAAAAAGAACAGCTGCTGTAAATAATTATATTGCCAATCTAGGAGGATTATACGAATGAAAAAGACAATTATGGTGCTTGCGCTACTAGTAGCTTTCACGCTAGTCGGATGTGGAGAGAAGGAAGAAACTCATACAAGTACGAGCCATCAAGGAACATTGGATGAGGTTATTGTAGAAATTCAAACACCTGAGAAGTTACAGGTAGGTGAAGAGGTAGTTCTTTCTGCAAAAGTGACACAAAGTAAGGAAGCCGTAAATGATGCAGACTCTGTGGAGTTTGAAGTTTGGGAATCAGGATTGCGTGAAGAAGGACATATGGTAGAAGGAATACTTACAGAAGATGGTGTTTATGAAGCGAATTTTACCTTTGATCATGACGGAGTTTATTATATGTTTGCTCATACAACAGCAAGAGGTCTTCACGTAATGCCAAAACAAGAGCTTACCGTTGGAAATCCAGATATGAGTAAAGTGTTACCAGATGATAGCGATAACTCGATGAATCATATGGAGCATAGTGATGGAAATCATTAAATAATACTTGCATAAATAAAAAATAGAGAGTATTATAATGACTAGTTGACCGAGATGGTTTTCTAGTCATTTTTTTAGTGAGGGGGTAACCAAATGGACCGTAAACAGGAAATTTTACTAGCTGCCAATAAGTCCTTTTCTCTTTTCGGATATAAAGCTACTACAATGGAGCAGATTGCAAAGATTGCAAATGTAGGAAAAGGTACTATTTATAATTTTTTTGAAAATAAGGAAGTCTTATTTCAAGAAATTGTTCTCCGCATGATCGAAGAGATGAAGCAGGAGGCTCTTAATGTAATTATTGAAGAAGCACCTTTCCAACAAAATGCTCATGCTGCTCTAATGAAGATGCTTGAGTTCCGAGAAACTCATCAATTGTACGCTAAAATAATTGATGAAGAAACACAATGGAAAACCCCAGCAGTAAAACAAGTAATTGGACAAGTCGAACAAGCTATTGTTTCGTTCATAGGCGAAAAGATTAATAAGTATGTGCAAAAAGGTGAAATCCGAAAAGTAAACGAAGAACTTGTAGCATATTTATTATTAAAGGCATACGTTGGATTTGTGAATGACTGGAATTTAACCCATGATGATTCTTTAACCGAAGAAGAGATAGCTAACTTCTTTCAAGACACAATTTTTCGCAGTCTCGCAATTTGAGACTCATTTTTTTAGCATATAATGACCAAATGGACATATTGGTCATACAGTATTAGGAGGTATTTAAATGATAAAATCGGAATGGAAAAGTATTTTTAAAAACAAAAAGTTATTGATTTCAGTAATTGCTGTTTTATTTATTCCAGTGATGTACGCTGGAATGTTCTTGTGGGCATTCTGGGATCCGTATGCTAATCTAAGTGACCTGCCTGTAGCGGTCGTTAACTCAGATGAGGGAGCGGAATTCAACGGGACTGAGCTTTCCCTTGGTAAGGAACTAACAGATAAGCTCCGAGAAAGTGGTCAATTTAAATTTGTATCTGTGTCTGAAAAAGAGGCTGATGAAGGCCTATTAAACCAAGATTATTATTTATTAATCGAGATTCCAGATAACTTTTCTGCACATGCAACAACTTTGTTAGATGAGAAGCCAGAGAAAATGGTGATCACTTATAAAGCAAATGAAGGATATAATTTCTTATCCTCGCAAATAGGAGAAACAGCTATGGATCGAATCCGAGCTGAAGTAAATGAACAAGTATCGGCAACCTATGCAGAGCAATTATTTGATTCCATTACTAAGCTAGGGGATGGATTTGCAGAGGCATCTGATGGTGCTGGTCAACTAAAGGACGGGGTAGTAGAAGTTAATAATGGTGCCTCCAATTTAAAAGGTTATCTTGAACAATTAGCTAGTAGCACGATTGAGTTAAGAGACGGCACTAGTACGGTTGTAGAGGGTATCCAGTCGGCTGCTAATGGTTCTGTAGATTTAAACAAAGGTTTAGCAACGCTTGCTGATGGATCTTCCCAGTTAACGAATGGTGTTAGTCAAACAGCATCAGGGGCTACTGCTTTAAATAGTGGTATCCAAGACTATACTGCAGGTGTAGATAAATTAAATGAAAGTTATCAATTACTAAGTGAGAAAGAAAAAGGTCTACTTGATTCTTTAACTAAGCTACAAGCTAGTAGTTCTAAATTGAACGACAGTACAAATCAACTTGCTCAAGGTTCTGCTAATGTAACAGCTGGCATTCAAGCATTGTCTCAACAATTAGGCCAAATAACAGCTGCTTTACCACCAGAACAGTCTGCTGCAATTACAGAAACCTTGGCAAAACTAGAAGCTGGTAGTACTTCTGTTTCCTCTGGCTTAGAGCAATTGGCTGGTGGAACAAAAAATCTAACTAGTGGAACAGCTCAAATAGTTAGTGGAGCAGAACAATTGAGTGGAGGTTACTCACAAGCTCAACAAGGGGTTTCACAATTAGCCTCATCTTCCACAGCTTTATTAGAAGGTTCAGCAAGTCTTGCTGGCGGTACTAAGACTTTAGAAGAAAAAATGAACGAATTTAACGCAGGTATCAATCAGGCATATTCTGGCTCATCAAGTCTAGTGAATGGCTTGAACGAATTAGCATCAGGTTCTTCTCAATTGAAAGAGGGAACAGGTACACTTGCTGAGAAGTCGGGAGAATTAGCGGATGGATCTACTAAACTAGTAGAAGGTACACAGTTATTAGCTGATGGAACTGACACTTTACAATCTAGTTTAAAAGAAGCGAGTGAACAAGCAGGAGAAGTAAATGCATCTGAATCTACTTATGAAATGGTAGCTTCTCCGGTAGATGTTGATGTTATAGGAGTCAATGAGGTACCTAACTATGGAACAGGATTCACACCTTATTTCTTATCACTTGGTTTATTTGTAGGTGCTTTGTTAATTTCTATCGTATTCCCATTTGTTCAGCCTGTTATTGCTCCTACAAGTGGGGCTAAATGGTTTACAAGTAAAGTAACAGTTCTTGGTGCAGTAGGGATTATTCAATCGTTGTTTGTAGTAGCAGTGGCACTATTTGTTTTAAAACTAGAAACTCAAAGTGTTGGATTATTCATCCTTTCTGCAGTTATTACAAGCTTCACATACTTAGCGCTAATACAGTTGTTAGTTTCTATACTAGGCGATCCAGGTCGATTTGTTGCAATCGTAATCTTGATTTTGCAGCTTACTACAAGTGCAGGTACATTCCCATTAGAACTAATACCAGCACCGTTACAATTCTTTAATAAATTGCTGCCAATGACTTATTCTGTTCAAAGCTTTAAAGCATCAATTTCTACAGGTGATTTAAGTCATTTCTGGCAAAATAACAGCTTCTTGCTTGGATTTATGGTAGTCTGCTTGGCGATAACATTTGGTTACTTTATGTTATTGTTTGCAAAACGCTATTCTAAACAACCAAAAGAAGCATAATATGAAAGCCCATCTCTGTAATGAAGATGGGCTTTTTCTTATTTATTGAATCAATTTCATAATTTCTATTTATGTGAAAAGATACGAACAATAATACCGCATAAGTCGTGTCCTGTCATTCCACTCAACAGTGTGACAAATGTACATGTATTAATAGTATATGAAATTAACAAATATATGCTATGTTAAATGGAAAAGGTTTTTATCGTAAAATGGAACGGTGACACCTACACTATATTAGTTTCCGCTCTAATAGAATATTTAATAAAAATAAAAATAAGTTAGTGAGGTGCTCAAAATTATGATGAAAATAATACCTCCTAAGCCTTTTTTCTATAAAAGTGGGGACAAGGCAGTTTTACTATTGCATTCTTTTACAAGCAATACGAATGATATGAAAAAGTTAGGAAGGTATTTGCAAAAGAACAATTATTCTTGCTATGGACTATTGTACAGTGGGCATGGTTTAACAGCAGAAGAACTTCTGACATATAGACCATCAGATTGGTGGCAAGATGTGCTAAACGGCTACCAGGTATTAAAGGATGAAGGTTTTGAAAAGATTGCTGTGATTGGTCTCTCTCTTGGAGGTGTGTTTGCATTAAAAGTTAGTCAAGAGTTGGAGGTAAATGGTGTTGTGACAATGTCAGTTCCAATACATAGGGAAGCTAATTTTCTACAAAAGCGTGTCTTTCATTATGCAAAGAGATACAAACAACTAGAAGGGAAGAAAGAAGCCCAAATAAACTTAGAAATAAAACACCTTCAAAATATGTCTATCGATTCATTAGTTGAGTTCCAGCAGCTAATTGATATAACGATGGATAAATTATCACTTATAACGTCACCAATCAGTATTTTATATGGTGAATTGGATGAACCATTGTATAAAGAGAGTGCAGAGGTAATTTTTCAAAGCGCAGCGACGAACCAAAAAATAATGAAGGGATATCCGAACTCTAAACATTTAATGACATTAGGCGATGATATTAACGAAGTTAACAAAGATATTCTTACATTCTTAAATGATTTAACATGGTAGTTTTAATGAGCCTTCAACTTAACAGTAGCTTTCCTTCTGGATGGCGGGTGGAGTGCTTTATGTATTGTTTATTAAAAGAAGAATAGTTTAGAAGGGATATTTTATATGCATCCAGATAATATGAAGATAAAAAAGATTATAGAGTGCGATATTGACAATGAACTGACTGAAAATATTCAAGAGTTATTGACGGAGTGCTTTAAAGGTATTTATCCAAATAATAGAATTTATTTTAAACAAGTGCCTCATTTTAGATTTTTAGTTTTTAATGAGGAGAAACACCTTCTGGCACAGGTAGGGTTAGATTACCGAGTGATGAATCTTAATGGAAAACTTATAAAAGTGCTAGGTATAATTGACTTATGTGTTTCACGAGAATACCGCTCCAAAGGAATTGCTTCGCTTTTACTTTTAGAAATTGATAAATACTGTGTAAAGAAAGATATTGATTTTTTACTTTTATTTGCCGACAACAAGACATTGTATTTAAATAATGGATACAAATCTGTTAAGAACAAATGTAAGTGGTTAAAAATCGATGACAGAAATCAAACTATTTTGGGTATAGGCTATGAAGAAAGAAGTGACTTGATGGTAAAGAATATTAGTACAAACGAATGGACAGAAGGAGACTTAGATTTTCTAGGATATCTCTATTAAATCTCGGTTCTACTTAAATTAAACGTATAAAGGATTATTTTTATTACATATCAAAAGAGATTCCAAGGATTTTGCGTCGCCTGTGCTAGGTTGTTATTGTACTAATCAGTAAAAAAACGATTGCAAAATATAATGAGCTTGGAAAGATCTTTCAAAGCTCATTATTATTAGTACTTTTAGAATTTTGGTATTTAGAATACTAAATTTTCAACAAGAAAGGAGAAATAGTAAAATGATTTTCGCTCTAGGCGAATGTGTTCAGAGGGAGAGCAATTAGCTAATCCATTATCCTAGCTTGGAGTCTTGTTTGTGAGTGCTCATTTGTCTCTCTTAACCCACATGAGTTACACTCACGTATGAGTTAGTCAAACTTCTTGCTTTTCCCTCTTAAATTTCTCTACTAGAGGCATTACCTGTTCTGCGAAACGCTTCATTTCCCTATGTTGAGGGGAAAATTGGAGAATTAATAGGTTTACGCCTATTTCCTCAAAGGCAATAATTTTCTTAGCAAGTTGTTCAGGAGTTCCTATTAGGTCTGGTCGCAATCCTCGGTTAGATACAGAGTAATCCTTGAGCTGTACTTCAACGTTAAGATGAGACTTGCTAACAAAATCCTTGTAACCCTCATAACCCGCAGACCCTTCTTTTACTTCTGTGATACGAGCAAGCTCCTGTTGTACTTCCTCCTCAGTATCTCGACAAATAACATAAGCAGACATACCAAATGATTCTAAAGGTTTATCACCAAGCTGTTGGCGTCTTTTTTTCATGTCCTCAATCTTTTCAGCGACTTCCTCTACTGTGCCCCCATGCATTACATAGGAATCACACGTTTTAGCAATTGTTTGCTTTCCAGTTTCGCTTTCTCCTCCGGCATATAAGGGAATATGCTGTTTCGTTGGCTTGGGTGATAAATAAGTATTTTCGTACTGATAAAAATGGCCTCTATAGGTAAAAGGGTTTTCCTTCCATAATCCTTTTAAAACAGCTATAAATTCCTCAGTTCGGGCATAGCGTTCATCATGTGCCGTGAAAATTCCTCCATATTGCTTAGCTTCACCCTCCCACCATGCAGATACAACATTAAGTGAAAAACGTCCACCGCTTATCTGATCAATATTAGTGGCAGCTTTGGCTGTTAAAGCAGGATTATGAAAGCCAGGTCGGATGGCAGTCAAAATTTCTAGACGTTTAGTTACCGCTGCAATAGCTGCTGCAGTTGACCACGCATCTAAGGAAGGGGATTCAATCCCTTTAATATCATTTAGATTTAACTCAGCTATTAGTGTTAAGTCATAGCCTAAAAATTCCGCTTGTTGTGCTAAGTCTTTGACATATTCAAATGTTGCCGGCATTTCTTCATCTTGTACATTACGTAACCATCCACCGAATACAGGTAACCAAAAGCCATATCTCATTTAATATCCAACCCTTCTTTAAATATTGTTAATTCAGAAAATTGTTAATATCATTAATCCTAGCATATTGCTTGGTTATAAACAATAATTCATTTCACTAAAGCGTTAAAATGATTAATTAGTTTCATAGAACAAAGAACGCAAAAAAACCAGCTAGAAAGGGGAGTTTCTAGCTGGTAAATAAATAAAATTATAAGTTGTTGCATTTATCACAGTGGTTCCCATAGCATTCATGTTGCTCTTCAATTGGCTCGCCGCATGTAGCACATTTCTTTTTGGGCAGGTTACGGAAAAATTCTAATACGTTTTCTAACATATAAATTCCACCTCCATCTGTTATATAACTGTTTGAATTGAATTCATTGTAATATAACACAGAATGTTTTGTCAACAAATTCCCTTGAATTTTGTTAAAATAGGAATAAAGGAGTGATAATGATGTATTTTATTGATAATAAAGGAATTACAGATCCACGCATCAACCTGGCGATTGAAGAGTATGCCTTAAATACAATGGATGTAGAGAAGGATTCATTTCTTCTTTTTTACATAAATCAGCCATCGATCATCATTGGTAGAAACCAAAATACAATCGAAGAAATTAATACAGATTTTGTTGAACAAAACGGTATAATTCCAGTACGTCGACTTTCTGGAGGAGGAGCAGTTTACCACGATCTTGGAAATTTGAATTTTAGCTTCTTAACAAAGGATGATGGAGACAGCTTCCGTAACTTTAAAAAGTTCACACAACCCGTTGTAGATGCTCTAAAAAAGATGGGTGTAGACGCAGAACTTTCAGGTAGAAATGACATCTTAGCTGAGGGGAAAAAAATCTCCGGTAATGCTCAATTCTCCACCCGTGGTAGAATGTTCAGCCATGGAACATTAATGTTTGATACAGAGATTGATGCTGTTGTATCAGCACTAAAAGTAAAAAAAGAAAAAATTGAATCTAAAGGGATTAAATCAATTCGCAGCCGCGTTACAAATATTGTTGATTTATTAGATGAACCGATGACAGTAGAGGAGTTCCGTTTAGCAATACTTTCTTCTATTTTTGGCGGAGAGGACAAAGTTCAATACTGGGAATTAACAGAAGAGGACTGGGCTAATATCCATAAGCTATCTGAGGAAAGATATCAAAAATGGGAATGGAACTATGGTAAATCACCGAAGTTTAATATCCAGCATTCCCACCGATTCCCTACAGGCAGCGTAGACGTTCGTTTAGAAGTGAACAAGGGAGTTATAGAAGAGGTTAAATTCTTCGGCGACTTCTTTGGAGTAGGAGAAGTAGAAGAGGTAGAGGTTTTACTAGTAGGAAAAAATTACAGCAAAGAAGCAATTGAACAAGCATTAGAGTCTGTAGACGTACCTAAATATTTTGGTGGGATTACCAAGGAAGAGTTAGTTCATCTTATATATTGATTATGTAGCTTGAAAAATATCGATTAGTTTTAAGGGGAAAGCAGTCTATTTCTGACATGAAATAGACTGCTTTTTTTGGTACACTTTGAATCATCTCTGCAACAGTTCCGAGATTTCCAGCAACACTTCACCCCTTTAGCGCAACACTTTGCACCCTCTCCGCAACAGTTCTGAGATTTCTCGCAACACTTCGAATCATCTCTGCAACAGTTGCGAGATTTCTCGTAACACTCTTCGTACCTGCAACACCTGTCTAATTCTCTGCAACATTTCTCCCCTAATAACGATGCATCTATCGTAATGAAATTAACATATAAAAATATTTCATTTCTCTTAACAGGAGTTGCAGATACTCAGGGAGTGAAGGTAAGTGAGCTCAAATAAAAAATATACACTTGATCGAATTGAAGAAGGTATGTACGTTTTTTGGGAATCACCAGAGGAAATGAATCAACTGGTTCTGCCAACTACTACTTTTGATGTCACCGTAGAAGAAGGAGATATTGTCTGTATCACCTTTGATGGCATCAAATATCACTTGGAAGTTTTCAAGGAAGAAACATTAGAAAAGCATAAAAAAGTAAGTGCTTTATTAGAGAAACTAAAAAATAAAAGTAATTAAACAAATCCCATTCCAATTTGGAATGGGATTTTGGATTTTACTTATTGTAAGAAGACTTTAGAGCTCTATGGTCATAACTTCAAAGAATTATTTACGATTTCTATACATTTTTTCAAGCGTTCTGTACGATTTTGTTCATCCACTATATGCAGGGTTATACCATAATCACGAAACAAAGCTTTTAAATAATCATTATCTCTTATTCTCATTTCTTCTTCCACAGGCAATCTCGTTCCATCCATTTCATAATCATTATGAGGCTCTAAGTATATATAAGTGTCAATTTGATTGACCTTATTTTTAATCATTTCCTCTAATACTGTGCTTTTTTCACCAAGTCCTTTCATCCGAAAAAATTGTGTATAAGTTTCCTCGGTATCGATGAATAGTACTTTATTGGAGGTTGGTATGGCTTGTTGAATAGCATGGCTATGTCCAAATGCAATTTGATGAAAATCCTCTGGCATATCAATATCGAAGCAACCGTTAATGTCATCGTAGAAAGCTCTACCATATTCTTCTACGAAGTTCGTAAGATAATGAGCAGCGAGCAGCTTGGTCATAGTGGATTTTCCGGTAGATTCTATTCCACATAAACAAATCCTTTTCACATACGATTCTCTCACAGCAGAAGGGAGCATATCCCAATATGAATAGACACCACTTGCTCTTATTTCTGTTGCTGAAATAGGAAACGGACTATTATTGCGATCGAAAATAAAATGCTGGCTAGCTGGAAAATACTTGTTAAAGTATGTGTCATATTCTGGTTCGCTGCTAAACACATAATCTAGCCTTCCTCCAAGCTTTTGAAGCAAACTATCATTGGCTTGCTTAACTAAAGGGTCTGTCATATGATCAGGTGAGCGTCGTTCATAGTGAGATAACACTCGAACATTGGGCAAATTCTTAGTAGCTTTTGTTACCCAGCGCTCTCTTAGTCGGGAAGATACCCATTTAAATTTACTATGTTGGCAAAGCTTTTGCTCATACCCTTCATCATAACCAACTACCACGAACAGCACATCTACCATAGATGCTGCCTTAATAATGCAGCTTAGATGGCCCATGTGAAAAGGGAGGAACTTGCCTCCGTAATAGCCAAACGTTAAATTTGGATCATACTCACTAATTTGAATGCCGTAATTCATAAGCTTCTCCTTGTATATTATGCTGTTGCTTGTGCATTTTCAGCCAGTTTACATACCCATAAATGGAGTTAACTAAAAATGCTGACCACATAACAAGCATAGCCCAGTCATTACCACCAGTTTGTAATAACACAATAACCCATAACACAATGGTCAATCCATTTACCATAATCCATAAAACCCACTGCTCAGCAAAGCGTTTAAGCATCAAAATCTGAGCGATAACAGATAACACGACTGCTGCTGAATCCAAACGTACCTGTTGTCCGCCAATAGCATTTAGTAGGTACGCATATGCGATGGAACCTACTACGGCAGTCCCAATTACATATATCCAACCTTTTTGGTCGAGCCTTTTAACAGATACATCCTCCCCAATCGTCTGGACCTTTGTTAAATTCTTCTTCCACAAATAGATTCCGATAAACTGTATTGGAAAATAGAACAGCGCATTTAGCATAGACTCCCCATACAATCCGTACGTATAAGCAATATAAGCATAGCTCGAAGTTTGAACAATACCAAAATAATAATTACTGATTTTCCCTTTTGCGACTAACACAACGCAAAGCATACCTGTAATAGAGCTTATAAATCCTAATAACGAGTCTTTGAAAGCGAAAAATAGATAAATATTTACTAAAGTAAATACACCCAACCAAACTTTTTCAAACAAAGTCCAGTCCTTGAACATTCCCATCACGCTCTTCCTTTTTAAATTTATAGAACAATAAAACAATAATTTATTTTGGAAATAAATTCAATATGCATACTAAAATGAAAATATTTGGGAGCAACACTAAAGACATTTATAGCTTGTAAAAGAAGAATATTATTATTGTATGAAATATTAGAGTGTATAAAGAATAATAAAGGTATTTTTGATATGATAAAGACAGAAAGATATAGGAGGAGGATTCCTGTGGAAACACACCGCGTGCTAGTAGTTGAAGATGACAAAAAAATTGCAGCTCTACTAGCTGATACTTTAAGAAAATACCATTATGAAGTGCATACAATAGAAGACTTTGATCAAATTTTGGAGGAGTTTACTGCCTTTAACCCTCACATCGTATTGCTGGATATAAACTTGCCATCCTATGACGGCTATTACTGGTGTCGTCAATTAAGACAGCTGACTACTTGCCCAATTATTTTTGTTTCTGCGAGATCTGGCGAGATGGATCAAATATTCGCTCTTGAAAATGGCGGTGATGATTTTATCACCAAACCTTTTCATTACGAAATCGTCCTAGCAAAGATAAAAAGTCACTTAAGGAGAACCTATGGTGAATATGCAACAAAACAAGAGGAAAGAGTAGTTAAGACAGGTAAGCTACAGTTGTTTTTGGAGCGCATGGAGCTACATATTGGAAACGAAGAAATTCCTTTACAAAAGAAGGAATGTACGATATTAGATTTACTTATCAGAAATCATCCAAAGGTCGTAACACGGGAACAGCTTCTGGAGGAACTATGGGACGATCAATCATTTGTGGATGAAAATACGCTGAATGTGAATATGACACGTGTTCGAAAAAAGCTAGCGGATTATCATGTTATTTCTACGATTGAAACTGTACGAGGAGCAGGTTATCGCTTAAACCTAAGTTCGGAGGAATCATAAGATGTTTCGTTTATTTATAAGAGAGCATTCCATCTTTATTATATTTCAGTTTTTTCTTGTGCTATTTATTATGCTCCTCTACTGGTTGGACGGCTTTCGCAACATAGATACTGCAGTTTATTCAATTGTTATTAGTACAATCCTTACACTAACCTTTTTAGGGACCCTTTTTGTAAAAAGGATGTCTTTTTATAAAAAGATTCTCTCTGTTCCCAACAAAATTGAGGTTGTCCTACAAAAAGAAGCTCATTCACCTGAGGTAAAGCAGGTTGAAATCTATTTACAGCATATTTATCGCTTGTACCAAAAAGAGGTCCAGCTCCTTTACGCTACTCAAAATAGACATCTGCAATTTATGAACAGCTGGGTGCATCAAATGAAAACCCCAATTTCAGTATTAGAAATGATGAGCCAAAATGGAGAGCAGGTAGATTCAAAAAGTGTTCTAGAAGAGACCGACCGGTTGAAGCGTGGATTAGAAGCGGTTCTCATGAATGCCAGACTAGACACATTTGAAGAGGATATGCATATCGAACAGGTTAATTTGAAGGAAGTTGTGACAGAAGAGGTTTCTAAAAATAAACGATTATTTATTAGTCATCGTGTTTATCCTGTCATTGAAATGGACGAGAACTGTGTAATAGCGACAGATGCCAAATGGATTCGTTTCGTAGTGGCTCAATTTTTGACAAATGCCGTTAAATATACGATGAATGAAAATAAAAAAATATTTTTTGAAACAACTATTGAAGACGACAAAGTAATACTGTGTGTAAGGGATGAAGGAATTGGCATACCGGCTTCAGACATTAAACGAGTAACCAAGGCTTTTTTTACTGGAGAAAATGGACGAAAAAGTGGAGAATCTACCGGTATGGGATTATATCTTGCGCAAGAAATTTGTAATCGTTTAGGCCATAAAATGAAAATTAACTCTAACGTAGGTGAAGGGACGACTGTTTCTATCCTGTTTGAAAAGCTAGAATCAATAGAAAGGACTGAAATGGATGTCGATATTAGTACTTGATGATATAACAAAGGTTTATGAAGGGAAAGTGGCTCACCTTGCCATCAATCAGCTGAGCTTTGAAGTGGAAAAGGGAGAATTTCTTGCGGTAATGGGACCTTCAGGAAGCGGAAAAACCACACTACTCAATATAATATCCACCATTGATCGCCCTACTTCAGGTGACCTTCTTATTAATGGTTTAAATCCTTTAGAGCTTAACAAGGATGATTTATCTCTATTTAGAAGAAGACAGCTTGGCTTTGTATTTCAAAACTTTAATCTGCTCCCAGCGCTCACTGTGGAGGAAAATATGGTCTTGCCTTTAACATTGGATGGGCAGCCAGTGGAAAAAATGAAGGAGAAAGTAGAAAAAATTGCGGAATCACTAGACCTGATGAATATTCTGGAGAAGAGACCAGCCGAAATATCTGGTGGTCAAGCACAAAGAACTGCAATAGGTAGAGCTTTGATACATAGACCTTCTATTATTCTTGCTGATGAGCCTACAGGGAACTTAGATTCGAAAGCTGCACGAGACGTGTTAGAAGTATTGACACAGGTTAATAAACTGAGTGACACGACCATTATTATGGTGACACACGATCCAATAGCGGCAAGCTACTGTGATCGAGTGTTGTTTATCAAGGACGGAGAATACTTCAATGAGATATACAAGGATGATCGTAGACAAACGTTCTTCCAAAGAATATTGAATGTTCTTTCTCTGTTAGGTGGAAACGTGAATGACCTGAATTCATTACGAATCTAATTTAAATTCTTGGAAATAAAAAATAGGTGGAAATGTAAATGACTTTTCAACAATTTGCTTATCATAATGTCATAAGGAACAGCAGAGTATACGCGGCTTTTTTTCTAGCTAGTAGCTTCTCTGTCATGGTGTTCTTCGTCTATACGATGCTAATGTTTCATCCAAAGATAGAAGACCAGTTTTTACGTGATATAGCATTTGGTGGGATGCTTATTGCCGAGATTATATTAATCATTTTTACTTTGTTCTTTTTGTTTTATTCGATGAGCGCATTTATTCAGGCTAGGTCACATGAATTTGGCGTCCTATTGAATCTAGGAATGCAAAAGCAACAGCTGAATCGTATGATTTTCATAGAAACGATGCTGTTAGGGCTAATATCAGTCACAGTAGGAATATTTTTTGGATTCTCCTTTTCTAAATTCTTTTTTATGGTTATCCGTGAGCTTTTCTTGCTGGATAGTCTGCCTTTATATTTGTCGTGGAAACCATTTGCACTGACAATTATTGTTTTTGTCACGTTGTTTGTTGTAATATCCATCAGTAGTGTAGTGTTTATTCGAAAAAGAGACATTATACAGCTGCTCAGAGGCTATAGTAATGATGAGGGACCTACCTCTTATAAGAAGTGGCGAGCAGTTTTAGGCTTTGTGCTCATTTTAACTGCGTATGGTCTAGTGATTTACTCCGCATTTCAAATGCATATTGCACTTAGCTTTGTTATAGTGATTCTCGCATTTTGGGGGACCTATTACTTTTACACGGACAGCATATTATATTTGTTACAGGTTATTAGGAAAAAGAAAAAACTATACTGGCATCCCTTTCGATTAATCGCTTTTGCAGATGCATCCATTAAAATACGAGAGAACGCTAAAATGTTCTTTGTAGTAACAATCGTTTCCTGTATAGCCTTTCTTTCAGTGGGAATAGTAACTTCTTTTACTTCTTTCACGACACAGTTTAGAGAGCTGAATCCCGTAAGTATCTTCTATTCAAGCGATTGGGACAACCCCTTTGAACAGCAGCATGTGATGAAACTTACAGGGGAACTGCAACGAGAAGGACTTTCCTATGATTTAGTTAAGTTTCATTTGAAAATACAGACTTCTTCTAGCACTAGAGATCCTATAAACATTATTAAAGAGTCTGAAGTGAATAGTCTAGCACTCGCTCTCGAGATTCCATTTATTGATTTACAATCGGGGCAGGCCTTGCTAGTGCCGAATACGAAAGAGGATTTTGGTAGCGTGCAGGTCGAAAATGAACAGACAGTCCTTGAGGAAAGTAATATTCCTATTCGCATTCAAGGCATTTATACAAAGCTAATATTCCCATCATTGGCTATTAAGAATAGATCCATAATAGTTAGCGATGAGGATTATATGCTTATAACCGAACCACTTACGGGCTATGGGATAAAGGAATCATCGATGACTTTTTATGCTTTTCACGTTTCTGAATGGCTTCGGACCAAGGATATAGGTACGGATCTTGATCGAATTATGAATGAGACGGTAAATGCAACAGGAACGAATCCTAATCCATTTTATTATGTAAATCCAGGTTTAAACTATTCTATTATTCGTGCAACCTTCTCCTTGCTTCTTTTTACGGGACTGTTAGTAGCAGCAGTGCTCATCCTTGCGGCAGGTAGCTTTGTCTACTTTAAGCTCTATACAGACTTAGAAAGAGATAAAAAGCAATATGATGTACTGAGAAGAATGGGAGTAACAGATCAGGAATTGGTTAAAATCGTCAATAGACAGCTTATTCCGCAATTCTTCTTACCATGGGGATTGGCAATGATTCATAGCACCTTCTCTTTTTTATTTTTACAGGCATTCTGGGTAGAGCTAGCTGCCGTATCTATAGCTAAAGAAATGCTATTAGTGTTAATAGCCTTCACGATTATACAGCTCTCCTATTTTTACTTGATCAGATGGAGATATATCGCGCATATTCTAGAATAAAATTGAAGTGGGAGTAAGGGGGATTTCCTTGCTCCTCATTTGATTAGTTGGCATATTAGATATCGCTCAAATGGTGCAAACCTTCATTTTATATTGAATTGTCAAAACTTTTCTTATATAATTAATATTGGGGATTATGAATGACCATTCATTCAAAATAGATGGGAGTTGTAAAAATGAGTTTAGTGACACACGTTCAACAAAGGGCATTAAAAAATCCGGACAAAATTGCATATCATTTCATGGGGAAAGATACAACATACGCAGAGTTCAATCAGTCCGTAGAACGTTTTGCGGCAGCTTTGAAATCATTAGGGGTAGAAAAAGGAGACAATATTGGCTTCTTGCTCGGAAATTCACCCCATTTTTTAATATCTCTTTATGCTTCGATGCGTTTAGGGGCAACTGCAGTACCGATCAATCCAATTTACACACCAGATGAGATTAGCTACATCGTAAAAAACAGTGACGCTAAAGCTATTATTGCGTTAGATGCTTTTATACCGTTAGTAGAAAAGGCAGCTGGTGTTTTTTCATCCGTGGAGAATTATATAATATGTGAGACTGATCCAACTACAGCTGAGAAGCTAGCGGCTCTTCCCTCTCTATTAAAGCCAAAGGTGAAATCGTTTACATATTTGATATCTACTCCGGCTGAAGCAGTGCCTCTAGTGGATGTAGATTCGGATGATACAGCTATTATTTTATATACCTCTGGGACAACTGGTCATCCAAAAGGTGCCATGCTGACATTTGACAATATTTATTCGAATGCTCGTGACGTGGCTGAGTATTTAAACTTTAGCACGGACGATCGCATAGTTGCGACTCTTCCAGTGTTTCACGTTTTTGCACTGACAGTTGTTGTGAATGCGCCATTATTAATGGGAGCTACTATTTTATTAGTTCCTAGATTCAGTCCACAGGAAGTTTTCCAAATCATTAAAGAGCAGAAGGCAACTGTGTTTGCAGGTGTGCCAACGATGTTCAACTTCCTATATCAATTCCCAGAAGAAAAAGTGGAGGATTTCTCTACAATCCGTTTAGCCATTTCCGGAGGTTCTTCTTTACCGGTTGCTCTTTTACACAATTTTGAGGACAAATTTAAAGTTCGTATTTCGGAAGGGTATGGTTTATCCGAAGCATCTCCAGTTACTTGCTTTAACCCAATCGATCGTGACCGTAAGGCGGGCTCTATTGGTACTTCTATCGTTAATGTAGAAAACAAAGTGGTTAACGAATTAGGGGAAGAGGTACCGGTGGGAGAGGTTGGCGAACTGATTGTACGTGGACCAAATGTCATGAAGGGCTATTATAAGATGCCTGAGGAAACGGAAAATGCAATCCGAAACGGCTGGTTATATACTGGAGACCTAGCTCGTCAAGATGAGGAAGGGTATTTCTATATCGTAGACCGTAAAAAGGATATGATTATCGTAGGTGGCTACAATGTTTACCCTCGTGAGGTTGAGGAAGTGTTGTTTGCGCATCCGGGTATTGTGGAAGCGGCAGTCATTGGAGTTCCAGATCCTAACTTTGGTGAAGAGGTTCTTGCTTTCGTTGTGAAAAAGGATGAATCCTTAACTGAGGAGCAACTTCATGATTATTGTGCTGAAAAACTAGCAAAATACAAAATACCAAAGAGTATAGAATTTTTAGAGGAGCTTCCTAAAAATACGACAGGTAAAATATTGCGTCGTACTTTGAAGCCAACATCTAAAACTAAATAAGCTGCCAAAGTGCCTCCTAAATAGGAGGCATTTTTTGTTCAATGAAATGCTAGAGTACTAGACACATAGTAGAATGTACTCTTAGTTTTCTTTGATAAATGTTAGGAAATTAAAAAATGATTCATTTTTAAGGTGAAATAAAGGGTATTGATTTCGAATGTCGAAATAAATGGGAATACAGAAATGAAAGAGAGGAATAATGAATGAATAAAAGAAAGCTAGAAGCAAAGGATTTATTCAAGCTACAGTCCATCACTAATCCTGTAATTTCTCCATCTAACAAGGAAGCAGTGTTTATCCGTACGGAGATGAGTGAGAAGGATAACAAATATTATGCATATTTGTATCATGTTAATTTAGAAACAGATGAGGTGACCCAGTGGACACACCAAAAGGAAAATATTTCGTCCCCTAGATGGTCCAACGATGGAAAATACATAGCCTTTTTGTCTAACCGAGAAGATAAAAATCAACTGTTTTTATTATCAACCAAAGGTGGAGAATCAAAAAAGCTAACTAATCTAGAAAAAGGAGTTACTAGTTTTAATTGGTCCCCTTGTGGCAAGAAAATATGGTTTGTTGCACCTTTAAAAGAGGGAGCGAGCTGGGATGATGAGCCTAAAAAAGAAGAAAACAAGAAACCAGAAGCATATGTAGTAGATAAAATGAAATATCATACAGACGGTGTTGGATTATTACCTCAGGACGTATATAGACAAATTGGAAGAATCGATCTTGAAACAGAAGAAATCGAACAGTTTACAAAAGGTAATCATCAACATAGCCTTCAGGCAGTCTCTTATGATGGCAAAAAATTAGTCATTGGAGTTAATAGAGAGGAAAATCAAGACTTTTCATTTAAGCAACCGATTTATTTGGTTGACACGGAAACAAAAGAAGAGAGCTTATTAGTGGATGAGGATGGATATTTCGGCGGAGCTTCTTTTTCCTATGACAATCAGTATATTGCTTTTGTTGGAGCGAATAGAACTTTTCAAAATGCTACCCATGCGGAAGTGTATGTATATAATACTCAAACTGGTTTAAAAGAAATACTAACAGAAGGTATTGATGCACCAGTCGGTGATTATGCTGGAGGTGATTTACAACAAGGTTCCAGTGCACCGAATGTTGTGTGGACAAAGGATAACCATTTATATTTCCAGCTTTCTTCTATGGGAGATGTGCGGCTCTATTTTGCTTCTTTAGAGGGTGAACTATATCCAGCAACACCTGAAAATGAGCATGTATACGGCTACGATATTGCAAATGATGGCACTTTTGCGCTTGGTACAATTAGCAATTCAGTATTTCCCGGGGAATTATTTAGGCTTAATTTGACGACTGGTGAAAGAAAAGCACTTACTTCATTCAATGAAAAGCTTTTAGAGGAAGTAGAGCTTGTCGAACCGGAAGCGATTGTTTATAAAGGAGCGAAAGAATGGGATGTCCATGGCTGGCTTATTAAACCAGCAGGCTATGTAGAAGGGAAAAAATATCCGCTTGTTGTAGAGATTCATGGTGGTCCACATACGTTGTACGCAAATACATTTTTTCATGAACTGCAGCTACTGGCGGCCAAGGGATATGGTGTTTTATATGTAAATCCGAGAGGAAGCCATTCATATAGTCAAGAATTTGTAGATGCCGTAAGAGGTGACTATGGTGGAGGGGACTATGAGGACATTATGGCAGGTGTTGACTATGTATTGTCTGAATACGATTGGATTGATAAGGAACGATTAGGGGTGACTGGAGGAAGCTATGGTGGTTTCATGACTAACTGGATTGTCGGACATACGAATCGCTTTAAAGCAGCCGTGACCCAGCGTTCTATCTCCAACTGGATTAGTTTTTATGGAGTTTCCGATATAGGATATTACTTCACACCTTGGCAAATTGGTGCGGACATGACAGATATTGATAAGCTATGGGATGCATCTCCTTTAAAGTATGCTGTGAATGTCGAAACTCCTTTGCTTATTTTACACAGCGAAAATGATTATCGTTGTCCAATCGAGCAGGGGCAACAGCTCTATATCACTTTAAAGGGAATGGGGAAAGAAACAAGCTTTGTCCGTTTTCCTCAAGCAGATCATAATTTGTCGCGTGTTGGACTACCAAACCTTCGTCAAACAAGACTCGAACAAATTACTGGCTGGTTTGAAAAATATATCTAGAAGTAAGAAAAAGAGGCTGGGACGTAAGTAGATTCAGCAAGGTAAAAATGCTGTGAGTAGATTGATACTTTATTCTGAATGAATTTCGTTTTGGTAAATATTAATTTAACTAAAGATGTCCTCTTTCACTTGATATCGAAGAAATTTTAGTTGTTCGGAGCGAAGGTGCGACTCCTAGGGGACAAACGCGTGGGAGACTCAACATGTGCCCACAGGAAAGCGTCTGCGGTAGCGGAGAACAGCGAAAAGAGTCCCGGAAATTTACTAATAGTAAATTTCCGGGACTCTTGAATTTCTAAGGTTGGTTTTGTCCCGGCCTCTTTTTTTACCGTTGATTTGACTTTTTATGAAAACCATTTTTGTAATAACTAAAAACTAAGCCGATGATCCAAATCGGTCCAACTATTACAGCAACTCTAGTGTCAGGGAAATATGCCATAAGACCAAGCACTAATATTAAAAAGGCTAGCACAATGTACGAACCATATGGATAAAATAATGCCTTATAGGAAAGCTTTGAGACTTCACCCTTAGTTAAGGATTTACGGAATTTTAATTGGGACAATAAAATAATTCCCCACGTCCAAACAGCTCCAAAGGTGGATATGCTCGTTACCCAAATAAATACCTTTTCCGGTACTAAATAATTTAGTAAAACTCCTACTAGTAATAGCGTAGCTGAAAAAATAATTGCTTTAGAAGGAACGCCCGTGCCACTGATTCTTTTAAAGGATGCAGGAGCTTGCTTTTGCTCTGCCAGATTAAAGAGCATTCTTCCTGTGCTAAAAATTCCACTGTTACAGCTTGATAAAGCAGCAGTCAATACGACAAAATTAATAATACCCGCTGCAGGTCCAATACCGATTTGTTCAAACATTAAAACAAACGGACTACCATTATTTCCAACTTCGTTCCAAGGATAAATCGACATAATGACGAACAATGCTCCAACATAGAACAATAAAATACGCCAGAATACTGTATTGATAGCATTAGGAATAACTTTTTTAGGATTTTTTGCTTCTCCTGCAGTTACCCCAATCATCTCTACGCCTAAATAAGCGAACATGACCATCTGAAGGGACATGAAAATGCCGGAAATCCCATTCGGTGCAAAGCCACCGTTTGTCCATAGATTGCTAATACCTACGGCTACACCGCTATTCCCGATTCCAAAAATAATAACTCCAAGTCCGACGAAGATCATAGCAAGGATTGCTATGATTTTAATAAGCGCAAACCAAAACTCGAATTCTCCATATGCTTTAACCGCTATCAAATTAACTAATGTCATGATAACTAAAGCTGCTAATGCCCAAATCCATGATGGGGTATCTGGAAACCACATTTTCATGTATACACCAACCGCTGTAATTTCGGCCATACAGGTAACTACCCATAAAAACCAATAATTCCATCCGGTTATATATCCTGCTAGTGGACCCAAATAATCCTTTGCGTATCTGCTAAAAGATCCCGATACTGGGTTATGTACTGCCATCTCCCCAAGGGCACGCATGATGATGAAAATAGCTAGACCGCCAATAATATAGGAGATTAGGATGGCTGGGCCAGCTAATTGAATGGCTGTTGCGGAGCCTAAAAATAACCCTACACCTATTGCAGCACCTAATGACATTAAGGTGATATGCCGTTGTTCTAAGCCTCGTTGTAATTGCTGATTTCCACCCAAGAGAGTAGCACTCCTTTTACATATGTACTTTTTTACAAATAACACTCTACCACAATAGAAACTATTTAGGAAATATTCTTTAGAAAGAATAGTGTGATAAAATTATATGCAAGTATGTTAGGGGGCATGAAAGTGCAAGAGATTATTATAAGACCTGTAAAAGAAGATGAATTATATCGTTTATGGGAATTGAGCCTAAAAGAGGATTATCCAGAATGGAAAAAATGGGATGCCCCCTTTGAGCCCTACACTTCCATGACATATGAACAATTTATCCAGAAAAAAGACTATTTCATGAACCAAGAGGATTTTTGGGGGATATATGTGAACGACGATTTAGTAGGTTCGCTTTGTTATTATTGGGAGCATGAGGCTTCCCTGTGGTTAGAGATGGGGATCCTCATTTACGATCCAATGTTCTGGAATTCAGGCATCGGAACCAAAGCGCTTAAAATGTGGATTGATCATCTTTTTCATGAAATGCCCCTGATACGTGTTGGTTTTACAACATGGTCGGGCAATGAACGAATGGTCAAGGTTGGAGAAAAGTTAGGAATGACAATGGAAGCGCGCATGAGAAAGTGCCGTTTACATAATGGGGTCTATTATGATTCTATCCGTATGGGATTATTAAGAGAAGAATGGGAAGAACAAAATGAATCATTTACTTGAACTAAATAGTGTAACTAAAAATTACTGGAAAACAGAAGGGGATAGTCATCGTCCATTTTTGTTTGAAAATATCACTACTATTATTACCTCTCCGCAACGGGTGGTTTTATTGGGTAAGTCAGGTCAGGGAAAAAGCACTCTGCTACGCACAATTGGTTTAATGGAAGAATTTGACCAAGGAGAAATAAAATATAAGGGTAATTCCTCCAAATCTCAGGATGCTCGTGAATGGAGAATGAACATCGCTTATGTGTCTCAGCATCCGGTTATGCTTCCAGGAACTATAGAGTATAACTTGAATACAGTAAGTCGTTTACATGATAAACCCTTCGAAGAGAAATATGCAAAAAGTTTAATGGTGCAGTTGGGGCTCCAGCATCTCAGCTGGGACAAGCAAGCGAAGGATTTATCAGGTGGGGAAAAGCAACGAGTGGCTCTTATCAGATCACTTCTGTTAAGACCAACTATTCTATTATTAGACGAAGTAACCGCTTCTCTTGACCAGCAGAGTAAGGAATACGTGGAGGGTCTACTTCTAAAGCTTCACAAGGAAGAAGACATTTCATTTATTCTTATCACGCATGATACCCAGCAGGCAAAGAGTATTGGTGAGCGGATATGGCTAATGGAGGATGGCAAGCTATCAATTGATACTGATGCTCGTTCATTTTTTGATGTTTCGATGGACGAGGTGTTCAAATGAGTTTTTTAGCGCTTAGTTTTACTCTTTTATTCGTGATTATTACGATGCTAGTTTCAGTTTGGCAAAAGCTTGATTTGGAGAAAGATATTGCAGTAGGAACGGTTCGTGCTGCAGTCCAATTACTAGCAGTCGGTTACGTCTTACAATTTGTGTTTCAGTCCGAGAATATATTTTTTATCATTTTAATAATATGTGTGATGATCGTAGTGGCAGCTATGAATGCGGCAAAACGTGCTAAGGGAATGACTGGCGTTGTCTGGAGAATCATTTTGTCGATCGCGACAATGGAGATATTAATGATGGGGTTGCTACTCAGCCTACATATTATTGAGGCGACTCCTCAATATATCATTCCACTAAGTGGGATGACCATCGGTAATGCAATGGTTGCTTGCGGGTTATTTTTAACTCAATTAAAACGGGAGACAGATACTTCAAAAGGAGAAATAGAAGCACTTCTTTCACTCGGAGCTACAAGCAGGCAAGCTGTACAAGACGTGCTAAAGCGTTCAGTTAAATTCAGTATGATTCCAACTATTGATGCCATGAAAACAGTAGGGCTAGTCCAGCTCCCAGGGATGATGACAGGAATGATTATTGCCGGAGCAGACCCAGTTGAAGCAGTTCGCTATCAAATATTAATCATTTTCGTATTTACAAGCTCCTCTGCCATCACAAGCATGATGCTAAGTATGCTTTGCTACAAAAACTTATTCATGAAGGACTTACGCTTGAAGAGTTAATACACTGGAAAATATAGAAGACATCGAAGGACGGGAAAAGTTAGTGAACTTTGTGAATAAAACAGCATTAGTGCAAGGTTCGACTCCGTCTCTGCAATGTTTCAATCGATCAGTGCAAGGTTCGGTCGCAACTCTGCAATGTTCTACTCCATCACCGCAAGGTTCTCTCAAGTCTACTTAATATTTCATGCTCTCTGCAACACTAAGCACCTTCTGCGCAACTCTTTCCGAGTTATGCGCAACACCTGTCCACGTCACTGCAACACTTCCCGAGCTATGCGCAACACTTGTCCACGTCCGTGCAACACTTCCCGAGCTATGCGCAACACTTGTCCACGTCACTGCAACACTTTCCGAGTTACACGCAACACTCCCAAAGTTTTTCACAACACTTACTTCCATCTCCGCAACAGTGTCATTTCCCGTAACACTACGTCCCATCCACATCCACGGTCTCCACATCTGTCCCTCCTAAAAGACAAACCCACACTAAAAGGGTGTAGCTCACGGGCTACACTCTTTTAGTTAATCCATTGTTCCATAATTGTTACTTCTTTGTTCGTAGCATCTAGCTTTACCTTGCGACCAATTGGCATCGTTAGCATCGGATGAGTATGACAGCAGTCGAAGTCTGCTAGGATAGGGATGTTTAGGTCGCCAATGGTTTCTAAGAGAATGTCGTATGGTTGTCTTGCCGTTTCGGAATCATCAAATAGCTCATGCTTCCCTAAAATAATGCCTCCGACTCGGTCGAAAACGCCATTGACCTTCAATAAATTGAAGTTTTTTTCTACTATGGAGGCTGATTTCATGGTGTCCTCAATCATTAGGATATCGCCTTCTTTAATGCTTGGCATATAGGGGCTTCCCCAGAATCCATACATCGCGTTCAGGTTGCCACCGATGAGTCTTCCTTCGGCAATTCCTTTATTTATGCAGATCCATTGGTTGTCTCGCTGCTCTTTATCCTTTGTTTTATCCTCCCAATTGGCCATTTCGTCTGTCCAATACGGAGGAGTTGGAATAATGTATGGAGCTTGTTGCTGCTCGATTAGCATTTGAGAGAAGTAATCATATGTATAATCGACCAAAGGCTCAAATTCTCCAAAGGAAGGAACGAGTGCAGGTCCATAAAAGGTTGGTATTTCTGTCTTGGCATAGAGCGCTAAAAGGACGGCTGTTGCATCAGAATAACCGATTACTATTTTTGGATCCTTCTTAAATGCTTCATAGTCTATGTATGGAAGAATTGCATTCGAGTTCGTACCGCCAATAGTGGACATGATGCAACGGATTTCCGGATTTCGGATTAGCTCATTTAATTCCTCTGCACGATCCTTAATACTTCCTGAGCGATAGTGGTCGTGCTTTCCGGTCAAGCTTCCTTCAACTATCTCAAAACCCTTTGAGCGAATAAAAGCCTTTGACCTTTCGAAACGCTTAGGTGAGGAATAAGTAATAGGCGACGAGGGAGAATAAATTCCAATTTTATCTCCTTTTTCTAATCTGTTTAATAATGTCATTTAACTTCCACTCCTTTATACATACTATAAAAGAAATATAGAACGCTAACTATAACTTTTTTAAAATTTAGACAAGTATTTACAATTATATTTGGAAAAGAGTATATTTAAATGAAAATGAAGAAAATGGATGTGAATGAATAATGTTACATATTAAAGAGGCTATATTAATAGAAAAGAATGGTTTTTATATTAGTACGGATAAGAGTTTATTAGATATAGACGTCATTTATAATTTTTTAACGAATGATTCCTACTGGCTCAAAGGAGTAACAAAAGTTTTGGTCGAGGCCTCCATCGAGAACTCAATTTTATGCTATGGAATTTATGATGGGAATCCTACATCTGGAACAGCGAAACTGGTCGGATTTGCTCGAGTAGTTTCTGACTTGGTTAGACATTCATGGCTAGGGGATGTTTTTGTTCTACCTGATTACAGAGGGAGAGGGCTTAGTAAATGGCTAATGAGCATTATTGTGAACCATCCATATTTGAAGGGGACAAACTTCCATCTGGCAACTAAGGATGCGCATACCTTGTATGAACAATATGGATTTCAGCCATTAGAAAGCATAGAAAAGAGAATGGCTAGACCACATGATTGGGATGCCATTCATGCGGCCTATAACAGTGTAAATAAAGGTTAGTAGAGATGTGAAAACGCTGGTTAGTTGGTAAACAAATCATTTTGCTCTTTCCCATCATTATTATTTACTCCTTCTTTAAAGCTCTGATATTAATTTGTAACAACCTTTGATTTATTTGGGGGTTACTTCGTCCATACTTTTTATATAATAAGAGGAGACGAAAACAGAAGGAGCTCACTTAGATATGCAGTTAGCAATAACATTTAGTATATTGGCGATTAGTATCGTTTTATTTATAAGCAATCGAATTCGAGCAGATTTAGTGGCGCTACTGGCACTATTGGCATTTGTTATTACGGGTGTATTAGACCCTTCAGAGGCGCTTGCAGGGTTTTCTAACTCCGTTGTAATTATGATTGCAGGATTATTTGTCGTTGGAGCAGGAATTGTAAGAACGGGACTAGCCCAAAGCGCAGGTAATCTTTTACTCAAGTGGTCTGGAAAAAGTGAACAAAAATTATTTATTTTGCTGTTACTTATTACAGGAAGTGTTGGGGCTTTCATGAGTAATACAGGAACGGTTGCATTAATGCTACCAATTGTCATCAGTATTGCAATCAGAATCAATAGCAGTCCGTCCAAGTATTTAATACCACTTTCTTATATAAGTAGTTTATCGGGTTTGCTAACCTTAATAGCGACACCGGCGAACCTGATTGTTAGTCAAGTGCTTGTTGACAATGGCTATGAAAAGCTTGGTTTCTTTGAAATAACTCCAGTTGGTGTGATTGCTATTATTGTAGGTATCTTATACTTTGTTGTGGCAAGAAATTGGGTTCTACCAAGAGCAAGTAAGAAGGATGCAGTCAGAGATGGTCATAAGCTTTCACCTAAACAGCTAGCTGTCGATTATGAGCTTGGGGGCAATCTGCATCGCTTGAAGGTTCCTGAGCATTCTCTAATGATTGGAAAGAAATTAACGGATTTAAAGCTACCTGCGAAATATCATTTAGCTATTTTAAAGATTGATCGTAAATCGATGGAAGGGATGAATCTTTTGCCAATGACGTACCAAGAGATGGCAGGTCCTCTAAGTACGATTCAGGCGAAGGACGTTCTCTATATTCAAGGTTCTTTGACAAACACGGAGGATTTGGCAAAGGATTATTTGCTAGAAGTGGATGATGACGATTCGATGCCAGACTTGCTAGTTTCTAAGCAGCTTGGAATTGCAGAGGTATTATTGACTCCACATTCTAGTCTGATTAATGAAACAGTTGCAAGCATCGGCTTCCGTGAAAAATATAATCTAAATATATTGGGGATAAATCGTAAGGGTGACTATGTATTGAGTGAGATGGCAAACGTACGACTGCGATTTGGAGATGCCTTGCTTATTCAAGGAGCCTGGGAGGAAATTGAGCTTTTAGCCAAGGCAACAAATGACGTAGTAGTGGTAGGACAGCCAAAAGAACACGCAAGTATGGCAGCAGCAAGCGGAAAGGCTCCTATTGCAGGAGCAATTATGGTGCTAATGATTGTATTGATGATTTCAGAAATATTCCCTGCCGTAATTTCTGTTTTAATAGGAGCAGTATTAATGGTCGTAACAGGATGCTTGCGTAATATGGATGATGCTTACGGGAAGATGAACTGGGAAAGTATTATTCTTATAGCAGCTATGCTACCTATGGCTACAGCTCTAGAAAATACAGGTGGTATGGTCATTCTGTCTAAAGGAATAATTGACCTCCTTGGTGGTTTAGGTGCATTGGGTGTATTGGCAGGTATTTATTTTATTACAATGGTATTTGGTCAGTTTATAAGTAACACAGCCACCGCCGTTCTTTTTGCTCCAATTGCAATGAATGCAGCACTTAGTATGGGTGCAAATCCTTATACTTTCTTAATAGCCATAGCCGTTTCATCTAGTATGGCGTTCGCAACACCTGTTGCGTCTCCTACTAATGCTTTAGTGATGACAGCCGGAGGTTATAAATTCTTCGATTTTGTAAAGGCAGGTATTCCTTTACAGTTAGTCATATTCATCGTCATGATGATTTTTATTCCTATTTTCTTCCCACTGTAACATGGTAAAATACCCTTATATAGAAATTTTTTCAAATGGGGGGGTATGAAGATGAATATGCCAACGCATATTTTAGCTGCAGGCGGAATTGTAGAAGATGAAAAAGGCAACATTCTTTTAGTGAAAACAGAGCATGGTGGATGGGTTTATCCAGGGGGGCAAATCGAAAACGGAGAAAATGTTATCGAAGGCTTAATCCGAGAGGTAAAAGAGGAAAGCGGTATAGATGTGAAAGTATTAACGCTATACGGTGTATATTCCAACACAGGAACCTACAAATGGCATGATGGGGTAACAGATGTTCCGACTAAAATCATGATGGACTTTGTTTGTAAGCCAATTGGTGGAAGTCTTTGTACCTCTGAAGAAACGTCTGAGGTAGCATGGGTGCCGAAGAATGAGGTACTAAGTATGATTACTGCAGATGCAATTCGGTTAAGATATCAAGCTTATCTAGAATTCGAAGGAAAAGTAATTTACAAGGAATATGTAACCAACCCAACCTTTGAATTAAAACTAAATAGATATATTTAATGATTAGCATATTTTTTTGAGTTGATGTTTGTTGAACTTGTTTTAAAACATCAGTCAGCGATAGCTAAAATAAATTTACATTTCTATAAAAATTCTAGAGCAAACCTTTATCTGGTTTGCTCTTTTTGTTTTTTTGTATAGAGAAGGGGTATAAAAATAGAAACATCTTCCTTTTATTCGTCTGCTGAATATGATATAAATAAAAGTGTTAAAACAAAGTAAACAACTTGGTTTAATATACTTATTAAAAGGGGTTTTAACGAATGGGTAGAGAATTTGTAGATATTTTTGATGGATGGGCAGATTCATACGAGGCTTCGGTGTCAGGAAAGGATCCTGAGTATCGTGATGTTTTTGAAGGCTATGACACTATTTTAAATGAAGTAGTCAATCGTGTTTCGGGGAATTCTGTCGTTGAATTTGGTACAGGAACTGGTAATTTGACGGCGAAGTTAGTTGAAAAAGATTTTTCTGTCATTGGCATCGAGCCGAACGAAAAAATGAGAGAGATGACAGCAGAACGTTTCCCAAAAAGAGAAATAATTGATGGTGACCTATTACAGTTTGAAATAGGGAAATCTCATGTGGATTCTATTGTCAGCTCTTTTGTATTTCATCACCTGACGGATGAAGAAAAAGGAATGGCTCTAAAGCTATATTCAGAGCTTCTGAGGGAAAATGGCAAGGTCGTGTTTGCGGATACCGCATTTATCACAGAGGAAGCAAAGCAGGACCAGATAAAAAAAGAAAGATCTAGAAATTTTCATAATGTAGCGGACGATTTAGAACGAGAATACTATACGACCATTCCAATTTTAACGAAATTATTTGAAGAAGCAGGATTTCAGGCACACTTCTCGAAGATGAATGATTATGTCTGGATCATGGACGCAACGAAAAAATAAGGAGCGAATAATGATGAAAAAAATGAACGTAGAAAGCTTTAACCTAGACCATACAAAAGTAGTCGCACCATTCGTACGCCTAGCAGGAAAAAAAGAAGGTATCAATGGAGATGAAATATACAAATATGATATCCGATTTAAACAACCAAACAAAGTGCATATGGAAATGCCGGGATTACACTCACTTGAGCATCTGATGGCTGAAAATATTCGCAATCATACGGAACAAGTGGTGGATTTAAGTCCAATGGGCTGTCAAACAGGATTTTACCTCTCTGTGATCAACCATGAGAATTACGATGAAATTTTAGAAATTCTTGAAAAAACATTAGAGGATGTTCTTCAGGCGACCGAGGTCCCAGCTTGTAATGAGGTACAGTGTGGATGGGCTGCAAGTCATAGCTTAGAAGGGGCAAAAGAAATTGCTTCTGAAATGCTAGAGAAAAAAGACGAATGGCGACTAATTTACAAAGAGGAAGCATAAATGAATATTTATCGAAATGTCCAGGAGTTAATTGGAAATACACCACTTATCGAAATAACAAACATTTCAATTCCAAACAATTGTCGTATTTTTGCAAAATTAGAATACTTAAACCCTGGAGGAAGCATAAAGGATCGATTAGGTTTGTCTTTAATAGAGGATGCCGAGAAATCAGGTAGACTTGTGCCGGGTGGGACGATTGTTGAGCCTACAGCTGGAAATACAGGGATAGGACTTGCACTCGCTGCCATTGGAAAGGGATATAATGTTGTATTTGTCGTTCCAGAAAAATTCAGTCAAGAAAAGCAAACACTGATGCGGGCGCTAGGTGCAGATGTCATCAATACGGATACATCATTGGGTATGCAGGGGGCCATTAAAAAAGCTCAGGAGTTGGTGGAGAAAACAGCTAATGCATTTTCACCATCGCAGTTTTCCAATCCAGCTAACCCGAACACTTATGTTCAAACTCTGGGCCCAGAGCTTTGGAGGGATTTAGAAGGTCAAATCGATGTGTTTGTGGCAGGTGCTGGTTCAGGAGGTACCTTTATGGGTACTTCCATCTTTTTAAAGCAACGGAATGAAAAAATCAAAACAGTAATTGTTGAGCCAGTTGGATCCATCTTGAATGGAGGAGAAGCTGGTTCTCATACAACGGAAGGTATCGGTATGGAATTTTTACCGAAGTTTATGGATTCATCCTACTTCAATGCAATTCATACTGTAAGTGATAAGAATGCCTTTTCCGAGTTACGTAGACTATCGAAGAAAGAGGGTTTACTGGTTGGAAGTTCCTCTGGCGCAGCATTCTATGCAGCCATTAAGGAAGCTGAGGTAGCTAAAGAAGGAAGCCATATCGTAACCATCTTCCCAGATTCTAGCGAACGATATTTGAGTCAGAAGGTATATGAATTATTCAAGGAGGAATAAAATATGCGCGCAAAAACAAAGCTTATTCATGCAGGGATCGTTGGAGATGAAGCAACAGGGGCAGTGTCTACACCGATTTACCAAGTAAGTACGTATAAGCAAGAGGCAGTAGGTAAATTTAAGGGATACGAATATTCACGTACTGGTAATCCGACTCGTCATGCATTAGAAGTCTTGATTAGTGATTTAGAGGGAGGGGTAGCAGGTTTTGCTTTTTCCTCAGGCATGGCAGCAACAAGCTCTATAATGATGCTCTTTAGCAAGGGAGACCATGTGATATTAACAGATGATGTTTATGGTGGGACTTTTCGAGTTATTTCTAAAGTATTGAACCGTTTTGGAATTGACGCAACATTCGTCGATACTGGAGACCTTGCCAATGTGGAGGCTGCTATTACAGATAATACAAAGGCTATTTTCTTAGAAACTCCAACAAATCCTTTGCTTAAGGTTACTGACATAGAGGCAGTCGCAAAATATGCAAAGGAGAAAGGGCTGTTAACTATTGTCGACAACACGTTCATGACACCTTATTTCCAACAACCAATTTCTCTAGGTGCCGATATTGTTGTGCATAGTGCTACAAAGTATTTAGGCGGTCATAGTGATGTAGTGGCTGGCCTAGCTGTAGTTAATTCTGAAGAGTTAGCTAACGAACTGCATTTTGTTCAAAACTCAGTTGGAGCAGTATTAGGTCCACAGGATTCATGGCTATTGATGCGTGGTATTAAAACATTAGGGCTACGCATGGAAGAGCACAATGAAAGTGCCCAGCGAATTGCAGAATTTTTAAATGAGCATGAGGCGGTTGGGAAAGTATTTTATCCTGGACTTTCTACCCATTCAGGGCATGAACTAATGAAAAAACAAACTACTGGCTTTGGAGGCATGATTTCCTTTGATGTCGGAAGTGCTGAAAAGGCAGATGAACTTTTAGCGAAGCTTCAATACTTTACTCTTGCCGAAAGTTTAGGAGCAGTAGAGAGTTTAATCTCTGTGCCTGCTCGTATGACTCACGCATCAATACCGAGTGACCGCAGAGCAGAATTGGGCATTACCGATGGGTTAGTTCGTATTTCTGTAGGCATCGAGGATGTAGAGGATTTAATTGAGGACTTAGAGCAAGCATTAGCTTAAGTAAATAAAAAAACACACCACCTTTGTTATGAACTGCCCCGTAAAAGTTAGACACTAATCTAATTTTTACGGGGTTTTTTTATAGCACTTTGCCAAGAAATTAATTAAATTATAATTTTAGAAAATATTGCATATATAATTGTTCTCTTCTTAATTGTTCGTATGTCTTCATAAAAATAGGTGTTATGAAATTAACTCAAGTATGATGAAGGAATTTTATATCATAATAATACGAGAGACTTTATAGTTCCCTACTATATTGAAATAATGTTTTATGAGTTTAGTTTAGGGAATTTAATAAGTGAAAGCTAACGTAAGAAGGGAGTTATGTATATGAGTACAAGTAAGACAGCAATCATTACAGGTGGCGGTGGCGGGCTGGGTCGAGCAACAGCCTTAAAACTTGCAGAGTCAGGCGTCAATATTAGCATTATTGATGTGTCAGAGGAGCAAGGGAACGAAACTGTTCGTTTGATTGAAGAAAAAGGAGCTAAGGGCATCTTTATCAAGGCAGATGTTACTAATGCTGAAGAGGTTAAGCAGTACGTAGACAAAACAGTGAGCACCTTTGGCTCGGTAGATATGTTCTTTAATAATGCAGGAATCTCAGGGCCAGGTAAAAAATTCTTGGACAATTCGATTGAGCAAATTGATCTTGTTTTGGATATTAACTTAAGAGGTGCCTTATACGGCCTATATTATGTACTACCGGAAATGATTAAAAATGGGGGAGGTAGCATAGTTAATACTTCCTCTACGGCTGGATTGGTAGGACAGGACAGTGTAGTAAGTTATTCAGCAACAAAGCATGGTATAGTCGGTGTTACCAAATCTTTAGCAGCCGAATATGCAAATCAGGGAATTCAAATTAACGCAGTAGCTCCAGGATCTACTGAAACCCCTATGGTTAAACAATATAGAGAAATGAATCCAGATGTATTTAAGGCAGTTTCCGCTACAATTCCACAACGTCGTTTAGGACAACCAGAGGAAGTTGCTGAATTGGTTTCCTTTTTATTGATGAGCGAGGCTAAATACATTAATGGTGCTGTCGTACCAATTGATGGAGGATTTACTGCTATCTAGGTAACTTATTTGGACAATTGCATACTATAACATTAAGGCATACCGCTTATGTGGTATGCTTTTTAAATTCAAGAACATCTGTATCTTAAACGCCTTAAGATCAGCAACAACACTGTTCGGCAAACAGGAAGACATACTAATTAAGAGCATTCGAGTCAACAGCACTTTACCGGTAAAGCACTAACATTTATTAATATGTAATTGTAGTGGCAGGCATCAAATCCATCGGTATAAATCCGCGCGTAGAAAGCATTTATCACAAGAGAATCTGAATTTTCTTTTACATGCAACGGGCATTTAATACAATTTAATCTAAAATGAAAAAGGAATAGGTCTTAGCCCATTCCCTTTTTAAGAAGTGTTAAAAAAGAAATATTACCAGAAAAATGCCCCAGCTAAAGCGATTCCAGTAATTGTTCCTAATGCAATACCGAAACCAAATCCTGGTCCGAAGCCCCAGCCCCAACCTAATCCATATCCTCCAAAGTTATTGTTAGGCCGAATCCATACCATATCTCGATCTACCTTTGTAATTTGTCCTACATGTGTTCTACCTTGGTTGTCCGTAATTCTTACTCTTTTTCCATGGTATCTACAGCATAAATCATATGTTTGTGATTGATTCATTTTTTGTCCCCCTCTCTCAAAAAATTACATACAAGTATGTTCTATAACATATGCCGTATGGAAGTTTTCACAGTAGACAATCGTCTATGAATACTAGGCTTAATAGTTTTAAGATTTATACAAAACCTGAACTTATAATAGGAAATGAGAAAGGAATGATAGGTTGGCTGTTATCAAAACTTCTAGTTGGTTATATGAATTTATTGAATCATGCGAAAAAGAAGAGAGGAAAGATGTCTATCAGCTTCAGGGTGAATTTCTATGTGAGCCACTGATGGATATTTTCCCTAAGACAAATAGAGAAGCAATTCATTATGAACTTCTACGATTTGGATTATTTGAACCAAACGAATGGCAGGAAGTGAAAAGCATTGTAGAAAAAATGGAGGAAAGGAAAGTATGGGAGCTAGTAAATAATGAATATAAGCATTTAAGAAAACTGTGGAATGGTCCCAAGGTGCCGATTTATATCTTCCCTATTAAAATAAGAGGCACAGGCCAGGCAAGAGAGCCCTTACCAGTTAAAAATGGCGTGGCCTATAAAAAGGCATTGTTTTTATTTGTGTCTAAGGATCTTTCTGATGAGGAAATCAAAGCTTCCCTGGTACATGAATATAATCATGTTTGCAGGCTCCAATTTTTGAACCTTTCTCCTTTAAAAACAACCTTGGAGGATTCTCTCATAATTGAAGGTCTGGGGGAATATGCAGTAAAAGAGGTTTGTGGAGCAAAAAGGTTAGCCCCATGGATTGAACTCTATTCACACGATGAAGCACTAGAAATATGGAAAAAGCATTTTATTCCCTCTTTAAAAGTAAAGGATATAAAAAATCATCAGATCTTTCTATTTGGCCAACCTAGAAGTCCCTTTCCAAAATGGATAGGGTATCATATTGGCTTTCATTTAGTAGATTCCTTTGTAAAAAAACAGGGGCCATTCCCAAATGGGGAACTATACCGGAAAACAGCAAAGGAAATTATTGCAGGATCTAGTTTTTCAATTAAAGGTTAATAGATATCTATAGACGACATCTAAAAATCCGGTAGCCTACTAGGTCACTATATTCATTTAGAAATTGGTTATGCTCATCCCAAAGATCATAAAGTGACATATCTATTTCGCTGGATGGATTTATGTCGTCGATGTCTATTTGTTCCATATTGACTGGAGGCTCAAGCATTTCAATATGCTGAAATCCTGCCTTTTGCAAACAATCTTTCCACTCTTCCTCACTAAATAGCTGTTGAACGCCATAGAGCTCCTTCACTTTCTCCTTTACTTGCTCCGAAAGATTGGAGGTGCCAGTCATTTCAATCAATAGTAGCCTGCCATCCTTCTTTAGCATTCGAGCTATTTCACTTAAGGTATTGCCTATGTTAGTAAATACAAGGACTGATTCGGAAATAATGACATCATAAGAATTCTCTTCTAAATTTAAGTGTTCGATATCCCCTTCGATTAAATGAATGGTACCCTCCAGTAAATCCAAACGCTCCCGAGCTTTTTTTATCATAAGTGGATGGTTATCAACAGCTGTTACACTGCAACCATACTTAGTAGACAAAAACGCAGAGGTTTTTCCTGTTCCACAACCAATATCTAAAACAGACTCAGACGCTTGAATTTTCTCTTTTCTTAAAAGAAATTGTGTTAATCCAAACCCACCTGGATGAGCACTTCCAATTCCAAAATATGATAGTAAATCTAGGTATTTGTTTGACATGAAGCAACCTCCCGTTTTCATTATAAATAGCATATGCGTCAAATAACTAATTAGCTAGGTAGATTAAAGGGAAAATAACGTATAAAGGAGAATAACATAAGAAAGTAAATAGAAATAGGAGATTCCTCAAATGGAGAATGGACTAGAAAACAACACCATATACTTAACTGAAATGACAGATGGCTTTCTCATGGATATTCATGGTTATGCATCTAACGAAGAGGTTTGCAAATACCAGCCTTGGGGACCAAATAGTATCGAAGACACTAAAACTTACTTGAAGGAAGTCTTAGCTGACGTTATGAAAGATAAAAGAACTAGGTATGTGTTTGCTGTTGTAGAAAAGACAAGTAATAAGATGATTGGAGCTGGAGAACTATTTCATGTAGATTACGCCAATAAGAATGGAGAAATGGGCTATATAATACATCCAAACTTTTGGGGTAACGGTATAGCTACACAGGTTGCGCATTTACTACTTGATTTTGGATTTAAAAAGCTGAAGCTAAACCGTATTTCTGCTACTTGTGATGTCCGAAATATTGCATCAGAAAAGGTTTTAAAGAAAGTAGGTATGATACAGGAAGGATTATTAAGAGAAAATATTTTATTGAAGGACGGCTGGAGAGACTCTTTTCTCTATAGCAGTTTGAGCCGGGATAGGATGACAAAATAATAGGGGGGATTTGATGGCAGATGTTTTTCAAAAGTCCGTAGAACAGTTCACACAAGTGCATGATGACTTTATTCAAGCATGGAATGTAGCAATGTCTACCGGTAAAACTGAAGGTCTTGAAATTATGACTCAAAATTACTATGTTACTTTTTTTAATGGTCATGTTGAAAGGCCAGAGTTCTTTGACCGTCCAGAAGCTGTACAGGGGATGAGGGAGTCAGTGGAAGCCTTACAGGGCGCCAAAAAAAGATTTGAACATCGAATTATTAGACAGCGTGATGCAGGTAGGTTCGTAGTATTTTATGAGATGATTATTGAAAAGAACGGACAAGAGTTAACTCGTTTTTTTACGTTAGAGGATTGGGAAGAGATAAAGGGACAATGGTTGTTGACACGAGAAATTACGGAGCATATTTGAGGTAAGCACTCTCTTCAGTAAGAAGAGAGTGTACTCTTGAAAATACTAATTATTTTTAATTTGAAAATACGACATATTTAAACTTTTATTTTGCATAAATTTACTATTGTATAATTATACATAAAGGCATATATTATATAAATATTAGAAAAATCCATTAGCTAATAAATATTTAAATATATATTCTATGATTCTATCTTGAAAATGATAGTAGAAGAAAAGCGAAGGTGAGCAATATGAGTAATTGGTTGAATTTATATGATAATATGGAAGACTTTCTGGCACCTAGTATGGCAAAGGACCATCCTAATATCCCAATAGTCAAGGAAGAAGGCTGTTATTATTTTGGTGCAGACGGTAAAAAATATTTAGATTTTACTTCAGGTATAGCCGTAACGAATACTGGGCATCGTCATCCTAAAATCGTTCAAAGCATCAAGGATGCTGCCGATCAATTAGTACATGGTCCGTCAGGTGTCATCATGTATGAATCCATTCTCCAGCTTTCCAAAAATCTTGGTGAAGTGTTGCCTGGAGATTTAGATTGTTTCTTTTTTGCAAATAGCGGAACCGAAGCTATTGAAGGGGCTTTAAAGCTAGCGAAGTTTGTCACTGAAAGACCTTATGTGGTTTCGTTTACAGGCTGTTTTCATGGACGTTCACTTGGTGCATTAAGCGTTACAACATCCAAAAGCAAGTATCGGAAATTTTTACAGCCATCGCATTTATCCTACCAAATTCCTTATGCAGACGCGAAGAGCTGTCCAGAGGGTATGGACCCGGAAGTATACTGTGTAGAGCAGTTAGAAAAAGATTTCAAGCGGCTCTTTAAGCATCAGGTAACTCCTGAAGAGGTTGCATGCGTTATTTTAGAACCAGTTCTAGGCGAGGGCGGCTACATTATCCCTCCTAAATCTTGGGTAAAGAGAATCCGAGAGATATGTGATGAACATGGAATACTATTAATATTTGATGAAGTTCAAACTGGATTTGGTCGAACTGGTGAATGGTTTGCTTCCCAATATTTTGGAGTAACTCCCGATATCATGGCCATCGCTAAAGGAATCGCCTCTGGGCTGCCACTTAGTGCAACTGTTGCTTCTAAAGAGTTAATGAAGAAATGGCCAATTGGTATGCATGGAACTACTTTCGGTGGAAATCCGATAGCGTGTTCTGTGGCATTGACCACATTAGAAATTTTTCACGAGGAAAACTTAGTTGAAAACTCTAAAGTGGTAGGGGCGTATGCAACGAAGAAATTAAATGAGCTAAAAGCAAAATACGCGATAATTAGTGATGTTCGCTCTGTCGGCTTAATGATCGGAATTGAAATCTCCAACCTTGAAACAGGAGAGCCAGATGGACAGGCAGTCATGAAAATTCTCGATTACGCATTAGAGGAAGGTGTGCTCTTCTATCTCTGTGGAAACGTGGGAGAAGTTATTCGTATGATTCCTCCATTAACAGTAACAAAGGAACAAATTGATGATGGATTAAAAATGCTTGAAAAAGCAATTATTCGATATACAAATGAAACAAAATAAAATAGAAAAAGGAGTAACAATCATGAAAAATAAATTACTTTTAGTTATATTAGCAATGATTATAGCAATTCTAGCAGCATGTGGAACAAAAGAGGATACGGCGAAAGATTCTGGTAATGCATCATCTCCTTCAGAAGAAAAACAAGTTTTAAAAATGGGTACTTCAGCTGATTATCCACCATTTGAATATGTGGACACTGCAAAAGGTGAAGAAATTATCGGTTTTGATATTGATCTAGCAAATTTAATCGGGGAAAAACTAGGATATGAGATTGAAGTGGAAAACATCGATTTTAACGGATTAATCCCAGCGATTCAAGCAGGTAAATTAGACTTCGTATTATCAGGAATGACACCAACAGAGGAACGCGACAAAGTAGTTGACTTCTCTGTTCCTTATAACGAAACAGTGCAAATGGTCGTAACTAAAAAAGATAGTGGCATTAAATCAGTGGAAGATTTAGCTGGTAAAACAGTTGGTGTTCAAATTTCATCTATTCAAGAAGAGCTAGCGAATGAAGTAGCGCAAACAGTAGATATGAAAGTGGAGAGCCGCAACTTAATACCAGAGGTTATTCAAGAATTAATGACAAAGCGTTTCGATGGTGCAATCATTGAAGATATTGTTGCAGAAAACTATGTAAAGCGTAATGATGACCTTACATTCTTCCCAGTAGTAGTAGATGAAATCGATTATAAGGCAGCTGTATTTCCAGAAGGCAGTGAACTTAAAGAGAAATTTGATAATGCTATCAATGAGCTAATTGAAGAAGGAAAAATTGATGAGCTTAGAGAAAAATGGTTTGTAGTAGAAGCAGAATAATTTAGCATAAAAAATATAATAGTTAGATAGAAAGGAGGGTAACGATATGTTAGATTTTTCTGCAGTCGTTCCCTCTATTCCTTATATTGCAAAAGGAATAGGTGTTACACTTCAAATAGTTGTTGGAGCCACAATTATCGGATTAGTTTTAGGTATTTTATTGGCTCTATGTAAAATTGGTAAAATTACCGCATTGAGATGGTTTGCAGACTTTTATACGTCCATTTTTCGAGGAACTCCACTCGTTTTACAATTGATGATTATTTATTATGCAATTCCTCAGCTTTTTGATATTAATATTGAGCCAATGCCTGCAGCAATAATTGCATTTGGTTTAAACTCTGGTGCGTATATCTCAGAGATTATTCGTGGAGGTATCAATGCTGTTGATAAAGGCCAGTTGGAAGCTTCATTAGCTTTAGGCATTCCATACGCAAAGATGATGAAGGATATTATCCTGCCACAAGCTATGAAAAATATCATGCCTGCTCTTATGAATGAATTTATAACTTTAACGAAGGAATCTGCAATTGTAACAGTGATCGGGGCTTTAGATATAATGCGTCGTGCTTATGTCGTTGGTGGTTCTTCTTATCGTTATTTAGAGGCATTAATGATTGCCGGAGTGATGTACTATATTCTTACACTTATTTTATCATTCCTTGGCAAGAAGCTAGAAAAGAGGATGAGTAGAAGTGATTAAAGTAGAAAAATTATATAAATCATTTGGAAAAAATGAAGTCTTAAAGAACATTTCCACGGAAATAAAGGAACAGGAAGTAATTGCAATCATTGGACCATCCGGTTCTGGTAAGTCTACCTTTTTGCGTTGCTTGAATCTTTTAGAAATCCCAACAAGCGGTGTTATTAGTATTGGAAATGATGTCGTGACGGATAAAAAAACAAATATTATGAAGGTACGTGAAAATGTAGGAATGGTCTTTCAGCATTTTTATCTGTTTCCTCATAAAACGGTATTAGAGAATCTAACTTATGCACCAATGCAGGTTCAAGGGAAATCAAAGGCAGAGGCGACAGCCACTGCTGAGGACCTTTTAAGAAAGGTTGGACTCTTTGAGAAACGTTCAGAATATCCAAATCGCTTGTCAGGAGGACAAAAGCAACGTGTAGCTATTGCCCGTGCCTTAGCGATGAACCCTTCTGTGATGCTATTCGATGAACCGACATCTGCCCTAGACCCAGAGATGGTAAAAGAGGTTTTGGCGGTTATGAAGGATTTAGCTGAATCAGGAATGACGATGATTATCGTGACACACGAGATGAACTTTGCCAAAGAGGTAGCAGATCGTATTTTATTTTTGGATGGTGGAGTATTAGTAGAGGACACACCACCAAATGAATTCTTTAGTTCTCCAAAATCGGAGCGTGCAAAAGAATTCCTAGAAAAGGTTTTATAAGAAAATATGTATTCAAACGGCAGCAAGCTCAATAATTTGGAGCTTGCTGTCTTTTTTAGCATTAATAAATTGCAAGGATGACTGAAAAAGGTATTAGTGCTGTATTTGTAGAATTAAAGAGAATATTGTTATACATAAACTGAGTAGCTGTTAGATAGGGAAGAGTAATAATGGGAGGTAAAATGTGGAAAATAAATGTATTTTTGATGTTCTAACCTTTGATATAGACAGGGGTAATTATGAGGGAAAAGTCGAAATACAGAAAGGTTATTTTATAGATGTAACTATATCTGTTGAGTCATTTGATAAAGATTTAGTATTTGAAGTAGCTGAAAATACCTTTGAAACAATAAAAGTCTCTGAGGAATTATATAAAGAAAAAATAGCAGAGGATTTACTGCAGCTACATAACGAAGTGTGGAATGAAGGAAGAATGACCAATAAGGATGAATTTAAAAAACGAATTAAAATGCAGGGAATGTTAATCTTTTGTGAGGGAAACGCAGAATTATATTATGACGATGGAGACTTATTTTGGGGACACACGATAGTAGTAGATATTGATGAGAACGGTTTATATCAAGATGCTCAAATTTTTGGATGAGATTAATTTGTTGTTGGGCGAGATGAATAAATAACTGAGAGTAGAGGTTACATATGGAGTTTTCCGATAATATTAGTTTAGAAAAGATACCTACAAATATAAGGATAAATGTTTTAGATAAGCCGATAGATTTACCAGGCGAAATAAGAACAAAAATAAATCAATACTGGGAGAATGTTAACAGAAAAGGGATATTCAATCGAGGAAAGGTTTTTAGTATTGATCAAGTTCAAGAGAATGAAAAGAATCTACTTATTTCCCTTACCCATACTGATTATGCCCATTTTCTTTATAGTAGGAAACTGGAGTTACCATCTCAGTATGACTGTATTGTTGTCTACCCCGCTACACTCATCCTTACTTCGGACCAATATATAGTTTTTGGTCATATGAATGAAGGAACAGCTAATCCGGATCGAATTCAATTTGCTGCTGGTGGATTAGACGAAAATGATTTAGAAGAAGGGTATATCAATATACATAAAAACATTGAAAGGGAGATTCAAGAAGAGCTAGGCATTGACCTAACTAAAACGAAATGTAAATCTCCATTAAGACCATGGTTGATCAAACGTGGAGGTAAATCATTGGTTTTACTTTATCAAGTAACTATCGATTTAACCTCTAAAGAAGTAAAAGAAATACATGAAAAATACAAAAATGATTTATATAGTTTAGGGAGTACTCCAGAGTTTAAGAGACTAGAAACTATAAAATATAACAGGAGTTAACTAGACTGTTGTTAAGTGAACATCCAAAGGCCGATTATATAGACCCAATTTGTACGTATTTACTAAAACAATTATAAAAATAACAAGCTCTGAACATTAAAATAGTAAATGTTGAAGTTTGTAGTTAACGAACTACATGATCCTTTAAAAAAATAGTAGAAGCACCTTCATTCACTTATTTGGATGATGGTGCTTCTTTTTATTAGCTTACTCGACTATTTCAACTTGTGTCTGACGTTTTTTAGAGAACAACATCCCGAAAAGGAAGGTCATGAAAATAACTCCCATAACAGTAATGACAATGCAGCGAAGGATATAATCAGAGTCCATGGCAAAAATCACATCTTTGCGGAACCAGTTTTGGAAAGGTAGACCAAACCCTAGGAGAACAGTGAAGAATAGGAGTTTAGTCCAAATGCTTTTCCCCTTCATTTTTTTGATAGCACTATTCACTAATAAACGCAGTAAAGCTAGCCCTAATCCTACACAAAAGAATATCATTAGATAAGATACTATGTCGTCGTTGGTAATTACGGCTGCAAGCATCAATCCAATAGCTATAATTAATGAACCAAACATAAAAATATATTTTTTATTCATTTTACATTCTCCTTTACTTAATTACTGAACAATGTGTTGTCTATTTGCTTTATTATCATATGAAAATAGGTGAATGAAAGCAATCGACAGATTTTTAGAAACTGTTCAGTGGTTAGTAGGAAGACCTTCGTATAGATGTATGGATGTTGGTTTTGGAAGTTGGGGTAACAAAAAAAGAGAGCTTTGACGGTAGTCATTGCTCTCTTTATAATTTATTTTTTATAATCTACAACGATGTAAGGCTGTAATTGGAATGGCTTCGGCGCAATATTACGATCATTCCATTGTCCAAACCATCTTTCTAAAGGATAGAAGTAATATCCATCCTGCCAATGGTCTGATGTATCATACGGGTCAGCAAAGATGAGCATGTCATCACCAATACCAGGTGTACCATTATTATCATAGCCAATGATTGCTTGCCAATGTCCGTCCCAATCTGCCCACTCAACCATAATTGGACGGTCGTTGGAAAGGTGGCTAGTTAACCACTTAACAAAGTAGCTATCCTTTGCATCTGTAACCCAAGCTTCGGTTGTATCGCTGTTTTCAGAAGCATATAAGCTATTCCACGTGAAGGTAGCAGGTAGGTTTCCTACATTGTTTCCAGTTGCTCCATCTGTTTCTTGAATAATATCCTCTGTTGAATAATTCACTTTATAGCTTGTCTCAACAACTTCAAAGCCTTCTAAACTAGTAAAGAAGTTGTGAAGCTGGCTAACGTCAGTTCCATATTCAGGGAAGTTATTTGCTGAACCAGGTTTAGCCCCCGGAGTGTCTAAGTCGGTCATTGCTTTCATCTGCTCTGCAATATCCATCTCCGTCATTTCCGTATATCCAAAATGATTAGCAACCATTAAAGCTGTTGCTGGACCACAAGACCATTCCGTTGTTTGCTGCATCGTTTGAAAATTTTCGATTAGTAGTAATTGATCATCTGATTTCATGTTATAAAAATCAGGTGCTTTGAAGTAACGAGACTCTGCATTGTCGCCTGCTTCTGCATATGCATCAGCACCGCCCATTTCATCATAGTCTTCGCCTTTAATCATTGTTGGTTTAACTGCCACAGTAGTTTCGGCTGACGCTTTTGTGTCTACTTCCTTGTTAACCTCCGCTTGTAAATCTGTGTTCTCTGAGCACGCAGATAATAATAGCATTGCGGATGCTAAAACTGCTGTAAGGGTTCTTTTCATTTATCCCCATCCTTTTCATATTTTTTTGAAACACAAGAATTTATTATATAGAAAGTAGGATACAATTCAATAGATAAATTTATATTATTTTTTTAATTTATTTTGAAGTGGCTTATTAAAATAAACATGTGAGAAAAATTAGTTTATATATATATTTACTTCCATTAATTAGATATGATTAAGAGAAAAAGCGTATATAAGAGGTGTAAAGGAATGCCTAAACGTATTTTATTAGTTGAAGACGATGAATCTATTTGTGAGATGGTAGAAAAGTATTTAAGAAGTGAAGGTTTTCTAATTACTACCGTAAATAACGGAGAAGCTGCAGTCCAACAAAATGTGGTGTCAGCCTATGACTTAGTTATCTTAGATATTATGATGCCCAAATTAGATGGCTTGGAAGTGCTGAGAATTATTCGTGAGAAAAGCGCTGTACCTATACTAATCATGTCAGCAAAGGATAGCGATGTGGACAAAGCATTAGGACTGGGATTAGGGGCAGATGATTATCTTGCCAAGCCTTTTTCGTTACTCGAGCTTTCTGCCAGAGTTAAGGCTGCTATAAGAAGAGCCACAAAATATTCAAAGGAGCTAAATGTAAGCGAGGATGTCCTTATAATAGGAGATTTAAAAATAGATGTTAAGAATTTTACTGTTACTAAAGGAAATGAAAATTTAAAACTAACTGCAAAAGAGTTTGCTATCTTAAAGTTATTTGCTGCCAATCAAAACCGTGTATTTACTAAACAACAAATTTATCAGCTAGTTTGGAAAGATGAATATTATGGGGATGAAAATATTATTAATGTGCATATGAGAAGGCTTCGGGAGAAAATTGAAGTAGAACCCTCTAACCCAAGGTATATAAAGACTTTGTGGGGGATTGGCTATAAGTTGGAAGGTTTCTGATATGGTGCTTATATTATTTATCATAATTGCATTGTTAATTGGTTTCATTTTTTTTCAATACAAAGAAAAAAGAAACCTTACCTCTAACATTGCCTACACACACCAAAAGCTTCAAATGATTGTTCAAGAAAACACTATAGAGAAAGTCTTGGCACATACAGAACATAAAGAGCTCATGCAATTGTTAAATATGATTAATGAACTATTAGTTGAAAAACAAAAGGTTTTAGTAACCCATACAAGGTTGGAAGAGTCCATGAGGAAGATGCTCTCAAATGTATCCCATGATTTAAAAACACCGTTAACAGTGATTCTTGGATATATTGAAATGCTAGAAATTGACCACTCCATAAATGAGGAGGAAAGAAGACAATTACTTCTTAAACTACATACTAAAACAAATGAAGTACTTAAAATTATTCATACATTTTTTGATTTAGCTAAAATAGAAGCGGGCGACCAGCACTACCCACTATCTAAGGTAAACATAAACGAAATATGTCGTAAGAACATTCTAACCTTCTACGATATGGTAACAGCGATGAATATGGATATTAAAATTGATATTCCAGAAGCCCCACTTTATGCATTTGGTAATGAAGAGGCAATTGATAGGGCTTTGAACAATCTTTTATCTAATGCTCTAACATACGGTGCTGAAGGCAAGATAATTGGATTAGCTTTGAGAAATGACGAAGCTTACATCTACATTGATATTTGGGATAAAGGAAAAGGAATTGATGAATACCATGTGGATCGGGTCTTTGAAAGAACATACACCATGGAGGATTCTAGAAACAAATCCTTCCAAGGCAGTGGTCTTGGCCTAACGATCACAAAGCGACTTCTGGAAATAATGGGAGGTTCTATTCAGCTCTCAAGTATTCCTTATGAAAAGACTGTCTTTACAGCTACCTTGAAACGAATAACATATTAAAAAAGCTAGAAGAACTTAAGAAATTCGTAAGATTGTATTAATAAAAAAGAGAGGTTCATTTCCTATACTAAGGATAGTAAGAAATAGGGAGAGGGTTCTAATGTCGTATATATTGAAAACCAATCATTTGACGAAAGTATTCGAAGGAAGGGAAGTTGTATCTTCTGTTAACATGCATGTGCAAAAGGGAGAGATTTATGGGTTTTTAGGTCCTAATGGTGCTGGTAAAACAACTGTCATGAAAATGATTACTAATCTTATAAAGCCAACAAATGGGGAAATAGAGATTTTTGGTGAAAAGCTAACAGATCGGTCATATGAGGTACTTAAAAGAATCGGATCAATAATTGAGTACCCTATATTTTATGAGAAACTAACTGCTAGAGAAACATTGGATCTTCATTGTGAGTACATGGGCTTTTACGACAAGAAGGAAATAGAGAAAGTATTAGAAATGGTGAATCTTCATACAGGAGGTAAACGAGTAAAAGAGTTTTCCCTTGGAATGAAGCAACGTTTAGGAATTGCGCGTGCCATAATCACAAAGCCAGAATTGCTTATTTTAGATGAACCAATAAACGGATTAGATCCCATTGGCATTAAAGAAATGCGAGAATTATTTGGAATGCTTTGTAAGGAATACGGAATTACGATTCTCGTCTCTAGTCATATATTAGGTGAAATAGAACAATTAGCAGATACAATTGGTGTTATTAATAATGGAAAGCTAATAAAAGAAATCTCTATGAATCAGTTAGCTCAAAGTCAATCTGACTATATAGAATTGGTCGTTCAGGATGGAAAAAAAGCCGCTTTTCTATTGAGCGACAAATTACAGCTAGTTAACTTTAAAATGGTTGATGATCATTGTATTCGAATATATGAATCGTCAGTCTCTCAACAAATGATTTCCAAAGTATTGTACGAACATGATATAGAAATTGAGGCCATTAGTAAAAAAACGAGCTCATTGGAGGATTATTTCATGAAGCTTATTAATGGAGGTGTAGTAAGTGTTTAAACTGATGAAGCTAGAAATGAAAAAGTTTAAGTTGTCTTCCTACTCGCGCAGCGCGATAATTGCTAATTTTGTTATTCTCGGTTTTATGTTTCTTATTTCCTTTATATCTAAAATGGAGGGAGATACTGACTTTGTGAATTATCAAGAGGCTATAGGAGTTATCGAATCCTTTGTCCGAGCGACCTTTATCATCTTTGCCTCCACTCTAATAGCTAAGCTAATAATAGGAGAATTCAAAAAGAAAACGATTACTACTTTATTTATGTATCCAATAAGCAGAAAGAAACTTATAGCAGCAAAGCTGACAATTATAATTATTTTTACCTTTACATGGATTATTATTTCTAATGTTTTTATTACAACTGTCTACTACTATCTAACCGTAAACTATCAGCTAATTCCAGGTTCGTTAACAGCTGACTTTTTGCAAGAACATAGTGTGAGTGTATTGATGAATGCAATTTCTGCCTCATGTATGGCACTAATTCCGCTTTACTTTGGAATGAAGAAATATTCAATTCCCACTACTATTATCACTTCGATTTTAATAGTAATGATTGTTTCCAACAATAATGGTAGCTTTTCATTAAACGATATAATTATAATTCCGTTATCGTTGGCAGTGATTGGCCTAACCGTTGCGTATCTTGCTATTCGAAATATTGATAGGCTGGATATAAGAGTATAAGTAAAGCTTGAGGAGATATAGTTCAAAACCAAGTCAGGGGGCTCCAAACATGAAAATCAAGCGAAGTGAGATACTCACTAACGATGACATTTGGAATGCAATTTTAGCCGCCTATGGAAACTACTCTTTTCCGACAGAAAATGAAAAAATGAATGATTTCTAAATTTTATTTAATTATTTTTGTGAGATGGAAAGCGGTGGACATGAAAGCTTGCTCAATTGGTTTTCACAGCCAATCAAACAGATGGGTACTCACGAGAATACTTAAGACGACTGGCTATAATGTTGGAGCAGATTGGTGCTAATGATTACGCTGAGATTGAGAAGGCTTATTTGAAAGAAATGGTGAATATTTTTGAGGTAATAGAAAGCCGTGGATTTGAAGGTCCTAATTATGAAAGTCTAGAAGCAGATTTCATGAAAACAATTGAAAAAGCCGATAAGGAATATAGAAATTTAGATGAGCAGATAAATGCTCAAATATACAAATATGCCTTGATTATATATAAAGAGGTACTTGAGCTTGATAATTGATGGAAAAAGGATGGTGTGACATTGTCACAACCATCCTTTTTAATTTCTTGAAACATTGAGAATATGGAGACAAAAGTCTAAATCTGCTTGTAAATGCTTCTCCATCAACTCTTTTGCTTGTTCGGTATCCTGCTGGGAAATAGCCTTGTAAATTTCCTCATGCTCATCTATCAGTTGTGGTCGCTTATATAATACTACAGTTTTTCGGAACAAATAAATAATAGATTTCATCCGATCAATTGTTTCAATCATATGAGAATTACCACTAGAATTAACAATAATTTGGTGAAAGAGTTCATTTGCCTCCATAATTTCTTCTGGAGTTCCTTCCCTGCCAACCTTAATACAGTTTGCTAAAGTCTCCAAATCTTGCTCTGGTAAATAGGTAGCAGCTGTCTTTGCAGCAAAGCCCTCTAATAGAATCCTCATTTGAAAAAGGTTCCGTAGGTCCTTTTCGGAAGGTTGAACGACTTTTTTGTTTACGATGAGGCCTTCGTTCGTTAGCTGACGAAGAGCCTCGCGAATAGGAGTGCGACTAAAGCCTGTTTCCGTAGCAAGTTTTTCTTCAACTACTTTTGTGCCTCCAGTAATTTCTCCATTTAAAATCCGATCTCTTATTTCCTCGTATGCTTGCTGGGAAGCTGTCCGACTATTTGAATGTAACATTCCCATTTAATTCACTCCTAAAGTCCATTAATTCTCTACCATAAACTTAACAAAAATAAAGAAAGAAAGATAGTTTAGAAAAAATCTTGATTTTTAATGGATACAAATATGTCTAAAATGTATACAAAAATAAAAAAAGAGTATACAATAACTTTATTGAAATAACCTGCAAGCGGTTTCAATTATAAAAACTTAATAATTATTACAAAAACACTAGGAGGAAATATATATTATGGCTAAAAAAGTTGGCTTTATCGGATTAGGAATTATGGGAAAACCAATGGCGATAAATTTATTGTCTAAAGGTTTTGAAGTAATGGTAAATGATTTAAATAAAGAAGCAGTGCAGGCATTAATTGATGCCGGGGCAACTGCGGGAGATTCAGCAAAGGTCATTGGGGAAAACAGTGAAGTGATTATTACAATGCTTCCTGCATCTCATCACGTACAGCAAGTAGTGCTAGGAGAAAATGGAGTACTTAGTGGAGCTAAAGAAGGCTCTGTAATTATAGATATGAGTTCTATTTCTCCTGTAGTTTCTAAAGAGATTGCGGAAAAGGCGAGAAAACAAGGTGTAGAAATGTTAGATGCGCCCGTAAGTGGAGGAGAGCCAAAAGCAATCGACGGTACACTTGCAATCATGGTTGGTGGGAAAGAAGAAGCTTTTGATCAAGTGAAGGACGTTTTATATGCAATGGGAGCTGAAGTTACTTTAGTTGGTGGGAATGGTAGTGGTACTACTGCAAAATTAGCAAACCAAGTTATAGTGAACTTAAACATTGCAGCAATGTCCGAGGCATTAGTGCTAGCTGCTAAAGCAGGAATCGATGTAGAAAAAATGTACCAAGCAATTCGTGGTGGATTAGCGGGAAGTGCAGTGCTTGATGCAAAGGTTCCACTAATTCTAGACCGTAACTTTGTTGCTGGAGGAAGAATTGACATTAATCTTAAGGATATGACAAATGTGATGGAAACAGCGCACGAAATTGGTGTTCCTCTTCCATTGTCAAGTCAGCTAGTCGAAATTTTCCATGCTTTAAAAGTAGATGGAAAAGCAGCAGATGACCATGGTGGAATTGTTCAGTATTACGAAAAACTTGCGAATGTTGAAGTAGGGAGAGCGTAATGATGATAAACAGTAAAGAAGCACGCAATACACAAGAGGTATTAGCATCTATTCCTTCGGTAGATACAAAATTAGTTCAACAAATGCTGAAAGATGAATTACGTAATTTAAATAAAAAAATTATCGTTTTAGATGATGATCCAACCGGTGTTCAAACCGTACACGGAATTTCTGTTTATACAGATTGGTCTATAGAAAGTATTGAAATGGGCTTCAAGGAAGACAATACAATGTTCTTTCTATTAACCAATTCTCGAGGCTTTACTGCGGCAGAAACGGAACAAGCTCATATAGAGATTGCTGAAAATATTGTGAAGGTAGCCAATAAAGTAAACAAAGATTTTATTGTTATTAGTCGAGGAGATTCCACTCTAAGAGGTCATTATCCACTTGAAACGGAAGTTTTAAAAAATACGGTTGAACAGAATTCTAATGTTCAATATGACGGTGAGGTAATCCTTCCTTTCTTCAAGGAGGGCGGGCGGTTCACAACAGACAATATTCACTATGTGCAATATGACGAACAATTGGTTCCTACGGGAGAGACAGAGTTCGCAAAAGATAGAACCTTCGGATATAAAAAGTCTCATTTAGGTGAATGGGTAGAAGAAAAAACGGAAGGTAAGTATACTGCTGAAAAAACAACTTATATTTCATTAACTAGCTTACGAGAATTGAATGTAGAAGGTATTACAAACCAACTGCTACAAGTTAAAAATTTCGATAAGGTAGTCGTAAATGCAGTAGATTACGTAGATGTCGAGATTTTTGTTATAGCCCTAGTGAAGGCTATGAAGGCTGGAAAGCAATTTATGTTTAGAAGTGCAGCAGCGCTCACAAAGGTTATTGGAGGAGTTAGCGATAAATCACTTTTAACAAGAGAAGAATTGATTAAGGAAGAAACAAATCATGGCGGGTTAATTTTAGTGGGATCTCATGTGAAAAAAACTACCGAGCAATTAGAAGTGTTGAAAACAAACGAATCTATTGAATTTATCGAGTTTGATTGCCATTTAGTTTTAGAGGCAAATAAATTCCAACAAGAAATTGATCGTGTGATTGAAACAACCGAGAGCCTTATTAAAGAAGGCAAGACAGTCACAGTTTATACAAGACGGGAACGACTAGATTTAGGCGAAGGTAAAAAGGAAGAAGAGCTAAAACTTTCTGTTCAAATTTCAGATGCAGTTACTAGCATTGTTCAACGTCTAAGTATTCGCCCGAACTTCATAATCGCTAAAGGCGGTATTACTTCGAGTGATATTGGGACAAGAGGTTTAGAAGTAAAAAGAGCTACAGTAGCTGGGCAAATCAAGCCAGGTATTCCAGTGTGGCTCACTGGTGAAGAAAGTAAATTTCCAGGAATAGCTTACGTTATTTTCCCAGGAAATGTGGGAGCGGTAACAACACTAAAAGAGACAGTAGACATGTTGAATAGATAAGGGGAGATTCTAAAGATGATAGTGGATACAAAAAAAATATTAACGGATGCTCAACGCGATCAATATGCTGTTGCTGCCTTTAATGTATATAGCTTAGAAACAGTCCAAGCAGCGATCAAGGTAGCAGAACAAGAAAATCAGCCTGTCATCATTGCATTAGGAGAAAGATACTTCCCGACAGTTGATGTAGAGGGATTTGCAGCAATGGTTAAAGCGATGGCTGAAAAAGCAACAGTGCCGGTTGCTTTACATCTAGACCATGCCTATGAAAAAGAATCTATTATCCGCGCTATTAGATGTGGTTTCACTTCAGTAATGTTTGATGGTTCTGCACATCCATTCGAGGAAAATGTCCGCCTGACGAAGGAAATAGTTGAAATTGCGCATATGGCAGGTGTATCTGTAGAGGCAGAAATAGGATCTTTAGCCAAAGGAGAATTTTCTGATGAGGAAGAGGGAACGGGAACTTTAACCGATCCAAAGGCTGCCAAAGCGTTTGTGGAAGCTACGGGAGTAGATTTCCTAGCTGCAGCGATTGGTACGGTGCATGGTATGTATAAGGGAGAGCCAAAGATCGATCTACCCTTACTAAAGAGAATCCAGCAAGCAGTAGATCTTCCTTTAGTATTACACGGGGGCTCTGGTACTCCAGAGGCTGTAGTAAAAGATGCAGTCCAACTTGGTATATGTAAAGTGAACGTCAATACTGAAGTATCGATGGCTGCCGTTTCATTTATGCAAGACTACTTAGCTTCTAAAAATATGGTTCATCTATCAACTGTTATGTCTGAAATGCAACAGGCAATGGAACCAGTAATGACGAAATTTGTTCGTCTATTTGCAAATAAATAAGTTTGTAAACTTCATAAGTAGTACTTTACCTATTTCTAAAATTTTATCTTAATTAAGTTAACCTGAGTACTTTACTGATAAAAAATGACTATTTAACACATGGTTGATTGTAGCGGCAGGCGACGACTCCGGCGGGATGAGTGAGACAGATGAGACATCACACCCGACGCGTAAGCGACGGTGATGGCTTATCGCTCACCCCGCGGAAAGCGTCCGCTTAGAGCGAAAATCAATTATACTTTATGATTAAAAAGTATGTATTTCTATTTTATATTTCCGTATTATCTTTTTATATAATTCTGACTTTTAAAATTGATTCAAATAAATAGAATTTAAATAACATTTATAGAAATGAGGATTACAATGCCAATAGTATCTATTTGTATAGGGGTTGCCCTATTACTTTTATTAATGATTGTATTCAAGTTGAACGCTTTTATCTCATTGATTTTAGTTGCTTTAGTCGTTGGGATATTAGAAGGTATGACCCCTTTAGAAGCTATGACATCTGTTCAAGGCGGGCTAGGGGGAACACTCGGAAGTCTGACTATGATTATTGTATTTGGAGCAATACTTGGTAAGCTAATGACGGATTCAGGTGGTGCTCAGAAAATAGCCAATACCCTGATAAACTCTTTTGGTAAAAAGAGAGTCCAGCTAGCTGCGGTACTTACAGCTTCTGTAGTGGGAATTGCGTTGTTTTTTGAAACAGGAGTAGTAGTACTGATTCCTTTAGTATTTACAATTGCAACTGCCGCTGGAGTACCAGTCTTATACATTGGTATGCCGGTTATAGCCGCACTAATTACTATGCATGGCTTCGTACCACCACATCCTGGACCAACTGCTGTGGCAAGTGTGTTTGATGCCAATATAGGTAAAACAATGCTATATGGAATTTTAATTGCGATTCCAGCGATTATTCTAGCAGGTCCTTTATACACAAAGTTATTTAAAAAGGATTTTTTAGAGGTAGAGATTCCAAAGGGTTTATTTAATCCTAAAGAGTTCACGGAAGAAGAGATGCCAGGATTTGTTACAAGTATTATTACTTCTCTTATGCCGGTTATTTTAATAGGCTCTCAGGTAGTGGTTGAAATTATTGCACCTGACTCAGCTGTTATGCCGTTCTTTGATTTTATCGGTAATGCAAACGTGGCATTGCTATTGTCAGTAATTTTTGCATTCTTTACATTTGGTATAAACAGAGGCAAAAAGATGAAGGATATAATGCAATCTGTTTCTGATGCAGTTGGTGGGATTGCTATGATTCTTCTAATTATTGCTGCAGGCGGTGCGTTCAAGCAAGTGCTGATTGATAGTCAAATTGATGTGTATATCTCAGATATAATGGCTGGTTCTACTCTTTCACCATTGTTAATGACGTGGTTAATTGCTGCTATCTTAAGGATTTCAGTTGGATCTGCTACAGTTGCTGGTATGACTGCTGCTGGTATAGCAGCGCCTTTAGTTGGTATTACTGGTGTAAGTCCAGAGCTTATGGTATTAGCAGCAGGTGCTGGTAGTGTAACTTTCTCTCATGTAAATGATGCAGGGTTCTGGATCTATAAAGAATACTTTAACCTGTCTATCGGGAAAACGATTAAAACATGGTCTGTAATGGTAACGATTATCTCCTTAGTTGGATTAGCAGGAGTTTTAATATTAAATATGTTTGTTTAAGCATGTTAAAGGTTCTTAAAAAAGTGAAGACAAGCCGATTTTGGCTTGTCTTCACTTTTCTTATTTTATAACCATGAATCGCATTAATTAATAACAGAAGTAATGATATACCCAGTATGATTGTCTCCAGAAATATTAACTTGATCAGTATTTGGTATGTGAGCAACCTCCATGTTTTCAACATACTGGACATAATAAGTAATACCTTTTATTTGTTTTTTATAATGTCGCTTTTCTTTTAAAAATAACAAATATTCCTCCAACGCAAAATTCTTTTTCTCCATCATGACACTATGAGGCAGACCAACATAGCGGAAATGCCAAGGCTCAAAAGCAATGCCCGTAACGTCTACTTTGTTTTTGGGGTAACGTAATATAAAGCCGTAATCAGCAGCATTCTTTGCCAGCCATTCACCTTCTAGCGTTTTCTCCATCGTACCTTGAGTGGATCCAATATCTAAGGAAAGGCCACTTTGATGTTCGCTATATCCAGTAGGAAGTGCATAACTAGCACCATTTTCCTCATAAAGTTGCTGTTGTAGATTTCCGCTACGGTAGGCACTATTGATTTTAAAGTGATGAATACCATCATTAGCAGCTTGTTCAAACATTTTCTGTAAAGGTTCAATGACTTTCTTTTCAAGCAGGTACTCTGAATCTACGACGACATTACTCGCTAGGTTTGATGGGATAACAGCTAAGTTAGTTGGGTCTTGCTGTAGTTTTGTTTCTTTATTGACTAAGATTAGCTCTCCGTTATGGACAGATTCATTATGTAACGGGATTTCCTGCTCTAGAGCTGGAGAATTCTTTAAAAAGAATGGAAAACCAATAATTATCAATACAATGGCCACTAATATTTTTTTCATGTAAACTCTCTCCTTTTCTAATAGTTCCTAGCTTAAGGAAGAGAGTTTAAATAGAAAGTGGGTAAAAGCTTAAATATTTCTTAAATCGAGAGGAAGCGTTACCTCAAAATGAATTCTCTGCTCTCCATTCCAAACATGGATGGACCCATGATGTTTTTCCACTATTGTTTTGGCTATATACAAACCTAGCCCCGTTTGCTTTTTTTGTAAACTTCTCGATTGATCTACTGTATAAAACATATCAAAAAGGTGAGGCAGGTCATCCTCAGAAATTGGTCTACCGTGGTTACTGAGGCGAATCTCGATTGTCTTGCTAGTTTTTTTGGCTATGATTTGTATAGGCTCTGTCAAGTCACCGTACCGTAGGGCATTACTTAATAAATTTTCAAAAACACGTGCTAGTTCCTTTCCATTCCCCATAGTGAATAGATTCGGTTCAATGCTTTCTTCGATTTTGGCATCCCTCTCATCAATGAGGGGATACATTTCATTAATCAATTGAAGAAGTAATTGTTGTATATTAATAGTCGTTTGTTCCGTTGTGTTTAAAGTTAAAGATAAATCTAATTTAGAAATATCAAATAATGTTTCAATGAGCTCCTCTAAATATTGTGATTTATTATAGGCAATTTTTGTGTATTCTTCTATTTGTGCAGGCGTTAAGTTGAGTTGATTTTGCAATAAGTTTAAATAACCAATGACAGAGGTTAATGGTGTCCGTAAATCATGCGCTAAATTGGCAATCAATGTTTCTTTACTACTCTGAGACAATGCTTGTGATTCAATTGCTTGCTTCAATCGGGTACTTGCCTCATTAATATCTTTCGCAATGTATTGGAATTCATCATTGGAGGAAATTTGTGTTTTGTAGGAAAAGTCACCATCTGCTAAATGACGGATGCCTTCAGAAATCTCCTTAAAATATTTTGTGTACGTTCTTGTTAACAAATAGAAAATGATAATGGCCAACGGTATATAAATGACCATGAATACATAGACATCGCCGATTTGTCGCATCAATTGACGGTAATACATATAGGTGTCACCGTAATAAACATTTTTTCGGTAATAAAGCTGCAATAGCTTATAAATGGAAAATGTAATAAATGCTGCAATGAGTAAGCTTTTTATAAACAAATAAATAATGCGCATGCGGAAGCTGTGTATAAATTTATTCATTGATTTTATAGCCTACTCCCCAAACCGTTTCGATGATTTTTTTAGCTTTGTTCGAATCATTTAATTTTTTTCGTAACGTGCGAATATGAACCATGACGGTATTAGCCCCTTCAAAATATTGCTCCTTCCAAACCTTTTCAAAGATTTGCTCAGAACTAAATACTTGGTTAGGGGAGCTTGCTAACAATAATAAAATATCAAATTCCTTAGGGGTTAAATCAACTTTTTCATCATTTACCGTGATGGTTCTTTCACTTGCTTTGATAATGAGATTTTGAAGTTGAATAATATCCTTCGTGTTTGTCTGTTCCGTTTGACTCCACTGAAAGGCTCTTCTTAATTGTGCTTTAACCCGAGCGACTAACTCTAAAGGATTAAAGGGCTTTGTCATATAATCATCTGCGCCGATGACAAGCCCGCTAATTTTATCGAAGTCTGATTGCTTGGCGCTTAAAAAAATGATCGGTGTTTGATGTGTTTGGCGTATTTGTGTAAGCACCTCATGACCATTTAAATGAGGCATCATAATATCTAAAATGACGAGATCAATAGGATTATTCTTAAATATTTCAAGACCTTCAAGGCCATTATGTGCCTGTAAGGTTTTGAATCCTTCGTTTTGCAAATGAATCGAAACAAGTTGGGCAATTTCTGTTTCGTCATCGATTATTAGTATTGTTCTTGTTTTCAAGGTGAAAATGCCTCCATTTCAATATTAATTGTTATAAATATAGGTCAATCTTAGCAAATATAATTATTATAGACGATAAATCTTAAATTTTTCTGAAGTAAAGTGCTTAACATTTATTAGAAGAATTTGTTGCATCAAGCTGTACAGAGTGAGACAGATGAGCCATCACAACCCCACGGAACGCGTCCGGTTAAAATAGAAATCAACCATTTTTTTATAAACTATTCCTGCAAGAACTTGACTTGTTTTTTTAAAGTAAAATAGTTATTTATTCAATCTATACGATATACTTACAGGTATGAAATTGGTTAGGTTGGTGAAGAGAATGCAAAGATACATAGGAGAAATATTGTTGATTGTTACCGCTATTATTTGGGGGAGCGGATTTGTAGCAAGTGCGGTATCGTTGGAGCACTATACACCCTATCAAATATTGGCCGTGCGTTTTTTAATGGGCGCATTATTATTAAGCGTTTTGTTTTTTAAAAAGTTCAAAAGACTTACAAAGCGTACTTTGTTAAGCGGAATAGTACTGGGGGTATTTTTGTATGTTGCATTTGCTTTACAGACGGTGGGGCTTCAATTTACAACTCCGTCCAAAAATGCATTTTTAACCGCTGTAAATGTTGTAATTGTACCTTTTATCGGTTTTTTAATATACAAGCGGAAAATCGATATGTATGAACTAACAGGGGCAATATTAGCAATAGCTGGTGTTGCAGTTCTATCTTTAAAATTGTCTGCCGAGATTAATGTGGGAGATTTGCTAACGCTAGGCTGTGCAGTTGCCTTTGCATTTCACATTTTTTACACTGCTATCTTCGTTCAGAAAGAGGATCCAGTTGTATTAACGATAGTACAAATGGGTACATCGGCTTTAATTGCTTGGATTATTGTATTCTTTAGGGGAGAGACGACTTTTTCTGTTGAAACAGAGGGAGTTCTTTATTTGTTATACTTAGGTGTTTTTTCAACAACGATTGCTTATTTAATGCAGACGGTTGCTCAAAAGTACATAACAGAAACAAAAGCGGCTATTATATTATCAACGGAATCATTCTGGGGTATGGTATTCTCGGTCATCATATTAAGTGAAATATTAACAGTTAAAATGCTTGTGGGAGCGATACTAATACTATTAGCTATTGTTATTTCAGAAACAAAGTTTAACTTATTGAAAAAAAGGCGAACCTCCATATAAGGAACATTTTCAATCTATTTAATAACAGCAAATCATTAAAGTTTAGTAAGAATTTGTGTTATGATATGGATTGATTTTGTTAGGAGGTATTATGTTTTATGGATTGGTCTATCTTTATCACGTATATTTTTTGGAAGAACCTTAGTATATCTATTGGTATACTATTAGTGTTTCTTATTTTGAGGAAAATTTTCTCGAAATATGTATTTAACCTGTTAATCAGGCTAAGCGATAAAACTCCGACCGATACATTGACTAATCTTTTTCGTTCTTTTGAAAAGCCTATTCAGTGGATGTTTATTACAGTCGGTATTTATGTAGCAGCTAGCTTCTTTCCACACTTTGATGAAACTAATAAATTCTTCCTGGTGCTTATAAGAGTTTCCTATATTATTCTTATAAGCTGGGGATTATATAATATGTCATCTGATTCTTCTACTTTCTTCACTAAAATGAGAAATAGATATAACCTCGATATCGATGATATACTCATTCCTTTTCTTTCAAAGGCTTTACGAGTTATTATTGTTGTCATTAGTTTTAGTGTTGTTGCTGAGGAATTTGGTTATAACGTAAGTGGATTTGTAGCAGGACTAGGTTTAGGAGGAGTAGCTATTGCCTTTGCTGCAAAGGATGCTCTTTCTCATCTATTAGGTGGTTTTGTTATTATCACGGAAAAGCCCTTCAGAATAGGGGATTGGATTTTAACTCCTGATGTTGAGGGAACAGTGGAGGATATAACTTTCCGAAGCACAAGAATACGGACCTTTGCACAAGCAGTAGTCACCTTGCCGAATGCGACTATTGCAAATGGTCCTATTACAAACTGGAGTAAAATGGGTAAAAGACAAATTAATTTTAACCTACGAGTATCTCAAGAGACGCCTAAGGAAAAATTAGAGTTAATAGTAAAAGAAATTGAAAAGCTTGTAAGTAAGCATTCAGGAGTTCACCCAGAAACGATTTTCGTAAAATTTGATGCATTTAAAGAAAATGGGTATGATATTTTCTTATATTTCTTTACTAATACAACAGTTTGGGCTGAGTTTTTAAAGGTAAAAGAAGATATTAACTTTAGTATCATGGAAATTTTAGAACGCGAAGGAGTTTCCATTGCCCTTCAAAGTCGAAAAGTTTATGTGGATTCTGAATTAGTTCAGAATGAAACGATGAAAACAGAGGAATAATATATCCGCCAGAGACTATCTCTTGGCGGTTTTTTCTTTATATAATTTTTAATTTTTTGGAATATAACATAGGTGCATATCCTACCGTCGATGTGTCAATCAAGGCAATTTCTTTTATAAAACCAGAAATGGATGTTTGGTTATATGAGCAATGATGCATGGCCTCTAATAGTTTTTCCTTAGTCAAACGATTAGCAATTGTACAATGGGGAATCCAACGACCTGGATTGTATAACGAGTCTTCTTCTTGATTTTTTTTGAAATGTTCGTGATAGTCCATATGAAAATCCATTAATTCTTTAGTAACTAGGGGAGAATAAAAAAGTGCTCCAGAATTAATAAATGACCCAATCGTTTCAAAAGAAATAGTTAATGAAACCTTCTCTTGCAAATATCGATCCATTTCTTTTATATATTGTTCAACATTTAAATTTTTATAGCTGGCAATAGTTATATGTGGTTTTCGGTCTTTGACTTCAGATGCATAGGAAGAGATGTTTTGATCTTTCAAATCATTCCATACCTCAATAATCTGTTGTTCGGTTTCTTCATCAAATAAAGCAATTATTCCATACATAATACACACACCTTTTTAGTTAACGCTCATTTCTGAAACGTTCTACTTCTTTTTCTAAATTGTCCAGTCGTTTATGTATTCTATAAAAGATTGGTAAGTATGCCAATGCCATTATTACCAACAAGCCCAAACCTGTCACTCTTCTCATATAGAGAATTTATTTGCCCAATTATGTCATATAGATACTTACTGAGAATCCAAAAGATGTAAAAATTTTAGAGCCAATGAAAAACATTCAAAATCATAATTTCCCTCGTATTCGATGAATTGTATAAACAGATAGTTATTGCGAAAGATAAGAACGAATCATAGCAATTAATGAGAGGAGTGTTTTTATGGAGAGTATTCGCGAGGGATTAATCCCGACAGTATTAGGGACAGCAGTAACTACAACTGGAGTAGCGTTGAGGAACAATAGAAGCATCTCACCATTAATAACGAGTTCAATTATAGGTTTTGGCCTGGCACATATAGTGTTAGGAGCAATCGATTTAGTTGAACACCGTCGCTAAGATTCAAATGAAGGAATTCGTTTTTCCTTTCTTATTACCTAGCTTCACATACACAAAATGAAGGAGGTGTTGTTCCATGTCAGTAATATCCCGAATTGCTTTAGCTTTAGTCATTATTGGTGCATTAAACTGGGGTTTAATCGGATTCTTTGAGTTTGATTTAGTAGCATCTATCTTCGGTGGACAAACTTCTGCGTTTGCTCGAGTAGTGTACGCACTTGTTGGCTTGAGCGGAATAGCGTGTATACCACTTTTGTTTGCACAAGAGGACGAACAAAAAAGTACGAGTTCTTCTAAAGACGGTAATCGTCAAGCTTACAGAAATCTAAGCTATGATACGGAATTTGCAGAAGAAGAGGAAATTATTGTTGCAGCGGATCCACAAACTAAAGCTTCGACTGGTAATTCAACAACAAACCCTCAAACGAATTATTATAAAAAAACTTCTAAGAAAAAGAAGAAATAATTCTGTATGAGAACTAGGAAAACTGACGAACGTTTTAACGTTCGTCAGTTTTTTTATATGCAAACAAAAGGATAATAGGAGCAAATAGCGAATATTAAAAGAAAATAATTTGGATTATATGGAGGAAAAAGATGAATATTGAGTCATTGAAGATAAATAAAGAAAGCTGGGAAAAATCAGCAAAACGTTTTTATGGAAGAAACCCTCTTCCAGAGTATGGACCAATGGCCCCGCGTGAGGAGCAAATGAATCTTTTTGGAAAAGTAGCAAATCTCAAAGTATTGGATATTGGCTGTGGAAGTGGCCATTCCTTGCTGTATATGGGAGAGAGAGGCGCTGGAGAGCTTTGGGGTATAGATCTATCGGAAAACCAGATTAACGCTGCAAAAACATTGTTAAAGAAACAAGGATTTTTAGTGAGATTATTCCAGTCACCAATGGAAACGAATCCTGGATTGCCACTAAACTATTTTGATGTAGTATATTCTATTTTTGCAATTGGTTGGACTACAGACTTAGATCAAACGTTAGAGAATGTCCATTCCTATTTAAAACCAGGAGGTATTTTTGTTTTTAGTTGGGAGCATCCTTTACATAGTAGAGTGAAACATGAAGAAGGAAGCTTTATTTTCAACAAATCCTATCAAGAGGAAGGTCCATATGACCATGAATTTTGGGATACTCAAGCAATCATGCAACAATTTAAAGTTAGTACATATATCAATAAGCTTATAAACGCTGGTTTTAAAATCGAAGAAGTTATAGAAGAGGTGTATTCGGAGGAGGAAGATTTACAACGCCATGTGAATAGATGGTACTCATTTAAAAAAGCACAGCTTATACCGACTACTCTCATTATTAAATGTAGCAAATTACAATTCGATGAAGAACTTGAAAAGTAGTAAGTTTAATATATAGAAAGATAGTCTTTCATTCTCAACTTTCTATTATTTATTAATTGAAGCGACAGGCGACTCCAATGTGATGAGTGAGACAGATAAGACATCACCATACAACGCGTATAGCGCCGGTGATGACTTATCGCTCTTCCAGTGAAAGTGTCCGTATATAGTAGTGGAAATTAAGCATGTCTTGTCCCGTCAATGGGAGCGTGCGCTTTTAACTATTTCCAAATAATTTTATATTTGATTGTCAGAAAGGGAACTGAAAAGATTCGCATCTGATGTCTTGCAGTTAGTACATCACTCTTTTCTTCTAAAAGAAATTGTTCCTCCAGAGGAAGCTTAAAGACATTATTGCCAAAGGCGAGGTAAATTCCAGCATCAGAGGTTGATGCTCTCTTACTAGTTAACAGCAGCTTCCCATTCTTTTCATGTAATTCCAATATGCCAATCATAGTCGACCAAGGGAGTGGTAAGGCAATATTCATATAGCTTTTGTCGCCTTTTTGGTGTAAGGAATATAAAGCGACAAAGATGACATCCTGTTCAACTTTGCGAATCCAAGCTCTCGTCTTCATACGACCATCTTCTATAGCTACAATGTTACCTGTCATTTCCATTTGTTTAGAGGAAATCGGTAGATTCAGTTGTTGCATTTTTTTACTAAAGACTTTGTAAATAACTGCAAAAGGCTTAAACCATGTATGCCAACTGACTTCAGAAAACAAACGATAGCGCTGAGTGTTTTCATAAAAGTCGATAATCCTTGAAGGTAGTGCTTTGCTGTCCACATATACATTCATATCGTCTACTAGGCCACTATAGCTGGAGTTTCCTTTATGGTTGGATAGTATTTTTTCTCCGACATTCCATTTCCCCCTAATATTGCTTACTGGAAAGCACCAGCCTAAATGCTTGGTAGGAGGAGTCCACATAGACCATCCGAAGATTCCAACCCCAGCAAAGACCACACAGTTGAGAAATCCGTGAAACTTCAACATGAAGTCAATCGTGACTCCAAATAACCAAAAGGCATTTCCCATTGTATAGAGAAGAGAAAAAATAATAGTAATTCCTAAAGCTCCGAATGATGTCACGACACAACGTTTCTGTAAGCTATTTTTATATGTTGTCTTTAAGGACAAAATTATGAATCCGTAAATTCCAATGATATAAAGAATGACAGAGACAAATTCTATTAAGGTGGAAAAAGTAATGCCAATCGCCACTACCATCGGTGATATTAAAATAATCGTAGTGAGTAGTTTATAGCCAATTGGTTTATATATTCTTCCTAAAAACCCGATGAAAATAGGCAAAAGAAAGGAGGAATAATGAAAGTGGATGCCTGTCAGCCAAGTCAAAATTGGTGAAAATCCTGTATCTAACTCGACTATAGAGGCAAAAAACCAAAGGCCTCCGATAAATAAATACATGAACCCCATATCAATAGCAAACTCTTCTAAGTGGGAAAATCCTCTTTGAACAAAGCGTTTAAATCCATAGGTAGCTACTACAAGAGTAAAAAGTAAATATATAAATGCTAGTAGAATATCAAACTTTGTTTCACCTGTCATTTGTAACAAAGAAACTGCAATAATAGCAGGTATGACTAAAAAATAAATTCTCTGCTCTGTTCTTAAAACTAATCTCAATACAAGTGGTACAAATAAAATTTGTGCCACGGTCAACATTAGAAAATACCATGGAGTTACACTAAAGATGGCGACAAATAGAAATAAAATAGTATGTAGAATGGCGATCCATTTATAGGTCATCTGCCTGAAACACTCCTTCATACTCAAACAAGGTGCCTAGGATAGGATTGGTAATTAAAACATGGATGGAAAACGCATCTAGTTTTTCTAGATAGCTTTCTTTCACAAGAACATTCCCTTTTAATAGTTCAGGTAAAGAAACTTCTAGTTTTCCAATAACCAAGCGTTGTTTCCTAGATTCTATTTGCATACTTCCTTCCTCTGTTACAAGGAAAAAAAGTTCAGAGTAGAACAAGCTAGGCTCGCCTAGATAATCCTTTACAAGTCCATTTGGATCTAGGCTCATCAATGCATTAAAATATCTTGTTTTTTTCGGGAAAAAAAATGTTCTTTCCCAGACGACCTGTTGCTCTCCATTTGGACCAATTTGACCTTTGTTTACAATTCGAAATGGTATGTTTTTTCCTTGCTCGGGAAATAAAAACTTCCAGCGAGTAGCTAAAAGAAAGAAGGGGGATAGCCATCTAGGCCCACCCTTTATCTTCGTCATCACTCCTGTAGCCTTAAAGGTTGTATGGGGTGCAATAGTATATCGACTTCTAAGCATAGGATGGAGTCTATGAAATTGTTCTCCTAGCATTTCTTTGTAGATGGACATATTTAAGCTCCTCATCTTGAACGTTTACAGTTTTTTGCTGTAGGTATATCGTTGCTAACGAACAAACCGATAATCGTTAACGCAAATAATGATAGGTTAAACGTTAATGGGTTAAATGGATCTCCGAAAACTGTAGCGTCTCCTATTATTGTAGTAAGCGTGAGTAAAGGAAAAATGATTAACTGGATTTTTAATAATCTTCTTTTATTTTTATATAGTAACCATAGGAGACCAAATACAATTTCTATTACCCCAGCTGTTGCTACTATATTTTGCGCTTCATTGAAGGTAAAGGGAAGCAAGCCTTGGGTCATCGATACTTCTTCAGGGTGCATTAGGATTAGCTTAGGAATTAGACCATGATATACCCACACAAAAAAGAACAAGATGGTGATAATCCAGTGACTGAAAAATCGTATAAACTGTCCAGATGGTGCATCACCCTTTTCTAGCCACCTCTTTAGTACATCGAAGCTAAGTGCTGTTGCCCATCCCATCATTGGTCGAAAAAGCAGCCGATCGATTACTTTTCCTAGTCCTCCAAACCGCACATCATAATCATATTGAGTCAGAAAGGTAATCCCCTGTTTCTCTGGAATGTACTTCCAATAACCCTTTCCCTCGCTAATAGGAGAGATCCATTGATTGGTACCGAAATGGAGGGAGGATGTTCGAGAATCATCATTAGCATGAAAGGTACCCACACTTTTTCCCCAACCGGCAACGGCTAATCCAAATCCAATATTCGTTTTATATTCAAACAATTGTGGTTCATTATCTTCTTTAGGTAAATAAGTGATAGAGGAAAAACGCAAATCCCATTGCTCATGTAGTGAGGGATCTTGAGATGCCTCCCATAATCTGTCCATATCTGTGTAAATTGTAGTCTCTACATAAATTGGTTTATTTTTCATATTACCACCTCTCCTTTAGAATATCATAAAGGACTTTGTACGAGGTATATAGAATAGGGATAATATATGGGCTTTTAAGGGGGGATCTAGATGACAATAGTACATGAATGGGTTAAGGATTTAGGAGAGCTGAAGTTAATCGGACTTCGCGTATTGTGTCCGGGAGAAGAATTTGGTAAAGAAATCCCAAAAGCTTCTCTAGAGCTAGACCGAAGAATAGGAGAAATTCGACTGGTAAAGAACCCATCAGTTCAAATAGGGGCATTCATAGTAGATGCTCAATCTGAGGAGGAAGATGGTTATTGGGTATGTGTAGAAGTAACGGATTTTGTGAATGTTCCAGAAGATATGATGGCTTTAACAATTCCTCCTCAAAGATATGGATCATATAGACATAGAGGACCGAATCATGAAATATTTAATTCCTATAAAGTACTCCATAATAGAATAGAAGAAACAGAATATGAGAGAGCAAAGGAAAAATGGCATTTAGAGATATTTACTAGCTGGAAGGATAGTCACAACTTAGATGTAGAGCTATTAGATACATTGAAATGGAAATGAGGATAGAGGAATGCAACTAATAAATAACCTAACTAATCAATTCAGTTTAGTAGAAGAGCATGTTCAGCATACATATGAATCGGTTTTTGCATCTGGAGCAGCTGCTATCGTCATTTATAAGGATGAAATTGTATTAGAAAAATATTGGGGTACCCAATCGACTAGGACTAATTCCAGAAATATTCAAGCAGATACACAATTCCATGTAGCTTCTGTTCGAAAGAGCTACATAGGTTTCGCGGTAGCATATGCCGTACATCATGGCTATATCGCTTCGATTGATGACGAAGTGACAAAGTATATTGCAAATCTAGAGGAAGAGATTTTTCGTGGAACGACGATTAGACACCTATTGACACACTCGCATGGGTTAACCGAGCAGGACGGGAAAATCGTGCGAGAGTTTTTATCCGGGGAAAGCTGGGCATATCGACAGATTAATATTAAATTACTAGCCGAATTAGTAAAAATAACGACAGGACAAACAGTAGCTGATCTACTAACGGAGCAGGTGTTTCGGCCTTTACAGTTAAACGAGACTGGCTGGTATACGGAAATCGGTCCAAAAATCGCCGAAGTAATTTGTGAAACCGGTCAACCAAAAAAAGTAGCTACAAGCAGTGCAGAAGGTGATCAAATCAATATGTTCATTTCAGCAAGAAACCTATCTTATTGGGGGTACCTTCATTTAAAGCAAGGATTTATAGACGGCAAGCAGGTTATACCAAAAGAAATTATTCAACTATCCACTTCCCTTATAAGTCCAAGTACAATAGATAAGAATCTGCCTCAGCACGGATTCCTTTGGTTTGTGAAGGATTTATTGGCGAAAAAGACGGAGATTGGGGAAATGGTCCCGTGTGGCTCCTATCAAATTTTAGGGTTTACAGGAGTTGCAGTGCTTGTGATACCCGATCGCGATATAGTGGCAGTCCGAATGGTTAATAGCTACGGTTCTCCAGAAAACCATGATTTTCTAGCGGATATAAGGTCCTTTGGCGATAGTGTGATGAAGAGTTTAAAGGAGTGAACAATAAATGATTATTTTTAAGCAATTTGATCATAGCGTGCATACCGCAGAGGAAATGGCTATGCTTTATCAAGCAATATGGAAAAAAGAAGAGGATGACTTTTTCGAACGTATTCAAAGGCATGCAGATTACGAAGGTTTTTTAGGAATTGTAGCTTACAGTGATACAAACGAGTGTGTGGGATTTGCCTATGGCTACAAGTCGGAGAAGGGGCAGTATTACCGTGAGCTTCTAGAAAAGGAGTTAACTTCTGAAGAAATAGAAATGTGGTTAAGTGATTGCTTTGAATTTGTAGAGTTAGCGGTTCATCCCTCTTATCGGAAAAATGGTTTCGGTAAGAAAATGGCTGATAAATTGGTAAACAATTCTCATAGGAGAACGTCTGTATTGACTACTCAGGCAAGTAATTTAGCCGCTCAGACATTATATACTAGCTTAGGCTGGGTAGTGGTAAAAGAAAATTTTATTCCTTCTCCAGCTGATGAGCCATATGTCATTATGGGGAAGGTGCTAAAAGGAGAGAGATTTTATGAATAATTGGACATATATTTTGTATTTTATTGTGTTAGGGGTTGTTTCATTTTTTACAGGAGAAATTGTTACATTTGTTATGCTAGGGTTTATAATAATCAGTCTCACTAACATCCACAACACTTTAAAAGAAATTTTACACAAGAAGAAAACAGAAGGTTATTAAGGTATGATGTGGCTCCTTATAATCATTCCATTGCTTGGGGTTTGGTGGTTTTTAAATTTAATAGTTTTACTTGAGAAATTGAAGGCAGGAAAAAACTATCAAAATCAAAAATTGTTGGGAGCAGTATGTACATTCTTTTTGCTGCTGTTCCTTATCTATTTCCTAATGGGGAGTGCTTATGTACAGTTTTGAAGCTTTTAGTACGTTTACATTAATGAGACCTGTCTTTATCACGTTTCTACTTTTGTCTGTGATGTTATTTATAATAGTAGTTCTCCCTATACAAAGAAAATGGTTAACGAGCTTCACTATTTCTAGCATTTCTATTGTTTCTATAGTTGCGTGTGCCCAAATGCTTTATATAGAAGGAATTATAATAGATGAGCTTAATTTAGGAGGAGATATAGTTTCAACCGTTATGTTCCTCGCTATAACTTTGTTGAGTTTATTAAACCCTATTATTTATTTTGTAAGACAGGGTAAGAGGGGAGAAAAAAGTGCTTGAGCTATACACTTCAACCAATGACTCAAAATCAGGCAAATGTTATTGCCTATAGCTGGCATTATGAGGAACCATATTCCTTTTATAATATGGAGGCTGATAAAGAAGATTTGGAAGAATTTCTAAATCCGATAAGCCGCGGTGATTCTTATTTTGTCGTTTTGGAGCATGATGAAATCATCGGCTTCTTTGGCTTTACTTCCGTATCCCCTGGGGAAATTGATATTGGACTAGGCATGCGTCCAGATTTAACGGGTAGGGGAAGAGGGTTAGATTTTTTGCAAGCAGGCATGCAGTTTGCACTAAATAGATTTCAACCGACAATCATTACTTTATCTGTCGCTGCCTTTAACAAGCGAGCTATAGCTACCTATAAGAAAATAGGCTTTGAAAAGGTTAGTAATTTTTCACAGGATACTAACGGAGGAAGCTATGAATTTGTCAAAATGATTTATAAAACAGCCAAGGAGTAAATCTCTTTGGCTGTCTTGCTGTGGTTTTTCGTTGAAGTCTCACCAGTTAACTATTATTCTATTTTGAGCTTAAGAATATATAGACCGCTCCATGCAAAAATAATAGAGGCTAGGTAAAAGATAGTACCGATAGTTAAAAAGTCGACAAGATAGCCGGTGGCAATTACGGCTACTGCTGCAGCGATAGAGGTCCAAATATGGTACGTACCAATTTCTTTTCCAGCAGATTCTTTTTTTACATTCCGAGCAAGTACTGTTTTTTCAGAGTTCTTCTGAACAGCGCCTAATATTCCCATAAAAATTTGAAGCATATATACATGCCATATCTCGTAGGCTAATGGGAAAATTAACAAAATAACAGCCATTCCCCATGAATACAGAATAAGCAAAAGCTTATCTCCAATTTTATCTGCAAGTTTACCGACAAATGGATAGGTTAATGCTGCAGTAAGAGCAAATAATCCATAAGCCCAACCGAACTGAGAATAGCTTCTTCCAACATTGTTTAATAGAAGAACATAAAAAGGAAAGATCATACTGGATGCCATTCCGATGATGCCTTGGTAGAGGATGAATTTTTTGTATTTCATTGGTGGTACTCCTTATAGAACATATTCATAAATTTATTTTCAGGGTCATATTTTTCTTTCATATAAAAAAACTCTTCTGTTCTCGGATAGGCTTCTATTAGTTGTTCCCTTGTTGGGAAATGATAATAGGGTAAATAATAGCTTCCATCATGAGCTAAAGTAATATCAATGATACTTCGAACGACGCGTGTCGTTTCCTGCATACTTTCCTCGTCTGTTCCCTGATTAACCAACAGGACAAGTGCGAACATATCATCCTTTGAGTAGGACATGACAGCCTCTTCGTTTTTCTTCACGTAACGAATAGTAATATTAAGAAGGTTAAAATCTTGTTCATCCTTTAAAATATCTCTCAAATCTTCGATATAGGTGCTAAACTCATCTATTGGTATAAAATATTCCTGTAATACTTCCGTTTTGCTATGGTTATCATACTCCATAAATGCCGACTCAGAGCGCATAACGTTGTTTCTGGAAATATACGTATCCTCTAATTTTTGGTTATACGATTCTTGAGTACTCCAAAATATATTCTTACCCCAGTCATTTATTCGTGAGAGACCCAGGAAAAACTTAGGGATCGCAATTATTGTTTCTCTTTTTAACTTTGAATGGCTTTCCAGTATTGATTGATTGTCTGCTAAGTAGTAATCAGTTACATACATATCCTCTAAAAAATTGTTGGGTGCAACAGAAATTCTGGCTAAATGCATTTTGACACGTTTATCCTGTAAAATTTGTTCACGGAAATAGGAGCTGTATTCATCAAAGGCAAAGGAATTGGTACGTATTTGATAAAGCTCATCATCCGTTAAATGCAATGTAACGTCCAAAATGATTCCAAATAATCCGTAACCTCCTATAACCAAAGGAAAAAGTTCAGCGTTTTCTTTTCGGCTAACATGAAGAATTTCCCCATCAGCATTCAGTAGTCGGAAAGATTCAACTGTATCGATTAAGGAGGTATACTCAATATTCCTTCCATGAACATTTACGCTCAATGAACCTCCAACAGTAAAAATATTCTGAGACTGGCTGACCTTAAGAGAGAGCCCATAGGGATTGATATAGGATTGAATATCTGCCCATGTTACTCCACTTTGAACTGTTATCATTTTGTTTTTTTCATCTAGCTCTAGTATTTTGTTATACCCCTTCATATCTAGTAAAATCCCATTCGGATATAAGGTTTGTCCCCCTTGGCTATGCTGCATACCTGCAATAGAAATAGTTTCTTTATTGCGGCTCGCTTCTTGCACAATTCTTTGAATATCCTCTACTTTCCCAGTAGATTCAATTGACTTCATTTTGACTGGCAATAAACCCCCAGAATCTTCAACGAGTTGGGTAGCTTGTTTTGTTTGAAAAAGTGTGTAAGATGCGACGAACAAAACTATGTAAATGACACTAAAAAGGATACGAGATTTATTAATGATTTTTCTCCTCCTAATATAGATAAAAAAGAGATAGTGCCATTAAGACAATATCCCTTTTGTTGTATTATTTCCCCTTAAAAACAGGCTTTCTTTTTTCGTTAAATGCATTTAATGCCTCTACACGATCCTCGGTTGGAATAGTGACCTCATAAGCCTTACGTTCAATTTGTAAGCCGGTTTGTAAATCTACGTTCATTCCTTTTTTTACGGCAAATTTCGCTTGCTGAAGTGCTACAGGGCCATTTGCAAGGATAAGGGCTGCGAAGCTCTCGGTTTCCTGCTTTAACGTTTCACGACTAGCAACTTTAGTTAAAAGTCCATATGTGAATGCTTCATGTGCTGTTAATCTCTTAGCTGTTAAGATAAGCTCCAGCGCCTTCGACTCTCCAATTAAACGTGGCAAACGCTGTGTCCCACCAGCCCCAGGAATGATGGCCAAGCTTGTTTCCGTTAGTCCCATTAGAATGTCATCTGCTGCAATCCGGAAATCACATGCGAGTGCCAGCTCAGTACCACCTCCAAAAGCATAACCATTTAACATGGCAATGGTTGGCTGTGGCAGGTTTTCAATCATAGAAAATACTTCACCTATTTTATATATATTTCGCTTTACTCGTTGCTCTGTTAATGTTCTACGCTCTTTTAAGTCAGCCCCAACACTAAAGGACTTTTCGCCAGAGCCTGTAAAGATTACTAGTCTAATGTCAGGATTAATGCGAATGGATTCGGCTATTTCTCCAAGCTCGCGTAGCATGTCGTAATTGAATGCATTCAATGCCTCGGGTCTATTTAATGTCACATATCCAATATTACCTTGTTGTTCATAAGCAATGGTTTCCATTATATCTCCCCCTAAAATACGATAAGTTCCTCATATCTTAACATATCATTTTATGATTATTCTGTCACTAAAGGAAAAAATAGGTCGTTTTTCCTTACTTTTTTTGATACAATAGTTATAAATTACATTTCTTAGAACAAGAGGAATTAAAATGGATATCTTTATTGCAAGACAGCCAATTTTTAATATAAACGAATCGTTATTCGGTTTTGAATTGTTATATAGAAACAACGAAGACAATTCTTTCCCAGAAGTGGATGCAGATATGGCTACCATTGATGTGCTAACGCATTCATTTCTTACTATAGGTATAAATGAGCTTGCAGGTGATAAGCTATGCTTTATCAACTTTACTGAAAATCTTCTCGATAAGGAAGTTTTAAAAAGATTTCCTTCCAACAGAATTGTGGTGGAGATTTTAGAGGACATTATAATTACGCCAAGTATTATACAAAATATTAGACAGATAAAAGCAATGGGCTTTCTCTTGGCATTAGATGATTTTGTACTAAAAAATAATGTTCTTTACTATGAAGAATTATTTAGTATTGTTAACTTCATCAAAATAGACTTTCTTTCTAGCTCAATAGAGGAGCGAAATGCTGTTGAAAAGATTGTTCAAACTAATTATCCTCATATAGTTTTGCTTGCAGAGAAGATTGAAACCCGTATCGATTTCTATGAGGCAAAGGCAGCAGGCTATAAATTGTTTCAAGGCTACTTTTTTGCCAAACCTGAAATCATTAAGTCCACGGAGATTCCAGGTAATATAATGCAGTATTTGAGACTGATTAGTCTTTTGCGCAATGAGGAAGCCACTTTGGATGAAATAGCTATTGAAATTGAACGTGATGTTTCTTTGACCTTTAAGGTGCTTAAATTGATTAATTCATCAGCTATTAAAACTCGCTCCAAGGTTCGCTCGATCAAGCAGGGTGTATTGATGCTCGGGCTTGAGGAAATCAATCATTGGATTCATGTATTAATGCTACGTGAAGCACATAACACACATAACGGAGACGGACTAGCTATTATAGAGGCATCCTTGTTTAGAGCGAAATTTTGTGAGCTGTTAGCGAAAGAAAAGCGTCTACATAATTCCTCTGAATATTTATTGGTAGGGATGTTCTCCTTAATGGATACATTATTGCATAGAGAAATGGAGCAACTAGTAAGAGAATTACCTCTTTCAGATGAAGTAGCAGCGACTCTGTCTGGTACTAAAACAGACCTGACGGCTTTCTTAGACTTAACAATTGCTTATGACGAGGTACGCTGGACTGATATGTTTGAAGGTGCTGAGACAATCGGTATTGATTTCCCCTCACTTAATAACTTTTATAAGGAGGCCCGTCGGTGGGCTTCTGAAATAGTTACTCAATAATACTACTGCCAATTTTCGGATTGGCAGTTTTTTTATTGAATTTCTTTTCTTTCCATTGCATTTTCTTTGATAAGTTGTAATATAATAAGAACAAGTGTTCTTAAAAAGAAAGGTGATTAAGATGCCATTAATACCTGAAGAGGCGATTCCTTATTTTGAAAATATGATTTATCTTCCTATGGTATTTACCATCTTGGAAAAGGATCGGACGATTTTTGAAAAGGCTCCCTTCAAATTAAACAGACCATATATAAACATTGTCGAAGAAGCAGTGAAGCAGGTACAAAAAGAGTTAAAAGACACACATATTTACATGAGGAGGCATAGTATGAAAGTGCTCCGAGGAGAAGGAGATGATATGTTCACAGAATATGTATTTTTTCATGGTGGCTACGAGGAGCATCGACGTTATTTGAATGTCCGTCTTCGTAACCGCGTAGAAGAACTACTTACAATGTACTTAACCATTTCCTAATCGATTGGTAATGTTTTTCGAACTGCATGTCTGGAAGTTATAAAACCGTGGTTTAAAAGATGGCTCATTCTTTTAAGAAAATGGGTACTTAAAATATTGGAATAGGCAATCTGACGGCTGATAGTATTCGTAGAAACAGGAACATCAATTGTGTCACCGTTCGGTAAGACGATAGTAGAGCCTTTTTGAGTAGGGTAGAATGCTTCAATTGCTTGAAAGGAAAACCAGATATTTAAATCAGATTTAGGAGAAAGGATAGGAAGCAAAATACAAGGCGAACCATAGTCATGCGCAAGTACAATTGGAAGCTTAAAGTAGTTACCAATGGTTTCTCGAGACAAATTTACAGCATGTTGAAAGGAAGAACCGTAGAAAGCACAGGAGTAGCGAACAATTTCATATGGCTTTTTACTTACAATGAAAGACTCGCCAGAAAAATTAATAACTTTCGTGTAAACTTTGTTATTTACTACTAAAGGTTGAAGGGACGCTGTTTCAAAGGAAATAAGATGGGATTTATTCTCATATTTTTTTGCCAGAAAATTTCACTCCTTAGTATAATATAATTTAAATTATAGTTAAATTTGGAAATAAATCAAGTTAATATATCTAATTATTAAAATATTTGATGTTTACTATATAATCTAAATTTTCTTAAAATGATTGCAAGTAGCCTTTAGCTTTTATATAATATAAAAAAGGCATCGGGGTGATTATAATGGACAAACAATATTCATATACAGATTTTATGAAAGCAATGGGACAAACAGGGAAAGAAAGCTCCGCAGAAAAATTGTTAAACGAAATTTATCTTGATATGTTTTTAAATGTTGTCCACCGGGAGCAAAGGAGTTATCGATTACTAGAGTTGATAGATGAGGCGTTGGATCGTAAGGACAGAAAAGCATTTAACGAATATACAAATGTTTTGCTCCAACTAAAGAGTTAAACAAAAGCCGCTTATGCAGAGCGGCTTTTTTCTATTTATGGAGTTGAATTTAAAAATGAGTTAATTTCATAAATAGAGCCTTGCCATTAAAAATGAACAAGTTTCACTTAGTTGTTTGGATGATGGTCATCGCGCAGAATGCGTAAATCAATGTAGGCAGTAAGATTCATCGTTTAAAACGATTTCTTCAAATAAGTGGACTTCAATTTTTCTAAGATAGTAAGGGCTTCTTGTAGAAACAAAAATAAAAATTATTCCTTTACTCTTTGACAAATTAGAATCTTATGTAGCTTTTTCTTGAAAAGAGGGTAGTAATACAAGGAGTAATATTTTATTCAAACGTTGCTACATCAATAGTCCAACATACTCAAAATAAAAAGTTTTAAAACGTATGTTCGTTTTAATAGTGTTAGAAAAATGATTATGTTACACTAAATTTATTAAGCACACGGGAGGCAAACATATGGAACAAATCTTTGATTTACAATCTCCGTATGAGCCGGCAGGGGATCAAGTAGAAGCGATTAAAGAACTAGTTAAAGGAGTAAAGAAAGGTAAAAAGCATCAAACATTACTAGGGGCCACAGGTACCGGTAAGACCTTTACTATTTCTAATGTAATTCAACAAATCAATAAGCCAACCCTTGTAATGGCCCATAACAAAACACTGGCAGGACAACTATATAGTGAGTTCAAGGAATTCTTTCCTAACAATGCAGTAGAATACTTTGTTAGTTATTATGACTACTTTCAACCAGAGGCATACGTACCACAAACAGATACTTATATAGAGAAAGATTCAAGTATAAATGAAGAAATAGATAAATTACGACATTCTGCCACTTCCTCATTATTTGAGCGTAAGGATGTCATTATCATCGCTTCAGTTTCCTGCATTTATGGTTTAGGGAATCCAGAAGAATATAGAGAGATGGTTGTGTCTTTAAGAACAGGTATGGAAATCGATAGGAATCAGCTATTAAGAAAGCTTGTAGATGTTCAATATGAACGTAATGATATTAATTTTACTCGTGGAACATTCCGTGTCCGTGGAGATGTGGTGGAGATATTCCCTGCTTCCCGAGATGAGAGATGCCTAAGGGTAGAATTTTTTGGTGATGAAATAGATAGAATTCGTGAAGTAAACGCATTAACAGGAGAAATATTAGGAGAGCGTGACCATGTAGCTATTTTCCCTGCATCCCACTTCGTAACTAGAGAAGAAAAAATGAAAATAGCGATTAATAATATTCGTCAAGAGCTAGAAGAGCAACTAACTATCCTTCGCAGTGAGGATAAATTGTTAGAAGCTCAGAGATTGGAGCAACGGACCAATTATGATTTAGAAATGATGGAGGAAATGGGATTCTGCTCTGGAATAGAAAACTATTCTCGTCACTTAACATTAAGAGAAGCAGGAGCGACACCCTATACATTATTAGATTATTTTCCAGAGGATTTCTTGCTCGTAATAGATGAAAGTCACGTTTCGTTACCTCAGGTTAGAGGAATGTATAATGGGGACCAGGCTCGTAAATCAGTATTAGTGAATTACGGCTTCCGTTTGCCATCAGCTTTAGATAATAGACCTCTAACATTCCAGGAATTTGAGGGACATGTAAAACAAGCAATCTATGTATCAGCAACACCGGGACCATATGAATTGGAGCATACACCAGAAATGGTTGAACAAATTATTCGCCCAACTGGTTTATTGGATCCAGTCATTACCGTAAAACCTATTGAAGGTCAAATAGATGATTTAATCAATGAGATTTATGAAAGATCGGCAAAAAATGAACGAGTACTGATAACTACTTTGACGAAAAAGATGTCCGAGGATTTAACGGATTATTTAAAAGAAATAGGCATTAAGGTGCAGTATTTACATTCTGAGATAAAAACCTTAGAACGAATTGAGATTATTCGAGAGCTTCGATTAGGTACTTATGATGTTTTAATCGGCATTAACCTGTTGCGAGAGGGGTTAGACTTGCCAGAGGTTTCACTAGTTGCTATTTTGGATGCCGATAAGGAAGGATTCCTACGTTCGGAGCGTTCATTGATTCAAACGATTGGTCGAGCAGCCCGAAACTCCAACGGAGAAGTTATTATGTATGCAGATAAAATGACAGATTCCATGAAAAAAGCAATCGATGAAACGAAGCGTCGTCGTACAATTCAAATGGAATATAACGAAAAGCATGGCATTACACCTAAAACAATTGTGAAGAAAATAAGAGAAGTAATTAGAGCCTCTCAAGTGGCTGAAGAAGAGGAAAGCTATGCACAGCAATTAACTAGTGGAAAAGTCTTAACTAAAGAGGAAAAGGGTAAACTACTAGAAAAGCTAGAAAAAGAAATGAAAGATGCTGCAAAAGCGCTTAACTTTGAACGAGCTGCTGAATTACGTGATGCAATTCTGGAGCTCAAGCTGGAAGGATGATGATTGGTGAAAAACCAAGAGATTAATATTCAAGGTGCTCGTACAAATAATTTAAAAGATATAAGTATCAAAATACCAAGAGATAAGCTTGTCGTTATGACAGGTTTATCTGGTTCTGGTAAGTCTTCCTTAGCCTTTGACACTATTTATGCTGAAGGACAACGACGCTATGTAGAATCCTTATCGGCATACGCAAGACAGTTTCTAGGCCAAATGGATAAACCAGACGTTGATTCAATAGAAGGGCTATCACCGGCCATTTCGATTGATCAAAAGACGACAAGTAAAAATCCAAGATCTACAGTAGCAACTGTTACAGAAATTTATGATTATATGCGATTGTTATATGCTCGGGTAGGGAAGCCAATTTGTCCAAACCATGGAATTGAAATATCCTCGCAAACAATTGAGCAAATGGTTGACCGATTAAGCGAGTATCCAGAAAGAACTAAAATGCAGATTCTTGCTCCGATTGTGTCTGGTCGTAAAGGAACTCATGTGAAATTACTAGAGGACATGAAAAAGCAAGGATATGTACGCGTTCGCATTAATGGAGATTTAATAGACTTAGATGACGATATAAACTTAGATAAAAATAAAAAACATAATATTGAAGTAGTCATCGACCGAGTTGTATTAAAAGAAGGTATAGCTGCACGATTAAGCGATTCCTTAGAATCTGCGTTACGACTCGGAGATGGACAAGTTCTAATAGATGTGATGGAACAAGAGGAGCTACTATTTAGCGAGCATCATGCATGTCCAATATGTGGCTTTTCCATTGGCGAGCTAGAGCCGAGAATGTTTTCGTTTAACAGTCCATTTGGTGCGTGTACAGATTGCGATGGGTTAGGCACCAAGTTAGAGGTAAATCCAGATTTAGTTGTTCCAGATAAATCATTAACTCTGGAAGAGGGAGCCATTGTAGCATGGCAGCCTACGAGCTCTCAATATTATCCGAAGCTACTAGAGGCAGTGTGTAAGCATTACAAAATAAAAATGAATGTTCCAGTTGAAAAATTACCTATAGATCATTGGAACAAAATTATGTACGGTTCAGGAAAGGACAAAATTCGTTTCCGTTATCAAAACGAATATGGCCAAGTAAGGGACAATTCGATTCAATTCGAAGGTGTACTTGCTAACATTGAAAGACGTTATAAAGATACTTCCTCTGATTATATTCGAGAGCAAATGGAAAAGTATATGGCAGAGCATGACTGTCCTACTTGTAAGGGCTACCGTTTAAAGGAAGAAACGATGGCCGTGAAAATAGATTCATTGCATATTGGCCAAGTTTCTAGATTTTCGATTGAGGAAGCAAATAAATTTTTCAGTGAACTGAAATTGTCAGAGAAGGATATGCAAATTGCTCGATTAGTTTTAAGAGAAATTGATGAACGACTTAGCTTTCTAGATAATGTGGGACTAAATTATTTGACTCTGAATCGGGCATCCGGGACATTATCCGGAGGAGAGGCTCAACGAATTCGTTTAGCGACCCAAATAGGCTCTCGTCTTACGGGTGTGCTTTATATTCTTGATGAACCTTCTATCGGTCTACACCAAAGAGACAATGACCGTTTAGTAGCAACTCTGAAGGATATGCGAGATATAGGAAACACTTTAATCGTTGTAGAACATGATGAAGATACGATGATGGCTGCTGATTATTTGATTGATGTAGGTCCAGGAGCAGGAGTACATGGTGGACAAATAGTAGCTGCCGGAACTCCTGAAGAGGTAATGAAAGATAAAAATTCTCTTACAGGACAATATTTAAGCGGGAAAAAGTTTATCCCTCTTCCTCTAGAAAGAAGAAAACCAGATGGTCGTTTTATTAAGATTAAAGGTGCTAAGGAAAATAACCTGAAAAATGTAAACGTCGATATTCCACTAGGGGTATTTACTGCTGTGACAGGTGTATCTGGCTCTGGGAAAAGTACATTGGTCAACGAAATTCTGTATAAATCATTAGCACACAACATTAACCGAGCTAGGACGTTGCCAGGTGCACATAAAGCAATAGAGGGAATAGAAATGCTAGATAAGGTGATTGATATCGATCAGTCGCCGATTGGACGCACACCTCGCTCAAATCCTGCCACTTATACTGGCGTTTTTGATGATATAAGAGATCTCTTTGCAACGACTAATGAGGCTAAGATTAGAGGATATAAAAAAGGACGCTTCAGCTTTAATGTAAAAGGTGGACGCTGTGAGGCTTGTCGAGGCGATGGAATTATCAAAATCGAGATGCACTTTTTACCGGATGTTTATGTGCCTTGCGAGATATGTCATGGTAAACGCTATAATCGAGAGACACTGGAAGTATTATATAAAGGAAAAAGCATTTCGGACATTTTGAAGATGACAGTAGAAGAAGGGGTTGCTTTCTTTGAAAACCATCCGAAAATCAGTCGCAAAATACAAACCCTTTTTGATGTGGGGCTAGGTTATATGGAACTTGGTCAGCCCGCAACCACTCTTTCTGGTGGAGAAGCGCAACGTGTGAAACTGGCTTCAGAGCTACATAAGCGCTCTAATGGTAAGTCATTTTATATTTTGGATGAGCCAACTACAGGATTACATGTCGATGACATTGCAAGATTACTTATTGTTTTACAGCGCTTAGTTGAAAATGGAGATACTGTTCTAGTCATTGAACATAATTTGGACGTCATTAAAACAGCTGATTACTTAATTGATTTGGGACCAGAGGGTGGCGATAAAGGTGGAACAATCCTAGCATCTGGAACACCAGAAAAAATTGCAGAAGCCAAGAATTCCTATACTGGTAAGTATTTAAAAACTATATTAGAGCGTGACCGTAAAAGAATGGAAGAAGGCATTAACAAAGCAACTACAAAAAGTTAAAAAACTCAAAAAGCTTCAATGAAACTTTTTGACTCATAGAACGTATAACTAATAGGAAGAAATTTGCAATACACTTTTAATTTATGAGGAGGCCTTTCACTATGCAAGAGGAACGTAAACGTATTTTAGATATGGTTGAAAACGGCACGATTACTGCACAGGAAGCACTAGCACTTTTAGAAGAGCTCGGTAAGCAAGCAACAATAGTCACTCCCCAAGTAAATGAGCAGAAGTTTGAAGAAAAAGAAAAAGAAAAAACGCACCAAACGAGACAAGGAAATACTGATTTTATCGAAGAGCTGAAACGTGATTTTACTATGGTAGGAGATCGCTTCATGCAATTCATGCAAGGAACTGTAGATAAGATGAAGGATTTCGAGTTTGAAGTTAAATTAAGTGATCCGGTTACGTTTGAAGAAAAATTTGTAAAAGAAGATATACAATTTGAGGATATCGCGATTAATCTTGCAAATGGTAAAGTGGAAATTCATCCATCTGAGGAGCCTTTTACCCACGCTACAGTGAAGGTAAAATCCTTTAAAAATTCTACAGAGGAAGAAGCAAGAACAAGATTCCAAAATGAGTTTATCTTTACTACTGAAGGAAATAAATTACGTGTTTATAGTGATATGAAAACGGTAGCCGTACAAGTAGCACTTTATATACCAGAAAAAGAATATAATCATATTTCTGCGCGTTTGTTTAACGGTGATTTCATTGCGAAAAACCTAGAATCTAAAACCTTTAAGATTAAGACAACAAACGGTAAGGTGGAATTGGAAGATAGTAAGTTCCATAGAGCAGACATAGAAACTGTAAATGGCTCAGTCCAGGTTCAAAATGTTGAAGGTGACACCGTTGAGGTAGAAACGATGAATGGCCGCATTTACGTAGATGGAAAATTGAAGGACATAGAAGGCTCTTCGGTTAGTGGACATGTAATTCTGACAACGAAAGACAAAGAAGCACGTAAAATCGAAGGAACAGCGGTAGCAGGTACTGTTGAAATTTATGTACCTAAAAACGTTTCTTTAAAAGGCGAAACTTCTACACAGTTAGGGCGTATAGATGTGCAGCTTTCTGATGTAACTCAGTTAAACCAATCTGAGCAGCTTCTCAATAAAAAAGTAGGCTTCACAAAAGTAGTAGACTCTGAGGGAGAGCCGTTACGAGTATATGGAGATGCTAAAACAGGATCAGTTTTAGTTAGATATACAACGGAGGCATAATAAACAACTAAGACCAAGTCATTTGTTGACTTGGTCTTTTCTTTATAAAGTCCTTCAAAATTATATAGAGTTGGTACGCTTAAGAAAAGCAATAGGTAGGAAAAAGGTAGAAGGGGATGTTCACAAACACCCTTCTACTTTTTTAGTTTTTATTTTTTACCCAAATCTTTATCCCAGTGGCAATTCCTTGTGCACATTTTAAACGATATTCTTCGGATTGCAGAAGCCTTGCTTCCTCTTTGTTCGTCATAAAACCACATTCCACTAGAACTGCTGGCATGATAGTATCTCGTACAACAGCTAGATCCTTCTGTTTAATCCCCCGATTTTTCCTTTCCACAGAGATACAGAGGGATTCTTGAATATGTTTTGCTAGTAAAATAGAATCGGCGGAAGGCTTCAAATACGTGTAGGTTTCTATACCGTTCACTTCATTCCAATTGCTCCCGTATGCATTGGCGTGGATGGAAATAAAAGCTTGTACTTTTAACTTGTTCGCAAGGGAAGTTCGCTCTCGTAATGGTACATCGACATCATCAGAATGACTAAAAATAACTACGATTCCGGTGTTATCTAATTCTTTCTTAACTAATCTTGTGACCGCACTGTTAAACTCAAATTCCTTCATCTTACCATCGGGGGTTCTTTTTCCTGCTGTTTCTGGGCCATGACCTGCATCTAATATAATCCTCAATACGCTTCACTCCTTTTAACTAATAAATAGGAAGAGAAAAGATAAATGGATACTAATTCAATGTTTATTCATGCTAAAATAAGAACTAAGTTTATCAGAGGGTAAAAGGAGTGGAAAATGTGTCTCATGTTACGACAAAAGATATACAAGAGAAATTTAATTTGTCCTTAGTTAGCGGACAAGAGGGTATTGGACGACACATTTCTATAAGTGATATTTCAAGACCTGGTATAGAAATGGCTGGTTACTTTATGCACTATCCTTCCGATCGCATTCAGTTAATGGGAAAAACGGAAGTTTCCTTTTTTGAATTACTCAAACCTAAAGAAAGATCTGACCGGATGATGAAGCTTTGTGCACAGGACACACCTGTTATTATTGTTGCTCATGGCATGGAGGTTCCCAGTGAGTTAATTATAGCATCTAACGAGAACTCGGTGCCTGTTCTAACTACTAGCATGCCGACCACTAGATTTTCTAGTATGCTTACGAATTATTTGGAAAGTATGCTAGCACCTACTACTGCAGTTCACGGAGTATTGGTAGATATATATGGTGTAGGTGTATTGATCACTGGAAAAAGCGGTGTAGGTAAAAGTGAGACAGCCCTAGAATTAGTGAAAAGGGGACATCGGTTAGTTGCGGATGATTGCGTGGAAATCAGACAGGAGGGCGAGGACACTTTAGTAGGAAGCGCCCCAAAATTGATTGAGCATCTTTTGGAAATTCGTGGATTAGGTATAATAGATATTATGACACTGTTTGGTGCTAGCGCCATTCGAAGCTATAAGCGAATCACTCTTGTAATCGAGCTAGAAATCTGGGATGAAAAGAAAACTTACGACAGACTAGGTCTTGAGGAAGAGAAAATGGAGATTATTAATACTGCGGTGACTAAGCTAACGGTCCCAGTTCGACCAGGTCGAAATTTAGCGGTCATCATAGAAGTTGCTGCCATGAATCACCGATTGAAAAAAATGGGTGTTAATGCAGCAGAGGATTTTGCAAAGCGATTAGACGATGTTATAAACCAAAATGGAGAGTTTTAAATAATATATTTGGTTGAGAGGAGCTTTTATGAATATTCTACAGGCAATTGATCCGGTCGCTTTTTCATTAGGACCGCTAGAAGTAAGATGGTACGGTATAATTATTGCGTTTGGAATCGTACTTGCATTTATAGTTGGACAGCGTGAAATGGTAAAAAGAGGATTTCATCCGGATTATTTAACCGATTTACTTCTTTGGGCAGTTCCAATCGCTATTATTAGTGCACGTATTTACTACGTAATTTTTAAGTGGGATATCTATAGTCAGCACCCAGAGAATATTATTAAAATATGGGAGGGTGGTATAGCGATTCACGGTGCTTTAATAGGATCGTTCTTAACTGCTTACTTCTTTACGAGAAAACGTCGGAGTTCTTTCTGGAAGGTTACGGACATATTGGCACCAAGTATTTTGATTGGTCAGTTAGTTGGCCGTTGGGGTAACTTTATGAACCAGGAGGCACATGGTGGAGAGGTAACGAGAACTTTCTTAGAAAACCTATTCCTTCCAAACTGGATTATAGAGCAAATGTATATTGACGGAAAATATTATCACCCGACATTCCTTTATGAGTCTATTTGGAACTTGGTTGGAGTCATTATTATGCTGTTCCTTCGTAAGGTGAACTTGCGTCGCGGAGAAATGTTCCTCTTCTATTTAACATGGTATTCAGTTGGACGTTTCTTTATCGAGGGAATGCGTACAGATAGTTTATATTTAATAGGTGATTTGCGTACTGCACAGGTTGTATCACTAGTGACTATTGCAGTAGCAATTATTATATTTGTTTATAGAAGAACGATGGTTAAGCCAGTTGTGCGTTATCAAGACAAGTAAGAAAGATGGGATTGGGTATGGAAATGGGGACTCTTAAAAGGGGATTGTCTGCCGGTCTAAAAACAACGTGGACGTTAAGTAAGGTTATCTTTCCAATAACATTAATAGTAGTGATTTTGCAGCACACTCCTGTTTTGCCATGGATTATACAATTTATAGAGCCTTTTATGGGGTTAATAGGCTTACGTGGAGAAGCAGCTATTCCACTTGTCCTAGGAAATGCATTAAATCTTTATGCAGGTATAGCAGGAATATTGTCTTTAGAGTTAACCGTGAAGGAAGTATTTATATTAGCAACCATGCTATCGTTCTCCCATAATATCTTTATTGAAACAGGAGTTGCTTTAAAGGTTGGAGTGAAGCTATGGATCGTATTAGTTGTCCGATTCGGACTCGCTATAGTTTCAGCGGTTGTTATTAACTTAGTATGGCAAGGCGGTGGCGAGGTAGCAAAGTATGGGGTAGTTACCGCAACACAAAACATACCGGATGGCTGGTTGGAAATTATTTTACTCGGTCTTCAAAAAGCTACATTTGGTGTTTTGCAGCTTGCTCTAATTGTTATTCCACTTATGGTGATCATCCAATTTTTAAAGGACCGAAATTACTTACAAAAGTTTTCAGATAAATTGGCACCTTTCACCAAAGTAATTGGTGTGCAGCCGAATGCTTCCATGACTCTAGTCGCTGGTCTAGTGATTGGTCTTGCTTATGGAGCAGGAGTAATGATTCAAGCGGTTCAGGAGGACGGAGTAAGTAAGAAGGACGCAACTTTAGCATTCATCTTTTTAGTGGCATGTCACGCCGTTGTAGAGGATACGTTAATTTTTGTTCCATTAGGAATTCCAATTTTACCTCTCTTGCTCATTCGATTGATTACGGCTTTTGTCTTGACGATTATTGTCGCCTATATTTGGTGGAAATCAGAACAGAAAAGAACCAAGGAAGTGCTTACAACATGAACGTAACAACCTATAAAGCGTTGCTTTTTGATCTTGATGGAACGTGGTTAAATACTAATGAGCTCATAATTGAAAGTTTTTTACATATTTTAGGAGATAAATTTCCTGGGAAATATGATAGAGAAAGTGTAATACCTTTTTTAGGGCCATCACTTCGGGAAACCTTTGATGGCATCGATCCATTGTTAACTGAGTCACTTATTTTGTCATACAGGGCGTGGAATGAGGAACAGCACGATCAAATGGTTACAGCATTCGATGGGGTTGTCGAAACCCTTCAAAAATTAAAGAATCAAGGCTATAAGTTAGCAATCGTTTCTACAAAGAGAAGATCCATGATTGATAGAGGGCTTCAGCTTGTTGGATGTCAGTCATTATTTGACACAATCGTGGGTTATGAAGATGTATCAAATACTAAGCCTGATCCTGAACCTATTCTGCTTGCCCTAGAGCAATTGAATGTCAGTAAGGAAAACGCCCTCATGATTGGTGACAATTTTCATGACATAGTTGGTGGGCAACGTGCTGGAGTAGATACTGCCGCTGTAGCTTGGTCTATAAAGGGTGAGGCATTCTTGGCAACATTTAATCCAACCTATATGCTGCAGCATATCAGTGATTTACTTTCTATAAAAAAAGGACAGCACTTATGAGAAAAACGGAGAGATACCTTGTAAAGGGAGCTAATTCCCTGTGGCATGTGTACGATACGGTACCTTTCTGGAAGGTGATAAAAAATTTTATTTTTATCCAGGCAGCGAGATATTCACCTTTTTTAAGCTGGAAAAACTTTTTTTATCGTACTTTTTTAAGAATGGAAGTTGGAAAGGAAACTTCTTTTGCTTTAATGGTGATGGTAGATGTTATGTTTCCTGAAAGAATTAAAGTAGGAAATAATACGATTATAGGATACAACACAACGATATTGGCACATGAATATTTAATTGATGAATACCGAATTGGCGATGTTATTATCGGAGATCGCGTATTAATAGGCGCTAACTCCACTATTTTACCTGGGATAACAATAGGAAATGACGCTATTATCTCTGCGGCAACACTAGTAAATGCTGACGTGCCAGAGGGCTGCTTCGTAGGAGGCAACCCAATGAGTATTATTTATACGAAGGAACAAATGCTAGAGCGTAATGCAAAGTAAAAAACTATTTAATGTTAGAAAAGAGCTGCACCTCCCCTGTTAGATTTTAACTAACAAGGGGAGGTGTAGTTTTTATATGATAAAAACTACCAACTAATTCTCTCAAGCAAAATACTTGATTAATATTTTTACTGAGATATAATTGACGAGTCAATGATTGATTAGTCAAGAGTTGATTCGTCAAGGGGTAAGGAGGGGAACGATGACTAAATCCTTTAAAGAAATAAAACAAACATTGCTTATGCTTCAAAGTATTGATAGACGAGTAGCGCAAAACTTTGAAAAAAGAACTGGTATTAGTTTCACCAGGTATGAAATGTTACACACATTATTCGAACGAGCACAGCTTTCCCAAATAGAGTTACAGCAAACGTTGAAAATTGATCAAGCAGCAATTACAAGACACTTGAAAATACTGGAAGAGAAGAACTTTGTTGTTCGCAATCGAAATAAGCAAAATAATAGAGAAGTGATTGTAGAGATTACAGATGCCGGTATAAGCACTTTAGAGAACTGTGATTTAGATAAAAATCAATTTATTGATGAATTATTTAATGGATTTACAGATCAAGAGATAAAGCAACTTCAAATATTAGTGAAAAAGTTAATTGATAACACAGAAATGCTAAATAGTTAAAAGGAAAAATACACGACATTCCTTGAAACTTCGAAATAATTCATTTGAAAGGGGTATCTAAGATGCCAAAAACACAAACAACAATCGACCAATTAATCCACGAAAGAAAATCAGTACGTAAATATAAAGAAAATGTCGTTATTCCTCATGAGGAAATACAAACTTTGTTACAAAAAGCGATTACAGCGCCTTCTTCAAGCAATATGCAGCCATGGCGTTTTATAGTAATTGAAGATCAACAGGTAAAAAAAGAGTTACGTGTGATTGCTAATAATCAGGAACAAGTGGAGACTTCATCAGCAATAATAGCTGTACTCGGAGATTTAGAAATGTACAAAAATGCAGAAAAAATATATGACGCTAACTATGAACAAAAATTTATGCCTAGAGAATTAGCTGATTTAATGATAAAAAATTCTCTTGCCTTGTACGGAAACTTACCTCAAGAAACAATGAAAAATATTGTACATTTTGATGCAGGACTTATATCCATGCAAATTATGTTATTAGCTAAAGATATGGGCTACGACACAGTCCCAATGGGTGGCTTTGATAAAGTCAAATTTGCTGAAAAATTTAACTTACTTCCAAATGAAGTACCAATTTTACTTATTGCTATAGGAGAAGCAGCTGCTCCTGCATACGGATCTTCACGCCTTCCTCTTGAACAAATCGTTAGGTATATTTAATAGAAGTATTGGAAAAATAAAATCTAAGAAGTATCTGCTTAATCATTAAGCAGGTACTTTTTTTCTTTTTCAAATATTTGTCGCTGAGTCGAGCAAGCTCTTAGTATCTCTACACTACAAATCAGTCTTCGGAAGTGATTCACAAAGCATTAGTACAAATAATATAAATAGTAGATTGTCCTCCAATCTCAAGCTTTTTATTACTTATTGAATGAAGCTGTAAGCTTGTTCAAAATCCTACTGATTTCGATAACGTTCTGAAGTTGACGAATAGTATGAAATAGTATAAAATTTACTTAATTTATTATATTAGCACTCTAGCATAGTGAAGTATTTAAAATAAGAGGTGAAACCATTGAGTAAAATTCAAATGTTTGAAAAGCCGCTTGGGATGCGAGACTCATTTCCAGAGGTTAATGAGCAAAAAGAATACATAAGATCTATAGCGAGAGAATTTATTCGAAACAAAGGATATGACTTTATCAAAACGCCATCGGTAGAGTATTTTGAAACCATTGGGAAAGCATCTGCAATCGATGAATCCTCATTATTTAAGTTGGTGGACAATCAAGGTGAGATGCTTGTTCTTAGACCTGATATGACAACCCCGATTGCTAGAATTGCAGCATCAAAGCTTTTAAAGGAAAAAAATCCATTACGTTTAGCTTATTATGCTAACGTCTTTCGTGCACAGCAACGTGAAGGCGGAAGACCAGCGGAATTTGAACAGCTGGGCCTAGAGCTGATTGGTGATTTTAGTGCTTATGGAGACAGTGAAATTATCTATACCGCAGTAGAACTCATTAAAGCGTTAGGCGTGGAGAACTTCCAAATTACTATTGGTCATGCTGGAATACTGACAGCAATTCTTTCTAACAATACTAGCAAGCTAGAGCAAGTCGAAACACTTAGACTGCTCCTAGTAGAAAAGAACTTTGTAGGATTTGTACAAATGCTAGATGACTTGAAGCTGACAGACACACAAAAGGAGAATTTGACAAAGCTTGTAGATTATACGCTAGAGTCTAAATCATGGGAAGATTTTAGACAGCTTTTGACAGACGAACAACAGTATTTATTGGATCAGATTGAACAACTAAAGAAGCTTTTAGAAGTACAACTGAGTGATCCTGCTATTTACTCGTTTGATTTTTCATTGGCGAGTCATATGAGCTATTACACAGGTATGTTATTTGAAATTCATGCAGCAGGAAGTGGTTTTCCAATTGGCAATGGGGGAAGATATGACGAGCTATTTAGGCAATTTGAACAAAGCGTGGGAGCTACGGGCTTTGGAATACGGGTTGATCGCTTGTTAGAAGTATTGCCTAAAAAGGCAACTGATGAAAAGCATACGCTTCTTTTATTTGATAAGGGCTCATTCCTGAAGGCTAATGTGCTAGCGGATGCAAGAAGAAATAATGGAGAGCGTGTCACCCTTCAATATAAGGACAGTGTCCATGACATAGAAGCCTATCAAGATAGTTTTCATGAAATAATTAAGGTAGTAGAAGGTGGTTCTGCAAGTGAATGAATTAACGATTGCAATGCCTAAAGGACGTATTTTTGAAGAAGCATATCAATTATTTATCGACGCAGGATTTAACTTACCAGCCGAAATTAGTGATTCTCGTAAGTTGATCGTAGAGGCACCGGATGAGAGGATACAATTTATTCTGGCAAAGCCCATGGATGTTCCAGTTTATGTGGAGCATGGGGTTGCTGACATTGGAATAGCGGGGAAGGACGTTTTGCTAGAGCAGCATCGGGACGTGCATGAACTATTAGATTTGCATATTAGTAACTGCTATATTGCGACAGCAGGCTTGCCGAATACTGTTATGAATGAGATAGCTCCTCGTGTTGCTACTAAATATCCAACGATTGCGACCAATTTTTATAAGGAAAAAGGGGAGCAGGTGGAGATCATTGAACTGAACGGTTCTATTGAGCTAGCTCCAATGATTGGCCTTGCCGATCGTATCGTCGACATTGTATCTACAGGACAAACGTTAAAGGAAAATGGTTTAGTAGAATATGAAAAAATTGTAGATATATCATCTAGGATAATCGTCAATCCGGTAAGCTATCGAGTAAAAAGCGAGCGAATTCGAGCGTTCGTTGCGAAGCTAAATAAAGAACTTCTAAAAAGGTAGGGAATGCCACGATGAAAATAGAAAAGCTTACAGACACCATTTCTTTACAGCGGTCTATGGAACAGGCAAATATCGATCACGTGACAACTGTACATGAGGTGATTTCCGATGTAAAAGAAAACGGAGATCAAGCGTTATTCGCTTATACAGAAAAATGGGATGGGGTAAGGCTTTCAAATTTGAAAGTGTCCGATGAGGAGATGGAAGAGGCATTCCTCAGCTTTGAACCTCAGTTAGTAGAAGATTTAAAGGAAGCGGCAGATAACATTCGGCTGTTTCATGAGAAGCAAATCAGACAAAATATTGACCTTGCTTTAGAAAAAAACTCGTATATTCAATATAGAATTTCCCCACTAGATGCTGTTGGGTTATACGTTCCTGGAGGAACAGCAGCGTATCCATCCTCTGTTCTCATGAACGCCATTCCAGCACTAGTCGCAGGAGTAAATCGAGTAGTCATCGTATCTCCACCCTCTAAGGACGGGAAGCTACCTGCTTCGGTTTTAGTTGCAGCTAAAATCGCAGGTATTACCGAAATCTACAAGGTAGGAGGAGCCCAGGCGGTTGCAGCACTTGCATATGGAACGGAATCCATTAAGCCTGTCGATAAAATCACAGGACCTGGTAACAGCTATGTGGCACTTGCGAAAAGAGAAGTGTTTGGCAAGGTAGCTATTGATATGATTGCAGGACCTAGTGAGATTGCTATTATCGCTGATGATACAGCCTTTGCCGATGAGGTAGCTGCCGATTTACTAGCACAGGCGGAGCATGATCCATTTGCAAGCTCTGTTTTAATAACCACTAGTGAGCGATTAGCACAAAAGGTGTCAGATGAAGTGGAAAGACAGCTACAACTGCTGCCACGTGAAGAAATTGCTCGAGCATCTATTGAAAACTATGGACGCATCTATTTGGCTGAATCGCTACAACAGGCGGTTAAAGCAACAAATGAATTAGCTCCTGAGCATTTAGAGATTATCACAGAAAATGCAAAAGAGCTAAGCGAGCAAATCAGGCATGCTGGGGCTATTTTCATTGGTCGATATAGCAGTGAGCCAGTAGGTGATTATTTTGCAGGAACGAACCACGTACTGCCGACTAATAGTACTGCCCGTTTTTCAAGCGGGTTGAATATAGATGACTTTGTTAAAAAAACAAGCGTAGTTTATTATTCGAAGGAAATGTGGCAGGAGCAATATCCTAAAATCGCTCGCTTGGCTAGACTAGAGCAATTAGAGGGCCATGCACGCTCTGTTGAATCAAGAAGCTGGGAAAAGGGGTTATTAAATGATTAAACAAAGAAACGCTCAAATAGAAAGAATGACAAATGAGACAAAGGTGTATGTAGATATTAACCTAGATGGTGAGGGGAAGGCTGAAATCGAGACAGGTGTTCCTTTTATGGACCATATGCTAGACCTGTTCACTAAACATGGATTGTTTAACGCTAAGATAAAAGCAAATGGTGACACGCATATTGACGATCACCATACGACAGAGGACATAGGCATTGTTCTCGGCCAAGCAGTAAAAGAGGCATTAGGAGATAAAAAGAGCATCAAACGCTACGGTAATGCATTTGTTCCAATGGATGATGCTTTAGCTCAGGTTGTTATCGATATTTCGAACAGACCTCATTTAGAATTCAGAGCACAATTTCCGACACAAAAGGTTGGTACGTTTGATACAGAGTTAGTCCATGAGTTTTTATGGAAGTTTGCACTAGAAGCACGTATGAATGTCCATGTAATTGTTCATTACGGGGCAAATACTCACCACATGATTGAAGCAATCTTTAAGGCGCTGGCTCGTGCCATTGACGAAGCTATTACAATAGATGATCGAGTGAAGGGTGTACCTTCCACAAAAGGTCTACTCACATAAAGGAGGTATATCATGAGTTCGATACAAGTGTATCCTGCAATAGATATGAAGGGTGGTAAATGTGTACGCCTTTATCAAGGGGATTATGACCAAGAAACGATTTATGGAGATTCTCCATTTGAGATGGCAAAAAAGTTCGCAAATGAAGGAGCTACATGGATTCATCTTGTTGATTTAGACGGAGCAAAGGATGGAGAAAAGATTCATGCAAATGAGGTCATTCGAATTGCCAATGAGCTTCCAGTTAAAGTTCAAATAGGTGGTGGGATACGCTCGAAGGAGGATGTTAGCTACTATTTGGATAACGGTGTAAGCCGTGTCATTATTGGAAGTCTTGCTATTTCACAGCCTGAGCTTGTTGCCGAACTGATCGAGGAGTATGGTGGAGACAGAATTGTCATTGGCTTAGATGCAAAAGATGGTATGGTAGCAACTCATGGTTGGCTAGAAACCTCTGGTAAATCTGCAGTTGAAGTAGGCCAATACTTTGCCTCCAAGGGAGCAAAACATGTCATTTTCACGGATATTACGACAGATGGAACACTACAGGGCCCAAATTTAAAAGCCAATAAAGAACTTGCCGAGGCTACAGGTTTGTCCATTATTGTTTCAGGTGGCATCAGCTCCTTAGAGGACATTGGAGCAGTTGCCGAGTTGGCTAAAATTTCTAGCGTAAGTGGAGTAATAACAGGAAAAGCGTTATACAATAACCGTTTTACACTATCAGATGCGTTACAAAAAATAAATTAACAAGCAATCCTTGAAGGGGAGTTTTTAACATGGCTACATTAACATTTGACGATAAAGGACTAATCCCAGTAATTGTACAGCACGCCGTTACAAGAGAGGTTTTAACGCTTGCGTATATGAATGAGGAGGCTTATGAAAAAACGGTTGAGACGAAGGAAGCATGGTTCTTTAGCCGAAGCAGACAAGAGCTTTGGCACAAGGGAGAAACGTCTGGAAATACCCAACATGTCGTATCGATTCAAACAGACTGTGACTCAGATGCACTCGTACTAGAAGTGCTGCCTAGTGGACCGGCTTGCCATACGGGAGAAGAGACATGCTTTCATAAGAGCTTAGAAAAATTCGAAGAAGCATCTGGCTATAATGTACTTACTAACTTGATAAAAACTATTGAAGAACGTCAACAAACGATGCCAGAGGGAGCCTATACAACTTACCTGTTTGAAAAAGGTGTAGACAAAATATGCAAGAAGGTCGGAGAGGAAGCATCAGAAGTAATTATAGCCTCTAAAAATAACGATGCAGAGGAGCTGAAATGGGAGGCCGCAGACCTCATCTATCACTTGCTTGTTTTATTGCAAAACCAAAATGTAAGCTATTATGATTTATTACAAGTATTGCAAAAAAGACATGAAACGAAATCACATAAAAAATAATACTTTATGATATACTGAGATTATACTGATAAGGGACGTTGTGATAACGTTCCTTATTATTTTTCGGAGGATTATCTTGAATAATAAAAGAAAAAAGAAAATAGACAAAGAAAATATAATTTCATTCTTGCCGACTGGCGAATATTACTATAAAAAAGCATTAGATGAACTTCAAAAGGATGAGTATCAAAAAGCTCATAAGTATTTAAAAAGAGCATCTGATTTAAGCCCGGATGACCCAATGATTTTACTCCAATACGCCATTTTGCAAATGGAATTTGATAAATATGATTATGCTCATGAATTATTAAGAAGTGCCCATGCGCTTGACCCAAACGAAGGGGATATTATATTCTTCTTAGCTGAGGTAAATGCTCATTTAGGAAACTTCATAGAGGCAAATCGCTTTGCCAAAATGTATTTAGAAAAAGAAATAAGCGGAGAATATATGGAGGAAGCGATGGAAATCGTCGACTTTACCGAGCAGGAGGATATCGTATCTCTACAGCTGGATACTCCATCAAGTGAAGCCTTGTTTTTACAGGAAAAGGCGAGACGTTTAATGGAGCAAGGAAAGTTTGAGGAAGCCGTGGAGCTACTTGAATCTATAATTGCTGATCATCCTGATTTCTGGGCTGCCTTTAATAATCTGGCCCTTGCCTATTTTTATATAGGGGAAGAGGAGCAATCGAAGGCTTTACTGCATCAAGTTCTAAGAGAAAACCCAGGGAACATCCATGCGCTATGTAATCTTGCGGTAATTCATTATTATGAAAAAAATACCGAGGAACTAGATGAAATCATCGAATTCCTGTCCAAGATTAATCCATATTTTATCGAGCACCGATACAAATTAGGTGCTACCTTTGCGTTGATTGGTAAATATGAACAAGCCTTCAAATGGCTGAGAAGCTTACAGAGAAAAGGTTTTGAAGCAGATCCTGGATTTTACTTTTGGCTCTCGCACTCTGCATACTTTGCAGGGCATGAGGAAGTTGCCCGCAATGCTTGGAAGGCACTTTTAAAACTTGACCCTGAAAAAGCAGGCTTCGAGCCTTGGCTACCGCAAATGAAGGATTTAGTGGAGCCAGATAGTGATGAACAAAAGAATTTGATATTGGAAAAGCTACAGGATAAACATATTAGTGAACGTATATTTGGATTCTATCTTTTAGGGAAATCCAGACATCGCCAGGAAATTATTGCCCATCCTAAATGGATTGTAGTGGATGAGCTAACTACTATGGAAAAACTGTTTTTGGCCAATTCATTAGGCCATAAATTTGATGAAAAGTCTCCAGCAGAGAAAGCTTTTTTAAGAGCAATTTCTGCCTCTGACTTACTTTATGACGCTCATAAACCATTAGAACAGTCAGATACCTTCCTGTTCCAAATGTGGTTTGTTTTAGTAGAAAGAGCATTAGAACGTGCTTACGCATTTAAAAATCCACGTGCTTTAGCAGCCGCTACGGAGTATATGTTTGCTTCGTCTCGTATGAAAAACGTGACGAAAAAACAATTTGCCGAGCAATATGGGATTACAACTGCAACACTCACGAAATACGTCAACGAACTCATCCAATTTTTACCTTTTTCTGACTCCTAAGCATATTAGTTGATGAAGGATATAAAATTAGTTAGATTGTTGGTATGTAGTAAGTAGGAGGAATTTAGATGACAACTGAAAAAATATATGACGTAATAATTATAGGTGCCGGTCCAGCAGGCATGACAGCTGCTGTTTACACTTCACGAGCAAACCTTTCCACTTTAATGATTGAGCGTGGAATTCCTGGCGGCCAAATGGCCAACACAGAAGAGGTAGAGAACTACCCAGGGTTTGAAACAATTTTAGGACCTGAGCTTTCCACTAAAATGTTCGACCATGCAAAAAAATTCGGTGCAGAATATGCTTACGGTGACGTGTCCGAGGTAATCGATAATGGAGACTATAAAACAGTTAAAGTAAGCGGAAAAGAATATAACGCGTTAGCAGTCATCATCTCTTCAGGTGCCGAATACAAAAAAATGGGTATTCCCGGTGAGACAGAGCTTGGTGGTCGTGGCGTCAGCTATTGTGCAGTATGTGATGGTGCATTCTTTAAAGGTAAAAACCTTGTAGTGGTTGGAGGAGGAGATTCTGCTGTAGAAGAAGGAGCCTTCCTAACTAAATTTGCTAACAAAGTAACGATTGTTCACCGCAGAGATAAGCTTCGTGCTCAAAAAATCCTGCAAGATCGTGCCTTTGCAAATGAAAAAATTGATTTCATCTGGAATACAACATTAAAAGAGATTCATGGAACAGATGGTAAGGTTTCTAGTGTTACTCTAGTCTCTACAGCGGATGGTTCAGAAAAATCATTTGATACAGACGGCGTCTTCGTATATGTAGGAATGCTTCCATTAACTAAACCATTTACTAATCTTGGTATTTTAAACGAAAATGGTTATATCGTGACAAACGAAAAAATGGAAACAACTGTACCTGGAATCTTTGGCGCTGGTGATGTTCGAGACAAAATGCTTCGCCAAATCGTTACAGCAACAGGTGACGGAAGTGTTGCTGCATTATCAGCTCAGCACTATATCGAGCACTTAAAAGATAAAAATACAACAAATGTGTAATTTAATTTTATCTTAATTTAACTGTAACTGTACTGAAATATTAAAGGTGTATATTAAAGTATATAAATTGACCCCCTTTTTATATATGCAAGATTTTGAACAGGCTGTTTTGCGATTTAAGTCGTGAAGCAGTCTCTTTTTGTGTAAGTTCATGTATAATAGAATGTAACTAAAGTGAAAGATGGAGTGACCATACGTGCAAAGAATCGCTAACTTACTTATATGTAAAGACAACAAAGTTCTTTTATTAAAGAAACCACGTAGAAATTGGTACGTAGCGCCAGGTGGCAAGATGGAGGAAGGAGAATCCATTCTAGTTTCTGCGGTACGTGAATTTACGGAAGAAACAAACACAGTGCCTATCAATCCTCATTTAAAAGGTATTTATACTATGGTGATTGAAGAAGACGGTAAGCGTATAGATGAATGGATGTTATTTACCTTTATCGGAACAGATATAGAAGGAACACCATATAAAGAAACTAAAGAAGGTGTGCTTGAATGGCACCCAGTTGAATCCTTACAACATCTTCCGATGGCTGAAGGAGACCGTACTAATCTGTTGTTCGCTGTAAAAGAAAAAGGTATGCAGTATGGTACCTTCGTTTATACTCCAGAATTTTCATTGATAAGTGAAACTATTCAGCAATCAGGGGAGGAAATATAAACAGTGGAAGCACAACCAAAGCAAGAAACAGAAGTCGTTATAATAACGGGTATGTCCGGAGCAGGAAAAACAGTAGCTATACAAAGCTTTGAGGATCTAGGATATTATTGCATCGATAATCTTCCACCCGAACTATTAAGTACATTTATAAAGCTAATGATTGAGTCAAACCAGCAACCTCGAAACATTGCCGCTGTAATGGATATGCGAGGCGGAGAAATGTTTCACTCATTGGTGGATTCAGTTAATCATCTTCAGGAAGCAACTTCTGTAACTCCGAAGGTCCTGTTTTTAGATGCACAGGATGAGGTACTTGTCAGAAGATATAAGGAAACTAGACGTTCCCACCCATTGGCTAATGCTGGATTGCCTTTAGAGGGCATCAAAAAAGAAAGAGAGCTTCTCTCTGATTTAAAAGGAAGAGCTCAATTCATTTATAATACTTCAAAGATGAAACCTCGAGAGCTACGTGAAAAAATTCAAGAGGAATTTTCTTCGAATGGAAGCAAGGTCTTTACGGTGAATGTCATGTCCTTCGGATTTAAGCACGGAATTCCCATTGATGCTGATTTGGTTTTTGATGTGCGTTTCCTCCCAAATCCTTATTACATAGAGGAGCTTCGTTTGAAATCAGGGTTAAATGAAGAAGTTTCTAGCTACGTTCTAAAATGGGCAGACACGAAGACTTTAATAGAGAAGCTGACTGATCTATTCAACTTTATGATACCGCAGTACAAAAGAGAAGGAAAAACGCAGCTTGTAATTGCCTTTGGTTGTACGGGCGGTCAACATCGTTCTGTTACACTGGCAGAATATTTTGGTAACCTTTTGAAGGCGGATGACGAAACTATAATTACGCATCGAGACGTTACAATTAGGAAGGAATGACTAAATGGGTCGTACAAAACACCGAAAAAAAATAGTCATTTTAGGTGGAGGTACTGGCTTATCAACCTTACTCCGAGGTCTAAAAAAGCTTCCGCTAGATATTACAGCTATCGTTACAGTAGCTGATGATGGAGGAAGCTCTGGTAGATTGAGAGATGATTATGATATTCCACCACCAGGTGATATTCGTAACGTTTTAGCAGCATTATCAGAGGTAGAACCGCTAGTAGAGGAAATGTTCCAGTTTCGATTTGCACATTCCAGTGAGCTAGAGGGACACTCCTTAGGAAATCTCATGATAACAGCATTAACCTCTATTACAGGGGATTTTGCTCATGCAATTACTGAAATGAGTAGAGTGCTTAATATACATGGCAAAGTATTGCCGGCTGCCAATCAGCTAGTGACATTACATGCTGAATTTGAGGATAAAACCATTATTACAGGGGAATCTAAAATACCGGACTATGGGAAAAAAATAGAAAAGGTATTTATTACTCCCGCTGATGTAAAGCCTTTACCAGAGGCTGTAAACCTTATTCGCCAAGCGGATATTATAGCTATTGGACCAGGTAGCCTTTATACTAGTATATTGCCTAATCTATTAGTAGAAGATATTCGAAAGGCTGTCATTCGTTCTAAGGCGAAGAAGGTGTATATTTGTAATCTCATGACGCAGGCTGGAGAAACAAATAACTATACTGCCTATGATCATGTAAAGGCGCTTATTGACCATGTAGGAGAAGACTTCCTAGATACTCTTCTTATAAGTAAGGAAGAGATTCCTGAAAACGTTCAATATTTATATAAGCAAGAGATGGCATCACCAGTTAAAATAGATTTAGATAAGCTAGAGACACTAGACATAGATATCGTGAAGAAAGACATTTCCGTCGTATATAATGGCGCAGTGCGACATGATGCAATCGAAGTAGCGAAATGGCTTTTCGAATATGCAGGACAATGAGAATCTAAGAAGATAGGTTCTGCAAGAAAGGGGGAAACGTTATATGTCGTTTGCTTCTGAAACTAAAAAAGAAATGACGCAGGAGGAATCAAAGCCCTGCTGTTCAAAAGCAGAGCTATCTGCGCTCATCCGAATGAACGGATCTCTGTCATTTAGCAATAAAATGCTAAGCCTGGATGTTCAAACAGAGAATGCGGCAATTGCCAGAAGACTGTATACTCTTATCAAATCAATGTATAAGTTAGATGTGGAATTGCTCGTCCGCAAAAAAATGAGATTAAAAAAGAATAATGTGTATATTTGTCGTGTCAGAGAAGGGGCAAAAAGCTTACTAGAGGATTTAATGATTTTGAAGGAAGGTTTTCAATTCGAATACTCCATCTCCCCAGAGCTTGTCAAAAAGAATTGCTGTAAACGAGCATACTTACGAGGTGCTTTTTTAGCAGGTGGCTCTGTAAACAATCCCGAAACTTCATCTTACCACTTAGAAGTATACTCATTATATAAAACACATAGCGACGCATTAGTCGATTTAATGAATTATTATGAATTAAATGCAAAAACAATTGAACGTAAAAAAGGTTTTGTGGCATATTTAAAGGAAGCAGAAAAAATATCTGACTTTTTAAGCATTGCTGGAGCTCATCGTGCCCTCTTGAAATTTGAGGATGTGCGAATCATCCGAGATATGCGCAACAGTGTCAATCGTTTAGTCAATTGTGAAACTGCCAATTTAAACAAAACCATCAGCGCAGCCATCCGACAAGTGGAGAACATCCGCTTTATCGATAACGCAATCGGCTTAGACCAATTGCCAGAGAAGCTGCGAGAAATAGCTCGTCTGCGAGTGGAGTATCAGGATGTTACACTAAAGGAACTAGGAGATATGGTGTCCACTGGAAACGTAAGTAAATCTGGTGTCAACCATCGTTTGCGCAAATTGGATGAAATAGCAGATGCATTAAGAAGAGGCGAATCAATTTAAAGAAATGGGGCTAAGGATTATGGCGGAACAACAGGTCGAGGTAAAATTACAATCAGGACTTCAAGCAAGACAAGCAGCATTATTTGTACAAGAAGCTAATCGTTATATTGCAGATGTGTTTTTAGAAAAAGACGATAAAAAAGTAAACGCTAAAAGTATCATGGGTATCATGAGCTTAGCGATAAGCAAGGGTGCTACCATCACTTTAAGTGCTGAGGGTTCTGACGAAGCAGAAGCAGTAGAATCACTAGCTAAATTCATTTCTAAAGCAGAATAATTAATCGTAAGGCTGTTGTATGATCCGGTATGGATTGTATGGCAGCTTTTTAATCTTAATCGTATGTATCTCCTTGAAAAGTATAACTAATAGTTGGTAGATTTCCGCTCTAGGCGGACGCTTTCCGTCGGGTGAGCGATAAGCCATCACCCGTCGCTTACGCGCGCGGTTGTGATGTCTTATCTGCCTCACTGATCCCACTGGAGTCGCCGCCTGCCGCTTCAATCACAGGTTGTGTAGGAATAGAAAGTCATGTGAAAAAACTTACTCAACTATTTAAACAGTTACTTGAAAAGAATGAAGGAGAGAGGAGAGATTTTCGCTATAGGCGGACGCGTTCCGTGGGGTGAGTGATAAGCCATCACCCGTCGCTTACGCGCGCGGTTGTGATGTCTTATCTGCCTCACTGATCCCACTGGAGTCGTCGCCTGCCGCTGCAATCATATGTTGTGTAGGAAAGAGATAGTCGCAAATTCAATTTTCTTGAAAAGTATGAACGATAGTATGTAGATTTCCGCTTTAGGCGGTCGCTTTCCACGGGGGGTGCGATAAGCCATCACCGCCGCATTCGCGTCGTTTGTGATGGCTTATCTGTCACCCTCTTCCCGTAGGAGTCGCCGCCTGCCGCTTCAATCATAGGTTGTGTAGGAAAGAGAAAGTCGTATGGGGAAAAATAAGTTATCTAATTTCCGTCATGCTACACTATTCAATTTTAAGAGAAAACAATGTAAACTCTTTTATGAAGTGATTATAATTTCATTTAAAACTTTTAGGCAATAGTCAGGGTTAAAAAAATAGATTGCTTTATATATAGAAAAACGTGTTCATATAAATGAACACGCTCATATTAGGAAGAAATGTCGTTGTTAATGATCTTATCTACGTATTTTTTTGCAGGAACTAGCCCTAAATTTGTTTCATTTCGAACGAATTTGACCATTTCCACTAGGCTACTGCCGTTATTATTCATCTCTAGAATTTGTTTTTCTAAATCCTCGTCACCGGTAAAATGAAGGTCCTGCTGTTCTTCTAATTTTCTAATTTTGCTTTGTAGGCTGAAGGTATAGATGACTAAAAATAGAATGATAAATAAAGAAGTTATTTGATATAGAATAGTTACACAACCTTTCATTACTAAGTTACAAAAAAATCCAAGCGAACAGGAGCTCGCTTGGATTTCATGGCATTATTAGTCTTTTTTCATTTCGCTGCGTGCGATGATATGATCGATTAGACCGTATTCTTTTGCACGTTCTGCTGTCATGAAGTTATCGCGGTCTGTGTCTCTTGAAACTACTTCAAGTGGCTGACCAGTGCGCTCAGACATAATGTGGTTTAATTTATCGCGTAAGAACAAGATGCGTTTTGCAGCGATCTCGATTTCTGTTGCTTGCCCTTGAGCTCCACCAAGTGGTTGGTGAATCATTACCTCTGCGTTTGGAAGTGCATAGCGCTTGCCTTTTGTTCCAGCAGTAAGTAAGAAAGCACCCATTGATGCTGCCATACCGATACAAATAGTTTGTACGTCTGGTTTGATGAATTGCATTGTATCGTAGATAGCCATACCAGCAGTGATACTTCCGCCTGGGCTATTGATGTAGATGGAGATATCCTTTTCTGGATCTTCCGCTTCTAGGAATAAAAGCTGAGCAACGATAGAGTTTGACACGTTGTCATCAATCGCACTACCAAGCATGATGATGCGGTCTTTTAACAATCTTGAATAGATGTCATAGGCACGCTCACCGCGATTTGTTTGTTCAATAACTGTAGGAATTAAATTCATCCTGGATTGCCTCCTTCAAAGGTGGTTATATTTTTTATTTTTATTTGTGTACTGAGAAATTCTACCTCAGTTGTAACTTTATCATACATGGAATGGTCAAGGAAGGTCAAATATTAAGCTTAGAAATGTTGACTTGAATTATTCCTATTCCATTTGTATAATAGAAAGGTCGCTTGCCCCTGTAGTTTAATGGATATGACGTAAGATTCCGGTTCTTGAGATGGGGGTTCGATTCCCTCCAGGGGCGTCCATAACATTTAGAAACACTCGAATTCTTCGAGTGTTTTTTTATTTACAAGATATGAAAGTATATGCTTTGTCGAGCTTTAGTGCCCTGCATTTTCCTTACTCATTTTTACTTCTCCTTTCATATGATTCAGCATATGCGCCACTACGAAAGTGTAGTATAGGATCATCTGTTAGCTCTATGCCTTCCGGTACAATCGTTGGATCAAAAACAATGTCTTCCTTAGGATGTATTTTATTTTTGATTTCCAAACGACCAATATTCACTTTTCTTCTTTCCTCTGGCCACATATCTGTAGCATCGTTTGGATTATCTCCATCCTCCGCTAAGCGGATAAAGAGGTCAAACTCGACTGACGCCTGGTTTAATCTGTTATCTAGTTCCTCGGTCAAATAATTAGCTGAAAGAGATTTACTTGTCAAAGCAGGGGCCTTTGTTTCTTTAACAGGAACCCATTCATATTTAATCGCCTGACGAACACCGTCTTTATTGACGAAATAGAAGGCATGTATAGGATAATAATGGAGCTCTGCGTAACTTATTGGCGGCTGTTTTGCCTGCTCTTTAATGATTTGTATTACGTTTTTGCTATGTGGATATTTTTTAGAGAGCAGCTCTACCATGGCAAGACCTCTATCAATAGTTTTGATTCCTGTTTTTTCATCAGTGAAAATTTCGATCATATCTATAAATTCTCTAGGGCTGCTAGTGACAAACATAGGCACAGTAGCACTCACTAAATTGGTGATACTGCCATCTGCTAGCTGAAATTGAACAGCCAGTCCTTTTGCCGGGGTAAGATAATCTATCGAAGCAGGGTTAGGCGGGCTATTGGAAAAACGGATGGTAGCGGAGACAGCTTCTCTATGAAGGTGAGGCGCTACAGTGTAAGGTACCGCATTGCCATTCGGATGAAATACCGCTTCATACATATCTCCCTTTGCATGGGCTCTTCTTGCTCCAGGAAATTTTCCTTGAATTTGTTCGAGTGCATCCACCGCTTCCTTTGGAGTTAAATCCTCTTTATGTAATTGTTCCATGTTTTTACCTCCTTTTTTATTGCAGTCTATTCATCATTACCACTCTTTTCCTATATTAAACCCACAAAACGGGAAGACATCTCTCTTTGAAAATTAATAAGATAGTTTTCGTATATAATGAATTAGTCTTGAATATTTGGAATAAAGTAAAAATAGAGGCTTTAAATAGATAAAAGGGTAAGAGTTAAATTTGAAGGGAGATAGGTGCTATTGAAAAGAACTATACACTTGCTAGTTAGTATAATATTTGTTTCTCTATTGTTTCCGTTAACGACAGGAGCTGCAACTAACATTCCTAATGTTCCTAGAGATTCCTATTTAGTAGATTTAGAAGGTTATCTAGCTGATGAAACTAATCTAGAAATAGAGCGATTAGGAAGCAGATTGAAACAAGGAACCACTGCTCAAATGGTTGTCATGATTATCGATAATATAGGTGATCAGTCAGCAGAACAATTCAACATGGAGGTCATACGTGAAAATAAAATAGGAAGTGTTAGAAAGAAAAATGGCATTGTTATTTTGATTGAGGCAAATCCTATCAATCAAGGAGGGCCGACAGTTGAAATAACAGTAGATCGCGATTTAGAGGAAGCGATATCGTACGAAAAAGTAGACCGTATAATTGATCAATATACTATGCCTTATTTGAATCAAGGCTTTATCGACGAGGCAGTTCTCTACACATACCAGGCTTTATACAATGAAGTAATAGGAGAATATGGTTTGAAAGAGGAAACTATACAGCCACAAGTTTATACAACTAGCAATACTAATCGGTTGTCTATTCCTACTGTTGTGGTAATTGCACTAGTAATCTTTCTCCTTTATAGGATGATAAATAGGAACAGGGGTCTCGAGCGCAAATAGTAATCTATACTGCATATTCAAGTTTTTATTATTCTGATAAAATATAAAAAGAGAGGGGATGTAGAAATGAAACTAGTAGAGATAAACGAGGATAACTGGCGTAAAATTGTCTTTCTATCAACTAACGAGGACGGCAAAGCAACTATAGTAGAAAAATTTGTAGCATCCAATGCATTATCCATCGTTCAATCAGTCTATGAAACTGGTTGGATTACAAGAGGGATAGAGGTTGAGGACAAGCTTATTGGCTTTACGATGTACGGGTTAGATGAAGAAACTTCAAACTACTGGCTATGCCGATTTATGATCGATCATCAGAGTCAAGGTAAAGGCTATGGCAGAAAAGCAATTGAGCTAATCTTGAACGAAATAAAGCAGCTTGATGGTTGTGAAAGCATCTATTTATCAACCGAGCCAGATAACGAAGCAGCCATCAAGCTATACGAAAGCCTCGGCTTCCAAAAAACAGGCAAGCTTAATGAGGGCGAAGCGGAGTTTATGCTAAAAGTCTAGGACAAGGGGAGAGCGAGGGCTCTTCTTTTTTTGTTGCGTGGATTGTCGAAAAACAACAGGCGATTGTAGTAAACTAGGCCGTGATTGTCGTAAAAAGTGAAGAGATTGTAGTAAAAGCGGAGAGAAGACTGATTGAGAAAATGGATTGTAGTAAAACACCAGGAGATTGTAGTAAACTAGGCCGTGATTGTCGTAAAACATCAGGCGATTGTAGTAATCTAGAGCAACATTGTCGTAAAACAGCTCCCGACAACAAAAAAACCAACAAAGAGTTGGTTTTCTCCTAATCTTTTTCTGCAATTTCATTGAACTACTTGTCGGTGTTTACATAGGCTTCGAAATTCTCTATTTTATCACGTAAAGGTATGCCATCTACATCGCCTGTGCCGTTGTATCTCCCTATTTTTCCGGGTTCTGTTTTCGAAAAGATAAATTCTTCTTTTAACGTATGAGAAATTTTCTGTCCCTGGCTGTTTGTTAAGGAAATTTCAACGATAGGACGATAAATATTTGGATGATCCTTTTCCTGTTCAATTTGAACTTTCTCTAAATGTATGGAAATGTCGTTATCCAATAGAAAATGATTATATTTGAAGACCATGACAGTATTAATAGCTTGTTTCAACTCATTTTCCGTAAAGTATTCACTAAAGCTAGAATAATAATAATTCATATAGTCTTTGTATTCCTTTGAATCTAATAGTTTGTCGTACTCTTCTTGGCTCTCCGCGCTTGTTTTGCTTTGCAGATCAAACCACTCCTGCATTAAACGTTCAAGCTCCTCATCTGGTCCATTGTATTCTCTTTCAAGTACCGCCATAATAACTTCTTCATTAGTGAGAGACTTAGCTGTTTGCTCTGGTTCGGAGGGCATGAGATACGTAATGATTAGAAAGGAGGCTATCGCAACTATTGCTAATGAAATGATGGCTGGAAATACTCTTCGTTTTTTCTTTTCCATTCGTCCCTTCACTGCTAGCCATGTGTTGCGTCTTGCTTCATTAGAACGCTCGACATTCTTCATATCCGCGAAAAGCTCATCAAATTCCTTTGACGGTTCCATCTGCATAACCTCCTTTTTGGTGAAATTCCTTTTTTAGTGCCTCAAGTGCACGCATCATTTTCATCTTTACCTTTGCCTCGGTCCATCCAAGTATGAAGGCGGTTTCCTGGATCGAGCACTCCTGAACCTTTCGCAGGATGATAACCTCTTGATAGTCTTTTTTTAGCAATCGTAAGGAGTCGTACATTCTCGTAAGCTGTTCTTTTTGTTCAAAGCTACCTTCGGGTGTAAGTGCCCTAGTTTCTAAATCATGCTCTTTTTCAAATGAAAAAAATTGAATCACTCTTTTTCTTCTAAAATAATCATAGGTAACATTGCGAGCTATTTTTAGTATCCATGTAGCAGTAGAAGCCTGCTTATTAAAGGAATCAACTCCTTTAAATGCTTTATAAAATGTTTCTTGTGTTAGATCCTCCGCACATTCCTTATGGCGGACAAGCAAGTAAATGTAGCCGTAAACCCGGTCGCTGTGGTCTCTATATAGCTGTTCCATTTCCATCTTCTGACCTCCCTTAAAGCAATAGACGAAGGAACTTTTAAAAAGTATCGCTTTTAAATAAAGTAAAGGTAAATGATTCTTCCAAGTAGACTTTTGCGAAGTGACGAAATAATTTGAAGTCAATACATGCAATCTAGTTATTTATTTATTTATTTATTTATTGAAGCGACAGGCGACAACTCCAGCGGGAGTTGGGAGACAGATAAGACATCACATACGACGCGTTAGCGACGGTGATGGCTTATCGCTCCCCCGCGGAAAAGCGTTCGCCTAAAGCAAAAATCAAGCATATTTTGTGTTGTTTTCTATATTACTATTTTACCTTTTAAGGAATAATTTGTACGCATAACTTTACACACGCTTTTGATATCTAATAGGATTATAATGAGTGAAGGTAAATGTTATTGGAAGGAGGTATAGAAAAATGATAGTCCATTTCTATACAAGACCGGGGTGTCATTTGTGTGATGATGCGAGAATGATGCTGAAGCTAGTCCAAGAGGACGTGCCCTTTCAAATAGAAGAGCATAATATAGAAGAGGATGATCAGCTGCATGAAAAGTATATGCTCATGATTCCCGTTGTGGAATATCAAGGGGAAATCATACAGTATGGGAATGTAGACTATGTGACTCTGATGGAAGCATTAGAAAATTGATGCTTCCAAACACAAATATTGCTATTTTGAATATATTAAAGTATTATGATTATAGAAATTAAATTTTTTTGAGTAGATGGGACATTTTTGGTGTAAGTGGGACAAAAACGTCACCACTAAGGTTGGGATGTGACAAATGGATTCTTTTCTAGGTGCGCAACTAAAGCTAATGCCAGAGATGAGTGACTTGCTTCAAAAGAGGTATCGTATTCTCCAAACAATCCAGCTGACCAAAGGTATTGGCCGAAGAGTTCTAGGTGAACAGCTAAGCTTAACCGAGCGTGAAACTCGTAAGGAATTGGACGCTTTAAGGACTCAAGGCTTGATAGAGGTTTCTCGTGAGGGAGCTTCGATTACAGCTGAGGGCAATGAAGTATTAACAGAGTTAAAAGAAGTAGTTCGTTTGTGGTCGGGTCGATCGCAGATGGAGCTAATGTTAAAAAAATATTTAAATATAAAAGATGTGATTATAGTTCCGGGAAATGTAGATAATGATACAAATACATCTATGCTTTTATCGCAGGAGGCTGCAAAGTATTTAGAAAGTATTTTACTGAATGAACACATTATCGCAGTTACCGGTGGGTCAACGATTGCATCCATCTCCCATGCAATGACGGAGTCGTCCAGATGGAAGGACTTGTTGTTTATTGCAGCTAGAGGAGGGGTAGGGAAGGATGTCCGGCTACAAGCAAATACAATAGCGTCTTTGTTTGCTAGTAAGATGAATGGATCCTACCGCACGTTATATATACCTGACCGCTTAAGTGAGGAAGCATATATGACGATGAAGAAAGAGCCTTTTATTCAAGAAATGATGGACCTTTATGAAAGGACGAACATCATTATTCATGGAATAGGCGATGCTTTAGAAATGGCCAAAAGAAGAAATTCTAGTGACGAGGAGATTGAGCTTCTGAGAAGTAGAGGAGCGGTCAGTGAGTCGTTTGGCTATTATTTCAACAACCAGGGTGAAGCAGTTCACCATATTCGAACAATTGGCGTTCAGTTAAACCAGCTTCAACATATAGAGCATCTACTTGCGGTTGCAGGCGGGGCAAAAAAAGCAAATGCACTTATTTCTTATTTCAAGCAGGCACCATTGCAAACTGTCTTAGTAACAGATGAAGGTGCAGCAAACGAAATGATGAAAGTAATTCCAAAAAACATTTAGGAGGAATTTATAATGACAGTAAAATTAGCTATTAACGGATTTGGACGTATCGGACGTAAGGTTTTCAGAGAAGCTTTAGAGCAAAAGGATTTAGAAGTAGTAGCAATCAATGACTTAACAGATGCAGCGATGCTTGCTCATTTATTGAAATATGATTCTGTACACGGTATCTCTAATGCGGACATCACTTCAGAGGGTGAATACCTAGTAGTTAACGGGAAAAACATTCAAGTATTCGCAGAAAAGGATCCTTCAGTACTTCCTTGGAAAGACCTAGGAGTAGACATCGTAATCGAATCTACTGGCGTATTCAGCACAGTAGAAAAAGCAGGCAAGCATTTAGAAGCAGGAGCTAAAAAAGTTATTCTTTCTGCTCCAGCGAAAGACAATATGCCGACATTCGTTATGGGTGTAAATGAAGAAAAATATAACCCAGAAACAGATCATGTAGTTTCAAACGCTTCTTGTACAACAAACTGCTTGTCACCAGTAGCAAAAGTATTACAAGATAACTTTGGTATCAAACGTGGGATGATGACAACAATTCACTCATTCACAAATGACCAACGTATCTTAGACTTACCACATAGCGACTACCGTCGTGCTCGTGCAGCATCTGAGTCTATGATTCCAACAACAACTGGAGCAGCAGCTGCAGTAGCGAAGGTTCTACCTGAGCTAAAAGGAAAATTAGATGGTATGGCTGTTCGTGTACCGACACCAAACGTATCACTAGTCGACTTTGTAGCAGAGCTAGACAAAGAAGTAACTGTAGAAGAGTTAAACAAAGTGCTTCGTGAAGCTTCTGAAAATGAACTAAAAGGAATTCTTGAATACAACGAGCTTCCATTAGTATCAATCGACTACAATGGTAACACTGCTTCTTCAACTGTAGACGGACAATCTACTATGGTATTAGGTGACAACCTTGTAAAAGTATTAGCATGGTATGACAACGAATCAGGCTACTCTGCACGTTGTATCGACCTTGCATTATTAATGGCAAAAAAAGGGTTATAATTTAAAGCACTAAGCCTTTCAAAAGCCGAGGAACATTAGTTTTTGAATAGCGTTAAAGTATAATAACCTCTATAATAAAAGAGGGTAAAGGAGCAAAGGTTACCCCTTTTGCTCCTTCTTTTTTTAAGTAGGCAATTCAATTACATAAGGAGGCTTATTTTATGAAGGAAAAACAAACAATGAGCGATGTAACGTTAAAGGGAAAATGCGTCTTTTGTCGAGTAGACTTCAATGTACCAATGGAAGACGGTGCAATTACAGATGATACTCGTATTCGTGCAGCACTACCTACGATCCAACACTTAATCGAGCAAGGAGCAAAAGTGATTCTTGCAAGCCATATGGGTCGCCCAAAAGGGGAAGTAAAGGAAGAGCTACGATTGACAAAGGTTGGCGAGCATTTAGCAAAGCTATTGAATAAGCCTGTCACTAAATTAGATGAATCAATTGGAGAAAAAGTGGAACATACTATCTCTGAAATGAACGAGGGAGACGTTGTTCTTTTAGAAAACGTCCGCTTCCACGCTGGAGAAGAGAAAAACGATCCAGAGTTAGCAAAAGCGTTTGCTTCGTTAGCGGATGTATATGTAAATGACGCATTTGGTGCTGCTCACCGCGCACATGCGACAACAGAAGGTATTGCTAAGCTACTTCCAGCAGTTTCTGGATTGTTGATGCAAAAAGAATTAGATGTATTAGGAAAAGCTTTATCTACACCTGAACGACCTTTCACAGCTATCATCGGTGGAGCGAAGGTAAAGGATAAAATCGGTGTCATCGATCATTTATTGGACAAGGTAGACAACATCCTAATCGGTGGTGGACTGTCTTATACATTTACGAAGGCACAAGGCCATGAGATTGGAACTTCTCTTTTAGAGGAGGACAAAATCGATTTAGCTAAGTCTTTCCTTGAAAAAGCGAAGGAAAAAGGCGTGAACTTCTATTTGCCAATCGATGTGGTTGTTGCAGACGAGTTCTCCAAGGATGCAAATACGAAGGTAGTGCCAATCGACCAAATCCCTTCAGACTGGATGGGCTTAGACATTGGTCCTGAAACCGTAAAGCTTTACGATCAAGTCATTAAAGACAGCAAGCTAATTATTTGGAACGGACCAATGGGTGTGTTTGAAATGGATGCTTTTGCAAACGGAACGAAGGGTGTTGCCAATGCAATGGCGGAAACCTCTGGGTATACAATCATTGGCGGAGGAGACTCAGCTGCAGCTGTAGAGAAATTTGATGTAGCAGATAAAATGGACCATATATCAACTGGTGGAGGAGCTTCCTTAGAGTTTATGGAAGGTAAGGACTTACCAGGCGTATCGGCACTAAACGATAAGTAAATGGAGGAGATTTTATATGCGTAAACAAGTAATCGCAGGAAACTGGAAAATGTACAAAACGCTTTCTGAGGCAAAGCAATTTGCTAGCGAATTAAAAGCGAAGCAACTGGACACAACGAATGTAGAGGCAGTCATCTGTGCGCCTTCTCTATTTTTAGAGTCATTAGTTAACGAGACTAAGGGATCTTTTATTTCAATCGGTGCTCAAAACATGCATGAAGAAAAGGAAGGAGCGTTCACTGGTGAAGTGAGCGGTCAACAATTACAAGATTTAGGCGTAAGCTATGTCGTAATTGGTCACTCCGAAAGACGCCAATATTTCAACGAAACCGACGAATCAGTCAATAAAAAAGCAAAGGCTGCATTTGAAAATAACCTAACGCCAATCATCTGTGTTGGAGAGTCGTTGGAGCAACGTGAAAGCAACGAAACAGAAAGCATTGTTTCTGCTCAAACAACAGCAGCTCTAGAAGGTCTTACAGAAGAACAAGTGAAAAACACAATTATCGCCTACGAGCCAATCTGGGCAATCGGAACTGGCAAAACAGCTACGGCTGATGATGCAAATGATGTATGTCGTGCAATCCGTGAAACGATTTTAGATGGTTTTGGAGAAGAAGTTGCAAGTGCGGTCCGTATCCAATACGGTGGCAGTGTGAAGCCTGAAAATATTGAGGAATTGCTTTCTAAGGAAGATATTGATGGTGCATTAGTAGGCGGGGCGAGCTTACAGGTAGATTCGTTTGTGAAACTACTGGAGGCTGGTGCAAATGTCTAAAAGTCCAGTTGCCTTAATCATTTTAGACGGTTTCGGACTAAGACCTGAAACTTATGGTAATGCAGTTTTTCATGCAAAAAAACCAAACTTCGATCGATATTGGAACGAATTCCCGAACGCGACCTTGATCGCTTCTGGGGAGGCGGTTGGCTTGCCAGATGGACAAATGGGTAACTCAGAGGTTGGTCATTTAAATATCGGTGCTGGAAGAATTGTTTATCAAAACCTTACACGCATTCATAAATCTATTCGTGATGAGGAATTCTTTAAAGAGCAAAAGCTTTTAGCTGCGATTGAGCATGTGAAGCAAACGGGTGGAAAGCTACATCTTATGGGCCTTCTATCTGATGGTGGAGTTCATAGTCATTATTCTCATTTATTTGCTTTATTGAAGCTTGCTAAAGCACAGGGGCTGAACGATGTTTTCGTACATGGCTTCTTAGATGGACGTGATGTTGGTCCACGCACAGCGGTAGGATACGTAGAGGAAACAGAAAAACAAATGAAGGATATTGGTATAGGCCAGTTCGCATCTATTAGCGGCCGCTACTATGCAATGGACCGTGATCGTCGTTGGGATCGTGTTGTCCTTGCCTATAAGGCGATGGTAGATGGAGTCGGTAAAACGGCTGAAACAGCAACTCAGGGAGTACTTAACTCTTATGAGGAGGATATTGCAGATGAATTCGTCGTGCCATTTGTCATTGAGAAAAATGGACAGCCGGCTACTACTATAGATACTGGTGATGCAGTCATCTTCTTTAATTTCCGTCCTGACCGTGCAATTCAGTTATCGATGGCGTTAAATACTCCATCGTTCGATAGCTTCCCATTAAGCGAAAAGCATCCGAAGAACCTTAAATTCGTGACATTCACTCATTATAGCGATGAGGTAGTGGCGGATGTAGTATTTGAAAAAGTAAATTTATCTAACACGATCGGCGAGGTTCTTGCAGCTCGTGATAAAAGACAGCTTCGTATAGCCGAAACTGAAAAATATCCGCATGTGACATTTTTTATGAGTGGTGGTCGAGAGGAGCCATTCCCTGGAGAACAACGAATTCTCATTAATTCTCCTAAGGTGGCAACGTATGACCTTAAGCCAGAAATGAGCGCTTATGAGGTAACCGACGCTTTAGTAGGAGAGATTGCATTAGACAAATTTGATGCAATTATCTTAAACTTTGCAAATCCCGATATGGTAGGTCATAGCGGAATGCTAGAGCCAACCGTTAAGGCAATCGAGGCAGTGGATACTTGCCTTGGCAAGGTGGTAGATGCAATTTTAGCAAAAGGCGGCCAGGCAATTATTACTGCTGACCACGGAAATTCCGATGAGGTAGTCACTATCGAGGGTAACCCGATGACCGCTCACACGACCAATCCTGTTCCAGTTATAGTGACTGAAAAGGGAGCAACACTTAGAACAGACGGAATTTTAGCCGATTTGGCTCCAACCATGTTACACTTATTAGGTATAGAAGCACCGCCTGAAATGACAGGTAAAACATTAATCGAAACGGAGAGTTGAAAATGCCAATTATTACACAAATTCAAGCTCGTGAGGTATTAGATTCACGCGGAAACCCAACAGTTGAAGTAGAAGTATTCACAGAAAGCGGAGCATATGGCCGCGCAATCGTACCATCTGGTGCATCTACTGGTGAATACGAAGCAGTAGAACTTCGCGATGGCGACAAGTCAAGATACCTTGGAAAAGGTGTATTAAAAGCGGTAGAAAACGTGAACAACGTAATCGCGGCAGAATTAGAAGAAAATTTCTCAGTGTTAGACCAAGTTGAAATCGACCATGCAATGATCGAGCTAGACGGTACTGAAAACAAAGGTAACCTAGGAGCTAACGCAATTCTAGGAGTTTCTATCGCAGTAGCACACGCTGCAGCTGACTATTTAGATGTACCTTTATATCAATACCTAGGCGGGTTTAATGCAAAACAACTTCCAGTTCCGATGATGAATATCGTAAACGGCGGCGAGCATGCTGACAACAACGTAGACATCCAAGAATTCATGATCATGCCAGTAGGAGCAGAATCATTCCGTCATGCTTTACGCATGGGCGCAGAAATCTTCCACAGCCTAAAATCAGTATTAAAAGATGCTGGCTTAAACACAGCTGTTGGTGATGAAGGTGGATTCGCACCAAACTTAAAATCAAACGAAGAAGCACTTTCTACAATCATGACCGCAATCGAAAAAGCTGGCTACAAACCAGGTGAAGAAATCCTTCTAGCAATGGACGTAGCATCTTCTGAGCTATTCAACAAAGAAGACGGCAAATACCACCTAACTGGTGAAGGCGTAGTCAAAACTTCAGAGGAAATGGTTGATTGGTACGAAGAGCTTTGCAATAAATACCCAATCATCTCAATCGAAGACGGATTAGACGAAAACGACTGGGCTGGCCACAAGCTTCTAACAGAAAGACTTGGCAAAAAAGTTCAGCTAGTTGGAGACGATCTATTCGTAACTAACACGAAAAAACTAGCACAAGGAATTGAGCAAGGCGTAGGCAACTCAATCCTAGTAAAAGTTAACCAAATCGGTACACTTACAGAAACATTTGACGCAATCGAAATGGCAAAACGCGCTGGCTACACAGCAGTCATCTCCCACCGCTCTGGTGAATCCGAGGACGTAACAATCGCTGACCTAGCAGTAGCAACAAACGCTGGCCAAATCAAAACAGGAGCACCATCCCGCTCCGACCGCGTAGCAAAATACAACCAACTACTACGTATCGAGGACCAACTATACAACACAGCTCAATACCTAGGCAAAAAAACATTCTATAACCTGAAATAAATAATGGTAGATAACTACTTAACACTTTTGTGTTAAGTAGTTTTTTTGTGGGAAGATTTGTGTGGAGCGTGGGAAGTGTTGCGGAGATAGGGAGAAGTGTTGCGAGAAAGAGAGGAAGCATTGCGGGAAATAAAAGAGTTGCGGGAAATAAGGAAAGTGTTGCAGAGATGAGTCGAAGTGTTGCAGAGAAGGAGCAAAGTGTTGCGCGAAAGAGAGGGAGCATTGCGGGAAATAAAAGAGTTGTGGGAAATAAGGAAAGTGTTGCGGAGATAGGGAGAAGTGTTGCAGAAAATGGGCAAAGTGTTGCGCGAAAGAGAGGAACCATTGCGGGAAATAAAAGAGTTGCGGGAAATAGGGTAAGTGTTGCAGAGATAGGGAGAGGTGTTGCAGAGAAGGAGCAAGGTGTTGCGCGAAAGAGAGGAACCATTGCGGGAAGTAAAAGAGTTGCGGGGAAATAGGGAAAGTGTTGCAGAGATTGGGAGAAGTGTTGAGCAAAAGGATAGAAGTGTTGCAGAGATGAGGCAAGGTGTTGCACATCAGGGAAATGCGGAACGTTGCAGAGACGGAGCGGAACCTTGCACAGATTGCGTGCAACATTGCGGAGATAGAATAAAACCTTGCACAGATGGAGTGAAACCTTGCGGAGACGTGCATAAACATTGCAGAAATCACGAAACTCTTGCAGGCCCATCATAATTTGCTAACGAGTCTCAAAAAAAGAGAGCAGGTACATCGCCTGCTCTCTTTTCTATTTAAAATATATACGGGCCGACCAAGAAAAACATAATGGCAAGATTCATAAAGGTCGCGTATAAAATCATATACGTGTAATCTTCCTCTTCTGGGTTATAGCGGGCAAGGAATAATGGAACGACCGATAGAACAGCTCCTACGACTAATAAACCAACAAAATGCCAGCTTTCCGTAATGAATGGAACATTTGCAATGATCGTTTCCACCTTCGTAAAGCGATATAAGAAAAAGATTTGCAACGCTAAAAGCGAGACGACATGGATAACAAATCCTAAAAAATAGGTTCTTTCATATTTAAATCGGTTTAGAATGACTGTGCTCAAATAGGATATCCCAAATGCAAGGATGATCCATGCAAAGGCAAACAGTACTAGCATTAAGCCGTTAAAGGATTTACTAAACTGGGTGTAGGCTGCTTGCTTGTAGTCCTCCTTGGAAATTTGTTTGCTCTCTTCTATTTTGATTGGGTCAGAGGAGGTGTAAACTAATTCCCTTTGAGAACCATTCATCTCTAAAAAGGCAACGGTCTGCTTGTCTAATATGACAGGGCGCTCGTATCTGATACCTGATTTGGACAACAATGTAGCCTGAATCGTGCCATTAGTTAGCGGCCCCATGAACACTTGGTTTTTATTGCCGGCATAGGTTGCGGTAAAGGCTATTAACGTTTGTCCGTCCTGCTGAAGTACAGTTGGCTGGGTAATGTCATCTAATGTGCGACCGTCCTCTTCATGCTCAAATTTTAGCTTCGTCAGCTGAATGGTTTGATTTGGCGAAAGATTAAAAGATGCCTGTTGGATCACCTTCGATTTTGCACCACCAGAAACAATGGTTGCATCCATTAGCAGCAAGTACTCCTCTTTTGACTGCTCAATAATATTTAAGGAGGATACTAAGCTTGCTGTACTAGTGAACTTGAATAATTGGTTAGGCTCGTTCGTTAGAGTGTATACGCTAAAGCGGTCTCCCTGAGTATCCTTTGTTATAGCAAAGATGTTATTATCAAAAATTTTAACATCATAGATAGGCTCATCCATCCCATAAGCTTGCTCTTGACCATCCTTCAAAACTGTTAACTGACGGTCCTTGGTCCAGTAGACTAACGTATCGTCCGATTTTACGAAATCCTCGACATTTTGGGCAATTTCCTTGTTGCCGTTCTTTGTGCTGAAATGAAGTAAGGAATAATTTTTAATATAATAAGAGTCCGTTTCATCACTCCAGGCATTAGTGCTTGTACTAGTTAAGGCCAGACTGCGAGCTTCCTTACAGCTTAAGTCCAAATCACAGGAGACGATGGTTTGCTGCTTGAAATTTCTAAGAGCAAGTATGTAGCTATTCTCCTTATCTAATACTTGAAAATTCGAATAATTAGAAGCAGGGATATCGACCGAAAAAGTTCTGCTCCAATTATCTGATGGTAGTTTCGTTTCTTCCTTTAATGTAAACCAATAGACGGTAGCGATTAACGCTAAAAGAATGATGCTGGTCATTGCAAATAATTTTTTGTTCACAATTAATCTTTCCTATTCATTATGTATTTTTACAAAATAAACCATTAAATCTTTCCTATTTCATTTTACCGCTAGATTATGAGAAAATATATGATATTATTTAGATAACTACTTTAAAGTTTATAGACTGTTGTCAGTTCTATTTAAATTTGGTAAAATTATAAGTGTTGTGAAGTTCTAATCAGGAGGTGTAACAATGAATACATTATTAATGACATTATTAATCATCGTCTCACTTGCTTTGATTGTAGTAGTATTATTGCAGTCAGGTAAAAGTGCTGGACTTTCAGGAGCCATCTCCGGAGGAGCTGAACAACTCTTTGGAAAACAGAAAGCTCGTGGTATGGATTTAATCTTACATAGAGCGACTGTCGTACTTGCAGTATTATTCTTCATTTTGACGATAGCTGTTACTAAATTTTAAAAAACGAATGTATACGCCTAACCATACTTTCATTTGGTTAGGCGTTTTCTTTTATATTTGGGCATACATAAGATAAAATTAATAATGGTAAGATATATATATAGTAGAAAAGAAATGCTGTTTTTGGATATAGGAGGTTTTATTGGAATGCGTATCACTACACCAAAGCCGTTTTTCTTCGAGGCAGGAAAACGAGCAGTATTATTATTACATGGTTTTACCGGCAATTCGTCCGACGTCCGGATGCTTGGTCGGTTTTTAGAAAAAAATGGCTACACTTCCTTGGCGCCACATTATAAGGGACATGGTGTACCACCGGAGGAGCTGCTAGAAACTGGCCCAAAAGACTGGTGGAAGGATGTTATGAAGGCATACGACCGGTTAAAGGCAGCTGGCTATGACGAAATTGCCGTTGCTGGATTGTCTCTCGGAGGCGTATTTTCTTTGAAATTGGGGTATACAGTACCTGTAAAGGGAATAGTAACTATGTGCTCTCCAATGACGATGAAAACGACCGACGTCATGTTTGAGGGCGTCGTAAAATACGCGAAGGAATATAAGAAATATGAAGGTAAAAGCGAGGAACAAATAGAAGAAGAAGTAGAGGAGATTCGCAAAAATCCGATGCAAACACTGGGTGAGCTGCGAGAATTCGTCTATGAGGTCCGCGATCACGTGGATCATATCTATGCGCCACTTCTCGTCACACAGGGGAAGCTTGATACAGTCATTGACATAAATTCTGCAAACTATATTTATGAGCAGGCTGAATCGATTGAAAAAAAGATAAACTGGTACGAGGAATCTGGTCATGTCATTACTCTTGGACCAGAAAAGGAAACGTTACATGAAGATATATTAAACTTTTTAGAATCGCTGGATTGGAATGTGTAAAACAGACCAATTCCGCACAATCTGAAAAGGGAGGGATGTTTAGATGGAGAATATGAAAGAACAATTACTGGAGTTAATGAACTCAGAAGAATATAAACCGATGACCACCAAGGAATTAGAGGACCATTTCGGACTGACCGAGGCTGATGACTTCAAGGAGCTAGTAAAAACACTAGTTTCTATGGAGGACAGCGGAGCGGTTGTACGCTCAAGATCTAATCGTTATGGTGTCCCATCTCGCATGAATTTAATCGTCGGGAGCTTCATCGGTCATGCAAAGGGCTTTGGATTTGTTACACCCGAAGAGGCTGGAATGGATGATATCTTTATTCCCCCAACGGAAATTAACGGGGCAGTAAACGGTGACAAGGTGCTTGTTCGCGTATCGAAGGAATCATCAGGAGACCGTAGAGAAGGTACGATTATTAAAATCACTCAGCGCGGGATCTCTCAGGTTGTTGGTACGTTCCAGGATAATAAAGGCTTTGGATTCGTTATACCAGATGACAAAAAAGTGCCGATGGACGTATTTGTTGCTAAAGGCGACACACTAGGAGCAGTAGATGGACATAAGGTAGTTGTAGAGATTACCGATTGGCCGAATGAAAGAAAGTCTGCAACAGGGATTGTCACGAAAATCCTTGGACATAAAAATGATCCAGGTGTTGATATTCTATCAATCATCTACAAGCATGGGATTACGATTGACTTCCCACAGGAGGTAATCGATCAAGCAGAGGCTGTTCCAGATCAAATCGCAGAAGGTGAACTAGAAGGACGCAGAGATCTTCGTGATGAGGTTATCGTCACAATTGACGGAGCAGACGCGAAGGATTTGGATGATGCAGTTACAGTTACGAAATTGCCTGACGGTACATATAAGCTTGGCGTACATATCGCAGACGTAAGCCACTATGTAACAGAAGGTTCAGCTCTTGACCGCGAGGCATATGACCGTGGAACAAGCGTGTACTTAACCGATCGTGTTATTCCAATGATTCCGCATCGTCTATCAAATGGTATTTGCTCGCTTAACCCACAGGTGGATCGTTTAACGCTTTCATGTGAAATGATCATCAATGGCTCTGGTATGGTGACCTCCCATGAGATTTTCCAAAGTGTGATTCGCACAACAGAGCGAATGACTTACTCGGATGTGTATAAAATTCTAGAAGAAAAAGATGAAACATTAATCGAGCGCTACAAAGATCTAGTGCCAATGTTCGAGAATATGGCTGAGCTTGCAGCAGTGCTAAGAAAGAAACGTGAGGAACGCGGAGCAATCGACTTCGATTTCCCGGAAGCTAAAATTCTAGTAGACGAGGACGGCTGGCCAACAGACGTAGCTATTCGCGAGCGTACGGTGGCTGAGAAGCTGATCGAGGAATTCATGCTAGCTGCCAATGAAACCGTTGCAGAGCACTTTAAATGGCTGGATGTGCCGTTCATTTACCGTATCCATGAAGATCCTAAGCCAGAAAAGCTTCAACGCTTCTTCGGCTTCCTAACGAACTTCGGTTTAGTAGTAAAAGGTACGGGCAATGACATTCACCCGAAAGCACTTCAAGAAATCATTGAAAGTATCGAGGGAATGCCAGAGGAGCCAGTTATCTCAACAATGCTTCTTCGTTCCCTACAGCAGGCAAAGTATTACGGAGAATGCCTAGGACACTTTGGTTTATCAACTGAGTTCTATACGCATTTCACATCTCCGATCCGTCGTTACCCTGACTTAATCGTACATCGTCTGATCCGTACGTATTTAGTGAATGGGGATGTTTCATCCGCAACTATCAACCATTGGGGTGCAATCATCGACGATATCGCAGAGCATACATCGAAACGTGAACGCCGTGCAGTAGATGCAGAGCGTGACACGGATGCACTGAAAAAAGCACAATACATGGCAGATAAAATCGGTGAGGAATTCGAGGGTATCGTTAGCTCGGTTACGAACTTCGGTATGTTCATCGAGCTGCCAAACACAATCGAGGGTCTTGTCCATGTGACGAACATGACAGACGACTACTACCGCTTTGACGACCGTCAAATGATGATGATCGGTGAGCGCTCTGGCAAACAGTTCCGTATCGGGGACGAGGTAACGGTTCGCGTTTCAGCTGTAAAACCAGAGGAAGCCGCTGTAGACTTCGAGGTTGTAGGCATGAAAAAATCCTTTGGCCGCAGCACACGTAAGGAAAGTCCTAAGGTCATCCATGCATCTAAAAAAGGCACTGGCAAGGATAGAAAAGACAAATCACAGCCAGGACCGAAAAAAGGAACGAATCAGAAAAAGAAATTCTATGAGTCCGTTGCGAAGAAATCCCAAAAACGCAAGCGACCAAAGAAAAAATAAAGAGGGAGCGGCCTAGGTCGCTCCACCTAGCTTTAGACAGGGGTGAATAGAATGGCAAAAAAGCATGACGACAAGCCACTAGCACAAAACAAGAAGGCCAATCATGACTATTTTATCGAGGAAACAATCGAGGCAGGTATCGTCCTACAAGGAACCGAAATCAAATCGATTCGTAACGGGAAGGTGCAGCTAAAGGATGCATTCGTGCGCATTCGTAACAACGAGGCATGGATATCCAATATGCACATCAGTCCATACGAGCAGGGTAACCGCTTTAACCACGATCCGCTGCGTTCTCGTAAGCTATTGCTACACAAGAAGCAAATCAGTTCTCTTATAGGTGAAACAAAGCGAGAGGGCTACACAATCGTACCGCTCAAAATGTACTTAAAGAACGGCTACGCCAAGGTCCTAATCGGCATCGGTAAAGGGAAAAAGGATTACGACAAGCGCGACACACTAAAGAAAAAAGAAGCGAAACGCGACATTGAGCGAGCATTCAAGGATGCCCAACGATAATAGCAGCTTCCTAGTTATCCTGATAGTGGAAGTGTGTATCACTTGAATTTTGACCTAATTTGATGTATAGTTATCTATGTAACGAAGCTTACATTATTCCATAAACGGGGACGTTATGGATTCGACAGGGATAGTCTAAGCTTGAGTTGCGCGTCAGAGGCTCGGCTCTGTAAAAACGGAACTTATAACAACAGGCAAAACAAACAACAACTTAGCATTCGCAGCGTAAGCTCGGATCTGCTTTATCTATCCATCGCCCATGTGGCTAGGTAGAGCTCACTCTTAGTGGGATACGGTTGGCAGTGCCACTTGAGCTGTCAGCAAGAGATTTCCAAGTTAGCGTACAGGACGCCCGCTTATCGGCATAATGCTACGCGAAACTTCAAATAGGTAAGATACACGCGTAGAAGCTTAAGTGTTAGAGTTTCTGGACGCGGGTTCAAATCCCGCCGTCTCCATAGTTAGAAATCATATGATTTCATACAGTGTCAAAACCCTTGGTATTCAAGGGTTTTTTCTTTTGAGCTGTTTCATTGAGTTTCAATGGATTTCAAACATCCATGGTCAAAACCATGGTCAAAAACTTTTACAGGTTCATAAAGTTTTCTAACTTATTGATTGCTTCATCTTTTGCTTTATCGGATACATGAGCATAGATGTTCAACGTCGTCTGTGCATCAGTATGACCAAGGCGATCTTGAACCTCTTTAATTCCTACGTTTGCCTCAAAGAGAAGCGAGCAATGTGTATGCCTAAATCCATGAGTTGTTATTTTGGGAAGTTGATATTTTATTAAAACATGTTCGAGCCATTTGCGTGTTTTAGTAGGTTGTAAAAACTCGTTTTGTTCATTACTGAAAACAAGTTGATTACGTTGTAATGTATTAAATCCTAAAAGATGATAATCTTCTCGTTGTTGCTTTTTCCACTTTATCAAAATCCCCATAGTGGTTGAGTCCATTTTAATTGTACGAGCAATACCTGTCTTCGTGGTTTTTACATAAAGTTTATTGTTTTTCCCTCTTGAAATGGCTTTATTAATACGAATTTCATTATTTGTGAAATCTAAATCTTTCCACGTCAATGCAAGGGCTTCTCCTTTACGCATACCACTGTAGGAAAGAAGTTGAAATAACACATATGCTTTAAAATTACTTTCTTGCTCCATGCATTTAAGAAATTCAATAAGCTGTTCTTTAGTGTAGAAGTTTTCAAATTCGTCTTCATCATCAATACGCAACTTTTTCAATTTCTTCGGCATTTCTACTAATGAAAGTGGATTTTTCTCAATATATCCACGCTTAATTGCAAAATCAATTACCTTGGAAGCGTAGGACTTCACGGTACGAAACTTTTTTAACTTATCTGCCCATTCATCGACATGTCTTTGACATGCTTCCACGTTTATTTTTTCAATCCTATATGCTCCAAAAGCAGGCAAAATATGATTCTTGAAAATACCAGTTGTCTTAATAAACGTACTTTCCTCAACCGTTTTTTCATATTGAGTAATCCATAACTCGTAAATTTCTGCGTACGTTTCAATTTGTTTTTTTTTGAATTTTCCCTTGCTAATTTCAAGTTTGATTTGTGCTAAGGCCTGATTTGCTTCTTTTTTCGTCTTGAATCCACGTCGAGTAGTATATTGTTCCTTACCAGTTAAAGGGTCAGTACCACAATATACTTTAAACATGTAGCATTTTTCATTATTCTTTTTTGTGTACATTTTGATAGCGTTAATTGTAGATTTACTCATTTTTCCTCCTATTTTCTTACGGAGACAAGAAATAGAGAGTAATTGTTGCCTATTATATGGAAGCAACATATTTATCATATATGATTAGAGCGACGATACTCAAGTTTCACAGTTTAGTAAATGGATATTTACAGAAAATAGATGAAAATAAAAAGGACTGCAAAAATGCAATCCTTTTTATTTTTAACACATTAATTAACAATAGTTTGTATAACAAGCCGAATAACATTTATACAGGGCAATAACTTATTTATATAGCCATAAACGTTTCTAATCTATTAACCGCAACCTCTTTTGTTTGTTTGGACACGTGAGTATATATGTTCATTGTTGTCCTTAAATCAGAATGGCCGAGACGATCTTGAACTTCTTTCATAACACAGCCTGCCTCAAAGAGAAGTGTGCTGTGTGTGTGTCTAAAGCCATGTGTTGTGATATGAGGAAGTTTATATTTTGTTAGAATGTTCTGAAGCCATTTACGGGTAATAGTGGGTTGTAAAAAATCATTGTAACGATTATTGAAAACAAGTTGGTTTGGTTGCAATGTATCATATCCTAAAACGAGACAATCTTGTCTTTGTCGCTTTTTCCATTCATTCAAAATCCCCATAGTGGTTGAGTCCATTTTCAAATTCAGGGTAACTCCTGTCTTCGTAGATCCAATAAGCAGTTTATTTTCTTTACCTTTGGAAAGAGCTTTATTAATACGAATTTCATTTTTGCTGAAATTTATATCATCCCAATTTAGGGCAAGTGCTTCACCTTTACGGATACCACTGTATGCGAGCAAACGAAAAAGAGCGTAGGCTTTAAAGTTAGATTCTTGTTCCATGCACTGTAAAAATTTATTTAACTGTTCTTTAGTGTAAAAATTTTCACTTTTAACTTTAGCATATTGAACTTTTTTTGTACGATTCGATATCTCTACCAATGCAAATGGATTTGTTTGTATATACTCACTTTTAATCGCAAAATCAAGAACTTTTGAAGCGTAAGATTTCACAATTCGAAACCTCTTTAACTTATCGGCCCATTCGTACATATGTCTTTGACATATAGCATAATTTATCATAGTTATTTTATAATCACCCATAGCAGGTAATATATGATTACGGAAAATACCTGTTGTTTTAACAAATGTACTTTCTTCTACTGTTTTTTCGTATTGTGCAATCCATAAATCATATACTTCTTGGTATGTTTCAGCATGTTGCTTACGAAATGTACCATTAGCAACTTGAAGTTTTATACGAGCTAACGCATGTTCTGCTTTCTTTATTGTCTCAAACCCACGACGAGTAGTATATTTTGACTTCCCTGTTAATGGATCAACGCCAAGATAGACTTTGAACATATAATACTTTCTATTCTTTTTAATATAAGGTTTAATTGGATTTGTTTTTGCTTTATTCATCATGTCTTCCTCCTAATGGTTATACGGAGACAAGATATAGGCTGTGAAAGTTGCTATCATTTACACAATAGCAACATCTTTTTCATACAAAATTAATGAAGTGAATCCAAGTAATTCTGTCTTAAACCTTTACCTTTCTCCGAATGTTGTTTTCTTAGTAGCTTTGACTGTTTAGAAAATTATCAATCTCTTTTTTTGATACACGTTTTATACCGTCGATCTCACTGACCTTTAAGCCCATTACCCGAAATTTAATGAAGGTATTGTAAGAAACGCCAGCGTACTTTGCTCCTTCTTTTAAACTCATCCATTCAGATGTTTTTGATTGATATTCTCTTATAACTTGATCAAGTGTGGTAATAATTAAATTTTTAAACTCTACTTCAAGAGTTGTAGAGACTAAAGGGTTTATGATTTGTTCCATATTTATATCTCTCCTTGTTGAATTGTTTGATATTTTGAGGTTGTTTGGATATTAGATAAGTGAAAATGTCGTACTATAATGACATTTTCCTGAAGTGTAAATAAGAGGTTTTAGAAGATAGGGAATATTGAATGGTAGATGTTAGAGTAGTTATTGAATGATTGTTTTGATTTCTACCGTTACAAATAAAGTAAGAAATTAAAATGGGGAATTTGGTTTGATTTCAGAAAGCGACAGTTCAGTCATAATTGCATTCATTAAGTGGCATCTCCTTAGTTTTAGTGGATTTTTGTGGGGTGATGAGGGTTTATTGAATTCTTCTACATGTTTAATATATTAAAAATATGAAATTATTTCAATAGGTTAGTGGTTCCAACCTTTTATATAACAAATAAAAATACTGTAAACTGTTATATAATAAAATGTTGTTATAAAGATAACGGTATGAATAGTGTAAATAGAGTTTTGAATCTTGAAGTCACCATTCTTATAGGTGATCAGAGAATCCAATGGCAAAGATAAATCTGATGACAAGTCAAAGTATAATCGAATAGGAGATTTTCTAATGAATAGACCAAGAGCCTATGGCTCATTTGTAAAAAGAGGAGAATATATTTTTAGAACATCAGCATTTATTCAATGGGGCGACTCGGAAACATCTATCGGGGCTTGTCTATTACTAAATCCAGGGTCTGCGACTCTTAATAATGCATTAACTTATGAACTTGATACAAAGGGTTCGGTAAGTGGTTGGGTAAAAACTGAAGATCCTACAATGCAACAATTAATATCAATTGTAGAAGGAGTTTATGGAAAAGATAAACCCATAACGGGTCGATTTCATATCTATAATCTATTTAATCTGCAAAATACGAAATCGCAGAACGCAGTTGACGAGCTTGAATCACTTGTTCAAACATTTAGGTATGACATCGCAGAATCGTTAGCTTCAATAAGTGAATTAAAAGAACATCCTTGGATTCTATTGGGGTGGGGAGTTAAACATGAAAGTAGATGGACAAAACTTGAACATATAAAAAAACATTGGAGAGAACAGATAGAGCAATCAGGGGTTCCTACTTTCGGTAAGAAACATACTATTAGGGATGACTACTATCATCCGTGTCCTCTTATCCCAACACAAAGACCAATCATAGTGATTGAACTTGTATCAATATATAATGAGAAAATCAAAGTGCAATTATTACCTATCCCAAAAAGGTCTGAGAAGGGGAAAGCAATTAAAGGGAGTAAATTTCTTCTACAAAAATATGTAAACAGCAAGCAAGGTGAATTGAATAAACTTATTTTAATGAGTTCTCCCTCCTTGATCTCTTTTATAGATAAGGAACTATCTATAGAGTGGAAATCTCCGCTTATGGAAACTGACTATCAAGAATACAGAAATGAGTTTTTAGAACTGGTAGATGAATGGAAGGATAAAAGAACTCAATTAGAGATGTATTGGGCTAAGAAAGGGCCACAGTGGGATGGCATTGCCGTTTTGGAAGGAAAAAATGGACAAAATGGTTTATTGTTAGTAGAAGCCAAAGCACATGTACATGAAATGCGGTCAAAAATACAGGCCAAGGATGTTAGAAGTAAAGCGGTGATAGAAAGTTCGATAATGGAAGTAAAGCGAGCTATGGGATCTCAGGTATCTATAGATATCTGGTTAAATCAATATTATCAATTGGCTAATAGGCTGACATATTTATATGTATTAAATGAAAAAGTCGGTATTCCAACTTGGCTAATCCTTGTAAATTTCGTGGATGATTGCACCCATATACAGACGGATTCTTTAAAATGGATACAACATTATCAAGAAGTTTATAATCAAATGGGCATAAGTTCCTCGACTACAAACTTATTTAATCAAATAATTACCATTTTTCCGAATGATAAATAAGTACAAATAATTTTCATAGAATTTAATCAGTTGGAATGACGGATACGTCGGTAAGAGAATAGAATGAATTTCTACTTATCTTGCTGATATTAATTTAACTTATATTGGTTCGAGAAGAATAGTAGAAGAAGTTCTACAATACGAGCAAACTTAACAAGGCGGATTCAATTGAATCATCGTTCTGAATCTGCTTTTTTAATATATAAAGAAGACGTAAAAATTATCTTAACAGAATACGCCATTGAAAGTGAACTTGTAAATCATAGGAGTTACTTTTACTACCATTACGCTCTTGTCGAATCCGTTTCTGTGGAATCATACTATTTTTTAAGGTGAATAGTGGTTATACTTAAATGCATTTCATATCATAACTGAGGTGAGGAATTTGGAGACAAAAAATACGATAAGCTGGGATGAGATTTCAGATTTAGTTGAAGAACTTTTAGAGGAAATTGGTTGGTCAGATGATATGAAAATTCTTTGGGCTGAAAAGTCATGGATCGGCATCGAAAATAATGGACTTGCAGACTACAGAAATGAACTTGAAAGGTGTAAAGTATACATCCGTCTAATTTCGATGGTTGTTTTGTACGGTGAGTTTTGTTCTATAACTACTGAAGAAACATTTAGTACAGATTTTCATAGTTGGATGGACAGAATTGAACTAAGCCCCATCCGTATTGGTCAATTAGTTGGATCCTCGTTCGACTTGGAAGAATATGATGAATATGATTTAATAGATTCTGCAATTGCTGAATTAGTAGATCAAACAACTAAAGATGTTATGAGATCAATTAGTAAAGAATTTGGTGGTATTAATAAATTATTTGTAGGTCTATGGTTGACATATGAGAATCTTGAAGAGTACTTCGATGAAGAAGACGATGAAGAATCTCAATCAACAGTAGATGATTTGATAGGGTATGAAGCACTAATAATTAATAAAGCTGATTTTGTGTTAAATCACGAGATATCGTTCAGTAAAACGGAAACATACGAATGGTTGACTTCATTGTAATTATTACTACAAGAGATTATTGTTGATAGAAACAAAAGCACATGTACGGGAAATGTGGTCAAAAATAAATGCCAAAGATATAGTAAGTAAGAGTTGATAGAAAGTTCGATGAAAGAATCTACCCTTGCGATTATGGGATAAATAATATAATAAATACCAGAACCGAGATACATACTATTGAATTGGTACGCTATCTCTGTTTTGTATTACTCTATTAAAAAGTATTCACCGTGAATAGTTACATAATCCACGTCAATCATTGGAAATTGTTAAGACCATTCCGATATAAAAAGGGAATATCTAAATAATCTGTTCACATCTTTTATGAGGAAAATAAAAGCTTTTAATTAATACATAAGAGAATAACTAAAAAGGAAGATTAATATGTCATTTAGAATGGAAGAAGAACTCGTAGAAGAATTATTTGAATCTGCAGATATTGCAAGAAGATTGAAGGAAAAGAGAAAGAACGAGAAAATAAATCAAGAGGAGATGGCAAACCTTTTGAATATAACTTTTCATAAATATAGAAATTATGAAAAATGCCAAGAGATACCTCCTGTAAATGTTTTAAAAGAAATGTTTTACATTTTAAATATTTCGTTCGAAGATTATTTAAGTAGTGAAAGATCCTCTATCTTAGAAATTAGAAAGAAATTAAAATACGAACTTACCTATGTAAAAGGTCGAATTTATGAATTAAAGCAAGCTTTAGATAATTATACTGTTGTAGAGGATTCAATAATAGAACAAATCGAGAGATGTGATCTTCCAAAGGAGTGTTTATACACATTTAATGGAGAAGGAAAGTGGATATCTCAACAAACCTTTCTACGAAAAGGGTTATACCGAGTAAATATAAAACACTCTTCCAATGCACAGTTTATATCAGAGCTATTAGACTTGAATGGAGTACATATAAGCTCATTAACCATTTATGACGGTAAAGATGAATGTGAGACCTTACTTAAGATTAAAAAGTCTGGATTTTATATCATAAATTTAAGACAGTGTAATAGTCCGTGGACAATTGGAATAAAACAAGAAATTGAACAGAAGAATAAGACGATTGGCTGATTACTAAAAATGCATGTATTTCCAACGATATTCCTTTACACACAGCATATTGGAGTAGTTTACAAATGATGCGTAGGCTATTGTTAGTTGACCTAAAGAATTAATTTCCAAAGGGTATTACAAACAGATAGATCTAATAAAAGAAAGTGTCAAAACCAAGGACAAAGAATAATGCCTTGGTTTTTATGGTTGTTAGATAGATATGTATATTCACTAAGATATTTATTCAGTGAAAAACTTTTCTAAAAACTTTCTTTCGTATCGGAACGCATCAAATTCAAGGGGCTGTTCCTCATATTCAGGGCCATCGTTATAATACTTTTTGTAGTTTTCTTTCCACAACTGTACTGGATCATTGTTTGGATTACTTATAAAGTAATCTAATCTTTGTCTTAAATTGGTTTTATATAACTTTGTCCATTTTAAACTTTCTACTTCGTGAATGATTTGAAATTGGTATGCATGTCTAAGTTCGTGTGCAAGTGTTACTGCAGTTAACGTGCCACCAACTGCTAAAGTGTCTTTATTAATATATATTTTATTCGATTCGGGAAGGTATGCACCATAATCATTTTGAAGTTTACCAAGTTCTATTTTGGGTTTCTTTTTAATTTTCATTCTATCTACTAAAAAATCAGCAAGCTCATTAATACAATCTATCTGGCTTTGTTCATTTAGATTTCCCCAAGAAATTTCGTCGAATTTTTTGCCGATTTTTAGACATTGTTCTTTTTCGAGTTTTAAGATATCTTCCCATAAAGACATCGCTTCCCCTCCTTAAAATACAAGTTGATAATTACCAGAACTAAAATAATTATAACAATTAATTTTCCAGAATGAACCATGAAATTTTAGAAACATTGTGATATAAAAATATGTTAAGCCAACAAGTTTGTTGGCTTAGCATATTTATTTAGGCTTTTTCTGTCAATATCCGATAATCTGGGTTAGATTGAGACCAACCGCCACCTTCTTCGGCACTTTGATTTACATTTGTATCTCCATCACCATCTACCCATATTGTTTCACCATTAGAAAGGGTTCTCCAATGAGGCTCGACGGAATGAGAATTCGGATTATCTACTTGAATATAGTCTACGTTAACTTCACTATCTTGCATTACAATTTCTGCATTAACAGGGCTTGGATAACCACCATTGAAACTTCTGTTGTTCCCAACTTCACCTGTACCTATGTTTCCACCTTCGTTACCATTCACGTCGACAATATCAGCCATATCTAAAACTGAGACTCCGAGTGTAGCAATCAGTGCTGTTTTACCTATTTGTTTGGCTCCTTCTAATGCACGTTGCGAATCTCCATCTATTAATCCATTAATCTGCTACTTTTAGAGTGGTTATTTTAGAGTTTAATGAATAGTAACTTGAATCTTGAATCTATAGTTTTCCTAAAGAAACAAATTATTGTCTAATGAAATTTGAGTACACACTTAGTGGAGGCAAAATAATACATGTGTTTAATAATTTTAAACACTAATAATCAGTTTACAGATAGAGCTTTTCGATCAGAAAAGGTGTAGAATTCGAGGTTATACATTACTAAGAAGTATTTAAGAGATTGCGAATTTGAAGCAACTAATTTGAAATGGGTTGATGGTAATTTAATATTAAAATAGAAAGTATTTCATACCTTGGACTTCATTGGATTCTACCAAATGTGATAGAATTCTTCTCTATGTATAAGAGGCTAAGTATATTAAATACCAGAATCGAGAAACGTATCATTGATACGCTATCTCGTTTTTTTTGTTTCCAGAAAGATGGGTATCCTTATTGCTATTTAATATATAAAAAATCAAGATTCTTAAATGTTTCACAAATTCACTTGAACAAATCTGGATTGTTTCTAAGAGGATATATAGGATGATAGGTTCTATAAGTATGGTATGGCAAATCAGGGTGTGATAGACGAGCTAATTCGTTGAACTGGTAGCCATTCTCTACTTCAAACACTAATTGTTTTCCTTTAGCATAAACGTTAGAAAAAGTTTTAATAATTCTTTCATCATAATTAGGCCCTGTAAGAAATACAACAATATCAGGAGCTAAAGCACTTATTTCCATTGGTAATACATTAAACTCTTCTTGTAATAAGTCTTCTACGGATAGAGTTGGTCTTTTCTTATTGTAGTCAAAGCGAACCAATTGAGTATGTAAAAATGCATCGTCACTCTCGTCATTTGAAATCGACTGATATAACCTACGCATCCCTCTCCAAAAAGCAGTGTGATTTGATTTTCGCTGAATTCTAAAGTCTTCGTACATCCACTGTAAATAATTTATAATTGCGTCTCTCTTTAAACTTTCATCAGCATAATTAAAGGTATCTAAAGTAATCGTAAATGAATCCCATCCATTCGTTTCTTGTCCAACAAATAATACTTTTCTTTTAGACTTTCTATAAGAAGGAAGACAGTTGACTAAAAAAGGATTAGAGAGTCGATTAATTCCTTCAGGTCGTAAAGAACTAATAGCCCAAATCATTCGATTACAATATTCCTTTTATACTAAAGTCAAATGTTCTTTCATGAAAGATTCTTTATTGTACGAGTCTATACTTTCATGGTTATCATTCCTTTTAATGTTTCTTATCTTTACGTAAATAAATTCTTGAAGTTTCAGATTTATTTAAATACATGGGTACATAGTATTGGTTCATGTAGTAAAATAGTATTTATAAATATACTAATTTAGGGGTGTGAATAATGAGTAAAATACCAATAAAACCAATGGTAGAATTAGCGAAGCAACATGGGCCGACAGTGGGGAAGTTTGTTAAGAAGAACTGGAAAGAAATATCGCAAACTGTGGGTGTTGTTGCTACTGTAGGAAAAACGGCAAATAACCTCGTAAATAATAGAAAAGAAACTAATCAAAAAAAGGGAAAGATTCATTATCGGAAAACTCGATTTGTAGAATATAAAACTGAAACGTTAAGAAGCTTAGACGGTAAAAATAGAGAGCGGTTATTTAAACATCAATTAGAAGTAGAACAATTTATTAATCAGATAAAAAATGAAGAAAACAAGGAATCTGGTTTAAAAAAGCCACTTCATTCGAAAAGGATAAATGATTGGAATAGTATTCTTGTTCAGATTGAGGACAAGATTGTAACAATGGATTATCAAGAATATCTAATGATTTATAACAATAATGAGTATCATAGTGCTTATTTTGAAGGATATGAAGGACAAATTACAAAATTTAAGGAATTAGTTAGTAAAGGGATTTTGGAAGAGCTTTATAATTTTATTCAAATAACAACAAGAAAGAATATAGATGATATAAAAAGAGATTTTTTATAGATATTTTGGGTTAACTCTCATAAAGAAAAAGTCAGACAATGTAGTGCTTGGTTAGATTACGGATTGAAAAGGAAAAAAAGAACTGCTGATAACATGAATTAGATAGCATTGTTAGTAAAGGGGGGATTAAATGATCCATATTGAACTTCCAAATCCATCAGAACGTGTTTTTCTTTCGGATTATAAAAGTGTTCAAAATATATCGGGTTTCTATATTATGAAAAATACTGTAGGGGAAATTATTTATATCGGGGAATCACAAAATATAAGGAAAAGGTTAAGTAAGCATTTTAGAGGTGATAGCGGGACAACAAAATCATTTAAACATTTATTTACTTACGTTGAAGTTTTTTATTGTAGTCCAACCAATAGAAAGATTTACGAAATATACGCTATTAATCATTATAACCCCCCAGGGAATGTATGGGGGAATTGTAATATGGGTAGAGAAGAACTTAAAAGGAAGAGAGTAGAATGGATTAGGTATGAAGAAGTAAAGCTCCTGGGGATATTTCAAAATCCAACAGAACGTAATCCTATAAAAATACAGAATGGTAAAGACTAATGATGTATAAATCCGAAATCATTAGTCTAATGACTTATTGGAGGGATTAAGTGAATGAGAAAATCCTGCTTTTGTGAAGTCATTTAAAGAGAGTGTTGAACGTCAAGGATTAAATTTAGCTCCAATTTTTGAAGAGCAAGAGGAAGACAATTAATAATTAATAATTAATAAGGTAGATAGTATGGTTACGAACGAATGTATTTTACTGTATATAGGAAAGTTAAAGGAGGATTGCTTAATTGACTACAATAATTGATATTACTTCCTTTGAAGTAACGATAAAGTCTTTAATAGATTTGTTTGATATAGGAAGACCACAAATAATTGAATATCTAAAGAGAGAAGAGTTATCATGTGATGACTTTTTAGCGTATTTTTCCATTAATGAGAGTAACCTTTCTACAGTTGACTTTTTAGTTACTTCGCTTCATGTAACGACAAATGATGACGAGTGTAAATCGCTAAATGAGATTGGGTTAGTTAATTCCATAGATGCTGTAACTCTAAATACACCTTTTAATAGACACTTAAAAAAACACGGAATAGATATCGATCTCAAAATGGGAGAAATAAAATATAATAAGCAAACTTATACATTTGGTCAAAAATTTGAGGGATGGTCGCAAAGCGAGGAAAGACGCCTATTAGAACATATTGCGTATAAGTTCTATTGTGATCGTCAAATTAATGGTTTTTTCTGTACCGATAATGCTCTCTCGTATGGTGGTAATGTAAATAGAAGACCAGAACTGATGAATAATATTGCGAATCTTTTAAATTATAATAAGTTAGTTGAAGATTGGAGTAACAATTCTAACAATAAATGCTATGTAATAAAATTTGCAATACCATTATCAACTTATTCAGTAGAATCCTTTACGAATACTACTACTTTTGACAACTTTAAGGAAAAAGATATTGATTTATTAAAGAAAAAAACGATAATTGATTATTCTTTATCAAATATATACAATTATGTTAATCACCAAGGATACGTATGTGAAAGGCTTTCTTTTTTGCAACCTGACTCAAGAGTGAAATCATCTGATTTTATTGGTATTTATAGTGATACAGAATATCAAAAAACACTCTAATCTATCTTTGGAAAAATAATTGTTAGTAATATTAACAGATATTGTTTTTTTAAAGCTAAAGTTGTAAACAGGGAAATTAATATACAAGAGAATACTAACCATGGGAGATGTAAAGTTGAACAATGAGATAAAAATAAATAGTACAGGTAGTTACCTTAAGAACTCCAAATTTAGCATGAGAATGAAAAATTTAGCGTTCTCTTTTTCTGATAAAATAGTTAGCTGGGATAAAGAAGTATACAAAGAATTACCCGATCGAATTGGAGTTTATGCAATTCTTAACCAAGATGATGATATTATTTATGTAGGAAAAGCAACTGGGGTGGGCGGACTTAAACAAAGACATAGAAATCATGAAAAGAATTTACTATTTAAGTTATTTGATGCTAATAAACTAATGTACTATCATGTGGAAGATAATAGTACGGATGATCCTGGAATCGTTGTTTTACTTGAAAGAATGTTGATTTACGCACATGATCCTTTATTAAACGATGATATCAAGGGTTCAGTTCCAATTACGCATTTAATTTCCAATAAGATAATTACTAAGATAGATGACTTAATAGTAAGATATACAGTAAATGGTAGTGATGAAGTGAAATATTTGTTAAACGCTATTTATGAAGAATTAGATTCTTTAAGAAAAGCATCAGAGGAAGCTTTATCTTCCTATAATGAAGCTATTAAACAATTTAATAATGAAGTAATTAATGAATTCAAAACAACTATGAAAGAGTGTAATAAAAATTTGAAGACTTTGAACGATCAACTATTAAAGGAATTAGATGTTTTTCCGAATAACCCTTAATTGATTACAGATATACCTTGACTAAGAATGGGGTACAAATATATATTAGGCATTTTTCCAGAATCGAGATACGTACCGTTGGTACGCTGTCTCGGTTTTTTTATTGCAAAAAAGAAGGAAAATGCAAGCAGGAGAAGGGATGGTGGTGAAAAAAGGGGAAGGAAAAAGAAAGAAAAAATGTACGAGTTTCTACTCTAAATCCTTGATCCTTATCCAACTTTTACGGAATATTATTAAAATAAGACTTTAGAATAGCAGGATCTCAGTGAAGTCATAATTATTGGTGAAAAGAAATGTTTTCTCCAATAGTTCTTGAACAGTTAAATGCGTAAACTTACTAAATCTCTTATAAAACTCGATTATTGTAATGGAGTTGCCATGAGAACAACATTTGTAATAATTTAGGACTAATAGAAAAAAATGGTTGACATCTAATGTGGAGCGATATATATTAAGGGTACATATTTTTTAGTTATAAATTTTTGTTTTGCTTATTTAATATAAAACCAATTTTTAGATAAAAGCTGATTTACATACGTATACAATTTGATACAGTTTCAATCTCTTATTTGGAGGGTGGAGTTTGTCCCTTTTAATAGTCATTGAGCTGTTTGATTGTATGTGTAAGTAAGTTAGCTTTTTTGTGTTAGTTAGAAGTAAGGGAATTTTTTTGATTATTTAGCAGAATTTTTTACTTAGGTTATCCATCATTATTTGTTGATACGATAACTGATCTAATCAAGGTGAGGTGAATAGAAGAAATATAAATACAAAGTTTTAAAGTTTAAAGGCACAAAAGATTTTGGGAAAAACTATAACAAATCGAAGGAGGAAACAAAAATGACGAACGTAATGAATATTCAAGAACAAAACCAGGTAATCGAGGTGGCACTAAGCCGTGGTTATATTAACGAATATGAAGAAGTGATGTATATGTATAACGAAGAAGGTTCAGGTTTGTGTGGGGTGCTAACTATAATCGATTATATTGAATTTGCCAGCATCTCGGCAGTACGTGCAGAAATAGAAGACCAATTAATATTAATTCAAAAAGAAAATAAATCTGAGGATGAAATGATAATTGAAGAAATAGAACCTTGGAATAATGATGGAATTATCGTATGTAAGGAAGGAGCTTTCGTCTGGGATTCTGTAATTTTGGATTATGTATGGTGTGGTGAATTAATTAGAACAGTTAGAAGTCAAATGGTTCAAGTGGTTGAAGACGTTACAATAGACTATGGTTACGAGGAAATACAGTTAACCAAAGGTGAGGAGTACACTTTGGAAAATCAGTACGTATTCTATGAAGAAGATAACTTCCCAGTCATCATGCTCGTAATGAAAAAGGAGGATTCAGCTCCTATTGTATTACCATACGACAAGAGTGTATTAACGATAAACAATAGAGACTTTGCAATATTAAATTATACAAGTAGTACTACAATTTAATTGGCCCTATAAATCCGAGAAAGAACAAATAAATTGGAATATAAGAAACATTCCTCCTTATATTCCAATTGTTACATAAAAAATGACTATACTACTTATAAAGAAAATACTTTTGCATAAAACATAGAGAATTTAAAATAACAGGAGGAGATTTTCTATGTATTTATTTCCATGTCATCAAAGGAACTACCAAGAATTATTAAAAAGGGATAAAACACATCCACAGGATATAGAAAGAAATGCGATGTTCTACATTTTTTCAGGAAACAGTGAGCTATTAGAAAAGATGATTGTTTTCTACGACTTTGAAAATGGGATGATACGGACAGAGGGTTTTCAAGAAGTTAAGTTGTCCAGTAGTGCAACAGCACTGGTGAAGTTGGCATTTAATCTTTACAACAACTTCGCATGTGGGACAGTTGTAGATCTGTTTGCGAATTTGGACGAAAAGAATTGTTATTTGGCACTTGAAGCAATTCGATTAAGATTTTCAATAAAGTAGCCTAATAAAAAGTCTAAAGAATTAAGAGACAAGGACTTGTAAACTGTGATCTTTCTCCATTAATCCACTCTTAACACAATCATTCAATCATAACTCCCGCTTACTTTCGGGAAAATTTTATTTGTTATATGATTGCTCGTAAGAAAAGACAGTTAAGGGAGATGATTGAGTGATGGAAAACGTGGAATTTAAAAGGCAGTTAGCAAAATTATTGGGTGATTATGAAAAGGAAGTTCTGGAAGCTAAGAAAAGCGGTTTATTAACAGAAAGCACTGCAAAAACTTATTTGTTACATGCCAATAACTTCGTAAAATGGTGCAAAGATGATTTTGTACCAGGTGGGAGAAATAAAAGGAAGTAGCACAAACGTTTTTGGATCTGACAGACACATGAGGTGAAGAAAAATGAGACAGTTTATCATTGATGGTTCAAGTAAGGGAATTGCGATGGGTGCAGGTGTGGTAGAGGTCAATGGTTTGGGTTTTTTGAAGACGCATACTTTACAAACATTTCATTTGAAAGCAGATGCAACATTAGCAGAAATTTATGCATTTGATTGTGCTTTACAGCTCATTCAGCAAAAGGGCAATGCCGAAAGAATTTTTGAGATATATTCCGACCACAAATTAGTTCACAAATTATTTAATAAGTCATTGGACGAGCTAACAAATGATCTGTATATAGACAATATAAAAAAACAGGTAGCACTGATAAAAAAATTTGCTAAGTTTGAGTTGCGATATACAGATGAAAGTGTTAAACACTATGCTAAAATGGCTCACTTACTAAGTCGAGAATATATGATGGATCCACTAACAGAAAGAATCATTAAGCAATCCGAGTCACTGAAGATGAACATAGTGAATTAGGTATGGCGTATTAATAATCTATCAATATTCTATTTTGCTTCCCGATTTGAAGTTATATTTTAGAGCTAATTATCTATAATATAATGTTTCAAATTAAAAAGGAATTTCACATGAGTGAAATACAGGAGGAATGGTAGAATATGAGAGAGAGTCGATCAGTTAATCCGAATTTTGGAAACCTCGTTAAACATCTTAGAAGAAAGAGGTCAATGAGTTTGAGACAAATGACCGAGGCGACAGGAATCAGCGAAAGCTATATTAATCGAATAGAGAACGGTTTTCGTATCTGTCCGTCGTTTCCTGTAATTGAAAAGTTGGCAACAGTTTTAGGTGTTACACCAAATCTTTTGTTAGAAGTAAGCTCAAACAATCAGGAGAGTGTAGTTCTGTTAGAGGAACTGTTGTATACAAACGATTTCACCTTGAATGGAGTTAAATCTGTAAGTCCTGGAACAAAAGAGCTAATTCTTAACCTATTAGATTTAGTTAATGATGTTAGTTGGGATAAAGACACCATAATTGCGGATATTTACGAAGTTATTCAAGTGGTAAATGATTTGAAACAGGAATTAAGTGTATGAATTAGAGAGAGAGAGAGGAATAAAATTCCTCTCATTTTCTATTTTGCCAAGGAATCTCGTAATAGCAAACGAAATATTTTTTGTGATACAGTTATCACAGTAACGGTATTGGAAAATTTTATTTAAAATAGTAAAAGATGGTTGAATATTAATCAAAAACAACTTATACTGATGTTACATCAATTTTTATAGTCAATAACTTTTTCTTTAAATATTTTTATTAAACCTTTTGCTTTTATGAAAGCTAATTTACTTATGTTCGCAAATTTTGATAGGTGTAGTTTATTTTTCCATGGGAGCAGTATGCCCATTTGGAAGAGGCCTATTAAGTTTTGCATGTAAGTAAATTAGCTTTTTTGCATTTTATTAACTGGCAGTATCTCTACACAAAGTAGAAATGCATGAGCCAGGAAATAGAGGAGGAAAGGAAGACAATAGAGTTTGATTAAAAGAATCACGTTTGAAAGGTTGGGGACAAAATGAATGAAATGAGGCGACGTTATTCAATGAAAATTATCTCTTTCTATGCAACAAAAACATTCAAATTGGTTTTAGAATTTGAAAATGGTAAGTACAGAGTGTGCGACTTTATAAAATCAGTAAAAAGTAGTAAGGATCTTCTAAAAGAACTTACGGTGGATGTTGATTTATTTTTAAGTATAAAAATAGACAATACTTCGGGAGATCTTTATTGGGATAAAAATCGAAAATTTAGTGCCGAAACATTGTATGAATTAAGTATGGATTTAGACCAACTGATCAACCCGCCTCCACGGAAAATAAGATTACCTGTTGCATCAAAAACTACTCATTTAACAGAAGCATCAAAATCTCGTACTACAAGAGAGTTAGAAAAATCTAATAAAGAATTGTTAGAACGCATTAGAATCAACAAAACATGAGTGGGTGTAAATGAATGTACTTATACATGTATCGAAAGTAAAAAGATAGGGGGACAATGGGAATGGAAAAAGTATTGGCTAAATTAGAATCTAAAGATTTTATCAGAAATATTATTATTGAAATATCCAGTGACATTTTCATGCTCATAATTGGTCTCGTTACGGGTTATTTCTTGAAAGTCTGGTTGATGTAGAAAAAGAGGAAACTATTTATAATGACGACAATAAATTTTGATGCCGTTACATACTAAACAGGTTTTATTAAAGAGAGCCGATGAATGGAGAGAAGGTAGTATGAGCATAAATAATTCCAATAAAGAGTCCATCTTTTCTATTTTCTTGAAGGACTTTTATCAATCCTGGGAACAGTTATTAGGGTTTAAGGTAGAAAATATCCGATTGGAACAACGACATGCGGGCAAAAACGTTGATTTATTGGGCTACGATTCTCGAAGAAGAATAAACGTTTTTTTTGAGATGCAAGTGACCAAAGCAAATAAACGTTACTTAGCTCGTCTTAAGGAAATGATGAATAGCGGATATTCGGAAGGAGTAGTTATTTGGGTAGCATCTTCATTTGATGATGAATTGCTGAAGGATTTAGTGGAATGGATGAAGGAAAATAAGAAGAAGTATATTGATTTCTATGCCTTAACCATTAATGAATCTGGGATAAGATTATTACAAGAATTAAATGGACTGTACAAATTGGATATATACAATCAACTTGATCGCTTAAACCAGATAGATAAACTATTAACTGTTCAGTATTCGAATAAGAATTTATCCGCTTCGCATTGTGGAACTGTAGAGCCAGTGAACCGAGAGTTAGACTTTTCACGTGTGGAAGATGTGAAGAAAGGTCTCCTTAGCAAATTACGATTGGAAGTACCTTACTTCTTAAACTTTCACTATGAGAAAAAAATGAATCAGAACGATCGAATAATGACAGTTGGAGGTGGTAAAGCGGGAATCTATCTGAGGATTTCTTCAAAAGATGTTAGATACCGTTCCTTTGCCGAATTATTCTTCGAACAATCAAAAAACGATTGGTTTGAGGATTTTAAACATAATGAGCAAGAAATAAAGACAAAGGTACACCCAGATATTGTTTTTGGTGATAGAAGGTTAGGTGTTTATTTTAAAACAGATGAAGATTACGAGGTAATTTTTTCTGAATTAGCAGAGATTATTGAGAAAATGCTCGAATACTTTGCCCCTTATACATTTGGGAAGGAAGAAATCCTTGTGGAGAAACAAGTAATTGTAACACCAATGATTAGGCGACGTTTTGTTTCTGTAGAAACAGAATGTGCTGAAGAGGGCATCGTTACGGAGGATAGTTATCGTATTCAATTAGAAGAACGTTCTGAAGGTTATTGGTAATTAAAAGGTTTCAGTTAATGGCTTCGTATCTTTATGGTACGAAGCTATTTTAGTTTTTTGTTCCTGCTTGTTATGAATGTGTGCAATTTCTTGAGAATACATTGTGTTACATCAAAAGTAAAAGTAAAATAAGAATTAAGTAAAAAAGAAATACGAGGTGACGTTTTTGGAGTTAAAACTTTTCTACCGTACTCAGCGTGATTTGGCTACTGCGTTAAATCAATTGATTGACGCATATTGGTCGGAGAAGATTAAAGAAGAAGAGCTAATAGAAGGAATAAAAAGTATGTATTTAAATAATCAGGATAAACTAATGAGAAATAATGGGTTTACAACAGTTGTTCAACAGCAATGCGGAAAACGTAGATTAGCGATAGTTGAAAGAATATTGGAAAATAAATAGATTATTAGTCTTGTGTGAAAGGTTTGATTAGATGACAATGGAAATGAAGTATTCTTCTGCTTTGACAGGAGCATCTTTTATGTTTCGGGAATTTAAGCAGGTGACATCTTTGAAAAATGATGGGCTGTCGGAATCCGAAATACGTTCAAAAGTAATTGACGAAAATATTTTTCAATATGAAAAAACTACAAGTATAAAAAGGGCAATACCTTACATCATTAGACGAGTAACTGCATTAGACTCTTTGTTGAGGAAATACGTCCTTGAGGAACCTGTGGAGATAGCAAAATGTATCAACCTTTATGGAATTATGAAAACAGATCAACTATTTTTCGAATTTATGAATGAAGTGGTTAGTGAGAAACTGGCGATTAACGATCTTACATTGGAAAAGAAAGATATTAATATTTTCTTCAACTATAAAGCGGAGCAAGATGTATTCTTGGCAAGTTGGTCGGAAAGCACCATTCAACGTTTGAAACAATCATATCGAAAAGTGCTTGTTGAAACGGGGATTTTAAAAAATGTACGAAGCGATGAGCTGAACCGCTTAATCATCGACGAGAAAATCAAAAATCATCTCACACATATTGGCGATGGCCGATATGTCCGTGCGATGGGTGAATGAGGAATGAGAACATGGCTAATTTGAATGCAAGGCTGGATCAAATCATACCGAAAATCAAAGAGGACAAGTTCATAGATGGAAGAGGTCTGGGAAACGAAATCAGCTTTTATGTCTTCGATTATGAACCAGAAGGGGAACTTGTTGTAAGAGATTATATCAAACACATCAAAAAAGAGTTTAATTACGAAGGATCAAATAGACGAATTGTTGAATTTGATTTATATAAAATGCTAATAGATATCACGAAAGAAAAGAGAATATTCGACCGTATTTTTGACATGGAGGAGCGTCAAGGAAAAGATACTTTGTTTAAAGCTTTAACGACGTTTGCAAAACCAGAGGTGTTCTTGGAGAAAATTAAGGAGCAACTGGGTGATCATAATGTTGTCATTTTAACTGGTATAGGAAAAGTGTATCCATTTGTGAGGTCGCACAACATCCTGAATAACTTACAAGAAGTGTTGGATAAAACGCCTGTAATTATGTTTTTTCCAGGAAAATACGATGGGCAATCACTACAATTGTTTAGCAAATTTAAAGATGATAACTACTACCGAGCATTCCGCTTAGTGGATTAGAAAAGGGGGATTTTAGATGATATTGAAAGATATGTTTTTTAAAGATATTGAACGTGATATTCGAGGCGTTATTAAAGTAGCACAAACAAATGAATCGGATATTTATCAAGAGTTAGATGAATATGTCGTTACACAAGAATTGAATAAGCACATTTCAAAGTTTTACGACAATTACCAAAAGGGGATTAACGGAAAGACGGACAAAATGGGCGTGTGGATAAGTGGATTCTTTGGATCAGGTAAATCCCATTTCCTTAAGATTCTTGCTTATCTGTTGGAGAATGAGGTTGTAAAGGGTAAGCAACCAATTGACTTTTTTGAAGGTAAAGTAAAAGATCCCCTTGTTTATGCCAACATGAAACGGACTGCAGATGTGGACACAGAAGTAATTCTATTCAATATTGACTCTAAAGCTTCACTTGACAATAAATCCAAAGAAGACGCTATTTTACGAGTTTTCATGAAGGTATTTTACGAGCATAGAGGATATTTTGGAGACATCCCAGGTGTTGCAGAGATGGAGAAGTATTTAGACAAACAAGGCGTATATCAGTTGTTTAAAGAAGAATTTCAGGCACTTGCAGGAGAATCATGGCACGAACGCCGTAACAGTTTCTATTTCGATGCGGATTTTGTTATCGGGGCATTAACCAAAGTAACCGATATGTCGGAAGAATCGGCACGAAATTGGTTTGAAAATGGTGTGAACAACTTCGAGATTAGCATAGAGAAATTTACTAAGGATGTAAAAGAGTATATCGATGAAAAAGGATCTAATTTCCATTTAGTTTTCCTTGTAGACGAAATTGGTCAATATATTGGTGATAGCCGAAGCCTAATGCTTAACTTGCAAACCCTTGCAGAAGATCTTGGTACACATGCACAAGGAAAAGCATGGATTATAGTTACATCTCAAGAAAGTATAGACTCCATAGTAAAGGTAAAAGGAGATGACTTTTCCCGAATTCAAGGTCGTTTCGATACAAGACTATCCCTATCATCCATTTCAGTGGATGAAGTGATTAAGAAACGTATTTTAGAGAAGCACTCGCACGTAAACGATAAACTAAAAGTACTCTTTCCTGAAAAGAGTGCCATCTTGAAAAACCTTATTAGCTTCGGTGAAAGTACAGCGGATCTTCGAGGTTATGACAATGGGCAAGAATTTGCGGAAGTATATCCATTCATTCCGTATCAATTTAAGCTACTACAAAATGTGTTTGAGCAGGTAAGGAAGCATGGTTCATCAGGAAAGCACTTGTCAGAAGGAGAACGTTCGATGCTTTCTGCGTTCAAGGAAGCTGGTCTTCGCTTTAAAGACTTAGAAGAAGGTACGCTGATTCCGTTCCATGCATTTTACGATACGATTAAAGAATTTCTAAACCCATCTATTTCAAGGGTGATTGATGGAGCAAATGAAAATCCAGTATTAAAAGACGATCCTTTCAATATGGACTTACTGAAAGTTTTATTCATGATCAAATATATTAAAGAACTACCAGCAAACATCGACAATATTGCCACACTTATGGTGACGCATATTGATGAAGATAAGCTTCAACTAAAAGAAAAAATCAAAGGATCTCTTCGTAAATTGATCTCGCAAACATTGATTCAAAAGAACGGAGACTATTATCTGTTCTTAACGGATGATGAACAGGACATCAATCGAGAAATCAAACAAATGAACATTGATGAGGATATCGTGAAGCGTGAATTGGCAACTTACATATTCCAAGACCTGTATGATGAAAAACGATTCAATTATTCAAGAGAATATGCATTCTCATACAACCAGAAGATGGATGAGAAAAATTACGGCAACCAGACTTCAAGTATTGGTCTGCAAATTCATTCCCCACTTTCAGACCATTACCATAAGTCTGACCAAGAGATGATGATGATGACCTCGGGCAGTGGTGAAATGATTATTAAGCTTGGTGGCAATGAAGCATATGTTGAGGAAATGAGAGATACACTACAAATCGAAGAGTACCGCAAGAAAAAGAACATTACTCAACTACCAGAAAATATTCAAAATATCTTGAACAATAAGCAAGCGGAAGTACGTGAACGAAGACGCAGAGTGCGGGAACTGTTGGACGATGCTATCAAAGATGGGGCTTTCTTCGTCAACGGCGACAAAATGGATATCAAAGGTTCTTCTGTGAAAGAGAAAATCAATTATGCTTTCAAACACTTGGTTGACAACGTCTATACAAAGTTAGGGTATGTGAAAGAATATTTGGAGAATGAACGACAATTAATCGCTATTTTAGGTTCAGATAATGATCAACTTTCTTTAGACGATTCAATCGGACCAAAGCCAAATGAATTGGCAAAACGGGAAGTCTATGAATTTATCGATATGCAAGTTCAAATACAAAAACAAGTACGAGTGAAGCTTATTTATGACCGTTTTGAGGCCAAACCATACGGATGGAAACAACTCGACATTGCAGGGCTTATTGCTGGTCTATTGAAAGAGCAACGTATCCGTATCCGTTACAACGCCGAGTATTTAGAGCCAGAAACAGATACAAGTAAATTATTAACGGTCTTTGGAAAATCAAATGAAGCCGATAAAGGAATCATACTTAAACGTGTGAAAGTCGATGAAATACTTATCCGTACTGCAAAACGTGTGTGCAAAGAAATTTTCAATACCACTGATTTAGCAGATGACGAAGATGGACTTGTCAAAGATATCCGTGGAATGATAGACAAACAAATTTCCGAAATTAATGCATACAAATCACGCTATGAAGGCAGGAAGTATCCAGGTATGAGCTTGCTCGAAAAAGGACTTGAATATTTTGAACAATTTGACAGCAAACTCGATAATGCTTCATTCTTCACAAATCTAACAGAACTGGAAGATGATTTGACAGATTGGGAAGAGGATATCGTTTACGTGAAAAGTTTCTTCGGCACAAACCAGAAAGATATTTTCGATCAAGGTTTGGCTGGATTGAATAAGTACGAGGAAAACAAAGCATATCTGTCTGGACAAGAAGTCGGTAAAGCTATGGACAAGCTTCGTTCGATAGTCCAAGACCCAATTCCTTATCGGAAAATCAAAGAATTTCCAGAGCTGATTCATGCGTTGGAAGAGGAAATAAGTCTTGTCTTAACAGAGAAAAAAGTCAACGCCAAAGGAAAATTAAAAGCGGATTATGACGAATTGTCTTTGCAAGCGAAACAATATGGTGTTTCTAATGAAACGAAACAGAGTGTCGATGATTACTATAACGAATTAAAAGGCAATCTTGAAAGGTTTACGGATATTTTCAAAGTGGATGCAACGATTTCCCAAAGTACGAGCTATAAAGATAGAACAGCAACTGAAATAAGACGTGAAATAGCTGAGTGGAAACGTAAAAAAGAGGAAGAACAGATAGAGCAAAATGGTGGGAAAGTCGTGGATCCACCAACCTTACAACCTGTTGTTCAGAAACATAGCGTAAAAGTATCAGAACTCGTTGCCATAACAACATTATCTACTGAAGAAGATGTAGACAAATACATCAATACGTTATCAAACAAGTTAAAGCAAATCATTAAATCGAATAAACAGATTGAGTTTATCGAGTGAAGGGTGAAAATAGATGAATAAAGCCGTATTAAAAAAATTTGCAAGTGAAGCCAGAAGAGAATTGCTTGAAAAAGTAGAACTGCAAGCACGAAAAATTGGAATTACAGCAGAATCCGTTCAAGAAGCAAACGTTGAAAGCTCTGACGCCATCTTTATTGACGGCAAACAGCTTTCAGATTTAGAAAGACGACAACGAAGCAAGCTCATTTCTCGTATCAATGAAATTAGTTTCCAGCGTGTAATGGAAGAAACAGCCTATACCTGGTTCAATCGTTTCATTGCACTTCGATACATGGAAGTGAATGACTATCTACCAACGAAAGTGCGTGTTCTTTCCTCAAATTCAGGCAGTGCTGAGCCAGATATGATGAAAGATGCACTGTCACTGGATCTTGATTTAGATAAGGTGAAAGTTTACGATATGAAGATAAATAACGAGACAGATGAGCTATTTAAATATTTGATTAAAATGCATTGTAACGATTTAAATCGCTACATGCCATTCATGTTCGAGACAATTGAAGACTATTCGGAAATCCTCTTTCCAGAAGGATTGCTTGGAACGGATTCATTTGTTCGTCAAATGACCGATATAGAATTCATTCCAGAGAGCAATTGGGAAAAGGTTGAGATTATCGGTTGGCTTTATCAATATTATATTGCAGAAGAGAAGGATGAGGTTTTTGCTAATCTGAAAAAGAATATCAAAATTACGAAAGACACATTACCTGCGGCCACACAGCTTTTCACGCCTAATTGGATTGTTCGTTATATGGTAGAAAACTCATTAGGACGTATTTGGCTTGAAAGTTATCCTGAAAGTTCATTACAAAATGAGTGGAAATATTATTTAGATGAAGCGGAGCAGGAAGAAGAGGTTATTAAACAACTTGAAGAGATTCGATATAAAAATGTAAATCCTGAAGATATCACTTTTCTTGATCCTTGTTGTGGAAGTGGGCATATTCTTGTATATGCATTTGATGTTTTCTACGACATGTATCTTGAAAAGGGTTATATGGAAAATGAGATTCCACAACTTATTTTAGAGAATAATTTGTACGGATTAGATGTTGATGATCGTGCAGTTCAGTTAGCTTCTTTTGCAGTTATGATGAAAGCAAGGGCAAAGTCCCGTAGAGTATTTAGAAAAACTATTCAGTTAAAAATTTGTTCTGTGCAAGAGAGCAATTGGCTAACAGATGAGATGATTGCAAATGTTGCAGGTGACAATGAGCAAATTATGGAAATACTGCAATCTATTCAAATCACATTGAAAGATGCAAAAGAGTACGGGTCATTATTAAGTGTGGAACCATTAAAGTATGAACTTCTTGAACAATATTTTCAGGAGTATAAAGAGAATCAAGCTGACCTTGTGGAGATGATTGAAAAACAAATTATTGAAGAAAAACTTCCATCCTTATTATTATTCACAAAAATAATTAGTGAAAATTATGATGTGGTTTGTACAAATCCCCCATATATGGGGGCGAAAAGTATGAATGATAAACTTTCTAAATACTGTAAGAAAGTATTTCCAAATACAAAATCAGATTTAAGTACTGTCTTTATGGAGCGAAGTTTAAAATTCACTAAATTAGGAGGATTGATAAGTTTAATTAATCCTCCTGCATGGATGTTTATAATAACGTATGAAAACCTAAGACAGTATTTGGTTCGGGAAAAAACTTTCATTAATATGTTACATCTTGGTAGAGGGGTTTTTGGCCCTGATTTTGGAACTACTTCATTTGTCTTAAGAAATGTTGAAACTTCAAACTATAATTCAACTTATAGAAGGCTTTTTGTAAGACAAGGTGCAGTAGATACTAATGAACAAAAAAAAGAATGGTTTTTTAATAACTTAGGAAAATTTATTATACAACAAAAGAAATTCACCTGGATTCCGTCAACTCCAATTGCATATTGGCTAAGTGATAGATTTTTTGAAATTTATCATAATGCAAAGTTACTTTCCGATATATCTGAGTTGAAACAAGGTATTGCAACGGCAGATAACGATAGGTTTTTAAGATATTGGTTTGAACCCAATTTTCAATTAATAAAATTAAATTCCGCAACCATGCAAGACGCTAAAGAAAGTAGTAAGAAGTGGTTTCCATATAACAAAGGAGGGGCTTATAGAAAATGGTATGGGAACTTTGATTATGTTATTAATTGGGAAGATGATGGAACTGAATTAAAAACATTTAAAAATTCTGTAGTAAGGAATCCACAGTATCAGTTTAAGAAAAGTGTTACTTGGTCTTTAACTAATAGTGCTTATTTTGGAGCGAGATTAAGGCCAGAAGGATCCCTATTCGATACTAATGGGATGTCATTATTCATTTCTGATAGTAAAGAGAATTATATTTTATCTTTTCTTTGTAGCAAAATAAGCACAGAATTGATGAAAGTATCAAATCCAACTCTTGCAAGTCAAGTTGGAGATGTTGGAAGAATGCCAATTATATACTCTAAAGAGTATGAACCAATAATCAATAAACTTGTTGAAGAAAATATTGAAATCTCAAAACGTGATTGGGATTGTTCAGAAATTTCATGGGATTTTAAAGTTCATCCGTTTCTGATAAAAGGGGAAACTAAAATTAGTGATTCATTCCAATATTGGGAGAGAGAAACAGGGATTCATATTAACCAAATTAAAAAAAATGAAGAAGATTTAAATCGAAATTTTATTGAAATTTATAACTTGGAAGATGAACTTACACCTGAAGTAGATGAAGCAGATATAACAATTCGAAAAGTTGACTTAGAACATGACACCAAAAGGTTCATCTCCTACGCAATCGGCTGTTCTTTCGGTCGTTATTCGCTCGATGAAGAAGGTCTAATCTTTGCAGGTGGAGATTTCGATGCTTCCCGTTATAAAACATTCCCAGCAGATGAAGATAATATACTTCCAATCCTGCCAGGTGCATATTTCGAAGATGACATTGTAACAAGATTCGTCGATTTCGTTCGGATGACATTCAGTGAAGAAACACTTGAAGAAAATCTTGATTTTGTGTCGGATGCAATTGGGCGGAAGAAGAATGAAACAGCAAAGGAAGTATTGCGTCGCTATTTCATGAATGATTTCTATAAAGATCATGTCCAGGTGTATAAGAAACGCCCCATTTACTGGATGTTCACGTCTGGCAAGGAGAAGGCATTCAACTGTTTAATTTATATGCATCGCTATGACAAAACGACGCTCTCCCGTATTCGGACAGATTATTTGCATGAGGTTCAGATTCGTATGGATGCGGAGAAGAAAGACTTGCTTGATGTTACCGAAGGGGATTCCACAACGAAGGAAATTAGCGATGCGAAAAAAGAATTGAAGTCGCTCGATAAGAAAATCGACGAATTGAAAGCATATGATGAGTTGTTGCATCATATGGCTGATATGCAGATAGAGATTAACTTGGATGACGGTGTGCAAGTGAATTATGAAAAGTTTAAGGGGTTATTGGCGAAGATATAACATTAGAAGGAGAAGAGGTTCTTATTTATGGACTTACTTCTCTTTCATTCATATGAAGAGTGATAATTGAGTCTATTTATATGATTGTGTTTCGGAAATGGGATGAATAATTAATGGGCATGGTTGAATGGAATACAGTTTTTACAGACGTTTTATCTGGTAGTGCAGTGCTTATAATTGGAGCGGTAGGGGGCGGATTTTTTGGATATTTTCGAGGGAAAAAGAAATCGGCATTAGCAATTGAAAGAAAAAAAACCATATATCAGCCATTGCTCGATGAATTGAATTCAATAAGTAACTTCGAAGTAAATGTCTTAGTAAATTTAAACACTCCTATTCTGAGAAAAGTTGTTTCCGAAGAATACAAATATGGACTATCAGAAGAATTACAAGGAAAATGTAATACTTTATGCTCGCTAATTGGACAATTTAATAAAATCGACTTAGTTTCGGTCGCACATAATAAAATTATAGAGATTTTTAAAAATGGGTATGAAGAAATATATGGAAGTATTATTGATGGAATTAGTTATAATACGGACAGGGAAGGGAATGAATGGGAGATAGAGCATTTGGCCTTACCAATTGAATTGATTAAAAGAAAGGATTTTAATAAATCTATTACTAATTTGCTTAGTAATGAAGAAATGTATGATAGTGAAGTTTGTGTGGATGAAGATAATAATATTTTCGTTCCCATTTATGGAAATTTAGTAGATGTATACAATTCTGTTTTACATGGTACTGTCAACGGTGAGAGTAATCAATTACCTCCATTAAAAAAAGAGTTGGGTATGTCCTCTGCAGAGTACATGGCTCTTAATTGGGACTTTTATAAAATATTTAATGTGGATACAGAAAAGTTAAGAAAGTATGAGCTAAGAGAAGAAATTATTTTCAAATCACAAGAAGTAATTGAAGATTTAAAAGTGCTTATTAGAAAAATAGTACGAATATACGAAGTTGAAGAAGTTTAAGTGGGTACTATGAAAATTAAAAAACTGTAGTAGAAATAATACAATTAGTCCCAAGATATATCTAATTTCACTGGTATATTTATATTCTAATTTTATTTAGAGAGAAGATGTGGATAATGAACATTGGACAAATCGAGTCTGCCTTAAGGGACATTTTCAACGAACCATTAAAAGATGGGGAACAGAGGAAGATTGTGTTCTGGGTGGACAAGGAAGTAGAATTTAAGGAAGAGATTGTGCAATTGATGATTGATGGTGTTAAAGTACAAACATTATCTAATCGCAACCAATTTTACATGAAGCATTTGTTAGAGGAAGAAGATCCGACTTCTTCCTATTTAATCTATACTAATTTGGAGTTAGGTGTAGAGGATAACTGGTTGGCAGATACGGTTCTGTATTCGAAGACGTTTTTTGCGGATAGAGTATCGCTTATTTTGAGTGAACTTCAGGTTGATCCATCACTTAGAGCGGTTATTAAAAAGTATGAGCGATTTTTCAACAATAAGGAACGCTTTCGCAAGTTTCAAGTATTCGGAATTGAATCATTTACAGAGGAAACAATTGATTTGGCTATTATGAGCGTACTATGCAACGTAAAGACACCTGGTTTTGAAGCAGTGTTAAAAGCGGTGCTGATGGATACGCTGGATGATAGCGATAATAAATATTTGTCACAATTGGTTAAATACTTTGATATTGACGTGTTCTGGAAGTATGTGGCGAATCATTATGGGTACGAGCGTGAAACTAAGACGTTGAAGACACTGTTCATTCATTTGACAGTAACAGCTTTTAACCATTCGGTTAGTGAAAAATATTTAACGGATGTTCAAGATTTTATTGCTGTGCGAAACAAGACAAATGCATTGGTGTTCATAGACCATTGGATGCATCATAAAACGGATTATACAGTTTTTGATGAATATGCTGAAATGGTCGAACAGGAAATCCAGTTTTCGAGCATTATGCAATCTGTACCAGTGGAGGAATTCAGGCAGGCGGATACATTCCCCTATATCGACAAAGCCGTTATCATTCACATTGCGAATAGCTTGATGGAGAAGTTGGAAGATTATGAGGAATATACAAAGCTTATCAAGTTGAGACGGGCTAAACATTACTACGAGAAATATGCGTCTGTATATGAAGCACTTTATTACACGGTGAAAATGCATGAATTCCATAAAGAACATCAACAAGGCATTCCACAAGGTCGGGCGATTGATTTATATGATGCATACCGTAAATCGTATCATGTCATGGATACATACTACCGTAAGTTCTACGTTGCGTATGATGAAGAAAGCAACAATGAATTATTGAAAAAGCTGAAAGAGCTTGTGGAACATCTATACACAAATTGGTTTATGGGTGAGCTAAGCTCGAATTGGTCACAAGCAGTCAAGTCGGAAATGACAGAAGAATGGTTACTTCCTGGCGTGCAAAATCAGCAAGGTTTCTATTCATCCATCGTAGCACCACATATGCGAAAAGGTGAGCGTGTGTTTGTCATCATTTCGGATGCAATGAGGTATGAGGTGGGTGTTGAACTTGCTGAACGCTTGAACTCTGAAACGACGGGTGTCTGTGACATGCAGACGATGCTCGGAGTTGTACCGTCTGTTACAAAGCTTGGAATGGCATCATTGCTTCCATATAGGCATAGGGGCTTAGATTTTGATGAAAACGGACGAGTGCTTGTCGATGGGAAAGATTCGGCTGGGCTTGAAAATCGAAAAAAAATTATTGAGTCCTTTGTAGAAGATAGTATTGCTATTCATTTCCAAGAAATAATGGCGATGAACAAGGCAGGTAGACGTGAAACTTTCAAAGGGAAGAAGCTTATCTATATCTATCATGACACAATTGATGCGATGGGCGATAAAGCTTCAACCGAAATTTACACATTTGAGGCGGTGGAAAATGCGTTGAATCAGTTGTACGATTTGGTGAAAATCATTCGAGATGATTTGAGTGGAACAAATGTCTACATCACTGCTGATCATGGTTTTCTATATCAACGGGAGACGCTACCAGAGAGCGACAAGATTGGAAATGAGTCAATGGAGACGATTGAAGTGAAGCGTCGCTACATGCTTTCTAAAGAGAAACGAGATGTTTCAGGACAACTGGCAATTGATTTAACTTCAATTGTGAAAAATGATCAACAATTGACGGCGTATGTGCCGAATGGAACCATCCGTAATCGTATTCAAGGCACTGGCGTGAACTATATGCATGGGGGGGCAAGTTTACAGGAAGTTGTTGTTCCGTTAGTTTCATATAAAAATAAGCGGGTAGGACAAAAAGGCTCCCAAGTCATTCAAAAGGTCGATATCAGGCTAACAAGTACGATACGCAAAATTACAAACAGCATTTTCAATTTAAATTTCTTCCAAACAGAAAAAGTAGAAGATAAGTTGATTCCTCGTACGGTCGTCATGTACATGGCGGATGCGGAAGGAAATGTGCTATCAAATGAAGAAACCATCATCGGAGATCGTTCATTTGATAATCCAACCGAGCGATCGTTCAAGCTACAATTTGTTCTGAAAAGCATTTCATATGATCGTAACAAGACATACTATTTAGTATTAAAAGATACAGAAACAGGTGTTATTACGGAAAAAGTACCGTTTACAATTAACTTAGGAATTGTGAGTGACTTTGATTTTTAAATGAGGGGGTGTAACCGTGGAAGAGAGAGTGGAAGAAACATTGACGCTTGACCTTGATAAAAAGCTGAATGAAGTATTTGCAGGTCGTGTCGTCCGCAAAGACTTGACGAAGCTCATCAAAGAAGGGGCAAACGTGCCTATATATGTACTGGAATACTTACTGGGGATGTATGCGGCCACTGATGACGAAGAAAGTATTCAACAAGGCGTCAAGCGTGTTAAAAATATCCTCTCTGATAATTTCGTTCGTCCAGATGAAGCAGAGAAAATAAAATCTCGTATTCGTGAGCTTGGTCAATATTCAATCATTGATAAGGTGACAGTAGCCTTGAATCCCAAGATTGACACTTATGAAGCAGAGTTTTCTAATCTTGGATTAAAAGGTGTTCCAATTTCCTCTAACTTTGTAAAAGAGTTCGATAAGCTTTTGGTTGGTGGCATATGGTGCATGGTGAAGATTGACTATTTTTATGATGAAGAAATACGGGTAATGAATCCTTTTAGTGTTAGTAGTTTGCAACCAATTCAAATGCCGAATATGGATATGGAAGAGGTGTTTGAGGGGCGAAAACAGTTCACTAAAAAAGAGTGGATTGATGTTTTAATTCGTTCAACTGGAATGGAACCAACACAATTAGAGGAACGAGTTAAATGGCATCTGCTGTTAAGACTTGTACCATTAGTGGAGAATAACTACAATATGTGTGAACTCGGCCCTCGTGGAACGGGAAAGAGTCATGTTTATAAGGAAATTTCTCCCAATTCTATATTAGTTTCAGGGGGACAATCAACCGTCGCCAATCTGTTTTATAACATGACTACCCGTAAGGTTGGATTGGTAGGTATGTGGGATACCGTGGCTTTCGATGAAGTGGCAGGGATTCACTTTAAAGATAAAGACGGAATCCAAATTATGAAGGATTATATGGCATCGGGAAGTTTCGCACGTGGGAAAGAAGAGAAAAATGCTTCTGCTTCTATGGTATTTGTAGGAAACATAAATCAAAGTGTAGATGTGTTGTTGAAAACTTCACATTTATTTGCTCCATTCCCACCAGAAATGGCAAATGACACAGCATTCTTCGATAGGATGCACTATTATATGCCTGGTTGGGAGATTCCCAAAATGCGACCTGATTTATTTACTGACAAGTATGGATTTATTGTTGATTATCTTGCTGAATTCTTCCGTGAAATGCGTAAAAGACAGTATGCAGATTCAATAGATCGTTATTTCAAGCTTGGAAACAACTTGAATCAACGTGATACAGTTGCTGTTCGAAAAACAGTTTCGGGTATGGTGAAACTCATTTATCCGAATGGTGAATTCACGAAAGAAGATGTAGAGGAAATCTTACAATATGCTCTTGAAGGTCGTCGTCGTGTGAAGGAACAGCTTAAGAAAATCGGTGGCATGGAGTTTTATGATGTTATGTTCTCGTATATCGATAAAGAGTCGTTGAATGAAGAGTATGTATCTGTTCCAGAACAAGGTGGAGGAAAGCTCATTCCAGAGGGCATGGGAAAACCAGGTCATGTATACGTTGTAGGTCATGGACTATCGGGCATGATTGGCGTGTACAAGCTTGAAAATCAGGTTGTTAGTGGCACTGGGAGGTTTGATAAATCAGGTGTTGGTTCTTCACGAGATGCAAAAGAAAGCCTCGATACAGCGTTCAGATACTTCACAGCCAATAGCAAAAGCATCAGCAATTTGATTAGTACAAAAACCAAAGATTACCTAATGCACATTAGTGACTTGCAAGGAATTGGTATAACAAGTGAGCTTGCAGTAGCAGAATTAATAGGATTATGCTCTGGTGCTTTAGAAAAGCCAGTTCAAGAAAGCATGGTTGTAATAGGAAATATGACTGTCGGCGGAACTATAAGCAAGGTCGAAGAATTCGCCAACGTTTTGCAAGTGTGCGTGGATGCAGGTGCTAAGAAAGTATTAATTCCAGCTTCATCTGTCATGGATCTACAGACAGTTCCTCCAGATTTATTGGTAAAGGTACAACCTGTGTTTTATGCGGATCCGATTGATGCCGTATTTAAGGCGTTGGGGGTAAGTTGAAAAAATAAAGTAAAGTTAATTAGGGTCGGTAAAAACCGACCCTATTTTAATATGGACTAATATACGAGGGGGATTAGGATGATAGTTACAATTTCTGATTTTTTACAAACTTTGATAAAAAAAGAAAAAGAAATCATTAAGGAGTATGAAATAATTAAACATGGTCCAACAATAGGGGATATGTATGAGGGTTTAACGGCACACTTTTTAGATATAGCAATGTTTAAAGGCTTAGATATAAGGATTGAAGCGGGAAAAATTAAGAATGTGGATGGAGAATTTAGTAATGAAATTGATTGCATGATTGTGGAGGGAGAGGGTGAAAAGATACCATATACCAATAAATATATCTATGAATATTCACAAGTTATTGCCGTAATCGAAATTAAAAAAACACTCTACCTTAATGAAATCAAGGACTCGTATGAAAAGATGAAAAATATTTATTCAATTAGTGATTACAATTTGGAGAGTTCCAAAGGTTTAAGAGATGCATTTAGGCAAATAGTGAAAAAGGAGCTACCTAATTATAGCGATTTGAAAAAGCTTTCTTTTGAAGAGGAAATGATTTATCATACTTTACTCATTCATGAAATAATGCCAGTAAGGATAGCTTTAGGATATTATGGCTACAAGTCAGAGTTTGCATTACGAGAAGCTTTTTTTTCTTATCTTACTGATAATGTTCAAAGCAAAGGTTTCAGTCCTGTAGTTTTCCCCGATTTAATAATTAGTGGTGATAGTTCCATACTAAAACTTCATGCAATGCCTTATATCGGGCCAATTGATGTGGAAGGATACTGGAATTTCTATGGTTCTACTCAAAACCATCCAATTCGTATCTTACTGGAATTGATTTGGACAAGGCTTAGTTATAAGTATAAAATTTCATCGGATATATTTGGAGAAGATTTGGAACAGGAAGTTATCAATCAATTTCTAAGGTGTAAGGCTGTTCGAAAAGGTGAGGCAATGGGATGGGAAGTCAGATATGAACGGATTGAAAAGCACGATCTAAGCAACAGACCTTCTACACACGAATGGATGCCTGAAGAAGTGACAGATCAAGAAGCAGTGTTATTAATGATGTTATGTAATTATGGTACATTAAAAGCTAATGATGAACCATTAGAGGACTATGATTTGTACAATGAAAAATCTTTGGAGGAAGTTATACAAAGTTTACAAGCTAAGGGTCTTGCTTATCAAGATGAAGAAGAAATTGGATTATTAACCGATCAGTGTCAAGTAGTAACAGCAAGGGGAAAATGGTATGTCGCAGATAATAAATCAGGTAGATTTTCAAATTGGTTAATGAGAAACTTATAATCGTAAAACTCTTTTCTTAAAAAATATTCTAAATGCATCAAGAAAAGCCGAACATGAATCAATGATCATTCGGCTTTTTTTATATTGATTAAAATAATGTGTTGATAATACTCATGTCTTCTAAGCTCTCTGCTATTTTCGTTGTTTTTTCGCTTGTTGATGCAAATGAAAGTTCACTGTTGCTAAGTTTACGGACAATTTCTTCAGCTAATTGATCGAGGGTATTTATTGGAGGATTGTTGAGCATATCCTGGCGAATCAGATGGCGAAGGTAAGAACTGATTGTGCGTTCGGATTTGATTGTGTGAAGATGCCCAATGATGTCATTATCATCGGTTAACAAACTGATTGTGATACGTTCTCGATTCATACCGCATACTTAATCTCCAAGATTTTGAGGAAGCTTTTGACGTTGGCAAATTGGGGGTTTATGATGATGCGTGCTTGAGGAAATTCCTTTTGAATCACTTCGCTGAGCATATAAGATCCTCCTCCAACGAAATGAATTTCAACATTGTTAAACGTATAATCCTGACTCTTGGCGAACTCGATTATCTCTTTGAAGTGTTGAGCCTTCAAGTGTTCAATTAGCAATTTGCTGTCTTCGTGGATTTTTCCAGCGTGTGAAAAGTAACCGTTTTGGAGAATTCGTTCGAGATCATTCGATGTTACAGCAACCCCGTAACGCTGGTTAATTAGCTTACCTAACTTTCCTTTCAACATGTTAATCCCACCGTTAAATACAGTCATTGAATCAAAAATAGGATTAATGCCTTCGAAGGTGACGAGTGTTGTATTAAGCCCGCCCACGTCAAGTACGGAAATATGCTTGCCTCTCATTTTTTCCATTTCTTCATACACGACTCCCATGCCTTCAAAAGCGGTAATGACATCTGTTAAGTGAATAAAAATTGGTTTTCCATTTACAGATAGTACAATAGGTTTTCTATTATTTTCAATGAAGTCTTTGTATTCTTGTTTTGCAGATGCGTCTTTATACGTCGAAATTGGTGTGTTGATAGCCAAACAAATTTCCACATTCTCAACTTGAAGATTTGCCATGTGCAACAGGTCGTATATAGCCGTATAAATACAAATTTTGTGAAGGGCAATCGTCTTAGTTAAATCAAAGTTGCTATGATTTTCTCCCACCATATTCCCCACCAAATAGGATTTTTCATAGTAATCAACAAGATATGATCCTTTCTGGATATCAACTCCGATTTGCCCTACTTCCTGCATTTTTGAACGAAAACTGGTTATAGCATGTTTGTCCTTACTTTTTAAGATTGCTTTCGTCATAAACTTTCCAGAGTCTACTGCGATTAACACTTTTTCTTTCACTTTAAATCACTCCTTTTATTAGTATGTTGTATTCTATACTGATATCTACTGATTTATAAGACATTTCATAAAAATATTAGTTTAATAGTGTCTTAACTATATGAAATGTCATAAATCTCAATAATTCACGAGTAAAGAGTATCTACCACCTAAAACAAGGTAGAACCATAAAGGCATATATCAGATATTGACTACCTTATATGATAGATTCATAAACTATTGAAGGGTGGTCATTATAATGACTAAAATGCTGGATTACTTTAAAGAATTGAAAGAACAGATAACTAATAAGGAACTGTGGGATAAGAATCAATTTTATATTTATGATTATGAGGCAGGAAGCGGAAAGAGTACGAACACATTTCAATTCGTAGGAGACATGACAAAAACGCAACCTTATCGTGTACTCTATGTTCAACGGTTCTTAAAAGACGATGAATTAGCGAAAACCGTAGCTACAATAAATGTACATGCGGGCAGAAGGGTCGCAGAAACTTTTACTGGGGAGGACGCAAAAAAAGTAAAACGAAGAGGTAAAGCTAAAGAAGCACAAGTCCTGTGCATAACCCATAAAATGTATATTTCATTTTGTAAAGGAAATCATGAGGAATTCTGGAAAGATCGCAATATACTAATAATTGACGAATACCCAGATTTTTTAGAGCGAGTAACGGTTAGTAAAGATGAAATAGGATATATGTGGATGATGGAGTATTTATATAAAGATCAATCCATTAAAACCCTTGTATATAAATTGAGAAAAAGCTTAATGGAAACCGAAATTAATAGAAAGGTAGAAAAGGGAAACGAGTTAATATTAGTTGAATTTGATGATCGAGAGTTTTGCCTACTAAGAGATAGAATACCATCCATTATTGATAGTGTTAGTGGAACAAAAGAGAAAGAAATCTTGGGTAAGATTGAACAAGTCCTTACCAATGGATGCTACTTCTACGAAGGGGCTTTCCATACTTTTAATAATAAAATTCAGATGTTATTGTTGGATAATAATATTATTTTAGATGCAAATGGATTTGACTATAGATATAGCCTTTCGAAAAAATATCACGTTAAACAACAGCCAAAAATTTATGATTACTCCCCATCTACCTTAAACCACATCGAGATAAAAACAAGCAAAAAGGAACTATCCTCTCAAATTAACCTACCCGAAAAAACATTTCATGCGATTTTACCAGAAGAAATGGGAAAAACTTTATTTATATCAGACAAAGAGAATAAGGCTATTATTGAAAAGAAGCTCACTGAGTACTTGTTAAATAGATATGATTCGGAAAAAGTTCAGGCGATGATGAATGAAAAATTCAAAATCGATTATTTCGGAAATATCATTGGAGTAAATTCTTATCGAGATTTTGATAATGTCGTTATCATGAAAACACCGAACTTTGATTATTTAGCATACGCTTTAACGTATATGTACTATCGAATGAATGATCAACAAAGTGTAGGAAATGTTTCTGTATTTCAACACGAAGAGGTGGAGAAAATTAGAAAAACAGCCATTGCAGGAGAAATTTATCAAGCAATTAAACGGGTTAATCGAGATAATAGCAGAGTTTCAAACATGTATGTACTCACAGATAACCAGGACGTAGTTGACTTTGTGGTAAATCAATTGCCAGGAATTCAATACAAGAAAACAAGTATGCAAGCTAATAATAAAAGTGATACCAAGAGTCGAACCAAAACAGTAAAGAAATTCGATCAGCAAGTCGAAGGAACAATAAGGGCAATTATGGATGCCAAAAGATCTGGAGCCATCTGTATACAAAAGAAAGCTATTAGAGAGGAGATTGGTATATCGGACAAAAGTAATTTTTCGAAAGTTATGAAGGCTATTCAAGGCTTCTTAGAAGTAAACGGCTTTGATATGAATGGACAAAAAATAATTCTTAGATAGAAAAGAAGTATAGAACAGCCAACAGAAATATGTTGGCTGTTCTATTAATGTAATCAAAAATAATGTTGGAGCAGACACGAAAGTTATATGGTTTATAGATGTATGGTTGTATTGTTCGTTCGAAAAAGAGTATTGCAGGATTGTCGAGCTGGTTTTCGGAATATGAATCATTCGGTATTGTGTTCTTTTTCAATTGGTAATAACCAACTGGTAACAATTTCAAATCTATAAAAACTAAAGATATTTAACACAGATGGGTATACCGCTTTTGTATTCCAACCTTTTGAAAAAATATCATGCTATAAAACAACATAAAGGAATACTATTGAAATTCTTTTGTTTTTCTTTGCACTAAGTATCTATAGTAATACTGAAATGAAAAATAATATATGGCTTGATGCTACAATCTAACTTGATTTTTAGCACTGTAGAATAATATAAATTTAATTTATTTGAAAGGGTAGCCTTAAAGATACAAATATATTCAATAATAAATAGAGTAGACTAAAGTAACGCTTTTGTATTCCAACAATTAGAATCCGTAAAAATACTGTAGTATCATTACATTGGAATATTATTGACATCACTTTTGGGTCTTAGACAATAATTTAAATGATGCTACAGCATTCAATGGTGCTGGAAGTTAAATTGAATTTCGATAATAGATTGACCATATTATCAAAAGGTTGTGGAATCCAGTAAATCAACCCTATTAATAATGCAATTCATATTAGACGATACCGACACTTTCAAAAGTTGTATGATTTAAACTTATTACTTTATATAAGAAGAATTGCATACAACTTAATAAGATACAGTCTATCTTCATTTGCTTTCTCAATCGAACGAGCAATACAACTTTTCAGTTGAATACGGCTATAGACTATTTTATTAGTACTTTAAGCGTTAGCGATATTGAAAGTTACCCCTGCAGAAATTACAATTAATTTATAGTATCCACAACCAATAGAAGCCCAAGTAGACAATAAGCAACAGCACTATTAGTAAGAAAAGCTTCTTTGGACTCTATGTGAAATTTGCAGAAGTCTGTTTTTGAATCTATATATAGGTTTATGTTTTGACCAAGTTGATTGACTGAGTCACCTCTAACAACAAGCAACTAATAAAGAAATAAAAACAATAATTTACTTAGAGTAAATCTTCTAATATTTCTAAGGGCGTTATTTGATTAAGAATTGTTAGTTGATCGAATTGATAGTTCTTACGTTAGAAAATAGCGTTCTCTGATTCCATTCCGCAAGAATTTCTTCTACTTCTTTTAGGTCATAAATGCCTTCCTCTAAACAAAAAATAATAAGATTATCTTTACTGTTCTCCTCACTAAGAGTAAATCCCGCCTTCTGCAAAAGTTTAGTAGTTTCCAATAAATTTAGTTTAAGGAAAATCGATATTCTAATTAGCTTGTCTTTATCGTGATTAGAAACTTTATCATTAACGAGTTTGCTCCAATATGCTTTATTAATTAAGGCATCACCAAAAGTTTCGTCGTTAAATGAATAGATTCCTCTATCTGTGGTCAGTGTTAGTAGATATTGTCCAACAGATTTAGTCTTTTTACTTTTTTCAAAATGTTTATCCAGCTTATTTAACTGAAAGTTACTTAAACTATGTCCGAAAAATCCATAGTCATCTGGTTCTTCTTCCGCATCAATTTGATTTAACGTAACAAATAAAAGTTCCTTGGCTTGTCCTTCTGAAATGAACTTGATTAACTTAGACTTTAACGATTCTTTTATCATATTATTTTCTCCTTAACAAGTTGTCTCCGAGGCAACAAAAAAGGAACATTGCCCATATATAATGATTATAGAACAACACACGATGTTCGTTCTACAAAATCGAGAAATTTAGAGGAGGAACAAACTATGAGAAAGATTATATCAGTAGATGGATGGGCAACGGTTAAGGAATCCTATAAAGGGAATTATCGTAATGAACAAGGTTTAGGGCTTTCGGGATTCTTCAGAAGAGACTATAAAGAGAACCATGAAATGGTAGTTGTGAGCAATGGTAATTTGTTATGTAGATACAAATATCCAAGGGGAATTAATATTCCTTTCGAATCTCCGATGGTAAGGTGGATGAACTTGATCTATTGCGGAGGATATGATGTTTTGTTAGAAAATGGAGAGAGATCAGGGAGTAACGAGAGACTACTGGAAGCAGTAAATAAAGGATTAAAACCCATTGGATTTATTATCGTAAATAGCAAAAATATTGAGATTATGGTCGAAAGAGTCAAGCTCAGCGGACTTCACTTTGAAGTAAGTAAGCAAGAGCGAGATACCTATGAAATTGGAATCGCCAATCGAGGTAAAGTTAAAGACCATTTCGATCTTAAAAAATTGATTAGTTCATATCAATTATTCAGTGAACATTTAGGTTACGACTTACTAACGTCAGAGGAAGAAGAAATCTTACTAAAAACTGCTGAATTAGAATTGAATTATTTTATAAAAGACTTTGCTTATGCGAGTTGTGAAAAAAGGAAATGGGAGCATGTATTAACAGGATTGTTACTTGGATATCCGATAGAATCAACAGTTTCTTTTTTAAGTGGTCGGATATATTAAAACAAATACAAAGTGGTGACTTGAGGAGGTAAGTTCAAACAAGGTCGAACCAGTTTGGTAGATACAAACCTTACAAATTGATCTACAATAGCATTATAAGGGGTTACACTAATGAATATACAACAAAACAAGGAGGATTGTATTAATGCTTAATACAGTAATGAATGAGCAGAAGTTAGCAAGTGAGACAAATGAAAATGTTCAGCAAAGTTCCACTAAAGGATATAGATTTCCACCGTTAATCAACTATTTAAGAGAAATATATAATAAGAAATTAAAAGAAGAAACGTCTGCAAAAACTGGACTACCTAATTTGGATGTAATATTAGAAAATGGATATTCACCAGGATTACATGTAATCGCAGGAATGCCAAACATCGGAAAACGGTCATTGTTAATCCATATGACTGAGGAGTTTACAAAACAAAAGTTCGCTGTGATTATGATTTCATCGAAAGAATCCAAAACTTCCATTGTCCAACGATTTATTGCAAGAACCACCTATAAAAATGACCCCGCCAATGCAATCCGACTTAACCAAGTACCCAACCAATTATCAAGCGATCCTCTCAAATATAAGCAATTATTGAATCAGGTAGTTCCAACAATTAAGTTTATTAGTCTTACAGAGACACCAATGCTCGACATGTATTCATTGGAGGATAAGATACTACAGCAAAAAGAAGCTTACAGTCAGTCAGTCATTTTAATAGATTTGCATGAATTTTCTTCTTGGAATAAAGATGAAAGCTTGCTTAACGAAAAAATAGACACGATTCGACAAATTGCCGTAAAACTTCAAATCCCGATACTTCTGACCTTCGATTTGAATCCCAATGATGTCCAAAATCTATTAAAGGGCTACTCAACATCTGAAGGGATTGAGCGTCATGTTACTACCTTTTCATTTCTGCATACAGCGATTCCTCCTCAACATGAACAAACCCCCAAAAATCAATCCACTACTTCTCAAAATGAATTATTAAGACTGCAACTTAAGAACGCCCGTACAGGAAGTAATCATCAAATTTATTTTACTCACCGCATAGATTATGGTTATTTCCAAGAAGGATGAACTTTTTAATAATAATCGAAAAATGATAAAAGGAGCAAAATTGATGAATTACACAAAAGATAATATTGGTGATTTTCGTTCATTAATTGTTTATCAAAAATCAGCACTTTACGTCAAAAAGATATATGAAATAGTTAATAACCTTCCTGCATTCGAGAGATATAACATTGCAGACCAAATGCGTCGTGCCGTATCAAGCGTTACTGCTAACATCGCTGAAGGTTATGCACGTATATCTTATAAAGAGGAATTCAGCTACCTCAATATTTCTGTAGGTAGTATTTCTGAGGTGAGGAGCTTTCTGGACTTATGTCTGATGATGGGGTATATCTCTGAAGAAGATTATAAACTTCTCGACAATGATGCAGAAGAAATTCTGAAAATGCTTATCGGAAAAATGCAGAGGATCAGAAGAATAACGGGGTAATGGAGGGTTATAAATGCAAATAGAAACCTTACGTAACATGAGCATATATGACAAAGCACTTGATCTTTGCTTTGTAAGCTATGAATTTATCGAGAAACATCAAAACCAAATTGCATTGGAAGATGCTTTTAAAATAAGAAGGATGGTAACTCGCATTCCAGTTAAGATAGCAACTGCTATTGGACAAAATAATATGAAACTTCGATTCAAGCGATTGAATGATGCAAAGATAGAGTTACAAAAGCTTGAACAAATGCTGGATAAACTCCACAAAAAAGTAGAAATAATCTACGAATATGGATTTGAGGTAGACTATTACTCTGGTGAATTAATGAGATTACTGAACGGTTATTTCGGATGGTTAAAGAGAAATCTTGAAGAGTAATCAGAAATTAATTGCAGTTTAAAACGATGGAATAAAAATTAAACAATAGCAAAGAGAGGCTGATAAAACGATGGAATTAAAAGACTATTTTAGTGAGGAAAAGTTAGAAGAATTAAGAGGGGAAATTAAAATAGAAAAAGATTTAATTTCAAAAAAATATATTGGAGATGTGATTTATGTTAGTGAAATAGTGGACTATGTAAATGCTGATGTATTTAATAATATTGCTCATGTACCATGTATAGAAATTGGAGAATTAATTGAATCACTATTGAATTTAAAGGAAAACCAAATATCAATTAATCCTATAATCGAAGTGGAAGGCAATGAGTACGGTTCTAATACCAGTGGTGAGAGAGCCTATGTTTCCAACTTTGAAATAGAGGAAATTTCAAATCTCACAGTGGAGCAGAAAGAAGAATTTGATGAAATAAGCGATGAAATACTTGATTTATTTTTTGAGTTGTGTGAAGAACTTGATGTGAGAATTTCAGTTAGTTTCACAGAAGTTGAAGCTGAGGAAGAGGAAGATAAGAAGGTAAGGGTTGATGATATCTGGTAACAAAAAAGACTCCAAAAGTGGGGTCTTTTTTGCCCTATAAAAATTATTATTTTCCAAAGCCTGACCAATCATAGGTATTTTCCTTTTGTTTACGTTTCTTTTCTTCAATTTTACTTTCTACAAGTTTTTCTTTAATAAAGCTCATAATAAAACCGCAATCTTCACAAATATATTTGTATGTTTTAACAGATTCATTATAACGACGGTAACCATTATTTTCTTCAGATATTAAGTTAAAAGAGATATCCCCCTTTTCTACTATTTCATTTTCAATAGTGGTGGTCACACCAACATCAATATAAATATGTACGTCATCATTGCTCCTGCTCGTAACTTCAACATTATTATATGCAGTTGGATAAATATCCACATCCACATCAATTTCATAGTAGCCTTTAAGAAAATGGCTACCCCCACAAACTATACACTTGATCTCACTCATAAATCATCGCTCCCTAAGTTTATTAATATATGTATATGTTCCTTTTTGTATGAGAACAATAAATTAGTTACGAAAAGCAATTTTTTTATGAATTAGATACACTAAATAATCCAGCAAAAAACCTTATGGTAAGTGGCACAAAAGTATGAGTTAAGTGATAGTTCGAAAATGGCGTTTCAAAGAGTGGATTTAGTAATTTAAATACATTCCAGAAATTTATAGTACTTATTAAAACTAAGATGCCAATAATTTAATATGCATTTTTATAAAAGTAAGAATAACTCGATTAATATTGGAAATTCTAATTTTGCCATTGACACACACATACACACGTGTGTATTATATGTGTATAGGTATTAAATTGGAGGTTAGTGCAATTCTTACTACAAAAGAAATTAGTCAAATGCTTGGTGTTTCTGAAGAAACTGTTCGCAGATGGATTCGCACCAAAGAATTAAAAGCTATACAAGAGGGCAAGAGTTACCTTGTAGATAGAAATGATTTAAATCATTTCGTAAACAAAAAAGCAAAGGAGGGAACTGCTACTTCAATTGGAAAAATGGCATTATTATTACCAATAGTAGGAGGAGTAGTAGGAGGAGCATCATCAGTTTCGAAATTTATTAAAATGATAAATTCTAAAGGCAATCAAAGTAACTCAGAATTATTGTCGGAACTTTCCGATAAATCAAATGCATATAGTCAATCAATGGATGAAATTGATGAATACATTGCGACTTTAAAACGTCAAAAACAAAAGTTAGATTTGCAATATCAAATGGATGTATTACAAATAGAAGAAGATATTGAAATGTATCAAAAAGTAAGGAAAGACCTTGAGCAGAAATAGTTTATAATATTAATTTTTAATCGTGTTGGGTAATCTAATCAAAATACAAAAATAGAAGGAGCTGTATAAATTAATGGAAAATAAAAAAAAATTAAATATTATCAAGAATGCTGGGATAAATCAAAATAATTTAAAAGGTGAGGATATCATTAAATTGATTGAATTACATCTATCAAACAAGATTGATAAAGAAGACCTAAAAGAGTTTCTAAAAGAAAGTAATGTTACTTATAAAACATTTATTGAAGGCTTAGGTGTTTTTGTAGACATCCATAAAGAGTCAAGTAACAAATATATTGAATCTTTGGATTACAGATTAAAGGATTTAATTAAGCAAGCAGAGAATGCTGAGACAGATGAACTAAAAGAAAAATTTGATAAGAAAATTGGTTCGATTCTGGATAGATTAAAAGAAGAAGCAGATGCGAATAGAACTCATTTCCAAAAGACTCTAATTGTTACGGCAGGTCTCGGTGCATCAGTTATCGGTGGGGCAATATTATTAGCTACTCGCAATCCAGAATTATTTAAAAAGGGTGTAGAAATGATTGCTCAAGAATCTATAAAAAAAATCGTTTAATCCAAAGCAGTTTTTATAGGAATTTAAAGTGATATAAAAACGGGAAATTATTTGCTTTACAAAATCCTGCTGAGTAGATTAAAAGTGTAATAAAATTAAGTGGTACATTAGAGGTTTTATGTTGCACCTGAGTTGTGTTGATATTAGGAAATTCCAGTATTATTTACTCTAAGATCTTTTATAAATTTGATTAAAAAGTTATGTATATAGTTTTGTTTTTCTTATTTATCATTCTCTTGATATCAACCCGCATTCTTCCGAATGGTAAGTTATAAAACTGTCTTCATAACTGATAACTATGTGTAAAGTAGATAGTTCTAAAATTAAAAGAAAATGCAATATAATACTTCAATTTAATATCAAGACTAATAATAAGGAGGGGAAAATGATGGGTTCTCCACAACTAAAAGAAATTGATGCAGATTTAGTAGTTAAGAATTTGAAACTACCTCGTCAAACAATGAAGCGGAGACAAGAAGACCTGGTAAAAAGAGGGGGTTAACAAGGCAGACCATAGCTATAGATAGAGGAGAAAAAATTCCCTCTAAAACTTTAGCACTTGCCATTTAGGTAGATTTACTTCTCTGGCTTTTTTTCCGACTGTGGGTGTAGTAGTAAAAGCACTATTGGATTCAACTAAATTGAATGACTAATGGAAGAAAATTATCAAAGGATTTGAATAGTTATGGAAAAAAATAATCAAGAAAAAGACCGAGTGAAAGTTGGGTTTGGTAAATTTAGTTTTGAAATGAATGGAGATTTTGTAAAAGAAAACGGAAAAATCTTAGCATGTGGTGCAGTTGCATGTGGTGTAATTGCTGTATTAGGTACTACGTATGGTGCTGTGTATGCAGTTACTAAGAATGGGGAAGTTGCTAAAGAAGTTGCTGGTAATGTAGTTAAACTCATACCGAAATCAGCGTAGTAGCAAATTTTATGGAACATAAATAATTATAGAAGTATGTATGCCTTATATAGTTTAAGCACTCTTGATACAGAGAGTGCTTTTAATCTTTTAGCATTGATAAATAATTAATAACTCCTGGTAGAGTTTACTCAATGGTAAATTCATTAATAGAAACGTTTATGGGAAACTTTGGGTGTCAGGGAATGAGCAACATGGAAGAGTTAATAAAAAGTTACTTAGAATGTAAAGTAAAATCAATAGGAAAAAAATTTTAGGAGGTAAGTAGTTTGGCCCAATTTATTTCATATGTTTTAATTTTTATTTTTATTTTGAACATTATTCGTGTCAAGAGGGCAATTGCGGTTAGACCAACTTTAGCTCAGCTTGATAGTCTAAAAGGGAAACACCTCGTTTAAGGGTTCTTCATAATGAAGGTGAGGATAGTAGTCTTAGACTAATACCAACCGCTGACCTTAGATCAAACTTAAGGACTTTAGGTAAACCAGTGGTATGGTTCTTTGTAGGTGAACCTAAATCGTTTCAATTAGGGAGAAATAACTTAAAAGAACAACCTAATAAAATTATGAGGATAAGATTTGAAGATTTAGATAGCGAAAAGATTTTGTATCGAGCAGGCGACAATGTTGTAGGTTACATGGGTGAATTTGAAGGAAAAACAGAAGATTACACATTAGCGAATCGCTACGTGTATATTATGTGTCGATACATAGTCTATCTTCAATTAATTGTTTATTTAGGGGCTACTATTTTTGTCCTTATTACCTTATTTGGGCTTGATTTAGGCATGAAAATAGCATTTATTCTATTCTTTGTAGTTCCAATTATCATCATAGTACTAAATTGGATAAAAAAGTTGATATCTAAGTTTAAAGTCAAAAATAGTTGATTAAATCCTATAAGATTTGAAACAGTGTATATATGAGAAAGATGTTTTTCAATAGCACTAACCACCCCGAAAGTTTGGTATGCTTATGAAGAAGTATTCAGAAAATTATTTGAGATTATTAAATTGGAGGTTACTATGGAAAAACGGATTGTTGAATATATAACTAATCTTATAGATGGGGTAAATGTAGAAGTGACAAATTCACAAATAATAATTGAAAAAACCCCAGAAGTGGAAATCATATTTGAAGTGGAAGGATTAAGTTTTGATGAAATGACAAAAAAAATTGAAGACTGGTATCTACTTCACAGTAAAATTTCTGAATATATAAATAAAGTGGATAAAGATATGTCATGTTGGACTAATAATGATACTGTTATAATTTATCATCCTGACTGGGATGAAATTACATTCCCTTTGGATGAAACAATTTACAGTTATGAAGATGTTTATGAAGAAATTAAAGAATACTTTTCCTTGAAATATGTTCCTGTCAAAGCATGCTATAGTGATAACTATATTGAAGTATTGATAAAGTTGTCAGAAGTTATATGGGGGGACGGCTTATCTGATGTTACATTCCTTTTAGATTCTGATCAAGATGGTTCTCATAAAATACATTATGAAATAAGTGCTGTATCAGAACACTTTGCAACAACTATACAGAAAAATCAAGGCTATAGTGATATTATAGTTAATGAGAATTTTACTACTTTGAAGATATATAATGTTAATGATGTAGAAAGTATTTCAATAGACGACGAGAAATATGAATCAACCATTTGGTATATTGCTAATTGTATTTTGTTTGAAATCTCTTCAAAATATGGAGTAGCAATAGAATTGCTTGAACTTCCTGAGGAAGAAGATGAAGGTTACATAGAAACGGACTTAGACGTATTAAACAGCATTGAAAAGCCTTTTTTAAAGAAGAAATATGATATAGACTTAATCAACTATTATCATCGTGCATTAAATATGACAGATAGCGAATTTAAGTATTTAGCTTTCTATCAAATATTAGAATGTATTTTTGATGAAGTCTATCAGTATGAAACAGTGCAAGATGTAAAACAGATAATGAACTCCAGTTGGTTTTCTTCATATAATGATAATGACATAATGAAAATCATAGAAGAAGTTGATAGGTATAATAAAGGAAAGAATGATAGAGAAAAATTGAAATTAGTTTTAGAGAAATATTTCAAAGGTGAGGTACATGAGCCTGCATATCTTGTTGCTAATAAGGAAATTTCAAAAATAATAATTGAAGATCTATCGGCTATGAAAACCGAAAAAGAAATGAATGATTTACAAAAATTATCGGGTATATTATATGATTTTAGATGTGAATGTACACATTCAAATAGATCATATCCGTTTAGAACTCAATTTAAAAAAACAGAAGGTGAGTTGGAAAAATATATTTCTCTTGTGCAAAAAGTAGCAGAGAGAGTCATAACAAATTATCCGAGTAAGTGACATATGAATAGATTTAATAAAACCCTGTAGAGTAACTTATTGTGAAGGTGAACGAAATAAACTTTTCCTCTGGGGAACATGAAATTTTAGATATTCATGAGCATTTACCGTTGATCAAAGGTATGGCTGAATAAGGAAACAATAGCATGGTTAATTACATATGTGAATAACCATGCTAAATTTCGTGTTATTTTATATTCTTATACTTTTTTACACCTTAAAAGATAAACTGTTAAAAAAACCTTGCCTCCGTAAGTTTTCTAAAACATAGTCAAAACCATGGTCAAACATTTTCTTTCTTTGCTATAAACCGTTATAAACACTGTTGTTACAGCATTTTCAGGAGTAGCAGGTTCGACTCCCGCCGTCTCCTTATCACGACCTCATATGATTTCATAAAGTGTCATGTGACATAAAGCATGAATTTTCCTTTTGGAAAGTTTATGCTTTATTTTATTTTAGGAAATTTTGTGCTTGAATAAATTGTTTATTTGAATTGCTTTAAAGTTATTCCTGTTAATCAATACTTGGAGGACCATGAAATTTTATATATTTTGCTTAATCCGATTATTTCTTATCAGGCGAAGAGATCTAGTTTAAGGAAGGTAAAAACAGACGCAATTGATGCGTACCAGTTGTGTGTGCTTTATTACAAAGAAGATTTTGAGCCTCATAAAAACAGAGGAATTCAACTATTAAATCTTGGAAATCTTTCCAGACAACAGGAGATTGTAACGAATATGTATGTGGAGGCTAAGCTACAGTTTCACACTATTTTAGATCAAGTGTTTCCTGAATACCGCAAGGTTTTTGGTGATCTTTATTCGAAGGTTTCTTTACTTATGCTAAAGAAATACCCTACTTCAGAAGCTGTACTAGCTGTTGGAGAAAGTAAGCTAGCGGAGTGTGTGATGGAGTTTTGTCCAAGACGATCTAGTCAATGGGCATTGGATAAGGCCAAAAAATTAATGGATTCCGCATCTCGAAATCCATTTCAAAAAGTGGTGTATGACAGTCACTTAATCAATCTTCAAATGTATATTGAGTTACTTTTTCAGTACCAGTCACACCTTTCTGAGCTAGAAAATCGTATTGTGACGATGGCAAATGAATTAGAAGATTACAAGGTTGTCCAATCGATTCCAGGAATCGGGGAAAAAATCGCTGCCACGATCATCTCTGAGATTGGTGAAATCGATCGGTTTAGCCATCCTAAAAAATTGGTTGCCTTTGCAGGAGTAGACCCCAGTGTTCACTCATCAGGAAAGTTCATTGCCACAACCAATCGGATTACTAAACGAGGTTCAAGTAGATTACGCCATGCTTTGTATCTTGCCGTATTGTGCGGTATCAGAAGCTCAAGAAACAAAAAGTTGAAAGAATTCTATGACAAGAAGAAATCAGAAGGAAAGCCTTCCAAAGTGGCAATAGTAGCCTGCATAAACAAACTGCTTCATTGGGTTTATGCTTTATTAAATAGAGAAGAATCTTTCCAAGATATAGCGTAATTACTGGTTACAAGTAATTAAGAGAAAACCTTCCAGAAGGTTTTTGGAGGTCTATTTGTCATGCACAAAATAGTATATCATAAGATTAATAGTAATTTTAAAGAAAAATATTGACATCCTATTAGCTGGTTTAGTTAATTAAGACCATCCTTTCGATGGTCTATTTTTATGTCCAAAATATCAAGTAATTCTCAGAAGTCCATTGTGAAATGTTGCACTTAAACTCCCATGAAAATTAAAATCTTCGATTTAGAGAAAAAGGCAATACTAAATCAGACGCAGCTCATTTATTTTTTAAAAAATGCAGCGCCTAAATGGGGATCAAATTATGGGTTGGATTAGGAGGCACTTGGTTCAGTTATTGTAACGTTGTATCCTAAGTTCTCAAGTCTTCGAACAGAATATCGTACAATGGATTGTTCTTTTTGCTTGTCAAAGTAATCCTCTCCTAAATCTACGTACATCTCTTTGCGAGTTAAGAGATAATAGGAGATTCTTAAAATGGCATGAGCGACAGATATTCCTGCCCTTTTTTTACCCTTTCTTGATGCAGTACGCCTATACAGGGCTCCCAAATAGGTTTTGGATCCTCTGACAGAGTGAGCTGCTTCAATTAATGCCGATTTCAAGTACTTGTTTCCTTTTTTCATGTTGCTTGATTTTCTCTTGCCCGCACTCTCATTATGTCCAGGTACTAATCCTGCCCAGGAACACAAGTGCGCCGAACTGGGGAATTGCTTCTCGACATCCGTACCGACTTCGGCTAAGATTTGTTCGGCCATTCGAGTGGCGATGCCGGGAATGGAATCCAATCGCTCAATATCTTCTTGGTGGGGGGATAATCTAGTAGCCACCTCTTCGTTTAACAGTTCAATCTGCTCAGAAAGAAATTCTATATGGACCAGAATGGTTTTCAACATGAGACGTTGATGTGGATTGATATACCCCCGAAGAGCAAGCTCCAGTTCACTCTTTTTCTTCTTCATTGATCGACGGGCCAAGCTAGCTAGCTTCTTAGGATCATTTTCGCCATCGGCGATAGCACGAAGCATATCGAGAGACGAAACACCCATGATGTCGGAGACAACGGAGCCAAGTTTGATATTAGCACCTTCCAACACCTTTTGAATTCGATTATGTTGCCTTGCACGTTCTTCAATAATACTCCGTCGATACCGAACTAATTCTCGTAGTTCTCGTTGGTTACGATCCGGAATAAAACTTGCTTTAAGTAAACCGTGCCGAAGAAGTTTGGCAATCCATTCTGCATCTTTCACATCGGTCTTGCGACCTGGTACTGCTTTCATATGTTGAGCATTCACTACTAAAAATTCAATATTCTCCGCTTCAAGTAAGTTAACTATTGGCTTCCAAAATACGCCGGTACTTTCCATTGCTACGTGGGTACAACCATGCTCCTTAATCCAGTCAATTAACTGTAATAGAAATACAGTCTTAGTGGAAAACGTTTGAATCTCCTTTCCTTTTGGTGTAATAATACAGGCAGTAATGGAGTCTTTATGAACATCCATACCGCATGCACGCTCAATGATTACTTCCATTGTAATCATCCTTTCTACGGCAACTAGTATTGGAGGCTGGTGCAATAACCAGAGTAGGATTAATCTCCCATGAGTGCTTCCCGTAAGGGAGCGACAGTCTGTGATACACCGTGGTCGTTGGAGTCAGACTAACGGATGGGCTCTATGGCACCATAGTTCATCGACCTTCCTCTCCCAGCCGTAGTATCCTATACCCGTTTTTCACATTTTCATTCTCTGTGGTGTAGCGCTGATTTTGCGCTACATGGGTGGCTAACGGGGCAGTTGTGCGGCCGAGCCTAGGTCGTATCATATAGCGGGTGGGATTCCCGTCGAGAAAGAACTAGCCATTCACTCGTAGCGAGTCTTGGAGGGCTAATGGTAACATTAGCCTTTAAGCGTAGACAGTTAGGTGGCGGGCCGAAAGCCAAATGGTTGAAGGGATTGAGCTCCATAATGTTAGTAAATCGAGAGGGCTGATGCCTTAACTGCGGTAGAAAGCTACATTTTATTCTTCGATATAGGCAAGAAGGATAAAACCTCTCTGGGGTCAGAGACCTTGGCACGTCACACATTGATATGATACGGCAACTCGGGAGACCCTACCGGTCTCTTCTTATAGAAGAGTATGGTGTACAAGTGATAATAAGCAAGGAAACCAAATGCCGTTGTAGGGAGTCGGATAGCAGCGTAGTACCAATGAAGTTGGGTAATGCCGATGGAGGAAAGGCTGCTACCAAGTTATCACCCTTACTAGGGACACATTTACTACACTCGGAGGTAGGAATACTAAATGGAAACAAAACTATTAAGGATAGCTGAATTAGCAAAATCTGATCCCAAAATGAAATTTACATCTATTGTACATTTACTAAATAAGCAATCTCTAGTTCAATGTCATCTTGAATTACCTAATAAGAAGGCAACTGGGATTAATGGCACAACTAAAGAGCAATACAGTGAAACACTAGAGGAAAATATAGAGGACTTAGTAAGTAGGCTTAAAAGTAAAAGCTATCATCCTGTTCCCGTAAGGAGAATGTATATTCCTAAGCTTAACTCCAACAAGAAAAGACCATTGGGGTTACCGGAACATGAAGATAAGATTGTACAGAAAGGCATTACCAAAATACTAAATGCCATCTATGAAAATGATTTTCTAGACTGCTCTTTTGGGTTCCGCCCAAATCGTAACTGCCACGATGCTTTGAAAATATTAAATCATTATATTGAAAAGAAATCAGTAAATTATATAGTAGATGTAGATATTAAAGGGTTCTTTGACAACGTTGACCACATATGGATGATGGAGTTCTTAAAACTGCGAATTACTGACCCTAACTTACTAAGAATAATTGGTAGGTTTCTTAAAGGTGGATACATGGAGGAAGGAAAGAAATACAAGACTGATAAAGGCACACCGCAAGGTGGGGTCATATCTCCGGTACTCGCCAATCTATACCTTCATTATGTCCTGGACCTGTGGTTTGAGAAGGAAGTCAGAAAACAGTGTGAAGGACATGCATACATAGTTAGATATGCCGATGATTTTGTGTGTTGCTTCCAATATAAGAGCGAAGCTCAGGAATTCTTTCAATCATTAAAGTTGAGATTACAGAAGTTTAACTTAGAAATAGCGGAGGATAAAACCAAAATTATTCCCTTCGGGAGATTTGCGGAGAAAGACGCAAAACTAAAGGGAAATCGAAAACCTGAAACTTTTGATTTCCTAGGTTTTACACACTACTGTGGAAAGAGTAAATCTGGATACTTTCGTGTGAAACGGAAATCAAGCAGGAAAAAGCTACAAGGTAAACTAAAGGAATCGAAGGAATGGATAAAGAAGAACCGAAATAATGATATTCATATGATAATGGATAGATTTAAACGCTCGCTTGTAGGTTATTACAACTACTATTGCATCACGGATAACACTCCAAGTGTTCACCAATTTAAAGACAAAATCCAATATCTACTGTTTAAATGGCTCAACAGAAGAAGTCAAAGAAAATCCTTTACTTGGGATAAATTCAATCTCTTTCTTCATAAATATCCGTTACCGTCACCAAGAATTAAGGTGAATATATACGAATTAAGAAAAGAGATTAGCTATATCTTGTGAATGATGATTTGGAGGAGCCGTGTGCGTAAATAGCGCAAGCACGGTTCTGTGAGGGGGGAAGAACACAATCTACCGCAAGGTAGAGAGGTTCTCTTCTACTCGACTAGTTGAAGAAGGAAGAGCAGGTGTTTTTAGCTTCATGAAAGACTATCGGGGAAGGTTAGTTGAATAAGATAAGGGGGAGTTTTAATGTTGATTGACAAAAAAATGTAACATTTGTACTGTTTTTGAATGGATTATTTCTGTAGCAGTTCCTTCCTCTAAATTGAGTCAGATTGAAAAGGCTCTTATTGTTATTACTTCATTATTTTTAAAAGCTAAAGTATTAAAGTTAACTTTCTTTTAAAATTAAATCCTCTCTATGTTGTTTCAGGTAGGGTTTAAATACCACTTAACATGTCTATAATATATAAGCTAGAATAGATTTCTTTTTGGGGAAAATCTGAATATCTTAGCTCTAGTTATGTTCAAATATCAAAACCTACTCAGCGATATTATCAGACTAAATGTAAGGAGGAATTACTTTATGTTTATAGCAAATACGGCTACCCCATATTATGCAGTTATTTTTACCTCTCAAAGAACCGAAGAGGATAAAAAAAATTATATGAAAGCAGCTGAATTGATGATTGAATTTGCCTCAAAACAAGAGGGGTTTCTAGGAGTAGATAGGACCTGCGATTTAGAGGGATTAGAAATAACCGTATCCTACTGGGTCTCTTTAGAAGCCATTAAGCAATGGAAAGAAAATGATTCTCACAGAAAGGTTAAAGAAAAAGGTAAACAAGATTGGTACTCTTCTTACTCAACTAGGATTTGTAAAGTTGAAAGAGAATATTCAAACATTTAAAAGGATTTGCTTCATGTATAAACATGAAGCTTTTTTTGTAGGTATGATTTGTCTATAATGGTAAAGAGTCAAATCGTTATTTGTAATTAATAATGAAACGTTTTAGAATATATGACTGTATTTAGAAGTGGTTTTTTTAACTTTCTTATATATTTTAAATACATTCACTTTTTAAACTTTGCTAAATCTTTCTTATTTTTCTGCTGCTAGATTTTACAGTCTTATGGTAAAAAAATAAAAAGAGACAACGTGCCATAAGAATTAATTTTAATTCTTGAATTGGATTGGGTGTTTCTTAGCATCCATTTTTATTCATATGCCCCCTTGCTCTTCAAAATGAAGTTGACAGTAATTTTGTTTAAGGAATCTGCAGTTAATGGATAGTCATTTAATTGTTCGGGTTTTATCCTATCATGAAAAAGTACATTTTTCAGATTATAGACATCTGCATCTTTATCAATACCTTTTAGATAGGTTGTTCTAATTTCTTTTTCTATCTGTTTTGATACTAACTCTTGAATTTTTTTTAGAGACAATTGGTCTTCCAAATCTATTAAAGTACCTTCAGCTTCAACATTTATATTAAAGTGAAAATCATTTCCTTTTCTAATCAAATCAACTTTTGCAGATGGTTTCATTATTCTTACTGTACCTTTTATTTCATCCCCTATGACAATATCAACTGGTGTGCTTTGAGTTTGAGTTTGTGTCCATCTGAGGCCAGCAATCTCCTCATAAGATAACCACTCCTTATATGTTCCATTGCTAACTGGAAACGCACCATTTATTTGTAATACTTTTTTTGATTTTGGTTCTTCAACCGATTGCTTCCAGTCTGTTTCATTAATAGTTAGAGAAGGTAGCAAGGCAGTTCCCCCTGGTTCTTTATACTCAGAGATAAACCTATGCATACGCATCGGTTCAATATATGAATAAATTTTATACATATCGTTTGGTTTATACAAAATCGTATATAATGGAGGCAATTGAAAGAAACCTGTAGTACTAAGTATTTCTTCGATGGATTCCGTTGTTCCAAACATCCATGGAGTATAACGAAAATCACCGTGTTTTATTAAGGATTGCTCCACGTTCTCTATTCCTTTTTTTAAAACGGACTCTGAATAGATAATTGCTCCTACATGTGACCAGTTCACCTGTTGTTGTGTTGTTCGATATAAATTATAGACAGCATCATTTATATTTTTACCTGATGATTTACCGATGTACAAAGTAGCGGGTTGTGAGACTTTACTGACTTCTTGCTTAGCTACATTAGAAAAATCAAGCATTTGTACATAAATAATATAGTTTTCATCTTTATAGTCAATTCCTAATGTAGTAATATAATCTACTTCACCAATTTCTTTCTCATCCCAACATCCTGTTAGGAATAATAAGATGAAGCATATTATTAAAATTTTTGATTGTTTCATTTTTTTCCATCCCCCTGTCTGTCCTTATCAATAGGGTTAAGTATTGATGCACGTTCATTCTGTTTAACTACAGGTCGCTTAAGAACTGATTTAAAGAAATCTCTTTTCACAAACGGAGATACTGGACTTAAATAAGGCAATCCAAATGATTCGAGTTTAGCGAGATAACCAAGAACTGCATAAAGGCTTATGAAAAACCCAAACATTCCAAAGACTGATGAAAGAAGTATAGAAGAAAATCTCAAAATGGAAACAGTTCCATATATCGCCTGGTTCCCAAGGGTGAAAGTTGCAACTGTCGTAAGCGAAGAGATTACCAACATGGTTGGAGAAGTGATTCCAGCTTGAATTGCAGCATTACCCACGATCAGCCCACCAACAACCGCAACAGTTTGTCCAACTGCTTTAGGCAGTCGAACACCCGCTTCACGAAACAGTTCAAATAATATGAGCATTAATAGCATTTCAAAGGTTGCATTAAACGGGATACCTAGTCTAGATGAAGATACTGAAGCTAGTAATGGAAATGGAATTTGATCTGCATTAAAAGATGATAAAGCCACCCAGAAAGATGGAAGAAAAAGAGCTATTATAAGTCCAAACAATCTAAGAATCAATTCAAAGGTTCCATAGTAATAAGGAGTATGTTCATCCTCAGCAGTTTTAAGTAATAATCCGAGATTAGCTGGACCTAAAAGCACATTCGGAGAATTATCCATAAAAATAGCAAATCTGCCTACAGCTAAACTACTGACAACACCATCAGGACGAGATGTTGCTTTTAATAAAGGAAAAAGTGAATAATTGTTGTCACCAAGAATCCCTAATAATTGATTGTCGCCATTTAAGAAATCGATATCAATATTATTCAATCGATCAGTAACTTCTTTAATCATTTTTTTATTTTGTATATCCGTTAGATAGACTAGTTTTACTTGCGTTTGACTTCTTTCACCTATAACAAAGGTAGTGGTAACAAGGGATTTCGATTTAATTCGTTTCCGAACTAATGCAATGTTTGTACCTATGTCTTCGACAAATGCATCCCTTGGTCCTCGTACGGATACTTCTGAATTGGATTCTTCTGGGGAACGCTTTGGTGGATTGGATGTATTAAAGAAATAGATGGTTTCCTCTATAACAATTGCTGTAAATCCATTAAATACTTTTTCTAGCAGAGTTACACCAACCTTCTCTTCCTTTTTAGACCAATGCATTTGCTTTGAAGAATTTAAGTATGCAATCCCTTTAAGACCATTGTTATAGTACTTATTTTGAATATCTGGGAGGATATTATCTAGTAAAACATTATTATCAATTAAACCATTGCAGTATATAACTAGCATAGCTTGCTTCTCTTTAGGACTAAATAGATATTGCTTCTCGATGGTTATATCCGACGAATTATTGAAGAGACTAGTTAAATATTCTTCATTTGTTTGTTCATTATTCAACCTGGGTACTCCTCCTGTTCTTGGAAAATTTAATTAATAATGCAATAAAGAGAGTAATAAACACCCCAATTACACTGGAGATAATATAATAATAACGACTTAAAAAGATTAAAAAAACCTCATTTGATATAGGAGCTATAATGACCAGTAGGTAAATGATACAAATAAATACTTGTATATTAACGCGCTGCTTTTTCTTTTTAATGTCAAAGACTTCTGTAATTAAATACAAAATAATTGCTAAATGAATAAAATTACCAGATGTCCATTGATAAATCGATAAAAAATCTAGATGATTAAAATATGTTCCAATCCCCAAGATTCTCCATTGAAAGAAAGAGGGATATCTAAGTTTTGATGCTTCTTCTACACCAAATATTGCAATTGTGCCAAGCAGTGGTCCAACCGTCAATATGGCCAAAAATGTAGTAAGAACAATAAAATGTTTGAATTTTAATTTTTGTGTAACTTGGTGCTGAAGAATTATTATTAAAAAAATTTCGATTATTGAACTAAAGACAATGAATGCACCATGAAATACCTCTTGCCATCCATTCTCCACAAGTACCGGGGTAACAAGATGGTAATTTTTATCAGGAATAGTGCCAATTGCTACAAATATGCCGAATATTAAAACAAATGGAAGTAAGACACCTGCACAAATGGCAATGACATTTAGTTTTTCATATGAAATGTAGAGGGAGCAAGCTAACAAAAACAGAGCTATAAAAATAGTAGGTGTATTGAACAAAAATGTTTCTTCAGTCCACATAACTGTTTCTTTTAAGGTAATCCAACCTGTTATTAGGAGGTAAACTACTATAAAAATAGCTATAATCCGACTTAGCAATGGAGAATACTTGGATGATAACCATTCAAATAGAGATATCGATTGGAAGTGCCTTGTTACGTAGAGCAATAACAGTGAAAAGACAAGGATAAATGCATAACCAATAATAACGCTGATCCATGCATCACGACCTGAAGCGTTAATTAATATAGGAGTAACGATTACATGATTGCTTAAACCAGTACCTAACAGGATGATAGTGAAGAGCTGTGAAATGGTGATCTTTGTCATTTGATATCCTCCAGTAGGGTAATATTATCATGCTACTACTATCGCCAAACTTTCTTTATTCTAAAAGTAAACTCTACGAGGTTATTTTGAAGCAAAGTTGGCTGAGAAGATCAATTTAGTGCATTTGCTGTGATGGAATTATTAAAAATAAATCGAAAGCCATTTGATAACCACCTTATATATGAGATGAATGGTACGGATTGGTGAATCTAACAATTTTGTAGTATTAAACTTAAAGCGAATGAGATTACATTAGATTAGAATGGAATGAATTCACAGACGATGTTTAGTTTATTGGAGGGGAGAATCAGGATTAACATACTTTCTAAAACTTCATACTCAACTCCCATGAAAATTAAAATCTTCGATTTAGAGAAAAAGGCAATACTAAATCAGACGCAGCTCATTTATTTTTTAAAAAATGCAGCGCCTAAATGGGGATCAAATTATGGGTTGGATTAGGAGGCACTTGGTTCAGTTATTGTAACGTTGTATCCTAAGTTCTCAAGTCTTCGAACAGAATATCGTACAATGGATTGTTCTTTTTGCTTGTCAAAGTAATCCTCTCCTAAATCTACGTACATCTCTTTGCGAGTTAAGAGATAATAGGAGATTCTTAAAATGGCATGAGCGACAGATATTCCTGCCCTTTTTTTACCCTTTCTTGATGCAGTACGCCTATACAGGGCTCCCAAATAGGTTTTGGATCCTCTGACAGAGTGAGCTGCTTCAATTAATGCCGATTTCAAGTACTTGTTTCCTTTTTTCATGTTGCTTGATTTTCTCTTGCCCGCACTCTCATTATGTCCAGGTACTAATCCTGCCCAGGAACACAAGTGCGCCGAACTGGGGAATTGCTTCTCGACATCCGTACCGACTTCGGCTAAGATTTGTTCGGCCATTCGAGTGGCGATGCCGGGAATGGAATCCAATCGCTCAATATCTTCTTGGTGGGGGGATAATCTAGTAGCCACCTCTTCGTTTAACAGTTCAATCTGCTTCCCATTCATTATATTTCGTTGTTATTGATGAAATAAACCAATTTTCTCTAAATGGTTCTAGATTCTTTTCCACAATAATAATCTTCTCCCCACTTACCAAATTCTGCGTAGATGTCTCTACATCGTATTTAACGGTATACCGCATTTTGGATTCGCTAAGCTTTTCTTCGTTGGTAAAACGAAAGTTATTAACCGAAGGGCTTGACTGCCCTGTTATCCAGCGAGTTTCCTCAAATTTACTCCTTGTTTTTTCTTGAAGCGAAGGGGACAACATCGTATATTGAATGGCCCACTTCGATTATTCACGCCTAATATCCAAAATTCAACTGCTTGTTTCGGTTCACCTACGCGCAGACCACCTATAAAAGACTCTAACTGGAGTTCTAAAGGGGTGTATTGTCTTACTTTAGTAGATTTTTCCTCAAAAAAGGGAGGAGAATCGTTCAGTTGTGCATTTACTGTTCTATAATCCACCCCACAAATTAGTATACTAAATAAAACCAATAGAAGAAGTTTACTTTTATCCAATTTCATCATCCTAAATTATATTTAAGTTTAGTTTATCCTGTTCAGTTAGAATTATTCCTTTTTAAACTAACCTCCCGTTAATTTGAGCATTTCTTCACAATCTTTATAGTGATATTAACAGAAATGCCCGATAAAAATTCATCTAACCTCTAAGAAATCTAATTTAGGAAAAATGATTTTAATCAAACTTTATTTCAAATAATCGATCTTTATTATAAATAATCAATCTTTTTTACAAATCTACATTCATCGTGATCTAAATGCTCCTCATCGTTCCATATGCAGGCGGGTAATAGCCTATCTTCTATCTCTTTCATCATTTCATCAGATAAATACCTATGAAATACGTAACTAGCTATACGAATTTCAACTTCTGTTGGAATTATTCAGATGTCCCCACCAATCCATGACGTTCTCTCATAGAAACTTCCCCATCAACTAGAATCTTATATGAATCGTGAACGATTCGATCAAGAATGGCATCAGCTATTTGTGCTTGTCCTAGTTTCGAGTGCCATCCTTCTGGCGAAAATTGAGAACAGAAGATAGTCGACGCCCTCTTTAACCGTGACTCCACGATTTCCAGCACATGAAGTATATTTTCCTCTGAAAGCTCGGTTAATAACCACTCATCTAGGATTAGTAAATCAATCTTTTTGTATTTTTGAATTATCTTTCGGAAGCTGCCATCTGCTTCAAACTTTGCCACAGCTAATTCATCTAGTAATTCTGGTAGTCTAATATATTTCACTTTATAAGATTGACGACATGCATGGACACCAAAGGCATTTGCTATCCACGTCTTTCCGTTTCCTGACGCCCCCATTAAAATGATATTATGGTGATTTTGGATGTAATTTCCCGTTGCTAATTCTAATATCAGGTTCTTGTCTAACTTACGATCAGGATGATATTCTATATCTTCAATGGCTGCCGTTGGTTCGTTGAATGTTGCTTGTTTAATTAATCGTTCAAGCCTATTTGATTTACGTCTGTCATACTCAAAGTCTACTAAAAGGTTGAATCTATCATCAAAATCCATGCTTTTGTAATCTTTATTCTGGCATTGTTGCTGATATAATTCTGCCATTGCACCCATTTTCATTTCATTTAATTTACGTAAAGTTTCTTCGTTCATCATTTATCATCCCTCCCAAAGTAACTAGCTCCGCGCACAAATCCATAGTCATCAGCGTTGGTGTGATTTTTACTATCGGTTTTCTGATTTTGTTTTCGCTTTTTATTTCTTTCTAGTATGCTTTTCAAAACAGAAACCGTTGGGTTTGTAGAGATTTCAAGTAGTGTTTCTGCTGCTTTTTCCATTTCACTGTTTGTATATCTTGTAGCTAAATTCCTTAGCGTGCTGAGGATACTTAATGACTTTTTCTCCACATTCATTTCCAAGATAGAAGAGACAAATTGGAGTGTAGATGGTCCAATCGTTTCCGCCCACTTTCGATTGTTTTCAGGATTATGTTCTAAATATGATCGGTGATTATCAGGCATATGGTCTGTGTTTGTAGAAAACTGTCCAATTTCACCATATAACCGTTTGTGGGATGCAATTCGGACTTCTTTGAAGTAAACTTCAATTAAATCCGTGGTTTGTCTTATATCGACATTCTCCCGGACGTAATCATATGGAACGGAATAATACATTCTTTCAACCTGGATGTGGTAGTTCAGTTGAACTTTTGCTGTTTTCCATTCCGCAAGTTTATAACGTGTTTGAGGAAGCTGTTGAAAGTGGGATTTCTCTTCTTCCTCATACACCTTTTTACGCGAGCCCGGTCGCTTTTGAAAATTGATTGTATTGATTTCTTCTAGACTTTTAAAGATTTGCTTATTCAGATCATCAATATAGAAACATTGATAGTTTCTTAGTGCAGCTATAATCTGCCGGGAAATGTACCCAACAGTCCCTTCAACACTTGGTTTGTCTTTGGGTTTACGGACACGGCTTGGGACAATGACTGTATGATAATAATCTGCGAGTTCACGATAAGCCTCATTCAGAACCGGTTCTCCCCGAAGCGCCTTTGTAACACCTGTTTTCAAATTGTCCGGAACCAAGGTTTCTGGAACACCTTCAAAGTACTCAAATGCATGGATATGAGCGATAAGCCAATTAGCTGATTTCATATCTAAAAACGCTTCAACGTAGCTGTATTGACTATAGGGCAAGGTAGCGATAAAGACATAAGCCGGAATTGATTCTCCTGTTGAACGATCTATAATCTGCAGTGTCGATCCAGCCCAGTCCACCTCCATGATTTGACCTGGTTTTCTTCGAATAGGCATCGTTAACTTATACTTCTTCGCGTATTTCCCATAGCTTTCACAAAAAGTCCGATAAGCATAGGGGATCTTTCCACTTTCACGTGCTTCAGTCGCATACTCATGATGCAATAAAGTCAAAGTGACGTTCTTTTTTTGTAACTCCTTATGCACTTTTTCCCAATCAACCGGGAAGTACCCTTTCTCAACAGCTTGCTTCTCTGGAAAGAGAAACGATTCTAACCAGGGACTAGTCATCTCATCGTTCAAACTCTCTAGACCAAGCTTCTTGGTGCATTGAACGACATCCGAAACTGTATTTCTTGAGTGGCCAGTACTAGAACTAATGGTTCTTTGACTGACTCCTTCAAAATAAAGTTCCAAAATCTTGCGACAGTTAATCATAAAAAAAACCTCCTGTACATTAATGTCATGCGAGTTCGCATGCAAATTAAGTATACAAGAGGCTATTCTTTATTCTATTCATAGTGGCTCCCTGCACCGCAATTGATGGCTCTTTTATCCGCACTTACTGGCTCAAAACTCCACATAAGTGGCTCTATTCATCCGCAATAATCAACTTAGTTCTGTTACATTAAACTCACATTTAAACCTTTTTAACAAATTCAGATTTTAATTTCATCGCTCCAAAACCATCAATTTTACAATCAATATCATGGTCTCCATCAACTAAACGGATATCTTTCACTTTTGTACCGATTTTTACAACTGATGACGTTCCTTTTACTTTAAGATCTTTGATGACTGTTACAGAATCACCATCGTTTAAGACATTTCCATTTGCATCTTTGATAACCTTAGTATCTTCACTATTTTCTGCTTCCGGGTCTAAAGTCCACTCATGGGCACATTCTGGACAAACAAAAAGATTTCCGTCTTCGTATGTGTACTCTGAATTACATTTTGGACAATTTGGTAAATTAGACATATTTTTATTCCCTCCACCCGTTATCATTCGTTTGAATAGATAGCAGTATTTTTCAATTACTTTTTTGCAAATTTATAAGACTAGTAGTTACAAACTTTAATTTTGGGAAGCGTTTCTTATCTGTTTCCCAAGCACCTATTTTTATCTCATATCTTTTAATTTCTTAATAATCATATTTGGTGTCGCCCATTCATCACGGTCAAAGTCAGAAATAGACACGTCGATGTCTAAACCGTTCTTGAAATTCTACTAATATAAAACTTTGTATGTGAAGTGAAATTTTAAAAATCTAATGCATTTGCCTTATTCTTTATTGTATTTACTTCCTGGGATTGCTGAGAAAGTTGAGTACATTCATGAAAAGCGAAATGCTTACATCCTATACATTTTTTCGGATTCAAATGCTCTAAAGCACAATTAATTGCATCTCCTGTATGAGAAAAAAAGTTTTCTTCCCCAATTTCAACGTACAATCCATTCTTGTCTAGAGTTGTTTTTAACTCAGGTTGAATTCCTGAAATGAGAAGTATGCCACCTTGTTTTTTGTAATACTGAACAATATTCCTAAAGTAAGACTCTCCTGTCGTATCAATAAAAGGAACTTTTCCCATACGTAAAATTAAAACTTTGGGTTTATAATGAATGGTCGCTAAAATATTTTGTTCAAATGTTTGAGCAGCCCCAAAGAATAATGGACCTTCTATTGTGTAAATACTAATTTGTGGGCAATCATGAGCTTTATTTACCACATGTGGTAACAATTTTTCATTCTTTTTTGTATGATCAGGGAGCACTTTAGATATGACAAGCATATTACTCATACGTTTTGTAAACAAAATAATAGCTAAAATAAGACCGATTTCCACAGCTGTTGTCAAGCTTGTAAATACAGTGAGTAAAAATGTTACAAGTAATACAAGAGAATCCCCTGTCTTCATTTTTAGTATGTGAACAAAGTGTTTTTGTTCGCTCATATTCCAAGCTACCACCATTAAAATGGGAGCCATACTAGCAAGTGGAATATGTGAAGCATATGGAGCTAACAGAAGAAGCGTGAATAATACAAATCCCCCATGTATAACACCCGACATCGGAGATACAGCTCCATTTTTGATATTAGTTGCTGTTCGAGCAATCGCTCCAGTTGCAGGAATCCCTCCAAATAACGGTGTAATAATATTAGCAATTCCCTGACCAATAAGCTCTTTGTTACTGTTATGTTTACTATTAGTCATACCATCTGCCACGACAGCGGACAAAAGAGATTCGATACCACCCAACATTGCAATAACAAATGCAGGACCAATTAACTGTTTTATGCGCTCTAATGTGATTACCGGTATGTCAAACTGAGGAAGTGTATTTGGAATCGTACCATATGCTGTACCGATAGTAGGTACATGCCCTGAGAAGAATACAGTTGCAATTACAGTTGAGATAACAACACCTACTAATGAACCTGGTACTTTCGGTAAAATTTTTGGTGTTATAAGTATAACAAAAAAGCAAATCAAAGCAGTTATAACACTGTAAAAATTGACAGTACCGATATGAGTGAAGATTTCCTTTAGGTTTGCTATAAATTCCTCATGCTTTTTTATACCTGTTAGACCTAAAAGACTAGCAATTTGTCCCGTAAAGATAATGACAGCAATACCTGACGTAAAGCCAATTGTTACAGGACGTGGAATAAACTTAATTAAAGACCCTAGTTTAAAAATCCCCATAAGGCATAAGATAATTCCAGCCATTAAACCAGCAAGTAGTAAATTTTCATACCCATAGGTAATTACAATTCCTAAAAGAATTGGAACGAAAGCACCTGTAGGCCCTCCAATTTGATACTTCGAACCACCAAATAGCGAAATAAGTATCCCGGCAATACAGGCTGTATAAATCCCATACTCCGGTTTAACACCAGAGGCTATAGCAAAAGACATAGCAAGTGGAATCGCGACAACTCCAACAATCATTCCAGAAAGAAGATCCTTTTGAAAATGTCCAAATGAATATCCTTCAAATCTTCCCGTAAATAACTCTTTCATTCCAAACCCTTCTTTTCTATTTTTATTGAATCTTACTTCTTCTGAAGAATATTTTCTTTTGATAATTTTGAATTACAAATGCAGTTTTCATACTTTTATACAAAAGCTCTCTATCTCATTACAAGAGAGTATCAGCCTAATATTGGTTATACGTTTTGCTTAAATGCCGCTCTAATTTACCTATATCTCCACCTTCTTGTTAACCTCCGCTAGAAGCTCTCCGGCTCGACTATCTAACTTCTTCGTATCTATAAACGATGTAATCCATACCTTATCTGGAGTAATATCTCTGCGGAACATTTGTCCTGGGATTTCATTCCATAAACGATTCCATTCATCTAATACTCCTACTTGATCAAATAAAAAACCTTGAATCCCACATAACCAAGCTGTACAAGCTGTATTTCTTTTTTGACATCCAACTCCATCTTGTAAATGTTGACATGAAAAACAACAGGAATTTCCACTTTTAATACAAACCTTACAAACATAATGGGCTCCTATTGAGCGAAATATTTCCATTCCATGTTGGATGATATCTTCTTTCTTAACCTCAATTTTCAACCTAACCCTCCTTAACTATCGATTCACCTTCTGTTTCATTTAGTTCTTCTAACATTGAAATCGTGTCGATTAAATGGTTGTTAAAAATTTTCCGTGCAATTACCAGTAAATTCATAATCATAGGATCCCGAAGAGAATATAAAACTCGTTTTCCATCTTTGGTGCCGACAACAATATTTTTAGCACGTAGTACACTTAACTGTTGAGAAACAGCAGAGCCTTCCTTATTAAGAATGCTCTGGATTTCATTTACACTTTTTTCACCCTCTGACAATAATTCGAGAATATGTATTCGCAAGGGATGTGATAAGGCTTTAAAAAAATCAGCCTTAAATTTTTGCATTTCGTCTCCCATTTTAACGCCTCCATTACTTATCCTTGATTTTAAGAAATCTATATGTATCATATACATCTTCAAATTTTTGAATATATATATAATACATATAGAACTTACAATTTTCAATACAAATTTTGAAACGTAAAAAAAAACCATAAACGACCGTTTTTGATATGGTAAGTGAACTTCTCTAAAAACCTCAAAAACTATTTAAATACATAACCAAAAATATAACCAAAATCTAAATACCAATATATCTATCTCTACCCCCTTTTTGGTATAGTTAAGGCATTAATAAGGGGGGATTCTTGTTGAAATTTGGATATCCACGTGTCAGTACACAAGATCAGTCATTATCGTTACAACTTGATGCATTGGCTCACTACGGAGTGGACCAGACTTTTGAAGAAAAAGAATCAGGTAAGAAAAAAAAACGACCACAGTTAGATATTCAGAAATTGCTTCAAATTTATACTTTAATCCATTAGCTATGAAATGGTTTGTAGCTAATATGCTAAAAGGGGAATCCATAGAATCTATCCTAAAACATAAAGATGATTTAACTGAATATTGTATGTCTAATGTTTATAATAAGCTCTCAGAAGATGCTAAGAAGATATTAGAGATAATGCTTATCTCAAATAAAGAATGTAGTAATGCTGAATTGACATATTTGTTTAATATAGATTCTTTACGTTACGGTAAAGCAATGAATGATCTGTTTGCCACAAATATGGTTAATATGAAAAATGATAATAAAAAAGTTGAAAATCGAACTTTATTCTTTATTACAGATTTTGCAAGAGAATATCTAAAAAAGCACTGCAAACCCAGTAATAAATCATTTATTTCGATTCAAAAGAAGATGAGAACTTTAAAAGGACTTTCTGAAAATTTGCAAAATGAAGAAAATGACCCTTATAGAATTGAGTCAATCTTTATAAATCATTCTGATGAAGAGATATCCGCTTCTTATTTAAAGAAGGCATTAACTTTTGCTAATAAAAGTGAGTTTGAAAGTGCTGAAGAATATATCGAGAAAGCTAGAAATGCAACCCCTGATTTCTTTGAAGTATATAAAATATCAGCATTTATCAGTGTTTTACAGAACGATTATTATGCTGCCGAACTTGCTTATCAGACCGCTATAGAATGTAAACCAGATTATCCACCGATATATTTCTTTTACGCAGGTTTTAAATTAATGACAATTGAGAATTTTGATGAGGCTTATGATGCTATCACTTTTGCAGAAAAGTTAGATCCTAAAAATAATAGAATAAAAATGCACAAAGGTAGAATATTAAAACAGTTGGGTGAGTACTCAGAAGCTGAAAAAGTATTTAACGAAGTACTTGAAAATCTAGAAAACTTAGATATTAGAACCAAAAAGGAATTAGTTGATCAAGCGTCTGATAATTTAAAAAGATGGGCTGATATGACAAGAAACGAAAACGGGGAGTTAGCTGAATCTCTAATAAAAAAATCAATAAATATACTTGAAAGAATAGACGAGGCTCATTTTGACACCAAGATTGTTATTACAATTTCTAAGATAATTAAAACCTTAACATATATATATATTGAAATGAATAAAAATGACGTCTCATATTTAATTGAACTCTTAGAAAAATATTATTCAAAAGTAAGAGTTATTGAAGATAAAAACTTTAGACGACCTTTCGAATCACTTTTGGCTAAAATAGACTTAAATCAAAGAGAAGATATTACTAAAATATTTTCTTCCAATGTTGTGAACCATACAATTAAAGAACAAGGATTCATTATAAGTTTAATGCCTACATATGGCTTTATTAAAAACTTTTCACCTAACAATTTATTTTTCTATTGGAATGATTTTGAAGGAGACTTTTCTAAACTTGCAATAGGGGATAAGGTTCAGTTTACAATAGGTAGTTCTGAAAAAGGTCTCTGTGCAAAAAAAGTTACACTAGTATAAAAAACTTGTGGACTGTTTAATTTGGTCTACAAAAATCTCCAGAAGAACCCCCTGCATCCTATCATATGGTTGGATACAGGGGTTCTTTTCTTTGAGAATATCTTAAGGAAATTCCCAAAGAAAGTGGAAGCATAGACCCTAGCACCTCTCAATCCCATTTTTATAGAGCTGATACTCTCTTTTTATTAAGCATGGTAGTTGTCCCCTTTCTAAGAATTGACTCTCCCAGGAAGTTTACTATAGTAAACAGTAATAAATGAATGAATATTTTGACTCAGAAATGAGATTTTAATTAAAAGAGAAGAAGGCACCCCTAGCTTCTCTTTTTTTACTTCGATTTCATTTTGAAATTCTAGTCAAACTATCGAAAAGTGTAATATAAAAATCAAGTATAATAGAGATAATATTTTAAGGAGGAAATGATGCTTACTTTAGTGACATTTCAAAAAAATTAGGTAGATAATAATTTGAAGAGAGCTAAGAGCCAGATTGTCTAGGAGGAAAAAAATGGAGAGTATAGAAATTCCAAAAGAAGATGATGTGCTTGAGCTAATAGAATATTTTAAGAGTGAGTTAATTATTTATGCTACTGGTGGTTCATCAAATATTTCAGATTCTGAGTATGCACGAATTCGAAAAATTTTAATAGGTATCCCAAATATAAACGATTTAGTTCCTGAGTTTGTAAAGAAATATCGGAGTAAATTAGAATTTTGGGGATTTATAAAAGAAGAATATAGTTCTTATGCTGAAAGACGTACGTATTTAGCAAAAGTATTTAATGCAATGGTAGATAGATTAGAAGAGTCAAACTTTCTTTTGATTCCACAGTATGAACGTAATCAATTAATAGGTGAAGGTGGATTCGGACAAGTTTATAAGGTAGAAAACGAGTTAATAAAAATGAGTTTTGCTATAAAAGTGCTAAATCCTGCGTTTGCGAATGGAGGTGAAGGAAATCTAGAGAGATTTTTTAGAGAGGCACGAATCTTATTTAAATTACATCATCCAAATATTATTAAAGTTTATGATGTAGGATTAACAGGGAAAATTCCATTTATTAAAATGGAACATTTTGAAGGTAAAGACTTGAACAAAGTGTTGAAAGACCATAGTAATCTGACCCCAGAAAAAGCTCTTGTATTAATTGAAGAAGTAAGTGAGGCTTTAAACTATGCACATAACGAAGTAGGAATTGTTCACAGAGATATAAGACCAAGTAACATTATGGTCGCACGCCCTAATCAATTTAGACTTATTGACTTTGGTTTAGGCGTTTTTTTAGAAAAAGAATTAGTTTCTAGAATAACTAGGTCTGGAGAAAATATTGTAGGTGGGCATTACACAGCGCCAGAACTATTAGAGAATCCAAGTCTTTTAGACCCACGATCGGATATTTATTCTTTAGGAGCTGTATGGTTTACTGTGTTAACTGGAAGACCGCCAGCAGGAAGTAGAATTAAAGATCAGCTATTATCAATCCCAAGATTGAAGGGGGAATATTCTGATATGATATTAAAATGTCTTGATGATCTAGAAGATAGATATCAGAATATAAATGAGCTATTAAATGACATTCAGAATTATAGGAAGAACATTCTAGATTAATTAGTTAGAGTACTTTTAACGAATTTTTTTAAAATTAAATGAAAAGTATACAGAAATTAAATCGTATTTAAATTTAGATATACCGATTACTTTTTATATGAAATTGCAATCGGTGAGATTAAAATGAACAATTAAGAAAGGAGGAGGAGTAGGATGTATTGGCCAAGAAAAAAGGGGAACTTTAAATTTGTGGATAAAGAGAGCATTCCTTTATTAGAAATAAAAAATACGGGTGATATTGAACGAGAGTTTTACGTTTACTCTGAAAATTTTATATCAGCGGCAAATTTATTAGTGAACCATGTCTTAGAAACAAATGAAAATACTAAAAAAGATTTTTGGCTCTTCGGCCTAACTTATTTATACAGACAAAGCTTGGAGCTTATCTTAAAATCTATAGCCTTTAAATATATAACTATAAAGAATGATAGAGTGGAGTTTATAGGAAGGGTTAGACACAATCTAAAATATGCATATGATGAAATAAGTTTATTGGTACCAGCAGATGATCTTAGCTTGAAGGAAAGGGAAAGGGAATGGTTGAAAACTTTTTTGACTAATATATCTGAATGTGATGAGCAGTCTGATATGTTTAGATACCCATTCAGTATAAAAATGAAAGCATTTTTTCAAAAGCAAACCCATATCAACTTGAGGGTTTTAGGTACTAATATGAATACTGCTTATAAATTGTTAACTATGATTTCAAATAAGGCGGATGAAATCGATCATAAGGACTTAATCAAGTTCAAACCCGAATTTTTAATGTCTAGTGGAAGCTATCTTGAGCAAGCTGTGATTTGGAAAGGTTTCAATAATAATAATTATTACCCTTATATTCAGGGATATATGGAAAGTGGTAAATATTTATATGAATTAATTAAAGATGATCAAAAAGTCTACCTGTTCTTACCAATGTGTTATATGTATAGAAATGGAATAGAATTGGCTTTAAAACGTATTTTAGTCGAAGACTGTCAATTCGATAATCAAACAGCAGCAAATAAAATGAAAAATAAAAAGCATAGTATAGAAGGACTTTGGAATGTAATAAAAAATTATATAATTATAAGTTCTGATGTTCCCGATGACAGTTCAACTATTAATGATGTCGAGCTCTATATTAAACAACTACACAATTTAGATATTACTTCCGACAAATTTAGATATCCAATTAATAAATTTTTGAAATTCCACTTTGACAAAAAGGTAAGATTTGATGTAACCAATGTTTCGCTATGCTTTTATGAATTATTTACATTCTTAGATGCTGTAGATAGTATGCTTTCTCATCAAAATGAAATTTTGGCAGAAATGGAACTGGAAGCACGAAGAGAGTTGGAAAGTGATTACGAGCGCTATTAACATAAATTTCTTAAAACTAATGAATCGTTAAAGATTCTTCAATAGAAGAAAGAAAGAAAGAAAAAATATAAATTTATCTAATTTTCTTCTATTATATAATAGTCTTGCTGTTTCTTCTTCGAGTGCTTTAATCTTTGTATCAAGTTTATTTTTATCTTGGAAGAGGAAAGTATTTGCGTATCCAACAATATAAATAACAGGATGACGTTGATAGTCCTCGCCAATTTTAGCAATAAACACTTTTAAATTTCCTTTTATACCCTCAGTGGACGTGGAAAAAATTTCTGTTAAGAGACCTTCCTTCCGTAGGCCGATATAAGTCAATGTATTTTTTATTGGCTTATTTCGATTACTTTCGATCTTAAGCCAGTTGTTTGCAGTTGTTTGTAGTTGTTTGTAGTACTGTCTCTGAAGTTTTTTCGATAACTGATGCTCAGCAATATCCTTTTGAGGAAAAAGCTGTTTCCGTTTCAAGAATTGCACCACAAGAAAAATATCTCTCTCATCAAGTCCTAATTTTTCAAGGAATTTATTGACTTCCTTATTTTGTTCTTTGCTGCTGACTCGTATGTAACCGAAATTTTTATATATTATTACTCGTGGTTTTTGTTTTCTATTATTCTACCACTTAAATTCATAAACTTATTTATTATAGAAGTCTTTATTATAAAAAAAAAGAAGTCATTTTGGAACATTCAAATTGACTTCTTTTTATTTTGTGAAATTGGAATGTTGATGTCAACTCGACAAGGCAGTACTTTTAGTAAAAAAATTTAGGGGAAAATGAATAAATCAATAATAAAATTGCCAATAATAATAGTAATCTTTCAAGAAAATTCTTGAGATGAAACTACTATTCGAGGTGATAACGACTGAACCAAATCCATAGAAGTATCTTATATAACATTGATCCTATTGGAATTGAAACAGGTTTAGTAGAAAGTCTGAGTAGTTACTTAATCAGGATTTCATATGAACATAACATCCAAGTAGGCCACTTGGTAAATAAGTTAGTGGTTCCTGAAATGCATAAAGATTATTTGGCAAGAAGCTCTATATACGGTGGTAACAGTTTTTATGAAGGTGCTAAAACAATAAATGGATACACGAATAACTCAATTGAATTGGTTTGTGTTTTGGAAAGGTTAACAACCAGAAGAGATCTATTAAACCTAACTCTATTAAAATTAAAAGATTTAGTTCCATTAAGAAATTTACTAAAAGAAACTTTCTCGTGGTGTCCAGAATGTATAAAGAAATGGAACGTTGAACACAAGATTATTTACTATCCATTAATTTGGTATTTAAAACCTATAAAGATTTGTATTGAGCATAAGTGTTATCTTATTGAAAAATGCACATCATGCACCAAGAAAATTGATATACTGCGTAGAAAAATGATCCCAGGTCATTGTCCCAACTGTTTTAACTTGCTAATACAGGATCAACTTAGAAAAGAGATTAACCAGCAGGAATGGCAATGGCATTCATTTGTATATCGAAATATAGAAAGCTTAATAGGATTAAAACCTAGTGAGATATTCACTCAAGAAAATATTAGTAACCAGTTAAATGATATCAATAACAATCTTTTTTCAGACAATATAAATAGTTTTGCTAAATTCTTAAGTATTCCTAAAAGTACTTTAAGAGCCTGGGCTAAATCCGAAAATATCCCTACCTTAGATGGATTACTAATTATCTGTTATAAATTAGAGACTACAATTTTCGATTTCCTCACAAAAAGTTGGGAAAATATAGATTTAAACCATCAGATTGAAAAAAAGAATATTAATAAAGACAAAGCTATTAGAAGAAAACTGGACCTTACTTCTATTGAAAGTAGGCTGAAGGAAGCACTGATATATGAGCCTCCAATTTCAATGGCTTCTACTGCTAGAATAATAGAACACGATAAACGAATCTTATATAGCAATTTTCCGGATTATTGTAAACAAATTTCAAAAAGATATAAAGAGTATATCAATCAAAAATCAAAACAGAGAATAGAAGAATTAAAAAAAGAAATTGAAAAAGCCTTTTATTACTTAGTAAATGAGGGTATATATCCTAGTAGTGAGAAAATTCAGAATAAATCTAATAAAAAGGGGCTGCTCAAGGAGAGAATCCTCCAAGAATATTGGAAAGACCTATTGGCTCAAGAAAATTTTTACAGGAGAAAGGGGAGGAGTAGTAATGATGAGTAATAGTGAGTTTGAAGATTGGGCAATTAAACTCAACTTAACAGACGATGCTAAGAATGAAATACAACGTGTAAGACAGTCACCGCCAGCAAGGAGAGTTGGCGGAGGTAAACATAACGTGAGTGGTCGGTATAGTAGTAAAAAAATGGGAGTTACTATTCAATTTGAAAGTCATAAGGTGGAATTACCTACTATTTACATGTTGGAATATAACGATAATGTTTTAGAATATTATGATCAGCCACCACAAATAAAACTTACCTACTATCAAAGTAATAAGAACAACAAAAAAATGGCTTATTTGAATACACCAGATTTTTTTGTGATTGAAAAAGAAAGGGCATATTGGGTTGAGTGCAAAACGGAAGAAGAGCTTATTAAAAAATCTCAGAGTAATCCAGATAGATACCTTAGGGAGAATGAGCAATGGATATTTACTCCTGGAAAAGATTTCGCAGCTGAATATAATCTAGACTTTCTTATTCACTCATCTTCAGAAATAAATTGGAATCTTCAACGTAATCTTGAATTTCTAGAGGACTATTTTGTTAAAGATTATGTGTTAAATGAAACAAAAATTAAAAGAATAAAGGAATCTATTCAAGAAGCTCCTGGAATAACTTTAAAAGAATTATTACTAAGTGATGAAACTCAGTTTAATGCTGATGATATATATGCACTAATAGTTAAAGAAATTATATATATTGATTTATATAATGAATTAATAACTGATTTAGAAAATGTAAAAGTTTATTTAAATATAGAACAATATAAACTTTTTTCTTTAGTTGAGAATTCAACTAGAAGGAAGAGAAATACTAATACAATAGAGTTGAATAGCGGAAATCATATCGTTTGGGGGAATACAGTTTGGACAATTCTTAATTATGATCACGAAAGTAAAATAGTCTTTTTATATTCAAGGGATGAAAATAAAAATATTGAGTTACCTATTAATTTATTTGAATCGTATATATTAGACGGGTATATTCTTGGGGCTGATAAGGATGAAAATAAGGAAAGTATCGAACTAAAAAAGATGATTTTGCAGGCGAATGAAACTGATTTAATAGAAGCAAACAAAAAGTATGAGATTGTTGTTAAGTATTTAAACGGGGAAAAAATAGAATTTATAGATGTAACAGACAGAACACTCCGCAACTGGGTGAAAAAGTATAAAGATGCAGAAGAACTTTATGGCAATGGGTATGTAGGTCTACTACCTCAAACTAAAAAAAGAGGGAATAGAAATGCGAAGTTACCTGCTGAGACTATAGAATTGATGTATAAGATGATATCTGAAAGTTATGAAACAATAAAATCTAAATCTGCCAAACAAGTTTATCGCGAATTACTTGTAAAGTGCGAGGAATCTAATTTGTATGTACCATCATATGCCACCTTTTGTGAAACAATAAATAATCGAGCATTATATGATATTGAAAAAGCTAGGAAAGGTAGTAGGGCATCTTATAAATATGAAGAGTTTTATATTGAACTTGAATTTACTACTCCAAGACATGGGGAACGAATTTTTGAGATAGCACATATTGATCACACTGAGCTAGATATTGAGCTAAATATTAATGGAAAGGTTTCTAAGCGACCATGGCTTACACTAATGATTGATGCTTACTCTAGACGAATTCTTGCATATTATTTAACCTTTGAAGAACCGTCTTACCGGTCTTGTATGATGGTGATTAGAGAATGTGTGAAAAGAACTAATCGTTTACCAAATTATATAGTGGTCGATGGAGGAAAGGAATTCAGTAGTGTATATTTTGAATCATTGCTAGCGTTATACAGTGTTCATAAAAAACAAAGACCTGCAGCAAAGGCACGATACGGTCATGTTATTGAGCGGTTATTTGGAATTACAAATGAGTTATTTATTCACAATTTAAGAGGAAATACTCAAATCACTAAAAATGTAAGGCAAGTAACTAAAAGTGGAAATCCAAAAAATCATGCAGTGTGGAGACTTGAGACTTTGAATGAACGACTTGATACATGGTTTAGTAATATATATGACAATAAGGAAAATCCATCTCTTAATCAAACTCCAAAAGAAGCATTTGTGGAATCTATAGCTGTGTCAGGTAATCGCTCAAATACTTACATTCCTTACGATGAAAACTTTATATTAATGACTTTACCATCTCCCAAAGGGAAAACAAGAAAGGTCCATCCTGGTCAAGGTATTAAACTAAGCTATTCATATTATTGGTGTGAAGAATTTAGGAATCCTAAAATTGAAGCTACTAACTTAGAAGTTAAATATGATCCATTTAATATTGGGATAGCTTATGCATTTATAGATAATCAATGGGTAAAATGCCTATCTGAACAATATAAATATTTAAATGGAAAGACAGAGAAACAAATAAAATTGATTGCAGAAGAGGTTAGGCAAAAGAGAAAATTATATTCTCGAAATAATACGATAACAGCAAGAATGATAGCTAGTTATATTCTCGAATCAGAAGGAATAGAAGAAATACTTGCTATAGAAAAGTATAAACCTTTAGAAAAGGATCTAAATGTTTTAGAAAATATACAGGTTCCAAAACAAAATGTAGATCTTGTAAAAGAAGATGCAAAAGATGAAGACGATGAACTTGAGATTTTTGGGGAGTTGGTGTAGTGATCAATAAACAAAGATTATTTAGTGAAGAGCTACTAACAAAATCTAAAGAAGAACGTGAAAAGTTTTTTGATGATTTTACTGTTAGCCATCCAAAAATGAAACAGGTATTAATCGAATTAAAAAATGAAATCTATAATGGTTATCATAATATTATAATGGTGGTTGGACCATCTGGTGTAGGAAAATCAAGATTGTTTTATGCAACTGCTCAATCTATTGTAACTGATATGGTTGAAGAGATTGAAGTTGATAAAAGTATTATACCTATTACCGGAATAGAACTCCCAAATCCAGACTTAGGGAAGTTTAATTGGAAAGATTTTTATTATCGTGTACTCACTTCATTAAATGAACCTTTAATTGATTATAAGATTGATGTTAATAATTTGAAGAATAAGGAATACACCCTAAAGTCTAATAATTCAGGGACTGCAGCGGTGTTACGTAGAACAATAGAAAATGCTTTTTATTATAGAAAAACAAAGGCACTTCTTATTGATGAAGCGCAACATTTTTTTAAAATTAATTCAGACAAAAGAGGAGATGGCGAGAAAAATCAAAGACAATTTAATTCAATAAAATCATTAGCAAACATGAGTAATACAAAAATTGTTTTGTTTGGAACATATGATTTAAATACAGTATTTAATTTAGATGGACAATTGTCAAGAAGGGTAAAAGAAATTCACTTTCCAAGATATGACTATACAATACGAGTAGATAAAAAGAATTTTCATTCTATTCTGTTGACATTTCAAAGACTACTACCTGTCCAAGAAGAACCTAATTTAATAGCATACTCAGAATATTTATATGAGAATTCTCTAGGATGTGCAGGAATATTAAAAGACTGGTTGAGGAGATGCCTAGCAGGGGCTATCGAAAATGATGAACCAACTATTACCTATACCAATTTAAAAAAGAACGCGTTAAAAACGAAAAAACTTTTAACCTTGGCAAACGAAGCAATAAGTGGAGAATTAGTCTTTAAAGAAAGTGATAGTGATAAAGATAAACTTAGGGCCCTCCTTGGAACAAAACAAGATGATGTAAAAGAAAAAATAATAAAAAAAGTTTCTACTCCGGGAAAAAGAAACCCTACAAGAGATGATGTTGGTTTAAAATAGTTTTCATTTAAAATTATTTGAAAAAAAATAGAAATGAAAAAATGGTATTTTTATTAATGTGCTACTAAACTAACATTTATACTATGGAGGTATCGATTTGGAAAATATTTTAAACAATCTCCCTAAAAGCAGTTTACTTTATAGCATGAATCCAATTGGAGTTGGTACGTTTAATATAGAAAGTCTTACAAGCTATGTTACTAGGTTAAGTTCAGCTCATAATATAACGTTAGGGGTTTTATTTACTAAAATTATTTATCCATTTTTAGAAAAGGAAAATTTTCCTAGAGATGGAATCAAAGCAAATAAGTCATCTGCTTTTAACAATTTCCATTATAATTCAAATGAACTCGTGTATGCTTTAACAAATTTAACTACCATAAAGAATTTGGAAAATCTTACTTTAATAAACTTTAACTCTTTTTTATCAGATTATGAAGTTCGATCAACTAAATATTGGTGTCCTCTTTGTTTTCAAGATTGTAGAAATAACAAAAGTCCAATCTATGAAAAACTATTATGGAGTTTTGAGGTAGTGGAAGTTTGTTTCGAACATAGATGTAAGTTAGTTAATAGTTGTCCTTCCTGTAATAATATACAATATCATATGACAAGGAGTGGAAGAACAGGGCACTGTTATATATGTGATACTTACTTAGGTTTAACAGATTGTAGAAAATATGAAGAATTGCCACAAGATTATATAGTTTGGCAAAAATGGATCATTGAAAATATAAAAGAACTACTTATACTTAATCAGCAAGAAAGAGTATATAATAATAAGAAATGGATAAATTATGGTGAGAATATCGAATATATTATCAACTTAATAGCTAATAACTATGGAATTAAGAAAAATGATATCTTTAAAGTTTCTAATATTCCAAGAAGATTATATAGTTATTGGAAAAATGGACAAAGAAAGGCTTCATTATATTCGGTATTAAAATTAGGTTATGTTACTTCAATTTCTTTAAACAAATTTTTTTCTCACGAAGAATATATTATGGGAGAAAAAATAAGAAGACTACCTCAGTATATTTACCAAAATAATTTATATAAGAATCAAAAAAAATATGAAATTAATGAACTGAAGGAAGAACTGAGGAGAGTAATTATTAAAAATGAAGATAAAAATAATCCACCCCTTTCTTTATCTCAAATTACAAAAATATTAGGGTATAAAAAAACTGAAACATTACGTAAAAAACTTCCCCATGAAACTGAAATAATAGTAAATAAATATAAAGAGTACATAAATGAAAAAAATATAAAAATGAAAGATGACCTTAGAAGTATCATTATAAAGTTAATGAATGATGGTATTACTCCCTCCTCATCTAATATAGAAGAAGAGTTAAAAAAACCCAAGTTTTTTTGGAAGAATTCCCATAGAGAAATACTTAGTGATCTATTGGAAGAATTAGGTGTAGTGAAAAAAAGCAAATAAGTAAGAAAATGAGAGATTTAAAAGGTTTCTTCTGGAATAAATTCAATAGGAATAACCACTAATCAGCGGCTTTTTTAAAAGAATATTGGTAAACTAGAAGATTCCTATTGAAGTAGCGGAGAAGCCTGAGATAATTTGAATGTTTACCTATCAGTAACTTGATGGAACAATAAGAAATTTACATACATACGCTAAATACCCCATTCAATACGAATGGGGTATTTTAAATTTAATAGGAATTTTAATTCTATATATGTTGAATTTTGCATTCTATTAATATAGAATGAATATTAAGAAAATATAAATTATATTAAAGAGGTGTTAAAGTGGATGTTTTAAATCTTACAAGTAAGAAAAGAGAATCCTATCAAATTCAGCTAGAATACTCAGTTTTATGGGAGTGTGCTTTGGGGATAGCTGCAATAACCAATACCCCATTTATTAAAACTTTAGAAAACCCAGAGGATTATTGGGAAGACCTGAAAAAATCCTTATCAATAGAACTATTAGAGCATTTGAACTTTGTTGAAAGCAACAATACTTGGAAGGCCCTACTTCAATTGTTACATAAGAAAAGATTTAATGATTTATTGGAGTTTACTTCCTACATAAAGGATATTTCAGATACAGATTTTAAATTTATTTGTTTACCCTTTGTTGGCATGAAATTTCAACTCATAAGAAATAAAGCAGCATTAGGCGAGGCAGCGGCTATTGAGGAAATGAAATACTTAACAAGCAACAATCCCTTTTTTCCACGATACATTGAATTCATTAGTACAACAGATGTCAGCTTTCTAAAAGAACACCTTATAGTAGTGATGAAAGGTTGGTACGAAGCTGTTATTAATAAAGATCTCGAAGGACTTAATACAATACTACAAACTGACTATGATATGAAAAAGCAAATGTCCGACAAAATGACTTCTGAAAGACTGGTTGAATGGGCAACTGGAGGAATTGTTTATATGCCAGAACCAAGTGTTAACAATGTTCTTTTAATACCCCAATATATATATCGGCCTTGGAATATAGAGTCAGATATTGAAGGCACTAAAGTATTTTATTATCCCGTAGCGAATGAAAGTATTACACCAAATAATCGATATACACCAAATGACTTTTTAGTACTTAAACATAAGGCATTAGGAGATGAAGTACGAATGAGGATTGTTAAATTACTGTACGAAAACGACCGTACTTTACAAGACATTACTACTCAATTAAACATTGGTAAATCTACAATTCATCATCACCTCAAAATTCTGAGATCAGCTAAATTAGTGGAAATCATTGAATCTAAGTATTCACTTAAAAGGAATGCGGTCGCATTTTTATATGAAGAACTAAACCTATATTTAAGAAAGTAATTGAAAAAGAGGATAAAAAGGAAGGTGACTTACTATTGATTAACAATCCTAGCTTTCGTTCTATTTGGCTGAGTAGTGCAACTTCGGAATTAGGCGGTGCTCTATTTACTGCATGTAATTCAATTTTAATTTACGAGTTAACAGGCTCACCCACTGCTTTAGGGTTGGTATGGCTGATTTACTACATACCATCTTTTTTTATGCAGTTATTTATTGGACCATATATTGATCGTTGGAGTCGTAAATGGATAATGATTAGTTGTCAGTTAATCCGAATGTTGCTCGCTTCTGTTTTGGTCTTATTTCTTTTTCAAGATAACTTTACGATAACTTTTATTTATATCGTTCAAATTATTGTTGGAATAGTTATGCCGATTTTCACACCGGCAAATCAAGCCATTTTACCAACGATCATTGAAAAAGAAAAACTATCACAAGCAAATGCATCATTAGAGTCCGTTCGACAAGTCATGGCGGTTATGGGACCGCTTTTATCAGGTGTCCTAGTAGATGTCTTAGAGATAGAGTGGATACTAGTTATTATATCAATCGCATTTGCACTAAGTGCTGTTACTTTGTTAAAAATAAATGAAAATTATATAAAAATGGCTGTTAGAAAACCGTGGATTGTAGAGTTTAAAGAAGGACTTCAATCCTATTTCAAACATAAGTTAATTGTATGGCTGGGTATATTTTTCGGCTTTGTCCAATTCGGTGTAGGCGTAACAATCGTGACAACTTTACCTTATATAACTACAATATTAAACCAACCTTATTCGGCTTATGGATTGTTTATGTCTGCTTTTCCAATTGGTTACACAATAGGAGCCTTACTTAATTCCAAGCTATTAAAGATTAAGGGTATAGGCATTCTTTTTACTGCGTTATTCATTGGAGGATGTACATATATTTCTTTAGGTATTACACCGTGGTATTTTATTGCTGTCTTGACAGAATGCATGGCAGGTATGGCTATTGCTATTTTTAATATTTACAACATTACACTCATCCAAAGTTCAATTCCAAATCATTTAATGGGAAAAGTGACTTCGGTTCGCTTATTGATAATGCGAACAATGTTACCATTAGGTATATTATTTGCTACAGTAACCGTTCAGTTCTTAAGTATTCGGACATTATATTTTGTAATTGGTAGTGTAATCTGTATTACATCATTGGTTGGGTATCTATATTTAAATAAGCAAGTTAAAGTTGGAAAGAAATTAGGGGAAGTAGAAAGGGAAGGACAGTTTGGTAATTAACTTATTTTTAGGATTATCGGGATTTTTAAATTCAAGTTACTTTAATTAGTCGAACAAGTTAGTGAAATGTTTCACTTTAACTAAAGGTCAACCAGAAAAATCTGGCTAACCTTATATTAACGGGTGCGTTAGTCAAAAATAATATTAAAGTAAAATGAGCCAGGAGAAAATATCCTAGCTCATTTTTATGTGGTTACAGAATTAGAGGGAAGTCTAATTTAAAATGTGATTTGATTTTTCGCTGTTTCATATTTGTATCATAATTTCAAGAAAAATAAATAAATTATATAATTTCCTAAAGTATAAAAATAAAGCATAAGTTTTCCTAAAGTAGAGAGCTTTATAGTTATTTCCTTATTTTTGATTTTTAATTAAGATATTTTATAATATATTCTTCTTAAAAATTCTTTAAAGTCATGTGGCTCTAAGCGTGGGAACTTTATGGTTTATTCTTAGGAAATTATATGGTTTATGTCACATGTCAAAACCCTTGGTATTCAAGGGTTTTCTTTTTTGTCTATATCATTTAGTATCAAGCCAAAAACTTTACATGTTCAAATAGCTTAAGAACTTTAGAATCGCTCTTCTTTTGCTTTCTAGGTAGTCCAAAAGTAATGATTGAAAATAGTTGATAAACATATTAAGTACATCTTAATTAAACTCATGCCCAGTATTTCAATATTAATCTTAGTATTTGGTCTAAAAAATAACATGTATCCTTTAATTAGCTTGTATTTTGGTAATTCAAATATTATTAATAATGCCGATATGTATAGAGGATTGGTTTTATTTGTAATTAAACATATAAATAGTAATATTATTGTTTAATAGAATTTAAATAGTAAATGACTTGTATCTCAATCTAAAATAACTGAGAACGGTGCTGCGACTATGAATATTAAATTAGAAGAATACAAACAATTAAAAAAGAAAAATGAAGAACTAGTGAGTAAGATGAAAAGACTTACAAGAATGCTAAAAAGCTCTGTAATGAAGAAAGATATGGAATATTTACTAAATATATTAATTCCGGATGTTAATGAGGATTCAGGTTTACCTTATGATGTTTTTTTTGAAATAAATGGTCGGTGTTTAGATTTTGGAGAATTATTAAGAATTGTAGCTTTATTAGTAAAAACTAATAGGTGTGATTTAGCATTCTATATTAGCCAAAAATACACCTCAAAAGATAACATAAAGTCTACGGTATTAAGTGAAGAAACAATAGAGGATTTTCAACTGGCGCTGAATAGGTTTGTCAAAGAAATAGTAGGACAAAAAAATATAGAAGAAATTCATCTTATGATTTTATTTGAAATTTTATCATATAAAGATAATCATGAATTTTTAACTGAATTTGAGAAAATGTTTGATAGGTATATAGAGGAATTAATAACTGCTTGTTCTATAACTAGAAATGATTACTGGCTTGTAAAATTACTATTTATTATTTGGAATAATGCACATAATACGGTTCTTAAAAAGTACTTCGACTATTTGTATACCCGTAGGTTATTAATAAATAGAATGATTTCAGAAAGTAATATGACTTTATGGGAAATGTTGGCTAACTATTCTGGTTATGAATTGTCTGGAAATAAAATGATTTCTATAAAGAAATCTCATTCTAAAAAACATTCTAGGTTTGAAGTCCCGAAAATGATGCCATTAACCAAAACTAATGATGAAATTTCAAATTCGAATAAACATAATGCAGAAAATTGGAAAGATTTTAGCGATTTAAGAACCTTTGGTTATGAAGTAACTAATAAAACAGATGAAGAAAGAAGAAATGCGTTAAATAATGCTTTAATGAATATTCATCCTTCAAGAATTATCTCACATATTAGTTGGCTTCTGAAAAATTCATATAAAAAAGATGGTATTAGAGGAGATTTTAGTAAATCTATCAGGGCATATGAGACGGATTTGCAATACTTAGAAGGAATAATGGGGCGATATAAGAAATGATATATATGAGTGGAGTATAAATATGTAAATTTAGTTGTTTAAGGAGAGGAAAGAAGTAATGCTTAAAAAAATAATTTCGGTATTAGCTCTAAGCTTCCTATTAGTTGGTTGTGCTAATGAAAATACAAAAGTTAACACAGAAGAGCAAAAAGAAATAATTGAAGAAGTTATTGAAAAGAAAACCACTCAGCAGTATTTAGCAGAGTTTGAGAAAACGGCTGTTTATCAAGACCGGATTCAAGGTATAGATAGTAGTTTTCTTGAATCAGTAGATTTTGAGGGAGATGAAGTACCGGAAATGGTACTTGGCATAAATGATGATATAAAAAATAGCAATGTAACAATCTATAAATTTGAAAATGATCAATGGATAGAAGATATATCAAAAAATTATGAGTCAAATATACATATATATTTAGAGTCAATCGGTAAACTTCTATATGAAGATGGAACTGAAAAAGAGGCACTAGCTTTTGAAATAATAGAAGCTCAAGCAAGTACTATCCGCCAAAGTTTATCGATTCTAAATTATAATGAAGCTACACAATCCATTGAAGAATTAGTAGAAATTGAGTTACAATCAACAGAGACATATAGTGCTAATTTAGAAGAAAATAGTTTCATTGTGACAGCAGAAAACGGTTTTACTCAAAATTATATATTTAAAAATGGAGAAATCGTAGACAACAGTGGAAAACGCTTGGGTATTATTATTAATGAGGAATTGTCAAAACTTGTAGGGACAACAATTAATGACTATTATATTAATGTGACAGATTTTTACTATACTGCACAAAGTAAAATTACAGAAAATTTAATAACAGAAGAATATTATGAGGGAGCAATGTGTTCCTTCTACGAAACATTCTTTATTTGTGAATCTCATAAAGAGAGTGGAGGAATGCATGCTTATTACATTACTCCTAAAAATAAAGTAACTGTGGATGAATTAACAAGTATCTTTAATCAAACAGTAGAAGTTGTAGGATGGGAAAATGAGATGGAAGGTGGCTATTCATACACAGCTGAAGTCATGACAGATTCAGGTTTATATAGTCTAGAATTTGATGGAGATTCACCAGATTCAGTTTTAGAATTTATAGCATATGTACCTAACTAAACACAGAGATTCTAAATATGGAACAATTGCTAAATGAAGTTTAATCAAAGACCTTCTAATTTTCAAGATGAATTAGGAGGTTTTTTTCTGTCTAAATTAATACATGGCTTATTTGGATATAATGGAGAATTTATTGTATTACAAACGAATTATTAAATTAATTAAAGAATCAACGATATATAAGAAAAGGGGAGAGTCTACATGTTTTCAAGAATAATTAATAATATTTTTAAAAGAGAGTCTACCGAGAAAGTATCTGTTACCAATAAGCAAAGAATAGAGAAACAGTCTAAACCAACTCCTTCAAGAATTGGTGAGCTTGGTGAATATAAGATCAATATACAACTTGACCAACTTCCTAAGAATAGCAAATATCTAAGTGATGTATTAATTGAAAACAATAAAGCTAAGTCTGGATATTCACAAATTGATCATGTTATCTTTACTCCTTTTGCAATATTTGTTGTAGAGACTAAGAATTATAGTGGAACTATTTATGGAGATAGGAGCAGGACTAAGTGGAGTGTTAATGGGAAATTTCCGATGATGAATCCATTTAATCAGAATTATGGTCATATACAAGCGATTAAGGGAGTTCTCGAGATAGAAGGTGAGACACAATTTGTCTCAATGGTCTCTTTTACTAAAAGATGTACTTTTAAAGTAAGTGATGAATTAAGAAAAATACAATCGAATGATTTAATCGTTTATGACATAGAACTATCGGAGTATATTACGAGAAAGATCAATATACTTAAGCTTCAAAATCCTGAACCAATTTATTCTACGAATGAATTACAGAACCTATACAATAAAATAAAGAGTGCTAATATAACTGATTTATATATAAGAGATAAGCATGTTGAAACGTTGAAAGAAAAGGATAGGGAATCTATTAAGAATGAGAATCACCTTTCGAATTGTAAAACATGTGGAAATCCAGTTTCCGAAAAGGTTAAAAAATATTGTTTATTAAACAAAACTCGTTTTAAAGGCAATATATATTGCTTTGAGCATCAAAAACTACTTTAGGAAATTATCTCACTATAAATATATAGGATAGAGAATAAATTGAAGAACGTTCGGTAATCCGATTATTCTTCTAAGTTACATGTCAGCTTGAGTTTTCTAAGTTTCTTGAAACTTGAGCCGATTGTAGAGATTACAACAATAACTAAATATATACAGGGGCTCAGTAAGAAAAATCAAATAAAATTAGCTGTTGCACTTGATTTAGCAAAAACTATTCTAAATAAATACTCATAGTTTTCTATTATATCTTCTCTTTCGAAGAGCTGCCTACCTTTTCTGAACAATCGTATATAAAATAATGATTCCTAAGTGAGCTATACTTAAAGAAAAGAACATACTGTTTTACAAAAAAAATAACAGTGTGTTCTTTTTTTCTTTTTTCATCTTATCTTCTGCTTCCTCATCCACTGAGTAGCAACCCACTTTTCACCTGCTATAACTGGTGCTCCACCATGTAAGGTTAATTCATTTAAAGTTTGGTCGTTATAGAAATACTCAAAGTAAACTGCCATTCCTTTTTTAGGTGTTACGGTAAAATTTAGTTTAGGGAAAAAAGTTTCTCCACCTAGTTCTACATCATTTAAGTACATAACGAGAGTACTAATTCTATTATTATTTGCTACTTTACTAGTTGATGAAAAGAAATCGTAATGGGCTTTATACTCTTGACCGGGTGTATACTGAAGGATTTGAAGGCCTTCTCCGTGTTCAATGGGTATATTCATAACAGAGGAGATTCTTTTTTCGATTCTAGCAACAATAGCGTTTTCACTTTCTTCAATAAACGAACTACTACTTGTTCTCTGCTCATTTACTTCGCGTGTCGTTCCAATTTTAGAACGTTTCATTCTGTCCTTAGACAATCTGATTAGTTCATCGCACTCTTCGTTACTTAACACATTTCCTAAAACCACTATTAATGGTTCTTCTAATCTTGTGACTATGTCAATCTCTCTATCTGTCATTATTTTATGTCCAACGTGATCAAATATAGTTTGCTCTTTATTTACCGTTATCAACTTCAAACCACCTTTTAATCTATTAAATTATTTAACACGAGTACGTTTTTGGATAATGTTTAAATGCGTTAACGGTCTTCTTTTTACTTAAAATACTTTCAGGGTATGTACTTTCTTCTGGAATAAATTTCATTTTATTTTATCACAGAATTTTTATAAATCGCAACTTTGTGAAAATTATAGCAAAAATAATTTTTCAGAGCTGTTGTTTGCTAATGGTGGAAGAAAATAGTGATAAATAACTGCGCATCATTGATTACAAATTATAAAGTTTGTGAAGTAGTATTTAGCCAACGGATGCGTTGAATCATCGATAATTACTGGGGAGGTAAAAAGGTGCCAACTTATTAGGAGTGGATAGACTACACTATGGTGGTATTCATCTTAGGGGCACCTTATTTTATTTATCTACTGATCAAGAGTGTTTAACCATGTAGCTAGTTATCTTTACTCAGATTTAATGGCAATAGTGTATGCATCAAACAACGCCCACCTTTATGCAGGTGGGCGTTGTTTTGAATTAATACATAATATTTACTAGTCTTGTTCACTCATAGAGTTAAAAAATTCGTATACAATCGGTTCAATATCAGGCTCGGTATTATAATAGTCATCACCAATTTGATTTAAACCGAATTGGAGGGTTGCTTTGTCGTCCTCATAGAAAGTAATGGAGTACAGAAATCCATCTCTTTCACTTTGATCCTCGTCTGGTATAAATTTAATATCCTTAATTTCTTTTATAAAAGACATTATTTCCTCTTTATTTGTGGTTGTTCGACTATTACTATTACTGCTGTCAAAAACTTCTATTTTGGATACATTCTCTAAATTCTTTTTATAATAATCGTCAATTGTCAATGTTTCAAGTCCACATCCTGAGAGTAAGATTGTGAAAACCATAGTCAATAAAGTGCGTTTCATATGTTTACCTCCAGTTTTGAAACGAGTATTATATATAGCTTAAACGAAACATCTAAAGCTGTAGATTTTGCTTTGTTTGTCATAGGAACGCTCTATCACAGATACACGATTAAACGGTGTGAGATATAAATTGTTACAAGTCGGAAGTGTAAATAAAACAAAAGTAGAGAATATAGAACAACAGATATAGGGAAGACTAACTTGTCTCTTTAAATTAACCATATACTGCCCCAAAACTAGAACCTCATTTCAAAAGAAATGGGGTTCTTCATTTTTTCTAAAGACTTACATAATTAAAGCCATTAATTGGTTAGAATTTTGTACTTTCGGTTAACCTAAATGTATTAAAAATATTCTTATATGGAGGCTATGAGCTTGGATAGTATGTCGAAACCGAATCCTCCTACATTGATGAATGAGCTATCTGAAAAGTTTACCCCTTCTAGTGATATAATCTTCAAGCCCTTACAAATGGAAGGGAATACAGTATTTATGTTCTATTTAAAATCAGTTGTAGATGGTGCTAAGCTACATGGAACGATTATTAAACCTTTTTTTGAAATGAAATCCTTTGGGAGTTACCAATCTTATGTCGAATCGTTGCCGGACTTAACTACGATGAAATCGGGAGAAGAACTGCAAATTGAAATAACGAAGGGACATGTCCTAGTAGCTATAGAAGATGAGTTTTATCTAATAGATATTAAATTAGTGAATTCGAATGAAGTACAGCAAACATTAATGGAGCCTACTATTTACGGTCCACAATTAGCTTTAAGTGAGGATATTGAGACGAATTTAAACATTATTAGGCAGCGTTATCATGAGCCTACCTTAAAGTTTGAAATGCACCAATTGAAGGATAAGGCTCACCAGCCCGTGGCCATTATTTATGACGAAAAGACGGTAAAACAGTCTGTACTCAAAAATGTCAAAGAAAAATTAAAGAATTTAGATGCGACACTTATTCAGTCTGCTGGAGATTTGCAGCTCCACTTAAATGGGTCTAAAATTACTCTTTTTCCTACCCTGATTTTGACGGAGCGACCTGATCGAATATCATATAATCTGGCCGCTGGAAAAGTTGTAGTCATGATTAATGGGAGTCCTCATGCATTAATAGCTCCCGTTGTTTTCTTTGACTTTATGCTCTCGATGGAAGATAACTATCATACTTTTTGGATTACTACGTTTACATTGATACTGAGGTATATAGGTTTGATCATCTGTCTCATTTTACCGGCGTTGTATGTTGCCGTGACGTCCTATACCCCAGATGTTATGAGAACGGAATTGGCGCTTACTGTAGCAGGGAGTAGACTTGGAGTGCCTTATCCGTCCTTTATCGAGGTATTATTCATGCTTATTTTCATGGAGTTTCTTACTGAGGCAAGTATACGATTGCCTAAGGCCATTTCTGCAACAGCTACGACAGTTGGAGGACTGATCTTAGGAACTGCGGCTACTGAAGCAGCATTAACCTCCAATATCATGATTATCATTGTGTCTGCTGTTGCTATTACAAGCTTTGTCATTCCGATTAGTGAGATGAGCTTTTCTATCCGTATTTGTCGATATATGCTAATCATCTATACAACGCTTTTTGGAACGATAGGGTTAATACTAGGATCTCTAGGGCTTGTAATGTTCTTGGCTAACAAAAGAAGCTTTGGTGAGCCCTATCTAAAAATGTATTGGTGGGGGGAGAAGAAAGAAATAGGGGTGCGATCAAAAGGATGAGCCGGTATCTATATTACTTAATAATTGTCACAATGGTTACTAACATCATCGCATCTGTGCCAAGAATTTTAATGAGTGAGAGCAAAAATGGAGCCATAGTGTCCATGATTATTGCTATCATTGTTGGAGTATTTCTTACTATCACTGTTATAAACTTATTTAGGCATTTTCCAAATATGACCTTTCCAGAAATATTACAGAAGTATACTTCTAAGTGGTTTTATTACCCTGTTTTATTTTACTTTGCAATTTCATGGTATGCTGCGGGTCTAATAACTATTGCAACGTATGTTATGCTGTTTACTACTTTTTTGTCTTATGAGACTTCTGTTACCATAACAACTCTGGCATTTATATTGATCATCTCCTTTGGGGTGTTAATGAAGGAGAAAAGTGTTCTTTACACAACTGAGCTCGTGTTAGTTTTGTTTGTACCTGTCATTTTCTTTTTAGTAGTAAAAATATATACTGATTCACGATTAGATTGGGATTTTGTAAAGGTAGCTATTACACACATCAATGAATTACCAAGCTATAATGCCTATTCAGCATCTACGTATATTTTTATAGGTGCTGTGAACATAATTATCTTCAATAAATTTATTAAGTTTAAGAAGAAAGCAGGATTTAAGGAAATAGTCATTTTAAGTTTGACAGGTATCTTCACTTTGTTTACAACATATTTCATACCTATAGGTTTTAATGGCTTTGAACAAATTGATAATTTTACTTTTCCTTGGGTGACAACAAGCGATGCTGTACGCATGAAGTTTGGAATAATTGAGCGAGCCATTTTCATTTTTGTCATTTTATTTTTGGGAGTAGCCTTTATTAGCCTGTTGATCCACTGGCATGTTTCACTGAAAATATTTGAAAGTATTTTTCTGTTTAAAAAATTGAAATGGAAAGAAAGAAATCTCACATCTTATCTATTTGTTTTTCTATTCGGGATTATAGGAATAGCTGTGACGAGACAAATTAGTGAATATCAATTAACTAAACTTTCTACTTATTTCTATAATATATTGCCAATATTCTACATCGTTTTAATCGTAAGTTTACTTTTTGCAAAACGGAGGTTAAAGTCTAATGGCTCATCTTAAATTTCTGACAATTATACTAGTCATTACAAGCTTTCTTTCGGGCTGTGGATTTAAAGATATTGATAATCGAATATTTGTTACAGCGATTGGAATTGATCCTTCTGAAAAAGAAAGCGGTAAATATAAAATTACATTGAAGCTAGCTATCCCTGTTTCATCCATCAAACAAGAAAAAGAACCGAGCTATCAGTATTTAGTGCATGAGGGTGAAAATATAGAAGAAGCGGTTAGAATATTAGAAACACATACGGATAAGGTTTTGGAATTTGGGCATGCAAAAATAATCCTAATAAATGAAGCGCTATTAGAAGAAGAGCTCAAGGATTTTATGGATTATCTTTTTAGAAGAGGGGATATACAAACAATCGCTTGGGTTGCTGTAGCTAAACCTTCGGCGGAAGCTATACTTAGAACTGAACCAAAGGGGGAGGCTGCAGTTGCATCTCCACTTACTAAATTTTTTGGGAATACAGGTACGGAAAGTCCCTATATAGTCTCAACTTATTTATATGAATTTAGAAGAGATTTTCATGGTGAAGGTGTTGATCCGATTATACCAATCGTGGAGTCAAATGAGTCAGGTACTCAGCTAATCGTCAATAAATCCGTAGTAGTGAAGGAGAGGATTAAGCCACTTGAATTATCCTCTAGTTTAACGAGAGACTACAATTCACTGGCAAATAGTATAAGTGGGTACAGCGTTAAAATAGTGACTGATGATTTAAAGCTAGTACTAAATATGGGAACCGTTAAGATGAAATATAAAGTAATAAATGATAATGAACGACCTACATCCATCAAGGTAGACGTAAAAATGACAGGAGTCATCAGCCAGTCAAATAAGCAATTGCCCCTAAACAACTTAGACAAATATAATAAATTAGCTTCCAAAGAGATAAAAGGAAATTTGGAGAAATTACTCACCACGCTTCAAAAGGAAGAGCTAGACCCCTTTGGATTCGGGCTTAGATATCGAACAATGCAGCTATATGATAAAGGTACGTTTAAAAAATGGGAAGAGGCATACCCAAACCTACCAATTGATGTAACCGTAGATATCGCATTAAAAAGTACTGGAACAATCCAATAGAAATACTTATTACAAGGGGAGTATGAAAGCTTTGCTGAGTAGTCTACCTTGGTTTTAATCCCTGCCTTCCATAAAGTCAAAATCGTGTAGCGTTATAGACTCAAATTTGCAAATCTTAACCACTGTTTTTAGGACAGTTTTATAGGGGAAATTAAGTGTTTTAGGCTAAATTTTTGTTAACATTAATTCCTTCATATCATAATGTTTAAACGTTATTGTATCTACTTGATTTAGGATAAAGTAGGTATATAATGGAATTGTAACCGTTTACAAAAAAGAAAAATAGATTAGTGGGAGGAATTTGAATGGGTCGTTTAACAGACAAAGTTGCTATTATTACTGGTGGAGCTCGTGGTATGGGTGAATCTCATGTACGTAAATTCGTAAGCGAAGGTGCGAAAGTTGTCTTCACTGACTTGAACGAGGAAGGTGGACAAGCTCTAGCGAAAGAACTAGGAGAAAACGTCTTGTTTGTAAAACAAGACGTAACAAAAGAAGCGGACTGGACAACTGTTATTGAAGAAACAGAAAAAGCTTTCGGTCCAGCTAACATCTTAGTGAACAACGCTGGTATCAGCATGAGCAAGCCTTTAATGGAAATGACTGAAGCTGACTACCGTAAAATTGTGGACATCAACCAAGTTTCTGTATTCCTAGGAACAAAAGCAGTTGTTCCTTCTATGCAAAAAGCAGGTAGTGGTTCTATCGTCAACATCTCTTCTATGAACGGATTAGTAGGTGGAGCAGTCGGATATACAGATACGAAATTTGCTGTTCGTGGTATGACTAAGGCAGCAGCTCTTCAATTAGCTCACTATGGCATTCGAGTAAACTCCGTACACCCGGGTGTTATTGAAACACCAATGGTTACCCAAGGAGATGCGGTAGAAATGATTAAAGAGTTCGCTAAGCATATCCCACTTAAACGTGTAGCTCAATCTGAAGAAGTTTCTAGCCTTGTTCTTTACCTAGCATCTGACGAATCAAGCTATTCAACTGGATCTGAATTCGTAATCGATGGTGGATTAACTGCACAATAATAAAGTTGATGGAAGGAATAATACTTCCATTATTATAGAGAGCTCCTCAGCAGGTATGAATCTGCTGGGGAGTTTTTTTGTTTATATGACTTACGCTAATAGTAACTGGAGAGGAAGCATATAATTGGGGAAGAAGGGACCTCTAACTATTCACAGTCGTTCACATTTCGGACAAAAAGTATTGACAAAATTGTGAACAAGGTGAATAATATAGGTTAAGAGGGGTGTTTCGAATGGAATCATACGTAAAAATGTTACACGCTACAAAAATTGTAGGTGCAGCCTTGTTAACTATAGGAATTGCTGTCTTTTTATATGGAACATTAATAAGTGAGTATAGTACAGTTATGGGCGTTGGAATCGGAATCGTCATGGGAGCAGTCTTCACATTTATCATTGGGATGATATTAGTTGCTTCAGAGGAAATGATTTTGAACTCCAAACAATTGAAAAAAGAGAGCATCTAAACAAGATACTCTCTGTGAACAAGGTATTTAGAGGAGCTACTCTAAATGCCTTTTTTTATTGGTTAAGTGTAAGTAGTGACTCCTCATGTGCAAAGTCCAGAAAGGCACAACTTTCTTAACCAATCTTTAATGGTTTTACCGGTACACATATTTCACAATAATGGTTGTTTACCATATCCTCCGTGTACCTTTCTAAAATGGGTTTGTTGTCAATTTGATATCCATTGTCTTGTAAAGAAGGAAAAATGCTAGCATATGCAATTTGAATGTCCTCGGCTGTATGTTTAACCTTGTAAACAAGATATTCACCTGCAGCTAGTTCGCCTTCACAAATCGAATCATCCACTTGATAATCCTCTGAAATCACTAAACAAGCATCAAATCTACAGTTTTCGGGAAGTGTTGTCGTAGGGTTATCTTGTTGGATAGCAAGTATAGTTCCCGAAAGATCTTTCTCTTTAGCCCAATTTTTTAACTTCTGCATAACTTCAATATTTGCAGAACCATATGGACCAACCCGTCGTACATAAACCAAGCGATAGTTAGGTAGCGTTTCAACTTCAAACTTCATCGATTCTTACTTCCTTTCTTCTTTTGGAATTGTTTGGTACATTTCGAATGTAACATGCTTAAAAAATATATACACGAGTTAATTTTATAGGCAGCAATTTGCCTACAAAAAATGAAAATTACTCACTTTATTGATTGTAGCGACAGGTGATGACTTATCGCTCACCCCACGGAACGCGTCCACCGAAAGCGGAAATCAGCCATCTATTTTTTGAGTCTTATATTGAGGTTTATTTTGATACATATTAATGAATTCAGCTTGTTCCAGACTCACAACATTTTACCCTACATACACTTTATGATTGAAGCGACAGGCGGCGACTCCAGTGGGATGAGTCAGTCAGATAAGCTATCACAACCGCGCGCGTAGGCGACGGTGATGGCTAATCGCTCACCCCACGGAAAGCGCCTGCCTAAAGCGGAGATCGGCCATTTATTTTTTGAGATTTATTTTTGATACAAACTGCCCGAACTGAATTTGATTTTATCCTAACTACTTTCTCGTCACACAACCTATGATTGAAGCGACAGGCGGCGACTCCAGTGGGATGAGTGGAGTCAGATAAGCCATCACAACCGCGCGCGTAAGCGACGGGTGATGACTTATCGCTCACCCCACGGAAAGCGTCCGCCTAAAGCGGAAATCTCCCATCTCTCTCTCATTCTTTTCAAGTAACCGTTTAGATAGTTTAGCAAGCTTTTTTCAAATGACTTTCTATTCCTACACAACCTATGATTGTAGCGACAGGCGGCGACTCCAGTGGGATGAGTGAGACAGATAAGCCATCACAACCGCGCTCGTAAGCGACGGGTGATGACTTATCGCTCACCCCACGGAAAGCGTTCGCCTAAAGCGAAAATCAGTCATCTATTCTTATATCTTTCCATCTTTATCAACAAAAAAAGAGCGCCTAATAGACGCTCTTCTTCGTTATTACATATCCCACACCATTACAAGTAACGTACCTAAAATCGTTAATAATGCGAGCAATAAGCCGTAATAGACATTGACATAAATGGATTTTTTATCATCCGTTTCGCCAGCATGCATGAATACCACTAGCTGTAAACCGGCCTGGGTAAACGCAGTCAGCAGTAAGATAGTCATTCCAACTCCAAAGGACATATCCATAAAGTACACCAATAATGCTACTGCTGTTAGGACCAATGAAAATGCAAAGCCCATTACTTGCTTGAGAGGGAATAATTCTTTCATATTACATCATTCCTTTCAAGTAGATGAAGCTGAAGATGAAAATCCAAATCACATCTAGGAAATGCCAATATAGAGAGAAAATAAATGACTTATTAGCAGTTTCCGGAGTTAGACCACGCTTCTTGATTTGTAGGAGAATGAACAATCCCCAGAAGAAACCAAATGTTACGTGCAAACCATGTGTCCCTAACGTCGTCAATAAAATCGCCGTAAAGGCACTAGTTTGAAGTCCTGCTCCAACATGTATATAGTGTGTAAACTCGTAAATCTCGACTCCTAGGAAAGCAGCTCCTAGAAGAAGTGTAATCCCAAAGAAAGCCATTGTTGCTTTTGTACGGTTCATTCGCATTGCATGAATGGCAAGACCGATTGTAAAGCTACTCGTTAAAAGTAAAAGTGTCTCAATTAACACTGGTGTTATTTCAAAAATATCTGCACCAGAGGGACCGCTACCTATGCGATCCTCTAAGGTGAAGTAGGAGGCGAAAAGTGTTGCGAAAAGCATAATTTCCGCCCCGATGAAAATCCAAAAGCCCAAGACTTTTAAGCTGTTTTCCTCTGTGCTGTACTCAAGTGGAAGTGACTTATCTACCTTCATTTTTTAGCACCTCGCAATTTTCTTTCCGTTTCTTCGATTTCCTCTACCGAAATGTATCTTCCATGATCCTGTTCAAATGAACGGTATGCTAGACAACCTAAAATACCAATCAATGAAACGATGGCAAGTGGCCATATGCTGAAGATCATTGCAAACCCAAGGGCAAAGAAGATACAGCTCATGATAAATGGTAAACCGCTATTATTCGGCATGTGAATTTTCTCGATTTTTCCTTTGAATATTTCATGACCGTTTTTCTTAGAATCCCAAAACGCTTGTGTAGACTCGACCTGAGGTGTAACAGCGAAATTATATTCAGGTACTGGTGTATGTGTAGCCCATTCCAGTGATCGTGCATCCCATGGGTCATCCCCAATATCGCGAGAAGCATAACGGATACTGTAATAGATGTTATAAACAAGTAACGCGAAGGCTACTGCCATAATACCTGCTCCAACGAAGGAAACCATATTCCACATTCCGAAACCTGTAGACTCAGAGTAAGTGTACATACGACGCGCTTGACCGTCTAATCCCGTAATATACATTGGGATGAAGGCTAGTACGAAACCGATGGATAATAACCATGCAGTCCATTTTCCTAGTCGCTCGTTTAACATAAAGCCGAATATTTTCGGCCAATAGTAAGTAAGACCAGCTAGCATTGCGTAAACAACACCAGGGATAATTACGTTATGGAAATGGGCAACTAAGAACATCGTATTGTGATATTGATAGTCAGCTGCTGACATTGCAAGCATTACCCCTGTAACCCCACCTAAAGTGAACAGTGGAATGAACATGATGGAGTAAAGCATCGGTGTCGTAAACTCGATTTTCCCCTTCCATAGGGTGAACAGCCAGTTAAATATTTTAACCCCTGTCGGAATAGCGATCGCCATCGTAGTGATCGAGAAGATACTATTTGATAATGGACCTTGACCCATTGTAAAGAAGTGATGCGCCCATACGACAAAGGATAGGACAGAAATAACTACCATGGAAGCAACCATTGACTTATAGCCATATAGATTGCGTCGAGCAAAGGTTGAAATAATCTCACTGAATAAACCGAATGCCGGTAGTATTAGAATGTATACCTCCGGATGTCCCCAAACCCAGAACAGGTTAGCCCAGAGCATATCCATTCCGCCATTGTCCGTTGTAAAGAAGTTTGTCCCAAACAGTCTATCCATTGTTCCCATTGCTAGTAATACAGTTAATACTGGGAAAGCGAAAACGATAATGATGTTTGCGATAAACGCTGACCATGTGAACATTGGCATTTTCATTAAAGTCATACCAGGTGCTCTCATTTTCAGGATAGTTGTAATAAAGTTAATACCAGTCATCAATGTACCAAGACCAGCTATTTGAATAGCAATCATGTAATAGTTCGTACCAACAGATGTACTGAACTCATTGCCTGCAAGTGGGAAATAAGAAGTCCAACCTGCATCAGGCGATCCACCTACGATGAAGGAAATGTTGAATAATCCCATACCCATAAAGAACAGCCAGAAGCTAAGTGCATTTAAACGTGGAAACGCTACATCTCTTGCTCCAATTTGTAATGGAATAACATAGTTAAAGAAAAAGATGATAAACGGCATTGCCATAAATAAAATCATTACTACTCCATGAGTGGAGAAGACTTCATTATAATGCTGTGAATCTAAAAATGTGTTTTCTGGCATCGAAAGCTGATAGCGCATCATAATGGCGTCAACGCCACCACGGAACAGCATCAATAATGCTGTAAGCAAGTACATAATACCAATACGCTTATGGTCTACTGTAGTAATCCATTCACGCCAGAGGTATCCCCATTTCTTAAAGTAGGTAATACCTAAAACTATTGCAACCATCGTAAGGCCAATTCCGACCATGGATGCATATATCAAAAAGCTTGGATGTGGTACGGCAAAGCGATCAAAGAAATCCATACTTTTGTTTCTCCTTTCAGGAATCTATAGCTTTTACTATAGTAATCTTGTAATCCTTCAATTAATGCTGAGAATGATCTGATTCCTCAGTTTCATTAGTTTGTCCATGATTCTCATGATCGGACTTCTCATCCTTATCAGTTGATTCATGGTGCTCGTGTTCAGATTCCTCTGCATTATCGCCATGGTCATGACTAGGAGCAGGTGAGAATTCTAAATGTGTTCCTGTATAAGTTGAACGGCCAAGATGACCTGGTTCTAATAATTCCTCAAACTTCTCTTCTGTAAGAGCAGGTGCAGTTTCATGTACTTCCTCTACCCAATCTTCAAAATCGGCATTAGACATAGAGGTAACATCAAAGACGTTTTCTGCAAATCCAGATCCACTGAAGTTCGCATTTCTGCCCATGAACTCGCCTTCAACATCGGCAGCTAAGTGTAACGTAGTCACCATATCAGACATCGCATACTTTTGCCCGCCTAGCTGTGGAATCCAAAAGCTAGTAATTGGTCCGTGGGAGTATAGTTTAAACTCAATCGCACGATTAGCTGGGATATATAAGTAGTTAACCGTTTCAATACCTTGTTCAGGATAACTAAAATGCCATTTCCAGTTAGAGGAAGATGCATAAATGATTAATGGTTCCTGATCCTCATAGCCTTGAGGCGTCGACTCTACAATATAGTTACTTCTAACTGAAACGATTGAAAGAAAAATAACTATTATAATAGGAATACCGATACAAATTGCTTCCACAATCGGACTTCCTTCTATATGAGGTGGCTCGTAATCCTCGCTTTGTTTAGAAGCACGGTATTTTATTAACACAAAAACTAAGATAGCTAAAACGACAATCACAATCCCCGACATTAGGAAAATAGATAACATAATATCATTTGCCTGTGCCTCGGCTTGAGGGCCTTTAGGGTCTAAAACAAGTAATGGCTCGCATCCTGTTAACACAGTGACAATAGTGAAAACCATCGTCAAGAGAGCCCACTTCAATTTTAATTTCATCGTTGTACCCCTTTCCAATCTATTATAAAAAGCTAAGGTAACTAGTGTTGCTTTCAAAGAATTCCTCTCTGTGCCTCTATCTTATTACCATGCCTTCAAAAAAACGAATATAAAAACCGGACTTCACGAATTGTTCAAGAAGATTTGAACGTTCTTTAACACAATTGTGAAATATTTAAGAAAGTGTCAACTTCGTTCATAATTATGGGCTTAATTGGTATTTTTGTACTTTTTGTTTGAGCAGTTTTCAAGTAATGTTGTTCATTTTCCATCTTGGAAAGGCTCTAAAACGAAGAATTAGATATCTGTAGGATGTCTTATTGGAGATAGAAAGGACATAAATTGGTAGCCATATTGAGGTTAGCAGAACAAGCATTAATAACTAACGGAGGAACACAAAATAAATAAAATTCTAAATATGCCATTAACAAAGTTATATCTACATAGCAAGCTAATGGAATTCTAAATAATATTTTATCCTGTTGATTGAAGTGACAGGCGGCGACTCCAGTGGGATGAGTGAGACAGATGAGACATCACAAACGACGCGCAAGCGGCGGTGATGGCTCATCGCTCACCCCATGGAAAGCGACCGCCTAGAGCGGAAATCTATCATCTATATTCAAAATTTAAGTATAAATTAATTCGATTTAATGGCTAAATATAACGGTATAATTTTTTTCATTCTAACTTATCTAATTCACCCTCTACCTATTATTGAAGCGACCGCCTAAAGCGGAAATCTACCATCTATATTCAAAATTTAAGTGTAAATTAATTCGATTTAATAGCTAAATATAACGGTATAATTTTTTTCATTCTAACTTATCTAATTCACCCTCCACCTGTGATTGAAGCGACAGGCGGCGACTCCAGTGGGATGAGTGAGACAGATGAGACATCACAAACGACGCGCAAGCGGCGGTGATGACTTATCGCGCACCCCACGGAAAGCGACCGCCTAGAGCGGAAATCTACCATCTATATTCAAAATTTAAGTGTAAATTAATTCGATTTAATAGCTAAATATAACGGTATAATTTTTTTCATTCTAACTTATCTAATTCATCCTCCACCTGTGATTGAAGCGTCAGGCGGCGACTCCAGTGGGATGAGTGAGACAGATAAGACATCACAAACGACGCGTAAGCGACGGTGATGGCTTATCGCTCACCCCACGGAAAGCGACCGCCTAAAGCGAAAATCAGCCATCTATATTAATAGTTCTTAGTAACTCAGATATAACTCTTGCGCTATTCTTATATATTAGATTAGGTAATAATGTTTGTTTGTCTGAAAGAATCGAATGGGTGTATGGGACTATTTTTAAAACTTTTCAGTAACTATTAGATAAATTATTCACAATACATTTCTATTTCAGTAAAGATTTTACTAATCCTGACGATAATCAAAGAGTTAATAAGAATAATATCCTGGAGGTTAAAAAGATGAACTTAGAAATGTTAGGCAAACAATTTATCGCTGGTGAATGGAGAGACGGAAACAGTAGTCTCGTGTTAAATAATACAAACCCTTACAATGACAAGCCTATTAATACATACAAGCTAGCAAATGTAGAAGATATAGATTTAGCATATAAGGCTGCACATGCAGCGAAGCTAGAATGGGACAAAGTAAATCCTTATAAAAAACGTGATATCTTAGAAAATGCAGTAAAATATATGGAAGAGCATGAGGAAGAAATCACCTCTATTATTATGGAAGAATTAGGTGGTACTAGACTGAAGGCAGCATTCGAAATTGGTCTTGTTAAAAACATCATTAAAGAGGCAGCTACCTTCCCATTAAGAATGGAAGGGAAAATTCTACCTTCTACAATAGATGACGTGGAAAATAGACTATACCGAATTCCTGCAGGCGTTGTAGGAGTTATTAGCCCATTTAACTTCCCATTCTTCTTATCGATGAAATCTGTTGCACCTGCACTAGGAGCTGGAAATGGTGTCGTATTAAAACCTCATGATGACACACCTATTATGGGCGGAACGCTAATCGGAAAAATCTTTGAAGAAGCAGGAGTACCGAAAGGATTAATAAATGTCGTTGTTACAGATATCAAAGAAATTGGCGATGCATTTGTGGAGCACCCAATTCCAAGAATTATCTCCTTCACTGGATCTACACAAGTAGGAAGCTATATTGGTCAGGTAGCTATTAAAAACTTCAAAAAGCCATTACTTGAGCTAGGCGGCAACAGTGCTTTTATTATTTTAGAGGATGCTGACCTCGAGTATGCTGTGAATGCTGCTACTTTCAGTAGATTTACCCATCAAGGACAAATTTGTATGTCAGCAAATAGAATTCTTGTTCAACGATCTATTTATAAAGAGTTCATTGAAAAATATGCACAAAAGGTTTCTTCTCTTAAAGTCGGTGATCCATTAAATCCTGAAACAATCATTGGGCCAGTTATCAATGATCGCCAAGCCCAAACCCTGCAAGCCTTGATCGAAAAAGGGATTGAAGAAGGTGCTACACCTTACCTTAAAGGGAATGTTACTGGAAGATTGCTAGAGCCAACCATTTTAACAGATGTTACGACTGACATGAGTGTTTCTCAGGAAGAGCTTTTCGGACCAGTAGTATGTGTTATTCCTTTTGATACAGAAGAAGAGGCAATTGATATTGCTAACAATACTCGTTTTGGACTAAGTGGAGCTATTCATACATCTAATCTAGAACGAGGAGTGGAAATGGCTAAGAAGGTACACACAGGGATGATTCATGTTAATGATTTAACGATTAATGATGAACCGATTGTAGCCTTCGGTGGTGAAAAGCAATCTGGCTTAGGTCGCTTAAATGGCCAATGGAGCTTAGATGAATTTACAACATTAAAATGGATTTCAGTGAACTACGGTCAAAGAAACCTACCATATTAATAGAAAGAGTGAAAATTGATGGCAGAACATGATTTAATAAAAGCATTTGTTAAAGTTGCTCCATTGCTTAATGAGCTTGTCCAGGACGATATAACTGTTGGAATTTACGATACGGAGAAGCTGATCATTAATATACCAGGTAAAACGTTTGCTTTAAATGTAAACCCAGGTGATCCATTAATGGAAGGGGATATCGTAACAAATGCGATTAGAACCGATTCTCCTTTATCGGCAGTCCTTCCGAAGGAGCTATTCGGATTTCCGTTAATAGCTCGTGCACTACCTCTTCATGATGATGAGGGTAATGTAATAGGCGGTGTAGGAATCGGAACAAGCTTGGAAAAGGCAAACAAGCTATTTGAAATGGCTGAAAGCTTTTCTGTAATTGTGGAGCAAACAGCAGCAGGCATTGAAGATATAAGTGAATCGGTGACTTCACTTGCTGATCGAGTGACAGATATTACGTCTCAAATGAAAGCCGTAAGCTCAAGTGCAGAGCAAATCGGTGAAATTTCTTCTGTAGTTAAGGGAATATCAGACCAAAGTAATCTGCTTGGTTTAAATGCAGCGATTGAAGCGGCTAGAGCAGGGGATGTAGGGAAGGGCTTTTCCGTTGTAGCGAATGAAATACGTAAGCTAGCAACCAATTCGAAGGAAAATGTAAATCAGATTAATGACATAACAAAAAACATTCAAGGGCTTCTGTTAACGTTGAACCAAGCTTTCTCAGAGGTAAATACATTGACTGACAACCAATCCGGTTCCATTCAAGAATTTTCTGCAACTATTCAAGAAATTAGCTCTAAGGCACAAGAGCTAGCAACACTTGCACAAGAATCACTTAGTCAAGATAACTAAAATGAAAAGAGCAAACCGTCTATATGACGGTCGCTCTTTTTAAAATTCTAATATTTATTGGCTATGTTAAAGGTGAGGGTTGATTTAATATACAAATAAAAAATGACCTTGGATATTTTCGCCAAGAGCATATTAATTTGATTTCCTTTTTTACTAAAGCACCAGTTAGCCATCCATGTAGCGGAAAACAAGCGCTACACCACAGAGAATGAAAATGTGAAAAACGGGTATAGGATGCTATGGCTGGCTAACTTAATATAAACATTCTGAAGGCTCAGCTTTTTTTAAAAAGCAATTTCTGAGTCTCTTTTGGTATGTAAACTTGTATATTTTGGGCATTTTTTAATTTTCATGGGAGTTGAATAAAGCAATTCTCTTTTTACATCTTTTTTTCTCTGTCAGGTTCTTTCATAAACACATTCTCATTATCTTTAAATCCTTCGGGCTGCCAGTATTCCTCTGGTAATCCTTTTCCCACAAATGACTTTCGAAGTTGTCCAATTGCTTCGGACCATGTTGCAAATTCACTCATAGAGTACGGGGGTTGTCCTTCATCATTCCAAACTGCCCACTTATTACTTGGAAGTTCTGTTGCATACCAACCTGCGTCTTCCTCTAGGCGATAAATATAGAACGTGTTTTCTTCGGCAACTTTCCAATTTGTGTAGCCCAAAGCATTTGCAAATTCATCGTATTTATTAAAGATAAGAGAACGTAAAAACCTATTTACTTGCTCCACTTATCACTTCGCCTCCTTTTTTCAAACAAACCTGCACTTCTTATTTAAATACTTTATCTATTTCATCTTTGTCGTAATCTAATATCCAATCATTGTATGTGCTATAAATGTCTCGTATAGATTCAGGGAAGGTAGCAATCAAATCACATCCTCTATCATCGTACACGTGAAAAATGGTTTTCCTTTTGATATTTATAAAATATATCCTATGAAAAATACTTGGTTGGATTCCTAAATCCTGATTGCATACTGCCTTTAACAATGAAATATATTTCATATCAGATGCCTTGCATTTAAGAGTAAACCTATGTGTTTTACATTTCCCGTCTTCATCATCTTCTGGGAAAACATAAGGTATTTCTGCATGCTTCAATTTATATAAGATTGATTTTTCATAGACATAGGGAGAAAAAATCCTTGCTTTGTGCTTAAAGGTTTTTCCATTTCCAAAATCGTCTACATCTACTACAACAAAAATCTCCTCGTCTTGTGAATGCAAGGATTCAAATAACATGACAGCCCTTTTATATAACCCCTGAACATAAGTACTGTTTTCGAAATTGTATTCTCCATCCCACTCTACCCCTAATTTGAACCGTATGCCAATTTCCCAGTTATAAAACAATGGTGGTCTAAGGTTTAAGTTAGGGTAATTTTCATTAATATAGTCATTTAAAAGCATTGCCACACCTCATTTTATTTCTTCAATTTTACCATTCCTTAATCAACTAACCTGCATCGTTAGTAAAAATACAACCTATGTCTATAATTCTATTAAGCGCAAAGGGAATACAAACTTGAAAAAGTGGGTTCTTTTATTGCCAAAAAAATAAAATTTTGCATATCCCGCAAGTATCTAGAACCAGCCAACCTCCAAGATTAAAGAAACTATAATACAGATATTGAATGTTTTTTAAGTTAAATATTACTTCTATTTAATTTATCATAATGCCTTCAACCGCAGAGATTAAAATGTATAAAGAAGTGCACAAAATAAAGATGCCCCACAATAAACTCTTAGTTCTTTTATATTCTCGTATTCCCATTATTAGTAACGTTACACTTAGAAGTATTAACATCAATGGTAGTAAGTTGTAATTTTCCGTAACCTTACTGTAAATACCAACTAACATACCAAGGACTGCAAAAATTAATTGAAATATCATTAAAATGTCAAACTTTTTTTCTTTCATTTTTATACCTCCAACAGATAATCCGTCATCTTCAAAAAATACCAATTTAAACTAACCTGAGACGTTCGTTTAAGTGTAACATTTCACAAATAAAATCACCTCACGAAAAATCAACCCCAGCCCTTAACATAGCCAATTTATTTAAAAAAGTTAGATTGTATGATGCTTGTACAAAGAGAAACTGTAAAGAAGAATTCCACAACCATACCGAAAGTTAGATATAATTAACATACGTAATTAGATTAGGGGGAGAAGTATGTATAAGCTGCTTAAAAAGTTGCCTAATGAAACACACTACTGGGAGGTGTGGAAATCCGGAAGAAGTCTACATTTTACCTATGGAGTACTAGGAGTGAGCATAAAAGTGAGGAGCAACCGCTAAGTTTATTTGAAAGAGGCAATAAATTAATGAAACGGTTAGTAGAGGAGAAAGAAAATCAAGGATTTGTCCAATGCCATGAGGATAAGGAAATAAAGGTGGACATTGCGTATCGTGAAGATGCAGCAGAATATGAGACTTTTAGACAGGCAAGCTATGATTTACAAGATAAGATAAATGATAGTTTATTGTCTACAGGTATAGGCTATACGGAAGGTATCACAATCAATGAAAGCGGAGCTACCATTTATTTCTTCGTAGTAGATGAAGATTTAGGTATTGTAGCAATACAAAAGATTTTACTTGAACAGAAGCTATTAAACGAAAGCAGTGTCTCTTTACTACAGGAAGACGGAAACTACATAAGCGCAAATACATACCAATCCAAAGACTAATTGTTAAGCAATGGTTAGATACTGGAATAAATTTTACATAATGAACACAATTGTTCTTCTGTCCTTTTAGTATAAGGGTATTTAAAGCGACAAACTATCAAAATGAGATATAATTATAATATTATTAATAATATAATAATTAAACAAAGGAGTTTTTATTATATGTATGAACTGTCCAAAAAGTTAGCTCATGAAACGCATTATTGGAAAGTGTGGAAGCATCAGAAGAGAATTTGCGTCGAATATGGAGTTATTGGAGTCAGCAAAGAGTCCGAAGAAATCCAGCTTAAACTTTTTGATAACGGAAGTAAGCTGATGAAAAGATTAGTAGAGGAAAAGCGGAGCCAAGGCTACGTAAATAGCGATGAAAAAGAAGCGATAGATATTGTTATCCACAATGATAACGGAGTAAGTGAATATGACGTATTGAAAAAAGCTAGCTTCGAATTATATGAAATGATTGAGAAAGAGCTTATGGAAACTAGTATAGGCTTCCCGGATGGTGTTGATATTAACGACGAATCAAGGGTTATTATCACTTGCTTTGTTGAAGACATGGATATTGCCATTCAAAGAATTCGACAAGTAATATCAGGCCAGAAATTGATAAACGTTAACCAAATATCTTTGGACAATGGTGGGGAGCCAATTGATGTAATGGTAAAGGATATTAAATCATAAAAGCACATCTAAAGGAAAACAAAGGGGACCGGTTAAGATGATGATAAGAATGATAAAGAAGAATGGTAAGGAAACGCTATATTGGCAGGCATGGAATTATAAATTTCCATTAAGTATTTTAACTGGTACATTAGGAAAAGAAGGAATAGAGGAGAGGCCGTCCTTAAGGTTTTGGGAAAGTCCTAAAAAAATTGTGAAAAAATTAGCCAAGGAAAAAGCAAATCTGGGCTATGAATTTGTGAATGACAAAGACATGAACAAACTAGTTGTCCAGTATCGCTATGAAGAAGCTGATGAAGCTCAGTTTGAAGCGACAGAGAAAAAGTGCTTTGATGTTGAGGATATTATAGAGGAGGCTCTCCTTTTCACAGGAAATGGGGACGTAAGTGGTTTGGAGGTCGGAGCAGGGGCAGGAACAATTACAATTTTTGTCGTAGATGTAGAGATTGGTTTTAACACTATCTGGAAGAAGCTATCTGAACACGAATTGACAGAAGGTGTTGAAATTGCTTACGAGCAGGAGCAGGATAGCTATGTTTCGTTGTATCCCGAGGATGCTGAATTTCAGCTAGTGTAAATGGTAAAGGAAACAATTCCTATGATATAATAGTGACCTTAGGTAGATTAGGAGCAGATGATCCCGATTGAAAGGAAGTTTCCGAAGCTTCTTCCTGCATGTCTATTCGGAAGCTATGTCGGAGGTGTCATGATGAATAAAAAATGGACGATTGAAGAAATCCGTGAGTATGTTAAAAAGAATTCAACAAGTGAATTACTTTCTACTGAATATAAAGGTTTCTCCCAAAAATTACAGTTTAAATGTTCCTGTGGGAATCTTTTTGAAAAAACATTTACGAAGTTTAAGGGAAGTAATCAAAAAAGCTGTACGGAATGTGCCCCAATTAAACCATCACGTTAATTAGCAAAAGAGCTGCCCTTAGGACAGCTCTTTTCTTATGGTAAAAATATTAAATCCAATAATTTGTCAGGCAGTTTTGGACTTTTCAATTAAAAAAAGTGTTCCATATAGTTGATTCTTGCAATCAAGCAAACTATATATTTAGCAATAAGAGGGACTACTAATTTTAAATACTAGTCCAACATATTATTCACTGGTTTGGTAATACGTTTTTGAAAGATCCAGTTACCTAATATAAACGATGTGATGACTAGTAATATAAGTGGTAGCTGAAAGATTATCCAATTAGATGGCCCATAATATTTAGATTGATGTGCCCTTTCCACAGTATCAAAATATGCTTCCTTATATTCAAATTGGATAATCCATTCTTCATTGGCCATTGCCACAGTACCAATATCATAATCATTCGGTATGATTAATTCTGTAACTGTTCCACCATCTCCAACAACTAACTCCGCTTGAGAATAATTAATAGGATAAGCGTTAGAAGGTCCTTCTTTTAGCCGAGAAAAATCAATAGAATAAGGATGTGTTATCCCTTCCCTGATGAGTGTGAAATCATTTATGTGATCGGTAGAAAATACGGCTAAATGCTGCAGATGGTCGCTGTATTCCTGAAATATTTTTTGAAGTGCTGTTTCATCTAGATTAGTAGACAAGACTTCAAATGACTGTTCCATTACCTCTTGCTTTTCCTGCTCAACCGATCGTGCTACTTTTCGTTCATCGTTTATATCATTTAATACACTCAGAGAATATATGAAAAATCCAACGGTTACTATGAGTGAAATCCAAAATGCTGCACGCAAAAAAGCTGTATAACCTCTTTGTGCATTAAAAAAGTTTGCAAGTTTTTTTAATGGTTTCTTTTGTTCCATATTAGCCGTTATGTCCACGTTTTCATCTATATCGAATTCAGCACGCATTTGTTTTGCGATTTGTGTACATTTGTCACATGTGGCAATATGTTGATCTACAAACTCTGCACTCTCTAGACTACAAAGCTTATCTATGTAAGTGGGTAACAAATCACGTACAATATAGCATTCATTCTTCATCTAAAATTCCTCTCTCCCTTAATTTTAACTTCGCTCGGTAAAAACTAACCCTTGCCCAATTTTCATTTTTTTTGTGTATTTCACCAATCTCCTTAAAGCTTAGGCCACCTAACATACGCAGCAGCACAATTTCTTTAAATGGCTCCTCCAACAAATGAATCGTACGATAAAGCGCAATTTTATTTTCGTTCTCAATTAGGTTGCTTTCGAGTGAAGGTACATGGTTTGGCGCATTGGCTTGTTTTGGCTGTTTTACTTGCTTATCTACGTATTTATAATATGTATGCTTGGCAATTTGACAGAGCCAAACTGACATTTTGCACTCACCATTATAATTATCGATTGATCGAACTGCCTGATAAAAAGTCTCCTGTGTTAGCTCCTCTGCAACGTCTGTATTGTTGCAAAGAACCATCAAATATTTAAAGACACCATCCGCATATTGCTTATAAATTTCCGTAAGCTCCCCCAATGTTCAACCTCCTTTCACCCTATATATCTATAAAATTATCAATTCGTTACAAACTTTTAGAATTTATTTTTTATACTCTATCTTAGCATGAGAAAAGGGGTTAATTAGGAAACACGAATTTTAGAAGATGTTATTGTATAATAAATGGAAAATATATGAAAATAATATTTTAAAATTACAAATTTTATTATATTTAACCAATATCAACTATATTTTTTTATTTTCTGATAGAATAAGAGGGAAGGGAGAGAGTTAAAATGATTAAAAAACTTAGTAAAGCAGTACTAGTAGGTGTTTTAGCTTTGGGAATTACGGCGACAGCTAATACATCCGCAGAGGCAGCCACACACAAGGTGATGTGGGGTAAGACGGAACTAAAAGTAGGACAAATTGGTAAAGTAACAATTCTAGCGGACACCGACTTAGTAAAAATCGGAGCTAATGGCTCACTTAGCAAAGTGAGAACACTTAAAAAAGGTGAAGAATATAGAGTCTACACTTATAAGAGTTCAAACGGTGGCTTATACGGATTAGGTGCAAGTAGCTTTGTTCAAAAGGGGTCAAAAGTAAAATATGAAACTCCTTCAAAAAGCAAACTTGCTTTGCTTAACAAAGAGGTAAACGGTGGGCTAGTCCCAAAAGCGGGTATGAAGCTTACTTATTCTCCAAGTTTTACAGAGAATACTAAAAGAGATTTCGTTACTACTGTTATAAAGGAAGATGGTTATATTCAAACTATTTTAACCGTTCCAGGTAAGCAATATGAGAGTTATGTGTATAATGAGATTAACAATGTCGAAGGTAAACAGATTTTTTCTTTTGGTGTGAATCATACAGATTGGGGATTATTTGCTATTGAATTTCCTCTAATTGAAGGCAAGCAAACAAAAGAAATTTTCTATGATGAAGAAAACAACAGAGTAACACAAAATATAGATGTTATTAGTACAACTAGTACTGTAAAGGTCAAAGCAGGGACATTCCAAAATGTTGTCATATTCAAAAGTAAAGAATATGGAGTTACGTTTTATTTAGCTCCAGGTGTTGGAATTATTAAAGCAGTAGGTAATGATGGAAATACTGTGGGAGAACTAATTTCTTTCAAATAAAAAAGATAAAACCAGATCTAGTCATTGAGCTAGATCTGGTTTTATTTATGATTAACATATTTAGCTTCTTTCTTTCGCCATTCTTTGCTTCCTAGACTTTCTATAATAGAGTAGCTCATAAATACATGGCACAACTATTAAGGTTAGAAGCGTTGCCATTGCAAGCCCACCAATCACGACGATTGCAAGACTTTGTGATACAAGGCTACCTGTTTCCGCTTGCTTTAACAACAGTGGAAGCATTGCACATATAGTGGCGATTGCTGTCATGAATATTGGTCGCATTCTTGTAGAGGTTGCTTCTACTAAGGACTCGCGAATGGTCATGGTTTTTTCATTTTGCTTTACTCTGTCCAATAATACAATAGCATTGGTAACAACAATTCCGATTAACATCAAAGCACCTAGTAATGCGGTGATATCTACAGAAATCCCGCTAATCACTATTCCTAAAACTGCACCGATTGCAGCTAGGGGTAGGGAACAAAGAATGGCAATTGGAGTTCTTATAGATTTAAAGGTAATGACCATAATTAGAAAAACTAGGCCAATAGAAACGAGCATGATTAAAAATAAATCTTCAAATTCCTCTGCTTGTTGACTGCTGGAGCCACCAATGAAAACCTGTGTGTCCTTTGGAATGTCTATACCTTTTTCCTTTTCATTATCTCCAAAAATAGCAATATTCATGTCACTTGCTACCTCTGAAAGCTTAGCTGGATCCACAGATGCCGTTACTCGGAGATAAGTCTTCCCATCCTTATGCAGCTGAATAGTGGAGCGTTGCTCAGTTTGTAGCGTAGCTATAGAAGATACAGGAACAGGACCATCGCTTGTCATTATCTGGATAGCCTTTAAATCCTCTGGTGTTTTAGTATCTAATATTGGTTCTAGAAAAACTGTTTTTTGCTTATCCTCTACCTGGATTGTTCCGATAGGTGTCTTGTTCAACATAACACTTAATTGCTGTGCAATTTGCTCGGTGTTTCCTTTAGATGAATCGACTACCAAGGAGTGTACTGTTTTCTTTTCATCCTGATTCGTAGTTACCTTTTCGATTCCTTCAATAGGCTCTATCTTCTCTTGAATAACTGGTGCCAGCTTTTCCAGACTTGCTAAGTCATCGCCCACAATATCAATGTTAATACTTGTGCTAGTTCCTCCCATCATAAAGGAAGCAGCAGTAATTTCTAATTCAGCCTTTGGAAACTGACCGCGTTTTTCTTCTATAGCCTCTATGACCTTATCTATATCTTTTTTGTCGTCCAATAAAATGCTAAAAAGTGCCTCGGTCTGAGATCCTACAGATCCATATTGTGCTGCTTCGGGAGGCGTACCAACTTGTGCAAAAACAAAATCGACTTCCTCCATCTCCCGAATAAGGGATTCCATTTCAATCGTTTTTTCCTTAACCTCCTCTACAGGTGTATTAGACGGATAGCTTAAGGAAGCCGTAATAAAATCCGCAGAAGAATTATCCACTGCTCCTTTAGGAATTAAAAGGTAAGTGCCAATTGAGCCAGCAAACAGGAATAAAGAAACTACAAAGATAACCCACTTATGATTTAAAGACCAGGTTACAGCCTTTGGAAAACGGACAGCGGGTTTATGCTCCGGAAGTTTCGTGTTTTTCAATAAGCCTGCGCTCATAATAGGAACGACAGTCAGTGCTACTAACAAGGAGGCTAATAGAGAATAGGTTACTGTTAAAGCAAACGGAAGAAGGAAATCCTGCAGGGTGCCATCCAATAAACTCATAGGAAGGAATACTGCCACTGTTGTAAGCGTTGATGCGGTAATCGCAACCCCTACCTGCTTTGTAGCATCTATGACCATCTGAACAGAAAACTTCTCCGTTTGCATCTTCCGGAAAATATTTTCAATAACGACAATACTGTCATCTACTAAACGGCCAACCGCAACAGCTACACCACCTAGTGTTAAAATATTGAGCGTAACTCCCGAAATCCAGAGTAAAAATAGCGTTAAGCAAAGGGATAACGGAATAGAAATAATTGTTATGAAAGTAGAGCGGATATTGCGTAGGAAAATCATAATAACAATGGTTGCAAAAAGTGCGCCAAGCAAAACCTCTTTCATCATTGTGTGAACAGAATTTTGAACCAAATCAGAAGAGGATACATAAATAACAGACTTCTGCTGCTTATATTGTTCATTCAATTCTTTTGTCACTTGCTCGATTTCCTTGCTGATTGTAACAGCATTCGATGTGCTATCCTTTGTAATGCTTATATCTAAGCTTTCCTTGCCATTAAATCTACTAATAAAGCTGGAGTCAATTGTCTCTTCAATTACTGCAATTTCGACTAACGTCACATCAGGGACTATCGAGAGATTTTTTAGCTTTTCTATGCTAGTTAAGTCACCAATCACTTTGATATTGCTCGTCTTCCCATCGATATTTTTCTCACCAACAGAAACAGCCGTATTTTGCCCCTGGAGGATTGTCATTACCGATTGAAGAGGAATTTGAGAATCCGCTAATTTGTCCTCATCTAAACGAATCGAAATGGTGGATTCAGTAATCCCATACACATCAACATTTGCAACTCCTTTAACCTCTTGAAAACGTGACTTCAGCTCATTTTTCGCAAGCTCCATGTTTTCAGAAGTGAGGCCGTCCTCAAATGTGATCGCAATATTGATAATTGGGATCATGGATGTGTGAAGCTGGGAAACAACTGGTTCGGATATAGAAGGTGGCAAAGGTACACGGGTCAATGCCTCCTGCACTTCTTGTTTTGCTTGTTTCATATCATAGCCAGATTCATACACAAGATCTACATGGGAATACCCATCCCCGGTTCTAGAATAAACCGAAGACTTACCGTTCAATCCAACAACAGCCCTCTCAATAGGACTGGTCACTTCGCTCTCCATCGTTTTCGCATCTGTACCAGGTCCCATAGTGATAATGGTTACCTGCGGATTATCGGCAGAGGGTAAAAACTCCATCGGCAATCTAAAATAACTAAACACTCCAATTACTAATACTAAAACGGTTAATACCGCTACACCCGCTTTATTGCCAAATGCCCATCTGGTAAAACTCGACATCTTCCAACTCCTCCTTTGAATTAAGAACAGTACGTATGAGTGCATCTTGATGTTATAATTTTCAATTAATTTACAGCGCTAGTTACTCCTTTCATTGCTTTACCATTTCATTGTAGAAAATAGAAATGATTTCCACATTGAGCGAGAGGATTAACTATTGCTAGGTCTGGAGGCTGATAAGATTATAGGGCTTAAAGAAGGAGTTTTTTATAGGGAGATAATGGGCAAATGAGTGCGAACGGTCATAAAATTTTCTATCCGGTCATAAATCCGGCTTATGCGGTCATAAATTTTCCTATCCGGTCATAAAAAAATCTATCCGGTCATAAATGTGCTCCGAACGGTCATAAGTTTGTTTTTCTGCTTCAAATGTCTATGCTGGAGCTTGCTTTCTAATAAAAAAACACTAAATAGGGCCAGATTAGCCTTAATTACATGATGAATCTGTCCAAAAGGTTGATTTTGTTGCGAACGGTCATAAGTTTGTTTTTCTGCTTCAAATGTCTATGCTGGAGCTTGCTCACTGTTTAAAAAACACTATATAGGGCCGGATTAGCCTTAATTGCATGATAAACTGCGCAAAAGGCTAATTTTATTGCGAACGGTCATAAATATATCTATCCGGTCATAAATCCGGCTTATGCGGTCATAAATTTTCCTATCCGGTCATAAATGTGCTCCGAACGGTCATAAGTTTGTTTTTCTGCTTCAAATGTCTATGCTGGAGCTTGCTTTCTAATTAAAAAACACTATATAGGGCCAGATTAGCCTTAATTACATGATGAATCTGTCCAAAAGGTTGATTTTATTGCGAACGGTCATAAAATTTTCTATCCGGTCATAAATCCGGCTTATGCGGTCATAAATTTTCCTATCCGGTCATAAAAAAATCTATCCGGTCATAAATGTACTCTGAACGGTCATAATTTTGTTTTTCTGCTTCAAATATCTATGTTGGAGCTTGCTTTCTAATTAAAAAACACTAAATAGAGCCGGTTTAGCATTGATTGCATGTATAATCTGTCTAAAATTTTATTGCGAACGGTCATAATCTTGCTATACAAAGGAAAGGGCTCTTGAAAGATTCAAGAGCCCCATAGGTGTGTATGTCATTACTAAATCTATTTATAACTTTGCTTTCATGATGAAGTTGATCTCTTCGAAGCCCATTTTTTTATAAATTTCCTTAGCGAAATTGGAGGCAAAGACATTTAGACGAACCTCGTCGTAGCCCTGGCTCTTCCAATAGGCGTTTCCTTCGTTTATTAGCAACTTAGATAGACCTTTCCCTCTGTGCTCGGGTAGTACATAAATTTCATAAATAAAACCATATGTTTGATCCGTAAAGTAATCTGTGTTTTTTCCTAGCAGTATCCATCCAGTAATGGTACCGTCTTCTTCTTTGGCAATTAAGTAGAACCCTCCTTTATCTAAAACTCCTTGGAGCATTGCGACTGCCTTTTCTTCACTAATTTCCATTTGAGTTGCATCATAAGTAGAGCTTACTGCATGAGAAAGAATAAATTCGACTTCCTCTTTAGTTGCTTGTGTAATCATTTCATTCCCCCCTTTATGCTATTTTATTTCCACAAGGTTTGATGAGAATCCTTTAATGTCCTCATTTGAATTATCTATCACCTCATATAACAAATAAGTAATGTTTCGTTTAAGAATGATTTGCTATGCTTGTCTAAAGGGGGAGAATATTATGAATACATTTAACGTTAGTTCTATTGGAACGGTACATAACACTAGAAAAACTCCGGAGGATGATTATTGGGGTCAAGTAGTATCTGAGATAAGATTGAACAATGATTGGGACGTGACAAGTTTAGATGGTATTGACGCATTTAGTCATGTAGAGATTATTTTTTTATTTCACCTTGTATCAGACGATAAGATTCAATATACTGCTAGGCATCCGAGAAATAACACGGACTACCCGAAGGTTGGTATATTCGCGCAACGTGGTAAAAATCGTCCAAATAAAATAGGGCTTACTACTGTGGAACTCATTAAAAGGGAGGGATTATCAATCTTTGTAAAAGGGTTGGATGCCATAGATGGAACTCCGGTTTTAGACATTAAGCCTGTCATGAACGAATTTCTTCCAAAGGGAGAGGTAAAACAGCCAAACTGGTCAGTTGACTTGATGTCGAATTATTGGGAGTAACTTAAAAGGAAATGAGCGTTCTTTCGCGAATAAAACATAAAATATCTTTTTGGGGAGGAGAAACTATGAGCTTAATTGAACGAATTGATACTGTCTGTTTAAAGGTCCGTGAGATTGAAAAGGCAAGTCGATGGTATAAGGAAATGTTAGGACTAGAGGAGCATTACAAGGAAGACCACTACGTTATTTTGAAAATTGGAGAGAGCAGTGTCCCATTGACGTTAGAAAAGGGAGAGCCGGCTGCACAAGATAATGCTACATATCCAATCTTCTTTTCTTCAAGCATTGATGAGACCCATCAGCTACTCTCGGCTCGCGGAGTCCGAGTGTCGTCGATACAAAAGGATGGCATTAATACTTATTTTGAGCTATATGATTTAGATGGCAACAAGTCACAGATCTGTTTTTGGGAATAAAGACTTTCCAAAGAGCAATATACTGTAGAATTAGACTAACCTGTTAAGGGAGGTAATGCTCAATGGATTTTATCACTTCATTATTTAACTCACATGTTGATCTGTACATTAGATTAGCTGTTGCAACGTTTATCGGATTGCTAATTGGCCTGGAGAGAGCTATTAAGCATAAGCCTGCCGGTATACGGACACATATTTTAGTTTGCTTAGGCTCTACATTAGCCATGAGCTTATCCACGTTAAACCAAGGGCCATACATGGACCCAATGCGCTTAGCTGCTCAAGTCATCAGTGGAATTGGGTTCCTTGGAGCAGGGGTTATTTGGGTAGACAAGGATAATGTAAAAAGAGGACTAACTACTGCAGCAAATCTTTGGATTACTGCCTGCGTTGGCTTAACGATTGGCTATGGCGCTTACGACTTAGCAATAATTACTGTTGTGTTTATGTTTGTAGCGATGAATCTACCTAAACTATTAGAGAAAATGGGCATGCTTCCACCAAGAGGAAAGGAAGTTGATGATAAAGATAGTGATAGCGATGGTGAATAATGAAAACAAAGAAAAATTTATTTACATAGAAATGTTTTAAATTTTTCTCTCGTCTACCAATTTATATTATCAGCTTTTATATCTTATCGTTTTCTTTGAGCTTTGTTAAACAAGTACTCTATTGAAAGTTTCACTAATAATGTTCAAAACACCAGTTAAGGCACAACTGGTGTTTTTTTGTCGTGGATTTTCTTAAAACAATCATAAATTTTTGTTCTTTATTGCTTGTCTAAGTGAATATACTCTATTAAGAAAAATTATGAGGTCGAATTTTAAGTAACTTCAAAACAAAAGAGTTAATTAATTTGCTAGAAGGTAATTTATAAGCGTCTGATTAATTATATTATTTTAAAATAATACTTTTAGTTTTTTTTCATATATTTCTTTAGTATTACGAATTAATCCAGAATGAATGTAAAAGAACTAGTACAGAATAATAATTATTTTTGAAAGGAGGAATCTGTAATTTATCAAAAATATGGAAAGCGATTATTGGATATTTTAGGGAGTTTTATTCTTCTAGTTATTCTCTCTCCATTTCTCTTAATTTTTTCTATAATTTCATATTTTGTCTCAGGTTTTCCTATATTTTTTTATCAGCTAAGGGGAGGACGACATGAACGGATTTTTTTAATATGGAAGTTTCGAACAATGGATTCATCAGATGTAGATTCTCCAGGTCATTCCTATCAGTGGGGCTACGAAGTGCCTCAAAACTTTACATTTGAAAAGCCAGACCATATTAAAATAACGAAGGTAGGAAAAATTTACAGGAAATATAGCATAGATGAATTGCCCCAATTATGGAATGTGTTAATTGGAGATATGAGCTTAGTTGGACCTAGGCCAGAAATGATTGAGATTACTACACATTATTCTCCTATACAAAAAAAACGCTTACTTATGAGACCGGGAATTACTGGATACGCTCAAATTCGAGGTAGGTCAACCATTACTCATGGTGAAAAATTAAAATATGATTTGTATTACGTAGAGAACTGTTCCTTTTTCTTAGATTTAAAAATATTAATAAATACATTTTGGATAGTTGTAACAGGAAAATGGTCCTCATAGTCAAAAGACGAAACTTAATTGATAGTTGTAAATAGAGGGAGTAGATAAACATGGATAAGGATATGAGTCTCAATGAGTTCTATCTACTGTTAAGGAAGAAAAGAATATTGTTAATAACAGTCTTTCTTTCATTTGTGCTAATAACAGGTGTTGTTAGCTACTTTTTTCTAACACCTAAATATGAAGCTACCACTCAACTTCTTATTAATCAAAAAGAAAAAAGTAGTAACCGTTTAGAAACTCAAGATATTCAATCAAATTTACAAATTATAAATACTTATAATGTCATTATTAAAAGTCCTGTCATTTTAGATAAGGTCATTGAAAATCTTTCTTTGTTAACGACATCAGATCTTCTTGCTGAAGAAATATCTGTAACGAATGAACAAAATTCTCAGGTATTAAATATTTCTGTTGAGCATGAAAAACTTAAAACAGCCGTAGCAACAGCCAATATGACTGCAGATGTATTTCAAGAAGAGATAAAAAAAATTATGAGCATTGATAATGTCACTGTTTTATCTCCAGCACTAGAAAAGAAGAGCGTTAAGCCTATTAAGCCTAACCTACCATTAAATTTAATAATTTCTAGCATCCTAGGAGTTGTTTTCGGAGTAGGTTTAGCTTATTTTCTCTACCTCATTAATACTACTGTCAAGACTGAAGAGGATATAGAAGAACTTATTGACTATCCCTTGCTGGGTATAGTTAGTCCAATAAATACAAATGTGATGGATGTTGTAGGAACACAAAGAAAGAGGAGGAGGAGGGAAAAAAGTGATCCAGAAAAAGACCATTCCGAAGGGTAAAAGACTAGTATTGAACTCTCATCTAAATTCAATAGTTGCTGAGCAGTTTCGTACAATAAGGGCAAATATTAAGTTTGCAATGAGAGATAGGGAATTTAAAACTCTTCTTATTACCTCTCCTTCTGTAGGTGAAGGAAAGTCGACAATAGCCTCCAATTTAGCTTTGATCTTTGCACAAGCAGGAAAAAAGGTATTGCTGGTAGATGCCGATTTAAGAAAACCGACAGTCCATTATACATTCAATAAACATATCTCCAAAGGACTAAGTTGTTTCCTGCGGAATGAGGAGAGCCTTCCAAGTATCATTAAGAATTCAGGTAAAGAGTATTTGGATCTAATAACCTGTGGTACCATCCCATCTAATCCAAACGAAATATTAGATTCAGCTGAAATGGATAATTTTATAAAAGAAACAAGGAAACTATACGATCTTATCATTTATGATGCTCCTCCAATACTTTCAGTTTCAGATGCGCAAATATTAGCCAATAAATGTGATGGGACATTAATAGTGATAAGTGCAGGTAAAACAGAAAAAAAGACCTTAAGCAAAGTAAAAGACGCACTTGATAACTCTCAGGCAAAGGTTATAGGTATGATTTTGAACAATTACAAAATAGAAAAAGATCATTATTACTATCAGTATTACGGAGATAAGTAAACTAACCCCATTAGAAGTAACTTGTTTAATTGTTTTCAAAATAAATTTCTAACGTGAAGTGGCTCTTACTTTTAAAATACAGGGGGGGGTTGAAATGAAAAAAAGAATATTACATGTATTAAGTTCTAATGATTTGGCTGGAGCAGAAAACGTAGCAATTGGAATTATCACCACTCTTTCAGATTCATATGAAAGTGCTTATGCTTCTCCGAGTGGGTTAATTGAAGACGTTCTACAAAACAGAGGTATTGAGCATGTAGAAATGAAACAACTATCTATACGGCAACTCAGAAAAATTATTAGAGAATGGAAACCCGATTTAATACATGCCCATGATTTTACTGCAACTATAAAATGTTCGTTAGCAACTTTTACTATTCCAGTTATATCCCATATTCATCAAAATCCACATTGGCTTCAATCTGTAAATAAATATTCTATCGTATTTTTTCTAGCATGCTTAAAAATACAAAAAATAGTTGTAGTATCTCCTATCATAAAAGAAACTTCATTTTTAAATAGATTTCCTTCTAGATGTATCTCAATAAAAAACATCGTAGATATAAATGCGATAAAGAAAAATGCCCTTTTAGTGGAGGATAAAGATTTTGATATAGCATTTATCGGTAGATATGAAGATATAAAAAATCCGCTTCGATTTATTGAGATATGTGAAAAGGTGATTGAAATAATTCCAAATCTTAGAGTTGTCATGCTAGGTGGCGGGTCTCTAGAGCAAGTATGTCAAAAAGTTATTTTACAAAGAAATTTGCAAAAAAATATTGAAATAAGAGGATTCCAAATGAATCCTTACCCAGCACTTTTACACTCTAAAGTTTTTGTAATGACATCCAAATCAGAAGGTTTGCCTATGGTTCTAATGGAAGCACTAGCTTTAAGTAAGCCTGTGATAGTGCCTCTTCTACCAGGCATAGACAATATAGTAGATGATTCATGCTCGTACATTTGTGAAAATGATTTTGAGTTTGTAGAGGCGATAATCATACTGTTAAATTCTGTAGAAGAATACCAAAGGTTAAAAAAAGGTGCATATCAAAGAGCAGAAGAGTTAAGTGATATTGCTCAATTTAAATATCATCTTGGACAGGTATACAGTAGTGTTCTACAGTAGGCCACAATCTCATATTACAAATTTTCTATTTAAAAACAGCTGGATGATTTTAGATGTTTTTTTTACTATTTTCTGTCTCATTGGTGACCAGCTGTTGAATAGTGGTCTTGGGATGTATGTACTTGTAATTTACTTTATTGCTCGTATATTATTCTCTACTATTGATCAAAACTTTTCTATATTAGTCTTTTTAATTCCTAATTTAGGGATAATGCATTTTACAGCAAGTACTGTGTCAATTCCTTCTTTGAACATTCTTATTTGTATATCTCTTGTTAAGCTAGTGATTAAATGCAGAAATATTGATATATCAAAATGGTATTTATTTTTTATTATTTTTATTATTTTTTATGAAGCATTACATTTATTTTCGTATAATTTAAAATCTATCTTTTTACTTTTTAGTTGGATAGGTGCAGTTTTATATGCTGCTTTGTACTTAATCTATTCAAGGAACACATATAATCATTTAAATACGATTAAGTACTTTCTTGTAGGGTTGGTTATTTCTATATTGTACGGAATTGTAGAGTTCTATCAGCTATACGGATCAATTTTGAATCAAAATGCGACGATTCGTTTTCGAGGCGGAGCTGGAGATTCTAATTATTTTTCTATGTATATTATGGTAGCCATGTTTTCGATGCTTCATCTTGTTATTAGAGGAAAGGGTATAGGTAAAAATATATTTTATCCTCTTTTATTTGTCTTTTTCGCAGGCTTTGGAATATTGAGTCTTTCCAGAATGTTCATATTGGTTGTTACGATCACTTTAATGTTCTTGCTCCTAAAACTTCTGCTTTCGCTTAGGAAGAGTAAGAAGTTAATACAGTTTATTGTAATGATTATTATCCTCACGACGATACTTTCTTTTTTTTATCATGAAGAAATTCTTTCTTTGTTAGATTTGCTTTTTTCAAGGTTTACAAATTATATTAATGACCCTGATGCTTTGACAAGTAATAGGAATATTATTGCTGAAAGTTACTTCACACTTATGAATTCAGATTGGAAGCTAATGGTTTTTGGTATGGGAATTCAGGATTACCATATAAGATCTGGAGTTTATCTTGAAACGCATAATATTCTTATAGAGCTATTTGTTGTATGGGGATTATTAGGTTTTATCATTTTCTTCCTGTTTTTAATGGTGTTAACTGTCTTTGCCTCTTCCAAGAAGCTTAGAAGAACAGCGTTCATCAGCTGGCTGCCTATTTTAGCTATGGGTATTAGCTATCTGTCAATAAATGCACTATCAAATGAAAGCTTCTATTTATTATTACTATTTGCGATAAAAAATATCTACGAATATGAGTAGTGGTTGGATAAATATAAATTCTTGAGAAAAGAAGGAAATTCTATTGATAAGATGAAAAAGACAGCAGTATTTTTAATGATTATAGCAGTTTTATCAAAGGTCACAGGCTTTCTACGCGATATAACTTTATCTTATTTTTATGGAGCAACTGCTATTAGTGATGCGTATATCATTTCCATCACTATTACCTCCGTTTTGTTCAGTCTTATTATTGCGGGTATTTCGACTGCATATATACCTATGTATAAACAAATTGAACATGAGGACGGAAAGAGATCGGCATTGGGTTTTACTAATAATTTGATAAACATAGTTCTTATCATTACTACAGGAATAATAGTTATAGGTTTGCTATCTTCTAACCTACTTGTAAAAGTGTTTGCCTTAGGCTTCGATGGGGAGACATTGAAAATAGCAGTGATGTTCACTCGCATAGGCTTGATAGGGATATATTTTACTAGTCTAACTCAATTGTTTATAGGATATCTGCAAATAAACGAAAAGTTTACTGCCTCAGCAATGGTAGGTTTACCATTCAATTTCATCATCATTTTGTCCATATATTTTAGCGTACATTCGAATATAGTTGTTTTAGCTATAGGAAGTGTTTTAGCTGCCTTTTTTCAAATGCTGTTTCTATTTCCTGCACTCAAGAAAACTAATTATAAATATGAGCGTATTGTAAGTATCTCAGATAAAAATATAAAAAAAATGGCTACTATTGTTTTTCCAGTAATGATTGGAATATCCATTGATCAAATAAACTTAATGGTTGATAAAACAATTGCATCCATGTTGGTAGAAGGCGGGATATCGGCGTTAACATATGCAAGTCGTTTAAATGATTTTGTTCAAGGGATTTTTGTACTCTCCTTTGTTACAGTTATGTTCCCTCTCATCTCAAAGATGGCGGCACAAGACAATCAAAAGGACTTTAAAAAGTCTATTAGTGAGGTAATATCCAGTGTAATAATTATTGTGGTTCCAGCTAGTGTTGGAATAATGATACTTGTTAATCCAATAATCAAAATATTATTTGGTCATGGACATTTTGATGGTCAAGCAGTGGAAATGACTTCTCATGCATTATTTTTTTATTGCATTGGAATGATTGGTTATGCAATTAGAGAAATTCTCAATAGAACATTTTATTCATTACAGGATTCTAAAACGCCTATGTATAATGCTGCTATTGCAGTTGGATTAAATATAGTTCTTAATTTAATCCTTTCCAGATTTTTAGGCATAAGTGGTTTAGCGCTAGCTACGAGTATTTCAGCATTATTTTGCTCTTTTCTTTTAGTTATTCATCTGAGAAAAAAAATAGGACCTTTTGGTTTAAAGGAATGCCTCATCACTTTTGTAAAAGTATCTATTGCAGCGGGAGGTATGGGAGGGGTTGTCTATTTCTTAAATCAATCTTTAGTTATGGGTGAATTATTAAAACTATCAATTGTTGTATTAGTAGGAATAGTTATATATATATTACTGATCACTTTATTTAAAGTATCTGAAACAAAAACAATTATAAATTATATAAAAGAGAAATGGATCAATTAGAAGAAAGGATTGAGCTACTGAAAAACTTGGAGCTGCATACAATTGTCTGTTTTGAGGATTTGGCACTTGTTGAAAAGGAATGGACAAAGATACTAGATACTAAGCAAAATACAAATCCGTTTATAGAATTTATGTGGATATATGAATGGTGGAAGCATCTGGGGGGAAGTAAAAATATTGAAATTTCCGTTGTAAAAGAAAATGGAAAGATAGTAGCTATATTTCCTTTCCTATATACAAAAAAAGGTGCTTTATATGAATACTCCTTTTTAGGTCTAGGTCAAGCAAATTATATGGAAATTATCGCTTTTAATAGAAAACTAGAAGCCCTTATTAGATTTGTAATTGACTCAATTATAGAAAAGAAAAAGCATGTAGTTTTTAAATTGCATGGCATACTTGAAAGCAGTGACACCTTTCGTGCGTTAAATAAATTTCTGCAAAAAAATAATTATCCTCATACTAAACATCGTGTTATTACTCCATACATTAATTTAAAGAAAATTGAACTTGAAGAATATATGAAAAAGCGGAAAAAAATACACCGATTAGATAGAAGAGAAAAACGTATAAGGGAAAATGGGAATGTTGATGTATTAGTAACAGGGCCGGATAAAATGGAAGAAATATTTGATATTCATCATAAGAGATGGAAAAAGAAACATGATACGAGTCGTTTTACTTATAAACAAGAAAGAGAGTTTTATAAGAGTTTAGCCACTCGAACTACTGGAGATTGTCAAACTGAGATAGATGGCCTTTACTTGGATGGTAAAATGATTGCCTTTAACTATGGATACCGATGCAGAGGAAGATATATCAGCTATGTACTAGGATTTGATGATGATTACGATGTATTTAGTCCAGGTAGAATTCTAGAAAAAGAAAAAATCCTTCAATGTAGTGAACGGGACATAACAGTTTTCGATTTAAGTATTGGATATGAAACGTATAAATTTGAGTGGAATACAGATGTGGATCATACGACTAAAATGATTTTTTCATCTAGTACACCTTTAAGTAGAATGTACAGGAGAATCTTATCGGGGAAAGAAGGTTTAATCTCAAGAGTAAAATTAAACCAAAAGATAGTGTTATTTAAAAGAAACAAGCTAGGTAAAGCTGTATACATCATAAAAAATATTTTCCGTAAAGGTGAAGCAAAAGAAGCTAGGAAAATAATTTTAGAATTTCTTGCAATGCAATTTAGAAAAATATTCCATATGAAAAGTTACTATATATATGAAATACCAAGAAAAGATGTAAAAGCAAGAGATGGAATTAAGTCATATACGGAACTTACTATAAAGGATTCAACTTCTAAGTACTCTATATTTCAGCCATTTATGAGAGATATTTGTACAAAAATTTATGGAGGAAGTAAAGGGTTTTATGATAGTGAAGGGGTTAAATACGAGAATGTTATTTGGTTAAACGAAAAGGTATTTCGTATAGATGAGATATCCTATTTGAAGGACTTTAGAAAAAGCTCTATTTCAATAGAAAATTGGAGAATAGAAAATATAGCGGAGATTTGTTCCTATATAAAAAAGAAAAGTAATGTGAATAAGCTATTCGTTTTTGTTAAACGACGGGAAAAAAAGAAAATAGCAGAGTTAGAAAAACAGGGTTTCATATTAAAAGAGAAGATTGTTAAAAGAACTGTTTTCGGTGTTACTAAGATGATGATTACTTAAATTACCCTATGTAGAAGAGGGAGATAAATGCGCATTGTTCAATTGATAACCCATATGAATGAGCTTGGAGGAGCCCAAGTCCACGTACGGGATTTATCTAGACAGCTTTTAACTGATGGTCATGAGGTTACTATAATGTCGGGTGGTGAAGAAACTACCGATTCGGATTTAGTTGTAGATGGTATTGCATATGTTCGAACAAAGTTTTTAAAAAGAAATATTAACCTATGGAAAGATGCTCAGGCTATCTTGGAGATTAGGAAAAAGCTAAAGGAACTGAGTCCAGATATCGTCGCTATCCATTCGTCTAAAGCTGGTATATTAGGAAGAATTGCTTGTTGGTCTCTGAGGCTTCCATTTGTTTTTACAGCACACGGCTGGGCATTTGCTGAAGGGGTTGAAACAAGAAAAAAAATGTTTTATAGATTGGTTGAAAAACAAATTGGAAAATTATCACGCACTGTTATAACTGTGTGTGAACAAGATCGGCTGTTAGCCATAAATAATCGAGTACTTCCTTCGGAAAAACTAGTAACAATTACAAACGGAGTGCATGATAACAGCATTTTAAGTAATAGGACCATAAAGGATGAAGTAGTAATAGTAATGGTTGCACGTTTTGAAGCCCCCAAAAAACATCTAGATGTAATAAAAGCTTTAGCTCAATTAAAAGACCTGCAATGGAAAATGATTTTTGTAGGGGATGGATCATTAAAGCAAGAAGTAATGTTAGCAGCTGTAGAAAATGAGCTAGATAACAGAGTCTTATTTTTAGGTAATTGCTCTGATGTCTCTTCTGTATTGAAAAACTCTGACCTGTTTGTGCTCACTTCTTCATGGGAGGGATTACCATTAAGTATATTAGAAGCTATGATGCACAGTCTTCCTGTGATTTCTTCAGACGTAGGGGGTGTAAGAGAGGCGGTTTCTAATAACAAAAATGGATTTCTTATTAAGGACAATCTCTCGGACCTTTTAAAAAGATTGATCGAAGATGAGGAACTTCGATTAAGAATGGGGAAAAAGAGCAGAAATATTTACTTAGAATCTTTTACGTTTTCAATTATGTATGAAAAAACGTGTTCAGTTTATCATAAAGTGATTAATAAAAAAGAACTACTATAACGTAGGAGACTGTATATGAAAAACTACTCAGTCACAGTACAAACGCTTATTGCTCTTACTGGAGAAGTTTTCTATGACAAAAGCATAATCATATAGTTTTTTTACTGACGATTTGGTTTAAATAAAAAAAGAAAGGAGTTTTATTTGGAACTTTTCGTTATAAAAAGTCCAATGCAAATGCAGATGTATAAGAAGGAATGGTCCTCCATTCTAGAATTAAACCACAATACTAACCATTTTTTTGAATATGAATTTTTTATAAATTGGTGGAAGAACAAAGCTTCTAACCATAATGTAACAGTATTTGGGATTAAGGAAAATTTAAAAGTAATAGCTTTTTTTCCTTTTAATATATCAATAAAATATAATATACCTATTTATCAAATGTTATCTCTTCCTGGAATATGTAAATTAGATTTTATAGTACAGCATTCTAATCTAGATAGAGTGCTTATGTTTTTGATGGATAAATTAATAGAAAATCATAAACATGCTGTGTTTCATTTTACAGAAATGAGTGAAATTCTTTTCTTAAAGCTCTCTGCCTATTTAAAAGCTCGAAATTTACTAAGTAAAGTAACTATAAGCTTGAATGCCCCCATCATAGATGAGGGAAATAATATATTAAGAATAGAAAGATTACAAGAACTAGGTAATGTGGCTATTGATGAAATTTCCTATTCTCAATATAAGGAATTCATTTGTAAATCTAGAGAGCCTTTCTGCTTTTCTTCTTCTTACGATCTTACTTTTTTAGAAAATTTATCACAGGAGCTCAAAATAGCAGCACTGGAATTGAAAGTGATTACTGTAGCAATTGAGAAGGAAATTGTCGCTTTTTCCTTTGTATTGAAATGTAGAGGGACATATGAAGAATACGCATATGGCTTTCACCCAGACTTTACAATTTACGAACTTGAAAAGGTACTAAGCCATCACATAAAAGTCGTTAATAATAGTTTAATGCATTCATCTTCAGCTAATAGTTTTGTAGTTTCGACTAAAACTTTAAAGGCAAGGTTCACCAAAACAATCTTTTTCTTAAAGAAAAAACAATTAGCAAGAAAAAAGTTTTCATTCAAAAAGAGTAAATCTCTTAGTGTAAGAAAATATAAATACCTTTTAGCTAGGCTTACTGATACTCAAGTAAAGACAGTAAGTGATTTTAAAGGTGTGACTAATATAGACATACTGACTTCAGAAAATAATAGAAGGGAATCGCTGGAGAAGGCTTTTAGGAAAAGCAAAGGTTATTATTCAATAGATCCTTCTAAGGCATTTTGGGTAAATGAAAATTTTATCTTTAATGAAGATACGGTTTTTCTCAAGGAATTACCAGCAAGGTCCGTATATTTAAGTTCGTGGAATAGACAAGAACTTGAAAAACAACTCTCTTTTATACAAAAAATCTATCTTCCAAATAATATCTATGTATTGGTCGATTTTACAGATAAGGTGAGTCAAGAAAAACTAAAATTGTTTGGATTTCAAATTATTGAGAGATTAAAGCTGGACCAGGCTAATAGTGCACACAAGATGAGAAGAAAAGTAAAATAAAGAGAAGGTGCCTTTATAATTGTTTTGGAAAGAAAATTTTTGTTTTTTAAAATGCACAGCTACTATTTTTCTGAAAAAAACCAAGAGTTGCAATCAAGCAAAGATATAGAAGGGTTTTCTCATTCCACCTTTTCAACGGGACTTTCAAAGGTGGAAACAAGCTGTATTGATTTAACAAGAGAGGAAGAATTATTATTCTTTGATTTAAGATCTAGCAATAGAAAACAAATTAGAAGAGCAATGAATAGGGAATTTATAATAGAAGAATTAGATAATCCTACAATTAGAGACATATATGATTTCCGGAGGTTTTATAATGCATTTGCTAAAACAAAGGATACCTATTCTTGTAATGCTTTTCATATAAATACAATGAAAAGACTTAGAGATCAGAATGCTTTAGTTATTACAAAAATATTAAATAACGATAAAGAAACTCTATGTTATCGAGTATATATTTCTGATGGTGAAAACGTGCTGTCGCTATACTCTGCTTCTTATTATAAGGAATTTAAAAGCGCAATAGAAAAAAGAATGTTAAGTGAAGCAAGTAGATATTTGCTGTGGCATAATATCCTTTACTTTAAAAGGACTAATCATAAACGTTATGACATGGGTGGGCTTACGGACAATGAAAATATACGAAACTTTAAACTAGAATTTGGAGGGGATATCGTAGAAGTATATTCAGGTTATAAGGCAAAATCCTCTGTTGGTAAGATAGTTTTGTGGGGAAGAAATTTATATATGAGGAGGTGAAGAGAAACTGGGTGTTCTTGTAATTTCTTTAGACATGGAGATGAATTGGGGAGTACATGACGTTCTTTCATTGGAAAAGTATAAGGGAAATTTATTAGGGTCTCGGATTGCCATTCCTAGAATGCTGCAGTTGTTTAATGATTATGAGATCCACGCTACTTGGGCGATCGTTGGGATGCTATATTGTAAAAATAAAAAAGAGCTGTTACAAAGACTGGATAATTTAGATCTTCCATACGAACAAGAGGAATTTTCTCCTAAACACATATTATCCTATGTTGGAGAGGAGGAGAGTGTAGACCCTTACCACTACGCAGGTTCATTGATTGAAATTATTAAGACAGCTCCAAATCAAGAAATCGCGACACATACATTTTCTCATTATTACTGTTTAGAATCTGGACAAAGTATTAAAAACTTTGAAAAGGATTTAGAGAACGTGGCAGAACTACAGGAGGGTGTTACTTCTTTAGTATTTCCAAGAAACCAAACAAATGAAGAGTATTTGAAAGTTTGTAAAATGTACGGTATAAGTGCCTATAGAGGAAATGAAGATAGCTGGATCTATAGGCCATATACAAGCAAAACTAATTTGCCGATTAAGAGAGCAATGCGTCTGCTAGACGCCTATGTTATGGTGACTGGTCACCATACTTACAGTATAAATAGTTTAAAGGCAACTTCCGTTTTAAATATAAAATCTAGTAGATTTCTGCGTCCATACAACAAAAAACTTCGTGTATTAGAAGGGCTAAGACTAGAAAGAATAAAAAAAGGATTAACGGAAGCAGCAAGGGAAGATAAGGTGTTTCATCTCTGGTGGCACCCACATAATTTCGGGGTAAATATAGAAGAAAACCTACGCTTTTTAGAGGAAATCTTAAAGCATGTAGAAATTTTGAGGGATAAATATAGTTTTGAATCCCTAAATATGAAAGAGGTAGCCGATAAATTCTTGGCTGAACAAAGAGAAGTGGATAGTATCACCTAGTACTCCAACCCAAAGGTTTAAAGTAACTAAAAAGCAAGAATGTGTTACAACATTCTTGCTTTCCATAAATAAGACAGCACTTTCCTCATTATTTTAAAATTATCGAACCCCGTATTTCTTCTCCAATTGAACAATCTCAGCATCATCATTCTTTTGACCAGTCAATAAATCTCTTAATATATGAGAGCCTAGCATACTGTAAACAGTTCCGTTTCCACCGTACCCTAGTAAATAATAGTGTTTTTCCTTCGTTGGGTGCTGACCGATGAATGGGAGGTTATCAATTGATTCTCCGAAACTAGCCGCATAGGCATAATCGATACTTAAATCGTATTGAGGAAATAACTCTTTTATTTGTTTTAAGAGATTTTCAGCTCTTTTCATGATTAGCTCATCTGATTGAGGTGCCTCTGGTTTGTCCTCGTCTAATCCACCGACGATTATACGTCCTTCCTTACACGTCCGAGCATACAAATAGGGACGCTGTGTCTCCCATATTAAAGCCTGCTCATGCCAATCGGATAAATCTTTCACTACATTACTCACCATTACATAGGAACGATTAATGTCTGCACCAACACGTTTTCCTACCGGCGTTGTTTCATAACCGGTTGTGTAGACAATGTTCTTAGCAAAGAAGTTTTGACCAGAAGTGCGAATGTCTAAATGGTCACTTACATCTAATACATCTATCACTTCCGTATAAGGGAACAAGTGAACACCTAGATTTTCAGCTTTTCTTAGAACTCCTTGAACAAATTTCAAAGGGTTCACCTCTGCATCTCCCAGCGTCAGTAGGGCACCATCCTTCTCAAAGGAGAATTTGCTCGCTATCTCATTTCTTCCTAGATAATCACATGGAAAGTTATACTTTTGTAGAGTTATGTACTCCGCTTTCAGTTTTTCTACGTCATTTTCCTCACTTGCAAAGCATAGGCTCGGTCTTCTAATAAAGTCAGAATCTTCATCTAAACTTTTAGCGACAAGCTCTAAATGGTCCATTGCCTCGTAGCAAAGCTGATAGAAACGAACTGCATCTTTTTCTCCAATTTGGTCGATTAGCTCATGTAACATAATGTCATTTGAATATTGTAGCAGGCCAGTGTTTGCACTAGTACTGCCTGAGCCCATTACTCGTTTATCTAATAGAGCTACCTGTAAGCCTGCTTCCGCGAGAGCCAAGGCAGTCAAAGAGCCTGACATTCCTGCACCAACGATCACAACATCATACATTTCTAATGGATTTACCGCTATTTTAGGTTCAAATGCTTTTGTAGTAGTTGGCCAATAAAGAGACCCGTTATGAATATTCATATATTATCCTCCGATTATTTTTATAGATTATATACCCAAAATTTTGGAGTTCAATCCATGGTATACTATAAGCTAATAAAATTAAGAAGGATGTTATATATGAACCAAGATAAACCACATGTATTAGTTATAGATGGCATGGCACTTCTGTTCCGTTCTTTTTTTGCAACAGCAATGTCAGGCAATTATTTTAAAAATGACAAAGGAATTCCAACTAATGCGGTACAGGGCTTTGCAAGACATGTACTAGCGGCACAAAATATTATGCAACCGACTCATATGGCTATTTGCTGGGATAAAGGGATGAATACATTTCGCAATGAGCTTTTTGACGGATATAAGGCGAATCGACCTAAACCTGCTGTTGAACTTGTTCCACAATTTGATATGGCCCAGGAGCTTTCCGAGCATTTAGGGTGGAAAAACTTTGGGTTAGTAGGAATGGAAGCTGACGATACAATTGCATCCATTACGCATAAATGGCAGGATGACGCACGCTTTACGATTGTGAGTGGGGACAAGGATTTACTTCAATTATTACATTCCTCTACAGAAATTGCTTTTACTAAAAAAGGCTTCACAATATACGATATGTATACCGAGGACAGATTTCAGCAGGAGTATGGAATTTCCCCGTTACTTTTCCCTGATGTTAAGGCATTTATGGGGGATTCGAGTGATGGTTATGCAGGGGTAAAGGGAATTGGACCAAAGACAGCATTGCAGCTTATTCAAACTTATGGATCTGTTGAAAATGTAGTAGAATCTCTCCACCTGCTAAAAACAGGCCAACGAACAAAAATAGAAACGGATTTAGATATGCTTCATCTTTCAAAGCAACTTGCTACTATTAGAAGAGATGTGCCAATTGATGCTGAGCTTGATCATCTTCAGCTTCAAAATATTGGGTCTGATAAATACGATTTCTTATATGATCAAGGATATACCATTTTGGCAAGACAGCTGCAGTCTACTAAGTAATCTGTGGAGGAACCATTTTTACGAAGGTGAGTATAGGAGCATTTACCTCATACTTTATTTTTCGAATGGTGCTCGCTCGATTTCTTCCTCCGTTATCATGAACGATTAAAAAAAGGCCACTGCTAGTCTGCTCAAAGCCGATCAGAGGAACCCAGTGATAGGAAAAAGAAAATTTTTTTCTCCACTGAAAGGTGAAATACTTATCAAATTTCAATGCGACCGGACGCCCCTGACGTAGTTCCTCTATAGCTTCGTCAACGGAGCATTTGTCTATTGTCCAACTAGAGCCAAGCATCTTTCTCAAATATTTTATAAAGCGATAGGTAAACAGGCCAATTCGAGTACCCTTCAGATTTTTATATAATTCGTTAGGCATATAAGCATGTTTATCTGGTATTAGATAATTTAAGAGCACATAAACGGTAACAGGCCCGCAGGCGGAGGCCTGGAATTTAGCATCCACTGCTGCATCGTATTGAGAAAAACCTTTAACAGGCAATTGGATTTTCATAAAATAACCTCCTGCATATTTTACGTTTCTAATGCGTTTATTTCATAATAGTACTTTATTAGCTGAAACTGAATATTTATGACTTGTTATATGAATAGGTTGAAGCTTCTGGAATTAGCTATATCTAATTCCAGAAAATAATTTATAATACATTTATATTACCCAAAAAGTTGTGAGTAAAAGCAAAAATTGTTTTGACGTGATGGAAGGGGATGGATGGATTGATTAGAGTTCTAGAGGAAAAGGATTATGCAGCTACAGCAGATTTAGTTTCAATGGCTTACCCGGGGATGGGAATTCAGTCATCGGAGAAAAAGCAGGAACTTGTAGAACGATTCATAAGAGAACAGAAGGAACATAATGGCATCCAATATTATGGCTGTTTTAATGAAGCGGACCAATTAGTAGGTATATACAGAAGAAGCGATTTCGAATGCAATATAAATGGACAGTTTCAAAGAATTTTCGGCATTGGAATGGTAGCTGTACATATTTTACATAAAAAAGAAAAGGTGGCTTTCCAATTGCTTTCTCATTTTCATGAGGAGGCCCGGAAGGAAAAGGTTACACTTGTAGCTCTTTATCCATTTAGCTCAAGCTTTTATCGAAAAATGGGATATGGCTATGGTCCAATAAAGTATGAATTTAAAATAAAACCAGGCTCTTTTAACAGCAATGGTAAGAAGGATCATGTTCAATTGCTATCTCCTGCGGACGAAGAGGAGATTGTAGCTGTATACAATAAGTTTGCAGAAAAGCATCATGGAATGATGAAACGAACATGGAATGAGAGACAGCACATAAAAAATGCAAAGACCCGCTATGTAGGTGTAAGAGAAGAAGGTCAACTCATTGGTGCATTAGCGTTTACCTTAGATCCAGTGAAGGATAGCAATTTTTTACACCAAAACTTAGTAATTCATGAATGGGTTTGGTTAAGTCAGAAGGCGTATAAACAGCTAGCGGCGTGGGTTCATTCACAGCAAGATCAAGTGGATCGTGTTATTTATAGTACTAACAATCCCGCTTTTATTTATAGCCTAAACAATCCACCGAATGATTCCAATCATCTAATACCTAGTGTCTACCACGAGGTTGCGAGGACTGGTTCTGGTCTAATGTACCGTATTACAGGAATTTTTCAGTTTATAGAAAATATGAATGATCAAGCTCTTCGTAAACCTATACAAAATACTAAAATAGTAGTAAAGATTGAGGATAGTTTTATTCCAGAACAAAATGGCCTCTTCGAGCTTAGCTTTTTTAATGAGAAATGGCTGGCAAGAAAGCTTGAATCAGAAATGGAACAACCAAATATCCAAATCACTATTCAGGACCTGAGTGCCTGGTGGATGGGGTGTGTCTCAATTAAGGAATTAAATAGCTACGGGGAAGTAGAGCTTCACAATATTGTTGCCGAGGATTTAGATGATTGGTTTATGCCAAGAAATGGCCCTATTTGTATGACGAATTTTTAAGATAAAAAGAAAGAAAGGCTTCAGATTTCCGAAGCCTTTCTTTTTAGTATTTAGAAGTAATCGTTTTGTTTGCTTCTGCTAAGAGATGATTCAGAGCTTCACGGAAATTTTTATAGGTTTCAATATTCACATGTAAATCCGCATGAACAATTTCTCGGATAAATTTAGGATTGAAACCTACGTAAATAGGTCGAATTCCCATTAAACGTAAAGAACTGTTCAACTGTGAAATGGATACAGCCAAATCATTGTAGTCAAACTCCTCTATATGTTCAACGCTAACACCAGTAAAGTCGAAAATGGCATGCTCAACTTCTTTATGCTCTCCAATATATTGCAATGTTTGTGTCTCAATATTTTCAAAGCGTTCCTTGTACATGTATCCAGCAATTGGCATTAAAATTGTTTTTGGGACAATGGATGGAATAATCGGAGTAGACATAGTTTTAATAATGCGCTCATAGTGAGCAATTTTCTCTTTTAATTCAAGAATCTCATTTTCTTGCGACAAATAAAACACCTCTGACTTTTTTATTCTGTGGACTTAGAAAAAAATAGGGACCCTCTATTAGAGCAGCCCCTTTTAACGGTAAATAATTTATAAAGCGAAAAACATCTTCTATAGAAAGAATAAACTATTTATTCTAATCGTGCATCTTTTATGACGTACTTCATCGTACTGCTCGTCGCAGTATGAAAAGTAGATGCTTTGATTTGTAGATACTTTATTATTTGCTTTGTGCATCTAAAAATTCAGTTACTTGCTCCTGCGCGCTTCGCTGCTCGTCGCAGTATGAAAGGTAGATGCTTTGACTTGTAGATACCTTCTAATTAATTTTGTGCATCTAAAAATTCAGTTACTTGCTCCTGCGCACTGCTCGTAGCAGTATGAAAAGTAGATGCTTTGATTTGTAGATAACTTCTAATTAATTTTGTGCATCTAAAAATTCAGTTACTTGCTCCTGCGCGCTTCGCTGCTCGTCGCAGTATGAAAGGTAGATGCTTTGATTTGAAGATAACTTCTAATTAATTTTGTGCATCTAAAAATTCAGTGACCTGCTCCTGCGCACTGCTCGTCGCAGTATGAAAGTTAGATGCTTTGACATGTAGATAACTTCTAATTACTTTTGTGCATCTAAAAAGTCAGTTACTTGCTCCGGTGATTTTGCGTTGGCGCTGTGTAGGTGAGCTTTTTTCTCGCCGTTTTGGTAAATTAGAAGGCTAGGGATTCCCATAACTTCATATTTTTCAGCGATTTCTGGTAGCTCATCGCGGTTTACTTCATACCACTCGTACTGATTGTATTTTTCGATGATTGGATCGATAAACATTTCCATTCTGCGGCAATCAGGACACCAGCCAGCTTCGAATTTAACTAGTACTTCATTGTCTCCGGAAATGATTTCATTAAATTGTTCTGCAGTTGTAATTTTTTTCATATTATATACCTCCATGGATGATACATACAGTTTACACTGTTTCCCATATAGGAGAAAGAAAAATGTATTAATTTATTCATTTTATTATTGCGAAAATTTGAACATTGCACTAGAATAATAGATATAGAGATTGCTTCTATTTTTTTTGTAAACAAAATGAATGAGCGTTCATTCAAGATGAAGGGGAGGCTTTGCACGTGACATATCAAATTAAAAAAGCAGCTGTACTTGGTTCGGGGGTAATGGGATCTGGAATCGCAGCTCACTTAGCAAACATAGGTATACCAACGCTATTGTTGGATATCGTTCCAAAAGAAGTTAGTAAAGAGGATGAAGCAAAAGGACTTACATTGGAGCATCCTTCCGTACGTAATCGTTTTGCAGATACCGCTTTACAGAAATTATTAAAGCAAAAACCAGCACCACTAACGTCTAAGAAAAACCTACAGCTAATTACAGCAGGTAACCTAGAGGATGACTTAGAAAAGTTAAAAGACGTGGACTGGATTATTGAGGTAGTAGTTGAAAACCTAGAAATTAAGAAAAACCTATATGACAAAATTGATGCTGTACGTAAGTCGGGTACAATCATCACTTCTAACACATCAGGTATCAGCATTAATGCGATGGTGGAAGGAAGATCAGAAGACTTCGGTAAACACTTCCTAGGCACTCACTTCTTTAATCCACCTCGCTATTTAAAGCTGTTGGAAGTAATTCCAGCTCAAACAACTGCTCCTGAAGTAGTAGAATTCATGAAGAAATTTGGTGAGGATGTTCTTGGAAAAGGTGTAGTACTAGCAAAGGATACGCCAAATTTCATCGCTAACCGAATTGGGACTTATGGCTTGCTTGTAACTCTTCGTGAAATGCAAGCAAGAGGATACTCTGTTGGTGAGGTAGATTCAGTTACTGGTCCACTAATTGGTCGTCCGAAGTCTGCTACGTTCCGTACTCTTGATGTTGTAGGTCTCGATACATTTGCTCACGTAGCCAAAAATGTATATGACCAAACAACTGGGGAAGAGCAAAAGGTATTTGAAGTACCGGCATTCATGAAAAAAATGCTTGAAAATAAATGGCTTGGAGCTAAAACAGGTCAAGGCTTTTTCTTAAAAGAAGGAAAAGAAATTAAAGAACTAAATCCTGAAACATTAGAATATGGTCCAATGAAAAAGCTTAAAACACCTTCAATGGAAATGGCTAAGCAGCAAAAAGGCTTAGCTGCAATAGTGAAAACGTTGACATATGCAAAAGACCGTACTGGCGAGCTATTATGGAGTATTTTAAGTCCGACGCTTATCTATTCTGCTCAGCTTCACACAGATATAGCTGATGATATCGTGTCTATTGACAATGCGATGAAATGGGGCTTCGGCTGGCAGCAAGGACCTTTTGAAATATGGGATGCAATTGGAGTAAAAGACTCAGTAGAAAAAATGAAGGCAGAGGGTAATGATATCCCAGCATTCGTTCAATCTTTATTAGATAAAGGCTTTGAATCCTTCTATAAAGAAGAGAATGGCGATTTCTTCTATTTTGATGGAACAGATTACCAAGCGATTCCAGTCAATGAAAAAGTAATCGACTTAAAAAGCTACAAGAAAAAGCATGGTGTCATTAAGTCGAATTCAGGTGCTAGTCTAATCGATTTAGGAGACGGAATTGCTTTACTTGAATTCCATTCTAAGTCCAATTCAATTGGATTAGACATTCTTCAAATGATTAACTTTGCAATCGATGAAGTAGAGAAAAACTTTAAAGGTCTTGTTATTAGTAACCAAGGAAAAAATTTCAGCGTTGGAGCAAATCTTGGAATGATTTTAATGGAAGCTCAAGATGACAATATTTTTGAACTAGATTTCGTCGTTCGTCAATTCCAAAATGCGACACTGAAAATTAAATACTCTTCAAAACCAGTCGTTGTTGCTCCATTTGGAATGACACTAGGTGGAGGCGCAGAGGTCACTTTACCTGCAGCACACATTCAAGCTTCTACTGAAACATATATGGGACTTGTTGAAGCGGGCGTCGGGCTTATCCCTGGCGGTGGAGGTAATAAAGAGCTTTACCTTAAACATCTAAAAGGAATTCCGAATGGAGTTCAAATTGATTATCTGAATGTTGCTAGCAAGGTGTTTGAAACAATAGCTATGGCGAAGGTTTCGACTTCAGCTGAAGAAGCACGTGAAAATAACTTCTTAAGCATTGCAGATGGAATCAGTGTAAACCCTGACCACTTGATCTACGACGCGAAACAAGCAGCGCTAGCTCTTGCTGATGCTGGCTACAAGGCTCCGATTCGTGAGAAGGTTCCGGTTGTAGGATCCCCTGGATATGCAGCACTGTTATTAGGGGCAGAAGGAATGTTCTTATCAGGATACATTAGTGAGCATGATTTGAAGATTGCGAAGAAGCTTGCATATGTCATTGCTGGTGGAGAGGTGCCATACGGTACTTTAGTGGATGAGCAATATCTACTTAACTTAGAGCGCGAGGCTTTCTTAAGTTTAGTTGCAGATCCTAAATCTCAGGCAAGAATGCAGCACATGTTAGTGAAAGGTAAACCATTACGCAACTAGTCTGCGTTAGGTAAAAGGAGGAGAACTCATGCGTGAAGCAGTTATCGTAGCAGGTGCAAGAACACCAGTTGGTAAAGCGAAAAAAGGATCTCTAGCTAATGTGCGCCCAGATGATTTTGGGGCACTAGTGGTAAAAGAGACATTGAAAAGAGCGGACGGATACGATGGCCCTATAGATGATTTAATATTAGGATGTGCCATGCCAGAAGCTGAGCAGGGGATGAACGTTGCTCGTAATATCGGTGCGCTTGCTGGACTTCCAGATACAACTCCAGCGATTACTATTAATCGTTTCTGTTCATCTGGATTACAATCAATTGCTTATGCAGCAGAACGTATTATGCTAGGTCACTCTGAAGCAATTATCGCTGGAGGAGTAGAGTCGATGAGTATGGTTCCGATGATGGGTAATGTTATCCGACCAAACGCTCATTTAGCTGAAACAGCACCTCAGTATTACATGGGGATGGGACATACGGCAGAGCAGGTAGCGAATAAGTATAATGTGAGCCGTGAGGACCAGGATGCTTTCGCTGTCCGTTCTCATCAGCTTGCTGCAGCGGCAATTGCTGCTGGGAAGTTTAACGACGATATCGTACCAGTAGAAGTAATCAAGCATTATGTAGATGAAAACAACAAAGCACAATCTAAAAAAATTATGTTCGAAATGGATGAGGGTGTACGTCCAGGAACAACAGTAGAAACACTTGCAAAATTACGTCCAGCTTTTAATGTGCGTGGTTCTGTAACAGCAGGAAATGCATCTCAAACATCTGATGGTGCAGGAGCAGTATTAGTAATGGATCGTGAAGTTGCAGAAGCACAGGGCTTAAAGCCACTTGCTAAATTCCGCTCCTTCGCAGTAGGTGGAGTTGCGCCAGACGTAATGGGAATTGGACCAATCGTTGCTGTGCCAAAAGCATTGAAAATTGCAGGCCTATCTATTGAAGATATTGACCTTTGGGAGCTAAACGAAGCATTTGCTTCTCAATCAATCCAAGTAGTACGTAATTTAGGCATTGATATGGATAAAGTAAATGTAAATGGTGGAGCCATTGCATTGGGGCATCCCCTTGGAGCAACGGGTTCAATACTAACACTTAAAATGATGAGCGAATTAAGAAGACAAGGAAAGCAATTCGGTGTCGTTACCATGTGTATCGGTGGAGGCATGGGAGCTGCAGGAGTATTTGAACTTCTTTAATTTCAATAGGTGAAATGTGCTTTTAATATTTGGCGCATTTCACGATTACTAATTCAAACGTTTACACACATAGGAGGAGAAGGAAATGACACAAGTTCAAGATGCAATTAAAGGTGGAAGCTTTTTAGTAGAAGACATTGAAGCAAGTCGCGTATTTACACCAGAGGATTTCAATGATGAGCAAAAGATGATTGCTAAAACTGCAGAAGATTTTGTAAAATGCGAAGTATTGCCTGTAGTAGAGAATTTAGAGCATCACGAGTTTGAGCACTCTGTCCGTTTACTAAAATCTGCTGGAGATTTAGGTCTTTTGGCGGCTGATATTCCAGAAGCATATGATGGATTGGGATTAGACAAAATTTCTTCTGCGTTAATCGCTGAAAAATTGTCTGTAGCAGGCGGATTCTCTATTACTCACGGAGCACATGTAGGAATCGGTACACTACCAATCGTTCTTTTCGGTAACGAGGAACAAAAGAAAAAATACCTTCCAAATTCAGCTTCTGGAGATAAAATCTCAGCATACGCTTTAACGGAGCCAGGTTCAGGTTCCGACGCTCTAGGAGCAAAAACTACTGCTAAACTAAACGAAGCAGGCACTCACTATGTACTTAATGGGGAAAAACAATGGATCACTAATGCTGGATTTGCAGACGTGTTCGTAGTATACGCAAAAGTGGACGGAGACAAATTCTCTGCATTTATCGTAGAAAGAACTTTCCCAGGCGTTTCAGTAGGGGCTGAAGAAAAGAAAATGGGTATTAAATCTTCTTCTACTCGTACATTGATCCTAGAAGATGCAGAAGTACCAGTTGAAAACTTATTAGGAGAAATAGGCCGTGGTCATATTATCGCGTTCAACATCCTTAATATCGGACGTTACAAATTAGGAGTAGGTACAATCGGTGGTTCTAAACGTGCATTAGAGCTAGCAATTTCTTATTCAAACCAACGACAACAATTTAAGACACCTATTTCTTCATTTAACTTAACAAAACAAAAACTAGCAACTATGGCTTCTAAGCTTTATGCTACTGAAAGCTTGATTTACCGTACAGTTGGTTACTTCGAGGACCGTATGAGCCAAATGAGCGAAGAAGATCAAAAAGACGGAAGCAAAATTGCAGCTGCAATTGCTGAGTATGCTATTGAATGCTCTATTAACAAAGTAGTTGGTTCAGAGGTGTTAGACTATATCGCTGACGAGGCTGTTCAATTACATGGAGGATACGGCTTCATGCAAGAGTATGAAGTAGAGCGCATTTACCGTGACTCTCGAATTAACCGTATTTTCGAAGGGACAAATGAAATTAACCGTTTAATCGTTCCTGGAACATTCTTGAAAAAAGCAATGAAGGGTGAATTGCCACTTCTTCAAAAGGCACAAGGACTACAAGAAGAGCTATTAATGATGATGCCAGAAGAAGTTGGCGATGAAGCTCTAGCTCAAGAGAAGGTACTAGTTGCTAACGCTAAGAAAATTGGTATTTTAGCTGCTGGTATGGCTGCTCAACGCTTCGGAACTAAGCTAGAAGCCGAGCAAGAAGTATTGGTACACATCGCAAACATTGCAAACAACATTTTCGCTATGGAATCAGCAGTACTTCGTACAGAAAAAGCTATCGGACGCAGTGGAGAAGAAAAAGCAGCTCAAAAGCTTCTATACACTCAAATCTTCTGCCAAGAAGCATTCAATGAAATCGAAGCAGCAGCGAAAGAAACTTTAATAGCTTCTGTAGATGGCGACAACTTACGCATGATGCTTTCTGCTCTTCGTAAACTAACTCGCTACACACCTTACAACGTAATCGAGAAAAAGCGTGAGGCTTCAGTAAAACTAATCGAAGCAGAAAAATTCGTAGTTTAATCATATAAAAACAAAACTGCCCTCAAGAGTCTCCTATTGACTCCTGAGGGCAGTTTTTTACATAAGTAATTGATCACTCAGGAGAAATCATAACAAAAAAGCATAATTAGCAACGAAATCCAGCAACTTTTTAAGTGGAATTAAGTTTATGACCGGATAGTTCAGTTTTATGACCGGATAGCACAGTTTTATGACCGGATAGCACAATTTTATGACCGGATAAAAATATTTATAACCGCATAGCAAGGATTTATGACCGGATAGAAAAATATATGACCGTTCAGCAAAATACTATCTCTAATTGCGCTTGATCCTAAGGGTCAATTGAAAAGAATGAGTTAGCTGCATTCTAGTAAGGGAAACTATATAGAAGCGGTTTTACTTATTAATAGAATGTACTATAAAATATTGAAATTTAAAACTTGGTTTGATCCCTCTTGCATGAGCAGCAAAATATTATTATGATAAAAAGAAAAAGGTGAGATTTAAATGACTATAAAATTTTACGGTTATCCTAAATGTAGTACTTGTAACAAAGCTAGCAAATGGTTGAGAGACAATCAAGTACAATTCGAGAATCACCATATTGTAGATGCGCCACCATCAAAAGAACTTTTAAAAGAGATGGTAGCTAACGGAGACTATGAGCTTAAAAAGTTCTTTAATACTAGTGGAGTGAAGTACCGTGAATTGCAACTGAAGGACAAGCTTCCTACTATGTCGGAGGATGAACAGTTGGAGCTGCTTGCTTCGGATGGAAAGCTTATTAAACGCCCACTTGTTTATGATGGAAACAAGCTTACACTTGGTTTCAAGGAAGAGCAGTTTGAGGACATGTGGAAAACCTCTTAAAGTACCTTGTATTTACTAGGGAAATATGTGAATATTAAATAGATGGAATATTTAATTGAGAGGGGTTTATTTATGAGCGTGCCTAAAGATTTTAAGTACTCAGCTGAACATGAATGGGTTAAAAATGAGGATGGAAATGTCCGCATCGGTATTACTCATTTTGCGCAATCAGAACTAGGAGACATCGTTTTTGTTGAACTTCCACAAGTTGGAGATGAAATTAAAGCAGGAGATGCTTTTGGTAGCGTTGAATCAGTAAAAACAGTTTCGGAACTATATGCACCAATTAGCGGTAAAGTAGTGGAAGTAAATGCTGAGCTAGAAGATAGCCCCGAATTCGTTAATGAATCACCTTATGAAAATGCTTGGATGATCGTTGTTGAGCCTTCTGATTTATCAGAAGTGGACAGCTTATTGTCTCCAGAAAAGTATGAAGAATTAATTGCAGAGTAATAATGAAAACGCCGGTTAATAATCGGCGTTTTTTTCATATAATAAAGGAAAGGTAACAAGTTGGGAGAGAAGCTAAATGGCACATGTATTTAGTGATAAAATAATTCTCGTCGAGGGAAGGTCTGATAAACTACAATTGTTGACCCTTCTCGATGAATCTCCAGAAATCATTTGTACAAATGGAACGATATCCGATGTAAAATTGGAGGAGCTTTTAAGCCCTTATGATGGCTTGCCGATTTATGCTTTTCTAGATGCCGACAAATCTGGCGAACAAATACGCTCGGTTGTCAGGAAGGAATATCCTGAGGCAATTCACCTCTATACAAATCCTATGTATGGTGAAGTGGCGAATACCCCGGCGAAGGTTTTGGCATCCATATTAAAACGTGTTAATATTAAGGTGAAAAAAGAATTTTTGCCTTAGGATGATGTGTAATGAATGAGTGGACTAAAGAGCAATGGGAAAGCATAAAAGATAACTCTCCACTTTCCTTATTTTATATTTATACCCCTATGTGTGGTACGTGTCAGATTGCAAGCAAGATGATAAACGTCATTAAAGAGATGGTTTCTGATCCAATTGGCCAAGCAAATATTAACTTTCTTGGTGATTTGGCAATAGAACAAGAAATTGAAAGTGTACCTTGCTTATTAATATCTAAAAATGGCAGGGTAGAAAAAAAGATTTATGCGTTTCAATCCGTACCCTATCTATTGGAAACAATAAAAACTATTGACGAAAACAAGATCCTATGATAACATTCGTTGTGTTGAAAAAATAATTTAATAGTGTCGCTCTTATTGAGAGAGGTGGAGGGAAGTGCCCTACGAAGCCCGGCAACCGTCGCGAAAGTGAAATGGTGCCAAGTCACGCAAAGCTATAGCTTTGAGAAATGAGAGAATGGATGAGTGTTATTTGAAATTGATAACCTACACCCCTTCTGCTCTTTTGCAGAAGGGGTTTTTTAATAGGAAAGGTGGCTAGATTTACATGATTAGTTTAAAGGAAGTTTCGAAAAGATTTATTACAAAGCAAGGAGAAATCGTTGCTGTTGATAATGTAAATCTGGACATACAGCGTGGAGAAATATTTGGGATTATTGGTTATAGCGGAGCCGGTAAAAGTACATTGATCCGCTTATTGAATGGCTTAGAAAAACCTTCTGTCGGCCAAATAGTTGTGAATGGGCAAGAGATTACTTCCATAAATGAGGAGAAGCTCCGTGGCTTCCGTCAAAAGGTAAGTATGATCTTCCAGCATTTCAATCTTTTATGGTCGAGAACAGTCGCTGAAAATATAGCATTTCCTCTAGAAATTGCTGGAGTTCCGAAGGACAAAAGAAAAGCCAGAGTAGAGGAGCTTTTGAACCTTGTTGGTCTAGAGGGCAGAGGAGATTCTTATCCTTCACAATTATCTGGTGGGCAAAAGCAGCGTGTAGGAATTGCTAGGGCTTTAGCTAATGGACCAGAGGTATTGCTTTGTGATGAGGCAACATCTGCTCTTGATCCTGAAACGACCGATTCAATACTAGACCTACTAGTCAGCATCAACGAAAAACTAGGATTAACAATTGTATTGATTACACACGAAATGCAAGTTATTCAAAAGATTTGTAACCGAGTAGCTGTTATGGAAAATGGGCAAGTTGTAGAAGAGGGAGATGTGCTAGAGGTTTTCCAAAAGCCACAACAGGCTATTACTAAACGTTTCGTCTCTCAAATTTCTGATTCCAACCAGCCAGTGCAAACGATTCAAAAACTAGTCCAGCTTTATCCAAATGGTAAGCTAGTCAAGCTCGTTTTTGTCGGTGAAACCACAGAGCAGCCAATTCTTTCAAGATTAATCAAACAGTTTGATTTAGAAGTTAATATTGTGCAAGGTAACATCTCTCATACGAAGAGTGGAGCTTTCGGTACACTAATTCTTCAAATCGATGGAAATGACCAAGCCGTGGAGGATGCAATACAATTTATCCACTCGCAAAAAGTAAACACTGAGGTGATCAACAATGATTGAATCGTTATTTCCAAATGTTGATTGGCCTAAAATGTGGGACGCTACTCTAGAAACCCTGTATATGACAGCAGTTTCTACGGTACTCACAGCAATCTTTGGACTAATTTTAGGACTTTTATTATTTTTGACAAGCCCACATCAGGCTTGGGCGAATAAATTGGCAAATTGGTTAACGGGTGCGGTAGTAAATATATTCCGCTCTATCCCATTTATTATATTAATTATTTTATTGATCCCACTTACAACACTGTTGATGGGCTCGATGCGTGGTCCGAATGCTGCTTTCCCAGCATTAGTGATTGGAGCTGCTCCATTTTATGCTCGCATGGTTTTAATTGCTTTACGAGAAATTGATAAAGGCGTTTTAGAGGCTGCAAAATCTATGGGTGCTAAAACCACAACTATTATATGGAAGGTTTTATTGCCTGAATCTATGCCAGCTTTAGTGTCTGGTATAACCGTAACTTGTATTTCACTAGTTGGTTATACAGCTATGGCAGGAATCATTGGAGCGGGAGGATTAGGGAATCTAGCCTTTTTAGATGGTTTCCAACGTGGTCGCGGGGATGTCACACTCGTAGCTACTATTTTAATATTAATCATCGTGTTCATTATCCAATGGATTGGTGACATCATTACTACAAAAATAGATAAACGATAAGGGAGAGATTGGGATGAAAAAATTATTGGCTGGAGTTTTATTATCTGCTAGTGCATTAACGCTTGCTGCATGTGGAGACGAGGATAGCGATAAATTAGTTGTTGGTGCATCCAACGTACCGCACGCAGAAATTTTAGAACAGGTAAAACCTATCTTAGAAGAACAAGGTATTGAGCTTCAAATTGAAACCTATCAAGACTATGTACTACCAAATAAAGACCTAGATTCTGGAGATCTAGATGCCAATTATTTTCAACATGCTCCATACTTAGAATCTCAAATGAAAGATTTCGATTATGATTTCGCAAATGCTGGCGGAATCCATATTGAGCCAATTGGTCTTTACTCTAAAAAATATGCTTCTATTGACGAACTTCCTGAGGGAGCAACTATTCTAATGAGTAACTCTGTAGCTGACCATGGACGCGTGTTAGCGATGCTAGAAGCAGAAGGTCTAATTACCCTGGCAGAGGGAATAGATAAAACAACTGCCGAAATTGGAGACATCGTAGATAATCCTAAAAACCTAGAATTTGATCCTAACTACGAAGCGGCCTTAATGGTTCAGTTATATGAAAATGAAGAGGGTGATGCATTATTGATCAACTCCAATTATGCAATCGACGCTGGCCTAAATCCATTAGAAGATGCAATCGCTATTGAAGACTCAGAATCTCCGTATGTTAACCTAATTGCTGTAAAAGCTGGTAACGAGGACGACAAGCGCATCAAAGCACTAGTAGAAGCATTACAATCAGAAGAAATTCAAGACTTTATATTGGAAGAATGGAAAGGTTCAGTTGTTCCAGTAAAATAATAAGATAAGTGAGCAAGCACCTCGTGTGCTTGCTTTTTTTTATGATTGAGCGGAGTTAGTGTCCTTAACTGGTTGGGAAGTGTCTCCTAAACAGGTGAAATCCGCTCCTAAGCGAGAGAAACTGTCTCCTAAATCAAAGAAAAGCGCCCCTCACTAAGAGTGTCGCCCCTAAATTGTTGGAAATGTCTCCTAAAAAGGTGGAAACCGCTCCTAAACGAGAGAAACTGTCTCCTAAATCAAAGAAAAGTGCCCCTAACTCAGAAACATCATCTACCAATCTAAAATTCCAAAATAAGGGTATCTTTATTCTATTCATTTTGCTAATCTGATAGGGAGGTGATGACTATTGATTATTAAAAAATATACTGAATCGCAACAACTGAAGGCAATGAAATTATTATTAAACAGGCTGCCTATGAAGCACCCGCTCTATTCCAAAATCGGTATGGAAATTCAAACAACGATGGCAGGAGATTATGGAGAGGAAATGGTTTATAGAGAATTAGAGAGGATGCATCTACCTTACAATTATTATTTGTTTCATAAAATAATGATTCGTACAGAAAAGTTATTTGAAATTGATTATATTTTATTAACTCCATTTGGTGCAATTGTGCTTGAAGTAAAAAATATTATAGGAGAGCTTGAATTTCAGGTAAATCCCTCTCAATTAGTACAAACTAAGGATAATGGAGAGATAAAAAAATATCCTTGTCCCGTTAACCAGTTAAATGAGTACATCTACTTACTATCTAATTTCTTCTCCCATAATAACCTCTCGATTCCAGTATTCGGAGCAATTGTTTTTACTTCTAAGAATAGCTATGTAAAAACCACCACAAATGAGACAACAATCCTTTATAAGAAAGATCTATATTCGTTCCTTCGAAAACTCCAAAATAAACCCTCGACTGTTACCAATTCTAAGCTCAGCCAGATAAAGAATCTGATCCTAAAATATAATTCTTCATATGATTTTTTCCCTTTAACTAAACATTACTATATAGAACCAAGTGATTTAATCTTGGGAGTCGCATGTGAAAAGTGTGGACAAGTTGGGATGAATAAAGTGAAGAATTTCTGGTATTGTGCAGGCTGCCAGTATGTAGACAAATATGCTTTACAAAAATCACTACAACAATATTTTTTATTGTATGACGACTTCATTACAAACAAAACATGCAGAGAGTTTTTACAATTAAGAACTCGATATGAAGCAAATAGATTATTAAGGAAAGCAAACCTAATTAAAATAGGAAACAATAAATCTACAAAATATAAGTGGAAAACTTAATGTATAAATCAATTCCATAATTCTTGTTTATATGAAAAAATACAAACAATTTTTTTATCATTTCATTTCCTCTATAGGATGACACTTTCAGAGGAGTAGCGAAAAGACTTCATCGTCAGCCCTCTGCCACAATGTTTAATTGGTAAAGGTTTAATCATGAAATTAACTCGTATATAAAAACTTTTTAAAAATGATTCGTTTCACCCGTTTTTATTTTCGTCTATAATTCGCTTTTTAAAATGTACAAAATATTCTAGAGTGTTTCAGGTTAAATGGCATTCGCCCTCATGTGCATGAGATTAGGATTTGAAGTGGCAGACAAGTCAATAAATAACAGGATTACGTAAAGCAACAGGAAGAAACATATATATGTGACATATGTAGCAATTCCTTTTTTATCGTAGACAATTATCAGAATAAAAAGGATGTTTGAACTTAACATGAGGTGGTATGTAGTGTAGTATAGAAACCATAAAAATTGAAAGGAATGATTTATTATCAGTTCGGAAGAGTTGCCGTATACAGAACAAATGGACCACGCGTTTAGAGGAGTACATGGTTTCGGCTACGATGAATTACGAAATAGTCAAAGATTGAGAGCGAAAGTTGAAAAACGTCGTCAAGCCGATCACGAAAAAAGTATGCAGCTTGCTGCTAAGCTCGATGCTCGTGCTTTCCGAGGTTAATTTAAATATAAGACAAAAATCCATGCAGATTAATCTGTGTGGATTTTTTATTTCTAGGATAAAAGAGTGAAGGAAACGATATTTATTTTCTTCCTTTTTAAGTTAACACTATGCTGGTAGTGATATGCATTCTCAATTAGGTGCTTCTTATTGAAAATGGTAGCATCATAAAGTACCATAAATATCAACCTATTTCTTCTATTAAAAATGTTATATATTATCAATGAGAAAGTGTTTCAAAAGATTTGCAAGGGACTTCAGTTTGGGTTAAGATTAGAATGATAATAAATTAGAATGGTTACACATTCATAGTTACTTAATGGAGGTTATTAAATGTCGACTTTAGTTATTAAGGATTTACACGTTGCTATCGACGGTAAAGAGATTTTAAAAGGTGTTAATTTGTCTCTTAACACAAATGAAATTCACGCTATCATGGGTCCAAACGGTACTGGTAAGTCTACTTTGGCTTCAGCTATCATGGGTCATCCTAAATATGAAGTTACTTCTGGTTCTGTAGAACTAGATGGTGAAGATGTATTGGAAATGGAAGTGGATGAGCGCGCACAAGCTGGTTTGTTCCTTGCAATGCAATATCCAAGTGAGATCACTGGAGTAACTAACGCAGACTTCTTACGTTCGGCAATCAACTCTCGCCGTGAAGAAGGTGATGAAATTTCACTTATGAAATTCATCCGCGAATTAGACAGCAAAATGGAATTCTTAGAAATGGACGTTGACATGGCGCAACGCTATTTAAATGAAGGATTCTCAGGTGGAGAGAAAAAACGTAACGAAATTCTTCAGTTAATGATGCTTAAACCTAAATTTGCTATTTTAGATGAAATTGACTCAGGTTTAGATATCGATGCACTTAAAGTTGTATCTAAAGGTATCAATGAAATGCGTGGAGAAGGATTTGGTAGCTTAATCATCACTCACTACCAACGCTTACTTAACTACATCACTCCAGACCATGTACATGTTATGATGCAAGGTCGCGTTGTTAAATCTGGTGGCCCTGAGCTAGCTCAAAAATTAGAAGCTCAAGGTTATGACTGGATTAAAGAAGAATTAGGAATCGAAGACGAGACAGTTGGACAAGAAGCATAAGAAAGGGGACGCATGACATGACGGTTGAAACGAAATTGGCATTAACCGAACAGGATATTCGCTCCTTTTCAGAAGGTCACCAAGAACCAAGCTGGATGACGGAACTTCGTCTTTCTGCTTTAGGTCAAGTGGAAACACTTCCAATGCCAACACCAGATAAAACAAAAATTACAAATTGGAATTTCACTGAATTTCCTGCTCATACTGTAGAAAGCACTACATTTTCTTCATTGGATGAACTTCCTGAAGAGGTGCAAGCACTTGTTCATGCAGACGAGCAAAAAAATATATATATTCAACATAACAACACACCAGCTTACTTATCAGTTACGGATAATTTAAAAGCTCAAGGTGTTATCATTACAGATATTTATACTGCAGCGCGTGAACATAGCGAGCTAGTACAAAAATATTTCATGACTGATGGAGTCAAAGTTAATGAACACAAATTAACTGCCCTTCATGCTGCATTATTAAACGGTGGGGTATTTGTATACGTACCGAAAAATGTAGTAATTGAAGAACCTGTTCAAGTAATTTACTTACATGATAACGAAACTGCTTCTTTATTCAATCACACACTGCTTGTGGCGGATGAAAACAGTTCAGTAACTTATGTGGAGAATTATTTGTCTACAGTTGAAAAATCGAACGGTCTAGCAAACATTATTTCAGAAGTAATTGTGAAGGATAATGCGAAAGTTACTTTTGGAACAGTGGACGTTCTTGCAGAAGGATTTACTACTTATGTTAACCGTCGTGGTATAACTAGTCGTGATGCTGTAATCGAATGGGCACTTGGAATGATGAATGACAGTGATACTATTTCTGAAAATGTCACTCACTTAGTTGGGGATAACTCAGAAGGTCATGTGAAAATGGTTGTTGTAGGTCGCGGAAATCAAAAACAAAACTTTACAACAAAAGTTATTCACTGGGGTAAACATACAGAAGGACAAATTCTTAAGCATGGTGTTATGAAAGATGCTGCTTCTTCTATTTTCAACGGTATCGGTAAAATCGAATTCGGTGCTACAAAAGCAAACGCTGAACAAGAATCTCGTGTTCTGATGTTAAGTGAAAAAGCTCGCGGAGATGCTAACCCGATTTTATTAATCGACGAGGACGATGTAACAGCAGGTCATGCAGCATCTGTTGGACGCGTTGATCCACTTCAGCTGTACTACTTGATGAGTCGTGGTATTTCTAAACAAAATGCAGAGCGTCTTGTAATTCATGGATTCCTTGCACCAGTAGTAAATGAACTACCAATCGAAGGCGTGAAGAAACAGCTGACGGAGGTAATTGAAAGGAAAGTTCGCTAATGCTCAATACAAAAGAGATTCGAAGCTATTTTCCAATTCTTAACCAAGAAGTTAATGGTCATCCACTTGTATATTTAGATAGCGGCGCTACTTCTCAGAAGCCAATTCAAGTAATTGAAGCTATTAAAAAGTACTACGAATTTGATAATTCAAACGTTCACCGTGGTGTTCATACACTTGGTAACCGTGCAACGGAAAGTTATGAAGGTGCACGCGAAAAGGTTCGTGAGTTTATCAATGCGAAATCTACTAAAGAAGTAATTTTCACTCGTGGAACAACAACTGGTATTAATACCGTTGCAAAAAGCTATGGCCTTGCAAACGTAAAAGAAGGCGATGAAATTGTAATCACGTATATGGAGCATCATTCCAATATTATTCCTTGGCAGCAATTAGCGAAGGAAACTGGAGCTACGCTTAAATATATTGACTTAGAAGAAGATGGTACACTATCTTTGGAAAAAGTCCGTGAAACAATTACAGAGAAAACTAAAATAGTATCTGTCGTGTACGTATCAAATGTATTAGGCACGATGAATCCTATTAAAGAAATTACAAAAATTGCACATGAACATGGAGCTGTTATGGTAGTGGATGGAGCACAGGCTGCTCCTCACTTAAAGCTCGATGTGCAAGATTTAGATTGTGATTTCCTAGCATTCTCTGGACACAAAATGTGTGGTCCAACCGGTATCGGGGTTCTTTACGGAAAAGAGGCACTACTTGATGCAATGGAGCCGATTGAGTTCGGTGGAGAAATGATCGATTTTGTTGGCTTGCAAGAATCAACATGGAAGGAGCTACCTTGGAAGTTTGAAGGTGGAACTCCAATCATTGCTGGAGCAATCGGTTTAGCTGCTGCAATTGATTTCCTAGAAGAAATCGGTTTATCAGAGATTGAAAAACATGAGCATGAGCTTGCGGCTTATGCCATGGACAAAATGTCAACAATTGAAGGCTTAACTATTTACGGACCACAAGATCCGTCGAAACGAGCTGGAATTGTAACATTTAATTTAGATGAAGTACATCCTCACGATGTCGCAACAGTCCTAGATATGAATGGTATTGCTATTCGTGCAGGACATCACTGTGCGCAGCCACTCATGAAGTGGTTAAAAGCTACTGCAACTGCTAGAGCAAGCTTCTACGTTTATAACTCTGAAGAAGATGTAGATCTTCTCGTTGCCGGCCTACGCACTGCTAAGGAGTATTTTGGAGATGTCTTCTAATTTAGACCAATTATATCGCCAGGTCATTATGGACCATTACAAAAATCCTCGCAATAAAGGTAGTATTGAGGATGGCGCGTTGACAATAGATATGAATAACCCGACCTGCGGAGATCGCATTCACTTGACTATTCAAGTGGAAGGCGGCGTTGTACAAGATGCAAAATTTGATGGAGAAGGATGTTCCATCTCTATGTCTTCTGCATCCATGATGACGCAAGCGATCAAAGGAAGAAATATAGATGAGGCGCTACAGCTTTCCCATATCTTTTCGGATATGATGCTTGGAAAAGAATATGACGACTCTATTGACCTTGGAGATATCGAGGCATTAAATGGCGTATCCAAATTCCCAGCACGTATCAAATGTGCAACTCTTGCATGGAAAGCAATGGAAAAAGGCGTTTCAGAGGAAAAGAAATAATAATAGAACGGAGGAAATACGATGGCAAAAAAAATGCCTGAAATTGGTGATTACAAATATGGCTTCCACGATAAAGACGTATCCATTTTCCGTTCAAAACGTGGTTTAACGAAAGAAATCGTTGAAGAAATTTCCCGTATGAAGAATGAACCACAATGGATGTTAGACTATCGCTTAAAAGCATTAGAAATTTTCTACTCTAAACCAATGCCACAATGGGGTGGAGATCTAGGTTCATTAAATTTCGATGAAATCACTTATTATGTAAAACCATCAGAACAAACAGAAAAATCATGGGATGAAGTACCTGAAGAAATTAAAGCTACTTTTGATAAATTAGGTATTCCTGAAGCAGAACAAAAATACCTTGCAGGTGTTTCTGCACAGTATGAATCTGAGGTTGTTTACCACAACATGAAGCAAGAACTTGAAGATATGGGAATTGTATTTAAAGATACAGACTCTGCACTTCGTGAAAATGAAGACATCTTCAAAAAACACTGGGGTACAGTAATCCCTTCTTCTGACAACAAATTCTCTGCTCTTAACTCAGCAGTTTGGTCAGGCGGATCATTTATCTATGTACCACCAGGTGTAAAAGTGGATACTCCACTTCAAGCATACTTCCGTATTAACTCAGAAAACATGGGGCAATTCGAACGTACGCTTATCATTGTAGATGAAGGCGCTTCTGTACATTATGTTGAAGGATGTACAGCTCCTGTTTACACAACTAACTCACTTCACAGTGCGGTAGTTGAAATCATCATCAAAAAAGACGCTTATTGCCGTTACACAACAATCCAAAACTGGGCAAACAACGTGTATAACTTAGTTACAAAACGTGCTGTTTGTGATGCTAACGCAACGATGGAATGGATTGATGGTAACATCGGTTCTAAGCTTACTATGAAATATCCAGCTGTTATCCTTAAAGGTGAGGGTGCACGTGGTATGACTCTTTCTATCGCTATCGCTGGTAAAGGTCAACACCAAGATGCTGGTGCTAAAATGATGCATTTAGCTCCAAATACTTCTTCTACGATTGTTTCGAAATCTATTTCTAAACAAGGTGGTAAAGTAACATACCGTGGTATCGTTCATTTTGGACGTAAAGCTACTGGAGCTCGTGCTAATATCGAATGTGATACATTAATCATGGATAATCAGTCTACTTCTGATACAATCCCATACAACGAAATCTTGAACGATAACATTTCTCTAGAGCATGAAGCGAAAGTTTCTAAAGTATCAGAGGAACAGTTATTCTACTTGATGAGTCGTGGACTAAGCGAAGAAGAAGCAACTGAAATGATCGTAATGGGCTTCATCGAGCCATTCACAAAAGAACTTCCAATGGAATATGCGGTAGAAATGAACCGTCTCATCAAGTTCGAGATGGAAGGTAGTATCGGGTAATAAGAAGTTAAGCGTGTCAACTGATTAACGGTGACATATTGTTACATGATACCGATATGATACCAGTTCAGTTGAAAACGCTCATGGCTTCTTGCTTTCTTTCAGTATATAAGTGACCATATGTGTTCGCTGTTTGTTTAATATCATCGTGGCGCATTAACTCTTTTACAAGATAAATGTCTACACCCTTGTTAATCAAATAAGTTGCATATGAGTGTCTTAAATCATGGATACGTAGTTCGGGAAATATCTCTTTAAATTTTTTATAGTAATGTGAATAATGATATGGCGTTGCACCGCCAAAAACATAATATTCATCATTGAATCCGTAGTATTTTACTGCGGATTCTTTTTTTATTTCCTGTAACATTTCTGTTATGAATGGTGGAAAAGGTACATATCCAACACTACCCTGTGTTTTGGGTGATGTCATTATTCTTTTGCTAATATCAAACGTTTTATTAACATGCAACATATTTTCATCGATTTTGATATCATTCCAGGTTAAAGCCATTCCTTCTCCTATACGTAGCCCTGTATAAAATAATAACCTCGTTAATTCCTTGTAATGATGAATATCAACACATACCACTCTTTCTTCAAATTCTTCTCTTCTAATGAAGTTAATACTGGGTCTAACTCTTGCTATGGGCTCTACCATTATCGAAGGATCTACTCTTAAACCATAATATTTCACTGCATGATTTATTAAAATTTTAAAGTTACTGAATACTGTTCTAGCAGTATTAAGAGAATTAAAATTCCCCTCTAAGTATGTTTTAAAGTCCATTACATGATGTGTATTCATATCTTTTACCTTCATATGGCCAAAGAATGGTTTTATATGTTTATTGTATTCATTTGTTCTTCTTCTAATTGTTTTATCTTTATATTTTTTAGATTTAATATTGTGATCAAATAATTCATCAAATGTTATTGCGTCTGTAAAGGCATTTTTAATGTTATATAAAAAATCAGTTTCTGCTTGTATAGCATCTTTTCTTTTTTCAAATCCGCGTTGCATTTTTTGCTTATTTCTCCCGTACATATCTTGATATCGCACTTTGAAATACCAAGTGTTTCTTTCTTTATCCTTATAAACTGGCATATTTAAAACCTTCTCTCATTTATTAGGAACATACGTTCTTTTTTAGGTAAGAATAAAAACGCCTGTTGTGGCGTAAAAACTGCTGTGCTTAAATTGGGAGGATATATAATGGGTCAAAAAAGATATTATAATTACCATGTTTCTTGTATATACCGTATTTATCAAAATAATAATCAATTGATTTTTTGAAATAGCTCTCGGTAACTTCTAAATGAACACACACCTCCTCAATAGTATTTATACCTAGTTCATGGCACTCTATTATTTTACTTAGGGGGACTATTTTTTGATATCCCCACCTTCTAGCAATGTTTTCTAACTTTTGGTTGATTATCCTATCCAAATCGATAATATCCCCATACGTGGTTTCAGAGTGCCCTATTTCTTCTGCCAATACACCATGTTTTTCATAAGCATTTAAACATTTATTAATATATATTTTTTCATTGATACAGAGTCCATCTAATCCTTCTGGCATTTTTGGATCTTCAATAAATGTTAGATGCAAATACTCATGTTGTAATTTCTCGTATAACATTTAATCTCCTCACTTAATCATGCTGATTTTTGATAAAATCAATATAATCTCTAATCGATTTCATTTGTTCTTCAGTAACTTCATCTTTTATATGAGCTGCTAAAGTTTCAACAGAAGAAGTTGTGTTTTCAATTTTAATCCCTAATATACGATCTAGAGATACATTGAAGGTTTCAGCAATCGCTCTTAATACGCGTGTTCTTGGCTCAGTGGTATCAGATTCCCATTTGGAGACCATACCCTTGGTAATCGATAATCCAGTCCTCTTATTTATTCTTTCCGCAAATTCTTCTTGAGATAGCTTATTCTCATTGCGAATTTTCTTTAATTCAGTTCCGATTGAATACATGTCACTACCCCCTAATATTAATTATAGTATATACAAATGTTTCTCTTATGACAACATTTATTATAAAAATGGCAATAAAGTGGTTGACTGTGAAACCTTACCATGTTAAAGTAAAACCACAAAGTTTCTCTTATGAAACCCTACTTTTGAAAGGAGGGATATTTTTGCAAAGTAAAAAGAGAAGCCATGAACCCTATAACAAGTTCAAAATATTGTTAAAGGAAATCAACTTAACACAGGCAGAATTAGCCAAAATACTCAAAATGGATAGGGTTACACTAAACAAAAAAATTAATGGTCATGGTCCAGATTTCAGTGGTAGCGAAATAAGAAGCATCTGTTTGCTATTAAAAATTAGCTCAGACGCTTATTTTATTGACCATAAAGTTTCATAAGTGAAACTCATAGAGAGGAAGCGAAAATATTCCTCTCTAATATCCAAGTTTTATTAAGAGTATTTAGAGGAGGAGGATGTATGGAATCAAATAAGAATTTTTATAACGCGAAAGACGTAAAGGAATTGTTATCTTGTGGATCAATTCGAACAGCACAACTTCGTATTCAGTTAATGAACAAAGAATTGCAAGAAAGGGGCTATTGGATAGAACGAGGGAAAGTTCCTATTAAATTTTTTCATGAAAAATATCCCTTCACCGAGCAATACAAGCGCTATTCGTAAATTAGGTTAACATTCGTAAGTTCTGATTTTTAGATAGGAGGTAAGAGAAATCGAACAACATATATTTACGTTTGGGTGGGATCACCCATATTGGAATAAGTATGCTGTCATTGTATCTAATTCTCCAGAGAGTGCAAGAGAAGCAATGATTGAGGCATATGGCTACCAATGGACTATGCAGTATAGCGGAAAAGAATTTTCTAAAGCTAAATCAAAAGGTTTTTTTTTGAACTTTGCTTCGCTTCCAACTATTTACTGTAACAAACAAGGAGAACGTCAAAAAGACGTCTAGCTTCGAGGAGGAATATAAAACAGTGGAATTACAGGTTATCGAACGTGAGGGAAGACGTGTATTAACCTCTGCGCAAATATCTAAGTCTTTTGAAATGGATACAAAAATATTACTACGTAATTTCCAAAGAAATACTGACCGTTATGAAGAAGGTAAGCACTATTTTGCATTAAACGGGGAAGCGTTAAAGGAGTTTAAAGCTAGTCGTCAACATGACGCCACCCTAAAATTTGCTTCAAGTTTGTATTTATGGACAGAACAAGGAGTTTGGTTATTAGCAAAGTCTCTGAACAGCGATAAAGCATGGAAAGCTTATGAAATGCTAGTAGACAATTATTATCAAATTAAAAAGTTCTTACAATTGCCTGAAGACATCATTCGATCTCAAGGTGAAAAAATAATCGATTTGGAACACAAGGTTGAAAAATATGAAAAGAGGTTGTTGACTATCGAGCAGAACATGATGAATCAAATAACACTTAATTCAGGCGAACAACGTCGTTTACAGAAAGCAGTCGGAGAAAGAGCGTTCGCACTAGAAAAGAATGCTAGTAAACGTGGACAAGTATTTAGAGCCATCTACAGTTCTATCAAGAAACAGTTCAATGTAAAGTCTTATCGGGATGTTAAGCAGCACGAACTGCAGAAGGCAATTCGTTTTGTGGAGAAATGGAATGATTGAGACAATGTCCAAGGTGGTAGAAGATGAAGTTTTTTTGGAAATTATGAAGGAAGAGTCATGTATCGAAGACTGTATAGAAATGATAAAGGTTTACGTAAATCGAGGTAATTATGACTTCGCGAAGGAACGTTGTAAGGACGTACAAAAATCACTGGACAAACTAAGCCAATTACAAAAAAAGTATTCTAGAAATCAAAAGGTACATGAGTTAAATAGTCAAGGTGTCCAAGTAAAGGTGGTGACACGACATGTTTAACAGTCCAGAAGGAGTTTTCATATTTATTTTTTCCATAGCTGCTGCAGTTTCCTTAACTAATCTATGGAACAGTACAGAAGACAATAAAAAAACTGAGCAACTCGGGAAAGTTGGTCAGCGGTTTAAATAAATACATTTAATTAATTTTATAACAGAAGCTTATTCTAGTCAACAATGTCCATTTTTCCGCAATAGAAAAGAGGTAGAACATGACAAATTTATTATTGGACGAGCGACCTTTACTAATAATGCCTAAGCTAGCCGTAATGATAGGTCTTCCAGAATCAATATTTTTACAACAATTACACTACTGGACAGAACACAGCAATAACATTGTACACGGTGAAAAGTGGGTTTATAACAGTTTGAAAGAGTGGCAAAAGCAGTTCCCTTTTTGGAGCGAAAGAACTCTGCATCGCATTATTAAAAGCTTAGAAACAAAGAATTTAATCGTTGCTGGCAATTACAACAAATTAGCAATAGATCGTACGAAATGGTATCGAATAAACTATGAAACTCTTCATAGTTTAGGTTCTAAAAATCCCATTCCACCAAATGGTGAGACGTATAGACAAGTTGGCAATATGGACTTGCCAAAAATGGAAGTTGGTGTAGACAAGTTGGCAACACCATTACCAGAGATTACTTCAGAGATTACTTCAAAGATAAAAAATAATGATTATGATGAACAATCAATCCAAAATGAAAATGTAATTTCATTTTATGAAAGAAACGGATTTGGAACGATAAGTGATTACATTGGACAAAAAATTGGTGCATGGATTGACGATCTATCTGAGGAACTAGTTGTACATGCTTTAAAATTAGCTGTTGAAAATAATGCTAGAAGTTGGAAGTATGCCGAAACCATATTAAGAAATTGGTATAACAAGAACCTTAAAACACTTACCGAAATAGAAGCTGAAAATAAAAGGCGAGAGGAGAATAAGCTGCAAAAACAATACAAATCGAATCGATTTGTAAGAGAAGAAAAGATACCTGCATCTTTTAATCAAGGGGAAACTGAATTGTCCTTGGAAGAGAAAAAACGTATTGATGAAGAACGTGAAAAGCTTTTAAAGGAACTTAATACATGAGTACAAAAGCAACTATCTATGACAATCGACCGAAGTGGATGCAGAAAGAGGACAAGCGTTATGCCTGTCAGACATTCTGTAAGTTCAGTAAAAAATGTACAAGTAACTTAGGGTACACCTGTAAGAAACTTGGAGGAGATGTTATTCCTGTCATTTTATTTCAACAGAAGAGGAAGTAGGTGTATTTATGCATTGTCCAAAATGCGAAGGTACAGAAGTCGCAGACCTTATACAAAACAAAAATACAGATAAGGATTTTAAAATCAAGAAGTGTCATGAATGTAGTTGTGTGTATATGGAATTTAATTTTACTCAGAGTGAAGAGAGCATGTTAACGAGATAAAGGAGGAGAAAAGTTGATGAGAAAACCTATTAAACTTTCTAAAGAATCTGAGAGACAAATTGTTATTCAAGATTTAACTCGATTGGGTATCTATGAGGACAAAAAAGGGGAACCAATTCATTCTTTGAGTTATTTTTCTTTGGTACACCTTTTGGCTATGGAAAAGGCGGTAGGACAATGAACAAACATAATAACTTGTTTTTTACTTGTGATAACTGCAACCATCCAATAATTTTATCAAGGGAAATGGAACTGGGGGTTTTGGATAGGACCACAGCAATTATTTGCCACTGGTGTGAGCATGAAAATACGGATCTAAAAGAACTGAAAGAGTACTCAAAACAGAGCCGAAATTACTTAAGGGCTCAGTAGAGGCTATGAAAAGGGAATTTGCGGTTTATAAGGGCGACGAACTCCTATGTTTTGGTACAGCAAAGGAATGTGCTGCCGTACTAAACGTACAGCCCAAATACATTTCATGGTTAACAACACCCACTGCTAAAAAGAGGCTGGCCAAAAGAAAAAATCCCAATAGATGTTTAACTGCAGAAAAGTTAGATTCTGATGAAGAATAGGACGTACTAGAAACATAAAGCGAAATAAGGAGGGATTTTATTAAATGGATAACGCAAAAATGAAATTTACAGAAGACCAAAAAGCAGTGGTTGAACGCGAAATTAAACAAGCATACAGTGCTATGGCTACTTTACTTGAGTGGGTTAAAACTGATTCCTTGCGTGAGGATATGAAAGAAGCACTACCAAGCTTAGTAGATAGCTATATGAAAACTGTAAAAGAAACCATTGGCTTTACTGGAGAAGAAAGTGAACGTGAAAAAGAAATGACTGAATCCATCGGCCAATACTATCAGAAACAGATTAATGACTTAGAAAAAGCATTGGAAAGCCAACAATCCGTTAGCAGTATATCAGCTATTGTTAAAGTTGCATTCGAAAGAATTGAGAAATGGTGGGATATAGAAGGTTTCAACTACATCCGAGAAAAAGAAATAACAGCTGGTGGAATTGTTAAATTAGAGCTTGGCTTTATGCTTGATTCGTTCACATCATATTATTCAACAACTCCTGTATCAGATAAAGAACAGTTGAAAACGAAAGTTCAATATTTAACGGACCAAGGATTTGAATTTACTCCTAAAAAACGGGGCTACGGATTAGATCTAATCGACAATGACAACAATCGCAAATTGCTTGAAAAAGTAATTAAAACAGCTTTTCCAAGTGCAAGGGTGTGGTCTTACACTAATCATTTAAGAAGTACAAACAATGAACAAGACGACAGATTCATCTTAAGAGGTGTTGAAATGACGATTATCGATTTAAGTGATATTGAAAATCTTCAAATTGAAGAAAAAACCTTTTTGTTTGATGAGGATGACGAATAAAGGAGAATGACAATGGCAGCTAATAAAACAGTACGTGTAACATTTTCGGATTGCGTTATGATGTTTGGTAATTCATACAAACCGTGGGAAATGCAATACGACGAATACATCTGGATGCGTAAAAATAACGATTCACCTGTTGAACTGGTTAGTGTAGAGACTTCGCAATCAAAATGGGTTTCGTGGGGCGGTTTGAAATGGTGCCCCGAAGAAAGATTTCAGCAGCAGTTAAATCGTGAAGGATGTCAAGATAGTGAGCCAGACAATCCAAAACCTCGTAGCTATAGCAAAATGAACTTCGCGCATGATAGTAGAGCGTTTAAGAAAGCAGAGGAACTTTTGAACAGAGCTTCATAAACAGTTCGTAGAGGAGGGCGCTAAATGGAAAATCGTGATTACAAAGTTATATGGAACGCTAGAGGGATGGATTTTAATTATAACGGAACTGAAAAGGTGTGGGCATCGAATGAAGAAGACGTTAGAGAGCGTGCTGTACGTGAAGTGAATCGTAAAATGTGTATCTCTCGCCAATTGATAAATGTTGAAACGGTTGAAGCTGTCTAATGCACAGTTCGTAAATACAGTGTCACAGTTAACCATAAGGTGCAACAAAGAAAGGAAGATGAAAATGAGTTACGTGCCTAAATTTTTCAGAGGTAATCCTATTATTCAACCAGGAGAAACTTACAAGATTGATGGTGAGCTTCACAAAGTAATAACTGCTACTTCACATATCGTTGATTCAAATGCTGACAGTATAGGAATGACAGAACCTTTGTTTTGGCTTGATAACCTTGAAACAAACGAACGTGTATATATAGGTGAGAAAGAATTACAGTCCAAATTTAAAGATATAAGCAACCTGCACTAATGCACATTTGAAACATTATATAAGACAGAGAGGTTGATAAATATGGACGACAAAAAGTTGTTAGAATGGTATAAAAATAATCTTCACGCTTACTTTTGTAGCGATTGCGAGGAAAGATTCCATTTAGAAAGTATCATTAAACCTAATATCGTTCACTGTCCTCATTGTGGCGATAGAACGGTTTCTATAAATAGTGAAAGCTATAAAAAACTTAATTCATAGTTCGTAGAAAATACGTCTTTAAAAGGAGAGCTATATATGGAGCAAGTCACCTTTACAGCTGAAGAATTAAAGCTTATGAGAAGTAATGGAGTTCCAAAAGACGTAGTTTATCAAAGGATATTTACACTACGTTGGGATAGGAATAGCGCCCTGACAACCCCAATAACTAAAGGCAAGGAAAAAGGATATGAAAAATGATGAAGGGTAAAATACAGGATATAGATCGTATTGCAATGATTGATTTGCTAGTTATAATGACTGGCAAAGGTGAAGCCTACTTCTTAGGGATGACAGAAGACCAATTACTAGAGGAATATGATCGTTTAATGGAATAGGAGGAATACTTCGTTTCATGAATTATCACTTATTTGAAGACCTAGATATAAACCTTGTATTCGATGAAGTAGAGATGGCCAGATCAATCAGCTACTGGAATAAAGGTTATTGCATAAAGGTTATTGCATAAAGCTTATTGCAGAAAAATTAAACAGATTGCCGCTAGAAGTAGCACTTCTTGTCATGGATCGTGCAGAGGTTGGAGAACTTAAGCCAAGAAAGACAGGCATTTATGGAATTGAGGAGGCAATCGATGAAAAAATTTGAAGAAGGAAAAGTGTTATTAAACGAACAGGTAACTAATGGAGTAATTATAGTTAAAGACGGAAAAACAGAAGTATTAGGTTGTCCACCTGAAGGATTTGGGAAACAGATAATTACCTGGCAACATGGTAAACCGTCGCATTTTGAAGTCCAATTCAGTAAAAAAATATAACTGCTGTTACTGGAAAAACCAGGACACTTACGAGCTAGAAACAATGCTTGATAAGTGTCCTTTTTTTTATGAAAAGGAGTGAAAACATGAGAACTATGCAAAGTGAATTAATTGAAAAGGGGTTGGCAATTAAGTCTAATATCCCTTCTAGCATTCCAAAAAAGAAAGTGAAGGAAAAGTTAAGCGAAAGAGATCTACAGGAACTAATGGGGAGTAATCGAGTTACATATGTTCGCGGCAAAGGCGGAGCTTATAAACAAAGATAAGGGGGGTGGCGTTTTGAAAGATTTAATAGATGAATATAAAGAAAGCTTAAAGATTACCAGATTCCAACTAAAAGGTATTGAAGTAGAAATTTCTGTAGCAAAAATTAATCTACAAAACGCCCGTGGTCGCCGAGTGACTAATTTGAAAGCCCAAATTGACAGGTTAGAATTTGATAAGTCCACATATAACCAAATGTTATCCAGTTTAAAATACACACTCGAATGGTTAGAAAATGGCCGAAGACCAGGACAGATAAGAGGGATTGAAAAAAAGGATGCCTATTATAATATGCGTCCTTATGATCCTTCAATAATGGAACGCTATATAGAAAATAAACAAGCTAGTATGCCTTGGGATATTGAAAAAGCTGAAAGAATTGTTTTTTCAAAAATGGATGGAGAAATAGTCAAAACAGTGTTAGAAACATTGTCAGAGCGTGAACGGGATGCCTTGCTCATGAGTTTAAATGGAAAATCAATAAGAGAGATTGGATGCATGTTAGAAATGCCTCGTCAAACAGTCCATAACACTATTAAACGAGCAAAAAGAAAAATAGCAGAGATTAAATATAAGGTGTTGGAGGGGGAATCTTTGTGAAGCATGTAATGCCTATACGTAGTAAAGACCAATTAGAGGAGATCAAGAAGATATTAAGAGATCAAAGCGAACGTAATTATATCATGTTTATGATTGGTATCAATGCAGCACTTCGTATCTCTGACATTTTACCATTGCGTGTTCGTGATGTCCGTGGTGAATGCATCTTATTGACTGAACAAAAAACAGGTAATTTGCGAGAAATACCCATTAACACATCTCTACAAAGAGCATTGCGACGATACTTACATGGCAAAAAGGATAATGAAATCCTAATTAAAAGTAGAGAAGGAATCAACGAGCCGATAAGTAGAAGCATGGCGTACAAGATAATAAGAGAAGCTGGTGAACAGGCAGGTGTAATGCGTTTAGGGACCCACACCATGAGAAAAACTTTTGGCTATCATTATTACCAACGAACAAAAGACATCGAGGCTTTACGTAAAATGCTAAATCATAGTGATGCGGATATCACGAGGAGATACATTGGTATCGAGCAAGATTTTATCAAAGAACAGTACTTGAAACATACGAATTTATGAAACCGTAATAGTCTTTTTTTTCCGAATCAATTACCCATAAAATTAACAACGATGAATTGGGGAGAAAATAATATCAAAACATAGTGGCATCAACACTTCAAGAGGCGTGGACGAGTTACACACAATATATAGATATGAGTAATAGAGAAAAAAAGTGGGACACTTGCCAACTATATGTGAGAGAGGTTAGTAATTCAGTGTGCTCAATGAAGGAGATAGATAGACTTCAAATCCTTGTGTCTCTAAGCTTGAAACACTCCTATATAAATCTTGGGTCCTTCCCGAGGGGGGTGGGGCATACGGGGCTAGCGAGCCCCGTAATTCGACCGAAAATAATAAAAAAAAAATACTACGGAATTACGGAATGGAGGGTAAAGAATGGACGGTTTTCGTGAAGATGATGGAAAAGTTTTAACCTCATCGAATCGACTGTGCAGTCTTCTTGAAATTTCCGATAAAACATTAACCAACTGGAAAAGAAAAGGATGTCCTCAGCACAGTAGAGGTTGGTGGGATTTACAACAGGTCATGAAATGGCGAGGGATGATTCAAAGTGGAGATGATCCTGCTGCAAAAAAATCAGCGAACCTTCAACAAAAAAAATTAGAGGCAGAAGTTGCTTATAAAGAAGCACAAGCAGAATTAACTATCATAAAAACCGATTTAGCGAACGGAAAATATATTGATCGTGAAATAGTAGAAGCAGAACTGACTAGATTTTTTATGGTATTTAAAAAGTCTGCAATGTCCTTATCAAGAAAACTATCAAATATTGTAGGTGGATACGTCGAGCCAATTGAAGCACGTCGTGTAGAAAAAGAATTATCCGACACAATCAATGATGCGCTCGAACAAATGAGTGTGGATGGTGTGTATAGTGCAAAGAAACGTAAAAAGTAACTGGCCATCTTTTATAACAAATGCTTTGAAAGCAATGGAGCCACCTGAAAGGCTCATGGTAAGTGAATGGGCGGAGAAACATCGTATATTAGATAGCAAATCAAGTGCCATACCTGGTCCTTGGAGAAATGAAGTTACACCATATTTAAATGAAATTATGGATGAGTTTAATAATATTGAAACCGAAGAAATTATATTTATTAAACCTACTCAAGTAGGTGGAACAGAAGCTTTGCAAAATGCACTTGGTTATATCGTTATGCAAGATCCAAGCCCAACAATGATTGTTTATCCATCAAAAGAGCTTGCTGAAAGTGTATCGAAAAACCGTTTGCGTCCTATGCTTCGACTCTCAAAAGGATTGAGAGAAAAATACTATGATGATAGGTCAGAAGAGTTGGAACTACAATGTGACGGGATGTACATAACACTCGAAGGAGCTAACTCGCCAGCCTCACTTTCTTCTAAGCCGATAAGATATTTATTTATGGATGAAGTAGATAAATACCCTGGAGCATCTAAAAAAGAAGCGGATCCTATCCGACTAGCTAGAGAACGTACCAAAACATTTTCTAATCGCAAAATATTTATCACTTCAACTCCAACTCTGAGAACAGGTCACATTTGGAAAGCAAAAGAGAATGCAGATATTGTTAAACATTTCAAAGTACCCTGTCCACATTGCGGTGAATATATAGAATTGCAGTTTAAACAGGTTAAGTGGCCAAAGAATGATGAAATGTCAGAAACAGATCGTGCTGAGCATGCTTTTTATGCTTGTCAAATGTGCGGAAATATAATTAATGATCGCCATAAAAATCAAATGATTCGATACGGAAAATGGGATGTCGTTGAAAAAAGGACGGAGTTCCCTAGAAAAGTAGCATATTGGATGAACACTTTATACTCTCCATTCGTGAAATTTGGCGAAGTGGCTAAAGAATTCATGTCAACAAAACATGATGCAGAAGCGTTTCAAAACTTTGTAAATAGTTGGCTAGCTGAACCGTGGGAAGATACGAAGTTAAAAACAAATGCTGACATGGTTATGGAAAGACAATCCGAGTACGAAGAATTTGAAGTACCAGATTGGGCGGCATTTTTAACTGGTGGAGTCGATGTACAGGAAACTTCACTTTATTGGACCGTTCGAGCATGGGGACCTTACTTTACGTCCCAAGTAATTGCAAAAGGACAAGTTTTAAGCTTCAAAGAGATTGAAAAAATTATGAACTCAGAGTTTAAGAAAAAGGATGGCGAGGTTTTATTAGTCAATCTAGCTGGAATTGACTCCGGAGACCAAACAGACGATGTTTATGAATTTTGTGCAAGAAATAGTGAATGGGCTATTCCTATCAAAGGTATTGCAGGAGGCCACTCGCATTTCCGTATAAGTACGATTAATAAATCACATTCAAGTGCACACGGAATGCGACTTTTATTAGTAGATGGCGGTAAATATAAAGACATTATTGCTTCACGAATGTCTAAACCAAATGGTGAAGGTAGTTGGATGGTCCATAAAGGGTGCGACTTTGAATATGCGGAGCAAGTCACAGCCGAGCACAAGATTAAAACCAAAGGAGGAAGTGCTGGAATAAAAGAAACATGGGTTCCCAAAACATCACACGCAGACAATCATTACTTGGACTGTGAAGTTTATGCTATGGCAGTCGCCGATGTATTGGGTGTTAGAACATTAAGTCTAATGCAAGACGAAGAAGAACCCGACGAATCTCCAGGAGAACAACAATTAAACGACAGCACGGTTAAATACAATGATGATTGGTTGAAAACCAATGGAAATAACAAATGGTTATAAGAAAGGATAGTGGATAATTTGAACTTGGTTGACCAATTAACACAAGTAAATGATGCAATAGCCGCTATTGAAATTGGAGGGCAAGAATACCAAATAGGGACAAGGAGATTAAAGAGAGCCGATTTATCCTTGCTTTATAAAAGGCAAAAAGAACTTCAAACGCAGATAGCATATGAGGAAGAGGGCGGATTAACGCTAGCTAATACATTTGTCAGCGTATTTGACAGGAGGTAAGTAAATGAATTGGTTAGATCGAACTGTGGGTTGGATTTCTCCTAAAAAAGCATACGAGCGTGCAGCATGGAGAGAATCATTGGATCAATTACGTTCTTATGATGCAGGAACTGACGACCGTTTAAATGCAAATTGGCGTGCAGTTAATAGCACTGCTGAAAATACAGACAAGATGTTCAGGGATAACATACGAGCACGTAGTAGAGATCTTGAACGTAATAGTGACATTTTAGAGAGTGTTGTATTGGCTTTTGAAAGAAACGTAGTAGGTGGTGGATTTAGGCTTCAAGCAAAAACAAAAGATGAAGAAATAAACGATCGCATAGAAAACTTATTTGAAGAATGGACAAAGCCGAACAATTGTGACGTCACTCAACAACAATCTTTCTCAGAAATCTGTCAGATGTTAGTTAGACGTAAAAAGATAGACGGCGGAATCATTATTGTACTTCGTTATATTGACGACGGTATAGTTCCCTTAGCTTTGCAAATGTACGAAGTAGACGATTTAGACACTATGATATCTCCATCAGATAATAAGAAAATTGTAAATGGAATTGAATACAATGAATTTAACAGACCCGTTGCCTATTACTTAAGAAAATACGACATGCATGGTATGTATACTGGTGCTTCTGAAAGGATATTAGCTAAAGACGTCCTTTTCTTATACAAGAAAAAAAGACCATCTCAAATACGAGAAATGAGTGAATTATCCTCTACATTACCTCGTATTCGTGACATGAATCAATATATGGAGGCAGTAAGCGTAAAAGAACGTGTAGCCGCCTTACTTGCAGTACTAATAAAAAGGGTATCACCTGCAGCTGGCGCACCTGGAAGAGGTTCAACTACAACAGATAAAAGGTTTGGTTATTCCGGAAAGTCCTTAACTCCCGGAATGATAATGGAATTGAATCCAGGTGATGATGTATCTGTAGTACAACCGCCTTCGCAAGGCGCAGGGGCTGCAGATTTTGTTCGTTTGCAACAACGTTTGACAGGTAGTGCGCAAGGTATTTCATATGAAGTCACCGCAAGAGATATGAGTCAAGTGAATTATTCAAGTGCTCGTCAAGGCTTACTAGAAGACCAAAAAACGTATCTCATGGAGCAAAAATACTTAATCAGTCATTTTTTAATTCCTGTTTATGAAGCTTTTATAGAGTCAGCGATATTGAAAGGTGAATTAGTAATTAAAGATTTTTACGAGAAAAAGCGTGAGTATTTGGCGCACAAATGGATTGCGCCAGGTATGAAATGGATTGATCCACTGAAAGAAGCAAATGCAAATAAAGTAGCTCTTGCCACAAATCAGACTACTTTAGCAGAGATTGCTGGTTCAACCGGACAAGATTGGAGAGAGTTAATTGAACAAAGAGGACTGGAAATTGAGTACATGATAAAAAAGGGGGTGATTACAAGTGACACAGACAACAAGGCAAAGATCGTCAGCGAAAAAAAAGAGCAAAAATGAGTCTATGAAGCGAAACTTAACCATTGATTTACGTGCTTTGAATGAAGAAAAAAGAACGGTGGAACTGTCTTTCTCTTCTGAAGAGCCATATCAGAGATGGTTTGGTTCAGAGGTATTATCACATGAACCAAATGCAGTTGATTTAAGCCGGTTAAATGACATTGGTGTGGTGTTGTATAACCACAATCGAGACAAGGTTATTGGTCGTATCGACAATGCATGGGTGAAAGATAACCGAGCGTATGCAACGGTAACATTTGATGATGACGACGATTCAGAAATCATTTACTCCAAAGTTAAATCTGGTACTCTACGAGCTGTTTCTGTAGGTTATAAGGTTGATAGTTGGGAAGAAGTATCTGCTGGAAAAAAATCAGCTGATGGACGTCATTTAGGACCATGTAGCGTAGCCTTAAAATGGCAACCCTATGAAATAAGTATTGTTTCTGTACCAGCCGATTCAACTGTAGGTGTTGGCCGAGATTTAGAAGAAGAGGACGACCACACAGAACAATTCGAAAAACGAGATTACTCGTACTACGAAAGTCAAATGTTATTAAATCAAAATTATATTGGGGGCAAATAAAATGACATTAGCACAAAAATTAGCAAGACAACAAGAGATTATCAATAAAGCGAAAGCAGAGGGGCAAAGAGCTCTATCAACCGAGGAACAACGTGAATTCGATGAACTTCAAACAGACATAGATGCAATGCGTAGTGCATCTAACAACCATCTACCTTCTAAAGAGGATAACAGCCGTGCAATTGAAGCTGAACGAGAACGTGCTGCCGAAATTACCACTCTATGTAGAGAATTTGGTATTGAATCAGATGAATATATTCGTGGAGGACAATCTGTAGATGAAGTTCGCAAATTTATCTTAGAAAAAGAAATGAAAGCTCGTAAACCGCAATCATCTGGAGTGCAAATGGGGATGGATGAGCGCGATAAATTCCGTGATGCAGCATCTCAAGGTTTAGCTTTACGTGTAGGCGTAGGCATTGGAAAACTTGTAGAGGGTTCTAATGAACTTCGAAACCTATCTTTAAAAGAACTAGCAAAAGAATCTTTGCGTTTAGAAGGAGTAGAAAATGCTTATCGACTAAGCGAAGATGATTTATTACGCCAACATTTAACACCAACTTCACTGTTTACAAACATTATTGATATGACAGCTCGTCAAGTATTTGAAAAAGCTTATACGGAAGCACAAACTACGTATCAAGAATGGACTAAACGTGGAACATTAACGGATTTCAGACCAACTAAAGCATATCAAGTAGGAACGGCAGGAGAGCTTCTATTAGTACCGGAAACAGGTGAATTGAAGCATGATAATCCTAACGGTGCTGAAGGTCCAACACGTCAATTATTAACTTTTGGTCGTCAGTTCAGCATGTCACGTCAAGCATTCATTAATGATGATGTTAGCTTCATTGAAACATTGCCAGCTATGTACGCACAGTCTGCACGTCTTGGAATCAACCGATTAGTTTATCAAACACTAGCAAAAAATCCAGCTATTTGGGATGGTAAAACATTATTTCATAAGGACCATGGAAACCTTGCACCTACAGGTGGTGTACCAAGTGTAGCGACTTTATCAGAAGCTCGTCGTCTATTAAGAAAGCAAAAGGCAGCGGGTGGAGATGTAAATCTAAATATTCCAGCTCGTTTCATGCTGGTACCTACTTCATTAGAAACGTCTGCTGGTCAATTAGTTGGTTCACAAGTAGATCCATCGCAAGCAAATCCAAATATCCAAAATCCTTTCTATAACCAATTTACAGTTATTTCAGATGCAGAACTTGACGATGCTAGCGTAAATGGCGAAAAAGAATGGTATGTTACTGCAGATAAATTAAGATCTCCTATTCAAGTTGATTTCTTAAATGGTCAAGATATGCCAACAATTGTAATGAAACAAGCGCCTGCAGGTCAACTTGGATTCATCTGGGATATTTATATGGACTATGGTGTTACTGTAGTCGATTATCGTACAGCAGTAAAAAATAGCGGACAATAAGAAGGAGGAACTAAACCATGACTAAATATGTACAACGTGGTGAAACAATCGATTATACAAATGCTAGTGCAAGCAAAATTGCTGCAGGAGAAGTCGTAAAACTAACGAATCTCATTGGCATCGCTTCTACAGATATTCCAGTAGGTTCAGTAGGAGCTTTAAATGTTATTGGTGTCTATGATATTCCAGCGGTGAATACAGAAGCTTTTACGGTAGGACAAGCCGTTTATTTTAAGGATGGTAAAGTTCAATCCAATGAAACTGATGCAGTACCAGCCGGATGGGTGATTTCACCAAAAGCAACCGCAGGGACAGTTGCTAGAGTAAAAATAGGATAAGGGAGGGCTATTAAATGGCAAAAATATTACTAGCTATTACTCATGTAACAATTGGCGGTCGTATCCTTCCTCCAGGAGAAAAGTTTTCGGCAGAAGATGATTATGCAAAAAAATTGATTGAATCAAAATCTGCAAAGCTTTTCAAAGAAACAGAGACCAAACGACATAAAGACTCTGGGCTTGAAGATATGACTGTTAAAGAATTATTAGAATTCGCAGAGCAGAAGGAAATAGAATTAAAGTCTAAAGACAAAAAAACAATATTAATTGAACTGGCTGAGGCTGGTGTGACAGAAATTGAAAACATTTAAAGATTATCTAAACGAAGATATTCAAGGTGTATTTATAAATCCAAATGAATTCGCAGAATTTCATTTGCTTGATGGTATATCTATTTCAATGGTAATAGAAAAAGAAACTGTTGATTCAAAAACAGGCCTAGGGCAAGAATACGAAGACGCAACACAAGGTATCTTCGAAACTGTTATTGTACTTAGTTTGAAAGCAGCCGATTATAAAAAACCTCTAGTTGGAGCTAAAGTTAGACTAGACGGGAAACACTACTATGTAATAAATGCCTTTGAAGACTATGGAATGCTTACAATAAAGTTAGGCGCTAACGAAAGCTAGGTGTGTTTATATGATAGAGCTAAGAGTCGAACACATTGAAAATTTACAAAGAATTCTAGGAAATACTCCTCGACAAATACCTATTGTCACTGCTAGAGCTATCAATCGTGCTGCAGAAGCAGCACGAACCCAAGCAGGGAGATCCGTAAGAGAAACATATGTAGTGAAACAAAAAGATGTTGTTAGCACTATTAAAGTAAAAAAGGCTACGGCCAACAATCTTAATGCAGATATACGTTCTAAAGGGTCTGTATTAAAATTAATGGCTTTTAGAGTCACTCCCGGTAAACCTCAACCAGGAAGAAAGAAAAACATTAATGTAAGTGTCAAAAAAGGATCAAAAAAGACTATTTCTAACAGTTTTGTAGCTCAAACTGGTAATGGGCATGTGAATGTTTTTACTCGAGTATCGAGTAAAAGACTTCCAATCCGTGGACACTACGGCCCTTCAGTACCTCAAATGATAGGCAGTGAATCAGTTATTGAATTTGTGGAGAATAGAGCAGGAGAGGTTTTAGACACACGACTACACCATGAAATTAGTCGTCTTATAGGAGGGAATTAATGAATGCAATAGTGCTTGTAGATGATTTAGTAAAGCATATTCAAGAAATAATCAAGGAATATGATCTAACTACAAAAGTTGAGGGTTTTAATAAAAGTCCTTCTGTATATGCTGGTTATCTTCCTCCCAAAGAAGACAACAACGGTGAGTTAACTCCAAATGATTATCCATTTGTAATTGTTCGCTTTTTGACAGACGATGACAACATTGATTCCGAAGATATGCTAGCTATTAGGTTAGTTATTGGAACACACAGTGAAGATGATCAAAATGGTTGGAGAGATGTTGTTAATGTTGCTTCTAGAATTAAAATTGGAATAATGGAAAAGCGAATATTTGGCCCTTTTGTTCTTACTGGAAAGATACAAACGGAATTATTCGAAGAGCAACTAAGACCGTTTTGGCATGGAATTATGGATTTAAATTTTAATGCACCTCAAATACAAAGTGAAGTGGAGTGGTAATTTTGAGTACGAAAGCAATTAAAAATTCATCAGACAAAACAATTGCTTCTGAAGTAGTAGCAAAAGAAGAAGTGATTGATAGTAACGTAGATTTAAATCTAATTGAAGAAGTAAATGAAAAAACAGTACCTAGTGAAGAAGGTGCTGTTTTTATTTATTGCGGGCCTACAAACAACTATTTATCTAGATACACTTCGTTTAGAAATGGATATCCAATACATCTAAAAGAACACTTTGAAAAGCTTCCAACACTCAAGGCGTTATTTATCGAGCCTAAGAATTTTGCAGAATTTGAGCAAAATGTAGCACAGCCGGATACGATTGAAAATATTTACTTTGTAGAAGCAAAAAAATATTTTAGTAAGGTGGTGAATAAATAATGGCTTATGAACATGGCGTAAAAGCTTCAGAAGTAGCAACTTCCATATTTGCACCTGTTGAAGCAACCGCAGGGCTACAGGTGGTTGTAGGGACAGCACCAATCAATTTAGCGAAAACAGCAGAGTATGTGAATAAGCCTCTCTTAGCATATTCTTTTGCAGAAGCTGTAGAAGGACTAGGATACTCAGATGATTGGGAGAATTACACACTATGTGAAGCTATGGATAGTGCATTTAGATTGTATGGTGTAGCACCAGTAGTATTCATAAATGTGTTAGATCCATCTAAACATATCTCAAAAGAAACAAAGGATGTAACTATTGTAAACAAAAAAGCTGTTTTAAAAGAAAAAGGTATATTACTTGATACCTTAGAAGTAAAGCTGACTGGTGTTGGAGATGCGCTAGCCTCATTAATGGATTATATCGCTACTTTTGATAATGATGGAAATGTCAATATTGTTATAGTTCCTACTGGTAAAATTCCCACATCTCAAACTACTTTATCTGTTTCTTATACTAAAATTGATGTTTCATTAGTAACTGATTTAGAAATCATCGGAGGAGTAGATATCAATACAGGAGCTTCGACTGGTTTAGAACTAATTAATTCGGTATTTCCTAAGTTTGGTCTTATTCCAGGTCAAATTGTGATACCTAAATACAGCACAAATCCTATGGTTGAAGCAATAATGAAAGCCAAAGCAGGAAATATTAATTCCTATTTTAAAGCCATGGCATTAACAGATATTGATACTACTGAAGCTAATACTTATACGAAAGTATCTGAATGGAAAAATCAAAACAACTATACCTCTCCAAATGAAGTTGCTTGTTGGCCAAAAGTTGCATTAGGGGATAAGGTATATCATTTATCAACACAATTAGCTAGTTTAGCTGCATTAACAGATTCTAAGTTTGATGATGTTCCTTATGTTAGCCCATCAAATCAAAGCCTCCAAATGAATAAAGCTGTTTTAGACGATGGTACCGAAGTCAACCTTGGTCCTGACCAAGCAGCATATCTAAATGGACAAGGTATTTTCACTACCCTGAATTTTATCGGAGGATATAAAGGATGGGGTAATAGAACGGCAGCTTATCCATCGATAACCGATGTAAAGGATTCATTTATCCCAGTTCGTCGAATGCATAATTGGATTGCTAACTCTATCATTCTTAGCACTTGGCAAAAAGTAGATGGACCAATTAACCGAACCTTAATAGATTCTATTGTAGACAGTCTTAACATTTGGTTTAACGGCTTAACGTCTGACGGCGCTTTAGTTGGAGGTCGAGTGGAATTTAGAAAAGAAGACAATCCGAACGTAGCATTGCTAGACGGAAATGTCCGTTACCGCGTATTTTTGGCGGAACCGACACCAGGAAGAAACATTGAATTTGTTTTAGAGTTCGATGCAACATATTACAACCGACTATTCGGATAATAAGAGAGGGGCATAAATAACCATGATTATTCCTGAAAAATTAAATGATTTCCGGGTATTCGTATCCGGTTCACCAGATTTAAAGGGGGTTGCAGACTTGCAACTCCCTTCTTTTGATGCAATGACTGAAACAATAAACGGAGCAGGTATGTCAGGGGAATACGAGTCTGTTTCTTTTGGGCATTTTCAAAGTATGAAATTTACAATCAACTGGAGAACGCTGAGTGATGAAATAAGCGAATTTTTGAGACCTGAATCTATCCATATCGACTGCCGTTTAGCTAATCAGGAATATGATTCAACTTCAGGTAAACATAAATTCAAGGCAAATCGTGTAATCGTAAAAGGACATGTAACAAAAAATGACTTAGGTAAAGCAGCTAAAGGATCTCCTTACGATGCTTCATCGGAAATTGAAGTTCTATATATCAAAGTAGAACGAGAAGGTAAAACATTAGTGGAATTGGACAAAATAAATTACATCTACGTAGTAGATGGCGTAGATTATAATCAAAAAATTAGAGAAGCATTAGGAATGTAAATAGAGGAGGGAAATAGATGATTATCACATTATCTACACCAAAAAAATTAGGTGAAAAAATTGTAAAGAAAATAGATTTAAAGCTTGAAGATTTAACTGGAAAAGAAATTTTAAAAATTGATTCAGAACTTCGAATGGAAGGACACTCACAAGGGCTAAGAGATGTTTTTGATCAAAATGTGCTATTAAAAATAGCCTCAAAGTCTTCCGGTATTTTAACTGATGATTTGGAAAAATTAGCTGCACCAGATTTTTTAGAAGTAACATTTAGTGTAAGGAATTTTTTGCTGGGATGGTCGGCATCAACGGAGGAGCAAAAGAATTCCGAAGAATCCTAATTAAACTCGCTAATGCAAGTAACAGCGGTTTAGATTATTGGGAAGAAAAATCAATTCGTGAATTAGAAGCATGGAAAGATGCTTTTGCTGAGGAGGATGAAGATGGCTAGAAGATCCTTTGAAATGTCGTTTCAAATTGGAGGGCAATTGGCTCGGTCATTTACCTCCTCTTTTTCAAATGCTTCTAATCGATTGAGTGATTTAAATCAAGAAGCCCGGAGAACTCAACGTGAGTTAGACCGTTTAGGAAACGATTTCCGACAAGGAAGAATACATCAAACACAGTATGCAGAAGCAACTGAACGTTTGACAAGAGAAATGAGGCAACTTGAAGCTTCTCAACGTCGGGTGAGTGCTGTACAAGGGTCAATATCTAAAGGATTTGGGACTGCTAAAATGGTTGGAGGAATGGCAGCAGCGGCAGCAGCTACCTCTGCAGTAGCAGTTGGATTAAGTTCTTTAAATACAGCAGCTGATTTTGAATCCAAAATGTCTGCAGTTTCTGCAAAAACACAAGCGACAAATGCTGAGATGAAAGCTTTAAATCAAACCGCATTAGAACTTGGCGCAAAATCAAGTTTATCTGCCTCTGAAGTTGCGGTTGCGATGGACGAGTTGGCAGCCAAGGGTTTTGACGCAAACAAAATTATTGGCGCAATGCCCGGGATTATAGCAGCCGCAGAAGCTTCTGGAGAAGAATTGGCTCTCACTTCTGACACGGTTGCTACAGCAATAAATGTATGGAGCTTAGAGGCATCCCAAGCATCACGGGTCGCCGACATACTAGCAATGTCTGCCAATGTATCAGCTGCAGGTGTTGATGACTTAGCGCAAGTCTTTAAGTATGCAGGAGCACCTGCTGCAGCGTTAGGTTTATCACTTGAAGAAGTATCAGCCGCAGCTGGAATTATGACTGATGCGGGACTAGATGGTTCAAACGCAGGAACTGCCCTAAGAGCATCTTTATTAGCTCTAAACAACCCTGCAAAAGCACAAGAAAAAATGATGAAAAAGTTAGGTTTTTCAATAAAAGATACGGATGGGAATGCAAAGTCACTTTCTAACATGGTTAAAGATTTAGCAAAATCTACTGAACACATGACCGAAGCTGATAAAGTGGCTACAATCGGAAAATTAGTAGGGACAGAGGCTGTAAGTGGATTTTTGGCATTAATTAAGGCTGGTCCTGAAAAAATTGATAAAATGACGGAGTCTTTGGAGAGTTCTGGAGGAAGTGCAGCTAAGGCGGCGGCCATAATGAAAGACAATTATAGTGGTTCCTTAGAGCAATTAGGCGGTTCAATTGAATCAGCAAAAATTGCTTTTGCTACACCGATTTTACCAGTTTTTCAAGACCTTTTTCAAGGATTTGGAGACACTATAGATGGAAACATGGGGACCATAGAACGTGCTGGTGAAAAGGTGGCAGCAACCTTAAGAGACGTTCTAGATCCATTTTCTACAAAAGAACCTGTCAAGCCTGTTCTAATGGACGTTGGAAGTATAGAGAATTACAACGTGTTAATGGAAGATTATCGCCAAAATTTAGAGAAGTACAATAAATTTAGCGGTATGGACTTCGGAGACAAGTTTGTTTTTATGTTAGATACTGCTGCAGCTAAAATGGAAAGTTGGTTGTCTGGTTCTGGTGGAGAAAGCATGGAAAAGATATTTACAAAGCTTGGAGAGATAGCGGCTAATGCTTGGTATGATGCTTTTACTATGTCAGTAAAATCAGCTGGTAGTAATTTAATGGAAGGTAATGTAATGCCTGCTCTAGGTATGGGTGCAGCCGCGTGGATGTTGGGCGGGGGCGCTATGGTTAAAGGAGCAATTGGGTTAGGGAAATGGGGTTATGGTAAAGCAATTAAGGGAAGATCTGGTTCTTCCGCAGGAGGTAACAGAAACACCACGCAAAATGCAACTTCAGCAACGAGCTCAGCTGGACCCATTACAACCACTAATACTAATTCTACCAATACAGCTAGAGGAAACGCAGCATCTAGACTTGCTCAAAATGGTAGAGGTGCAACAGCAGCAACTACCGCTGCAACTACTGCAGCCGCAAAACCTAGTGTATTTAAATCAATATTAGGAAAAACAGGTAGTATTCTAAAGCCTCTAGGAAAAGTAGCTGGAAAAGCTGCCTTACCTTTAACACTTGCTACAAGCGTAATGGCAGTAGCCTCTTCTAAGGACAAGAAAAAGTCAGCGGTTTCTGAAGGAACAGGAATTGCAGGAGGAGTTGGTGGAGCAAAATTAGGGGCTGCCATCGGTACAATGATCGCCCCGGGTATAGGAACCGCAGTAGGTGGTGTTTTAGGAGGAATTGTTGGTTATGTAGGAGGAAAATGGGCAGGAGGAAAGGCAGTAGATAAGGGTAGAGAGCTGTCAAACTCTGCTAGCAATAGTTCAAACCCTAGTGCAACTAAATCTGCTGTTTCCACAGGGACAGTTTCAAGTTCTAGTGCCGTAGCTTTAGATCAAACAACTACCAATCTAAAAAATTCCATCGAATTAACTACAAATAACTTTAAGGTCCTAACTATGCACACAGGAGAAGCTAGCGGAACTATGGTAGGTTCCTTTTTAGGAATTAAGTCTAGTGCGGACAAAGTGAGAGGAAATTTAGACCTTTTGACTATGTACGCAGGTGAAGCAAGTGGATGGTTAGTGTCTTTAAATGGTATTCAAGCAGCAGGTCAAGGGGTTATTAACTCGTTAAATAATTTGAAATCCCGAATAGATAATGTTCAATTACCGGGAGTATCAGACAAGAGGGTGAGCTTCAATGGATGAGTATACTTCTACTCAGGGAGACACTTGGGATTACATTGCTTATAAGACTTTGGGGAGCGAGTATTTGCTCCCTCTTTTGTTGGAAGCCAATCAAAAATATAGACATATTGTGATATTTCCAGGAAACATTACTCTGAAAGTACCTAATGTAGAAATCGACGATATTTCAGATAGACCAGAGTGGTTAGGTGAGGATGAAGATTTATGACTAATAGTCGACATACCTATTTAGATATTTCTTATAACAATTATAAAATCATAGAAGACTTAAAACCCCATTTAATTGACTGGAGATATACCGATAATTTAAGCGGTGAAATAGATGACTTACAAATCACCTTTGAGGACATAGAACATAAATGGTTAAGTGATTGGTTTCCTTCTAAAGGTTCAATTCTAAATGGAGTTATCATTAAAAAAAATTGGAATGAAATTATTAGAAGAACGAAGATAGGAAAATTTGAAGTCGATGAAATTGAAGCAAGCGGACCACCATCATCTATTAGCATCAGAGCCTTAGCTACTCCGGAAAATAATTCTATCAGGGGAGAGTTTAAATCAAGGGCTTGGGAAAAGGCTACTTTAAAATTAGTAGCTGGAGATATCGCAAAAGCAAACAAATTAAAGCTATATTACAAAGCCAGTAATAATCCCAAAAAAGATAGGTATGAACAGGAGAGCGAAACAGACTTAGCTTTTTTGTATCGACTTTGCAAAGATGAAGGACTATGTTTAAAACTTTCTAATAGCTCTATTGTGATATTAGATGAAGCAGAATACGAAAGAAATTCAACGGTGGCCACTATTAATAGGCAGAGTAAAGTTGATGATGATATCCAAGTTCAAAGTTGGAAAGCGAAAACTACACTAACCGGGACATACAAATCTTGCCGTGTACAATATCAAGATTCAAGTAAGAAGAAAACAATAAAAGCAACATTCACGCCACCAAAACCACCTAAAGTCGGTCGGACACTTGTAGTTAAAGAACAAATCAAATCGGTTGCAGAAGGACAAAGGCTAGCAAAGAATAAATTAAGGGAAGCAAATAAAGAAGCAACAAAGGTAGATCTAGTGGTTCTCTCGGAGAAACATTTAGATGCCGGGATGACGGTTAATTTAAAAGGATTTGGAAAATTTGATGGTAAATATATCATCACGCAAGTGGTACATTCTCAATCCCTTATACCGTTATCCTTACGTAAATGTTTGGAGGGATATTAATGTTTGAAAAAACTGGAGAAGTAGTTACAATCAATCCTTCTAAGTGTTCGGCGAGGGTAAAATTTGATGATCAAGATGATAGTATTTCAGCTGAATTACAAGTTGTCACAAAAGGTTCTATAAAAAACAAAGATTATTGGATGCCTAAAATAGGTGAACAGGTTTATTGTTCTTTCACACAAGAAAAAAAGGGCTTTATCGTGGGTTCAATCTATTCAGATTTGGACGAACCGCCAGTTATAAAGGATTCTATTCGTGCTCTCCACTTTGAAGATGGAACTAAACTAGAATACAATACTGAAGACAAAACCCTATCCATAGATTGTGTTGGTCCCATTACTATTAAATCTATAGGAAACGTCAATGTAATAGGTGATGTTATAGCGGATGGTATTTCACTTAAGAATCATACTCATACAGGTACTACACCGCCAGTCGGAGGTAGTTCATAATGGCTAAAATTGGAAGTCTTGGTGGTATTGTTTTTGAAGTATCTAGTAAGAAAAATTACACCTTTAAAGATTTTTCTCGAAGTGGCTCTGCTAGGTGGAATGAACATGAAATAATTGCCTCAAAACCTATTAGTGAATTTCTAGGGGCAGATTTAGAGGAAATAACTTTCACCATTATTTTGAAAGCTGAATTTGGAGTTAATCCACTTAAGCAATTGGAGATAATGCGTAAAATAAGAGATACAGGTAAAACGGCACCATTTGTATTAGGAGGTAAACCTCTTTCTATTAATCATTGGTCCATTCGTCAAATAAGTGAAACGCACAAAACCGTTGATAACAAAGGGAATGTCCTTAATGTTGAAGCAACGCTCACATTAAAAGAATATGTAATAAGAAAAAAGAAAAATAGTAGTAAACCTAAACCAGTAGTTAAAGGAACCACAACAACTACTAAGTCAAAAAATTAGGGGAAATGACGATAACTGTAAAATCTGTTCACATTAGAAGTGGTCCAAGTGCAAGCGCTAAAGTATTAGGGTATGCATTTAAAGGACAGAAATTGGATGTAAAATCTTTAAAAAATGGATGGTATTCGTTAGGGCAAGGAAAGTACATTACTGCTAATTCGGCCTATTCATCATTGAAGAAAGGGTGAAGTGAATGATATATGAAGTTAAGCCTTTAAAATCGACAACTCAAATAGATTTCGGAGCAACAGGAGTTAAAGAGGTTTTACAAAACGTCTCATTTATTCTTTCTACGATGATTTATAGTTGTCCATTAGACAGGGCATTCGGATGGTTACCTGATTTAGACTCTCCTATTGTAGCTTCAAAAGCTACAAATGCATCTAGAATAATGGAAGCCATACAAATAAATGAGCCAAGAGCAGTCGTACAAGAAATAAATTTTGAAGGGAATGGCTTAGAAGGAATTTTAAAGCCTACTGTGAAGGTGATTTTAAATGAATAGATTTAATTTACCGGATATTAATTTCTTTGAAAAGTCCCCGGAAGATATTGAAAGAAATTTATTGTTTAACATAGAAAAAGAGACTGGATTAACCTTGTCAAACGCTGATCCAAGAAGAAAGTTCATACAAGGGATTACAGCCTATATTACTCAAGAACGCAACAATTTAGATTATGCACTAAAACAGACTTTATTGACGTACGCAGAAGATGAATTCTTAGATCACAAAGGTGAAGGCTTCAACACACCAAGAATTAAAGAAAAAGCATCAGTTACTACTATGGAATTCAATCTTGAAGAAGGGCGTGTGGACGTATTGGTTATACCAAGCGGAACACGTTTTTTAGTGGGAGAAGATGTATTCTTTGCCACTGAAAAAATTACCGTAGTACCTGTAGGACAACATCGTGTTGAAATCTTCACGATTTGTACAGAAACAGGCGAAATCGGTAATGGTTACTTACCAGGTGAGATAACTAACTTAGTTGATCCTATCCCATGGGTAAAAAGTGTGAAGAATTTAACTACTACAAGTGGTGGTGCTGAATTAGAGGAAAACGATTCTTATGCTGCAAGAATACGCTTAGTTCCTGAGTCGTACTCAACGGCAGGGCCTGATGGAGCTTATGAATATTGGGCAAAAACAACAAGTCAACAAATAGCTGACGTAAAGGCTTTGTCCCCATCGCCTGGTGTAATAAAGATATTAGTGCTTTTAAAAAATGGTGAAATGCCTTCACAAGAACTCTTAAACGAAGTATTGGCCGTTTGCTCAGATAAAAAAGTAAGACCGCTAACTGACAAAGTAACAGCAACTGGACCAGAAATTGTTACTTATGATGTAAGTGTCCAATATTGGGTGTTAGAATCCAACGCAGCATTATTGAATAGTATCCAAGCTGCGGTAACGAATGCTTTTCAAGAATTTTTGAAATGGCAACGTGAAAAAATGGGCCGTGATGTTGATTTATCGGAATTAATTGTAAGACTGAAGGCTGCAGGCGCTCATCGAGTTGCAGTCAACTCTCCTATGTACCTAAAGATAAGTTCCGAACAGGTTGCTCAAGATAACTTAGCCGACTTGGACTTTGGAGGTTTAACAGATGAGTAAAATAACGGACTACAATATAGCTAAAATGATACCTCACAGTTTACAAAAAGATTCTTTTGTCGTTGCTTTGTGCAATGCAGTAGAAAGAGAATTAAAAGAGGCTTACAACGAGGCAAGGGTATTATTCAATCTAAGTGATATAGACCATCTTCCAGAAGGAATTCTGGACTTTTTAGCTTACGATCAACACATCGACTTTTATGAAGTTACTCTTCCTATTGAACAAAAAAGAGAGTTATTGAAAAATAGTATTCCTTGGCATCGAAAAAAAGGCACACCATCGGCTGTAGAAGGTCTTATATCTACCTTATTTGATCAAGGTAGAGTAGAAGAATGGTTTGAGTATGGAGGGGACCCTTACTATTTTCGTATTATTACGACCAACAAAACGGTGACAAATGAGAAAGCAACCGAATTTATCAAAGCATTAGATAGTGTAAAAAATAAAAGAAGTTGGTTAGAAGCTGTAATACTTGAAAGTGCCGAATCAATGAATTTAATAGTAGGAGCCTTTGTTCACGAAGGTGATTATTCAATAGCAAGGCAGGTGTATTAATTGAGTACTTTTGGTGGGTTAATGTTTACAAATAAAGGCCGTAATTTACAAGCAAAGGCACAAACAGGTGTTCAACTAAAATTCACCAAAATTGCTTTAGGTGATGGGACACTAGGCAGTAGTGCAATTGCAGATTTAACTAACTTAAAAAATATAGTAGTAAACCTTCCTATTGAACGTTTGAGGACTTTAAGTGGTGGACGTGCAGAAGTAGCTGGAATATTGTCTAATCAATCTTTAACATCAGGATTTTATTATCGGGAGCTAGGATTATTTGCATTAGATCCTCAAGAAGGAGAAATTCTTTATTGTTATGGCAATGCAGGTAATTTAGCAGAGTATATACCAGCAAGTGGAGGTCCAGATGTAGTTGAAAAACAAATCGTTATACAAACGGTTGTTGGTAACGCAGCAAACATTACTGCAGTAATAGATACTTCTCTAGTTTACGCCACTGTTAGTGATATGCATTTGGCTATTGAACAGAACTTATTAGCTAGTAAAAATTATACCGATAATGAAATAAATATAATTGATCAACAAATAGCAGAGTTAGAGAATCAGCTTGGAGCATTGACAAATTTAGAAACTGAGCAAAAGGCTAATTTGGTTGCTGCAATCAATGAATTGAAAGGAAGTATTGCGACCCATTTGGTCGATAAGACCGATCCACATAATTCAAAACAACAAGCAATCGATTGGGCAAAAGGATTTGGTTTAGGCTCTGAAGCTAAAGTCATTTCTGATCTAAACACAATTAATGCTGAAACAGGTTTTTATCTAAGCAAAACAAATGCTTTGAATACACCTACGGGGGTAGGAATTCCAGGAACAGTTTTACAAATTGCCAGAAATAGCGATAGCGTTTCTCAACTATTCGTAGATATTAATAACTCCAAATTATACTCAAGGACTAGAAACGGGAGTTCCTGGGGGACATGGAAACTTGTCATAGACGAATCGATGAAAAATATTCCTGGAGGTATCGTAGGTCTGGATAATAAAGGGCAGATACCTTCGAACACAATACCATCTGACAATGAATTTAAAATACGTTCATTGGGACTTTTTTAGAAAGGAGTATACAATATGTTAACAACCAGAACACGCAAGTACAATGTTATCGACGGAACTATAAACTCCTCTATGCCTGAAACAAACATCATAAGTATTACTGGAAAAGGAATGTTAAAAACAGTAAGGGATATGACACAGAGTGGAAATAGAGCTCAGTATGATTTAACCTTTCGCGTATACATTGACGGTAATCTAATATCGACTGAGAGTAATATACAATTATTAAATAGATACGGTATCGCAGTAACTTCACAGGTTTATTCAACTTCGTATAACTTGCCGTTTGAACAAGAATTCAGAATAACATTGGAGATAAAACCTAGTACACAAACCCCCCCACTGCAAGGATTCAGGATAGACCTGGATATGCTATTTATTATGGAATCGTAAAGGAGGATAAAAATGTACTATATTATTTATAACAAACAGGATAACAACATAGCTGTCATCACATCACTACCTGAAGAAAGCATTTCAACGTACTTTACTAATTTTGTGAAAGGGATAGGCGGCAATGAAAGTTCTTACGGAACTATTCAAACTAACGATTCTAGAATATTCTCTCACAAGATTACAGTGGATAAAGGGTCAATATTTATAGGAGAGATAGATACACCTAATGTTCCTATGATTCCTTCCGAAGCGGATGAACTACGAGAAAAAAATATGGCACTACAAATAGCGCTAGCCGAGACAGTAGAAAAGCAGGAAATGGACAAGATAACTAACCAACTTGCAATAGCTGAGTTGGCAGAAAAGCAAGAACTAGATAAGTTAACGAGTCAATTGGCATTAGCAGAAATAATTGAAACATTAAATATAAAAGGAGTGTTGTAAAATGGTAACATTATATGCAGATTTAATTGAACTAGGACTAAGAGTTTTAGAGAATCCAAGTGAAGGTGAAATTGCGGTTCCAAATTTTTTAAGAGAAGGTGTTAGAACAGAATTAGTTAAACGTGGAGTCATAAACTCTGCATAAGATAGTCCTATTTTTAAAAATACGAATATTTAGAGGTGTTTCCTTCTTTCTTTCACATATAGTAATATGATATAAAGGGGGAAGTATCTATGAAAGTACTTGAAAAACATCCATTAACCAGTGATTTAAAGCCTTATTTCTCAAGTTTTGTAGAGAAATATTTAAGTGATTACTTTATAGAAACTGTTCAAATCATAGAAACTAAGAATGATATACAAGAACGAGCATTGTTCTTTTTCGTAAAGACAGTTAACACTTTAAATGGGATCAATGAGTTATTTAAAACAGGCAATATTGTTTCTGCAAGAATTTTGATGAGAAGTCTCTTCGAGATAGAGCTACAAACAAAAAAAATGAAAAATGATGGCAAGACTTTTTTGAGGTATTCAAAAGCATACGAACTATTCAAAAATATTGAAACCTGTAAAATTATGTTAGAAGAGACAGACAATAATGACGTAATTTCTTATTTCACTGAAGAAGAGTTGAAAAATAAAATTGCTCATGCAGAAACTAAAATTAAAGACTTAGGTTTTTTACCAACAGGGAACAAGAGTAATGGTAAACCTCATGTTCTTAAATACTTTGAAATAAAACAAATGGCAATTGACACTGATATGGAGTTTTTATACAAAACAAGTTATAAAAACTTATGTATGGACACTCATACGTCTTCTAATCATTTTTACAAATATTTTATTGCTGAAGAAGATAAGAAGCTCTTAAATCTTCATCCTTATCTCAACGAATTGGATCTTATGATTTGTACTGTAGTAATGTTTATAAGAGACATGATAGATGATTTCTGTGGGTTATTAGGGTTGGAGTCTAACAACCTTGCTAATAGGCAACTCCAAAAATTACATTTATTAGCATTTAATCTCTTGCCGAAATTAGTTGTTCAAGGAAAATTAAAAAAATATAACAAGTTCATATAAATGAAATTATTTATAATATAATGCGTCGAAAAGAAAAATAATTATTTAACTGAGAATGTCCAATGGGCGTTCTTTTTATTTTTTTTAAAAGGGGTGAGATGATGCCGGAAGGAGGCAACAACTCGATGTTCGAAACAGTAAAACAACAAGGGGAGGACATAGAAAAATTAAAGGAAGCTCAAAAAGGTTTAGCTAAGGGACAAATTGCTTTGATGGAATGGAAAAAAGACATGGATAAATGGAGACATGAATCAGATACCAATTATCATGATCTTAAAACGACCATTCTTACAGAAAACAAGGAAACTAGATCCTTCTTCCAGTCTATTATGGACAAGCAGTGGGATTTGATTAAGTCAACCACAGGTATGCAGCATGAACTAAAAAAGGCAGATACAGATATTAAAAAAGTAGATTCAGAAATAAAAAGAGACAATTGGGCAAAAGCATGGGATTTCATGAAAACACTATTTGCTGCTGGAGGCATTGTCTACTTAATATTCGAAGCGTTTATTTTAAAATAAGAGGAGGAATTCATAATGAAAATCAACTGGAAAGTACGTTTTAAGAACCCTATCTTTATTTTTCAATTAATTGGAGCTATTTTGTCTCCAGCATTAGTTTATGCAGGTCTTAGCTTTACAGACCTTACTACATGGAATACACTAGGCGACCTATTCGTACAAGCCTACGGGAATCCTATCCTCTTAGTTGCTATGCTGTATGCAGGTTATAATGCTATTACAGACCCAACAACTAAAGGACATTTTGATTCGACACAAGCAATGAATTATGAAAAACCAAAGGAGGGCGGCAAATGGTAAAAATACTAGATATCCGCCAAAAAGTCGCTCCGTCCAAAACTAGAAGAAATCTCAATCAAATAAAAAAAGTAGCACGTCATCATTCAGCAACAACGAGTGGTGACTATTTTGCTTTTTGGAATAACCGTTGGAAGGGGCTAGGATGGACCAAGGGAGGCTATCATGAAATTATTTTGCGAGATGGTGCTGTTCAACTTTGCTACGATCCATATTTCCCTACTAATGGAATAGGTAATCACAATACTGAAACTTATCATATCTGTGTAGTTGGTAATGGTAGTTTCACTGAGGCACAAGAAAAAGCATTTGAAGAGCGTTGTTTATTGGCTCTACAAAATTTTGGATTAAGTGTAGAAAATGTGCTTGGTCATAATGAATTTAGCGGTACTGCAACGTCATGTCCTGGGATTAATATGAACAATGTGAGAAAACGACTTAAAGAACTGCAAACACCTGACAAGGCAGTAGTTGGTGGTGTCACAAATACGGATAAAATCATGTGGGGTAAGACAGAACTCAAAAAAGGCCAAATAGGTAAGCTGACTATCGTAAAACCTATTAACCTTTGGAAAGACTCTGCCCATACCTCTAATAAGTTAGAAGAGGTTCGTGTATTGAATCCAGGCGAAGAATATCGTGTGTATGGTTACCGCGAAGAACATGATGGGCAATACAATGTAGGTGGAGGTATGTGGGTAACAAAAATGCTTGAGCATATTAAGTATGAAACACCCTCAAAATCAATGTTAGAACAATTAAAAAATAAGTAGAAATTAGCCCTGCTCACTTAATTGTGGGTGGGGCTTTTTTTATTAAAATAATATGAAAAAACCTTTAAATTCTCTTATAAATCTATTTACTTTTTTGAATAGGTATGTTATTATTAATATATAGAAAGGAGGTGAACAAGAGTGGATGTTGATAAGGTTTTAGCTACAATCGCAATTGTCGCAACAATCTTCAAAGCCTTTACGTCAGGCTTAAAAGACTTACACGACATAAAGCGAGGACAAAAAAAGAAGCGACGAACTCCGGCAAAGAAGAAACGTCGCAACTAGAACGAGGGGAAGTAATTCCCCTTCTCTTAAATTGTAGCACATCCACTTATAAATTATGAAGAAAATGCTTAAAAGATTTGGGTATACAAATATTGCTTTGTTGATATTTGGAGCATTGATAATTGGTATATATGTTGATTTTGACAATCTAAAGACATTCGATTATTTATTAATGAGTCTTTTCGGTATAACGATTTTTATTCACATAATAAGGCTAGTAATGATTGCAATGTCTAAAGATGGGAGGTAAATGTAATGAAATATCAATTCGCGTCAACAGAGGATTTATTGCAATTTTTAAGAGAAGAAATAATTTCTGCAGCGGAGGCAGCGGAGATACTAGAAGTTTCCAAAGCTAGAATAGGCCAGCTTGTAAGTGATGGTAAACTCAATACAGTTAAAGAACAGCCTAAAATGTTTTTAAGAAGCATAGTCCTTGAGAAAAAAGAAGAACTTGAAATGTTAAGAACTAAATATCGTCCCTACGATAAATAGTCTAAAATATAAAACGACTTACTCTAAAATGGGTAAGTCGTTTTTTTAATCCCTAAAATTTCTAGTTGCAAATAAAAACGTATGTTCGTATAATTAATAAAAAGGAGGGAACGAATGTGCGTATTTTAATTTTAAAATCATTGAAAACCAATCAAGTATCTGAAATGATTTACATGAAAAATAACGGTGAAATCAGTAAAAGACGAGTAAAGGTATTAAGTGTTACAAAGGATTCTTTTAAGGCTTATTGTTTCTTAAGAGGTACTAAGAGGGTTTTTAGAATAGAAAACGTACTTGCATTTGTACCCATAATCCATAAAGAAAGAACGGTGATTTAATGAAAAAGAGGCAACAAGACATATATAATTTTATTAGAGTTTATTTGGCTGAAAATCAATACTCACCCTCTTTAAGAGAAATAGCTAACGCTGTAGGCTTAAGCTCTCCTTCAACAGTACATAAACATTTGAATACTTTGAGAAGTAAAGGATACATTAGTTATATTGATTCTCATCCCAGAACTATACAAATTACTTGAGAAGGGAAGTTTAACATATGGGTTTTCATGATGCCTTTTTCGAGGAAATAAAGAAATCTAAGTATCCACTTGATCCACGCAGAAATATTAAATGGGGCACATCGATGATGTTAACGGAACATGTAGGTATGCTTCGTGAATATTACGAGGAAGTGAAGAAAGAGCCTAAACCCGAGTTAACCGAGTATGACTATGTACTTTTATCAGAGTCAATCGAGCTCGCTTTTTCCTCCTATGCAGATACTAAAATTAAACGTTGGAAAGATGGCCAGTTTATATATAACAGAGGTACCATTGAGGAAGTGGATTTAAAACGCAGGGAGATTCAACTGCAGGACCCTTTTTATTTATTAGCAATAAAAATGGATGATATAGTAGATGTAACTATCATGGACTGAGGAGTAGTTTTATGAGTAAGACAGATGAGCAATTAAAAATTGAGCAAACAGTAAATGAGCTATATGATAAGTATCCGAAAGACACGGTTAATGCATTTTTAGAGTGGATTAGCGAAATGACAGCTGAAGAATTTGAGGCAACAGTAAAATTATGCGAATTAATAGAGAGTGTTGAAGCCGATAAACAGAAAGAAACCACCGACCACTGATGGAAGGTGGTTATTTTATTTAGACAGCTTTACCAACCTCTCTTAAAATGTCTAAGAATAAAGGAGAGAGTTGAATCAACACGTAACCCAATCCGGCATTCATAATCATACCCCAAGCTTTCTCGCTGTTTCCAAACATGAAGAAGAAACATGCTCCTACCATAATGACACTAGCGACTGGAAAGCTTATTGATACTAATATTTGAATGACAGGATCCATGATGTTAGCAAATGTTTCTAATGATTTTTCAGCAATATAACCAGTGGGAATCATTTCGGGAGTGGATATAGGTGTTGGAGTGATTAGTGGAGTTTGTGCTAGTACGTTGACTGGTTCAATTTTTGGCGTGGATACTGGTATAACAGTGGATGAATAATGTGCTGGTGTGCTTACCAGTCGTGTTACCGCCAATCCAGTGGCTACACTAATCGGAACGACTGCAGCGGCTATTAACGTTTTATTGGTCGCATACCTGCTATCTTCCATTAGATCACTGAAATCTGTGTAATCACTCTCAGGAACAACCTCTATTTTGGACTTCATTTTAAACATACTTTTTCCTCCCTTTATTTGATTTCATTGAGAGTATATACTTTTACACTTGGCAAATCCTTACACGCTTCTAGCAGTTGTTTACGCCTTACCTCTGAAGTAGTTAGCCAAACAATAGTAGGGAAGTAACCAAATTGCAGACGGAATTTGTGTATCATTTGTATATATCGCTTAATCTTCTCCCGGTTTTCTTTCATCGTTTGCAAATTGTCAACTTCTAGGAAATGATGAAAGTTATTTCTAGTAAACATAGCATCTACAATAATATATTTATTTTCTAATATCACTTTCATTTCATTTTGCCAATCCCTAGGATATCCATAATAAAGCCATAATTGATTACGCATGATAGTATGCTGAACATGGTTTCCTTTTTTTCGTATTTTGTCACACCCTACATACTCTCGACCGATTTTGGAAAGATAATACACAGTCTGATGCCCCTCTTTAACTGTCATAAGATAGTCAGACAAGTTGAAAAGTACTCTATTAGTATTTCTAACTTTTCCTAGATTAAATCGTTTGTTTAACTGATCTCGTGTAAGAAAGTCAAACTTTTTCAAAAGTAATAATATTTCTTCGTCCCTGGGGCTTAAATTCTTCTTCAAATGGTAAGACCTCCTTTTCAATGATGTGAGGAGCAATAGTAGTTTTTATGATGTTTGATGATATATAAGGGGTTTGTAATATTTCACGTTTGTCAGCAGTCTGATATATTGCACGGCCTACTATCTGTGGTAATTTATCAGCACCACCCGAGTCTAATACAACTCGAGAAGCTACTTCTGATTGCACACGAAAACACAATTTTGCATCTGAATTCTGCTTTATTTGGTTATTAACGACTGTCCCTAGTGGGTACTGAGTTGCTACAATGAGCCTAAACCCCAACCCAGCACCAAGACGAGCGATTTGCGACATATATTTTTGACAGGCTATTTTGAGTTTTTTTTCATCAGAATCTATTGCTTCATAAGGATTTAATTCACCTACTTCATCCACAATGATGAAATATCGTTCTTTTATATTTGCTTCCTGTACCTTCTTTTTTCCTAACTTTCTTAATCGTTTTTGAATATTTATCATAGTGTCATATGCTTTATTTAAAGTTTCTAATGCATCTTCAGGCTCAAAGGCAATAGAGACGGTTTGTTTAAGATTTTGGTAATCGCTAAATTCAACTCCACCTTTTAAATCAATAAGGAAAAGTTTTACGTGATCAGATTTACTTTGTATAAGGCTCACTATTATGGAGTTGATGAAGTTACTTTTACCATATCGGGTTGCTCCCCCTAACACGAAATGTGGGGTTTTCTCAAAGTCATGAAATTTAAATTCGTTTTTGTTCCTCGTAATGCCAACTGGCACTTGCCAGTTGTCGCCATTAATAAAGTTGACTTGAATAGGTAGTGGCTTGTCATAAATGCGAATAATTAATAACCCGTCAAAGTCCAATTCTATCTCTTTGTTTTCAGTTAATTTATTTTTCCATAACTCTTGAAATTGCAGAACGACATTTGCATCTAAGTTGAGTGACTTTATATCATTAAAAGAAATACGTTTCCTCCTGTTATTAATGCCGTCTTGTAAAATATCCATTTTGTTTAGATAATCATTAAAACTACGGCCTAAGGGAATTCGATACTTATATTCCCATCCCCAATCATGTTGTTTTTTCTTGATTAATTGAGTAGTAAGTGTGTCTTTACCATCTTTTACATTCAAACCGGATAATGAAATAATCCTTTGGATCTTGCCGCTATCATTAGTAGCAAGACCTTTCTTTTTAATAAAAGCATTTAATGCAATTCCACCCATCAATGAAGTAGTCAAAACTTCGAAAATCATTCAGTCTTCCTCCCTTTGAATACTCTCACACAGGTTATCTTACATAGTAAGAGTTGCGCTAAACTAGCACGATTGAAATCATTAGTAAACTATCGAAATTAAAGGATTTTGGATGTGCTAAGTTGAAATACTAGGGTAGTACTTTAATTAGCAGTAATTCAGGTAGCGTTTTAGGTATGTTATATCTTATTACATTTAACGTAAAAGAATAACTTGTTTAACAGAAAAATTTTACATTTAACATAAAAGGAGTATTTGCTATGGATCATGAGATTGTAATAAAGTTGAATAAACTGTTATTAGATCATAAAATGACCTACCAAGAATTAGCTAATAGGACCGGGTTATCGACAAGAACTATTTCTGAATTAGTAAACAATAAAATAGAACGAATACCAAAGAGTGCTATATGTAAAATTGCTGATGTATTAGAGGTGAAGGATATACGAGAAATACTTGATTTTAAAAACTAGACAACAGTAAGACTGTATAGGCGTTAAGAAAATAAAAAGCCCAACCACATACATTGTGGAAGGACTTAAAAATATGTTTACCATGATCCAGTATCTTTACCAAATGCTTTTACTTCATCGCTCATAAATTCTACTTCAGATGCATCTAAAATTAGACCAGACATTGGATCGTTGTCATTAGGAAAAAATTTGTCTTTTTGCACGGTATACTGTGTAATTTTTTTATCATTTTGACTAACAATTATAGTTATTGTTTTAGCTTCTTCGAGGTCATCTTGTTGGATGAAATCGAATGTTTGTTTAAGGATATTCTGAACAGCCATTCCTGGCTGTGCTTCTTCACTAATATTTAATTTAACTGTTAGGTGTTGATTAATGTCTATAGCATCTGTTAACTCAACATCTGTTACATATTCAAATATTGATGTATCAATGTCAGGTTCTATAGCTGCCTCAGTTTCGGTAGCTTGGACTTTTTCTTTATCTATAGTACCTTCCTTTTCAACAGTATCAACCTTTTCTTCGGATTCTTTTGTCTCAACAACAGAAGTGTCCTTTTTTTCATTTTCTGCCACTTCAGCATTATTACACCCACTTAAAACAATACCTACTATTAAGAATGTAACAAATAAAATAAAACATTTTTGGTTATTTAAATTTTTTATTGAGATACAGCTGCTTATCAAAGTATAATCCCCCTTTTTTAGGTCTTGGAACAATTATACTATTTATAGAAGAAGTTAACAGCTTGTATTTAAGCAAGGGTAAGTTTGGACATAAAATAAAACAATATTACTTTGCATATTTTTTACACTGGCTTCAGTAACCATATCCATAAAATCGCTACCTTAAAAAATGGCAAATCACTTTAGACTACTCTATATCTAATTAGTTTCTTCCTATATAATAAAAGCTTTCCGTGATACCATTTTTGATACCATTAATTCATTTATATTAAAAAAAACATTAAAAAGAATCTTGCGCTATTAGGGGGTAATAGCGTGGTAATGCAATTTTAGTCAGAACTTGCGCGAATCGATAGTCGAGATGGAAGGATCTATCGGTTAATATTTTATTAACTTTGATTCAATAATAAATGTATAATGAAAATCAATCGAACCAATATTGGATCGATGTGCATTTTCCTAAAGTGTAGGAGGCGAACTTTTAAGTTCGTCTTCTTTTTTTTATTTAAAATGGGGAAATATTATAGCTACCTTAAAGAGGTTAATTATATTTCATTAAATTGTATAATTATGGAATTAAATATATAATATATTTAGGCAAGTTAAATCTTTGTTGATTGGAACAACAGTCGGCGACTCGTACTCGTAAAAGTTGAATATAAAAGTGAGAAACAAATTGACGTTATTACAAAGAGAGAATAAGAAATTAATAAAACGCAGATTAAAAAAGATGAGGTGAAAAAAATCATTAAGCCAACTAAATTTAATGAAGAAACTTGTTTAGCACTTGCGATAAAACTTCTGATAAAAATAGGTGAGCTGAAAATGTATGAAGTTATAATTCAAAGGTTTATCAGTGAAGGAAATTATGAAAATTTGTATAAGTTGCTATTAAGATGTCAGCATAAAGAACGTTATAAAAAACTATTAGAAAATCCGTATTGGAGTATGCCAAAAAACTTTGATGCCAAAAAATGTTTGGCACAGACATTATCATATTTACTTGGAGTAGGGGAATTGGAGCACAATGAGACGGTAAATATTATTACAAATGAAAGTTATCCAGGTGTATATAAACTTTTAAACAGACAAATTCAAAGACTCATTTAGATATTTTCTAAGGTAGTTATTAATAGGAGGAAGAATAAAAGGTGGAGAACTACAGTAAAATTCTCGAAGAAATAGCTCAATCGTCTATCAATCATGGGTTTAGGAAGTTATCAAAATCTAAAGTAGACGAGAATTTAATATATGGTGATATACCGCAGGATTATAGAGATTTTTTAATGGAAGTAGGGTTTGGATCTGTAGCTGATGGATATTTTATGTTCTATGGTGGATTAATTGAAGCAGAAGAAATATATGATGTAGCCAATAATCCTGAAATAAAAAAGGTTTTATTATTCGGAGACAACTTTTCAGGTGATGCGATTGGATTTTTGCCTACGGAGAATTGGTCATTTGTTGAAATTTGGCACGAGGACTTAACAATTTTCCCAAGAGAAGAAAAGAACTTTTTAGAATTTGCAAGAAAGGTTTTCGCAAAGGAAATTTAAATTTTAGGAACAACCACTAAAAAAATATTTTGTCTATATAATAGCTCCAGCAATGGCATGTAAATTACAACATCCGAGTAAGTGTCAAGAAATAGGTAACAGGGTAAAGATATTTAGCAACAGGAGGGGACTCAGGCGGTGAGAAGTAAGATTCTCGCAACACTTTGGGTCTTTTCCGCAACACTTTGGCCTGTTCCTGCAACACTTGGGCGTTGTCTTGCAACAGTTGTCTCGCTCTGTGCAACACTTCCCCTGATATGCGCAACACTTTGTTTTCTCGCAACGCTTTGGCCGGTTCCTGCAACACTTGGGGTCTGTCACGCAACAGTTGTCTCGCTCTGTGCAACACTTCCCCTGATATACGCAACACTTTGTTTTCTCGCAATGCTTTGGCCTGTTACTGCAACAATTTTTTCAAAACACTTCACCTGCTGCCCACAAAACTTATTTAATAATTATTAGAAAAGTGGATATTTGGTCTATTTTTTTGTCTGATTGGTTAGGGAAATGATATGATACTAAGTATTAATAAAGAGGTGGTTTGATGATTAAGATTGGTTTAACTGGTTGGGGGGATCACCCAGATTTATACGTTTCGTCGCCTAAGGAGAAGCTGCAAGATTATAGTGCACATTTTCCAATTGTAGAGCTGGATGCGTCCTTTTATGCGATTCAACCACAACGGAATATAGAAAAATGGATTCGAGAGACTCCTGATAATTTTCAATTTATTGTAAAGGCCTATCAAGGAATAACGGGTCATCTCAGAGGAGAAAACCCTTTTAAAACGTCAGAGGAAATGTTTGAGAGCTACCGACAGATGCTTCGTCCTCTGAAGGAGGCGGGGAAGCTGGCGATGGTGCTTGTTCAATTTCCGCCTTGGTTTCAGTGTGAGAAGGACAATGTTCAATATATGAGGAGAATAAGGGAAGAACTAAAGGATTTTGAGGTGGTAATCGAGTTTCGCCATCAATCCTGGTATCTTCCAGAATATAAGGAGTCGACCATCCAATTTTTGAAGGAAAATAATTTTCATCATAGCGTTTGTGATGAGCCGCAAAATGGGGAAGGGAGTATACCTGTAGTTCCGATTGCTACTTCTGATAAAGTATTGGTTCGTCTTCACGGTAGAAACTTTTACGGATGGAAGAATCCTGGTAACAATGAAAAGTGGAGAGAAGTCCGCTATTTATATGATTATAATGAACAGGAGCTCCAATATATTCAACAAATATGTCAAACTCTATCAAAGCAGGCTTCGGAGGTGCTTGTGTTATTTAATAACAATTCAGGCGGTCATGCGGCTAAAAATGCTAAATCCTTTCAACACATGTTAGATATTGAATTTGACGGACTTGCTCCAAAGCAACTAAATCTTTTCGAAGGAGAATTTTAAATGGAGTGGTTTTTATTAGTGCTTAGCGGTCTTTTTTCCGGGGTGATAGGTGCCTTGGTAGGGCTAGGGGGCGGCGTTATTTTAGTGCCCGCAGTACTTTTTCTTGGTACTACGCTTGATTTGATACCAAATATTACACCACAAAGTGTGGTGGGTCTTTCGGTTGTCATGATGATCTTTATTGGCCTGTCTTCTACTCTATCCTATATGAAGTCTAAAACAGTAGATTTTAGAAGTGGATTTATATTTTTTATTGGCAGTATTCCGGGTACTATTTTAGGTGCTTGGGTTAATAAAGGATTAGATCTCCCGTCATTTAACCTATACTTTGGTATATTACTCGTTGCCCTATCTATTCTATTGCTTGTTCGTAAGTATTTGAAGCCGGTTCAATGGTTTGTTAATCATGGTAAGCAGCGGACGTTTAAGGATGGAGAAAATACATATGTATATGGTTTTCCGATTTGGTTTGCCGTTTCCTTAACGTTTGTAATTGGCTTTGCCTCAGGGTTATTTGGAATCGGTGGAGGATCGATGATTGTACCTGCTATGATTTTGTTATTTCTTTTTCCTCCACATGTTGCAGTGGGTACTTCCATGTTTATGGTGTTTTTATCGTCTATTGTCAATTCGGCAACCCATATATCATTAGGAAATGTTCCATGGCTATATACCATACCCGTTATCCCTGCTGCATATATTGGTGCGAAGATTGGTGCAAAGCTGAACAAAAAGTTGAACTCGGAAACACTAGTAACTGCCTTACGGATAGTGTTACTGTTACTTGGAATCCGCTCCATTATTGATGGGCTATTTTAAAAGAAAATTATAAAATGGTTAAAACATATGAAAGAGGTGGAGAGGGTGAAAGAAACGATTTATATTTATCATACAAATGACTTGCACAGTCATTTGGAAAATTGGCCTTCAATCCATCACTTTCTTTCAAATAAAAGAAAGATGCATGAAAAGAAGGATTCCTATCTTATTTTAGATATTGGGGATCACGTGGATCGCTCCAATATTTATACAGAAGGAACTCTGGGGAAGGGCAATGTAAAGCTTTTAAACGAGGCAAAGTATGACTATGTGACAATTGGTAATAACGAAGGGATAACGCTTAGTCATGAGGAATTAGACTCTTTATATACAGAAGCAAATTTTGAAGTAATTGTTTCAAATTTTACTAACTTGGATGGAGAGATTCCTAATTGGGTAAAGCCTTACAAAATTCATCAAACCCCCTCTGGCATTAAAATTGGAATTGTTGCTGCCACGGCAGATTATGGCGTTTACTATGAAAAACTTGGCTGGCATGTACAGGACCCTATACCACGATTAAAAAATGTGTGTAAGGAAATTTCCTCACAAGTAGATATTCTAATATGTATGTCACATTTGGGAAAATCACAGGATGAAATTCTGATTGAACAAATACCCTCATTGGATCTTATTTTAGGCGCTCACACCCATCATTTGTTCGAGGAGGGGAAATGGTTAGGGAACACTTTGCAGGCTGCTACAGGCAAATTTGGTATGTATATTGGACGTGTAATATTAGAATTTGATCATATTAGCAAGAAGATTGTTTCAAAAGAGGCTAAGGTATATCCGACCGACGAGCTACCCGTACCTGAATATGCAAGCAAACTCCAAAGTCGTTGGGAGTATGAAGGAAAAGCCCAGCTTTCTCATACTGTATTTAATAATCCAGTAAAGCTTGAAAAAGAATGGTTTCATGAATCTGAGCTCGCTAAATTTTTTGGGAAAGGGTTGCTCGAATATACAGGTGCTGATTGTGCAATGTTCCCAGCGGGTATATTTTTAAAAGATTTACCAGAGGGACCTGTAACTGCTGGAGACTTACATCAATGTCTTCCACATCCTATTAATCCTTGTATCATTACATTAAGTGGAGCAGATTTGCTAGAGATCATTGAGCAATCAAAAAATGATAAATGGCCTCACCTCGAAGTAAAAGGACTAGGCTTTCGTGGTAAATTCTTAGGTAATGTATTATTTGAACAAATAGTTGAAAGAGAAGATGGTGTTATCTTCATACAGGGAAGTCCGTTACTTATCCAGGACACCTACCGGCTGGCAACTTTGGATATGTTCACATTTGGATATTTCTTTCCTTCCTTTAAAACAGCAAAAAAACAATATATTATGCCAGAAACGATTCGAGACGTTGTGAAATGGTACGGAATAAAGGAAGAGCATAAGTGCAGGGCATAAAAGACCTTCTTGTTACATAAAAGTAATGAGGAGGTTTTTTCGTTGTTTTATCGAAAAAAGAAGAAACGTTTTATATTTTTTAGCACTCAACGTAAATTAGCTATCTTTTTGACATGCTTTCTCTTGTCGGTAGCTTGGGTGTTTTATTACATAAATGCCCAACTGACTCCAACTTATTTAGATTATGCAGAAGTACAAACTAATAAGATTGCCTCTATGGTAATTAGTAAAGCGATTAATTCACGTACGGCAAATGTGTTAGACGTAAACGATATTATTGAAGAAGTTCCTTCAGATAGTAAAAATATGGTGACGACTAAGTTTAATACGGAGATTATCAACCGAGTACTTTCTGATACAAATAGTTTAGTGCAATCTCATTTGGAACAGGCAGAAAAAGGAAATCTTTCTAGTCTTCCCTACTTGGATGATATTGAATATGATAAACATACAATGGAAGATCAAGGTGGGGTAGTATTCTTTGTGCCGATGGGGCAGGCTACAAATATACCTCTAATCGGAAACTTAGGGCCTAAAATCCCGATTCGTTTCCATGTAATAGGTAATGTTCAGTCCAATGTAGTGCCGACCATAACAGAGTTTGGGATAAATAATGCTTATGTAGAAATTAGTATCCATATTAAAGTAAATGTACAAATCATTGTGCCACTTGCGAGCAAAATGAGTGTAGTTGAACAAAATATCCCTGTTGCAATGGGCTTAGTACAGGGACAGGTGCCTCATATTTATACCGGAGGAGATGGGTCTGCTGCTCCATCAGTGGAGGTACCAATACCATTGCCGGAAGATTAAAAAAAAGGCGGTTTTTATAAAAGCCTGTTAGAATAGAAAGAAATGAATAATGAATAGGTAGAGGCTGCGAGGCTTAAGAGTAATTTACAGGAGGTTGACACCGTTGATCGTAGATGAAAGGAAGCTTTGCCGAAGCTAAGTATTAATAGTCATAGGATACTTAGTTGGGGTTATTTTGAATAAAAATAACACTGTCATTTATACTTAAGTATAGATGGGGAGCTACAAATGAAGTAAGTATTTAACTTATAGTTCATAATCAAGCCAACCTATATATATTTATAGGTTGGCTTTTCGATTTTTAAGGAGGAACAGTTTTGGAGAATACTATTTTTTCGTTAGTGCCACCATTATTGGCAATTATTATGGTTTTAGTGACTAAAAGAGTTTTACTTTCATTGGGAGCGGGGATTCTTTCCGCCGCATTACTTGTAGAGAATTTTAACCCAGTACAATCTTTTCTTTTATTATGGGACTCATTTAAAGTATCCTTTTGGGATGGTGGGTTAAACGTATATAACATATATATTTTAGCTTTTATATTATTATTAGGAGTAGTAACAGCTTTCGTTAGTCTTTCCGGTGGTAGCACAGCATTTGCTGCTTGGGCTATCAAAAGAATCAAAACAAAAAGAGGATCTAAACTTTTAACTGCTTTTTTGGGGATTATCATTTTTGTGGATGATTATTTTAATGCATTAGCAGTTGGGCAAATCGCTAGACCTATTACAGACTCTCATAAAGTTTCTCGTGCAAAGCTTGCTTATTTTATCGATTCCACCTCTGCACCAGTTTGTGTAGTGTCTCCAGTCTCTAGTTGGGGAGCTTTCCTAATCAGTCAGCTTGGTGTAATTTTTGCTACACATGCGGTGACTGATTATACACCGCTGGAGGCATTTGTGTTAATGGCACCGATGAACTTCTATGTAATCGCAACATTAGCATTGGTCTTTTTTACAGCATGGACTGACTTTGATTTGTTTGAGATGAAAAAGCATGAAAGACGAGCGATGGATACAGGCGTACTTTTTGACCCGGAGAAAACAAATCCTGGAGATTTAGAGGGTGATTTCCCGGAAAATAATTATGGTAAGGTGATTGATTTATTACTTCCTATTATTTCTTTAGTGGTTGTCACTTTAGGAAGTATGTTTTGGACGGGTTATAGCCTTTCAGGAAAAGTTTTAGACATTTTTATAATCTTTGAACATACAGATGTACCTCTTTCGTTATTTATAGGGGGACTGACAGCTAGTATAATCGCAATGATTTTATATATACGCCAATTTAAAACGAACCCAGAGGCAAACATGACTTACGTGTGGAAAGCCATATGCACAGGTGTTAAATCTATGCTTCCAGCTATTTTGATATTAGTGTTTGCTTGGTCGTTGTCTTATTTAATCACAGCTTTAGAAACTGGAGCATTTTTAGCTACTTTAGTTACGGAAAACAATGTACCAGTAGGTGTGATACCTGTATTAATGTTCGTGTTAACAGCATTTATGGCTTTTGCAACTGGATCATCTTGGGGTTCTTTTGGAATCTTACTTCCTATTGGAGCGAGTATCATCATGGCGATTGAGCCTCAATTATTGCTTCCAGTCTTAGCTGCTGTTTTAGCAGGAGCAGTTTTTGGAGACCATTGCTCACCAATCTCCGATACGACTATTATGTCTGCCACAGGAGCAGGTGTTAATGTAATTGACCACGTAATGACTCAGCTGCCCTATGCTATTATTAGCGCAATTATTGCAGCAGTAGGTTACTTGGTACTAGGCTTAACAAGCTCTGTCTTGATAGGGTTAATAACAGTTATAATTATAATTGTTTTGTTGTTTGCCTTTTGGTCGATTAGAAGCAAAAGAGTGGTTCAATAGTTCTGCCCGTTGATTTTAGAAGGTTGTTTGAATTCTAATAATATGGTACATTGACATCAGTAAAGTCAGATTAATGGGAATGGGGTATGGAATCGTGACAGCGTGTAAACCACCAAAAGAACAGCATGAACGCAAGCCTGACTGGCTAAAAATAAAGTTAAATACCAATGAGGATTATAAAGGCTTAAAAAAATTAATGCGTGAAAATAATTTAAATACAGTTTGTGAAGAAGCAAGATGTCCAAACATTCATGAATGCTGGGGATCGCGACGTACTGCGACATTCATGATTTTAGGAGCTGTGTGTACAAGAGCTTGTCGTTTTTGTGCTGTAAAGACAGGTCTTCCTAACGAGTTAGACTTGGCAGAACCAGAGCGAGTAGCAGATTCAGTTGTCATTATGAATCTAAAACACGTAGTTGTAACAGCGGTAGCCCGTGATGATTTAAAGGATGGTGGTTCGGAGGTCTTTGCAGAGACAATTCGAGCAATTCGTCGAAAAAATCCTTTTACAACTATTGAAGTATTGCCCTCAGATATGGGTGGTATTGAGCAAAACATTCGTAATATAATGGATGCTAAGCCGGATATTCTAAATCATAATATTGAAACAGTACGACGTTTAACTCCAAGAGTTAGAGCGCGTGCTCAATATGACCGATCTTTAGAGTTATTAAAACGTGCTAAGGAAATGCAACCGACTATTCCTACGAAGTCTTCGTTAATGCTAGGTCTAGGGGAAACATTTGAAGAAATTATAGAGGTTATGGATGATTTACGTGCTCACGATGTAGATATCATGACTATTGGCCAATACTTACAACCAACAAAAAAACATCTTAAAGTACAAAAATATTATTCACCAGCTGAGTTTGGAGAATTACGTAAAATTGCCATGAGCAAGGGCTTCTCTCATTGTGAGGCAGGACCACTAGTTAGAAGTAGTTATCATGCGGATGAACAGGTAAATGCAGCAGCGAAGCAACGACAACTGCAAGGTGAGGAATTACTAGCTATTCAAAATAGCTAATGGATGGTGAGCGAATGATTATTGCTGAAGGTTTCACTTATGAAGTGATTGAGGATTTTCGAGAGGCTTTTAAAGAAGAAGCATTTATAGAGCGTTATAGTGAGATTTTAACGAAGTATGATTATATAATGGGCGACTGGGGCTACGGTCAGCTTCGTCTAAAGGGCTTTTTCGAGGATCGAAATCATAAAGCAACATTTGATACGAAAATTAGCACTATGAAGGATTACTTATACGAGTATTGTAACTTTGGGTGTGCTTACTTTATTGTTAAAAAAACAGGGGTAGCACCAAAAACGGTCCCACTCGAACTAGTAAAAGATAAGAAAGAAAACCTTGAGCAAGATCAATTATGATCTGCTCAAGGTTTTTCTTTTTATAAAAATCTATACAATATTCCACTTTAGCTCAGTAATTCTCTTAGATAATCTCTTAGCTCCGTTGCTTCAGCTTCAGATCTATTAAAAACATGCTCTAAGTAGCCAGGTTCTTCCACATCATCCGACCCAATAATAGCTGATCGATTGTATTGAATGTCCATCACAAGTACCTTACCGAAAAATCGAGAACTCTGGACAATTGCTAAATCATATCGCTGGCTTTCTCCAGTAAATCCAACGAATCTTGTTTTTGTATCTTCGACGTCATCATACAAGAAAAATCGTTCCACCCTTGACACTCCTTCCTTACCTATGAATTATGGTACTATAGAATAGAACTATATATCAACTGACCAAGAATTAGGAGGCTGTGCAATGTATTTTGTGGACCGTAAAAGTATTGCAATGACATTGAAGCATATGAGAGAATTGCTTGACTTAATAGATAGTAAAAAAGATTGGAATGAAAATAATATAACGAAACTTGCATTAGAGCGAGTGGGACAAAATATGATTGAGTCCATTATAGATGTAGGTAACTCAATGATTGATGGCTTCATTATGAGGGATCCAGGTGGCTATGATGACATAATTGATATTTTGACTGATGAAAAAGTAATTACAGCTGAGATGGATGCGCCTTTAAAAGCTGTTATTGAAATGAGAAAAGAGCTTGTGAGACATTTCTTTTCCGTAGACCATAAGCAATTAGAAAGTGTTCTAGTGAAGAATCTCCCTTATTTACAACTGTTTCCAGAAAGAGTAGAAAATTATTTAATTAATGAGCTTGGGCCAGTTTCAGCATTTTTACCGGAGGACTCCGATGTCCGCCTATAAAGGATACTTTTTAGATTTAGATGGAACTGTATATAAGGGACTAACACCAATTCAGGAATCTGTAGATTTTGTACATTATTTGCAAAACAATGGGATTGAACCTTTTTTCGTTACTAATAACTCTTCTATGACTCAAAAGCAGCTACAAGCGAAGCTAGCGAAGATGGACATACATACTACTGAGGAGCAAATTATCTCTTCATCGATTGCAGCTGCTAATTACATTGCCGAGCATTATCCTGCAAAAAGCGTTTTTATGATTGGAGAGAAGGGCTTGGAGGATGCTTTATGTTCTGTAGGAATTGAGCCAACGGATGACTTAGCAGAGGTGGTTGTCATGGGAATAGACCATAAAGTCAATTACGAAAAGCTCGCACAAGCTTGTTTGTCAATTAGGGCTGGAGCGGCGTTTATCTCTACAAATAGCGACCACGCTTTCCCAAGTGAAAGAGGCTATCTTCCAGGGAATGGAGCCTTCACCAAATTAGTAGAGCATTCTACAGGTGTTGAACCTATTTTTACTGGAAAGCCGCAACCGTTTATGCTTGAGTTTATTCAAAAAAAGTATGGGTTTAAAAAAGAAGAGATGGTGATGATTGGAGACAATTATCAAACAGACATATTAACCGGCATTCACATGGGAATTGATACTGCTCACGTCAATACTGGAGTTAATAGAACGGAAGAAGTTCAAATGTTCCTTCAAAAACCGACTCATTTTTTAGAAACTTTACATGACTGGATAAAATAAAACACCATTCATTGTTTGGAAGAACAATATAATAACTGTATTAAATAAGGTATTCCTGTTGAGCTTAGAACAGAGAATACCTTATTTCTTTTTCTCACTCATAAATGGAGTAATGCTATTTATGGAATGAATGTATGAAATTGATTTAATAGATTAAAATATATAAAAGGTATCGAGAGAATATCTTCTCGATACCTTTTAAAATAATGGATTTTCTTCAATGTATTTATATATTTTGGCTACAAGATCTTCGGAAGATTCACCCTCTACCACATCACCGTTCACTATGGCGAAAAGTGTTTCGGAACATAGGGAACAATAGCTAAGACAGCCATATTCTAGCACATCTAAATCAGGATCCTGTTCTAATATATCAAAAGCTTCTTGTGAACCATTTGCAAGGTTGCTTATACAAAATTCAACCATTGGATTCATAGCTGTCACCTCACTACATCGTCATGCTACTCTATTTTTTTATAAAGGTCAATTGTGAAGTTTTATTGTGAAATGTGTCACAATCATTTATAATTTGAGGAGACATTGAAACAAAAGGGAGAATATTTATGCGAAAATTAGTATTGTTAGGTGGAGGATATGGGAATATGCGCGTATTACTACGCCTATTACCAAATAATTTGCCAGATGATGTAGAACTCACATTAATAGACCGTACACCATTTCATAGTTTAAAAACAGAATTTTACGCGTTGGCAGCAGGCACATCATCTGATCATGAAATTAGAGTGGCTTTTCCAGAGAGTGACAAGTTAAAAATTACTTATGGAGAAATTGAGAAAATTGATGTAGAAAACAAACAAGTAATTTTACAAGATGAAAAAATAATTCCATACGATGATTTAGTAATTGGACTTGGCTGCGAAGATAAGTATCATAATGTTCCAGGGGCAGATGAATTTACTTATAGCATTCAAACAATTGGGCGCTCTAGAGACACATACAATAAGATTGGTGGATTACCAGCAGGTTCTGTTGTAGGAATCGTGGGGGCAGGTCTAAGTGGAATCGAGCTTGCGAGTGAGCTTCGTGAAAGTAGACCAGATCTAAAAATTAAATTATTTGACCGTAGTCCTCGAGTATTAAGAGACTTTCCAGAACGCTTAAGTAATTTTGTACAAAAATGGTTTGATACAAATGATGTAGACGTGATAAGCAATTCGAATATCACAAAAGTGGAACCAAACAAATTATATAATCATGATGAAATAATTCCGGTAGATGTTGTAGTTTGGACAGCCGGTATTCAGCCAGCTGCTCCTGTTCGTGCTTTACCTGGAGAGAAGGACAAAACTGGTCGCATCATCCTTACTCAATATCATGATCTACCAAGTTACGATAATGTCTTTGTAGTTGGTGATTGTGCATCCTTGCCGTTTGCTCCAAGTGCACAGCTAGCAGAGGAACAGGCAGAGCAGATTGTGAAAGTACTGCAAGCACGCTGGAAGGGTCAGCCACTACCAGAAAAAATGCCAGATATTAAGCTTAAAGGCTTTATGGGATCTCTAGGTAAAAAGCAAGGCTTTGCTTATTTGGCAGATATCTCTGTTACTGGACGTATTGCAAGATTGATGAAATCAGGTTTACTTTGGATGTATAAACGCCATAACGGATAAATTAAAAAAGCTTGGAAACGTGGAGTTAAACGCGTTCCCAAGCTTTTTATTTTTTTTATAAAATGCTTTCTCTGGGAAAAAGCATTTTACTTAATAAGCTTATTTGAGTACTTTTTGAAATGATACTTCACGTTATTCTGCTATATAACCGTACTTTTCGAGGGCAGAGAATACAGGCTTTAACTGAATATAACCTTCCCCTATAACTTCCTCGTTTATCATTATTAATGGGTAGAAAAACTCATCATTTGCAATTTGATTGGCAATTGACAGTTGTTTTTCGTCTTCTATTGGCTTTTCTATATCAATATATAAAAATGTTAATTGATGATCAGGAAATTTTCTGGTAATTGCAGCTTCTAACCATTCATACGTGTCCTTAGAAGAAGGAGCATTCACACAGCTTGCACATACTATATCGGCACCGTAAATTTCTACAGTGAGTTTTTCTTGTGCCATAAAATACTTGTCCCCTTTAACTTATATATTATTTTACCCATCTATATTATAAAGGGGATACGGAAATACTGTCAAAAAGCGAATATCCTTTAAATGATAGAGTTTAAATATAATAGCTTTAGTCATGATTGTTTCATGCACTAACGGTTGTTGATTTAGTTAGTCTGAAAGTCCAGGAATGCAAATCAACTAAAAGGTGGTAATACGAAGAAAGCCTCTACGTCGAATTTTTATGATACAATACTAATCAAATAGAATAATTTCCTTCGGGGTCGGGTGAAATTCCCAATCGACGGTGTTGAGATTATATCTCTAAGCCCGTGAGCCGCTTTTAGTGTGCAGGATTTGGTGCGAGTCCAAAGCCGACAGTTATAGTCTGGATGGGAGAAGGAGTAAGCAAAACATTTTAAAATGGCAATTTTAAAATGTATTTTTTGCTATGCACTTTCATCCCATCACAACCGTGTTGGGAATTTTTTTATTTTACAACAATTTTATATTATTCCTTCGGGGTCGGGTGAAATTCCCAATCGACGGTGTTGAGATTGTATCTCTAAGCCCGTGAGCCACTTTTAGTGTGCAGGATTTGGTGCAAGTCCAAAGCCGACAGTTATAGTCTGGATGGGAGAAGGAAGCAACGCAAGTAGACTTTTGAAAATACATATTCACTAGTCTTATTTGACGAAGCCAAATTTACCTCTCATCGAAACTCCGACAATAAATGTTCGGGGTTTTTTATTTTGAGAAAGAGGTGAGGAAGATGTTTACAGGGATTATTGAGGAGCTAGGGACTGTTCAGCAGATGAATATGTTTACTCAATCGATGGAAATTTCCATTGGAGCTAGCAAAATTTTAGAAGATGTACAGCTTGGCGATAGCATTGCTGTAAATGGTGTGTGTCTAACTGTTAAAAAGTTTACGAATGATCTGTTTGTGGCAGATGTGATGCCTGAAACGGTTAAATCGACAAGCTTACAGCAACTTAAAAAAGGTTCAACAGTGAATTTAGAAAGAGCAATGTCTGCAAATGGCAGATTCGGCGGTCATATTGTTTCTGGACATGTCGATGGTGTTGCAACGATTCTTCGAAAGAGACCAGCTTCCAATGCAGTATATATCGACTTAGCAATGCCAAAAGAATTGCTTTTTAACTGTTTAATGAAGGGCTCAATCACCATTGATGGTACAAGCCTGACGATTTTTAATGTAACAGATTCTATAATTACTGTTTCTTTAATACCACATACATTCAAGGAAACTGTGCTTGGCTTAAAACAGACTGGAGAAATTGTCAATATTGAAACGGATTTAATTGGCAAGTATGTAGCAAAGCATCTAGCCAATCAAAATACAGGAAAAGTGACTGTTGATTTCTTACAAAAAGCCGGATTCTAAAGGAGTGGAATGAAATGAATACTATAGACGAAGCAATCGTTGCATTAAAGCAAGGTGAAATCATCATTGTAGTCGATGATGAAAATCGAGAAAATGAAGGTGATTTTGTCGTAATAGGTGAGTATGCAACACCTGAAAACATTAATTTTATGGCAGTGCATGGTCGTGGCTTAATATGCACACCCATTTCAAATGAAATTGCAGAAAGATTGTCATTAGACCCAATGGTAAATAAGAACACGGATTCACATCAAACAGCCTTTACCATTAGTATTGATCATAAATCAACAACAACAGGCATTAGTGCATTTGAACGATCTTATACAATTCTTGCACTATTAAATAATCAAGCTGTAGCAACAGATTTAAACCGTCCAGGACATGTATTCCCTCTTATCGCAAAAAAAGGGGGAGTTATAGAGCGTCGTGGTCATACAGAAGCAGGTGTAGAACTAGCTAAATTATGTGGTTCAAAAGAAGTCGCTGTTATTTGTGAGATTATGAACGAGGACGGTACAATGGCACGCATGCCACAACTTGAAAAAATTGCAGAAAAATTTCAAATGAAGTTTATTACGATAGAAGATTTAGTGAAATACACAGAAGCGAATTATAAAGCTTACGTAAAAGGAGAATGAGCATGGGACAAATTTTTGAGGCACAGCTAGTCGGTACAGATTTAAAAATAGGAATTGTAGTAGGAAGATTTAATGAGTTTATTAATGACAAATTATTAAGCGGTGCACTAGACGGTTTAAAACGTCACGGAGTTGAGGAAGGAAATATTGATATCGCTTGGGTGCCAGGAGCATTTGAAGTACCATTTATCGCAAAGAAAATGGCAAATACGAAAAACTACGATGCAATAATCGGCTTAGGTACTGTAATACGTGGATCTACTACGCACTATGACTATGTATGTAATGAAGCAGCAAAAGGCATTGCAAAAGCAGGCCTAGATACGGGTATACCTGTTATTTTTGGTATAGTGACAACGGAAAATATTGAACAAGCAATTGAACGTGCAGGAACAAAAGCTGGAAACAAAGGCTATGACAGTGCGGTTTCTGCAATTGAAATGGCGAATTTAAATCGTTTATTTTAAGAAAAGAGAATCGATACACGTGACATTGAATAAAATATAATTGGTTGGCTGTGGATACTGGCAAAGTGCTATTTATGAAATTAACCGACAAATCTTTAAGCAATTCTTATTGAGAATTACCTATTCTCGCTTTTCCAATAGTATATTTAAAGCACCTCTGAAACATGTACTGGTTTATTTGTACATGTACAGAGATGCTTACGTTTTCAGTGAATTAGCCTAAGTTATTTACTAGATTGAGGGAAACTTGTAAATTGTATAGACGCCATCCTTAAGAGGAGCTGCTGTTAAACAGCTATAAGACTACGAACGGTAAGTTGTCCAAGATATCTGCCGGGATTTGCAGAATATCCTATTACTGTTGGGGAAGTAACAGTAGCATTGATGACAATACGACCTGTATTTCCTAATAAACCAACTGCTAAAAGAGCATCTCCTGATGCAATTGCTACGTCCTGAGAGCTACCAGAGTTAGCATCGGTAAATAAAGGAATAGTTGCTATAACAATTCCTAAAAGATTTACTACCTCTAAAGTTGCAGTTACTGAGACAGTCTCGTTACCTGCATACGCATAAAACGCGCTAAGTGGCAAAGCAAGTCCTAGAATTGGTAAAGTTCCAATGTCGAAAATGCTTTGGAATGTAACCGTTTGGTTGGATGCTGTATTCGGTGACCAGATATAAGCGCTGCTGCCATCAATTAAAGGAGACAACATAGCTGGTGCGGTTGGTACTGCTGGTGTTGGAAGAGTACCTGGTAAAGCAGCTGTATCAGCAATGACTTGAGTATTTGCTGGAGTTGTAAATGCTTGTAAGGTTAAAACCATAAAAAAACACCTCCTCGAAGTTTATTTGCCAACAAATGGCATACTGTAACATATGAACTTTTAGTAGAGGAAGCTAGTCTAATAGACTAGAATTTAAAATAAATTTATTTTGGAAAGATATATTGGGGAATAAAAGCCTGAAGTAACACGATTCTAGCTATTTATTATTAATATTAAGTAAATAGTCTATATACAAATCATCGTAAAAATGATTTGTATTTAAGAATAAAACAGGGTAAATAATATTTTATGAATCTTAGGGAACACTCTTATCACGGTGTGTTTTGTGGGGAGTAAACACTTCCATTTAACCAACAATTATTCTATAATGATTATAGCGAAAGGAGTCGACATATATGACTGATACAATTAACGAACAAGTACAAGAAGTTTTAGATAAATTGCGTCCATTCTTACTACGTGACGGCGGAGACTGCGAGCTTGTTGACGTTGAAGACGGTATTGTAAAATTACGCCTTTTAGGAGCATGCGGGAGCTGCCCAAGTTCTACTATCACGTTAAAAGCTGGTATTGAACGCGCTTTATTAGAGGAAGTACCTGGAATAGTAGAAGTAGAACAAGTATTTTAATGACAACACATATAAAAAAGAAGCCTGAATGAGGCTTCTTTTTTTCACCCTCGCATTTCCTGCCAACGCTCTTTTGCCATTTCAATTAGCTTGGGTTCTATAGAGGTACTTTGTTTTTCGATTACTTTGGAAAAATAACGTGTAGCTAATTCTCGGTCACCTATTCGTCTAGAAAGCTCTGCTATCATATATATAATTCGTGTCTCGGACATTTGAGTTCCATTGTAATCTTCGCTAGAATAGGAGTCTGAATAACGATCTCTGGCTATTTCTAGAAATCTATTTTCATCTTCTTTGTTTTCCATTATGCGGTAGAGCCAAGCAGTACGAAGTGCTAAGCCAGCAATAGAGACAAATTTTTCTTTTTTTAACGTTCCACACAGTATGCCTAATTTATATGTAGTAATCCCGTCTTGTATCGTTCGGACGTCTCCATAGGAACGTGGTATCCAATTAGTCGATATTTTTTCTTTAATGATTTCTTTAAGTCCAGGTGCAAAATACTTGGTGAAGTCATCGGTAAATGAAAAGCCACAATGCTCACAGACAAATACATTATATAATAGCGGGTTGATATCTTTATTTTGATATATTGGTTGAAAGTCTGTTTCATGAGATTCGACTTTTATAAATTTTGAACGTATCTTAGTTGATTTAAATTTGTTTTTACAGTGTAAGCATTCGATATCTTTTTGGTAATATGGAGGTATTTCCATTTTATCTTCTCCTTATTCTCGTTCTTGGTTTTATTATACTGTAAAAATATTTCGAAAGCGAGGTAACTTAAGTAGTTTTCCTTGTATAGATTGTGATTAAATTGATATTATATAAATAAGGAAGGAATGTGATTCAGATGACAGAAGTAGTTAATTTGTCTGAAGCGGCAGCTTACCGCGTCAAAGAGATGATGGTTCACAACGAGGAAGAAGGTTCACTTCTCCGTGTATCTGTTAACGGTGGCGGATGTAGCGGTCTTTCTTACGGTATGGGATTTGAAAAAGAGAAAAATGAAGACGATATATTTTTACATCAGCATGATTTAGAAATAATTATATCTAGTGAAGATGCTTCTATTCTCCAAGGTACAGTCATCGATTACAAAGAATCGTTGATGGGTGGAGGCTTTACCATCGATAACCCTAATGCAATTGCATCCTGTGGCTGTGGTTCATCATTTAGAACTGCTAAAAAAGAAGGCACACCGGAAAGCTGCTAAATATTCGAAAGAACATTTTCTTACTTAAGAAAATGTTCTTTTTTAAAGGATAAGAAAGTAAATTACGTTTGGAAGTCAATGAGGATCTAACTGGTTGCTCTCGCTTTCCCCCATTTGCTTGTTGGGACAGATATAGGAGCTTGCGCTTTTCTTGTTGTCTAGCTCCAGCGCCTTGCCCCTCGAGGTCAAATGGGAAAAAGCTGCGGTGGCTGAAGAACTGCCTCCTCGCTTTCCCCCATTTGCTAGTCGGGACAGATCTAGGCGCTTGCGCTTTTCTTGTTGTCTAGCTCCAGCGCCTTGCCCCTCGAGGTTAAATGGGAAAAAGCTGCGGTGGCTGAAGAACTGCCTCCTCGCTTTCCCCCATTTGCTTGTCGGAGCAGATCTAGGCGCTTGCGCTTTTCTTGTTGTCTAGCTCCAGCGCCTTGCCCCTCGAGGTCAAATGGGAAAAAGCTGCGGTGGCTGAAGAACTGCCTCCTCGCTTTCCCCCATTTGCTTGTCGGGACAGATCTAGGCGCTTGCGCTTTTCTCATGGGCTAATTGTCTGTATATTCCCACGTTTGCAATGTTGTTAAATAGTGTTGAAATCCTATTCTAAAAGGTCTAAAATAGGATGTAGTGAAAAATTTGTCGGAAAAATGACAAAGTCCATTTCTAATTGTGAATTATTCGTATCATTAGATTCATAAAAAATATAAAAAGGTGGTTGCGATCTTCGTGAAAAGACCAACAATTCTAGTATTAGGTGCAGGTTATGGTGGATTATCTACTGTAGTGAACCTTCAAAAATTAGTAGGTACCGATGAAGCAGATATTATTTTAGTAAATAAAAATGACTATCACTACGAGTCTACTTGGTTACATGAGGCTTCAGCTGGAACTTTACGTCCAGACCAAGTGCGTTATGATATTCAAGGAGTTATAAATAAAAGCAAGGTACAATTTGTAAAAGCAACTGTCGAAGGCATTGATGTTAATACTAAGAAGGTAGCAACAAGTGCTGGAGAATACACATATGATTATTTAGTAATCGGTTTAGGCTTTGAAGGTGAAACATTTGGAATCACTGGTTTAGATAAATATGCACTATCAATTGCAAATGTAAATGCTGCTCGTCAAATCCGTGATCATATCGAATACCAATTTGCTACATGGTCTACAGAAGAAAACAGAGACGATGCTCGTTTAACTATTGTAGTAGGAGGAGCTGGCTTCTCTGGTATTGAATTTTTAGGTGAATTAGGTAATCGTATTCCTGAGCTTTGTGAAGAATACGATGTACCAAAAGAAAAAGTACGCGTTGTCTGCGTAGAAGCTGCTCCTATGGTATTACCTGGTTTTGATCCTGAGCTAGTTGAATATGCTGTTCGTCAATTAGAAGCAAAAGGAATCGAGTTCTCTATAGGTACACCAGTAGTAGAAGCTACTCCTGAAGGCGTTAAAATTAAAAAAGGCGAAGAAGAATTTGAATTCATCAAAGCTGGTACTGTAGTATGGGCTGCTGGAGTTCGTGGAAACCGCTTAATCGAAACTTCTGGTATCGAAAATATGCGTGCTCGCGTTAAAGTTGAAAAAGATATGCGTGCACCTGGATTCCCAGACGTATTCATCGTTGGTGACTGTGCTCTAATGATTAATGAAGAAACAAATCGCCCATACCCACCGACTGCTCAAATTGCTATGCAACAAGCTGTAACAGTTGCTAAAAATATCGTAGCCCTTATGAAAGGCGAAAATACAAAGGAATTTGTTCCTGAACTAAAAGGAACAGTTTGTTCTCTTGGTGAGCATGATGCAATTGGAGATGTAATGGGTAGAAAACTTACTGGTACTAAAGCATCCATCATGAAAAAGGTTATTGATAACCGTGCTCTTTTCATGATCGGTGGAGTTCCATTAGTGCTTAAAAAAGGTAAATTTAAATTATAAAAGAAAAACAATAAATGGCTCCCACTGTAACTCTCAGTGGGAGCTTTTTTAAAGTATAAAAGGTAAGTATGCTTTTGTTGAAGGAGATGGATTATTTGTCGAAGGATAAACGAGGAAATGTCTGGTTGGGAGCTGCAGGATTAGTTTTAAACAACAAGGGTGAATGGCTAGTTGTTAAAAAACGATATGGTGGCTTAGAAGGAAGATGGTCTTTACCTGCAGGCTTTGTAAATGGTGATGAAACAATTGAACAGGCTGCCGTACGTGAAGTTAAGGAAGAAACTGCGGTAGATTGTACAGTTAAAAATATGATCGGTTTTAGAAGTGGGGTCTTACAGGGAAAAATCAGTGATAATATGGCCATTTTTCTTCTTAAACCAATTGAAGAGGAACCGATTATTCAAGTGCAGCTTTCTGAGCTATATGAGGCCAAATGGATACTTCCAAGTGATTTACTGGAAGATGAGAACGCTTCTGTAATGCTGCATGAATTAGCAGCTGCGTCTTTAGAAATTGGCTTTCCAACTATCGAAGGGATAAATCCTGGAGACATATTTGGGTATACTAGCTATAAATTATTCATAAAATAATCCGAACATAAATAGACTAAATTCATGTCATTAAAAATTCAACTGTGACTAGCTCTACTAATAGTGGTTAGCTTATAGAACTTCGATAAAAAGTCTTATGAAACAAAGCATTTTTCATAAGACAGTCTATTTTTCTATACTTAAGCACTTTTAAAACACGTATCAAATATATTTTGTTTTTTATTTACAAATATATTAATCCGTGATATATTATCTGAATATTAAAATAAATATTCAAGGAGGCGTATTATATGATTAAATTTAAAACAGAAACTGCAAAGTCTTGTCCTTATTGTAAAGGTGAAGGATATTTCCAACTTAGACTTGGTGGATCAGAAACGTGTGGCTGCTGTAATGGCTCTGGAAAAAGTAATAAGAAGATTATTTGACAAAAATGTGAAAAGAAACAAGTACATTGAATCCATGCCTCCGTTAAGGTAAACTATTTAGAGATACTACGGAGGTATATGATTATGAATTTTACAATTACACAGATGATTCTTTCAGTACTAATTTTTCTAGTTATGTTTTTTGGAATCGCCTTCTTATTAAATATGTTACTAAGAATGTCCTGGTTTGTGGCTATTTTATATCCACTAATTGTGGTATTTATCATTGATGAGGTAGGGTTCTTTGATTATTTCACTAACCCGGGTTCTTCATTCTCTGCTCTTGGAGATAAGTTTGTTTCTTTGCATATGGCAGATATCGTAATTTTAACAAGTGGTTTTGTAGGAGCAATTATTGCGGGGATCGTTATTAAAATGCTTCGGAAAAGTGGATATCAAATGTTCTAAAAAGGGATGGCCTTATAGCCATCTTTTTTTTATTGGTAAGAAAAAGCATATGCATAATTCCGAAGTACATACTTAGCCTCACGGTAACTGTATAGAAAGGTATGGGAAAAAGAAACGAATATTAAGTATCAATCGACTAATGTATTAGAAAAGGAGGGGTGGTATTGAAAAAGTATGTGATTATAACAGTAATGATGCTAGGGAATCTATTGTTATGGGGATGCTCGGATGAATCAAGCAACAGTTCAATAGACCAAAACACTACAACAGAAGTAACCATTGGTAATCCTACTGCACAAGAAATTCTGGAAATTGATTCAAAAGCTGATATTTTTCAGTGGGATAGTATAATCTATAGTACGAATATTGAGTGGGTTAACGAACTTGTCTTAACAGAAGGTGATTTAGTAGGGAAAATTGAGTATAACACTTCTAATCCAATGGATTTTAAAGATTCTACAGCAAATATTCTGCCCATTGGTACTGAAATATTTAAAGCTAAAGAACGTAATGATGTACTTATTACTAAGTACAATGATGAATTAAAATACTATTATCAATTAGTTGAAGGATAAACAACAAATAGAGTCCAATTAGGAAAAAACAAGAAGCGCATTCGATTTAAGGCGAATACGCTTCTAGAGATAATAAAATACTAAACAAGTTTAACAGTACCTGTTATTTAGAGAATAATGCACAGTAGTTGTGGGCAAGAGGAATGTATATTTAAACTACATTTGATTTAACTCTTAATTTGTAAAAAAGCTATAAAATCACGGTGTAAATAATGATAGATATCATAATCCCAGTTAGGGCACCCATAAATACCTCTATTGGTTTATGACCAAGCAACGTTTTTAATTCTTCTAGCTTTTCTTCACTTTTCTTTTGTCCCCAACCTTTTGTCTGATCCACAAATGCCTGAAAATCTACACGCATTTGATTGATAATAATGGCTTGCTGGCCAGCCTGGAATCTGACACCAGTTGCATCGAACATCACTATAACTGCAAATACAGTAGCAACTGCAAAGAGAGGTGAGTCTAAACCTGTCTCAAAAGCAATAGCTGTGCAAAGAGAAGTTACAGCCGCAGAGTGGGAACTAGGCATTCCACCAGTAGAAGTAAATAACTTCCAATCAACCTTTTTGGTGACCAAAAAATGAATAGGTATTTTCACGAACTGAGCAAAGAAAATAGAAAATAGAGCAGCTAGTAATGGAGTATTTTGGAGGATTGTCAGAGTAGACACAGCCTTTCAAGGAAAACTTTAGTTAGTACTAGTATAACATATTACTACTATTCGAAAAATCAAACTTGTTGCTATATAATGATAATGTATCCAAATTATCTAGGGGGAAAAATAATGATTATAAATACTAATGAAGTATTATTCGAAGAAGTGCAATCAGAAACACTAGTGGTGGGCATTCCAAAGCATCCTGAAAACACAGAGAAGTGGGATGCATTGTTAAATGCTTTTGGAGACCACATCCTAGAATGGGTAAAAAGCGGAGACATTTCATCAGATTTAAAAAAAATAGTAAAAGTACCAGTTGCTAATCAGGAAACTGTAAAAAGAATTCTTTTTGTCGGGCTTGGTGACCGCAAAAAGTTAACTCAAGAGAACATTCGTGAGGCATTTGGCTTAGTAGGCAAAGAACTTCTTTCGAGTAAGCCAGAGTCTTTAGCAGTTTGGATACCATCATTTACATCAGAAACAGCTACAGAAGCCGATGTAGCGTATTTAGCAGCCGAAGGAATTGGAATGGGTGCATTCGTTTATGAAGGCTACAAAACATCCTCTAATGTCCCTGATTACTATTTACCTGCCATCGAGCTATTAACTGACACTGATCCGGACGAAGCTGCTACTTATTTTGAGGTAGGAAGTATTTATGCAGATGCAGTAAATGAAGCAAGAATTTTAGTAAACACACCAGGAAACGTATTAACTTCTACACAGCTAGGTGAGTATGCAAGAGAGCTTGGAGAAACATATGGCTTTGAAACAGAAATTTTAGGTAAGAAAGAAATAGAAGAACTTGGGATGGGAGCATTACTTGCAGTAAATCAAGGATCTGTTGAAGAACCACGATTAATCGCTTTGAAATATCAGGCAACAGAAAACTGGGATGATGTAGTGGCACTTGTTGGTAAAGGAATTACTTTTGATACAGGTGGTTACTCTCTCAAAACGAAGGCAGGTATCGTTGGGATGAAGGGCGATATGGGAGGTGCTGCAGCAGTATTAGGAGCAATGCAAATTATTGGAGAGCTTCGTCCAAATAAAAATGTTATTGCAGTTATACCTTCCACAGACAATATGATTTCTGGTAATGCCTTCAAGCCTGATGACGTAATCACTTCGATGAGTGGAAAAACAATTGAAATTTTAAACACGGATGCAGAAGGCCGTCTTGTTCTAGCAGATGCGGTTACTTATGCAAAACAACAAGGAGCTAACTATATCGTAGACGTTGCTACTTTAACAGGTGGCGTTATTACAGCTCTTGGATATGACAAGACAGGTGCACTTACAAATGACGAGGAGTTTTTTGAAACCTTTATGGAATCCTCTTTAGAAACTGGCGAGTTTGTATGGAGATTACCTTTAACAGAAAACGATAAAAAACGTATCCGCAAGAGTGATGTGGCTGACTTGAATAATTCTCCTGGAGGAGATGGTCATATGATATTTGGAGGCGGTTTTGTTGGAGAGTTCGTGGAGGAAACACCATGGATTCACTTAGACATAGCTGGAACATCTGACTCTAAATCTGCCTATGATTTCGGACCAAAAGGTGGTACCGGTGTAATGGTACGAACATTGGCTACTCTTATCGAAAGAATGGCTGAAGAAGAGTAGGGTATACGCACAGGACACTTATCCCATATAGCATACACTGTGTTGAAAGGAGGAACATTATGCCTAGATATCAACGCGGTGGTTATGGAGGTAGAGGTCCGGGTGGCCCAGGAGGCTATGGAGGCTATGGTGGATTTGGTGGAGGTTTCGGTGGTTTTGGAGCGCCATTATTAGGAGGCTTTGTAGGAGGTCTTTTAGGTTCTTCCATTGTTGGCTTTGGTGCCAGACAACCTTATCCTTATCAGCCATATCCATACCAACCGTATCCTTACTACAACAATTTTACACCGTATTACCCGTACTACTAAAAAAGAGCTATTGCCATTCCTTGATATATCAGGGAAGGTAATAGCTTTTTTAAAATTTGGTTCTGTTAAATTTTGATATTGATTTTTCTTCTGAAGAATATCGAATGCAATTTTTTTGGCATTCCCCGTTTGATTTATTCACCGATATTGTATTAATTATCTTATAAGTAAATCTATATATATTTGGCTGTCTAAAACATAATATCCATTCAGCATTTATAATTTCTTTTTCATTGAGTTCTATTTTTACAGCTTTGTTATCTAGCACTTCATTATAAATTTTCGTTATTAATTCAATGGTAAATATCTCTTGATTTTTATATTCGTCAAAATGACTGCTTCTTTTGTAATTTAGAATTTTCACTTTGCGATTATTAATTTTTATATTGAGATGTTTACCTAATTTTTTATTTGACCTAATCGTACTTCATTCCTTTCATTGTAAGTGAAGAAAACTAACCATTTACTTTTGAAAAACGCAATCCTGTCTAATGTGTCAGTTATTTTAAGTACGAATGACATTTGATATTAGTTTTTCCAATAAAAAAGTGTAGACAAAGTGATAAAACACTCTGCCTACACACTAAAGTAAATTAGCATCAAACTTTGATTTTCATGTTCTTTCTTTTTTCTTCCACTACCTCTTCTAAATCATCTCGAACTGTGAGGTCGCAGCATTCCACACCAGAGTAATAGGCAGCTCTTCCCATCATGTGTCCACCTACAGGTCCAGTGATGAAAAGAAACAGAATGCCAAGCAAAATACGAGAATTAAACGTCCCCTCGATTAACCAAAAGTGAAGAAACACACCTATTAAAATGCTCATAACCCCAAGTGTAGCACTCTTGGAAGCTGCATGTGCTCTTGTATAGACGTCTGGTAGTCGGAACAAGCCAATTGCAGTAACCAAGATAAAAATAGTTCCAAAGGAAATAGTACCTACGATAAATATATTAGCTATTACGGTCACGTTGAATGATTTCTCCCTTCTCCGTGAATTTAGAAAACGCTACTGTTCCTATAAAGGAAAGAACAGCTAACAATAGAATGACCTCTAAGAAGAATGGAGTGTCAAACAGAATTGATATTAGACCAATTAAAGAGATTAGACCCACTCCAATTGCATCTAAGGCTATTACGCGATCGGGAGTAGTCGGACCCTTTACAAGTCGGTATAAGAAGCCTAGTAAAGCGGCGCTTATTAACACGACAATCACCCATAAAAAAGTTATCATGATCTACTCACCTCCAAAATTGCTTTCTCAAAAGTATCGCGTATGGAGTTAACCGCTTCGTCAATATTACTAAACTCAATAGAATGAATATATAACGTTTTATTGTCATCCGAAACATCAATAACTACCGTACCAGGTGTTAATGTTATAAGGCTGGATAACAACGTTATTTCCCAGTCCTCGGTTAAAACCGTTTCCAAGGCAAATATGGCAGGACGGATGGGCATTTCAGGCTTTACGATTAACTTTAATACCGAGAAGTTAGAAAGTATTAGCTCCTTTAAAAATAAGACAGCCAATTTTATAACCGCCCATACTCGATCCATATAAAACCGTGATTTAAAGGATTTTCTTAGTATGAAAAGCATTAGTAAGCCTAGCAGATATCCCACGATGAAGGTAGTAGGCTTAAAGGATACCGATAAAAACATCCAGGTCAGAGCAATGAAAACATTTAACAAAATTTGAAACGCCATATTATTTCACCCCTTCAAATACAGCATCGACGTAAATAGAAGGATCTAGCAACAAATCAGAAGCATCCGTCATAAATGGGACTAAGAATTCTGCTCCAACACCATAGAATACTGTTATGGCTACCAAAACGATAGTAGGTGTTAACAGTCGTCGATATGATTTAGGTCCTAAAAGAGTAGATTCACCTTTTGGCTCACCCCAGAAAGCATAGATGAAAATTCGAATTGCCGAAAGTAGGACAATTAGACTCGAAGCTAATATAAAAACACTCTGCCAGAGTAATTCACCTTCAAAGCCCCCTTGTACGATTAGCATTTTACCGATGAAGCCACTTAAGGGTGGAATACCAGCTAATCCAAATGCTGCAATCAAATAACTCCAGGCTAAAACAGGATACTTTTTCATCAGACCTCCCATTTTACGTAAATCGGAGGTGCCTGTAATTTTAATGACAATACCGATAAGTAAGAACAATGCTCCCTTTATCAAAATATCATGAATCAAATAAAATACAGAACCCATCATTCCATTTTCATTCATTACAGAAGCACCGAATAATATAACTCCTACTGCAATGACGATGTTATAAATAATAATTTGTTTTAAATCAAAGTAAGCCAACGCGCCAATACACCCAACGACGATGGTAATTATCGCGAGAATCATAAGCAACTCATGCGTGAAACCTACATCTGTAGTAAAGAATAACGTGTATGTCCGCATAATCGCATACACTCCAACTTTAGTGAGAAGTGCACCGAACAGGGCTAGTATTGGAACTGGGGGTGCTGCATAAGAACCTGGTAACCAGAAGAAGAGAGGAAAAATACCACCCTTAATACCAAAAACAATTAAAAACAACACAGCAATTACAGTTACAATTCCTACCTCACCAAGCTCGGCCAATTTAACTGAGATATCGGCCATATTTAATGTTCCAACTACTGAATACAAGTATCCTACTGTAATTACAAATAGGGATGAAGAGACAATATTGACTATTATGTATTTAATAGATTCTTTTAATTGTATTCTTTCTCCACCTAAAACAATCAATACATAGGAAGACATTAATAATACTTCAAAAAATACAAATAAGTTAAATATATCTCCCGTTGTAAAAGCACCATTGACTCCTGTTAACATAAATAGAATAGCTGGATAGTAAAATGATTTTTCTCTAGCTTCATCCATGTAAGAAAAGCTATACCATACAACAAATAGAGCAATGATTAGAGATGAAGTTACTAGTAACGCTGAGAACATATCTGAAACCATTGTGATTCCAAATGGAGGTGCCCAGCTCCCGAGTGTAAGGGTTTGTACACCATCTATCTTTACTTTGTACAGCAATGTAAAGGCAGATGCTAGTGCTAACAACAATCCAATAATAGTAACTATTCGCTGTGCTTTTAATTTCTTGGGAAATAATAAAAGAACCGCAGCGAATAAGAAAGGGATGAGGACTGGGAATAATAATAAGTTAATCATTGTCTTCAGTTCCTTTCATAAGTTCCATATTATCTGTACCGACTTCTTTATAGGTACGATAGGCAAGTACAAGTGAAAATGCCGTTACGCCAAAGCTAATAACTATGGCGGTTAAAATTAGAGCCTGTGGTAGTGGATCGACATAATCTGTCACTCCGTCAGCTAATACGGGAGCAGATTTTCCCCCAAGTCCACCCATGGTTAGTAGGAGCAAATGTGTCCCATGACTCAGTAAGCCCGTTCCAATAATAATCCTAAGCAAGCTGCGAGAGAGGATTAAATAGACTGCAGCCATAAATAGAAAGCCGATTAAAATGGACATCATAATTTCCATTATTCATCTCCTCCTATCATTTGAATAATTGTCATTGTTACTCCCACTACAACAAGATATACGCCGGTATCAAAAAACATTGCAGTATGGATAGACGTTTTCCCTAACAAGGGAAGATTGAAATAATCATATACGTGGGTAAAGAAAGGAACATTAAAAAAGATAGACCCGGCTGCAGTTGCTAAAGATATTATAAGCCCGATTGCTGTTACAACCGTATAGTTTATAGGTAGCATATCTTGTACTGTTTTTAAATCGAATGCAAGTAAAAGAAGGACGATTGCACTTGACATTAATAGGCCACCAACAAATCCTCCTCCTGGTGTATAATGACCTGCGAAAAAAATATGAATGGAGAATAGAAAGATGATGAAAAAGACTACTTTCGTTGTCGTTTGAATAATTAAATCATTTGTTTTCAACTTTTCTATCTCCTTTCTTTTTAGCAAGTCGTAGTGTGATCATTCCTATGATGCCTAGAGAAGCAATAGTTAGTACACTGATTTCAAATAAAGTATCAAATCCACGATAATCAACTAAGATAACGTTTACAATATTTCCACCGCCAGCTTCTGTGTAAACAGTATCTTTATAGTATTGAGAGATAGATGTTACTAATTTTTGAGAGTGGGAGGAAATAGCTATTAATGTAACCATCACTCCAACACCTAGTGCAATGATAAAGTTAGTTAAACGGAATTTACGGTCTTCCTTGCCTTTTTCGTGCTTATTTAGTTTTGGCAGGTGATAAAAAGCTCCAAGGAATAGAGCAACCGAAACTGTTTCTATTACTAACTGAGTTAAAGCTAGATCAGGCGCTTTAAAAATGATGTAGAACAAAGCCACAGTATATCCTACAGCTCCTAAAGCAATGATTGCTGTAAGGCGGGATTTTGTAACTAGGATCGTAATCGTCCCAATAATAACAATGAGTGATAAAAGTATTTCAAAGAACTTGATAGGTGCTAAATTATCAAAGTCTATTACAAAGGCATCCTTAACCCACATGGTGCTAGCAAGCAGGAAGATAATAGCTGAGAACATGTAGATTAAGTAAGAACGAATAGAACCCTTCATGTAAAGAGAAGAAACGCTATTAGCTCCACCTTCTGAAAGCATCATTAACCAATCATAAATACCGTTCAATGAAACTTTAGCTGGCATCTTCTCATAACCTACACTCCATTTTGGCAATGTTTTATATAGAAGATAGCCGACTAGGAAAATTCCTAACGTCATATATAGAGCGGGCGAATCAAATCCATGCCATGCTTTTATCTTAACTCCTATCTCAGAAGGAAGTGCATAGGCTCCTGGATGAATAGCAGCTACTGCCGGCTTTATAAAAGTACTACCAAAAACATTTGGTATAAAGAAAATAACTATGACTAATGTTGCTAATATACCTGGTGAAACGAGCATTCCAATTGGAGCTTCATGTGCTTTTTTAGGAAGCAGCTCGGGTTTGTGCTTTCCTCGGAATGTATGTAAGACAAAGTACAAGCTATATACAAATGTAAATACGCTTGCAATCCATGCAACTACTGGTATTAAAATCCACCAAGTATCCATTGCATAGAGGTTAAAATGCTGTAAGGAAAGTGTGGCTTCTAAAAACATTTCTTTGCTCAAAAAGCCATTGAATAGCGGTACGCCAGCCATCGATAAACTGCCGATCATTGCGATTGTAAAGCTAATAGGCATTAAACTCATTAACCCACCGAGCTTGCGGATATCTCGTGTACCAGTTTCATGATCAACTATCCCAGCAACCATAAACAAACTACCTTTAAAGGTTGCATGGTTTAGGAGATGGAATATTGCCGCAAAAGTTGCAATTGTATATGTTGACACTAAATCGCCTGTAACATGATAGGCGATAGAACCAATTCCAAGCAGTGACATGATCAAACCAAGCTGGCTGACCGTTGAAAAGGCTAAAATTGCTTTCAAATCTGTTTGTTTTACTGCGAAGAAAGATCCCCAGAACAAAGTGAGAATACCGACTCCTGTTACTAGCCACACCCAGACCTCGGATAATGCAAAGATTGGTGTAAATCTTGCGACTAAATATAGTCCTGCTTTAACCATAGTTGCTGAATGTAAATATGCGCTAACAGGTGTTGGAGCTTCCATCGCATCGGGTAGCCAAATGTAGAAGGGAAACTGAGCAGATTTTGTAAAGGCCCCTAGAAGTACCAATACTAACGCCCATATGAACAAGTCGTGCTCTGCAATAGAGGATGCTTGTGCGATTAACTCACGAATGGAGAAGCTTTCCCCTATAATTCCTAATAATAAGAATCCACCAAGCATCATTAAGCCACCAAAGACGGTAATCATCATTGACTTCAATGCACCAAAACGCGAACGATCTCGCGTATACCAGTAACCAATGAGCAAGAATGATGAAATGGAAGTTAACTCCCAAAAGAAATACAGTCCGATTAAGTGGTCAGATTGTACAACTCCCAACATGGCAGTCATAAAAATTAATAAGTATACGTAAAAGTTACCTAGCTTTTCTTTATCCTTATCTAAATAGAAGATAGAGTAAAGAACGACTAGAGATCCTATCCCGGTTATTAATAACGAAAAAAGTAAGCTAAGGCCATCTATGTACGAGACGAGTGAAATATCAAGTGATGGAATCCAAGGCATTTCGTTAATAAAAGTTTCTCCATCCATTACCGATGGGATATACATTGCATAAAAGATTACCAAAAGAACAGGGGCAATCAAGACAAACCATCCAGTATGGATACTTTTTGCTCTTTTATACAAAAAAGGTATAAAAACAGCTAAAATAATAGGCAAGAATATTGCAAAAAACATGGACATAGGGATCCTCCTTCCGACAATATATTTAAGTATATAATAAAATTATACCCCAAATAATATGTGTTTGCATGGCTTATCACTTCCTTCCTATATATAAGTAAATGCATTTTTAATCAAATAAAGGGGTGCTTAAATTTGTCCTCCAAAAAGTAAAAGTTAGGCTTATTTATGCCAAGATTTATAAATCAATTATTAGTAACTAGCGTTAAAAGTTAAATCTATATGATAGACTCTTGTAAAAGGCCAATTTACTCCGATATGAACTATAGAATCAAATTTATCAAGATTAGAGGAACGATCATGAAAAACCCTTATGTATTTGGCTTTTTGCCATTGATAACCATTATTTTATTTAGCTTGAGCTTTTCCACGTATACAATGTTTAAAGCAATCGATCTGTTTAAAGTCATTGGCGTGTATAGCGGGATGAAAGAGTTTCTTTCTGATTTTGAGATAAGATTATTTGTGCTAATTATTTTTGCCCTTATTTATTTCATGCTCTTTTCTGCATTAAAATTGATTGCAGAAACTATTCACGAATTAGGAATGCTATTCTTTTCTAAGGATTTTGAAGGAAAAACAATGGCACAAGCGCGCGGTGGGTATGTCATTTTTTTTGCAGGTGCTATCATTTCAGCAGTAGGCTTCCAATCAATTAAAATTCTTCTTCTTATATTTTTAGCTACTGCTTTTATTTATTTTATTTATGTTGTATTCAAACTAAGCAACTCTATGTCCATGATAGGAACATTAGGACTAATCATGTTTGAAATTATCGTATGGAGCTTATTCTTAGCTTTAGTCATATATGTAGTCATCAAACTGTATAACGGAATTATCGCGAGTCTGCCTTTCCTATAGCCTATTAACTCACAGGAGATTACAAGATGTGCAAGCTATAGACAGTCATTTAGCTAGTAGAAGCTTAATATTAGCTTTCGGGGTGCAGTATATTAGAGAAATACTAGAAAATATATGAGAGGGGTGAATGGAAGGTGGGAAACGTTTTTGATGAGATGAATTCTCGTACAAAGAAGAAAATTCAAGATGTATTTCTCAAGTTACTTAAAGAGAAAGAATTTGTGAAAATATCGATTAAAGACATAACAGTTAATGCTTCCATTAACCGTGGAACCTTCTATCTACATTATCTCGATAAATATGATTTATTAGAAAAAGTCGAGATTGAGCTTCTTGATGGGCTTCGAGTACATATTGCGAATATTAATAAAAAAGACAGCCTGGAGAAGGAACAACTATTAGAGGTCGCTGGTTTTTCTATGGAGGTATTTAGATACATTGAAATGTACAAAGAACAATTTATTGTTCTATTATCTAAAAACAATACGTCGGGCTTTCATCTTCGCTTAAAAAGCTTCTTTATCGAACAGTTTGAAGATAACTATTACGCTACTGATTTATCCTCCATAGATTCTTCTATTCCAACAGATTATCTTTCGGCGTTTGCTTCATCATCCATTTTAGGACTGGTTGAGCATTGGCTCTCTCAAAACGAACGTGAAACGCCTGAAGAACTCGCACATTTATACAGGAAAATATTGAAGTTTATCAAAATGATCTGACTAGGTAGGGACAACAAAACTCCCTTAGAGAATTCAGGGCTTCGTTTTTCGTAAACTATTTCCTAGCCATTGTACGGAGCGATGGCGATGAATTCAAAAATAACACGCAAAAAGTGAAATTGCATGTCGCAATTTTTCTTTTTACGTGTTACGAAACTACTTAAATCCCAGCTCAATCTGTTTTCATAATTTGATTAAAAATACGATGATGGATTTTGTTAGACTCTATAGATTTCATGTTTTTAGGTTTATCGTATCCAATCCATACTGCAGAGGTATAAGTGTCTGTAAGGCCGGCTAGCCAATAATCATAATATTCATTTGTAGTGCCTGTCTTAGCTCCCACGTACGAAGAGTTAATATGAATTCCTTTTCCAGTCCCGTTTGTGACCACCTGTTGAAGTAAACCTCTCATCGTTTGGGCTGTCTTATACGACCAAGCTTCTTGAAAATCCTCATCCCATCGATACAGAACATTTCCTTGCTTGTCTTCAACTTTTCTTATTGAATGCACTGGTTTATATGTTCCGTTGATGAAGCTTGTATAAGCATCTGCCATTTCTGCTATCGTAACGCCATGTGTTAATCCTCCTAGTGCGGCAGAATACGTATAATCCTCTTTTTGTATATATTCAAATTGAAAAGGAGATAACCTTGCAAAAGCATTTTCAATACCGACCTTATCCAATAATCTTACAGCAGGGGTATTATGGCTTAAACGAAATGCATCTTGAATCGTCACATCTCCATATACTACTCCTCCGTAATTTTGTGGGCAATAGGATCCAATACATAACTTACCTGCATTAATAGAGTTGGCAGGAGTATAAGTAGTTGTCTCAAATAATGGAGCGTATACTAGCAAGGGCTTAAAGGCAGAGCCCGGTTGTCGAACTGCCTGATAGGCGCGATGAAAATCCATTTTCCTATAATCCTTACCTCCATATACACTTACAATTTCTCTAGATTCATTGTTAATCACTACAGACGCAGCTTGTAATTCTGGAGTTTTGCTTAAAAGACTATTAATGTAACGTTCATCATAATCTTGTTTAGATTGATCCAAAGCTGTAGAGATTGTTATCCCTCCAGCGATTACTTCATTGACACGGGTTTTTAATTCACTTTCTAGGTATTGCCTTTGCTGTTCATTTTGTGAGTTAGCGATTCTTTCTTTAAATCCCTCGTTGTGTGCTATAAGGTTTTCAAGCTCATGTAAAACAAACGTGCTATAGGCAGGGTATAGTTGTTTTTTTAACTTCGTCGAAAGAACAATTGATTCCTTCTTTATTTTTTCTCCATTCTCGGCAGTGAGCCGTCCATTTTTGACCATGACATCTATTAGAAGCTCTTGTCTCTTTTTAGTAGCTTCAAAGTTAGTGAGTGGATTATAAATGGTTGGATTATTCGGGATAGCACTGATAAAGGCAAGCTCTGATTCCCTCAATTCTTCTATTGGGCGGCCGAAGTAGAAGGTGGCAGCTGCCCCAATTCCATATACCTGGTTGCTGAAGTAAATCTCATTTAAATAATTAGTTAGTATTTCTTCTTTAGTAGTTTGTTTTTCCATTTCATGTGCATATAGCAACTCTGTTAGCTTTCTTTCATATGTTTTTTCAGTAGACAAGTAGCGTAGGCGGACTAGCTGCTGAGTGATGGTGCTAGCTCCTTGTTCTCGTTCCTGAGAAGAAGCATTTGCAAAAACTGCTCGGAAGATTGCGGTAAAATTAAAGCCAATATGATTATAAAATTCTACATCCTCACTCTGTATAAATAGCTCCTGAACAAATAGAGGAATAGTTTCTAACTCTATCGGTTCTCTCCATTCCACATAGTCCTCAGAAAATATTTCACCTTGTTTATCTAAGAGGACAACTGGAGAAGTTATTGTAGGGTTAGAAAGCTGAATAGAATGTTCTAAGTCATCATTAAAAGAAGCAGCTGAAAGCACCTCAGTATGGATAAAGGAATATAAAATCCAAAGGAGAGGAAAGCATAATAATATGATAATAAATCCAGTACCTTGTCGCATAATTTGCACTCCAGTTCAAGTTATCTCCATAAAAGAATAGCACATATCTCGCTGGAAAAGTGTGCTAATTTTTCTAAGTAAACACCTAGTGAATATCTACAGGAAGCTACAAAAAAAGACTTTCGAATCGATTAATTCGAAAGTCTTTTGGTAATCAGTGTGCTTTTGCATGGAGTTCCTCTTCATGGAGCACTTCTTCAAAATCTTGAACTGGTTTCTTACTTGCGAAATAGATGATGAAGAATGCCAATAGGAAGAGGGCACCAGTAACGTAAAATACCGAAGAAATACCGATAAAACCACTAATAAAGCCCCCAAACATTGGACCAATGATATTACCGAGGAATCGGAAGCTTGTATTGTAGCCCATTAACTCGCCTTGTACTTCAATTGGCGCCTCCCGACGTATTAAGGCAGTGGTAATCGGTATTAGACCACCGGATGCAATACCAAATAGGAAGCGGAGCACCATCAGTTGCCACAGCTCTGTAACAAAAGCTTGTGGAACGATAAATATAAAAGCAATTAGTAAGAGAGTAGACAAAACTTTTTCGTATCCAATGGAATCTCCTAGCTTACCCCATATTCTCGCAAATAACAGACTTCCTACACCTGTCGCACTGAAGGTAATTCCTGCCAATAATGCAACTTCATTTGAATCGGTTAAGTGAGAGACGTATAAAGAAAGAAGAGGCTGAATACTAAAAAGCCCAATTTGAATAAGGGAACTAATCATCAGCACGTTCAACATCAATCGGTGATGAAAAATACCGGATACAACAATCTTTCTTGAATATTCATGCTCATCCTTGGGTTTTACTCGTCGCATCTCTCTAATTCCTAAAATAACCATGAATGCGGCTATAGATACAGCAGTTGCTGTAATGACGAACGTATATTGAAATCCAAACGTATCAGCCATAAACCCACCTATTACAGGACCGAATAACGTACCAGACACACTTCCCATTTGTAACGTCCCCATTGTTTTACCAGCAACTTCTTTTGGTGTTTGAGAGCTGATAAATGCTAAAGAGGTAGGGATAAAGCCGGTAACTACTCCCATGAATAAACGTAGGACAAAAAATGCCTCGACTGAGTTGATAAAGCCCATTAAAAAGACACTTATGGCAATACCAAAACCATTTATGACAAGGATTGGTTTGTAGCCATACTTGTCTGCGATTCTTCCCCAAATAGGCGACATAATAAGTGCTGATACAAAGGTTGCTCCAAAAACAAGGCCTGCCCATTTTTGGACATAGGCGTCTGTAAAGTCACCCATTGTATTAATATACAATGAAAGGAAAGGCATGATCATTGTCATCGTACTGGATACAAGAAAAATAGAAAACCACATGATTATAAAATTTCTTTTTTGTATGCTCATCGGAATCCCTTCTTTCTCTTGTCGCATACTACTGTCTTTTAGTATAAAACATTTCGGGTGACTAAGAAAGTTGATTGTTAGAAACTTTGTCACTGAAAACTACTTTTAGTTATGTTAAACTGTTTTGGGGTGATTATGTTGAAAAAAATAATTTTATTGAATTTATTTACACTACTTTTTATAACAGCTTGTGGAAGCGACTCATCCGATAAAGAAAAAGACGCTACTAAAGAGACAGCAGAACAAGAAACTGCTGTTACTACTGATACCCAACAAGAGGGAGAAATAATCACATATCCGCAACTTTCAACAGAAGTGGCTGAAAATGAAGCTTTAGTCCAAATGAACACTTCTTTAGGAACGATAAAAATCAAACTATTCCCAGAAGAAGCACCAAAAACAGTGGAAAACTTTTTAACTAAAGCAGAAGAAGGATATTATGAAGGCGTTATTTTCCATCGGGTCATCGAAAACTTTATGATTCAAACCGGAGATCCTACTGGGACAGGAGCAGGAGGAGAAAGCATTTATGGTGAATCATTCGAGGATGAATATGCTAATAATCTATTCAATTTAAAAGGTGCACTTTCTATGGCGAACACGGGTCAGCCGAACACTAACGGAAGTCAGTTTTTTATCGTTCAAGCTCCTCTACAAGAAGGAATCGTTGAACAGCTTAGAAAAGGCGGATGGCCGGAGGAAATTATTAAGGCTTACGAACAAAATGGCGGAACACCGCATTTAGATCAAAAACATACGGTGTTTGGACAGGTTATTGAAGGTATGGATGTAGTCGATGAAATAGCTAAAGTAGAAACTGGTGCAAACGATAAACCAGTAGAAGATGTCCTTATTCAGTCTATAGAAGTTATCCAAAAATAAAGTTAGGAAGTGTAGACTATGTTAAACTTTCTTTCATTAGGCTTTTTGTATTTATACTTTCCAGAGGATAAAACCGAATATATACCAGTAGTATTAGAGTTTATAATAGTATTTATTCTATGTGTGCTATTATTCCGTTGGTTTAAAAAGAAATCCGCTAGAGACGCTGCAAAAGCGAAAGAAATAGAAGAACGAGTATTACAAGCAAGAAAAGAAGAAATGGAAAAGAAGGTACCTTCTGAGTGAAGGCACCTTCTTTTTATATATTAGTACATAGCTTATTTTGCTCTAGTGCTAGGACAATGCATGTTTGAATCTCGAAACTCCTTCTTCTACTGTTGCTCTAGGACATGCCACGTTCATTCGAAGGAATCCATCTCCGCCTTCTCCATATTTAGTTCCAGGCTCTAATGCAAGTTTTCCCTTAGTTAATAATAGATTCATCATATCTTTCTCATTCAAGCCTGTCCCACGATAATCAATCCATAGTAAATAACTACCTTCTGGTTTAGAAATCTTAATGCCTTCTATAATTGATAATTGTTTAATGACATACTCCATATTACCTTCTATAACATCTATTAACTCTTCAAGCCATGGAGCTCCGTGTTCATATGCCGCTTGCATAGCAGTTAAGGAGAAGACATTCAGTCCCATGTCTCCACGTCTTGCAGCACTATTTTCTAATGCTTTTCGCAATTCATCATTAGGTACGATGGTAGCAGCACCTTGAATTCCAGCTAAGTTGAACGTTTTAGTTGGTGCAAAGAAAGTAATAATATGATTGGTTTCTTCTGCTGCAACAAGTAGAGGAACATGTTTATTTGGTTTAAAGACAAGATCTGAGTGTATTTCGTCTGAAAGTATTAATACATTATGCATTTTACATAGTGAAGCCATCTTAGTTAAATCTTCCTTGCTCCACACTTTTCCTCCTGGGTTATGTGGGTTGCAAAGTATAAATATTTTTATATCCTGCTGTAAGCATTCTTCAAAAGCATCCCAATCCAATTCAAAGGAGTTACCTTTTTCCTTTAAGCGACAAGTAACAACCTCTCTTTCTAAAGTATTCGGTATACCTTTAAAGGGAGGATAAATTGGAGTGTGTACAAGTACTTTATCTCCTATTTCTGAGAAAGCCTCTACCACTTCGGCCATTCCAGGAATAACCCCATGACGTAAGAGAATCCATTCGTTTTCAATTTCTAGTTGGTGTTTAGTATATACCCAAGAAGATAATGCATCCTTCACTGCTTCAGGGGTAATTGAGTATCCAAAAACAGGATGCTCTAAACGCTTATGTATGGCTTGCTGTATTACTGGTGCTAAACTAAAATCCATATCTGCTACCCACATTGGAAGTACATCCGCATCATCCTCAATAGCATATACTTGTTTTAACATATCCCATTTCACGGAAAAAGTGTTACGACGATTAAAAATAGTAGAAAAATCTGACAAAATAAAATCCCCTTTCATTTTTAACTTATTGTGTTATTATAACCCTAACTAATAAAAGTAGTAAGGTGAAAAAATAATGGATACTATAGAGATGAATAGAAAAGCAGTTTGGTTACTTCAAGAGTGGGATCCTTTCAAGTTCGGAATTGATGCTTACGAAACAGAGATCGCCGATGTTGTAGCTTCTCTGCACGATATCGACCATCCTTCAGAGCTTGCTAGAAAAATTCAAGAAGTTTACGAGCATTCCTTTGAACAATGGATTCCACTAGAAAAATGCGTGGAGATCTCTTACAAACTTATTGCTTTAAAATATGAAATGAAGTGTATTATTTAATTACTCACTTCCTATAATGCTAGATAAAAAGAGTAATAACAAGAAAAAGCTTTCGATTCCAATGAATCGAAAGCTTTTATTTTACACTTCTTGCAGGCCGTCCATTAAGTTGGATGCAGGTACTTCTAATGCGTTAGATAGCTTTAAAATAGTTTGTGTTGAAGGAATTTCACTACCAGACTCGTACGCTTCCAATTTTCCAGCGCCGATTCTTGTTTTTAAGGAAAGTGTTTCTAAAGAAATATTGCGTTCTTCTCTTAGTTGTCGCAACTGCTTATGCAATTCTTTTTTCATGATTTCTGTCCACCTCTTTAAAAATTCTTCACATCTTATATCATATTATAGCACATTTTTTTTTGGAACTTGTTTTAATGTATTGTCAGAAAAAGTACAATTTTTAATTTACTAGCCTAAAGGATATTTGTCCTATTTAAGAACATTCATAACCCCTTGAATAAATACAATTAAAATTGCTACTGGTGCAGCATAGCGTACAATAATTCTCCAACCGTTTAAAAGAACAGCTCTAGAACCAATCTCCTTGGAAATGTCATCTTTAGAGAAGTGGAATCCAGCAAAAATTGATATAAAAAGTGCCCCTAAAGGTAAACCAATGCTACTAGTCAGGAAATCAGCAAAATCAAAAATCGACAAGTCTAGGATTTTAATATCTTGAAGAACACCAAAAGAAAGAGCACTTGGAATTCCAACAAGGAAAATTAAAAAGCCCGAGATCCAAGCAGCACGTTTTCTTCGATCATAATTCGACTTAATACCAATGGACACAACGATCTCTAACATACTGATGGAAGACGTTAACGTGGCAAATAATAACAGGATAAAGAATATTATTAAAAAGAATTGCCCGAAAATAATTTGTTCAAACACTGCTGGTAGAATGATGAATACTAATCCAGGACCAGCGTCTGGAGAAAAACCCAAAGCGAAAACTGCAGGGAATATTACGAGACCTGCCATGATAGAAATACCTATATTCAGTAAGGAAACACTAAGAGCCGAATTTCCTAAATTAGTTCCCTTTGGTAAGTAGGATGCATAGGTAATCATCCCAGAAACACCGACACTGAGAGAAAAGAATGCCTGACCCAATGCAAGCAGGGCAGTTTCCCACGTAAAATAAGACCAATCCGGTATTAATAAAAACTTAACTCCTTCAATAGCTCCATCAAGAGTCAGTGAACGTATGGCTAGAACCACAAAGAAGATGAGAAGTAAGGGCATCATCCACTTACTAGCTTTCTCAATTCCTCCCTTGATGCCTCCTGAAACAATCCACAAAGTTAAGAGTATAAATACTCCTTGTCCAATTAACACTTCCCAAGGATTTGATATGACCGTATTAAATAAGTCCTCATAGAAATTATCTGCACTCCCGTTTAAGCTAAGAGTAATAGAACGGAACAAGTAAGATAAAATCCAGCCACCAACTACACTATAAAACGAGAGTATTATAAACGAAAAGAAGAAGCCAGACCATCCGATTAAAAACCATGGCTTTTTAGGTGCCAATTTTTTAAATCCAGTTACTGCATCTGCCTGTCCCTTTCTTCCTATGATAAATTCAGCTAGTAAAATTGGTAATCCAATAAGAAGTGTACATAGGATGAAGAGCAATACAAAGACGCCACCACCATTAGTTCCTGCCATATAGGGAAACTTCCAAATCGCCCCTAATCCAATGGCACTTCCGGCCGCAGCCAATATAAATCCAATTTTCGACCCGAAGTGATCTCGAGTTTTCATATGTATTCCTCCTTCAACGCTTTAACGCTTTAAAGGGATAGTATACTATTTTGTTAATGAAAAATAAACGCTAAATCTATAAATGTGAATTGTTAATATGTGCAAGTAAGATAAAAGTATACAGATAGATGTAACATTTAGCTGGCATCTTTCGTATCACTTATAGCAAAAGAGAGAGAGCGGGGTGGAGCAATGGTTGAGAACGAATTGATCGAACTTGCACAACAGGGCGATCAGCAAGCATACGGGGAACTCATTCGCTTACATCATCGAACAGTAGAAAAATTTGCCTTTCAATGTGGAGTGCGAGTTCAAGATATACCAGATGTGACACAGGAAGTGTTTGTAAAATTGTATCGTTTCCTTCATCAATTTCAAAAGGAGCGTTTCACAACCTGGTTATATAAAATTACATTAAATGCAACAAGAGACTATTACCGCAAGGAAACGAAGGAAGCGCAAAAAGAGGTAAGGCTTCAAGGAGTATCGCCTGACCACTATATAATGAAGTCTGCCGAGGAAAAGGTCCTTGTTTTTGAGGAGGATCGAGAGCTCCATGTAGCAATACAATTATTAGATGAAAAATATCGCCATCCCATTATACTTTTCTATTTTCATGACATGTCTTATGAACAAATGGCAGATGTACTGAATGTTCCAATGTCTACCATTAAAATTCGATTATTACGAGCAAAGGGACATTTGAAATCGGCTCTACAAATTAGTGGAGGTGAAAACCATGGACGATAAAAAACTGGAAGTACGTTTGGAATTATTGAAAGATTCATATGAGCGACTACCTACTTCTTTAAACACAAGTCACATACTTAAAGAAATAGAAAACCCAAAATCAGCATCACAAATGATTTCTGCACAAAAGAAAAATATTAATTGGCAACGAGTTACTGCTTGGATTGTTAGCGCTGCCGCAATTCTTGTCTTTGGATTAATAGGAGCAAGCTTCCAGGTCGAAAAACCGTCTTCTATAGCAACTCAGTTAGAAAATATTGACGGAGAGGGCAAGGTTCAATTAGCAGACGCCTCTCAAGAGTTTATTAATAGACTAAAAAACAATTACTCGAAAGAACGAGAAAAGCGGAGAGAAATGCTACATCTTACGGAGGAAGAATTTTCGGAATTGCCTTATATACAACAAACAGATGCTCTATATATACGTTATACAGAAGAAAGTAGCTTTTCGTTATACTATTCTGTCCCATCCTTTTCTGATAGTGAATCATTAAATATTAGATATGATGAATTAATCCATTCTCTCTATCTTCCATCTGAAATGATTCAGGAAGTCAAAAGTAAAGGTCAAAAGGTATCTGATGAAGATACAGCTGAATTTTTTAATGCTTATTCTAGTAAGGTAAAAGAATTGAGGGAGTACTTTGGAAAAAAGGACAAAATGACTGATGAACAACTAGCAGCATTAAAAAAAGAAAATCTCTTCCAAAGCTCTGAAGAAACCAAAATAAAATATAAAATGAATGAGGAACAGTTGTCGGTATTAAAAAATATATTAGCCCCATCTTTTGTTGGATATAATTATATTCTCGAAAAGGAACCTTTTACTTATGGAGGTGAATTAACCTATAGCTTGAATGATTCGGTAGCAATATTAATGCACCTAGATATGTTGCTAGGGAACAGTTCAGATTTATATATTGATAAGAGTTTATTGAAGTTATACTATACAGAAATTTTTTATGCTGTTGTAAAGGGTACTAAGGATAAACCTGTATTCATTAGTGGAGCTGTAAATAAAGAGTATCAAGATATTTGGAAGGATATTGTCAGTGAATCAAATAGTTCCAACATATTTATTTTATTAAACCCGATAGTAAACGAATTTGAAAACAGCGGTTGGACAAATTCAGATAGCTGGGACGCTTTAGATTACGGTGATATTGATGATTCACTTCGTTATTGGTAAAGTGCATGCTTCCATGCCACCTCAGTGATTTTTGGTCATATACTTTCTGATATGTTATAATTTAACATGACTATATCGTAGATAAGAAAGTAGGACGGCAATATGACAAAAACATTTAAGGTAGGAGATGTGGTTACTGGTAAAGTGACGGGTATTCAACCATATGGTGCGTTCGTTAGTCTGGATGAACAAACACAAGGTCTAGTGCACATATCAGAAATAACATATGGCTATGTTAAGGAAGTAGGAGAGTTTTTGACTGTTGGTCAGGAAGTAGAAGTGAAAATTCTAGAAATTGATGAGGAAGCAAGCAAAATAAGCCTTTCTATTCGAGAACTTCAAGAAAAACCAACCTCTTCGAAACGTGATGATAAGCCACGTAAATCACTTCAAGCTCGTGTCGATGAGCATGATCAAGAAGGCTTTAATACATTGAAGGAAAAGCTAGCAGGGTGGATTAAACAATCCATCCAATAATAAAGGAAAGGTGAAGAAGGATCATATCCTTCTCCACCTTTTTTTATCATGTAAAATTTAAACTTTTCTTATTTTACGTAATCGGTACTGTAGATTCTGCCTACTCATTCCCAATGCCTCCGCAGCTTTAGTGACATTGTTATTGTATTTTTCTAAAGCCTTTTGTAAATAATACGTTTCCGCTTCTCTTAAGTATTCGTCTAGAGGAAGGATATCTCTCTCTGGAGAGATGACAAAGTCCTCGGCATTTTTCATTGATCCATCCATATCCTGAATTTTTAATTTGAAATGGAGTGGCAGCATATCGAAACTTAATGTTCTCTCTGTTGTAATCATAGAAGTGATTTCGTCCAATAAAAGCTCCAATTCCTTTAAGTTACCTGGCCAGTCATAGGTTTTAAAAGCTTTTATTACCTGTGGATCTATGTCTTCAAGAGTAGACGCGTACCGATTCAAATGTCGCTGGAAGTAATCATGTATAAAGGGCATAATATCCTCTGTTCGTTCACGAAGCGGCGGAATATTAATAGTAATAGACGCAAAGTAATAATATAGCTCTTTAACCAACTGGTTATTATAAACTAGGTCAATCGGATCTTCTCCAATACTAGCGATATACAGATTGTGGTTAGAGCTATTTTCTTTTAAAATTTCAAATAATTTATTTTGTAAATCGATGGATAATAAATCTATTCTTTCACAAAATATAGTGCAGTTATGCAGGCTTTTTATTTCTTGTTCGAATTTATAAATTATTTGATCGTCCGCACTATAACAATAAAGCGTTATAAATTGCTCGTTTTGTGGAGAAAGCTGATGATGTATTGCTTCCGCTATTAAATCCTTTCCTGTCCCAGCTTCTCCAATAAGCAGGATAGGCATTCGTACATTGGCTGCTTTTATTGAGCGTTCCTTTACGTCCTTCATGATTTTAGATTCTGCTGTGATAGAGGAAAGTGTGATTGCCTCGTTATATCTCTTTAAAGGCTGAAATAATAGCTTTTCCAGAGCCGTGATATCTCGTGAAAATTCAATCGCCCCTATTAAGACACCATCTTCAAAAACAGGATATGTATCGTTAATAGTGGTGATTTCTTGACCATTCCTACTCCAATAGGTCTGTTTTACTCTTAGGACTGGCTTTTCGCTATGTAGAACTTTTAATAAGGTACTTTCATGTTGTTCGAATTGAAAAAGTTCTAGGATAGAACGATCTTCTACATCCATCGAATTCAAACCTTCGATTTCTTTCATTTTTTCATTGTATATAATCGTTTTTCCCATTAAATCTATTGCATGAATGCCTACAGTGACTTGCTCTGTAGCGAATTTGTAAAAGGGGAGCAACTTACTAAAAGTACTGGTCAAATTAATCACCTCAAAAAAATATTTAACATTTTAGTTAATTATACTTGAAAAACGCAACAATCTTTTGCATTATTATAAGTGAAGTAGTATTAGTAGTGCAAATTTTTTTTGCGCTAACATTTAAAGGAGGATTTACATGATACCTTATAAACACGAAGCATTTACAGATTTTTCAAAAGAAGAAAATAAAAAAGCAATAAAAGAAGGATATAAAATTGTTGACGCATATTTAGGTCAAGATTTCCCATTAATCGTTGGTGGAGAAAGAATTACTACTGAAAGCAAAATTGTTTCTTATAATCCAGCAAAAAAAGAAGAGGTAATTGGTAAAGTATCAAAAGCTTCTCAAGAAATCGCAGAAAAAGCACTTAAAATTGCTGATGAAACATTCAACACATGGAAAAAAGTAAAACCAGAAGTACGTGCAGATGTACTTTTCAAAGCAGCGGCAATCATTCGTCGCCGTAAATTTGAATTCTCCGCTTTATTATCAAGAGAAGCAGGGAAAACATGGGTGGAAGCTGATGTAGAGGTTGCTGAAGGAATTGACTTCTTAGAATATTATGGACGTCAAATGCTACGTCTTAAAGAAGGCCAACCTGTGGAAAGCCGTCCAGGTGAATACAATCGTTATGACTATATTCCATTAGGAGTTTCTGTTGTTATCTCTCCTTGGAACTTCCCATTTGCTATCATGGCTGGTACTACTGTAGCAGCTATGGTTGCTGGTAATACAGTATTATTAAAACCAGCTTCTACTACTCCTGTTGTTGCTTATAAGTTTGTAGAAGTTCTAGAAGAAGCTGGAATGCCAGCGGGCGTTGTTAACTTCATCCCTGGTTCAGGTGCTGAAATTGGTGATTTCTTAGTTGAACACCCACGTACTCGTTTAATCAGCTTTACAGGATCTCGTGACGTTGGTTTAGGAATTGTAGAAAAATCAGCTAAATTAGCTGAAAAGCAAATCTGGATTAAACGTACAATTCTTGAAATGGGCGGTAAAGACACAATCGTTGTAGATAAAGATGCTGATTTAGAATTAGCTGCTCAATCAATCGTACGATCAGCATTTGGTTTTAGCGGACAAAAATGCTCGGCTGGTTCACGTGCTGTAATCCTTGAAGATGTATATGACCAAGTAGTGGATCGTGTAAAAGAGTTAACGAATGAGTTAACTGTAGGTATTCCAGACGAAGATGAGCATTTTGTAGGTCCAGTAATCGATGCTTCTGCATTCAAAAAAATCATGAGCTATATCCCAGTTGGTAAAGAAGAAGGTCGCTTAATCACTGGTGGAGAAGGTGACGATTCAAAAGGTTACTTCATTCAACCTACTGTATTTGCAGATCTATCTCCAACTTCTCGCATTATGCAAGAAGAAATTTTTGGACCAATCCTTGGTATTTCTAAAGCAAAAGATTTTGATGAAGCGATTGAAATTGCTAACAACACGGAATATGGTTTAACGGGTGCCGTTATTACTAATAACCGCATGAACTTAGAAAAAGCGCGTGAAGACTTCCACGTAGGTAACTTATACTTCAACCGTGGATGTACTGGAGCTATCGTTGGATACCAACCATTTGGTGGATTCAACATGTCTGGAACTGACTCTAAAGCTGGTGGACCAGACTACATTCAACTTCATATGCAAGCTAAAACAACTTCTGAAATGCTTTAATATTTTTTAAACAAATCTTATGAAATGGCCAAACAACTGGTTTGTCTGGCCATTTCATTTAATAGGGGGAAAATGAATGTCAGTATCTAGTAAAGTAATTGAACAAACAGAAAAATACGGTGCACACAATTACAATCCACTACCAATCGTTGTGTCTGAAGCTGAAGGTGTTTGGGTAAAGGATCCAGAGGGTAATAAATACATGGATATGCTATCTGCATACTCAGCTGTAAACCAAGGACATCGTCATCCTAAAATTATTCAAGCGTTAAAAGACCAAGCAGATCGTGTTACTTTAACTTCTCGTGCGTTCCATAACGACCAGTTAGGTCCATGGTATGAAAAAGTAAGTCAATTAACGAAAAAAGAAATGGTTTTACCGATGAATACAGGAGCTGAAGCTGTAGAAACAGCATTTAAGGCTGCTCGCAGATGGGCGTATGATGTAAAAGGTGTTGCTGATGATCAAGCAGAAATCATTGCTTGTAACGGTAACTTCCACGGCAGAACTATGGGAGCGGTTTCTTTATCGTCAGACCCAGAATACAAACGTGGATTCGGACCAATGCTTCCAGGGATTAAACTAATTCCTTACGGGGATATTGAAGCACTTAAGCAAGCAATTACTCCAAACACAGCTGCATTCTTAATCGAACCTATCCAAGGCGAAGCTGGAATCATTATTCCTCCAGAAGGATTTATGAAGGCTGCACGTGAATTATGTCGAGAAAATAATGTATTATTTATCGCAGATGAAATTCAAGCTGGATTATGCCGCACAGGTAAAATGTTTGCATGTGAATGGGAAGATATCGATCCGGATATGTACATCTTAGGTAAAGCACTAGGCGGAGGAGTATTCCCTATCTCATGTATAGTAGCTAACCGTGATGTTCTAGAAGTATTTAATCCAGGTTCACATGGCTCTACTTTCGGTGGTAACCCTATGGCTTGTGCTGTTTCTCTTGCTGCACTTGACGTGTTGATTGACGAGAAGCTTGCTGATCGTTCATTAGAATTAGGAAATTATTTTATGGATGCTTTAAGAGACATTAATCATCCTTCTATTAAAGAAGTACGTGGTCGTGGTTTGTTTATCGGTATGGAATTGACTGAAGCAGCAAGACCTTATTGTGAAGAACTAAAAGAACTAGGATTATTATGTAAAGAAACTCACGATACAGTTATCCGTTTCGCACCACCTTTAATCATTACAAAAGAGGAACTTGACTGGTCAATTGAGAAAATTAAAAAAGTATTTACAATTTAACTAATTGTTTCCCAATTTGTAAATGAATTGTGTTACAATAATCTCCGATGAAATCATTATGAATTAAAGAGGCGAAATAATAAATGGCTGAAAATCTAAACCTGTTCACATCAACGCAGGCTGTCATTAAAGAGGCTTTGCAAAAATTAGGCTACGACGATGCAATGTATGACTTGTTAAAAGAACCACTTCGTATGTTAGAGGTAAGAATTCCAGTAAGAATGGATGACAATACTGTTAAAGTATTTACTGGTTACCGTTCCCAACATAACGATGCAGTCGGACCAACAAAAGGTGGAGTTCGTTTTCACCCAGGCGTAACTCCTGAAGAAATGAAAGCACTTTCTATGTGGATGACATTAAAAGCTGGAATTGTTGACCTTCCGTATGGTGGAGGTAAAGGTGGGGTTGCTTGTGACCCACGTGAGATGTCTATGGGAGAAATCGAACGCCTAAGTCGTGGATATGTTCGTGCAATTAGTCAAATTGTCGGACCAACAAAAGATATCCCTGCTCCAGACGTTTTCACAAATGCGCAAATTATGGCATGGATGATGGATGAATATAGTCGTATGGACCAATTCAACTCACCAGGATTTATCACGGGTAAACCTTTAGTTCTTGGTGGATCTCAAGGTCGTGACCGTGCAACTGCACAAGGTGTTACTATTATTATTAATGAAGCAGCGAAGAAACGCGGCATTGATATGATGGGTGCTAGAGTGGTTATCCAAGGTTTCGGAAACGCAGGAAGCTTCCTTGCTAAGTTCTTGAGCGATCAAGGTGCAAAAGTAATTGGTATTTCTGATGCTTACGGTGCTTTACATGACCCTAATGGCTTAGATATAGATTATTTATTAGATCGCCGTGATAGCTTTGGAACTGTAACGACTTTGTTTGAAAATACTATTTCTAATGAAGAATTATTAGAATTAGATTGTGATATTTTAGTGCCTGCTGCTATCGAAAACCAAATTACTTCTGATAATGCTCACAACATCAAAGCTAATATAGTAGTAGAAGCAGCAAATGGTCCAACTACTTCAGAAGCTACTAGAATTCTATACGAAAGAGGAATCCTATTAGTCCCTGACGTATTAGCTAGTGCAGGTGGGGTAACTGTATCTTACTTTGAGTGGGTACAAAATAACCAAGGCTACTACTGGACAGAAGAAGAAGTTAACGACAAGTTAGTGAAGAAAATGGTAGATGCATTTGAGAATATTTATGAAGTAGCTACTACTCGTAATATCGATATGCGTTTAGCTGCATATATGGTTGGTGTACGCAGAACTGCTGAAGCTTCACGCTTCCGTGGATGGGTATAACCCGATAAGTTGAACCGCTTGTATTTTACAAGCGGTTTTTTATATGATGAAAAGGTAAAGAAAGGGGATTAACATATGAATGCATTTTCTTTTTATAATCCGGTCAAACTGATTTTTGGTAAAGGTCAACTAGCAAAGCTTCCTACTGAGCTTTCTGTATTCGGTAAAAAGGTATTGGTAGTATACGGCGGCGGAAGCATTAAAAAAAATGGTTTATACGACGAAGTAATGAATTATTTAAATGAGGCAGGTATGGAAATCTTTGAACTGTCAGGAGTAGAGCCAAATCCAAGACTATCTACTGCAAAACGAGGAGCAGATCTTTGTAAGGCAGAAGGAATTGAAGTAGTACTTGCAGTCGGAGGTGGGTCTGTAATAGACTGCACGAAGCTTATTGTTGCTGCTGCTAAGTATGATGGGGATCCATGGGACTTAGTTACACGTAAAGCCTTCCCAGAAGAAGCACTACCTTTTGGTACTGTTTTAACTTTAGCCGCAACTGGCTCCGAAATGAACTCAGGTTCGGTAATTACAAATGAAGAAACGTTAGAAAAATACGGCTGGGGGAGCCCGCTAGTTTTCCCTAAATTCTCTATATTAGACCCAGTGAACACTTTCACAGTTCCTCTAGACCAAACGGTTTATGGGATTGTTGATATGATGTCTCATATGTTTGAGCAATATTATCATAACGCGACTAACACACCTCTTCAAGATGAAATGATTGAGGGCGCTCTACGTACAGTTATAGATGCTGCTCCTAAACTAATTACCGACCTAGAAAACTATGAATTAAGAGAAACTATCCTATTTGCGGGAACTCTAGGCTTAAATGGTTTTCTACAAATGGGTTATAACGGTGATTGGGCGAGCCATAACATTGAACATGCTGTCTCAGCTGTGTATGACATTCCCCATGCAGGCGGATTGGCAATTATTTTCCCGAGATGGATGCGACATAATCTTAAAGTAAATCCAGAGCGCTTTGCAAAGCTTGCTACTAAAGTCTTCCATGTGGATCCTTCAGGTAAGACGCCGGAGGAAATTGGTTTAGAGGGTATTGAAAGATTATCTTCTTTCTGGGCTTCGTTAGGGGCACCTGTGAACCTATCTGATTATAAAATTGATGACTCACAAATCGACTTAATGGTAGAAAAAGCAATGGCACGTGGTGAGTATGGCAATTTTAATAAGTTAAATGCAGAAGATACAAAAGCTATATTAACAGCTTGTCTGTAAGACTGCGGTTGAGTTTTTATCTTTTTTCATCAATAAAAAAGTGAATTTTAAAAGGCAAGAATGCTGTTAACCCAACATTCTTGCCTTTATTATGTTAAATCATAGCTTGACATACAACCTCTTATATAAAAGAGTAATACTTAATGGAAGATTTATTTCTTGTCATTTGTTTTTAAAACTGTTTTTGAATCTTTATGATGATTCCACGTTTTAACTCCGTCGTCCTCGTCAAAGGAGATAGTCACATCGGATACTCCTTGTTGGCTTAGTATTAAATCCTTTAAAACATCATGAATATCATCTACTGTTGCAAAGGATAGCGAAGCGTCTATTTCAGCTACTAGAGTAACGTGAAGAAACTCTCCTTCTTTTATTACCTCTAGCTCTTGAATATCTTTTACTTCCTTTACATCAGAAACAAGATGCGCAATATGAACGAGCATTTGTTCATCTGTTTCCCCAAGAGCGCCTCGTGCATTATCTAAGAATACTTTACCTACTACGTAAAACATCATTAGTCCGATAAGGATAGAAGCAATACCTTCTGCTTGTAAAAATCCTGTGAAATGAGAGATCAGAACTGCTACAAAAGCTAAAATACCACCAGAAGTTGCAACTAAATCCTCCATAAATACAAGTTTTGTAGCTGGTTTTGCTCTTTTTAAATGTGCAAAGCTCGTAGTAAGCGGAGCTAAAACAGATCCTTTTATGCCAACTTCATGCAAGATTTCTTTTCCTGCTTTGTATAAAACCGCAAATTCAAGGATTATCGCAATCCCAAGAACGGTTAAACTAATTGCAAGCCCTCCAGATGCTACAGGATGTTGGATATGATGCCATCCTTCTTTGATCGTTTCATATGAGAGGATTCCTACAAGTATTACTGCACCTAAACAAACAAGATTGACCAATCGTCCAAAGCCATTTGGAAACTTAGGAGTTGGCGCCTTTTTAGAAAGTGCTGATCCTATAAACACAAAAAACTGGTTAGCTGCATCCCCGATGGAATGCATCATTTCTGCAAACATAGCTACGTTTCCAGTTAGAAAAAATGCTCCGCCTTTTAATGCTGCTATTATTGTATTTACAATTGCTGCAATCAAGGATGGTTTGTTACCACCCTTTAATAAAGTAAAAAACTGTCCCATATAATTACTCCTTTTGTTAAATAGATTCTAATTCAAGAGTTTCGATAAATTCTAAATTTGCTATCGAATGATAAAATTCTACCGTATTCTTTTTAGTAAGTATAGACAAACGAATATGAAGCTCATGCTTGATTTCATCATTCTCTAATGGAATGTCTTTTATTCGAATGCTATCAATATAAAAGCCTTGGTCTTTTAAGTGATAATACATTTTAGAAATGTTTTCTTGCTCTGAAACAATTACCTTCAATGATAACTCTTTCGATCTTAATCGCTTTGGACCTATTTTAGATAAGAGGGGAGGGATTACTTCTATACCTATTAGTACAATCACAACAGATAAGGATGCCTCCAAATAAAATCCTGCTCCCACAGCAATCCCAATTCCCCCAGCTCCCCAAATCATGGCTGCTGTTGTTAGACCACTTATGCTATCATTTCCTTTACGAAGGATAACCCCGGCCCCTAAAAAACCGATTCCGCTAACAATTTGAGCTGCTAACCGTAAAGGATCCATGGTTATATTGACTCCGTCGTGTCCAGTATGAGCCTTATATGCCGATTCGATAGATATGTATGTGAGCAAGCAACTAAATGTGGCTATAACGATACTTGTTTTTAGACCAATGGGTTTTTTCTTCAGTTCTCTTTCAATCCCAATAACTAAACTTAGGATTGCCGCGAAACTTAATTTTATTAATATCTCGCCATATCCATTTAAATAGGGAACCCAGTCCAAGGATGTTCCTCCTTTCTATTAAGTTAGTAAAGAATATGTGGAAATTTAAATCTTATACTTACATACCCATTTTTCTATTTAATATCACCCTGTTCTGAATTAATGAAGAATATTATAGTAAGTAAGGCTAAAGCTATTTAAAACTATCCTTTATTAAATAATTTAATAAAAATCATATTAAATATAAAAAAAGGTATTGCTTTTTGTTTCTCTACGTTGTATATTAATACTTGTCCTTCGGAACAAGCGACAAACTACTTGAAAGAAAATAAAAAAAGTGTTTGACAGCGAATCTGAAATGAGTTATACTAATAAAGTCGTCAAAAACAAAACGACGCGATGAACATTGAAAACTGAACATGCAAAACGTTAAGAAATACAGCGTTCAACAAACTTCGGTTTGATTGACGCAAAACAATTTTGACATCATTTAATGATGATGCCAGCAAAACAAAATGAGCTTTTAAACTAGTTCTATTTTTCTGGCTGACGAGACGTAGTGCAGTGCTAGGAAGCAAGTGAGCGAGGGAAGGGGCGTACTAACGTACGTGACTGACCGAGTAAGCGAAGCTGACAACGCAATGCGCTGCGTATCGCCAGCCAGCTATTATGGAGAGTTTGATCCTGGCTCAGGACGAACGCTGGCGGCGTGCCTAATACATGCAAGTCGAGCGAATGATGAAGAAGCTTGCTTCTTCTGATTTAGCGGCGGACGGGTGAGTAACACGTGGGCAACCTGCCCTGTAGATTGGGATAACTCCGGGAAACCGGGGCTAATACCGAATAATCCATTACCTCACATGAGGAAATGTTAAAAGACGGTCTCGGCTGTCACTACAGGATGGGCCCGCGGCGCATTAGCTAGTTGGTGAGGTAACGGCTCACCAAGGCGACGATGCGTAGCCGACCTGAGAGGGTGATCGGCCACACTGGGACTGAGACACGGCCCAGACTCCTACGGGAGGCAGCAGTAGGGAATCTTCCACAATGGACGAAAGTCTGATGGAGCAACGCCGCGTGAGTGAAGAAGGTTTTCGGATCGTAAAACTCTGTTGTGAGGGAAGAACAAGTACGAGAGTAACTGCTCGTACCTTGACGGTACCTCATTAGAAAGCCACGGCTAACTACGTGCCAGCAGCCGCGGTAATACGTAGGTGGCAAGCGTTGTCCGGAATTATTGGGCGTAAAGCGCGCGCAGGCGGTCCTTTAAGTCTGATGTGAAAGCCCACGGCTCAACCGTGGAGGGTCATTGGAAACTGGGGGACTTGAGTGCAGAAGAGGAAAGCGGAATTCCAAGTGTAGCGGTGAAATGCGTAGAGATTTGGAGGAACACCAGTGGCGAAGGCGGCTTTCTGGTCTGTAACTGACGCTGAGGCGCGAAAGCGTGGGGAGCAAACAGGATTAGATACCCTGGTAGTCCACGCCGTAAACGATGAGTGCTAAGTGTTAGGGGGTTTCCGCCCCTTAGTGCTGCAGCTAACGCATTAAGCACTCCGCCTGGGGAGTACGGTCGCAAGACTGAAACTCAAAGGAATTGACGGGGGCCCGCACAAGCGGTGGAGCATGTGGTTTAATTCGAAGCAACGCGAAGAACCTTACCAGGTCTTGACATCCCGCTGACCGGCCTAGAGATAGGCTTTTCCCTTCGGGGACAGCGGTGACAGGTGGTGCATGGTTGTCGTCAGCTCGTGTCGTGAGATGTTGGGTTAAGTCCCGCAACGAGCGCAACCCTTGATCTTAGTTGCCAGCATTCAGTTGGGCACTCTAAGGTGACTGCCGGTGATAAACCGGAGGAAGGTGGGGATGACGTCAAATCATCATGCCCCTTATGACCTGGGCTACACACGTGCTACAATGGACGGTACAGAGGGTCGCAACCCCGCGAGGGTGAGCTAATCCCATAAAACCGTTCTCAGTTCGGATTGTAGGCTGCAACTCGCCTACATGAAGCCGGAATCGCTAGTAATCGTGGATCAGCATGCCACGGTGAATACGTTCCCGGGCCTTGTACACACCGCCCGTCACACCACGAGAGTTTGTAACACCCGAAGTCGGTGGGGTAACCCTTTTGGGAGCCAGCCGCCGAAGGTGGGACAGATGATTGGGGTGAAGTCGTAACAAGGTAGCCGTATCGGAAGGTGCGGCTGGATCACCTCCTTTCTAAGGATATATTCGGAATACAGATCTTTATCTGTATCTTAACGTTTTGCAGTTCAGTTTTGAGTGTTCATTTTTATGATGAGCATTTATACTTGCTCCTGCGATTACTCGTCGCAAAGGAACAAGCCCTTTGTTCTTTGAAAACTGGATAAAACGACATCAAAAAAGAAACAAACGCAAGATATTCAAATTGTGATCACTTACGTGATTGCAAGTGTAGTACTTTTAACTTTTAGGTTAAGTTAATAAGGGCGCACGGTGGATGCCTTGGCACTAGGAGTCGACGAAGGACGGCACTAACACCGATATGCTTCGGGGAGCTGTAAGTGAGCTTCGATCCGGAGATTTCCGAATGGGGAAACCCACTGCCCGTAATGGGGCAGTACATTTGCGTGAATACATAGCGCATCTGAGACACACCCAGGGAACTGAAACATCTAAGTACCTGGAGGAAGAGAAAGAAAATTCGATTCCCTGAGTAGCGGCGAGCGAAACGGGAAGAGCCCAAACCAAGAGGCTTGCCTCTTGGGGTTGTAGGACACTCTATACGGAGTTACAAAAGAATGAGTTAGATGAAGCGACCTGGAAAGGTCCGCAGGATAGGGTAAAAGCCCCGTAGTCCAAAATTCATTCCCTCCAGAGTGTATCCTGAGTACGGCGGAACACGTGAAATTCCGTCGGAATCCGGGAGGACCATCTCCCAAGGCTAAATACTACCTAGTGACCGATAGTGAACCAGTACCGTGAGGGAAAGGTGAAAAGCACCCCGGAAGGGGAGTGAAATAGACCCTGAAACCGTGTGCCTACAAATAGTCAAAGCCCGTTAACGGGTGATGGCGTGCCTTTTGTAGAATGAACCGGCGAGTTACGATTACATGCGAGGTTAAGTTGAGAAGACGGAGCCGCAGCGAAAGCGAGTCTGAATAGGGCGAATGAGTATGTGGTCGTAGACCCGAAACCAGGTGATCTACCCATGTCCAGGATGAAGGTAAGGTAACACTTACTGGAGGTCCGAACCCACGCACGTTGAAAAGTGCGGGGATGAGGTGTGGGTAGCGGAGAAATTCCAATCGAACCTGGAGATAGCTGGTTCTCTCCGAAATAGCTTTAGGGCTAGCCTCAAACGTTAGAATCTTGGAGGTAGAGCACTGTTTGGACTAGGGGCCCATCCCGGGTTACCGAATTCAGACAAACTCCGAATGCCAATGATTTATGTTTGGGAGTCAGACTGCGAGTGATAAGATCCGTAGTCAAGAGGGAAACAGCCCAGACCACCAGCTAAGGTCCCAAAGTATTTGTTAAGTGGAAAAGGATGTGGCGTTGCTTAGACAACCAGGATGTTGGCTTAGAAGCAGCCATCATTTAAAGAGTGCGTAATAGCTCACTGGTCGAGTGACGCTGCGCCGAAAATGTATCGGGGCTAAACAAATCACCGAAGCTGTGGATTGATACCTTTGGTATCAGTGGTAGGAGAGCGTTCTAAGGGCGTTGAAGTCAGACCGGAAGGACTGGTGGAGCGCTTAGAAGTGAGAATGCCGGTATGAGTAGCGAAAGATGGGTGAGAATCCCATCCACCGTATGACTAAGGTTTCCTGAGGAAGGCTCGTCCGCTCAGGGTTAGTCGGGACCTAAGTCGAGGCCGATAGGCGTAGACGATGGACAACAGGTTGATATTCCTGTACCACCACCCCACCGTTTGAGTGATGGGGGGACGCAGTAGGATAGGGTAAGCGTGCTGTTGGTTATGCACGTCCAAGCAGTGAGGTGTGAGTGTAGGCAAATCCGCACTCTGTAACATTGAGCTGTGATGGCGAGGACTTAGTCCGAAGTTCCTGATTTCACACTGCCAAGAAAAGCCTCTAACGAGGTGGGAGGTGCCCGTACCGCAAACCGACACAGGTAGTCGAGGAGAGAATCCTAAGGTGAGCGAGAGAACTCTCGTTAAGGAACTCGGCAAAATGACCCCGTAACTTCGGGAGAAGGGGTGCTCTTTTGGGTGTATAGCCTAGAAGAGCCGCAGTGAATAGGCCCAGGCGACTGTTTAGCAAAAACACAGGTCTCTGCAAAACCGTAAGGTGAAGTATAGGGGCTGACGCCTGCCCGGTGCTGGAAGGTTAAGAGGAGTGCTTAGCGCAAGCGAAGGTGCGAATTGAAGCCCCAGTAAACGGCGGCCGTAACTATAACGGTCCTAAGGTAGCGAAATTCCTTGTCGGGTAAGTTCCGACCCGCACGAAAGGCGTAACGATCTGGGCACTGTCTCAACGAGAGACTCGGTGAAATTATAGTACCTGTGAAGATGCAGGTTACCCGCGACAGGACGGAAAGACCCCGTGGAGCTTTACTGTAGCTTGATATTGAATTTTGGTGCAACTTGTACAGGATAGGTAGGAGCCTTAGAGCCCGGAGCGCCAGCTTCGGAGGAGGCGTCGGTGGGATACTACCCTGGTTGTATTGAAATTCTAACCCATACCCGTAACCCGGGTAGGAGACAGTGTCAGGCGGGCAGTTTGACTGGGGCGGTCGCCTCCTAAAGTGTAACGGAGGCGCCCAAAGGTTCCCTCAGAATGGTTGGAAATCATTCGAAGAGTGTAAAGGCAGAAGGGAGCTTGACTGCGAGACCTACAAGTCGAGCAGGGTCGAAAGACGGGCTTAGTGATCCGGTGGTTCCGCATGGAAGGGCCATCGCTCAACGGATAAAAGCTACCCCGGGGATAACAGGCTTATCTCCCCCAAGAGTCCACATCGACGGGGAGGTTTGGCACCTCGATGTCGGCTCATCGCATCCTGGGGCTGTAGTCGGTCCCAAGGGTTGGGCTGTTCGCCCATTAAAGCGGTACGCGAGCTGGGTTCAGAACGTCGTGAGACAGTTCGGTCCCTATCCGTCGTGGGCGTAGGAAATTTGAGAGGAGCTGTCCTTAGTACGAGAGGACCGGGATGGACACACCGCTGGTGTACCAGTTGTTCTGCCAAGGGCATCGCTGGGTAGCTATGTGTGGACGGGATAAGTGCTGAAAGCATCTAAGCACGAAGCCCCCCTCAAGATGAGATTTCCCATTACGCAAGTAAGTAAGATCCCTCAAAGACGATGAGGTAGATAGGTTCGGGGTGGAAGCGTGGCGACACGTGCAGCTGACGAATACTAATCGATCGAGGACTTAACCAAATTGTTTGTTTCTAAGATGTCAGTTTATTCAGTTTTGAAAGAATAAATTTTTATTAAAAAAACACTTGTAATAATCTACATAGTTGATATAATAGAACTTGTCTTTCAAATAATTATTCAAGTCTAGTGATGATGGCGAAGAGGTCACACCCGTTCCCATACCGAACACGGAAGTTAAGCTCTTCAGCGCCAATGGTAGTTGGGGGTCTCCCCCTGCAAGAGTAGGACGTCGCTGGGCTTGCAATAAAAATACATAGAAATACATTTTAATACCCAGGAGGATTAGCTCAGCTGGGAGAGCATCTGCCTTACAAGCAGAGGGTCGGCGGTTCGAGCCCGTCATCCTCCACCATAACTTTACTCCTGCCGGAGTAGCTCAACTGGTAGAGCAACTGACTTGTAATCAGTAGGTTGAGGGTTCAAGTCCTTTCTCCGGCACCATTTTTTGAGCCATTAGCTCAGTTGGTAGAGCATCTGACTTTTAATCAGAGGGTCGTAGGTTCGAATCCTACATGGCTCATTCACTTTTTGTGATATAAATATGCGGGTGTGGCGGAACTGGCAGACGCACTAGACTTAGGATCTAGCGCCGCAAGGCGTGGGGGTTCGACTCCCTTCACCCGCACCATTTAATTTAATAACCGAGCGGAAGTAGTTCAGTGGTAGAACACCACCTTGCCAAGGTGGGGGTCGCGAGTTCGAACCTCGTCTTCCGCTCCAAAGATTCATCAAAGTGCCGGGGTGGCGGAACTGGCAGACGCACAGGACTTAAAATCCTGCGGTAGGTGACTACCGTACCGGTTCGATTCCGGTCCTCGGCACCACTTTTATGAAACATTAGCGCCCGTAGCTCAATTGGATAGAGCGTCTGACTACGGATCAGAAGGTTGTGGGTTCGACTCCTGCCGGGCGCGCCATATATACGGGAAGTAGCTCAGCTTGGTAGAGCACTTGGTTTGGGACCAAGGGGTCGCAGGTTCGAATCCTGTCTTCCCGACCAGTTAATTAATAAATTTGGGGCCTTAGCTCAGCTGGGAGAGCGCCTGCCTTGCACGCAGGAGGTCAGCGGTTCGATCCCGCTAGGCTCCACCAATTTAAATTTAAATTTCCTGGCGGCGTAGCTCAGCTGGCTAGAGCATTCGGTTCATACCCGAAAGGTCGTGGGTTCGACTCCCTCTGCCGCCATCTTAAGGACCTTTAGCTCAGTTGGTTAGAGCAGACGGCTCATAACCGTCCGGTCGCAGGTTCGAGTCCTGCAAGGTCCACCAACATAATATTTAGGAGGAATACCCAAGTCTGGCTGAAGGGATCGGTCTTGAAAACCGACAGGCGGGTCATACCGCGCGGGGGTTCGAATCCCTCTTCCTCCTCCATCTTATTGTTAGTGGAAAAATATTATACATAACGTCGACGCAAGCGAAGCGTGGAGGACGTAAAACTCACTAAATGCACAGTTGATTTAAATTTCAACACTTTCTTATTGTCGCGGGGTGGAGCAGTTCGGTAGCTCGTCGGGCTCATAACCCGAAGGTCACAGGTTCAAATCCTGTCCCCGCAACCAAATGGTCCCGTGGTGTAGCGGTTAACATGCCTGCCTGTCACGCAGGAGATCGCCGGTTCGATCCCGGTCGGGACCGCCATTTATTTTTCAACAACTTAGAGATTTAGGATAAGCAAGCAAATCTAGGAAGCAATCGAACGAACGAAGGAGCATACTAAAGTATGTGACTTAATGAGTGAGTGAAGCTGACGAAGAGAAGCGCAGCTTAGTGTAAATCGAAGAGGCTCAGTAGCTCAGTCGGTAGAGCAAAGGACTGAAAATCCTTGTGTCGGCGGTTCGATTCCGTCCTGAGCCACCATTTTATCAAGCGGGTGTAGTTTAGTGGTAAAACCTCAGCCTTCCAAGCTGATGATGAGAGTTCGATTCTCTTCACCCGCTCCAATTAATGGGCCTATAGCTCAGCTGGTTAGAGCGCACGCCTGATAAGCGTGAGGTCGATGGTTCGAGTCCATTTAGGCCCACCATTATTCCGAAGTAGCTCAGTGGTAGAGCAATCGGCTGTTAACCGATCGGTCGTAGGTTCGAGTCCTACCTTCGGAGCCATATATATGGGGAAGTACTCAAGTGGCTGAAGAGGCGCCCCTGCTAAGGGTGTAGGTCGGGCAACCGGCGCGAGGGTTCAAATCCCTCCTTCTCCGCCATATATAAGGCCCCTTGGTCAAGCGGTTAAGACACCGCCCTTTCACGGCGGTAACACGGGTTCGAATCCCGTAGGGGTCATAACTTAAAAAAAGACAATCACTTAGGTGGTTGTCTTTTTTGTTTTGAAAAGATAGAGTTGCGCAGGTGTTTTTAGAGTATTAATGTTTTGTCCTTTGTTCTGTAAATGCTACTTATTAATACGGAGTGAAAGGACCGATTTCATAAAACAATTCCATTTCTAAGTTTTACTTATTGGTATCAAATCATGAGTTATGTATTTATACACTTTCTTCTTTGTTCTTTTGTCCATCTATAATTCCCACTCCTCTATAACCTAATCACACTTTGTTCATTAATATTCACAAGAACATTTCTTAACAGGTTTCTACACACTGAATTCTGCTTACATTATCCTGCTTCGCTAGGTAACTCTTTTCAAGCCTTAATCATCACATAAATAGCAAATTCATACTAACAAATTTTAGTGGCTGGCCATGTGTTCCAAATTATAATAAATCATTTTTCCCATTCACATAGTAAAAAATAAAAAAGCCAGGAAGCTTTTAAACTTCCTGACTGACTGTTAAATTATAAAGCCGAGCAATAACCCTATACCTAAAAGAAATACAAAAATCGTGTTGGTGAGTGCAGTATTCTTCATTGCTAATCCAACTTCAAGATGATTTTCTTTTGCTTTAAATAGTTTTATAGCATCTAAAGGTTTCTTAGCACTTAATAGGACTAGTAGTGCCCAAGGGGTGATAATCTGTAGAATTACCAATAGAATGATCCATACATAAGAAACGATGAAAAATAAGGCTAACACATTAATAGCACTATCTCTACCAATGAGAATGGCCATCGTCTTTCTACCACCTTTTGTATCCTCAACTATATCGCGAATATTATTGGAAAGCATAATAGCAGCAACAAGTAGAGTACTAGGGATGGATAGGAATAAGGCAAAGTTTGGTATTGAACCAACCTGAATGTATGTAGCAATTAATACGATAAACATTCCCATGACAACACCGCTAAATAGTTCACCGAATGGTGTATACGCTATTGGGTAAGGTCCACCAGTATAAAGGTAACCAATAAGCATACAAACAGCTCCAACAATCAATAATAACCAAGACGATTGGGAGCAAATATATATACCTAATATCGCTGCAAGGATATATAATGCTAAGGCTAATTGAAGTACTATTTTTGGTTTAACCCCATTACGAACAATAGCACCACCGATACCAATTGATTCTTCGCTATCGAGCCCCCTAACAAAGTCATAGTACTCGTTAAACATATTTGTAGCTGCCTGGATAAATAAACATGCAATTAGCATTGCTAAGAATAATAGCCAATCAATATTTACGTAGTAAAGTGCAATCATTGTACCTAAAAATACTGGGGCAAAGGAGGCAGTTAATGTATGTGGTCTTGTCAACTTCCACCATATACGCCAGCCTTTATCAGCTTGTAGTTCCTGTGACATATAAATTTCTCTCCTTTAAAAGACTCAACATCAATTTTAGCATACATTTGTAGCGAAATGTGTGCCGAAACGCGGAGAAAGTTGTATGATAAAGGGTAGAGTAATAAAACAAGAAATTTAACAGCAGGTAATTTATACGGAGGTCATATATATGCCGAACACCACCGGGCAAAATAAAACAACATTACGTTTTTATACGGAAACAATAGAAGTATCTAGAATGTCCGCTCACGCCTTTTTTGAAGCCGGAGAGGATTGCTATAAAGGGAAACGTTTCTTTTGGCAAAACAAAGAGAAAACCTTCACACTGGTTGGACTTGGACATGCTTATGTACTGGCTAATGATTTAGAAAAAAATAGATATCAGGATATAGCACAAAAATGGGAAGAGTTGTGTGCATGCTCTTTAATAGAAAAAGCGGACGTATCTCCAATCCTATTTGGTGGATTCTCATTCGATCCTGCCAACAAGATATCCTCGGAGTGGAATAGCTTTCCTTCCAGTTTTTTTGCTGTGGCTACATTCCAATTAGTCATTCGGGATGACCAGGCATTTGTAAGCATCCATCTTATTACGGAAGAGCAAGACAGCGCGGCGGCTTTTGAAAACTTGAGAATAGAAAGAGATACATTAATTCATACAGCTCAAGTAAAAGAGTTAAAAGTCCATGAAAAGCCACAGCTTCTTCAAAGAGAAGATAGACTAAAGGATGAATACTTATCTGCGGTTGAAGCCGTTACAAACCGTATTCGCAATAAGGAAGTTAATAAGGTGGTCATTGGACGCTCCTTGAAATTGACCTTTGAGAATAGTTTTTCATCTTCTACAGCTATTTATAATGCGTCTATGGAACAACCAGAGAGTTATTTGTTTGGTTTAGAAAAAGAAGACAAAATTTTCTTTGGAGCAACACCCGAGAGATTAGTTAAGCTAGAAAAAGGCAAGGTTGAATCTGCAGGGTTAGCTGGATCGGTTCGTAGAGGTACAAATCTAGAGGAAGACAAGAAGCTAGGGGATGCGCTATTAGCTGACAATAAAAACTTAATGGAGCACCAGTACGTAGTTAATATGATCAGAAAAGTATTTGATCAATATTGTGAACAGGTTAAAATTCCATCTAGACCAAAGCTAATGAAAATAAGAGATATTCAGCATTTGTTTACCCCTATTGAAGGAAAAATTAAAGGAAGCTCTTCTCTTTTCGAATTTGTAGAGGCAATGCACCCAACTCCAGCACTTGGGGGAGAACCTAGACAAGAGGCAATTGAAATTATTAGAGAATCTGAGCAAATGAACCGTGGCTATTACGCAGCACCAATCGGCTGGGTCAATGCCGAGGGAGAGGGAGAGTTTGCCGTAGGAATCCGCTCAGCACTTATAGAGAACCAATACGCTTATCTATATGCCGGAGGCGGACTAGTTTCAGAATCTACTTCGTTAGAAGAGTTTGAAGAAACACGAGTAAAATTCCGACCAATGCTTCGCACACTTGGAGGAAATATGAATGACTAATACAAGCTTTTTGACATCTTATGTAAATCAATTTGTGGAAACAATTAAAAAGGCGGGCATAGAAGATGTTGTTTTATGTCCAGGATCTAGATCTACTCCTTTAGCTTATGGGTTTGCCAAAACAAAAGGATTTAACTTCTATCGTCAAATTGATGAGCGTTCTGCAGGGTACTTTGCTTTAGGAATTGCTAAAGCAAAGAAAAATCCTGTAGTTCTTTTATGTACTTCTGGCACTGCTGCAGCTAACTTTTTCCCAGCAATTGTAGAAGCATATTATGCAAGAATCCCGTTGCTTGTTATTACAGCAGATAGACCTCATGAACTAAGAGAGGTTGGGGCTCCCCAAGCGATTGACCAAATTCATATGTACGGTAAGCATGTGAAGTGGTCTGTTGATTTTCCTTTACCGGAAGCTAGAGAAGAAAGTCTAGCTTTTGTAGAGAGACATATCCACCGTGCAGTATCTTCTTCTAAAGCAGCTCCGATGGGTCCGGTTCATATTAACGTGCCTTTCCGTGAACCACTTTTATTAGAAATGGATATGCCTTCTACTACACCGCAAATGCATCTTGCTGATTTAGGAAAGCTTGGACCAAGTGAAGAATTTTTAAAATGGTATACGCATTTAATTAGTAACACAGAAAAGGGACTTATCATTGTTGGGGATTCCTTAGCAACAACTGATGGATTTTGGGAATTTGCTAAAACCATTCAATGGCCAGTGTTAGCTGATCCATTATCTAATCTTCGTAGCAATGTCCCAGCAGATTGTATGCATTTGTGTGTAGACCAATACGATGCTATTTTAAAAAGTGAAATTTTTAAAGAGGTAGCTGTCCCAGAAGTAGTTATTCGTTTTGGTGCTCAGCCTGTTTCTAAACCGCTAGTAAAGTTTCTAGAAGCTCACCAGCCTGAGACTTTTATAGCAGTTGACGAAAGCCCATTATTTAGAGACTCTATTCATATTGTGACTCATCATATTCAAGTAGATGCCTCTTCTCTATGGATGCCGATAGAAGAAAAGCAACCATCGGAGTATCTAAAGCATTGGTCGAAGGCTAATGATATAGCAACAGCGCATATTAAATCCTATATTTCCGAGGAATTGGATGAAGGAGCATTAGCCGGAATTTTGTTTGAGAGTTTATCCGAAAATACAGATTTAGTTGCTAGCAGTAGTATGCCTATACGTGATGTAGACACATTTTTCAATAAAACCTCTAAGGATATTCAAGTATATGCAAATAGAGGAACTAACGGGATTGATGGTGTAGTATCTACTGCGTTAGGTATACAAGCAGCTACTAAAAGACCAGGTTTTCTATTAATCGGGGATTTAGCATTTTTACATGATATAAACGGATTAGTAGTTACACGTTTTAATGAGACAGATTTGACGATTGTTATTATGAATAATGATGGGGGAGGCATATTCTCTTACTTGCCTCAATCAACGGAGACTAACTACTTTGAGCATTTGTTTGGTACACCTACAGGTCTTGAATTTTCAGCTATTGCAACTATGTACGATGCTCAGTACGATGTAGTACATACAAAAGAGGATTTTCAAACCGTGTTGAGTAAGAATAAAACTAAAAATATTCGTATAATTGAAGTTCGTACTGATCGAAAAATCAACACTGAAACTCATCGAAAACTTTGGGCCGCTATAACAGAGGAGCTGGATGCTACTTGGAACGCTTAAATATATCTGTTAGAGACATTCAGATGAATGTAAAAAGGTACAATAGTGAAAGCGATAAAAAGGTCGTTTTGCTTCATGGCTTCACTGGCTCCACAAACACATGGGAGGAAGTTGTTTCTTCTATAGATCCATCTATTGAAATACTTACTATAGATTTGATCGGGCATGGGGAGACTGATAAACCTAAAGAGGCAAGACGGTACCATGTAGAGGAGCAGGTGGCAGATTTACACGAACTGTTCCAGCAGATTGGGTGGGAACATTTTACGCTTGTAGGGTATTCTATGGGCGGTAGATTAGCACTCGCTTATTCAAGTAAGCATGGAGTGGACCGTTTAATACTAGAAAGCAGCTCTCCAGGCTTGAATGACCAGGATGCTCGTATTGAAAGGAAATTTGCGGATGAGCAGCTTGCTCAAAGAATTATAGAAGAAGGAGTTCCAGTATTCATTGACTACTGGGAACAGATTCCTTTATTTGATTCGCAAAAGAGATTATCTCACAAAAAGAAAAAAATGATTCGAGAAGAACGATTATCCCAAACAGCAGTAGGGCTATCGAATAGTTTGAAGGGCTTTAGTACTGGAGAACAGCCCTCTTTATGGGGGAACCTAAATTCGCTCCACATTCCCGTGACCTTATTAACAGGGGAATTAGATGTAAAGTTCTGTGAAATAGCCAAAAAAATGTTGGCATTATTACCGAATGCTGACTGGAAAATAATAAACAATGTTGGGCATGCAATTCATGTGGAAAATCCTAAATTGTTTGCTACAATAGTAGAGGATATAATTTTAAAGGAGGATATAAGATGACTCGTGAATGGACAACATTACATACATACGAAGACATTAAGTATGAATTTTATAATGGAATTGCGAAAGTAACTATTAATCGCCCTGAAGTGCGAAATGCTTTCCGCCCAAAAACAGTTATGGAAATGATCGATGCATTTTCTCGTGCACGCGATGACAAAAACGTTGGGGCAATCATTTTAACTGGAGAAGGCGAAAAAGCTTTCTGTTCAGGTGGAGACCAAAAAGTTCGCGGACATGGCGGATATGTGGGAGAGGATGAAATTCCTCGTCTAAATGTTTTAGACCTACAACGTTTAATCCGTGTAATTCCTAAACCGGTTGTAGCTATGGTAGCTGGATATGCTATTGGTGGTGGTCATGTATTACATGTAGTTTGTGACTTAACAATTGCTGCTGATAATGCAATCTTTGGACAAACTGGACCTAAGGTAGGTTCATTTGACGCTGGCTACGGTTCCGGCTATTTAGCTCGTATCGTCGGTCATAAGAAAGCACGTGAAATTTGGTTCTTATGCCGCCAATATGATGCACAACAAGCATTGGATATGGGCTTAGTTAACACAGTAGTTCCTTATGAGCAATTAGAGGACGAGACTGTTCAATGGTGTGAGGAAATGCTAGAAATGAGTCCAACAGCTCTTCGTTTCTTAAAAGCTGCTATGAATGCTGATACAGATGGATTAGCTGGTCTTCAACAAATGGCTGGAGATGCAACTCTTCTTTATTACACTACTGATGAAGCAAAAGAAGGTCGCGATGCGTTTAAGGAAAAACGTAAACCAGACTTTGGTCAATTCCCACGTTTCCCGTGATTTAGTAAGATACTTTATGATATTCTCAGGCTGTCCTAATAAGGGCAGCTTTTTTTAAAGATTAGAAAAGTAATTGTTTAGCTCCAGCTCCAGCGACTTGCCCAATGAGGAAATATAGATCGCTTACACTTTTCTTAAAAAAGGAGTTGTTTTATATGTACCCTAATCTCTTAGTTAAACGAGCAAGTCTTACGCCAAATAGATCGGCTATAATATTTGAAGATCGTCGATGGACATTTTTACAATTAAAGCAAGAGGCAATAGATTTTGCCGAAAAACTGCATATGTTAGGTATTAACAAAGGTATGAGAATTGCTATTTTAGCTTCATCTAATCCTCAGCTGGTGACAGTTTTACACGGATGTATGCAGTTAGGTTGCGAACTTGTCATGCTCAATGAGCGCTTAACTGAGGAAGAATTATTATTTCAATTGAACGATAGTCAGCCTGACGTATTATTGGTAGATAGTTTAAATAGAAGTCTTATGTATGTTAATAGACTTTCCTTCGATGAGATTATAGCAGCTTCCAATAAACAGTTTAAAATAGATTCCGAGTGGCCAAAGGATAGAACCATTACGATAATGTACACGTCAGGTACAACTGGTAATCCAAAGGGAGTGAGACAAACACTTGAGAATCATGTGATGAGTGCTACAGGGTCTGCTTTAAATTTGGGTGTTCATCCTAACGATTGCTGGCTATGTGCAATGCCATTATTTCATATTAGTGGTTTTTCTATTTTGATGCGCTCCGTTTTATATGGCATGACAGTAAGTCTCCATACGAAATTTAATGCTGAAAAGGCAGCAGAGGAAATTTTAAATGGAACGGTTACTAGAATGTCAGTAGTCGCTGTAACATTAGAAAGAATAATAAGCGTGTTAGAAGAACGAAATCTTGCATTTCCCGACACTTTTCAATCTATGTTAGTCGGAGGAGGGCCAGTTCCTCTTAATTACCTTGAAAGGGCGATAGCACGTAATATACCTGTTTTACAGACATATGGTATGACGGAAACTTCCTCTCAAACAACGACTTTGTCTAGTGAGGATGCCATTCGAAAGCTTGGGTCAGCAGGTAAACCGCTTTTCTTCGCAGATATCCGTATTTCAGGGGAAAAGGAAAAAGGGGAAATCTGTATTAAGGGACCCCATGTTACTAAAGGTTATGTTGGAGCAGCATCCTCCAAAAATCCTCAAGTTGATGGATGGCTCCATACTGGAGATATTGGCTATATCGATGATGAAGGTTATTTATACGTAGTTGATCGTAGATCTGATTTAATCATTTCCGGTGGTGAAAATATTTATCCCGCAGAGGTGGAGCAGGCCATTGTTAAGCATAAGGCTGTAAAAGAAGCTGGAGTAACTGGTATAAAGGATGATACATGGGGACAAGTACCAATTGCCTTTGTAGTATTAAAGGGGCAAGTAACAGAAGAAGAATTGAAATCCTTTATGAAAACTCAGCTTGCTACATATAAACAGCCTGTGGATTACTATTTTATCGACGAGCTACCTAGAAATGCTTCAAACAAAATTCTAAGAAGAAAGCTACATGAATATTTGTAGGGTCGAGAGAAACACTTCTCTCGGCTTTTTTTTAAAAGGCGCTTGCGTTTTTAAATTGTCTAGCGCAAGCAGCCTTGCCCTTCGAGGTCAAATGGAAAAAAGCTGCGGTGGCTGAGGAACTGCCTCCTCGCTTTTCTCCATTTGCTTGTCAGGGTAGACATAGGCGCTTGCGCTTTTATAGTTATAGGAGGGGAAATCTTATGAGAGTACAAATTATTGGTGGTTCTGGAACAGGGAAGAGCACACTAGGTAAATATATTGGTCAGCAAGAGAATATTAAATGGATTGATACGGATTCTTATCTTTGGAAGGACAATTCATTTCTAGAGAATAATCCAATTGAAAAAAGAATAGAAATGTACGAGGAAGATATAATTTCAAATACATCTTATGTAGTTTCAGGCTCTATTTTTTCTTGGCTACCAGAAGGTTTTTCAAATCGAGACCTGTTAATCTTTTTAACTTTAGATGAGGAAGAAAGGATGGAACGCGTAAGAAAAAGAGAAGTATTACGTAAATCTTTAAAAGAGTCATGGCTTGATGAGCATGGAGACTTTACGAATGAATTCATCGAATGGTGCAAAACGTATTTAACCGAGTCGGATAAAAGCCAAGGAGGAACATTTGTGGCTCAGAGCTATGAAATGGAGTTATCCGAGAGTCCTATACTTAGGTTAGATAGCTCAAAAAGTGTAGAAGAGCTGTACAATGAAATCAAACAATACTTAGTAAAAATACATTTAATCTAGACATGGCAAATGACTTTCAATTATCGGAAGGTTTTTTAAACGTACCTAACGAATATTAGGACGAGGAAGAGATAGAGCAAAGGGGGAATATCATCGTGGAAGGTATTTTTAGCTTAATCATTTTATTTATTGGTTTTTATATACTTTATATTGTTATTCATTCAGCAGTTACTAAAGGAATTAACAATTCAATCGTTGGTAAATTACTAGAAGGTGAAAATAGAAGCGCTGATATAAATGAGATACTTGCTAAATACGGAAAAATAGATGAGAACCAAAAGAATTAACACCTCAAATTTTGTCATAATTGGAGTCTAAGGGGCGTACAAATGATTTTCTGTAGTAGATTATTACAAACCAAAGGATGATTTAAAATGCTATGGGTTATATTATTACTTTTATTTATGGTATATGTGATATATACTCTATCATCTATAAAATATCAACTTAAATTGATTTCTAAGCATCTTAAAGTTAATGAAAAAATAGAGACAGTTAAAATTAGCAATGAAGAAATTGAAAAAATTTTAGAAGATGAAGGGAAACAGTAATGATTATAAAGCAAATAAAAACTCAGAGCTTTTATATAGGCTGCTGAGTCTTTTGTGCTTATTTCAAAATGTCCTTCGTTTCCGTATAGGAAAGGAGCTGCATCATTTCTAATTTAATGCAGTTTTTAATGTTTCTAGATTTTTCTTCATTAAAGTAAAGTAGGTTTCTTTATTTTTTATATCCTCTTTGGATAGGACGCCTAGATTATGGAGCACAAGACTTTCAGCACCAATTTCTTTTTGAATGACTTCTGTCAGCTTAGAGCTAACATTTTGTTCAAATAGAATATACTCTACATTTTTCTCTTTTGCCAAATCAATGATTTTTGTTAGCTCTTTTTGAGAGGGCTCTTCCTGAGAATTTAAGCCGGCAATAGCAATTTGTTCTAGATTATATGTGTTTGCAAGATAACCAAATGCAGCATGTGATACAAAAAACGTTTTAGTTGATGCACTATTCGACATTTCTTCAAAGTCTGCGTCTAGTTGTTGAAGCTCACTGACAAGTGTTTGATAGTTTTCTTCAAATAATTCTTTGTTTTCTGGTGAAGCTTCTACTAGAGAATCTTTAATCTTTAAGGCTAAGCTCTGGCTAATTTTTGGAGAAATCCAAACATGTGGATCAGTGTCTCCATGATCATGTCCCTCATGTCCTAATTCCTCAGCTTCTGAACCATGATCATGTTCATCTGCCGCTTCATTATCTTCGTCATGTCCGTCATGATCGTGGTCATGTCCATCGTTAGCTTCTAAGGCAGTATCTGGCACCCCATCAATAACGGCTACCATAGAGACGTTTTCTTCTGCTAAAGTCTTTTTAGCATTTTCAACAAAACCCTCCAGACCTAAACCTATGTAAAAAAATAAATCAGCATCAGCAAGTGCAATCATATCCTTTTGAGTAGGCTCAAATGTATGCTCGTTTGCTCCTGGAGGATAAATCGATTGAACGTTAACATGCTCTTCTCCAATTCTCTCCGCAAAATACTGCAATGGATAAACGGTTGTATATACTTCTAATTGGTCGCTATCTGTAGTGGTGGATTCTTCTTCATTTCCACAAGCAGCGATGAATAAAACAAATGATACTATGCATAATAGGAAAAGACGTTTCAAATTTATCAACCTTTCTAAATAGTAATGATTACGCTTTAAATCGTAAGAACTTTATTAGCTTACAGTATTTTGTTCAAAAAGGCAAGAAAAAATAGCCTTTGAATTATTTTTTCTTCAAAGGCCATTCTTCTGGCACTGGGTCAAATCCTCCTTCATGAAAGGGATGACACTTAGATATGCGTTTGACAGTTAGGTAGCTACCTTTTATAGCACCATGTTTCTCCACAGCTTCTACCCCGTAGTGAGAACATGTGGGATAGAAGCGACAGCTAGGGGGAGACAATGGCGATATAAACTTTTGATAAAAGCGGAATATACTTAATATGATTCGTTTCATCTTACAGTTCCGTATCCTTAGGTTTAGGGTCTATAGCTGAAATATTTTCTTTTGTTGCTAATTTATATAGGAAGGTAAATCCAACAATACTAAATATAATTGCTATACCTAAGATCCAAAATACCATGTGAGTTCACTCCAGTTAATTGTCGTTATGTTTATTGTAAGAAAATAAGAGGTATATGAAAAGAGAAAGCAACTATAATTCTAGAGGAGAGTGTCAATATTATGTCAGCAGCATTAAACAAGGAACTAAATAATCTAGTAGCAACCTTTTCGGTAATGTATACAAAATTACATAATTTTCATTGGTATGTAAAGGGACCACAGTTTTTTACATTACACGCTAAATTTGAAGAATTATACAATGAAACAACATTAAACATGGATGAAATCGCAGAACGCTTATTAACTTTAGGCGGAAAACCAACAGCTACCTTAAAAGAGCATTTAGAGCTTTCAGCTGTGAAGGAAGCTACAAATAAAGAAACAGCTGAGGAAATGGTAGAAACAGTAGTGAAGGATTTTGACAAAATTATGAAATCCCTAAAAAAAGGTATGGACGAGGCAGCGAAGGATGAAGATGATATGACAGAAGACATTCTGAATGCCATCTATCAAAAAACAGAGAAACACCAATGGATGTTAAATGCATTCCTAGGAGATTCCAATAAGTAATGAAATAAACAAATTTTATACCGATAATAAGCTTGTAAGGGGGAATTATTTTGGATATTAACTCCATAATGTCTTCTCAGCTAGCGCAGTTACAACAAACAGTTCAAATGAGTGTATTGAAAAATGCACTCAATATGGAAACGGTAGCTGCAGTAACAATGCTAGAAGATATGCCTCAACCTACTTCGCATCCTTTTAAAGGAACGGTAGTAGACGTACAAGCATAAGAAAAAACATGTACCGTAATTGGTGCATGTTTTTTTGTTTTGAGTACATACTACACAAAAAGGATGTGTGATATGACAGAAATAAAAGCTTACATTTCATTGAGTCAAAGGAGAGTTTATTTATATCCAGATGAATCGCCGTGGGAATATGAAATAACTGCAAGACAGGACATTATACCAGTTTTTGAAACACTTTTTTATCAGCTCTATCACAAAGACATGAATACATTTTGGAGGGCGCATGTACCGATAAAGCTTTATAGTAATGATTTTTCTAATGAGGAATATGATAATCGGATTAAAAAATTGTATGCCCTCATTCACGAGTTTAGTGACAAGGATTCTCAAATGTTTATTGAACAGCTTCCATTTTTTAAAGAAAGTAGGCATCTATAATGACAAAAAATATTAATAATAATGGTAAAGGTAATGACACTACTACCTATCGTAATGCAAGCTCCCTTCTAAATCTTTCTCCTCAAGACAAAGCTAAGATTAACGCTGGTCAAAATAGTCAAGAGGGCGGTAAAAACTTTAAACAACAAGAGCAAGAAAAGTGGGAAAATTAAGACTTGGCACATTGCCAAGTCTTTTACCGTGTGATAAATTAGAAATAACTAGGAGGTTATATGGTTAAACAGCTTGTTTTATTATTCGGACCTACAATTATGATTATTCTGGGTCTTCCTATCTTACAGAATGTCCCGATTACTTTTCTGTTTTTCTATGGTTGGTTGCTTCTAATACCTATTGTAGTCAGCTTTAGAAGAAAAAATCGTAACCGTTTTTTTGTACCACAGCCAAAATCCTCACTGACAGTAGGAATTATAAGTGGAATCATATGTTTAATAGCTATTTATGGCTTTTTCTATTTGTTTCAATCACTGGTTATTGACCGAGAAAACTTGTCTACTCTACTGGTTCAATGGGATTTTACAGGATCAAAAGTAATTCTTCTAGTATTTTTCTTGATTCTTGTTAACCCCATTCTAGAGGAATTATATTGGAGAAGGTTTATGTATGATCGATTATATCCAAGATTGGGTTCTACTTTTACGATTCTGATTACTTCTTTTTTCTATAGTCTTTATCATTTGGTAGTAGTAATGCCTATTTTTAATTCTCCCTTTCATATTCTAGCAGCTATGATAGTTTTTCTGGCGGGCATTATGTGGGGAATCTTTCGTTCGAAATTTCATACAATCGTACCATCTATTGTTAGCCATAGCTTAGCTGACTTAGGAATTATGCTTGTTTATTTATTCATTATTCTTTAAGCTTAACCAGGTTTAGTATAACTACTAAGCCTTTTTTTGTTGCGTATGCTAAACTTTTAAGTAAATATCTCAAAAGAATCTAAGGCAATAGGGATTAAAAAGGGAGAATACTAATATGATTTCTTTCTATGATTTAAATGGCTATAAGGTGGATCTTTCCTTTGAAAAAGATAGATTTACAATAAAACCACAGCATGTACTCGTTTTAGCAAAAAAAGAACATAAATGGTTATTAACAAACCATCCTAAAAGAGGAATAGAGTTTCCTGGAGGGAAAAAAGAGGTACATGAATGTATAGAGGAGGCTGCCGTACGAGAAACACTAGAAGAGACGAATGTAGTAGTTTCTAACTTAAGATGGCTTGCAGAATATGTAGTTCATGATGACAGCCCCTTTTGTAAGGCGGTATATATCGCAGAGGTCGAGGATATACATACAGGGTCAACCATATATGAAACAGATGGAGCAGTCTGGCTTACTCAGGAGGAGCTGGAAGCTTGTACAAATCTAAGTTTTCATATGAAGGATAAAGGTATGATAGCTATTCTTAAAGAGGTGAGGGTTCATGAAGAAAAATGGAACGATCGATAGGATTCGAGTCTATCCATCTCCAAATCCTAATGTTCATTTAAAGGAAATCACTTACTGGTCTTGTGGATTGCGCATAAAAGGTATGCTAGCATTCCCTGTTAAAAAGGGGAATTATGATGGGATGCTTTATTGTAGGGGTGGTATTCAAGGGATAGGCATGGTTCGTCCTGCACGAATAGCCCAATTTGCTTCGCAGGGCCTTGTTGTCTTTGCTCCCTATTATCGAGGAAATCGTGGTGGAGAGGGGCGAGATGAGTTTGGTGGAGACGATCGATGGGATGCCGTCTATGCAGTGGATGTCTTAAAGCAATTTTGCAATCCTGACAAAATTCATCTATTTGCCTTTTCTAGGGGCGGTATGATGGCATTATGGACAGCCGTCATAAGAGAAGACATAAGTTCTCTTGTTTCCTGGGCAGGAGTAACTGATATTTTTCTTACATATGAGGAAAGACTGGATATGCGGAGAATGATGAAGCGTGTAATTGGTGGCACTCCTTCAAGTCGTGAGGAAGAATATGAGGATAGAAATGTATTAGAGCGAGTAGAAGAAATCAGTGCTCCTATTTTAATAATTCATGGTAGAAAAGACGTCAATGTTTCTATTGAGCATGCAAAAGTATTAGAGCAGGCATTAATAGGGTATAACAAAATTGTAGAGACATGGTATTATCCGGATTACACACATTACTTTCCTTCTAAGGTAAATCGACAAGTAGTGAAAGACGTGTGTATTTGGATGAAAAAACATGGAGGAGGAAAATAATTTGGGTCAGTTAGTTATTCAAGTAGAGTCAATGAGTTTAGAGGAAAAAACGTTATTCCCAATAGATTTAAGCTTTTGGGAAGACTTATGGGATCAGTATACAACACAGTATTCTGAAGTAGTTATACATTGCTGGGCTGAAGAAGAGGATGCAGTCAATGAGCTTTCTGAAAAAAGCTTTGAAGTGATGAATGAGGGATTGATGAAGGTAATTACTGTTAATTTAAACGATGAAAATAGATTGTTTTTCCGGAATTACTCCATTGACCCAGTCGGAGGACTAAAATGGTTCACGATGTTTTTCAATGCAGAGGGCGAAGAAGAGTTAGAAATTGGACATTATGGCTCTGAGATTATTTTTTCTAATGTAGATGAAGAAAAAGCAGAAGAGATAAAAGGAATCTTCCCCATTTCTACTGACATGGAATATCACGACGACTTTGAGGAGTAATATTCTTTTAAATATATAGGGGAGGAGGTGATAGACTAGTGTCTATGGCCTCCTTCTTTTATGCGACGATAGATGGATGATTATTATTTGTTTTCCACATAAGCGTCATTTGTGGAGGAGAAGTGAACTTTACAATTACTATGGTGACTAAGGAAATATATCCTTGCTTCAATAATTGCTTGTCTGCACAAATAAAGCGACTTAGCTATTATTATCACTAAGCAAATAAACAAAAAAACGGCCGTGAAAAGTTTCACGGCCATTTAAAGTATATAGATTAAGCAGTTGGACCGCCTTTAAAAGATATCTCTTCTGATACGGTACCAAACTTTTTGAAGTTCTCATGGAAAGATTGAGCAAGCTCAGCAGCTTTTTTATCATAAGCAGTTTTGTCTGCCCATGCGTTACGAGGAACTAATACCTCAGAAGGAACTCCATCGATGCTTGTAGGAATATCTAAACCGAATACTGCATCTTTTGTTGTTTCCACTTCGTTTAATTTCCCTTCAATCGCTGCACGGACCATTGTACGAGTGTAAGAAAGCTTCATACGACTTCCTACGCCATATTCTCCACCAGTCCAGCCAGTGTTCACTAGAAATACTTGTGCTCCATGCTCGTCAATTTTCTTACCAAGCATTTCTGCATAAACTGTTGCATGCAATGGAAGGAATGGAGACCCGAAGCATGTTGAGAATGCAGGCTGAGGAGAAGTAACTCCACGTTCTGTACCAGCTAATTTAGACGTAAACCCACTTAAGAAGTGATACATTGCTTGCTCTTTAGTAAGTTTGCTGATAGGAGGTAGCACGCCAAATGCATCTGCAGTTAAGAAGATGATTGTATTTGGATGACCCGCTACAGATGGATCTACAATATTATCGATATATTGAATTGGGTAAGCTGCACGTGTATTTTCTGTTAAAGAGTTATCTGCATAATCTGCAACTCGTGTTGTATGGTCAACAACAACGTTTTCTAAAACAGTACCAAATTTAATAGCGTCAAAGATTTGTGGTTCATTTTCTCTTGTTAGGTCGATACATTTTGCATAGCAGCCACCTTCGATATTAAATACACCATTATCTGACCAACCATGTTCATCATCACCGATTAGCTTTCTTCCAGCATCAGCAGATAATGTAGTTTTACCTGTACCTGAAAGGCCGAAGAATAACGTTACATCGCCTTTTTCTCCAACGTTAGCAGAGCAGTGCATAGGCAAAATATTTTGTTCTGGCAATAAATAGTTCATAATAGAGAAGATAGATTTTTTCATTTCTCCTGCGTATTCTGTTCCACCAATTAAAACAATACGTTTTTCCATAGAAACAATGATAAAAGTCTCTGAATTTGTTCCATCAATAGCAGGATCTGCTTTGAAGTTTGGTGCGCTGATTACAGTAAAGTCTGCTTTATGAGCTACTAACTCTTCTTCAGAAGGACGGATAAATAGTTGGTGAGCAAAAAGGTTATGCCAAGCATACTCGTTTATTACTTGAATGCTTAGACGCGAATCCTTATCAGCACCAGCAAATCCTTTGAATACAAATAGTTCATTTTGTTCTTTTAAATAGTTCATAACTTTTGTATATAGTGCTTCAAAATGAGAAGATGAGATAGGTTGGTTTACAGAGCCCCAATCGATTTTGTCTTTTGAGATAGGTTCATCAACAATATACTTGTCTTGTGGAGAACGTCCTGTATATTTGCCTGTCTCTGCTTTAACAGCTCCAGTTGAAGTTAGTACTGCTTCTCCTCTAGAAGTAGCTTTTTCCACCAATTGTGGTACTGATAATTGAAGGCTAATGTTGTTACCAGCTAACAATTCGTTCAGTTCGCTCACAGTATCGATTGAATTCATTTAGTATTACCATCCTTTTTTAATTTTTATCTCTTCATGTAAATAGTCAACATAAAGAGGATTTTTCATTGATATGTGAAATAGTATAACACATTACACTAAATAGTCTACACTAATAGAAGCCCATTATTGGAATAATTTTTGTTTTTGAGAAAAAATTACATTTAATCGGTTGACTTATAACTAATTTTTACGTATGATGGTGAATTGAACGGATACTCTTATTCCGAGCTGGTGGAGGGGTCAGGCCCTGTGAAACCCGGCAACCTGTAATTGAAAAATCATTACAAAGGTGCCCAACCTGAGACAAGGTGAAATTCCTTGATTGATAAGAGTGAAAGGTGTTTATGATATTAATCCCTTTCCTCATGTAATTACGTGAGTGAAAGGTTTTTTTATTTTACATCGCCCTAAATCCTTGTGTGCCAAGTCCGAAGCAGCTTCAAGTTTACTATTGGCTTGACATGGGAATGAGTACCGTATCAATTCCTGAGAGAAATCTCGCAGGATATAGGAGGGAATCTTTTGACACAACGTCGATTATTTACATCGGAGTCAGTAACAGAAGGGCATCCAGATAAAATTTGTGACCAAATTTCTGATGCTATATTAGATGCAATTTTAACGGAAGACCCTAATGCACGAGTTGCTTGTGAAACAACCGTTACTACAGGTTTAGTGTTAGTTGCAGGAGAAATAACAACTTCTACATATGTAGACATACCTAAAGTTGTACGTTCGACTATCCAAGAAATTGGTTATACACGTGCTAAATACGGCTTTGACTCTGAAACTTCAGCAGTTTTAACTGCGATTGATGAGCAATCCGCTGATATTGCTATGGGTGTAGACCAAGCGCTAGAGGCTAGAGAAGGTGCGATGACTGATTCAGATATCGAGGCTATTGGAGCAGGAGACCAAGGGTTAATGTTTGGTTACGCATGTAATGAAACTCCAGAGCTTATGCCATTACCAATCAGTCTAGCTCACAAACTTGCCCGTCGCTTAGCACAGGTTCGCAAGGATGAAACTTTAGACTACTTACGACCAGACGGTAAAACACAGGTAACAGTTGAATATGATGAAAATAACAACCCTGTTCATATTGATACGATTGTTATTTCTACACAACATCACCCAGAAATAACTTTAGAACAAATCCAAAGAGATTTAAAAGAGCATGTTATAAAACCGGTAGTACCTACTGATTTAATAACAGAGGAAACGAAATACTTTATTAACCCGACGGGACGCTTTGTTATTGGTGGTCCTCAAGGTGATGCTGGACTAACTGGACGTAAAATTATTGTTGATACATACGGAGGTTATGCTCGCCATGGAGGAGGAGCTTTCTCTGGAAAAGATCCAACAAAAGTAGACCGTTCTGCAGCTTATGCCGCTCGTTATGTAGCAAAAAATATTGTTGCTGCTGGTCTTGCAGATCGCTGTGAGGTACAACTAGCGTATGCAATCGGTGTAGCACAACCAGTTTCTATCGCAATCGATACATTTGGTACAGGAAAAGTAGCAGAGGCGGATTTAGTATCATATATCCGTGATCTATTTGACCTTCGTCCAGCTGGAATTATTAAAATGCTAGACCTTCGTCGCCCAATTTACAAGCAAACGGCAGCTTACGGACATTTCGGACGTACTGACATCGATGCTCCATGGGAAAAAACCGACAAGGCAGAGCAATTAAAGCAAAAAGCGGGTATTTAAGAATTCAGAGACTTCCTTCTATTGGAATGCCTCGCCTAAAGAAAGAAGGTATTAAGAGGCTAGCCTCTTAATACCTTTTGTTTTTTTCAAACAATTATACAGCTTAACGGTAAATAGGCTGACCAAATAAATGGATCTATTTACTCTTAATGGATTATTGTATAAAAATAACCGGAGTCAAATTTAAAAAAAATTTTAAAATTAGGTGTTTCTTAATTCTAATTTATTCTATTTTAAATTCGATCTTTCTATAAGGGTTTGATGGATTTATAGTACTGTCCTTTTTCAGCATATTCATGAATAATTCGTTGGACATCTTTTTTATCTTCGTCATTCAATTCACGTATAATCTTAGCTGGACTACCGAATGCTAAAGTATTAGGCGGGATTTTTTTCCCTTGAGGGACAAGACTACCAGCTCCAATAAATGCTCCTTCGCCTATTTCTGCACCATCTAAAATAATGGACCCCATGCCTATTAATGCGCCTTTACGTATAGTACAGCTATGTAATGTAACCTGATGGCCAACAGTTACCTCATCTTCAATTATGAGTGGATTATTTGGGCTTTGATGAAGGCAACTTAAATCTTGAATACTAACTCTGCTTCCTATTATAGTAGGGGCAACGTCCCCTCTTATTACCGTATTAAACCAAATTGTAGTCTCTGGACCGATTGTAACATCACCTGTGATTGTGACATAATCAGCAATATAGGCAGATGCATCAATCGAAGGTTTCTTATCTTTGTATGGATAAATCAAAATAGACACGCTCCTTTGTTTTTCTAGAGTATAATTAATCCTATCAAACAAATCGAAAGAAAGAAATAAATAGGACGTAGAGAGTGTTACAGAAATGAGGTATGTTGAACATGTGGAAGTGGGAGTCAGATGAAAAGGCTAAAGCGGTTGTAATTATTGTTCATAGTGCCTATGAGCATCACAGACGTTATGCTTGGCTAATCGAAAAATTGCGAAGCTCAAATTGCCATATAGTGATGGGAGATTTGCCAGGTCACGGGGAGTTAGTGAGAACCAAGACCATTCACGATGAATCCTTTGATCTTTATAAAGACTACATAAAGCAAGCAGTGCAGGTTGCTGTTTCATATGACCTTCCTATTTTTATAGTAGGACACGGGCTTGGAGCAACCTTAGTTATGAAGATGTTACATAAGATAGAGGTGGAATATGCTGGTGTTATCTTAACATCTCCGTGGCTTTTGTTAAAAAAACTTCCTTCCAAGTGGACAAAGGCATTAGCTAAAATCTCTGTGCAGCAGAAGATCAATCATGACATTGAACTAAAGGAACTAACTAGAAACTACAGCGCCTATCAAGATCTAGTAAACGATCCGTATTATCGAACGATTATTTCACATGATTGGTATAAAGAGCTTGAAAATGAGATGAAAACTGTAAGCCAATATCCCGAATCTATTCCTAATGTCCCTGTTTTATTAATGACGGGAGAAAGAGATAAGATTACGGACACAGCAGCAGCCAAAGCATGGTTGAAAAAACAGGAGCTATCGGATTATCAATTCAAGGAATGGAAGAATTGTTTTCATGATCTGTATTTAGAGCCAGAAAGAGAAGAAATTTTTACATATTCTCACTCCTTCATTAATAATGTACTGAGATCTATCGGTTATATCGTTTAAAATGCATCTTTTTTTCAAACAAACATATTGAGCAACAATTAATCTTCATTTTTATAAATGGGGATTTTTTGTGTTATAATCATATAATTGAAAATAGAGTAAGAGATTAGGAGAGAGATATGGAAAACCAACATATTATTCGTAATATTATCGTCGAAACACCTTCAAAACCTGGTAACTTTGCTAAGGTAGCGACTGCCATAGGCATGGGAGAAGGAGATATAGGAGATATCACTACTTTAAAGAGTGGTGCATTGACAACTATTCGAGATATATCCGTTACGAGCAAGTCTAAAAAAGACTTCGAGCTAATTATAAAAAACATTGAAGCAATTGGAAACGGTGTGAAAATCCAAGCTATCAGTGATGATGTGTTAAAAGCCCATGAAGGTGGGAAAATTGCAATGAAGAGCAGATATGATGTCCGCTCATTAGGAGATTTGCAAAGAATTTATACACCTGGAGTGGCAAGTGTATGTATGGAAATTGTTAACGAACCAGATAAGGCCCAATATTTCACTTCCATCGGAAACTCCGTTGCTATTGTAACGGATGGTACCGCTATTTTGGGTTTAGGTAACATTGGTTCCGTGGCAGGTATGCCAGTAATGGAAGGGAAATCTGTACTATTAGATCAGTTCGTTGGATTGAGCGGAATACCAATTCTATTAGATACTAGTGATCCCGATGAGATTGTAGAAACTATAAAGCATATTCACCAAGGATTTGGTGCAATTCTATTAGAAGATATTGGTTCACCGCATTGCTTTGAAATAGAAGAAAGACTGAAAGCAGAGCTTCCAATACCTGTGATGCATGATGACCAGCACGGCACTGCTGTAGTGGCTTTAGCGGCTATACTTTCTGCTTGCCGAGCTACTGAGGTAGACATAAAAACTGCGAGAATTGGTCAGATTGGCTTAGGAGCAGCGGGATTAGCTATTTGTCGTATGTTAATGGCTTACGGTGTGGAAGAAGTGTATGGCTTGGACCGTCAGGAAGCAGCTAAAGAGCGTCTTCTTCACTATGGAGGAAAAACGATTGATTCATTAGAAGAGATGATGAAGAATTGTGATATTATTGTTGCTACGACAGGTGTCGAGGGATTGATTAAACCTGAGATGGTGCGAAAAGGTCAAATTATTTTAGCACTTTCCAACCCTAATCCAGAAATCCTTCCATCTATTGCTATCGCAGCGGGAGCAGCCTTTGCAGCAGATGGTCGCTCTGTTAATAATGTAATTGGCTTCCCAGGTATTTTTAAGGGTGCTTTAAATGCTGGGGCAAAAGAAATTACGTATCCAATGCTTATTGCAGCAGCTCAGGCAATAGTCGATTATACAAGACCGGGAGAGTTAATACCAAATCCATTAGACCCTGCGGTACATTATATAGTTGCTCGAGCAGTTGAAGAGGCAGTGACTAAAGAAGCTTAATAATCTAGCATGAGTCAGCATTATTTAATATGATATATACAAGAAAAGAAGATATCGCCTAGGAGGCCGATATCTTCTTTTTTAATGCTTCATTATAATCAGTTGCTTCTATTAAAGCCTTTTCTTCCAATGGAATTCGGACTGACAGCATAGCCAAATTCAACAATGTGAAAGCTAATGCAGTAAAGTATGCCTGGAACATTAGAGGCAATAATAATATCTCGGTGCAAACAACAATATAATTCGGATGTCTGAAGTAAAGATATGGTCCTTTAGTAACCACATTTGCCCCAGGAAGAACAATTATTTTTGTATTCCAGAACTTTCCGAGAGAAGTTAAACACCAAACGCGAAGAATTTGAACTAACAAGAATACGAAAAAAAATACAGGAAATAATGGAGAAGTTGTTCGGTTTAAAAAGACGACCTCCGCAACCAAAAAGAGAAAAAAGCTAATATGCAAGGCTAGCATATAAGGATAGTGAGAGGCTCCTACTTCATATGCACCTTGAGCCAGCATACGTTTCTCGTTCCTCTTAGCAATTACTACTTCCACCAACCTTTGAATAATAACTAGTGCAATGATTATGAAAAACAACATACTAATTCCTCCAATTTAATAACACTGCTTCGCCACAAAATCCTGGGCCTAAAGCGACTAGCATGCCATAGTTATTAGGAGTATTTTCTTTAAGCATAAATTGCTCTAATACATAGAGAACGGTTGGTGAAGACATATTCCCATGATTTTTTAATACTTCTCTTGAAATAGCTGTTTGGTTTTCAGACAGACTAAGAGAATCCTCATAAGCTTTCAAAACTTTTTTTCCACCTGGATGAGCAACGAAATTAATGATATCCTCACTAGTGAGATTTTCCTCACTCAAGAATTCGTGCATAAATGGACCAAGCCATTTGGAGATAATTGTTGGAATGCTCTTTGAGAATACAACGTGTAAACCGCTGTTTTTTACTTCCCAGCCCATTACATCCTCAGAGTCGGGCATCCATTTGGATGCTGTTTTGATAATATGAGGTACTGGTCTTTTAGTAGCTATATCAACATCGTCTCCGCAAACTAACACACAAGCTGCTCCGTCTGCAAACAAGGAAGCACCGACTAAATTACTCTTTGAATAATCATTTGGTTGGAAGGTGAGGCTACATAGCTCTACACAAACTACTAAAGCCTTGTCAGAAGGATGTGCTTTACAATAATCGAACGCTCTACTTATTCCAGCTGCGCCGCCTGCACATCCTAGTCCCCATAATGGAATCCGTTTAAGACGATCTGAGAAGGGAAGATGATTCATCACACGAGCATCAATACTCGGAGTAGATATACCAGTACTGCTTACAAAAATAATGGCATCGATTTCTTCTGGTGATACTTTATTCTCTAAAAAAGAACTGTTTTGGAGACAGGCTTGGATGACTTCCACGCTATATTTGGTAGTAAGATCGATATATGTGGAATTTCTTTCTTCAAATGAATGGGTGGTTTTGTGCCACTCTAAAGGAACACAGAAATTTCGGGTATTAATGTCACCATTTTCAAATACTTTTAGTAATCGTTCGAGCTGTGGGATTTTATCGTGAAAAAGCTCTTTCGTTAATTGTTCTATGTTCGATTGTTCTAGGGTGTATGGAGGTTTGTATGTACTAACAGAAGCAATTTTTGGCATGGTAATCTCCTTTTTGTGTTAGTCTCTCCATCCTTCATCCATATATTCACCTTTCTTTCATTTTTTCAATGGCAATTATAAATGGAGGGTCATTTTCTTGGTTTAGAAATTGGTAGCATAATACATGAACGAAAGATTGAGGAAGTCGTTGAACAAAAGAAATGAGTTCATCTTTTTCTTGTTTACCACCCTCATGCCCATGATAAACTACTAATACTATAAGACCCCCGACCTCCAAAAGGTCTAACAAGGAGGAAATAGCCTTAGTAGTAGAATTCCCTGTAGTTACTACTTCATGGTTGCTTCCCGGCAGGTATCCTAGATTGAAGACTGCTGCAGAAATTTTATTCTTTACATATTCTCCTACGTTCTCATGACTATCTAAAATAAGAGAAACACGATCTCTTAGTTCTGCATTGCTGAGTTTCTCAGAGGTCGATTCAATCGCTTCCTTTTGGACATCAAAAGCGAAGACATGACCCTGTGTGCCAACTAAGCTTGCAAGGAATAGTGTGTCATAACCATTCCCTGCAGTTGCGTCTACAACTGTGTCACCTTCTCTAACGACCCCTTGAAGAAGCTCTTTTGCATATGGAAGAATTCTTTTTAACTTCATATTAATTCACCAGTTTTCGTATAAAATTTTCCTTGATAACTTTCTCTTCTAGCTAGCTCAGCATCAATTCCATTTAACACTTCCCATTTGTTGGAACTCCACATAGGACCAATCATTAAATCGATAGGCCCGTCTCCAGTAATACGATGAATTATCATTTCTGGCGGGAGGATTTCTAATTGATCGGCTACTAGCTGGATATATTCATCACGACCCATAAACTCTAGCATCCCTTTTTCATATTGCTTCACCATAGGAGTTCCTTTTAATAGATGAAGAAGGTGAATCTTAATACCTTGGACATCCAGCTTTGCTACCTCTCTAGCTGTTTCCATCATCATATCGCGATTTTCTAATGGTAAGCCGTTTATAATGTGGGTGCATATACGGATCCCGTGTTTTCTTAACTTGGAAACTCCTTCTATATAACTAGGATAATCATGAGCTCTATTTACTATTTTTGCTGTACTTTCATGGACAGTTTGTAAGCCGAGCTCAACCCACAGATATGTACGTTCATTTAACTCAGCCAAATATTCCACTACATCATCAGGTAAACAGTCTGGTCTAGTGGCGATAGAAATTCCTACTACTCCTTCTAATGCTAATGCGGCTTCAAATTTCTCCTTTAAAACAGGAAGAGGTGCATGCGTATTTGTATAAGCCTGAAAATAAGCGATATATTTTCCTTGCTTCCATTTCTCATGCATCTTATCTCGAATTTTCTCAAATTGCACCGGAATTGGGTCTACTTTATCACCAGCAAAATCCCCGCTGCCTGCAACACTGCAAAATGTGCATCCTCCGTATGCTACTGTGCCATCACGATTTGGACAATCAAAGCCTGCATCAAGCGCAACCTTAAAAATCTTCATATCAAAAATGTCTCGCAAATATCGGTTCCACGTATAGTATCTTTTCCCATCTGTAGGGAAAGGGAAGTTATTAGTCATATTCTTCACTCCTTAACAGGATTATTTTATCATGAATATTTGATTTAAAGATGTAATTATCTTGAAGTGGTGACTAAAAACAGCTACAATATTTTGAGTGTCTAAAGAAATGAGGTATTTAAAATGCCAAAAGCAGTATGGCTCTTAATAATAGGAATGTTCATAAATACGACAGGAAATTCATTTTTATGGCCTTTACATACAATTTATATGCATGATTATTTAGGTCAATCGTTGACCACTGCAGGCTTAGTATTAATGCTTAACGCAGGGACCGGAGTAATAGGTAATTTATTGGGTGGGTATTTGTTTGACCGCATAGGAGGCTATAAGTCTATTATGTTTGGTATTCTCCTGTCTATGTTGTCGTTAGCAGCGTTGACTGTATGGCATGACTGGCCCGAATATATTTGGCTCGTTGCTATACTAGGATTTAGTGGGGGTATTATCTTTCCTAGTATGTATGCAATGGTAGGAAATGTTTGGCCAGAAGGAGGTAGAAGAGCATTCAATTCTATTTATTTAGCCCAAAATTTAGGAGTGGCAATTGGACCTGCCTTAGCGGGTCTTGTAGCGGATAATAATATCAACAATATTTTTGTAGCAAATTTATTTGCGTATGTTTTCTTTTTAGTGATTGCCGGCGTATTTTATAAAAATATGTCAATCGTTTCTAATCATCAAGCTTCTGTTTTAGGAGAAAAGAAGAAAATAAAAAAAATGGCTCCTATTTATGCAATGATGATTGTCACTTTTGGTTATATGCTTACATGGATCATATATGTACAATGGACATCGACTATTTCAACCTATGTGTTAGATTTAGGAATCACCTTAAAAGAATATAGTCTGTTATGGACAGTTAATGGAGCACTAATATTACTTGCTCAGCCACTTATTAAACCGATTATAAATAAATTAGAGCATAAGATTAAAACGCAAATGGTCTTAGGGCTTGTCATATTTATGATTTCTTTTGTAGTGGTAGCATTTGCTGAAAACTATACGATGTTTGTAGTTGCCATGGTCATACTCACTTTTGGTGAAATGTTCGTTTGGCCAGCCGTTCCAACGTTAGCTAGCCAGTTGGCTCCGAAAGGCAAAGAAGGATTCTATCAAGGTATCGTTAATAGTATGGCTACAGTTGGACGGATGATTGGACCATTTATAGGAGGGGTTTTAGTAGAGGCATACGGAACTCCGGCGATGATACTAATCTTAGCTAGTCTTATAATTATATCTATAATTACTAGCTTACTTTATGATATACCTTTAAAAAAAGAAGCCGCTTTAAATGAGTAAAAATAAATAGATAATTCCTAAACCTAAGTTCAATATTTTGTTGACTTAGGTTTTTTAATTAAAAAAGAAGGAGATATTTTTATTCCAATCGACAGTGTGAAAAATGGTCGTATTTGAATAAATTAACTCATCTGTATGAATGTTAAAAGGTTATTTAGCTCTCAAGTCGAATATAAGTCATTTAAAGAAGAATCCAGTTACAAAGGATACGTTTAAAAAGTGAAGAAAGCGGGTCAAACATAGCAATAGATAATAACAAAAGATTTATTCAATTATTATTAAGGAGGTGCTTGTTACAGTTTATTTCTATTATTAATTTTAATATCATTTATAGCTTTTGGTTGTTCGTCTAAAATAAAAAGAGGAGGCGTAGGATGAAGCAACATAAAATCAGAATTACTCCGTATAACTCCAAATATGCAGAACAAACAGTGGAAATGTGGCGAGATAGTAAGGAACAGGCTATTGGTCAAAAAGAAATACATGACTTTGAAAATTATTTATATTTTTTAAATAATATATTACCTGAACGGTTTCAAATAGAATTAGCGTTAATTGATGAAGAAGTGGTTGGAATGATTGCATATAATGATAGGGAAATAAACCAATTATATATTCATCTAGAATATCAAGGATTCGGTATAGGGCGGACATTACTAGATAAAGCAAAAGCACAATCTAGTGGGAAATTAATCTTGTACACATTTGAAGTAAATGAAAAGGCACAAAGATTTTATGAAAATAATGAGTTTGAAATCATAAGTAGAGGTCATGAAAACGAAGAAAATTTACCAGATATTCAATATGAATGGGTATCTGCAAAATAGTAATTTTTCCAAAGTAGTAACAAGATTGAATATGTATTTTGAGATAGAAAAGCATTGCGATGTTCTATTTTTAGCCCACCATTATAAATTATTACCCTTAAACTATTGAAACAGTTTAGTAAAAGAAGGTGAACCATAAAAAATAGATAATACAGCAATCTAGGAGGTGTTTGGCTTGAAGAATAGACAAGAAACTCCAAAGGAAAAAAGAGAAAGGTTAAGGCAACTAGAACTAAATAAAAATCCAGGCGGTGCATTAAGAGATGGATTTAGTCGAGGTGAAAATGGAAATTATACTGATATAACAGGTGGTATGGGTTGGAAGGGTACAGTAATATTGATTGTTGTTTTAATAGTTGGATTTGTTTTATATAAACTTTTTTTAAAATGATTTTAACTGTGATTCGCTTCGCAGAATTAGAAATTTTTTTAATCCAATACTTGCTGGCTCTTAATCAGATATTACTGAACTAAAAAGGTAGGATAGTTCCCAACCTTAAAACAAGCAGAGAATAAAAATGAACATATATAGCCTATTGATACGGAAATTTAACAATATGGTAAAATAACTTAAGTAATAATGAATAGTAAAATAACGAAGAGGGAAGGGGATTGAAAATGGATACAAGATACCCAATTGGAGAATTACAGGTTCCTAAAAAAGTCACATTAGAAAATATTCAAGAATGGCTAAAGAAAATCGAAACTTATACGATTCGTTTAAGAGAAACTGTTGACTCTTTAAGCGATGAGGAATTAAGCAAAATATATCGTGATGGTAGCTGGACAGTTCGTCAACTTGTCCATCATATTGCAGATTCTCAGTTGAATATGTATCAACGTTTGAAGCTAGCTTTAACAGACGAGAATCCAACAGTACCAGCTTTTGATCAAGAAAAGTGGGCTATTCAACCGGATACCAAGCTTCCTATAGAGAGTTCTATTAAAATGCTAGAAGGTATAAATGAGCGCATCGTATCTTTAGGATATAGTTTAACTGAAGAGCAATTAGATCGAGCTTTTACTCACCAGGAAAATGGTAAAATAACAGCCGCAACAAAAGTAGCAAAATTAGCTTGGCATGAAGAGCACCACTTAGCCCATATAAAAATCGCATTATCAAAATAATACATTATGTATGGAATTGGCTTATCGAAGTTCGATGGGTCAATTTTTGTTTATATTTTTTCCTAATACACATTTGTAGGGCATAACTTCTTACTTATTATTAAAGGAGCGACGTATTGAAATGACTATAAATTTAAAAAAGTGTACTATTGAGGATTTACCTGTGCTTCAAAAAATTAGTTATGAAACATTTAATGAGACATTTAAGCATCAAAATTCACTTGAGAATATGAATTCCTATTTAGAAAGAGCATTTAACTTAAAACAATTAGAAAAAGAAATTTTAAATATTTCTTCGCAATTCTTTTTTGCTTATTCTAACAATGAAATTGCAGGATACTTAAAGATCAATACCAATGATGCTCAGTCTGAAAAAATGGGTGATGAATCACTTGAAATAGAGAGGATTTATATAAAGAACAAATTTCAAAAACATGGAATTGGTAAATATCTCTTTAATAAAGCCATGGACATTGCGGTGGAAAGTAATAAACAGAAAATCTGGTTAGGCGTTTGGGATAAAAATGAAAATGCTATAGCTTTTTATGAAAAAATGGGGTTTATTCAAACTGGCGCTCACTCCTTTTATATGGGGGACGAGGAACAAATAGACTTTATAATGACCAAAACACTAATATAACTAATTTAGAAAGGAGAATTATTATCTACCATCCTTGCGCTTGTTCGGATGGGGCAATGATAAAAAACATCTGAGCAATCGATAAAATTAGTTGCAGACTTTGTGTGGAGGGATTAATTTGACAGTAGAAAAAAGTTTAAGGGTTTGTGAAAAAGGACATAAGTTTTACAAAACTAGTGAGTGTCAAAGTTGCCCTACCTGTGATAAAAAGAATAAACCTAAAAGTGGGTTCCTTTCTAAACTCAGCTCACCCGCAAGAAATGCATTAGTTCACGAAGGAATTGACACTTTGCAAGAACTATCAAGCTATACTGAAAAAGAAATTTTAAAAATTCATGGCATTGGACCAGCTTCATTACCTATTATGAGAACTTCATTAAAAGAAGAAGGGTTAACATTTAAAGAATAAAAAACAAAAATACTTGAAGCTTTTTACTTAACCAATGGGTGTGCCTAAATTGAACAATAGTTAATCAAAGCGACTACATAAACTGTAAGTAAGTGATTGGAGTAGTGATATGGCGAGGAAGTTATGGATTTTAATTAGTATAGTTCTGATGGTAGGCCTCGTGTGGTGGTTAAGTAAACCAAACAATAATACTACCGTCGTTTATCATTTACCTGAAGGTTTCAAAGGATGTATTAACATTTATTTCAATCAACCTAATGAGAAAGAGCTGGAAATTAAAGACGATACCTTGCTATTTATAGTACCTGAACATGGAAATATCTTAACTTCATCTCCATCAAAATTTATTATTGATTTGGGTTGGCATAAAGAAAAAGCTTTTTATATAGACAAAGAAGATAAGATAGTAAATGAAATAAATATAATGGATTTCTCTGGCGGAGTCCATACTGCGAACGGTAATCCATTATCTGAGAGAATGTCGCGAACGTTTGATCCAAATCAAGAACATTGTTATTGACGTAATATTTAAATCAATTAACAGGATTAACATGTATTTTAGTTTAAAATCTAATTTTAATTAGGGTAAACGACAAGAATAAGGAGTCTGGATAAGTATTATGTACAATAATTCATTAAAATTGGCTATAGAAAATGAAAGGTTTGATGAAACAGAAATCATTTTAGAAGAAATTAGCAAAAGCAAGGACATTCAAGCAATCCCTCTCCTTATTGGATACTTACGAAGTACAGAAAATGCATTATTAAGAAATTCCATTGCTTTAACTTTAAGTGATACTGGGAATGAAGACGTGGTTCAACCGTTAATAGATGTTATTAATGATCCAAAAACTCTTGGTTATAGAGGAACACTATTATATGCTCTAGAACCATTTGATTGTTCAGCACATATAGAAACTCTAGTTTATCATTTGATAAATGGAAACTATGAAGTACAAGCGCAAGCATACCAATTGATAAAATCATTTAAAAAGGAAATACCAAATGAAGTTTTATTGGACTGTATTAGTAATGTAAGAGAAGAATTAAATGAAATAGAACGAAAAGTGGATTTAATGTCAGATACATTAGAAACGTTGTGTGCTTTTAAAAAAACTAAGTTACCATATTGTTCTATTTTTTAAGTCCACATACCAAGTAGACAATCACTTAGCATTTCTATATTAATAAAGGAAAAAGAGGACCATCATTTTTCGATGGTCTCTTTTTACATTCAAAATACGGCAATCTCTGTCGTAATGTTGCATTTAACGTAACGCAGGTTAGTTAAGCATATAACATGAAAGTCAAAAAGCATCTATTCGTAATTTCGTCTGGATTTGAGAAAAAATGAAATGTGTTACAGTGTGGGCGTAAGGATTTACATCTTCTATAAATTCCTCTGCTTTCGAAAAAGTCTCGAATTGCATCTTAAGCATATAACAAGCATTTCCTGCTATTCGGTAACAAAATTCCACATTTGGAAGACCTTCAATATATGTTTTAAAAGAATTATAATCTCCATTTTTAACTGTTGCTTCTATAATACATTGGATTGGGAGCCCTAATTTCTCGTAATCGACTTCTAATGTATACCTCTTTATAATTCCAAATGACTCCATTTGTTTTACCCGTTCTATTACAGACGGTGAAGATAAATTGATTCTTCTTCCTAGTTCACTCATCGATAATCGACTATTTTGCCTTAATTCATCTATAATTTTCTTATCAGTTGAATCTATTTTCATTTTTAAAGTAAATTCTCCTTTTACGTTAATTTTTTAAAGTAATATCTTTAAAATGATATCACATTTAATGTAAAGCAATAGAATTATTCGGTATGATAAATACTAAAAGGAGGTAATAATTATGGCAAGAATTAATCAGTCAGATTTCGGGGAGACACCTTTTCAAAAACTTTTAGGGCATAACAAAGATGTATTGAACGGGTGGAATCAATTAGGTGAAATTTTAGAAAAAGATGGGCATTTATCATCTCAATTAAAAGAACAAGTAAGGAGAACTTTAGCACAAAGTAATAGTTGTGAGTATTGCAAAGCAAAGGGAAAACCTGAACCGCATTTATTTGATGAAAAAACATCCATTGCTGTTGGATTTGTGGAGGTATTTATAAAACAAAAAGAGAATATTTCAGATGCTCAATTTAAAGTTTTGAAAGAAACTATTTCAGATGCAGAGATTAGTGAGCTTATTGCGTTTATTACGTTAACTACGGCTTCGCAATATTTTGGTGCCATTATGAAATTAGAAGCGATCAATGTTGAAAAATAACGATTCCAGTTGAACTTAATGGAATAGGCACATAAAATTAAATAAATGATTAATTCAAAATTTTAGGAGGAATTATGTTAGATAAAGAAAATAAGGCGTTAATAGTAATAGATGTACAAAAAGCTTTTAATGATAAAAAATGGGGAGAGAGAAATAATTTAAATGCAGAAGAAAACATTAGTAGAATTCTAACGTTGTGGAGAGAAAAAGGGTGGCAAGTAGTGCATATTAAACATATGTCGGATAACCCTAGTTCTGTATTTCACCCAATGAATGAGGGATTTGCTATAAAAGAGTTAGTTGAACCCATTGAAGAGGAAGTAATTATAACAAAGAAAGTTAATAGTAGTTTCATTGGTACAAATTTGGAAGAGTTCTTGAAATTAAATCATATAACAACATTAGTAATTACAGGTTTAACTACGCCGCATTGTGTATCTACGACTACAAGAATGAGTGGGAATCTAGGTTTTAATACATACCTTATATCTGATGCGACAGCAGCGTTTGGTATGAAAGACCAAAATGATAATTACTATGATGCCGAGACTATACATAATACTTCGCTAGCTACTTTAAATGAAGAGTTCGCTACTATACTTACAACAGAACAACTAATAAATCAATTGCATTAAATTTTTAGATGTTATCAAACCTTTAACTGATTTTGGAGTAATGAAAGGAATATGTTGTCGAATGAAAAAAATAACTAAGATTCTTTATTTTAATATTTCTTTATGTATGCTAGTAGGATGCTCTAACAACACAAATGAAGAATACATAAATGATTCTTCAGAAAAAAATTCTGCTTTAGAATCAACAAAAGAAACAGAAAAAAGTATTTTAACGGAGACCGCTGATGATGTAAATGATACATCTACAAAAGAAACGGTAAAAAACAATTCAGATAGTACCAATAGCAGTAGTGATTCAAATGAAGGATCTAAGGGAGATAAAGAAATACTATCTCAGTATTCTAGTGAGCAAATTGAATACGCTCGAGTCTGGCTGAAGCTAGGTGCCAATCAAGAGCTAGATGGTTTATATGTTCAACATATTCCAGCTGGTACTCTAATAAATCCTAATGACGATACAAGTGTTAGCTATCCAGAAGATGTCATCCAATTAGCAGGTTCTCGGTTAGTAGACGGATCAGTAACATATAGTGGTAATGGGGATGGGACGATTAATGTTTATAACGTTCCATTACGTTGGGATGGCAGTTACCCTGCCGGTGAAAAATTCTACACCGATATTATTGAAAATACAAAGCTAGTATACGTAGACCCAGGTAACGATGAAAAAATTCTAGCATTAATCAAATTGTTAAAATGATAAATTCTATTATAAATTGGAAGAGGATAATAGCTATATACTTGCAATATTAAATTTGATAGAACAAAAACTGTTTGAGATGGAATAGATTTAATAGTTGAACAACATAAATAATCATACTATTCTCTCGGGAAACATTTGACAAATCAATGAGCTGCATAGGCAGCTCTTTTTTCTTGTTAAACTAAAGGAAGCAAAATATAAGAAGTTAGCTCGGGAAACAGGGAAGTGGTGAATTGTGTTGAAGAAAAAAAGCGGGAAGATTAATGGAATAATATACAATAATACAGCTTACTATAAGGGGAAATATAGATATTACCCGACCATTACAGATTTAAAAGGTATCCTTGAAGAAATTATTAGTTGTAATTCAACAACTAATTGTCTTAGAGTGACACCATTCTATATCAATGAAGAACTGAATCACCAAATAGAATTTGAGGAATATATGTTTTATATAGAATGCAGAGATTGGTTTGATGAAAAGGACCAAGAGATGCACATCTTAGATTGTCTAGATTCAGTAGATACCCCTAGAGTACTTAATGATATGAATCTAGGTGCCATACTATATCCATTATGCAAACATAACGATATTGTTTCATATCAAAAGGCACTTAAAGTATATAAGGACTCTTTAAGAGAAATTCTACTCAAGATGATGAAAATAGCAAAATCTGAAATGAAATTAAAAGAAAAGCATTTGCCATTTGGATATTTTTGCTTTGAAATTCAAAGTGACTGAGTTGTTTTTTTCTTCAACAAAATAAATAGGTGAAGTTATAGAAGGAAAAATATTAAAAACGACAGGAAGGTTATTTAATGAAAGATGTAATAGGACTAATACATACAAGGAAAACCGGCGTTAATGAATCAGACATAAAGGAAACGGAAGATAAGCTAGGTGCAGTCTTCCCAGAACAATATAAGGAACTTTTCAAGTTAATCAATAATGCAGAAGTAGGTGAATGGACACTTTTTCCTATCAAAGACCAGAGAAACCCTAAAAAGACTTGGGATGATATTGTTAGACAAAACACTGAGGTCAAGGAAGATATGTCAAAAGAGCTTATAGCAATTGGTGATGATGGTTCGGGAGATAAATTATGTTTTAAAATTAATAATGGAAGAATGGAGAATGAGATTTATATATGGTATCACGAAGACGCAGAACTTGAAGAATATGCCTCTAATTTGAAAGAATTTATTATTTTAATTTCAGAAAAAAAGACCAAGGATGACTTTGATGATGAATAAATTTTGACACTTCAATAACTTATTATGTTTCTAATAACAGTTCAGGTTAAAATAAAGGTATGTTCCTTCTTATATAGAATTGTAATTACAAACAATATTAAGGAGGGACCTCAATGCCCAGCTCATTTTCAATGTTTTTAGATTCTTATTTGGATGTTTGGAGAGATTCATCTTTAACAGGCATGAAAAACTTAATATCACAAGAGTATAAAGCTAGAGAAATAACAGATGGAAATATAGTTGACTTTGGTTATGAAGAATCATTAAATGGATGGGAACAAGGTTTTAAATTTGCAAAAGAAAATAATGCAGAGTGGATGATAAATGTAATTACAGTTCTTCCTTTAAGAGATGACGAAACTATGGCTATTTTATCTGCTACTTTGGTTATTCAAGGTAAGAGATTAGACACAGCAAATTTGTTCTTTCAAACGTTCCAAAAAAATAGCAAGAACGAATGGAATTTAGTCAGAAGTTATATAGAAGCAGGAGTTACTAATGTTAGTACATTTATTAACACAAAAACAAATTTGAATAAAAACAATATAGGAGGAAGCTTATATGACAAGTAAGGAGTATTCACCAGAGCAACGTGAGGAACTATTTGAAACTTTGAAAGACCGTTTTGAGAAAAATATGAACCGCCATATGGGACTTGATTGGGTTAAAGTACAAGCTAAGCTTGAAACTAACACTGATAAACTGTGGTCGCTCTACGAAATGGAAATAACTGGCGGTGAACCTGATGTTGTTGGATATGATAAAACGACAGCCGAATTCATTTTTTATGATTGTTCAGCGGAAACTCCTAAGGGTCGCAGAAGCGTTTGTTATGACCGTGAAGCACTTGAGTCAAGGAAAAAACACAAACCAGAGAATAGCGTTCTTGATATGGCAACTGATATGGGTATTGAGCTTTTAACGGAGGAACAATACCGAGAACTGCAGAAGCTTGGAGAATTCGATTTGAAAACGTCTAGCTGGGTGCAAACACCTGATAATATTAGAAAATTCGGTGGGGCCATCTTTTGTGATCGTCGCTACGATACTGTATTTATGTACCACAATGGAGCAGATTCTTATTATGCTGCACGGGGCTTCCGTGGCTCGTTAAGAGTTTAAATTTTGACATAAGCAGCTCTTTTTTCTTGTTCAACTATAGTTGATAAATCTCTATTATTCGGCTTGTTAAATATATTACCCCAAAAATCAAAACCTTTTACTCCAATGGACTTTAAAATGGAGTAACAGGTTTTTGTTAATTAATGCCAATTTAAATGTGGGTCTTCAACTAAGTATCTAATTTTTATAATCCCTTCAAATGTAAAGTCAGCACCATGAAAAGAAGTATCGATACATAATGATAAGTATCTATCTAAAGGCTATGCAAAGATAAATGCAGTAGTTTTTTTACTTGACAAAAGTCGAAGAAAGAGGTAGGTTATATTAGCTTTAGAAATTATATTAAAATTATTTTCCCCTAAATATAATATTTAATTTAAATCTTGAAATACTAGACTTATAGGAAGGTGATCAAATGGAAATTTTAAATAATAACAAGACTACCTTTTTAAACAAGTTTAGTAGTCTGTTTATTTTAGCCGTTTTCATGTTATGGATTAAAACATATATCACGCAAGTAACTCAGTTTAACTTAGGAGTAGAAGGACTCCTTCAACAATTCCTTTTATTTATAAATCCGCTGGGCTCTGCCTTGCTATTTCTTGGATTTTCTTTTGCTTTCAAAGGTCGAGGAAGATACACATTACTTGCTGTTATTTATGCTTTAATGTCCTTTCTTTTATATGCAAATGTAGTTTATTATAGATTTTTTAGTGACTTTATTACATTACCAACGATTACTCAAACGCAGAATTTTGGAGACTTAGGCGGCAGTGTTGTTTCTTTATTAAAACCCTACGATATCATGTTCTTTGTCGATGTATTTTTGTTGATTTACCTATGTGTGTCTAAAAAAATACAAAAAAATAATAGTAGAGTTGGATATAAGAAAGCAATTGCTGGGCTTGCTTTTGTAATAGGAATATTTGCATTAAATTTAGGATTAGCTAACTATGATCGTCCACAGTTATTAACTCGTGGTTTTGATAGAAACTATATTGTTAAGTATTTAGGAATGTATAACTATACTATTTATGACGCTACTGAAACTATAAAGGCATCTTCACAGAGGGCTTTAGCTGATAGCGATGATATGACAGAAGTTATTAACTATACAAAATCTATCTCTGCGGAACCTAACCCAGAATATTTTGGCGCTGCGAAGGACATGAACGTCATCTATATCCATTTGGAGTCATTCCAAAACTTTTTAATGAACTATAAATTAAACGGTGAAGAAGTTACACCATTCTTAAATTCATTAATAAAAGATCCGAATACACTATATTTTGATAATTTCTTCCATGAAACAGCACAAGGTAAAACTTCGGATGCTGAATTCATGCTTGAAAACTCATTATTTGGTTTACCGCAAGGATCTGCATTTATTACAAAAGGTCAGAATACTTATCAATCAGCTCCAGCGATTTTAAAAGAGGATGGTTATACATCTGCTGTATTCCACGGCAATAACGGCACTTTCTGGAATCGTAATGAGATTTATAAATCATTCGGCTATGAGCATTTCTTTGATGCCAATTATTATGACACAACTTCTAAAGAAGATATGGCTGAATATGGATTATTGGACAAGCCATTCTTTGAACAATCATTAGAATATGTAAAAACTTTACCTCAACCTTTCTATGCTAAATTTATTACGGTTGGGAATCATTATCCATATAAAATGAATCAAAACTTAACAACAATTGATAAAGCAGATACTGGTGATGCAAGTGTAGATGATTATTTCCAAACTGCTCGTTATGCTGATGAAGCAATTGAACAGTTCATTGGTGAATTACAAAACTCCGGCTTATATGATAACAGTATGCTTGTTTTTTATGGTGATCATTATGGTATTTCTGAAAATCATAATAAAGCCATGGAACAAATCATTGGAAAAGAAATTACTCCTTACGAAAGTACTAATTTACAACGGGTACCTTTAATTATTCACGTTCCTGGGATGCAGGGTGGAGTCAATCATACTTACGGAGGGCAAATAGACCTTCTTCCAACCTTATTACACTTACTTGGAATTGATTCACAAGATTATGTTCAATTTGGGACAGACATATTATCAAAAGAACATAACGATATAGTTCCATTCAGAAATGGTGATTATGTCAGCCCTACTATCTATTCAATTGATGAAAAATTTTATGATGCAACAACTGGTTTACCACTTGTTGATGATAATCAAATTCAAAAAGCGAATGAGTATAAGAAAAGAGTAGAAAACAGGTTGCATTTATCTGATAAAGTTGTAAATGGTGACTTATTGAGATTTTACACACCGGCAGGCTTTACTAAGGTTAATCCTTCCCAATATAATTATAATAAGGACGTAACAGAAAAAGCTGACAACGAAAAATAATAGATTTATTTAATATAATTTAATCCGATTAAAGAACAAATTCTCCAAGTGGAATTTGTTCTTTTTTTTATTCTAAAAAAATGTAATAAGAATTTTGTTACCAAAAGAAGCATTTTTAAGATTTGATATACTGTCTCGAGATGAATATATACCGTAAATAATCAAAAAGGTTTGCGGAGTAGTCCGATATTTGAGAATATAATAGGGTAGGCTGTATTTTTTGAAAGGGGATAGGGATATGAAACCGATTTATAGTTCAGCAAAAGAAGCTGTCGCAGGTATTGAAGACGGCATGACGTTAATGGTAGGCGGATTTGGATTAGTAGGTATTCCAGAGCAGCTAATTTTAGCGTTAGTTGATAAAGGGGTAAAGGATTTAACCGTAATTTCCAATAACTGTGGCGTAGATGACTGGGGCCTAGGCCTTTTACTAAAAAATAAACAGATTAAAAAAATGATAGGCTCCTATGTAGGTGAAAATAAAGAGTTTGAAAGACAAGTAATTTCAGGAGAGATTGAAGTTGAGCTCACTCCACAAGGTACTTTAGCGGAAAAAATTCGTGCCGGAGGGGCAGGAATTCCTGCATTTTTTACTCCAGCAGGTGTAGGTACAGTAGTTGCAGAGGGTAAAGAGGTACGTATTTATGACGGTAAGGAATATGTTCTTGAAGAAGCCCTTAGAGCAGATTATGCCTTGATTCGGGCGGCTAAGGCAGATAAGTTTGGTAACCTAATATACAACAAAACAGCTCAAAACTTCAATCCAATGATGGCTGCTGCTGGTTTGGTGACGATAGCAGAAGTAGAGGAAATCGTAGAGACAGGCGATTTAGATCCAGCCCAAATACATACACCAAGTATTTATGTCCAAGGTCTGTTCCAAGCAGAGCAGGAAAAAAGAATCGAACGTCTAACGACACGTTCATAAGGGGGAGATTCGGATGAATACACGTGAAAAAATTGCGAGAAGAGCAGAAAAAGAAATTGAAAATGGGAACTATGTAAATCTAGGGATTGGAATTCCTACCTTGGTTGCCAACTTTATATCTCCAGATAAGACAGTGGTGCTTCAATCAGAGAATGGACTTTTAGGCATAGGGCCATATCCAACGGAGCAAGAAGTGGATCCAGACCTTATCAATGCTGGTAAGGAAACAGTTACTACAATACCAGGGTCATCCTTCTTCTCAAGTGCTGAATCCTTTGCGATGATACGCGGAGGACATGTAGATGTTGCTATTTTAGGGGCAATGGAGGTATCCGAAAAGGGAGATTTAGCTAACTGGATGATCCCAGGTAAGATGATTAAAGGAATGGGAGGAGCGATGGATCTTGTACATGGTGCCAAGAAAATAATTGTTATTATGGACCATTGTGCGAAGGACGGCTCCGCAAAGATTAAAAAAGAATGTGCCTTGCCTCTAACTGGTAAGGCAGTTGTGAATAAAATAATAACAGAACGGGCAATGATTGAAGTAACTGAAGATGGCCTAGAGTTAAAAGAGGTATTTGAAGGGTATTCTGTTCAAGATATTATCGATGCTACTGAAGCTGGTTTAATCATCAAAGATGTAAAAGAGAATGTAGCGATTTAATTTCTCATAATATAAAATTTTTGATGAGAGTACATCTTGTGTTTTCCTTCAATATCCATTAGAATAAATGCATTACATTGAATAACAATCGACTAAGAAAAGGAATAGTAAATAACACTCGTTTCTGAAGAGAGCTAACATCTGGTGCAAGTTAGTGTAACGAATTATTGAACTCGCCTTTGAGTCTGTATAAGTGAACGATTAGTAGCTTATACCGTTTTCCGCGTTAAGGAAACAAGTTGAGTGATAATTTTTTCACTAATTTGGGTGGTACCGCGTGAGTATATCTCTCGTCCCTTAGTTTTTTAAGGGGCGAGTTTTTTTATTTGGCGCTGTTATCTTTTGGGGTTTTAAACCAATGATAGTTAGAAAGCGCCATTAACTGAAGGAGGAAGAAAGATGAGCTTTAATCATGAAGCAATTGAGCAAAAGTGGCAAAGTTATTGGAAAGAAAACAAGACATATAAAATGATTGATGATCCTTCCAAACCAAAATTTTATGCATTAGATATGTTCCCATATCCATCAGGAGTAGGTCTACACGTGGGCCATCCACTTGGATATATTGCAACAGATATTCTAAGTGCATTTAAACGTAAACAAGGCTACAATGTACTTCACCCAATGGGATGGGATGCATTCGGTCTTCCTGCAGAGCAGTATGCAATTGATACAGGTAATGATCCTGCAGAATTTACTGCAAAAAATATTGCGACGTTCAAACGTCAAATGATGGATCTTGGCTTTTCTTATGATTGGGATAGAGAAATCAATACAACCGATCCTTCCTATTACAAATGGACACAATGGATCTTCATCCAGCTTTATAAAAAGGGCTTAGCTTACGTGGATGAAGTGCCAGTAAATTGGTGTCCAGCATTAGGTACAGTTCTAGCGAATGAAGAGGTAATTGATGGCTTATCGGAACGTGGTGGGCATCCAGTAGAGCGTAGACCAATGCGTCAATGGGTTCTTCGCATTACGGCTTATGCAGATAGATTGTTGGAGGATTTAGATGATTTAGATTGGCCAGAGAGCTTGAAAGAAATGCAACGTAACTGGATTGGCCGTTCTGAAGGAGCAGAGCTAACGTTTGAAGTTGCAGGAACAAAGGAATCCTTCCAAGCATTTACGACTCGTCCAGATACTATTTTTGGCGCAACATATGCAGTATTGGCACCAGAGCATAAATTAGTGGATGCTATTACAACTCCAGAGCAGCAGGAAGCAGTTCAAGCTTATAAAGATCAAGTAAAATTGAAAAGTGATTTAGAGCGTACAGATCTTGCCAAACATAAAACTGGAGTGTTTACAGGAGCCTATGCCATCAATCCAGTTAGTGGTGAAAAAATGCCAATCTGGATCGCAGACTATGTTTTAGCAACATATGGAACAGGTGCTATCATGGCAGTTCCTGCACATGATGAGCGTGACTATGAGTTTGCTAAGCAATTCGATCTTCCGATTGTAGAAGTTGTTTCGGGTGGAAGCATTGAAGAAGCTGCTTACACAGAGGATGGCATACTTGTTAATTCGGATTTCTTAAATGGTCTTAACAAAGAAGAAGCAATCGCTAAAGCAATTGAATGGTTTGAAGCGAATGGAAAAGGCGAGAAGAAAATTACTTATCGTTTACGTGACTGGTTGTTCAGCCGTCAGCGTTATTGGGGAGAACCAATTCCGATTATCCATTGGGAAGATGGAACTTCAACACCTGTAGATGAATCAGAGCTTCCACTTATGCTACCTGTTACTACTGATATCAAGCCAAGTGGTACAGGTGAATCTCCATTAGCTAATATTGAGGAATGGGTAAATGTAGTGGACCCAGTGACTGGTAAAAAAGGACGTCGTGAAACAAATACAATGCCTCAGTGGGCAGGAAGCTGCTGGTATTATATACGCTATATCGATCCACATAATGATGAAGCACTAATTGATCCAGAGCTAGTAAAACGCTGGTTGCCAGTAGATCTTTACGTAGGTGGGGCAGAGCATGCTGTACTTCACTTGCTATATGCACGTTTCTGGCATAAATTCCTATATGATATCGGTGTTGTGACAACGAAAGAGCCATTCCAAAAATTATTTAACCAAGGAATGATCTTAGGTGAAAATCACGAGAAAATGTCTAAATCAAAAGGGAATGTAGTTAATCCTGATGATATCGTGAAGAGCCACGGAGCTGATTCACTTCGTTTATATGAAATGTTCATGGGACCTCTAGACTCTTCTAAACCATGGTCAACGAATGGTCTAGACGGCTCTCGTAGATTCTTGGATCGTATTTGGAGATTATTTGTAACAGAAGAGGGCACTCTAAGCCCGAAAGTTAGCGACACATCATCTGACAATATGGAAAAAGCGTACCACCAAACGGTTAAGAAGGTCACAGAGGATTACGAGGCAATGCACTATAACACGGCTATCTCTCAAATGATGGTATTTATTAATGAAGGATATAAAGCTGAGAAAATTTCTAAGGAATATGTAGAGGGCTTCGTGAAGCTTATTTCTCCTATTGTTCCTCATATCTCAGAGGAGCTTTGGAGCATTTTAGGCCATGATAATTCTATCGCTTATGAATCTTGGCCAACATTCGATGAATCCAAGCTTGTGGACAACGAGGTTGAAATTCCAGTACAGATCAAAGGGAAAGTTCGTGCAAAACTTGTCGTGTCTAAAGATGCAACAAAAGATGAGCTAGAAGCATTGGCATTAGCTTCTGAACAAGTTCAACAATGGATTGAAGGCAACGAAGTCAAAAAAATCATTGCAATCCCTGGTAAAATGGTAAACATCGTTATTTAATAAATAATAAAGCTGCTTAGTCTCTTATGAGAGTTAAGCAGCTTTATTTTTTTAGAAAAAACACAAACATGATGAGAGCTGAGAGATGATTGAGACAAAACAGGAAGAGCAGCAAAAAAGGGATGATGGCTTGTTACTTTCCGACAAAGCCTTTTATCTGTTTGTGCAACTCTTAACGTCGTCTGCGCAACATTTCAAGCGTTTTGTGCAAGGTTTTGCTCCATCACTGCAATGTTCCACTTCATCTGTGCAAGATTATTACTCATCACCGCAAGGTTCTCGCAAATCTTCAAAATTTCATGTTCACCACAACACTTTCATCCATTGAAAAGTCGTCCACTTTCTCACTACTACACCCCACATGATTGCAGCGACAGGCGGCGACTCCTGTGGGATGAGTGAGACTGATAAGCCATCACAAACGACGCGTAAGCGACGGTGATGGCTTATCGCTCACCCCACGGAAAGCGACCGCCGAAAGCGAAAATCTGCAACCTATTAATTAAACTTTCCTGCAAACCATTTGCACTTTTCATGAAGCAATATCTTCTTTTGGAAACATGAACTTTAACAAAAGCAAACCAACAATATGAACTAAAATAATACCAAGAGCAGCTACCATCAAACTCTCCTTTCAAAGGTTAATTCAACGTATCTACAAATACTTTCATAAGCATAGTACCATGCTCTGTTCCAATAGACTCAGGGTGAAACTGAAGTCCATAAAGTGGATAGTCCCTGTGCTTTATTGCCATAATTTCATGATCATCATCAGCTCTTGCGAGAACCTCGAAACAATCTTGTAAACTATCCTCTTCAATGACAAGAGAGTGATAACGCATGACGGATATAGGGCCTTCAAACCCGTGGAACAATTCATTTTGTGTATGATGTATTGTAGATAGCTTGCCGTGCATAATTGTTTTAGCCTGCACGACATTGGCACCAAAAGCAGCACCAATCGATTGGTGACCAAGACAAATTCCAAGGATAGGGTATTTCTTATAAAATGCTTGAATAACTTCAACAGAAATACCTGCTTCAAGCGGATTACCTGGTCCAGGGGAGATGACAATTGCTTCCGGGCAAAGCTTATCTATAGCTTCAATGGTAATAGCATCATTTCTAACAATCTTAACATCCTTACCAAGAATACCTAATTGCTGATAGAGATTATACGTAAAGGAATCATAATTATCTATTAGGAGTATCATCTGTGCACCTCCAAAAGTGCTTTTGCCTTGTTTAACGTTTCCTCATATTCATTTTTAGGAATGGAATCATAAACAATACCCGCACCAGCCTGCACAAATGCCTCATTATCTTTTACAACCATTGTTCTAATTGCGAGAGCGAGATCCATATCTCCTGATACTGAAATATAACCTACTGCACCAGCATAAACCCCGCGTTTCATAGGCTCCAATTCGTTTATAATTTGCATAGCTCGAATTTTTGGTGCTCCGGAAACAGTGCCCGCTGGTAAGCATGTTGCCAATACATCTAATGCGTGAGTATCTTTTGTTAAACGTCCTGTTACCTCTGAAACTATATGCATGACATACTTGTACAATTCTATTTGCATATATTTATTTACCTGAACGGTACCAATTTCAGAAATTTTGCCTATGTCATTTCTTCCTAAGTCAACAAGCATTCGATGCTCTGCTACTTCTTTTTCATCTATTAATAAACTGGCAGCAATTTGCTTATCTTCTTCTGAGGTTTTCCCTCGTGGCTTTGTTCCTGCAATTGGATTAGTAGTGACAAATCCATTCTTTACCTTTACTAGACTCTCAGGAGAAGTACCTAAAACGATATAATCTTCGAAATCCATGTAAAACATATAAGGTGATGGATTAGAAGTTCTCAGTTGCCGATAAAGAGAGAATGGATTTCCTTTAAAAGGAGAGGAGAAGCGCTGTGAGATCACCACTTGGAATATATCTCCTTTTACGATATGTTGCTTTGCTTTCTTCACCATTTCTTTAAAGTCATCTTCTTTTATCGCCGGCTTAAATGATAGGCTACCTCCCAACTCTCCTTGCTGTGGAGAACCCGCTTGGAGGTCTTCATAAATTATTTCAATATCCTTTTTCATATGCTCGGGAGAACGCCCACTTAAAAATAAATCAATAGCTGCGATTGTCACCTTTTGTTTTAAATGATCATAAATAAGAAAGGTATCGTAAAATAACACATGTATATCAGGCATATTTAAATCATCGGGAAGATACTCTCCGATTCGTTCGTTATAAAATGCTGTTTCATATCCAAAATAACCCAGCATTCCACCAAAAAAAGAAAAGGGATATTGTTCATTGTGTTCAGGAAGAATGGTTTTAAGTTTATCCATAATGGGTTCATGACCAACTTCTTTGTTTCCTTGTTCGTCTGTAAATACATAATTAAACTGATTGCCTTTAATTTCTGCTACAGGGTTTAGCACTATAAAAGAATAGCGTCCGCTTTCCTCGTGCTTTGCAGAGGATTCAAATAGCATTTTTTTCATTCCACGTAAGGAGTGATAAATGGAGATAGGAGTCATCATATCCCCTTGGATTTCTTTCATTTCATAGCTTCTCGTCTCAACTGTCATTTTCTACACTCTCCTCTTTCTCGACTCGGCTCATCTAAAAAAGAATACAAAAAGGCCCTCCATCCAAAAAGGACGGAGAGCCGTGGTGCCACCTTCATTGATTACTATTGTAATCCACTTGTTTGCAGCTCATAGCTGCTAGTCCTGTAACGTAGACAAACGCCAAGGCCTACTATCATTTCGGTCTTGGAACTCAGAAGCCCATTCATCATATGCTATGCACTGACTTGCACCAACCGTCAGCTCTCTAAGGCATCACATATGACTACTACTCTTCGTCATCGCTCATTAAAGACCATTGTATTATAAATAGTTTCAAAATTCAATGGATTCGTATAAAATATTTCAAATTTTATCCATTTAATCTAAAATACTTTTTGCTGCACTCATGCCAGCTAGTTTTCCCGTGACAAGAGCGGAGGTAATGTTATAGCCACCTGTATAGCCGTGAATGTCTAATATTTCCCCACAAAAGTATAGGCCAGCTTTTTTCTTCGATGCCATTGTCTTTGGCTCAATCTCTTTAATAGAAACGCCGCCACCAGTGACAAAGGCTTTTTCAAGGGGCTGAGTACCATGTACCTTAACAACAAACTGCTTTAATAGATGGGCTAGGGATCTGATCTTCTCATGGGATAGGTTTTGGCCATCTTCACTTTCTTGTATTTTTGCTTGTTCCAACAAAAACAAAAGCCATCTTTCTGGAACTAGTCCTTTCCATACATTTTTAACAGCTTTCTTAGGATCTTCCTTAATAGAAGAGAGGAGCTTTTGGAAAGTTTCTTCTTCATTTATTTCAGGTAGACTATCAATTCTTACAGAAACTGGTCCGCCATTTTTCTTAATTTCTTTTACAACGAACTGGCTACAACGTAAAATAGCAGGACCACTTAAGCCAAAATGTGTAAAGAGCATGTCCATTTGATGTGTGATGATTGCTTTTCCTTTTTTATTTAGTACTGAAACAGCTACATCTCTAAGTGCTAGCCCTTGAAGCTCCTTAGACTTGATGAATGCCTCACTAGATAATAAAGGAACCTCTGTTGGATATAAATCGGTTACCGTATGCCCAGCTTTTTCAGCCCAAGGGTAGCCATCTCCGGTTGAGCCTGTTTGAGGAACGGCCTTTCCACCGACAGCAACAACTATAGCTCCCGCAGTTATTTCTTCGCCAGTCGCCAATCTAATTCCAATAACTTTTTCTTCATTCATTAACAGTTTGGAAACGGGAGCATTTAGCTTTATATCTACTTTTAATCTTTTTAATTCGTCAAGAAGAGCGTTCACAACATCCATTGCCTTGTTGGAAACAGGGAACATTCTACCATGGTCTTCTTCTTTTAACGGAACACCTAAGTTCTCAAAAAAGGCAATAATATCTTCATTGTTAAAGACGGAAAATGGACTGAATAGAAAACGACCATTTCCTGGTATGTTTTTTACGATTTCCTCCTGAGGAAGTCTATTCGTGACGTTGCATCGACCTCCACCAGATATAGCAAGCTTTTTCCCTAGCTTATTCCCTTTTTCAATCAATAAAACCTTTTTGTTTTCAGCGCCAGCTGCGGCAGCGGCCATAAGTCCTGAGGGACCCCCACCGATAATAATTACGTCATACATAGTAAATTCACACTTTCATTTTTTCTTTATTATACATGATTGTAGTTTTGATGAGACAGTTGTAAACTGTAATATAGACATTTTAAAGGATTGGGCGGGTTTGATGGCATCGAATTTATTAAAAGGGACAATGATCTTAACGGTCGGTCTCTTGTTATCTAGAATTTTAGGAGTTCTTTATGTAATTCCTTTTTATCAAATTATTGGCGAGGAATACATTGCTCTTTATCAATACGCTTATACTCCTTATTCAATCATGCTGGCAATAGCTGTTTCAGGAGTACCAGTTGCAGTTTCAAAGTTTGTTTCCAAATATAATGCTCTTGGAGATTATGCTACAGGAAGGAAGCTAATGAAATCCAGTATGCTATTAATGAGTATCACTGGTTTCTTAGGATTCCTTATTCTTTTTTTCTTAGCGGATCCTATTGCACATATGATCATTAAGGATGATGAAGCAGCTTTTTCTCTTAATGATGTAGCTAGTGTGATTAAATATGTCAGCTTCGCAGTAATCGTTGTACCGCTTATGAGTTTAATAAGAGGTTTCTTCCAAGGCTATCAGCATATGACACCAACGGCGGTTTCTCAGCTGTGGGAGCAAATAGTACGTATTTTGTTCGTGTTAGCTGGAGGATTCTTTGTTGTATACATATTAAACGGAACGGAGAAGACCGCGATTTCCTTTGCGGTATTTGCTGCCTTTTTAGGAGCATTGGCCAGTCTGGGTGTTCTCTATTGGTATTGGAAAAAGCTAAAGCCAGAATTTGATTTAAAGTTAAATGACTCTGGCAGTCCTAGGTCAGATGTTTCTCTCAAAAATATATACAAAGAAATATTAATTTATACGGTACCATTTGCATTAGTCGGAGTGATTAATCCGCTATTTCAATTTATCGATATGATTACTTTTAATAGAGCGATGTCTAGCATCGGAATAAGCGGAGATATATCTAATACTTTGTTAGGGATGTTAAACTATTCAACTCATAAATTAGTGATGATACCGGTCATGCTAGCTACTGGATTTAGTATGGCTTTAATACCTTTTATCACGAGTTATTATGCGAAACAAGATTTTGTTCAAGTAAGAAAATCATTAGACCAATCATTTCAAATATTATTATTTCTAACAGTTCCAGCAGCAATGGGAATTGCAGTATTATCAGGTGATTTTTATCACTTGTTTTATGAGACAAGCAAAACAGGTTCTACAGTTCTTGCGCATTATGCACCTGTAGCAATATTATTTGCTTTATATCCAGTAACAACTGCAATTTTGCAGGGAATAGATCGTCAAAAACTAATTATTTTAAATCTATTATTGGGTATACTTACCAAGCTATTATTGAACACACCGCTTATAAAAGCGTTTGAAACAGATGGTGCTATATTGGCAACAGCTTGTGGCTATTTAGTGGCAATAGGGTTGAATATGTTTGCGATTCGAAAAACATTGCATTATAAATCCACTATGGTGATTAGAAGAAGTATACTTATACTCATTGTTAATGCATTTATGTTAACAATAGTATTCGTTATCAAACTAGGCTTAGAGAACCTATTTGTGATTGATAGTAAAATGGAAGCATTATTGGTCATCATGGTATGTGCTAGTATCGGAGCAGTTTTTTATGGCTACATAACTCTTCGTCTTGGCTTAGCACAAAAGTTATTTGGTGAGAAGATTACGCGCTTTACGAAAAAATTAGGTTTTAAGGAGAAATAAATGCGATTAGATAAATTTCTGTCTCACATGGGATACGGTACAAGAAGTGAAGTAAAGGTACTCATCAAGTCAAAGGCAATTGAAATAAACAATACCGTTGCTAAAAATGGGTCCACGCATGTCAATGAATTAGAGGACCAAGTTTCCGTTTATGGGGAAGTGGTGGAATATAGAGAGTTCATCTATTTAATGATGAACAAGCCACCCGGGGTTGTTTCTGCAACAGAAGATTCTAGAGACCAAACTGTAATTGACCTGCTAGACGATGATGTAAGACATTTTGAGCCGTATCCCGTCGGAAGACTAGATAAGGATACAGTTGGGCTACTTCTCTTAACAAATGACGGTGCGCTTACACATCGGCTGTTATCTCCTAAAAAGGATGTTCCGAAAGTATATTATGCAAAAGTTGCAGGAAGAGTAACAGAATCAGACGTAGAGGCATTTAAAGAAGGAGTAATTTTAGATGATGGGTATCATACGAAGCCTGGGCATCTTAATATTTTGAAGAGCGATCAAATATCTGAAATTGAGCTGACCATCACAGAAGGAAAGTTCCATCAAGTGAAAAGGATGTTTCAGTCAGTAGATAAGGAAGTAATTTATTTAAAGAGACTTTCGATGGGGGCTTTAAAGCTAGATAATTCTCTAGAAGAAGGGTCATACCGGGAGTTAACGACTGAGGAATTAATAAGTTTAGAACAAAAGAATGACCATGCATAAGCGTGGTCATTCTTTTTAATATAGTGAATCTAAGATGTCATTTTAACTCGTTTGTTCGTCGTGGTCCATTTGCCTCTTGTTGGACTAATGACTAGGTCATTAAACGCAAGTACATTCAAATCTCGTTGAATTGTTCGAGGAGTGATTCCAAATTCATCGACCAGATCTTGTGTTGTAACAGTTCCGTTGTCTCGGATGAACATATACATATCTTTGATTCGAGTGAGCATCCGATCAGTAGTAGGTTTCAAAAATAACCACTCCTTCATCTTGATATCTCGTGGCAAGACTAGCGGACGACTTGGGCGAAAAGCAACAGATGTATTGCAATTGACAGCCCCTTTACATTTTGGTAGTCAGAATTTTATTATCTGACAATTTAATTATAGTAGAATTACAAAGAAATTTCTATAAAAATAACTGATTATTTACAAAAAAAACATATGAAGTTCTTCTAAGAAAGTTAAAAGAACCCATTCATGACTGGATTTTCTAATGGATTTGTCTGAATTTAAAAATATTAAATTGTTAACCATAGTACCAGAATACATCTCTAAAATAATATTGATAATCTGATAGAACACATGAATAGTATGTTTAAATCTTTGCAATATGAAAAGAAACAAAAATTAATTTTTACTTATTTGAATATCTTAAATATGCAGTTACCGCTCTAATAATATTCTTTGAGAGAGGTTTAAAAAAACCTTCTTTTTGCTGTGTGTTTGAACAAATTAAGTGTAAAATAAGAAATATGCAGTATACATAGGAGGATATAATAAATGAACTGGTTAGACCTAGCAGAACAAAAAAAGCCTGAGATCATTAAAGAGTTACAGGCTTTAATCCAAATCCCTAGCGTTTTAGACGAAAAGGAAGCTACAGAACAAGCTCCTTTTGGTATAAAGCCACTTGAGGCGCTTCAACATATGTTAAATGAGGGTAACAAAGAAGGCTTTGTTACGAAGAATATAGACAATATGGCTGGTCACATTGAAATGGGCAGTGGAGAGGAATTAGTAGGAATTCTTTGTCATGTGGATGTAGTGCCGGAAGGACAGGACTGGACTTACCCACCATTCGAAGGTGTTGTTGCTGATGATCGTATCTATGGTAGAGGAGCAATAGATGATAAAGGGCCAACTATTGCAGCATGGATGGCAATGAAACTAGTTAAGGAAGCTGGTATCGAGCTTTCAAAACGTGTGAGACTAATTATTGGTTCTGATGAAGAAAGTGGATTCCGATGTGTTGATCGTTATTTCGAAAAAGAGGAGATGCCTGACCTAGGCTTTGCTCCAGATGCTGACTTTCCAATTATTAATGCGGAAAAGGGGATTGCTAATTTAATCTTCTCTCAAACGGGTTCTTCTGAAACAGAAACAATTCAATTTTTCCAAGCCGGAAAGCGCACAAATATGGTGCCGGATGAAGCGTTTGCATTTATTTTTGGCGGAGCTCATTCTATTAACGAAAAATTTAATGCTTTTGCAAGTGAACATGGTATTACTGGAGAGGTATTGCCAGAAGGGCCAGTCGTGAAAGTATTGGTTCGTGGAAAATCTGCTCATGCTATGGAGCCAGATCAAGGGGTGAATGCAGGGATTTTTCTAGCTAAATTCCTATTAACATTATCTTTAACACCACATTCCAAAGCATTCTGTGAATTCCTTGTAATGGCTTTTGGTGACGAAAGTAGAGGTCGTGCATTGGGCTTAGGCTATGCGGATGAAGTTTCTGGTGAAACTACATTAAATGCCGGGGTTATTCATTATGCACCTGCACAAGGCTCATGCACACAAGTAAGCCTACGCTATTCTGTTAGCTATCCGTTTGAGGAAAAAATAGGAGCTTGTAGAGAAAAGCTACAAAATAGTGGTATTACATTAGATTTAGGCTCTAATTCTACACCACATTTTGTCGATAAAGAGGATGTACTGATTCAATCTCTTCAAAAGGTATACGAGCGTCAAACGGGAGAAAACGCAGAACTATTATCTATTGGTGGAGGAACATACGCACGAGTACTGAAAAAAGGTGTAGCATTTGGAATGTTATTCCCTGGTAGACCAGATGTAGCACATCAAGTGGATGAATATGTAGATATTGAAGATTTAATAAAAGCAACGGCCATTTATGCAGATGCAATTGTAGAGCTTGCTGGGAAAAAATAAGGAGAGGATGATAGAACATGACTAAAATTTTATGGAATGATCAAATCGTAGAGGAAAAAGAGGTAAAAATCGGCTTTGAGGATCGTGGTTATCAATTCGGAGATGGAATTTATGAAGTGATTAAAATTTATAATGGTGATTTGTTTACAGCAACGGAGCATATCGATCGTCTTTACGCAAGTGCAGACAAAATTCAATTAGTCATGCCTTATACAAAAGATAAATTACATCAATTGATGCACGAACTAATTGAAACGAATGAGCTTCAAAATGGTCAAATTTATCTTCAAGTAACACGTGGAAATAGTCCTCGTATTCATAACTTTCCTAACCCAGCAGTTAGCTCTGTACTGACTGCTTATACAAAAGAAACGACTCGTCCTCTTGCTCAACTAGAAAGTGGCGTAAAGGCTTGTTTTGTAGAGGATATCCGTTGGTTGAGATGTGATATTAAGTCATTGAATCTACTTGGGAATGTACTTGCTAAACAAGAGGCTGTTACAAAAGATTGTTTTGAAGCAATTTTACATCGCGGAGAGACGGTGACAGAAGGATCATCGTCTAATATGTATGGAATAAAAGATGGTGTCTTGTATACACATCCAGTTAGCAACCTAATTTTAAATGGTATTACAAGAAAAGTTATATTAGATTGCTGTGAAGAAATTGGATTACCGATAGTGGAGAAAGCAATGACTAAAGAGGAAACATTGCAAATGGATGAATTTATCATGTCATCTACTAACGCTGAGGTTATGCCGATTATTTCGATTGATGATAAAGCTATCGGCGATGGAAAACCTGGAGAATTTACAAGAAAACTTCAGAAGGCTTTTGAACAAAAGATTCCCTCCACTCTACAAGTATGAACACACATTATTTCATAGGAATCAAAGTACCTGAGATGGTTGGAAGATCTCTCATAAAGGCAAGGGCGACAACAAATATGCATAGAACACATAAAACGTTGCCCCTTGCAGAGGATCTCCATATCACATTAGCATACTTGGCTGCTGTCGATGAAAATGTATTAAAGGACTTAATAGCATCTTTGAATCAAATTAAGTGGGATGCCTTTTCTTTAACTACAGATGGACTAGCTCATTTTGGTAACGATGAAACTCCTAGAGTTGTATTCGTTGCCTTAGAAGAAAAAGATGAGTTAATGAAACTGCAGCAGGCAATTGTTCAAAAGGTTTTGAATTTTTTAGAGTTAAATATTTCTAAGGACTTCCATGCACATATAACACTGGCTAAAAAGTGGATGTCAAAAGAAAAATGTGTCTATGATTCATTTGATCTGGAAAAACAGTCTTTTGAAGTCCGTGATTTTATCATCTACAAAATAAATCCAGCGAGTACTCCACGTTACGAACATTTTGCAAGAATAAACGTGTGATAGGGAGGCAACGGAATGGCTCAGTTAGTCAAACTGCAAGATTATATATCCAGATATCAGATTGATTTAAAGCGCTATCCTACACAATTTGTTCGTTTGAAAAAACAACAATGGGAGCGTATTAACGCTTCTTGGGAAAACGGAGCTTTAGATACATCGTGGATTGAAAATGAGCAGGAGGAAGATATAGAGGTAGAGGAAAAGAAATCCTTTATCTCTAAACTATTTTCCCGAAATAAAGAAGAAACCTCTGCAGAATTACTGGAAGAGGAAAAAGAAGAGATTGGACATGATGTACCAGAAGAATCTACAACTCTCTTTTTTGAGCCTAATATTGTTTATAATCCAAATTCTAAAGAAGAGCTACGAAGAATGTATTTGGATCAATTATTCCATTTTCAATTAAAATGGGCTAGCTCTACCTTAATGGAAAAATCATATGTGGACCCCAAGTATATGAGAGATAGTTTGCTGAGGCAATTAACACTACAATTGCCTGATAATTATTTTCTGTTTTATTATCCGATTCTTAAATTGAAAAAAGCTCCTGTAGAACTAGATATCATTATTGTTTTACCTACAGAAATTATATGCTTAGTAGTTTTAGAGGGTAGAGATTCAGACGCTTTTATCGGTAGCGGGGATCGATTCTGGGTGAAAAAAAGTGGGAAAGCAGAGAGTAAAACATTAAGTCCGATGATTAGCTTAAATAGAATGGAATCTATTCTTTTACAAGTGTTTAAAAAGGAAGAGATTGACTTGCCGATAAGAAAGGTAGTCATGTCTAGGAATGGGTATATCGATTATCCAGGTTCCACCTATCAGACTCAATTAGTGGATACAAGAAGTTTTTCTGCTTGGTTTCAATCCTTAAAATCATCTCCTTCACCTATGAAGCATATGCAGTTTAAGGCAGCGCAAGCATTACTTAATCTTGTTCAAACCACCTCCTACTCTCGAGCAGGCTGGGAGTTAGAGAGTGAGATAGAAAATGAATAATGTAGTGATAATTGTAAATGAGGTAGCAGGTCAGGGAAGAGCTAAAAAGCTATGGGAGTCATGGAAGGACCGGCTCCCGTTCTCCTTTACACTCTTTAAAACTGAATACAGTGGGCATGCAACTGCTATATCGAAGGAATATGCTGACGCTAGCCAAGAACCTCTTCTTATTATTGCAATAGGTGGAGATGGTACCATACACGAAATACTCTCAGGTTTGATAGGATACAATCATGTTCGAGTTGGAGTTGTTTCTGCAGGAAGTGGAAACGATTTTGGTCGAACTTTTTTTGTGTTTAAAACAATAGAACAATTAAATGAGTATGTTTTGGAATTTCAATCATCAGAATATATGGACATGGGAACATTAAAAACCAATTCAGAGAAATTTCATTTTGTAAATAATGCGGGCTTTGGTTTTGACGCTCATGTTGTGTATGCAGCCAATAATTCTAGCTGGAAAAAGTGGTTAAATAGATTAGGCTTAGGTAAACTAGTATACATACTTTATCTAGTGAAGGAGTTATTTTGTTTTCAAAAATTTTCTTTTTCTTTACTAAATAAAGAAGATGAGATAAAGTTTGAGGATGTTTGGTTTATCACTGTATGTAATCAGCCTTATTTTGGAGGAGGTATGAAAATCTCTCCGTCCTCCTTACCGAACGATTCATTAATCGAACTAACCATAGTACACCATTTAAAGAGAACAAAGCTATTATTTATATTTGGCACTGTGTTTTTTGGAAAACATACTGCTTATAAAGAAATTAAACAAATTCAAGCAAAAGAGTTCACCATTCAAATGAACGATGAAGTATATGGGCATGTAGATGGAGAATTTTCCTGTATGACTACACCTGGCAGTACTTATACGTTTAAGGTGGAGTCCGATGCTTGGAATTTAGCAAAACCACCAAGTAAAAGGAGTTAAAGTAATGAGATTAAGAAACAAACCATGGGCAGAGGATTTTATAAACGCTCATCCAGAAATAGTAATTCCAAATCCAGAAGAACAAAAAGGAAAATGGAATTCAGTGTTCAATAACGAGAATCCACTTCACATTGAAGTAGGTACAGGTAAAGGCCAATTTATCACAGGAATGGCAAAACAAAATCCTGATATCAATTATATAGGAATTGAGCTTTATGATAGTGTCATTGTATCTGCTTTAGAAAACGCATTAGAAGCACAGCCTTTACCAAATTTACGTTTGCTTAAGGTGAATGGTGCTGACTTAGCAAAATATTTTCAAAAAAATGATGTACACCGTGTGTATTTAAACTTCTCAGATCCATGGCCAAAAATTAGACATGCAAAGAGACGCTTAACTCACGAAGGGTTTTTAAAGCTGTATGAATCTATTTTAGTAGACAATGCAGAAGTTCATTTTAAAACAGATAATAGAGGGTTATTTGAATATTCTTTAACAAGTATGTCGGCTTATGGGATGCTGTTGACTTATGTATCGCTTGATTTACATGCGAATATGCCAGAAGATAATATTATGACGGAATATGAGGAGAAATTCTCAGCAAAAGGTCAGCCGATTTATAGACTAGAGGCTAGGTTTTTGAGCAACAAGTAAAAGGTCAATACTATTCAAAGGGGATGAAAGTATGGATACGTATAAGTTTCAAGAGATGACATTAACATGGTTAAAGGGTGGTACGACACATATGGACGGGGGAGCCATGTTTGGAGTAGTGCCAAAGCCTTTATGGGAAAAAAAATATCCTGTTAACGAAAAAAATCAAATAGAGCTTCCTTCCGATCCAATTCTCATCCAATATCAAGGTAAAAACATTTTGCTAGAGGTGGGCATAGGATTTGGTAAGTTTTCAGAAAAGCAAATAAGAAACTATGGGATTACAGACGAATCGATGGTAGATGATAATCTTGTCGAGCTAGGTCTACTAGCTGAGGATATCGATATCATTTTAATGACACATTTACATTTTGATCACGCTTGTGGATTAACTAAGTGGGTAAATGGAGAGTTAATTTCTAGTTTTCCAAATGCTACTATCTATGTTTCAGATGTAGAGTGGAATGAAATGAAGAATCCTAATATTCGATCTAGCAATACTTATTGGAAGGAAAACTGGGAACCAATTCAATCTCAGGTCACAACATTCCAGGGTTCTATTACTATATTAGAAGATATTCAGATGGTTCACACAGGTGGACATAGCGACGGGCACAGCATTGTACTATTAAGACAATCTGGCGAAACGATCATTCATATGGCCGATCTAATGCCAACGAATGCTCACCAAAATCCTTTATGGGTTTTAGCTTATGATGATTATCCAATGACTTCTGTGTTTGCTAAGCAAAAATGGGTGAATGAGGCATTACAAAACAATTATTGGTTTAGCTTTTATCATGATGCTTACCATCGAATGATTAAATGGTCTACAGATGGCAAGGAAATTATAGAGAAGCTAGAGAGAACGAGAAAATGATGTAAACAGTTATAAGTGTCTAAGGACATTTATAGCTGTTTTTTTGTTGTGTATTCACATAATTATAGAAGGTTATTGGTAAATTATAGAGAATTAATGAAGGATAAACTACTAAAGTTTGAGGTGAGTATAATCAGGACTTTTTTAAATATAGACGAACAGAACATGGAGATTTTATTTAAAGGAAGTGAAGGTACCCCAGTAATGATCGTTTCGGGTATGGGCTCCTCATTTGATGAGTGGTATGAAATAACCGAAACATTAAGTAAAACGAATCGTGTGATAATGTTTCATAGACCTGGGCTTGGTGAAAGTGAATTGCTAAAGGAATTACGAAATACAGAAACTGTCATAAATGAAATATCAGAGATTATTCGTCTCCTTGAAATAGATGAACCATTTATTTTTGTTGGGCATTCTTATGGAGGATTATGTGTCCAGCATTTTATGAAAAAGCATGAAGAGAAGGTGTTGGGAGTAGTATTGGCAGATTCCACATCTGTAAACTTTAAAGCTCTCGATCAATTGGATTTACCGGTGATCAATGAAGATTCCACGGATGAAGCTTGGTTAGAAAAATGCCTTTTTTATTCCTCTATGAATGAAGAAAGACTGCGGGTTCAACTAAAACCAACGCTGACAAAACAGCAACTACAATTTCCTATAGACATTCAAAAAAGACTACTAGAGTTTCAAGTAAAGCCAAATTTATATAAGGCAATGTATTTGGAGATAAGTCACTGGGAAAGAGATGCTGAAACAATAAAAAATTTAAATACTTCTCTCAATCTCCCTTTGATAGTCATTGGCAGAGATAAAGCTCATTGTATATCATTAGCAGTCGAAGAAGGATTGCCTGAAAAAGAAGCTAAACTTCTAGAAAATAAATGGGAGGAGCTTATTGAGGGGCAAGCTTATATAACAAAAAATAGTAGGTTAATCTTTGCAAAAGGCTCCAGTCACTCGATTCATTTAGATCGGCCAGATATCATTCTAGAAGCTATAAGAATACTAAAAGGAATGGAGCTAGAAGAAAAAAATGGACATATTAAATAAGGATGTGAACGTGATCTTCTTTGACGCGGGCGGGGTTCTTTTTGACACCATAGTAAAAGGGGAGCAACGAGTCACTAATTTGATGATGCAACGAGGATTCACACTTCCTTGCTACCGTTTCCACAACACTTCACTTATTTCCCGCAACAGTAAGCCAATTTCCCGCAACACTTAGAGACTTTTGCGCAACACTTCACAAGTTTTGCACAACACTTCAGGCGGTTTCTGCAACACTCCACTAAAAAAGAAAAAAGGTGAGCTTTTAACTCACCTTTGCTTTATTTTTTGTTATTCGATTCTTTAGTAATATGTTTCGTTACCTTATTTTTCGAGACTTCAGCAAAGTCAATTCCCATTTCTGTATCTGGGTTTACGGTAGGATTTTTGTATAATTCTTGGCTGTTGTGCGTTCGCTCGTTCATGGTTTTTTTACTGTTCTTGCTACTCATGGAATATCACCTCCTACAGATAATTTACACTTAAGAGGTGGATTTATGCTCCATGACTGAAAGCAACATCATTGTATTATACTCTTGTAAGGTCTACGACAGTTCCAGACTTCGAATCAGCTGCAAACTCAAATTGTTCAAGCTCTCCATTTTTAACTCTTGATATTCCGCCTTTATATACTTCCAAACGGATTGCTTCTTTTTGGAAAGGTTCTGGACTCATATAAATCCATGAGCCATCGATTGGTCCCTCTTCTTTAAAAGAGTTCTTTATATTATTAAGCACTAGATCTGCTGGTTTGTTTGGATTTATTTTATTTGCAGCCTGACTTGCAACAATACCTAAAACGACTCCAGTACCTAATCCCATCATATAGTCTCTTAATTTCATTCCAATTCCTCCCTCTTGTTTATTTTAGTTTATCACATAACTCGATTTCGTAAAATTTTTCGATTGTCGAAATTTATTAGTAGTAAACAATTCAAACTTTTATTACAATAGATAGGAAATGTATTTAAAAAGGCAAAATTAACTTTTCTATGCTTTAGGAGGCATCTACTGAGATGAATGAAGAAACACGCGGGTTGTTTAAAACATTAACCGAGTTACCTGGGGCTCCAGGAAATGAGCATGCTGTTCGAGCATTTATGCGAACCGAGTTAACAAAATATGCAGACGAAATAGTACAAGACAATTTAGGTGGAATTTTCGGATTGAAAAAGGGCGATGAAAATGGTCCTAAAATATTAGTTGCTGGGCATATGGACGAGGTCGGATTTATGGTTTCTGGCATCACGGATAATGGAATGCTACGTTTCCAGCCACTAGGTGGATGGTGGAACCAAGTTCTACTCGCTCAACGTGTAGAAATTGTTACAGGTTACAAAACAATTCCAGGTGTAATCGGATCTATTCCTCCTCATTTGTTGAGTGATGAGGTTCGTAATAAACCAATGGATATTAAAAATATGTTAATCGATGTTGGTGCTGATGATAAAGAGGATGTACTTAGAATGGGTATTAAACCTGGCGATCAAATTGTCCCTGTTTGTCCGTTTACTCCAATGGCAAATGATAAAAAAATTATGGCTAAGGCTTGGGACAACCGTTATGGTTGTGGGCTTGCGATTGAATTATTAAAAGAAGTTCAAAATGAACAGTTACCAAATATGTTGTACTCTGGAGCAAATGTTATGGAAGAGGTAGGTCTTCGCGGGGCACAAGCCTCCACTAATATGATCAAGCCTGATTTGTTCTTCGCTTTAGATGCTAGCCCCGCAAATGATGCTTCTGGCAATAAAAATGAGTTTGGTCAATTGGGGAAAGGTACTCTACTACGTATATTTGACCGCTCCATGATCACTCATCGAGGGATGAGAGAATTTGTATTAGATACTGCTGAGACTAATAATATTCCATATCAATATTTTATCTCACAAGGTGGAACAGATGCAGGAAGAGTTCATACTTCGTTAGAAGGTGTACCTAGTGCAGTAGTTGGTATATGTTCACGTTATATTCATACCTCTTCGTCTATTATTCATACAGATGATTACGCAGCAGCGAAGGAATTAATTGTGAAGCTTGTAAAGGCATGCGATTGTTCAACACTTGAGACTATTAAAGCAAACGTCTAAAAAGGATGCCCCGAGTGGCATCTTTTTTTAAAATTAAAGATATAAATTATACATATTCAATACATATTGCTTGGAATAATAGATAGCAACAGACAGTCCAAAAATCATATCTTTTTCAGCCGATGAAATTGAACTGTCTTATTGTTTTCATTGGCTTGTTTCAAAGAAGGAGATTAAACGATGCATAAAATACTAATTGGAACTAATAATAGAGCTAAAACTAAGGCAGTTGAAGTGGTAGCTGGCAAATTTTATCCTGATGCTATTTTTGTAAATCAGGAGGTTTCCTCACAAGTGTCGAATCAGCCGATGAGCAACGAGGAAACTAGGCAGGGAGCAATTAACCGAGCAAAACGATTAATGCAAGACTTTGATGGTACCTTTGGCATCGGCTTAGAAGGCGGTGTACAGGAAATTTCTGATACTATGTATGTTTGTAACTGGGGTGCTCTTGCAACCAAAACAGGAGAAGTGTTTACTGCTACCGGAGCAGGTGTAGCCTTACCAAAGGAAATAGCAGATAGTTTAAAAGAGGGTGCGGAACTTGGACCCATAATGGACGTCTATACTAACAAGAAAGGTATACGTCATCACGAAGGAGCAATAGGAGTATTTACAAACGGTTTTGTAAAACGAAGTGATATGTTCGAGCATATTATGTTATTGCTCATTGGTCAGTATGAACTTTCTTTAAAGACTCAAAATGCGAAATTAGATTTACAGGAATGAAAAACCAACTAGCTTAATAAGATATACTAGTTGCAAGTAAATAAAATCATAGTTAAAATATATAGCAGTTATGCATTGAATGGAGGAAAGAATTTGACGAGAATTTGGATGCGGGTTATTCTCGCGTCGCTAGCTGTCATTTTAATAGCAGGGTGCGCATCTATAGATGAACAAGCTGTAGACGGCCTTGAACAAGCTGAAAAAGCCTTTCAAGGGGATGCTGAAGATCCTAACGAAGAAATTAACAGTATAAAACTTTTCTTACCAAGTGGATATTCTATTGAAGATGATTCCGATGAAACTAATATTCTTCTCAACAAAGGGAAAAATTCTTTTATTTTATTTATCAATCCCAATGAATCATCTTCGAGTAAATTATACTATGATTTAATGATGGCAAATAAAAATGTGAAAATCATTAAGGAAGCAACCTTTGAAAAAGATGATCGGTTTGGTTTTGTTGCCATTTTAGAAAATAGCGAAGATAGATATGAGTTAATAACCAGTATTGGCGGTATCAAATTAACAACTATTACTAAAGAGAAAGATGTTGCTAATAATCTTGAACAGATGATGATGATAGTCAGATCTATTCAAACGAAATAGGGGGAATTCACGTGGAAAACTTACAATCCATTGATCAGTTCGAACAATTAAAGAATACTGGGAAGGTTGTATTTAAATTTACAGCCGATTGGTGTCCAGATTGTCATTTTATCGACCCGTTTATGGGAGAGGTGGAAGAGCAGTTTTCTGAATTCCAATTTATCTCCGTAGATAGAGATAAGTTTATAGATTTATGTGTTGAGTTAAACATTTTAGGTATTCCGAGTTTTGTCGCTTTTGAAAATGGAAACGAGATAGGTCGTTTCGTAAGTAAAGATCGTAAAACAAGAGAAGAAATTGAATTATTTCTTCAATCTATCTAAGAGACTAAACGGTTCACAAATTGTGAGCCGTTTTTATTTGGGATTCCATACATAATATTTGTTTTTAACTGCTATATAGCGATAGAATTCACATAGGCAAGTCTTTTGTGAATAAGAAAGGAAGGGATACTTTGAAAGCACTTGAATTGATAAGATTATTTAAAACTAAAATGACAGAAGAAATATATATGTATGATTACAATCGTGAAACAAATAAGCTTCGTTTAACCCATAAGCAACTAGGAAAAGGTATGGATATTTCGATTCCTCCTATATTAGCGAAATATGAAACAAAAAAAGAGGAAGCAATTAACGAGGTAGTATACACAATACAAGAGACATTTTCAGCTATGGAGAAGGAAATGGCAGGAGAAATTGATCCAACGTTAGCGGTTTATCCTGTAATTCGTTCTACTTCCTTTCCTCTTAAATCTAACGAGGGAAACCGATTTGTTACGAAAGACCATACTGCTGAAACTAGAGTTTACTATGCTTTAGATTTAGGAAATACTTATCGTTTGCTAGATGAGAAGATGTTAGCGAGCTGGAATGTGCGGGAAACTGAGATAAGGGAGAGAGCTCTATTCCAGGTTAGAAATCTAAAAACAAATTATAAAACGGATGAAGTTGCTGGCAATATCTTTTACTTTTTTAACAATAATGACGGATATGATGCAAGCAGAATCTTAAACGAATCTCTATTAAAAGAAATGAAAAAACAGATTTCTGGAGATATGACTGTTTCTGTACCCCATCAAGATGTTATGATTATTGGTGATATAAGAAATGAGACAGGTTACGATGTTCTTGCTCAAATGACTATGCATTTCTTTACAGTAGGGACAGTGCCAATTACCTCATTATCTTTTATATATGACAAAGGAGATTTAGAGCCAATCTTTATCCTGGCTAAAAATCGAGTAACAAAGGAGAACGAAGACAAATGAATATATTTTACAATGCAGCCGGTATAGGTGACGTGTTATTAGTCCAATTAACACCAGAAAAAACAGAAAAAGTTATAACTGAAACTAAAGGCGATGTAACGCTTGTTAAGGATCAGCAATCAGCTGAGATTCTTGCAATCAATATATTTGGATTTAGTAAATATGCACAACTAGAAGCAAACGGACAAGTTACTTTAAATGAGGAGCTTGTGACAAAAATTCAAGCAGTATTAAATTCAAATGAAGTAGATTACCAATTAGAGGTGGACCTGTCTCCTAAATTCGTAGTTGGTTATGTGGAATCTTTAGAGCAGCATCCAAATGCGGACAAGTTAAAGGTGTGCCAAGTAAACGTAGGAACTGAAACCTTACAAATTGTTTGTGGCGCTCCCAACGTGGACGCTGGCCAAAAGGTAGTGGTAGCTAAAGTTGGAGCTGTTATGCCTTCTGGAATGGTTATTAAAGATGCAGAACTTCGAGGAATTGCTTCAAGTGGAATGCTTTGCTCTGCCAGAGAGCTTGCTTTACCAAATGCTCCTGAGGTGAAAGGTATTCTTGTTTTGGAAGATAACAATGAAATAGGAAGTGCCTTTGTTTCATAAAAGTATGAAGAAGTTCTTAAAGCATGCCTAATAGGTGTGCTTTTTTTCTACTATCTTTTAATTTTTAACAGACGTATACCGTAATTATTGGTAAAATAGATGGTATCGAGTAGAAAGAGTGATGTAAATGAACTGGTTTAAAAAATTATTTTCAAATAATGAGGAAGAAAATATAGAAGAATTTGAAGCTGAGGAGTTATCTCCAAAAGAAACGAAAACTCCTTTCCGCTTTCCATTAATATCGGATAATGAAAAAAACGAATTCCTGTATGGAGTAAAGGAAGAAAAAATAATTAACGAGCCGATTGTAAATGAGAAAAAAGTATATGAAGCTCCTCCTATCTATGAAGGCTGGCAACAAAGAAAAATACAGCCAGTAGTCAAAAAAGTGGAAAAAGAAATAGTTGAAGAAGCAGCTATCGTAAAGAAAAAGAGACCCTTCACTCCAACTCAAGTTCCTTCTCCAGTATATGGCTATAATAAGCCAAAGGAAAAATATGGGACAACCCACAAGGAACCAATTATAGAGAGAGAGCCTATTATAAGTAAAGAAAAAATTGTGAGTCCTTTCCCCATGCCACAGGAGGTAAAGGCAGAGCAATCAGTGGAAATCAAAGAAAATGCCATAGAGGATTCAGTACTTGTAGTAAGTGAAGAAACATCGGAGGTTCTCGATAAAGCTCCGAATATCAATACTTCTTTAGAGGAATCGCCAAACGAGATAGTAGAAGTAAAACAAGAATTGGAACAAATTTCTAAGGTGGAAAAGCCGAAATTAGAGCATGTTGAAGTAAAAGAGGAATCACAAGTAGCAGAACCGCTTGAAGTAGTAGAGGAATCAGTAGTAAATAATCTTGAAGTTAAAGAAGAGCAACCAATGGTAACTGAGCTCCTTAAAGTAGAAGAACAGCCATTAGTCGAGCAATTTGAAAGAAAAGAAGAACAGCTGGTAATAGAACCGCTTGAAGTCAAAGAAGAATCAGTAGTAAATGTTCTTGAAGTAAACGAAGAGCAACCAATGGTAGCTGAGCTCCTTAAAGTAGAAGAACAGTCATTAGTCGAGCAACTTGAAAGAAAAGAAGAACATGAAGTCGAAGAAGAAGCAGTAGTTAATGCTCTTGAAGTAAACGAAGAGCAACAAACGGTAACAGAGCTACTTGAAACTAAAGAAATACCGCTAGTCGAGCAACTTGAAAGAAAAGAAGAACAGCAAGTAGTAGAATCGCTTGAAGTCAAAGGGGAATCAGTAGGAGAACCGATTAAGACGCCTGAAGCAACTCGAACAGAGAAAATCAGACCCTTTAACGTTTTAATGCTGAAGTCAGATAAGGATAAGTTGAATAAACTAGGAAATAAAATAATACCTAACCAACAGAGCTTTTCATCCATGCCGCCTGTTTCTGTAGCTGAGCCGACACAAGCCCGACATAAAGAAGAAGTAAGGGTGGAAGAAAACTCTGTAACAGAACCAATTGAGGAAATGCAGGAAGAATACACTTCTAGCTATCAAAAACCTTCCTTTAGTTATCTTTTACCTCCAGAGATGAAGGATGAGGATAAAGAGTGGATGGAGGATCAAGCTGCCACTTTAGTGGAAGCCCTTTCGTATTTTCAAGTGAGCGGGGAAATCGTTCAAATGTTTCAAGGACCAGCAGTTACTCAATTTGAAATTACAGTAGGACATGGTACGAAGGTAAGTAAAATTCGCAACCTAGCAGATGATCTTAAGCTTGCTCTAGCAGCGAAGGACATTCGTATACAAGCTCCTATACCAGGAAAAAGCTCAATAGGTATTGAAATTCCTAATAGAAAATCACGTGCTGTACGTATATCGGAGGTTCTTAACACGAATGTATTTATTGAATCTGACTCTCCTTTAGAAGCAGCCCTTGGTTTAGATTTAACTGGTAAACCTGTGACAATCGATTTGAGAAAGATGCCACATGGGCTAATTGCAGGAGCAACAGGCTCGGGGAAATCTGTGTTTATCAATTCTTTGCTTGTTAGTCTGTTATATAAGGCAACTCCAGATGAATTGAAATTATTGTTAATCGATCCTAAGATGGTGGAGCTTGCTCCTTTTAACCATATTCCTCATTTAGTAAGTCCAGTAATCACAGATGTGAAAGCTGCAACAGCAGCTCTCAAGTGGGCAGTTGAAGAAATGGAACGTCGTTATCAATTGTTTGCTCATATCGGAGTGCGTGATATTAGCAGATATAACACATTGGCCACGGAAAAAAGACAGTTTGCTCAAAAACTACCTTACCTTGTTATTGTAATTGATGAGTTAGCTGACTTAATGATGATGGCTCCAACCGAGGTGGAGGATGCTATTTGTCGTATTGCACAAAAAGCAAGAGCTTGTGGAATACATCTTGTTTTAGCAACACAACGTCCTTCTGTTGATGTAATTACAGGCCTCATAAAGGCAAATATTCCTACACGAATTGCTTTTTCTGTATCATCCCAAATAGATTCACGGACTATTTTAGACCAGCAAGGTGCTGAGAGATTGCTTGGTCGCGGAGATATGCTTTATCAAGGCAATGGTATGTCGAGTCCAGTAAGGATTCAGGGTACTTATGTGACAGACGATGAAATAGAAAGTGTTATTGACTATGCAAGAAGCCAAGGAACTCCCAATTATATGTTTGAACAGGATGAGCTAATACAAAAAACAGAGACAGCCTCCGAACAAGACGAATTATTTGAGGAAGCTTGTCGATTTGTAGTTGAACAGGGCAGTGCATCCACATCATTATTGCAACGGAAATTCCACTTAGGATATAATCGGGCAGCTAGGCTGATTGATGCTATGTATGAGAGTGGTTATATTTCTGATCAACGAGGAAGTAAGGCTAGAGAAGTGTTATTGACAAATGATAGCATTGACCAAATTTTTAGTTAAATATATTTATTAATATAACGTACTAAAAAGTGATATAATGGGGAATACGTCTAATAGGCGAACGCATAATCAATGTATATAAGTGGGACTAATCCCAGGAGGTTTACAATGTATGACAAAGTATCATTTTACAGGGATTAAGGGATCGGGTATGAGCCCGTTAGCTCAAATCCTTCATGATGAAGGTCATGAAGTTCAAGGATCCGATATTGAAAAATATTTTTTTACAGAAAAACCATTACATGATCGCCAGATAAATGTTCTATTGTTCGATGAAGATAATGTAAAAGAAGGAATGACAGTGATTGCAGGAAATGCATTCCCTGACACTCATCCTGAAATAGTGAAGGCTAAGGAACTTGGGTTGGAAGTTATTCGTTATCATAAGTTTTTAGGTGATTATATGAACCAGTTTACTTCAATTGCAGTAACTGGAGCTCATGGGAAAACGTCAACTACAGGTCTACTCGCTCACGTTTTAAGCGGTTATAACGCTACTTCTTATCTAATTGGTGATGGCACTGGTAAAGGGGTTAACAACGCCTCTAATTTCGTTTTTGAAGCATGTGAATATCGCAGACACTTTTTGGCATATAGTCCAGATTATGCGATTATGACTAATATCGATTTTGACCATCCAGATTATTTTACAGATATTGAGGATGTATTTAACGCGTTTCAGGAAATGGCGATGCAAGTTAAAAAGGGCATTATAGCTTGTGGAGATGACTCTCATCTTCAACGCATTAAAGCGTCTGTGCCTGTTGTCTATTATGGTTTCGGGGAGCATAATGATTTTGCTGCTCGTAATATAGAAAAGACAACAGAGGGGACTTCCTTTGACGTATTTGTAAGAAATGAGTTTTATCATCGGTTTACGATACCAATGTACGGTGATCATGTCATTTTGAATTCTTTATCGGTTATATCTTTATGTCATTATGAGGGTGTGCCTGTAGAGGTTATCCAGGATGGTTTAGAATCCTTTGAGGGTGTTAAAAGACGTTTTACGGAAACAGTTATAGGAGATCGTGTAATTATTGATGATTACGCTCATCACCCGACAGAAATTGCTGTAACAATTGAAGGCGCACGTCAAAAGTATCCAGATAGAAAGCTTGTAGTGATATTCCAACCACACACATTTACTAGAACTCAAAAGTTCTTAAATGAGTTTAAAGAAAGCCTTAGCTTGGCTGACGAAGTGTACTTATGCGACATATTTGGATCAGCTAGAGAAAACGCAGGCTCTTTAACTATCGAAACACTAGGTGATCTTATAGAGGGCAGTCATATCCTTCAAGAGGAGTCGGTGGAACAATTATTAACTCATGAAAATGCTGTGTTTATGTTTATGGGTGCAGGAGATGTCCAAAAATATCAAAAGGCATTTGAAAAAAAACTAAATAATTAATAAAAATGCTTAATCTCTTATGTAGATTAAGCATTTTTTAGAGGAGTTTTCAAAAAAAAGTAGTATAGTATATAGAGTAAGAAGTTTAGTTTGGTTCAATTAGGGTAAAAATACTACATAACAAAAATGATGGGGAGTGTCCAAATGGAAAATCTATTATACATAGCTGCAATTGTAGCGGCCATAGCATTTCTAATATTATGTATAAGCTTGGCGGTAACTTTGTCTTCCGTTAAAAAGACCTTGAACAATGTGGCAGATACATTAGATGGGTTAGAGGCTCATTTACAAAACGTAACAAAAGAAACTGCTGAACTTTTGCATAAAACAAACGAACTGGCAGTGGATATTCAAGATAAATCCGAGAAGCTTAATACGGTTGTAGAAGCAGTGAAAAATGTTGGAACATCGGTGAATGGATTCAATAACTCAATACAACGCCTGTCAACTTCTGTCACTTCAGAAGTGGAAAAAAATGAAGATAAAATTGCACAGGTTGTTCAGTGGAGCAGCATTTTCCTTGGCATACGTGACAAGTGGAAAGAACGCAAAGCAATGGAACAAGCTGGCTTTTATACATTTGAAAAAGACAATATAAAATAAGCTAACTGGAGGAATTGAAATGACTAATTACGAATCAAACAAACCAAATTACAATGATGCAAAATTTGACCACGAGTACTATGCAAACCAATCATCTTACGATCGACAAGGGCAGCCTAGCTATCCACCAATGCCTTCTTATAAGGAAAGCCGCCACAATATCTATAAGGATGAAGAAGTAAACGGTAAGGACTTCATCATGGGAGTAATTATCGGTGGTATCATAGGCGCTACGACAGCACTATTATTAGCCCCAAAAACAGGGACAGAGCTTCGTGACTCCTTAACATCTCAAGCAGGCCAGCTGAAAGAAAAAACAATCGACCTTTCTTCAACTGCTAAAGAAAAAACAACTCAAATTTCTAAACAGCTGCAAGAGCAATCTGGTCAGCTAGTAGACAAAGTGAAAAACATTAAAGGTTCACCTGCTTCACCATTAGATGATGGTACTGCTTCATCTGAAGGAGAAGAACCAATGGATTTCATGGAGACTATTTCTCAAACGACAGAAGAGCTAACAGAAGAAGAGGAAAATGCTACTGCAGTTGCTGAAGCTATTAAAGAAGCGATTACAGAAGAAAACGATTCAAATTCAAATTCAAACTCAAACTCAAACTCAAACTCTAAAAAGACTACCACTACAAAAAAATAAAAAAGAACAAGCAGAGATGCGTGTTTTCAGACTGTAGAAAAAGTACCCCCGGAGTTCTTCTCTAGGGGTACTTTTTATTTAAGTTCAAATTACCACCCTGAATTTTATGGTGAGTCGTCTATGTTTTCAACTCACATTAGGCAGTTTGCCAAGTCCAAGTGGCATGATTACTTTTAAAAGATGTCTTAGAAGATTTAAAAACTCCACACATTTAAAAAGTTAACATTGGTCGATTGGAATGGAAGGCGCGAAGACTCCTACCGGAACAGTACGAGTCGAAGCACGCGGACTGAGCGACGCCTGAAATGGAAATCGACGATTTCTTACTATAGTACCGTTAATAAAAAAAAGACTATAAGACAATTCCAATACCTTTGGGTTTGTCTACAGTCTGATAGAACAAGCAGAGATGCTTGTTCTTTTTTATTTTTCTACCCTACTCGAATTTCCAGTTGGTCTCCTCCGAAAATTTCTTCATCAAATCGGGAAGGTTGACCATTTCTCAAAATTTGAAAAGAGGTGGCATTCTCTGGAAGAGTCCACTCTGTGAAGCGAAACACATCTTGAAAAATCCAGGAGGAGTCATTTGCTTCTTCCCATACAATCTTGGCATTGTTTGGTATGGCATCACTTCCTTGAAGAGTTAATTCTCCCATAGAAACTACCGCTAGCTCTTTAAAAAGTTCAACTTTTTCACTTTGAAAGGTGACTACTGTTCTAATAGATAATTTTTTGTTTAATATCTCAGCCAATTTTTCTAACGTAGGGTACTCTAAAGTATTGATTACTATTACGTCATTATCTTGAATGGAACTCTGTAATTTGCCTTTCATCCCGTTGATGAGTAGGTTAGGAGAAAGAACGGGCATATAGTGGTTTTTATCGTTAATGGTAACTGTGTAAGGGTTTAGCTTCTCTATATAGCTTTCCTTGTTGATGATATGTAGGAACTGTTCTACTGTCTGAACTGTTTCCACAGTAACCTTGTCTCTTTCCTTTAAAGGAGTGTCTATTGTAGAAGAAGCACCGTTGATATAAATCTTTGGTTCTACAATATACATAACTCCTTGGAAGGTGACTGTTTGAACAGATGCCTCATCCAACAAGTCTCGAACAGTAGCTACTCCTGGGTTTCCATCTTTTCCTTCTAGAAGCTCAATTGTATCTTTATTTTTTATGATGGTTTTCGTATTAGCCTCCATTCCATTTACCATTATCAAAGCCGCTTGACCATGTTCTCCAGGGATATGAAGAGTTTGATTATTAAGTTGGATAGATAGAGCAGCACCAGGTTTCCCATATAATTTTCGGGTTGATATATTCGCAGCTAATAATGCATCACCAACTGTCATTTCCTTAAGTTCAAATAAACGAACAACCTGCCCATTCACCTTTACAGACATATACTGAATAGGAGACTTTTTCGCTGCAATTGCAATACCAATCGGTGTGACAAGCTCCGGTGTGATTGGAATATGTTCTTCCTTTGTTAAATCTTGTATTGCATCGATACCTCTAACAGCAACTCTATTAGCTGGCAAATTTAATGCTTGTTCTAAAGAGGTGGTGATGGTAGGTGTTAGGCTACCACCTCCTACAAGCATGACAGCTTTAGGAGAGCGATTATTATTTAAACGTAGTATCTCTTTTGAAATTTCAGTTGCTAGTTCTGTAATTGTTGGTTTTAGAGCTTCTATAACTTCTTCCTTTGGTATGTCCTGTTCAAAACCAAGGATATCCTGCACTTGAATGTAATCATTAGTATTGATAGCTCTCTTTGCTTTTTCAGCAAGAGGAAAGTCCAATAAATAATGATCGCTTAATGCTTCGGTAATTTCATCTCCCGCATATGGAACCATACCATAGGCGACTACTGTACCAAAGTCAGTGATTGCTATATCTGATGTTCCTGCTCCAATATCAACGAGGGCAACATTTAAACGACGCATTGATGTGGGAATCAATACATTAATAGCTGCGATTGGCTCTAATGTAAGAGCCTCCATTTCTAAATTAGCTCGCTTTAAAGCAGAAATCAGAGATTCAACCACAACTCGCGGAAGAAAGGTAGCTATTACTTCTATTGAGGCTTCCTCACCTTGTTGGTCAACCAAGCTCCCAATTTCTTCTCCATCCAATTTGTAGTATAAAACACTATATCCAACACAATAATAGTGACTAGACTGATTTCCATTGTCGGGCTGAACAAGAGCATTTTGAGCCTGCTGAACTGCTGAAAGCTCTAGTCTACTGACGTCTTCCTCGGAAAAAATCGGTCTATTTTTTATATTCATTTTTATCTCGGCTTGCTCAGTTTTTAAAGCTCTTCCTGCTGCAGCAACGCTTACTTTTTCTAAAGGACCATGCTTAGCTTCTAGTTTTTCCTTTATCGATTGTATTACCTCTGCTACTTTGAGCACGTTATGTATTTGACCATCCATCATTGCTCGATCCTTATGTTCTTCCACAAGTATGTCAACTACATGAAACGTTTCATTTCGTTGTTCTAGAATTATTCCTACGACAGATCGTGTACCGATATCTAATGCAAATAGGGTAGATGACAAGTTCTCACTTCCTTTTTAATATGAGACACTTTAGCGAGTTGAATCGCTAAAATAAAAAGCGTGACATTTCTCAAATGATTGATTATAATATGAATTATATCCTAAAATGTATCATAATTTTCAGGCGATAGAAAGAGTCGTAGCTGAGACGAAAGGAGAAATATCTATGAATCAAGTAGATTTAGAGGCTTTACGAAGCCGTGTAGACGAGATTAATGTAGAAATTCTACGTTTAATCAATGAAAGATCGGAAGTAGTGCAAGAGATAGGTAGAGTTAAAGAAAAGCAAGGTGTAAATAGATATGATCCTCTTCGTGAAAGACATATGCTAGATCATCTTAAAGAAAACAATGACGGTCCAATGCCACAATCAACTGTGGAGCATATATTTAAAGAAATCTTTAAAACAGCTCTAGAATTACAAGTGGATGACCAGAAAAAAGCACTTCTCGTTTCTCGCAAAAAGAAATCAGAAGATACAATTGTAACAATTAATGGAGAACAAATTGGTACAGGAACGCCATCGTTTGTATTTGGCCCTTGTGCTGTTGAATCATATACGCAGGTTGCAGAAGTTGCTGCTGCGATCCAATCTAAAGGATTAAAGCTAATTCGCGGAGGAGCATACAAACCACGTACGTCTCCTTATGATTTCCAAGGACTTGGCTTAGAAGGATTGAAAATTTTAAAACAAATTTCTCAAGAATTCGGTTTAGCGGTTGTTTCGGAGATCGTAACACCTAGTCACTTAGAGGAAGCACTTGACTATGTAGATGTTGTACAGGTCGGTGCCCGAAATATGCAAAACTTTGAACTATTGAAAGCAGTAGGTCAAATAAATAAACCTATCCTATTAAAACGTGGGATTGCAGCTACTTTAGATGAATTTATCCATGCTGCTGAATATATTATCTCTCAAGGTAATGACCAAATCATTTTATGTGAGCGTGGTATCCGCACATATGAAAGAGCTACAAGAAACACTTTAGATATTTCGGCAGTGCCTATTTTAAAACAAGAGACTCACTTGCCTGTATTTGTTGATGTGACGCATTCAACTGGTCGTCGTGATATTTTACTACCTGCTGCTAAGGCTGCAATTGCTATTGGAGCTGACGGAGTAATGGCAGAGGTTCACCCAGATCCTGCAGTGGCATTGTCTGATGCTGCTCAGCAAATGAACTTAAAGCAATTTGATGAGTTCTATGATTCCATTCAAAAATTCATGAAAAATCATGAAGTTCACGCATAAAATATAGTATTGTCACAAAACCGACTCTAAATAAGAGTCGGTTTTATTATTTAATTGAAAGTTGTTGAGGATATAAAGTATTATTTTAATATATACTGTAAATTAGATAAGAAAAGGAGGGTATGCAATGACTATCACTATTTATGATGTAGCAAGAGAAGCTAATGTATCTATGGCTACTGTGTCACGTGTAGTTAATGGCAATCAAAACGTAAAACCAGCAACTCGCCAAAAGGTGTTGGCCGTGATCGAACGACTAGATTACCGTCCTAATGCTGTGGCAAGAGGTTTAGCAAGTAAAAAGACAAAAACCGTAGGGGTTATTATCCCGGACATATCAAATGTTTTTTATGCGGAATTAGTTCGCGGTATTGAAGATATTGCAACTATGTATCGCTATAATATTATTTTAACGAATTCCGATCAACAGGAAGAAAAAGAAGTTCAGTTATTGTCGACCCTCTTAAGTAAACAAGTAGATGGTATAGTCATGATGAGTGACTATGTTTCAGAGGAAATGTTACATGAGATGAACCGGGCAAATGCACCGGTTGTTTTAGCAGGAACAGTGGAGCATTCTAATTCGTTCCCTTCTGTGAATATTGAATATCGTGAGGCTGCTATTGATGCAGTGAATCGACTTATTCAAAACGGTCACAAGCGAATCGCCTTTATATCAGGTTCCATTTCATCTCCGATTAATCGTGATTTTAAGCTTGCGGGCTATGAGGAAGCGTTGGAAAATGCGGATATCGAAGTGGATGAGGATTTAATAGTAGGCGTCGATAATACATACGACGACGGTTTAGCGGCATGGGAACAACTTTGTAAACTGGACAATCCACCAACTGCATTTTTTGCAGGAAGTGATGAAATAGCAATCGGACTTATTCACGGAGCACAGGATAGTGGCTTAAATGTCCCTAATGATATTGAAATTATAAGCTTTGAGAATTCCAAACTTGCTCGAATGGTACGACCGCAATTAACTAGCGTAGTGCTTCCTTTATATGATATTGGAGCGGTTTCCATGAGATTGCTGACTAAGTTTATGAATAAAGAAAAGATTGAGGAACAAAATGTAGTGCTTCCTTATCGTATTGAGGAAAGAAATACAGTTAAATAACATTGTTGAGGGAGAGTCATGATACATTCATGACTCTTCTTTTTTATGGAGAGAACCATTTGCATATTAGTACATATCCATTTAATCACATAATTGCTATTTTATTAGATCCGGGAGAATGAACAAAGAATAGTCGATTTCAGCTTTATGCGGACGCTTTCCGTGGGGGAATGATAAGCCATCACCGTCGCTTACGCGTCTCATCTGTCGCACTGATCCCATTGGAGTCGCCGTATGCTGCTCCAATCAAAAGTTGTGTGGAAGTTAGATTGCCGTATGGATAAAACAAAATCAACTATTAAATTTAAATTCAATTTATATAAAAAGTAGGATCAATAGATGGCAAACTTGTCTTTCGACTGACGGTTTTCGTGGGGGGAACGATATTTGAACGACTACTCTGTAACATTTCTTAATTAAACCAACTCATCATCTCGATGGTCTATGATACAATTTCGGTGATTCAGTGAGAAAATATTTTGCTTAAACTAACAATGCTGTTTAGTTTAAAAAGCAGGTATTACTAAAGGGATGTCGAAGGTGTTAATTAAAGGAATTATTCTATTAGAGAAAGAGGTATTAAAAGTGAGAAAAACTAAAGATAAAAATGAATTATTGGAATGGGTAAAAGCAATAGGCATTGCTATCTTATTTGCCTGGGGAGTTCGAGTATTTATATTAACACCTATTGTCGTTGATGGTGCTTCTATGATGCCCACCTTTGAAGACGGTGACAAAGTAGTAGTGAATAAAATTGGTCCAAGATTGACGGAGTACAAGCGATTTGATGTGATTGTATTTGAAGCAAAAGAAGATACAAATTATATCAAGCGTATTATAGGTATTCCTGGTGACCGTATTGCTTATGAAAACGATGAACTTTTTATTAACGGTGAGAAGTACGAAGAACCCTACTTGGATGAATATAAAAAAGCTTTGCTAGGCAATGATACACTCACTCAAGACTTTACATTAGACCAAAAATTAGGTGAAATTGCTGTGCCAGAGGGACACTATTTTGTACTGGGAGATAATCGTCTTAATAGTATAGATAGTAGAGACCCTAGTGTTGGTTTTGTACCGATGGACAAATTTTTAGGGTCTGCAGAAATTGTTTTTCTTCCTTTAGATAATTTAAAGTTAATAAAATGATTCTGTTATTGTTATTCAACAAAATTGGAAAGTAGTAAAAGTAGGATAGAAATTATTGTATGGAATATTTAATGATATAAACTATTTTTGCGGAAGACCATTTGATAATAAAAGCTTATAGTAAAAAAGGATGGAATGATTATGATGGTAGTAAGTGAAAAAGAAGTTCTTATACTGAATAGCGACAGAAATTTTAAATCACTTCTTGAAATAATTGAGTCTGTACCAAGCAGAAAAAGAAGTGTTTCTATTGAGACTCTAGAAAGAGATAAGAATTTCCGTGATGTAATAATGCATCTGTATGAGTGGCATGTAATGCTTGAAAGGTGGTATAGAGAAGGGATGGATGGAGATATCCCTTTTATACCGGCACCCGGTTATAAATGGAGTACTATCAAGCTACTTAATATGCAGATTTGGAAAAACTATCAAGATGTAACATTAAATCAAGCTATAAAAAAATTTAAGTTAAGCCATGAGAGAGTAATGAATTTAATAAAGGCACATACGAATGAAGAAATCATGACAAAGAAATACTATAAGTGGACTAAGACAAGTAATTTATACAGCTATTTTGCAGCAAATACCTCCAATCATTACATATGGGCAATAAAAAAATGTGAAGTTATTGCAAATTATATTAATGACGGAGAAAAGGACAAGCTTGTGAAACAAAGTACCTAAAGTAATGGGATAAGTTCAAAATGACCATCATTTCCAGGGTTTATTTTAAACTAAGCAGTAAAATTAAGAAGGATTCTTTTCCCAAACAAAGAATATTAGTTAAGATAGTAAATCAGTCTTTTTAAAAGGGAGTGACGGAGAAGATGTTAAGTAAAATCGGTCAAATTATGTTGTATGTTAATAACCAAGATAATGCTGTGAAATTCTGGACAGAAAATTTAGGTTTTACTGTAATAGCTGAAGAGAGCAATGATCAGGGTTTTAGATGGATTGAAATTGCTCCGATAAATGGTGCAGAAACAAGTCTCATTCTGCATAATAAAGATTTTGTCTCTAAAATGTCTCCTGGATTAAATCTTGATACTCCTTCATTAATGTTTTTCACAGAGGATATCGAACAATTATACAATGACTTATTAAATAAAAAAATTACAGTCGGAGAGATAGTAAATATGCCGACTGGTAGAGTATTTAACTTTGCAGACAATGAAGAGAACTATTTTGCAGTAATGGAAAAAAAGTAATTTCCTAAATAATAGTTGATAAGTACAGGTAAGGCTACTTAATCTAGGTAGCTTTTTTATTATGTAAGGATAGATATTAACTTTAAAGAAAACATTTGTAATAGGTTTGCAAAACTTGGCACTTCATAATGAAGTAATAAATGCCTTGTTAAAAAATATTTTTGTTTTTTATTATTAATTTTAACCTTGTGATATAGTACAACAAAAATCTCATTTCGGTAGATAAGCATGCAAATCAGATATGAGCGAACACTTTCGTTCGTTTTATATTAGTGAGCAGAATACGCGCATAGTGACTCCTTTGTATAGGATAATAGTGATGTATTGGATGGGTATAAATATTAGGTTGAAGAATTCTTAAAAAGGGAAGTGTGAAACAATGAACTTAGAAACGGTAATGCAGGAGCTTGAAGCACTAGGTAAGGAAAGAACTAAAAAGATATATCTTTCTAACGGAGCACATGAACCGCTATTTGGAGTGGCTACAGGTGCAATGAAACCAATCGTAAAGAAGATAAAAATAAATCAGCATTTAGCTGAGGAACTATATGCCACTGGGAATTATGATGCGATGTACTTTGCGGGTATTATTGCAGATCCAAATGCAATGAGTGTGTCCGATTATGATCGATGGATGGATGCTGCTTATTTTTATATGCTGTCTGATTTTGTAGTAGCAGTTACTTTATCTGAGTCAGATATTGCACAGGAAGTTGCTGACAAATGGATTGCAAGCGGGGAAGAGCTAAGAATGTCTGCTGGATGGAGCTGCTATTGCTGGCTTTTAGGAAATCGAAAAGACGATGAATTTTCAGATGAGAAAATTTCCAATATGCTTGATATGGTAAAAAATACGATACATGAATCGCCAGAACGAGCGAAATCCTCTATGAATAACTTTATTTACACAGTAGGGCTTTCCTATTTACCGCTCCATAAGAAAGCATTAGAAACTGCTAAGGCTATAGGTCCTGTGGAAATAAAACGTGAGAAGAAAAAAAACAGTTTTCTTAATGCTTACGAAAATATTCAAAAAGAGATTGAAAAAGAAAGGCTTGGTTTTAAACGTAAACATGTAAGATGTTAATTTGTTAGAGGGATACTTAAAAACATCCATCTATAAAATTCTCTTTTTATAGCATGTGCGTAATTGAATAAAATTGTATTCCATTGTCTGCTTTTAATTCCTAACTAATTAGGAAATAAAAGCAGCTTTTTTGTATTCTCATTAATTTCCATTTTATATTCACTACTGGGGAATATTATCAATAGGATGGCGTCCTTTTATTCACTGTAGCTTCTAAGCTACAAGTCCGAAAGTATTATTAAGAATTGTACTAAAATATCTTACATATTCATTTTTACTTCTATAAAAAATTAGGCTTCTTCACCTTTTAAAATACCAGCTATTATTTTACATTATTTACTTTATTTTTATTCGAAAAGGATACTTTGTAAACTTATAAATACCATTTAGGTGCAACTTAAAACCCTCTAAAAAATTTCGAAAACAAGAGGTAATTAGTAATATTATTGTGTCTAAAATGGTACATATAAACCGTTCTAAAGTATTGAACATCAAAAAAATAGCATTTTAGAGTTCATAAAATGTTGACACACTATTGTGAACGTTATAATAATAAAATTGTGAATAAATGGATAGGTAACTTTTAGAAGCGTAGGAAGAGATAGCTAAAGAATCTAATAGTTTATCATGAACTCATTATTTGAAAATAACTTATCTTACATTTTATTTAGTAAGTCTTTGGGGAAAATAGTTTCTTACCCGGCAGAGTTCTTTTTCCATGTTTCACAAAAAAACATTAGGAGGTAATGTATGAAGAAGGCTAAGAAAACTATGTCAAAAATGATTGTAGTTGCAACCTCGGCTGCCTTAATTGCTAGTTATTCGGGAAGTGCCGTAAACGTTTTGGCGGCATCGAGTACTGATGCAATAAAAACGGCTGTAGAGCTCGAAGTAAAGGAAGCGAAAGAGGCAACTGTTAGTAAGTTTGACTTGTACGAAAATAGTTATTTAAACGCGTATAACGAAGTGTTTAAAGTAGCGAGAGAGGGTATTACATCCGTCACAACCAACGGCGGAAATTATTCTGGCTCTCCTGTTGAATATGCGATAGATGGAAATTTAAATACCCATTGGGAAACTGGAAAACCAAATAGTACTGCATTTACTAATGAGTTGATATTCACCTTCAAGGATTCAACTGAATTAAACAGAATAGTTTATGCTGCAAGACAGTCAAGTGCGCAAGGAAAAGGTTTCGCCCAAGAGTTTGAGGTATATAGTTCTTCTACTGACACAGGTGATGACTTTGCATTAGTATCTCCAGGAGAATATAAAGGAACAACAGGAGATATAATTGAGATCGAATTTGATTCAACAGAGTTTAAGAGAATCAAATTTGTATTCAAAAAGGCAAATCAAGATTGGGCAAGTGCTGCTGAATTTGGCTTTTATAAAGAAGACCATGTAAGAGCTAGTATGAAATCATTATTTACAGATAGCACTTTTACTAAAGTAAGTGCTGAATTTAGTAGTGTCGAGGCTTTAAATAACTTAGATAAAGAAGCGCAAAATCATCCTTTATATGAACAATATAAAGAAGATATTGAGAATGCTAGAGTTTTAATTACGGAAGAAAAAATAGAATCTACAATAGCGACCACGAAGCAATTTAAATATTATTCGGATAACGAGTATTCAAAACTATTTAGAATGGATAACGATAATATTCTTAGCATTAGAAACAATGGAGGTCACTATAGCAGTTCTGTGATTGGAAATGCTGTGGATGGTAATATAAGTACATATTGGGAAACAAATAGAGCTAACACGACTAGTTTTTCTAACGAAGTAGAAGTGACCTTTAAAGAAGCAATTACTCTAGATAGAATTATGTACGGAGCAAGACCTGACAATAAAGGCTTTGCAGAGGAATTTGATATTTATGCCTCTCAAACATCCACAGGTGATACTTATCAGCTTGTAGCAAATGGACAACATAATCTAGTTACTGGATTAGTGGAAGCTAAGTTTGAACCTACAAATTTTAAGCGAATAAAATTTGTGTTCAAAAAGTCAAATCAAAACTGGGCAACACTATCAGAATTAGCATTTTATAAAGAAGATGTTTCATCTAACAAAATGGCAAAGTTGTTTACGGATAGCAATAAAAATCAAGTAGCAGCTGAGTTTAATACGGTAGAAAAATTAAAAATCTTAGAAGATAGCATCAAGGAACATCCTTTATATGATGTCGAGTTCAAAGAAGATCTTACCAATGCCTATGTATTAATAAATCAAGAAGATGTAGAGACAACCACAGCGGTAACAAGAGCTTTTGGTTACTATGATAACGTAGCATATACAGAGCTATTTAAAATGAATAATGAGAACATAAAAAGCATTCGTAATAATGGTGGGCATTATAGCAGTGCTGTCCTCGCGAATGCTATTGATGGGAACATAAGCACATACTGGGAAACAAATAGAACGAATACAGCTAGTTTTTCAAATGAGGTAGAATTAGAATTTAATGAATTGATAACGTTAAATAGAATCGTGTATGGGGCAAGATCTGACCGTAAAGGCTTTGCAGAGAACTTCGATATCTATGCTTCTCAAACGTCTAAAGGTGATACATATCAATTAGTGTCTACCGGTAAACACAATGTAATTAGCGGCTTAGTGGAAGCCAAATTTGTGCCTACACAATTTAAACGTGTGAAATTTGTATTCAAAAAATCAAATCAAAATTGGGCAACATTGTCAGAAATAGCATTCTATAAAGAAGATCCTATAGAAGATAAAATAAACAATATTTTCACTGATGATACAATGAGTGAGCTTACATCTGAATATAATGAGGTAGCTAAAATTAATGCGTTAGAAAACGAAGCAAAGGCACATCCATTATATAGTATTTTAAAATACCGTTTAGATTTAGCCAAACAGCTACTAAAAGGTGAAATCGTTACGGATGGAAGAATCATTCAAGTAGAGCAGCATGGGAATATGATGAGTCATGCTAACCAAAATTTAAAGTTTGGTTTCGGGAATAATTATCAACCAACAGGAATTGCTGCACTGCCAGGAGATAAAGTAACTGTTTATGTAGAGGCGGATTCAGATGGGCCACTACCACAAATTGTATTCGCTCAACAGGAAGGAAGTTTTGCTAACTGGGCTAGAACAGTAAATTTACAACCGGGAAAAAATGAAATTACTGTACCCGCAGTGCCTCAGGATAGCTGGTATAAACAAGAAGTTACAAAGGGCGGGACAATCTACATTCATAATCCATATACGCCAGAACAACAACAGACTTCACCAATCATTCGTATTGAGGGTGGAGAAAGAATACCTTTTGTAACGAAAGATACAAATCCAGAGGAGTTTAAAGCTTTTTTAATCGATTATAAAAATCGTTTGGATTTGGACAAACAGAATCATCCAAATGTGGAAGATAGAAAGCTGATCGATGTGGTGGAGGTAGTGAGTGACCACCTCGTATTCACTGGGACAGCAACTGGCGCCTATCAAACTTATTCCGTGAATGGTTACAACCCTTTAGACACTGTAAAATCCTATAATAATTATATGGATGAAATTTTTAAATTTTTGGGTTAGACGGAAGTAATGAAAAGAACGATCCGAAATATATTCGTGAGAATATAAGGTTAGCACAGCCATTTGGTTATATGTATGCATATACGAATCATATAGGTGTTCAAGGTGACGTTATGGAAAGTATGTTAGTGCCAGACAGCTATGGCTGGGGAGTATCACATGAAATAGGGCACAGAATGGATGTTAACGCTCGACTTTATGGGGAAACAACAAACAATATGATTGCAATGCAAATGTCAGTATATTATGGAAAAACAGATCAACGAATTCCTTATGAAGATGATATCTATAAAACGATCTTCGATGATAATCCTAGTCCATATGAGCCACAAGGGTACTTCAAAAGACTGGGTGTATTCTGGCAATTGGAAATGTATCATAAGGATTATTGGGGAGAATTAAATAAGCTATACAGAGAAAGAGATATCTCAGCTGCTACGGAAGATGCTAAACAGCAGTATCTAGTCGAACTTTCATCTGAAGTAGTCGATCAAGATTTAAGTGAACACTTTGCTAGACATGGCTTCACAGTGAACCAGGAAACAAAAGAAAAAGTTAGTAAATATCCAAAGCCTAAGAAAGTATGGTATTTAAATAATAGTGTACTAGGATATGAGGGTGTTGGATTTTCTAAAGGTGCTTCAGTAGATGTAAACATTGTTCGTGATACTGAAAAGAAAACTAATACAATTCATTTCGTTATGGACAAAGCTAATAAAGACGACTTACTTGGATATGAAATTAGTCGAAATGGTAAAATGATTGGATTTACTTCTACAGCATCATTTGTCGATCAAAATATTAGTTCGAACGAAAATTATACGTATCAAATAGTAGCCTATGATAAGAAATTAAATACCTCAGAGCCATTAGAAATTAAGGTATTTAAACCTACGCTTTCAGTTGAAGACCATCTGACACTTAAACTAAATCAAAGCTTCGATCCAATGTCTTATGTGAAGGCATCTGACTATCAAGGCATAGATATTACAGAAGATGTTGTCGTTAAATCAAATAATGTAAATACAACCCAAAAAGGGAACTATGAGATTGTTTACGAAGTAATCAATAAAGATATTAAAGAAACGAAAACGACACAAGTGACAGTAGTAAGTGACTTCGAATACGCTTCTGATATGAATCCTGTATCTTCTAACATAGCATGGGGTGGATATAAAAAAGATAAATCACCATCTGGGGGAACAATTGGTCTTGTTAGACTGGGACTAGAGGCAACGTACGCTAAAGGCATCGGCGCACATGCTATTTCAGAAATCGTGTATAACATTGATGGTAAGGGATTTGATTTCTTTGAAAGCTATATAGGAATTGATCAAGCCATGAGAGGAAAAGGTTCATCTGCAGCATTTGAAGTATGGGTAGATGGCGAAAAGAAATATATAAGCAATAATTTCAATTCAAACACAGACAGTGAATTTATAAGAGTTCCTTTAACTGAAGCTAAAGAAATAAAACTAGTAACGACCGATGCTGGAAATAATGGATCTGACCATACAGTGTGGGCGGATGCAAAGTTTACAAAAAACTCTAGTAAACCAGTTATTACTGTTAAATCAGAAGCAACTAAGGTTGGACAGCCTATCGATATCAAAGGACAATATTCAGCTGTAGATGCGGAAGATGGGGATTTGACTGATCGAGTAGAAGTTACAGGAGTTGATAAAGTTAACTTCAATAAAACTGGTAAATATGAGATTAAATATACTGTAACAGATAATGATAATATTACGGTAACAGAAATGAGAACAATTTCAGTAGTAAACATGGAAGACTACAAGTATCTTTCAGATTTCGATTGGAAGTCCACACAAAATAGCTATACCGCTCCTAAGAAAGATAAAGCAGTAAGTGATAACATTTTAAGATTAACAAATGAGAGTGGTAGTCAAGTCTCCTATGAAAAAGGGATTGGAGCACATTCAAATTCAACAATTGTATATGATTTAACAAATAAGGAGGTAGATTACTTTACTTCATTTGTTGGGGTAGACCGTCAAATGTATGGCACTGTGGGCTCTGTTATATTCCAAGTATTTGTCGATGGTGAGAAGCGATTCGACAGTGGGCTCATGAATTCTAGAGATGCTCAAAAGTTTGTTGAAGTTAATTTAGCTGGAGCAAAAGAAATAAAATTAGTCGTAACTGACGGTGGGAATGGAAATGGATCTGACCATGCAACATGGGGTAATGCTAAATTACATTTCGCTAATAGTGAGAGAATTTATATGCAGGATTTAATGGTGATTATTGAAACTGCAAAAGCTATTAATGCAGAAGACTATACGAAAGAAAGCATGAATGCTCTAATAGCTAGCCTTGCAAAAGCAGAAGAAGTTCTAGCTAATACAAATGCTACTCAAACAGAAGTCGATGAAGCGGTAAATGCATTAGAAACAGCAAAAGCAGGTTTAGTTGAAGTAATATTAACACAAGTAATTACGATTAAAGACGATTATTTACGAGAATCTATTAAAAGTACATTAGGCTTAAAAGAGGAAATTACGCTTAATGATATGCGTAAGCTCACATCACTAACAAGTGAATCGAAAAGAGTACGTTCTCTTGAAGGTATAGAGTACGCACAAAATTTAGAGACACTAGATATTTCTGGGAATGAAATAACAGATTTTTCTCCATTAAAAGAGTTAAAAAATTTAAAAACGTTAATTGCTGACCCTCAATTTGTTGATGTGGGAGAATTAAAAGGTCCCCTAGTGGAAGTAGAAAACCTTGTTACAGGGTTCGACGGTAAAAAAGTAAGACCTGATGTAGCTGGACTTAACAAAACTATTACAAATAAAGAGATACAGTTAGATGTAAATGCATGGGAGAATAACCCAGAAAGGTTTACAATAGATCTTTCTGAGGAAGAGAAAGGACTTTATTGGTTAGGTCTTTCTTATAAAGTCGGAGAAAATACTGTAATCTTACGCTACCTAATCAACAATAAATAAAAATCATAGTTACAGAGGCAAAACTTTAGAAGCCCAGCTACCTTTTGGTAGCTGGGCTTCTTCTATTATCCTAAATATTTATAAATCCGGATCAACGACTTTCAAGTGCAAGAGCAGCTAGTCTATATCCTTGTATGATTTTTGACTTCGCAATTGATATAATGCTTTATCGAGCATTTGTTTATTCTTTTCCATAATTTCTATTTTTCTAGGTATAGGCTCGTAGAGAGGATGAGGATCCATCCAAGTTGGGATAAAGGGAACCGGTGATTCTGGACTCCATTTTTCTATCCAAGTTTTTGGTAGATCTCCTGTTGGAGATTGGATATCATTCATCTCCATCCAAAGCAAAGACCAGGCTCTTGGGACAACTCTCCAAATGTCATATCCGCCTCCACCTACAGCAATCCATCGACCATCACAATATTTATGTGCTAATTCATGAGCAAGCTTAGGTATTTCCCGATAAATATTCATCGTTCCATACAGATGGGTAAGAGGGTCAAAATAATGGGCATCTGCACCATTTTGACTTAGAATGACATCTGGCTTAAACCACTCTACAATCTCAGTAAAGCTAGTACGATATATATCTAGAAACGACTCATCCTCTGTGAAGGCATCAATAGGAAAGTTGAAAGAAGTACCATAACCTTCTGCTGTCCCTCTTTCAGTAATATTACCTGTTCCGGGGAAGAGATATCTTCCAGTTTCATGAATGGAAATAGTGCAAACATTTGGATCGTCGTAGAAGCTCCATTGTACTCCATCACCGTGGTGAGCATCCGTATCTATGTAAAGAACACGAGCATTAAATTTTTCTTGCATATACTTGATAGCAACAGAACTATCATTATACACACAAAACCCAGATGCTCTGCCTTTGAAGCCATGGTGTAACCCACCACCTAAATTTATTGCATGCGTCGATTTTCCCTCCATAACATAATCAACGGCAGTTAAGGTGCCCCCAACTAAACTAGCGCTTGCCTCATGCATATGAGGGAAAATGGGAGTGTCTTCCGTACCTATCCCATAACTCTCGTATTTAGAGGTATCACCAGTTTCGAGGCTAGCTTTTTTTACTATATCAATATAGCTAGGGTCGTGCACTAGACTCAGTTCTTCGTCAGTGGCTATGCGAGGTGCAACGATCTCTGAAGTTGATAATGCATTCATTTCCTTTAGAAGGTCTACAGTAAGTGTCAGACGTTTTTGGTTAAAGGGATGTGTATCGGAAAATTTATAACCAAGCTGATTCTCTGAAAAGATAAAGACGGCATTCTTTTTCATACAATCAATCCCGGTTGACTTGGCCATAAAACTTCAAACCCAGCATCTTTTACTGCCTGCACTAATTTAAGAGTATTCATCGTTTTAACGCGTAGTACTAAAATTTTATACTCACTATCGTTTTTATCAGGATATACCAATACACTAAGTAAATTCATTTTTTGCTCATAAAATACCTTGGATATTTCAAATAAGACGCCAGGTCGGTTGGGCACTCTTATTTCCATTTGGGATCCCGGCTGGTGGACACCAGTTAACTCTATAAATTTATAAAGAAGATCAGATTCTGTAATCATGCCGACTAACTTTCCTTGGCTTGTGATAGGCAGGCAGCCAATTCGATTGTCGTAAAAAATACATGCGGTTTCTTCCACGAAATCTAGCGGATGTCCTGTTATAGGATTCTTAGTCATAATTTTTTCTAATGGCATATTTAAAACATCCGCATCTTGTATAACTTGAAGGGAGGAGGGGGTTGCTTCCTTTAAGTCACGATCAGTTACCACCCCTAGTACTTCACGTTCCTCGTTAATAATTGGTATATGCCTAATACGTTGTTCTTTTAAAACTTTTAAAGCATCATTTATTGTATGTGATGGTGTTAAAGTAGGTACTGATGTATTCATGATTTCTTCTACAAGCATAAAACCAAACCCCTTTATAAGAAATTTAAAACATCTTTGTTAGTACATAAAACGGTTCATAAAGCGCAGCTGATCAAATTGCTGAATGGATTCATTGTCAACTCGACTTCCAATTTTGGCCATCAAGCAATTGGCAGGATGTGAGCTAATCTCTGGATCGTCAGTTGCGTAATATTCAAGCCCTCCGGCCATCATCATTTTCTCCATCATCTTTCGATACTCCCATACATTTAAACCAGTTCCCTTTAAGTCCCAATGCCAGTAATACTCAGTCGTGATCGTAATGTAATCCTCCATTGCGTCATCCATCATTGACACACGAAGTAATTCTTTTCCAACTCCGGTTCCACGAAATTTTGGAATGACTTCAATAGCACCTAATTCTATCAAATTTTCCATATTCCCTTGGGACCATCTTTCTAGTGGATCTGGATGGAGGAACGTACAGTATCCGACAATCATATTCTTATCTCTGACAATGATAATCCTGCCTTCGGGTAATTTTGCAATTTCGATAATTGCCTTATGCTGTTGTGCAGGATTACGGAACGCTATTAACTCTTCATGGAAAGTCAGATTTGCTAAATCTTCAGATGGTACCGGTCCTTCAATAACGATAGTGCCATGTTTCGTTTCTTTCTCTATCGAATTAAAAACTTTTTTGTGTTCCACATATTCACCACCTATAATTTAGTAACAGTTGCCACTATTATACATGATTTTTTATGAAGAAAGGGAATTCTATAAAACTGTAACAAAAGATTCTAAAAAGTAAAAACATTAGCATTATTTAATGAGAGTATTGTAGAATATAAGAGTGTATATTTATAGAAAGGGTGAATGGGATGAAAATCGAAGCGCTACCTGTAGTACAAGAGGAGTATCAATTAAAGGACTATGATGCTACTGCACGAGATTTCCAATGGGAAGAAGCCGAAAAGACTTTTACTTGGTATGAAACAGGGAAGGTAAATATGGCATACGAAGCGATTGATCGTCACGCAAAATCAGATAAAAAGGACAAAGTTGCCCTTTACTATCAAGATGCTGATCGTAAGGAGTCGTATACTTTCGGTGATATGAAAACTTGGACTGATAAAGCTGCAAACGTTTACAAAGAGCACTCTAACCTAGCAAAAGGAGATCGTCTTTTCATCTTTATGCCAAGATCTCCGGAGTTATATTTTGCGTTGTTAGGAGCAGTAAAAATGGGAACAATCGTTGGCCCATTGTTTGAAGCCTTTATGGAGGGGGCAGTATATGATCGTCTTCTTGATAGTGAGGCAAAGGCCATTGTAACCACACCTGACTTGCTAGGAAGAATACCATTGAATCGCCTACCAGATTTAGAAACTGTTTTCTTAGTAGGAGACAATATTAAAGAAGATGATAAGTTTATAGATTTTAATAAGGCTCTAAAAAATGCATCTGATGCTTTTGAAATCGAGTGGGTAGATAAGGAAGACGGACTAATTTTACATTATACTTCTGGCTCCACCGGGAAGCCAAAAGGAATTTTACACGTTCATTATGCGATGGTACAACAATACCAATCCATGAAATGGGTTATGGATATAAGAGATGATGATATATATTGGTGTACAGCTGACCCGGGGTGGGTTACTGGAACATCCTATGGAATTTTTGGCCCTTGGCTAGCGGGAACAACTTCACTTATTTTAGGTGGACGTTTTTCACCAGATGCTTGGTATAAAGCAATAGAAGAATATAAGATTACTGTTTGGTACAGTGCTCCAACTGCATTTCGTATGTTAATGGGGGCAGGGGATGGTATCGTGAAGAAGTATGATCTTACCTCCCTACGCCATGTATTATCGGTTGGTGAGCCACTAAACCCTGAAGTTATTAAGTGGGGCATGCAGGTGTTCAATAAGCGAATTCATGATACTTGGTGGATGACAGAAACAGGTGCTCAAATGATTTGTAACTATGGCTGCCTTCCTATTAAGCCGGGCTCTATGGGTAAACCATTACCAGGTGTAAAAGCTGCTATTATTGATAACAATGGCGTGGAAGTTCCGCCATTTACAATGGGTAACTTGGCTATCAAAAAAGGCTGGCCATCTATGATGCGTCAAGTTTGGAAAAACCAAGAAAAATTTGAATCCTACTTTATTAATGATGAGTGGTACTTCTCAGGTGACTCTGCCTATATGGATGATGATGGCTACTTTTGGTTCCAAGGTAGAGTGGATGATGTAATTATGACTTCTGGTGAGCGAGTTGGGCCATTTGAAGTGGAAAGTAAATTATTAGAGCATCCTGCTATTCTAGAAGCAGGTGTAATAGGTAAGCCAGATCCAGTGCGTGGAGAGATTATTAAAGCGTTTGTTGCTTTAAATGAAGGGTATGAGCCTTCTGATGAACTGATTGAAGAAATTCAACAATTTGTGAAGAAGGGTCTTGCTGCTCATGCGGCTCCAAGAGAAATTGAGTTTAAGGATAAGCTTCCTAAAACTAGAAGTGGTAAGATTATGCGCCGCGTCTTAAAGGCTTGGGAATTACAACTTCCGACTGGCGACTTATCTACGATGGAAGATTGATATTAAAGGTCGTAGCATTGAAAAAATGCTACGGCTTTTTTTTATGAATGATATAAATAAAATTTACATAAAAATGGCTATGTTAAAGGTCAGGATTGATTTTTTGTGGGGTGGTATAGTTTGTGAAATGTTACACTGAAATTAAGCAAGTTTAGTTGAATGGCTTAGGTTCAATATCTAATAAATATATTTATTTGGAAGGTATTTTCAGTTATGGAGTTAATTATGTTTTCCCTAGGTGGATTTTCGATACTTTATTTTGTAATTCAGGCAGCAGTTATAAAAGGAATTAACAGTTCAATAATTGGGAAATTACTTGAAAAAGAATACGGGGAAAGGGTAAATGAAAGAGTAAATGAAAGTTTAACAATTGATGATGTGCTTGAGAAATATAAAAAGAGAGATGATAAAAACAAGAGTTGATGTACATTTTTTACTAAGTGGTGCTTAGTAAAAAATGTACATCAAAATTTCAATAGCAAAATAAAAAATGGTTAGGGAATCTAAACAGTTTTTTTACATCACGACTGAATTATACGAAAACAAAACCTGTTGCTTTGTAATAAAGTTTAATCAAAAATACCCACGAACCCATATTTTACTGTAAACAAGAAGAATCCATTTTGAAAGAAAGTTTGATCAAAATAGATTCTTCTCTTGCATATTTTAAATATCGGTATTTTAAGTAAAGTTTAATCATTTTATAAATGTGCTGCTCAACAATCGCTCCCATTAGTGGAATAACCAAAATATGATCTAAGCCCTAATAAAATCAGTTGCTTCTTGTTGAACTAATGCATCCGTTTGTTTATGTATATTTAGTCACATACGGGTGTTATTTGGTTTTGAGTTCTAGAAAAGAGGTTTATTCAACAACCTCACTTTCAATGGGACCTTCTGTAAAATCCTTTTTTTTGATTTTATATCCTATATATAGAATCAAAAACCATATAGGTGCTACAACTAATGCTATTCGCATGTCCTCAATAAATCCAATTAAGACAATAACAAGCGCTAAAAATGTTAATGCTAGATAGGTTGAAATTGGATATAACGGCATTTTAAATGCTAGTTTTTCTATTTCTTTTTTTGTTTTTGATTGTCTGAATTTTAGTTGGGCAATCAGGATAATCGTCCAGCTGGTAATAACCGCAACCGTGGCAACAGCAGAAATATACAAAAACACTTTTTCAGGAACAATATAATTCAAAACTACTGCGACTAATAAAAACAATGAAGAGAACAGGATTCCACGTCTTGGACTACCATTTTTGCTAAGCTTTCCGAAATATTTCGGACCGTTATTTTGCAGTGATAAATTGTGTAACATTCTGCCAGAAGCGAATAACCCACTATTAAAAGCAGATAATGCTGCTGTTATGACAACAAAATTAATTATATGCGCAGCACCAGGAATTCCTACCTTTTCAAAAATTAAAACAAATGGGCTCCCATTTGTGCCTACCTCATTCCAGGGATATATAGCCATCATGACTCCTAATGCACCAATATAAAAAATTAATATCCTCCAGATAACATTGTTGATGGCCAACGGAATTGATTTTTGAGGATTTTTCGCTTCCCCTGCCGTAATTCCAACTAATTCTACCCCTCCAAATGAAAACATCACGAGGACCAAGGACATTACAATACCGTTGATTCCATTTGGCATGAACCCTCCATGAATCCAAAGATTGTCCAAACCGATTGGCTGTCCTCCGTTCCCGATTCCCAGGAAGATGATTCCTAGTCCAAGGAGAATCATTCCGATAATGGCTACAACTTTAATCAGTGCAAACCAGAATTCAAACTCTCCATATGCTTTTACATTAGCAAGGTTTATCAGTGTAATTACGATAAGTACAGCCAGTGCTACCAGCCACTGTGGAATATCAGGAAACCAGTAATTCACATAAACACCAGTCACCGTTATTTCTGCCATCCCAACGACAACCCACATAAACCAATAGGTCCAGCCAGTTAAGTAACCTGCAAACGCCCCTAAATATCGATGTGCATATGAACTAAATGAACCAGAAACCGGTTCGTCCACAGCCATTTCCCCAAGTGCTCTCATAATGGTAAAAATAACTAAGCCTCCGACTAAATATGAGAACAAAATGGATGGACCAGCCATTTGAATGGTTGCACTCGAACCATAGAACAATCCAACTCCAATTGCACCTCCAAGTGCAATTAACTGGATATGCCTATTATCTAAACCCCGTTGAAGTCTCTGATTTTGATTACCTTTACTCAATCATTATTCCTCCTTAAAATATTATTTCTAATATTGCAAGGATATAAAAAACAAAGTATAAAAAAAACGCCCTTTTGGATTAACCAAAAGGACGATTCAACTCGTGTTACCACCTTTAATGCATAAGCAACTCATATTGCTTACCTTTGTAAGTACAGTCATCTGACGATACTTTAGCACATGATTACGGGTGCTAAGCCGGTGTAGCCTACTAAGGAATCCTATTCAGTACACTGCTCCAAGATGAATTCACAATCGTTCAACATGCACCTCTCATCAACCGGTAACTTTCTGTCTGTTTGCATGATTGCTACTATTTCTTATCATAGCCTTTATTCTTATATCCCGAAATGTTTTAAACAAATCTTCGTTATTCAAATATTAATTATATATTATATTATAGATTAATTTAACTTTGTCAATATAAAATGTTCTGCTTCAACTCCCTCAGTTTAATACGATTTTCTTTAAATATGTTATTCAAGAATAGGGCCCTGATATAGATATTAACTACCATCAGACTGTTAGCCTGATAGGCAAGTTTATTTCTTTTATTCCTTTAAAGATACAGAAAAAGAATTTAGAGTTAGATATGCAATCAGTTGAATAAAAGAAATCCAGCCTCATATGTTGCTTAACAGATTCTGTATAATAATTTTATTCTTTGAAGGAATTCATTTATGAAATAGAGAACTATAGTGTGAATGACAATACTATAGTAGAGGTGAGTAATATGGGGTTTCAGGCTGATAAGATATTCGTAAATTTAGCAGTAAAAGATTTAAATAAGACTAAGGAATTTTTTTCTAAATTGGGGTTTGAATTCAATTCCCAGTTTACCAATGAATTTGCAGCAAGCATGATTATTAGTGATAATATATTTGCTATGTTGTTAGTTGAAGAACATTTTAAGACTTTTACGAAAAAAGAAATCGCCGATTCTACAAGAAGTAATGAAGCAATCTTGGCACTATCTGTTGATAGTAAAGAAAAAGTCGTTGCGATTGTAAACAAGGCATTAGAAGCAGGCGGGAAAATTTCAATGGAACCACAAGACCTTGAATTTATGTATGGATGGAGTTTTGAGGATATTGACGGTCATCTTTGGGAGCTTTTTTACATGGATGAAAGTGCAATAAAATAATTTATTCTAAACATTAAGTAACTCACAATAAACCGAATGAGGAAGCTAGCACATGATGTTGGCTTTTTTGTGTTACATAATGATGATTATGTGGAACAGAGTTACAGTTGATTATTAAACTGTTGGGAGCTTTACTTTAAGAAGAGGCTATTGCCTTTTTTCTTATTCAACCATAGAGGCAAGTTTGTTTAATAATAACATTCAGGTTTTTATGGTAATGTGGAGGAATTTAAGGTGGTTGATCAATGAATATTAAAAAAATTTTAGCATTTTTATTAATTGCAAGTACTCTTTTTTATGTTTCCTATCTTATGGTGTATAAACTTTCATTTTTACCAAATGGATATGATATTGAAGAAATTAAAAAAGATTATGTTTCGCTAAAATCATTCAATTTCTTAGGAGTTGAAAAACATATAATAACTCTGCCCTTTTCTGAGGATGACACTTGGAAAATTGATGAAATTGAATATGCAGTAAATAGACAAAAGGAATTTTTATGGCTGTTGTTTTCTTTTGTTACTATTTCAGGATTTTTGTTGATTTATAAGGTTCTAAATGGATTAAAATTATGGAAAGCAGTCTTAGAAAGTAATATTGTTTTTGCTGTTTTGTTACCTCTTCTTCCTGTTCTAAACTCATTGAATAGGTTATTTGACTTAATCTCCTGATTACTCAACTACCGATTGCTTTACTTTAAGAAATGTATAGCCTTTTTTCTTATTGTACTAACGGTCAGTATTGTTCAATAATCAAAGAGAAATATTTATTAAAAATAGGTGAAAAGTAGATGAATAGCCCCAGTTGATACTGTTGGGGAGATGAGTAAGAATATAAAAATAATTTAATGCAAAATTAGTGAAATGATTCTTTTTATCACGGGCAATGCTAGTATCTTACTATTTTAATCATCCCTTTGTTAATACTAGAATTTCAATACAGGATAATGCAAGATAACATGAATTTAGGAGGCATTAAATTCGAAAATCCAAAAAATAGATCATGTTGGTGTAATCGTAAATGATCTCTCTGCCACTAAAGAGTTTTTTCTCGATTTTGGACTTGAGGTGAAAGGGGAATGGGAAATGGAAGGAGAGTTGATGGGATATGCAATTAGGCTTAATAACGCTAAAGTAGCGTGTGTAGGGTTGGGAACACCAGACGGTCAGACATGGATAGAGCTAATCAAATTTTATTCACCGTCAGATGAAAAAGATATTCAGCAAACCTTTGCTAATACCCTTGGTATCCGTCATATTGCATTTACTGTTGAAGATATTGAAGCTGTTGTTGCTAAACTGAAAAAGAAGGGTACGGAAATATTTAGTGAGATACAGCGATATGAAGAAAGTTATAAATTATGCTACGTTCGTGGTCCAGAGGGAATTATTTTGGAGTTGGCTGAAGAAATCAAATAAGCAGTGTAAAAAATTGTTACTTTCTATTTTTTTAGTTTGTGAAAAAATGTACTTAAGCTAACGAGTGCTTTAGCAAAACAAGATCATCATTTTATGAGGGTCTATTTTTTATCTAATCATCCAGTGGACCTCAGAAGAAATCCATTGTGAAATATTACACTTAAACTAAAGCGATAGTTTAGTTGAAGAAGTTTTTTTCGATTGTGATAAATAATATTTGTAAATTATTGAACAAAAATTTTTATTTTGTGCTCTCATCGCTAAATCAAAAAACAATCTCTTGAAATTACCGAACTAAAGAAAATAAGGATGTACTCTGATAGGAAAGATTAGTATTAAACGTTCAGAAATTAGTGGTCTTGGTTATAATAACAATGTTTTCAAATTTATTGCGATAATTAGACCTTCTACTATATTATAAACGATTGAAATATATGTGATAATTCTTAATGATTTGGGTATTAATACTTGGAGATAATTGTTTTGACTCGTGGGTATCCATGTATTAAGATAATGATTACCAAGTATGTTTATCTGAATTAGGAGGAATCATGACATGAAAAAATTTAGCTATTTGCTATTATTGATTATTTCTGCTGTGCTAGTGTTAGCGGCATGCAGCGGCAAAGAGAACGGAAACGAAGGCGGAAATGGAAATCAAAACGAATCGGGCAATGCTGATGGGGATCTGCTAGCGAAGGTAAAAAACAGCAGTGAGCTATTGGTCGGTACTGAAGGAACATACGCACCTTTCACATTCCATGATGAGTCTGGTAAGTTGACTGGGTTTGACGTTGAGATTGTAGAAGAAATTGCTTCACGCCTTGGCGTAAAGGCAAAATTCATGGAAACACAGTGGGATGCAATGTTCCCGGGTCTAGATTCAGAACGTTTCGATATGATTGCCAACCAAGTGGGAATTAAACCAGAACGCCAAGAAAAATATGATTTCTCTGACCCATATATTTCATCATCTGCAGTATTGGTAACACAAGCAGACAACAATGACGTTAAAGCATTTGAAGATATTAAAGGCTTGAAATCTGCTCAATCCCTTACAAGCAACTACGGTGAAATAGCGAAGTCATATGGGGCTGAATTAGTTGGCATTGACGGGTTCATTCAAGCAATTGAATTGTTGAATTCAAACCGTGTAGATGTAACCATCAACGATAAATTAACTGTACTTGATTACCAAAAACAAAAACCTGAAGCAAATATCAAGATTGTAGCAGAAGCTGACGATGCTGCACAAAGTGGTTTGATGTTCCGTAAAGGAAGCGAAACACTAGTGGAAGCTGTAAACAAAGCATTGAACGAAATGATCGAAGATGGCACGTACAACGAAATTTCTGAGAAATGGTTCGGCGAAAATGTTTTGGAATGATCCTGATAAAGTGGAGCGCTATATAGATATTGCTCAATCTTCTCTCCTCCCTCTGCTGGAGGGTGCTGTTGTATATACGCTCCCATTGACGCTAATTACATTCGTTTGTGGACTTGTACTAGCAATTCTTACAGCGTTGGCTAGAATATCAACCATCAAACCGTTCCAATGGATTGCACGCATTTATGTCTCCGCCATTCGGGGAACGCCTTTATTGGTACAGTTGTTTATTCTATTTTATGGTTTGGGATCAGTTGGGGTTGTCATTGACCCGTTCCCAGCCGCTGTTATTGGGTTTTCATTGAATGTGGGGGCATACGCTTCTGAAGTGATCCGTGCGGCTATCCTATCTATCCCTAAAGGGCAGTGGGAAGCTGCACAAATGATAGGGATGACTTATTCCCAGACATTGCGCCGAGTGATTTTGCCTCAGGCTACAAGAGTATCCATCCCGCCTCTTTCGAATACATTCATCGGCCTGGTGAAAGATACTTCTTTGGCATCTGCTATTCTAGTAACCGAAATGTTTAGAAGAGCGCAAGAGATTGCGGCATTCAACTATGAGGTCCTATTACTTTATACTGAGGTTGCTATCCTGTATTGGATCATCTGTTTCTTGCTTTCGCTTGTCCAAGGTAGATTGGAAAATCGATTCGATCGCTACGTAATGAAATAAATCTATTTAACGGATGAAGTAGAAAGGAGAATAGGATTGATAAAAATTAATGGACTGCACAAACGATTTGGCGACCTTGAAGTTTTGAAGGGAATCGACCTGGAAATCGATCAAGGTAAAGTGGTCGTTGTCATCGGACCTTCAGGTTCTGGAAAAACGACTTTGCTTCGCTGTCTGAATATACTGGAAGTCCCTTCGGCTGGGAGTATTTCCATTGACGGCCAAACGATTGATTTTTCCAAACCTGTACCTAAGAAAGAAGTTGATTTAATCAGAAGAAAATCAGCAATGGTTTTCCAGCACTACAATCTTTTCCCTCATATGACGGCACTTCAGAACGTCATGGAAGGGCCGATGATCGTGCAACAGAAATCAAAAGAAGAAGCCCGTCAAAAAGCAACACAATTATTGACTAAAGTAGGGCTGGGAGACAAACTTGACTATTATCCACATCAGCTTTCTGGCGGACAACAGCAGCGTGTAGGGATTGCCAGAGCCCTTGCGCTAGAGCCAAAAGTAATGCTTTTCGATGAACCGACTTCTGCACTGGATCCCGAGCTCGTAGGGGAAGTACTGCAGGTCATGAAAGATCTCGCAGGGACGGGCATTACCATGGTCGTAGTTACCCATGAAATGCGGTTTGCAAACGATGTAGCATCTGAAGTTATCTTTATGGATCAAGGGAAGGTCGTCGAACGAAGCCAGCCGTCCGAGATGTTCACAAATCCTAAAGAAGAGCGGACACGACAGTTCCTGAATTTGATTCAATAATGAAAAGCCCTTTCCTCAATTCAGTGATTTATTGAGGTAGGGCTTTTATTATGATTCGGTGATGGGAAGTCTATTTTCCTGTTCTGTTCTTTCTACAGAGCGATCGAGCATCAACTGGTTCTTGCGTTGAGTAGTTATATGGTTAATTTTGAACTTGTGAACTTTTATTAGACCAAATTTTGGGGTTTCGATTGGTATTATACTACTTAATGCAACATTGATTTGGAGAAAAAAAAAGTAATGATAATCGATTTTTTAAGAGGGGGAGAGATAGAACTTCCCCATCCTCACACGTCGTTTTTAACGTTCTAAAGATGTGAGTATATAAAGAAGGCGGTGACTTTTGTCACCGCCTTCTTCTTTATTAGTTACGGAGTAGACTCTTCTGGTGTAGTTGGCTCTACAGGAGGAGTGATAATTACATCACTTCCGCCACCATTACCATCACCAGGGGCAGGCTGCTCAGGCTCTTCTCCCACTGGCTCCTCGGGAGGAAGAACTGGGATTACTGGATCTGGCGCATTCAAAGTAGTTATATTAGAAGCACCAGACTGTAGACCAGTGATATCTACTGTTACTACCACATATTGTCCAGGAGAAGTAATTTGATGACTATAGTTTTCCGCCTCGAGCTTAGTCGTTATAAGAACTCTGTTTCCATTCACCACTTGATATACACGATAACCAACTACATCATTAGAAGCTGATTTCGTCCAAGTCATTGTGTTTCCTGAAAGAGAGGTGACAACTGGAGCTGGTGGAGCACCGTCTGCCTCAAATACTTTTTCTGATACGACATTGCTAGCAAATGATGAGTCGTTCGGGAATAGCTTACTAGCGTCCCCACCAAAGCGACCAAGCATTCGTTTTATAAAACTCTCGCTTACTCCATGTCCACCTGCAACAACAAATTCACTTGGAGTAGAGTCCAATGAACGGTACTTACTTCCGTTGATGACTACGTAAGACGATGATACTAAACTATCATCAGCCTGAGTAGGCAACATCACCTTTGCATTAAATAAGTCAGATTTCACAAGACCTGCTTGTTCACATGCAGTAGAAGGTGCTAGACCAGAAATACCACAGAATGACCTAGATACCACTCCATCAGGTGCTTTGAAAGCGTTTGGTGCATCCACAAGCTCGGGGTTGATATCGTACATTGCATTCATCATATTGGACCAAAGTGTATTAATACGAACGCTTGGGTGTCCATAACGGTTGTTCATATGGAATAGCGTAAGCTTTTGCTCGTCATAACCTAGCCAGACACCTAAGGAAACATTAGGGTTATAGCCTATTAGCCACGAATCACTGTGTCCTTGTGTTGTACCAGTTTTTGCTCCAAAATCTGATTGGAATTTTAGACGAGAATTTGCTAATTTAGCTGTACCTTGTGTCATAACATCTCTTAAAATATCAGTCATAATGTAAGCTGTCTGTGGACTAAAAACATCGACAGGCTCTACTTTGTGCTGGTAAATAAGATTCCCTTCAACATCTTCTATCTTTTCAATCATATATGCATCAATGAACTGACCATTATTAGCAAAAGTTCCATATGCATTTGTAGTTTCTTCTATAGAAGCTCCTTTTTTCATACCACCAATAGAAAGTGCAAGGTTAGCATATTCATCTTCTTCAATGCTTTTGAAGCCCATTTTCATCATGAAATCAGTTGGCTTTTTATCCTTTATTTGATCGTAAAGTCTAATGGTCGATAAGTTTTGGGAGGTAGTAACTGCTTGTCGAGCTGAAATAATTCCTAACTCCTGAGCAGTTGTATAGTTAGTTGGTGCCCATTTGTTTCCGTTATCATTAATATTAAATTTAACATCTGCAAGGGGGCTTCCGGCTCCGATAATACCGTATTCAAGAGCAGGTGCATATACTACCAATGGTTTAATAGTAGAACCCATTGAGCGCACAGCCTGAGTAGCATGATTATATTGCTCTACATTATAATCACGTCCACCTAGGAAGGAAAGAATTCGACCGGTTCCGTTTTCAATCAGCATACTGCCGACTTGGACAGGAAAATCTTTTGTAATTGTTTCTCCAGTAGTAGGGTCCTTCACACTAATATTAGTATAAGTATGACCATAGGATTCAAATTCGTCCCTTACTTGAAGCATTTTCTCATACATATCTTTGTTGATAGTAGTATGAATACGATAGCCACCAGTGCTTGCAGCACGTTGAGCCATAATATTGTACTTCTCGATTAGAGGATCACCGTTTTCCAAGGCCTCTAAATCGACTCCATCCTTTTCAGCTAGCTGAACGCTTAAAATATCTCGTACTCTCTTTTCAATCTCAAAGGTTAACCAAGGATATTTTTCTTCTGGAAGAGCTTCCTTACTTCTAAAATCTTTTGTAATATCATAGTTAACAGAAGCTTCATATTCAGCTTCAGTTATGTAACCTGTTTCTTTCATACGATATAAAACAACCTTCATACGGTCAATTCCATGCTGTAACGATTCTCCTTCTTTTAAAACACCACCATTACTAAAAGGCGTATATTTGAATGGGGCTTGGGGAATCCCAGCAATGTATGCAGCTTGAGGAAGTGTAAGGTCTTTCGCCTTCACATTAAAAATTCCCTGTGCGGCAGTTTCAATACCAGCGATATTACGACCGTTAGCGTTTCTTCCATAAGGGATGATATTTAGATAGGCTTCTAATATTTCATCCTTAGACATAAATTCCTCTAATCGCATGGCTAAGAGAATTTCTTTTGCTTTTCTTTCATAAGAAACTTCATTTGTTAAAATTTGATTTTTAATCAGCTGTTGAGTAAGTGTTGAACCACCTGTTTGCGTATCTGAGTTTGTCATGTCTTGTAATAGACCACGGATGATTGCTTTAGGAACTATTCCATTATGAACTTTAAAATATTCATCCTCTGTTGCTAGGACTGCATCAATGACATATGGGGAGACATTCGATAATTTTGTTTCAGTTCTTTCTAAATCTGTTCTAAGTTTCCCTAAGTAGACATCTCCAGCGAAGTATATTTCTGAGGTTTCTTCATAATTAAACACAGCAGCTCGCATTTTTTCTTTTTCTCGTAAAGGTTCATCCTTTATTAAAGAAGTAAAATAACCTGCCCCAACAGAAGCGGCAAATATTCCAAGTGTTAGACCAACTACTAAAAATATTAAGCATAAGTTCCACACTACACTTGAAGATATACGCAATCTTCTTGCCCATTTGGTTGATTGCCAGGCATCTACTTTCTCTTTATATAAGTGGAATTTCTCCATCCATTTATTCATTAATTTCTCGACCTCCAAATCAACAATATTATATCATAGTCCTATATTATAGACGATAGTTATTGACATACGATTCAAATTAGGTAAAATAGGTATAACATTTAACGAAGAAAAGTCCGAAGTAGTGCTTATACATACTGTTTAGAGAGCTAACGGTTGGTGAAAGTTAGTCGGTGGTTAAGATGCGAATTACAGGCTTGGAGTTATACGTCGTCACAACGTTACATGTGAAAAAGCGGAAGGATTGTTCCTTCAAGCTGGGTGGTACCGCGCTAACTAATAAGCGTCCCTGCATGATTTTTATCATGCAGGGACTTTTTGTTTTTTGGCAATTAAATCAGTACTGCCTTTTCCAATAATAAGGAGGAGACAAAAATGACAAACTCATTAATTGAAGACCTGCAATGGAGAGGACTTTTGTATCAGCAAACTGATGCAGAAGGAATGGATGAGCTTCTATCCACTGAAAAAGTATCCTTATATTGTGGAGTTGACCCAACTGCAGACAGTATGCATATTGGTCACATTGTTCCGTTATTAACACTTCGCAGATTTCAAATGCATGGTCATCGTCCAATTCTTTTAGTCGGCGGAGCTACTGGAATGATTGGTGACCCGTCTGGTCGTTCAGAAGAAAGACAACTACAAACTACCGAACAAATTGATTTAAATGTTCAAGGGATTAAAAAGCAAATGGAACGTATTTTTGATTTCCAATCTGAAAATGGAGCACAGATGGTAAACAATCGCGAATGGATTGGACCTATGTCTGTTATCGAATTTTTAAGAGATTATGGAAAGCTTATTAATATCAATTATATGCTAGGGAAGGATTCTATTGCTTCACGCTTAGACTCAGGACTTTCCTTTACAGAGTTTGCCTATACATTAATTCAAGGAATCGATTTTAATCACTTATTCAATCATTATGGCTGCCGAGTTCAAGTGGGTGGATCAGATCAATGGGGCAATATTACGACTGGTTTAGAAATAATTCGTAAAACACATGAGGAAGAAACAAAGGCATTTGGCATTACGATTCCTTTAGTGACTAAAGCAGATGGTACTAAATTTGGTAAATCAGCTTCAGGTTCAGTTTGGTTAGATGCACAAAAAACATCTCCATATGAGTTCTACCAATTTTGGATAAATACAGCCGATTCAGATGTTATTAAATACTTGAAAATTTTTACTTTCCTTGAGAGAGAGGAAATCGAAGGATTAGAAGTAACTGTACAAAATGAGCCACATTTACGTAAAGCTCAAATGACTTTAGCAGAAGAAATGACTCGCTTGATACATGGTCAAGAGGCGTTGGATCAAGCGGTGAGAATTTCTCAAGCATTGTTTAGTGGAAACCTAAAGGCGCTTACAGCGGACGAAATGAAGGATGCTTTTAAGGATGTTCCATCGGTAGAAATGACAAAGGATGAAAAAAATATAGTTGATTTCATTGTAGAAGCAACTGTATCTCCATCTAAAAGACAAGCACGTGAAGATGTAACTAATGGTGCTATTTCTATAAATGGCGAAAAAATTACAGAAGTTGGATATGTTGTAGGGCAAGTGGACAGATTAGAAGATGAATTTATGATTATTAGAAGAGGTAAGAAAAACTATAAAATGATTAAATTTGTATAATATTTTAGTTGCTTCTCATACTAATGGGAAGCAATTTTTTTTGTTAAAAATTAGCCTTTTATACGATTTTTATTCAACTTTTTTAAAAACATGCCAAATATTTATGTTATATAGAAAAAGTTTCATGCTTTTCATTAAAAAGGTTAAATTTTGAACGTTTTAAAAAGTTTATATAAATAGTGGACAAAATAGGTGAAAATAAGTAACTATATAGTATAGAATAAGATTTAGGAACACTTCACCTAAAATAATTAAAATAAATTCTTATTATTTTTGAATATATTAGCTTTTAAAAAAGGGGGTTAGTAAACATGGAAGCGAAAAAATATATACTAAATCATTTCGATGATTTTTTTGTTATTCTTTTTGGGAAAAATGATAAAGCTGATAAGCTAGTTATTTTAAAAGAGAAGTTTACAATCGACGCAAAAGAAGGAGATCTTTTAGAGATTTCTATTAACGAAGATAAGACAGGATATGATTTTAAAATTATTCATGAGGAAGCCGATGATAAAAGACAAAGATTATTGGACTTAATCGAGAATATGGAAAAGAACTAAAAACCTTGAAGCTGATTTAGCTTCAAGGTTTTCTTTTTGAAAAATAATCTTTGGGGAAATAGATTAAAATAGTAAATTATTTAGTTGATTAAGTAGTGGGAAATCATAAATTATTAAAGGGAAATCTGGAAAGACATCGAATAGTAAATACATAATATACAAAGGTAGGAGGACACATATTGGGAACATCGTTATTAAATGGAGTAGAGGGAATTTTTATTCCTGTGAAGAATCCAGCTGTTTCAGCACAATGGTATGAAACCGTTCTAGGATTTAAGTTAAATTATATTGAAGAAGAAGCAGCTGTCATGAAAATATCGAATAATTCACCGACTGTCGTTTGTTTAGTTAAAGTAGAAAATTATACGCCTATGAAATTTCCTTCCAATAATTTTGGAGTGGGGAAATATGTTAACTTTATACCAGAAAATATTGAGAAACTTTACGATGAGCTAAAAAACAAAGGAATTGCAGTAAAACCCCTTGAAGGTGATGAGGAAAAGAAATACTTTACGTTTTTTGATCCGGATGGTAATCCACTTGGTGCTTGTCAGTAAAAGAGGAGGACAATTAAATGTATACAACTGTAAATGATGTAGAAGTTTACTATGAAATATACGGAGAAGGGACTCCTATTTTAATGCTTCATGGATTTTCACCAGATATGGAGTTGATGAAGGGTTGCATGGAGCCGTTTTTTCAAAAAACTAGAAGATCTTATAAAAGGATATACATAGATTTACCGGGGATGGGAAAATCAAAACAATTTGCTCATCTAAACAATACAGATGATTTAATGGAAGTAGTTATTGGTTTTATAGAGAAGGAAATGCAAAATGAGCCATTTTTAATTGCAGGAGAGTCATACGGTGGCTATTTAGCTCGTGGAGTTATTGCCAAAAATAGGTTTCCTATTCTAGGTGCTTTCTTTATTTGTCCTGTTATTAATGCAAACCATGATCAAAGGACACTTCCTGTTAAAAATATAGCAGAAAGAGACGAATGTTTCTTTAAAAAATTGTCTAGTAATATACAAAAAGAGTTCGAGAATAACTGTGTAGTATTAAACGAACTAACATTTAATCGATGGACTGAAGAGGTTGTTGCAGGAATGAAGCGAGGGGATGTAGCGTTTTTACAGAAAATCGCCGGTAACTATGCCTTTAGTAATTGGTTTGAAGAGCCACAATTTAATAATCCTGCTGTGTTTTTACTTGGAAGGCAGGATGACGTGGTAGGTTATCAGGATGCACTAGACTTAAAAGAAAATTTTCCTAGCGCATCCTTTGCAATTTTAAGTGGGGCTGGTCATAATTTACAAATTGAAAGGCCTGTTCTATTTAATGCTTATTTAACCGATTGGTTGAATCGTTGTGAACAAAATAAATGATCTTTTGTTACATAAGTACGCTACAGAAAGATGTGACTGACTTATATGCATGAATTATTAAAAGGTGTTATAGATGACCCATGGTGGTTAATGCCAAAAAGTATGTCGGAAAGTTTAAATAAGGAGTTAACAAAAGAACTTTCGCCAAGCCACCAACTCTATGGAAAATTTGCTGTAGCAGTAGCTCGAAGAGCCGATAATGATGATGTGATATTTTGGATAGATGAGCTAAATAAGTATGCGGTAATTCATTTAACGTATTCAAAAGAAACTTCAAGTGAATTCCCAATTACTACACTATACACGTTGAGTGAGCTGGAAAAACACTGTAGAAATATATCGTCCATTGATTAAAGAAAAGGCAACTTTATATTGTGAGCTATTATATATTGCTCTTTTTTATAACTTAACTAAAGAGGTTACTGCAAATTAAGGAGTTTAAGTTTAAGAATGAATAATGAATTTAATATACAAAAGCAGTTTTATAGGATCTATAAAGGATATATTACTGTATCTGAATTTGAAGAATGGCTTTATAAAACAAAAGAAATAGAAAGTATTTATGGCTCTAATTTTTACTTTGATTTACTTGATTTGAATTATAGAAAGAAATACATAAAAAATGAATTATTGAATCTTATCGAGACGAAAATTCCGTTTTATGCATTTGAACAGGAACGAATCATGTCACTCTTGGAAAGCATAATAAAAGAAAAGAATGACTTAGTAGATATTTTAGAACAATTATATGAGGATTATTGTAGTGGATACACATTTCTACGATATTTAGGTCTTACCTATATTACTGGAATTGATGCCATTCCCAAGGTAGAACAAAAAGATGAATGGGATAAAAATGAATTTGACCGTAAAAGAGAACTACTTAATAGTATTAAGCCCAAGGTTAGTAATGAAGCTATGCGATTATTATCTTTTTTTCAAAAAGGTTTGATAAAGATAACGGAGGAAAATGATTATAGCGATTATCGAAGGGAGGGAGATCGAATAGAGCTTAATAATATTGAAGGGATGTTTAAAGAATAAATTTAGGACACTAACTCAAGAATAGCTACGAAAGTGTAGGTATTTTTAATTGAATTCCTTAAACTTCCTTGCAAATTGATGAAGTATAGAGAGGGTAAAGCTTTGTAAAAAAACTAGACAACCAAGATTGTCTAGTTTTTTTCATTGATAATCTTTTATTTATTAAAAATATCTTCGATTTCATCTAACATAATATTAGCTGCTAAAACTCCACCTGCTGTATTCCAAATAGCATCACTTACTTCATGAACATTTCCGCTTTTAACAGCATTTAAATTATTCCAAAGAGGATCGTTTGTCCATTCCTTTGCGGTATCTAGGGCAGCTTTATCACCTTGTGGTGCATATGTGAAGTAGAATAGTACGTCGCCGTCCATTTTAGGAATAACTTCTTTGCCTACTTCTATAGCTAAATTCCCAAGCTTGTTATCAGCAGTAAAAAGTTCGGTTTGTTGTGAAGCACGTTTAAATCCTAATTCTTCAAAAATTACGCCGGAGAAAGAATCAGTATAATAAATTCTAGATTGGCCTGCCATGAAGCGTACAATAGAAATTTCTTGATCAGTTTTATCCCCAAGACTCTGTTTTACTTCATCTAGATGTGCGTCAAACTGACTTAATACTTCATTGCCTTTTTCTTCAAGGTTTAACGCTTTAGCATATAATTTAAAGTTTTCTTTCCAATCGCCTCGTAAAGTATCAGAAAATACAGTTGGGGCAATTGCACTTAGTTGATCGTATACAGCTTCTTGACGCACTTTGGTTCCTATAATTAAATCAGGTTTTAATGCTGCTATCTTTTCTAAATTTACCTCTTGCTCTACTCCTACAACTTCTACGTCCTTCATCTCGTCACTGATGTGGTCGTACCAAGGATCTCCAAGCCAAGATTGAACAGCACCAACTGGTTTCACTCCTAAAGAGAGCAGGGCTTCCGTGCCTTCGTTAGTAAGAATTACAATCTTTTCAGGTGTTTTTTTGAGTGTAGTACTACCCATTGCATGTTCTACTGTGTAGCTAGTGTCGTCTTGTTTTTCTTTACCAGTTGTAGTATCTTCTTCTGTTTGCCCACAAGCTGCTAATAGCAATAAAGAAAATATAGAAATAATAGCGAAAAAAGGTTTTATTTTATTCAATTAGCTTACCTCCTAAAGTTAAATATTAATGATAATCATTTTCAATACAAACCTTATAATAGTTCTCTTGTAAACTTATGTCAATATGAAAATGAAAATGATTCTCAAACTCATTGACACTCTATATAACATGCAATAGACTAGAGGTAAATAGTGTAAATTTACGGATAATAGAAAGGTTACTTTTATGTTATTAAAAACGAACGGACAAAGACTAGTGGGATTAATTATTGTCATTTCTATACTAGTCTTCTTAATGTGTGCAAGTGTTATTTATGGATATACACAGACATCTTGGAAAATGGTGCTAGATGCTTTTCAAAATAATAATGGTTCAAACGAACATATTGTAATTGAAACAGTTAGACTCCCAAGAGCTCTAATCGCTGCAGCTGTTGGAAGTAGCTTAGCTATTTCTGGCGTTTTAATGCAAACTCTAACGAAAAATCCGCTTGCATCGCCTGGGATTTTTGGCATTAACGCTGGAGCAGGGTTTGCAGTAGTTTTAGCAGTAACTCTTTTCTCAGTAACTAATCTTCAAGCATTCGCTTGGATTTCTTTTTCAGGAGCTGCTGTGGCAGCAATTGCAGTATATACAATCGGTTCTGCAGGAAGAGAAGGACTTACACCAATGAAGTTAACTTTAGCTGGAGCAGCTATGTCAGCTATGTTTGCTTCTTTTACCCAAGGATTTCTTGTCATTAATGAGGCTGCTTTTGAGCAGGTGTTATTTTGGTTAGCTGGATCAGTTGAAGGTAGAAAGATGGAAATTTTATTAAATGTTTTTCCATATTTACTGTTAGGTTGGATAGGATCTTTTATTATAGCTTCTAAAATGAATGTTTTATCTATGGGAGAAGATGTTGCCAAAGGTCTAGGAGTAAACACTGGATTTTTAAAAATAATAGTTGCTATTATCGTTATACTCTTAGCTGGAGGATCTGTAGCTATCGCTGGACCAATTGGCTTTATTGGAATTGTTATTCCCCATCTAACTAGATATATCGTTGGTATCGATCATCGTTGGCTTATACCTTTTTCAGGTCTTCTAGGAGGAATTTTGTTGTTGGTTGCAGATATATTCGCCAGATATATCATCATGCCTCAAGAAGTTCCAGTAGGAGTTATGACTGCTATCATAGGGACTCCATTCTTCATTTACATTGCAAGAAAGGGGTTTAATGCACGATGAATCAATATAAAAATTTTAGAGTGTTTAAAGGAAAAGTATCCTTTCTATTAGATAAAAAAGCTATATTCATATTAATGAGTCTCCTAGTAATTACAGGAATTGTTTTTATCGTAAGCACAGGTTTAGGTGATATGAAATTAAGCCCCTTAACCGTTCTGAGTGTTTTTTTTGGTGGTGGAAGCGATTTGGAACAACTTGTAGTTCAATCCTTTCGTTTGCCTAGAATTATTGTCGCATTAATGGTGGGGATTGCTTTAGCGGTAGCTGGTGGCATCCTTCAAGGGATGATTCGAAATCCTTTGGCATCGCCTGATATTTTAGGGATAACAGGCGGTGCATCTGTGGCCGTTGTTAGTTTTTTAACTTTATTCAGTGATACAAATAATTCTCTGACAGTAAGTATTAAATGGTTACCTCTCGCAGCGTTTGTTGGCGCAGTGGTCATTGCACTACTTGTATATTTTCTTGCGTGGAAAAATGGCGTATCACCTATAAGAATAGTACTTATCGGTATAGGGATATCTGCGCTCATGCAAGCATTAACTACATTGATGATGATTATGGGACCGATTTATAGAGCAAGTCAGGCGAATATATGGATAACTGGCACAGTTTATGGTTCTAGTTGGAATAATGTTGCTATATTAGTTCCATGGACGATTATTTTTATAGCTATTGCTTTTTTTATGGTTAAAAATATAAATATTTTAGAGCTTGGAGATGACATAGCTACTGGAGTAGGGGGACGCATTCAACGCCACCGTTTCGTTCTATTATTAATAAGTACTGCTCTTGTAGGAGGGGCTGTAGCTTTTGCAGGTGGTATTGGTTTCGTCGGTTTGATGGCTCCACATATGGCAAGAAGGTTAGTAGGCTCTTCATTTGGAGCACTTTTGCCTGTATCTGCATTAATAGGTGGAATCCTAGTCATGCTGGCTGATCTAATTGGAAGAACGATGTTTTCTCCCTTGGAAATTCCTGCAGGTGTATTTACGGCAGGAATAGGAGCACCTTATTTTATTTACTTATTGTTTAAAACTAGGAATGCTTAAATGTGAAGGAGTGTATTGAAATGAAACAAGTGATTGAGACACAAAATTTAACCCTTTCTTATGGGGAAAGTATTATTATAGATGATTTAAATCTTCAAATACCAAAAGGGGAAATTACTGTTTTCATCGGTGGAAACGGGTGTGGGAAATCAACACTTCTTCGTTCAATTGCTCGTTTGTTAAAGCCAAAAAATGGCGCAGTATTGCTTGAAGGTAGTGCAATATCTAAAATGTCCACTAAGGATGTTGCTAAACAAATGTCTATTCTTCCACAATCGCCAATTGCGCCTGAGGGATTAACGGTTCTACAGTTAGTGAAGCAAGGAAGATATCCTTACCAAACATGGTTAAAACAATGGACAGAGGAAGATGAAGAAAAAGTAAAAAATGCTTTAAAAGCAACTGGTATTGAAGACCTCAAAGATCGACCGGTGGATTCTTTATCCGGGGGGCAACGGCAAAGAGCATGGATTGCCATGACTTTAGCTCAAGATACAGATATTATCCTACTGGATGAGCCAACTACTTATCTTGATATGACACATCAAATTGAAATTCTTGATTTGCTTTATGAACTAAATGAAAATGAGAAACGAACGATTGTAATGGTACTACATGATATCAATTTGGCATGCAGATATGCGGATAATATAGTAGCGATTAAGGACCGGGAAATATATGCTCAGGGTAAACCAGAGCATATTATAAGCTGTCCTTTAGTAAAAAATGTGTTTGGTATGGATTGTCAGATTACAAAAGATCCGCTGTTTGGTACGCCATTATGTATTCCATTTGGTAAGGGAAGATGCATTCTGCAGGAAGTAGAAGTCTAATCGGATCTGAGTCTCGATATCGATAAACTTCAGAACAATGTTTTCTTATCTTTTTATATGAAACATTTGACTCCTTAGAACTAAAGATAGCAACTAACTTTGACTTCCTTACTTCTTCTTTCATCAACAAGATGTGCAAGCCTCCCGTGGAAACTTACATGCATAGCTTGGAGATTGTTTAGCAGTGACAAAGATAGGGTTACTGTTTATATAACTATTTATCGGTGAATTCGTTAGAAATTGGTGAAGTTTGACCATTCGATATTGGAGCATTAGACATATCTTCAGCTACAGGGAGTCTTTCATTTTTAGTTTTAGGTAGACTAGATTTCTCGTCTACAGTATTGTTTTTTAACAAAGCAATTTTAAATTTGGATGGAGTTTCATACTTAAGAACAGTAGACTTTTTGATGTACAAACTGCCACCGCCCTCATAATAACCACCATCATGTCCACTGAAGGAATAGACTCTAAACTCTTCTCCCCCTATAGGCCAATGACTGTGTCTTAGTATGCCTTCATGATCCTTCTGATAAAGCTGTGTTGTACATAACACAGTCACTTTACCAATTTGTCCATTTCGTGATTCAGTTTTTCCCCACATCACTTTTGTTGATGCTTCTGCTAATATTGCAGTTGTTATTAACAAAGCTGGAAATATTAAAGCAGCTATTATTAGATTTTTCATATGTATTCGCTTACCTCCAATATAAATCAATAATTATATCGGTATAATATGTTAATTTTGTTACTAAAAATAAATAGTGTTACCAACATTTCATGTAAAACCTCTTCATGACATGTGTCATCTTATACTCCTGACTGTTGTGAATGTTAGTGACTGTCGTTTTTCTTTATATTTTATCTAGGGGCATGAGCTCATACTTAAAATGAAAGAGGGATTTCTGATGACAAGTGAAAGACTGCGCTTTATCGATATTCTCCGAGGCTTTGCAGTGCTTGGAACGCTGGGAACTAATATTTGGATTTTTGCTTATTTGGGAGACCTATCTTATATAACGACTGCTAACTTTACCGAATGGTGGGTATTAGAGGACTTTTTACGAATGGTAGTGCTCTTTATTGTTAATGGGAAACTTCTCGGATTACTTACGATTATGTTTGGAGTAGGATTAGAGATGAAATATCAGCAGGCAATCAGGAAGGGTAATGCCTGGCCTGGTGTATATATATGGACTTTATTGTTTTTACTCTTAGAAGGGTTTATTCATTTTAATCTAGTAATGGAATATGACATTTTGATGAGCTATGCCGTAACTGGATTAATCGTTGCTCTTGTTCTAAAAAGAGGAGATACCTTTATAAAAAAAATAATGATTGGAGTTGGTAGTTTTCATGCGATAATTGTTCTATTGATCTTAGTGGGAGCACTAGTAGGGGTCGTAAACATGTCCTTAGGTTCATATGAAGGAGCTGCACTCTATGAAAGTGGTACATGGCTAAAACAGGTTGAAAATCGTTTATTTAATTTTGTTTATTATAGATTAGAAGCTATTTTGATAGTACCGATGAACATATGCTTGTTTTTGTTAGGAGTATTCCTTATGCGTTCAGGAGTATTTTCAAAAACAGAGAAGGGCAAAAGTCAGCGTAAAAAACTGTTTCAAATAGGGATGTATATAGGTGTTCCGTTAAATCTTCTTATTTTTATACCAGGAGGAGCATTTGATTTACCTGTTCGTTATTTATTCGCACCAATTATGTCTCTTGGCTATATAGGATTATTTGGTATATTAATAGAATATAGAAAGTTTGAGTGGCTTTGGTCTCGATTTGAAGAGGTTGGGAAAATGTCACTAAGCTGCTATGTATCACAGAATCTCATAGCTTCTATTGTATTTTATGGCTGGGGTCTAGGATTAGGCGGGAAATTAGGAAGTTTATCTATCATTACAATTTGGCTCAGTATTACTCTATTTCAATTTCTATTTGCCTATTTTTGTATAAGGAAGCTACACACTGGACCGTTAGAGTGGATGAGAAGAAAAGCGGTAGCGATAGTCTCTAAATAACTTAAATAATTGAGGTGATCAATATAAAATTTTATCCAAAGGATCAAGCTGCCAAATACTTGATCATAGATGTGGCCTCAATAGTTTTTCTTTTTACCGTAGTAATGCTATCTGATTCAGACTTGCATAACGGGGTGAAGCTAATCCTTCTCCTATCGATTATTTGTTCCTATTATATTGCATTGTGGAATAAGGATTGGCGCCTTCTATGTGCTGTGCTAGCAGGTTACTTCCTCCTTATAATATTAAGCCTTTACGAAGGCTCAGTAATTATTACTTTTGGTTTTTTGTTTGCAGATTTGTTAGGGAGAGCTAAGTCTAAACTTCACATAGGGCTTGGAATAGTAGGAGTTGCCTCCCTGTTTCTTCTTATTCTCTGGAAGGAGCAGCTCAGTGGTATAGATTTCGCTGTATTAGTGGCATTCATGATTATTCAGCTTGCCTTGCCAATACTTCGATATTTTCTTTTAAAAACAACGAATCTACAAACAAAATTAAATGAAGTAAATAAACAACTCGTTCAACAAGAAGAAAGGCAACGAATTGCAAGAGATCTTCATGATACAATCGGCCATACTTTGACGATGATCAAGCTGAAGACTGAGCTTGCTTCGAAATTAGTAGAGCCGGAACAAACCAAGGTAAAGGGAGAGCTAAACGACATCTTAGCAACCACTAGGACTGCTATGAAGCAAGTGAGAGAATTAGTGACGGATATGAAGTTTGTATCTCTAGAAAGTGAGCTAGAACATACACAGGAATTGCTAAAATCTGCTGGTATTATCGTTCACTATAATAATAATTTCCAGCAGTTGTTATCTAGTGTAGAAGAAACTATGATATCTCTTTGTTTAAGAGAAGCGACAACTAATATTCTTAGACATAGTCAAGCGAAACGTTGTGAGATACATACAAGCATAAATGATAGGTTATTCTGCGTACACATAAAGGACGATGGAATAGGAATAGAGATGAAGAAATTTGGCAATGGTCTAGTATCGATGAAGGAACGTATGAATTCTTTGCAGGGGGACGTGTTTATAGATGGTGCTCCCTCAGGAGGCACTTTGGTAACGATCACATTACCTATTCATTTGTAAGGGGGATACATAGTGATAAGCGTGGTAATTGCAGAGGATCAAAAAATGCTCCTAGGAGCATTTTCTTCATTAATAGCATTTGAAACTGATATAGAGGTCGTTGGAGAAGCTCAAGATGGTCAGAAAGCCTGGGAATTGATCGTGGAGAAAATACCTGATGTATGTATTTTGGATATTGAAATGCCACATATGACAGGTCTGGAGCTTGCACGAAAAATTAAAGAGGAACAAATTCCGAGCAAAGTAATGATTGTGACAACTTTTTCACGAGTTGGATATTTGCAAAAAGCTATTGATAGTGATGTTACAGGATATCTATTGAAGGATGAGCCAATCGATTATTTAATAGATTCAATACGGAAGGTGGCAGCTGGTGAGAAAGTTGTGAGCAGAGACTTAGCTGCTACACTATTCATGAAAGTAGAGAATCCGCTTAATGATCGAGAAATAGATGTATTACGCCTTGTAAGAGAAGGTCTAACTACATCAGAAATCACGAGGAGATTATTTTTAACAAAGGGCACCGTCCGTAATTATTTGTCCTCCTCTATCCAAAAGCTACAGGTGGAAAGCAGGCAGCAGGCTGTTAACAAAGCAAATGAAAACGGGTGGCTTGAATGAAAGACCCCTTTCTTTTTATTGTTTATAGTATATACAAATGTGGTAGAGGAATAATGGCATAAAACATAGTTTTGTAAATATGACAATTTAAAAGGGGATGGGAAAGTGAATTATGAAGTGTTGAAGGATGCAGAGGAATTTTACTTCGAGGGAAATCCCGTTGGAGTTTTAGTTATTCATGGCTTTACAGGTACAACTCAAAGTATGCGTTTTTTAGGAGAAAGGTTTGCGGAAGCTGGTTTTACTGTTGTTGGACCAAGGCTCACTGGCCATGGTACGGCTCCTGAGGATATGGAACAAGCAAGCTACGAAGATTGGATAAAAGATGTGGAAAGAGGATTGAACAAGCTGAAAGAAACTTGTACTGATATCTTTGTTTGTGGATTATCTATGGGTGGTACTCTTACTTTATACCTGGCAGAAAATCACAAGGAAATCAAAGGGATTATGCCTGTTAATGCTGCAATTTATATGCCGGAAATGATAGAAAATTATGAAGTCCTTTCAAAAGAGGAAACTAGGTTTGTTGATGGAATTGGGTCGGATATTAAGCTAGAGGGAATACAAGAACTAGCGTATTCGAAGACACCAGTGAAGTCAATGTCTGATATCATTTTGCTGTCTAGATTAGTAAGAGATAATCTTTCTAAAATTACGGCACCAGCTTTGATATTTAAATCTACAGAAGATCATGTCGTGCCACCTGATAACTCACATCAAATATTCGAGGCAATCTCCTCTGTCGGAAAAGAAATAGTGGAATTAGAAAATAGCTATCATGTTGCTACGCTTGATACTGATAAAGAGCTGATAGCAGAAAGAAGCATACAGTTTATAAATGCTCGAATATAAAGATGAACGTCTCGGAACCACTGGTTTCGAGGCTTTTTTTGGAAATACAATCGTCCCATTAATCTCCGTCATTAAACTTTGCAGTTGGAGGAAGGTGACGCCAAGTAAAAGTCATAAGAAAATATAAAAAGGAGAATGGTCGCAACGTGAAAAACGACCATCTCTCTATAGTTTTCAGATAATGTATTGTTCCAAATCGTATCAAAAAGTAGAAAATTAGTACCTATAGGCAATGTTGCTTATTCACTTTAATAGGTTGTTGTCATTCATTTACCAAAAGGAATTGCTCTAAATCTTTTTCAAGGATAAATACCTCGATTCTTTCACCAGTCTTAGTGCTTATATCCGAATGAGAGGAAAGAACCTTGCAGCCAGTATACTCTTCTACAATTTTTTCATATTCCTTACTATACTGTTCGCGAAGTAATGTACGCATTTGTTTGACAAGACGTCTTCCAGTAGTATGATTGACGAGGTGTTTTTCCTCTACTGTTAGAACTCCTTTAAAACGGGTGATTAACATATCATTAATAATATATGTTTTAGCCTCTTGTGGCCCCTTTCCAATTAAATCAAGCTGTAGCTTAATGAATGCTGAGCTGATATCAGCCTCTAGTTTCTTTTTTGACATAATGCCTCCAAATGGAATTGTAAGATTTAATATCTAACTAAAAGAGAATAAGTATCTCAGTTATTAAACTTGAAAAGATCTCTGCTAATTCCACAAAATTTATTAATTTTAATATAGCTTAAGAGATAGCTTCAGCTCTTTAGTCGGGCTATTTGAAATAGTAAAAGTGAAAGTATTAACAGTTTAGCCTTTTCGTAGTTAGAAGTAAGTGTTTCTTTCAGTCTTCTAAGAAATTTCTATTCACCTTCTCTCTCCAACAACGCTTACGGGGTTAGCTGTCGGATTCGGATGGTCAGAGTCACCCTACCCTTTGAAAGGATTCACCCCAGTTTTAGATAATAACAGGTGGTTCCCCCGATTCAATAATGAATTCAGCGATTTAGGTTGAAATTGAAACTATCATACTACTTGGGAAAATTTCTGTAAAGAGGATAAATAAGTAAAGAAAATTTTTTAATCCTTTTTATCGAACTGATATTTTCTGAAAGCCATACACTAAATCAATTTACTGTTGAGATAGCAATGATATGAGTTGTTAAACTAGATTCACCTTTTTTATTTTTGAAAAGAATAATATAAATAGTACTTAAGGATTATTTACTTCGGAAAAATAACGTCGTAAAATCCAAACATAACCAATTTGAATATCGGTCTAATCCTGAGCAATCAGGAACGGAGGAACCAATTTTTTGGGGTTAATTCTACAAGTTGTAGAAAGGATGAGATACTCTTTCGCCATCCTACCCGTCAGCTAACTTCGTCGGCTAAAGCGAAGGAGGTCAATGAGACCACCTTATTAATTCACGGGGCTTTTTTGTAGGATTTTAAAGCAGAAAAGCAGCTTGATAAATAGTAGGTCTTTTTATAATGCCTATAATAACTGAAAAGGTTTCATGGAAGACAGAACGCAGAGAGGGCTTTTTGCTTGCTAGGCGCTAAGTAGACCAGTGATACTTTTTCTCCATTAAAAATGTATACTGCTGCAAACTTTTCTAAGTCAGAATATGTGATTGTACTTCACTATTTTGTCTGAAGAATATTTGCACAGTAGCATGTCGGGGAAAAAGTAGTCATTGGTCTTTTTTTGTCTTTATTTTTCGGCAATGGCATTAATCTGAAGGAAATTTCTTGATTCCGTTAAGGGGGAAATTTAAAGATGTGATTTTTAAGAAAGTTAGTTAAAGGATGAGCTACAAGCAATTATAGAAAGGAAGAATTATATGGATGTCGTATCTATTTTTCTAATAATATTCTCATTTTCTCTTTTTTTTGGATTTACAGCATTTTGCAACAAAGTAATTGAAGAGAAAGGAAGGGAAAAGCGATGATTATTTTACTTGTTTTTTCTATTGCAACTTCAATTTATTTGCTGGATGCATTGATTCGTCCTGAGAGATATTAAATTTTCAAGTATATGGAGGAAATGAAATGGATTTATTTCAAATCGCATTAGTCTTGGCTATTGCGTTATTAATCGCAATACCGATGGGTAAATATATTGCTTTAAGCCTTTCACTTGAAAGAACAAGGCTGGATCGAGTGTTCAATCCTATAGAAAACTTTATATATAAATTATCTGGTATTAGTCAATCACATATGAATTGGAAGCAATACGCAACAGCTTTACTTATTAGTAACTTTGTAATGTTTGGACTCTGTTACTTAATTGTTAGGCTACAGGGGATTCTGCCCTTTAACCCAAGTGAAATAGGGGGGATGGAAGCATTATTATCATTCAATACGATTTCTAGTTTTCTGACAAATACTAATCTGCAGCATTATAGTGGTGAGAGTGGGCTATCATATTTTTCTCAAATGACAGTGATTACTTTCTTAATGATGACGACACCGGCAACAGGTCTTGCCCTATGTATCGCGTTCATCAGAGGAATTTCAGGTCATAAGAGCTTAGGTAACTTTTACGTGGATTTAGTTCGTTCGCTTACCAGAATTTTCATACCAAGTTCAATAGTAGTAGGTCTCTTATTGGTAGGCCAAGGAGTACCACAAACCTTGGATCCAACTGCAATTGCAACAACTCTTGAAGGGGAACAACAGCAAATATCTCGAGGACCAGTTGCATCCTTAGAATCTATTAAACATTTGGGAACTAATGGTGGCGGATTCTTTGGTGTTAACGCTGCTCACCCATTTGAAAATCCGACACCATTTTCAAATGTTATACACATGCTTTCGATGTTATTAATACCTATGGCGATTCCTTTTACCTTTGGATATATGACAAAAAAACGGAAGCTTAGCTGGATGCTTACGGGTGCTATGAGTATTATTTTCTTAGCAATGCTAGTAACAATTTATGTTCAGGAGTCTAATGGAAACCAAGCTTTAGCTAATATAGGTCTGTCGCAAGATGCAGGAAGTATGGAAGGTAAAGAAGTCAGATTTGGAATTGCCCAAAGTGTTTTATTTACAACTGTAACAACGGCTGCCACTACAGGGTCTGTAAATAATATGCATGATACATTAACGCCTCTCGGTGGCTTTGTGCCACTAGTGTTAATGATGTTAAACAATATCTTCGGGGGAGATGGAGTGGGCTTTGTAAACATTATTATGTATGCAATTTTAGCTGTCTTTATTGCTGGTTTAATGGTAGGCAGGACTCCAGAATTTTTGGGAAGAAAGATTGATGCAAAAGAAATGAAACTAATTGCAATTACCATTCTTATTCATCCTTTGATCATTCTAGTACCATCTGCGATTGCGCTAACAACTGAAATGGGCAATTCAGCGATCTCGAATGCTAGTTTTCATGGAATATCTCAAGTGATATATGAATTTACTTCATCTGCAGCAAACAACGGATCGGGTTTTGAAGGTTTAGGAGATAACACAGACTTTTGGAATATCTCAACAGGTTTGGTAATGTTATTCGGTCGCTACTTTTCTATGATTGCTATGCTTGCTGTTGCTTCGTCTCTAATGGTTAAAAAGCCTGTGCCTGAAACAATAGGAACTATTAGGACTGACAATAGCACGTTTTTAGTTTTCCTAATAGCAACTGTATTGGTTGTTGGAGCATTAACATTCTTCCCAGTACTAGCATTAGGACCAATTGCCGAAGCTCTAACCATGTGAAATTGAAATGAAAAAAGAGATTAAAGGAGTATCATTATGAATTCAGAACGGAACACGGCGCTCACAAACGAGATGATTAAACTGGTTTTTGTCGAATCACTTAGAAAGTTGAATCCAAAAACAATGAGGAAAAACCCTGTCATGTTTGTTGTAGAGATAGGATTTTTAGTGACAATAATAATGACGTTCTTTCCATCTTTCTTTGGAGCAGAATCAGATTTTTATTATAACGGATTTGTAAGTATTATATTGCTTATTACAATTTTATTTGCAAACTTTGCGGAAAGTATAGCGGAGGGGAGAGGTAAGGCACAAGCCGAAAGTCTAAAGAAAACCCAAAAAGATTTACAAGCAAGAGTTTTGTTAGAAGACGGAAGCTATAGTTATGTCTGCTCTAAGGATTTAAAAAAAGGAGACATAATTTTTGTAGAAGCTGGGGAGTTAATTCCAAGTGATGGGGAAGTTATAAAGGGTTTAGCATCTGTCGATGAGTCAGCTATTACAGGTGAATCAGCTACCATTATTAAAGAGTCTGGAGGAGATTTTAGTTCTGTTACTGGAGGAACTAAGGTTATTAGTGATCAACTTACAATACGCATAACCTCTAATCCAGGTGAATCATTTCTAGACCGAATGATTAGTTTAGTAGAAGGTGCTAAGCGACAAAAAACTCCTAATGAAATTGCTCTTAATATAATTTTGGTGAGCTTAACATTAATATTTTTAATCGTTTGTGTTACCTTAGTGCCTATCTCAGGCTATGTAGGGGTTACTATTCCAATCGCTACTTTGGTAGCGTTGCTTGTTTGTTTAATTCCTACTACGATAGGTGGACTCTTGTCTGCAATAGGGATTGCAGGAATGGATCGTGTAACTAAATTCAATGTGATAGCTAAATCAGGAAAAGCGGTGGAAGCTGCTGGGGACATTAATACAATTATTTTGGATAAAACCGGAACAATTACTTATGGGAATAGAATGGCTTCCGAATTTATAACCGTTGAAGATGTTAAATCAGTTGAACTAACAAAAGCGGCATTACTTAGCTCTTTATATGATGAGACACCTGAAGGACGTTCGATTGTTGAACTAACAAAAGAATTGGAGCTTATCGAGATAGAGCAAAATATGAAAGAATCTTTCGGGGTTGAATTTAATGCACAAGCTCGAATGAGCGGAACAGACTTTCAAAATGGACTTAAAGTACGTAAAGGTGCTGTAGATGCAGTAAAAGAATATGTAATCATGCAAGGTGGCGTTATTCCATCTGATTTAGATGATAAAACAAAATTGATAGCATCCAAAGGTGGAACACCACTTGCTGTAGTAGTAGACAATAAAATAATGGGTTTAATATACCTAAAGGATACTGTTAAGGTTGGATTGAAGGAGCGCTTTGATCAACTACGAAAAATGGGGATTAAAACAATTATGTGTACAGGAGATAACCCATTGACTGCTGCAACCATAGCTAAAGAGGCTGGAGTTGATGAATTTATCGCAGAGGCAAAGCCTGAAGATAAAATTGCTGTTATAAAACGGGAACAAGCAGAAGGGAAGCTTGTAGCAATGACTGGAGACGGAACAAATGACGCGCCGGCACTAGCACAAGCGGATGTAGGAATGGCTATGAATAGCGGTACTATAGCTGCTAAAGATGCTGCTAATATGGTGGACTTAGATTCAGATCCTACCAAAATAATTGAAATTGTAGGTATTGGTAAGCAATTATTAATGACTAGGGGGGCACTGACGACATTCAGTATAGCTAATGATATCGCGAAATACTTCGCAATTATCCCTGCTATGTTTATGTTAACTATCCCTCAAATGAGTACTCTTAACATTATGAATTTAGCTACACCACAAAGTGCCATTCTGTCAGCATTAATTTTTAATGCAGTAATCATTCCGCTACTCATACCACTAGCAATGAGAGGTGTAAAATATTTGCCGATGAAATCTACAAAACTCTTAAGTCGTAACTTATTGATATATGGAATGGGAGGAGTCATTATTCCATTTATTGGAGTTAAGCTAATCGATATATTGTTAGTTTCTATTAATCTTGTTTAAGTAATATAAAAGAAAGGTGATATAAATGTTAAAAAATTTACGTATTAGTATTATTCTACTCTTAATATGTGGATTGGCATATCCTTTAGTAATGACTGGAATTTCACAATTATTAATGCCCGAGAAGGCTGCAGGAAGTATCATTACTAATGCAGAGGGTAATATTATTGGATCTGAACTGATAGGCCAAAAATTTACTGAACCACATTATTTTAATGGGCGAGTATCATCTATAGAATATAATGCTTCCGGATCGGGCTCTATGAATTATGCACCAACAAATAAAGATATGGTTGAACGAACGAAAACCGATTTAAAACTGTTTTTAAAGAACAATCCCGAAGTAAGACAAGAAGATATTCCCAATGATCTATTAACTAACTCTGGCTCGGGACTTGACCCACATATAACCAAGCTTGCTGCACAAATTCAAGTACCTAGAATTGCACAAGAGCGTGGATTAAGTGAAGCTAAACTAATGAATTTAATAGAAGATAATACAGAAAGTCGTCAATTTAATTTTATTGGTGAGCAGAGAATAAATGTCTTGAAATTGAATATTGCACTAGATCAATTGTAAGCATAAGGATAGAATTATGACTTCTTTTCTAAGATGAAGGAGGCAACCTTTAGGAAGCGAAATTTTAATTGGCTTACTTGAAACCCATTGGCGTAAAGAAACAATAGAGCAGTGGAGGAACTAGTAGAGGGCCATGTAGAAAAGTTCCTTCAGAGCGGCATTTAGATGTGTTAGTTGCAGAACAAAAGCGTGCTAAGATAAACATAGATACTTTCAGAAGCATAGAACTTGTATTAACCTCATTTTAGGTATAAAAATCCATTTATTGGACAATAATTTATCTAAACTGGAGGGGAACTATAAATGCTTTTAGATGAAAAAGAAATCTACTGCTACAGTTGCCGTAGAAAAACCTTATTTACTTGTAGGGATCTGAATAATAATAAAGGTGTAGATAGCCATTGCAGCGAGTGTATAAATTTTTGGTTTGAATGGCAAAACAAAGCGGTAGAGCGAGAAATGAAAAAATGGTTAGATTATAATGAAGGAGTTTTACTTAAGGAGTTTAGCAAAGAGTCAAATTTTTATAGCTAACAAGTAGCAATATAAAATGTAGGTAATAAATAAACTGATAGTCGTACTTAACTATACTATTGACTTCCTAACAACAAAGCATATCCAAGATTTTTCTTAGATATGCTTTTTTTATGCTTGTTAACCCTTTTTTATTCAATGATTTAATAGTAGCAAAAGATTCATAAAATCAAGATTAAAGTGCGTAATTAACCAAGTCAAAGTAGTTATTCCTTTCTCATCTATTTTTTCAAAAAAACTCGTCCCATAGGGACGAGTTAGAGTGTAGATAAAAGGGGTGGAAATCATTTCTATTTCCAACCCTTTTCCAATTAATCTAGGTTGAATCTGGCTAGTTTCTTAAGATTTAAGTCAACAAAAGTAAGCATCGCCTGCATGGACAATTTTTTTATTCCATTAGGGTTGTCCATCGCATACCATGCTTTTTTCTTTTTTCATATATTACTTTAATAGTTGTGTCGCAAGTCCTCAACTACATTCTCCATCTCCTCATTCCTTTAATAGGAAGCACTGTTGATTGGAGCGGAGAGCGGCGACTCCAGCGGGAATAGCGCGAGCTGAAGACCCTGGACTGAGCGTAGCGAGGGAAGCGGCTGAAGCCGTGCCCGCGGAAAGCGTCCGTTCGCAGCGGAGATTGACATTTCTAGCTTTATCCCTTAAAAGAAAAAAGACTGTAGGCAAAACATCAAAATTCATGGTGTTTGTCTACAGTCTGACTCGTCCCCGAATAGGGACGAGTTTATACAATGTTATTCTCATTATTTGATTAAGCCATCTTTCATCGTAATGATATGATCAGCATATGCAAGCATTTCCTCGTCATGAGTCACCATCAAGGTTGTAATATTAAGTGTTTTAGTTAAATTGCGAATTAGCTCCATAACATCTTTTGAACGTTTTGAATCCAAGCTGGCAGTTGGTTCGTCTGCAAAAAGTATTTTGGGTTTATGAATGATGGCACGGGCAATCGCTACCCTTTGTCTCTCCCCACCAGACAAAGATGCAGGATAGGCATTTTTTCGGTGTTCCATATCAATCAGTTTTAAAATATGGGCAATTTCTTTTTTTTGTTGCTCTTTTTTTAATTTTGATTCCGACACCTCGAGCATTAGAATCAATTGTTCTTCTACTGTAAGAAAAGGTACTAGATGCGCAGACTGAAAGACAAAGCCAAACTCACTTGCCCGGACTTTTCGTATTTGTTCTTGGTCCATGTCTGTCATGTTTTTTCCATTGAACATAATTTGGCCGTCCGATGCCGGTTGGAGCCCTGCTGCAATTGTCAGTAGAGTACTTTTACCAGAACCTGAGGCCCCTACTAGCGCAGTAATCTCGCCTTGTTGAAGAGAAAGGTCGATTCCCTTTAATATTTCTTCTACTACTTCGCCATTTGTAAATTTTTTTCTCACATCATTTATTGTGAAAATTGCCATATTAAACCTCTCCTTGTTGAATCGCTTGCAGCGGTTCGACTTTTTTTATTTGGATACCTGAAAGTGTTGCACCAACAAATCCAATAATGAGGAAAACGATAGACAATTGGACCGTAGTGGCAGCAGTTAAACTAAAAGGCATTCCTTCAGGCGCGATGTAGTTAAAACTCTGGCTAAGTGCAATTGACAGTCCGAGGGCAATGATTGTGATGAAGAGCATCTGAGCCCACATCATTTTAAACAGTGTACTCGTCTTTACACCGATTGCTTTTAAGATCCCATACAATCCGATTTTTTGTACATTCATCATATAGAAGAAGATGGCGAACAACAGTCCGCTGATGACCACTAAAAAATAGACAATCATGTTAAGTGACAATTGTTCCGCACTGTAACTGGGAATAGTATTGAGGAACTCGGTGTTTGAAAAAGATTGTAGCCCTTCGATTGCTGGTAAACTCTCTTCACCAGGTATAAAAATCAATTGCATTTCATTTACCCGATACATCTCTTTGTAGTTTTCCATATTGATAAATGCGACAGGAGCGTGACTGTACTTTTGTTGATCTACAAATCCTTTAACAATGAATTCGCCACTGAATTGGTTGTTGGTCAGTGTATCACCGACTTTTAATCCCTCTTCTTCCAGAGAGCGATCCAGGACAATTTCGCCTTCTTTGACGTTTTCAAACAACTTCGATTCAGTTGAAGTGACAAATGCTACACTGCGTTGCTTGTCTTTTTCATCATTCAAAAACCCCATTTGAATGGATAATGCAGCAGCGTCTTCTTTTTCACTTAAAACAGTATCTTGGACACTGGTATCTATCAGCGAAAGATTATAGGTTTCTTCCGCGTCTGTATTCATATAAAATTGTCCATCCGGCAACTCTTTAATCAGAGCTGCGTTGTCTTGGGACAAACCATTAGCGAGACCAGAAATAATGAAGGTCAACAAACTGACCAGAAACACAATCGAACCCAAAATCATAAATCTTATTTTATTTTTTTTAATTTCTTTCCATGCAATGTTCATTTGAATGCCTCCGATTTTGTTTATAGTCTCAGTTTATATCCGTTAGATGAATGGAAGATGAACAAGAGATTACAGTTCGAGATGGAAGTCCCAAAATAACGTTTCACATTTTGAACCCAAAGAAATAAGTAGAAGCCAATCACCCTGTTCCGCGGTGAATGGCTTCTACTTATTTCTCATCTTTTTAGCATATCCAGAACGTTGTCAGCAGCATCAAAAGCACAGATTAAACGGAACACTGCAAAGCAAAAAACTCCATTACATTTGTTATTTCAACATTCATTTATAAAAGAGGCAGTTTTATTTGTACTGTCGTGCCTATATTAGGAGTACTTTTTATTTCAACAGTCCCTTTATGCAATTCGACAATCTCTTTCACAATAGCCAATCCTAAACCAGATCCTTTCAATGAACGTATTCGTGCATGATCCGCCCGATAAAAGCGATCAAATGCACGACTGGCTTCTTCAGCTGTCATACCGATCCCTTCATCCAAAACTTCTAACACCATATTAGTAGAAGTAACGCTTAGTTGGACTTCAATGGAATCTCCAGGCTCACTATATTTAATTGCATTGGTCAACAGATTCTCCCAAACAGTTCGAAGGAGTACTGCGTTTCCTTTTACTTTAACAGCTACCAATTTAGCTGAAATTCCAATCTCTTTTTCATCAAATGCGTACCGCAAATGAGACAGTATGTCGCGTATCTGTTGGTCAATGAAAATCTCCTCTACTAAATCTGTCGCTTCTACATCAAATGACGCTAAAGTGAGTAATTGTTTAGTTAAAAGAGATAGGCGAGTCGTTTCTTCTTGGATAATGGCAGCGTATTGTTTTTTTTCCTCCTCGCTGCTTTCTTTCTTTTGAAGAAGAGACAAATAACTTTGTATTGTATGAAGCGGTGATTGTATATCATGGGATACATTGTGAACGAATTCTTTACGTTTTAAGGTGGATTGTTCAATACTATTACGCATCTTGATAAATTGATCGGCCAAACGGCCAATCTCATCTTTTCGATCAATGGAAAGAGGTACGTCAAAGGTTTCCGTACCCATTTTTTCTGTCGCTTCCGTTAATTTCGTAATCGGTTGAATCAATAAGCGTGCGACCAGTAGCATTCCGATAAAACTCAATAAAATGATACCTGCTGCCATTCCACCAAATAATAAGTGAAGTTCTTGGAAAAGAAGCTTAATATTCGGCCGTAGGAAGAGTGCGTGGTTTTCACCATTAAGTTCCAGAGGAACACCCACTGTATTTTCTAGCTCGTTGGCAAAAAAACCGGTAACGAAGGTTTCTCGCGGAAAATCTCGTATACCATTAAAAACTTCCCCGTCCAGAACTTGTTGAACGTTCTCATCATCAATAGATTCGTCCCGGAACTTTCCGCCAAAGCGATTTACAGTCTTTCCATCTGTGACATACAGCTGATAACCGGCATCTCCTAGCAAACTAAAAGCATTTTCAATTTGATCTGAGGGGAGGTTATCCATGAATTCGATAATAGATGTGGCAACGTCCAGATTTTTGTCGTTATTTTCTTCTTTTAAATATTGATGATAATAGGTGTTCATCGCGAAAAAGGAGACAACGCTGCTGAAGAGCATTGTTGCAAAGGTGAACCAAATAAATTTGACATAAAGGCTCATGTGTTCACCTCAAGTTTATAGCCTACTCCTCTTACAGTTATGATCCGAACATCTGGAGCGAAACGCTCTAAACGTTGGCGTAGACGTTTAATATGAACATTCACCGTCTGTTCATTGCCTTGAAAGTCAATTCCCCATATTAGTTCTATTATTAAATCTCGACTCAGCACTTGTCTAGGTCTCGAGGCAAGAAGTGTCAGCAATTCAAATTCTTTAAGGGGAATGAGCAATATTCCTTGTTGCGAGCTTACTTCGTAGCTTTTGAAATCAATGGTCAAGGAACCGATAGTCAACGTGTCATTCTCGGGATAATTATATCTTCGCAAAATAGCCTTAACCCGGTATAACAACTCCTTAGACTCGAAAGGTTTAACTAGATAATCGTCAGAGCCGGCTAAGAATCCACGCTCTTTGTCTTCAATATGATGTCGAGCAGTAAGCAGGATGACTGGAAGATCATAATCTTTACGCAATATTTTTGTAAGTTCAAACCCATCCATACCTGGCATCATTACATCAACTACTGCTAAATCCATTGCCTTAGAATTTAAGCACATTAAAGCTTGTTCGCCTGAAGTCGCTTCAATTACTTCATAGCCATTTTGTCGAAGTTCGGCTGAAACAAAATTCAGCATATGTATATCGTCATCTACTGCAAGTATGCGAATCACTTAAATCCTCCTTCCAATGCATTGTAAAATAACAATAATTAGACTATAAGGCTTAATAAACGAAGAAGCAATTAATGAGAAGAAAAAGGAAGAAGTAATTTATAGAGGCGCCTAAAGAAGATTATTAATGTTTCAATTGGTTTCACGGTGGCCTAGTTTAGGAAGTAGGGTAAAAGGGAGGATTACTTTCTATTACTTGTTTTATCTTTCATTATAGACAAAATAAAAAAGCCTCCAAACCCTGTATTAACAAGGTTATGAAGGCTTTTATCATTACTCTTTGCAGAGCAATAAGATTAACGAGAGTAGAACTCAACGATAAGAGCTTCGTTGATTTCAGCTGATAATTCGCTGCGTTCTGGAAGGCGAACGAAAGTACCAACTTTGTTGTCTGCGTCAAATGTAAGGTATTCTGGTACGAAGTTGTTTACTTCGATTGATTCGTTTACAACGTCCAAGTTTTGAGATTTTTCACGAAGTGAAATTTCTTGACCTGGTTTTAAGCGGTAAGAAGGAATATCAACACGTTTACCATCAACCATAACATGACCGTGGTTAACTAATTGACGAGCTCCACGACGAGTGCGAGCAAGACCTAAACGGTATACAATGTTATCAAGGCGAGTTTCAAGAAGAATCATGAAGTTTTCACCATGTTTACCTTGCATTTTACCAGCTTTATCAAACAAAGTACGGAATTGACGTTCGTTTACACCGTAAGTGTGACGAAGTTTTTGTTTTTCTTGTAATTGAAGACCGTACTCAGTTAATTTTTTACGTTGGTTAGGACCGTGTTGTCCTGGTGCGTATGGGCGTTTTTCTAATTCTTTACCAGTGCCACTTAGTGAGATACCAAGACGACGTGATAATTTCCATGCTGGACCTGTATAGCGAGCCATGAAAGACTCCTCCTTTGTATTGGTTTTATTTTGTTGTAAAATAAGAACCAGATGCATTCAGAAAAGCAGCCATTTCGTTTTCATGTATCATCGCCCTAGCAGCCGAGGGTTACGGGATACACCATCTATATACATAGAGGAACAAAATGAACAATCTAATCCATACAACTGCTGCATTTATTTTACACAAAGATTATTGTATCTTGCAGGAAACAGAAAGTCAATCATATTCGTTTGAACTCATCATATTTAAATTGTTTTTGGAGATAGAATATATTGACAATCAGGTAGTTTTATAGTCAAATTGAATTATAAGTGTTTTGGGCTAAAAGTATCATGTTTTCTCTTAGAAAGCTGAGAGGTGTATAAATGGACAATCAAATAGACTTAACGAAGTTTAAAGGTAAAGTGTTTGACATATGGACAGAATTTGCGTTTAGCCATGAGTCTAGTGCTAAATGGTTCGAGGATTTTAAAATTTTATTAGCCGAATTTTTTGATGTGAAGTATGCCGGCTATTATATACAAGATGCACATACATTTATTCAATTGAAATGGAATCATTCACTCTCCAAGAAAAGAGAAGCCATTAGATGGCATGAGATAGAGGGTTTTTTCTACGAAAAAGATTTTGCAGAAATTCCTTTTATAAGAAAAGAGGAAAAACTGAACAGAGAGGTTTCTATTCTCTTAAGAGATGAAGAAAACGTTATACTCGGAATGCTTATGATGGACCTAACTGAAAAATGGGAGAGATTTTCTCAAACACCAGATGTAAATGAATTTATTGCCATTGTAAGTAAACTAATCAAGGTTATTCGAAAGTCAGTTTATCTCACTCAACAAGAGCACCAATATCGAAATCTATTTAATGTTACAAAGATGTTCCACTCGACTCTAGAAATTGACCAAATTTTACAAGGGACATTATTTGCCATTCATGATGCGTTTCCTGACTTTGGCACGACTCTAATACTATCGAATGATCAAGATCGTAAAACTTCTGTTCCTTATAAGTTGTTTGATTATACAGCGGAAAGACCTGCTACAGTAGAAGCATATGTGTCAGGGGAGATAACTTCCGATTTAGTAGAAGACCTAGAAATGAGACAGCTAAACGTACCGATTAAAGGAAAGCAGGGGAACTATGGGATTTTACAAGTTTCCACCCCTCTAGATTATTTGTTTTCTTATAGACAGAAGGAGTTTATCACGATGCTTGCTGCCACGGCGGGAAATGCATTGGAAAATGCGAAGTTATTTATCCAATCTCACCGTCTAGTAGGTGACTTACAATTAATAAATGAAACTACGCATAAGTTAAATATGAATTTATCGCAGGGTGAAATGGTTATTTTTTTAAGAAATCAACTGATGAAATCCTTTCAACCAGAGCATGTGTGCTTTGTATTTATAGAGGATGAAGAATATTCTATAAATGCAGCAAGTTCGGATTATTTTTATACAATAGAAGGTCAAATGTATATCCAGCACGTGGGCAACCAATTTAAAAAAATGAAGGATTCTCTGTTTATAGCTGACTTCAATCGGATTAGCAATGCAAATGTTGCATATCGATCTCTAGTGGCAATTCCTTTGAGAGAACAAGATACTATTACTGGATTTAGCATTGTATTGCATAGTGAGCCTTACTATTTTTCCTTTGATAGTTTCAAATTAATGCAATCATTAATACAGCATTCCTCTTTAGCACTTAGTAACTCAGCGCTTCGTCATAAGCTTCAAGAAATGGTTGATCGAGATCATTTGACGAATCTCTACGCTAGAAGCTATTTAGATAGGTATGTAGAGGAATCTATGGAGAAGGATACAAGCGGGACATTTGTATTAATGGATATTGATAACTTCAAACAAATAAATGACACACATGGTCATCAAATAGGGGACAGCATTCTTAGGCAAATTGCTACCGTTATTGAGAAGCAAGTTGAAAAATTAGGGATTGGTGCACGTTGGGGTGGGGAGGAGCTTGCTCTATATTTTTCCGAAATGACTCTTGAAGAAGGGAAAAAAATATGTAAATCTCTTTTAGAAATAATTCCTATATATACAAATCCAAGTGTAACTGTGTCTATCGGTGTTTCGTTATGGTGTGAGGACGGCGAAATGAACTTCCACAATTTGTTTCATCATGCTGATACCGCGTTATATGAGGCAAAAAATAATGGTAAAAACCAGCTCTGTGTTTATAAGGCAGACCACTTCTAAGAGTAGCTGCCTTTTCTTTTTTTTAATAAATGTGTACACTATTGTTGTAAGCGTTTACAAAAGGGGTGCACTATTTTGGGAAAATCATCAATGGAAAAAGAAACATTATTAATTCATCAAGGGTATACGACAGAAAATCATCACGATAGTTTAGCTGTTCCGTTGTATCAAACTTCTACTTTTGCATTTGAGAATGCTGAGCAGGGTGCAAGACGATTTGCAGGTGAGGAAGCAGGCGGAATATACTCTCGCTTAGGGAATCCAACTGTTAATGTACTGGAACAAAGAATGGCTGCAATTGAAAATGGAGAGGGAGCGCTTGCCTTTGGGTCGGGGATGGCCGCAGTGAGCACAATCCTAGTACATTTAACAAAGGCAGGTGACCATATTCTATGTACTAGAGGTATTTATGGTTGTACATTCGGCTTACTCAACATTATGAAAGAAAAATACAATATTACACATAGTTTAGAAAAATTAACGACAGAAGAAGAGATTGAAGCTTCTATTAAACCGAATACAAGTTGTATTTATATCGAAACACCGATTAATCCAACAATGGAAATTGTAGACATTGCTTTAATCACGAACATTGCTAGGAAGCATAATATTCCAGTAGTAGTAGATAACACCTTCTGCTCTCCATATATACAAAATCCTTTGGACATAGGAGCGGACTTTGTACTGCATAGTGCAACGAAATACATTAATGGACATGGTGACGTAATAGCTGGACTTCTGGTTGGAAAGAATAAAGAAGAGATGGATAAAATCCGCTCAACAGTTCAAAAGGATTTTGGTGGAATCATTTCTCCGTTTGATGCTTGGCTATTAATTAGAGGGTTAAAAACTTTGCATGTAAGAATGGATAGACATTCAAAAAATGCAGAAGAGGTGTTCTCATTTTTAGCATCGCACCCTTCAGTAGAATCCATTTATTATCCTTTCGATGAGAAAAATCCTCAGTATGAGGTAGCAAAGAAACAGATGAAAAGTGGGGGGGGACTTATTTCTTTTGCAGTTAAAGGAGGCAAAGAAAAAGCCCAACAGCTGATGGATGCTCTTTCCCTTATAAAGATTGCTGTTAGTCTTGGTGATGCAGAAACGCTAATACAGCATCCGGCAACAATGACACATTCTGTTGTACCGGAAAAAGAAAGAGTTGCAATGGGGATCACTGATGGATTACTCCGACTGTCTGTCGGTCTAGAAAACTCCGAAGATATAATAGAGGATTTAAAGCAAGCCTTTGATAATTTGAAGCTATAAAAAAGAGAGGATGGCCGTGACATAAGTCAGGGGCATCCTCTCCTAATATTAAAAAACAAAGTACTATCTTATATATGCTTAATAAGCACCTCTATAAATTTTTCTAAACCCTCTGCATCCTCGGAAGAAAAACGTTCTTTTATAGGGCTATCAATATCTAAAACTCCAACTAGTTTACTATCTTTTACTATAGGTACAACTATCTCCGATTGAGAGGCAGCGTCACAAGCAATATGACCAGGGAATGCGTGAACATCTGGAACGATAATCGTTTCCTGTGTTTCTGCCGCAGTACCACAAACGCCTTTACCCAGCTGTATTCTTACACAAGCAGGTAATCCTTGGAATGGTCCTAGTACAAGACCGCCGTCTTCTACTAAATAAAATCCAACCCAATTGATTTGGTCAAAAAATTGGTTTAAAAGTGCTGCAGCATTACTTAAGTTAGCGATCACATTTTTTTCGCCTTCTAATAGAGCATCTAGCTGCTTAGATAATAATGAATAATTAGCTGATAAGTCAGTTGAATAGTTGGTTGTTTGAAACATATTGATTCTCCATTCTACAATATATTACTTATAAGATTATAATGCTGATGTAAATCTTTTGCTTGATGTGCATCTGATCCGAACACTAAAGGTATTCCTAATTTTTTTGCTAGTGACACGTATGGAAGTGGCGGATAACTCTCTTTACAAAAGGGCTTAGCAAAGCCAGCACTATTTACATCTAACTCCATATTTCTATTCTTTATTTCTACTAGTATAGCTAAAATGTCCTCATGATCGTCAAGCGTTTTGGGAAGGGCGTGCTGAAACTTATGAGCAAGCGTAATATGCCCAATTCGTTTTGGCTTAAATATTCCTAAGTCGCTCGTTATTGAATCCATCACCGTTTTGTAATACAATTTATAGACAGACATAGGATTACCTAGTTTTTGAACAAATTTTAGAAAAACTTCTTTAGAATAATCGATACATACATAGTCATCATGATCGAGTAAGAAATGTACGGATAAAATCGAATCATCTAAATATTTGCCATAAATGTTTAGAAAACTAGTAGTTTCAAGTTCGAAGCCTGTAATATAGTCAATTTCCAAACCTGTAGATATAACAATATCTTGTTTGTATTCTTTTTTCAACTGATCTAGATCAAACAGATATGCCTCAAGTAGTTTTAAGTCCATGCCACTATCTTTGTCTGGAGTAGGGTCTTTAAAATTAGAAGGCAACGGAGCATGCTCGGTAAAGGAGATTTCGCTAGTTCCAGCTTGTATAGCCTTCTCAATATATTGATGAAAGCTATCTAGAGATCCATGTGGGCAGTATGGTGTATGTATATGTCCATCTTTTATCATTATTACTAGCTCCTTTTGACAAAAGTAAAATATTTTTAACATTTCCTAGGTTTATTCTTCTTTTATGAAACAATAACATAAAAAGCATGGTAATATATAGAGTAAGATAAGATTAGAACTTTTTGATTTTGGAACAGGGGGCTTACGATGAGGTATATCATCCCAGCAGTCATTGTACTTTTAGTAATAGCAATCATTGCATTTATCATACGAAAAAAACATCATACAGAAATTGCTCGATTGGAGCATGAAAAGCACCAAATTCAAAACAAGCCTATTTTAGAAGAAATGACGAAAGTTAAACAACTGAATATGAATGGGCAGACAGAGGAAATGTTCGAAAGATGGCGCAATACCTGGACAGAGGTTATGGATGTACATATGCCTAAGATAGACGTTCTTCTTTTTGATGCAGAAGAATATGTAGATAAGTTCCTATTTATGAAAGCCACCAAAATCGAAAAAGAACTTCAAATTTTAATATCCTCTTGTGATGAAAAAATGTCAGGCATCATTAAGGAACTCGAAGAACTGATCGGTAGTGAAGAAAAGAATAGAATTGAAATAGAACAACTGAAAGAGCAGCACCGAGCGGCAAGAAAAACATTACTTGCTCATCAATATTCCTTCGGAGAAGCGGCTCCTGCTCTAGAAGCAAAGTTAGAATCCTTTCTTCCACTTTTCGAGGAATTCGATCATCTAACTGATACTGGTAACTATTTGAGTGCTAGAGAAATAGTGATTAATATTCAAGACGAAGGACAAAAATTCTTTCATAAAATACATGAGATTCCAACATTACTGAGCGAAATTCAACATAAGATTCCAGCTACTATTCATGAATTACGAAATGGTCAAAAAGAAATGGAAGCAAGCTCTTACTACTTGCAACATTTAGAAATGACAAAGAAGTTAGATGGATTAGAAGCGGAGCTTGAAGAATTGAAAGCCTCTATTGTGGAACTCGAGGTTAGTAAGCCATTGACTCGTGTAGAAGAGATTAAAGAAGAAATAGAAACTTTCTATGATTTATTGGAAAAAGAAGTATTGGCTAAAAAGTATGTGGATAATTATAAGGATCAAACCGCTATACGATTAAAAGAAGTAACGAGTGCTACTAAAGCGATAAACGAAGAAGCGACATACGTTCAACAAAGCTATCGTTTACCTGAAAAAGAAGCTGAAATCCCTCAAAGCTGTCTAAAAGAGCTGGAGGAACTTAATAAGAAGTTTAGCCTTCTAGCTCAAAGAGTTGAAGAAGAAAAATCTGCTTATTCTAGCCTTCAAGAGGAGTTAAATGATATTGCTGAAGAAATCGATCGTTTATATGAAGAACAGGATCGTTTTGCAAATCGCTTAAAAAATCTTCGTATTGATGAAAATAAAGCTCGTGAAAAGCTAGATGATTTAAAAGTATTACTACATGATACAGACCGAATGATTCAAAAGGCTAATATTCCAGGAATTCCAGAAGAAATGGACGTCCGTCTAGAAGAAGCAGAAGAGCATATTTATGTTGCTATGCAAAGCCTACAGGAAGTTCCATTGAATATGACGTTAGTAGATGGCTATCTTGAAAAGGCTGAAGCTTGCATGGAAGAAGTACACCAAAAAGCTAAAGAAATGCTAGAGAATGTAGAGTTAACCGAAAAAATTATTCAATATGGTAACCGTTATCGTGCGACACATCCAAATGTCCATGCACGTTTACTCGAAGCAGAGGAAGCATTCAGACAGTTGCGCTATGCTAAGGCGTTAGAGGATGCGGCAACTGCTGTGGAAGAGGTGGAACCGGGAGCTTTAAAGAAAATCGAAATGATGATTAAAGAAGCAGCTTGGCGTACATAACAAATATCTGGCATTAGCTATTAATTACTTTATAAAATCAGATAGAAATGTAGACCACCTCACTACTTGTGAAGGTGGTCTTTTTCCTAAAAAGGAGAGAGAATACTTTGATTTATTTGGACAATAGTGCAACAACCAAGGTTCTGCCTGAAATAATGGATACCTTTATTGCAGTGAATGAAAAATATTGGGCAAATCCATCCTCCATACATGAATTTGGTCATAACACAAATGAGCTGTTACAAACAGCGCGCGAGCAGGTTGCAGAAATATTGCATACGTCAAGCTCGAAGATATATTTTACATCAGGAGGTACTGAATCAAACAATTTAGCTATTTTTGGGCTGGCTAACAAGTACAAATTCCGAGGGAAGCATATACTTGTCTCACAAATAGAACATCCATCTGTTTTAGAGGCAGCTAAACAGCTAAATACATTGGGTTTTGAAGTAGAATTCATTCCCGTTGATTCTACAGGAATCATTGATTTAGTTGAACTACAAAAGCTACTAAGGAAAGAAACATCTCTAGTTAGTGTCATGCATGTGAATAATGAAATAGGTACTATTCAACCAATAGAAGCTATTAGTAAAATGGTTAGAAGCAATAGTAAGGCTGTTATTCACATCGATGCCGTTCAGAGCTTTGGCAAATTACCGATAGATTTCATGCGTTATGATATAGATGCGATTACTATTTCATCTCATAAAATTCATGGCCTAAAAGGTTCAGGTTTACTTGCACTTTCTAAAACACGTGAAGTGGAGCCAATGATCCTCGGTGGCGGACAGGAAGCTGGAATACGTAGTGGCACTACACCTGTTCCTTTAGCAGTATGCACTGCTAAAGCAATTAGAATTGCTAGTGCCAGCTTAGAAAAAAATACAACGGAAATGAAGAGGTTAACAGAGGAGCTTGTTCCTTTTCTTCGTGGTTTCGAAAATATTAAGATTATTTCTCCAGATACTCGTGCTCCCCATATCGTTACTTTTTCTGTGCGTAAAGTTAAGGGAGAGGTTATAATCAATGCGTTGCAAAAAAGAAATGTGATTGTGTCGACAAGCAGTGCTTGCTCGTCTAGACAAACGAAGACAAGCCATGTGTTGCAGGCAATGCATATTTCAGATGATTATATTAAGGGAGTTATTCGGTTAAGTATTAGTACCTTAACAACAGAACAGGAAATAGATGCGTTTAAAAAAATATTCACCGAAGTGATAAATGTTATTAAAGGAGATTAAATGTTATGAAGTGGGAAAAAATATTAGTTAGGTACGGAGAGTTATCAACAAAAGGAAAAAATAGAAAGCAGTTTATCAATCATTTACGTAATAATATAAAATTTTCATTTGTGGATTTGCCTAATATAAAGGTTCATGCAGAAAGAGACCGTATGTTCTTAACTTCTTCTGATGATGAGGAAATTCAAGAGCTTATTAAACGTCTGCCTAAAATTTTTGGTATTCAATCCTTTAGTCCGGTTGCTTCTTGTACACAAGACATAGAAGATATTCAAAAAACTGCATTAGAGATTATGGAAAGTTTAGATACAGAGGATAAAACCTTCAGAGTTACGGTCAAGCGGACCGATAAACGATTCTCTATGGATACGTATGAATTGCAAACAACTGTTGCAAGTAATGTACTAAGAAATTATCCTTCTCTAAAAGTTCAAATGAAAAAGCCAGAAATTGATTTGCGAATTGAAGTTCTAGCAGATGCTGTTTATATGATGGCACAAGTAATTCCAGGAGCAGGAGGAATGCCATTAGGATCTAATGGTCGTTCATTATTGATGCTTTCAGGTGGAATTGACAGCCCTGTAGCAGGATACATGCTAATGAAGCGTGGGGTAAGATTAGACGCTATCCATTTTCATAGTCCCCCTTTTACAAGTGAGCGCTCAAAAGAAAAGGTTATGGATCTTGCCAATCAGTTGAGTCATTTCGGGGCAACTGTACGCCTTCATGTCATACCTTTTACAGAAATACAGCAAAGTATTCAAGCTCAAATTCCTGATAATGTTTCAATGACAACGACGCGCAGAATTATGATGAAAATTGCAGATCAAGTTCGTCTTGAAATTGGTGCATTGGGTATTGTAACTGGAGAAAGCTTAGGACAAGTGGCTAGTCAAACGCTTGAAAGTCTAACTGCAATCAATGCAGTAACTTCTACACCTATTTTTAGACCTTTAATATCAATGGACAAATTAGACATTATTGATATTGCCCGGGAAATAGGGACTTATGACACATCTATTCTTCCGTACGAGGACTGTTGTACTATTTTTACTCCATCATGCCCTAAAACAAAGCCGAAGCTAGAAAAAGTGGAATTCTACGAAAGCTTTAAGGATTTTGATGAACTAATAAAAGAAGCGGTTGAAAATAGAGAAGTTATTTCGTTTCCAAAGAAAAAAGAAAATGTTTTTGAAGAACTCTTGTAAAAATAACAAAATATACCTCATTTCTTGTGTACATAAAAAGAATGAAATCGACCATTCTAATTTCACAAGGAGGTGATTACAATGTCTTCAAACAACAGCAACCAACTTTTAGTTCCTGGTGTGAAACAAGCTCTTGATCAAATGAAATATGAAATCGCTCAAGAATTTGGTGTGAATCTTGGAGCAGATGCAACTGCGCGTGCCAACGGATCCGTAGGCGGAGAAATTACTAAGCGTTTAGTGCAAAAAGCTCAACAACAAATGAACGGTTTTAATAGCTAATAATATAAAAAGGAAGTCGGCAGTGAAAACTGTTGGCTTCCTTTTTCTATTTTAAGTAAGCCAAGATAAAGCCCCCTCAACGAATAAACTCATGCCATTATTTTTTTTGAAAAATAAAATTATTATTTGAAAATTGAGAAGAATCCCCTATACTTTATAGTAGAACAAGAAGGGGGAAATGATTCATGAACAAAGAAGATTTAATCGCACCATCACACTATAATTTAGTCAGCGAGTTTGAGAAGTATGGTTCAGATGAAAATAGGTTAGCTCTTATTTGGGAATCAGATAAAGGTGAAAAGAAACAAATCACCTATAAAAATTTAATCCTTCGAGCAAACAAAATTGCAAATGTATTTACTAACAAGGGCCTTAAAAAAGGCGATGTAGTGCTTATTATGGTACCTCGACTAATTGAAGCATATGAAGTTTATATTGCCGCTTTAAAAGCAGGTTTAGTCGTAATACCAAGCTCCGAAATGTTAAGAGCAAAAGATATTGAATATCGTTTATCACATAGTGAAGCAAAAGCGATTATATCTTACGAACCCTTCCTGTCTCAATATGAAGAGGTAAGGGATTTAGAGAGTAGGCTATTATTTGTTATAGGCCAAGGTCAAGAGCAATGGATTTCTTTAACAGATGAGATGGAGAAGGAAGAAGATAGTTTTCCTACAATAGATACATTAAAAGAAGATATAGCTTTCTTATCTTATACGAGTGGAACTACAGGTAATCCTAAAGGTGTTGTTCATACACATGGCTGGGCTTTTGCACATTTGCGTACTTCAGCTCCTAATTGGCTAGGTATTGAGGATGGGGACATTGTATGGGCAACTGCTAGTCCAGGATGGCAAAAATGGATTTGGAGTCCTTTCTTAGCTACTCTTGGTAGTGGTGCAACAGGATATGTATATAACGGTAAATTCGAACCGAAAGTATATTTGAAGAACATTCAGCAACATAAAGTCAACGTTCTTTGCTGTACACCTACAGAATATAGAATTATGGCAAAGGTAGAAGGGCTTGCAGATTATAATCTTTCTAGCCTTCACAGTGCAGTATCTGCAGGAGAGCCATTGAATAGAGAGGTTATTGAAACCTTTGGGAAATTATTTAACCTCGAAGTAAGAGACGGATATGGGCAAACTGAAAATACTTTGCTAGTTGGTACTATGAAGGGGATGGATGCTAAGCCTGGTTCTATGGGCAAACCTACTCCAGGGAATACTGTAGAGGTTATAAACGACCAGGGTGAACCTTGTGCTGCAGAAGAAGTAGGCGACATTGCTGTTCATATAGAAACTCCAGCTCTTTTTAAGGAATATTTAAAGGATCCAGAAAGAACCTCAATGCAATTTAGAGGAGAATACTATATAACAGGAGACAGAGCTAGAAAGGATGAAGACGGCTATTTCTGGTTTGAGGGAAGAGGAGATGACATCATCATTAGCTCTGGGTATACTATCGGACCTTTTGAAGTAGAGGATGCATTAACTAAACACACATTAGTACAAGAATGCGCAGTTGTTGGAAGCCCAGATGAAGTACGCGGTACGATTGTTAAGGCATATGTCGTGTTAAGAGATTCTTCCGTGGTGCCAACTGAGGAGCTAGTGAAGGAGCTTCAAGACCACGTAAAATCTCTTACTGCACCATACAAGTATCCTAGAGAAATAGAATTTATATCTGAATTACCTAAGACGACTTCAGGGAAGATCAGAAGAATCGAGCTTAGACAAAAGGAATTATTAAAGACTAAGTAAAAATTATAAACTTAGTTACTGCTAGGACTGTAAACAGCATGGATATTCTATGCTTGTTTACAGTTCCCCTAGTATGGATCAAGGCTATATAGGTCTATATAATTGCTATCAGCTAAAGGCTAAATAACTCCACATAACTAATCACATGTTAATCCTCCCAATAAAAAATTGCATCCATTATCAAATAGTCCCTAGGTTTACGATAAATCGTTGGAATTTTGGCCTGAAAAGGCAAAGGTTTATTTATATTTTCTGCTTCCAAAAGTGTATAATCGTACTTACTTAATACGGCTTTCAATTTCCTTACCATTGGACTAAATTTTTCACTAGTTTTTAATTGATTAGGATGCTCTAACATGCTATAACTGCCCCCAACGACTTCGTTTGTTATGATATGGATTGTCTTATCTCTTTCATCTTCTCCTAATATTGCCACAGGGGCTAAGCGACATATATTGATAACAACTCCTTCTATCCTTTCTGTTTTATGCTCTTTATTTTCTTTTATAACTATAATATCTTCCTTTCGAAAACAAAATAATTCCACAAATGAGGCAAATCCGCTACCAAAATGATCCCACTCTGCCACACAAGTTAAGTTGGGAATACGATTTATTTGATAAAATAGTCGTCGAATATGGGCTTCGATTTCAAGATGATCATTTGTATTATATGGAAAGCTATTGCCTATTACTTTACCTGCAATTAAATATTTTAATTGTTTTTCAGTAAACATAAACATTCTCCTAGGTAATTTCACATTATATGATTGCCTTCAAGGTAACCCTTGTTTATTTCGCTTATCAACTACTCTGCGTATTTACTTTAGTTAGATAAAGAACTATAATAATGCTATTATTTCGTGTGCCAAAGTATGTAAAGAAGGTGTTTGTTTTGAGTGCAGAAGAAAAGCAAGGAATTATTGTAGTTGTGCTGGCATATGCTTGGTGGGGATTTATGCCAATCTATTGGAAGCTGTTGGACCATGTTGCTAGTGGTGAAATATTATCTGGACGAGTTATATGGTCATTCGTCTTCACATTGATAGTAGTCCTACTTGGTCGAAGGTTTTCTGTTTTAATAGAAGACCTAAAAAATTTATGGAAGGACAAAAAGTCTTTTTGGAGTCTTGTTTTAGCCTCATATTTAGTCACAGGAAATTGGTTTTTGTACATATTTGCAGTAAACGAGGGCTATATAGTGCAAGCGAGTCTCGGATATTACATCAATCCATTACTATCCGTATTGCTTGGCATTGTCTTTTTGAAGGAAAAGCTTTCTTGGGCACAAAAGTTATCCGTCCTAATAGCAGCGACAGGTGTGCTTTTACTTACTATTTCCTATGGTGAAATACCATGGATCGCCATGTTATTAGCAAGTACATTTGCATTTTACGGGCTGATTAAGAAAAGAATCACCATTGATCCGTTAAGAGGGCTGACTATTGAGACATTATTTGTGCTTCCAGTTGCATTAGCTTACTTTAGTTACATGGTTGTAGCAGATCAAGCGGTATTTTTCTCGAGCGATTTTACGACAACCATACTTCTAGTATTTACGGGTGTAGCTACTGCAGTTCCACTTGTCCTATTTGCAAAAGGTACAAAAACAATGCCTCTTTATATGTCAGGATTTATTCAGTACATTGCGCCAACTCTGATGTTAGTTATAGGTATTTTTGTATATGGTGAAAAATTTAGTAAAATAGAGTTCATCTCTTTTTCTTTCATTTGGGTTGCGCTTTTATTATTTACTTTTTCAAAAATTCTAGAATTAAGAAGAAAGAAAATGCTAATAGTATAAGTGTGATTTATAGAAAAGAACGTTTTACCTTATCCCAATAGCTATTGTCTTTTAGCTTAACGGTTTTCACTACTCTATCGCTCAAGGAAAGGGTAACAGTGTCCACATGCTGAATGCTTAGTGCCTCATTGTCTGTGCTCATGGATGGATAGTCGTTCCAATCCTGCTGCAAGCGAAGCTCTAGAGTTCTTTCACTGCTTAATACAAAAGGGGAACCTAGTGTTCGATATTCATTGCTATTCATAGATGCAATTTCAGCAACCTGAATGCATTGAAGGAGCGGATCCACTACAGCGCCGTTTAATGATTTGTTGTATGCGGAGCTACCGGTAGGGGTAGAAATGACCATCCCGTCTCCTCGAAAGGTTTCAAAATGCTTTTGATCAATAAAAATATCTAAAACAAAAGATTTGATGACATTGGAACGAATAGTAAATTCATTTAGACAAAAGAACTTTGGGTTCTTATTTACAGAGACCTCTAAAATAGGATATTTGCGAACTTCAATTTTATCTTTTTGTACAGCATCTGCCATCTTCTCTATGTCATCTGCGAAAAAATCGCAATACATGTTTAAAGAATCAGTTATAGAGATTCCTGCGTAAAGAGTGTCCTGACGAAACCCGGTTTTTCTAACTGCCTGTAAAAAAGTAGCGTCAGAACCGATGCTAACAATAATAGATGCTTCTTCAAAATTATCAACAGCTTTAAATCCATGCTGATGAATAACTTTTTGCAACAATTCTTTTCGTCGTAGTGAGTCTGTGTCATTTTTAGTGTATAAGTAGATATTATTTCTGGAAGTCATATGCATGCTCCTTTTTTATGCTAATACTTTAATGTACGAAATCTATTATTTAAAATTGTACTTTTAGTCTATGTACTTTTATTTTATCATTTAGTGAAACATTTAGACATTTATAACGTATGTAAAAGGGATAGAAAAAGGAGGAAAATAGAAATATGAATACGAAACGTTGGTTGGCTATAGTCGGAGCTTCTATTTTGTTAGCCATATCTTTGGTTGTCAATACAGCTTCATCAATCTTTTCAACAAATTGGTCAACATTGATGGAAGAGGTTACTTCCACCGCAAATACAGAATTCTTTGAAACAGTTCTAGAACCAGGCAGCATAGATGAACGAGTTGCCATTTTAACAGTAGATGGAACTATTCAAGACACTGGTGGTACTACAAGCTTGTTTGGTACAGAAGGTTATAATCATCAATTTTTCCTAGAGCAATTAGATCAGGTGAGATATGATGACTCAGTAAAAGCAGTTGTTCTTCAAGTTAACTCACCTGGTGGAGGAGTTGTGGAATCTGCTCAAATCTACAAGGAAATTAGAGAAATCCAAGAGGAAACAGGAAAACCTTTTTACGTTTCAATGGGAAGTATGGCAGCCTCAGGAGGATATTACATATCTGCACCAGCCGAAAAAATATTTGTTAATAAAGAAACAATGACAGGATCCATTGGGGTTATTATGCAGAGTATTAACTATGGTGGCCTAGCTGAAAAATACGGAGTAGAATTTGTTACGATTAAATCTGGTCCTTATAAAGATATTATGAGTCCTACAAGAGACATGACAGAGGAAGAGCGTAATATGCTTCAAGAAATGCTGAATGATTCCTATGAAGATTTTGTAGATATTATAGAACAAGGTCGTAACATGACCGAGGCAGAAGTGAAAAAAGTAGCAGATGGAAGAATCTTAAATGGAAGACAGGCAGTCGAAGCTGGTCTAGCAGATGAGCTTGGTTTCTTAGAAGATGCAGTTGCCGCAGTTCAGGCAGACTATGATTTAGAGGGTGCAGAAGTATTCGAGTACGGATATTCACCTAGCTTCTCTTCGTTATTTGCGATGAAAGCACAATCATTTTTAGGAGTAGATATTGAATCTAAACTAATCGCTAAACTAATTGCGGACAATTCAGCACCAAAAATGATGTACTTATATGGAAATGAATAAGGAGGGTTCTAGATGAGTGAGTTTGTACAAAACGATGGGGAGAATGTGCAAGAAAGCCCATCGTCAACCCAACAACGAATAGTTGTACAGCAAACGGAAAGTTATGTACAAAAGGCGGCCGGTTTTTGGATTCGTTTTTGGGCTTACACCGTGGATCTGCTCGTATTATCATCCATTGGTATGTTGCTGGTCAAACCGATTTTCCGATTATTTTCAATCGACATTAACAATCCGAGCTGGTATGCACCAATTTCGATAGTAACGGCTATCATTTTTTATCTTTACTTCGTTCTTATGACTAAGTTCTTTGCTCAGACAATTGGTAAAATGATTTTTGGTATTCGAGTGATTCCCAAAAATAAAGGAAAGTTAACATGGGGGAATGTTATTTTTAGAGAGTGGATAGGTCGATTAATCTCAATTATTCCATTTAACCTTCCGTATATAGTAGCTGCGTTTACACCAAAAAAACAAGCGATTCATGATTATATTGCGGACACACTAGTTGTTCACGAGAATACGTACGATAAAAAGGAAAAAGTATCGTATAAGCAAGTTCCCGTTGCAAATGAGTTGCAAGAGACGAACGAATTCTAGTAAGATGAAAGTATTGAAAAGGAGGCTACATATTATGACACAAGTAACTTTTAAAAATAATCCTGTAACTTTAGGTGGTAAAGAGGTCGAGGTTGGAGAAAAAGCTCCGAATTTTACAGTATTAGCTAATGACTTATCCCCAGTAACTCTTGAGGATTCAGCTGGCAAAACTCGATTAATTAGTGTAGTACCTTCCCTTGATACTGGAGTTTGTTCTGCACAAACTAACAAATTTAATGAGAGTGCAGCAAGTCTAGGTGATGATGTTGTTATTTTAACAATCTCTGTAGATTTACCTTTTGCACAATCTCGTTGGTGTGGAGCAAATGCAGCTGATGCAATTCAAACATTATCTGATCACCGAGATCTTTCCTTTGGTAAAGCATTCGGAGTAGTAATGGAAGAATTACGCTTACTTGCACGGTCTGTATTCGTAGTAGACAAAAATGGTGTAGTGACTTACAAGGAGATTGTAAGTGAAGGAACGAACCATCCGGACTACGAAAAAGCTCTTGAGGCTGTAAAAGCAGCACAATAACTATTAGTCTAAAAATTATAAAAAATAAGTAAACCCACTCTTTCTCGAGTGGGTTTTCATTTGAGGGATCATCATGCAAACAAACGTAGAAAAAATCTTTTCATTTATCGATCAAGAAGCCACTTTTATAGAAGAGCAAGAATCCGCTCCTTATCTTGAAGGAATCGTCTATGCGCTTGAGCTATGGCTCGAAGAAAAGAAAAAACCTGATCTTGTAAATCCTAAAAAAGAAGAGATTCGCAAAGCAATACAACTAGGAATTTTAAAAGGGATGAATAGATCAACACAAGTAAATCACCAAATGACACCTGACGCCATTGGATTACTTTTAAGCTATTTCGTAAAAGAAATGAATAAGGATAAAAAGGAGCTATCCTTTTTAGACCCTGCGCTAGGTACTGGAAACCTACTGTATACATTAATGAATGTTCTACCAAATTCCTCCCATGCTTTCGGAGTAGAAATTGACGAGTTGCTTATCCAGCTTGCGGCACAGGTAGGAGAGTTATTAGAGCAGGACATCCAGCTATTTAGACAGGATGCAATACGTCCATTAATGATCGATCCGGTTGATATAGTAGTAAGCGATTTACCTGTGGGTTATTATCCAGATGTGGAAACTTCCAAAGACTATTTCTTGCACACTGAGGATGAGATGCCTTATGCACATCATCTGTTCATGGAACAAGCAATGAAGCATGTAAAACCAGGTGGATACCTTTACTTCCTAGTTCCGGCAAGTATTTTTGAATCAAAACAAGCCGCACAGCTGCATAAATTTATTAAAGAAAATGGTTGGATTCAGGCAGTTATTCAACTACCAGGCTCTATTTTTAAGAACAAAGCCCAAGAAAAGAGCCTGCTCATTTTACAAAAGAAGGGTGAAAATTTACAGGCTCCACGTGAGGTATTGCTTGCTAAGGTTCCAAGTATGACGAATCGAGAAGCAATGGAACTTTTCTTTCAAAAAATTGACATATGGCAAGAACAAAATAATAGGTAAAATTTGCCCGCCCCTTTTATGCAAGGTACAATTATTGTATCAGTATAAAGAAGGGGCGTTTTCTTATGCCAAATATTTTAGCAGTGAATGCAGGTAGTTCTTCTTTAAAATTTCAATTATACAAAATGCCAGAAGAAAAAGTGATAGCAAAAGGATTAATCGAAAGAATTGGATTAGTTAACCCTGTATTTACGATGAACTTTGACGATGAGCGAATACACCTGATAGAGCAAGTAGAAAACCATGAACAGGCGGTTAAATTGCTTATTAAAATGCTTATTGATCATAAGGTGATAGATTCGTTAGAGAATATCCAAGGGATTGGACACCGTGTAGTTCATGGTGGAGAAACGTACAGTGATTCTGTTTTAATAGACGAAGAAGTTATTCAGAATATCGAAAGACTAGCAGAATTTGCACCTTTGCATAATCCTGCTAATGTTACTGGCATAAGAGAATTCCAAAAGGTATTACCGGACATTCCTGCTGTTGCAGTTTTTGACACTGCATTCCATCAAACTATGCCAGAAAGCTCTTATTTATATTCTATTCCCTATGATTACTATGAAAAATACAGTATTCGAAAATACGGCTTCCATGGAACCTCTCATAAATATGTAGCGCATCGAGCAGCGGAACTGTTAAATAGACCGTTAGAGATTACTCGTCTAATTTCATGTCATCTCGGTAATGGGGCAAGTATTGCAGCCATTCACAAAGGCAAATCCATCGATACCTCAATGGGTTTTACTCCACTCGCTGGAGTTACAATGGGGACAAGATCAGGAAACATAGACCCTGCATTAATACCTTACTTAATGGAGAAGACAGGGAAGAGTGCAGAGGGTATTCTAGACATTTTAAACAAGAAATCCGGGATGCTCGGCGTATCTGGCTTCTCAAGTGATTTAAGAGACATTGTTACAGAGGCGACCAAAGGTAATGATCGTGCCCAATTAGCACTAGATGTCTTTGCCAACAGAATACACAAATACATCGGATCATACGCTGCTAGAATGAATGGTGTAGACGCAATCATCTTTACAGCGGGCATTGGCGAAAATAGCGAGGTCATCCGTGAAAAAGTACTCTCAGGGCTTCAATTCATGGGAATCTACATGGACCCAGATCTAAACAAGCTACACGGCAAAGAAGGTTTCATCAACTATCCGCATTCTCCTGTAAAGGTTATCGTCATCCCGACAAATGAAGAAATCATGATCGCTAAAGATGTTATGAGGATTTCTGGGTTGTAAAGAGTACGAGAGAACCTAAACTAATAATGATTATTTTCTTACGTCCAATCATTGCCGATATATTATCATATTGAATGATATACAACACTCTTTTGTGTTCCCTATAACAATAATAGGAATGGAGATTAATGCATAATAATTTAAGAAAGAACTATTGTTTATTTCCACTTTAGTGATGGCTTATCGCTCAACCCCACAGAAAGCGAAAATCAACTTCTACTTTCTTATTATTCCTGCTTTATTCATCCTCCTCAATTTTACAACTTTTCAAAATAAAAAAGAGAACCAAGGCATAAGCCAAAGTTCTCTTTTAATTCTATTAATAGATTAAGCTTGCACTTCATCAGTACGAACAACAAGAACATCACAAGTAGAAGAACGAACAATATATTCAGACACACTACCAATTAAGAATCTCTCCATAGCATTTAGACCAGTTGCTCCACAAATGATTAAATCTGCTTGTACTTTGTTCGCAAGATCTTTGGAAATCATTGTCTTTGGTGAACCGTACTCAACGATAATATTTACATTTTCAACACCTGCAGCAAGAGCCTCTTTTTTATATCCATCTAGTAAATCCTCTGCAAAATTTTGTGCTCTTTCAGCGATAGAACGGTCATAAGCTTCAATTGCAGCAAAAGATCTAGTATCAATTATATTAACAAGATTTAAAGTTGCGTTATTTCTTTCAGCAATAGAAACAGATTTTTTAAACGCAAATTCAGCTTCCTTCGATCCGTCTACAGCTACTAAGATTTGATTGTATTTTAATGTCATTATAAATCCCTCCTGGGTTTGTTATACTATTATATTTCTATACTTATCCTCTTATTCCTGCTATTTTTTAATAGTTATTTAGTCTAATTTGTGAACAAAGACGGATTAAAAAAAGAAATTGATGAGCAATTTGGAATTATTAATGCTAAAATATACTTGTTTCACTAATCTATTTAATCTTGTTAAAGGGGATATAGGTATGCGTATAGGAGTTCCAAAGGAAATTAAAAACCACGAAAATCGTGTCGCAATGACACCAGCGGGAGTTGTTAGCTTAACTCTACATAACCATCAAGTGTTCATCGAAACAGGAGCAGGATTAGGTTCTAGCTTTACCGATGAAGATTATGTCGCTGCAGGAGCAACCATTGTTCAAACTGCTCAAGAAGCATGGAATCAAGAAATGGTGATGAAAGTAAAAGAGCCAACTCATGACGAATTTGATTTAATTCAAGAAGAGTCAATCTTGTTCACTTATTTACATCTGGCTCCTGAAGAAGCTTTAACAAAAGTATTGTTAGAAAAGAAAGTGACAGCAATAGCTTACGAAACGGTTCAATTACCAAACAATTCCTTACCACTTCTTTCTCCTATGAGTGAGGTTGCAGGACGTATGGCAACTCAAATCGGTGCACAATTCTTAGAGCAAATTCATGGAGGTAAAGGGATTTTACTTGCTGGAGTTCCAGGGGTTCCACGTGCCAATGTTGCGATTATCGGTGGAGGTATTGCAGGAACAAATGCTGCACGAGTAGCAATCGGCATGGGCGCGAAAGTTACAATTATCGATTTAAATGTAGATCGTCTTCGTCAATTAGAAGATATTTTTGGAAGCAATGTCCAAACACTAATCTCTAACCCATATAATATTGGAGAAGCTGTGAAAGAAGCAGACTTAGTAGTAGGCGCTGTATTAATACCGGGTGCTAAAGCTCCGAAACTAGTAACAGAGGATATGATTAAATCTATGACTCCTGGATCGGTTGTAATTGATATTGCCATCGACCAAGGTGGAATTTTTGAAACTTCTGATAGAATAACAACTCATGACAACCCAACCTATGAGAAGCATGGCGTTGTGCATTATGCAGTTGCAAATATGCCTGGAGCTGTTCCAAGAACATCTACTATGGCATTAACAAATGCTACTGTACCTTATGCGGTGCAAATCGCAAACAAAGGGTACAAGCAAGCGTGCTTAGATAATCTAGCACTTCAAAAAGGGATTAATACACTAGATGGTCACGTTACTTTTGCAGCAGTTGCAGAAGCACAAGGTCTGCCTTATACAGACGTTACATCATTATTAAAATAAGAATGACAAATCACCCAGCTCCTTTGAGTCTGGGTGATTTCTAACTTTTTAGGACAGAGAGGTGGAGGAAATGAACTTTTTATATATTGGTTTTGCTGGAGGATTAGGGGCAATTTGCCGGTATATAATCGGTATCTATTTAGCTCCTCAATCTACTTTTCCTTTTTCCACTTTACTTGTGAATTGGATAGGTTGTTTTGTCCTGGCCTTTATTTTGTCTCGTACAGAGAGGTTCTCCTTGAAATTACGTTTAGCTCTAGGGACGGGATTCCTTGGTTCTTTTACAACTTTTTCTGCTTTTAGTATGGAAACTATTCAGTTGATAGAACAAGCTCATATCCTTCTTGCTATGCTCTATTTGGCAAGTAGTATCATAGGTGGCATTCTTTTGACTAATCTCGCGTGGAAAAAAGAGGTGGACGAATGACTCTTCTTTCTTTAATAGCAGTAGGGGGAGCAGGTTTCCTTGGAGCAATTATAAGATACTATACATCTGAAAAATTAAAGAAGCATACTAAGATTCCACTGGGTACACTTTTCGTTAATATAATAGGTTCTTTTATGCTTGGCTTACTATGTGGACTGCATGCGGAAGGAATTTATTATTTGATGATTGGCATTGGACTATTAGGAGCACTAACAACATTTTCTACTTTAAATGTGGAGTTAATTAAATTACAGAAATATAGAAGGTTATACTATTTCTATTTTACGGCCACCTACGTCGGTGGCTTACTAGTGGCATTCATAGGATACATGCTAGGTAAAGTATTTTAACTTTGATAGAAACAATTTAATTATTATTGATTGAAGTGATAAGCGGCGACTCCTGCGGTTGGGGAAGACAGATAAGCCATCACGTACGACGCGTCAGCGACGGTGATGGCTTATCGCTCCCCCGCGGAAAGCGTCCGCTTAAGAGCGTAAATCAAACATCTCTCGTTCATACTATTTCAGTAAACTGTTTTTATTCGTTTCATATACTTTCTCACCGCTACTCTACATGTGATTGAAGCGATAAGCGGCGACTCCTGCGGGAGGAGGGAGACAGATAAGCCATCATGTACGGCGCGTTAGCGACGGTGATGGCTTATCGCTCCCCCCGCGGAAAGCGTCCGCTTAGGAGCGTAAATCAAAAATCTCTCGTCTATACTTTTAAAGTAAATGGTTTCTATTCGATGGTTATATGAAAAAAGAGTCTAATCCAATAGAGGATTAAACTCTTTTTTGTTTAAAGAATTTGTAATTCTTTAGGGAATTTAGTTAAGACTTCTACTCCATCCGAAGTTACGACTACATCATCTTCAATTCGAACGCCTGTAATATCTGGGTGGTAGATTCCTGGTTCAATTGTAAATACCATGCCTTCTTCTAATACCATTTCATTTACACCTGTAATTGAAGGGAATTCATGAACAGATATTCCTAAGCCATGACCTAAACGATGTGTAAAGTAATCCCCGTAACCAGCGTCTGTGATTACATCGCGAGCAGTTTTGTCTAACTCCATAGCAGTTACACCAGGCTTCACTGCATGGACAGCTGCTAGTTCTGCTTTCAGCACTGTTTCATAGATTTCTCTTTTGTCAGGAGATGGCTCACCGAATGCTACAGTTCGTGTAATATCAGAACAGTAGCCGTTATATACAACGCCAAGGTCAAATAGGATAAAGTCACCTTTTTGGATTTTACGATCACCTGGAGTTCCATGTGGAGAAGCGGTTTTCGGACCACTTAATACCATCGTATCAAATGACATTTGAGCTGCGCCTTTTTCTTTTACAGCTAGCTCTATCGCATTTAGAATTTCTAATTCTGTTTTGCCTTCAGCAATTTCTTTACAACCCACTTCAATAGCGTAGTCGGCTAACTCAGCTGCTTTACGCATATTAATTAATTCTTCTTCAGATTTAATTACACGAAGCTCGTTAATCTTCTCGTCTAAACGATTAATCTGTAGGGATGAAAATCTTTTTGTTATTGCTTCTAATCTTTCTACAGTCATATGAGACTTTTCGATAGCAAGACTTTGAATAGACTGTCCATTGTCTTTTACTGCCGATGCTAAAATGTCCCAAGCATTTTCTGTATCCTGATGACCAATAATTTTACCTGCCCACCCAGCCGCTTTGGCATCTGGCATCTCCATTTTTGGGCAAATAATGAATGGGTCAGCATTTTTAAAAATCATTACGCCGAGTAAACGTTCGTGCGGATTGCTTCTAAATCCAGTAAAATAGAAGACGTTATCAGGAGTAGTTACAAACGCCGCATCTATGTTATTAGTTTGTAGGTAAGATTGTATTTTTTCAATAGTTTTCAAATGTAGCACCTCTTTTTAGTTTATAAGATAAGGATAGCAGAATAAAGGAATTCTCGCATCTACGTTGAATGAACAATAAGTGAACCTAATACTATTTGAAGGAGAGATATCAAAATGAAAATTAGTTATCACGGACACTCAGTAGTAAAAATAAAAACAAAATCTCACACTATATTAATCGATCCCTTTATCACAGGTAATGAGATTACGGACTTGAAGGCATCAGAACAACAGGTGGATGCTATTCTTTTAACACACGGTCATGATGATCACGTGGGGGATACTGTTGAAATTGCTAAAAAGTGCAATGCGATTGTCATCGCTCCTTTTGAGCTAGCAAATTACATACAATCTAAAGGAGTAGAAGTACATCCGATGGGTATTGGCGGAGAGTGTGAATTTGAGTTTGGTAAAGTGAAATTTACACAAGCTTTTCATAGCTCTTCTACGACCACGGAGGATGGAAATATAATTTACTTAGGTATGCCTACTGGAATTATTTTCAGTGCTGAGGGAACTACTCTCTATCATGCGGGAGATACGGGTTTATTTGGTGATATGAAGCTTATAGGAGAGCGACACGATATTGATATTGCCTTTCTACCAATAGGTAGCAATTTTACAATGGGGCCAGAGGACGCTGCCTATGCGACGGAGCTAATCCAACCAAAAATAGTAGTTCCAATTCACTATAATACGTTTCCGCCTATTAAACAGGATCCAGAGTACTTTAAAGGCTTAGTTAAAAAAGCAGATGTACAAGTACTTTCAGCTGGAGAATTTGTTACACTCTCATAGGATTAGAAAATTATTAATATGTGTTACAATAAGCGTATAACTAACGTTTGGATGTGACTACATGACAACAAAACATGAGCAGATTTTAGCTTACATTGAAAACCTTCCCGTTGGTGATAAAATATCGGTTAGGCAAATTGCTAAGGATTTATCGGTAAGCGAGGGAACAGCTTATAGAGCGATAAAGGAAGCAGAAAATAGAAGAATAGTTAGTACCATTGAACGAGTTGGTACGATTCGTATAGAGCTTAAGAAAAAGGAGCATTTTGAACGTCTGACTTTTGCTGAGGTTGTGAATATAGTCGATGGACAGGTGCTTGGTGGAAAAGCAGGATTATATAAAACGTTGAACAAATTTGTAATTGGCGCAATGCAGCTAGAGGATATGATGCGTTATGTAGAGCCTAGCAATTTATTGATTGTTGGTAATCGTTTGAAGGTGCATGAAACTGCTTTAAAAGCAGGAGCTGCAGTACTAATCACAGGGGGCTTTGATGTTCTAGACCACACAAAAAAGTTGGCTGATGAACTAGAGCTACCGGTGATTTCTACTAGCTATGATACCTTTACAGTAGCAACTATGATAAATCGTGCTATTGACGACCAGTTGATAAAAAAAGATGTTCTGCTTATAGAGGATATATATGTTCCTTTAGAAGATACCTATTATTTATATGCAACCGACCAGGTGAAGCAATACCGAGACTTAAATAATATAACAACTCATGGCGGATTCCCGGTAGTAGATAGAGCTAATAAGCTTGTCGGAATTGTTACGGCTAGAGATGTCATAGGGAAAAATAGCAATGAGATAATTGAAAAGGTAATGACGAAGAATCCTATTTCGATAACTATGAAAACAAGTGTAGCCTCTGCTAGTCATCGGATGATATGGGAGGGCATTGATCTGCTGCCGGTAGTTAAGGATAGCAATTACTTAGTAGGTGTCATTAGTAGACAGGATGTTTTAAAGGCATTACAAGCAGCTTCTAGACAACCTCAAAACGGTGAAACGATTGACGATATAGTAAAACAACAGATTAAAGTAGTTTCATCAGAAGAATTTATATTTGAATTTGTTGTTACTCCACAAATGACCGATCATTATGGAGCGATGTCTTATGGAGCCTTTACTATTCTTTTAACGGAGACAGGAGCTCAAACGTTGAAAATCCGAAAACGTGGAGAATCCGTAGTAGAAAATATGACAATCTATTTTACAAAACCAATACAATTAGAAAGTATACTTCGTATACAAGCAAGGCTATTAGAAATGAGCAGGAAAGTAGCAAAAATGGATATCGAAGTTTTCAATGACAAGCAGTTAGTAGGGAAGGCAATGGTCACTTATCAATTACTAGAGAGATAGCATTTGCTAACTAGCTTTTGTTAGTAAAAGGACAAAAAAATGATGCGGCTCAATGCCGCATCATTGATTTAAATTAAGTTCTTCTTGGACAAACTGACCATAGTGTTTGGCTGCTTTATAATTATGGTACATAAAATAACCGCCGATTAATATAAATAGTATCGAAACCACATAAGTGATGGCTGATTGATAAATCACTAAAAAGTTGATACCAAAAAATAAAATAAAAGCTCCAAGACAAACGGAAGCTTTCGCAGTATACCATTTTTTGCGAATCGGAAGTGTTGCGCGAAGCTGTTTTGTTTTAAAATAAAAATACCATACAAAAGAGACTATTATACCTAACACTAATATACCGTTTATAAACATAATGTACCTCCAATAAAAGTAATGCTACTTTTATTGTATAGGTAAATTTAAAAAAAGGCGAATAGTAGTTACGTCTCTACGGAGGAAAAATAATGAAAAGACAAATCATCGACACAATCGAAAGCTATGACAAAATTATTATACATCGTCATGTTAGACCCGATCCGGATGCATATGGCTCTCAAATTGGTTTAAAGGAACTTATCGCATTAAATTATCCAGACAAAAAAGTTTGGGCAACGGGTACTCATGAAAGTACTTTAGATTTTCTAGCAAAACCAGATTCTGTTTCAGACGAGGATTTTAAGGATGCACTAGTTATTGTGACCGATACTGCAAATACAGAGAGAATCGATGATAGCCGTTATAAACTAGGTAGTTTTTTAATCAAGATAGACCATCATCCTAACGAGGATGCTTATGGAGACCTATTATGGGTAAACACAGAGGCTAGTTCTGTAAGTGAAATGATTTGTGAGCTTTATGAAGAAGCGAAGGAATATAAGGGGTGGGAGTTAGATGCTTCTATTGCTCGATTGTTATACGCAGGTATTGTAGGCGATACTGGTCGATTTATGTTCCAGAGCACTACCGAGCAAACAATGTTTTATGCTGGTAAGCTTCTGTCTTATGGGTTTGACCGAACTACTTTGTTCAATGAAATGTATGAGGTAGAGAGTAACATGCTTCAGCTAAAAGGTTATATCTATGCCAATTTCGAAATGGAAAATGGTGTAGGGCATATGAAACTTACAAAAGAGTTGCTGAATAAATATCAAGTAGCAGAATCTGAGGCTTCCTTATTGGTAAGTGCCTTGTCAGACGTGAAAGGTATGAAATGCTGGGTATTTTTCATCGAGGACGAGAAGGAAATTCGGGTACGATTACGTTCCAAGGGACCGATTATCAATGAAGTAGCGAAGAAGTATGGTGGTGGAGGACATCCTTTAGCCGCGGGTGCAACCGCTTATTCATGGGAAGAAGCAGAGCGGGTAATAGAAGATTTAAAAAAAGCTGTAAATTGAGGTGGTTTGAATGCAAACAGTATATCCCCAAATTGTAACATCAGCGGATATGCTGAAAAGTACAATTCAATTGGAGCAGCTCGTTGAAAAGCTGAAAAAGAATAATACAAAGGTAGCAGCCATTACAAACAGTAAGTTGTATGGTGTGTTGCCTTTTTGGCATACGCTCATAAAAAATCAAATCCAACCCGTGATCGGACTAACTTTAAAAGTCCAGTTAGACTACAGTCCGGTATCAATAGTTCTATATGCGGAAAATAACAAAGGGTATGAGAATATCTTGAAAATTTCAAGTGGTATGGAAACAAGAGAGCTAGATTTACTTCCAAAAAAGTGGCTTCATGCCTATAAAGAAGGAATCATAGCAGTTTATAAAGCAGATTTGTTATTTTCCAAGGATTCTCTTGAGGAACTGAAATCTATATTTACTCCAACCTATTTGTTTGTTGGCGTAGAACGACCAAGCGGCATTGAAACAGAGGAAGAGAAAGCGATTAGAAAAACCTGTGGAGAGGAAAATATTAAGCTTACTGCTTATCATGAATGTCGCTATGTTGAGAAGGATGATGCCTTTGCATTTGAAGTTTTAAATGCTATGGATCAGTCCGTAAAAATGTCTGATTTTCAAAGGAAAAAACCTCAGCCTGATTCACATTTGCTTTCCCATGAGGAGTGGCAGGAATGGTTTACAGACGTGCCTGAATGGCTGTCGAACACAAAATTAATGCTAGAGCGATGTATGGTTGTTTTTGATAAAAAGAAGCATATAATGCCGAAGTATCCATTGCCGGCCGACATTACAGCTAAGGATTACCTAACTCTCCAATGTGAGGAGGGACTGAAGGCTCGTATTCCTCATTACACCCATGACTATACAGTAAGACTACACTATGAGTTAGACGTCATTAGTCAAATGCAATATGAGGATTATTTTTTAATCGTTCAAGATTTTATGAAATTTGCAAGGCAGTCAAATATTCTAACCGGACCGGGAAGGGGCTCCTCCGCCAGCTCTCTTGTAGCTTACACATTGTATATTACGGATGTAGACCCTCTTCCATATGGACTTCTGTTTGAACGCTTTTTAAACCCAGAACGTATTACTATGCCTGATATTGACATTGACTTTGCTGACTCGAAAAGAATGGACGTTGTACGCTATGTAGCAGAAAAGTATGGTCAAAACTATGTTTCTCAAATTATTACATTTGGTACGTTATCCGCCAAAGCAGCTGCTCGTGAAGTAGCGAGAGTGTTTGGCTTTGAATCCAGTACATTAGAGGCAATCTCCTCGTTTATCCCTTCAAAGCTAGGAATCACCTTAAAAGAGGCTTATGATCAATCATCAAAATTACGTGAGTTCATCCAAACAGAAGATATACGAAAAAAATGGTTTGATGTTGCATTGAAATTAGAAGGATTACCTAGAAACGCTTCCACCCATGCAGCTGGAGTTGTGTTGTCACCAATGCCTCTTGTGGACATTGTTCCTATACAAAAAGGGCATGAGGATATCTACCTTACTCAATGGCCAATGAAGGAAGTAGAGGAAAAGGGTCTGTTAAAAATGGACTTTTTAGGTTTAAGAAATTTGACCATTATGGAGCGAATACTAAATTCCATTCATTATAAAAAACAGAGCTTTTCTTTGAAGGAAATACCGTTCAACGATGAGCAAACGTTTCGCTTATTGCAAAAAGGAGATACAACAGGAGTGTTCCAATTGGAATCGAGTGGTATGAGGGGTGCACTAAAGCAAATTAAACCAACTAGATTTGAGGATATTGTGGCAGTGAATGCCTTATACCGTCCAGGCCCAATGGAAAGTATTCCTCTGTATGCTAAGCGTAAGCTTGGGCACGTGCCAGTCACTTATGAGCACCCTGTTTTAGAGCCAATACTGAAAGAAACATATGGTATTATTGTTTATCAAGAGCAAATTATGCAGATTGCCTCTCAAATGGCAGGTTTTACATTCGGTGAAGCTGATTTGCTTCGTAGGGCAGTTAGTAAAAAAAACCGTGAAGTATTGGAAAAGGAGCGCAGCCACTTTGTTCATAAGGCAAAACAGCTTGGACATCAAGAGCAGGCTGCCACCTCTGTTTATGATTTAATCGTCCGTTTTGCAGATTATGGCTTTCCTAAAAGTCACGCAGTTGCTTATAGTGTAATCTCTTATCAAATGGCCTATTTAAAGGCCCACTACCCTTTAGAATTTTATGGTGCTTTATTAAGTACTGCTATAGGCAATCAGGATAAGATCAATCAGTTAGTTCTAGAAATGAAGCAAAAGCAAATTTCGGTATTACCACCATCAATTTTTAAAAGTCAATCAACCTTTACGGTGGAGCAAAATGGTATTCGTTTTGGCTTACAGGCAGTAAAGGGAATATCTTATCCTTTCACCCAAAAGCTACTACAGCAAAGACAAAGAAGATCTGCTAAGTGGGAAGATATTTTTGACTTAGCTACTGATTTATCAGCCGTTTTTTTTACACGTAAAAATATAGAGCCACTTGTGAAGGCTGGAGCATTGGATGATTTCGGAGTAGAGCGTTCCACATTATTGGCTACTATTGATGCCGCAGTAAAATATGCAGAGCTTGTCAGTCCTACTGAGGAAACAGATTTATTTGAAGGAGACTCATCACCTTTTGGCAAATCTAAATATATTAAAACGGATCCATTACCAGTAATGCTAAAGCTTCAATTTGAGAAGGAAGTACTTGGCCAATATTTCTCAGAGCATCCTACGGTCTCCAAGAAAAAAACAAACGACAAGGTGCAGCATATATGGGATATAATGCAATCCTCTAAGGACTCCTTTGTACATGCTATTGGAATGATACAAGAAATTAGAAGAATTCGGACTAAAAAAGGAGAGGCAATGGCCTTTGTCACAATTCAGGATGACACTGGAAACATTTCAGTAACTCTTTTTCCGGAGGAATACGCTAAGTTTAATGCAATATTAAAAGAACAAGCCATCATTTTAGTGGAGGGCAAGAGAGAGAGCAGAAATAATAGAATTCAGGTTATCGCTAAAAATATTACACTCTACTAAACGAACCAACAGTCTGTATGCATTATTACAAACTATCGACAAAGATAATGAGAGTACAATCTCTCGATTATCTTTGTCTTTTTTATTTAAGGGAATCATTAGCTTAGCTAGCATTTATGATTATTTTTTAATGTTACGCTACTAAACTTATGTGGAAAATTACAAAGCAGGATATGAACTTAAAAACTTGAATACTTATACGTCACAAATTAAGCAAAATTTATAAAAAAAGTTGGAATAGCTTCTAATTCAGAAAATTCCAGAAGAAATGACTTTCTTATAAAAAATAGACAGTACATTGTTACATATGCAATTTTTCCTTTACGTTTAAGAAAAATTTATGTATCCTATTATTTATAAGTGGTCAGACCACTTTGTAATTAATGGAAGAGTGATGGTGGATGGATTCAAATAATAACTCTAGAAAAATGTTTTCAGAAATTGTAAAACAGTTGAGGCAGTTAATCCACGATGAAAAAATTCCTGTAGGTGGTAAATTGCCATCTGAACGAGAATTAGCAGAAAGGCTTCAAGTTGGTAGGTCTTCAGTAAGAGAAGCATTAAGAAGCCTAGAGCTACTTGGTTTAATAGAAACGAGAAGAGGCGAAGGGACCTTTCTTTCAGATTATCGAAAGCATCAATTAGTTGAGTTGTTATCCACTTTCATCTTGCCAGAATCCAAATCAAAGGAAGATGTACACACAACTAGAGCATCGCTCGAAAAAGATGCTATCAGACAGGTCTGCCATTCGGATAAACTTCATAAGCTATTAATTTGGGATGCATTTATCGAAAAGTTACTAAAGGAAGAAGTGCTTAGGGAAGATATTATTAGAGAAATTTTAATCATTTCGAATAATCGCCTTGGCTTAAAAATATGGTTTTTATTGAAACAATACGGTGGAGAGCCTTATCGTAGCTACATGACTTTAGAAGAGAAAGGAATATGGACTCTACTGCTAGAATGTATAAAGCTAGGAGATGAGCAAAAAGGAATTTCTCTTTTTGAGGATTGGCTATTGTTACTAAACAGGGGAGATGTTTAAATGAGCATTCGAGATATATTTAGAAAGAATCAGAAAAGAAAATATGCCACGATACCATCGGAGAAGGCAAAAAATGATGTTCCAGAAGGAATAATGGTTAAATGTCCTGAGTGTAGAAAGAATGTGTTTACAAAGGACTTGATGAAAAATCTAAAAGTTTGTCCTTCCTGTGATCATCATATGAAAATGACAGCTCAAGAACGAATTGAAATTTTTCTAGATGAAGACACATTTGTATCAATGGATGACCATCTAGAAACGGTTAACCCTTTAAATTTTCCAGGCTACACAGAAAAGGTAAAATCAGATTCCAATAAGACGGGACTAAACGAGGCTGTCTTAACCGGTGTCGGAAAGCTACAAGGACAAACGATAGTTGTTGCTGTGATGGACTCTCACTTTAGAATGGGCTCTATGGGGTCAGTGGTAGGAGAAAAGATTACAAGAGCTGTTGAAAAAGCTACAGAGCTAAAAGTTCCTTTCATTATTTACACAGCAAGCGGTGGAGCAAGAATGCAGGAAGGTGTACTATCCTTAATGCAAATGGCGAAGACGTCTGTCGCTTTGCGTAGACATAGTGATCATGGATTATTATATATATCTATCTTAACTCATCCAACTACCGGGGGGGTTTCAGCGAGCTTTGCTTCAGTAGGAGATATAAACTTGGCTGAACCAAAAGCTTTGATAGGCTTTGCTGGAAGAAGAGTAATTGAACAAACAGTTAGAGAAAAGCTTCCGGAAGATTTCCAAACTGCCGAATTTTTAATGGATCATGGTCAGCTTGATGCAGTAGTCCATCGAAAGCAAATGAGAGATACAGTAGCGAATTTAGTTAATCTACACGTGCAGAAGGAGGTTATCACATGGTAAAGGTACTTCCGTTTGAGGAGCCAATTGTTCAGTTAAAAAGTAAAATCGAAGAGATTAAAGATTATACTGCGACTGCAGAGGTAGATATGTCTACTGAGATAGAAAATCTTGAAGAACGTCTTAGAAAGCTGGAAATAGAGATTTATGAGAACATGGAGCCTTGGGACAGAGTACAGGTTGCTCGTCACCCAAGCCGACCTACTACAAGTGATTATATTCAGCAAATATTTACGGATTTCATCGAGCTGCATGGTGATCGCTCATACGGTGATGATGCGGCCATTATTGGTGGCATTGCGTTATTAAATGGGAATCCCATCACAGTTATTGGACACCAACGTGGCCATGATACGAAAGAAAATATTAAAAGAAATTTTGGAATGCCCCATCCGGAAGGATATCGAAAAGCTTTACGTTTAATGAAGCAAGCGGAAAAATTTAATCGACCTATCATTTGCCTTATTGATACAAAAGGTGCCTATCCAGGCAAGGCGGCAGAAGAAAGAGGTCAAAGTGAAGCCATTGCAAGAAACTTAGTAGAAATGGCTGGTTTAAAAGTGCCGGTTATTAGCATCGTTATTGGTGAAGGTGGTAGCGGCGGAGCATTGGCTTTAGGCGTTGCGAATCATATCCATATGCTTGAAAACTCTACGTATTCAGTTATATCTCCTGAGGGAGCAGCATCAATTCTTTGGAAAGATTCTTCACTTTCCAAGCAGGCTGCAGAGGCTATGAAAATTACTGCCCCGGATTTAAAACAAATGAACATCATTGACACAATCATAAAAGAAATACATGGTGGTGCTCACAAGGATTTAGAGACACAAGCTCAGTACATGAAGGAAGCTATTATTCAATCTCTTCGAGAACTTTCGAAGCTATCTCCAACTGAATTAGTGGATGCAAGGTACAATAAATTTAAACAAATTGGTAAGTATAAAGAAAATGCGTCTAACTAGACGCATTTTTTTTGAAAGCATTTCGTGTTAAGCTTATAGTAAATATAGCTAGGTTGGAGGGATTAATGTGAAGCGTATAGGTGTATTGACAAGTGGTGGAGATGCTCCGGGCATGAATGCTGCTATTCGTGCGGTAGTAAGAAAAGCTATTTATGAAGGGGTAGAAGTTGTTGGTATTTTACATGGATACCAAGGATTGATCGAGGGGAAGATGGAAAAGCTTGATTTAGGCTCCGTAGGTGATATTATCCAACGTGGAGGAACAAAACTGTATTCTGCTAGGTGTCCAGAATTTCGTACAGAGGAAGGACAAAAAAAAGCTATTGAACAGCTAAAGGCAAATAATATCGATGGCCTTGTTATTATTGGAGGAGATGGCTCATATAGAGGTTCGATGACCTTGACTAAGAACGGTTTCCCATGTGTCGGAATTCCAGGGACAATTGATAATGATATTCCTGGCACAGATTATACATTAGGTTTTGATACTGCCCTTAACACAGTCATTGAATGTATAGATAAAATTCGAGATACCGCAACTTCTCACGATCGTACTTTTATCATTGAAGTTATGGGAAGAGATGCTGGTGATTTAGCTTTATGGGCAGGGCTTGCGGGCGGTGCAGAAACTATAATTGTGCCCGAAGTAGAGATGAAAATAGAAGAAGTAGTGGAACGTTTAGAAAGCGGAACTGCACGTGGGAAAAAACACAGTATTATCGTAGTAGCAGAAGGAGTCATGAGTGGACAAGATTTTGCTCTAAAACTTAAGGAACATGCTAATATTGAGACGAGAGTTTCTGTTCTCGGTCATATTCAACGTGGAGGTTCTCCTACGGGAAGAGACCGTGTCCTTGCGAGTTTATTTGGAGCGAAGGCCGTTGAGGTTTTAATGGCAGGTCATGGAGGACGTGCAATTGGAATCCAAAATCATCAAGTGGTAGACTATGATATGACGGAAGCATTTGAAAAGACAGAGGTATTTGATCAAAAGATGTATCAATTATCTAAAGAGTTATCTATCTAAACAGACTACATAATTTCAGCAATAGGAAGGATAAGATTATGAGAAAAACTAAAATAGTATGTACTATCGGTCCCGCAAGTGAATCAGAGGAAACTTTAGAAAAGTTAATTGAGGCAGGAATGAACGTTGCCCGTTTAAACTTTTCTCATGGTAGTCATGAAGAACATGCCGGAAGAATCGAACGCATCAAAAAAGTATCTAAAAAGCTAGGTAAAATAGTTGGGATATTATTGGATACAAAAGGTCCAGAAATTAGAACTCATAAGATGGAAGGTGACGCTATCGAATTAGTCACTGGTCAGTCTATTGATATTTCTATGACGGAAGTGTTAGGTAACACAGAGCGTTTTTCTATTTCCTACGAAAAGTTAATAGAAGATGTACAGGAAGGCTCTATTATATTATTGGATGATGGACTAATCGAGCTAGTTGTTCAGGGAATTGATTCGGAAAATGGAATCATTCATACGTATGTTCAAAATGCTGGAACATTGAAAAACAATAAAGGTGTGAATGTACCAGGAGTCTCTGTGCAATTACCAGGTATTACAGAAAAAGACGCAAAAGATATTCTTTTTGGTATCGAGCAGGATGTAGATTTCATCGCCGCTTCTTTTGTTAGAAGAGCAAAAGATGTACTGGAAATCAGAGAATTATTAGAGAATAACAATGGATCTCACATTCAAATCATCCCTAAAATTGAAAACCAAGAAGGCGTAGATAATATTGATGAAATTATTGAAGTATCTGATGGGTTAATGGTTGCAAGGGGAGACCTTGGAGTAGAAATTCCTGCTGAGGAAGTTCCTTTAGTTCAAAAATCTCTTATCCAAAAATGTAATGAAGCAGGAAAACCAGTTATTACGGCGACTCAAATGTTGGACTCTATGCAAAGAAACCCGAGACCAACTCGTGCAGAAGCAAGTGACGTAGCAAATGCGATTTTAGATGGAACAGATGCCATCATGCTTTCTGGTGAGACAGCAGCAGGCCTTTACCCACTAGAGGCGGTTCAGACAATGGATAAAATTGCAAGACATACAGAAAATGCAGTAGATTATAGAGCGAATGTTACTAAGTTGAGTAAGGCTCGCGATGTAAACCTAACGGATGCTATAGGCCAAGCAGTTGCTCATACTGCTATCAATTTAAAGGTGAAGGCAGTTATAGCTCCTACAGAAAGTGGACATACTGCTAAAATGATCTCTAAATTTAGACCGGGGGTTCCTATTATAGCTGTAACTTCAACTGTGAAACCTTCTAGAATGCTTACACTAGTATGGGGAGTTTATCCTATTGTTGGTAAAAAAGCTTCCTCAACAGATGAAGTGTTAGAGATTGCTGTAGAAGAAAGTATTCTGCAACATTATGTAACTCATGGTGACCTAGTTGTTATCACTGCTGGTGTTCCAGTAGGCCAAGCTGGAACTACTAATTTAATGAAAGTTCATGTTATTGGTGATATGGTCGCTAAAGGTCAAGGTATTGGTAAGAAAACTGCCTTTGGTAAAGCAATTGTTGTTCAAAATGCAAAAGAACTAGAAGGCCAAGATACGAGCGAAAGTATTATCGTAACGATAGGTTCTGATAAGGATATGGTTCCTGCTATTGAAAATTGTAGAGGATTAATCACAGAAGAGGGTGGCTTAACTAGCCATGCTGCTGTGGTTGGCTTAAGCTTTGGAATCCCTGTAGTTGTTGGTGTTGCCGACGCGACTAAACTTATTGAAAATGGTCAAGAACTAACGCTTGATGCTGAAAGTGGAGTTATTTATAACGGTCAAGCAAGTATTATTTAAAACCTAAACAAGTGCCTCACATAAAGTGGGGCACTTGTTTTATAATTAGTATAGAAGAGAGGAAGGTGACTGTATGAAATGGATTATAGGCTTATTTGTGGTAGTTCCTGCAATTGAGTTATATATATTACTTTTAGCTGGGAAGTCTATTGGAGCATTTAACACCTTACTATTGATCATTGCCACTGGAGTTATTGGTGGTTTTGTAGCCAAAAGACAAGGTATGAAAGCATTCAGGGAGGTTTCTGATAGTGTTAAAAACTATCAAGCACCAGGCGAATCAGCTATAAATGGAATCAGCATTTTTTTAGGAGCAATATTAGTTGTACTTCCAGGGTTTATATCAGATATCCTTGGTTTTTTGCTGCTGTTCTCACCAACAAGAAAATTATTTAAGCCTCTTTTTTATAGATGGATTCGTAAGAAAATGAAAAAAAATCAAATTATCGTGATGAAGTCTTCATAGAACCTCCCCATTTGTTTGCGATTAAATAAATAAAGGGACTAAACAGGATGCCAATAAAGCCGAAAATTAATATTGCCGCTGCACTTAAGAAAAAAACATGAACTGCTTTTATTTGCATGGAGGCCGACCAAAGGAAATTATCTACGATATGTCTAGTCAACTGAACAAAAATATAAAGCAATAAAATTATACTGCCAAACAGTTTAGCATCCAGTAAAAAGAAGTAAATAGCCATAGGTATTAAAATAATACCTGTCCCTAGAAATGGTATGCTATCGACTAAAGATATTAAAAAAGCATTTTTTATAGGGTTATGTAAGCCAAGTACACTGAAGCCAGTGGCAAGTAGCACAAAAGTTAGAAGTAAAAGCTTCACTTCCACACCTAAAAAGCTATTAACGACTTCCGAAGACTTAATCACTGTTTTATGAAAAAAATCTCTCGTTTTTATTGGAAAATAGATTAGAAACCAAAGTCTGTCCTTCGTTGACTCATATAAAGAAAAAAAAAGCCCGATACTAAAGAGAAGTATTTCGAAAATATAAGTTGGTAGATGCGTTAGATTAATCAATAAATTATTTAAAATAGTGTCTAGCAACTCTTGAAGCTTATCTTCAAACATAAGAAAAATTGGATGATTTTGTAAATCATCGAATGGTAAGTATAAAAGATGGTCATGAATTAGCGGGATTAGTGTAACCAAAGATTGGAAAATAAAGAATACAAACAACAGAAAACTACTTAATATAATTATCTCTGTTAACAATACACTCACGAAAATTGGAAGTTTAAGCTTTTTATGAAAGAAATTAGATGTTGGGAAAAGCAAGTATCCACACAAAATAGATAACGTTAATGGGTACGCTATAAAAAGGATTAGCAGAATGACTCCTATAGGTATCCAGTAAGATATAATATCTTTCTTGTTCATTTGAAAAGTAACGAGTTTCATCCATTCTTTTATTAGGATAATTTAATTGAAAAGTTATTTTTTAATAATTTTAAGCGTTTTCATTCACAAAATAGCCAAAATTGATTATAATACGAGAGTAAGCATTTTGAAGGTACATATTAAATGCAGGTAAATCTCCATATTACGAGATAGGTAGATGGATAAATTTTACTGTAGAAGGGGAGATAACAAATGACGTCAACTCGTGGTTTAGAAGGAATCGTAGCGACTCAGTCATCGATTAGCTCTATTATAGATGACACACTTACATACGTCGGCTATGATATCGATGATTTAACGAATAATGCAAGTTTTGAAGAGGTTGTATACCTACTTTGGCACAAACGTCTGCCAAATGCTTCTGAACTAGCAGAATTAAAGCAACAATTGGCTGATAACATGGCAGTTCCTCAAGAAGTTTTGAATCATTTCAAGACTTATCCAATTGATAAAGTTCACCCAATGTCAGCACTAAGAACGGCTGTATCTATGCTAGCATTATATGATGATGCTGCTGAGGATATGTCCGAAGAAGCAAACTACCTAAAAGCTATTCAATTACAAGCTAAAATGTCTACATTAGTAACTGCATTTTCTCGTGTACGTAAAGGATTAGAGCCGGTAGCTCCTAAAACAGATTTAGGCTATGCTGCTAACTTCTTGTACATGCTTTCAGGTGAAATGCCAGAAGAAATTGAAGTTGAAGCTTTCAACAAAGCTTTAGTACTTCATGCAGATCATGAGTTAAATGCTTCTACATTTACTGCACGTGTTTGTGTAGCAACCTTGTCTGATATCTACTCAGGAGTTGTTTCAGCTATCGGAGCTCTTAAAGGGCCACTTCACGGTGGAGCTAATGAGCAAGTGATGAAAATGCTAACTGAAATTGATACTCTAGATAACGTTGATAGCTATATCCAAGATAAATTAGATAACAAAGTTAAAATTATGGGCTTTGGTCACCGTGTATATAGAAAAGGAGATCCACGTGCAAAACACTTACGTGAAATGTCTCAAAAACTTACAACACTTCGTGGTGAATCTAAACTTTATGATATGTCAGTACGTATTGAAGAAATCGTTACTGGTCAAAAGAACTTACCACCAAATGTAGATTTCTATTCTGCATCTGTATACCATTCATTAAATATTGACCATGATTTATTCACACCTATTTTTGCAGTTTCACGCGTTTCTGGATGGGTAGCTCATATTCTTGAGCAATATTCGGACAACCGATTAATTCGTCCTCGTGCAGAATATGTTGGACCAGGAATGCAAAAATATATTCCAATTGAAGAACGATAATATTAATTGTTTGTAAAAGATTAGGGCTAAACACTCCTGTGTTATTGGCCCTATGATTATGATAGTAGGAGGAAATATACATGACATCTGGTAAAATTACAGTAGAAAACGGTGTACTTAACGTACCAAACACAGCAATCATTCCATTTATTGAAGGTGACGGAACTGGTCCTGATATTTGGGCAGCAGCTTCACGTGTATTAGAATCAGCAGTAGAAAAAGCTTATAACGGAGAAAAGAAAATTGAGTGGAAAGAAGTTCTTGCTGGACAAAAAGCATTTGACCAAACTGGTGAATGGTTACCTCAAGAAACTTTAGATGTTATCAATGAGTACCTAATCGCTATTAAAGGTCCTTTAACTACACCAATTGGTGGAGGAATCCGTTCATTAAATGTGGCACTTCGCCAAGAACTAGATCTATATACTTGCCTACGCCCAGTTCGTTATTTCACTGGTGTTCCATCTCCAGTTAAACGTCCTGAAGATACAGATATGGTTATTTTCCGTGAAAATACAGAAGATATCTATGCTGGTATCGAATATGCAAAAGGTACAGACAATGCGAAGAAACTAATCGACTTCTTACAAACAGAGTTTGGTGTTAAGAACATCCGTTTCCCAGAAACTTCTGGTATCGGTATTAAACCAATTTCTGAAGAAGGTACTAAACGTTTAGTGCGTGCTGCATTAAATTACATCATTAAAGAAGGTCGCACTTCTTTAACATTAGTACACAAAGGTAACATCATGAAGTTTACTGAAGGAGCTTTCAAAAACTGGGGCTATGAAGTAGCTGAACAAGAGTTTGGTGACAAAGTATTTACTTGGAACCAATACGACAAAATTAAAGAAGAACAAGGTACTGAAGCAGCTGATAAAGCTCAATCTGAAGCACTTGCAGCTGGTAAAATCTTAGTTAAAGATTCAATCGCTGATATCTTCTTACAACAAATTTTAACTCGTCCAAAAGAGTTTGATGTAGTGGCAACTATGAACTTAAATGGGGATTATATCTCTGATGCACTTGCTGCACAAGTTGGTGGTATTGGTATCGCTCCAGGAGCTAACATCAACTACGTAACTGGACATGCTATTTTTGAAGCTACTCATGGTACAGCTCCAAAATATGCAGGTTTAGATAAAGTTAACCCATCTTCAGTAATCCTTTCAGGTGTATTAATGCTTGAGCACCTTGGCTGGAACGAAGCTGCTAAACTTATCATGGACTCAATGGAAAAAACAATTGAATCTAAAGTTGTAACATATGACTTTGCTCGTCTAATGGATGGTGCTAAAGAAGTTAAATGTTCGGAGTTTGCTGACGAATTGATTAAAAATCTTTAATCTGTAGTAATGAAATTTGGTTTAACAAGAGAGAGGATTCTATCCTCTCTTTTCTAATTTGGACAAAAGGAGAGTTACGACATGACAATGAAACGTAATAAAATCTCAGTTATTGGTGCCGGATTCACTGGAGCTACTACAGCATTTTTACTAGCTCAAAAAGAACTAGGAGACATCGTGTTAGTCGATATTCCTCAAGCTGAAAACCCTACTAAAGGAAAAGCGTTGGATATGGCAGAAGCTGGCCCTGTCCAAGGGTTCGACGCTAATATTATTGGAACTTCCAACTATGAGGATACAAAAGACTCCGATTTAGTTATTATTACAGCTGGTATTGCACGTAAACCAGGGATGAGCCGTGACGATTTAGTTCAGACAAACCAAAAAGTAATGAAAGGTGTCACAGGTGAGATTGTTAAATATTCGCCTAACACAACAGTTCTAGTGTTAACTAACCCAGTAGATGCAATGACGTATACTGTTTTCAAAGAATCAGGATTACCTAAAGAAAGAGTTATTGGTCAATCAGGAGTGCTTGATACTGCACGTTTCCGAACTTTTGTTGCTCAGGAGTTGAATCTATCTGTTAAAGATGTGACCGGCTTTGTACTTGGTGGCCACGGAGATGACATGGTTCCTCTTGTAAGATACTCCTATGCTGGAGGTATTCCCTTGGAAAATCTAATCGATGCAGAGCGCTTAGAAGCGATTGTAGATCGCACTCGTAAAGGTGGCGCAGAAATTGTTAACCTTTTAGGGAACGGTTCTGCATACTATGCACCAGCTGCTTCCCTAGTAGAAATGGCAGAGGCTATCTTAAAAGATCAAAAACGTGTTCTTCCTTCTATCGCATATTTAGAGGGCGAGTATGGAATGGAAGGAATATATCTTGGAGTGCCAACTGTACTTGGAGCAGGCGGTATCGAAAAAATTATTGAGTTGGAGTTAACAGAAGAAGAAACGACTTTGTTAAACAAATCTGCTGATACTGTAAAAGCTGTCATGAAGATTTTAAGTGAATAATCATAGCAAAAACGAGCGAGATTAAATTCTCGCTCGTTTTTGTGGCTATAAGATATGCAACATTTAACTCGTCAAAACGTCCATTAAGGGAAATCAATTACATACTTTACTTATGATTATTAAAGTAGGCAGTACAGTGTATTGCGCAAAACTAAGAGTTATTGATAAGATAGAGTTAGACTAAATATAGGGGGATGAATAATAATTGTTAGGTAAAACGTATAAAATTGGAAAGAGTATTGAAGACTTGTCTATAGGAGAAAAATTATCTATAACCGAGAAGATGGAGGATAAGGATTTATTATTATATTTGGGATTGACGAATGATAATAATCCTCTATATATTCAACATGATTTTGCTTCTAAAACAGTATTTGAAAAACCAATTGTACCAACAATTATGTTAACTGGCATTGTGACTTCTGCCATTTCCAAGTATCTTCCTGGTCCGGGTTCTCATGTGAATAAGCAAGAGTTAATTTTTCCTGTACCAACCTATCATTATTCTTTAATAACTTTTACGTTTGTAATAACAGAAGTCAATGTACATAAAAATGAAATTATTATAGAAGTAGAAGGAAAAAATGAGGAAAATGCAATAGTGATGAATGGTATTCTTCATGTGACACCACCTGCTTATCGTTTCTGAAAAACTATAATAACTTCCTATTTAGTTGCAGATTTGGAATGGGGGTTTCAAATCGACTATGGAGGCCAAAATAATGAAAAAAGTATTAGTTGTAGATGATGAGAGTTCAATCGTAACATTATTAAAATATAATTTGGAAGAAGCAGGTTTTCATGTTATAACTGCTTCAGATGGGCAGGAAGGCTTAAACCTTGCCATAGAAGAACAGCCTGATGTCATTTTGTTGGACTGGATGCTACCGCGTTTAGATGGTATGGAAGTGTGTAAGGAGCTACGATTAAAAAAAATCCAGACACCGATTATAATGCTTACAGCAAAAGGAGAAGAGTTTGATAAGGTGCTTGGTCTAGAGCTAGGTGCAGATGACTATATGACAAAACCTTTTAGCCCTAGAGAGGTTACAGCTAGAGTTAAGGCTATGATACGCAGAAGTGTATTAACGTCAGAGCATCAAAAGAAAAATTCCGATGAAAGATATATATTTGGTGGACTGCAAGTATTTCCTGAACGCTTCGAAGTGATCATGAATGATAAGCAGTTGGAATTTACTCCAAAGGAATTCGAACTACTTGTTTACTTAATCGAAAACAAAAATAGAGTGCTTACCCGAGATCAGCTATTAAGCTCTGTTTGGAATTATGATTTTGCTGGAGATACTCGAATCGTAGATGTCCACATTAGTCATTTGAGAGATAAAATAGAAGAAAACAGCCGAAAACCGATTTACATTAAAACTATTAGAGGTCTTGGATATAAATTTGAGGAGCCTAAAAAAGTATGAGCTTTCACAATAGAATATTTCGTACCTATTCTATTTTAATTGGACTTATTCTAGTTGGAATAGGTCTAGCTCTTGCTCAAATCTTTCCTATTTTCATTGAACGTACTACGAGTACAAGCATTGATGGAAAAATAAACGATATTGAAAACTATCTAAGTAGTACGCAGCTTTCTATAGAACAAAGGCAAGAAGTCGTCGAGATACTTGATGCTTCATTGCTAGAAGACAATGTCAATTTTTTTCAAGGTACCTTATGGTTAGTGTTGGCAACAATTTTAATAATTGCATTTCTTATTGCTTTACTTATCGGCTTTAATATCTTAAAGAGGTATGCACAGCCTGTTGAACATTTAACTGAAACAGCTATGGAGCTAGCAAGAGGTAATTATCGTATTAGAGCTTTCGAGGATAACAGTTCAGGTATGTCAAAATTAACGAAATCAATCAATATTCTTGCAAGGAACCTACAGGATATTTCGATAATTCGTGAAACAGAAAAAGAACGACTGAAAACACTGATTGAAAACATGGGGAGCGGTCTAATAATGATCGACCGTAGTGGGATAGTTAGTATTGTTAACCGTTCCTTTCTCAATCAACTCCAGCTTAGCTTTGAACAGGTAAATGGGAAACAATTTCGTAAAATTGGCTTGCCAGAAAAGGTTGAAGCTTTTATAGAAAAGCTATTTTTGACAGAAATGCTCAGTAAAGAACAAATTGCACTGCAACGAAATTTAAGTACTAATCATATGGTAGCATATGGGGCGCCTGTTATAGGGGAGCATGGAAGATGGCTAGGAATAGTTGTTGTGATTCATGATGTCACGGAGTTAGTGAAGCTAGAACAGGTAAGAAAAGACTTCGTTGCTAATGTTTCACACGAATTAAAAACCCCAGTAACATCTATCAAAGGGTTCTCTGAAACACTTTTATACGGTGCATATAAAAAGGAAGATACCTTACTTTCGTTTTTAGAGATAATTTATAAGGAAAGTAATCGGCTACAAATGCTTATTAATGATTTACTGGACTTATCAACTGTCGAGCAAGTTGGATACGAAATTAAGTTAAATAAAGTGAAACTTTATGATGTGCTCATTCAAAGTATTGAAATGACCAATCATTTATTAGAAGAAAAAAATATGGAATTGACCCTCTCTTTGGATGAAAAGGTAGAGGTGCTAGGAGATTCCGATCGAATTATGCAAATCATGATGAACTTATTAACAAATGCAATTACCTATTCTTCTGAGGATACCTTTATCACGATTACTATTGGTAAAGATCATAAATTTGGTTACTTTACGATTAAGGATCAAGGAATAGGTATAAAAACTGAAGAAATAGATCGTATTTTTGAACGTTTTTATCGTGTAGATCGAGCTAGGAGTCGCAACTCTGGTGGTACTGGATTAGGTCTGGCAATCGTCAAGCATATAGTTGAAGCTCATCATGGTTTGATAAAAGTTGAAAGTGAGGTAGGAAAAGGTACAGCATTCACTGTGTACATTCCACTCATGAATAGTTAATGGAGGTCATCATGAATAATCAACCCTTTATCCCTATTATAATTGGGACAGATATGAATGCTTACAATATGTCTATTTCCTTCCACGAGGAATACGGTATCAAGCCAATTTTAGTTGGGAAGGAAGAAATGTCCTTCACTAAATTGAGTAGTGTTATAGGTCATATAGAGATACACCCAAACTTATGGGACAAGTCGGAATTCGTGTCCGTTTTAACTGAAGTTGCAAAGAAATATAAAACGGCCGATAAGAAGTTATTATTAATAGGCACAAATGATTTTTATGTGCGTTTGATCATTGAAAATGCAGATGTTTTAAAAGAAATGTTTGTGTTTAATTATATGCCCGAGGATTTAATGAACAACCTTTTAGTAAAGTCTAATTTTTATAAGCTCTGTGAAGAGCATGGTATAGATACACCTAAAACGTATTTTTACTCTTGCGCTAAAAAACAACCATTTACAGAAGATGTCCTTTTCCCATTAATCATCAAGCCTAGTAATGGGGTTGAATATTATAAGCATAAATTTGTAGGTCAACAAAAAGTATATAGAGTTGAATCTCAGCAGGAATTAGATGACGTGATTCGCAAGGTAAATGAAAGTGGCTATGAGGAAGACTTAATCATCCAGGATTATATTCCTGGAGATGACACATATATGTGGGATTCTGTGTTTTATGTTAGCTCGGAGGGCAAGGCGCAGCTAAGTACACTTGCTCAAGTAGTTTTACAAGAGCACACGGTTACGGCGATTGGAAACTATACCGCACTTATTACTCGCTATGATGAAGAGTTAATGAAAAAGCTTCAACACTTCCTTGAGGCGATTGGATATGTCGGTTTTGCTAACTTCGATTTAAAATATGATGAGCGAGATGGCAAATATAAAGTATTTGAAGTTAATATTAGACAAGGTCGATCTAGCTACTATGTTACTGCACTCGGACATAACATGGCTCGATATATGGTGGATGATGTGATTTACCATAAAGAAAAACCGCTAACCCTACTAAATGAACATTACTTGTTCACAGTAGTTCCTAAAATAGTTTTAAAGAAATTCGTGGATAATCTTTCTATCCAACAGGAAATTCGTTTGCTATTAGGTGAAGGTAAGTGGGGGAACCCATTGTTTTATAAAGGGGATAAGAATTTGAAACGTAAGTTCTACCTGATGGCCCGTCAGGTGAATTATTATAAAAAATATCAAAATAATAAATGGTAAGTTAAGTTTTACAAGAAATTCACACGCCATTTACAATACTTTGATACATTTTATATAGACCCCTTTTCCAAACGAAATACTTTAAAAGGCTAGCACTAGTTGCTGGCCTTTTATTGTGTAGTATAATTCTAATTAATTCAAGATACATAAAAAGCAGGAACGAGAGATGAGAGATTTCCGCTTTAGTCGGACGCTTTCCGTGGGATGAGCGATAAGCCATCACCGTCGCTTGCGCGTCGTTTGTGATGTCTTATCTGTCTCATTCATCCCACTGGAGTCGCCGCCTTCCGCTTCAATCATCTGTTTAGTATTAATGAGAAAGTCATATGAGCGAATTTAACTATATAAAGTTATCAATGACAGATAATTTACTGGAAGAGTGAGAACAAGAGATGAGAGATTTCCGCTTTAGTCGGACGCTTTCCGTGGGATGAGCGATAAGCCATCACCGTCGCTTACGCGTCGTATGTGATGTCTTATCTGTCTCACTCATCCCACTGGAGTCGCCGCCTGCCGCTTCAATCATCTGTTAAATATTAATGAGAAAGTCATATGAGCGAATCTAACTATATAAAGTTATCAATGACAGATAATTTACTGGAAGAGTGAGAACAAGTGAGGGCAGATTTCCGCTTTCGTCGGATGATGGAGGGATCAATAAGCCATCGCATTCGTCTACGAGTCTTAAATTGAACAGGAGTGAAACTGATGAAAAAATTAGATGAAAAACTGTGTGAAAAAATTAAATATGCTTTATCTAATTCCTGGTCTATTGAATCGAGTACTAAATGGAGTAAAGAGAATATAGCAAAAGGTCAATGTGGTGTAACAACTTTAGTAGTTCATGATTTATTGGGTGGAGAAATTTTGAAAACTAAGCTATTAGACGACTGGCATTTTTATAATAGTATTAATGGCAAACGTTATGATTTTACTGACAGTCAATTTAAGGGAGCAATAGAGTACATGGACGCTCCCTCAAACAGAGAAGAAGCTTATTTAGATACCAATGAAACAAAATACAGTTACTTGAAACAAAAAGTATTAAATATACTAGAACAACTTTTATAATAATTATTTAATGGATTTATGGTAAAATCGGAAAAAGGTAATATATGGGGATTTTATGGAACTTATCAATATATTGTTCGGATTTATAGTTTGTATTTGTATTTGTATTTGTATTTGTTCTGTATTGAATATACTACTTAAGACGACCAAAAAAAGAGATTGGCTTATTACATTCTTAATAAGTCTAGCTTTACCAATAATAATAGTGCCTTTGTTAGGGTGAGGATTAAGAGAAGTTTATTGAACTAACACGGCTTTAGTTTAACAAGCAAAGTCAATTTTCTATGTCCTCATTGTGAACATATAGCGGGTAACGGAAATTGAATAATAACATCGAAGGGCATCTATTGGGTGCTCTTTTTATATTTGAAAGTAGAAAAGTAATATGAAACATTAACTTTACTAATATTCAGAATAGACTGATAATAATATTAGTATTAATTACTTTATTAGTGGTGGAGGATATTTTATGAGCGGGAAAAACAAAGAAGAGACACACGTATCATCGTTAGTTGAAAAAGCATCTGAACTATTAGAAAAAGAAAAAATTGACCTTTCGTTAGAAGATATTGAAAATCTAATGCAACTTGCACCAAATATTAAAGATATGTTCTTAAAAGTAACCGATTTGTCCAGTAGTTCATCACAAAATGTTTTTGACGTTTTAAAACAGATTATATTAGTCTATAAGGATGAATTGAAAAGAGTTGATATTACTCAAGAACAAAGGGAAGCGATTTACGATCGAATGGATAAACATGCTCAGAGTGCACGCGAACAAGACGATAGTAATAAAAAGTTCATTGTTGGTGTAATTGCAACAGTACTAACTGTAGCTGGAGGTGCAGCTGTTAAATATGGTCCAAAGATTATTGGTGGTTTGATTAAGAAATAAAATACGAAGTCAGCTTGAAGCAGCTTTTTAATTACACATCAGGAACCTAATGCGTATGAATTTATTTAAAGGGGTTATTAGTATGATTCATTATAGTCATATGCCAGAAGGCTATGTTTGTCCATTTTGTCTTTTGGTAAAAGGTATTGAGGATAAAGAAGACAAGCTAATCCAATCTAAACAGCAAGATATTGTGTACAAAGATGATTATGTAACGGCTTTAATCGCAACATTGTGGTGGCCAAATAATAAAGCACATGTAATCATCGTTCCAAATAAACATTTTGAAAATATTTTCGACTTACCTGTTGAATATGCTACACGAATTCATAAGTTGGCGCAGAAGATATCCTACGCATTAAAGGAGTGCTACAGATGCGATGGTATCTCCACTCGACAACATAACGAACCTGGAGGAAGCCAGGATGTTTGGCATTATCATTTACATGTTTATCCACGCTATAATAATGATGATCTTTATCGAACCGACGGCAAGTTAAGTTCTTCAGAGGAAAGGCTAAGCTATCCTGAACAGTTAAGAACCTGGTTTGAAATAGATAAGTTGAATAATGATAAATGAAATTCACAAAATACATATTCCCACTTTAACAAATACGGCATTTTAGTTTAATAAAGGTCTAGATTATTACGGTAAAGTTGGATTGTGGAGGGGGATAATATGTCAAAGTATATTAGTATATTTTTCTTAACTTTAATGGTTAGTGTAATTTTCTTTTTTCTATTTGGAAATGTGTTTGATGGCGGTGATGCTACCGAAACAGCAATCTATATATTCGGTACAATAATTGTTATACTTCTATCATTTATGATTTCACTCATGTACTACTTAATAAATTTGTTGAATTTATTAAAAAGGAAACTTTAACATGACTTTTAACTAAAGGGGCAGGGAGTTAGGAAAATATGAAACCATTACAAGGGAAAATTGCTGTTGTTAGTGGTGCATCCCGTGGGGCGGGTAGGGGCATTGCTTTTCAACTAGGCAGTTCAGGAGCGACGGTGTATGTGACAGGACGGAGTGTAAAGGGGTCTACAACCGATAATCGACCAGAAACCATTGAAGAAACTGCCGATGGTGTTACTTCTAGAGGAGGTAAAGGCATCGCAATACAGTGTGACCATACAAGTGAAAATGATGTAAGGAACTTATTTGAGCAAATTGAAAGGGAACATGGTCGCATTGATATTTTAGTTAATAGTGTATTTGGTGGATCCGAAAGTTCTCTACCATCAGTTGATGGGCGGCATTTTTGGGAACGACCACTGGAGCATTGGGATGCTATGATGGTTGCTGGACCTCAAGCTTACTTGCTGACTACTCGATACGCTGTACCTCTGATGGCCCAACACCATAAAGGGTTAATTGTAAATATTACATTTTTTATCAAAGACACAATCTCAAGTAATTTATATTACGATTTAGCTATGAATGCTATCAATCGAATGACACTAGGAATGGCAAAGGAATTAAAGGACTACAACGTTTCAGCCGTTGCTGTTTGCCCAGGTTGGATGAGAACAGAAAGAGTTATAGATTCGGGTTTTGGACCAGAGGATGGAACAACTGAAACGACGGCGTATGTAGGCCGTGCGGTTGTCGCATTGGCATCAGACACCACGGTATCTAAGTTTTCTGGAGAAACAATAATGGTGGCTGAACTAGCGAGAAAATATGGCTTTACCGATGTCGATGGAACTCAACCTTTGCCGTATGAATGATAATCAGCTTCCTGTCTATAGAGAGCGAGAGTTGAAAATCATTTAATTATTAATACAAAAGAATGATAGTGAAATATTGCACTTAAACTAACGGTGTGCTTTACTTCAAGAAGGAGTAAAGCACTTTTTCTTATTGAGCTAAGCAACGGGTTAGTAGAACAGTGTTGTTTAAGTTGTGTTCAACAAACGCGTCATTTTAACTGAATAATACAAGGGGGTATTAAATATGTCTAAAGATGTTATTGCCATTGTAGCCATAGTTTCTTTTGTGATATGGATTGCGGTTTCCCGAGAGGCTGCAAAACCTTCAAAAGAGATAAATTGGCGAAAAATGTTAACCTTACTGTCCGCAGGATCTTTATCGGCATTAGTTATAACTATTTCGCTTTTTCAAAGCCTGCCGTTTTAGTTCCGTTAATAATGTGCGATTGTTGACCCCCTAAAATAGTAATATTAAAAGGATTATTGCTAACTTAATATAATAATAAACTTAGGGTATGTTTTTTTCTAGCAGGGGACAGTATATTTCAGCTATGTTTTCATTTAAACGGTAATATGTCTATATGAAGGTAGTTTTTATAATACTAGCACTTGCAATTGTTTGTTTATCTTTATAAAACTAAACAAGTACGAATGGGTTACCAACTATCCTCCTATAATACTTGGAATTAACAACTATTTTTTAAATAGATTTTAAAAAATCACCTTTAGACATTTCTGGAAGGTGATTTTTTGTTGGATATTTATGTTAAAATTAAAAAGTAATTATAAGCAAATATGTGGTAGTCAAGAAGTAAATAATGTACAGGGGGAATTAGTATGAAAAAGGGATTGATAAGTACTATTTTTGGAATAAGCATCATATTTGGTGGATTATGGATGGGTGGACACGCTTTTGCTACAACCGAGATTGATAAAGATCAGAATACTTCTATTGAAGAAGCACAAGAAATTCTACTTGATACAGAAGTGGAAGGTATGTTTGAATATCGTCATGATATGGACTTTTATGAAGTAATCGTTCCAAAGGAGGGCATTCTAACAATCAACTTAAATTCAGTGTATATGGGAACTTATTTATCCATTTTAGATACAAATTTAAATTATTTAAATGAAATATCTGTTAATACATTTAAAAATGTTACTGAAAATGATGGAATATCGATAAATATTCCAAAGGGTACATACTATTTTAAAGTAGAAACTGACGGTGCTCCATCAAGTGGAGGGGCATACAGCTTTAAAACAGAATTTATAAAAAAACAAGTAAAACCACAAAAGGTAATGTGGGGTAAAACGGAACTAAAATTAGGTCAAATCGGTAAGGTGACGATTCATCAAGACACTAATCTAGTTAAATTACAGAGCAATGGAACTTTAACAACCATTCGCCCATTGAAAAAGGGGGAAGAATATCGAGTGTATAGTTATAAGAGTAATCATGGAGGCTTGTATGGAGTAGGGGGAGGTAATTTTGTGCAAAAGAATATTAAAGTCAAATATGAAACTCCATCAAAGGCTAAAATGTCTTTGTTAGTACAATAACAAAATGCCTTTTCAATAAAGAAAAAATTTAATATTTTATATATAAAACCCTCTTTTAGCTTCACCTGCAAAGGATCCTCATTCACTACTATCAACAAGTGGTGGGTTAATTCTCTTAAAAATTGCACCAATATAGGAACTACTGCACTTGCATACATTAATACAAGCTTTTATATTTACTAAAAGGGGTAACGCTAGGGAAATCGCCAATTTACAACTTTAAAATTATTACAAATAGCGTTCTACTATCCATCCCTAAACTCTGAATTAGGATTTCTACCAGCCTTAAGTGAGCAGGTCCATGTAAAGGGTTAAGCGAGAAAATGACTGAAAATCTTAAAACTACACAATACTTTTCCGACAAACGGGTTATTTAGTATTAATTAATGAGCTTGGAGATACATTTTCCAGCTCATTTTTTATTGCACTTTTAAATCACCCTTAACTTTTAACGTAGCATAAAAAATCTAAATATTTATATTTTTGAAACCAACTACCCTTTCTTTCCGTAAAAGAATTATATAGAGAGAAAGGGGAAAAGATATGAGTACAAAAAGATTATTGACCATTATTGCTGTTTCTATAGTTGGAATTATTCTTTTATCCGCAGTATTTACTTCTTGGTATACAGTAGATGAATCAGAACAGGCAATCGTCATTACGTTTGGTGAGGCGAGTGAGCCAATAACAGAGTCTGGTTTGAAATTTAAACTTCCTTGGCCAATTCAGAAGGTAGAAAAGTTATCAAAAGAAACTTTTAGCCTTCAGTTTGGATACAAGCAGGATGAGAGTGGGGAAATAACTTCATATGACAAGGATACAAAAATGATAACAGGTGATGACAATATCGTATTGACGGACCTAGTAGTACAATATAAAATTACCGATCCAAAATCGTACCTATTTAATTCCGAAAATCCAAAAGAAATGTTGCATGATGCGACCTCAGCATCCATTCGTTCAGTTATAGGGAATTCTAAAATTGATGATGCATTAACTTCTGGGAAGGCTCAAATAGAAGCAGATACAAACGAGCTTCTAGGGTCATTGATTAAAAAGTATGATATAGGGATTACTGTCTTAACCGTAAAATTACAAGATGTAGAGCTTCCAAATGCAGAGGTCCGTGCAGCTTTCACCGCAGTAACGGATGCGGAGGAAACAAAAAATACAAAGGTAAACCAAGCAGAAAAATATGAAAATGAGAAAATAAGTGTGGCAGAGGGTGAAGTAGATGCAATTATCTCTGAAGCACGTGGTTACCAAACAGCCCGTATAGAACAGGCCTTAGGGGATGTAGCCTTATTTGATAAGCTTTATGCTGAATATCAAAATAACAAAGAGATAACAAGACAGCGATTAGTAATGGAGACATTAGATTCCGTTTTACCGGGCGCGAAAATTTATATTATGAATGATGATGGTGGAACGATGAAATACTTACCATTACAACCGCTAGAATCTACTAAACAAAATGCACCTGCAGCTACCACAACAAATGAATCGAAGACAGAAGAAGGGAGTGGACAATAATGTCAGATAACAACAACCCTTTTGCAAATTTAGAATCTAAGTTTAAGACTGTTCCGAATAAACCAAAGAAAGAAAAGACACCAATTGATTTTAAAAAGCATACTAAGTCTTTTATTACTATCTTAGTAGTCTTTGTAATAGCAGTAATTGCCCTTGCTAATATTTATGTAGTGAAAGAAGGGGAATATAAGGTTATTCGTCAGTTTGGTGAGATTAAAAGCATTAAGGATTCACCAGGATTGCATATGAAAATCCCATTTGTCCAAAGTGTAACGACCATTCCAAAATATCAAATGAATCATAATCTGTCTGAGGCAGAAATAAATACAATGGATAAACGTCGAATAATTATTGATAATTATGCAATTTGGAGAGTAGTTAATCCTAAAGATATGATATCTAATGCAGGGAATATTGTTAATGCAAGCTCACGTATGGAAGAATTCATCTATTCGGTCGTTCGTTCAGAGCTTGGTCAATTAAATTACAACGAGATTATTAATGATGAAAATTCATCTCGAGGAAGCCTTAACGATCAAATAACACAAGAAGTAAATGAACTTCTAGCAAAAGATAAATATGGTATTGAAGTAGTAGATGTACGTATTAAACGAACAGACTTGCCAGAAGAGAATGAGCAATCTGTTTATAACGAAATGATTTCCGATCGTGAAAGTGTTGCTCAAAAGTTTTTATCTACTGGTGATGCTGACAAGAGGAGAATTGAAGCAGAAACGGATAGTAAAGTTATTCAAATGCAGGCTGCTGCAAAAAAAGAAGCTGCACTTCTTGTAGCAGAAGGTGATGCTGAGGCAGCGAGAATTTATAACTCGAGCTTCTCTAAGGATCCTGAATTCTATTCGTTATACAGAACGTTAGAATCCTATAAGAAAACCATTGGTGAAGATACAATGATTATTATTCCATCAGATTCACCTTATGCTAATATCCTTTCAGGATACTTAGAATAGTATATGAATCGTCATTCCCCTTACTGTCGTGGTAAGATATAGGGAATGACGATTTTATTTTTAGCTAAATGTATTAATACGAAAATGCACTTTTAATATTGTATAGAAGCTAATGTAAAACAATATAAACCAAGGAGTGAATTTATTCATGTCTTCCGAAAAAATTCTATTATTAGATGGGAATAGTTTGGCTTATCGCGCATTCTTTGCTCTTCCTTTATTAACAAATGAACATGGAATACATACGAACGCCGTGTATGGCTTTACGATGATGCTCCAAAAAATTATGGACGAGGAAAATCCAACTCATATGCTTGTGGCATTTGATGCTGGGAAAACAACCTTCAGACATTCTACATTTGGAGAATATAAGGGTGGCAGACAGAAAACTCCACCAGAGCTTTCTGAGCAATTCCCGTATTTACGCAAGCTAATCGATGCTTATGGTATTAAACGCTATGAGCTGGAAATGTATGAGGCAGACGATATTATAGGGACGCTTAGCCGCCAGGCGGAGACGACGGGTCAGCAAGTAGTCATTGTGTCAGGGGACAAAGATTTAACTCAGCTAGCTACAGACTCCACGACTGTTTACATTACAAGAAAAGGAATAACAGATATAGAGAAGTATACACCGGAGCATGTTCAGGAAAAATACGGACTAACCCCGCTTCAAATCATTGATATGAAGGGATTGATGGGAGATGCTTCCGATAATATCCCGGGAGTTCCAGGTGTAGGAGAAAAAACAGCGATTAAACTATTAAAGGAGCATGGCTCTGTCGAAAATCTATACAAGGCACTTGACTCTGTTAGCGGTGCTAAGCTAAAGGAGAAGCTTGTTGCTAACGAGGAACAGGTAAAGATGAGTAAGGTGCTCGCTACCATTGAAACAAATGCTCCTATTGAAGTTTCACTTGAAGATATCACTTATAGCGGACCAAACATGGATGAAGTGATCTCTATATGGAAGGAACTATCCTTTAAAACTTTATTAGAAAAAACGGAATATGTGGCGGAAGAGCAATCTACTACTGAAACGAAATTTGAAATAGTAAAGGAAATAGATTTCACTTTATTAAAGGATGAAATGTCTCTTCACTTGGAATTATATGATGAACAATACCATACAGCGGATTTATTAGGAATCGCTTTATCCGATGGAGAGCAATCCTATTTTGTTCCAGGGGAAGCTGCTTTTCATTCAAAAGAATTTTGTACATGGCTAGAGGATGAGTCGAAGACAAAATATGTAGTGGACTCCAAGGCGACCCAAGCGGTAAGTAGAAAGCATGGAGTTAGCATTTCCGGAGTAGAGTTTGACCTAACGCTGGCAGCTTATATTGATAATGCCTCATTATCTGCAGACGATGTTGCATCTATTGGAAAAGAGTATGGTTATTTTAATGTATTAAGCAACGAGCAGATATATGGAAAGGGAGCAAAAAAATCTGTTCCAGAGGAAGAGAAACTGGCGGAGCATGCTACTAGGAAGGCTTTGGCTATCTGGCATTTAAAGCCTATTCTAGAAAAGAAATTAAAAGAAAATGAACAATTTAAGCTATATAAGGAATTGGAATTGCCACTTGCTTCTATTTTAGGAACGATGGAGTCGGATGGAGTAAAGGTAGATAAGCAGGTTCTTGTAGAAATGGGTCATGATTTAGAGATCAAGCTACAACAAATTGAAAAGGACATTCATGCCCTAGCAGGTGAAGCATTTAATATCAATTCGCCTAAGCAGCTTGGAGTGATTCTTTTTGAAAAACTAGGACTACCGCCAATTAAGAAAACTAAGACAGGTTATTCTACAGCAGCCGATGTATTAGAGAAGCTTGCAAATGAGCATGAAATCATAGAGCAAATTCTTCAATACCGTCAGTTAGGAAAGTTAAATTCAACCTATATCGAAGGTCTCCTAAAAGAGATCCATACAGATGATGGGAAAATCCACACAAGATATCAGCAGGCGCTTACTACAACAGGACGTTTAAGCTCTGTTAACCCTAACTTACAGAATATACCTATCCGTATCGAGGAAGGAAGAAAGATTCGTAAAGCGTTTGTTCCATCTAACCCGGAATGGGTGATGTTTGCAGCTGACTATTCTCAAATAGAGTTACGTGTGCTTGCTCATATGTCGGAGGATGATAATCTAATCGAAGCATTTAACAATAATATGGATATTCATACTAAAACTGCTATGGATGTGTTTCATGTAGGTGCAGACGAGGTTGACTCGAATATGCGCCGTGCTGCCAAGGCTGTAAACTTTGGAATTGTTTATGGAATTAGTGACTATGGTCTTTCTCAAAGCCTAGATATCACACGCAAAGAAGCGGCTGTTTTTATCGACAAGTATTTAAAAAGCTTCCCAGGCGTGAAAGAATATATGGATGAAAGTATACAAACAGCGAAACAAAAAGGTTTTGTTACTACAATATTAAATAGAAGAAGATATTTACCTGAGATTACAAGCTCTAATTTTAACTTGAGAAGCTTTGCAGAGCGTACGGCGATGAATACGCCTATCCAAGGAAGTGCAGCCGATATCATTAAAAAAGCAATGATTGATATGGCTGAACGATTAGAAAAAGAAAATATGCAAACAAAAATGCTCCTGCAAGTGCATGATGAACTAATATTTGAGGCTCCTCCAGAGGAGATAGCTCTATTAGAAAAAATTGTCCCGGAAGTAATGGAATCAGCGATTAAATTAAATGTGCCTTTAAAAGTTGAATATGCATATGGATCATCTTGGTACGATACAAAGTAAGGAGTTTTAAGTATGCCGGAATTACCAGAGGTTGAAGGGGTAGTTCGAGGACTTCAGCCAGTTGTTACGGGAAAATTGATTAAATCAGTAGATGTTTCCCCTACTATTATTCATTCAAAGGAAAATGGGAAGGAAGCAATCATTAAGGGGGCAGACGTGGAATCTTTCCAGTCTGCTCTTCCCGGAATGGCGATTGTTCGAATAGAACGCCGCTCTAAATATATTTACTTTCATTTAAAAAATCAAGACGGAGAATCATTTTTGCTTGTCTCCCATCTTGGCATGTCAGGTGCTTGGTTCTATGTACGAAGTCTTGATGACATCATGGAGGAAAAGTTTAAGAAGCATAGTCATGTTACGCTTCATTTTGATGAGGATGATATGCTTGTATATGCCGATATACGTCGGTTTGGTGAACTGCGTCTGTTAGAAACCGAAGCAGATTATCCGCCGTTACTGCTAATGGCTCCTGAACCTTTTAACAAAGGAGCGCTAGACCATTACCTAAATATGAGCCTTCTCCCACGATACGAAAATAAACCGATTAAAGAATTCATCATGGATGGCCATGTAGTCTCAGGTTGTGGCAATATATATGCAACAGAGGCGTTATTTAATCTTAGAATTCATCCTGCTCGAAAAGTAAAAAGAATTAGCAAGGAAAGAAAAATTCAATTGTTCCATGAAATTGTCGCCGTGCTATTAGACAGTATTGAAAATGGGGGAAGTACCATCTCGGATTATCGCTCTATAAATGGGGGAGCAGGAACAATGCAACATAGACTACAAATGTATAGCAAAAAAAATTGCCCAATCTGTGGGAAACCAACCAAGCAGAAAACAATTGCCGGTCGAACATCTACCTATTGTGGTTCGTGCCAAAAATAACGGAGGATTCATCATGATTATTGGTTTAACAGGAAGTATTGCTAGCGGTAAAAGTACTGTATCAAATATGTTAAAGGAAATGAATTATCCAATTATTGATGCTGATCTTGTAGCAAGAGTCGTAGTTGAAAAAGGGACCGAAACCCTACAAGCGATTATAAATGTGTTTGGGGAAGATATACTAACTTCAGATGGAGATCTAAATCGTCCAAAACTTGGAGAAATCATTTTTTCCTCGCCCGCTAAAAGAAAGCAGCTAAATGACATAATGCACCCAGCTATTCGAGCTGAGATGATGAGGCAAAAGGAAGAGCTTTTGGAAGCGGGTTACCCAACTATTATTATGGATATTCCCTTACTGTTTGAAAGTAGACTACAATCCTATGTCGATAAGATTATTGTTGTAACTGTATCAGAAGAAACGCAATTGAATAGGCTAATGTCAAGAAACAATTATTCTATGGAGGAAGCAAAGGCAAGAATCCAATCACAGCTGCCGCTCTCTATAAAGGAAAAGGGTGCAGATGCTGTTATTTATAATAATGGTACTTTAGAGTCTACTCAGGAGCAATTAGAAAAAATTTTAAAATCTTGGAAAAAATAATTATTTGAAAATAATGAATTTTAAAATGGGCTATTTTAAGGCTACATAATTCTAAAAATGTGTTATACTAATGCATGATTATAAAACAAAAAGTATCACACGTTACGGGAGGACTTATTATATGTCAGCTTCAATTGCAATCAATGGTTTTGGACGAATCGGGAGAATGGTATTTCGCCAAGCAATCGTACAAGAGGATTTAAATGTAGTAGCTATCAATGCGAGATACCCATTAGAAACTTTAGCTCATTTAATTAGATATGATTCTACGCATGGCACTTTCACTGGAAAAATTGAAATAGGCGAAAATGCTTTAATCGTTAACGGTAAAAAAGTACAAATCGTAAATGAACGTGAGCCTGAAAAGTTACCATGGAAAGAATTGAACGTGGATATCGTTATTGAATCCACAGGAAAATTTAATGATGGTGAAAAAGCATCTGGTCACTTGAAAGCAGGAGCGAAGAAAGTTGTAATTACAGCACCTGCCAAAAATGAAGATGCAACGATTGTTATTGGTGTAAACGACGATAAGTTAGATGTGAAAAATCACCAAATCATTTCAAATGCAAGCTGTACAACAAACTGCTTAGCGCCCGTTGTCAAAGTATTGAATGATGCATTTGTAATTGAAAATGGTTTAATGACTACGGTTCATGCATATACAAATGACCAAAATAATTTAGACAACCCACATAAAGACTTAAGACGCGCACGCTCATGTGGACAATCGATTATTCCAACATCGACCGGTGCTGCGAAAGCACTTTCATTGGTTCTACCAGAGCTAGAAGGGAAGATTCATGGAATGGCTTTGCGTGTACCTACTCCTAATGTTTCTTTAGTTGATTTAGTTGTGGATGTTCAAAAAGAAGTGACAGCTGAAGAAGTAAATGCTGCCTTCAAAAAAGCAGCTGAAGGTTCTATGAAGGGTATTTTAGGAATAACTCATGAGCCGTTAGTTTCCATTGATTTCAATACAACTACTAATTCTAGTACGGTAGATGGTTTGACGACTATGGTAATTGGCAAAACAAAAATTAAAGTTCTAGCCTGGTACGATAATGAATGGGGCTATTCTGCAAGAGTAGTTGACCTTACTAAAAAAGTAGCAAGTGGTCTTTAATCGTCAATTTCTAGACAGCTAATTTTAGCTATTCTTTGCGTATAAATAATTTTTATCTCCTGTTAATAACATATTTCCATCCTCTTTCTAGAATTAGTAGAAAGAGGATTTTTTATATTGCATTATTAAAAAAACTGTTTTATAATGGGAATCGTGTACTTCTAGTACATGGACTACTTAAAGGGTTAGGACCTCTTTGGACTAACTTTCCCCCGTGGTAGTCAACTTTGATGTTAAAAATAAAACTAATCAAAGGGGGAAACGGACATTGGAGACAATGGGACGTCACATTATTGCAGAACTATGGGAGTGCGATTTCGACAAACTTAACGATATGCAATTTATCGAGCAAACATTTGTTGATGCTGCACTAAAATCTGGTGCAGAGGTAAGAGAAGTTGCTTTTCACAAATTTGCACCACAAGGTGTAAGTGGAGTCGTTATTATTTCCGAATCGCATTTAACGATTCACAGCTTTCCAGAGCACGGTTATGCAAGCATTGATGTGTATACTTGTGGTGATTTAGATCCATCAATCGCAGCTAACTATATCGCAGATGCTCTTAATGCTGGAACGCGCGAAACGCTCGAAATGCCACGTGGTATGGGGCCAGTTAAGACACCTCAAGAACGCATGACAGTTCAAGCGTAAATGAAACATAATGCCTAAATGAGTGAGCAGAGGAACTTATTCCTCTGCTTTTTCGATTTTATGAGAAAAAATTGTTATAATAGGAATACAAAATTATAGATAAGATTTAGGAGAGGTTCTATGAGATGCCCAGCATGTCAATTTAATGGCACTAAAGTAGTCGATTCACGACCTATAGACGATAACAAAGCGATTAGAAGAAGGAGAGAGTGCGAAGACTGTGGTTTCCGCTTCACGACTTTTGAAAAAGTAGAGGAGACTCCATTAATTGTAGTAAAGAAAGATGGCTCACGAGAAGAATTTAGTCGTGAAAAAATATTACGTGGATTAATTCGTGCATGTGAAAAGAGGCCAGTTGCACTTGACCAATTAGAGGAGATCGTGTTTTATATTGAGAAGGAGCTAAGAAGAACTGGTAACTCTGAAGTGAAATCAGAGGAGGTAGGCGAAAAAGTCATGGACAAGCTTGCTGAAATCGATGAAGTTGCCTATGTTCGCTTTGCTTCCGTTTATCGTCAATTCAAGGATATCAATGTATTCATCGATGAATTAAAGGAAATCTTGAAAAAGAACCCTTCATTATAAGTTATTAATTAGAGAGTAGGTTAACAAGTGATGTTATATAAGGAGCTACATTCAACAGATACATATATGATTCGCTTGCCATATTCTTTTTCTGATTATGATCGTCAATTATTGACGTTATTTTATCAGCCGCTAGTAGGTGCTGAAAGTATTAGTCTCTACTTGACTTTATGGGCTGATGGAGAGATGAAAGATAACGAACAATGGACGCATTATCATTTATTAAACGTCTTAGGTTTGTCACTAGGTAAAATTTTTCAGGCTAGAATTGCCCTGGAAGCAATAGGCTTGCTTCGTACTTGGCAAAAGTCAACTGAGGAAGGAAGAACCTTCTATTATGAGCTCGAGGCTCCTTTGGATGCAGAGTCCTTTTTAAAGGATCCCTTATTATCTATGTTTTTACTAAATAAAATTGGGGAAAATGCATATAAACAGCTAAGAAACCGTTACATACAAAAGCCTAACTGGCATGAAGAGTTCACAGATGTTTCTAGAACGTTTGTTGATGTCTTTAAGCCATCAACAAAAACGGGTACTTCGATATCAACGCAAGAGCAATTTCAATCAAAGAAACGAAATAATTCTGTGCCGTTCTATTATGAAGATTTTGACTTTGTTTTATTGCAGGAAGGGTTATCAGAACAGTTGGTGCCCAAGTCAGCAATGACATTGGAAGCAAGAGAAATAATTGCGAAATTGGCTTTTTTGTATAATTTATCACCAATAGAAATGCAAAAGGTTGTTATTTTGGCATTGGATGATGATCTCAATCTTTCTGATGCTAGATTGAAAAAAGCATGTGCCGAGTATTATAAGCTAACAGTTTCTCGAACTGCCCCAGTTCTTCAAAAAATAGAGCTATCAGAGAAACCAGTACAGAATGTAGAGAAAAAGCTAACGAAAGAGGAAGAGTTGATTCAATATTTGGAAACAACTGCTCCTGCAAAGGTTTTAAAGGATATTGCTAATGGAAAAGAGCCTATACTTGCAGATGTTCAGTTAGCCAATTATTTTGTCACACATTATAAAATGCCAATTGGTGTAGTGAATGTCCTCTTACAATACGTTCTTCTGCGAACGGACATGAAACTAACAAAGAATTACGCAGAGAAGATTGCATCACACTGGATGCGTAAGGATATCAAAACGGCTAAAGAAGCTATGGAGCTCGCAAGAAATGAGCATGAGCAATATATGAAGTGGAAAAATGAAGGCTCTAAACAGAAATCCTATTCGAAAAAACCTACTAGGGAAGAAAAGGTGCCAGATTGGTTTTATAAAAAAGATGACGAGCTGAAACAGTCAGGAAAAGAAACAAATGGAATTCAGGATATTGATGCAGAGAGACAAAAATTACTAGAAGAACTAGGTATGAAGAAAAGGTAGGTGAATAAAATGGAGCGAATCAATGAAACACTCAAAAGAGTGATTACTCCCGAATTTACTTCTCGATTGGACGAATTACAGCAAGAAGTATTGGAGGATCCGGGTATACAAGGATTTATAGAAGAAAACTCCGAAGATATCTCGAAACAGGTAATAAGTCGAAGCTTGAGTAAGCTATATGAATATAAATCTCAGTCTCATGATTGTAATGAATGTCCCTCGCTAGAGCAGTGTGCGAACTTTATGAAGGGCTATGAGCCGAAGCTAGTGTTAGATCGAAACCTAATAGATGTAGAATATGTAAGGTGTAAACGAGGAGTAATAGAGGATGAACGTAAAAAAGTAACCTCTATGATAGACAGCATTCATATGCCTAAAGAAGTGATGGAGGCGAGTCTCTCAAGTTTAGATTTACAGGATGACAGTAGGGTAGTTGCGGTAAGGGCTGCTAAAGACTTCTTGAACGAATGGGAAAGAACAAATGTCTTGCCAGCTAAAGGACTCTATATTTACGGTAAGTTTGGTGTTGGTAAATCCTATCTATTAGGCGCATTAGCCAACGAGCTAGCCGCTAGACATATTCATTCTGTCGTTGTATATGTGCCGGAATTTCTGCGAGAAATGAAACAAGCGATACAAGATCAGTCTCTACCTGAAAAAGTAGAGTTTGTGAAAAAGGCCCCAGTGCTAATGCTTGACGATATTGGAGCGGAAACCATGTCTAGCTGGACAAGAGATGAGATTATAGGCACAATTCTCCATTATAGAATGTCAGAGCAACTCCCGACGTTTATGTCCTCGAACTTTAACTACGATGAATTACAACATCATCTTTCCTACACGCAACGTGGAGAAAAAGAGGTAGTAAAGGCAGGGCGTATTATGGAGCGGATTAAAGCACTCACTAATCCAGTTGCTCTACGAGGGAAAAACTGGAGAGAGCTTAAATAACTACTTGCAAATGATAAAGTCGTGGCGTATAATCATTTTCATAAGAATAAGAATAATGCGTTGAAGAGGACAATAATCAGTTTGTACGACTTATAGAGAGAGAAGCCTTGGCTGGAAGCTTCTTAAGTATCGACAATCGATTTACCACCTCCGAGCAGTAGCTGTGAAATTGAAGTAGCAGTTGCCGGTCACCGGCCCGTTAGCCGATGCAGAGCTTCATCTATACTCGTATAGATAGAAGAAGGGTGGAACCACGATTTAAACCTCGTCCCTTTACCGGGATGGGGTTTTTTATTTTGTCTAAAATAAATAATCGTATTACCTGAACAGGCTTAGCTGTTCAAGGAAAGAACAGTTTTGAAGCCAGCATTTAATCTAAAACAATTAAGGAGTGTTCAAAATGGCAGATGTTATTAAGTTACAATTCCCAGATGGAGCAGTAAAAGAGTTTCCTTCATCTACAACTACAGAAGAAATAGCTCAATCTATTAGCCCTGGGCTGCGTAAAAAAGCTTTAGCAGGTAAATTAAGTGGTAAGCTGATTGATCTAAAAACACCTATTACAGAGGATGGGGAGATTGCAATCATCACTCCGGAATCAGATGAGGCATTAGAAATTCTTCGTCACAGTTCTGCGCATTTATTGGCACAAGCAGTTAAACGTCTTTTCAAGGATGTTAAATTAGGTATTGGTCCAGTTATTGAAAGTGGATTCTACTATGATATAGATTCTCCAGAGCCAATAACAGCAGATGACCTACCATTGATCGAAAAAGAAATGAAAAAAATCATTAATGAAAATATCGAAATTATTCGCCACGATGTTTCTCGTGAAGCAGCTTTTGACAAATTTAAAGATGATGAGTATAAAGTAGAGCTTTTAGAAGCAATTCCTGCTGGTGAACAGGTTTCTATTTATGAGCAAGGTGAATTCTTTGACCTTTGTCGTGGAGTCCATGTACCATCTACAGGCAAGTTAAAGGAATTCAAGCTATTAAGCATAGCAGGTGCTTATTGGAGAGGTAACAGTGACAACAAGATGCTTCAACGTATTTACGGAACTGCCTTCTTCAAAAAAGAAGACCTTCAAGCTCATTTGAAAATGTTGGAAGAAGCAAAAGAGCGTGATCACCGTAAAATTGGTAAAGAACTCGAACTTTTCACTAACTCATTGAAGGTAGGACAAGGTTTACCTCTTTGGTTACCGAATGGAGCAACTATTCGACGTGTAATCGAGCGTTATATCGTGGATAAAGAGCTGAAGCTCGGCTATAAACATGTATACACACCTGTGCTGGGTTCTAAAGATCTTTATGAAACTTCAGGCCATTGGGAGCACTATCAAGATTCTATGTTCCCACCAATGGAAATGGATAACGAAACATTAGTATTGCGTCCGATGAACTGTCCGCATCATATGATGATTTTCAAAAATGGCATGCATTCATACCGCAACCTCCCATTACGCATTGCTGAGCTCGGTACTATGCATCGTTACGAAATGTCGGGAGCTGTATCGGGACTTCAACGTGTTCGCGGGATGACTTTAAATGATGCTCACCTTTTTGTACGTCCAGATCAAATCAAAACTGAATTCCAAAAGGTTGTAGAACTAATCATCTCTGTTTACAAAGACTTTGACTTAAATGATTATTCTTTCCGTTTATCTTACAGAGATCCAAACAACAAAGAAAAATACTTTGATGATGATGAAATGTGGGAAAAAGCTCAAAGCATGCTAAAAGAAGCAATGGATGAGTTAGGTTTAGATTATATCGAAGCTGAAGACGAGGCAGCATTCTATGGCCCTAAATTAGATGTACAAGTAAAAACTGCGATTGGTAAGGAAGAGACTTTGTCTACAGTTCAATTAGACTTCTTGTTACCTGAGCGTTTCGACTTAACATATGTAGGAGAAGACGGTAAACCTCATCGTCCGGTTGTTATTCACCGTGGAGTCGTTTCAACTATGGAACGTTTTGTCGCATTCCTGATTGAAGAATACAAAGGTGCTTTCCCAACTTGGTTGGCTCCAGTGCAAGTTGAGCTTATACCAGTTTCCAATGAAGTGCATTTCGATTATGCGAAGCAAATTGAAGAGCAATTGGTTGCTGCTGGATTCCGTGTAGAAATGGACGACCGTGAAGAGAAGCTTGGTTACAAAATTCGTGAAGCGCAAATGCAAAAAATCCCGTACATGCTTGTTTTAGGCGATAAAGAGTTAGAGGCTGGGAACGTTAACGTACGTAAATACGGAGAACAAAACTCTGAAAGCATACCTTTCGATGAGTTCTTAACTAGAATCCAAGAAGAAGTAAAACACTAATTAATAATTATTGAATAATCTTGTTGACAACTATTGTTACAGATGGTATAGTTATTAAGGTTATTGAATACAAGTTTGTGGTATAAGAAGAGGCTGCCCGCTTCTCACCTGTTCGACACGTTAGGTTGTTGACTGGTAAGCACACGATCGACTGTAATATGTAGTTGCTACATATTTCTCATATCGGCGGGCAGACATAACAAATGTCTGCTCGCTTTTTTATTGGATCGAAAACGGCGTAACTGATTCGTTTCTACGGAATTTATGCCCAAACCATGTATTCGCGACACTATCTGGAGGTGGATCATTATTAGCAAAGACATGTATGTGAACGATGGCATTCGAGCACGCGAACTACGCGTTATTGATCAAAATGGTGATCAATTAGGTTTAAAAACACGTAACGAAGCACTTGAAATAGCAGGTCGTGTAAATTTGGATCTTGTCCTTGTGGCTCCTCAAGCCAAGCCACCAGTCGCTCGTATCATGGACTATGGTAAATTCAAATTTGAGCAGCAAAAGAAAGATCGTGAAGTTCGTAAAAATCAAAAGATCATCGTAATGAAAGAGGTTCGCTTGAGCCCAACAATCGATGAACACGATTTCCAAACGAAATTGAAAAATGCGATCAAGTTCCTTGAAAAAGGAGACAAAGTGAAAGCATCTATTCGCTTTAAAGGTCGTGCCATTACTCATAAAGAGATCGGACAACGAGTTTTAGATAGATTTGCAGAAGCTTGTGCGGAAGTATCCACTATCGAGTCAAAACCGAAAATGGATGGACGCAGCATGTTCTTAGTGCTTGCACCTAAGAACGAAAAACAGTAATAGAGTACAATTGTTTAGGAGGAATTCGACATGCCGAAAATGAAAACTCACCGTGGAGCTGCAAAGCGTTTCAAAAAAACGGGTACAGGTAAATTAAAACATGACCGTGCTTTTGGAAGCCACTTATTCGCTAACAAATCTACTAAAGCTAAACGTAAATTACGTAAAACTAAAGTAGTTTCTTCAGGCGATTACAAACGTATCAAAACTTTACTTACTTACATGAAATAATTTAAACGAAATCAAATTATTCGAAAGAATAGCAGGAGGTAATGAACATGCCACGCGTAAAAGGCGGAACAGTGACGCGCAAGCGTCGTAAAAAGGTATTAAAATTAGCTAAAGGTTATTACGGTTCTAAACATACATTATATAAAGTAGCAAACCAACAGGTTATGAAATCATTAATGTATGCATACCGTGACCGTCGTCAAAAGAAACGTGATTTCCGTAAATTATGGATCACACGTATCAATGCGGCAGCTCGTATGAACGGACTTTCTTACAGCCGTTTAATGCACGGATTAAAATTAGCTGAAATCGAAGTTAACCGTAAAATGTTAGCTGATTTAGCTGTAACTGATGCAGCTGCATTTACACAACTTGCTGATGCAGCAAAAAAAGCAATCAACAAATAAGTTAGATGAAAAGGCTGATAGATTTTCTATCAGCCTTTTTTTTACAATCTAATGCTTTCCCCCATTTGCTACCTGGGGTGAATATAGGCTTTTGCGCATTTCGTTATGTCTAGCTGCAGTGAGGAGCTGCCTCTACGCTATTCTTCAGTTACTTGTTGGAGGCAGGTAAAGGCACTTACGTTTTTTTAGAGGAGGGACAATTATGGTAAATGTAATTCTCATTTTTATCTTGTTAATGTCGGTCTCAGCGTTCTTTTTGATGGGCTATGACAAATCACAAGCAAAGAAAAAAGGACAAAGGGTTCCTGAAAAAACTTTATGGACTTTTGCCATCTTTGGAGGTGGAATTGGTGCATATTTAGGGATGCAGCTTTTTCATCACAAAACAAAGCATACCAATTTTCGTGTAGGCTTTCTCATGTTACTAATTTTGTATATATTTCTAATTGTTTGGTTGTTAACGGATAATAGTCCTCTAGTATTCTAATTTAATTTAGAAGAATCTTTAGATTGATACGAAATAATTACATTCGTATAGTGGTATAAGTAATATAGCCATATATAATTGAAATGAGGTTTTCGAAAATGACTAAGAATAAGTACTTTTTACAAGTGGTATTTCTTTTAGGAATAGCTATAGTAGGTCTCCTTTTTTTAACAATCTCATCTAGTTATTTTAATACAAAGGAAATAAATTTAGCTAACAATGGCTGTCTTGAAATTGGCGGGACGCCCATCCTCGATATTCATAGTAACCTAACAAGTGAATATTCTTTTGAGTGTAAAAAATGAAGGTAATAGTTGAAAAAGAGCTTTAAGAAGAACCTTGAACTGCGCCCTAAACTATGACAGTTAAAGGATAGATTTTCGCTTTCGGCGGGCGCTTTCCGTGGGGTGAGCGATAAGCCATCACCGCCGCTTATGCGTCGTTTGTGATGTCTTATCTGTCTCACTCATCCCACAGGAGTCGCCGCCTGTCGCTACAATCATATGAGTGTAGTAATAAAAATTGTAAGGTAAGGCAAAATGGAGATATAGAACTTTACATTTTAAGGGGCGGAGCAGTTATAGGTAGTTGTACGTTTTATATTAATTTCTTACTTTTCACTTTATTTTTTATTATATAATAAATAGAGAAGAAAGGGAGGAATGACATATGAAACATATATACGCTTTTGAAACACCATATGAGGCTGTTAAATACTTAGAAATAATAGAGTCCTTTAAAGTTAGATTAAAAGACTTTAAAGCCTTACTAGAGGAAGAATATGAATTAAATGAACCGCCTAAAGGATTCGTCTGGACTCCAGTAGATTTAGCTACTAGTACCTTTTCGGACATTCCAATTCCAGCTTATACAAATCGAAATCTAATCTATATGACACCAGACATTGGTGAATGGAGAAATTTTTTCATGAAAATATACGGAGATGTAGAGAATGATTTGATAAAAGATTTCTATCAACATTTTAAGGACGAAGGCGTCTTAACGATAGCTGGTCACGAAATGGTTCACCATTTAGATTTGTTTCCCGATGAGTTTGATGAGGAACGAGATAGTATTTGGTTTGAAGAAGGAATGTGTGACTACATAGCTAGGAAAAATTTATTGAACCCTGAAGATTTTGAAATAATCACTAATGTTGAATTAGCAATTGTAGCATATTATAAGGATCAATACGGCACTAGAAGTATAGATGAATTTGGAACTAGTTCCTATATTAATGAGTTATCCAGTATTATGTATGATTATTCTCGAAGCTTTTTAACCGTTAAGCATTTGGTGGAAGAGCAAAATAATAATAACCCGATAGAAGTATTTAAACAATACAAGCAATGGTATGAAACGGGAAGAAAAGAACCTTTGAGCACTTTTTTTAATGTAGAGAACTTATTTATAACCCTTAGCAACAAGGCAACCTTATGAAAAACAGAATCGTTATAATGACTGTCGGAAAGACACATAGTGGTAAAACAACATTCGCCAAACTATTAGAAAAACATTTAGCAAATTCAGTGATAATTGATCAGGACAATCATGCGGAGTTTTTAGCTACTCATTACATAAACTTATTACCAAAGACGGCTAGCAATAAGTTGAAATATGGGCTTACACAAATGATTGTCGATTATGCCGTTAAAGAGTCGGATTGCCATCTTATTTTGTGTAACTCCAATAGAAATATTAATGGTAGAACTAGGTTTTTAGAGTATTATAAGAGTTCTGGTTTTAAGACAGTGGTTGTATATTTTGATATACCTGAAGAAATATTAAAGGATAGAGTTACGGCTAGCGAGCGCAGTACATCGATTTTAAGAACTGCTTCTAATTTTGATGAAGTACTTATTCGACAAAATCTAGCAGAAGTAGTTGAACCAACAAAAGAAGAGGCAGATTATTTGTTTGTGATTAAAAAACAACAGGATGTGCAGATTATAGTAGGAGAAATAGTTAAACTTGCACAATTAAAATGAGTATCACCTTCTATTAATGCATCCTATTACAATTCCTATAAATTCTATAAGGAAGAGCTCTCGAATGAAATTATTTCGAGAGCTCTTCCTTATAATTATTACTCTTCCTTCATCAGCTGCTCGATTGGACTCTTCCAATTAATTGTAGCGTCAGGGTAATTCATTAGTATTTCTTTTTGGAGGAAATAGAAATCCTCTTTTGTGAATCCTTGAAGCTTAGAAGGATCTTTAATCCAAATGAAAATAGATACTACCTCAAAAGCCTGTTCGGTAGTACCAAGATATTTTTCACCTTCAAACATTGCGCCCTTGTAAGTGATAAAGAAGTTTTTACGAACGTTTTTAATATCATCATAGTAATAATACTGATCTTTTTCATAGGCTTCGTCTAGCTTTCGTTTAGGATCAAATAAGTATCGCAAAATTTTATAAAATAAATATATTATTAATGCAATTATTAGTAATCTTAAAATATGGACCATTAAAATGTCCTCCTTGTAAAATACATGATAATTGCTATACGATATAAGAAGTAGTTTGGTTTCAAAATAAATTAAATTTTTTGGAGGAAAATATGAATTTACAAAAACTTTTTAAAATGCAACGAGAATTAGACAGCTATATTGAAACAAATATGAAAGTAAATGAGGATGTATTTCAAAGAAAAGGTTTAGCATTAATCGTAGAATTAGCAGAATTGGCTAATGAAACAAGATGCTTTAAATTTTGGAGCAATAAAGGAGCGTCTGAGAGAGAGGTAATCTTAGAAGAATACGTAGATTCTATTCATTTTTTATTATCATTAGGTATAGAAAAAAAACTGGATTATCTAGAGGTTTGGCCACAATCTAATCTGAAACAAGAAATAACTGAGATTTTTCTTATGACAAATTCAGCTATATTAGATTTTCTTACTAATCCATCAGAAAATCGATATGAAAAAGTATGGATTATGTATGGGGCTATAGCAGAAAAACTTGGTTTCTCCAGTGAAGAAGTGCTGAATGCCTATATATCCAAAAATGAAACCAATTATGAAAGACAGAAAAATGGCTATTAAGTTTTAAATGTGAAACTTTTTTAAGTATTTTCCGTACGATATGTATCTTGATAATATTGGTATGGGAGGTGCTTTATGAAAAAGTTATTATATTTCTTGGTATCTTTAGTGATCGCTTTTCTTTCCTTTGGTTCGGTGGCAGAAGCAAAATCATTCAGCATTGACAAAGTACACATTAAATCTTGGATACAACCAAACGGCGATTTATTAGTTAATGAGGTATTTACTTATAATTTTGATGGGGCCTTTACCAACCTATATAGAGAATTTCCTGATACATACGATGATAGGGTAGTAAATTTCTATTCCTATGAGCTTAAAAGTCTAGATATGGAGCCAGGTTTTGTAGGAGAAGAATCGATGATTCCATTAAGTGTATCCTATGAAAATGACTATTTTCGTACGATTATTGATAAATCCAATGAAAAGGTATCCTTTTTTTATGCTTATACACTAAAGGATGCAGTAAAGTCTTATGAAAATTATAGCGAGCTAAAAGTGACTTACTTTGATGGGAACGCTCATTATCAAACCTATGAGAATGTTACAATTGATTTTATCCTTCCGCAACCAATGAATCCTGATCGTTTTGATGGTATTATGTTTGATCGGCATGCGGTAAAACGTGAGAAAAATCAATATGGGGTTAGGTTTGTGACTCCTAAATCAGAGGCGTATTCTACAACCAAGACTAGTTTTTACTTTCCATCTTCAGTGATGACAGGTATGTCGAAGATTAAGTCATCTCAAACGTTAAGTGATGCTTTTGCTATAGAACAACAAACATTTGACGAGACGTACAATCGATTAGAGGGGATGGGAGAAATAAAGAATCTCATTCCCAAAATAATTATTGGGTTGCTAGTGACTGCATTATTATTCATAATCTTATTGCCACAGAGACATTTTTGGAGAAGGGGATCTGAAAGAGATATCCTAGATACGGATGTTTTATATCTTTTTTTTGTGGACTCCGTAGGTAACACCAGTCGAAAAAGCTTTTTGGCAGGTTTATTTTCATTAGTAGAAAATGGAGCATTAAAAGTTATGAAAGGAAAGGCAGCGGTTCGTTTCAAGAATGATCCCAAATCACCAAAAGAGACACTTGAGTTTCAGTTGGTCGATCGAAGCATCGCTAAGGCTGATTTTGAAAATATAATGATAAATTGGTTATTCTCATCAAGAAAAGGATCGATTAAATCAAAATTTAATTTGCATGATATAGCTGGCGCGGCTAGAGAAGAGAAAAGTCAAAATGACTATTTTGTTCATCGAAAAAGAGATTTTAAAGAAAAGCAAAAAAAATGGGAATCGGCAGTTGAATCCGAGATGAAAGAAGCTGGAGCTTTTAATGATAAGATACCACTTACTATTTTAAGTATGGCGACCATTATACTGGCTATACTATTCTCTATTGCCTATTTTGTAGACTTAAGAAGCAGTTGGGGGATAGCATGGATTATAGGTGTTTCCTTGGTGTATATTGTAATACTATGGGTAAAGAAAAAGTCTAAACTATGGCTATTTTTATATATAGCATTCATGTTTTTTGCAAGCGCACAACTGGTAGATGAACAACTGTTCAATCAAACCTTTAATTTATTGGTTGCTTTCATTGTTTTATATATTGCTGTTCCAAGGAATATTTTATCTATGAATGCGGTCAGAGCTAAAGATTCTATAAGAACTTTTAAAAGAGCACTGAGAAAGCGTAAAAAAGAGAATGTTCCTTTATATTCTGAAGAAAGCTGGGCTATTCGAGCGTATTTGTTTAAAAGAAGACAACAAACTTTCCCTCTTGAAATGGCCACAGTTCCATTGGCAGGTTTGTTATTAGTAGAAACAGATCCTATGAATTATGTAATGGATTCATGGAGATGGACTAAGGGTTCCCTATTTTCTGGTGATGGTTCCTCAGGTTCCTCAACTTCATCCTCTGATGGTGGAGGTAGCTCTGGTGACGGTGGAGGAGGCGCTGGTGCAGACTAGTTATTTTATCACTAGAAAACTTGAAGATTCTTTAATAAATATTTTGAATATGCATTCAATTTGTCATATAATTAGTTGATGAGTATATTTAGGAGGTCGAAATAATGACGAAATTAGATGAAACATTAACAATGCTTAAAGATTTGACCGACGCAAAAGGAATACCAGGTAATGAGCGTGAGCCACGTCAAGTGATGGAGAAGTATATCGCTCCTTATGCAGACAAAATTGAATATGACAATCTTGGAAGCTTGATTGCTGAAAAAGTTGGTGATGCCAATGGCCCAAAAATTATGGTCGCTGGTCATTTAGATGAAGTAGGCTTTATGATATCTAAGATTGATGATAAAGGCTTTTTAAGCTTTCAAACAGTAGGAGGCTGGTGGTCACAAGTAATGCTAGCTCAACGTGTTACGATTGTTACACGTAAGGGAGAAACCATTACAGGTGTTATTGGTTCGAAACCACCGCATATTCTAAGCCCAGAGGCTCGTAAAAAACCAGTTGATATTAAAGAAATGTTCATTGATATTGGTGCATCCTCTAAAGAAGAAGCAATGTCATGGGGAGTAATGCCAGGAGATATGGTCGTTCCATATTTTGAGTTTTCTGTTATGAACAATGAAAAACTATTACTTGCAAAAGCATGGGATAACCGTATTGGCTGTGCCATTGCTATTGATGTCTTAAAAAATTTACAAGGTCAAGATCATCCTAATATCGTTTATGGTGTCGGGAACGTCCAAGAAGAAGTAGGTCTTCGTGGAGCTAAAACGTCTACAGCAAAAATTAACCCTGATATCGGCTTTGCAGTTGATGTGGGTATCGCTGGTGACACTCCTGGAATTTCACCTAAAGAATCTACAAGTAAAATGGGAGACGGCCCACAAATCGTTCTATTCGATGCTTCTATGGTTTCACATAAAGGCTTACGTGATTTTGTAGTGGATACTGCCGAAGAAAATAATATCCCATACCAATTCGAAACAATTGCTGGCGGTGGAACAGATGCGGGATCCATGCACATCTCATTAAACGGGGTACCATGTTTATCGATTGGAGTTGCTACTCGTTATATTCATTCACATGCAGGAATTCTGCATAGAGATGATTATGAGAATACAGTTAAGCTAATTGTGGAAGTTATTAAAAAGCTAGACCGTGATACAGTAAATAATATTACTTTTAACTAATTATAAAAGACTAATGAAGGTTGCAATAGTATTCCTCATTAGTCTTTTTTATGTATAAATAAATGTATATAAATCCACTTGACTTTATAAATATTCATATTTATAATAAAAAATACAGAAGGATACGGAAAAGAAGGGGATTAAATTTATGAAACTATTGGAATGGGTAAATCTGAAAATGGTTGATAGCTTAAAAGGAAAAGACCTTTTAACTCTCTTGGATTACTCAAAAGAGGAAGTGAGTGAATTACTAGAGCTTGCCACAAATTTAAAATCGTTGACGAAAGCAGGGAAATGCCCGCCGCTGTTAGAAGGTAAAACACTTGGGATGATTTTTGAAAAGCATTCTACTCGTACAAGAATTTCTTTTGAAGTAGGAATGAAGCAATTAGGCGGTAATGGTATGTTCATGAATGCACGTGATTTACAAATTGGGCGAGGAGAATCTGTATATGATACTGCTCATGTTTTATCTGGTTATTTAGATGGCATTATGATTCGTGCCAATTCACATGCAATGGTAAGAGAGCTAGCTGAGCATGCGAGTATTCCAGTGATTAATGGATTGACAGATCTTTATCATCCCTGCCAGGCATTAGCGGATATACTTACTGTGCAGGAAGTAAAGGGCTATACGAAGGGACTAAAGATAGCATATGTTGGAGACGGAAACAATGTAGCACATTCCTTAGTTATAGCGGCAGCATACATGGGTATGCATATAGCAGTTGCAACACCGATAGGCTATGAACCGAATAAAGAAATTATGGAAAAGGCCAAGGCTATTGCATTGGATAATGAAGGCTCATTATTTGTATCTAATGATCCCCTAGAAGCAGTAGTGAATGCAGATGTAGTGTATACAGATGTATGGACTTCTATGGGACAGGAGGAAGAAGCTGCTAAGCGCTTAGAGGAATTTAAGGAATATCAGATCAATGATGAGCTTGTAGCAAATGCAAAGCCAGATTATATATTTCTCCATTGCTTACCAGCCCACCGAGAAGAGGAGGTGGCCACATCTGTCATAGATGGACCAAACTCATATATCTTCCAACAGGCAGAAAATCGCTTGCATGCACAAAAAGCCGTACTTGCTTCGTTAATGGCTTAAAAGTATTGAATAAACTGTAACGACAGGGTGTGTCCTACAGTTTATATATATGCGATGTCGCTTATCTAGAAGGATGACTTCATCGCTACATAGGAAGAGTGATTCGGGAGACGCCGAATCACTCTTTATTATTTTTCTTCATTTTAATGATACAAATATAGAGAGGACCATTTGTTAGTGATGGATGACCAGTACGTTCTTGTCATACTCGTCCTGGCAGCCTTCTAGCTCGTAATCCGTTCTCGTTTTGGATAGGACAGTGACTAAGGATGAACAAGATGTTGTCTTCAAGCTACCTGCTCCAAAATGATCTCTTCTTGTATCTAATTTAGAGATAATAACGTTTCCATCGTATGCTAGATCACGAAGTATAGGGTCTCCTTCTGTGGTATAAGTAACTATACGAAGGTTGTCTTTTTGTTCATTATTCAAGTTGCTTAGAAACTCCTCAAATCTATTAAAATTCTGCAAGTCTCCATGTGTATCAACTATGTCCTCTGAACTAGGTGTATAATCTGGCAACGATGGTAGCCGTGATTGAATGACAGACCCCTCTTCTTGACATCCTATCAGTAACATTGCAAAAACAAAAATGAACATTAACTTCTTTTTCATTTCTTAGCTCCTTTTTAGTATTAGTCGGTAACGCTTCCTGAATGTTACATTTATAAAAATAGAGATAATGGTATTACAGTTTCCAATAAAAATTATTAATCGTACATAAAAGTGAAAAATAATGAAACGTTTTACATCCTTGCTTTATCTAACAGTTAGAAAGAAAGGGGGATTACTAAATTGTCGGATATAAAGAAAGTGCAAAAAGCAAAGAAGGGGAATCATAAAGCATTTCAAGAGCTAATTGATGAGGAAAAAGTAAAGCTTTATAAAATGGCTTTCATGTACATGAAAAATGAAGAAGACGTCCTAGATGTTTTTCAAGAAACTGTTTATAAAGCTTTCGTTTCTCTCAAAAATTTAAAAGAGGACGAATACTTTTCAACATGGATAACTCGCATTCTTATAAATACTTCACTTGATCATATTAAAAAGAAAAATAGAGTGGTTCCGATGGACCGAGAGTCGATAGAGCGGAAAGTAAATCCTTATTTCTCTTCAGAGAAGGATATGGATTTATTGGAGGCAGTCATGAAATTAGATGAAAAATATAAAACAGTCTTAGTGCTAAGGTTTTATCAGGACTATTCCATCAAGCAAATAGCGGAAATATTAGAATATCCAGAGGGAACTGTGAAAACAAATGTACATCGAGGTATTAATATTTTACGAGACACATTGAAGGAGGATTGTGTAAATGAGTAAGCAATGGCCAGATTTAAAAAAGGAAATGGATAAAATACATGTGCCACTGGAGAAACTAGATACAATCATAAAAAACACCGTCCAACCTGTCAAAAAGAAAAGATCAATGATAAAGATAGTGTCCTATAGTGCTGTGGGAGCAGCAGTCGCATTAAGTGTGTTTATAGGAACTGCTAGTGTTTCTCCTGCAATGGCCAAAATTGCTTCCCAGGTTCCACTAATTGGTACATTTTTTAATGATGTACAAGATGAAGGTTTACAAATAGCCGGACAGAAGGGTTTAACACAAGTTATCGACCAGTCTACAAAGGATAGTGGAATTACTTTAACAATAAACGAAATTTTTTATGATGGAACAAGACTAGTATTAGGTTACACACAAGAATCATTGTTTGCTATAGGAGAGCTGGAAAGACCAACTATTGAGGTAAACGGAAAAGAAATAAATTTCAGTTCTAGCTCATCTGGAAAATTTATAACTCCACAAAAGTATAAAGGGATGATAGAAATAAATCCAACAGAGGAGCTACCAGAAGAATTTGAGCTTAGCATGAGGATAGATGCTGTTGGTCTAATACCTGGCACTTGGAAGTTCGAATACAATGTAAAACAATCGAATGAAGTAATTGTGATACGCCCTGAAGTAGTGAAGATGATTGATGAAGCAGAAGTCAAAATAAGCTCTCTGAAAATTGGTCCTGCTGGGACAGATCTTGCCGTAAATGTAATGTCAGAGGAGAAAGAAACGAATTTAGAGCCTTATGATATAGAATTCTTTATAGTTGATGATGGTGGAAATATATTGGATCCATTAGGGAAAAATGGTCACGGTGATACTGAAAACGGCATCGTTACTACGCAATTAAGCTATTTCTTTAGCCCACTGAAGGAAGGAACTAAAAAGGTTCGAGTTATTCCTTATATGCTGGAGGACAAATTTGCCCTAGAGAAGGTCATCATACCTTTAAAAGGACAAAAATATCCTTTTACATTAAGTCAAGGGGATTTCGGAGATATTCTTGTTACAGAGATTCAGTCGAATGAGGAGCAGATAACTGTCTATTTTGATATACAAAGTGACTCAATTTACGATAATAGACTTACTAGAAATCCATTATGGCTAGAGGATGATCAGGGGAATAGTTTAGTGCTTGAGGATTCTCCATTCGCGCAAAGGATTGAAGGAAATAGCTTTAAACAAGTTTTCAAAGTAAGTGAACTAGAAAAGGCTCAAATAGTTACTTTCCAATATCCAAAGCCTATCATGTATGAAGAGTATGAAATAGAAGTCCCAGAGCAATAAACATATCTTTTAGTGAAGGAAAAAGTTGGGGAAATCAAAATATAGATCGATTATATTGGAAGAAGAGCAAATAACATGATTTTTGGAGTTAAAAAACTTAAATAGAAAGAGGATGGAAAATAAGTAGAACCATGCGACGTAAAAATGCTGTGAGTTGCTTCTTATAATAATCCCTAACTATAAGGATACTTCATTCTGAATGAATTTCGTTTTGAAAAAAAATTAACTAAAGATATCCTTTTTTATATCTGAAATTATATACAGTTTTCACTTGATATCAAAGAAAATTAAAGTTGTTCGGAGTGAAGGCGGGACCTCCTAGGAGACAAGCGCGTGTGAGAGACTACAGGCTCGCCCCGTGCCCCCGCGAAAGCGTCCGCAGTAGCGGAGAACACCGACTATGTAATAGAAAAGAGTCTCGAAAATTTACTATTCGGTAAATTTTCGGGACTCTTAGATGTCTAAGGTGGGTTTTGTTCCAGCCTCTTCTTTTAGTTGTGTATATTTAAATCTGTGATGGCTTACCTTCTAGAGGAATAGACTCAACCTCAACCTTATCTTGTTTTCCTGCGCTCTTGGACCAAACAGTTGCTATAATTGGTCCTGAAATATTATGCCAAACGGCTCCTAAGGCACTTGGAAGAGCGGCTAGTGGACCTAAATGTGCAGTTGCTAGTGCAACTCCTAAACCAGAGTTTTGCATACCAACTTCTATGGAAATAGCACGACAATCTGATTTAGATAGCTTCATCATTTTTGCAGCATAATAGCCAAGCAATAGCCCAGCTCCGTTATGAAGGAAAACCCCAACAAAAACTAATGGACCAGCCGAAGCAATATTGTCTACATTACCAGCAACTACTGCGGAAACAATGATAATAATAGCTAATACAGAGATCAATGGAACAATATTGGCGCTTTTTTCTACAGCTGTTGGTAGTAATTTTTTTATGAGTAATCCAAGTACGATTGGAACAATAATTACTTGTACAATAGACATAAACATGTCCATGGCATTTACCGGCATCCATTGGCCTGCTAACAGTAATAGAAGAACCGGTGTCATTAAAGGCGCCAAGAGAGTTGAGAACGAAGTCATCGTAATTGAAAGTGGTACATTTCCCTTTGCTAGGTAAACCATTACGTTAGAAGCAGTTCCCCCTGGCACAGAGCCAAGTAAAACCAAACCAGCTGCCAGTTCACTAGGTAACTGTAGTAAGTAAGCTATAGCAAAGGCAGTTAAAGGCATGATTATAAACTGTGCTGCTACACCGATTAGTACTGGCTTGGGATTTGTTAAGATCAGTTTAAAATCAACTGCTCTAAGCGTAAGTCCCATTCCAAACATTACTATTCCAAGTAGGATAGTTATATAGCCGCCAAAAGGTAGGAATGCTTCTGGTATTAAGAAAGCTATTACTGCTATTAAAATAACCCAGATGGCAAAATACTTTCCGGCAAAGCTACTGATTTTTTCTAAAATTTTCATATTACCCACCGTCACTTTCAAGTTTTACTATTTTATTTGGGTTTAAAATATTTAGCGGATCGAGAGCAACTTTAATTTTTTCCATAATTCGAAGAGCCTCGCCATGTTCTGCCGCCTGATACTTTTGTTTTCCGACACCTACCCCATGCTCACCAGTGCAAGTTCCTTTTCGTTCGAGAGCATAAAGAACAATCTTTTCATTATAGTTCTGTGCCTTCAGTACCTCCTCGGGATTATTCATATCAATCATGAGCAGAGCATGAAAATTTCCGTCTCCGACATGACCAGTAAGTCCTCCTGTTAATCCGATAGCATCGAGCTCCTGACGAGCAAATATAACCGCATCGGCCAATTCTGAAATAGGAACACACACATCTGTAACCATCATTTTCTTACCGACGTTTCCGTGAATATAAGCATAAGCTAAATTATGCCTAGCATCCCAAAGCTTTGTTCGTGCGGTATTATCTGTTTCAAATTGAATATCATCACAGCCATGGTCTTTTACAATTTCTTGGGTAAACTCGACATCTTGAGTGAGTCCAGCTTCATTGCCGTGGAATTCTAAAAACAACGTAGGCTTTTCAGCATAATCAGTTTCACTAAAATGATTAACTTGACGAATCGAGCTCTCATCCACAAGTTCTACACGTGCGATGGGAATACCCGCCTGTAATATTGAAGTTACAGCTTCAACTGCATTTTTGACCGTAGGAAAGGTTGCTCTAGCAGCAGTTGTAAATTCAGGAATGCCATACACCTTTAAAGTTAGTTCTGTAAAGCATCCTAAAGTGCCCTCTGATCCAACGAATAATCCGTTCAAATGAAAACCAGAAGCAGATTTAGCTGCCAAATTACCTGTATGCATGATTGTTCCATCAGCAAGCACTACCTCTAAATCTCTTACTTGATCTCTCATTACTCCATATTTGACGGTGGTAGTTCCGCTAGCATTAGTCGCAGCCATGCCCCCAAGAGTTGCATCTGCACCAGGGTCAACAGAGAAGAACAGGCCATATTTTTTTAATTCTTTGTTAAGCTGCGTTCTCGTAACACCTGGTTGGACCTTCACCAGTAAATCGTTTTCTCTTATCTCTAAAATTTTGTCCATCAATGAAAAGTCAATGGTAATACCATTTTCGTAGGGTATGACATGACCCTCTAAACTTGTTCCACGTCCAAAAGGTACTACTGGAACTTTAAGTCTACTAGCAGTCTTCATAATATTACTAACGTCTGTTGCGCTTCTAGGGAAAACGACAACGTCTGGTAAACTTATAGAGTGATAGGATTCATCTTTCCCATGTAATTCTCTAATAGTTTGATTGATGGAAATCTGGTCTTGCTCTAGATGTTCACTCAATGCTTCTACAATATTTTCCACCATAATGTTCATACACTTCGCCTCTTTGCTATAATTTAAATATAATATCTTTTGAAACTTTTCTAATTATTCAAACTCATAGAGTAATTATATACAGTATATCGGAGAAATCAAGGATAATTTTCGCAAAAGTTAAATTAATTTAGTGGTTTAGTGAATTAAAATAACTAGTTTTATATTTTATTAAATAAGGAGAATATTATGATAGAAAATGGACTAATTGTTTATCATATTGTTACGAGGAAAAAGATGAAGGTAGGACAGATAATTAATTTTGAAGAGAATCAAAGGAATACTTTGTATAGGTTCTTTTTTGAAAGAGAGCATTTAAATTCTAAAGGTGAGGATTTTATAAAAATTTTTCAGAACCAATTTACGGATGAAGGGTTGAAATTAACTAAAGAAGATTCAGAAGTAGGACGTCAATATTTTGACCAAACAACTAGAGCAATACGAGAAACGGTAGCAGAAATGGTGAGATTAGAAGAATACCCGGATTACCCTTCTAGACTTTCTTGTTTATATGCGACGAAAAACTTTGAGGATGCTTTAAAATGGGTGGAAATATTTAATTCCTATAATCGGCAGGTTTTACAACTTGTTAGCTTAAGAGTTTTTGGTAAATCCTTTGAGGGAGATGCTAGCCTTTTGCCAAAGGAGGATGGAGCCTCGTTTTCAAGAAAAATTGAACAAGCAAGAGATTACTGGAAGGGAAACGTAAAAAGTGAATTACCTGAGCTGTTAGTAGACGGAAAAATTGAAGTGATAGAGATTATAAAAGAGTATACATGATGGGGATAAGGTGAAAATTTGGTACGACACTATGGACCAAAGTTTGCCTAGCTCTGGTCATGGAACTAATATTGAATTAATAAATAGACCGTAGACTAAGTCTACGGTCTGAACAATTACTTAAACTTATTGAGCAAATGCAGTAGAAACATTATTTAGCATTGCTTGTTTGCTCGATTCATCAGCAGTTTTCCACCATTTTTCAAAAATTACGCCAAGACCAGGTAGTAAATGTTCTTCTCCTCGGTTAATCGCATCTTCCACGACTTCTTTAATATCTGTAGCGGAATTTCCTTTTAGGTTTGCTGCTATTGCTTCTCGAATTTGAAAATCCATTTTCATCACTCCTTTTCTTTATCTTTCCCAATGTCTTGCCACGTATACATGATTTTGATAAATTCGTGGAAGATAAATATGAAGTAATAGATTAACGTGATATAATTTTTTTACAAAAGAAAAGATGCTGTATTATTTTTTGTGCGGTATATAAGAAAAAGGCGGTACATAACATGAAACGAATTGAATCTCCACAAAATTCCTTAGTTAAACATTGGAAGAAATTACTTAGTGTTCGAAAAGAGCGAGACAAAACAGGAGAATTTATCATTGAAGGATATCATTTAGTCGAGGAAGCAATTAAACAAAAAGAAAATGTTTTAACTATTATGCTAAGTGATACTAGTGAAATTCCTGTAACATGGGACGTTGATAATCTGGAAATCGTTGAGATTAATGATGTTATCAAAAAAGAGCTTGCCGAAACAGAGCATACTCAAGGGATTTTTGCACATTGTAAACAAAGTACAGCTAAGTTAGATGAACAGGGAAGTTGGAAAAGGCTGTTATTGATTGATGCGGTTCAAGACCCTGGAAATATTGGTACGATGATTCGTACAGCCGACGCTGCTGGAATAGACGCAGTCATTCTTGGCAAAGGATCAGCAGATGCTTATAATTCCAAAACACTACGATCTGCACAAGGCTCTCATTTTCATATACCTATTTTAAAAGGTGAATTAAGCTATTGGGTGGACCAGCTGAAAGACAAAAATGTAAAAGTATATGGAACAGCATTTGAAAACTCTACTCCGTTCCATGAAGTAGAGAAAAGTGATGCGTTTGCATTGATAGTAGGAAACGAAGGAAGCGGTATTCAAGCGGATTTGTTGGAACAAACCGACCAAAATATTATTGTCCCTTTGTTTGGTCAAGCAGAATCATTAAATGTTGCAGTGGCAACGGGAATTCTTCTTTATGGACTTACTTTGAGATAAATGCCCTTGATGAAATGTTTAAAAGTCCGTATAATAGATAATAATTTAATAAATAAGAAAAGCTGTCATCGGGAAAAGTATATATGAGAATTCGAATGTAGGGATTTTACGCCTTGACTGGAAGCGTAGATGAAGATTTCATATAGAAGTTCACCCCGTTAGCTGCCACCGGGACCAGTATTTACTGTAAAGGTGTGCCGGTGTAGAGCCGTTAGTCGAATTGAGTGATTGCACGTTTTTTTGTGCAATAATCAGGGTGGTACCGCGAAAATAGTCCTCGTCCCTTTTATAGGGGCGAGGATTTTTTATTTTGTCAATTAGGAGGGATTTTTAAAATGGAAGCACAACTTCAACAGTTGAAAGAAGAAGCTCTACAAAAAATTGAAGCTTCACAAAACACAAAAGAATTAAATGACGTGCGAGTTGCATATTTAGGGAAAAAGGGCCCAATCACGGATTTATTAAAGGGAATGGGTAAACTTCCAGCCGAGGAGCGTCCGAAGATGGGGGCACTTGTCAATGTAGTACGAGAGGAAGTAACTAATGTATTAGAAGCCCGTATGACCTTATTACAGGAGCAAGCGATTCAAGAGCAGCTAGAGAAAGAATCTATTGATGTAACTTTACCTGGTCGTCCAGTGAAAACCGGGAATCATCATCCACTTACTCGCGTTGTCGAGGAGATTGAAGATCTATTTTTAAGCATGGGCTATGAAATTGCAGAAGGTCCTGAGGTTGAAAAGGATTACTATAATTTCGAAGCTTTAAACTTACCTAAAGGTCATCCAGCTCGTGATATGCAGGATTCCTTCTACATTTCAGAGGATATTTTGTTACGTACGCATACATCTCCAGTGCAAGCGCGCACAATGGAGGCAAAAGAAGGTCAACCGATTAAAATTATTTGTCCTGGTAAGGTGTATCGTCGTGATAATGATGATGCGACACATTCACACCAATTTACTCAAATTGAAGGTCTAGTAATCGGTGAGAATATCCGTATGAGTGATTTAAAAGGTACATTATCTTTATTCGCGAAGAAGATGTTCGGAGAGGATCGCGAAATTCGTTTGCGTCCAAGTTTCTTCCCATTCACAGAACCATCTGTAGAGATGGATATCTCTTGCTTTAAGTGTGGAGGTAGCGGCTGTAACGTATGTAAGAAGACTGGCTGGATTGAAATACTAGGAGCAGGTATGGTTCATCCTAACGTCCTTGAGATGGCTGGCTATGATTCTAAAAAGCTTTCTGGTTTTGCATTTGGTATGGGGCCAGAGCGTATTGCAATGTTGAAATATGGAGTGGAAGATATTCGTCATTTCTATACAAATGATGTGCGTTTCTTATCGCAATTCCACCGAACAGAAGTGTAAGGAGGAAATGACATGTTAGTATCGACGAAATGGTTATCAGAATATGTAAACACACAAGGATTGAATCCAAAGGATTTAGGAGAAAAAATCACACGCTCAGGTATTGAGGTAGATGCAGTAATTGATCGCTCTCAAGGCATGACAAATGTTGTAGTTGGATATGTAAAAGAAAAGGTGAAACATCCGGAAGCTGATAAGTTAAACATCTGTCAGGTAGATGTAGGAGATGAAATCACTCAAATCATTTGTGGTGCTCCTAACGTAGACGCTGGTCAGAAAGTAATCGTTGCTCGTCCTGGTGCAGTGCTACCAGGTGGCATTAAGATTAAGAAAGCAAAGCTACGTGGAGAAGTATCTAACGGTATGATCTGTTCTCTTCAGGAGCTAGGTATAGAAGGCCGCCTTGTCTCAAAAGCATATGCAGAAGGGATTTATGTTCTTCCTGAAACAGCTGTACCAGGTGAAAGCGCACTTCCATTATTAGGCCTGGACGATATAGTGTTAGAACTAGGTTTAACACCAAACCGTTCTGACGCACTAAGTATGCTAGGAGTAGCTTATGAAGTAGGAGCAATTCTTTCTGAAGATATGAAATACCCAGAAGCGGCCTATACAGAAAGCATTGAAAAAGCAGAAGACTATATAAAGCTTCGTGTGGATGCAATAGAAGAAAATCCTTTGTACATTGCGAAGGTTGTAAAAAACGTACAAGTAAAAGAGTCACCACTATGGCTACAAAATCGTCTAATGGCAGCTGGTGTCCGTCCTCATAACAATGTCGTAGATATTACAAACTACGTGTTAATGGAATACGGCCAACCACTTCATGCATTTGACTATGATCGCCTTGCTACAAAGGAAATCGTTGTTCGCCTAGCAAATGAAGAAGAAAAAATTGTTACACTTGATGATCAAGAGCGTACACTTAAATCTAATCATTTAGTTATTACTAATGGTAAAGAACCAGTTGCTCTTGCTGGAGTTATGGGTGGCGCTAATTCAGAGGTTCATGATGGTACAACAACAGTAGTTATCGAGTCTGCGTACTTTACAGCAAGTTCTGTTCGCCAATCTTCTAAAGATCATAATTTACGTAGTGACGCGAGTGCCCGCTATGAAAAAGGTGTCGATCCTAACAGAGTTGTTTTAGCAGCTGAACGTGCAGCTAGCCTATTAGCAGAACTTGCTGGTGGAGAGGTGTTAGCTGGTTCTGTAGTTGTAGATAAGTTAGATAAATCTCCTGCTGAGGTAATCGTATCTCCTGATTTCATCAACAGTCGCTTAGGAATGAAAATTTCTCTAGAAGATATGACATCTATATTAACTCGTTTGAAGTTTGATTTCCAAGTAGCTAATGGATATTTGTATATTAAAGCTCCGACACGTCGCCAGGACATTAAAATCCCAGAGGATATTGTAGAAGAAATCGCTCGTATGTATGGCTATGATGAAATCCCAATGACATTACCAGTGGAAGAATCGAAGCCTGGTGGTTTAACTTCCTACCAAGCAAAACGTCGCCAAGTGCGAGGATTTATGGAAGGTGCAGGACTTTATCAAGCAATCACTTATTCATTAACTTCAAAAGAAATGGCTCAAAAGTTTGCATTAGAATCTGCTCCAGTGACAGAATTATTAATGCCAATGAGTGAGGAACGCAGCACGTTACGTCAAAGCTTAATCCCACATTTGTTGGAAGCTGTAACGTATAACACTGCTCGCCAAGCCGATACAGTTGCATTATATGAAATTGGCTCTGTATTCTTAGGGGAAACGGAATCTGGTCTTCCTCAAGAGCAAGAGCATTTAGCAGGAGTTATTGCTGGTAAATGGGTAGAGCATAGCTGGCAAGGTGAGAAGAAGAGCGTAGATTTCTTCGTGCTTAAAGGAATTGTGGAAGGTTTGATGGATCTCCTTGGACACACTGAGGATTTAACATTTGTACGTACAGTTGTTGAAGGTATGCATCCAGGAAGAACTGCATCCATTCAATTAGCAGGTGTAGAAATAGGTATTATCGGACAATTACACCCAGCAGAACAAAAAGCCCGCGACTTAAAAGAAACGTATGTGTTCGAATTGAATTTAGTAAAAGTATTAAATAAAGAAGTAGAAACATTATATTATGCACCAGTTTCTAAATTCCCATCTATTACTCGGGATATTGCAATAGTAGTGGAACGTGAAAAAGCTGCTGGAGAGCTCCAAGCGATTATCCAGCAATCAGGCGGAAAACTGTTGAAGGCTGTGCATCTCTTCGATTTATATGAAGGCGAAAAAATGGAACCAGGCAAAAAATCAATTGCATTCTCTCTAACATACTTCGATCCGGAACGAACACTGACTGACGAAGAAGTAGTCAATGCTCACAACAAAGTTCTAAAAGCACTTGCTGAACAAGCAGGAGCAGAGCTAAGAGGATGATTGAATAAAAGAAAAAGGAGCAGCCCTTAAATTGGTGCTGCTCCTTTTTATAGCTATGTGAAGGGGAACAGTGATGTACTTAAACTAACACAGTAGTTAAGCTGACCATTCAATCGACCCTTACGTTTGTGGGTTTTTGGGGTGAAGAAATACCAGGACTTTTCCATCCTGAGCATCATTAGAATATCGCTCTGCTTCATCATCCGGGACTCCGATTTCCATAAGAGCATGTTTTAATCCACCAGCACCAGAGTTGGCCCCTACGACTGCGCCTCCAATTGTTGTAATGATAGGACCTGCAGCCAACACAGCGCCAAATCCGGGAATCAATACTGTAGATAACCCTGCTATAACTCCCGCTATGCCAATTGCTCCTCCAGTTAAAGCTCCCGCAATGGCTCCATCTTTAGTGGAGGGTTTTACTTCCTGTGTAATTTCAGAAAGTTCCTTTGTATTTTTAGCAATAATTGAAATTTCATCAGTTGTATAACCTTTATCTTTTAAATCTTTAACAACTTCAGCTGCTTGTTGTTCGTTTTCGTATACGCCAATAACATGATTCTCCATAAAAAATTACCTCCTGTTTGCTTTAACTAATATTCTTTACCCTTTCTTTAGTTTTTCTAGACATATTTCCACTTTCCATAATTGGGTAAATGATTCTATAATTAAATTACTGCATTAATTTCATAGGAAATACATTAAGATGAGTTAGCTTGCTCCTTCTTCATTAGGTGACTAAACCCTGCAATGATCACTGGTATCAAAAAATATTATTTAAATCATCCCTTTTTTATTTCACTGGCCTGTTGCGTTGTTTTAGTTATTTTCTTCTCTATCTCTATAGTTATTTAATAATCAGTTAAGGTAATGTATGGCAGGCACTATCCTTCCGTTTTATGATAATCATCGCTTAATAAATTTAGAAAAAACAAAGAGGTCATAGTATGAATTCGTTTAAACCAAGCAAGCCAATAAAAGCAATACCCAACATAAAAGAAATTTTGAATAAACAGCTTATTCTTTCGAAGTCTTTAACACAAAGTGAAGCAGATAATTTTCTTCCGAAGCAATGGTTTTGTAGTCTAGATATTGGGGAGTGGGAAGAGGTAGAAATATTTGTTCAAGGGGATACAGAAGATCCTTCAGAAGAATTTATTGAACTGGCAGGGGAAATATTCTCTCAGTTGCCTCAGCACATTAACCGTGCATTAAATTATTTGAAGATATTCTTTCCAACTCATGAGATAGAAGACTATTATCTAGCTACCATATCCTTTGGAAGGATGATCAATTTTGATGATCATCTGTTTTCAGGATTTACAGTAGCCTTTTATAGCGAACGTCCACATGAATTTCAGTATAAGGTAAAATTGAAAAAAGATGGTTGGCCGATTGGCTTTGAAGGTGGACCATTATAAATTAATGATGCAGATTACATATTCTTTAAGATTAAATGAATATGAATATTAAAATAAGGAGGTTGTGTAGAAAATGGGTTTTTTTAACCGTCTTTTTAGGAAAATAGAAGATGTTAATAAGGGAGAGACAGCTGTTTCTGAATTGGAATCTGAGTTTTACATAGAGTCGACTGTAGAAGATGCAATGGAATATTGGGTGGAAATGGCACAGAATATTATTGTAAACACGGTTAAAGCAACTAATAATACTGTAGAACGTGCCTTTGTATTGGTGGATTTAGGTGAACAACCATCCTTCGACATTTTTTATCAAATAGATGGCGGTTTAGTTATGTGGGATCAACTTGACAGTCAATCTATTAAAGAAAAAATTGAAAACGAATTACTACCTCAAGCATCAAATGTTGCCACTGCTGTAAATGACAATTTTACTCAAGCGGAGCATCCTAACATTGCATATGCTGAGCTACAATTTGAATGGCTAACAGGTGCGTGGTTTTCTCATATAATTTGGGAAGATGATAAGGATTCAAAGCTACCTAAGGATGAGATTTTAAATAAATGGTTCGATACATTGAGTAAGGAAATCCAATCCAAGCCGTTAGACAGTGATAGTAAACTAGCATGGTATCCATAAAGTTTTTGTAATTGGATAATGTAACTTATGTTCCACATAGTAAGAGTGAATAAAAATGATATTAGTTTTAGACTGTTACATACTCAAATCGAGTGTTAGCAGTCTTTTTTTGTTGGATTAATTTAACACTAGTGGAAGAAAAAATTATCTCGTTCTTTTATTATGGTTTATACCATCTAAGCAGGGGTAATAAAGTAATAGCAAATTTTTAATAATTTACTTATTTTATTAATAATGTTTGCAAATACAAAAAGATGGAGGGGTTGGATGGGTTTAGCTTTTTGGACATGGACAGTTACAATCACGTTATCTATAGTCTTCATTGGAATGTCATTCCTGTTTAAGAAAAAAGCGGATACTAGCTTTGCACATTACGCGATTGCTGGAGGTACATTACCCTTTTTTCTATTACTGTTCACAGATATCGCAACTATTATGGGAGTTGGAAATTTTGTTGGACATTCATCCAAGGGGTATGAGATTGGAATAGCAAATGTGCCCTTTGTCATTGGCGAACAAGGAGCAAAAATTTTGTTCGCTCTAATATTTGCAGGATTTGCAGCAAAATTTACATATAATACGTTAGCAGAAATGATGGACGATTTAATAATAAGAGATAGGTATTCTCGTAGTTTAATAGCTATTTTAACTTCATCTATTATGATTGCTTGGGTTAGTGGTCAGGCAATGGGGATGGGAGCGCTATTTTCAGCTTTCACAGGTGCCGACCCGCTATTGATGATTTTAGTTTTTTCTGCAGTATTCATCATCTACACTGCTGTTGGCGGTATGTATTCCGTTGTATGGACCGATCTAATACAGGGAGGGATACTCATTGCAATTGCAGTTTGGTTTTACATACAAGTATTCGATAAAGTTGATTTTAGTTATTCGACACTTAAGGGTGGCTTAGAAAATGTTGGAGCTATCGAGTTAGCACAAATGAATCTATCAGCTGTGGAGGTAATTTCTCTGTTTGTAACGGGTACGTTGGGAATATTAGCTGCACAGGTATATTGGCAGCGGTGTTTTGCTTCGAAAAACCCTAAAGCGGCTAGTCGTGCAATGCTAATAAGTGGAGTAGTCGCGATAATTTTCACGATATTTGCCACAATCGCAGGTATGGTTGTAAAATTGCAAAACCCAAATTTGGCAGCAGACGAAGCAATCTCGTGGTTAATTCTTGAGGAAATGACTCAATTAGCTGCTCTTGCCTTTTTCATCATGATTTTCTTGGCAGCCATCTCTAGTGCCTCCTCACTTCTACATTCTGCTGCAGTAGTTATTGTAAATGACTTAGTCATTCCAAATATGAAGCCAAAAGAAGATTCCTATTATTTAAGGTTAACGAGGATAGGGGTCATTGTTATTGGAGCTTTTACTATTGGAACAGCCATTTGGGCAGACTCTATTATCGATTTATTTTCCATGGCCTATTCCATGGCGGGAGGTGGAGTTGTTCCAGTATTAATAGTAGGGCTACTTTGGAAAAAGAGGAAAGGTCAAGAGTTTACGATGGGGACAAGTAATAGTCAAGTTTCCGTTTGGGGAGCGAGGATCGGTATCATAGCTGGCTCTATAGTATCACTTACCATAGGAATTTTATGGGGTGTGATAATATCGGTTTTATTAACTATGATTACCTCAAAAATAATGCCTAATTCAAGTGAAACATCTGTAGAGGCATAAAAATATCCCTATCCGATTTGGTAATCGGTATAGAGTTATTTTTTGGTTTAGGCTCGAAATGTTGCAATGGCTAGCCCTTCCTTTAAAATAGAGGTACTAAGTAAATTATTTTGAATAGGTGATAATATGCCAGCAATAACGTTTGAGCAAGAATTTATATTAAATGAACATCGAATATACACGTCTAAGCCGCTTCGAACTCTTTTTACATTAGAGCGACTAAGTAAGGAATTTTTCCAGGATGATTTTTCAAAGTTGATGCAGGGGATTACCGAAGCAAAAAACCAAGTAGCAGCTGTTTCCCATTTTGCTAAAAGATACGGTATGTTTTTTGCCAATCAATTTTACATGCTGGCTGCTTACGACATGGTTTGGGATGGCAAGCACACAGAGCTTCATTTCGATGTTACAAAGGAATATGGTGCATATACTATAGCTATGTTCATCAATCCAAATGATTTTCGTTACGTGAAGGAAGAAGAGAGAGAAGAGGTCATCCGAAAGATTTTAAGTAAGCAAGGATATGAAATAGTACAGCAGTTAAGAAATACAACAAGTATTTCACCGCTAATCATTTGGGAAAGCTTTTTCGTTCATCTTGTTAATCAGTATGAGAAGCTCTTAGAAGATCCTTCTACCGCTGGTCAAGCTATGGATGATATTGAAATACTCGAGAACCCAGAGGTGTGGAAATTATTCTCCACTAAATCTCTATTCTACGAATACACTCAAGGTAGAAATCCAGCAGTATTAGTAAATCAGCCTATTCGTAGAAGCTGTTGTATGTCTATGGATTTACCAGGTCAAGGAGCATGCGGCTACTGTCCTAAAACAAATAAATAAATTACATTCTATCCCAAAATAGAGCCCTGCCACAAAGGCAGGGCTTGTTCTATGGAGAAATCTTTTTGTGACTGATCCACCAATCTATATGGTCTAAATTAAAGGCTATAATGTCTCCGATTGGTCTAAGATGTGGTATTTCTTTATTTAGCATAAGCTGATGGATTTGTTCTTCTGTTAGTGGATAGCCAACAGAATCTAGATATGTCATTAATTTTTTTACTCCATAGACTCTTCTCAACTAATCACCTCCCACCAAAAGCTCTTACCTTCAAAGAAAGAAATCTTAGTGAGACGTATTAATCGATAGATTTGTTAAATATATACCCCATAAAACTAAAGATAATCCTATAATTATCGAACAACAGTTTGCTAAAAATTTAAAATATTATTAAAAATGAAATCATACATTTGATATAATTCTAATAAAGCTCCTAGAAGATATGTGAGCAACAAATTTCAGTATACAGGAAGATTGATAAGTAATGAAAAGAGTAGATGTAGTCTATGGCTTGATTGCCGATGCAAATGAGGAGAATTTTTTAATGGTCCGGAACACTGGGGCTAGCTGGACACTTCCTGGAGGTGCGGTGGAGAATGGAGAAACATTGGAGCAGGCTATTGTAAGAGAGGTCCAAGAAGAAACAGGGTTAATGACAGAGGTAGAGAGAGTAATAGCACTTAATGAAGCATTTTTTCAACATAAGAACAGTCATGTATTGTTTGTGACATTCAAGATGAAAATTATTGCTGGTGAATGTTGCATAATAAATCCAGAAGAAATTGAAGAATTAAGATGGATGGATAAGCAAACTGTAGATAACAAGATGCCCTATCAACCTGGAGGTATTAACAGCTTGTTAAAATCAGCAGCGCCATATATATATCAAAAAAATTAGGAGGATATGATATTGTTTAATTTGTTTAAAAATGAAAATACAAAAGATACTAATTTGAATGAAAGGGATTTTATTAATGAGGAGGACGGCTTAGGAGTGGGCATACTCATCCACTATACTCCGATTGCCGTTTATATGTATTTATCTACTGATATATTAATAGAAAATGGTGATACCTTGTATGATTCCAAGCATAGAGAAATCATTGTCCAAGGTAACAGTGTGTCTATTACATTAAACGATAAAAGTGAAATCCCAGAAATTATCGATTTATATGGTTTAAATAATAATAATTTGCCTTTAATCACAATTGATGTCACATTGTCCTATTAGAGGATGCGTAAATGATGAAAAGAAAGTACGGTAATCGTTCGGATTGGTCTAGAATTTTAAAGAGACAATATATTTTTAAAGATACTTTTTCAGAGCAATTTACTGGAGGAATCTCTCTTTTACATTTAGTTGAAATTGGAGAACCTTTATGGGTGAATTATGACTCTCAGAAGATTTGTATTGTAGACGATGGATATATGTGGCTTCAACAATATCCAAATGAAGAAAATTATACGGTAACAACGATGTTTAATCATAACGGAGAAGTAGTTCAATGGTATATAGATATTTGCTATAAACACGGAGTGGACTATAACGGACCATGGTGGGATGACTTATTTTTAGATATCATTGTCCTCCCATCAGGAGATTATTACCTTATAGACGAAGATGAGCTTGAAGAGGCTTTACTTAAAGGACAAATAAATTACCAACAGTATAACCATGCAAAACAGACAGCTGATAAAATTATGGGTGAACTAAAAGAAAATAAATTTGATATATTAAAACAGTCGAATGCTCATAAGAACCTATTGCTAGAGCTTCTAGAGTAAAGTGAGGATAAACATGAGAAAAGTTGAAGTCATTGAATATTCAAAGGATTGGGCTTTACTCTTTGAGCAAGAATCAAAGACGTTAAATGAGATTTTCAAGGAAGAGTTACTTGAAATACATCATATAGGAAGTACTTCAGTAGAAGGACTCTCAGCAAAGCCAATTATAGATATGATGCCGGTAGTACGTGATATTGAGAAGGTCGATTTATTCAATCAACAAATGATTCAGCAAGGGTATACACCAAAAGGAGAAAATGGTTTACCTGGTCGACGTTACTTTCAAAAGGGGGAAAATAATCGAACACATCATATACATATTTATGAACAAGGGAATCCAGAAATAGAGAGACATCTTGTCTTTCGAGATTATTTAAAGGTACACCCCGTGGATTTAAATAGATATGGAGAACTAAAGAGCAAACTTGCTAAACTGTTTCCCTTTGATATTGAGAGCTATATTAATGGAAAAGATAAGATTGTTCAAGAAATAGAGGAAAACGCTCAGCGCTGGAAAAAAAGGATACAACTAAATTTTCATAGACCCTTTGGTGTCTATGGTATATGCGTGCAGGAAAAGAAGCTCCTAGTCATTGAAAAGAATAGTGGGCCTTATATCAACCGCTATGATCTTCCAGGGGGAAATTTAGAACCTAGGGAATCACTTAAAGAGGCAGTCCAGAGAGAATTTTTAGAGGAAACGGGGTTATTAATAGATGTACTTGAACAGATAGGAACTGCTGATTTTATGATTCATACAGATTGGAGAGAAGGTACGGCCGTACATCATATTGCAGTTTTTTATTTAGTAGAGCAAACAGGGGGTTCCATAACAAAGCCTCTTCTTTTTGAAGGTCAAGACTCTTTAGGGGCTGTTTGGATTGCTGAAGAGGAAGCAACTAAGGAAAATTCATCTCCTTTAGTACTAAAAGCTTTTGAATGGCTGCGTACAAAAAAGTTTTCTATAGAAGCTACTTATTATGAACAATGGCAAGTAAAGAAAAACTAGTGTGAAAGAGAGGATTCCTATTATGGACAATACTTTTATTAGAGCGTTAGATTTAAAATTCCCTATCATTCAAGCGCCAATGGCTGGTGGGGCGACAACCTCTGCTTTAGTAAGCGCTGTCTCCAATCAAGGAGCACTCGGCATGATTGGCGCAGGGTATTTAAAACCAGATGATTTACGCCATCAGATAAAACAAGTGAAATCAGAAACTAACGCAAGTTTCGGAGTAAATTTGTTTGTGCCTGAACATTATGAGATTAAAGAAGAACAGATAGAAAAATCAAAACGACTAATAGAGACCTATGAGCTTCTTTTAAATCAACAGGTTGGAGAGCCTTCTCTACCTAATCGAGAAACTGAAATGTGTATCTATGAAGAGTTAATACAGGTTGTCTTGGATGAGAACGTACCTGTCTGCTCCTTTACCTTTGGGATACCATCTAAAGAAACTATACAAACATTTAAACGTCAAGGAGTTTTTACGATTGGTACTGCTACTAATGTATCTGAAGCAATAGCCGTTGAAAGTTTAGGAATGGATGCGGTAGTTGTTCAGGGGAGTGAGGCAGGGGGCCATCGAGGGAATTTCCTATGCGATTCCAACGAAAGCATGATTGGTTTAATAGCTCTTGTTCCTCAAGTGGTAGACCAAGTAGACATTCCAGTTATTGCTGCAGGTGGAATAATGGACGGTAGAGGGCTATCTTCCGCGCTCTGTTTAGGAGCAGAGGCAGTACAAATGGGGACTGCATTCTTAACCTGTAAAGAAAGTGGGGCACATCCAGTACATCAACAAGCAATACTTCTAGCAAAAAGTGAGGACATAGTAACCACGAAGGCATTTTCAGGTAAGGATGCTAGAGGAATTGAAAATCAGTTTATGAAGGAAATGAAAGAGCACGAAGCAGTTCTTCCTCCATTTCCTGTACAAAATGCTCTTACACAAAATTTAAGAAAATTAGCCTCTCAACAAAAAAATCCAGAGTTCATGTCTCTTTGGTCTGGACAAGGCCCAACATTAGCGAGAGAAGAAACAGTTGAACAGCTTATTAACCGTGTTGCAAATGAGGCGGCTTTAATATTAGATAGGATTAGGCTTTAAAAGAGCTCAGAAAAAAGGAGGTTCATAGTAATTCCATGAACCTCCCCAGATAATACAATATTGTATTTAAAAGCACTGCACATTACGAATCTAATGTAATATGGTTTCCTTATTCGGTCTATATTCATAAACAGGCTCTTCCTGCTGGGTATCATCGAACCATTTTAGTCCCAGATATGTAAAACCAGCTCGTTCTAAAATTTTGAGGGATCCTGCGTTTTCTATACTAGCAGAAGCAGACACAATAAGAACATTTGGATGATTCCTTACGATGTCCATACAAGCAGCTACCGCTTCAGTTGCATATCCTTTCCCCCAAGATTTCTTATTAAAATGATAGATTAATTCTACTTCTTCTATTTTATCCTCGACGTTGAAGCCAGCTGCTCCAATAATCTCTCCCGAGCTTTTTTCCATCACAGCATAAACAGACAAATTTTTCTCTTCATGACATTCGCGATAAAACTCTATAGTTCTAGGTAATGCTTCATGGGAAGATGCTCCTCCACATGATTTCATCACGTCGTTGTCTCCCCAAAACAGCTTATCTGAATCCAAAAATCTTTCTTCGAATACTACAAGGCATAATCTTTCTGTTTCACCTACTATGTTCATTCATTTCCCCTCCACACGTTAAAATTTTCTTTTTTGAACAAGTTTCATGGCTTTTTGTGTATTTGCAAAATGCCATTTTGTAATAGATTTAAGGAATTCCTCTCCATGCTTCAAATAAATTTTTGCAGCTGTTTCATCCACTTTTGCACTAGCTCCTTTTGGAATAGTGGTATGTGCTATTTCCGTAAGACGGTCCATTTCCTTCAAGAAAGCATATCTTGCTATAATGGAAGCTGCAGCGACTGAAACGTGTAATTGCTCTGCCTTTGTCGAAAACAAAACATTTTCACGTATGATTTCCTTCTCCATTTTGATATGGTTGTAATAAATACCACGCTCTGCAAACTGATCAATTAATATGTAAGCGGGCTTTTCTGGCTCTATTTTATTTAAAACATGCTTTAAGGCTTGGTTATGCATCATTGCTTTAATTTTACCCTGGGACCAGCCTCGACCTTGAATTTCGTTATACTTTTCATTTTTTAATACGAGCACACTATGGGACAATGTTTTCATCAGGTCTGGGGCAATTCGACGCATCAGCTCATCTGTTAGCATTTTGGAATCCTTAACTCCCAGTTCTCTCACAAGTTCTACTTGATGTGCAGGTACATAGCAGGCTGCTACAGTAATGGGACCAAAATAATCTCCAGTGCCTGTTTCATCAGAACCGATCACGGATAATGTGGTGAAGTTTTCCGGGAGAATGTCACCTTTTGACGAACTGCTCTTTATAGGATTTGCTGGAGAAATGTTTCCGCTCCAAAGAGCTGCCTCTCTAGAAGCACCGTTTCCTTGAAACATTACCTTTCCTGATTTATAAATGGTGATGGCTGTATCTACAAGCTTAGCAGCGAAAACTACCCCTGGTGCAGAGCGTTCGATTTTGAATTTTAAGTAATGTGCCTTCACTTTTTCTATTTCGTTAGCTGGCAATAATAAAACTTCATTTGACATTCATATTGTTCCTTTCTTCACAACGTAATCTATTTCGTGTTATTATTATACATAGGATTTTCTGGGGGAGGGTATGTCTTTGTCAGAACAAGAGAAAACAAGGATTTCTGTCGATATTTATGGACAGAATTATAAAATGGCAGGAACTGAAACATCTGGTCATATGAGACTCGTTGCCTCCATCGTAGATGATAAAATGAGAGAAATACACTCTCATAATAGACAGCTAGATATCGCAAAATTAGCAGTGCTTACCGCTGTTAATGCAGTAAACGATTACATAAAAGTAAAAGAACAGCTAGAACTTCTAGAAGAAGAATTGAAAAGGCTAAAGGACTGAAAAAATGTTAGATTTAATTATCCTGATTTTATTAATTGCCGGCTTTGTAACTGGCGCTAGACGTGGGTTGATCGTTCAACTTATTCATATGACGGGCTTCATCGTTGCCCTCATCGTCGCCTATATCTATTATAAACCACTGGCAGACAAATTTGTTCTGTGGATACCATTTCCTGCAGTAACCTCAGATTCATCATTAACAATTGCAGTAGAAACATTGGACCTAGACCAAACGTTTTACCGGATTATCGCGTTTACTTTAATTTTTATGGTTGTTAAGTTTGGCTTACAATTAATAGCCTCCATGTTTGATTTTTTAAAGTATTTGCCTATACTAGGCTTTGTGAGTAATGTTGCAGGAGCAATTCTAGGATTTATAGAGTTTTATTTCATCATATTCGTCCTTTTATATGTTTTTGCGCTATTGCCAATTGAATTTATACAAAATATTACATCAGGTTCATTCTTAACTTCATGGATGCTTGAACATACGCCAATCCTATCTGAGATGGTTAAAAACTGGTGGTATATTTATTTAGAAAAGTAATATCTAGTATCTAAGAAGAACTTCTCTCAGTAGAGGGAAGTTTTTTTAAATAGAGGAGGTCTACTCATGGACAAAAAGACAATTATTAAAACGTTAGAAAAAATTGCGTTATATATGGAACTCCAAGGAGAAAATCCTTTTAAGGTGTCTGCTTTTCGTAAGGCTGCCCAAGTTTTAGAGTTAGACGAACGTAGCTTATCTGAGATGGACAATATTACTTCTCTGAAGGGGATTGGAGCAGCAACAGGGGCAGTGATCAACGATTTAATCGAAACTGGTGAGTCCTCTTTACTTAAGGAAATGCAAGAATCTGTGCCAGGCGGACTTTTACCTATGTTAAAGATTCCAGGTCTTGGAGGAAAGAAAATCGCCAAGCTTTATAAAGAATTAGGTGTAGATTCGATTGAGTCCTTAAAGATTGCATGTGAGGAAGGTAAGGTTAAAGGACTAGCGGGATTTGGAGCTAAAACAGAAGAAAAAATATTAGCACAGCTAGAAGTCTTTCAAACAAAACCTGAGAGAACCGCTATTTGGCAGCTTGAGCCTATTGTTGCTTTTATCGAAGGTATTTTAGCAAGCATGGATACTGTTGTTAAGTATTCTGTTGCAGGTTCCTATCGAAGAGTAAAGGAATCTAGTAAGGATATCGACTTTATCGTAGCAACGACTTTACCACTAAAGGTTAGAGAGGAATTGCTAGAGAAGCTCCCCCTACTAAAAGTGATTGCAGCAGGAGACACCAAGGTATCTGTGACCTTAGATGTAGAAAATGAGGTAGATGTTGATTTTAGGCTGGTGGAGCCCCATCAATACGCTTCCGCATTGCACCATTTTACCGGTTCTAAGGACCACAATATTAAAATGAGACAAATTGCCAAAGAAAAGGGTCTGAAAATAAGTGAATACGGGGTAGAGCAGGAAGATGGCTCCGTTCAGTCCTTTGAATCTGAGAAAGAATTCTATGCATACTTTGATTTACCTTTTATCCCGCCTACAATTCGAGAGGATGGAACAGAGCTAAACAAGCTAGAAATGATTCCTAGCCTTGTAACGTTAGAGGATATAAAGGGAGATTTTCATATGCACACTACGTGGTCAGATGGAGCTCACTCTATTGAAGAAATGGTAGAGGCATGTAGAGAAAAAGGATACTCTCATATTGTAATTACTGACCACTCAAATTATTTAAAAGTAGCAAACGGCCTTTCTAGGGAGAGACTGTTACAACAAATAGAAGCAATACATGTCATGAATGAAAAATATAGTGATATAGAAATTTTCGCAGGTACAGAGATGGATATACTCCCAGATGGCTCTCTAGATTTTGATGATGAATTGCTTGAGCAGTTAGACTTTGTTATTGCTTCCATCCATTCAAGCTTTAGTCAATCACAGGACAAGATTATGGCAAGGCTGAGAACAGCAATTGAAAATCCACATGTTCATATGATTGCTCATCCTACGGGGAGAATTATTGGTAGCCGTACTGGCTACGATCCGGATGTGCCGACTTTAATAGAGTGGGCAAGTGAATTCGGAAAGATATTAGAGCTAAATGCTAATCCGCATCGCTTGGATTTAGAAACAGTCTATTTAAAAATGGCGCAGGAAAAAGGTGTGCCAATTGCCATTAACACGGATGCGCATCATTTAGATCAACTAAGATATATGGATGTAGGCGTCAAATATGCACAAAAAGCATGGCTTCACAAAGAGAATATCGTTAATACATGGACATTAGATAAATTTAAACAATACTTGAAGAAATAATTAGGAGGTGCCTCGGTGATAGCTGAAAGAGCACTGAAAACTTTAGAATATTATAAAATCAGGGAAGAAGTAGGAAAATATTGTACTTCTTCTATTGGAAAATCTCATATTGAAAAATTAGTCCCTTCTGTAGATTATGAGGAAGTATCTATTCTATTAGAGGAAATGGATGAGGGTCTCACAATTCTTCGCTTGAGAGGGAACGTTCCTATGGGAGGGATTGTAGATATCCGTCCCCATGCGAAACGTGCTCAAATTGGTGGGATGCTGAGTCCAATGGAACTTATGGAAACTGCAAGCACTATTAGAGCAAGTAAAATTCTTCGAAACTTTTTAGAAAATGTGGCAGAAACAGAATCTGTAGAGATTCCTCATTTTCTTTCAAAAAAGGATTCGTTACCAATTTTGACAGCTTTAGAGCATGAGATAAACGACTGCATTGATGAAAACGGCAGCGTACTAGATAGTGCGAGTAGTACATTACGTTCCATTCGTCAGCAACTGAGAATTCAGGTGAGTCGTGTCCGTGAGAAGCTAGAGAGCTACACACGTGGCGCTAATGCAGCAAAAATGCTATCTGATTCTATTATAACGATTAGAAACGACCGATATGTGATTCCGGTTAAATCGGAATATCGCAGCCATTACGGAGGCATTGTTCACGATCAATCTTCTTCTGGTCAAACTCTTTTCGTTGAACCTTCAGCTGTAGTCCAGATCAATAACGACATTCGAGCTTTAAAGGTGAAGGAACAGGAAGAAATTGAACGCATTCTTATACGTTTGACAGGTGAGGTTGAGGTTGTAGGGCATGAGATTTTCCTTTTAGTTAACATACTTGGAGAAATCGATGTCATTTTAGCAAAGGCTAAATATGGACAGGCAGAAAAATGTACTATGCCCCAAATCAACAACGATGGTTATATACGCTTAGTAAAAGCGAGACACCCTCTTATTCCAGTAGATCAAGCAGTTCCAAATACGATTGAATTCGGAAGAGAAATTACAGCGATAGTGATAACAGGTCCGAATACGGGCGGGAAAACCGTTACTTTGAAAACAGTTGGCCTTTGTACTCTAATGGCTCAAAGTGGAATACCGATTCCAGCGCTGGACGGGTCAGAGGTTGCTCTGTTTGAATCTGTGTTTGCAGATATCGGAGACGAGCAATCTATCGAGCAAAGCTTAAGTACGTTCTCCTCTCATATGGTTAATATTGTGGATATTTTGAAGGAATATAACGATAAATCGTTAATCTTGTTTGACGAGCTTGGAGCAGGAACGGATCCTCAAGAGGGGGCAGCCCTAGCAATATCTATTCTTGATGCTGTCCACGGAACGGGTGCACGTGTCATGGCAACTACCCACTACCCTGAGCTAAAGGCATATGGTTATAACCGACCTGGTGTAGCCAATGCCAGTGTGGAGTTTGACATTGAAACACTAAGCCCGACCTATAAGCTTTTAATTGGTGTACCTGGACGAAGCAATGCGTTTGAAATTTCCGAGCGCTTAGGTCTACCAAACCATATAATTTCACAGGCTCAAACCTTTACTGGAACGGATCGAGGAGAGGTAAACTCCATGATAGCCTCATTAGAGGATAGCCGTAGGCAAGCAGAGCGAGATGCAGAAGAAACTGAGGTCGAGTTAGAAAAAGCTAAGCGCCTAAAAGACGACCTCGAGCAAAAGTTGGCTGAGTACGACGAGAAAAAAGAAAAACTAGAGCAAAAAGCAAAGGAAAAAGCGAGAAAGATTGTGGAAGAAGCAAGAAGAGAAGCGGATGAAATCATCAGTGAGCTACGAAAAATGCAGTCAAATACGCATAAGCTTGTGAAAGAGCATGAGCTAATAGATGCTAAAAAACGTTTAGATGAAGCCCTTCCGAACAATCCAGTTTTGAAGAAGCAGAAAAAATTGAATGAACAGGCAAAAGAATTAAAGTCGGGCGATGAGGTGAAGGTACTAAGCTTTGGCCAAAAAGGTACCTTACTTGAAAAAGTATCGAAAACTGAATGGTCCGTTCAGATCGGAATGCTCAAGATGAAGTTAGACGAGGCAGACTTAGAATATATTAAACCCGAAAAGCAGAAACAATCAGTATCAGTTAATGCTGTTAGAGGGAGAGATTCACATGTAAAGCTTGAGCTAGACCTACGTGGAGAGCGATACGAGGATGCTATACTTCGAACTGAAAAATATATAGATGATGCTATTTTGGCTAATTATCCACGAGTTTCTATTATCCACGGGAAAGGTACAGGCGTCCTAAGACAGGCGATACAACAGTACTTGAAAAATCATTCTCGAGTGAAAAGTTATCGATTTGGTGAAGCGGGCGAAGGTGGCCATGGAGTAACTGTAGTTGAACTGAAATAACATGGATGGAAGGAAAGAGATACAGATTTTGTGTACTTCTGTCATCTCTTTATTTACGATACTTATTCAAATAAATATATATTATGTTGAAACTTTTCAAATACCCATTCGTATAGAAAGAAAAGTTTGAGAGGGGCTATATCATGCTGCTAGGTAGTTTTTGGTCAAATCCATTAGTAGAATCTGCAGGTTATTTTAGTGTCGTTGTTTTATGTTTAATTGTTTCCATGGTTTTGTTTGAAATAGTGACCAAATATAAAAACTGGCAGGAAATTAAAAATGGAAATGTTGCAGTGGCATTAGCTACTGGTGGGAAAATATTTGGTGTGTGTAATATTTTTAAATACTCCATTGAAGAGCATAATTCCCTTTTTGAGATGATTGGCTGGGGATTATATGGCTTTGCATTACTAATTGTAGCTTATTGGCTTTTTGAGTTTTTAACTCCAAGTTTTAACGTCGATAAAGAAATAGAAAATGATAATCGCTCTGTTGGATTTATCTCGTTAATTATTTCCGTTGGATTATCATTTGTAATTGGTGCGAGTATTTAATTAGGAGAGATATAGATGGAAAAATTGTCGAAAATATTGATTGTAGTTGGAATATTTTTTCTAGCAATCGGCATACTATATATAGTAAAAAATTCATAGAACTAATTTAAACTCTAAACGAGGCTGTAATAATGCGTTTGTAATTCAAATTAATGAATTAGCGGATTATTGCGGTCTCTTTTTTTAGGAAAAGAAAGTAAATGCTTTCTTTTCCAATTATTTATCTAACTGCTACTGCCTTGTCCTGCGTGGTCAAATGGATAAAAGCTATGATAATTGTGTAACCGCTTTCTCGCTTTCTCCCTTTTGCATGTCAGGGCAGGCACAAGCGCTAATATTTTTCTTGTTTTATGAATTGAATTGTCATTCATTTTTATCTATAATAAAAAATAGGAATATTCACTCTATTAAAATCGTACAAAGGGGGCAAACAAATGATTGAAAAACCATGGCTTTCTCACTATCCGCCGGAAGTTCCACACACACTTGACTATGAATCTATTCCCGTCCAAGAGTATCTTACGAGAGCGTACAAGAAATTTCCAACGAAGATAGCTATACATTTCATGGGGAGAGATGTAACTTACAAAGAGCTATATGAATCATCAATGAAGTTTGCGAATTATTTGCAGTCATTAGGTCTGCAAAGTGGCGAAAGAGTAGCAATCATGCTACCGAACTGTCCACAAGGGGTTATAGGTTATTACGGGATTCTGTATGCTGGAGGTATTGTCGTTCAAACAAATCCTCTATACACCGAACGTGAGGTAGCTTATCAATTAAAGGATTCAGGAGCTAAAATTATTTTGGCTATGGACATTCTTTACCCTCGAATAACTAAGGTTATTAAAGAAACAAATTTGGAAAACTTAATTATTACAGGGATTAAGGATTACTTACCTTTTCCTAAAAACCTCATTTATCCTTTTATTCAGAAGAAGCAATATGGATTTAGTGTAAAAGTAGAGCATCGGGGGATGAACCATCTATTTACTGAAATTATGAAGGTTGGAAAGATGGATTCGATTTCTTTACCATTTGATTTTAATGAAGATATAGCTCTTCTACAATACACAGGGGGTACGACTGGCTTCCCTAAAGGAGTTATGCTCACACATAAAAATTTGATTGCAAACGCTTCGATGTGCCGTGCTTGGCTGCATGAATGTCGTGAAGGTGAAGAGTCAATTTTAGGAATTTTACCTTTCTTTCACGTGTATGGAATGACTACTGTTATGATTTTCTCTGTTATGCAAGGAAATCGTATGGTATTATTACCTAAGTTTGATGTAGAAACTGCTTTAAAAACAATTGATAAACAAAAACCTACATTGTTTCCTGGTGCACCAACTATGTATATAGGGATTTTAAATCATCCAGATGTAAAAAAATATGATTTATCCTCTATCGTAGCTTGTTTAAGTGGCTCGGCACCTCTACCAGCAGAAGTTCAGGAAAAATTTGAAAAAGTTACGGGTGGAAGACTGGTAGAAGGCTATGGCTTAACTGAAACTTCTCCAGTAACACATGCTAATTTAATCTATAGTGCAGATCGAGTAAAAGGTTCCATCGGTGTTCCTTGGCCTGATACGGAAGCAACTATTTTTGGACCAGAATCCACGGACCCATTACCTTATGGTGAAATAGGAGAAATCGCTGTAAAGGGACCACAAGTAATGAAAGGCTATTGGAATCGTCAAGAGGATACTGATATGACGATGAGAGATGGTTGGTTGCTAACAGGTGATTTAGGGTACATGGATGAAAACGGTTTCTTTTATATTGTAGACCGTAAAAAAGATCTTATTATTGCTGGTGGTTATAATATTTATCCTCGTGATGTGGAGGAGGTTCTTTACGAACATCCTGCAGTACAGGAATGTGTAGTTGCGGGTGTACCTGATCCATATCGTGGCGAGACTGTAAAAGCCTATATAGTTGTAAAAGAGGGAATGACTGCAACTGAGGAAGAGCTTAATACACATTGTCGCGAAAATCTCGCATCATTTAAAGTTCCAAGGATTTATGAATTTAGAAAAGAGCTTCCAAAAACAGCTATCGGAAAAATATTAAGAAGAAACCTTATAGACGAAGAAAGAGAAAAATTGAAGCAGGTGGCAGTACAGAGTTAATTGTTTATTGACAATATAAAAAATTGAATATAAAATAAAAATATGAATGAATCATCATTCATATTTTTATTTTTTGGTGGTGAATTCATTGAAGAAAGACAAACCTAAGTATAAGCAAATTATTGACGCTGCAATCATTGTTATAGCAGAGAATGGATACCATCAGTCTCAGGTTTCTAAAATAGCTAAACAAGCTGGTGTGGCAGATGGAACAATCTATTTGTACTTCAAAAACAAGGAAGATATTTTAATATCGGTTTTTGAAGAAAAAATGGAAGTTTTTGCGGATAACTTGAAGGAAATTTTAAAAGAGAATATCAGTGCTTCTGATAAGTTGTATAAAATGATCGAAAATCATTTTAAGGTGCTTGCTAGTAATAGGCATCTAGCAACTGTAACTCAATTGGAGCTACGTCAATCTAACCTAGCGTTACGTTTGCGAATAAATGCTATCTTAAAAAATTATTTGACATTACTCGACACTATCTTAAAAGAAGGTATTGAAAACGAGGAATTCGAAAATTCTGTAGATATTCGCTTAGCAAGACAAATGGTTTTTGGTACAATTGATGAGACGACTACTTCCTGGGTGATGAATGAGTATAAATATGACTTAGTCGGACTAACAGAAAAAGTACATCGTCTATTACTAAAAGGTATAACAACCTAAAAGGGATGTGGGTAGATGGAGTTTTTGTCATGGAATGTCGAAAATCATGTAGCAACCGTTACACTGAATCGTCCTCCTGCAAATGCATTAGCTAGGGGTGTTATTTTAGAGGTTAATAGCTTGCTAGATGAGGTGGAGCACGATGAAAATGTTCGTGTTATCCTTCTCAAAGGGGAAGGTCGATTCTTTTCTGCAGGAGCAGACATTAAAGAATTTACCACTGTGACTTCTGGAGAGGAGTTCTCGAAGCTAGCTTCTAGCGGACAAACTATATTCGAAAGAGTCGAAACATTTCCAAAACCGGTGATTGCAGCCATTCATGGTGCAGCACTTGGTGGGGGACTTGAGTTGGCCATGAGCTGTCATATTCGATTGGTCGCTGAAAATGCTAAACTTGGTTTGCCAGAGCTACAGTTAGGTTTAATACCTGGCTTCGCTGGTACCCAACGCCTTCCACGATATGTAGGGTTTGCTAAGGCGGCAGAAATGCTACTAACAAGTGAACCAATCAGTGGAAAGGATGCGGCAGCATTTGGGCTAGCTAATCATGCTTACCCAGAGGAAGAATTGTTTGAAAAAGCAGGGGAGCTAGCAAACAAAATTGCTACGAAAAGCCCTGTTGCCGTGAAGGCTGCTTTGGAAATGCTTCAATTTGTGAAGACTTCATCTTATCATGAAGGGGTAAAAGCAGAAGCAAACGCTTTTGGAACAGTATTTGTTTCAGAGGATGCCAAAGAAGGTATTTCAGCATTTATTGAAAAAAGACAGCCTGTCTTTAAAGGTAAATAACAATATTGGGAGGACTTCAACATGAATATTTATGTTCTAGTTAAACGCACGTTCGATACAGAGGAGAAAATTGTTGTAAGTGGTGGAAAAATTCAAGAGGATGGTGCTGAGTTCATCATCAACCCATACGATGAGTATGCAATCGAGGAAGCTATCCAAGTTCGCGACGCACACGGTGGTGAAGTTACAGTCATTACAATGGGTGGCGAGGATGCTGAAAAGCAACTACGTACAGCTTTAGCAATGGGTGCTGACAAAGCAGTTCTGATCAATACAGAAGATGATGTTGAAGAAATGGACCAATTCACAGCGGCTCATATAATTTCCGAATACTTAAAAGACAAGGATGTAGATTTAATCTTAGCTGGAAACGTTGCGATCGATGGCGGTTCAGGTCAAGTTGGACCACGCGTTGCAGAATTATTAGGTATAAACTATGTAACTACTATTACTAACCTAGAAATCGATGGAACAACTGCTACGATCAAACGTGACGTTGAAGGGGACACAGAAATTTTAGAAGCATCTTTACCTCTTTTAGTTACTGCACAGCAAGGTTTAAACGAGCCACGCTATCCTTCTTTACCGGGAATAATGAAGGCTAAGAAAAAACCTTTAGAAGAACTAGAATTAGATGACCTTGATATTGATGAAGATGACATAGAGGCAAAAACAGAAACAATAGAAATTTACTTACCTCCTAAAAAGGAAGCTGGAAAAGTTTTAGAGGGAGAACTAGCTGATCAAGTAAAAGAGTTAGTGAGCCTACTTCATTCAGAAGCGAAAGTAGTATAACTTTTACGGTTAAGTTTCTAGTAATCTATGAACTATCTTGTTAAATAAAGAGGGTTCGAATCATTTATTAAATGGGAGGAACAAATCATGTCTAAAAAAGTATTAGTTTTAGGGGAAGCACGTGAAGGTGCACTTCGTAATGTATCATATGAATCAATCGCTGCAGCAAAGCAAATTTCTGACGGTGGGGAAGTAGTAGCAGTATTACTAGGAGATGCAGTTCAAGATTTAGCTGCTGAGCTAGGAAAATACGGTGCAGACCGTGTGATTACTGTAGAGCATCCACACTTGAAACAATATACTTCTGATGGCTATGGTCAAGCTTTTATGGCTGTAATCGATCAAGAAAACCCAGAAGCAATTGTATTTGGTCATACAGCTCTTGGAAAAGATCTATCTCCTAAAATCGCTAGTAAATTACAAATCGGTCTAATTTCCGATGTAACAGCTATCGAAGGAGAAGGGGAAGATGCAGTATATATTCGTCCAATCTATTCTGGTAAAGCCTTTGAAAAAGTTAAAGTTAAAGAAGGTATTAAGTTCATCACAATTCGTCCAAACAACATCGCACCACTTGTAAAAGACGATAGCAAATCTTGTGACGTTTCTTCTCTATCAGTTGACGTCACAAACCTACGCACAATCATTAAAGAAGTAGTACGTAAATCTACTGAAGGCGTAGACTTATCAGAGGCGAAGGTTGTAATCGCGGGTGGACGTGGAGTGAAGAGTGAGGAAGGATTTGCACCATTAAAAGAGCTTGCGAACGTGTTAGGTGGAGCAGTTGGAGCTTCTCGTGGAGCTTGTGATGCTGACTACTGTGATTATTCACTACAAATCGGCCAAACTGGTAAGGTTGTAACTCCTGACCTTTATATCGCGGCTGGTATTTCTGGAGCAATTCAGCATTTAGCAGGTATGTCTAACTCTAAAATTATTGTGGCGATTAACAAGGATCCAGAAGCTAATATCTTTAAAGTCGCTGATTATGGTATTGTCGGAGACTTGTTTGAAGTTATCCCGATGCTAACAGAAGAATTCAAAAAACTTAAAGTGAATGCATAAAAAATGCTCGGCTCTTTAAGGGCCGAGTTTTTGTGTGAATAAATGAAATTTACGTGTGTAAGCTAAATTGTAGATGAAGCATTTTTTGTCTGCTATAATCTATTTAGAGTTAATAAAGGAGGAATTATATATGGCAATTGTTCATGGAACAGATCAAACCTTCTCACAAGAAGTTGAAAAAGGATTAGTATTAGTAGATTTTTGGGCAACATGGTGCGGACCTTGTAAAATGATTGCTCCAGTTCTAGAAGAAATGGATGCTGAAATGAGCGAGAAAGTTAAAATCGTTAAAGTTGACGTAGATGAGAACCAAGCGACTGCAAGTCAATTCGGTATCATGTCAATCCCAACATTAGTGTTATTTAAAGATGGTCAGCCAGTAGACAAAGCTGTTGGTTTCCAACCAAAAGAAGCACTAGTTCAATTCGTTGAGAAAAACGCATAATAATAAAAACCGGGTCCTCTAAGGCGCCCGGTTTTTTTAAACAGGTGATGAGATGAACGAACTAATTCAACAGAAATGTGCAATCCTACCAGATCAACCGGGCTGTTATTTGATGAAGGATCGGCAAGGCACTATTATATATGTAGGAAAAGCAAAAGTATTAAAAAATCGTGTAAGATCTTATTTTACCGGTTCACATGATGGAAAAACTCAAAGATTAGTACAAGAGATAGTGGACTTTGAATATATCGTTACATCGTCTGAGCTAGAGGCATTGATTTTGGAGCTCCATTTGATCAAAAAGCATGATCCAAAATACAATATCATGCTCAAGGACGATAAGACGTACCCATATATAAAAATTACAGGGGAAAAGAACCCAAAGCTAATTATTACAAGACAAGTAAAAAAGGACAAAGGGAAATATTTTGGACCCTATCCAAACTCCCATTCTGCCCATGAAACGAAAAAGCTGCTAGATAGACTATATCCATTAAGAAAGTGTCAAAAGCTACCTAGTCAAGTTTGTCTTTACTATCATATTGGTCAATGCTTAGCTCCATGTGTAAAGGAAATTGATGAACCAACATACACAGAAATAATTCACGAAATCTCTAGTTTCCTTAATGGCGGACATGGTAAGGTCAAGAAAGAACTGACTGAAAAAATGAACGCTGCAGCGGAACAGCTTGAGTTTGAACGAGCTAAAGAATACCGCGATCAAATTGCCCACATTGATCAAGTTATGGAAAAACAAAAAATGACGATGAATGATTTCACGAACCGTGATATTTTTGGATATTCAGTAGACAAAGGGTGGATGTGCGTCCAAGTCTTTTTTGTGCGTCAAGGTAAACTGATAGAAAGAGATGTGTCTCTATTCCCGATGTATCGTGACCCGGAGGAAGAGTTTCTTACGTTTCTAGGCCAGTTTTATGCCAAACCTGAACACATCAAGCCAAAGGAAATATTCGTCCCAAATACTACCGATTTGGATTTGGCGTCTGAGCTGCTGCAAATGAAGGTCATTATTCCACAAAAGGGAGCAAAAAAGAACTTAGTAGATCTGGCTCAAAAAAATGCTTCAATTGCACTGAAAGAAAAATTTCACTTAATCGAACGTCAAGAGGAGCGGACAATTGGGGCTGTAGAGGAATTAGGTCAGTTGATGGGAATTAGCATGCCAAGCAGAATCGAAGCATTTGATAATTCACATATCCATGGGACAGATGCAGTTTCAGCCATGGTAGTTTTTGTTGATGGCAGAGCATATAAAAAAGATTATCGTAAATATAAAACTAGAACAGCAGCCAAGCATGATGACTACGGAGCGATGCGCGAGGTTGTTCGAAGAAGATACACAAGAGTCCTAAAAGAAAGACTGCCACTTCCTGACCTTATCATTATTGATGGTGGTAAAGGACAAATCGAGGCTGCTCGCGAAATTATTGAGGATGAATTGGGCTTAGATATACCTATTGCAGGACTAGCCAAGGATACTAAGCACCAAACTTCTTCTTTGCTGTATGGTGATCCCTTAATGATTATACCTATGAAGCGGACTAGCGAGGCATTCTATTTATTACAAAGGATTCAAGATGAGGTCCATCGTTTTGCTATCACATTCCATCGTCAACAAAGAGGGAAGCATACGATTGCTTCTTCATTAGATGGAATAGAAGGAATCGGACCAAAGCGAAAAAAACTACTACTCAAGCATTTTGGCTCCGTCAAACGAATGCAAGCTGCATCTAGGGAAGAGTTAATCGAATCTGGGCTTCCTAGTAAATTGGCAGATAATCTAATCGCTCATTTTCAGAAAAATTTATTGTCTTCTGAATAATCTTATGTTATCTTTAAAACAATTTAATATTCACTATTCAAACAGTGAAGATAGAGGTGCGAATTGCAATAGTACTAATCAAGAGGATGAAAGATCCATTGAGGGATTAGGAAAGGGTTGTTCGCCGAAATATAGAAGAGCTTTTCCTTTTCTATGTTGGTTCTGTATTTAAGAGATGCAGGATTGTCAGAATATATATTCTGGAGGGCTATCTCACATGGGCAATTGTTTTTTGACCGTGTATGAGAAGAGTTAGCTTTCCGCAATCTTGTGGAAAGCTTTTTTTATTGTATCCCGACAGAGACAAAAGGGGAGATAGGTTAATGAGTAAAATTGTTATGAAATTTGGCGGAACTTCTGTAGGCACTCTCGACAAAATAGCGAATGTCGCAAAAAGGATTCAAAACGAAAAAGAAAAAGGCCACGATATTGTAGTAGTTGTTTCTGCAATGGGCAAAACAACTGATGATTTAAATTTGTTGGCAAGTAAAATCACCGATAGTCCTGTAAAAAGAGAGATGGATATGTTGTTGTCAACAGGTGAACAAGTGACGATGTCCTTGCTTGCAATACAATTGAACACACTTGACGTGGAAGCCCTATCTCTCACAGGTTGGCAAGCAGGCATCCAAACAGACGATGTACATAGAAATGCGAAGATCAGTCAACTAGATGGCAACAAGATAAATGAATATCTTGAAGGAAACAAAGTAGTAATTGTCGCAGGATTTCAAGGGATTTCTTTGACGGGGGAAATCACTACCTTAGGAAGAGGAGGATCAGATACTACTGCCGTTGCTGTTGCAGCTGCGATAGATGCAGAAATATGTGATATTTACACAGACGTAGATGGCATCTATACTTCAGATCCTCGTTATGTACTAGATGCTAGAAAACTAGAGCAGTTGGAATATGATGAGATGTTAGAGTTAGCCAATTTAGGCGCTGGAGTGTTGCACCCCCGAGCAGTGGAGTTTGCTAAAAACTATAAAATACCACTTAGAGTACGATCAAGCTATGAAGAAACAGAAGGAACAATTTTAAAGGAGGAAGTAGATGTGGAAAATAATTTAGTAGTACGTGGGGTAGCGTTTGAATCAGATATAGTACGTTTGACTATAGAGTATGAAGTGCCTTTTAATGGTTCGCTAGCTTCCATTTTCACTACACTTGCTAATAATAATATAGACGTAGACATTATTGTTCAATCAATCGTTGAGGGAATGAAGCCTACAGTTTCGTTCTCTATCAAAAAGGAATCACTCTCAGAAGCAATTGAGGTTTTAGAAACAAATAAAAAAACTTTAGGTTTTACTTTTGCTGATTTTGAGGTTGGCCTAGCTAAAGTATCGATAGTAGGATCAGGAATGGTATCTAATCCAGGTGTTGCGGCCCAAATGTTTGACCGTCTTAGTAAGGAGAACATACCTGTCAAAATGGTAAGCACCTCAGAGATTAAAGTTTCTGTAGTAGTCCCCCAGGGTAATATGATCCAAGCTGCTAATGCCCTGCATAATGAATTTGAATTGGCTATCAGCCGATAATTCTATATTTAAAGAGGATTGTCGTTTTACCTACAATCCTCTTTTTTGTATACATGCTGTTTTATCGCGAACTCTTTAAATCCCATTTTATATGAAAAGTGACCATTCCAGTTTTTTTGACAAGCTCATCATAGCACTCGGTCTCATAGCCGCCAATTTTTTGCTGCTGCTCCGCAAGAAAACCTGCCTCTAGTCTATGACTTCTGCTAATCCCACTTTGAGGCAAATTAAAGGTTTCTAATATGTAATGAGCCGAATCCTTTGAAGTCTTTTCTAATTCAAGCTTTCCCCAACCAGCTTCTTGGAAGAAAGAGATGGCTTCTTCCATTGAATAGAGAGGAAATTTACGAGCGAGGTCTTTACCTGCCCAGTATAAAATATCTTTTTCATGTTTTCCGAGAATAGAAGCAAGCACGTGATCTCTTATTATTTCGTATCCAAAGGAAGTTACATGTGAATGTTCTTTTTCATTCAAGCAGCAACCCTTCTTTCTAAAAGAAAATGTAAATAAAAAACTATGAATCTATTTTAACATAAAATTTTTCTCGGGGATGGAATACTTTGTGAAAAGTTAATCTAATCATTATAGGGAAATGTGTCTGAAAGATGAATAAAATAAAGAAACATACCTTGACGCTCCAAAATGATGAGAGTACAATGGATATGTCATAAATTCGTAACAAGAAGGTGTGAACATGTGATGATTTATTGTTCTATTACAATAATTTAATCATCGCTAATTGGAAATCTGAGGGGGGTTACTGTTTTGTCGAAAGATCGCGAATTTTACATGCGTCGATTACATTCTTTACTAGGGATTATTCCAGTTGGATTATTTTTGACGCAACATTTAGTAGTTAACCATTTTGCTACAAGAGGAGAAGAGGCTTTTAACAAAGCTACTCATTTTATGGAAAGCCTTCCATTTGTGCTATTGCTGGAAATTTTCGTAATTTATATTCCTTTATTATTCCATGCATTTTATGGTATCTATATTGCATTTACTGTTAAGTACAATCCAAATAGATATGGCACATTAAGAAACTGGTTATTTATTTTACAACGATTCACAGGTATTTTCCTAGTGGTATTTATTGCATGGCACATTTTTGAAACACGTTTCCAAAAAGCAATTGGTGCAAAAGAAGTTAACTTCAATATGATGAATGAAATCTTATCGAATCCTTGGATGTTAGCGTTTTATATTGTTGGGGTAGTTTCAGCTACATTCCACTTAGCTAACGGTATTTGGTCATTCCTTATAAGCTGGGGAATTACACAATCACCAAAATCTCAAAGAATTTCAACTTATGTAACATTAGTAATCTTCTTAGCGTTATCTGTAGTTGGTGTACAAGCACTTTTAGCATTCGTATAAGACCCTTCTACACCTAAGCTACTATAAATTTAAGGAGTGAAATAGCATGGCAAAAAGTAAACTTATTGTTGTCGGCGGTGGATTAGCTGGCTTAATGGCAACAATGAAAGCTGCTGAAGAAGGCACACAAGTAGATCTATTCTCATTAGTTCCTGTTAAACGCTCACACTCTGTTTGTGCTCAAGGCGGTATTAACGGAGCTGTAAATACAAAAGGTGAAGGGGATTCACCTGCAGTGCATTTAGATGACACTGTATATGGTGGAGACTTTTTAGCAAACCAACCCCCAGTTAAGGCAATGGCTGATGCCGCTCCAGGAATCATCCATTTATTTGACCGTATGGGTGTTATGTTCAACCGTACTCCAGAGGGCTTATTGGACTTCCGTCGTTTTGGAGGAACTTTAATGCACCGTACAGCATTTGCTGGTGCAACAACTGGTCAACAATTACTTTATGCGCTTGATGAGCAAGTTCGTCGTTATGAAGTAGAAGGATTAGTAACGAAGTACGAAGGCTGGGAATTCCTGGGTATTATAAAAGACCATGAAGGTACTTGTCGCGGTATTAAAGCGCAAAACCTTAACTCATCTGAAATCCGTGCTTTCCGTGGAGATGCAGTAATCATGGCAACAGGTGGACCTGGGATCATCTTCGGTAAAACAACTAACTCTATTATTAATACAGGCTCTGCAGCAAGTATCGTATATCAACAAGGAGCTTACTATGCAAACGGGGAATTCATTCAAATTCACCCAACTGCAATCCCTGGAGATGATAAACTACGTCTGATGTCAGAATCAGCTCGTGGTGAGGGTGGACGTATTTGGACATACAAAGACGGCAAACCATGGTACTTCCTAGAAGAGAAATATCCTGCATATGGTAACCTAGTACCACGTGATATTGCGACTCGTGAAATCTTTGATGTTTGTGTAAACCAAAAATTAGGTATTAATGGTGAAAACATGGTTTATCTAGATCTTTCACATAAGGACCCACATGAATTAGACGTTAAACTTGGTGGAATTATTGAAATCTATGAGAAATTTACTGGGGACGATCCTCGTAAAGTTCCTATGAAAATTTTCCCAGCAGTTCACTATTCAATGGGTGGATTATGGGTAGATTACGATCAAATGACTAACATTCCTGGTCTATTCGCTGCTGGTGAATGTGACTATTCTCAACATGGAGCTAACCGTTTAGGAGCTAACTCATTACTTTCTGCTGTATTTGGAGGAAGCGTAGCTGGCCCTAATGCAGTTAAATACATGAAAGGCCTTGCAACTCATGCAGAAGACTTGGATGCTTCAATTTATGAAAATGAAGTAAAACTTGAGCAAGAGAAGTGGGATCAAACACTAGCTATGAAAGGTACAGAAAACGCTTACCTAATTCATAAAGAACTAGGCGAGTGGATGACCGATAACGTAACAGTAGTACGTTATAATGACAAGCTAGAAGAAACTGATAAGAAAATCCAAGAGTTAATGGAAAGATACGAAAATATTAACATGGATGATACGCAACGTTGGTCTAACCAAGGTGCCTCATTTACGCGTCAATTGAAAAATATGTTATACTTAGCACGTGTTATCACGTTAGGAGCACTTCAACGTAATGAAAGCCGTGGAGCACATTACAAACCTGATTTCCCAGAACGTAATGACGAAGAATTCATGAAAACTACTATGGCTAAGTTTGATCCAGCTACAGGGGCTCCAATCATTCATTATGAAGAAATTGATGTATCACTTGTTGCTCCTCGTAAACGTGATTACTCATCAACGAAAGGAGCAAACTAATTATGGTGACGGCAACTGAAACCAAAAAAGTTCAAATAGAAGTATACCGTCAAGATACTCCTGAATCTGATCCCTACTGGGAAAAATTCGAAGTTAATTGGCGTCCAAATATGAACGTAATTTCCGCTTTAATGGAAATTCGTCAAAGACCAGTGAACACAGATGGTAAAGCTACTACTCCAGTAACTTGGGACATGAACTGCTTAGAGGAAGTTTGTGGAGCATGTTCTATGGTTATTAACGGTCGTCCACGTCAATCTTGTTCAACACTTATTGACCAATTGACTCAACCGATCAAATTAGCACCTATGAGTACTTTCCCTGTTGTACGTGACCTTCAAGTAGATAGAAGCCGCATGTTCGATGCTTTGAAAAAAGTAAAAGCATGGGTTCCAATTGATGGTTCTTATGACCTTGGAGAGGGTCCACGTATGCCTGAACGTAAACGTCAATGGGCTTACGAATTATCTAAGTGTATGACTTGTGGTGTATGTTTAGAGGCTTGTCCAAACGTAAATGATAATGCTTCATTTATCGGGCCAGCACCACTATCACAAGTTCGCTTGTTCAATGCTCATCCAACTGGAGCTATGAATAAGGACGAGCGTTTGAATGCAATTATGGGAGACGGAGGCCTTGCAAACTGTGGTAACGCACAAAACTGTGTTGTTGCTTGTCCAAAAGGTATTCCACTTACAACTTCTATTGCTGCATTGAACCGTGATACTACAGTTCAAATGTTCAAAAACTTCTTCGGAAGCGACAATATGGTTGACTAATATAGATAGAAAAAGCCTAGAATTTAAGATTCTAGGCTTTTTCTTATGGGGAAAATCTTAGATTACCGTGAGTAATGAGCGGCGAGTTGTTTATGACCGGATAGAAAAATTTATGACCGTTCGCGAAATTTTATAACCGGATAGTACTATTTATGATTGGAGTAGCTAAATAGCTGTAACATTTTAAAATTTTTATTCTAAGCATTAGTTAGATTTTTAATTTTCTGATATAATTAAATGAATGGCTATTCATTTAATGGATATAGGCTAACTATTTTATAAAGGGGATTATAAGATGAGAGCAGCATACATAGAAAACTTAGAAGCATGGGAAAAGGAATTTTCATTTTACTCAGAGGTGAGTGTACGTTTTTCAGAAACGGATATGTACGGACATTTAAATAACACGGTTACCTTTGCATACTTCGAATACGCGCGTATTGAATACTTCAAAAATATAATGCTTATGAATGACTGGCTAAATCCTAAAGGCGATAAGATCCCAGTTGTAGCCGATTTACAATGCGATTACCAGAAGCAAGTCTTTTTTGATGAGAAGCTTCGGATCTATGTAAAAGCTAATTCCATTGGGGGATCATCAGTTGATATCCATTACATGGCAAAGAATGTAAAAGGGGAAATCGTATTCACAGGTAGAGGCTCTATCGTCCAAATTGATAAAAGAACTGGAAAAGCTGCAAAATGGACGGAAGAGGAAAGAGAAGTTTTTCAAAAGAGTATCAGCTAGCCGTCACCTACCATCCCCTTGCTACATACGTTAGTAGGAGAGTGGATAGGGGGCTATGGCATTGTACGATGGTAATCAGCAACGATCAATATTGACGAGCAGAGAGCGTCAAATATTTCAGTTATTAGTAGAAGATAATTCTACAAAAGACATTTCAATTCAGCTGTCTATTAGTGAAAAAACAGTTCGCAACCATATATCTAATACGATACAAAAATTAGGTGTATCAGGTAGATCACAAGCAATTGTTGAACTATTAAGACTTGGAGAATTATCATTGAATTGATTTGAATCCTTGCCATTTTCCTCAGAACAAGTCACAATAATAAGTAGGACGGATTGTTTTGAGGAGTGAAGTTATTAATGGCAGAAGAAAAAAATCAAGTTGAGTTAAATCACGAAGATGTTGCTTTTTTAGAAAAAGAGCTTCGGCATATATCAGGGATTATCAAACAGAGAGGGCGACAAATCCTTAATTCTTATACGATAACGCCTCCCCAATTTGTGGCACTTCAATGGCTTTTTGAAATTGGAGACATGACAATCGGGGATTTATCTAATAAAATGTATTTAGCTTTTAGTACCACAACGGATTTAATTGACCGTATGGAGAAGAGCGAATTGGTCCAGCGAGTAAGAGACGAGCAAGATCGTCGTGTCGTACGGATACATTTATTAAAAGAAGGCGAACGAATCATCGAAGAAGTAATTGACAAACGACAGCAGTATTTAAAAGACGTGCTAAAACAATTTGATCAAGACGAAGCAACAGCATTATCAACTTTATTAGCAAAATTACATCAAGAGATGAAAAAGAACTGAGGAATTGACGTGAAAGCCCCAATCGGTGTGATAGACTCTGGTGTGGGAGGTTTGACAGTTGCAAAAGAAATTATGCGACTACTTCCCAACGAAGAAATTATTTATATAGGTGATACAGCTAGATGTCCTTATGGACCTAGAACTGGCAGTGAAGTTCGTAAATTCACATGGCAAATGGCAATTGCCTTGTCTAAAATGAATATAAAAATGCTCGTGATAGCATGTAATACTGCGACAGCAGTGGCTCTTAATTCGCTAAGTAAAAAAATGCCATTTCCTGTAATTGGCGTTATTTTCCCAGGTGCAAGAGCAGCTATTAAGGCAACTAAAAAAAACGAAATCGTAGTCTTAGGTACAAGCGGTACTATTAAAAGTGGGGCGTATGAAGAGGCGATTGCTGCCTTAAATACATCAAGTAAGGTAATTCCCCTTGCTTGCCCTACTTTTGTGCCAATTGTAGAAAGTAATGAATATGAGGGAGATTTTGCTCACAAAATGGTTATAGAGGCTTTAGAGCCCTTAAAATCAGAGCATTTTGATACAGTAATCCTAGGTTGCACACACTATCCCTTACTACAAAAACATATCGAGAGTGTTGTTGGAAAGAACGTGCATGTTCTCTCCTCAGCCGAAGAAACTGCCCAGGATGTACTGGAGTACTTAGAGTATCATCATTTACAGAACCCTATTAAAGAAGCGAAGGAGCCGATTTTCTATACAACCGGATCTGTTCCTATCTTTAAAACAATTGTAGAAAAGTGGTTAGAAATGTCGAACGCAGATGTTAGAACAATTTCATTTAATTGACCCTGTTAGGAGAATCCTCAAATAGCGGGGTTTTCTTTTGCTCAGGTGAGAAAAAGGAGAAAAATATGATTAGATTTGATGGAAGAGAACCAAAACAGCTTAGAAATGTAACGATTGAAACAAATTATTTAATGCATCCAGAGGGCTCAGTATTGATAACGGTTGGTAATACAAAGGTAATTTGTAATGCAACAATAGAAGATCGAGTACCACCTTTTTTAAGAGGACAAGGCAAGGGCTGGATCACTGCAGAATATTCTATGCTGCCACGTGCAACAGAATCACGCACTCAGCGTGAATCATCCAAGGGGAAGGTTACAGGTCGTACAATGGAGATACAGCGTCTAATTGGACGAGCATTGCGCTCTGTAGTGGACCTTGAAGTAATAGGCGAAAAAACAATTTGGGTAGATTGTGATGTAATTCAAGCGGATGGTGGAACTAGAACTGCAAGTATAACTGGAGCATTCGTTGCTTTAACGATTGCATTAGGAAAACTCTATGAACAAAAGCAGCTGGCTAAGTTCCCGGTAGTAGAATTCTTAGCTGCAACAAGTGTAGGAATCGTCGATGAAATTGGTGTCGTTCTTGATTTGAATTATGTGGAAGACTCTTCAGCATCTGTTGATATGAATATTGTTCAAACTAGCGGCGGTGAGTACGTGGAATTACAAGGTACCGGAGAAGAAGCAACCTTCTCGAAAAAAGAACTATTAGAGCTTCTTGAATTTGGAGAAATAGGTATTCAACAATTAATGGATATCCAACGATCTGCATTAGGAGACCTTGCATCTAAAATTGGAGAGAAAGGATTGATAACCGAATGAAAAAAATTATTATTGCAACAAAAAATAAAGGAAAAGCAAAGGATTTTGAAGCATTATTCAACCCATTAGGGTATGAGGTTCTGACTTTACATGACGTTGCAGAGGACATGGATGTAGAAGAAACAGGAACTACATTTGAAGAAAATGCACTTTTAAAAGCTACTGCCTTGGCTGAACATTTACAGTCAATCGTCATTGCAGATGACAGTGGGCTGGAGGTAGACGCACTGGATGGGCGTCCAGGCATCTATTCTGCTCGTTATGCTGGGGAAGAGAAGAGCGACGAGGCAAACATTACAAAACTGCTAGAAGAGCTTAGAGACACAAAAGAATCCGAAAGAACAGCCCGCTTCGTTTGCGTGATTGCTGTAGCATCACCAACTATGGAACCTTTTACTGTTAGAGGAACATGCGAAGGTGCCATTGCTCAAGAGAGAAAAGGAAACAACGGTTTCGGATATGACCCTGTATTCTTTGTTCCATCCGAGAATAAAATGATGGCTGAGCTTTCAGCTGAAGAAAAAGGAGCAATTTCTCACCGAGGAAATGCTATCAAGCAATTACAATCCAAATTAACCGCTTTATTATAAGGTGGTGAATTTTCTTGAAAATATTAATTATGAGTGATACACATAAGGATACTGTAACGATGGAAGAGGTAATTCAAGTCCATCAAGATGAAGTACAAGCCATAATTCATTGTGGAGACAGTGAATTAGATGCCTCTTACTTTGAGGGGAAATCCATTTTCATTGTTGGAGGTAATTGTGATTACGATTCTAGCTTTCCCGAAGAGGAACTCATTACTTTGGACAATGAAAAGATTTTGGTGGTACATGGACATCGTCACCAAGTAAAATCTACAATATTGCCACTGAGTTACAGAGCGCAGGAAGTGGGCGCTACTGTAGTCTGTTTTGGCCATTCTCATATGCTAGGTGCAGAGTTACAAAACGGTATCCTGTTCGTCAATCCTGGAAGCCTACATAAGCCAAGGGGACGCAAAGAAAAAAGTTATGCTATCGTAGAAAAGAAAGAAAACCTTTGGCAAGTTCTATTCTTTTCTTCGGAACATAAACTGATTGAAAATGTTAATTTAAAAACTTCTTGAAATACCGTTGACATTTTTTTGTTATGATTATATAATAAATCTTGTCTTTCCTATCTGTGTGGTGGGGGAGTACTTGGTCTCAGTAGCTCAGCTGGATAGAGCAACGCCCTTCTAAGGCGTCGGTCGGGAGTTCGAATCTCTCCTGGGACGTAATTAATGTAATTGAATAGGTTTTAAAAATGATCAAACGCTTTAAAATGTTGTTTTACCAACATTTTAAAGCGTTTTTTCTATATATTTAACATTAGAGGATTTTATTATATTTTGAATACCAATACTACATATTTGTAACATATTCTATAGCCTCCGTCTGTATTAGAAGGGGAGTATCTAAAGATTTTTTCCTCCTTTTTAGTCATTTCTTTTAACACTAGAAAATAATAATTAAATGCGTTTCTACATCTTTATGACCAGCCTTTTCGGATACAAATTGTACAATCACTTCTCATAACAATGTAAGCAAAAAGCATAGCATTCAGGTATTGAATATCAAATTTACTAGCAGGATTGTTTAATAGTTATATAGAATTATTTGATATCATATCTTTGGAGGTGCTCACTTGTTTAAACCAATTGAAAATAGGATTGATACAATTTTTGTTCATGTGTCGGATTTAGAACGTTCAATAAAATGGTACAGTGAATTACTTGGGTTGCAAGTAAGAGAAGGGAATCATATAGGACCTGTATATACTTTAAATATGGGTGACAGACGCCCTGGAATAACCCTTGATAACCATATTTTTGAGGAAAATTATAAATTTATCCCATCAAATCAGCCACTCTTTAATCTTAGTGCTTCTGACATTAACGCAGCGTTTGCCCATGTCACTAAAATGGGTGCGGAGATAGTAACTGAAATTATTATTCATCCTGATTTAGAAGAGTTTTCCTTTAAAGATCCTGATGGCAATATCATAATGGTATGTACTTGTATCAGTTAAATACGAGCGAGTGCTTTGGTTAAGGTTATTTTAAATGTAAAGGTTTATTTATAGTAAAATTGCATGTTGACACCACCACTACATCTGATTAAATAAATTCACTTAATATGGATATTTAAGTAAAACAATGTAGATTTCATGGTGGTTTACTATTTAAACTAACGAGGCAGTTTTTGGCGAAATTTTCTTTTCATTTGTAAAAGAAATTGTAGAAGAGGATTTCCAATACTATAATGTTTTTTATTATGGAATATAATGGTAAAATTGCACTGAGTTTACCCTCAGTGCAATTTTTTTACTTATAATATTCTATACACCATGTAATAGCATAAGCAATGCTGGAAGCCACTATTGTTCCTGCAAATAAATATATAGGAAATGCAGGATGAAGATAAATGTGACTTGTGAAAAGTATCATAATTACCATTGCCGACATTACAGTCAGTGTAAAAGTAACATGAGAAGCCTTGGTTGCTTTATTGGTGATGATCAACTCCCGTTCATCAGCTTCTTGAAACTCTCCGAATTTCAAAAGGATGTCAGCCCGTTTTCTTGGTTTCAATTTTACAGACAGAATGGAGTGGAGCAACATTAACAAGATGCTGATTATAAATGGCCATAAACTAAATTTCACGTTAACTAAAAGTATTTCACCGTTTGCCAAACCCCGTTCGAATTCGTCCATTAACCAGATGTTTTCAAACGCAAATGCCACTGCATATGCAAATACGCTTATAACAATGATCTTGCTGATACTTTCAAATAAAACAATCTTCACTTGCCATCCCCCTTATAAAAGATTTTCTCAATCGGCTCCTGAAATACTTCAGATATATTCATTGCCAATAACAGCGAAGGGACATAGGTCCCTTTTTCCAGTGAGACAATGGTTTGACGTGTTACACCTACTTTTTTCGACAAGTCCTTTTGCGTAAGGTTGGATCTAGCCCTCAGTTCTTTTAATCGATTCTTGACCTCCATTTTTTCCCTCCCGCGATTCATTTCATTTCATTAAATGTAAAGTATACCGGACATAAAGTAAAGTATTTCTTACCTTGAAATGGATTTCAATTTAATTGCCAAGGTTTTCGACCACATCATTTCTGATAATTAGTAATGAACTATATATTTAGGGAATGAGTGATAAATAAATTAGTTGAGAATTTTAAAAAGGATGAGTAGTGGTGAAATTATGAAACAGGAGAGTTTTTTTTAATTAATTGACTTATCGTATACATTTGTATACAATAACATTAGTATACAAATGTATACGATTGGAGGTTCTTAAATGAAAAATGAATCCCATAGAGGTAGACGTGGTGGCCGTTGCGAAGAAGGAAATGAACAGGAAGGTAAGCATGATTTAAGAAGAGGTGCCAAAACGTTTCGACGAGGTAGAGCTCTTGCCTTTTATGAAATGATGAATACCAAATCTACTTCTTTGAAGAAACAGTTAGAAACACCTGAATTGCAATCAATTAATCCAGTTTTAGTGGGTGAATTGAAGGCGGTTGAGATGTTAATGGATGAGTTTGCACAGTTATTTGAATTAGTAGAAGTTGAAGAAAGTCAGGCGTCTGAGTCTGGTATAGAATCACAGGATTTAGAAACAAAACAGTAACATTCAAATTTAATAGTAATATATCATGGAGGGATGACAATGTTCGTACAAATTCGCAAGTGGACAGTGACAGAAGGAAATTCAGATAAGGTGCTGGAGCGTTTCAAGAAAAAACCAGATCAAGGACCTTCTTTAATAGAGCAACGTGAAGGTTTTATCAGCCGTGAGCTGTTAGTGAAAAATGTTCGTCGCGGTGAGGAAGAAGTAGTGATGATTATACGCTGGGAATCTGAAGAAGCATGGAAGGCATGGGAGAAGAGCCCGGAGCATATTGCAGGACACAAAAATAAAATTAAAGAGCATGGTGGAAAACCACCTAAGCCTGAGTATGTGATCTCTACTGAGCATAGTAATTATTCAATAGTTGAATAAAATAATAGAATGTACACGAGCAAGTTGACTAAAATCAACTTGCTCTTTATGTTTGGATTATATTATGAAATAGACAACTAAAAGAAATATAAATTTAGTACAAGATAATATATAATTTAATTTACAATATAAACCAATAAAGGGAGTGGGAGAATGGCAGATATTTTTAAAATCCCTAAAAAAATGAGGGGTTTATTTTATGCTATTATTATTTCTATTTTAATATTGCTTGTAGGTTGCTCACAAGGGAATTTAATTTCTGCTGAACCGATTGATATTGGAGTGGTGGGTGAAGTGTCACTTCCTGAATACGATAATGTCACCTACACTTCTATCAGTGTAGAAGAAATATTGACGAATGATATTATAAAGGAAACATTTCAATTACTTGTAATTGATGAGGATTATCTAGAGAGTGTATCAGAAAAAGAATATATTGATGCTTTTTATGAAAAGGAATTGACAGTCCTATTCATGAAGTCTGCTAAGGGACATATTCCTTTTATGGAGCCGGTCACACTTGATTTACCTAAAACCTATCATGATTACAATGATGGGCCAAGAAAAACAATAATAATAACAGAGTATAAAAAAGACTCTCCCCTGACTTATAAGTCTATGGACTATAGTGAAGAAACATTTATTAAAGAGGACTTTGAAAATATCTTCCGTCGTTTTTACAACGAAAATAGGTAAAGAACTTAGTTTGGTTTTTAAATTGAAGGGCGTATTCGGGATTCTATTCCGAGTACGTTCTTTTTTTTGTTAAAACATTAAGCAAAGCTGGCGTTCATTTCCATCAAGCCTGAAATCAATAGCAAAGTGAATATGTGAGGAGTTAAATTGAACATTATTTAAGTCAATTTGCTATAAAAAATTTAATTTGCAAATTTACATTTCATCCTTATAAACACTTCGAAAGTTGTCAAAACTGGTAAGTATTATAAAACGTTAGAAGGTATGAAAATGAAAAGAGTCGGACCGATTAGTATTTTGCATATTGTTGCCTTGTCAATGACCATGATTGGACTAAAAAATCATGTGACTATTCTACCGCCCATTTTAAAAATTGGAGGTAGAGATGGATGGATGTCCGTCATTATAGCAACGATTATTATATTTGGATGGATTTTTCTACTTTATTATGTTCATAAACAAATAGGTCAGCAAAAGTTAACCCAATGGTTAAAAGAAGCAATAGGTCCCAAAATGAGTACTCTATTTCGATATGTTGTAAGTATTTTCTTAATCGTATTGGCTGCAGTAACGATGCGAGAGGCAATTCAATGGATGAAAACAACATTTTTACCGACTACGTCAATTCTTGTATTATTAATAATTTATATTGTTTTGTGCATCCTATTAGCTACTACTAACATTCAAACTATTGCAATACTAAATGTTCTTGTTTTATTTGGTGTTCTAGTTTTAGGTTTTTTTGTAGCATTCGTCAATATTCAAGTGAAGGATTATTCATTATTAAGACCATTTTTAGAACATGGCTGGGAGCCCGTCTTTAAAGCAAGTGTTTATCCTGCGGCTGGATTTGTAGAATTGGTACTGCTTCTATTTTTACAGCAGCATATGAAGGAAAAGATGAAATGGTATCATTTTGCCATAATATTGTTTTTGTTAATGGGTCTAACTTTGGGACCATTACTTGGCGCTATTACAGAGTTTGGACCAACAGAGGCAGGTAAGCAAATCTATCCAGCCTATGAAGAATGGGGTTTAGTGTCAATCGGTCAGTTTATCGAGCATTTAGACTTTTTTTCAATTTATCAATGGTTGACAGGAGCATTTATTCGAGTGGGACTTCTCCTATTCATTGCTATTGAGCTGCTTAATATAAAAAAAGTTAAGCATGTATGGTTTATCATTACTCCAGTGTTCATCGCAATATGCCTAGTTTTAACCATAATAAGTGACAATTTATTTCTTAACTTTAAAGGTAATTACTTTCTAATAATAACTTTCATATTCTTTTTTATAGTATCCATTTTCTTGTTTATCGTAGCTTTATTTAATAAAAACAAAAAGAAAAAGAAGAAGAAAAAGAAAAAGAAAAAGAAAAAACGTAGGGAAGTGAGTGAAGCATAGTGAAGCCGACAGAGGAAGCACTGGATCTTCAAACATACAAACATCTATTTAAAAAGAATGCAGATGTAGATTTTCAATTGTATACTTATGGACAATTTAAAGTTCATTTTATCACTTGTGACTCTATGGTAAATCTTCAGCTTTTGAATGAAGTCATCGTCCCTCGAGTCCAAGAGACATGTGCACAGGTAGAGCAAACATCGCTTGAGAAAACAATATTAGAGAAACTTCATATTCCTGAACTAAAAATACTAAACACGAAGGAAGAGGTTATTACAAAGCTGTTTAATGGTTATTTAATACTATTTTTTGAAGATGAAAATCTTACATTTTCAAGTAATATATCAAAGAAGCCCAACCGAAATCCAGAAGAGTCTAGAATGGAAGTACTTATTAAGGGACCAAGAGATAACTTTATAGAGGATATTTCGGTTAATATTGCTTTAATAAGAAAAAGACTACCAACAAATTCCTTAAGCGTAGAAAAAATGGAAATAGGCAGAAGGTCTAAGACAACTGTCGCCATACTCTATATGGAAGACATTGCCAGCAAGGAAATACTTCAGGATATTTTAAAGCAGTTAAATGAAATTGATGTAGATATTCTCTTTGGTGGAGAGTTATTAATGGAAAGAGTGAACAAGAGATCACTTGTATTTCCGAAAAATGATTATACAGGAAGGCCAGATTTTGCAATGCAAGCGTTAGTAAGGGGAAGGTTTCTTATATTAGTAGATGGAGTTTCCTATGTTGTTATTACTCCGGTGAATTTATTTTTGCTTTTAAAGGCTGGCGAGGATATAGAATATCCAGTTGCTTTTAGTACTGCAGAAAGGCTATTGAGAATAGTAGGTCTTATGGTAGGTGTAGCCTTGCCAGCTTTTTGGTTAGCGTTAACTACTTTCCACCAGGATCAAATGCCTTTTCAATTACTGGCAACAGTAGTCCAAAATAATACAGGCCTTCCGCTCCCTTCTGCTCTAGAGATGCTTATAATGTTAATCATGTTTGAGCTTTTTAGAGAAGCGGGACTACGATTACCAAGTGTAATAGGGGGAACCATTAGCGTAGTTGGAGGTATAATAGTTGGGGACGCTGCGATTAGGGCAGGTTTGACAAGTCCGGCAATGATTGTTGTTATTGCTATATCTACCATCGCTACTTTTACACTAGTCAATCAATCCCTTGTTACTGCCGTTAGTGTTGTACGAATCATTATGATTCTTATTACATCTTTTCTTGGCTTATTTGGATTTTTTGTCTCCTTATATCTTTTACTTCTTTACTTATCAAACATTAGAATATTCGGTGTGTCTTATATGAATATTGCGACAGATCTCAGCTGGGCAACCATTAAAAAATCTTTATTTAGACCACCGGCTATTGATTATAAGGACCGTCCAAATTCACTAGATCCGCAGGATTCTACTCGATTAGGGGGAGCAGAAGATGAAAAGAAGAATTAAACAATTTTGCATTATCTGTTGCCTTCTTCCTTTATTAACAAGCTGCTGGGACGCGGATGAGCCAAACAAAATACGATATATCTATGGGGTTGGTATAGATTACAAAGATGGAAAATATGAGATATATGCTCAAATTGTAGATTTTATTAATATTGCTAAAACGGATCAACCAATTCAGGATGCTATCCAAGCGGAAGTAGGCAGGGCTAAGGGTAACACCGTAGAAGAGGCTTTCTTTGAGTTATACCAATCCATGGATTTAAAGCTTTTTTGGGGACATATGACGTATTTAGTTTTTTCGGAAGAAGCATTAAAAGAAGGGCGAGCTAATACGATCATAAACTCTTTTTTACGATACCGAGAGATTAGATACCAAACGTGGATTTATGCAACGAAAGATTCTGTAGAGGATGTATTGTTGCTCGATCCATTATTCAATAATGCATTGACCAGACTTAAGCTTGCAGATCCGATGAACTCCTATCAGCAAGAGTCTTTTATAGAACCGATAGATTTTCGAAAACTAGTTATCCGTTTAAACGAACCTAGTCACGAAGTGAACATACCATATATAAAAATAGATGACAAATGGAATTCTAATAAAGAAAAAGATAAATTGCCAAAATTTGACGGTATTGGTATTCTTACACCAAAGGATCTTAAAGGATTTGTAACAGGGGATAAAATTAATGGTCTACAATGGATGTCCAAGGAAACAAAAAGAGGTGAAATCACAGTTCCTCGGGAAGATGAATTTGTTACAATTGTAATAGATAATCTGAAAATAGATGTAGAGCCAAAAATACAAGGGGAAGAAGTAAAATTTGATATTAAACTAAATATGAACGCTTTATTAAGTGGTTTTGAAGGTACAATAACAGAGAAGGAGGTACGTTCTTTTGTTAAGAAGCAAATAAAAAAAGAAGTTGAAGAAACTTATCTAGAAGGATTAGATATAGATGTGGATATATATCGATTATCAGAATATATGTATCGAAAAGATCTAGAGGCTTGGAAAAAGGTCCAAAAGGATGGAAAAGTACCGTTAACAGAGAACTCGATTAGTAATCTTACCGTAGATGTCAATAAGGTATACTCAGGTAGAAAATCATTCAGAGAAACTGTCGAATAGATTAATGATTATTTGATTAGGTGCAGAATCTCAGCAGGGAATTTTACAATATTTTAGAGGTAGTGCGATATAGAGTAAGGATAAAGTTGAGTTCCTTTCCAATTATTTTATAAAAAAAATTGAATTCCTATTGACTTTATCCTATTATTATTAGATAATATATATTGTCTTTCCAATATTTTATTAAGGAAAGAAAATATTGTCTCAGTAGCTCAGCTGGATAGAGCAACGCCCTTCTAAGGCGTCGGTCGGGAGTTCGAATCTCTCCTGGGACGTACAGTTAAACACAATTCAAGCTTTGATGTGACAGGGCTTGATACAGATAAAGGATGCTAACACAGATTATACCACTGTGAAAGTATCCTTTTTTTGTCCCTACACTGATTCTTCCCTCTTAAATATATGGAGGAATCAGTGTGACAAAGACAAACAGTATTTTTGAAGTAAGCACAAAAATTAGCTTATTTCAACTCGCAGTAAAGCAACAACCCATTAAAAAACAAGGTAACACTTAGAGAGGTAATGGAGATCTTGTAGTAGCAAATGCAGTTAAGTGGATTTAGAGAAAGAACAATTACAGACTACAATGGATACATAAAACTGATTAGAGATTACAAAAGTAGATTTTAAAAAGGATATTACAGCAGATACAGTGTAATTGTGGTTGAATCCCATAAGGGTATCCAATCAAACAAAGCTTACACACGACTAAAACATCTAAAAGCTATCTAAGGTTAACATTGGTGGAATAAGTCTAAGTTTTAGTAGAACATAATTGCATGATAGATAAAAATAATGTAGTAATCCACACCTATGCAGGTATTGATAATTGGATGAAAATTTTAAAAACATTGTAGTGTTAAGGCGTATTAGAACCAAACTGTGAAGTAACTTAGGATAGAAAATAAGGGCACCTAATAGGACAACAATATGAGAAAAAAACCTATATCTCGAGAGATATAGGTAAGAAAAATTTAACTTCAATCCGTTTTTAATAGTGAATAAATATTGATGTCTATTAAGTTTCCTTTTGATTTTTCGTATTGTCTTAATGTTCCTTCAAATGTGAAATTTAATTTTTTTAAAACGTTAATTGAATTTACATTTGCAGGTTCTATTTTGGCTTCAATTCTATTTATTTTTAATGTTTCTAGAGCATAATTAATCAACGTGTAAATAGCCTCTGTAGCATATCCCTTGCCCCAATAGGTTTTAGCAATTTCATAACCTATTTCGGCCTTCTCATTTTCAAAGTCTATCGAATTTAAACCACACGTGCCAATTATTTCACTGGATTCTTTTTCAATTATACAGAAACGAATAGCTTTGCTAGATTGAGCCAATTCCTTAAACATTTCAATTATTTCTTCTGCTTGAACTTCGTGTGTAAAGCTAGAGATGTTCATGAATTTAGTAACATCTGGGTCAGACCAAATTTTAAATAAGCTAGGTGAATCTGATGTTTCCATTTTCCTTAAATGTAATCTTTGAGTTTGTAGTTCATTTATCAATACTTTTACCTCCAATTTTTTAATCAGTTGGATGAAAAATATTGCCATCTGCGCATAGTTCAGTCCCTTCGAGTTTAGTTTTATTATACATTGAGTCAACAATTAAAGGAACTTTAAAATAGAAAATCACAGCTTTTGCGGGCACTAGGCCCTAGAATTTTAGGGTGTCCTTAAAAAGGTAAGGGTTAAAGAATGATGATACAAAGTTCGTAACATAGCGTCGCAAATTAGTGTTCAAATTGCCGATTATTGATATTTTTCGAGTGTATGTATTCTAAGGTACTACGCGCCGTCAGGTTATACACAATCAAAGACAAACAGTATTTTTGAAGTAAGCACAGAAATTAGCTTATTTCTACAAGGAAGTAAGGCAACAACCCATTAAAAAACAAGGTAACACTTAGAGATGTAATGGAGATCTTTTCGCAGCAAAATGAAAGAAGTGGATTTAGAGAAAGAACTATTACAGACTACAATGGATACATAAAACTGTTTAGAGATTACAAGAGTAGATTTTAAAGTGGATATTACAACAGATACAATGTAATTGTAGATAATAATTATGGAGTAATCCACACCTATACCAGGGGGGATTATTGGGCAAAAATTTTAAAAACATTGTAGTGAAAAGGCGTATTAGAAACAAATTGTTAAGTAGAAAAGTTGAGAGCAGTGCAAAGGACACAATAAAAGGGACAACAATTGTCATCCCTAAAACTCAACTCCAATCTACCGGTGGTTTTACTAACTGCGCCTTCATTCCAAGCTCTTCAGCGGCAGCTAAAATAAATTCTTTTCTGAAGAAATAACTTTTATGGCTTACTATTTTTCCGTTTTCAATTTCTTGCTGCTGAATGTCGTGAATTTCAGCATTATCGTCTTCAGAAGTTAACACAACAATAACTGGTTTACCCCACAGATAAATTTCACGTGCTGTGTGACCAGGCAAACCAAATTTTAAAGAACCTTTCAACATTTCATCTTTAGAAAATTCCTGGAATCCAAAGAAGGCTTCGTTTTGTGCTTGTTCACTAAATAGTCTTAACATACGTTTTAAATCTCCATTATTAAAGGCTTCTAAGTATGCTTGGATGGTTACGTTATGACTTTGTGTGGCTATTTTAGTTTTTGCTTTAGAGAAATCCAAAGAATCTATTTTTCTTCTCGCTCTTTGAACAGAGGAATATACACCACCTGGAGTGCTTTTGACAATCCCAGCTACTTCATCTGCATTAAACTGGAAAATATCCAACAATAGAAACGCTGCTGTTTGTTTAATAGTCAAATTCGACTCCAATGATATTAGAATTTCTTCCAATAATAAACGATCCGAAAAATCAGTGTTTTTCTCAGGTACTTCATCTAAAGTTCCTATTTCCCGTTTAAGTTTTCTACACTGATCGAGCCAAGTGTTTGTTGCAACTTTGAATAGATAGTATTTTTTGTTAGTAATCTCACTCCAACGTTGTGGGAGTAATCCAAAGGATTTAATCATAGTCTCTTGATAAAGATCCTCGCCATCCCAAGGAGAACCGGTAACATATTTACAATAATTCCAAAGGTCTGCTGAGTATTCAGAAACTATCTCTTCAAATTCATCTCTTAATTTTCGAGCTTCATCCACAAATATTTTGTTAATGTTTTTGCTTTCTTCCATATAGCTACCCTCCTAATGTTCTTCAATTAATAGACGTTTGAGAATAGAAAAATTATACGACTTAATATAAATAATTTAAAGATGATGCGAGAATAGTGAGACTATCTACTAAACCGTTCGTAGAGGTTACATTGCATTTGATAGTTGATCATCAATCCTTCGTAACACTTAGAAAAGTAATATTAAAGTCAAATTTAGGAGATAAAATTTGTAATAGTTTAAGGAAGTTTTAAAAGAAGTTGGACTTACCCATTGAATAAACGAATAAGTACAAATTACTTACATAAAACAATCATCTTGCAAGATAGGTAATTAAAATTATAACTGAACTAAAGAAAGCGAGTGCATGGTGAATATACCAACCTAAGTATATTTATATAAGGTGCTTACAGGTTATAGTTTTCTTTTTTTAGTTAAAATTAAAAATATTCTAAAAATAAAAAAGGGTTTTAACGAATAATGTAGAAATTAGAAGTGTAAGACAAAATATCAAGGAAATGGAAGTGTTTAATTCGTGAAAAAGAAAAAATCGATGTTTTCAATTTTAGGTGTTTTATTAGTTTTGAGTTTATCGTTTGGAACAAGTGCTAGCGCACAAGTACCTGCACCGGAAGCTGGCGGCGGTACTCCTATAAAATGCATTCCAGGTAAACCTTGCCCTATTGGACCGTAATGGTTTATTACAGAACACCAAATTCTATCAAAATAGAATTGGTGTTTTTTTTATGTCTTAAAAAGTACAACCTCTCGATATTTTATTGGTAAAGAAAGTTCTATTGGAGATTAATCTTTTATTTTCTAGACCTACTCATTCCATTTCGTGTGATTGGTTTATATTCTTTGTTTTAGAAAAAAATTCAGTAAAGACTATATTTTTAAAAGACCAACTTTTTAACTTATGTTTACAAAAATTCTCCGTAATTATATATCTATGTCTTATTTGAAGTTTCTTGGCGAAGTTGTCTAAGCTCTCGTAACACTTAATATACACTTCTGGAGATGGTTTTTCTATTTAGGAAACTTAATCCACCTTTAAGATAAATGAATGTGTATTACACCTTTTTTATTTGCCTCATATTATTTGTATATCTATCTTTCCATAAGAACAACATAATATGAATACTTAGAAAGGAGTGTTTAAATGCCAGATCGTAAGCCGCCACATGAGCAACTGACCGTAAAAGACAATGGATTGACTTCAACTCAAGAGGTTTTGTACCAGCAAGAATTTAAAAAGGCTGATAAAGCTACATCAAAAAATGATTAACAGAAAAGGTAAGTTAACTTACTTTTATAAAGAACACCATGCTTTTAAAAAGCGTGGTGTTTTTTGTCTTCTTGAAAATATTTTATTTTCCTGACACGATAAATTAATAATTCATATATAAAGTTTGTATAACTTATTTTAAAATAACCTTATACAAAAGGTTTGACTTTTGTATAAGGTTTGTGAATAATTAAATAAAATAACCAAACATCCAAACATCCAAACATCCAAACATCCAAACATCCAAACATCCAAACATCCAAGCTAAAAGTATAGACAGGTTAAAAGAAAAGAGAAGGAGAATGTACAATGCCAAATAGTAAAAAGAAAGTCGTGGTAATAGGAGCAGGTGTTGCTGGATTAGCGAGTGCTATTCGTCTCCAGCATGCAGGATATGAAGTAGAGCTATATGAAAAGGAGGCATTACCTGGGGGGAAAATGCACCGAATAGACATGAATGGTTATCAATTTGATCTGGGGCCAAGTATTGTCATGATGCCTGAGCTATACCGAGAAGTGTTTGAACTAACTGGAAGAGATCCCGACGATTACATACCTATGCAAAAAGTGGACCCAATGTATTCTACGTACTTTGGAGCAAAAGCACAGGAAAAATATGATATTTCTTCTGATTTGATTGAGTTGATGAAAACACTGGAGAATATTTCTGAGGAAGATTCGAAGGGATTTTTAAAATATTTACAGGAAATATACGAGCGTTATCTTGTAGCAAAAAACCATTTTCTTCAACGACCTTTTCGAAATTTTACGGATTTTTATAATCCAAAAACGATTCGACAAATGTTTAAGTTAAAAACGTTTGATAGTGCAGACCATTTTATTGGGAAATACGTAAAAAATGAGCGTATTAAACAAATTCTTAGCTTTCAAACTTTATACATAGGAGTGTCACCTTACAATGGACCTTCTTTGTATACTATTATTCCAATGATTGAAATGCTCTACGGAGTTTGGTTTATCAAGGGTGGAATGTATACAATGGCTTCTTCGATGGAGCGTTTGTTCAAGGAATTAGGTGGCAAAGTTTACTACAATGCATCTGTAGATGAGGTGCTTATAAAAGAACAAAAAGCTTATGGTATTCGCGTCAATGGAAAAGAAATTCTAGCTGATTACGTTATGTGCAATGCAGACTTTCCTTACGCTATGAAGAATTTAGTGAAGGATACTAAAGCGAAGGGAAAATATACAGATAAAAAAATCGATAGTATGAAATACTCGTGTTCGTGCTTTGTTATGTACTTAGGAATGGATCGGAAATACGAGGAATTAGACAATGTACACAATTTCTTTATAGCCGATGAGCTAGAAAAGAACTTAAACGATATTTTTGATGGTAACAAGCTAGAACAGCCTTCTTTCTATGTATACGTTGGCTCTAAATTAGACCCAAGTCTGGCACCAGAAGGAAAGGATGGTCTGTATATCCTTGTTCCAGTTTCTGAGCTATCTTCCTCGAAATATGAATGGACCGATGAGACGGTTCAATATTATCGAAATAAAGTAATGCAGTCATTAAAGAATGTTAAAGGATTCGAAAATATTGAAGAAGAAATAGTCGCAGAAACTTATATGACTCCTAGGGATTTTGAGTCTAAGTTCAATGCTTATAATGGTGCTTGCTTTGGGCTACAACCAACTCTTACACAAAGTAATCACATGAGACCGCAGAGCAAAGCAAAAAACTGTGAGAATCTGTACTTTACTGGAAGTAGTACTCATCCGGGTGCAGGAGTACCGATAGTTTTACTATCTGCAAAAATTGCTACCGAAGAGTTGCTTTTAGATGATGGAATTAAAGAAAAAAATGAAGCTGGTTTACCAGAACTTGTGACAAATTAAAAGATTCTATTTATATAAAAATAGAGTGAATACTTGATAGTTTTCAAATTTCGAAAAGATAGAAGGAGGCGAAAGATTTGGTTGCAAAAAGGGTCTCACCTATAGAAGATTCCTATCGCTATTGTGAAGAAATGATTAAACGTAACTCGAAAAGTTTTTACTTTGCATTTAAACAATTGTCAAAGGAGAAAGCAAATGCAGTATTTGCAATCTATACTTTTTGTAGGAAGGCTGATGACAGTGTCGACGAAAACAATACAAAGGTTAGCCAGAAGGTATCATTAGATCAGTTAGAAGCAGAGTTACGGTTATTCGAGCAAGGCAAGGAAATCGACCATCCGATGTGGCTTGCGCTTCGGGATGTATTTAATCGATACAATATGGATATAGCGCCTTTCTATGACCAATTGAAGGGTCAAAGAATGGATATTGATTTTAAAAAGCCAAAAACCCTCTTAGAACTAGAGAATTATAGCTATTATGTTGCTGGAACAGTTGGGTTAATGCTTTTACCTATAATTGCTGAGGATTCAACATTAGATTTAAGGGAGCAGTCTATCAGTCTTGGAATAGCTATGCAAATTACTAACATTCTTCGTGATATCGGGGAAGATTACAGTAGGAAGAACCGAATTTATCTACCAGAATCTTTATTAAAATCAGAGTTATATAGTGAGTATGATTTGAAAAACGCAAAAATAAACATCCAATTCATTCGAATTTGGGAGTTATTAGCTCATCGTGCAGAAGAATTATATGATCATTTCTATGAATCAATCTTTTACTTTGATGAGGATAGCCGTTTTCAGGTGCTACTTGCTGCTAGAATCTATCGTGGCATATTAAATACAATCCGTAAAAATGATTATGACTGTTTTCACACTAGAAATTTTGTATCCCCTCTAGAAATGAAAAAAATTCATCAAGCAACTTGCTTTGATATGAAAGGGCAGGTGTCATCTTAATGAGCAAAAGTAAAAAAACTGTAGTTGTAGTCGGAGGTGGTCTAGGGGGTTTATCTGTAGCTATTTCTCTTGCTCAAAACGGCTATTCCGTTTCCCTTTATGAGAAGAACAAACATTTAGGAGGCAAACTGAATCGGTTGGAGCAGGAGGGATTCGGGTTTGATTTAGGCCCATCCATTCTCACTATGCCACATATCTTTGAAAGAATATTTAAGCGCAGCAACCGCGAAATGTCAGATTACATTTCTGCCTATAGATTAGAGCATGAATGGCGTTCTTTTTTTACAGACGGAACAACAATTGACCTTTACGGAGACCTTGAAAAAATGGCACAGGAAAACCTGAACCTCTCAGCAAAGGATATGAGGGAATACCAAGAATTTCTTCATTACGCTAAAAAGATTTATGATGTGACAGAAGAAGGGTATCTTGGAAAAGGGTTGGACAGTACAATGGATGTGTTTCGGCAGCATGGTTTTATAGAGTCACTAAGAGGCTTTGATTATTTTTCGACTATGTATGATGCTATAAAGAAAAGAGTGAGCAACCCTAATTTACGTACGATGCTTTCTTATTTCATCAAATATGTTGGTTCCTCCCCATATGATGCACCAGCTGTGTTAAATATGATGATTTACATGCAGCATGCACAAGGTGTTTGGTATGTTCCAGGAGGTATGCATGGAATTGCAAGTGGAATGGTGAAGCTTGGGAAGGAGCTTGGTGTATCCTTCCATACTGGAGAAGAAGTGAAACGTTTACATAGAGATGGAGATAAACGAATTGCTGCAGCAGAGCTAGCGGATGGTAAAAAGGTAACAGCAGATTATTTTATCTCTAATATGGAGGTCATTCCTGCATATGAAAAATTATTGGAGGAAGAGCCAAAGTATATAGAGAAGCTAGAAAAGAAATTTGAGCCCTCGAGCTCGGGGTTAGTGTTGCATCTAGGTGTGAATAAATTATACCCACAGCTTGCCCATCATAACTTTTTCTTTTCCGATAACTTAAAGGAGCAAATGGATCAAGTCTTCCATCGCTATGAGCTGCCCCAGGATCCAACAATATACTTAGTGAATACAAACAAGACTGATCCGAAACAGGCTCCAAAGGGTCACGAAAACATTAAAATATTGCCTCATATTCCTTATCTCCAGGACCAGCCATTTACTGAAGAAGATTACATGGCTTTAAGAGAACGTGTGCTCATTAAGCTAGAAAATATGGGATTAGAAGGTCTTCGGCAGCATATTGTCACTGAAGATATGTGGACCCCACATGATATAGAGCGAACGTATTATTCACACCGTGGCTCTATTTACGGGACGGTTTCCTCTAAAAAGAAAAATCATGGGTTTAAAAATGCAAAGCATAGTGAGCTATATGACAATTTGTACTTTGTTGGTGGTACTGTCAATCCGGGTGGGGGAATGCCCATGGTTACACTTAGCGGTCAGCAGGTTAGTGAGATGATATTGGAGAGAGACAGAAAAGAGTCATAAGGAAGAGGTGGGGCTAATGATAGACGTTCTGTTCATAATTGCATTAGCAATAATCATTATGGCTATAGTGTGTGGTTTTCTTATGCTATGGAAAATCCCTCTCTCGGGACAAACGGACAAAGAGCTATCTGGACAGCCTACTATATCTGTGATAATCCCAGCAAGAAATGAGGAGGGGCGATTACAGCCATTGCTCGAGTCCTTACAAATACAATCACTTATCCCAAAGGAGATTATAGTAGTCGATGATGAATCTACAGATAAGACTGTACAAATTGCAAAAAAGTTTGGGACTATAGTTAAACAAACTCATGAAAATTACCAAAGATGGAAAGGAAAATCCGCAGCTTGCTGGATAGGTTCTGAGGCAGCTACTGGTGAATGGTTATTATTTTTAGATGCTGATGTAAGGTTAGAACATAAGGATAGTTTGAAATCTTTGGCTATAAGTTTTCAAGCGCAAGGCACTAGAGGGATTTTATCCATTCAGCCTTATCACAAGGTCCATAAACTTTATGAAAACTTTTCGGCTATCTTCAATATTATGGTGATGGCAGGTATGAATCTATTTACTTTTTGGAGTAATCGATTACAAGGTGCAGGTGCATTTGGCCCATGTATTTTGACTACTAGAGCGGATTATATGGAATCAGGCGGACATTTTGTGGTAGGAGAAGCAATAATGGATGATTTTGTGCTTGCGAAAGCCTTTAGAAAAATTGGTCTCCCAGTTCATTGTCTGGGGGGGAGGGGTGTACTTCATTTTCAAATGTATCCCGAAGGCATGAAGTCACTTGTAGAAGGTTGGTCAAAGAATTTTGGAACAGCTTCCCAGTCAACCCATCCGTTTGTTATGACACTTATTAGCATATGGATGAGTGGAGGTTTCCTTCCATTAGCTTTGTTTATAACGGCTGCTTATGTTAATTCTCTAACATGGATTTCCATAGCTCTAATTTGCTATATTGGATTCATGACTCCAGCCTATTATCTTGCTAGTCGGACGGGTAATTTTCAGTTTTATATATTTATCTTTTATCCTATTCTATTCTTCTTTTTTACTGGTGTTTTTATGTGGTCCCTATTTCGTACTAAGGTTTTACGTGTAGTAACATGGAAGGGTAGAAAAATCAAATTGTAGGGGTGGTTGAATGCAAATAATACATCTCCCTGTACTTTGGACTATATTAATAGATATTGGAGCATGGGCATTTTTCCATATTGTGATTTCGCTTTCTATGGCACTAATTCCTGTTCATTTTTTTGAAAAAGAAAATTCTTTATATAAATTGAGGAAATGGGAAGAATCAGGTGAATTATGGGAACGACTTTTTAGTGTAAGGCTGTGGAAGCATTTAATCCCTGATGGAACAAAGGTAATACGAAAGGGATTTGAAAAGAACGTTCTGGCTAGCAACGATAAACGTTATCTTAAACTTTTTGTTATTGAGACTAAAAGAGCAGAGTTGACCCATTGGGTTTCAATCTTGCCGGCCGGCCTATTTTTCCTTTGGAATCCTGCATGGGCAGGCTGGATTATGGTAGCATATGCTCTTTTGTTTAACTTACCAATTATTATAGTTCAACGGTATAATCGTCCTCGTATAGAAAGGTTTCTGTCTAGAAAGAGAAAAACTAGAGTTACTAAAGAGGTTGTCTTAAAGTAGGCTTTAATTCTTTAGATTTCCTATATAAAGAAAAGACCTATCACTAGTACAATCAAGTGATAGGTCTGTTTATTTTTTTCTATTTAATGGAACGAGCAAGCTCGCTAAAAATGACCCCTAATCCAAAAGCACCTGCATCTGGATAACCAAGACTTCGTTCACCTACTGTTCCAGCACGACCCATACGAGCTACAATGTCTTTGGTCTTTTCTGCACCTAAGACTGCAGCAGCAGCTCCTTGTTCAAATGCTCGCTTAAATGTTGTGCTAGATGAACTGCTATCCATCCATGAATCTGCACAAGGTATTAACGCATCAATCAATGTTTTATCTCCAACTTCTGCCCCTCTACCAAATGAACGCTCTCCAGTCGATTGAATTCCTTTCACTGCCTCTTGTAGCATTTCAGCAAACTCAGCTATAGTTAATTCCATCTTGCCATCTGTTATTTTTCCAGCCGCACGGAAAGCAGAGCCCCAAATTGGTCCTGATGCCCCACCGCAATACTCCATAATAACGAGAGAGCATGAGTGTAAAAAGGAACCGATAGTAAGTTCGGGCTGTTGAATAATATCACTCCATTCTCGCTTCAATTGCTTGAATCCTTTTGCAACACTCATTCCGAAATCTCCATCTCCAGCATGAGAATCTAACTCACAGAAAGGTACTTCATTATCTATTATTACTTCACTCATTTTATCTACAAGGTAGATCATGTTGGGTAATGATAATCTTTCATTTTGAATCACAGAAAAACCTTCATTAGTTTCTGTTTTAAATGAGACTGGCTTTTCGCTTTCTTCCTCAATAACTTCAATATATTCGACGGAATCAATCGGTCCAACTATTTTAAAAGAGGGTGTATCACTAGGACTAGACAGTAAGTTTTTTAATTCATCGTCTAACTTCATGAAAGTAAGGGAGGCACCAGCCATATCAATACTTGTCATATAATTGCCTACAAAAACGCGATTCACCTTAATATTTTTACGTGATAGCACTCGTACAACTGAATTATTTAACAAATACAATTCCTGTAGTGGAGTTGCACCAAACCCATTGACTAATACCGCAATCTCATCCTTTTCATTCACGCCGAGGTCTTTTAAAAGGTCCATGGTCATTCGCTCTGCCAATTCATCTGCGGAAAGCATTTTCTCTCTCTTTATTCCTGGCTCACCATGAATTCCTACTCCGTACTCTATTTCATCCTCTGCCAATTTAAAGGTTGGCGTACCTTTTGCAGGTACAGTACAAGAGGTAAGAGCTATACCTATGCTCCGTACGTTAGCTGCAGCTTTTTCCGCTGTCTTTTTAACCTCTAATAGTTCTCTACCTTCTTCGGCAGCAGCACCTGCAATCTTATGAACGAAAACAGTACCTGCAACTCCGCGTCTACCTACAGTATAAAGACTGTCTTCTACTGCAATATCATCATCTACCTTTACGTATTCAACGTGAATGCCATCCTCAGAAGCTAAAGCAGCCCCATTTTTAAAATTCATCATATCGCCACTATAATTTTTAAGAATCATCAAAAGACCTTTTTGACCAGCCGTAGCCTTAATGGCTTGATAAACCTGTATTTGAGAGGGTGAAGCAAATATATCTCCACACACAGCAGCATCCAGCATACCCTTACCAACAAATCCAGCGTGGGCGGGCTCATGTCCACTACCGCCACCACTAATAATACTTACCTTGTTGTCATCGATAGCTTTCTTTTTAATAATTTTGTACTTCTTTAAAAATTCTAGCTCTGGATGTGCTAAGACTAATCCATTACACATTTCCATCACAAGGTTTTCAGGTTGGTTCATGATTTTTTTCATATGTATTGCTCCTTATATAACTAATTTAGTTCTGCATTAATGTAGCATACTAAATTATAATACAACTATTGAAAGCTATCCAATAACTCGAGGGAAATAAAATTTTGAAAATTTAAATATTACGAATATAATAGAATTAAAGAAAAAGAAAGTTGGTGTTTTCTAGAGGGTAAGTATAAAACATAAAATTTATATTCAAATGAGTTAAATTCATAATTCCAATAATTATAAAGAACACGAACAATCGAGAAGAGAATAATGATATCTAAATGCTGTCAACGAGTAAAATGTAATTGATTTACGCTTTAGGGGGACGCTTTCCGTGGGGTGAGTGATAAGCCATCACCGCCTGCAGCTCCAATTACTCGTAGAGCAAAGCTCGTGTTTACTGGTAAAGTACTATTATGAAATTAACTAAACTAGGAGGAATTTATGGGAAATACACTAATCCAAGCAGATGACACACTTACACTTTGGGGAATCATTGTTATCGTTGCTTCATTGAGTATTTTTTTGGAGCAGAGATTTAGCTGGGCGGCGAAAATAACTGGTGCCATTATCGCTTTATTGATAGCCATACTCTTATCTAACACGGGGATTATACCAACTGAATCCGCTGTTTATGATTCGGTATGGAGCATTATTGTTCCACTTGCAATACCATTACTATTATTTCATGTGAATATTAAAAAGCTGTTTAAGGAAAGCGGCAGACTTTTAATGATATTTTTAATAAGTTCGGTAGGTACTGTTGCTGGAACAATTATAGCATTTTTTATATTAAAGGATCATATACCATTACTCAATAAGCTGGCTGCTATGTTCAGTGCTAGCTACATAGGTGGAGGGGTTAACTTTGCAGCAATGTCTGCTAAGTTTGAAACGCCGGGGGAGTTAGTTTCATCGGCGGTAGTTGCAGACAACTTAAATATGGCGCTTCTTTTTGTTATATTAATGGTTATTCCTACTATGCAATTTTTCCGTAAAAAGTATAAAACACCACATATAGATGAGTTAGAATCTCAAAGTAATAAGGATCAAGTAAATCAGTCAAAAGCCTATTGGAAGGCGAAGGAGATATCCCTAAAGGATATAGCTTTGTCGGTAGGAACGGCGTTTGCATTAGTTATTTTAGCTAAAAAGGTATCTACTTGGTTTGATACTCTTATTCCTTCTGGAGAAGATGTAAACTTTCTACTAAACCTGTTAAACGGATTAATAGGAGATCAGTATTTAATGTTAACGACATTCACTTTCCTAGCTCTTTTACTGTTTCCTAAATTCTTCGATTCATTAAGTGGGAGCCAAGAAATTGGAACCTATCTCATACATATTTTCTTTGTAGTGATTGGTATTCCTGCTTCAATTCCATTAATCATAGAAAATGCACCGTTATTGCTAATTTTTGCTTTTATCATTGTAGCAATCAACTTAATCGTATCTTTGGTAGGGGCGAAGGTCTTTAAATTTGAACTTGAGGAAACACTGTTAGCAGTAAATGCAAATATCGGCGGTCCCACTACAGCCGCAGCACTGGCAATTGCAAAGGGATGGAGTAATCTAGTAGGACCAATCTTAATTGTTGGAACACTGGGATATATAATTGGAAACTACGTGGGTACTTTCTTAGGACTGTGGTTAGAGGGCTTTATGTAAAATAATTTTATAAAAATAGCATTGCAGTCGCAATGCTATTTTTTTTGGTTAGTACAAAATAAATAATACCTTGCATTATTAGGTAATATAATTTATAAATAATAGTAAGGTGGTGTAAAAAATGGAAATAAATAAAGAGGTGTTGAAGGGGCATATTGATACACTCATATTATCTCTGTTACAGAAAAACGATCGCTATGGATATGAAATCGCTAAAATCGTTCGAGAGAAAAGTAACAATCTTTTTGAACTAAAGGAAGGAACACTTTATTTGTCTTTAAAAAGATTGGAGAAAAACAATTGGATAGAGTCCTATTGGGGTGATGAACAAGGGCCCGGTGGAAGAAGAAAATATTATAAGCTTACTTCCCTTGGAGAAGTGGGCTACAAGGAAAAATGCAATGAATGGTTATTTGTAAAAAAAATAATGGATTCTTTTTTGGAAGGAGGAGATTAATTTGAAACAAGTAGATTTATTTGTTAATTCTGTTTATCAAAACACAAAAGGAAATAAGAAAGAGATTCTTGAAATGAAAGCTGAGATGAGAACTCATTTATTAGAAGCTGTCCATGATTTAAAACAAGAAGGTATAACTGAAGAGGAAGCTGTTAAAATAGCCATATCCAGATTCGGAGAGGAAAAAGAAATTCGTACCATTCTTGGTGAAATGTTTAAAGCCCAACAAGTATTTGCTAAATGGATTTTATATTTATCACTAGCTTTCCTTGTTTTATTTTTATCGGTTTTTGGTTGGCTTTGGCAAAATGCAGAAGAGCAATCGTCTCAAATATCTAATGTAGCAACAGAGATAGCAACAGTTTTAGAAAACAAAACTACTATTACACCTGAAATGATAATGGCGATAGAGAACTCTATAATAAAAACTGATTTCATAACTACTGTTAAGATATTTGATGTGAGGGGAGTCAAAGAGGGTGAGAAACCTGGCGACTACTCGAATGTATTTGAATATGTTGAAGAAGCAACTCCAGACTATAAATTAAATCAAGCAGTTTGGTCCCCTGAATGGCTAAAGCCAGCCTTTTATCCATATGGGAATGGAGATGATCAGTGGTTCGTTAGTATGGAGCAAAGAGTGTTTAGTAAAGTGATGACAATCATTTTATTTGTGGGAGTAACAATCTATTGGACTTTGTTCACAATTTGGGCAACCATCAACGCTTATCATCAGAAGAGGTTAAATATTGCTTGGATTATCATATTTGCTTTATCGAATATTTTTGGCTTTTTAGTATATTATCTAGTTGGTAAAAGAAAAGTTATGGCTTAAAAAAATTTAAAAATAAACCTATAGAGGAAGAATGATGTATGGCAAATACTCATTCTTCCTTTGTTTTTGTTGAGAAATTTGAACTAATATATACTCTAATATTAGAAAAAAGACTAAATAACTAATTCGTTTATATCAATTCAAAGGAAAATTTAGAATATTAGGCATTTAGTCATTCTAAAGATTTTAAAATATCAATTATTTGACTTCTATAATATTCGCAATGTAGAATGACAAAATGACGTAAAAGTATCAAGAGACAGTGAAGGTATAATGTTGGTTTTTAAAGGAAATCTCATTCGAATTATTTGAAAGCGTTTTTGTTTGCTGTCTTACAAGATAAGTGAAACGAGCAGGCAAAGTTAAGTCAATAAATATATGCATTTCACATCATTTTGAAAGCGGTCACAAATGGTTTTCTAAAAATTTATAATTTCTTCATTTGATACCTTGATGCTAAGACGAGCTAAGAAAATACAACAAGTTGTATAATCAAAAAATAATAAAAATTGAGGTATAGAGAATGTCAATTTTAATAGGAATAATAGGATTAATTGTAGTCTTTGGATTAGCTTACTTAATTAGTAATGATAAGAAAGCGATTAATTTTAAAGCTGTTGGAGTTATGTTAGTTCTTCAAGTCGTATTAACTTTAATCATGTTCAAGACAACTGTGGGACTGACTGTAATAGAAGGTATTGGTAATGGTTTTACAAAAGTTATTAATATAGGGCGTGAAGGGGTAAACTTCGTAGTTGGAGGTTGGGTCCCAGAAGGCGGCTCAGTATTCTTTATAAATGTATTAGTAATTTTAATTTTTACTTCTATGTTACTTTCAGTTTTAACTTACTTACGTGTCCTACCACTTATTATTAAATATTTGGGAGGATTCCTGTCTAAAATTACAGGGCTTTCACGTGTAAGTACTTTCCATGCTGTAAATAATATTTTCTTCGGTCAATCAGAAGGAATCTTAGCTATTAAATCACACGTACTTAAAATGGACAAAAACAAGTTGTTTGTGATGACAATCACATCTATGGCATCTGCATCTGCATCCATTATGGGTTCTTATATCACTATGTTACCTGCTAAGTATGTTTTAGGTGCAATGGCTCTAAATGCATTGTCAGGTTTGATTATTGGTATAATTATTGCTCCTGACTCTTCTAAGGAAGAAGAAATTATCGACATCAAAGAAGCATCTCAAGCAAAATCTCTATTTGAATCTATCTCAATGGGAGCATTAGATGGAGGTAGAGTGGCCTTAATTGTAGCAGCTATGCTAGTTGCTTACGTAGGATTAATGGCGTTAATAGACGCAGGGTTCCAAGCTGCGATCGGTTTAACGTTTACGGAAATTTTAGGATATGTATTTGCGCCGATTGCTTGGTTAATGGGTGTACCTGCAAGCGAAATTTTAGTAGCCGGTCAAACGATGGGTACGAAGCTTGCAACTAACGAATTTGTAGCAATGCTTCAATTCAGAGATCAAATTCCTAATCTTTCTGAGAAAACAGTTGCAGTAGTTTCGGTATTCTTAATTAGCTTTGCGAATTTCAGTTCTATTGGAATAGTTAGTGGCTCTCTACAAGCTATCAACGGAGAAAAAGCTTCTATCGTTTCAAAACATGGTCTTAAGTTATTAGTCGCTTCTACCATGGTTTCTTTCTTAACTGCAACCTTAGTTGGGATATTTATTTAAGCTTCAATCTTAAATAGCGTCACTCTCTTTATTGGGAATGATGCTATTTTTTTATAAAGATGTGTATCGAACTAAGATATTTATTTAACATAAATGAAGGAACCAATAGATTTCTAATTTTTTTATTATTTTTAGATTAGATTGTAGTTAATTGTGGTACTTATATATTAGTAAGTATAGATTTAGTTGTTATTGGAAGATTATTGGTTTTTATGGAAATTTAGCATTACAAAAATTAGTTACTCGTTGATTCTAGGTGATAATACAATATTGTAAAGTTGGCTGAGTTAATTTCATAAATAGCACTTTACCAATTAAATATGCACATTTCTTATTTGTTCATTGTAGCGGAGGGTGGTGTTGGCTTATCGCTCACCTCAATGAAATATTTTATATTGCTAGAAAAGCATGTAATTGTTCGTGTTTTTTCATAAAAACAGAAATTATGAAATTTATTCAACTATAATATTTTTACATAATAATTTGTCGGAAAAATTACTTAATGCAGAATACTTCAACTAGAACAATGAATAATCTATTTAGCTAATATTCTATTAAGCTGCCAATAATTTTTTGATTATATATTTAGTAAAGGGTGATTGAATGAAATTAGCAACTAGGATATTGTGGGCTTTAGTACTTGGTGCGGTTGTCGGAGTAATTTTAAATATCGTAGCACCAGAATTTTTTAAAACGGCAGATAGTTATTTGTTTACACCACTAGGAACAATCTTTTTGAATCTTATTAAGATGTTAATAGTACCTTTAGTATTCTTCTCAATAGCTGTAGGGGTTGCTAATATAGGAGATCCAAAATCGTTAGGGCGTATGGGCGGAAAGGCAATGCTTTTCTTTTTAGCAACAACCGCTGTAGCGATTACTATAGGGATAGTATTAGCACTTGTTTTCCAACCAGGGAACAGTGAAAACTTTGATGTAGGATCAGTTGAGTACGAAGCTGCAGAAGCACCACCAGTTTCAGAAACATTGCTTGGAATAATTCCAGCTAACCCTGTTGAAGCAATGGCTAGTGGAGATATGCTACAAATTATTTTCTTTGCGGTATTTATTGGTTTAGGAATTAGCTATTTAGGAAGCAAAGTGGAAAGTGTCCAAAGGTTTATGGAGCAGGCAAATGAATTAATGATGTTTTTAGTGACATTAGTGATGAAGTTTGCACCAATTGGCACATTTGGATTACTAGCTTCAGCTGTAGGGAAGCAAGGTTTTGATGCTCTAAAAGTAATGTTTATGTATATGGTAGTCGTCTTTTTAGCATTACTAGTTCATTCAGTTATCGTCTATGGTTCCGCACTTAAGCTTTTAGCTAAACAAAATCCGTTGAAGGTCATTAAAGAATACTTACCTGCTTTAACAGTGGCGTTTAGTACTTCTAGTAGCAGTGCGACCTTACCAATATCTATGGAGATTGCACAAAAAAAATTGGGAGTGCCAAAAGGGATCAGTAGTTTTGTTCAGCCTTTGGGGGCGACAGTTAATATGGATGGAACAGCAATCATGCAAGGGGTTGCGACAATTTTTATTGCTCAGGTATATGGAGTAGATCTATCGTTTGTCCAAATGCTTACAGTTGTTTTGACAGCAGTGCTTGCTTCAATCGGTACAGCAGCTGTCCCAGGGGCTGGTATGATTATGCTAGCGATGGTGCTAGAGTCTGTTAATCTTCCCGTGGAAGGGATCGCATTAATCATTGGTATTGACCGATTACTTGATATGACAAGAACAATGGTCAATTGTACAGGTGACTTAACATGTGCACTTTATGTAACTGAAAGTGAAAAGAAACATCAGAAATCTAGAACAGTGGAATCTACTTCTACGATTAATTAAGTAATAATATAAAAAAGCTATTTCAAGGATGAATAATCACAACTTGAGATAGCTTTTTTTGTAGATTTAATGTTATTAACTCGAGCGAGGAGAGGAATTGACATGGCAAGTATAATGGGTTATTTCGCTGATTCCTAGGAAAGCTATCACGATTATTTTATCCCATGTAATACTCTGTTAAAATTATATTGTAGCTTGAGCAGTCTCTAGCTTTTCTCAGCAGTGACAATATAATTCTATACTTCCTCCTGAAAATAAATCTTATAAAACTTTCGCTTGGTAACCTCATCATAGCCAACTTCTATAAGCTGATCTACTTGATCAATATCCCGAACATTCACTTGAATTTCAATGTTGGAATCCAGCTTAATTTTTCGCTTATAAATTTTTTCTGACTTAGCAATTGCACTTTCAGATATGACAGTTTCATATGGCTTCACCGAATTAACTATAATATCTTTTTGAGTTTGATCTGCATTGTCAAAAACCGTTTCAATATATTCGTCAACTTCAAATGTTTCTTCATTTCTAAAGTAATCAAGCGTTTTGTTTAGTAGTCCAAGCTTTTCGGTATTCGTGAAGCTCTCTTCTTTAACTATTAGTTTTTTGCATTCTGTTAAAGCTAAATTAGTTTTATGGAAGTGTTCATCTGCCACTCTAATATTCAGAAAACGTTCCTGCCAGTAAACAACATCTTCCTTTTTCTTTGTTTTCATGAAAATTGCAGGGGCTGCATCTGGACCCATATCAATGATTACTGCTATATTGTTGATTTTCCTTACGTTAATCCCATCTACACCGTTTACTATTACTTTGTCTTGTTCATTTTTAATATCTAAATACATCTCTTTTTCATCAATTTTAACGATAGCAAGAGCTTTTTTAGTCTCTGTATTCCATATGCAGTTTTCAAACAATCCAATAAATAATTCTCCGTTTTTTATATTAGGATGCTGAGAAACGCTTTGTAGATGAACTGCAATATTTTTTGATTGCTCTAGGAAATTATTTTTGTTATCAAAAATGCTATTTACATATGTGTAAACTTCATTTAGCCCTAGGTCTGTTTGATGGAAGAAATCATATTGTTGCTCAAAATCTACTTTGTTAAATGCCAATTGTGTGAATGCAGCCTCTAGCATAACTTCTGGTTGTAAATATATTTCGTCACCTAAAACAAGTGAATCGCCTACATAATGCACTATATATCGATCTAACTTACTTTCATTTACTTCTAACACTTCTTCACCTTCTATATTAGAGTTCTAGATATTCTACCATATCATATTCTAGAAGCTATTTTCATATATTTTTTTCACTTATTTTTGTTAAAGGATGGTAAGAGAAACCTGTTTCCTTAAAAGTATTAAATCCAATGAGCAAAGACTTATAACCGTTCGCCCTTTGTTTCAGTATTTTCGTCAAGCGAATCCGATGAATCCCCCTAAAGATAGGTGAGAGAATAACCGCTAGCTGCTCTTTTCAACAAAGACAGTGTTCATATATCTTATAGCGAAGGCGGCCTTCTAACTAAATCAATCTAACTAAAATTGGAAGACAGTTGATCGTATAATGCATTGATAATTTTTTGCTATAATATATATATGGATTAAGAGAGTAGAGGTACATATATATGAATTTTTATATCGTCATGCAAGGACAAACGTATATAGAAGAAAAAGAAAATAACATTATTTGGTCTAAACAGGTCGATAAAAGTGGTATGCATCCACATTTTTGGGAGCGAATGAAGGAAGTCAAAGCAGGGGATTGTATTTTTCATTACGTAAAAGGTGACATTGTAGCTGTCAGTATTGCTAAAAAAGATTGTTACGAAGCAGAAAATCCCTATGATGCTCTTTATAAAAAAGTTGGTAATAAGGTAGAAACTTCATACGAGGAACTAAATACTCCATTAAATATTAAGGATAATTTTCAGGAGATAGAGCTATTTCTTCCGATAAAATATTCAGCCTTTCAAGAAAACGGGGATGGTAACCAGGGATATCTTTACCCGTGTAATGAACAATTGGCCATCAAACTTTTAGAGTTAATAGCTGACAACAATGTAAATTTAGAAAAACAGGAGCAGCTTGAATTTGCTATTAGTTCGATTCTATTAAAGGAACCTAATCGACTTCTACAAATTATTGCAGTAATGGAGTCTGAAGCAAAAGTAAAAATTCGCAAAGGACTTCAGAAATTTAAGCAGACGCTTTCCCCTATATGGGATAACCAATGTGCTATATGCAACATCGACTCTCCTGAACTATTACATCCTTGCCCATCAAAACCTTGGAAGGATAGTACTGAGGAAGAAAGGCTAGACCCTTATAATGGAATATTGCTTTGTTATAATCATGAGGCTTTATATGAGAAGGGGTATATAGCATTTGATGGTCAAGGAAAAATCCATATTTCTGCCCGTATAGAAGAAAGGGATTACGATAAATATCGAATTCATTCGAAGATGCGCATTAATAGAAAAGAAGAAAATAAAAAGTACTTTAAATGGCATAAAAAAAATGTATTAAAATAATCGGCTTTCCATCCTGAAAAGGATGGAAAGCTTTTTTAGATAGAGGATAGGGCAATTTTTTTTGACTAGCCTATCTTTGATATTACAATTTTTCATAGAAATATTTGACTTTATGATGGAATAAATAGAAAATTATGTATACATTATTTAGATTTAAAAATAGCATCTTGCATCAAAAGATATATTATTCATTTTGTAAATTGCTTTAGGAGGTTAGTTCAGTGACGAGCAGTCAAGAGATATCATCTTAAAAAATTCTGATATCTAATTATGCAAAAAAAGAAGGGGGTTTATGGAATGGAGAAAGATCTTTATTCTCCAAGTTTATCAGGGGAACAATTCAAAGTTAATATCCATTTTCGGTGCATACTATCAGTGCGATTGTATCTAATTACTTCTCCTATTAATAGGTTAGCTAGTGACTATCACAGCTAGCCTTTTTTAATTGAGTTAATATCTTAATAGCATCTTATCTACAACACACAAATATAAATCTCTTTCTATTTGGTTTATTAGCCTATATTCCGAATAACGATTTGAAATTAGACATTTTGTCCTCTTTCCAATCATAAATTAAATACATATCCAGACAGTGGAGGTTAATATGTATTTATTTAAAAAGGGTTTAGTTATTATTTTTGGCAGTATCTTTATAGCCCTGGGTATCAATTTGTTTTTAGTTCCCTATGAAATACTAGATGGTGGAGTCATAGGTATAGGGTTAATTTTTAACTATTTGTGGGGAGTTAAGACTGGTGCGACAATTATTCTATTTAGTATTCCCATCTTTGTTGTCGCTTGGTATAAATATCGAGAATATTTTTATAACAGTCTACATGGAATGATCATTTCTTCTTTCTTTATTGACTTATTTAAACCATTTAGTCAGCTAGTGATCTTGGAATCTGTTCCTAGTGCTTTAGTTGGTGGGTCACTAGTGGGAATTGGTATAGGTTTTATGCTTAGATATCGGACAAGTACTGGGGGGACTGATTTAGTTGCACAGTTTATAAGTGCAAAGACGGGTGTAAACGTAGGTATAAATATTTTTGTTATTGACTCACTAGTATTAGTTGTAGGTGGATTATTGCTGTCTATGGATTCCTTTTTGCTTTCAATCATGACCATTTTGTCTGTTGCTCTGTCAACTAGTCTCATAGCTAGAAAAACAAAACCCCATCCTAATTCACCTATAACAGCATAGTGTTTTAGCTATAGTAGATATATTTCTACCTAGTTCTAATCTGCTCTTCTTAATAAATTCTATAATATAAATTGAATTAATTTTATCTGAATATTAAAATAAATTAATAGAATCAAATTATGATGAAAAGGGGAGAGAAATGTCATATGAGAATAATGTATACAAACGGAAATATTTTTACGATGAATTTAGAAGAACCTCTTGTACAGTCTATAGTAATCGAAGATGAAGAAATTATAGATTTAGGAACCAATGAAGACATGATGCTTCAATGGGGAAGGGATAATACAACAGTCATAGATTTGGACGGTAAATATGCGTTTCCAGGGTTAATAGATAGTCATTTACATATTTCGAGCGTTGGTATTAATGCTCAAGAGCTAGATCTGACAGGTATAGAGTCAAAAGAGAAGCTTCTTAATGTAATAAGCAATAAGGCCAGGTTAATTCAACCTGGAGAATGGATATTAGGGAGGGGCTGGGATGAGAATATATTTCCTGATAAACAAATTCCAACAATTGAAGAACTAAACTATGTCTCACCCGACTCTCCATTATTTCTTCCGCGAGTTTGTGGTCATGCATTTCTAGTGAATACAAAAGCTCTAGAGCAAAGTGGTTATCATGATAAGCTGTCTGTACCGTATGGAGGAACAGTAGTTACAAGCACCGAAACAAATAAACCCACTGGACTATTACTTGAAACTGCTTCTACTATAATTACAGATCGTATTCCTATTAAAAGCTATGAACAGCTTAAGCATGCTGTAAAGTGGGGGCTGGAGGATGCTTTAAGAGTTGGTTTAACAGGTATTCATACGAACGACCCAACTTACTTGAATGGTGCTAAGCAAACTTACAAGCTATTTAATGAACTAATAAATCAAGAGGGGATTGGTCCTAGAAGCAATCTTTTAATGGACTATAAATACCTGGAAGAATTAAAGGATGCAGGAATGTATGCAGGGTATGGAAACAATAAAGTGATGATTGGTGCTATAAAGTTCTTTGCAGATGGTGCATTGGGAGGTAGAACGGCACTTTTGTCCGAGCCCTATGCAGATAGTTCAGGTAATTACGGGAACGCTATGTATGAGAAGGAAGAGCTATTGCAACTAATGAGAAATTGTAGAGAATTTGATATGCCGATAGCTGTCCACACCATCGGTGACCAGGCTTTGATAGATGTTCTGGATAATCTCGACAAACTGAAGCCAGTTGCCTACAGGGACAGATTGATCCATGTGTCTATTCTAAATGACCAATTAATCGAACGATTAAAAAGTCCTAATCGCATAATCGATATACAACCTAAATTTGTACCAAGCGATTATCCTTGGATTGTTGATAGGTTAGGAGAGTCAAGAGCTAATTTGTCTTATCCATTTAAAACGTTGCTAGAAAAAGGTGTCATTACAGCCGGAAGCTCAGATGCACCTATCGAACCGTTAAATCCCTTATTAGGAATTCATGCAGCTGTTACCCGTAAAAAAATTGGGGAAAATCATAATGGTTATAATGAGGCAGAAAAACTCTCCATGTATAAAGCCTTTAAAATTTTTACGGTAGGGGGTGCCTATGCTACGAATGAAGAGAATATGAAAGGAACGCTAGAAAGAGGAAAGCTTGGAGATATGACAGTACTCAACAAAAATCCATTTAGTATGGAATGTGCAGATGAACTTTTAGAAACAGAAGTTGAGATGACAGTAATTGGCGGTGTTATCAAGTACAGAAAGTAGCGTATGTAAATAATTTAATAGGGGGATGAAGCATGGACGCGATATTAGAAACAATAGTAGGCTGGCTTTGGGGTCTTCCACTAATTTTCACGGTCTTGTTTGTAGGAGTTTACTTTTCAATTGGTAGTAAACTATTCCAATTTGGTTATTTGCCTCATATTTTTAAGGTGACTTTCGGCGATTTATTTAAGAAAAGAGATAAATCAGAGGATTCTAAGGGTATACTGACACCTTTTCAAGCTGTAAGTACAGCTATTGGTGGCAGTGTCGGTGTAGGGAATATAGGTGGAGTGGCAACAGCTATAGCAATAGGAGGACCAGGTGCTGTATTATGGATGTGGCTTACTGCATTGCTAGGGATGATTACTAAAACTGTAGAGGTAACTCTATCGGTTTATTATCGCAATACCGATGAAAAAGGTGATCCTTTTGGAGGACCTACTTATTATATGGAAAAGGGACTTGGTGAAGAAAAAAACTTTAAATATTGGAAAGTACCAGCTATACTTTTCGGAATTGGAATTTTTACTACATTCTTTATCACTCTTCAAAATTATACGATTTCTGAGGCATTAAGCTCTTCTTTTGATATTGGTATGATTCTAGCTTCTTTTATTTATTTAGTTCTCATTTATATTATTATCTATGGTGGGATTAAACGTATTGGTGAAATTGCTAGTAGACTCGTTCCATTTATGTGTATTTTCTACGTATTGGCAGGGCTGTTTATAATTTTTAAGAATTATTCGGAGATCATTCCGGTGTTTAGTTTAATCTTTGAAAGTGCCTTCACTGGTATCGCTGCTGTAGGTGGATTCGCTGGAGCGGCAATTGCCCAAGTAATTCGGATGGGGGTAGCTCGTGCTGTCTACAGTAATGAAGCGGGCTGGGGAACTTCTCCAATGATTCACTCTACAGCTAAAACGAGTCATCCTATTAAACAAGGAATGTGGGGCGCAGTGGAAGTATTTGTAGATACAATCATCGTTTGTACTATTACGGCATTTACAATCATTATTACTGGTGTTTGGTCATCTGGACTGGATGGTGCAGCCTTAACGCTATCTGCTTTTGAAATAGGGATTGGTGAATTTGGTAGATACGTTATCACTATTTCAATATTTCTTTTTGGCCTGACTACATCTACTGGTTGGTATACGTATTATGAAATTCTATTAAGACACGTCTTTGGAGATGAGAAGAAGTTAACGTTAAAATATAAGATTTTACTATGGTTTAAATGGCTTTACCCAATACCAGGGTTTTTAATGGTTGTGTATGCGGTTACTTTTAATCTACCAGGTAAAGCGGTATGGTATTTTGCGGATATCACTACAGCAATTCCAACCTTTGTAAACTTAGTTGTCTTGTTATTTTTAAGTAAAAAATTCTTTGAATTATTAAGAGACTATAAGGCTAGATATTTAAACATAGGTGTTGTAGACCCTAACTTTAATGTGTTTTATGAGGACAGATTAAAAAAGAAAAACAAATAAACTTCACTCATAAAGGTGTCTCTGTGTTAGAAACAATCGTGTTAGTTCGAACAAAAGAACCTTCATGATTGTTTACTACACTGGGACGAACAAATTTCTTCATACTTCTCCGTTAAAGCCTCATACCGCTCCGCATCAAAATCCTTTTGTCCTCGCATGTATTTTTCTTTTAGATTAAAATAACATATCTCGAAATATTCCTCGTTATGATGATGAACGAATGGATCCGTTATTTGTTCAAAAGGTACATCTGTGAAATAACGCTCCATTTTATCTAGCGTCCTAATATTAATGTTGCGAGCACGCATTTCATTTAGAACAAGTTGTGTATAGGCAAACAAATCCTCTTTCGGATAGTCATAAATATAATTTATCAAAATATGTCTGTCTTCCTTAGCAAATATACTATTTAACTCACGCCACTGTGCCAACAGCTGAGATTTTGGCAAATTCCTTAGTAAACTTTGGTGCCATAAGCGCAAACAAAATCATCTCCTGTTCAATCTATTTATCGTGAAAATAGACAGTCTTGTTTTAATTTCCTGATCTTTTTTTCATTAGCGATTTCCTGTTATCATCCTTCGGTAAGAAAAGTGGATTTAGACATATACTTTTCATTTTGCCCTGTTTTTATTCAGGACGCCTGTTATTCTATAATACTACAATACACTGACTTTGATTGAGTGAATTTGTCTTGCTATTGTTGCATTCTTTCTGGGAGGCAAACGGAAAATTTCCGTATTGCTAGATCCAAAATATAATCTAATTACTCCTGCAACCTACCAATTGGCAAAAGTGCCTTCTGGCAAAGCTAATCATAAAGAATAGAAATTTTTTAAAAAATATCAGACTGAAATATTAAACGTTCTGCTCGCTCCCATTATAAGAAAGAAAATTTGAAGGGTTTTTTATATAATTAACTATGTTAATCCGTAAGATTTTTTTCATTTTCATTAAAAGAAAGCAAACGCTCAGTAATTCTCTAGAGCGTTTGTATTATTGCTGTATTTATTTAGTGCATTGTCTTTATTAGGTCAAATAGCTTTAATATGCTCTCCGGAAAAGTGCGGTCTTTCATAGTGCTTAAATACACATTTCGATTTAGAAACTTACTTTGTACTTGGCGTGATATTAAGCTTTCTGATAAATGGTGGTTGACATAGTGTTCAGGCAGGAGGGCAATTCCTAGCCCTTCCTCTACCAATACTTTTATCATTTCAAATCTTTCTATTTTATATTGAATATTCGGCGTGACATTTTCCTGTTCAAAAGCTTTTAGTATTTGTGCACTGGTTTGAAATTCTGGCATACCTATTATCAATGCTTCTTCTGCAAAGTCTTTTAGTGATATTTTCTCCTTCGTAGCAAAAGGATGATCTTTTTTACTTAACACGACGTAAGGCTCGGTATATAACAATTCACTTTTTATTTCCTGATCTACAATATACTGATTAGTTATGACACCATGTACGTTTAAACCCAATAACGCTTGACGGACGGTTTGATTATACAATGTATCCATTAATGTAATTTGGTTTTGTGGGTATTGTTTTTGGTAGGTAATAATTACTTGTGAAAACCAGTAATTTGCTGACTCGATCATGCCTAATCGAATTTCTAACTGCTCGCCTTTTGCAAACTCTTTTAACTCGGTATCCATTACTTCGAATTGAGCAAGTAAACTTTTCGAACGTTCATAGAATTGTAAACCTAATTCTGTTAATCGAAATTGTTTGGTTGTACGTTCTATAAGCGGGGCATTGATTTCTGTTTCTAGTGTTTTTATAGCATTACTTAATGAAGGTTGTGATATATGTAAGGCTTTTGCTGCTCTTGAAAAGCTTTGATATTTTACTATAGCGTTGAAGTAATACATCCTTCGTAAATCCATTTCACACCTCATTTATAGTTTTAAACTATTATAATATAAAAAAATAGTATTTGTTATTATAAATATATATAAATATAATGAAAACATGAATTTTTCAGTTTATAAGGAGTCGAAACATATTGTTAAAAAAAACTGATTTGAGTGTTTGGCAAGGCCGCATAGATCATGAAACGGAACCGACTTACTTTCGTTATCATCAAATTGTTAAAACGGAATCCATAACTAAACAAGGGATAGTTGGATTGATAGGTTTTTCTTGCGATGAAGGTGTTCGACGTAACAATGGGCGTATTGGTGCAAAAGAAGCTCCTCTTGCTTTACGCAAGCAGTTATCATCGTTGCCATGGCGTAATCATATTCATATAAATTCCTTATTCGATTTGGGAGATATCGTTTGTGAGGGCCATGAACTAGAGCAGGCGCAGCGGGAACTAGGAGATAAAGTTTCTGACATTTTAACAAAGGGAAAGGCAATTGTACTTGGAGGCGGGCATGAAACATTATACGGGCAATATTTAGGGGTGCGTAAAGCAGTAGGCCCAGACGCTTCCATAGGTTTGCTTAATATTGATGCGCACTTTGATATGCGTTCTTATGACAATCAAACCTCTTCTGGCACTATGTTTAAGCAAATTTTAGACGAGGATCCAAATGCACATTATTTTGTATGTGGCATCCAACAATATGGAAACACGACGGCATTATTTGATACAGCGGCTAATTATAATGTTCAGTATTTTTTAGATGAACAATTGGATTCACCTCAGTTTACTAAGGATTTAAATAAGTTCATGGATGCGTATGATGTATTACTCGTTACTCTTTGTATGGATGTCTTAAGTGCTGCAGAAGCTCCAGGCGTCAGTGCACCATCTCCATTTGGTTTATCCACTTTAAAGGTTCGTGACATTTTACGTCAGATGATTTCGCATAAAAACACTGTAAGTTTCAGTATCTGTGAAGTTAATCCGACACTCGATATAAATAATCAAACAGCAAAATTGGGGGCTTACTTTATTAATGAAGTAATTATGAATAGCTTCGAATAACCAAAGGGGAATGTATATGGCTATAAATCAAATTACAACACTATGTCTAGCAGTAACATTATTTCTAATAGGTTCATTTTTAGTTAAAAGAGTTGGGTTTTTAAATCGTTTTTGTATTCCAGCTCCTGTTGTGGGAGGTTTACTATTCGCTATTTTAGCGACGATTTTGAAGGGTTTCGACATTATCGAAATTACATTAGATACTTCACTACAATCTATTTTCATGATTACATTTTTTACAACCATTGGACTCGGCGCGAGTTTTAAACTTGTTAAGTTAGGTGGAAAATTGTTAGTAATCTATTGGTTGGCTTGTGGATTCTTAGCCTTAATGCAAAATGTGATTGGCGTTTCTTTAGCGAAAGTAATGGATCTTCATCCATTAATCGGTGTTATGGCTGGAGCTGTATCCATGGAAGGGGGACATGGTGCCGCTGCTGCTTTTGGGGAAACAATTGAAGGCTTAGGCGTTCCTTCTGCCGTATCAATTGGAATGGCAGCAGCTACATGTGGACTAGTAGCTGGTGGACTTGTTGGTGGTCCTGTTATCGGGTACTTAATCCGCAAATTTAACTTAAAGCCATCTTCAGAAGAAACGGAAGCATATGTTGAGAAATCAGAACATCCGATTACAGAAAAATCATTCATGATGCAAGTTTTCTTAATCACTTTTTGTATGGCGGCAGGTACATATGCAGGGGAATTGTTCTCTACTTTAACAGGGTTTGTATTACCTGGTTATGTAGGTGCTATGTTCATAGCAGTAATCGTTCGTAATATCGTTGATCGTTTCAAGCCTGAATTAATCAACATGAAAGAAATCAATTTAATTGGTGATATTTCCCTTGGTATTTTCCTTTCTATGGCATTAATGAGCATAAAGCTATGGGAAATCGCAGATTTAGCCTTACCGTTATTTATCATCGTTTTAGTACAAGTAATCTTCATCGTATTATTCGCAGTGTTTGTTCTTTTTCGATTGCTCGGAAAAAATTACGATGCAGCAATTATGGTATCGGGTTTCCTTGGACATGGCCTAGGAGCAACGCCTAACGCAATGGCCAATATGTCTGCAGTTGTTTCTAAATTTGGTCCATCACGCAAAGCATTCCTAATCGTGCCGATTGTAGGAGCATTCTTAATCGATGTTTTCGGAATGCCAATTATTATTACAACAATTAATCTATTTAAATAAAATATTGGAACCAATAGAATCCTAAAAGCGCAAACGCTTGAACTTCAAGTGTTTGCGCTTTTTTTATTTAATATCGAATATATAGGTCACTTCTTAATAATTGGTCCCCATAAATGAAGAATAGAATCCATAATAGAGTTTTCGTATCACGAAAGTGCTGGAATTCGTACAGTTATAGTAGTGCCTTCACCTAAAACGCTATCAATGGTAATGCCATATTTGTTTCCAAAATAATAGCGAATTTGTTCATGTACATTTTTGAGCCCGATATGCTTTTCCGTTAATGTGTTAGAGGATTCGTCTAAATAAGCTCGTAATTGTCGAAGTTGCTTGTTGTCTATCCCGACTCCATCATCTCGAATCATGATGAGAAGATCCTTGTCCAAGAAAGTAGTAGATACTTCTAATATACCGGCTCCAAGTTTGGGCTCTAGGCCATGGACAATTGCATTTTCAACTAGAGGCTGAAGAGAAAAATGTACTATTTGTATTGAACCACTTTGTGGTGCTAAGTTTTCTAAATACTGTATTTTATCTCCGAACCTCATTTGCTGTACTTGTATGTACAAGCGGATATGAGTCAATTCTTCTTCGACTGTGATAGTCTCTTTACCACTTTGTATAGTGATTCGAAATAACTGTCCTAGTAATCCAATCATTTCAGCTATCTCTCTTTGTTTGTTTATAACTGCTTTCATTTGAATGGATTCTAAGGCATTTGCTAAAAAATGTGGATTTACCTGACTTTTTAGTGCTCGGTAATGCGCAAGTTGCTGTTGTGCTTTTAAGTAAGAGGCTCGCTCAATATACGCCTGTAAATCAGTGACCATTTTGCTAATCCCTTGATATAGGCCTCCAAACTCATCCTGACGGTTGCTAGTTAGGTTTACATCGAATTTTCCGCTCCCTATTTTTTTTACTTGCTTACTTAAAAAGATAATCGGTTTTGTAACACGGGAATATAAGATCACCATGAATAACATAGCCATTGCTAGTGAAAATAATGCCAACCACAAAATAACCTGACGAAGTAGGTTCGCGTGCTTCGTCATTTCCTGTTCATCAATATATTGAATAACTGTCCACTGTGAGTATGGAGAAGTAACGTAGTTAAAAAAAGAATTAACTCCTCCTATCTCAGCATAGAAGCTACCGGTATCCTCCTTAGAGTCAGAAATGCCTAACAAAGTGTGTGTCTTAAATGTCTTATCAGAATTGATCTGATTTAGATCAGAGGCATAGACAACCTTGCCGATATCATCGAGAATGATAAAATTTCGATTGCTATTCTCGGATAAGTTTAATATATTCCGTAATGAATCTAAACGGATATCTATAAGTAGAACACCCAAAGGATTTCTAGTACCGCTTTTGTTTATGACTCTGGCGATGGATATAACTGATTCATTCGAATTTGGTCGATGAAATGGCTCATGTGTACCAAACAAAACTACCTTACCTTTTTGTTCCATAGTTTGTTGATACCATTCCTCACTCGAAAGGCTACTAACATCGTAAACAGCTCTTTTAAAGCTAGAATAAAAAACGCGATTATCTAAAAAGATCTGTACACTATCAACATTCTCAATAGTCATTTCAATACTACTGATGAAGCGTTCAATTGCATTCTCGTATTCTATACTTTGAACATAGTCCTTTTCTGAGTCAGTTTTCCCCCAATTTTCTAGTGCATTTTGAAGCCTACTATCCATATGAGCCGTAAGAGCACCGATCTCTACACTTCGTAAGTATTGATCGAAATTAAATGATAAATTATTAAGAATAAGGTTTGAACTATTTTGATATTCATTTTTAGCTGATTGTATAGAAAAAATATAAATAATAACAGACAAAATGAGTAGTGGAATAGTAATTGTTATAATCATCATGACAAAGATTTGATAATTAACATGTTTAAACTGAAAAAGTTGAAAAAGTCGCTTCAATAGGATCATCACATTATATCCTTAACTGTTTTCTATATTCCGTAGGTGTCATTTGCGAGACACTTTTAAATAATTTTACGAAGTGCTTATAGCTTTTATATCCACACATAAGAGAAACCTCGGTAATGGAGTATTTAGATTCTTTCAGACATTCTAAAGCATATCCAATTCTGATTTCGCTTACAAAGGTCATGTAATTCATGTTTAGTTTTGTTTTAAATAACCTGCTTAAATAGGATGGATTATAAAAGAAATGCTCAGCAACCATATTGAGCGTTAATTCTTGATTGATATGTTTTTTTATATAGGATTCAATTTTCTTAAAAAGTTGTAGATCCTCTTGTGTAAGGAACTCCATCTTTTTCAAAAGTTGAGAGGTCCCAAGTAAATCTATATTTTTCTCCGTATTTACTTTGGATTCAAGTTGTTTGACACGGATTTTTTCTATACATTCCTTAATAACTGAAAAACTATTTTCATATTGTAACGGTTTGAGTAAGTAATCATGAACACCTCCATATTGAATGGCTCTTTGTGCATACTCAAACTCACTATGGCCAGTTAAAATAATGAATAAGGTTTCAGGGAGTTTAGTTCGTAGACTACCGATCATCTCGAGCCCATCCATCACCGGCATTCGAATATCTGTTATGACTAAATGAGGCAATTCAACTAAGGCTATATCTACACCATTTTTGCCATTCTCTGCCTCAACAATTGTTTGTATGCCTAATTCCTTCCAATCGAAATAATGCTTTAATCCAGAACGAATGATAGGTTCATCTTCAACAATCATCAATTTATACATCATATTCCCCCAAAATGATTAATTAGTAGTTATTGTTTTAGAAGATTTGTAACTATAGCATTTTTTGTATTTGCTATAGTGTACACGATAAAGAAGATTTTCCCAATACTAATTATATGAACATTCCAATAATTATATATTTTTCAAGTATACATGTCAGAATAGGCGTATGAATGTAAAATACAAAGGATTGTGAAGTTTTATTTTTGACTTTAAGATAAAAACAGGAAATGAAAGCGTTTACCGATATTTCCATAATTGTATTAGGGGGGATACTATGCAAGGTTCAAAAAGAGGGTTCATTTTGTTTATCGTAATTGCATTTGTCGTATCAATGTTTTTGGCAGCGTGTAGTCAGGAGGTTGGGGACGACAATGAAAAGGAGAATGATTCAACAAAAGTTCCGGTATCTAGCGACGGCAAATCAGTAGAAATAACATGGTGGAATTTTCCGAACTTCCAGGCTTTAGATGGAAAAGTAGGGAAGTATGAGGAAGAAATTATAGCTGCTTTTCAGGAAAAGAATCCTGACATTAAAGTGAATTTAGAAATGCTGACTTTTGAAGGCGGACCTGAAAAGTTGAATGTAGCAATTGCTACGAATACAGCACCTGATGTAATTTACGATGCTCCTGGAAGAATTATTGACTGGGGCAAGAAAGATTTGCTTGCACCGTTGAATGACATGATGCCAACTGATGTAATGAACGATATTTCTCCAGCTCTATTAAAGCAATCGATGGTCGGTGACCAAGTATATATGTACCCATTCAATACAGGACCATTCATGATGGCTGTTAATAAAACATTATTCGAAGAAATCGGTGAACTAGATTTGTTACCTTTAGATCGACCAGATCGTACATGGTCGGTTGAGGAATACGAGAAAGCATTAAATGCAGTTAAAGAAAAAGCACCAGGTATTATTCCCTCTGGGTTTTATGCAAAGAGTGTAGCAGGAGACCAGGGAACACGAGGCTATATTACAAACTTAGGTGCAAGCAGATTTTTAAATGAGGATTATAGTAAAGTGGCGATTAACTCTGCCGAAGGCGTGAAAGGACTTGAGTGGGTAGTGCAGGCTTCGAAGGATGGTCTAGTTGCACCTGGTGCTGCTTCACTTGAGGCAGGAGATCATAACGATTTATTCCTACAAGGGAAAATGGCGTTCGCTATTAACTATTCTGCTGTACTAAAATCATTGTTTGCTCCAAATAAAACAGAAGACTTTGAAGATGTTTTACTACCTTATCCAACTCCTGATGGATCAGATCCGAAGCTAGAGCCATTTCTTGGTGGTTTAGCTGTCTTCAATAATGAGGACGACAAAAAAATAGAGGCTTCTAAGAAACTAATTGATTTCATCGTGAACGATCCTGAATGGGGCAAGAAAAACCTTATCCAAACAGGAGGATTATCAGCTCGTAACTCAGTTACTGGTCTGTATGAAGGTTCTGAGTATGATTATTCGGAACTAGCACGTAAGTTTATAACAGATCCTCCAACAACTGCAGATGGTTATGCAGAGATTCGTACTTTCTGGTTCCCAGCGTTGCAGGAAGCAATTCTTGAAACGAAAACACCAAAAGAAGCGTTAGATGATTTTGCGGAAAAAGCAAATGCAACGATTGAAAAAGCAAAGTCTGCAAACTAAAATGGATAAACAAAAAAGGAGCAACATCTTTGATGTGTTGCTCCTTTCTATAAAAGAATTAGGATTGGGGTGGTAGAAAATTGTTAGCAACTATTCGTAAGCCAAACAAAAACAAATTGCTAGATTGGTTGATGAGTTATTTGTTCTTGTTACCAGCGTTAACATTTTTCCTCATTTTTGTTGTATATCCAATGTTAAGAGGGATATACATGAGTTTTTTTGATTATAGCATTACGAATTTTGAATTCATTGGTTTGGAAAATTATGTAACGCTATATCGTGATGAAACCTTCCATAAGTCAGTTATAAATACGATTGTATTAGTTGCTGTTGCAGTTCCTATAGTAATTGGTTTTTCTATTTTTGTTGCGATGTCGATTTACAAGAAAAGTGAATTTATCCGATCATTTTGTAGAGGTATATTTTATCTACCAGCAGTTACCTCTGTGGTCAGTGTTACAGTAGTTTGGGGTTGGATCTATCATCCAAACTTTGGATTACTTAACTATGTGACAAACTTTTTCGGTATGGATCCAAAATCCTGGCTGGGTGATCCAAAAACTGCATTAATGGCCATAACCGTAATATTAATCACGACATCTGTTGGTCAGCCAATCATTTTATATGTTGCTTCCTTAGGTAATATTCCTACAAGTTATATAGAGGCGGCACAAATTGATAGAGCTACACCAGGACAAATTTTCCGGAAAATTATTTGGCCATTATTAATGCCTACAAGCTTATATGTAATTGTCATTACGACTATAAATTCATTTCAGTGCTTTGCTCTTATACAATTACTCACTTCTGGTGGACCAATTTATAGTACTTCGACAGTGATGTATGGTGTTTACCAACAGGCATTCCTTCTAGGTAATTTTGGTATAGCTTCTGCCATGGGTGTCATTCTAGCCATCATCATTGGAATAATTTCAATTATTCAATTTAAATACTTAGGAAATGATGTGGAGTATTAAAAGGAGGGAACGTTTTGAGAATAACATCTCCATTAAAGATTAAGAAGAAAAATAATGTACTTGGAAATTTAAAATGGTTACGTAAATTAAGCGTTTTTAAAATAATTTCAACTATTATATTAGTCCTCTCTGGACTGTTCTTTATTTTCCCACTCTACTGGATTGTTACTGGTGCATTCAAATCTCAAGTTGTAGCAATCACGATTCCACCAGAATGGTTTCCACTTAATCCTATACTTGATAATTGGATAACATTATTTAGCAATCCAGTTTGGCGTTGGACGTTTAATAGTTTCTTTATCGCAAGTGCTGAGATGATTGCCGTATGTTTTGTAAGTGCAACTGCAGGCTTCGTACTTGCTAAAAAAGTATTCCCTGGTCGCAAGCTGATTTTTATCGCACTGATCGCTGCTATGGCGCTACCTAAACAGGTGATTTTAGTTCCATTGTTTACGATGCTAACCGATTTGGGCTGGGTTGATACATATAAAGGACTTATCATTCCAGCAATCGGCTGGCCATTTGGTGTTTTTTTGATGAAGCAATTCTCGCAAACAATACCAAATGAACTTTTAGAAGCAGCAAAAATAGATGGCTGTGGTGAAATTCGTTCCTTTTTTTATATCGTACTACCGATGCTAAAACCAGCTATAGGTGCACTGGCGATTTTTACCTTCATGCTAAGTTGGAATGATTATTTTAGTCAACTCGTAATTACACGTTCGACTGATATGATGACTTTGCCCTTAGGCATTGCCACGATGCAAGGAGAATATAAAACAGATTATGGAGTCATGATGGCAGGTGCTGCATTAGCTTCAGTACCTATGATTATCATTTTCATGTTATTCCAAAAGTCGTTTACACAAGGAATTACGATGGGTTCTATCAAATAAGGAGTGAAAGAATATGCAACTAAATATGTTTAAAGGAATTATACCTGCTTTTTATGCTTGTTATGATGAGGCGGGAGAAGTATCACTAGAAAGAACAAAAAATTTAAGTACCCATCTCTATGAAAAAGGTATCCGAGGCCTCTATGTAGGAGGAAGCTCCGGAGAGTGTATATATCAAACGCTTGATGAAAGAAAAGCAACACTAAAATGTGTTGCTGAAAACCTGCAGGGAAAAATTACACTAATCGCACATGTCGGAGCACCTTCAACAAAGGAAAGCATTGAACTAGCGAGGTATGCAAAAGAAGTAGGTTATGATGCGTTATCTGCTATTCCTCCAATCTATTTCAAGCTCCCTGAAAGTGCAATTGAAAAGTACTGGACGGAAATTATGGATTCAACAGATTTGCCTTTTATCATTTACAATATTCCTCAAACGACTGGCTATAATCTTTCTGTTCCGTTACTGAAAAGATTATTAACAAATGACAAACTAATCGGCGTGAAAAATTCTTCTATGCCAGTTATGGATATCGAGCGATTTAAAGCAGCATCCCATGAAGACTTTATCGTTTTTAATGGTCCAGATGAACAATATGTGTCTGGTAGATTAATAGGTGCAGACGGTGGGATTGGTGGGACATATGGAGTGATGCCAGAGTTATTCCTAAAAGCAGAGGAATTTATTTCAGCAGGTAACTTCTCAGATGCCAGAAAAATTCAACATGATATTAATGACATTATTATCGCACTATGTTCATTGAATGGTTCAATGTATTCCGTTATAAAAGGTGTTTTAAAACTAAGCGGAATAAATATCGGCAGTGTAAGAGGTCCTTTAGAGTCAGTAACTGGAGAAGATATTAAAAAAATTGACGACATTAAAAAGAAAATTGAAGAAGCAATTGTGAAATATCAAACGATTTAGTGTGGGGATGTTAATAAATGAAAACTAAACAGGAAATTTTACATTCCATCCATCATGAACTCATCGTCTCTTGTCAGGCTCTTCCTGATGAGCCGCTGCATAGTCCATACATTATGGCAAGAATGGCTTATGCAGCGATGATGGGTGGCGCTAAAGGGATTAGAGCAAATAGTATTGAAGATATTAAAGAAATAAAAAAAACCGTAAATTTGCCAATCATAGGAATTATAAAAAATATCTATAGTAAATCAGGTGTTTTCATCACACCAACTCAAAAAGAAATAGACCTACTCTATCGAGAAGGCGTCGATATTATAGCGATTGATGCTACTAATAGATTGAGACCAGACGGTAAAGTAATAAGCGAGGTTTTTCCAGCTATTCGAAAACAGTATAGTGATCAACTATTCATGGCTGATTGCTCTACTTATGAAGAAGGAAAACAAGCTTATGAATTAGGATTTGATTGCTTAGGCACAACACTTAGTGGTTACACAGAATATACTCAAGGTACAGTACTGCCCGATAAATTGCTAATAGAAAAACTAGTGAGAGATTTTCCTATGCCAGTTATTGCAGAAGGTGGGATTTGGACACCAGAGGAACTAAAATGTGTGTTTGAACTAGGAGCATACTCAGCGGTTGTTGGAACTGCAATAACAAGACCGATGAATATTACTAAAAGATTTGTAGAAGCGATGAAATCCAATGGGTAAGGATGAAGCTTTATGAAAATATTAGCTATAGATATTGGAGGAACATCAATTAAGCTTTGCCTTTCTGATGAAAGAGGGAGCATATCAAATTTTAGAGAATACGAATCAGAAACAAAAATGGGAGCAGACCATTTAATTACAAGAATAATACAGTTAATAACGAGCGATTATGAGGATTTTCAAGCCATTGGAATTAGTACTGCAGGGCAAGTTAATAGCAAAGATGGCTCAATCATTTATGCAAATGAAAATATACCTAAATTTACTGGGATGAAGTTAAAGGATATTTTTGAAGCTAAGTTCGATGTCCCTGTGCTTGTTGAAAATGATGTTAATGCGGCTGCATTAGGAGAAAAATATTATGGTGTAGGTAAAAAATTTGAAGAGTTTTTATGTTTAACCTATGGAACAGGTATAGGCGGTGCAATTGTTTTAAAATCAGGAATATACAAGGGTTTTAATGGCTGTGCAGCCGAGTTTGGTCATATAATTTTACAACCGGGTGGCAAGAAGTGTACTTGTGGACGTCTTGGATGCTACGAAATGTATGCCTCCACTAGAGCATTAGTGGAAAAAGCAAAAGAGGTTGAAAAAAAGTATGTGAATGGTCGAGTAATTTTTGAAGAGCTTGAACAAGGAAATATAGAATTAGAGAAAATATTAAATGAGTGGATAATTGATATAGCGTATGGCTTAGTTTCATTAACACATATCTTTAATCCACCCGCCATTATTTTAGGTGGCGGAATAATGGAGCAGGACAAATTAGTATCATTGGTAAATAGTAAAGTTAAAGAACTAATAATAGGAAGCTACTCAGAGGTAGAAATAGTAAAGGCGTCGCTTGGTAACAAAGCTGGACTACTGGGTGCAGTGTCTTTGCATATGTATTGATTGCTAAAGTTACTGGATTGCAGAGTGAATAACAAATGGTTTTGTATACAAATAGAAGAGTAGAAATATACAATAGTTACTGAGTAAACGAATAGTCAGCCCTACAATCGTCCGTACCTTACTTATAAGGGGACGGTTTTTTTTATAAATAATTCTTATGACTACTGAATTGATAAAACAATAAAAATTTTTGAGGGAGTTTCTAAAAAACTATTTACTAAGCTATCTCTAGTATGTAAATTAAAAGGGTATCTTTTAATAATTCATGGAGGTTAATAATGCCAACAATTGTGCTACCAGGTTTTCTACTTATTATTAGCATCCTTGCTTTTATAGCAGTTATTGCGCTTTTGATTGTTTTCATTACAACAAGCAGATCTCAAAAAGACAAAAGGAAATAATAACCACTTTGGGATAAAAAATTTTAAGTGTTGTCTGAGACAGAGCGATGAAGGAAGTTACGTTATTTTATGGAACAAGTGAACAATGAATAAAGAACAAACAAAGCCCCCTATAAAGGAAGGCTTTACTTATTAATGATTAAACTTAAGACGTCTTTGCCTTTGGAGTTCTTTTCCGGGCAGGAGTCTTTTTCTTTTTCGTTTTGTCTAAGGACGCTTGTAGTGCTTCCATTAAATCAGTAACATTTGATGCAACAGCGGGCTGTTTACTGTCAGCCTCTAAAGTTGGGTTACTAACTTTTTTCTCTTCAATTAATTCCATAAGTGCCGTTCGATAATCATCCGTATACTTGTCAGGATTAAATTCAGTAGTTAGCTGATCAACTAATAATAGAGCAGTTTCTAATTCCTTTTTTACTACAGTTTGTTCAAGAGGAATATTCGGGACATCCGAAGCATTTCTCACCTCATCCGGATAATGGATGGTTTCCATCAATAGCATTTCCTTATAAACTCGAACCACTGCTAACTGCTCTTTAGCCCTAATAATAATTTTAGCCACTCCGATTTTTCCAGAGTCCTCTAGTGCTTTTCTTAATAGTGAGTATGCCTTCGAACCACCGCTGTCTGGAGCCATAAAGTAACTTCTTTCAAAAAATATAGGATCAATCTCTTCAAGTTTGACAAAATCAATTATTTCAACGGCTTTATCCTCATTTTCTTTACGCAGTTTTTCAAGTTCCTCTTCATCCAGTACTACAAATTTATTTTTAGAGTATTCATAAGCCTTCACAATGTCATCACTTTTCACTTCTTCACTGCAGCCCTCGCAAACTTTCTTATAGGAAATGGGCTTCATGCATTCCTTATGAAGCTGGCGAAGTTTAATGTCTTTATTTTCAGTTGCAGCATGAAGCTTAATAGGAATATTAACTAGACCAAAGCTAATGCTTCCTTTCCAAACTGTATGCATATATTTCCACCTGCTTTTCCTTTTCCCTTACTATGTAATCTTTTGACTCGTTTTATGTATTAGGAAGATAAAATAATCAAAAGCTAACAAAAAAGGAAAGAAGGGGAATCATATTAAACCGATGCTTTTAACTGCATGTGAAAATATTCCTTTGGATAAGGATTGGCTTTATGAAACTAAATATGATGGATTTCGCTGTATTTTAGAATGGGAGGTTGAGCCTATTTTAAAAAGTAGAAATGAAAACATCCTCAATAAAATGTTTCCGGAAATTATACAATTTTGTTATACCATTGAAGAGCAAGTAAAACCCTATTTACCTCTAGTTCTGGATGGAGAAATCGTACATTTGATTAATAGTTACAAAAGCCATTTTACAATCGTACAAACAAGGGGAAGAATGAGAAAAAAAGAGGCAATTGAAAGCCATCTATTACATTTCCCTTGTCATCTTGCTATTTTTGATCTTTTAATATATAAAGGCAAGGACATTACTAACAAAACACTTGCTGACCGTAAGGAGAAGCTCTCTCTTTTATTCAAAAATCTTAAACTGCCATTAAACATAAATTGCGAGGATAATAATCGTATACAAATGATTGAGTTACATAAGGATAGTAAGCCACTATGGGAGAAAATTGTAGCTCACAATGGAGAAGGAATGGTGGCAAAGAAAGAAAAAAGCAGATGGACAAGTGACAAGCGTTCCACTGATTGGATAAAGATAAAAAACTGGAAGATTACAACCATCATCTTAACAGTTTTTGATAAGAGTAATAATTATTTTTTTGGTGCGATTTATGACGAAGGACAATTAGTAGATGTGGTCAATTTTAGTCATGGTTTAATGGAAGAAGAGCTAGTTACTCTTCAAAAGTTTTTTTATAGCAATGGTCTAAAAATTGGGAGAAATAAGTGGCAAATTGAACCTTCTATATGTGTGGATATTGCCTCTATAGATTTTGATGGTAAAAGCTTAAGAGAGCCTAGATTCCATCGATTTAATTTTGAATGTGATCCGTTAAACTGTACGAGAAGAAAATTTTATTTACAATTATATTCACTTCCTGAAAATGTGAAGGTTACCCATCCTGATAAGCCATTATGGATTTCAAATGATATAAAAAAAGAAGACTACCTATACTATCTTCAGCGGGTTTCGTCCTATATGCTTCCTTTTTTACGAGACCGTTTACTTACTGTCATTCGTTATCCTCATGGTGCAATTTCAGATGAACTTTTTTATCAAAAGAACTGGGAGGATAACGTTCCCAATTATGTGAAGACTAAGTTCTTTGAAGATAGTAGGTATGTCCTTTGTAATAATATCGAAACACTTCTATGGTTAGGTAATCAGATAGCTTTAGAATTCCATATACCATTTCAAACTATTCATTCAGAATTGCCGACAGAAATTGTGTTTGACTTAGACCCACCATCAGTGGATTATTTTTGGATGGCAGTGCATGCAGCTCTTAAAATGAAAGCTATATTTGATAATTTTTCTCTTATTTCATTTATCAAAACATCTGGAGGCAAGGGATTACAAATATATATACCTTTACCTAAAAATTTATTTTCTTATGAAGAAACTAGGATTTTCACAAAGTTTGTCTGCGATTTCTTATGTGAACAAAATCCCGATATTTTTACTACGGAACGAATGAAAAAGAATAGAAATAACAAGTTGTACTTGGATTATGTGCAACATCACGAAGGAAAAACAATAATTGCTCCATATTCTACTAGAGGGAATGAAGGTGGTTTTGTCGCTACACCCTTAAAGTGGGAGGAGGTTAACGAACAACTAAGTCCGACTTTTTTTTCGATACCAATTGTTTTGGAAAGAATTGAAAAGCACGGAAATCTATTTAACAACTTTTGGCATGTAGAAAACGGAGAAGCATTCAAAAAAGTACTAGAACAGTTAAAAAACATATTAAATATTCATAAGAGCTAAGAGAAACCTCCTATTTTAGCTTTTAAATGTTTTAGCTATTTTCAGATGGGAATATGAATAGTGAGCTCGAATCAATAGCTCAAAACATGAATGAGGAGGAATTGTTATATGGCTAACAACAACCAAAACAAACGTGGACGAAGCATGTCAGTAGAGGAAGCGGGCCGTAAAGGTGGAGAAGCAACCTCTAATAATCATGATCGAGAGTTCTATGAGGAGATTGGCCGTAAAGGCGGAGAAGCAAGTAGCGGCTCCGGCAACAACGGTAATAGTGGAAGTAATGGCAAAATGAGTCGAGAAGAAGCAGGTCGCAAAGGCGGCGAAGCGAGTCGTCAAGGCTCCAACAACTAAATTAGAATATTATACCTTTGAAACAATGTTGAACCTTAGAAGAAGTCTTAAAAAAAACTAAAATGATTACACCTATAGGAGGATGATTAAAATGGCTAACAACAACCAAAACAAACGTGGACGAAGCATGTCAGTAGAGGAAGCGGGACGTAAGGGCGGAGAAGCTACCTCCAATAATCATGATCGTGGGTTTTATGAAGAAATAGGTCAAAAGGGTGGAGAAGCAACCTCTCAAAACCATGGCCAAGATTTCTATGAGGAGATTGGACGTAAAGGCGGAGAAGCAAGCAGCGGCTCCGGCAACAACGGTAATAGTGGAAGTAATGGCAAAATGAGTCGAGATGAAGCAGGTCGCAAAGGCGGCGAAGCGAGTCGACGGGGCTCAAATAATTAACTCTCCATTTAAAATTAATAATTTACAACAAAATTAATTATGTTATACCCAAGTCTTAAATGACTTGGGTATTTTTTTAGTTATGCCTATAACAGGAACTTTATTTTATGAATAGGAGCTATTTTCCTCCTTGCATTAGTAAAATCAAGCATTGGAGTCTTCTTATTATTTCCTTGGAAATGATATCAGGATAACGACATATTCTTGAAATATCGATGCAAACTAATTGTAAAAATGCATTTATCATTATATAGTATAAGTCGTTGGTCAACTTGTCCTTGGAAAAATTCAAGTAAGGGGAAAAGATAACTAAATGAACGATTTTCAAATAAACTTTGGAATTGAAGAACTGATCAAATCTACTGTAAAAGCGGTAGATATGGAGATAGAAATTAGAAAAGATAATTCTGGAATTAATATGAGCTACAACTTTATAGGAAACTATATTGGAGTAGATATGAATAGGCTACTTATAGCCAAAAGTGAAATGCCGGCATTAATTTCTTTGGAATTATATGTGGAAATATTGACGATTCATGAATTAGGTCATGCTATTGATCGCAATGCATTAATGAGTACTTTAGACCGTACAATTGAAATATATAACATAAAGCAAACTCATACTCTAAAAGAGCTCTATAATGATGTAAATCTATTAGAGATACTTCTGGAAGAACATGAAATGAATCTCTCATTTGAGCAAACTGCTTGGTCGAATGCGGAGAAACTCAATCAAATATACAATATAGTAGAACCTATGTATTTTGAAACAGTAAAGAAACATAGCTTGTCTACCTATACAGATTCATACCAAGCAGATCAATCCCTGTATAACCTTCTTATAGAAGAAACAAGTGAACAAATTGCATAATTATTGATGGCCATCTGTATAGTAGTTTAGCAGATGGCTTTTATTAGTATAAGAAGCTGATTAATTTCATAATAGTACATAGTTTATTTTAAATCGGACCTATCTTGCGCTCTGGTAGGTGACCCAAGGGAAAACAATTATATTTTATTTCTCCCCAATTATACATTACTTAAAAAAGGTCAGGTTTCACACTGGTATTAAAGGGAATATATATAATAAATCCATATAGAGAAAGAGGGAGATTTAAATGGACAAACAAGTGAAGAAAGACATGAGACAGCCGAATAGCTTTCAGGAGCAGGACCCGAATATCTCATACTCAGTTAAACAAAACGAAAATAAAGACATGAGACAGCCGAATAGCTTTCAGGAGCAGGATCCAAGTAACTCAAGCTCAGCTGAACAAAACGAAGATAAAGATATGAGACAACCAAATAGCTTTCAGGAGCAGGGTCCAAGTAACTCAAACTCAGTTAAACAGAACGAAGATATGGACATGAGACAGCCGAATAGCTTTCAGGAACAGGATTTAAATCACACAATTCTTGAAAACTCTCTTCCTAAAGATAGCAAATAAGATAAAAAAATATCGATGAATGATACAATTAGCAGACAAAAAGACAGCAAAACAAATTAGATTTTAAAGGATATTCCATAAAAAAAAATAGGAATATCCTTTTAATTTAGTTAATTTCATAAATAGCACTTTACCAGTAAAACACGAACTTTTGTCCATGGATGATTGGAGCGGCAGGCGGCGACTCCAGTGGGGTGAGTGAGAAAGATAAGGTATCACAAACGTGCGCGTAGATGGCGGTGGTGGCTATATCACTCATGCCATGGAAAGCGTCCGCCTAAAGTACAAATCAATAACATTTTACTCGTTGAAAGCATTTAGATTTCAATATTCTCTTCTCAATTGTTCGTGTTTCTATATAATAATTGGAATAAATTAACGCAATTATGCATAGAAGATTGAATGTAATTACTAATTTTACAAATAATTCATCTTGTAATTAGAACATAAGTAAGAGTTAGTATAAAATAAAACATATACATAGAATACAAAAGGCGGCTGAACATAGTGAAAAAGAAAAAACATAACCTCCAGACAAATGAGAATCTGATCGTGTTTCCGGGAATGGTGGAAACCTTAATAAGTGACGGCCTTGCATTTGCTGAAGAGAATAATTATATGAAAGCAGCAGCTTGCTTCGATGAGGCTAAGAAATATGTAGAGCTGGACGACATAATTTTAAGTGTATATGTACTTACCTTGCTAGAAACTAGAAGAGCAATTGAAGCGAAGGAAATATGCGAAGGTTTGTTAGAAGAGAAATCTCCCGTATTTGAACAAATTGTTGAGCTCTATTTGACAATTCTGTTAGATTTGAAGGAGTACGGAGAGTTAAATAGAGTGATAAACAGAATATTAAAGGAATATAATTTTTCAGAGGAACGGAAGACAAATTTTCATCAGCTGAGAGATTTAAGCAATAGACTTTCAAACGAAACGAATATTTTAGAAGAGGAGGATGAAGCTCCTCTTGACCCTATCGAAAAGGACAAACTTGAGTTAAAGTCATTCACACAGTTAAGTTTCACGGAACAAGAACAGATTTTGCAACAAGCTTTTTACAAAAATATTTTACAAGCAATTCCTGAGATTAAAGCTATTACAGAATGTACAGACATATCTCCAACAGTCCAAACCTTAGCCCTATTGCTATTAGGTAGTGCAGGTGTGACGGAAGAAGTTTCTATTAGCAAGTTTGGTTTATCACAAAACGTTATTCCTTCTTCACCACCTCCACATACTGGTGTTGATCGAATGGAAGAGATAAACCAGCATATCCAAGAATATCTTCAAAAAGATCCTACTAAGCTAATGCTTACGACTGAACTTGTTCATCGTCATGCATATGCTTTATTTCCATTTGATTGGCAAGGCTATAAAGATGAAGAGATTGCTACGGCTTACATTCAATTTGTGCAAATAATGTTTGGGGAAGAAAATCTGAACACTAATCCTTTATTGGATTTTATACAGACAGTAGAAAGTTCGATTGAAAAATAAATTCTTTTTCAAATACTTTTTTTAGTTATTCAAAATATCTTTTCTTAAGAATAGGAAAACTCATTATTTATTACTGGAATTCAGTAGTAATTAATGAGTTTTTTTTGAAAGGATTTGAAATTACATTTTATTAAGACAAAAATTTCATTGACTTTTATTACCGATTAAAATAATATACAAATTATTGCTAATATTTAATAAAATTCAATAATTTTACATATTTAAATTTGGTGTTATGGCAATTTTCTTCTGGTTTCAAACTATTAACTTAGTATTATATAAAGTTTAACTCAAAGGGAGGTCTTAAATCATAGTTTATGTTAAAAAAAGAAAAAAGGAAGTATAAAAAAGGAGGAAAAGAATGAATAAGGGGTATGTTAAAACCTTTTTTGCTGTGTTGCTTATGTTCACCCTGGTCTTTACAAGTATAGAAACAGGAAGTGCGGTGGGTACAATTTCTCCTAAAGTGGAAATGAGGGCTTCATGGATATCTACCGTCGCAAATATTGATTTGAAGCCAGGGATGGATGAAGCTGCTTATACATCATGGGCTCGCTCTACAATAAAAGAGTTGGAGCGAAAAAACTTTAATACAATTGTTTTTCAGGTAAAACCGACAGCAGATGCTCTATATCCATCTGAGCTGGCGCCTTGGTCTCGTTATATAACTGGGTCTAAACAAGGGACAAACCCTGGCTATGATCCTCTGCAAATAATGCTAGATACAGCACATGAACATGGCATGGAATTACATGCTTGGATTAATCCTTATCGCGTTACAATGGCAAATCAAAAACTAGAGGAATTAGCACCAAATAACATTGCTTCTCTTCATCCTGAATGGGTGGTGAAAAATGGAACTCAATATTATTTGGATCCGGGCATTCCAGGTGTTCAAAGCTACTTAATAGACGCTGTAAAAGAACTAGTTACTAAATACGATGTAGACGCTGTTCACATGGATGATTATTTCTATCCAGGAGTAAATTTTGATGATGCAGCAACTTATTTACAATACGGCGGTAATTTTGATGATATTGGCGACTGGAGACGTAATAATGTAAACGAGCTTGTTCAGAATATCAATATTAACATTAAAAATATTAAGCCGTGGGTACAGTTTGGTATTTCTCCATCAGGTATTTGGAGAAATAGCAAGGATGATCCGGAAGGTAGCGATACCAATGGGTCTGCTCACTATGATTCACTTTTCGCTGATAGTAGAGAGTGGATACAATCAGGATATATCGATTATATTACCCCACAGGTATACTGGTCTCGACAGTTAGCTATTGCGAATTATTCTGTACTTTTGGATTGGTGGAGCAGCCAGACAGAAGGCTATCCAATCAACCTTTACATTGGAATGGCAGATTATAAGGTAAATGCTAATTTTGATACTGCATGGAATAATCCATATGAATTGCCAGAGCAGATTTTGGACAACCGAGCAAACGGAAAGACGAAAGGCCAGATGCATTTTACTCTCAGAGATATTCTGGCAAACAAGATTGGATATGCTGATATAGTTGAAAATGAAATTTATCAAACGAAGGCCTTGACCCCTTCTACGGCGTGGAATGGTCCCGCAGAGCCTAAAAAACCTATATTAGTTAATGCCAAAAAACAAGGCAAATCTATACAAGTTACGATAGACAACAAAAAACGTATTGATGCTAGAAAATATGTGATCTATCGCTTTGAAGGTAATAAAGCAGGTGATTATAGTAATCCAAAGAATATAGTAGGGGTTGTATATGACAAAAATGGTCTTGCAACATTCACCGATCAAAAGGTAGATACGAATAAGCAATACACTTATGGCGTAACAACTATTTCATACACCGGTGTTGAAAGTAAAAATGCCGAAGAAACAAAGATTAAAAAGTAAGCGATTAAACAAAAACCTAAAGCCTTGAAAAAGGACTTTAGGTTTTTGTTGTTTAACGAGCTAAAAGTCATTCTAATTTAGTGAAAGAGGATTAACAAGAAAATATAAGAATTAGTACTTGAAACAGAATCCTATAGTAATTGGAGTGGGAGTAGGCTTATTTGCTCCTATCTCGCACTAGCATTCACAATCCTGTTTTATTTGAAATATTAAAACGAAAAAAATATAAAAATTCAAAAATTATGTTTCATTTTAAAAATAAATATGTTATGTTATTAAATATTCAGATTTTATCGATAAAATGATATTTCATTAGATTATGAACAATTAAATTTCTTTATTATGAAAAAGAAGGTGTTTATTTGGGGAAAAGTGATATATCTACTCAGGTCGGGCAATTAATGGTCGTCGGATTTAAAGGTAAGACAGTACCAGAAAGTATTATTCAACTTATACATGAGAATCGTATTGGTGGAATTATATTGTTTAGTCACAATATTGGTTCACCTAATGAACTTCTAGATTTAACCTCTACTCTTCAACTAGAGGCAAAAAAAGCAGGATACCTATATCCTCTTCTTATATGCTTGGATCAAGAGAATGGGGTAGTTCGTCGGTTGGGAAATGGTACTACAGCATTTCCGGGGGCCATGGCTATTGGGGCTACAAGCAATATTGAAAACGCTTTCAACGTTAGCTTTGCAACAGGACAAGAACTGAAGGAATTAGGGGTAAATTGGAATTTAGCGCCTGTATTAGACGTTAATAATAATCCAGATAATCCGGTTATTGGAGTTCGCTCTTTTGGTGAGGATCCTCGCCTAGTTGCTGAATTTGGCAAAAAATCGATGAAAGGAATGCAAAGAGCCGGAATAATAACGACTCTTAAGCATTTCCCTGGACATGGAGATTCGAATGTTGATTCTCATCTAGCACTACCTGTTATCAGTCATAACAGAAAAAGGTTAAATGAAGTAGAACTAGTACCATTTATAGAATGTATTAATGAAGGAGCAGATACTATTATGTCTGCACATGTCTATTTTCCGGCAATAGAAGATAGAGAGAATGTTCCTGCTACCTTATCCAAAAAAGTCATTAATGGTTTACTGAGAGAGGAACTAGGATTTGATGGGGTGGTAACAACAGATTGTATGGAAATGAAGGCTATTTCAGAAACTATCGGGACTGAAAAAGGTGCCGTGGAGGCTCTTAACGCAGGTGTAGACTTGGTAATGGTCTCTCATACACTTGATGTGCAGATAAGTACGATAAAAGAAATAAAAAGAGCGTTAGCTGAAGGTATGTTGAAAGAAGAAACTATTAAAGCTTCCCTTGACCGACTCAATAAGCTTAAGGAAAAGTATTTGTCATGGGAAACTACTCCCTTCCATGCTACATTTGCGACTTTAGGGAGCGAAAAACATAGACAGCTAGCCGAGAAAGTATTTCAAGAGAGCGTTACGATTGTAAAAAATGAAAGCTTATTACCCTTGAAAACGAATCAAAAGATATTAGTTATTAATCCTGTAAATCATTATATATACGGGGTAGAGGATACGAAAGAAATAAAAGCAACACTTAGTGATGCGATGAAGGAAATTAGTGATCATGTAGATGGTTATGATATTTCTGAGACATTTAATATAACAGAAATGAAATTGCTCATTGAAAGGGCAAAGAAATTTGAAGTGATAGTTATTGGCACATTATCAGTTTCATCTAAGAGTTACGAAATAGATTTATATGAAAAGCTTTTAAAATTAGGCATACCAGTGGTAGGGGTAGCAATGAGAAATCCTTATGATCTTAGGTACTTTCCAAAAGTAGCAGCATACTTAGCAACCTATGAATTTACTTATCTCGCTTTGAGAACCGCTGCTAAAGCAATATTTGGAAAATCCTTGGTTAGTGGAGACCTTCCAGTTACCTTAACGGTAAATGGGACTCTTTAAGGGGGTGAGGGATACATAGTGTAAGGAGGGAAGAGTGTTTACAAAATAGTTGGTCATTTAGTAACAAAACTATTTCAAAAAAACTAGGGGGTATCACAAATGAGAGGTAAGAAAATAGTATCGTTAGCTCTAATCGCAGCTTTAGCCTTAGCAGCTTGTTCGGATGATGAAACGAAAGGTAAAGTTGAACCAGACAGTAAAAATTTTAACAAAACAGGAATGCCAATAGTCAACGAAACTATTAAACTGGATATTTTTGCTGGTAAGTCAGCGACTACAGCTGATGATTGGAATGACGTTTTAATATTGAATGAATATGAAAAAATGACAAATATGGACATAACATGGCAACAAGTCCCTGCTGATGGGTTAGAAGAAAAGCGTAATCTCGCCTTAGCAAGTGGAACATTGCCAGATGTTTTTTATGCAGCGACGATACCCGTAGGGGATTTACAAAAATACGGTCAGCAAGGAACGTTTATTCCATTAAATGATTTAATCGAGGAGTATGCACCAAACCTAAACAAGGTTTTGGAAGCCAATCCTGAAATTAAAAAAGGACTTACTTTCCCAGACGGTAAAATCTATTCCTTCCCTACTATTTATTCTCCTGAGTTTACTTCTCTATTAATAGGAGCTAAACCATGGATAAAAAAAGATTGGCTTGATCAATTAGGGATGAAAAATCCTGAAACGACAGATGAACTATATGCTTATTTGAAAGCTGTAAAAGAAACAGATTTAAATGGAAATGGTAAAAACGATGAGATTCCTTTAAGTAGTGTCTCTATGACCCGTATCCTACATTGGATTTCAGGGGCGTTCGGAATACAAAACAAAGGACAACTTCATACATTGGTAGATACAGACTCAGCTGGTGAACTACGTTTCTTCTCTACTGCTCCAGAATATAAAGAAATGTTAGAGTATATGCATAAATTGTACTCAGAAGGTTTGATTGATCAAGGCATCTATTCCATTGACGTACCTAAATATTTGGCTGGTGCAGCAGAGGAATTATACGGAGCTACTCAATTCTATAATCCTGTAGAATTGTTTGGTGAGGAAATTGGTAAGGACTACGTGGTAGGTAACGCATTGGTTGGACCAGATGGAGAAAAGCTATATACAGGAGTTACGTCGCCACTAAGAGACTTAGGGAACTTTGCTATTACGAGTGAGAACAAGTATCCTGCTGAAACGGTTAGATGGTTAGATCATTTCTATAGCGATGAAGGAGCATTGATGTTCTTTATGGGTATCGAAGGAGAGACCTATGAAGAGACTGCAGATGGACCGAAGCTATTAGAAAAAATTACAAACAGTAAAGATGGCTTAACGATGACACAGGAGCTTGCAAAATATTTAATCAATCCAGGTGGAAATCACCCTGTAATGATTACAGATGACTATTTCACTGGTTCTGAAAATGCACCAGGAGATATCGAGGCTACTAAAGAGCTTGAGCCATATCTAATTGATGAAGTTTGGCCTAATTTTACTTACACAGCTGAAGAAAACGATCAAGTAAATGTCCTGAAAGCTGATATCAATAAATATGTACAGGAAATGCAGGCAAAATTCATTACTGGTGAAACTTCTCTAGATGAGTGGGATTCTTATGTGAAAACTATTGAAAAAATGGGACTAAAGGAATTCATGGAGATTCAACAAAAAGCATATGAAAGATACAAAAAGTAATAAGAATATGCAGCCTTCTAAAGTTGTCGAGGAATGTTTTTCCTCGGCAATTCTAGAACAACGGAGTAGAGAAGGGAGTAAATAAATGCAATTAAATGAAACAAAATTACAGGAGCATGTGGTGATTCCAAAAGTTAGCCGTTTTGCTAAATTCAAAAGAAATTTTATGAAAAGCTGGCAACTCTATGTTTTCTTACTTCCTGCCCTTTTATATTTTTTAATCTTTCATTATGTTCCGATGTATGGATTGCAAATAGCCTTTAAAAATTTTATGGCCAATCAAGGGATTTGGGGAAGTCCATGGGTTGGATTTGATCACTTTACAAGATTCTTTAATTCGTACTATTTTTGGAGATTAATCAAAAATACTATTTTACTTAGCTTATATCAATTGCTACTTTTTCCTTTGCCAATTATTTTAGCTCTTTCGTTAAATGAACTAAAAAATGGAGCGTTTAAAAAATGGGCTCAAACACTTACATATGCTCCTCACTTTATATCTGTAGTGGTAGTAGTAGGAATGATCGTTATATTCTTAGACCCAGTAAATGGTTTAGTGAATCAAATAATAACACTATTTGGTGGAGACCAAATTCGTTTTTTAGATGATGCAGGGTGGTTTCGACATATATTTGTTTGGTCAGGAGTATGGCAAACTTTAGGTTGGAGCTCGATAATCTATTTAGCAGCCTTGGCGGGGATTAACCCTGAGCTACATGAGGCAGCGGAAGTCGACGGAGCATCTAAATTTCAACGCATATTACATATCAACTTACCAGGCATTTTCCCAACAATCATTGTATTGCTTATTTTAAATATTGGTAGCTTTATGTCAGTAGGATTTGAAAAAGTCTTACTATTGCAGAATAGCTTAAACTCTGCAACATCAGATGTCATACAGACCTATGTATATCAAGCAGGGTTATTAGAAGGTCAATATAGCTTTGCTGCAGCTATTGGTTTATTTGACTCCTTAATCAATATCGCATTACTAATTACCTTCAATTATGTTGCAAGAAAAACTAGTAATAATAGCTTATGGTAAGGAGGGGTTCCTATGAATAAATTTAGTTTGTCAGACAAGGGTTTTGATGTGCTAAACAAAATTTTCTTAGCAGTTATTGTAATCCTAATTGTGTATCCACTTGTTTTTGTAATTAGTGCTTCTATAAGCGACCCCTTAGCGGTTAGCTCAGGGAAAATGTGGCTATGGCCGGTAGATATCACGTTCGAAGGATATCGGAAAATATTACAAAATGATTCTATTTGGCTAGGATATAGAAATACAATTTTATACACAGCAGTAGGGACTCTCCTACATTTGTTTGTACTATTACCATGTGCATACGCGCTTTCTCGAAAAGAATTAATGGGAAGCAAATATATTTTATGGTTAGTGCTATTCACTATGATGTTCAGCGGGGGCTTAATCCCGACCTATTTAGTGATTAAAACATTAGGAATGCTAGACACAATGTGGGCATTAGTAATCCCGGGAGTAGTTGGTGCTTGGTCTATTCTAGTTGCTAGAACATTCTTTCAGAGCAGTATACCTGACCAATTAGTAGAGGCTGCAAAAATAGACGGTGCCTCAGATTTTTATATGTTTATCAAGATAGTATTACCACTTTCTATGCCGATTATTGCGGTTATGGCATTATTCCATGCAGTTGGTTTATGGAACCAATATTTTAATGCATTAATATACTTGTCAGACCGTGACAAATATCCACTTCAGCTCATACTGCGGGAAATTTTAGTAGTGAATCAGGCCCAATTAGGGGAAGGTTCAGGAGAGCAAACTGAGTCTCTCATCCAGCAAGTGAGAACAGGCGGATTAATAAAATACGCCGTTATTATTATTTCCTCGTTACCACTTTTAATCGTGTATCCGTTTTTACAAAGATTCTTTGTTCAAGGTGTATTAATCGGTTCTATTAAAGAATAATAGATTGTCTTAACTTATGTAACTTCAAACCATCCATGAAGGGAGAGAGACTACTATGAATGGTTTTGTAAATGGATACTATCAGTTTTCCTTGTGGGCGATGAGATTAGCTTACGTTAACATATTATGGTTTGTCTTCACATTAGTAGGTTTGTTCTTTTTTGGACTGATGCCTGCTACAGCTGGCATGTTTGCAGTTGTGAGAAAATGGGTTTCGGGAGATACAGATATTAAAATATTTCAAACCTTCTGGAAATCGTATAGCAAGGAGTTTTTTAAAGCAAATTTGCTTGGCTACCTCCTTGCTGGAGTAGGCTATCTCTTATATATTGAGCTCCAAATATTAAGAGCACAGGAAAATATGGTTTATTTTGTTGCAAGCTATGGGGTTATTGCGCTCTATATAGTGTTGTTGATAGTGTTGTTATATTCTTTTCCAATTTTTGTTCATTTTAATGTTAATGCTTTACAAAATATTAAATGGGCATTCGTAATAGGCGTTATTCATCCCGTACTTACAATTGCAATGATTGCTATATTGGGCTTTGTTCACTATGTAGCTTTCATGACCATCCCTGCACTACTTTTTTTCTTTGGAGGAAGTGTTACTGCCTTTATCCTCACGTGGGGTGCATCTAAAACCTTTACAAAATATGAGCCCTCAAATGTCTAAATAGTGGAGGAAACAAATGAAGCTAGGATTAGAAGTCTTTTTAGACAGAGAATATAAACGCTTTACTGGAAAAAGTATTGGTCTTGTTACGAATATGACAGGAGTGAATCAAAAGCTTACTCCTACGATTGATTTGTTTTATGAACATCCGGGCATTTCTCTCAAAGCCTTATATGGTCCAGAGCACGGTATACGTGGGGATGCCAAGGAGGGGGAAGAGGTACAGTCTTCGTTCGATCCATATACTAATCTTCCTGTATACAGTCTGTACGGTAAAACCAGAAAGCCAACGATGGAAATGCTGGAATCTATCGATGTAATAGTTTTTGACTTGCAGGATATTGGTTCGAGGTACTATACATACATTTATACAATGGCCTATGTGATGGAAGCCTGTGCAGAGCAAGGAAAACAATTTGTCGTTTTGGATCGACCAAATCCTATTTCTGGGGAGCGTTTGGAAGGAAATTTAGTAGAAGAAGATGTCCGTTCCTTTGTTGGACTATTACCGATTCCGAACAGACATGGCATGACAGTTGGAGAACTTGCACAGCTGTTTAAATACAAATTTGGCTATGATTGTGAATTAACTGTTGTACCAATGGAGGGCTGGAAGAGATCGATGTACTTCGATGATACACCTTTGTTCTGGGTCCCTCCATCTCCAAATACAACTAACATTGATATGAATATTTTATACGCTGGAACTTGTTTAATAGAAGGTACCAATTTATCTGAAGGCCGTGGAACTACGAGACCATTTGAATGGATTGGCGCTCCTTATGTTGACGGTAATAGTCTTTCAAAAGCTTTTAATGATAGAGGGATAGAAGGAGTTATAGCAAGGCCAGTTTCTTTTAAGCCGACGTATCAAAAGTATAAGGATGTAATCTGTAGTGGTATACAGTTACATGTAGTAAATCGTAATACATTGAATTCCTGGAAAACTGGGCTATTGCTTTTAGAAACAATAGCGGAAATGTACCCAACTGACTTCTCATTCATAAAAAATGAGCAAAAGAAGTACTTTTTCGATTTATTGGCTGGAACTAAAAGTCTGAGGGACAGAGTGTGGGGAGGAACCACCGAGGTATATATAGAGAACTGTCTAGCTCTTATCGAAGGATTTCAGAAGGAAAAGAAAATATACGACTTATATAACTAGGATGATTAAAATGAAAGATTTGGCTAATTTAACTAAGCTGTCAACAGAACAGAGAAATGATAGGTCGACTAATATTGATAATATGTCTACCAAAGGCATTTTAACCTTGATTAATGATGAGGATTTAAATGTCGCTAAATGTGTTCAGGAAGTCTTGGAGGAAATTGAAAAGGCAGTAGATGTTGTATATGAATCCATGAAGTCTGGTGGAAGATTATTTTATGTTGGTGCAGGAACCAGTGGAAGGCTAGGAATATTAGATGCTGTGGAATGTCCTCCTACCTTTGGAACATCACCAAATTTAGTACAAGCTATTATGGCTGGCGGATTGAACGCTTTTGAAAAAGCTGTAGAGGGCGCTGAGGATAGCCCGGTAATGGGTAAAGAAGATTTAATAGAAAGAAACTTAGCTAGTTGTGATGTAGTAGTGGGAATAGCAGCGAGTGGCAGAACACCATATGTGATAGGAGCATTAGAGTATGCTAGTCAGATTGGAGCACAAACCATCAGTCTAACTGCAAACAAAAATTCCATTATAAGTGAATATGCAGCTATAAAAATTGAAGTAGAAACAGGACCAGAGGTAATTACTGGCTCTACTAGAATGAAGGCAGCAACTGCTCATAAGTTAATCCTAAATATGATCTCCTCTACAGTAATGATCAAGCTAGGAAAGGTTTATGAAAATTTAATGGTGGACGTTTCAGTTAGTAATGAAAAGCTAGAAGAGCGAGCGAAGGGAATCATCCAAACTATTACTCAACAGTCTTATGAAGAGACAGAGAAATATTTAGGACTAACAAATAAGGAAGTAAAACCTGCGATAGTAATGATGAAAGCGAATGTAGATTATGAAGCGGCTAAGGATTATATTGAACAAGCAAATGGATTTGTTCGAAAGGCAATTGAATTGGCCGGAACGAAATCATAAGAGGAGGGTGCATGATGAAGGAACTAAAGAAGCTAATCTTGGATGATTTTGACTGTGCCAAACTTAGTGACTATGACACTAACCGTTCTTTTGTCTCCTCCTATGATTTATCTCTAAGTAAGGATTACGTAAAACATGGTAATTATAGTTTGCAAATTAACTTTAACTTCGGAGGCTGGGTTACAGGGAATGGAGCCATGTATATTAAGTTTAAGAAGGAATTATTGACAGAGCAGAGACCTAAAAAGATAGCTATGTGGGTACATAGCGATGGGAAAACACCATGGCTCCGAGCAACTATTATTGATGGGGACAATGAGCGAAAAGTAGTAAACCTAACAGACGGTAACATTAGCTGGAGAGGTTGGAAGTACTTAGACGCAGAGATAGAGCAAAACTGGAAGCTTCCATTAAGGTTGGAGCAAATATATGCGGTAGAAACAAATATGATTTACCAAAAAGACTCCAGTATTAATGGAAAGTTCTATTTAGATCAAATTCTTTTTGTGTATGTGGATGATCAGGATCTTTCTGGACCCGTATTTAGTGACATATTACCTGAAAAAGAAAAGGTCTATTCAAATTCGTTTGTTTTTTCTGCCGTAGTGAGTGATTTTATGTCAGGAGTAGACCTGAATTCTATTATAATGAAGGTAAACAATGAATTAGTTATTCATTCCATTCAAAAGAACAAGATTTCTTATCATTTACAAGATCTTCCTGAAGGGAACTATACTATAAGTGTTCATGCAAAGGATCTGGCAGGTAATTGGTCACTTCCACATCTAGAGAAAACTTATATAGTAGATTTAAGTCAAGATCTTGAAAAACCTATATTATCAAATGTAACGCCAACCAATTCAGCCGTGGTGTACACAGCCACACCCCGGATAAATTTTCGACTGTTAGATGATCAAAGTGGGATTGAAGGAAAAGAAATTATCATCACTATTAACAATAGACAGCAACAAGTTATATATGATGAAGAAACTGGCTGGGGTTACGCAATTGCTAACGTTAGATTAGAAGATGGGAACCATCATTTCTCAATTTATGCAATGGATCGAGCTGGGAATGAAATGGACCTCTTTCAGCAAGAATTTTTTATCCAAACTCTCAATTCACCAAAGGTTGAAGACTGCTATTCAATAGCAATTATTCCCGATACACATTCACTTGAATACGGGAAGGCTGCGCTAGGACATTCTATGGAAGCTTCCTCGGACTTTGTGATACATATGGGTGACTTTGTAGATCAAGGAACAGAAGAGGAATACATACTTTTTAAAGAGTTTCTGCTGGCTAACGCAAAGAAGCCGATATTGACTCTAGCAGGCAATCATGAGGCGTTTCAAGGCAATTTAAAACTATATCGGAACTTCATGGGTTCCCCAGCCTATCATTTCAATTATGGGAATGTACTATTTATTATATTAAACAGTGCGATAGAGCAAAGTATTACACAATCTGATTCGACCCAGTTTACTTATTTAAAGGAAGTTTTAGCATCTAACAATGAAAAGCGAATTGTCATTCTTACGCATGTTCCAACTAAGGATCGATTTGGAACTGCCCATGAAATGGATAGGAAAGATACAAAGAAATTAGAAGAAATTCTAATTGAATATAAGAGACAAGTGCCCTCAAGTGACATTGTTGTTTTGTTTGGACATTTACATACGCTTGATCAGTGGGAGTATGGAGGAGTTCGTTTTATTATTACAGGAAATTCTGCGCCAAAAGGATATGTAAGTAAAAAACAAGGAAATACACTCGGTTATGGGTTGCTTCATAATAGGTCTGAAGGTTTATGTTATGAATACAAACCATATTCTTGACCCTTCAACAGTAAGAGAGATGGTGTAGTGCCTGAGCTAAAAAGCTATATTTTATAAAGAAATGAGTTGATTATTATGTCATCTGCCAACGGTGGACTAGTTATGCTAAACGAAATGGTGAACACATTGCCGCCCTCTGAAAGAAAAATTGCAAAGTACATATTAAATCATCCTCAAGAGGCAATTTCTTTAACGGCAATCGAATTAGGTAAAAGAAGCTCTACAAGTGGAGCAGCAGTCATTAGGCTATGTAAATCATTAGACTTAAAAGGTTTACAAGACCTAAAGTTACGTATTGCAGGGGATTTGCAAAAGACGACAGAGCACGGGTTTAGAGATATTGAGCCCAATGAACCTATTTTATCCATTATTGACAAGATGACAAATAATAGCATCAAAACGATACGTGAAACTGCGGAAATGTTAAATACAGAAGAACTAGAAAAGGCTATTCAACTTCTTAAAGTTGCAAATACAGTGCATTTTGTTGGAGTAGGAGCCTCTAATATAATTGCGCAAGATGCCCAACAAAAGTTTTTGCGGATTAACAAGAATGCTTATGCCTTTCCTGATATTCATTTGGCGATGACCTTAGTAGCAACAGCGGAGGAAGGAGACGTTGTAGTAGCTGTTTCATTTTCTGGAGAAACAGCAGAAGTAGCTAAAGTATTGGAGCTAGCTAAACAAAAAGGCATTTCTATTATTAGTATAACCAAATATGGAAACTCGATTATTTCTAAGATTGCGGATATAAAGCTTTATACGTCAGCAACAAGAGAGTCAACATTTCGTAGTGGCGCTACTTCCTCTCGAATTGGACAGCTTCAGGTGGTGGATATTCTATTTATGGGAGTTGCATCTCTACAATACGAGGAAACTGTTAAGTATCTTGATGCCACACGAGATGCGGTCAATTTTCTGTCGAAGGATTCCAAAAAATAATTTATTACATAGCTAACTCTCCTAGGAGTTGGCTTGTTTATTGTCAAAAAGGGGTGGAGACAAAATGTATGTAATAGGAATTGATGGTGGAGGAACGAAGACGACCGGAATTATTGCTTCATATAAGGGGGAAGTAGTAGCAAAAGCAACAGTTGGTGGAACCAATATAAATAGCATAGGAAAGAAAGCTGTCCAAGCAGAATTAGTAAAGCTTGTAACAAATTTAAAAGCAACTGCACCAGATGATTTTAAACAGGTAAAACGAGTATTTGCTGGCATGGCCGGAGCTGGCAATACCTCCAATCAAGAAGCCTTAAAAAAAATGCTCCTTTCCCTCTTTCCATCAGGAGTAAATATTAATATAGATCACGATGCTATTACAGCATTGTACTCCGGAACTATAGGTAAACCTGGAATAGTACAAATTGCAGGGACAGGAGCAATTACATATGGTGTTAACCAAGTATTCGAAAGAGCGCGTGTAGGAGGCTGGGGCCATCTATTTGGGGATCAGGGAAGCGGCTATGCAATTGGTAGAGATGCTTTAGAGGAAGCATTTAAAGCGAGAGATGGTATTACTAAACCAACGCTATTGTGCGAACTCCTTATGAAGCATTTTGGCAAAGATGAATTACCAGATATTATTCCAAATATTTATCAGTCTGAAAACCCTAAAAAGCTAATATCTTCGTTAACCATGTTAGTTCTGGAGGCAGTACAGCAAGATGACATAACAGCCAAAAAGATTATACAAAAAAATGGAGCAGAGCTTGGTATAGCAATTTCTACACTTGTAAGTCTATTATTCACTCAAGGAGACAAGGCCATTCCAGTTGTTTTAGTAGGAGGCTTGTTTAGTAGATATGACATTTTGAAGGAATCCATTGAGCAAACCATTAAAGAAAAAGGTGTCAGGGTGGAAATGATTTTCCCTAAAATATTGCCAGCTGGTGGAGCTGTGGTCGCTGCTCTCTTAGAAGAAAAAGTGGACATCGATGAGTTTTTTTTAGAAACATTTAATAGAACAAACTAAGTAGAAGAGGTGAAATAATGAAACTTATAGCGTGGCATGTGGAAAGGCTAGATGAACTGGTGAATTTATGGAATATAGAGCTAGGTAGTGAGTTTCCTATGCGTAAGGAGCTATTTGAACAAAATAGTTTTCATGATGAAAATGTCTGTCATGAGGCTTCGCGAATTGCTGTCGATGAGCAGGATAGAGTAATCGGATTTATTGTAGGCAAAAGGTGGCAGGAAGAATTGTCAGTCCCGATGAAAGAAAAAACGGGATGGATACAAGTAATTCTTGTTCATCATGAATACCGTGACCAGGGGGTCGGATCTGCTCTTTTGAGACATGCAGAGGAAGCTCTACACTCAGCTGGTATGCATGAGATATTGTTAGGTAAAGATCCGTGGCATTATTTTCCTGGTGTACCTTCCCAATGTAAGGAGACTTGGTTTGAAGAGAGGGGATATCAAGCATTCGGAAAGGAGTACGACATGCTTTGTAGGTATGAGGATGACGACACAAAAGCGTTGCCTTCCATCGACAGCGTAGAATTCTCTCTATTAAATTTTGAGGATAGAGAGCATTTCCTTGCATTTCTTCATCGTTGTTTCCCAGGTAGATGGGAGTACGAGGCTCTTCATTATTTCCAAAGGGGAGGAAATGGTCGAGAGTTTGTCGTTCTCAAAAAAGAAAACAAAATTATTGGTTTTTCAAGAATAAATGATGCTTCTTCACCTTTGATTGCACAAAACGTTTATTGGGCTCCTCTATTTAACCGAGAATTAGGAGGAATCGGTCCATTAGGAATTGATTCTACGGAACGAGGCAGTGGATATGGCATTGCGATTGTTGAGGCTGCTATAGCTTTTCTACGAAGCAGAAATATTAAAAATATTGTCATAGATTGGACTGGGCTTGTCGATTTTTATCGTAAGTTAGATTATGAGGTATGGAAAGGATATACCTCATATCGAAAACTGCTTTAATATGTTTTGATGGGCACATAAATCTCATATGGGGAGAGAGGCAATTGGAAGGACAAACAAGCTATGTAGTAGGTCTTATGTCAGGAACATCCTTGGATGGAGTAGATGCAGCACTCGTTAAAATATCGGATGCTCAGGACTATTTACAAATAGATTTAGTGAATTATTTGTCTGTCCCATACTCTAGAGAGCTAAAAGAACAGCTTGGAGAGCTTTGTATACCTGAACTGGCTAGGATAGAGAACATTAGTGCAATGAATATGTATTTAGCAGAAGTTTTTTCTGAAGTTACCTTAACTGTTATTCAACAGGCAGGATTAACGCCTAGTGATATATTACTTGTAAGTTCACATGGCCAAACGATTTTCCATCAACCTGATCCTATTAAAATTGAAGGAACGGATATAATATCTACTTTACAAATAGGTGATATAGCAGTCTTGGCCGAGCGTACGGGAATAACTGCTGTTGGGGATTTTAGAACACGTGATATGGCTGTAGGTGGAAGTGGTGCTCCATTGGTCCCATACGCAGACCACATGCTTTATGCAAAGGAAAATTATGGAAGAGTCCTCGTTAATATAGGAGGCATATCTAATATAACCGTCTTATCTAAGGGTGCTATAGCTGCAAATGTTATCGCGTATGATACTGGTCCTGGAAATATGATTATTGATGCTTTCGTGTCATGGGCAACTGCAGGTAGGGAATCCTTTGACCGAGATGGAGATATTGCACGTAGGGGTATGGTGGATGAAAGATGGCTAAATAAGCTACTTGATCACCCTTATTTCGAACAGAATTACCCTAAAAGTACGGGGAGAGAGATGTTCGGAGTGGGTTTTGCTAGGAAACTTTGGCAGGAATCGGAGAGTTTATATATTAATCAAGTAGATAGAATAGCTACTGTCACCGCGTTAACTGCAAAAACTATAGCTAAAGAAATCTTAACTCATGGAAAAACTGCATATGTAAAAGAAGTTTTAATCAGCGGTGGAGGAAGAAATAATCAAACACTATTTAATAGTATTCAAGAATATCTTCCAAAGGATATCTCTGTAGTTGGAATTGAAGAGTATGGAATGGTTGCCGATGCTAAAGAAGCTGTCATTTTTGCTTTGTTGGGTTACCAATGCTTTAAAAAAAGAACGAACAATCTTCCATCTGCAACTGGTGCTACAAAAGAGGTTGTGATGGGAAAAATTGCATGGTGAAAAAGATAAGAAGCTTTTTTCACGAAATTAGCAAATGATTTTTTCTTTGTTTATAGTTGACATACCTATTCGATTTAAAGGATTATAAAGTATGAAGGAAATAAGATAACCTTTGTTTTTTCGAAAGGTAATCGGACGAACATACTTGTATATCAATAATGTTGAAAGTCTAGTCAATTATGCTATAATATACAGGTTGTCAATATAATTAGTGAAAAACTGTCCTGTTAAGTTTCAAACTTTTAATATACAGGCTACTAAATTATTGTAATTTATTTATTGGAGGTAGAATAAATGTCAGTTAAATGGGAAAAACAAGAAGGAAATAATGGTCTTTTAACAGTTGAAGTTGCTGCTGATGTAGTAAACAACGGTTTAGATCAAGCTTTCAAAAAAGTGGTAAAGCAAATTAATGCACCTGGTTTCCGTAAAGGGAAAATGCCACGTCAAATTTTCGAAAAAATGTACGGAGTTGAATCTTTATTCCAAGATGCATTAGATTTCATTCTTCCACATGCATATGCTTCAGCAGTTGAAGAAGCTGGTATTGATCCAGTTGATCGTCCAGAAATCGACATCGTATCAATGGAAAAAGGTCAACCTTTAGTATTCACTGCTAATGTAGTAGTAAAACCAGAGGTAACACTTGGTGAATACAAAGGACTTGAAGTAACTAAAGTAGATGAAACAGTTACAGACGAAGAAATTGAAGAGCAATTAAAAGCTCAACAAGCTCGTTTAGCTGAATTAGTAGTAAAAGAAGATGCAATCGTTGAAGGCGATACTGCTGTAATCGACTTTGAAGGATTTGTAGACGGAGAAGCGTTTGAAGGTGGAGCTGGTCAAGACTACCCATTAGAAATCGGTTCTAACTCTTTCATCCCAGGCTTTGAAGGTCAACTTGTAGGAGTTAAATCTGGCGATTCAAAAGATGTAGAAGTTACATTCCCAGAAGAGTACCATGCAGCTGAATTAGCAGGGAAAGCAGCAACTTTCAAAGTTACAGTTAAAGAAGTAAAAGGAAAAGAACTTCCTGAGCTTAATGACGACCTAGCTAAAGAAATTGATGCTGAAGTAGAAGGCATTGATGCTTTACGTGCTAAACTTAAAGAAACTACTGCTGAAGAGAAAAAACAAATGTCAGCACAAAACCTTCGTGATGATTTAGTAGAAGCTGCTGCAGCAAACGCTACTATCGATATCCCAGAAGCAATGATTGAAACAGAAACTGATCGTATGCTACAAGAATTTGGTCAACGTTTAGAGCAACAAGGCATGAACTTAGATCTTTACTTCCAGTTCTCTGGTCAAGACGAGGCTGCTTTACGCGGACAAATGGCAGAAGATGCTAAAAATCGTGTGAAAGTATCATTAACTCTTGAAGCTATTGCTGAGAAAGAGAATCTTCAAGCGTCTGAAGAAGATATCAACGCTGAACTAGAAAAAATGAGTGCACAATTCAATATGTCAGCTGACGATATTAAACGTGCACTTGGTGGTACAGAAGTTCTTGCAAATGACCTTCGCTTCCAAAAAACTGTGGAATTCTTAGTAGAAAACGCTAAAATTTCATAATTACACATAACGCGTTATAATATATAACAAGGTACAGCATCTGTCTGTGCCTTGTTTTATACATACATATTTTAAAGGTATGGCGCTGTTACCGTTGTTTGTTTGTTAGCCAATGTTATGTGGTATAGTAGTTTAAATTGCATATTGTTCTGCAAGAAATTCAGAGGCTCTTTTTGTAATGGTGCTTTTGTATATACCAACGTGTTGCAATAAGACGTAACAGCGTCTGATGTATAAAAAAACTTGATCAAACTTATTATTTGATTCCTAACAAAGAATCTTGTAAGATAATGGCTTGAATAGGGGTGAATATTTTGTTCAAATTCAATGATGAAAAAGGGAACTTAAAATGTTCTTTTTGTGGCAAGCCACAGGAACAAGTTCGTAAACTTGTTGCGGGGCCTGGTGTCTACATTTGTGATGAGTGTATTGATTTGTGTTCTGAAATAGTAGAAGAAGAACTTGGCACAGAGGAAGAAGTAGAGTTCAAAGAAGTTCCAAAACCAAAAGAAATTCTAGCTATTTTAGATGAATATGTAATTGGCCAAGAGCGAGCAAAAAAATCACTTGCAGTAGCTGTTTATAACCATTACAAACGTATTAACTCTAATAGCGTAATTGATGAAGTAGAATTATCTAAATCAAATATAGTTTTAATCGGACCAACTGGTAGCGGTAAAACATTACTTGCTCAAACTTTAGCTAGAATTCTCAACGTTCCATTTGCTATTGCAGATGCTACTTCTTTAACAGAAGCTGGATACGTAGGGGAAGATGTAGAGAATATCCTTTTAAAGCTTATTCAATCAGCAGACTATGATATTGAAAGAGCAGAAAAAGGCATTATTTATATAGATGAAATAGATAAAGTTGCACGTAAATCTGAAAACCCTTCTATCACTAGAGACGTTTCAGGTGAAGGGGTACAACAAGCCCTTCTTAAAATACTTGAGGGTACTGTAGCTAGTGTTCCACCACAAGGTGGACGTAAGCATCCTCATCAAGAATTTATTCAAATTGACACAACGAACATCTTGTTTATCGTTGGAGGAGCATTCGATGGAATCGAACAGATTATTAAACGCCGTTTAGGTGAAAAAGTAATTGGTTTCGGTGCAGATCCTAACAAAGTTCAAGAAGATGCAAAATCTGTGTTATCTCAGTTAATTCCAGAGGACTTATTGAAATTTGGTCTAATCCCTGAATTCATCGGTCGTTTACCTGTATTAGCAAGCCTAGAGCAGTTGGATGATAAAGCGTTAGTGCAAATACTTACAGAGCCTAAGAACGCACTAGTTAAGCAATATCAAAAAATGATTGAGTTGGATAATGTGAAGTTAACATTTGAAGATGAAGCTTTAGTGGAAATTGCGAAGGAAGCTATTGAGCGTAAAACTGGTGCTCGTGGATTACGTTCTATCATTGAAAATACAATGCTAGATGTAATGTATGAATTACCATCACGAGAAGATATCGTGGAATGTGTGATTACTAAAGAAACAATTACAGAGCACGCACGTCCTAAACTTTTATTAGAAGATGGTTCTGAATTAAAAGATTTAGATAACGAAAAAACATCGGCTTAATAGCCATTGAAAAAGCTGGCTTCCAAACTACGTGCATAGGCGCGAGCAAGGATGTCAGCTATTTCTCTTTATAAGATGAAAACTACCTCTTTTTATCATGAGGTTTACTGTATTATTAGGATACATAAAGGATACAATATGATGGAGGTGAATTCCAAAGTGGCAGAAAAAACATATTACCCAGTTTTACCCCTTCGTGGTTTATTTATATTTCCTACTATGGTTTTACATATAGATATAGGGCGCGAGCGTTCAATTGATGCTTTAAATACAGCAATGAAACGCGAAGAAAAACTCTTTATTTCCGCACAAAGGGATTTGGGTGTAGAACATCCTAGCCAAGAGGATATATATCCTGTAGGGATTCTTGCGCATATAAAACAGGTTGTGAAGTTACCGAACGGAACGATGAGGGTATTAGTTGAGGGACTTCAGCGTGCAATTTGGGATGAATATAAAGTTACAAACAAAATGGATGAAGTAACCGTGTCAGCATATATCGAGCCAAAAGAAGCTGATCAAGAAGATCAAGCGTTAATGCGTACTTTATTACATAATTTCGAAAAGTATACGAAGGCTTCCAAGCAAGTGTCAGAGGAAACTTACCGTTCTGTAGCAGATATTGAAGAACCAGGTAGATTAGCTGATATGATTGCGGCAGCTTTACCGCTCAAAATATCTGGCAAACAAGAGATTCTAGAAATCATGGATGTTAAAGAGCGCATGGAAACCTTAATCGTGCAGCTTTATAATGAACAAGAAATTTTGAATCTTGAGAAAAAAATAAATAATCGTGTTAAAAATGCTATGGAAAGAACGCAAAAAGAGTTTTATCTTCGTGAGCAAATGAAGGCCATTCAAACCGAGCTCGGAGATAAAGAAGGTAAGACAGGTGAGGTTGCTGAGTTAAAAAGGCGCATCCAAGAAGCTGGTTTACCGGAAACAACCAAAAATAATGTGTTAAAAGAGTTAGATCGTTATGAGAAGCTTCCAACTCAAGCTCCAGAAAGTGGAGTCATTCGCAATTATATTGAATGGATTGTTTCTATCCCTTGGTCTAAGTCTACTGAGGATCAATTAGATATTAAACGTTCTGAACAAATTTTAGATCGTGATCATGATGGACTTGAAACAGTAAAAGAGCGTGTCTTAGAATATTTGGCTGTTCGCCAATTGACTAAATCGGTAAGAGGACCAATCCTTTGCTTGGCTGGACCTCCAGGAGTAGGGAAAACCTCTCTAGCCAAATCTATCGCTGAATCACTAGGACGTAAATTTGTACGAATCTCCCTTGGAGGAGTAAGAGATGAATCTGAAATTCGTGGACACCGCAGAACATATGTAGGTTCCATGCCAGGAAGAATTATTCAAGGGATGAAGAAGGCAGGAACGATTAATCCGCTTATTTTGCTAGATGAAATCGATAAAATGTCTAATGACTTCCGCGGAGATCCTGCCGCAGCCATGCTAGAGGTACTTGACCCTGAACAGAATAATTCCTTTAGTGATCACTATATTGAGGAAACATATGATCTTTCGAATGTACTTTTCATTGCTACTGCTAATGACTTAAGTACAATTCCTGGTCCCTTAAGAGATCGTATGGAAATTATCTCTATTGCTGGTTATACAGAAATAGAAAAGCTTTCTATTGCCAAAAATCACTTGCTGCCAAAGCAGCTTAAAGAACATGGCTTAAAGAAAACCCAGCTACAAGTTAAAGATGATGCCCTAATAGATGTTTTACGTTATTATACTCGTGAAGCTGGAGTCAGAAGCTTAGAGAGAGTACTGGCAAATATTTGTCGTAAGGCTGCTCTTCAAATCGTATCTGGAGACAAAAAACGTGTCACTGTGTCTGCAAAGAATTTGGAAGACATGATTGGTAAACGCAAGTTTCGTTATGGACAAGCTGAGTCAGAAAATCAAGTAGGCGTAGCAACAGGTCTTGCCTATACCACGGTAGGGGGAGATACACTCCAAATAGAGGTGTCTTTATCTGCCGGATCTGGTAAATTACAGCTTACTGGTAAGCTTGGTGATGTTATGAAGGAGTCTGCTCAAACTGCTTTGTCCTATGTACGATCGAAAGCCAATGATTTTGGAATTGATCCAACCTTCCATGAAAACAAGGATATCCATATTCATGTTCCGGAAGGTGCTGTTCCTAAGGATGGCCCATCAGCAGGTATTACTATTGTTACCGCGCTTGTTTCAGCATTATCTAAACGCCCAATTCTTCGGGAAGTTGGTATGACTGGTGAAGTAACTTTAAGAGGACGAGTGCTACCTATTGGTGGTTTAAAAGAAAAGACATTAAGTGCACATCGCGCAGGTCTTACGACAATTATTTGTCCAAAAGACAATGAGCGTGATATTGAAGATATACCAGAAAGTGTTCGCGAAGTATTGACGTTCCATTTTGTTTCCGATGCTGAAGAGGTGCTTCAACTGGCATTAGAGGAGGCAAAATAAATGAAAATTCATAACGTTGAACTATTAATAAGTGCTGTTAGACCAGCTCAATATCCAGAGGGAGATTTACCGGAATTTGCTCTTGCTGGGCGCTCCAATGTAGGGAAGTCCTCCTTTATCAATAAAATGATTGGTCGTAAGAGTATGGCTCGTATTTCCTCTAAGCCCGGGAAAACACAAACATTAAACTTTTACAAGCTGGAAGAGGATTTATTGTTTGTCGATGTACCTGGCTATGGCTATGCAAAAGTATCAAAGTCAGAACGCGCAGCGTGGGGTAAAATGATTGAAACTTATTTTACCTCCCGTGAGGTTCTGAAGGCTGTCTTATTAATTGTTGATTTAAGGCATCCCCCAACAACGGATGATTGTATGATGTATGACTTTTTAAAGCATTACAATATACCTTGTATTGTTATAGCTACAAAAGCTGATAAGATTCCTAAAGGGAAATGGGATAAGCATAAGAAGATTGTCAAAGAAGAGCTGCAAATGGACAAAAATGATCCTCTAGTAATCTTCTCTTCTGAAACAGGTTTAGGCTTCGATGCAGCTTGGGCAGAAATCGAAAGCAGAATGTAATATTTTACTATCTTCCTTCAGAAAGAGCTAATAAAAACGGTGGAAGCTAATGTTACAGTTTTAAGATTAAAAAAGGTTGATTAGGGAATACCATCCTTAGTTAATCTTTTTTTATGTGAATAGTTAATCTTTAATAATTTTGGACAGAATGTTTGTATTGAGTAATACTTTTTGTTATTATTAATTTATAATAATTCTAATTAAGATTTCATAGCTTGTTCACAAATGACAAATTATCTACTTGTGAACCTATGCTATAATAGGACTTATGAAATGAAATGAACGTGAAAGGGTGACATGACTCCATGCATACACTCGTGGTAGGTGTCAATTATCGTACTGCCCCAGTTGAGATTCGTGAAAAGCTTTCTTTTATCGAGGCTGAGCTTCCGAATGCGATGCAGGCATTACAGGAACAGAAGAGTATTTTAGAAAACGTCATTGTATCTACATGTAACCGTACAGAAATATACGCAACTGTAGATCAATTGCATACAGGAAGATACTATGTAAAACAATTTCTAGCGAATTGGTTCGATATCCCAATGGAGAACCTTTCTAGATATTTATTTATTCATGAAGACAATGAAGCGAATAATCACTTATTCCGTGTTACTGCTGGTATTGACTCCATGGTGCTTGGAGAGACTCAAATTCTTGGACAAGTGAAGAAAAGCTTTTTAAACGGGCAAGAAAATGGGACAACGGGTACAATTTTTAACCAATTATTTAAACAAGCTGTGACGTTTGCAAAGCGCGCTCATGCTGAGACATCTATTGGGGAAAATGCAGTATCAGTTTCTTATGCAGCAGTTGAACTAGGGAAAAAAATATTTGGTTCTTTAAACCACAAGCATGTAGTAATCCTAGGAGCAGGAAAAATGGGCGAGCTAGCTATCCAAAACCTTCACGGCAGCGGTGCTGAAAAAGTAACGGTTATTAACCGTACTTATGAAAAAGCGAAGGAGCTTGCTTCAAAATTTGAAGGCAATGCTAAACCTATGGATGAGCTTCAATGTGCATTACTTGAGGCTGATATTCTAATCAGCTCTACTGGTGCAACTGAATATGTAATTGACTATGAGTTAATGCAATTCGTAGACAGATTACGTAAAGGCAAGCCTTTGTTTATGGTCGATATTGCTGTGCCACGTGACTTAGATCCACAAATAGGTGATTTACCAAACGTGTTCTTATATGACATCGATGATTTACAAGGAATTGTCGAAGCGAACCTTGCTGAGCGTGAACGTGCAGCTGCCCAAATTAATAAAATGATTGAGACCGAAATCGATCAATTTAATGAGTGGGTAACTACTCTTGGGGTTGTACCGATTATCTCCGCACTACGCCAAAAAGCGAATAGAATTCAAGTAGAGACAATGAGTTCTATTGAAAACAAAATGCCTAACCTTACGGATCGCGAGCGCAAGATATTAAATAAACATACGAAATCGATTGTTAACCAACTTTTGAAAGAGCCGATTCTACAAGCAAAAGAACTTTCTACATCTAAGAACCCTGCTGAACAGCTCCAATTGTTCCAACAAATCTTTGGAATTGAAGAAGATGTAAAGAAGGAAGTAGAAGTTCAAGCAGAAAAAGCTAAAATCAATTTAAAGCAATCGCTATTGAATCAAGAATTAAAAGAGAACTTATCGTTCAATTAATCTACAGGAGGTGTTTTTGTATCTTTATCGAAACTAAAGAGATATAAAAGCACCTTTTTTATTGTATAAAGGGAGAAATGATATGGCTGATTTGACGATGACACGGCTTCACGAGATTATGGTCGTCCTCCAATCCGTTAGCCTTGTTTTCTATTTCATCGATTACCTCAACAAAGATCGGCAAGTTCATCGCTTGGCGGTAGGACTATTATCCATCGTCTGGCTACTACAAACGGTGTTTTTAGTCATGTATATGATAGAGATGAAGCGATTTCCTATTCTATCGCTATTTGAGGGTATATATTTCTATGCATGGCTCATCATATTGCTTTCTTTGATCATGCAGCTGGTCTTTAAGTCAGATTTACCAGGATTCTTTTTAAATATTATTGGATTTATATTTATGACCATCCATACATTTGCCCCAAGCCAATTGGAGCAATCGCCTGTGGGTGATGCCCTACGTTCAGAGTTATTGTTTATTCATATTACTTTTGCATTTTTAGCTTATGCTGCATTTGCTCTTTCGTTTGTTTTTTCTGTACTATATTTGATATTGTATAGAGTATTGAAACAGAAAAAATGGACAAAGCAATTCACTAGATTGCCATCTCTGCAGCATACGGAAACTGGAATGACGACGTCAATCATTACAGGAATCCCTTTATTGTTTGTAAGTCTCGTTCTTGGGTTACAATGGGCTTATATATCTTTAAATGAGTTTTCAATATTTGATTTTAAGATTGTTAATTCCTTTATTCTATTAGTTATATATATTGTCGTTTTATTAATAAGAAGGCGCGCAAGGTTTAAAGGGACGAACTATGCGTGGATTCACGTATATGCATTTTTATTTGTTTTAATAAATTTCTTACTAGGTAGTCGATTATCACAATTCCACTTATGGTATTAAGAAAGGTAGCGAGTCAATGCGTAAAATTATTGTAGGTTCAAGAAGAAGTAAGTTAGCTTTAACACAAACAAACTGGTTCATCCAACAAATGAAGGATATGGGGGCTCCATTTGAGTTTGAAGTGAAAGAGATTGTCACTAAAGGTGACCAAATTTTAGATGTAACGCTTTCCAAGGTTGGAGGAAAAGGATTATTTGTTAAAGAAATTGAACAAGCATTATATGACAAGGAAATTGATTTTGCTGTACATAGCATGAAGGATATGCCATCAGTCTTGCCTCCAGGATTAGTAATGGGGTGTACACCAAAACGTGTAGACGAACGTGATGCTTTCATCTCCACGGGTCATGTTAAATTTAACGACCTACCAAAAGGAGCAGTTGTTGGGACAAGTAGCTTACGTAGAAGCGCTCAGCTTCTATTACTACGTCCAGATATCGAGATTAAATGGATACGAGGTAATGTGGATACTAGATTGCAAAAGCTTCAAGACGGAGAATATGATGCGATTATTTTAGCTGCAGCAGGACTTAAGCGACTTGGCTGGAGCGATGAAGTAGTAACCGAATATATTTCTGTAGAAGATTGCGTCCCAGCAGTAGGACAAGGGTCATTAGCGATTGAATGTCGTGAGGATGATTTAGAATTATTAACTGAGCTTCAAAAGCTATCAGATAAAGAGACTTGGGATGCTGTTCATGCAGAGCGTGCTTTCTTAGCTGCCATGGATGGAGGTTGTCAGGTGCCGATTGCCGGACATGCTATCATTAAAGGCGATGAAATAACATTTACAGGACTTGTAGCTGCACCAGATGCTTCTGTTGTATATAAAGAAGTAGTGTCCGGAACAAACCCAGAGTCAGTAGGCAAAGAAGCAGCACGTATTATAACGGAACAGGGAGCTTATGATTTAATCCAGAAGGTTAAGGCTGATTTAAATGTCTGAAAGTTCACCTCTACAAAATGAACATGTCATTTTTACAGGGGTGAATAGATCAGAAGAGGCAGCAGCACTAACTGCTAGTTTAGGAGGGGTACCAATTCTAGCCCCGTTTATAGCCACTAAGGAGATTATACAGACCGATGACAAAGATAAACTCTTAAACAGTAATGCTTTTAAATGGTTTATATTTACTAGTCAGGCAAGTGTCGCGGCCTTTCATCAAAAAATACTTAGAAACAATTTAGAGATTGAATATTTTCAAGTGAAAATAGCTGCTGTTGGATCTAGGACCGCATCAGCACTAGAGCAATTGGGTTTCTCGATTGACTTTATGCCGAGCGTCTTTAGTGCCGATGTATTTATTCGAGAGTTTCCTCAGGTTGCAGCACCAGAGGAGTCCTGCTTGTTCTTTCGAGGTAATCTTGCAAAGAAAACAATCGTAGATGGTTTGGTCAATCCAGTTGACGAATGGACAGTCTATGAGACAGTCACGTTGGAAGATAACGTAGAAAAGGTTAAGGAAATACTCAATAGTGGGAAAAACTGTTCACTTGTATTCACTAGTCCTTCTACGGTCAATGCTTTCCATCAAACGATAGGCAAGGATCTAGGCTATCATGGTTTTACGGTATGTGCTATTGGCCATGTAACGAAGAATCATTTAAAATCATTAGGTATTACTGCACAAGTAATGCCAAGAACCTATACTTTAACAGAGGTAGTTTACGCGCTAGCTCAATGGAAGGGATGAATGAAATGGCAGATTTATATTTTCGACGTCATCGCCGTTTAAGACAATCGGCTGGTATCAGATCAATGGTAAAAGAAACATACTTACATAAAGAGGATTTAATCTATCCAATTTTCGTGATGGATGGAGAAAATATTAAAAATCCCGTTAACTCTATGCCGGGAGTTTTTCAATTTTCTTTAGACCGTTTGGGAGAAGAGGTAGACGAGGTCGTTACATTAGGGATACCATCAGTTATTTTATTTGGTTTGCCTGCGACAAAGGATGCTGAAGGAACTCAAGCGTACCATGATCACGGAATTGTACAAAAGGCTATCCGCTTTATCAAGGATCGTCATCCAAACCTAGTGGTTATCGCAGATACTTGCTTATGCGAATTTACAGATCATGGTCACTGTGGAGTAGTTGATGAGCATGAAAGAATCTTAAATGACCCATCGTTGGACTTACTAGCAAAAACTGCTGTGAGTCAAGCTCAAGCAGGAGCAGATATCATCGCACCTTCTAACATGATGGATGGATTTGTTACTGCTATTCGTCAAGGATTGGACAGAGCTGGATTTCAAGATGTGCCGATTATGTCTTATGCAGTGAAATATGCATCAGCTTATTACGGTCCATTCCGTGAGGCTGCGGACGGAGCTCCTAAATTTGGAGATCGTAAAACGTATCAAATGGATTATTCTAACCGTATGGAGGCAATTCGTGAAGCAACTTCTGATATGGAAGAGGGAGCAGATTTCTTAATCGTAAAACCTGCACTAGCATATTTGGATATTATCCGCGATGTTAGAAATAACTTTGATGCTCCAATCGTTGCGTATAACGTAAGTGGAGAGTATGCAATGGTGAAGGCCGCTGCAATCAACGGCTGGATAAACGAAAAAGAAACAGTTCTAGAAACTTTAACAGGAATGAAACGTGCAGGAGCCGATATTATCTTAACGTATCATGCTAAAGATGTAGCGCGTTGGTTGGAGGAGAAATAATGTCAAAATCATATAAATTATCTAAAGAAGCATTTACAGAAGCAAAGGAACTAATGCCTGGTGGGGTTAACAGTCCTGTTCGTGCATTTAAATCTGTAGACATGGATCCAATTTTCATGGAGAGTGGAAAGGGAGCCATCTTAAAGGATATTGATGGCAATGAATACATCGACTATGTACTTTCATGGGGACCACTTATTTTAGGTCACACTGAACCGAACGTAGTAAAAGCTATTCAAGAGGTAGCTGCAACTGGGACTAGCTTTGGAGCTTCTACTTTAATCGAAAATAAGCTTGCCAAATTAGTAATGGAACGTGTTCCATCTATTGAGATGGTCCGTATGGTTTCTTCTGGTACGGAGGCAACCATGAGTGCATTGAGATTAGCACGTGGTTATACAGGACGTAACAAAATATTAAAATTCGAAGGATGTTACCACGGTCATGGAGATAGTCTACTGATTAAAGCTGGATCTGGTGTTGCTACCTTAGGTCTTCCAGACAGCCCGGGTGTACCCGAGTCTATCGCTAAAAACACAATTGCCGTTCCTTATAATGACATCGAAAGCGTTCGCTATGTGTTTGAAAACTTCGGTGACGATTTAGCAGCAGTAATTGTAGAGCCAGTGGCAGGAAACATGGGCGTTGTGCCTCCAATTGAAGGCTTCCTTGAAGCATTGCGTGAGTTGACAGAGAAAAATGGAACAGTTTTAATCTTCGATGAAGTAATGACTGGTTTCCGAGTGGGTTATAACTGTGCACAAGGCTTTTTCGGTATTACACCAGATTTAACTTGTCTAGGAAAAGTAATTGGGGGAGGCCTACCAGTAGGTGCTTTCGGAGGTAAACGAGAAATCATGGAAATGATTGCACCGGCAGGCTCTGTATACCAAGCAGGTACTTTATCTGGAAATCCTTTAGCAATGACAGCAGGTTATGAAACATTATCTCGCTTAAATGAAGACACGTACAAATATTTTGTTAAGCTTGGAGATATGCTTGAAAAAGGATTCAGAGAAGCGGCAAGCAAGTACAATATTCCACATACAGTAAATCGTGCTGGTTCTATGATTGGCTTCTTCTTTACTAACGAAAACGTTATTAACTATGACGTAGCTAAAACAGCTGACCTTGATTTATTTGCAAAATATTATCGTTTAATGGCTGAGGAAGGTATCTATTTACCACCTTCTCAATTTGAAGGGATGTTCCTATCCACTGCACATACAGAGGAACATATCAATAAAACAATCCAAGCTTTCCATACTGTTTTTGAAAAGCTAGCTAGATAATAACAAACAAACTAAAAAATTTAACTGCTCCGTAAAAGTTAGACACTAATCTAATTTTTACGGGGTATTTTTTTATTTGAAAAGATATATCTGCTTTACAAGGGATACTCGGTCCATTCGTGGCTGGTCTATTATAACAATACAGCAAAAATAACAAGAAATGCTCGATTTCGTACTTAGCGGTCTCGTCTGAATAAGTCCTTAATCAAAGTTTTGGAAAGCGAAGCATAAATGAAAGGTATTTTTCATATTTTCTTACGTTGAAACATAATTTGTCCTATACGAAGGAGGATGAAAAATGGAAGTGAAAAGTTGGGAAGTAAAGGAACAGTTTTGTTTTCCGCAAAGTTTTGGTGTACCAAAGGAAGTTAAGACAATTAAGGTGACTCCGCAATATTTTCAAGAGGAAATAGACGAAATGGTGCATATAAACGGTATTTATCATATTACATGTCATGTGGAGTTTGAAGAAGGAGAAGTTGAACACCATGCAACAAGCGAATTTACAGAAATTGAGGATTTAGATTTACAAGGAGAGCTGGGATATTTTGAATATGCTGTTCCGATGAGCGTAGAAATCAGTAAGGAGAGAATACAACAGGATACGTCTCCAAGTATTAGTGTAGAAAATATAAATTGTAAAGCAGAATCGGATGGAATTGAAATTGTCTGGTTTGTGAATTGTGAATACGAAACGTCAAGACCACTGAAAACAGAAGTGGTAATGACAGATCTAATAGAAGAGGAAGAAGAACAAACAGAAGTGGTAGAGGTTTTACCATTTAATTTTACCCAGGATGAAGAGTCAAGTGAAGATACAATGCAAGTTCAATTAGAAAGTGAAGAACTAGAAGAAGTAACAGTAGAGCCGTTAAAGCCAACACAAAGAGTAGTGAGTGCTGAGCAACAATCTACAAATGAGGATGATCAACAGGATCTGCCTAAAGTTGCTATAAAACATAATGAAACGGAAAGCTCAGTAGAAGGTGAGTCAGAACTGCAATTTATATTAGATTTAGAGGACGGATATACTAAGCTTTCCTTTCCATCAAATAATGTCCTTAAACAATAGAAATCCGAGAAATGCCAAAAAGACTAGCAAGATAAAATCCCATGTAGTAGGAACGATCAATACACGAACAAGTTGAAAGCAACCGATTGGTATAATGATGCCTTTTACGTAAAAACGAGTTCTTCGTAGCCAATCTGGCAGAAGATATGGGTTGTATCCTCTTTTCATAGTGTTTTCCTCCTTTCACAAGACTATGCTTGACGGCATATAATAATATCCTATACAATAAAAACAACTATATATGGATGCTATGAATGGGAAGAGTAAAATGACACGGTTATCTAAAGAAAGGAAACAATTTGCTGAAATGTTTCCGTTAGCCACCATTTGAAGGTAGCCCAAGAGCAGCTTTTGTGAACTAACAGTAGCAATTGCCGGTTTGAAGCCGTTATCTAATTGAGAGCGTGATGTGTTTTATTGCATCTGCGAATAAAGGTGGTACCGCGAACAAACTCCTTCGTCCTTTAGTGATGATAGGAGTTTTTTTATATTCTTTTTTAGGAGGAAACGATATGACAAACGAGACAAGGATGTCTACCAAGTATGATCCGCAGTCAATTGAAAAAGGTCGCTACGAGTGGTGGTTAAAAGGCAAATTTTTTGAAGCGCATCCAGAGAGTGAAAAGGAACCATATACAATTGTGATTCCACCACCGAACGTAACTGGGAAGCTACATTTAGGTCACGCCTGGGATACTACGCTTCAAGATATTATCATTCGTATGAAGCGTATGCAAGGCTATGATGCCCTATGGTTACCAGGAATGGACCATGCAGGAATTGCTACTCAAGCAAAGGTGGAAGAAAAACTTCGCGCTGATAATATTACTAGATATGACCTTGGCCGAGAAAAATTCGTTGAAGAAACATGGAAATGGAAAGATGAATACGCAGGGCATATTCGTCAGCAATGGGCAAAGCTAGGCTTAGGCTTAGACTACTCACGTGAACGTTTTACATTAGATGAAGGCCTTTCTAACGCAGTAAAAGAAGTATTCGTTAATCTATATAACAAAGGCTTGATTTACCGTGGCGAATACATCATTAACTGGGATCCAGCTACTAAAACAGCACTTTCGGATATTGAAGTAATTCATAAGGATATACAGGGTGCATTCTATCATATGCATTACCCACTTGCAGATGGTACTGGTTCGATCGATGTTGCAACAACTCGACCAGAAACAATGCTAGGGGATACGGCTGTTGCGGTACACCCTGAGGATGACCGCTACAAGCATTTAATCGGTAAAAAAGTAAAATTACCAATCGTTGGCCGTGAAATTCCAATCGTAGCAGATGATTACGTGGATATGGAGTTTGGTAGTGGTGCAGTTAAAATTACTCCAGCTCATGACCCGAATGATTTTGAAATTGGTAACCGCCATGATTTAGAAAGAATACTAGTGATGCATGAAGATGGCTCTATGAATAAAAATGCTGGTAAATATGAAGGTATGGATCGCTTCGAATGTCGTAAGCAAATTGTGAAGGATCTTCAAGAAGCAGGAGTATTATTCAAAATCGAAGAGCATGCACATTCCGTTGGACATTCAGAGCGAAGTGGAGCTGTAGTTGAGCCATACCTTTCTACACAATGGTTCGTTAAAATGCAGCCACTTGCAAAAGAAGCTATTAAGCTTCAAGAATCAGAGGGCAAGGTAAACTTCGTACCTGATCGCTTTGAAAAAACTTATCTACGTTGGATGGAAAACATTCATGATTGGTGTATCTCCCGTCAACTTTGGTGGGGACATCGTATTCCAGCATGGTACCATAAAGAAACTGGAGAAGTTTATGTTGGGCACGAGGCGCCAGCAGATGAAGAAAATTGGAAGCAAGATGAAGACGTTTTAGATACATGGTTCTCATCTGCTCTATGGCCTTTCTCAACTCTTGGTTGGCCTGATGTAGAAAATGAGGAAATGAAAAAGTATTATCCAACTAATGCCCTTGTTACAGGTTATGATATTATATTCTTCTGGGTGTCTCGTATGATATTCCAAGGAGTAGAATTTACAGGAACTCGCCCATTTGACGATGTACTAATTCACGGTTTAGTACGTGCAGAAGATGGTCGTAAAATGTCGAAATCTCTTGGAAACGGCATTGATCCTATGGATGTAATCGAAAAGTACGGTGCAGACTCACTACGCTACTTCCTAAGCACTGGCTCATCTCCAGGGCAGGATCTACGCTTCTCAGTAGAAAAAGTAGAGGCTGTTTGGAACTTCGCCAATAAAATTTGGAATGCATCACGCTTTGCATTGATGAATATGGATGGCTTGAAATACGAAGAAATTAACTTAGAGGGCAAAAAGTCTGTAGCAGATGCTTGGATTCTTACTCGTTTAAACGAAACAATTGAACAAGTAACAAGACTTTCTGAGAAGTATGAGTTCGGTGAAGTTGGCCGTGCACTTTATAATTTCATCTGGGATGACTTCTGTGACTGGTATATCGAAATGGCTAAGCTACCGCTAAACGGAGAGGACGAGGAAGCGAAGCATATGACTCGTTCTGTTCTAGCATATGTATTAGACAATACGATGCGTTTATTACATCCATTCATGCCTTTTATCACAGAAGAAATTTGGCAAAACCTTCCTCATGAAGGGGAGTCAATTACAGTAGCTCCATGGCCGACTGTTAACGAAGAGCTTTCTGATCAAAGCCAAGCAGCAAGCATGAAATTACTTGCAGAGATTATCCGCTCGGTACGTAATATACGTTCAGAGGTACAAACTCCAATGAGCAAAAAAGTGCCTCTATACATCTCAGCGAAAGATGCCGACACTCTTGCTGTGTTAGAAGCTAATGCGAAATACTTAGAGCGTTTCTGTAACCCAGAGCCTCTAGTGATCGGTCAAGACCTAGAAGATCCAGGTCAATCGATGTCAGCAGTAGTTACAGGTGCTCTATTGTACCTTCCACTACAAGGCTTAATAGATATTGATGCTGAAAAAGCTCGTTTAGAAAAAGAATTAGAAAAATGGGCAAAAGAAGTGAAGTTAGTTCAAGGTAAGCTATCCAACGAACGCTTCGTTTCAAAAGCACCTGAGGCAGTAGTAGCAGAAGAGCGTGCCAAAGAACAAGATTACCTAGAAAAACACGCAACTGTGTTAAAACGTCTTGAGGAATTAAATAACTTGTAATTAGTAAGCGTAGCAAGCACCCTAGAGGTGTTTGCTACGCTATTTTTATGAATAAATACAAGTCGAGCTACTGGAGTAATTGAGAACCATTTTAGAAATGGGTTTTAGCACGGATAGTGTGGAAGAACCTTGCAGAGACGGAGTAGAACATTGCAGAGAAGAGGAAGAACATTGCGGAGGAGGAGTAAAACCTTGCAGAGAACGAATGAAATGTTGTACAGATGGAGCAGAAACTTGCAGAGACCGCATAGCATAGCATTCAAACACAAAAAAACACATCGAGCTCAATGCTCAACGTGCTTTTTTAACTGTTTATCGATGTAATCCATGATTGGTATAGCAATATCCGTTTTTGTTGTTTGGAAATATGATCTTGCACCAACCGGATCTTCTATTTCATTGAAAAGCCATCTCCCATCGGGTAAAAGGAGGAAATCGATTCCTATATAATCACTTTTAATCGCTTTTGCAATTTTTACTACGTCTGCTTCTTGGCTTGCAGAAAGCTCATAATTTTCAACAGTTCCACCTAAATTAAAATTGGATTTAAAGCTATTTGGAGCACCGATTCTCTTTACAGCTCCAATGACCTCAGTGCCCAGCATAAATACTCTAACATCAGTTGCATTCGTTTCTATATAGCTTTGGGCAATAATCTCTTGTGAGCCGTACTTTGTTAGAAACTCTTCAGCAGCTTCTTTATTGTCCAAAAGCTCTACCTGTAAGCCGCCATGTCCCTCAATAGTTTTTAAAACAATAGGGTACTGATCGATCTCATGAATATCTTTTATTTTTTTCGTTGGTACTGTTGCAATTCCTAGCATTTGAACTAGCTGAATTGCTTTGTATTTATCATTTGCAATGACGTTGACCTCAGCCCGGTTGAACATAGGTAATCCTAGTTGTTCAAGCTTTTTGGAAAGCTCAGGATTACGAGCTCTAAAAAAGATAAAATCTACTTCTGTAAATTCTAGCTGTTGATCATCTATCACATTCAATGTATGTCCGTGATTCCTTGCAGCTTTAATAAGGCGATCGATGAAATTTTGATTTCTCTCGATTTCTTTTAATTCATATATCAACAAGCCATTCATATAACAACAGCTCCGATTTTAGATAATATATAGCTAATCATGGCATCTCCTACGTTAATGCCAGTGACATTATAAATGTTACGAATATGTGCTACTCCATTAACCTCACAAACTAGTGGTTCTTCGTCTTCACCAAAGAGCAAATCGACCCCAGCAAATTCAGCATTCAATGCAGCAGCAGCTTGAATAGCCACTTCTTTTTGTTTTTCTGTTAAAACGATTTCAGTTGCAGTCCCACCATTTGTGATATTGGCACGGAAATCGGTAGCTGATTGACGGTGCATGCAAGCCACAACTTGACCTCCCACCACATTGACGCGAATATCTCTTCCTCTACTCGTATGGATGAATTGCTGGAAGACATATTCAATCCCTTTTAGCTCTTCCACCTTTTCAAAAAATTGCTCTCTTGTTTCTATCAAATAAACTCTTTGACCAAATGAGCCATGTGCTTCTTTAATAATCATAGGTAGCTGAAGTACTTGTAAAACCTGCTCGTAATAGCCAGTGTTCAAAATAGAGAACTCAGGATAGACTTTAGGTGCTATAATCGTCAGAGGCATTGGCACGTTAGCTTTTGCCAGCGCGAGATATTGATGCGCCTTGTTATCACAAATCTCAATCACGCTTGGATCATTGAACACTGGTATGCCTTCATTCTTTAGATATTTTGCAAGCAAAATATCTTTGTCTAGAAAGACGACAAAATCAGGCCTTGTTGATAAGCTTTCATGAACATTCATCAGAAGCTCATAATTTTTTACTAAAACTGCTAGTATGCCTTTTTTTTCTGCTGCTTCTTTCAGGAGGAGAGCCTGATCGAGAAACTTATCATGAGTTAGGCTACCATTGTAAACGATCCAACAAGTTTGCATAATTAATGACCTCCACGGGTACGTGTTATAATGTGTTCACAAGAAGTTTAGCAGAAAAGTAACGAAGACGGAATAGGGTGAATGACTTGGAAATAAAAAAATTTAATAACTATAAGATAAAATGGGATATTACTAGTGAAACTATGATTAAACCTGGTCTAGAGCGTATTCAGGAAGCTTTAAATAAATTGGGAAATCCGCAGGAAAAACACAAAATAATTCATGTTGCTGGCTCAAATGGGAAAGGCTCAACGATTGCCTTTATGAGAGCGATTTCAAAGGAGCACAACTTAACATATGGTAGCTTCACATCTCCTTGTTTAATCGATGTACACGATCAAATACAAATAAACGGCAATAATGTTACCGAGGATCAAATGGACAAGGCGTTTCAAAAGCTTAGACTAGCAGGAATAAGTGGTATGCTTACTGATTTTGAGCTTTTAACAGTAGTTGCATTTTTAATTTTTGAAGAACACGATTTAGATATTGTATTCCTGGAAAGCGGAATGGGTGGAAGACTTGATAGCACGAACGTAATTCAACATTCTTTAGCAGTTATACCGAGTATATCTATTGATCATACGAACTTCCTAGGTGACACTATCGAGAAAATAAGCTGGCATAAAGCAGGAATTTTAAAAGAACATGGGAAATTGATAATAGGGGAAATTCCCCAAAGTGCCAAAGAGGTAGTAGACAAAGAGGTAAAAGAGAAACAGTCGGAGCTTATTGAAATAAACAAAGATTTTAAAATGATAGGTAAAAGCTATACATATCACAACCATCAATTTAGTGATTTAATGCCACAAATGCTTGGAAGCCATCAGTTATCGAATATGGCACTAGCTATTACTGCATTAATTGAAAGTGAATATACTTTAGATGAGGAGAAGGTACAAAGAGCAGTTAGTTTGGCAGCACTTCCTGGAAGAATGGAAAAGTGGAGTGAGAGAACGTATATGGATGGGGCACACAATAAGGCAAGCATTGACGCCTTAGTAGAGACGATCAAGCAATACTTTCCTAACGAACGTATCCATTTTATAATAGGTATATTAAAAGACAAAGATTATATGTATATTTTAAAAAGACTAGAGGAAATTGCTGCAAGTTTTGAGTTTGTAGATTTTAAACATGAAAGAGCTTTAGATGCTAATATTTTGTTTAAACACTGTACACACAGTGAGAAACGTATAACTAAAGATATAAATAATATAGACCTAATTTCAGAAAATGAAGAAGTTGTTACTATAGTCACTGGTTCTCTGTATCTAATTACCGAGTTAAAAGGAATAAACAGGTAAAATGTAATTTTAATTATTCTGTTTTCTTGTGATATAATTTTTATATAATATAACTGCGAAAAAAGTAATGGCCTAAAAGGAAGGGGGATATGGTTGATGGTATTTACTCAGAGAGCTAAAAATATAATGATCTCACTTTGGTTCATTTTTGTTCCAATTGGGACTTTTTTAGTATATATAAACTCCCCAACCAAACCTACCGAATGGGAAAATTACGGATACTATTTGCTATTAGCATTACTATCTAGCGTATTTCCATTTGTTATAGCCGGTTCTACAATTATTCTTGTATTATGGGTAAATGCTGCGATATTTATGAAGTATGGTCTATTAGCTGAACTAATTTCTATGCAGCTGAGTATGTTTCCTGTTATATACCATATGAAAATTACCCGTGAAACCTTATTTAAATACTTCTTCAATTCATTTATGTTTTTTTTACTTTCAGTAATTTGTGGATCTCTTATTTTGGGCTTAGGATTTGAAGTCGGCAGTATAGCTATAATGGATGTAATCTTATACGGCTCTCTATATGCTATCTCATATATATTGTTAAACCATGTGATTTTGTATATTAGAGAGCTTATTTGTGGGTTTAAGCCGTTTTTTCTAACGAAGGATTTTTATTGGGAAACAGCTTGCCTATTAATGACACTACCATTTGGCTTAAGCCTATATTTATTTGAAACGGCAACTGGACCAATCGCATTGTTGTTAATGGGAATACCGTTAATAACAATCACAGTAATAGTTCGATTGTATAGTGATTCTGAAAAAGTAAATAATGATCTGAACAAGGCAAGCGAGTTTGGGCACGAATTGGCGGAAAGATTAACTTCTGCTGAAATATTAGATATGTTTGTAGAGCGAGTCTCTAAAATGTTTCCTATTGATACTGCCTATATAGTTGACAATGTGATCGATAAATTTATAATTTTACGAGCAGTTGAAGATGGGGTTAAGAAAGAATTAGAATCCTCACATGAAGAAATAAAATATAGCTTTGTTGGGAATGTCTATCAAAAAGGAGAACCAATCCTCTATAATAAACAAACGGAATGGCTTCATATGAAACCTTCGTTTTTATCAATGGAGATGCAAAGCGTGATGGCTGTACCGATTTATCGAAATCAGAAAATTGAAGGTGTATTGGTTCTTGCAACAAAAAGTAAATTTGCATTTGAGCCTTACCAATTGAATATTGTTCATTTATTGTGTTCTTACTTTGCTGTTTCCTTAGAAAAAGCAAGATATGTAAGAGAAGCAGTAGCTCAAAGTGAAATATGTGAACTTACTAAGCTATATAATTATAGATATTTAGATAGACAAATTGCTACTGAAATGGAAAAAGTAGTAGCTGGGGCGTATCATTCACTGTCATTAATCATGCTGGACATCGATAAATTTAAGGCTGTTAATGATACTTATGGTCATCATAGTGGAAATCTAATCTTAAAAGAATTTGCCCAACTTATAAAAAAAGAAATAGGTGGAGAGGGCACGGTTGGGAGATATGGCGGAGAGGAATTCGTTGTTATCCTTCCAAACTACACCAAGTTACAAGCTATTAACTTAGCAGAGCAGCTCCGTATGAAAATTGAGCAAACTCCTTTCATAGTAGAGCAGGGTTTAGCAGATGTAGCTAGAGAAGAGATTATCTTTATCACAGCGAGTATTGGAGTTTCAACAGCACCTGAAGATAGTGATGAGGGGAATTCCCTTATACGTAATGCCGATCGCGCTCTATACATCGGGGCAAAACAGGCGGGCCGGAATAGAGTTGCGGAGTATGTGAAATAAAAACATTTATTTAAAATATAGAATAGGAGACGAATATTGTCACTTTAATTGTGACTATATTCGTCTTTTTGTTTAAATGATGGATTACAATAGTAATAGCTACATTTATCTGTAATAATAACATTAATTACTATCATGGAAGGTTGATTATTGTGTTTATTCATGAAGATATACATAATGAAAAAGGTTTAACCCTAGTTGAATTATTAGTAGCTATAATTATAGTTACTATCATTTTATTGTCATTTTTAACTTTTTTTCTTCAATCAGCAAAAACGGGTAAAAGTTCAGAAAAAATAGTAGATGCCACGTATCTAGCCCAGACAGAAATGGAAAGATTTTATGAGTTAAGTGTACGTATAAAAAAAAGTGATAGAATATTAGGAATTGAAAATTTAGGATACAGTGTAGTAAGTGCAAATACTGAAGAAGAAATTTTTGAAAAAGCTGACGTTACAAATAATGGTTTTATAAAAGTTAAATTAAAACTGCAAAGTAAATCTACTTCTTTATACCACTTGGTTATTGAAGTTTATGATAATAAAGAGGGTCCTCTACGTGTGAAAATGGAAAATATTATAGAGTGGAGGTAGTAAAAGTTGAAACGTCTAAAAGAGAATAATGGATTCACTCTAATTGAAATACTTGCAGTAATTATAATTATTTCTTTGTTCATAGGGCTTTTTTCTAATATTTTATTTTCTATCTCTACACAGCATAAAAAACAACTCAATGAAAATATGAATTTAACAGATATATCTTTCGCTTTGAAAACAATAACAAAGGATATAAGGAAATCAAAAAAACCTGTTTGGATTAGTGAAAAGGAAATAGATTTAGATGGAATTACATATTCATTTGATGAAGATAAGCAAGCTATAAATAAAGATGACAAAATATTTGTCAATCATATTAAAAGTTTTGAAGTTTCGGTATCAAATAACAAATGGGATATAGAAGTTACAAATTTACAAAATAAAAGTGAAAAAACTGAGATAATTATTAGAAGAGGTGACTGAATTGTTTAAATATAAATATAGAGCTCATCTTACTCAAAAGGAAAATGGTTTTACTCTCATAAGTGCTTTGCTATTGCTGATCTTAACTTCAGTTCTCGGACTTGCAATTTTATCAATTACGTGGAATGTATCAAAATTATCTAGCAGTGAGAGGGCTGATCAAACAACATTTTATATTGCAGAGGCTGGAATAGTTACAACTAGAACAGCTATGGAAGAAAAAATTAAAAAAATATATAACGAAGCTTATGATGAAACACTTAGAAAAAAAAATATATATGAGAATCTACCTTTGGAGCAACAAACTGGATTTAATTTTAAAGAAATTTTAAAGAATGAATTCAATAGTAGAATTAATACTCAAATTAAAGATAAAGAAGTAACCATAGTTGATTCTTTTGAAGAAAATTATGATGACAATAATAGCTTGGTAAGACCCCAAGCTACAGTTAATTTTATTAAAAAAAGTATAGATCCCTTTGAATATACAATTGAATCTACAGGGAAAATTGGAAAACAGGTCCGAAAGGCTAATCAAGACTTTATAGTCGATTTAGGACTCGGAGATACTGAAGAGGGCTCTCCTGAGGATCCTTTGCCTGAAGATAATGAGTATGAAAACTTAGCCTTGTATGTGAATAAAACAATTGAATTGTCCGGAAGTGCTACTATCAATGGGAATGTTGCTTTAGGAGGAGCAAAAGATAATTTCAAAAAATGCTTAGACTGGAAAAATGAAGTAATTATGTGCGGCGGTACAAAACATAACGGAGAAATTATTTCAAACGTAAAGAGAATATATGAACTTCCAGATTATCCAGTCATACCTACCTATAATATACCGAAAGATTTGGTAGTGTCGAAAAACCCACATGAATCAACGTATGTTATTAAAGATGGAAATTTGCTAATCAGTAACTACTTAACAAATAATTATATATTGAAAATGAGTGAATTAGGTGACAATAACGGGAATTTACAGTTTAAAAACCTAATTATTAATAGCAATAATAAATTAATTATTGACGTCGGCTCAACTGATAAAGCCTTAGTAATTGATAAACTAGATTTAAGTGGGCATATAGAAATTATAGGAACAGGGAAACTTACGTTATATGTTAAAAACTCCATTGGAATATATAGCTCAAGTACTATAAATAGCAATAGCAAAAACGTAGACAAAATTAAAATCTTTTACAGTGGAGCTGAAGAAATTAAAACTTCAGGTGGAGAATACATTTATGGTTCCATTTATGCTAAAAGGGCCAATATTAATCTTGGGGCTGGTGGGGGTGGATACTTTGGAGATATTTATACAGGTGGTTCTAGCTTTAAAATCAGCGGTGGTGTAAAAGGATATACTAATTTATATCTTGCTCCTAATGCTCATTTTGATCTTTCAGGTGGCGGACAAGTTAATGGATTGATAGTTGCAAATACGTTCTCGGCAAGTGGTGGTACCGTTCTTACTCATGGAGAAGTAATACCTCAATTTGAACCTAAAAAAGAGATTTTTATCCCTGCTAAACAAAATGAAGTTGATTTAATAGAAAGAGAAGTATTGATAGAAAAATAAAAGGGAAATAGGAATTATGTTGTTAACCTTCTGGTTCATAACTTTAATTCCTTTTTTTTTGTTTATAATTATTCAATAAAAGTTCCTTGATGTAGATATACATCCGATATACATGATTGTTTTCTCACAATAGAAAGTTATTAGATATATTACAGTAAATTTATAACTTATTCCTATTTAGTTTTACTACTATAGTTTCTAGCACAAGTAGTATATGGCTGTAAATTAAATGCTTTTTATGTAATCATAGTATTATATATTCCATAAATTACTTGTATTCGACAGCTTATTCGTATATAAATAAGTAAAAAGGTTTATAAAGATGGAATCAAAAAAATTATTCTGTACTTTATTTCGAAGAAATGTAGTTAGAAAGACTAATTATGAGGTTCTTTTTAACTATTTCGTGGATAGGTTTAAAGGAGTGCGATTTATGAAGTTTATTTTTAAAAAAAAGTTATTATATTTTCTATTCATTTTCTTATTAATCTCAATTCCTATTCGAAGTTTGTTTCCTTTGAGTGCCGAAGCTAATAATAATCCTGCTTCTTCCATTGGAGGATTCGAGGTCCAGTCCTCAGACAAGGCAGAAATAATTTCCTTCCTAAATGAAAAGATTAATGAATGGGAGAATAATATTCCTGTAGTTAATGACAATGGAGAAGAATTAACTCTGCAAGCAGAATGGTTCACTTTTAATGTGGAAGGAACTGTCGATAAATTTTTGTCAAGAACAGAGAAACCCTGGTTCACTTTTTGGAAAACTTCATCAGTAGTTCATTTACCAATAGAATTTACTATGAGTCAAGAGGTTAATAGGCTAATAGAAAAACAGTCTCACTTAAATGCAGAGCAAACTTTAGGGAATATAAGAGAAAAAGTAGGAATCCTTTCTAGTGAGCCTATAGAAAGCGTTCCATTAGACTTATCCCTAATACCATTAGAGCGTGTTGCTTTTACTCTCGAAGAAATTATGATAAATACTACGAGTTTAAATGATATTGTTACCGTTCTTAATGAACAAGTTATCGGGAGTGAGGAAGTGTTTTCTCTAAAAGAGAGAATAGAGAAAATAAATATTGTCCCCTCTGATGAAACGTTAAATTATGTGGCATCCATTCTATACAGTGTAGTACTTAAAACTGATTTTGATATAGTGGAACGTCATTCTCAAGGAGTGCTTCCACCTTATTTGGAGGCAGGCATCGAAGCGGAAATTAGTAATAGTAAAGATTTTAAGTTTATAAATACGACTGATCAACCGGCTAGCTTAAAATTTAGTTTGAAGGACAACAGTTTCTTAGTAGAAATCTATGCTGTACCCACTGAAACTGAAGGAAAGTATCAGGTTAGAGGACGGCAGGAAATTAAACCAAGAACCATTTATAGATATTCGCCTGACTTAGCACCAGGTGAAGAACAGCTAGTAGAAGAGGGAAAGCCAGGATTGAGAGTATCTGTTTATCGTACAATTTCAGATAAAATAGGACCTTTTGAAAATGAAGAGCTCGTATCACAAGATTATTATCCTCCTAAAAATAGAATTATTATTAAATCAGTGATTGTACCAGAAACACCTACTGTTCAGGATCCAGATCTGGAAATTGATTTAAATGGAGATGGCTTAGCAGACATGGGACCTATTTCGACAGAGGGCGATGAGGTTTCGACGGACCCTTCTATTTCCAATATAATAAATAATGAAAACACAGATGAACTACCTGAGGGAAGTTATTATGACAAGGCAGGAAACATCATAGATGGATCTAAATAATTTTTAGGGGTGGTAAACTGTGAAAATGAATGCCCGTAAACGCTTAGGAGATTTATTAGTAGAATCCAATGTTATTAGTAATCAACAGTTGGAATATGCATTAACACATAAAAGTCGTGAAGAAAAGTTAGGGGATTTTCTTATTAAAGAAAACCTCTTAACAGAACAACAATTAATAGAAGTATTAGAATTCCAATTAGGAATTCCACATGTGAATTTAAATCAATATTCAATAGAACCTGAATTGATTCAATTAGTTCCCAAAGAATTGGCGAAGCGGACATATATCATGCCACTTAAAAAGGACCGAAATAAATTATTAATTGCGATGGCTGATCCAATGGACTATTTTGCAATTGAAGAAGTTAGAATGGCAACTGGCTGCCAAATCGAAACTAGTATTGCCGCTAAGGATGATATATATCGAACTATAACTAAATATTATGACTTGCAGGAATCAATGGACCAAGCATTGATCGATATGTCACCTAAAGAGATAGAAAATGATACTCAGATTACTGATGAGGATTCACCTATCGTACGTTTAGTAAATCAAATCGTTGCGAATGGAGTTGCTCAAAGGGCAAGTGATATTCACTTTGACCCACAGGAGAATGATCTCCGTGTTCGTTACAGAGTAGACGGAATGTTGAAATCAGAGCGTTCTCTTCCAAAATATATGCAAAATGTCGTGTTAGCTCGTATAAAAATTATGGGGAATTTGAATATAACCGAAAATCGTATTCCACAGGATGGACGTATCAAGCTGACAGTTAATATGAAAGCAATTGATATCCGATTAGCTACTCTTCCAACAATATATGGTGAAAAGGTTGTAATGAGGATATTAGATCTAAGCAGTGCTTTAAATAGCTTAGGAAAGCTAGGTTTCAATGATAGAAATTTAACTGCTTTTAGCAAAATGATTGAGCGTCCAAATGGAATTGTTCTCTTAACTGGTCCCACTGGCTCTGGTAAATCTTCCACTCTATATGCTGCATTGAATCAGTTAAATGATGAAAATGTGAATATTATTACCGTAGAAGATCCGGTGGAATATCAATTGGATGGAATCAATCAAATTCAAGTGAGGGAAGAAGTAGGTTTAACTTTTGCTGTTGGGCTAAGATCTATATTACGTCAAGACCCAGACATAGTAATGGTTGGTGAAATACGAGATCTAGAAACAGCTCAAATTGCAGTAAGAGCATCATTAACTGGGCATCTGGTCTTAAGTACTCTTCATACGAATAGCGCAGTAGAATCGGTGTCTCGCCTTAAGGATATGGGAGTTGAGCCATTCCTTCTTTCCTCGTCATTAGTAGGAATAGTAGCACAACGTTTAGTACGTAAAATTTGCAGAGATTGTGGAGAGATGAAAGCTCCAAATGAAAGAGAAAAAGAAATTTTTGCTGAACGAGGCATACAGATTGAACAAATTCGAAAAGGTAGGGGTTGTCCTGCCTGTAACCAAACTGGGTATAGAGGCCGTTTAGCAATTCACGAGGTTTTAGTTGTGGATGAATTTGTTAAGGATCTTATTTTAACTTCTAAAAGCCCATCATTAATTAAAGAGCATATGAAAAAAACAGGATTCTCTAGTCTGCTAGAGGATGGGCTGCTTAAGGTAAAAGCTGGATTAACTACTACTGAAGAAGTGTTACGCGTGGCAACTGTAGATTGAGGTGTAAAAAATGAAAAATTCTATTATTTATTTACTCGAAAAATCTTTTGAGGACAAAGCTTCGGATTTACATCTTACTGTTGGGTTGCAACCTGTATTTCGAATTAACGGATCATTAAAAGCTTTTGGAGACATACAGCTAAACACAAACGATACAGCAGATATGTTAAAAGAAGTATTAGAGCCTTCTAAGATAGAGGAATTTGAAGAAAAAGGAGAAATCGATTTTAGTTATGAGCTGCCAGGTCTATGTCGATTCCGTATAAATGCATATCATCAACAGGGGCAGGTATCTATTGCCGCTCGAATGATTGAATCTAAGATTCCTGCAATAGAGAGCTTGGGAATGCCGAATGTTTTATATTCATTGGCGGACAAGCCTCAAGGTTTAATTCTTGTAACAGGACCAACTGGCTCAGGTAAGTCTACAACATTGGCATCTATGATTGACTATATTAATACAACAAAAGCTATGCACATTATTACGTTAGAGGATCCAATTGAGTATGTTCATAAGCATAAGAAATCAGTAATCAATCAACGAGAAGTAGGGTCGGACACTTTAAGTTTTGCAAATGGATTAAGAGCTGCTTTAAGGCAAGATCCAGACGTAATCTTAGTTGGAGAGATGAGAGATTTGGAGACAATTTCCACCGCTATTACGGCAGCGGAAACGGGACATTTAGTAATGGCAACGCTTCACACGAGTAGTGCTCCTACTACAATCGACCGAATTATTGATGTGTTTCCCCCACACCAGCAGGGGCAGATTCGTATTCAGCTAGCTAATGTCTTGCAAGGCATTATTTCTCAAAGATTATTTATCCAAAATGACGGTATGGGGCGTGTGGCAGCAACAGAAATATTAGTTCAAACACCTTCTGTAGCAAACCTTATCCGAAATGAAAAAGTACATCAAATCCAGAACGTCATGCAAACGAGTCGAGCATTAGGTATGCATACTTTAGAATCATCAGTTCAATCATTATTGAATAGCGGAAAGATTTCTCTTGAAGCAGCTAAGCCCTTTTTAAATGTAGGTGAATATTAATGGTAGTTTTCAAGTATAACGGTCGAACCTCTCATGGAAGTTTAAAAAAAGGCATTATCGAAGCCACTAATAAACAAGCAGCTGTAGCTAAATTACGATCTCAAGGAATTAATCCTAGGGAGCTTGAGGAGTCTAAAAGTATTCTTCACAAAGAATTATCCCTTGGTGGCAAAGTTAAAAATGAACATTTTGTTATCTACGCTAGACAATTTGCTACACTAATCCGTGCTGGAGTCTCCATCTTGGAATCTACCAAAATTTTAGCTGACCAAACCTCCAGCAAGCCTTTGAAAAAAGGTCTAAAAGATGTAGAAGAAGATGTACGTTCAGGTCTTTCTTTTTCAGAAGCGGCAGCAAAATACCCTAAGGTTTTCCCCGCTTTGTTTGTTAATATGATTCGAGCTGGAGAAGCGACGGGTAACCTAGATGAATCATTAGAAAGACTAGCCTTTTCTTATGAAAAGCAATTTAACTTGAAAAAGAAGGTTCAATCTACACTTGCGTATCCTGTTATTTTACTAGTACTTACGATTATTGTATCTGTATTTTTAATGCTTACAATTGTTCCTCAATTTGTCACCATGTTCAATGACATGGGGGCAGAGCTACCACTAATAACGAAAATGGTAATGGGATTCAGTGAATCACTGCAAAACTCTTGGTATTTCTATTTTGCCGCAATTTTTATCATATTAATAAGCTTTTACTTGCTTTATAACAAGAATACACAATTCTATTATTCTTTTAATGTTTTTTTATTGAAAATGCCAGTGTTTGGGAAGCTACTTCAGAAATCAGCCATTGCAAGAATGACTAGAACGCTTTCCTCATTGTTTAGTAGCTCAGTGCCTATATTACAAGCACTGACAATAGTTGAAAAAGTAATAGGTAACCCTGTTGTGGCTAAAGTAGTTAGTGAATCTAGGACAAGTCTTGAACAAGGAAGCACTTTATCTGCACCTTTGGAAAAAAGTTGGATTTTCCCTCCTTTAGTAACGCAGATGACAGCTATTGGAGAACAAACCGGATCACTTGATTACATGCTAGAAAAAATAGCAGACTTTTATGAGGATGACGTGGATCGAACGGTTGATACACTCAAATCTTTAATTGAACCATTAATGATTGTCTTTTTAGCTGCAATAGTAGGAACAATTGTAATGGCGATCATGATACCGATGTTTAGTATGTACGAGCAAATTTGATATAAATTCCCATTTAAGGAGGTGAAATAAAATTACTAAGAATAGAATGCATGAAAATTTAGAGTTAACAACTAAAGGAGGAAATAAAATGAAAAAGACAAGAAAGTTATTGAAAAACCAAAAGGGTTTAACCTTAATTGAACTTTTAGCCGTTATCGTAATTTTAGCCATAGTTGCAGCAATCGCAGTACCAGCTGTGGGAAATATAATTAATAATTCTAGGGACAAGGCAATTCTATCTGAAGCTTCCAGTATTTTGGCTGGAGCAAAGTTAGCAGCAGCTGAAGGTGTATGTGATCCCTTAGCGACGCCTTCAACTTGTGATCAAACAAATTTAAATGAGAATTATGTTGAGGGTATCACAGATGGAGAAACTACAACAAGTTATTCTGTTTCAAAAACTGAAAGTGGTCCTTGGTCAGTTACCTATAGTAAATTCTCAGAAATTAAGAATACAGAAAAATTTCCTGTATCTTCAAATACTGTAACAGAAACAGTTTTAAATCAACTGTTAGAGAAGTAGGTTTTAAAAGTACAGCAGACGTTAATCACTCTGCTGTACTATTATCTTAAGAATTAATCTCTCCTTTGAGCAAATGAAGTCATTCGTTTGTTGAAACGTGAAATTAATCATACTTACGCAAGACCATGGAGGATTGACCAAATTGTTCAATAAAAAAAAGAAACGTTTTGTCGTTTTAGACATAAATGAATATGTTATCAGAGCCATTGTCATGAGTACTTCAAATGTGAGTGAAGGAGAGGTTTTTGAGTCTAGTATACCACCTGGAATTATTGATGGAGATGTCATTAAAGATGAAATGGCTTTGTTTGAATTATTAAAAGAGCTGATCCAAAAATGGGGGATAAAAAAGGCCGATGTTCGTTTTTTTGTTCCAGATAGCTCTATTATGATGAAGACATTTGAGCATCCGGGAGACATGGAATCCTCTAGGTTAAAAGGATATGTGGAAATGGAGCTTGGCCGTACAATACATCTTCCCTTTACGCAACCTCTTATAGATGTGTACGATGATACACCGAACGATGGAGAAGCTACACTTTTTGCAGCTCCCTCTGAGGAAGTGACTAAAATGGCAGGCATTTTAGATGATTTGTCTTTGCATCCAACTCATGCAGATATAAAAGCCCTCTCAACTATTCGCTTTTTGGATAAAAGTAAAAGTTTTGTAACAGGTAAGATTTATCTAATTACTGATTGGTCGATTAACGGTATAAATATTTCTATTTATACTCCTGGTAAGCTTGAATTTTTACGCTACCAATCGATAGAAACCTCAATGCTAGATTGGAAACCTAGAGAGCATACGGAGCAAAATCTAGAATTTTATTTTGAAGGTGACTTGGAAGAATATCGTGCTCAGCTGATCGATCAGATTGCAGAAATTGACCGTATATTAAACTTCTATCGTTTTTCTTTATATAAAGGAGAAAAAGAAGTAAATGAAATTATTATTTTAGGTGATTCTCCGGAAATGGATTATATTGTTTCGCAAATGCGTGCTAATTATGATACTCCTATTCGATTTGTAGATGATAATAATGTTCAAGCGATTTATCCAAATCTGAAAGCAAAATATATTTCTCTTATCGGACTTGTACATAAGGAGGCATTATAATGGTTCCTGAAATTAATTTATTGCCTCCAATAGAAAGACGAAAATCTAGTAATCTTATAGTGATTATAGGAGCTATCTTAGTAGGGTTACTCTTAATTTTTCTATGCATTCAATACTTTTCTTTAAAGAGTGATTTGAAATCTTTGAGTAGTAAGGAAACAGAGATTTCTGTGGAAAGGGACTTGCTGAGCTCTGAGGTTGATGCAATGGGAACAGGAAATCAAGGAAGTCTTTCTTCTTCCGTTACCTTTGTAGAGAGTGTTTCATACCCTATAAGTCCTTTAATAGATGAAATTCAATCCTTACTAGTAGTAAATACTTATTTGCGTAATTATGAGTTTAATGAAGAAGGAGTTTTACTAAAGGCAGATTTTGAGACAATGAATGAGATATCTGCTTTTATTGAAAAGCTGTTAAATAGCCCTTATTTCCATGATGTTAAGGTTGAAAAACTTTCTAGCTTTGAGCCCTTAGGAGAACAGGATACGGAAAGTGAAACGATTGACTTTGATGCTCAATGGAGAAATTCTGTGATTTTATATTTAGAAATCGAGAATGTTTATTTACGAGAAGGGGGTCCCCAAAAGTGAATGAATTAGTAAGTAATAAACAGACAGGATATCTTCTGTTAGTTGCTCTAGTAGCAGTATTACTCGGTGCCTTATACTTTTTTCTCATCAATCCATTGAAGGAAGAAAAGGAATCTAAAGAAGTTATTATCAGCAATGTCCGTAATGAAATAGACTTGCTTAGTACGCAGCTAAATACATCGGTAGTGGAGGAAGAAAATACTTTTCTTTTAGAAAAAAAAGTTCCTCTTACACGTGAACTAGATAGGCTTGTTCAATCAATTGAAAAAGTTGAACTAATTAGCGAGGCAAGGATAGCGTCGATTGATTTTAATAATTATGATGAAATCGTGGCAGATTCTTCATTGGCAACTACTGAAACAGAGGTACCTTCAAATGAACCAGTTATAACAGAGGAGGAACTTTTAGATGGAGAGTTAGCGCCTGATACACCAGTCTCGCCAGTAGCTAATACTACACTCCCACCCCAATTAAAGTTAATCACATTTAAAATTACGGTGTGGGCGAAGGACTATGATCACCTAAGTACATTTATCAAAGAGATTGAAAGCTTAGAGCGTATTTATCGGATAGATGAAATTGAATTTTCACTAGCTGGAGAAGAAGAACTCTATGATAGAGATACTCAGGAGGCTGTAAGTGCAACTATTCAAGTCACCACATTCTATTATGGGGATGAATAATTTTACCTTCTTCTTGTTTAAATCTTATCTTCTCTCATTTTAATAGATAATAAAGCATGGATTGGAAGAATATATATGTCGATATCTCAAGTGTGTATTTATATAGCTGTATATATCCTTCCGGCCCTATTTTTGTTTGGTTTAGCATGTGTCGTAATGTCCCGGCAGTCAAGGCGGCTGGAAAATAGATTGGTAGCTGCCATTTTGACAACCTACAGTATCTTTTTTTTCATCGAGTTCTTTCGGCATCTTCTCCCCATTGAATATAGCTCTCCAATATCGGGGGTTGTTTTTAGCCTTATTGGTTTGTTAATAGTGGGGTTCTCCTTTCATTTGTATATCCATGTTGCCAACATACAAAAGCGGTTACATAAGTTTGGTTATCCATTTATCTTTTATTTCCCTCTTTTATTGATGCTGGTTGTTCAAGTTCTTTTATGGGGAGAGCTTCCTTCTTTTATACATGAGCATAAAGGTATTTGGTATGTGCCTGTATTTAACGGTGTATATTACACCATGTTGACCTTTTCAGGTATCTTGAATATCTCGATGTTAGTAATTTTATTACTCGGGTTGCGTAAGGCGAAGAATATACAGCGACACAAAATGTTACATTTCTTGATAGTTTGCACGGTATTATCTCTTACAATAAAGATTGGGCTGGGATATCCAAATTTTGGAGAGTATATACCACCTTATCCGTTTCTCTACGAAGGAATCGTATTTTCTGTTTTTATCGCATTTTCCTTCCTGCATAATGATTTGTTACCGAATATATCGAGGCGTTACCGAACACTGTTCGATATTAGTCCTATTCCTATCATAATTGTAGATGGAAACTTAGATATATTAGAGATTAATAAACAAGGCAGATTCCTCCTTAATATGAGTGATAGTATAGATAAGAACTTGCTGAAATATGCTCAGACGGATCATAACAAAAATGTAGTTCGGAGGCTAATTTACGAACTTCAACAAACAGGAACGCTTCGAGATTACCCCTTAGCATTAGATAATCTATTTATGGATGGAATCTTACATTTTTCTATAGATGCTAAGTATGTAGTCACGGGTAAGGAAAGAACATACTACGCTATGCTTCGAGATGTAACTAGCGAGGTTGAAAAGGAAAAGATGATTATGCATATGGCCTACCATGATGTGCTTACGGATTTGCATAATCGGGCATTTTTTGTCACTCATATTAACAAGAGACTCATAGAGTTATCAAGAAGACCATCAATTGAGGCATATTTTATTTTGCTAGATTTAAATCATTTTAAAACGATTAATGATAGCTTTGGTCACAATATTGGGGATCAGGTGCTCCAATATACTGCGGAATTATTAAAAGATGCAGTAAGTGAAAGAGATTTAATAGCACGTTTTGGTGGCGATGAATTTGTATTATTTTTAGACAATTTTCCATCGCGTGATGTATTTGACGCTTGGCTCTTGAGATTGCGTAGAACATTTAGCGAAAATAAATTTACATATAATAATATTCAGATTGAGATAACACCAAGTATCGGAGTATCCTTTTGCCCCGATCAAGGAGTAACTTTTGAGGATCTTTTTCACGAAGCTGACTTGAATATGTACGAAGATAAAGAAAGCTTAAAAAGCAGGAAATAGGGTGTTTGGATGGAAATAGTAATTGCAGTGTTGATTTTTGTATATGGATTGATTTTTGGCTCCTTTTACAATGTGGTTGGTCTAAGAGTACCTAAGGGTGAGTCTATTGTTCGGCCACCTTCTCATTGCACTATATGTAATAGAAATTTAACAGCAAGAGACTTAGTGCCTGTATTTTCTTATGTCTTTTTGAAGGGGAAATGTCGAGGTTGTGGAACTAAAATCCATTGGGTATACCCTGTTATTGAGCTTTCTACTGGCCTATTTTTTACCTTTGCTTATATTCAGCTTGGTTTTACATGGGAATTGCTTGTTGCTCTTTTGTTTATTTCGTTATTAATAATTATCACCGTTTCAGATATCGCGTATATGCTTATACCGGATAAAATCCTTTTGTTCTTTTTAATACCATTGGTGATTGGTAGGTTTTTTTCACCTTTAACCCCGTGGTGGGATAGCATTGTTGGAGCGGTCATTGGGTTCGGGATTTTATTTTTAATCGCTATTGTGTCGAAAGGAGGAATGGGCGGTGGTGATATTAAGCTGTTTTTCGTCATCGGCCTTGTGTTAGGAACAACTCCTACTTTAGTGACATTATTTTTAGCCTCTATTATTGGAACTGTGGTTGGGGTTATCACGCTTCGAATCTCTAAGCAAGGTAGAAAAACACCTATTCCATTTGGACCGTCTATTGCAGTTGCCGCTATTATTTCTTATTTTTATGCAGAGTCAATTGTCGATTGGTATATCAATTTGTTTTTTTAACTCGATAAATTTTAAGGACAGGCCGACAAAGGTCTTGTCCTTTTTTATATGGTGAATGGTAAAGTGGTCAAAAAGAGGTGATTGTATGCCATTTAGAAAAAAAAATCCTAAAAAAATGGTTTTGCTGGCAGGATTACAAGGACTTGTTATAGGTGTGGTAGGTGTTTTATTGTTTGGTTTATTTTTGAATATGGCTAACGATCGAAAGTTAGAGGGAGAGGGAAAAGAAAAGAACGAAACAGAGACCCCAGTAACCGGAAAGGAAAATGCACCCGAGGGAGATAAGATAGATGTATCTGCAAATCCATCGCTGACTTTCAAGGCTAGGCAATATGGAATGTTTTCCACGAAAGAAAGTGCAATTTCCTTTATGGCAGTTGAGCCATCCTTAGAAAGAGCAGGAATAGTTCAAGCAGAGGGACAGTTTTACATTTGGAGTGATTTATATGTGAATGAAGCTTCAGCAGTAAGTTCAGAGGCATTGCCTTCATTTGTAAAGAATTTCTATGTATCTACTAGTGCGTGTGAGAATCCAAAAGTTAAAAATTTAATGACTCTATTAACAGAAGAAAACTTATCTAAAAATTTTTTTGATTCTATTGCAAGCAAGGATAAATATCCTGAAGACCTAGCAACAATCGTGCAAGCGGTAACAACGTTTTCAGACAATCCTTCAGTCATCCGACTGCATGTTTTTACACATTATTTGGAACAAAATAATTGTGTAAAATTAAGTTTTTAAGCCTGAAAACAGTTCAAAATGAAATAGTCGCGTTTTATATACAATTTTCATTTTCTCCATTATTTTGTATGCTTAGAAAAAGGAGGAGATACAATGAAAGTTATTGCAAACAATAAAATTATATTAGCTAGTGAGTCACCGAGAAGAAAGGAGCTTTTCTCTCGATTAGGAGTGCCTTTTGAGGTGAAGGCGTCAGGTATAAAGGAGGAAATCGAAGGGGAATTACCACCAGAGGAATTTGCTCTAGCAATTGCTACAAAAAAAGCTGATGAAATAGTACAACGAAATAAGGAAGCAATTGTGATTGCAGCAGACACAACAGTTTACTTAGGAGAAACGTTATTATCTAAGCCTGTAGATAATAATCAGGCGAGAGAGTTTCTTCGGGCTCTGTCCGGCAAAGAGCATAGGGTAATTACAGGTGTGTCTATTCGCGGAGCAGGTCTGTCAATCGGCTTTGCAGAAACGACAACCGTTACATTTTATGAGCTGACAGATGATCAAATTGATGCTTATGTTGCTACAGGAGATTCTCTTGATAAAGCGGGGGCTTATGGGATTCAGACGCTGGGTGGGATGTTTGTAGAAAAGATTAATGGAGACTACAATAATGTGGTAGGTCTACCACTCAGCCGATTGTTCCATACACTTCTTACTTTAAACGTTATCCAAATAGATAAGGAGGATTTTCTATGACTGTAAATACTCCCCCTTCTTTGATGATTAGGGATGTACATATTGCCGATAGGCCTAGAGAAAGATTGATCAGACAGGGTGCAGAAAGCTTATCTAACCAAGAACTGCTAGCCATCTTGCTTCGTACAGGAACGAAGCAAGAGTCTGTTCTACACCTAGCCAATCGTGTACTTGGTTTTTTTGAACAAATTCAAGAATTAAAAAATGCTACGATGGAAGAAATGATGACAGTTAAAGGCATAGGCCAGGCAAAGGCTGTTCAGTTATTAGCGGCAGTTGAACTAGGAAAAAGATTGTCTCAGCAAAAAACAAATGAAAAGTTTACTATTAGGTCCCCGAAAGATGCAGCCACTTATTTGATGCCCGAGATGGCCTCCCTCACTCAAGAACACTTCGTAACTTTGTTTCTAAATGTCAAAAACCAAATATTACACAAGCAAACCATTTTCATCGGCTCATTAAATGCTTCCATTGTTCATCCAAGGGAAATATTTCGAGAAGCGGTAAAACGTTCAGCCGCCTCCATTATTTGTGCACACAACCATCCTTCAGGTAACCCGTCTCCTTCGACAGAAGACATCGATGTGACTAAGCGTCTCATGGAGGCTGGAAGGCTGATGGGCATTGAACTTCTTGACCATGTAATCATTGGAGATCATCAATTTATCAGCTTAAAAGAAAAGGGGTATATGTGACACTGTGCATTTTCCTTTCTTTCCGTTATAATAAGTGTTATTACTTAAAGAATAAGTGAAACTTGTTTGGGATAGAAAGGGAGTAAAAAATAGTGTTTGGATTTGGATCAAGAGACGTAGGAATAGACTTAGGAACAGCGAATACGCTTGTTTTCATTAAGGGGAAGGGCATTGTATTAAGAGAGCCCTCCGTTGTAGCTAAAAACGTACAAAATGGTGATATTGTAGCAGTAGGTAATGATGCTAAAAACATGATTGGCCGTACTCCTGGTTCTATAGTGGCGATTCGCCCAATGAAGGATGGGGTTATCGCTGACTTTGATACTACATCTGCAATGATAGAATACTACTTAAAAAATGCGATGAAGGCATCTGGAATGTCTTGGAGTAAGCCAAATGTCATGATTTGTGTTCCTTTTGGCATCACTTCTGTAGAACAACGTGCAGTTATTGATGCTGCAAAGCAAGCTGGAGCTCGTGAAGCTCTAACAATCGAAGAGCCGTTCGCTGCTGCGATTGGTGCTAATTTGCCAGTTTGGGAACCTACGGGAAGTATGGTCGTTGATATAGGTGGGGGAACTACAGAAGTTGCTGTTATTTCTCTAGGCGGTGTTGTTACTAGTGAATCTGTACGTGTTGGCGGAGACGCAATGGACCAAGCAATCACTAGCTATGTACGTAAAACTTATAATTTAACGATTGGTGAACGTACTGCTGAAGCTATTAAAATGGAAATCGGTTCTGCACGTGTGATGGAAGCAGAAGAAATGATGGATATTCGCGGACGTGATTTAGTAACAGGCTTACCAAAAACTATTGAAATTTCCTCCAAGGAAATTGCTAGTGCTTTACGCGAATCAATTGCTTCAATTATCGATGGAGTGAAAAAAACGTTGGAACAGACTCCTCCAGAATTATCTGCGGACGTTATGGAGCGTGGAATCATGCTAACTGGTGGTGGAGCATTGCTACGTAACTTAGACAAGGTAATTAGCGATCAAACGAATATGCCTGTATTTATAGCTGAAAATCCGTTAGATTGTGTTGCAATTGGGACTGGTAAAGCGTTAGATCATATGGGATTATTAAAACGTCAACAAACAAAAGGTTAAGGGGAAGTGAGATATGCCACAGTTTTTTTCAAATAAGCGATTAATCTTGCTACTTGTAGGGATGATTTTTCTTGTGGCACTCATCAGCTTTTCTTTGCGCGATCGAAATCATGCATCATTGCCAGAGCAATTGATCAAAGATGTAGTCGGTTTTGGACAAACAATGTTTTCCAAGCCGACTCAGTATGTTTCTGGTATTTTTAATAATGTAGATTCTTTACTCAATACATATGATGAAAACCAAAGATTGAAAGCAAGATTAGAAGATTATGCCTCCTTACAAGCAGATGTTAATTCCTTAAAACTTGACAATGAAAGATTACAAGAAATTCTAGACAAAAAGGACGATCTACGAGACTTCAATCCGATCCAATCGACGGTAATTGCTCGTAATCCCGATCAGTGGGAAGAAAAAATTATTATCAATAAAGGGGAAATTCATGGTGTCCAGCCTAATATGGCTGTGATGACTGCCAAAGGCCTTATAGGTAAAGTAATTTTAACTACTCCTTACACGTCAACCGTTGAACTTATGTCTACTCAAAATCCTAATTACCGGGTCTCAGCAGTTATTGCTAGCGAAGAGGGAGAGGTTTTTGGACTAATCGAGGGATATGATGAAACTAGAAAAGAATTAATACTGAAAAGAATTGATTCAGAGTTTAAAGTGGAAAAAGGGCAAAAAGTTACTACTTCAGGTTTAGGTGGAATATTCCCGAAAGGAATCATAATAGGTGAGGTGACTGAGGTTACCACCGATGATTACGGTTTAACAAAACTTGCTTATATTAAACCTTCGGCAAGCTTCTCTATATTGGAACATGTAATCATTGCTAAGCGTTCTATCAATCCGGTAGACGGTTCGGATGGTGACAATACAGAGGCTGACTTGACGGAAGAGGCAGGGGATGGCTCATGATAAGATATCTAGTAGTGATCATTTCGGTTCTATTATTTTATATGGAACCGATTTTTGGTCTTTTCTCACCGATTGAGCTGAACGATCAACTTTATACATTAGTTCCAAGATTTTTAATCATATACTTGATTTTTGTTTCCATTTATTACAATAGAAAAAGAGCAATGTTATATGGTTTATTGTTTGGCCTCTTGTATGATGTCTTTTTCATTGATATTATTGGATTATATTCTTTTATTTACCCTCTAATGTGTTTAGTGGCAAGCTTTATCGTAAAATTTATCCATCAACATCTGATAGTAGCTACACTTCTCTCATTAGTTTTGGTGGCAGTAGTAGAAACCTTACTGTTCTTTTTCTACACGGCCATCGGTATTAAATTCATGACATTTACAACTTTCTATCAACATAATCTCATCCCAACGATGATTGCGAATCTCATTTTTATTTTGATGTTCGGGTGGGCTTTTAAATATATTCTTCTATATCGGTTTAATCAAAAAGCATTACTTCTTCAAAAATAATTGTTTTTGGTTGACAGTAGATCTGAGGTGACTTGATTGACAAAAAAGCAGTTAATATCGATTAAAGGGACGAAAGAGGGCCTTGTATTACGTTTAGACGATCAGTGTTCATACACAGAACTTTTAGAAGAATTAACGAAAAAGGTTTCTGATGAAGGTTTTGAAGGCCAGGCAGAAGTACTCTTACAACTTGGATATCGATATTGTAATGACGAGCAGGCAAAAGAAATTATCAACTGTGTTCAACAAACAGAGCATCTTCGCGTTTCGAAAATACAGAGCGAGGTTATGGCTGTTGAAGAATGTAATAGAAGATTAATAGAAAATCAATCAGAGACTTACGTCGGAATAGTACGTTCTGGACAAGTTATCAAAGCAGAAGGTGACCTCGTTGTCATAGGGGATGTCAATCCGAATGGACGAGTAGTTGCAGGCGGTAATGTGTTTGTACTTGGACGATTAAAAGGAATCGCGCATGCTGGTTCAAATGGTAACAGAGAGGCTGTCATCGCAGCATCATGGCTAGAGGCAACCCATCTAATAATTGATAGTGTTATAGAAACGATGACAGATGAGTTAAGTGTCTTATCTGAGCAGCCTGAAATGGAATGTGCTTATTTACATACTAATGGCTCTATAGCTATCGATCGCTTACAGGAGCTAAGATTAATAAGACCAAATCTATCAACATTTAAAGGAGGAAGCTAATGTGGGAGAAGCAATCGTAATAACTTCAGGTAAGGGAGGAGTCGGTAAAACGACGACCACTGCTAACCTTGGTACTGCATTGGCTTTGCAAGGTAAGAAAGTTTGTTTAATGGACACAGACATAGGTCTAAGAAACTTAGACGTAGTTCTTGGACTAGAAAATAGAATTATTTATGATTTAGTAGACGTAGTAGAGGGCCGCTGTAAAATACATCAGGCGCTTGTAAAAGATAAGCGTTTTGAGGACAAGCTATACCTGTTGCCAGCAGCACAAACTACGGATAAAAATGCAGTGACACCAGAGCAAATGAAAAATCTTGTAACAGAACTAAAAAGAGATTATGATTATGTTCTCATTGATTGCCCTGCTGGTATTGAGCAAGGGTACAAAAATGCTATTGCCGGAGCAGATAAAGCAATTGTTGTCACTACACCAGAAATTTCGGCAGTGCGTGACGCAGATCGAATTATTGGACTGTTAGAGCAAGAGGATTCCATCGATCCACCAAAATTAATCATCAATCGTATCCGTCAGCATTTAATGCAAAGTGGGGATGCTTTAGATATTAACGAAATCACTACACATTTATCCATAGACTTACTAGGAATTATAGCTGATGATGAGAATGTCATTACCTCATCTAATAAGGGCGAGCCTGTAGTAATGGATCCTTCCAACCGCGCAGCGCTTGGATACAGAAACATAGCTAGACGAATTCTAGGAGAATCCGTTCCGTTAATGTCAATGGATACACCTAAAAAAGGCGTCATTTCGAAGATAAAATCAATTTTTTCTAAATAAAAAATGACTAAGCTATTTATAAAGATTATATAAGGCACTTTCTGTTCGATTTGAACAGAGAGTGCCTTATTTACATTATCTATTTTTTATTTTTGTGTTACCTTGTCACTTCAAATGAATCTGTTGGGTTAAATATAGTCCAGGCTGTTGTTATGTTCTTTGATTTCAAACTTTCAAGAAAAAATACCCTTACCTCTTTTATTCATGAAATGGGACAGATAGTCATATATTTTTTTAGGGGGAATGTTATGCTATCGAAAAAAAAATGGATGCTTGCAATTCTATTAGTATTTCTATTCATCGTTATGGACAAATTTGAAAAAAACGATGTGCTATCTACAAACTATTCAAATACACTTTTAGCACCTCAAAAGCCGACGGAAATTTATCAAAAAGTTAGGGAATGGATTACCCCAAATGAAGACGTGGTGACGGTTAGTGCACCCCTTTTAGAACATCCAATGCTTGAGTACAGTACCATCCAACCATATGGTCAAGGAGCAGTGCTTTCAATCAGTGCTTCCCAAAAAATTGGTGCTTCTGAAAATGGTTTAATTATATTTACCGGCTATACGAAAAAAACTGGGAAGACTATTTCTATTCTATATGACAATGGAGAAACGGTTACTTATGGATTTGTGGAAGAATTCTATCAGCTACCATATACAACCGTAAATGCGGGAGACATATTTGCATCAGTAAAAAGAGATATTCTGTATGTTCAAGTAGAGAAGGATGGAGAAACTTTAGAGACAACGGATATTGTCGACTGGCTTGCAACAAATTATGAAGAGTAGGCTTTTCAGAATTCATCCTATTATGATTCCCTTTCTTTTATTTTTTTACCTTTCTGGTGAGATTGCAGTGTATGCAATTGTTTTTGGATCCTTAATCATTCATGAGCTAGGCCACCTAGTTGCGGCAAAAGCAGTTGGAGGAAGGGTTACGTCCTGTACTATACTTCCCTATGGTGGGGAGATAAAGATTGAGCAATTTGGAAAGTGGGGAAAAAGAGAACAGCTTATAGTTATTTTAGGAGGACCTTTCTTTACTTTGGTGGTTCTACTGGTAAGTAAGGTAGTCGATTTTCCACAAGTAGAGCTGTTAACCTATACTCAGCTAGTTATTCTTTGCTTAAATCTACTTCCGATATATCCTCTTGACGGAGGGCGAGTAATTAATTCATTATTTCCAAACCTTTATATCGAGTTAATCAGTTTTTCCTTATTGATCAGTTTGCTAATTTTTTATACAAGTTTGTACTATTTTCCTAAAGGATTATTTGTCTCGCTAATCTTTTTATTTATAGCATTACAAAATTTATCTTTTTGGAGATTTAGAAGGTACAAGCTAGCATTTGATCGTATTACGAAAAATGCTTGACTCGATTTTTTATATGTGTTAACATTTTAATGTTATTGTTTGTAGCAGCACCCGTTGCTACAACCGCTCTGAAAAGGTTTTAAGTATTCAGTCTACTGAATCACCTTTTGGAAGGCGAGTCTTAGTCTAAGAGGAGGTGCAGGTAAATGTACGCAATTATTGAAACTGGTGGTAAACAAATCAAAGTTGAACAAGGGCAAGAAATCTACATTGAAAAATTAGATGTAAATGCTGATGAAGTTGTAACTTTTGATAAAGTATTATTCGTAGGTGGAAATGATGTTAAAGTTGGTGCTCCATTCGTGGAAGGTGCTAAAGTTACAGCGAAAGTTGTAAAAAACGGCAAAGCTAAAAAAATCATCGTTTTCAAATACAAAGCTAAAAAGAACTATCGTAAAAAACAAGGTCACCGTCAACCATACACTAAATTAGTAGTAGAATCTATTAGCTTATAATATGATTAAAGTGACTGTTACAAGAGATCAATCAGGTCTTATTCATTCCTTTGAAATGAAGGGACATGCTGATTTTGCCGAGCATGGGAAGGATTTAGTATGTGCTGGTGCTACTGCTGTATCGTTTGGTGCAGTAAATGCCATCATCTCACTTACAAAAATTACACCTATTATTAAGCAAAAGGGTGACGGAGGGTATTTATACGTTGAAGTACCTAGCATTGAAAGCTCTGAAAAAGCTGCGAGTATGCAGTTGATATTGGAGTCAATGATTGTATCTTTACAAACGATTGAGCAAGATTACGCTAAGTATATAAAAATAACCTTCAAAAAGTAGGAGGTGGAACATATGTTAAGATTAGATCTTCAGTTTTTCGCATCGAAAAAAGGAGTAGGTTCGACTAAAAATGGTCGTGACTCTCAATCGAAACGTCTTGGCGCTAAACGTGCTGATGGACAATTCGTATCAGGCGGATCAATTTTATTCCGTCAACGCGGTACAAAAATTCACCCAGGTGAAAACGTTGGCCGTGGTGGAGATGACACACTTTTCGCGAAAGTTGACGGTGTAGTACGCTTTGAGCGTTTCGGCCGCGACAAGAAAAAAGTAAGTGTATATCCTGTAGCTCAAGAAGCTTAATTTACAAATAAGAGGACTGCATTTATGCAGTCCTTTTTTATTTTTAAAAATAGTTAAAAAGTATTCTTCGTTCTACGCAAAATAATTCCTTTCCTGTTATACTAGAAAGGATAGTAAACGTTGGAGCGTGTATACTAATATGAATCCTAAAAATATATCAATTAATGAAGTACTTCGTCATTCTATGCATGATTATTTAAACAATATGCATTTGATTCAAATGAATTTGGATATGGGTAGACAAGAAGAGGCTAAGCAATTAATTCGTATGTATTCACAGAAGTGCGCTCAATTCTTCGATTTAAACAACATAGGATTGTTAAAGACGAATGAATGGCTGCAGACGTTTCCGATAACGTATGGTCATATGACATTAGAGGTCCAAACAACTATAGAAAAATACGGTGCCAAAAAGTATGACACTGCTTTAAATGGTATATTGGATCAATTTGTACAATCTATTTATCCACGACTACAAGGATATCAGGAACAAATACTAAAAGTTCATATCAGTTCGACTGAATTACTAGAGATTTTAATTGAGGTTCAAGGAGATTGGACTCCTTATTCTTGGATAGACGATTCAGGAAATGAATTATTTAACATGGAAAGACTAAGCAACAGAGAAGGAAACCTGCAATTTAAGTTGGTTGCAAAGGAAAGATTGGAGTGAAATAAATGTTTGTCGATCACGTTAAGGTGTATGTAAAAGGCGGTGACGGCGGAGATGGTATGGTTGGTTTCCGTCGAGAAAAGTATGTCCCAATGGGTGGCCCCGCTGGTGGTGACGGAGGTAATGGTGGAGATGTAGTCTTTGAAGTAGATGAGGGACTGCGCACACTAATGGACTTCCGATATAAACGTCATTTTAAAGCAAATCGTGGAGTTCACGGTGGAAGTAAAAATATGCACGGAGCAAATGCGGATGATTTAATCGTAAAAGTTCCTCCTGGCACAATAGTTATGAATGAAGAAACTGGACAAGTTATTGCAGACCTTGTAGAGCATGGACAACAAGCAGTTATTGCCAAAGGTGGTCGTGGAGGACGTGGGAATTCACGTTTTGCAACTCCAGCAAATCCAGCACCAGAGCTTTCTGAAAAAGGTGAGCCAGGTAATGAATTAAATGTAACATTAGAGTTAAAGGTTTTAGCGGACGTTGGACTTGTTGGATTCCCAAGTGTAGGTAAGTCTACATTATTATCTGTAGTATCAGCAGCTAAACCTAAAATTGCTTCTTATCACTTTACAACAATTGTACCGAACTTAGGCTTGGTTGAAACGGAAGATCATCGAAGCTTTGTAATGGCAGATCTACCAGGGCTTATCGAAGGAGCACATGAAGGCGTTGGACTAGGACATCAATTCCTTCGTCATATAGAGCGCACGAGAGTTATTGTTCATGTCATTGATATGTCTGGCATGGAAGGCCGCGAACCTTACGAGGACTACGTTACAATCAATGAAGAGTTAAAACAATATAATCTTCGTTTAACAGAAAGACCACAGATTATTGTAGCAAATAAAATGGATATGCCAGAGGCAGAAGAAAACCTTGAGCTATTTAAAGAGAAAGTAGGGAAGGATGTAAAGATATTCCCTATCTCAGCTGTATCTCGTCAAGGCTTGCAAGAATTACTATTTGCAATAGCAGATATTTTAGAAGATGCACCTGAATATCCATTAGAGCACATGCAAGAAGAAGAGACAGAGACATCTGTAATGTACAAACATGAGGCTTCTAAGGATGACTTTGTTATCTCAAGAGACGATGACGGGGCATTTGTATTATCTGGCGGAACTGTAGAAAGATTGTTTAAAATGACTGATTTCAGTCGAGAAGACTCTATTCGTAGATTCTCTAGACAGTTACGTGGTATGGGTATCGACGATGCACTTCGTGAACGTGGAGCGAAGGACGGAGATACTGTACGATTACTACAATTCGAGTTTGAATTTATCGAATAGGAGGAAGGGAACCGCATGAAGGATGTTACAAGCCAGCGCTTTTATCTTGTTAGAGAAGATGTGCTGACAGAAGCAATGCAAAAAACTTTAGAAGCAAAGCATCTTCTTCAATCGGGGAAAGTTTCCTCGATTTGGGATGCAGTGAAAGAAGTAGATTTGTCTCGTAGTGCTTTTTATAAATATCGTGACGCGGTTTTTCCGTTCCATTCGATTGTACAAGAAAGAATCTTAACTGTTTTTTTACAGCTAGAAGATCGAGAAGGAACGCTTGCGCGACTACTTTCCTTAGTGGCAGATTCTACATGCAATGTATTGACGATTCACCAGACAATTCCAATTCAAGGAAGAGCTAGTGTCACGTTATCATTGGATGTGACTGCCATGAATAAGGAATTGGACGAGTTTATAAACGAAATGAAGCGACTAGACTTTGTAGAATCAGCAGAGGTAATTAGCTCTGGTGCTTTGTAAGGAGTGTATGGTTTTGACAAATTTACAGATTGCCTACCTTGGACCGGAGGCTTCTTTTACTCACTTAGCAACACAGGCGTTATTTCCAACAGATTGTTTACTACCAATACGAACAATTCCAGAGTGTATTGAAATGGTTAGTAACGGACAGGTTGAGGTGGCAGTTGTTCCACTTGAAAATGCTTTAGAGGGCACCGTGCCTTTAACGATAGATTATTTATTTCATGAAGCTGAAGTAAACGTAATTGCAGAAATTTTGTCACCGATTGCTCAGCATTTGATGGTTCATCCAAATAATATGGAAAAATGGGAAAAAATCTCAACCATTTATTCCCATCCACATGCATTGGCTCAATGCCACAAATATTTATACTATCGATTTGGTAAGGTGCCTTTAGAGCAATCTTCCTCAACTGCAGCAGCAGCAAAGTATGTTTCGGAACGAGCAGATGAATGTATTGCTGCAATCGCAAATACATCCGCAGCAGCTGAATATGATTTAAAAATCGTTGAACATAATATTCATGATTTTCATTTTAACCATACTCGGTTCTTCGTGCTTTCGAAAAAGAAAAGATGTATAGAAACCAAAGGACATAATGGACAGGTTAAAACTACTGTAATGATCACACTACCAAAAGATGATCGATCAGGAGCTCTTCATCAAGTCCTTTCTGTATTTGCATGGCGTCAGCTTAACTTGAGTAAAATCGAATCTCGACCTTTAAAAACCGGACTCGGACAATATTTTTTCATCATAGACGTGCTCGAAGATGAGAAAGCTCCAATGATGATAGGGGCAATTGAAGAGTTGAAGGCTTTAGGTTGTGAGGTTAAATCACTTGGCTCCTATTATACATACGAAACAAAAGCGGAAGTACCCGCTGAATAAATTACCCTTTATTTAATAGACCAGAAATTTTATATGTTAAGAATGCCATGAACTCTCTGTTCATGGCATTCTTGTTTAATACACAAAAAAATGTTGGATATTGCTCTTTGCGAATAGAATGCGGCAAAGTAACCAACGAAATATTCATGAAAAGTATACGTATCAATCAAGTAAGTATAGATTTTCAAATGTTGAGGTTTCATTTTTCAAAAATAAAAAGCCCCTAAACCAAACTAATTTAGAAACTTTACTGTGTTCTTAATTGTTTTAAGGCAAAAATATAGTGGGCACTTTAAGAGGCTTCAACTACCCTTTAATTTTGCTCATCCATTATATACCCTTTTTTTCGAATAGCCTCTATTCCTCTTTCTAATATCTCCTCACTTGGGGCAGATAACCGATGAATGTGAACCCCTGAAGTTAGCTCTAGTAAAAAGGAAGCTTCTGTTTCTCGTACTTTTTTTAAAAATAATTCCACATCATGTCGATTGGAAACCATAATAGATGAGGTAATTTCGCCGTATACTGGGTGTTCTACAGTTACATTTTCTACTGTAACGCCAGCATCTACTAATGTTAATAACTCCTCCTCAGTCTCCTCTGATTTATGGATACATACTACGCTTTTTTGGACAGAACCAAAGTCTTCGCGGTTAGGTAATAAAATGTACCCTTGGTTAGTAGACATAATAGGATGATTGGTGGCCTTCAGCAGGGTAATATCGTTTACTATTACCTGTCTACTCACATTTGCTAATTTAGCAAGCTCAGAACCTTTAATAGGTTGGTCTTGTTCCTTGAGATAAGAACAGATCCAAGTTCTACGCTCTGCCCCTTTTAATTTTTTCATAAGTAAATTCCTCCAACCTTGCATAACAGTATAGTTGCTATTCATAAGTTTATCATGAAGGGAACTATCAATGTTTTAAAATCTGTGACCAATTTTTGTTGTTACACATATTTTAAGGTGAAGGAAGGAGGAAGACTGTGCAAATTCATATTGTTAAAAAGGGTGATACCCTTTGGAAAATATCAAGAGAGTATGGAGTTTCTTTTGATGATTTAAAAAAGATAAATGCTCATTTAGCTAATCCCGAATATATTGTACCAGGAATGAAAATCTTCATACCAGAAGCAAGGAAGACAGAAAGTATGGTACATCCTTATGGGGAGAATCGCCCAAACAAGAAGGGGATGATGGGTGATGGAACAGCTCAGCCATACGATGGCAACCTTAAACAAATTCAAAAGGCTCAGCCAATACCAAAAGCGCAACCAATTCCAAAAGCTGCCCCTACACCAAAAGCTGCCCCTATACCAAAAGCCCAACCTGCACAACCAATGCCACCAATTCAGCCAAGTGTACCTGCTCCAAAAGAAAAAATTATACAAAAGTCGATACCTGTCCCCGTACCTGTACCAATCCCGATAATAGTACATGAAACTAAACCAGCACCGCAACCAAAACCAGTACCAGTACCAAAACCAGTTCCTGTGCCACAACCAGCGCCAAAGCCAGTACCTCAAGCAAAACCGGAGGTAAAACCGCAGCCTAAGCCCGTACAACCAATTCAAATTCAACCAGTTCAGCCTAAGCTAATACCTGTTCCATGTCCACCAATGCAGCATCCTATTATGTACCCTGTGCCTTGCCCGCCAATGCCTTGTCCACCTATGCCATGTCCGCCGGATCCATGTGCACACGTTCACCCGATGCATTATATGCAGCAAAATCAACCAATGGCTATTCAACCAACCCATTTTGCTCCAATGCAAATGATGCCATCGCCAGAATATGAAATGCCTTCACCAAATAGTTGGATGCTTATCGAATCTTCCAATATAGATGTAGAAGAACAGGTAGAGTACAGTGTTATGCCTAGTCATCCTCGTATGCCGGCTGTAGAGACTCTAGAGACGCAGATGACAGAAATGATGGTGGAGGAACCTTCTTCTGCTCTAGAAATGGCTAACGAGTATATGCAAAATGATCATTTTCAGCAATATCAACAGCAGAATGTTCAACAGGCATACATTCAACCACATTTTGAGCAAACCCCATGTGCATCATGTGGAGATTCACATATGAACTATGCTCAGCCACAAATGTATAGTCATAATCCGTATCACGGTGGTTATCCTTGCCCTCCACAACCATATTATCAACATGTATATCCGTGTCCACCATATCCGCATCAGCACTTTTAAATGTGGATACTTATATAAAGCAGATAAAGAAAAATGTATGGAAGTGGAAAAACGAAGATGGTGTTTTTTCTGTAAAAAAATACACTTCGGGAGAGCAAGCTGCAAAAATTCGTTATATCCATGAGGAGCTATATCGATTAGAAAAACCTTTTGTCTTACCTATAATTCCTTCAACACAGCAGGATTATATAATTCAGCCGTGGTTTAAAAATAATCGAACAGTGAGTTATAAAGACAAAAAGGATAGATCTGAGACTTATTCTTTACTTAAGAGAATGCATAGCACTAGAAAAAAGATTGAATGGGAGAAGAGTAATTTACTTTATCCTTTTAATTTAATTTCTAAGTGGCAAACTAGATTTCTAAAAGTAGATGAAATAGCTCCTTTTATAGAATCCTATATTGGTTTTAATAAGACAAAATTGCTAGTGCAATATGGGGATATGGCACTTCAAAACATTCGACCATTTAGTATGAAGAATCCGACACTATTGCATGGGGATGTCGTACATCATAACTTTTTAGCAAATGACTTTACTTATAAAATAATTGATTTTGACTTGGCGGTGTTAGGACCTAAGGAGACGGAGTACATCCTTTGGATTCACCGGGTTTTGCCTGAAATGGAGTATGATCTTGAATTGTTCCTAAACGAGTTTCCTGAGTTAGAGAAAATTATTGCAAAATATAAAGAAGCAATCATGTACCCAAATGAATTGTATAGAGAATGGTTGTATGCGTTTGCCTTGCCCGGCGAGAGGAAACAAAAGTTTATTAACCAGCTTATTCCGTATACGAACAAAGCTTTAACAAATTGGCCTAGTTTATGCTATAATTTAAGTCAGCTATAATAGTTTAATGGAGGATGGTCGCTCAAGCTATGGGCGGCCCTCTTTGTTTGATATGCTATAATGATTGTATGGAAATGGTGGGAAGCAAAGTATGTATGATTACATAAAAGGGCAGGTCACTAGAGTGACTCCTGAATATGTTGTTTTAGAGCAACAGGGCATTGGCTATCAATTGTTTACGCCAAACCCATATGCATTTAGAAAAAGTGAAGAGATAATACAAGTTTTTACTTATCTTCATATTAGAGAAGATGCTCAGCAGTTAATGGGTTTTCCTACACTTGCACAGAGAGAGCTGTTCCGAAAGTTAATACTTGTTTCTGGTATAGGTCCTAAGGGAGCACTTGCAATACTTGCAAGTGGAGAGCCTACTCATGTAATTCAAGCAATAGAAAGGGAAGATGAATCATTTTTAGTTAAATTCCCTGGAGTAGGTAAAAAAACAGCAAGACAAATGATATTAGACTTAAAAGGAAAGCTAAATGACTTAATCGATATTGAGTTAATGGAATTCGATGATGACGAACCTGGCCTATTTGTTGAAAATGAATCGGATCATGAATTGGAAGAAGCTATTCTAGCTCTAACAGCACTAGGATACTCTGAACGGGAGCTTTCAAAAATACGCCCATTACTTAAGTCAAATAATGATTTACATACAACGGACGAATTTATGAAAAAAGGATTGCAGCTATTATTTTCAGGTAAATAAGAAAGGAGGGGCTTTGAATGACAGAACGTGTGATTTCCAGTGATGTTTCTCCATATGATGAGCCATTTGAGCAATCACTTCGTCCACAGTTATTATCACAATATATTGGACAGGATAAAATAAAGCATAACCTGAGTATTTTTATCGAAGCGGCAAAAATGAGAAATGAGAGTCTGGATCATTGTCTTCTATATGGACCTCCTGGACTTGGTAAAACTACACTTGCCGCAGTTATCGCAAACGAAATGGATGTACAAATGCGGATGACAAGCGGTCCAGCTATTGAGCGACCGGGTGATTTAGCTGCGATAGTTAGTTCGCTTGAGCCGGGCGATGTACTATTCATCGATGAGATTCATCGATTAAATCGTTCTATTGAAGAAGTACTTTATCCTGCTATGGAAGATTTTTGCTTAGACATCGTTGTAGGGAAAGGGCCGGCTGCCAGAAGTGTACGCTTAGATCTACCACCTTTTACATTAGTGGGAGCAACGACAAGAGCAGGTGCATTATCTGCTCCGCTCCGTGACAGGTTTGGAGTACTGCTTCGTTTAGATTACTACGATGAAGAGGCGCTAACTGCGATTGTTGTAAGAAGTGCAGAGCTATTTAACGCTACAATCGATCATGAATCTGCGGGAGAAATTGCTCGTCGCTCAAGAGGGACTCCTCGTATTGCCAATCGTTTGCTAAAACGGGTGAGGGATTATGCGCAAGTTAGAGGAAATGGTAAAATTACTTTAAGTATTGCGAAAGATGCATTAGAGTTATTACAAGTGGATCCACTAGGTTTGGATCATATAGATCATAAACTCATGAACGCAATGATTGAGCGTTTTAGAGGTGGTCCAGTTGGATTAGATACGATTGCAGCTAGCATAGGAGAAGAATCTACTACAATAGAGGATGTATATGAGCCATATTTAATGCAAATTGGTTTTATTCAACGATCTCCACGTGGAAGAATTGTGACTCCACTAGCATATGAACACTTAGGAATACCATTGCCAACTGATACAAACAACTAAAAAAGGAAGTACTTATTAATGAGAGTAGAAGATTTTGATTTTGAATTACCAGAAGAGTTAATTGCACAAACACCATTAGCTGATCGCACGAGTAGTAAACTTTTAATAACGGACTATCCAAATAATAAGCTTGAACACAAAAGCTTTGCCATGATTATTGATGAATTGAATGAGGGTGATTGCCTAGTTTTAAATGATACGAAGGTTATGCCGGCTCGTTTAATGGGCGTCAAAGAGGACACAGGAGCAAATATTGAAGTACTATTATTGACTCAAATGGAGGGTGATGAGTGGGAAACACTTGTCAAACCAGCAAAACGAGTAAAAATTGGTACAAAAATTGTATTTGGAGAAGGCTTGTTGACAGCTGTATGTACAGGTTTAAAGGATCACGGAGGAAGAATTTTCCGTTTTGAATATGATGGAGTATTTTTTGAGGTATTGGACAAGCTTGGAGAAATGCCACTACCACCTTATATCCATGAAAAGCTAGATGATAAGGATCGTTATCAAACAGTTTACGCAAAGGAACAGGGTTCAGCAGCAGCACCAACAGCTGGACTTCATTTTACAACGGAATTATTGGAAGCAATAAAAGAAAAAGGTGTTAACATTGCTTTTGTGACACTTCATGTTGGTTTGGGCACATTCCGACCAGTAAGTGTGGATTCCATTGATGATCATGAAATGCATGCGGAATTTTACCGTATCACAAAGGAAACAGCAGATTTAATCAATGGAGTGAAGGCAGCTGGTGGAAAGATCGTTGCGGTGGGTACAACTTCCACTAGAACACTTGAAACTGTTGCTACTAGATTTAATGGTATTCTTCAAGAGGATAGTGGTTGGACATCTATATTCATTTATCCAGGCTATGAATTTAAATGTATTGATGGAATGATCACTAACTTCCATTTACCAAAGTCTACCCTTGTAATGCTAGTGAGTGCTTTAACATCAAAAGAATTTATACTATCTGCATACCAAGAAGCTATCGAGCAACGTTATCGTTTCTTTAGCTTTGGAGATGCGATGTTCATAAAAGGAAGGAATTATTAAATGGCAGCAATTACGTATGAGTTAATAAAAAAAGATAAACAAACAGGTGCTCGTCTTGGTATTGTACACACTCCACATGGATCGTTTGAAACACCGACATTTATGCCGGTTGGTACACAAGCTACTGTTAAAACAATGGCGCCCGAAGATATCAAAGAAATGGATGCGGGTATCATCTTAAGCAATACTTATCATCTATGGCTTCGTCCTGGCCACGATATTATTCGTGAAGCTGGTGGTTTGCACAAATTTATGAATTGGGACCGTGCAATTTTAACAGATTCAGGGGGCTTCCAAGTATTTAGTTTAAGCGATATGCGCAAAATAGAAGAAGAAGGGGTACATTTCCGTAATCACTTAAATGGGGACAAGCTATTTTTAAGCCCAGAAAAGTCAATGGAGATTCAAAATGCACTAGGTTCGGACATTATGATGGCTTTTGATGAGTGTCCGCCTTATCCAGCTACCTTTGAATACATGAAAGCTTCAGTAGAGCGTACATCTCGTTGGGCAGAGCGTTGCTTAACTGCACATACGAATACCGAAAAACAGGGCTTATTTGGTATTATTCAAGGTGGAGAATATGAGGAGCTTCGTAAACAATCTGCTAAAGACTTAGTGTCATTAGACTTCCCGGGATATGCGATTGGTGGATTGTCTGTAGGTGAACCAAAGGATGTCATGAACCGTGTTCTTGATTTTACTACTCCTTTAATGCCTGAGGACAAGCCTCGATACTTAATGGGAGTCGGTTCACCAGACTCACTTATTGACGGCTCTATTCGTGGAGTGGATATGTTTGACTGTGTATTACCAACCCGAATTGCTCGTAATGGTACTTTCTTTACACATAAAGGACGTCTAGTAATTAAGGGAGCAAAATTTGCTCGAGATTTTGGCCCAATAGATGAGAAGTGCGATTGCTATACTTGTAAAAACTATTCTCGAGCATACATTCGTCATTTATTTAAAGCAGATGAAACCTTTGGATTGCGTTTAGCTTCTTATCATAATCTACATTTTTTAATGAAATTAATGGAGAATGTTCGCCAGGCAATTAGAGAAGATAGACTGCTTGATTTTAAAGAAGAGTTTTTTGAAGAGTATGGGTACAACAAACCAAATGCAAAAAACTTCTGATTCTTGTATACTGTATAAAGAGGAAAAGGAGGGGAAATATTAGTGGATTTAGTAGGTTTATTACCAATTATTGCTATGTTCGTCGTAATGTGGTTCTTTATCATTCGACCAGCGCAAAAGAGACAGAAAACTACAGCTGAAATGCAAAGCAATCTAAAGCGTGGAGATCATATTATCACTGTTGGTGGATTACACGGAAAAGTAGATGCAGTGGATGACCAAACTATTTTTGTAGTAGTAGCAGATGGTACGCGTTTACAATTTGAACGCGTTGCAGTTGGACGAGTTGTAACGGATTCAACAATCTAAAAAAAATAAAGAGCTTACTCTTAGGAGTAAGTTCTTTTTTTATGGGCAATCTAATAGTGAGGTGAATTTTGTGAACGAGATTCTCATTATTATTTTCCGTACGATAGCATTATATTGGATCATACTAGCTATATTAAGAATGATGGGAAAAAGAGAAGTCGGTGAGTTGAGTATTTTTGACTTAGTCGTCTTTTTATTGATAGCTGAAGTTGGAGCAATAGCAATAGATGATCCAAGAAGTGAATTTATGCATGCTTTACTACCAATGTTGACGTTATTGATCATTCAGTTAATTGCTTCTTATACTTCCTTAAAAAGTAAAAAATTTAGAGATATGATGGAAGGCCATCCCTCTATTATTATGAAGGATGGAATTATTGTTGAAAAAGAGATGAGGAAACAAAGATATAATATGGACGATTTGCTTCAACAGCTTCGGGAGCAACAAATAGGCTCTATCCGTTCGGTTTCCTATGCGTTCTTAGAGCCCTCTGGAAACTTATCTGTTTTTAAGAAGGATGAGGAACAATTTATTTTCCCTTTGATTACTGATGGCGATATACAACTAGAACACCTTACACGAATTGGTAAAAGTAAGGAATGGTTACTAGAAGAGCTTGAAAAGAAAATGATTTTGGATCCCACCAAGGTGTTTTATTGTAGCTATGAGGACGATGAACTATATATTCAATTAAAGACATCATTTTAAAAAGATAGAAGAGGCTGGGACATAAGTAGATTCATGCTACGTAAAAATGTTGTGAGTAGATTCTTGTTATAATATTTAAACAAGAGGATACTTCATTCTGAGTGAATTTTGTTTTGTAGTGCCTGAAATTATGTACAGTTTTCACTTGATATCCTAGAAAATTCTAGTTTTTCGGAGCGAAGGCGGCGACTCCTAGGGGACAAGCGCGTGGGAGAGACTACGGGCTCGTTCCGTGTCCCCACCCAGGAAAGCGTCCGCTGTAGCGGAGAACATTGACTATGAGCAGAAAAAAAGTCCAGAAAATTTACTAATCGGTAAATTTCCAGGACTATTAAATTTCTAAGGTGGGTTTTGTCCCAGATTCTTCTTAGTCACTTCATAATTTATTTATATTAAAATTTATTTTTAGTTGTTTTTGCAATTTTAAAGATGACACTAACTTCTTTTCGTTTAATTTGTCCAAATAGCAATAGACCAATAGTTAAGTAAACCAAAGTTATCAAACAATCTACTATTAATGGCTGACTCCCTATGGATATTACCATTGGACGGGTAATAATAGTGGCGATAAAAACTACATATGGCAATGCAAAGAAAGAGAATCCGATTTGGGCTTCTTTCTTTTCTTTAAGTGAAGCGATATGTAAAAACGAAGTGATGAGAACACCAAATCCTATCGCGACAATTGCTCCCTTTTCTTGAATGGATACCTGAGAGGCAAGGAAAAACAATAATAATAATTTCCCTACTCCACCATACAGAGAGTTTAAAAAAGCACTGTTCGAACTATTCAACGCCTGTAGGATGGAGAAGAGTGGGCTTTGAATATAGTAAAAGAAAAATATCGGTGCAAGTATTTTCATATAAACTGTTGCGTTTTCTACATGAAACAATTCATAGACAAGTTCGCCTCCATGTAGATAGAATAACGTAGCTGCATAACAACCAGTTAAAGTAGAGAACTTTAATGAAAGATGTATTCTCTCTTTTAATAAGCTATAATTTTTCCTTGCATAGGCGTCGCTAACAGCTGGTATAAGGACGATAGACAAGGCAAAAGGTATGAATGATGGGAAGAGCAACAAAGGAACTAAAACACCGGAGATGACACCATAAAGAGTTGTAGCGGCTACGGCACTAATTCCAGTAATGGCTAAAGCTTTAATAAAAATGATAGGCTCTAAAAACCAAGTGAACGATCCAAAAAGCTTACTGCCCGAGGAAGGCAGTGCAATTGCAAATAATGGTGATAAGGGATATGCTTTTTTAGATTTCTTATACGTCTGGCTTTTCTTCCATTTGTTATATCTCCACTTCAGATAAAGTAAAGAAGCGGCCTCTGCTAATAAGGCTAAGAACATGGCGTAAGCAGCAGCTTCCTGTGGAGTTGAGGAAGTTAAAAACAATGGTAATGCAAAGGTAATCAGTAAAATACGCACAATCTGTTCAATAAGTTGGGCTATTGCTGTTTCTTCAAGTCTCGCAATACCTTGCAAGAATCCCCTAAGAATTCCACCTGCTGCAGCAATAGGGACAATTGCAATTGAAACATAGAGAGTCATTGTAATAGCATCGTTCTTTAGCAAGTTACTAGAAATTAGAGGAGTAACAAAGATAAAGAGGGGAGTAAAAGCTATCATAGAGACTACTGTGACAATTACGGATGTTCTCATAACGGTAAAGTACTCTGAAATAGCGTTCCTCGTTCGTAACTCTGCTACTATTTTAGTAATAGCTATAGGTATGCCCAGTTGGATCAGCGAAAGAAAGAATATGAATGCTGGATAAGCCGTGCTGTAAATTCCAACAGCCTCTTCTCCCGTCAATCGAACAAATTGCATACGATAAATAAAACCTAGGAACTTGGACAAAAAAATGGCAAACATTAATACAATAGACCCTCTTAAATAGGTTGACAATTAAACACTTCCTTCTCAAATACAGGAACTTCGTTTACAATAATAATATGCAAGCTACTTACCACATTATTCTATAAAGAGGTGCAGTATTTTGGAAAACTCATACAATCATATCTATACACACGTACTACCTGCTCTAGAGAGCAAAAAGAGTGAGTTTAAAGTTTATCAGTACGAAACTGTAACAGAAGCAGATATTTGGAAGTATTGTGTAGAAAAGAAATGGAGAAAGCTAGATGTTCTTTCCTTATCTCTTCATAAGATTGTTAATGACGTTCTTTCCATAACACCTGCCGAGTATATGACCTACGAACAAATTGAAAATTCTCGAACATCTAATTGGTTCTCGGAAATCAATCAAGAAGAATTACAAATCTTATTGAATCCTCAAACAGAGGAAAAATAAGCAAAGAGTCATTTGACAGTAAGGGGTATCGTGTTTCATAATAAACATGTTGCATTTTTTGGAATTAAAACAGATAGAATATTACGTAATTGTTTTTAGCAATAGTCTTTCTGACGAAGGAAGTCTGTGGTTATTTTTAGGAGGAAGTACATATGAAAACAAGAGGACGCATAGTTGCGTTTCTACTGCTTCTAGTGATTTTTGCCGGGACTATAAGCCCGACAGTTAGTGGAGTATTAAACAATATTAAATTAGGTCTAGACTTACAAGGTGGATTTGAAGTTCTTTATCAAGTAGATGAACTCAACGAGGGACAAAAAATCACAGAGGAAGTAGTAGCTGATACTGCATCTGCTCTTACAAGCAGAATTGATGTTCTAGGTGTAAGTGAGCCTAGTATTCAGATTGAAGACGGAAATAGAATTAGGGTTCAGCTCGCTGGAGTAGAAAATCAGGAATCAGCGCGGGAATTACTTTCTACTCAGGCTAATCTGTCTTTCCGAGACTCAGAAGATAATATCATGCTAGATGGTATGGACTTAAAAGAAGGCGGAGCAAAATCTGCCTTTAATCAACAAGGACAACCGATTGTTACATTAGAATTAAAGGATGCAAATAAATTTGCAGAAGTAACTGAACAAATAGCTGCTAAACCAGCACCTGACAATGTGTTAGTTATTTGGTTAGATTTTGAAGAAGGAGTTGACTCCTACGCTGCTGAGGTGTTGAAGGAAGAACAAAAATTCATTTCCAACCCTCGTGTTACGCAAAGAATCAGTTCAGAAAGCGTAGAAATCTCTGGAGCATTTTCGGTGGATGAAACTAAAAACCTTGCGGGAATTCTAAATGCAGGAGCACTTCCGGTTAAGCTTACCGAAATTTACTCAACTTCTGTTGGAGCTCAATTCGGTGAACAGGCATTGGATAGCACAATTCTAGCAAGTATCATTGGTGTTTCAGCTATATTCTTGTTTATGATTTTCTATTATCGCCTTCCAGGTCTTATTGCGGTAATTTCATTGGTTGTTTATATTTTCTTAATCTTAGTAGTTTTTGATTGGATTAATGGGGTACTTACGCTGCCAGGTATCGCAGCAATTGTTCTCGGGGTAGGTATGGCGGTTGATGCCAACATTCTTACCTATGAACGTATAAGGGAAGAGTTGCGTGTAGGTAAGTCAGTGAAGAAATCTTTTGAAAGCGGAGCAAAGGAATCATTTACTGCTATCTTTGATGCTAATATCACAACGCTTTTAGCTGCAGTCGTATTATTCTATTTTGGTACAAGCTCAGTAAAAGGTTTTGCAACGCTTTTAATCATTAGTATATTGGTTGTATTCATTACAGCTGTTTGGGCTTCACGTATTTTATTAGGTCTTTTAGTGCATAGTGGGTACTTTGACAATAAACCAGGTTGGTTTGGGATTCCGAAAAAACGTATTCATGCTCCTGAAGAAGAAGTGGATACATTAGATTTAACAACAAAGTTTGATCGTATAGATTTTGTTCATAATCGTAAAATTTTCTATATCGCTTCAATTGTGTTAACGGTAGCAGGGATTGTTATTTTAAGTGTATTTAAACTGAATCTTGGAATTGATTTTTCATCTGGTACACGCGTTCAAATTGAGTCAAATACTCCATTAACTCAGGAAATAGTATCGGAGAAATTGGATTCTATCGGGTTATCTACTGAGGATATTGTAATTTCAGGAGAAAATGCTGATGGAGCTGTCGTTCGATATAAAGACGAATTTTCTCAAGAAGAAATTAAGACTTTAAAAGCAGATATAAACGAACAATTTGGTGCAGAGCCACAAGTAAGTACTGTTTCATCTACGGTTGGTAAGGAACTTGCAGCAAATGCAATGAAAGCCTTGCTATTCGCTGCTATTGGAATTGTAATTTATGTGGCGTTCCGATTTGAGTGGCGCATGGGTGTTGCTGCTATTATTTCCTTATTACATGATGCATTCTTAATGATTGCGATATTTAGCATTCTACGTTTAGAAGTCGACATTACATTTATAGCAGCTGTATTAACGATTGTAGGTTACTCGATTAACGATACAATTGTAACGTTTGACCGAATTCGAGAAAATCTTCACCGTAGTAAAGCAATTACTACGGAGGAAGAGCTTGCGACAATTGTAAATAAATCACTTCGTCAAACATTAGGACGGTCAGTAAATACTGTGTTAACCGTTGTTCTTGTAGTAGTGGCACTATTATTGTTTGGTGCAGAAGGTATTAGAAACTTCTCTATTGCATTATTGATCGGTTTAGTTGCAGGGACGTATTCATCACTATTTATCGCAACTCAATTATGGTTTGATCTAAAAGCCAAAGAGCTTCGTAAAACAGGTGGTATAAAAGTAGAAAAAGAAGAGAAAAAATGGGGTTCAGACGAGCCTGTGGTATAACAGTAAAAAGAGCAGAGTATTCATTCTCTGCTCTTTTTTTCTTTTTAATATGGAAGCAAATGATTTATGTAGAATTCTAGGCTATTGGAAAAAGATAGACTGACTTTGAAGTGTTAGTTACTCAGACACTTTTGTTAAAGTAAAAATATTAATCCCTCCAGGTTTTTACGTTATAATAAAACTTAAGGAAGTGAAATAAAATGATACAATCTCAAAAAAGATGGAGAATCTCTAGACCTAATGATGATTTGGTTACAACCTTTGAACAAGAACTTACGATTCCAAGAGTCTGTGCTAAAGTACTAGTATCTAGAGGGTTTAATAGCGTAGAGGAAGCTAAAAGCTTTATATATATTACTGAAGATAACGTTCATGATCCTTTTCTCTTTGAAGGGATGGAAAAACTGGTTCAAAGAGTCCATCAAGCGATAGATGCTGGAGAAAGAATTATGATATACGGTGACTATGATGCAGATGGAATAACAAGCACAACTATCATGATGAAAACATTGGAAGCTATGGGTGCAGATGTTATCTTTAAAATTCCTAACAGATTTATAGATGGTTATGGACCAAGCGAGCGCTTATTCCAACAGGCCTTTGATGAAGGGGTCAAGCTTATTATTACAGTAGACAATGGAATATCCGGCATACAGCAAATTCAGTTTGCTAAAAACTTAGGAATGGATGTAATAGTAACGGATCACCATGAACCTGGTGAGGTGCTTCCCAAGGCAGATGTAATTATTCACCCTGGTTTACAAGATACAAAATATCCTTTCTCGCATTTGGCTGGTGTAGGGGTGGCATTTAAAGTTGCTCATGCATTACTAGGTGAAATACCGAAAGAATTATTTTACCTAGTAGCCATTGGGACAATTGCCGATCTCGTATCGTTAAAGGGTGAGAATCGTTATTTTGTCCAGCAGGGTATTAAGCAGATGAAGAAAAATGATTCTATTGCAATTGAGGCTTTGGCAAATGTAAGTGGAGTTGAAACAAGCGCGATAAATGAGGAAACTATCGGTTTCGCTTTTGGACCGCGTATCAATGCTGTAGGGCGTCTTGGAGAAGCTTTCCCGGGAGTTGAGTTGTTTTTAACAGAAGAACCGAATAAAGCACTTGCTCTAGCTAATATGTTGAACGATAAAAATAAAGAACGACAAGCTATTGTAAAGCAAATCACGGATGAAGCGATTGAATTAATCGAACAACAAAACTTAGACTTAAAAGGTCCAAGTGTTATTGTAGTTGGTAAAGAGGGATGGAATCCTGGCGTATTAGGAATTGTTGCGTCAAAATTAGTGGAAAAATATTATCGTCCTTCCATAGTTCTTGGGTTAGACGTAGAAAAACAAATTGCTAAAGGTTCTGCACGTAGCATCGAAGGATTTCATATGTACAATGAGCTAGCTAAGAATAGCGATATAGTAACTCATTTTGGTGGTCATCCGATGGCAGCAGGTATGACCTTCCCTCTCGAACATGTAGAAGAATTTAGAAACAGACTTAATGAACAAGCGACGGCGTGCCTGACTGAGGAACAATTAATACCTGTTGTATCAATTGATGTGCCACTGGAAATGCATGAAATATCCACGGAATCCATTCAATCCATTCAAATGCTTTCTCCTTTTGGAATGGGCTTTGCTAAACCTGTATATTGTTTAGAAAATATAGAAGTGAACTCAGTAAGGAAAATTGGCTCTGCCCAAAACCATGTGAAGATGGAGCTAATGCAGGGTGCTGTTTTGTTAGACGCTATCGGATTTGGAAAAGGTGATCTTGCTGATGAGATAGCACCGGCAACCAAATTATCCTTTATTGGAGACTTGCAAATCAACGAGTGGAATGGGCGAAAAAAACCACAGCTTATGATTCAAGATGCAAAAACGAATCAGTGGCAGTTGTTTGATATAAGAGGCATCCGCCAGGTGAATAGATGGCTGCCTACTATACCAGAGGGAAATACTACCTTTGTCTGCTTTAACAAGGAATCTTTAGCTCATTTTGAATCTATTTTTTCTGGCAAAATATGGTTTCACGATAACGTAATAGAAGAAGGCATTGTTTCCGATTGTATTTGTTTACTAGATCTACCAATAGAGGAGCAAGATTTAATAAACTTGTTAGAACACCATGATTGGCAACGAATTTATGCTCACTTTTTTGCAAACGAGTCTACTTATTTTGAAGGATTACCAACCCGAGAACAATTTAAATGGTATTTTTCTTTCATTGCTAAAAGGAAAAATTTTGCTTTAAAACAGCATATTCACGAACTATCCAAACATACTGGATGGAGTCCAAACACAATAAATTTTATGTCAAAGGTGTTTTTTGAGTTAAATTTTGTTAGAATAGAGGGTGGCACATTGGTATTGAATGAAAATCTCCCTAAAAGAGATTTATCTGAAGCGCCAGCCTATCAACAGCGTACAAAGCAGATAAGTTTAGAGCAAAAGCTTTTGTATGCACCATATAAAGAGCTGAAACAATGGTTTGAAGAGCGAAGAGCAGCACAAACCGTTCCTGAGGAGGAGCAAAAATGGATTTAAAGAAATATGTAACAATTGTAGAAGACTGGCCTAAACCAGGTATTCGATTCAAGGATATTACAACAATTATGGACAATGGAGAAGCATACAAATATGCGACTGACCAAATTGTTGAATATGCAAAAGAAGTGGATGCAGATATTATTGTTGGACCAGAAGCACGTGGATTCATCATTGGATGCCCTGTTGCTTATGCTTTAGGCATAGGTTTTGCACCAGTTCGTAAGGAAGGCAAGCTCCCTCGGGAAGTAATTCGTGCTGAATACGGATTAGAATATGGGAAAGATGTTTTAACTATGCATAAGGATGCAATTAAACCTGGTCAGCGTGTACTTATTGTAGATGATTTACTTGCAACAGGTGGAACGATTGAAGCAACGATTAAGTTAGTAGAAGAACTTGGCGGTGTAGTGGTTGGTTGTGCATTCTTAATAGAATTGTCTTATTTAGAAGGACGCGACAAATTAAAAGACTACAATATTCGTACGTTAATGCAATACTAATATTATTCATTTTCTATATAGACATAATTTGTGTATAATAAGAAAGTAATCGACTATACAGTTTAAGGGTGGACTTTACAAGTCCCTCTTTTTTTTTATAAAATATAGCCTATATACTATTTTTGAAAAATAACGAAAACAGGTGAGTTAGCATGGCAAAAGATCAGGTGAAGACAGCAGAAGATGTTTTTGAAACACTTTCTACTTATATGAATAAGGAACATGTTGACTTCGTTAAAAAAGCATACGAGTTAGCAGAACATGCCCATCGAGAACAATTTCGTAATTCTGGCGAACCGTATATTCTTCATCCCATACAAGTAGCAGGTATTCTTGCTGATCTTCAAATGGATCCGGAGACTGTTGCTGCTGGCTTTTTGCATGATGTAGTAGAGGATACCGAGTATACAAGAGATGATATTGTTCGAGAGTTTAACGAAGAAGTTGCTCTTTTGGTTGAAGGAGTGACCAAGCTAGGTAAAATTAAATATATGTCTAAAGAAGAACAACAGGCAGAAAATCATCGCAAGATGTTCATAGCAATGGCGCAAGATATTCGGATCATCCTGATTAAACTTGCTGACCGTTTACATAATATGCGTACTTTAAAGCATTTACCCGAAGAAAAACAACGTAGAATTTCAAATGAGACGCTAGAGATTTTTGCACCACTTGCTCATCGTTTAGGGATATCCGCAGTGAAATGGGAATTAGAGGATACAGCTTTACGATACTTGAATCCGCAGCAGTATTATAGAATTGTCAATTTCATGAAGAAAAAACGCACGGAGCGTGAATCATACTTAAAAGATGTAATGAATGATATTTGTAAACAGTTGGACGAGATGGAGGTAGATGCTGATATATCCGGAAGACCAAAGCATATATACAGCATCTATCGAAAAATGGTAGTCCAAAACAAACAATTCAATGAAATCTATGATTTACTAGCAATGCGAATCATCGTCAATAGCATTAAAGACTGCTATGCGGTTTTAGGTGTGATTCATACGCTTTGGAAGCCAATGCCAGGTAGGTTTAAAGATTATATTGCGATGCCAAAGCAGAACCTATACCAATCCTTACACACTACAGTAATTGGCCCTAATGGAGAGCCATTAGAGGTTCAGATCCGTACAGAGGAAATGCATAATATTGCTGAGTATGGGGTTGCTGCACACTGGGCCTACAAAGAGGGCAAGAAGGTGGAGACTGGTAAGCAAACAATAGATTCAAAACTTACATGGTTTAGGGAGATACTTGAGTTTCAACAAGAGTCATCCAACGCAGAAGAGTTTATGGAATCTCTGAAATTTGATTTGTTCTCAGATATGGTCTACGTTTTTACCCCTAAGGGGGACGTCATCGAATTACCTGCTAGTTCTGTTCCTATTGATTTTGCTTACCGAGTACATTCGGAAGTTGGCAATAAAACAATTGGTGCTAAGGTAAACGGAAAAATGGTTCCTTTAGATACAAAGCTAAAAACAGGAGATATTATAGAGGTTCTGACCTCTAAGCAGTCCTTTGGTCCGAGCAGAGACTGGATTAAAATTGCTCAATCCTCTCAAGCAAAAAACAAGATTAAGCAATTCTTTAAAAAACAGCTTAGAGAAGAAAACATTATCAAAGGTAAAGAGTCAATTGAAAAAGAAATCAAGGCACAGGAATTTGAAATAAAAGAGGTCTTGACTCTCGAAAATATCAAACGAGTTTGTGAAAAATATGCATTTGCTGGGGAAGAGGACTTATATGCCGCTGTGGGCTTTAATGGAATTACCGCCCAGCAAGTCGTTAACCGATTAGCAGAAAAAATGAGAAAAATACGCGACCAAGAGGAAGCGTTAGAAAAAATTAATACAGAAATGAACACTCCACCTACCAAGAAAACGACAGAATCAGGAGTAGTCGTCAAGGGGATAGACAACCTTCTAATACGACTTTCTCGTTGCTGCAGCCCCGTTCCTGGGGACGCTATTGTTGGATTTATAACCAAAGGGAGAGGTGTATCTGTTCACCGAGCAGATTGTCCGAATGTCCAAAATGACAATGCTCATTCACGCATTATAGAGGTTGAATGGGAGCAAACTGATTCACCTACCAAGAAGGATTACCAAGTTCATATAGAAGTGTCTGCATTTGATCGGACAGGTCTTCTTAATGAAGTTCTTCAAGTAGTAAACGAATCTAAAACGAATATTGTTGCAGTAAGTGGCAAATCGGATAATGATATTGCCTCCATTCATCTGTCTATTCTTATTTCTAATATTGCTCATCTTCATAAAGTGGTAGATCGTATTAAGCAGCTGCCAGATGTGTACTCTGTTCAGCGTATTATTAATTAAAGCTAACAACAGCGTATTATTAAAGGAGTTATGGTATATGAAGGTTTTGTTGCAGCGATGTAAAGATGCAAGTGTTACTGTTGACGGTGAAGTGACTGGTAAGATAGACAACGGTTATTTGTTGTTAGTAGGAATCACGACTACAGATACTGAAAAAGAAATAGAATATTTAGCGAACAAAATTGAAGGCATTCGTCTCTTTGAAGATGAAGAAGGCAAAATGAATCTTTCGATTAAGGAAGTAAATGGTTCTATTCTTTCTGTCTCACAATTTACCCTATATGCTGATACTAAGCGTGGCCGTAGACCAAGCTTTATAGAAGCCGCTCGGCCAGAAATTGCAAAGCCCCTTTGGGAGCTATTTAATGAAAAGCTACGTTCAAAAGGTTTTGTAGTAGAAACCGGCACATTCGGTGCAATGATGGACGTGGCATTTACAAATGATGGTCCTGTGACAATCATGCTAGAAGCATAATTTAAAAGCAGTGCTACTATTTTTAAGTGGCACTGTTTTTATTTTGGTATCGCATTATCCTACTACCATCCTCGTTTATAGGATTAGTAAGGTTTCTTGTCCAACAGGAGGAGGGAGATAGATAAGACATCACACAAGACGCACAAGCGGCAGAGATGGCTTATTGTTCCTCATGCGGAAAGCGTCCTCTTAAAGCGGAAATCAGCTGTGCGCTTCAAAAGCCATGTATGAAAAAGGAGGGAAGTCATGACATGAGTCACTACTTCCCTCTCTAAAATAGCATTTATAGTTATTTTGATGTTTCTTATCTATTTTTATTTCAATTGACTATCAAAATAATCAATAATCCCGTTGTATATTCCATGTGTCGCCTGTTCTCTAAATCTCTGAGTAGTGACATTCTGTTCCTCTGTTGGATTGCTCAAATACCCTAACTCTATTAAAATAGCAGGCTGTTTATTTTCTCTCAATACTAGATAATTGCCTGGTTGAGTCCCTCTATCCTTCAGAGAAATCATATCTCCAAGACCATCATGGACATGCTTTGCTAGCTCTTTCTGATAGCTATTCATGTAATAGGTTGTAAAACCTCGAACAGAGCTATTATCGATAGCGTCATAGTGTAGGCTTATAAATGCGTCGGCTCCAACTTGATGACCTATTGAAACTCTTTTTCGTAAATCTACATATTCATCTGATTGTCGGGTCATCCTAACATTAGCGCCCGCTGCTTGAAGCTTGGAAGAAAGTAACTCTGCAGTTTTAAGGGTAATATCTTTTTCATCTGTTCCAAGAGCACCTGTTGTCCCACGGTCGTTACCTCCGTGCCCAGGATCGATAACGATAGTAACTCCATCTAGAGTTCCTTTTTTCCGCTTAGAATTTTCCTTCTTTTCCCCTTCTTTAACCGTATTTTGTGAAGTGGAGTCCCCTGTATTTGAAACTACCCAGCTTGCAAGGTAGCCGACTTTACCGTTTCCTAACTCCACCTTATACCAATCATCAATAGTTTCTAAAACAGCAAATGAATCACCGGCAGAAGCTCTTTTTAAAACCTCGCTATTAGTGCTTTTGTCCGAACGGATATTAGTTCCACTATATAGAACGGTTATCGTATCCGATGCTTGAATAGAGGAATTAGATTTTACAGCATTAGAGAAATTCCCGTAAAAACTATAGAGCCATCCTTTTTTTCCATCTTTAAGCTCTACTTGAATCCATTGATGATCTGTTGCAAGCACCTTAAATTCTTCGCCTTTGTTCACTTGTCCAATCTTTTTAGAAGACAAATCTGGATTGGCTCGGACATTTAATACATCAACTGAAATAATAAAGGTTCTTTTCTCAGTTGTACTGGATGGTGTAGAAGTTTCCACTGGTGTTTGATCAACTATTGTAACGTATGTATTATTTACCCATCCTTTTTGCCCGTTGAAGTCAATTTCAATCCATTCTTTCTCCGAACGAGATGTTAAATATTTGTCTCCTTCGTTTAGTTGTCCAATGACAGCTGAGGATACTGAAGGTGCTGTGCGGACATTTAATCGGTTTACCTTGGAAACAATTTGCTTGTTAGCTAAATCTGATGTTTCCTCAGTTGTATACCAACTTGCAACCCATCCAGATGTATTTTTGTATTTTACTTTTAACCAATCGTTTTCTTTAGAGATTATTGTCAACTTTTCGTTCTTTTGTACCGATCCAATTGCATCGTAAGTGAGGCCTGGACCAGATCTGACTTTTAAAGAATCCACATTGACCACAGCTTGCTGTTCTTGAGCTTGGACCTCCATCTTTACATTAGGGATTATTAGTACAATTAAAAGCAGAAATATTGCCAATTTGTGGACTAATTTGTTATTCATTGGATCACCTCTAACTATATTGTAAATAGTCAAATAAAAAATTACTACCTTTTCTTTAAAAAGGTTGACTTATTTCATTTACGTCATTATGATAAAGTATAATTAAAAAATATAACAAACTGATGACCGAAAAAGTAACTGTTTGAACGGGATGACAAGAGAGGGAAAGACGTGGCTGAAATCTTTCCTACATACGCCTACAGTGAACAACATTCGAGAGGATTTTTGTCGAAAGAGTTTTCTTTAGTAGGCAAAAACGGATCTGGCCGTTATCCAGCGTTGAGAGGGTTAATAGATGTATTAACCAACTAGGGTGGAACCGCGGAAGCTTATAAAAGCTCTCGTCCCTTGCTATATGCAAGGGATGAGAGCTTTTTTTATATGGATTTGAGAGGAGTCTAAGGAAATGGATATTAAATTACCAAGAGGAACACAGGACATTTTGCCATCAGATACAGCAAAATGGCAGGTAGTAGAGGAATTAATAAGAGAGCAATGTCGTATGTACCACTACAAAGAAATCAGGACACCTGTTTTTGAACATACAGAGCTTTTTACAAGAGGTGTAGGAGATACAACGGATATTGTTCAAAAAGAGATGTATACATTCCAAGATAGAGGAAATCGTTCCCTAACATTAAGACCAGAAGGTACAGCATCTGTAGTTCGGTCGTTCGTTGAACACAAGATGTTTGGCTATCCGGACCAACCAGTAAAGTTATATTATATGGGGCCAATGTTCAGATATGAGCGTCAGCAAGCAGGTAGATATCGTCAGTTTGTTCAGTTTGGTATGGAGGCTATAGGTAGCTCCGATCCAGCGATTGATGCAGAAGTAATCTCGCTAGCAATGTCCATCTACAAAAGAGCAGGCTTAAAAAGCTTAAAACTAGTGATTAACTCATTAGGTGATACTGAAAGTCGTATTGCTCACCGCGAGGCTTTAGTAAATCACTTTGAGCCACATATTGAAGAGTTTTGCTCAGATTGCCAAAATCGATTACAAAAAAATCCACTTCGAATTTTAGACTGTAAGATAGACCGAAACAATCCATTGATGGAAACGGCTCCTTCATTAACAGATTATTTAAATGAAGAATCTGCAGCTTATTTTGCAAAAGTAAAAGAATATTTAACAATGTTAAATATTGATTTCGAGGTAGATCCTAATTTAGTACGTGGGCTAGACTATTACAATCACACTGCATTTGAAATTATGAGCACTGCAGAAGGATTTGGTGCCATTACTACACTTGCTGGCGGGGGAAGATATAACGGACTAGTAGCAGAGCTTGGTGGTCCAGATTCTCCAGGAATTGGCTACGCAATGAGTATTGAACGACTATTACTTGCAATGGAAGCAGAAAAAATTGAGTTTCCAGACACTACATCATTGGACGTTTACTTAGTAGCAATGGGTGAGAAAGCAAAGAAAAAGGTAACAGAGCTTACATTTGAGCTTCGTAAGCATAAAATCTCTGCTGATATGGACTATTTGGAACGCAAAGTAAAGGCTCAAATGAAATCAGCTGACCGCTTAAAAGCGAAGGCAGTTATTGTAATTGGTGAGGATGAACTAGAAAAACAAAGTGTCATGTTAAAGGATCTATCTACAGGAACTCAACAGCTTGTACCTTTCACATCCTTAATAGATGAAGTAAAAAAGTTAACGGAGGCAAAATAACAATGAGTAGAACGCATACAAGTGGACAACTAAACGAACAACATATAGGAGAATCCGTTCAATTAATCGGATGGGTTCAGAAAAGAAGAGACTTAGGTGGATTAATATTTGTTGATATGAGAGATCGTTCTGGCATTGTGCAAGTAGTATTTAACCCAGAGATTTCAGAATCAGCAATCCAGGTAGCAAATACTTTAAGAAACGAATTTATCATCGAGGTAAAAGGGAATGTTGTAGCGCGAGCAGAAAATCAAATTAATCCTAATATTCCTTCTGGTGCTATCGAGGTTCAAGCATTAGAGATTTCAATTATTAACGAAGCAAAAAATCCTCCTTTTTCTATCGAAAATCAAACAGATGCAGGGGAAGATATTCGTTTAAAATACCGTTACTTAGATTTAAGAAGACCTGTTATGTATGACACATTTAAAATGCGTTCAGATATTACGAAAACTGTTAGAAGATTTTTAGATGATGAAGGCTTCTTAGAAGTAGAAACACCTATTCTAACAAAATCTACGCCAGAGGGAGCGCGAGATTATTTAGTGCCAAGTCGAGTGCATGATGGAGAATTTTATGCGCTGCCTCAATCCCCTCAGCTATTCAAACAATTGCTTATGGTGGGTGGATTTGAAAAATATTATCAAATTGCTCGTTGCTTCCGTGATGAAGATTTACGTGCTGACCGTCAGCCAGAATTTACTCAAATTGATATGGAAATGAGCTTCCTATCAATGGATGAAATTTTAGAAATGAATGAGCGCATGATGCAAAAGATAATGAAAGATGTTAAAGGTGTAGAGGTTAGTATACCATTCGCTCGAATGGACTATGACGAAGCAATGGCTAGATTTGGATCAGATAAACCAGATGTTCGATTTGGTTTAGAGTTAACAGATCTTTCAGATCAAGTAAAAGATAGTGCCTTTAAAGTATTTACTTCAGCAGTAGAAGCAGGTGGCCAAGTTAAAGCTATCAACGTCAAGGGAGCAGCCGATAACTATTCACGAAAAGATATTGATGCGTTAGGAGAATATGCTTCTCGCTATGGTGCTAAAGGTCTTGCTTGGTTAAAAGTTGACGAGGAGGGCATAAAAGGTCCTATTGCTAAATTCTTTGAAGGAGAAGCGGCTAGCACTCTTATTAAAACCTTAGATGCTAATGCGGGAGATTTATTGTTATTCGTAGCAGACAAAAAGTCTGTAGTAGCTGATGCCCTTGGAGCGTTACGTTTGAAATTAGGTAAGGATTTGAATCTTATCGATGAAAGTCGTTATGCTTTCCTATGGGTAGTAAACTGGCCATTATTCGAATATGACGAAAAAGAAGGACGTTATTATGCTGCACACCACCCATTCACACGTCCGGCTGATGAGGACCTACCTTTAATGGAAACAGATCCAAGTCAAGTAAAAGCACAAGCATACGACCTTGTACTAAATGGCTATGAACTTGGTGGAGGATCCCTGCGTATATATTCAAGAGAAGTACAAGAAAAAATGTTTGAGATTCTAGGATTTTCTGACGAAGAGGCAAAAGCTCAGTTTGGGTTCTTAATGGAAGCATTCGAATACGGAACACCTCCACATGGTGGAGTAGCCTTCGGGTTGGACCGTTTGGTCATGCTGCTATCTGGAAGAACAAATCTTCGTGATACGATCGCCTTCCCTAAAACAGCTAGCGCAAGCTGCTTACTGACTCAAGCACCAAGCCCAGTAGCAGAAGCACAGCTAGATGAATTGCACTTAAAATTAAATAAGTAAGAACAATAATAATTAACCACCTTTTATGTATGTTAGGTCATACAATAAAAGGTGGTTTTTGAATAAATTGAATCTAGGAGAGGTTATAAAATAATTTAGAAGGAGCTAACATATACTCTATTAAATGATTGATAATTGGAAGGATGATCGAAGTTATAGAAAAAGCATTACTCTTTATTATTTTATTAAGAGTTCTTTCAGGAAGTGTAGAAATCACTGCAGCAATGTTTATGCTGAAATTTAATAACTTGGAAAAAGCTTTCTATATTAATTCCATGCTAGCTCTAGTCGGACCATGTATTTTAATCGTCACAACTGGTATAGGTTTAATGGGCCTAGCGGATAAAATATCTATGACTCGAATAATATGCTTATTTGCGGGTATTTTATTGATACTGTTCAGCGTGAATTCTAAATAGAGTTTGAAGAATTTAGTATATAGTTTTGACAAAAATTGAGCACCTGGATTGTCTCTACTTAAATAGAGGGAGTAGGTGTTAATTTTTTTGCTATGTTAAAATTTGCGATGGATACCAAGCTAGTATAACTTTAGTGGAGTTACAGCTATTAGCTAATAATTGTCATGAATGGTTGTATTAATAAAATTAAATAAGTGACTCCGTAAAAAAATAATAAAAAGACCGATAATGCGAATGCAAATTATCGGTCTTTGTCGTTTTTATAGTATTGACGTATAATCTTCTAGGCAATTTCATTCTCTGTCTTCTCGATCTCCTCTATTTTAACTAGCTTAAAGACAAGAAACATAAGTAGTATGCCAAGAACACCACAGCCGATATAAAATGGATTTAAATAGTTTTTCATGACAAGTGAAAGTATAGGTGGTCCTGCTGCAACCCCTATAAAACGAGCTGAACTATAAAAAGAAGAAATGGTGCCTCGCTCTTCTTTTTTTATATTTTCTGTGATTATTGTGTCTAAGACAGGGAGTATGGCTCCAATAGCTATACCAAGTATACTTGTAACTATTAACAACAGAATGAGTTGTTCCTTGACAAAACCAATAAACACGACACTAGCTGAACTAATAATAAGAGATATGATCATCATTCGTTTAATCGTTTGGAGCTTTCCTTCAATTTTTCGGCCAGTAAGGAAAGAAGATATACATAAAAACAATAGGGGGATTGCTAAGACAAAACCTTTCTTAACACCTTTAATATCATGAATTTTTTCTAGTATTTCTGATAAGTAAAACAATACTCCGAATAATACGAACATCGCAAAGATACCATTTAAAAATACCGAAGTCAGCCACTTACCCTCTGCTTTAAAGGTTTCCTTTACTTTACTTAAAAATTCTTTTATTTTGTCTGGCTCTTCATTGTCCCCTTTAGGAACTTTGACAAAGAAAAATATTAAAACGAAAGCAATGGCACTAAAAATTGAGATTGAAAAGAATGGAAAAAACCACAGTATTGCTGCAATCGCCGAGCCTATAATAGGACTTAATACTTTCCCAAGCGTATTAGATGTTTCAATAATACCTAAGGTGGAGCTAGTTTTTTCTGAATCATCTTTAAAAAGGTCTCCGACTAGTGGTAATACAATCGGCATTGCTCCTGCCGCACCCATCCCTTGTAAAATTCTACCAATAATAATAGTTGTGTAAGGATTCTCCATTTTCCAAGAGGCAAAACCAGCAATTAGTCCACCTATCAAAGCAAGAAGTAAGCAGGGCAAAATAATTTTCTTTCTTCCTAATCGATCCGATAAATAACCGGCCACTGGAATGAGAATAATAGCGGCAATGGAGTAACTAGTTATAATCATACTCGATTGAAAAGAACTGATATCCACCTTTTTTTCTAAGATTGGCAAAACTGGAATCAGCATAGAGTTCCCTAACGTCATAACTAAAGGAATGGAAGATATGCTTATAATACACATCTTGCTTACTGTATTATTTTCATCTTTCTTACCCAACCTACACACCTCAATTTTAATTGTCAATTAAGGGTATGTTCTCCTTGAGGAATTGTTTTATGCATTCATCAAAACAAATGTCCTCTAACAGTTAATTATTATGTATTAGGAAAAATCTTTAACTTAAAATAAGGAATAGTAGGCCTGAATGCCAAAGTAAATTCCAAACCCAATCATTGATAATGATGAAATAATGGACACCGTTTTTAGAAGAGAAGTTGATAATAATTTTCTTGAACCACTTGAGATAGTAGCCATCGTTAAGTCTACAAGTGTAATACCTAATAAGATAGTAATACTATATAAAATAACTTCTAGTCCAGATAACGAGCCACTAGCGCCACCAACTAGTATGGAGCCATAAATCCCAAGCCAAAATAAAATAGTCAAAGGATTCAATAATGCCATGAGTAGCCCCGATAAAAAAGAATGTCTTAAACGTACTACTTTTCGATATTTTGCATCCATAGATATATTATTGACCGTAAGTAAATTTTCAATGCCAGTATACATCAGAACAAAGAAGCCAAAAGACCATAAAAAAGTTTTCATCATTGGACTGTCGATAAATTGTCCCACTCCAAAATACACCATAAGCATATAAAGTATATCTGTTGCAATGGCACCCAAACCAAAAAACCATGCATGAAAAAATCCATTCTTTATACCGGTATTAAGTAGGGTAGCCTTTACAGGGCCAATGGGTGCCGCCAAGGAGACACCAAGAATAAAATACGTCATCAGTGAATTCACAAATAGACCTCCGTTAAATGTCTTGTCTATGAATAATATTCACAGGTAGGGACATCTAGGACTAGTTTTCAATAGAATTTTTAAGTGGTGACTTTAATCATAAATTAAAGGAATTAAGTATGAGTATGAAAATTTTACTATAAATAATTATTCAGAATAGTTAAATTATAGTGTGTTGTTTCATTTGAAATTCATTAATATCTGTGATAATATACAAGTAATACGAATCCTGATGTGTTCGCAAAATGCCAATCAGTTTTGACCGAACAATTATATCGTCGGGAGTCTAACTTTTATTGTTGATGACATGCCCTCTAGTCTAGGGACTTCAAAGACAGTGAAGAGGACACCCACCTGCTCTGTGCGGGTTCAAAACGATAAGCTCTATTAGTCGGCACGATTGGGATTCGTCTATCTTTAAACAGTCAGCCTCCTGCATATTATTTGTAGGAGGTTTTTTGTGAGCTTTGAGGTCGGCACGTGCCCCAATTCTTCAATTATTATCAAATAGTAATCTCTATCTGAGCAAAAAAGAACAAGAAATGAATAGATTTTTTTGAAATAGGATTAGCTATCGTTAGACGACATATTACATACATCGACTTAAAAGTTGCATTTAGTTTATAATATGAGGCGTGGGTACAACAGTAATAAATTTAGAATGTACTAGCGTAGGCATAATGATTTTGTTAATATTTGAGAAGTGAAAAGATAAAACCAACTAATCTGATATAAATGGAGTGTTTAGTATGTTACATCAATTTTCTAGAAATGAACTTGCTATCGGTAAAGAGGGTGTAAATCTCTTGAAAAATACAACTGTTGCAATTTTAGGAGTCGGAGGTGTCGGTTCATTTGCAGCAGAGGCATGTGCTCGCAGTGGAGTGGGGCGTATTATTTTAGTTGATAAGGATAACGTGGATATTACGAATATCAATCGTCAATTAGTAGCCTATATGTCTACAATTGGGCGATCAAAATCCGAGGTGATGAAAGAGAGAATAGCAGATATTAATCCAGAATGTGAAGTAATTGACATGCATATGTTTTATACCGAAGAAACTTATGAACAATTTTTTGAGATGAATATTGATTATGTAATAGATGCATCTGATACCATTGTATATAAAATTCATCTAATGAAGGAATGTTTAAAACGAGGCATTAAAATTATTTCTAGTATGGGAGCAGCAAACAAAACGGATCCAACTCGATTTAAAATTGTAGATATCTCTAAAACACATACCGATCCAATAGCAAAAGTGATTCGTACTAAGCTTCGTAAAGAAGATCGAATTACAAAAGGTATCCCAGTAGTCTTTTCGGATGAAAGTCCTATCGTAGTAAGAGAAGATGTAGTAGAGACAGTAGGAAAACCAGATGCAGCAATTCGTAAAGCAAAAATGCCACCATCATCTAATGCTTTTGTACCTTCTGTAGTTGGATTAATCTGTGCTAGCTGGGTAATAAATGATATCACGAAAAATATTACAGTGAATCGAGTGCAGTAATTGGTTGCAGTTTTTTCCACATCACTTATACTAAAACTAATCACATTTCAAACGAGGTGGAAACTTTATGACAGAAACAACAAATCAAGAAGAGCCAAAGAAAAAAATGACTCTTCAAGAAGCTGTGAAACAAAAGCTTGAAGAAAAGAAAAACCAAGCTGGTGGCGGCAAAGCAAAAGGAAACGGTCCAGCAGCCAACCAAAAAATGAAAAGCCAGCAAACCAAGAAAGTAAGTAATACACGCAGAAAAATGGGTGTGTAATTACTAAATTCGAAGGTGCACACCTTTAAGTTTGCGAACAAAAAACGCTACCGATTTTTTCGGTAGCGTTTTTTCATAGTAAAGCAGTATATGAATTTCTCTATTTCTCGCATTGCCAACAGGCACAAAAGCTATTTTTCTACTTTTCCTTCTTAAATTTCTCCAATTTGTTATAAATAGCAGAAAGACGTTTCTCTTCCCCTGCATCTATTGGATCGTAGAATCTTGTTCCGACTAAATTATCTGGAAGATAGGTTTGGTTTACCCAACCGCCAAAGGTTCCTATTTTATGATCATGAGGATATACATAGCCACCATGTCCAAGCTCCTTGGCTCCAGAGTAATGAGTATCCTTTAAATGACTTGGGATTTCTCCTGTTTTACCTGAATGTAGACTACTAATAGCCTTATCAAGTGCTACATATGCCGAATTAGATTTCTCTGATAAGCACATTAAAACTACGGCATTGGCAAGGGGAATGCGTGCCTCAGGGAGTCCAAGTCTTTCTGCTGATTGTATAGCAGCTAATACTTGTGGGCCCACTGAAGGATTGGCAAGTCCAATATCTTCATAGCTCATTACCAATAATCTTCTGCTAACTGCTACCAAATCTCCGTTTTCTAATAGATGGGCAAGATAATATAATGCTGCGTCCGTATCACTACCCCGAACTGATTTTTGTAGTGCAGATAACAGATTATAAAAGTGTGAACCTTTTTTGTCTCCAAAGACGCCTACACGATCGATAAGGCTATCCAGAGTGCCATTCTCCACTACAGTCACGCCATTTTCTTCAAAGCTGGCAAAAACGGTAGATTCTAATAGAGTCAATGCCTTTCGAGCATCTCCATTTGAAGCATCCGCTATTTTTAGCCGTTGCTCATCGGTGATTTTAATAGGAGTTTTGCCTAGCCCTTTGTCAGGATCCTCTAAGGCTCTTTTTAGAAGAACATCTACATCCTCAGTAGTAAGACGCTTTAACTGCTTTATTTCTCCACAGCGTGAGCGTATCGCTGGATTTACATCGTGGAAGGGATTTTCCGTTGTAGCCCCGATAAGAATTATAGAACCGTTTTCAACATGGGGCAAAAGTGTATCCTGCTGTAGCTTGTTGAAGCGATGAATTTCATCTAAAAACAAAATTACCTTTCCGCTAATCCGAGCATCTGCTACGACATCCTCGACATCTTTTTTTCCGGCCTTAGTTGCATTTAATGCAATAAAGGGTAATTTGGTTGTCCCAGCAATCGCAAAAGCTAAAGAGGTTTTGCCCACACCAGGATCTCCATAAAGAAGCATAGATGGTACATGCCCATTCATTATCATTTTATATAGTGCAGTAGCCTTACCGATTACATGCTGTTGACCAGCAATTTCATCGATTGTTTGAGGTCTCATTCGATAAGCTAAAGGTTCATTTTGCAAAATGATCTCTCCTTTTTATTCGTATTTGAAATCCTGTTTTTGAAGAGAGGATTGATTGTAAATAAAGTATTTGAGTGACTTTGATCTGGCACCTGGATTACATTTAAGACACTCAAGTACGAATGTATGTCTATTACAAATTGATTGTACTAGAACGTGTTCGTCAAAAGATAATCATTTACTTGTCAGTGCAGGTACAAGCGAATGTGCTTTGGTTATACAAAACGTACATTTGTTCCTTTATTATATAGAAGATGAGACAAAAAGTCATTTTGAAGTCGTTAGCCCTATGAGTTATGCTATACTAGGGAAAGAATTTTTTTACCTATGAAGTTAATCTAAATAGATACAATCTAAGTCCTATAAATACTTTTATAGTGAAATATAAGAATGAATGGATAAACGAAAAATGAGGTGGGACAGTTGAAATTTTCAACAAAGGGCCGTTATGGTCTTACAATTATGGTGGCGCTAGGTAAGCAATACGGAGAAGGACCTTATGCGCTACGTCAAATTGCCTCTGAGCATTCCTTATCGGAAGCATACTTGGAGCAAATCGTATCTCCTTTGCGCAATGCTGGATTGGTTAAAAGTGTTAGAGGAGCTTATGGAGGCTATATGCTTTCTAAAGCGCCAAATGAAATTACTGCAGGCGATGTCATTCGTGTGCTTGAAGGTCCCATTCAAATAGTTGAAGGAATTGAAGAGGAAGCTCCACCGCAGAGAGAGTTATGGATGAGAATTCGTGATGCGGTCAAGAATGTACTCGATACAACTACTATTGAAGACCTAGCAAAATATTCGGAAGAAAACCCAGATACAAAAGGGTATATGTTTTATATATAAGGAGTTAAGAGTTCATCATGAATAGAATATATTTAGATCATGCTGCTACAACGCCAATGGCAGAACAAGTGGTCAATACATTTGTAGAAGAAATAAACCAAGTATACGGAAATGCATCTAGTATTCATCAAACAGGTAGAAGCGCTAGGAAAAAACTAGACGATGCTCGAACAATTCTAGCTCACTCTATTGGCTGCCATGAAACAGAGATAACTATTACGAGTGGTGGGACAGAAGCTGACAATTATGCGATATTTGGGACAGCATATGCCCGTAAAGATGTAGGTAAGCATATTATTACTACACAAATAGAACACCACGCTGTTTTGCATGCCTGTGAACAACTTGAAAAAGAAGGCTTTGAAATAACCTACCTACCCGTAGACAGTTCTGGCTTAATCAGTATTGAATACTTGAAAAAATCATTACGAGAAGATACTATTTTAGTTTCTGTAATGTTTGCAAACAATGAAGTAGGAACGATTCAGCCAATTAAAGAAATTGGAAATCTCCTAAAGGATCACCAAGCATACTTCCATACGGATGCCGTACAGGCCTACGGCAGTGTCAAAATAGATGTACAAGAGTTCCATATTGATATGCTAAGCGTATCAAGTCATAAAATTAATGGACCTAAAGGAATTGGTTTTTTATATCAACGAAAAGATATTTATTTAAAGCCATTATTCTATGGTGGACAGCAGGAACGAAAAAAACGAGCAGGCACCGAAAATGTCCCTGCAATTGTTGCATTTGCCAAAGCGGTTGAGCTTAAACAGCAAAATATAGAGGATAACAATTCGCATTATCGTAAGCTAAAGGATGCTTTTGTCAAACAGTTGGAGAAAAATGGAGTAGATTTTAAAATCAACGGGACGCAGAACGAGGTTCTAACCCATGTTGTGAACTTAAGTATTCCGAAAACAGATGTAGAGACATTCCTCGTCCAATTAGATTTAGCAGGAATCGATGCCTCAAGCGGCTCAGCTTGTACAGCAGGCTCTATAGATCCATCCCATGTGCTAGTTGCTATGTACGGAGAGAGCTCTCCAGAACTAAGAAACTCAGTACGTTTTAGCTTTGGGCTAAACAATACTAAAGAAGAAGCTGTAGAAGCAGCTAACAAAATAAGTAAAATTATTCTTGGATAACTGAAATGAGTGAGTAATGATGAAGAGAAAAGAAGATACAAGAGTTGTAGTCGGTATGTCAGGAGGAGTTGATTCCTCCGTTGCGGCCTATCTTTTAAAAGAACAAGGTTATGATGTAATCGGGATTTTCATGAAAAACTGGGATGATACAGATGAAAATGGAGTTTGTACGGCAACAGAGGATTATGAAGATGTTATTAAAGTATGTAACCAGATTGGTATACCTTATTATGCTGTTAATTTTGAAAAACAATATTGGGATAAAGTATTTTCATATTTCTTAGAGGAATATAAAGCGGGACGAACACCAAATCCTGACGTAATGTGTAACAAAGAAATAAAATTCAAAGCATTTTTAGAGCATGCATTGGCACTTGGGGCTGATTATCTTGCAACGGGTCATTATGCTCAAGTAGAAGTGCGAGACGGCCAAACGAGGATGCTAAGAGGCAGAGATAATAATAAGGATCAGACCTATTTCTTGAACCAATTGAATCAAGAACAGCTTGAAAAGGTTATGTTCCCAATTGGACATTTAGAAAAGAAAAAAGTGCGGGAAATTGCTCTGGAGCAAGGACTTGCGACAGCTACTAAAAAGGATTCCACTGGAATTTGCTTTATAGGTGAGAGAAATTTCAAAGAGTTTCTAAGTCAATATCTACCAGCTAAACAAGGTACGATGGAAACAATGGACGGAAAAGTGATGGGCAAACATGATGGCTTAATGTACTACACTATCGGCCAACGTCATGGCTTAGGCATTGGTGGTTCAGGTGATCCTTGGTTTGTTATAGGAAAAGACTTGAAAAGAAATGTTTTATTAGTTGGACAAAATATCAATAATGATGCTTTGTTCTCTACAAGCCTTACTGCTACTGATTTATCTTTTACAACTACATTAGACAAGCCAGCATCTTTTGATTGCACAGCTAAATTCCGTTATCGTCAAGAAGATGTAGGAGTTCATGTAGAGCTACTGGCTGACAATCGTGTTCGTGTAATATTCGATCAACCAGTTCGTGCGATAACTCCTGGTCAAGCAGTTGTTTTCTATCAAGGGGATGAATGCCTTGGGGGAGCAACAATTGACGAAGTATTTAAAGATGGTCTTAAACTGGATTATGTAGGTTAACGGAGGTAATGGATTTGAATTATAATGAACTAGGAATCCAAGCGATTCAAGAAGAAAATTATGAAAAAGCAGCAGAGTTATTTACAAAAGCAATTGAAGAAAACCCAGAAGAGTCAATTGGTTATATTAATTTTGGCAATTTACTAGCTTCTATGAATGAAAACGAACGTGCGGAGCGTTTCTTTCAAAAAGCAATTACTTTAGACGAAAATGCTGCAACTGCATACTATAGCTTAGCAAACTTGTATTTTAATGCTGAACGCTTTGAAGAGGCTGCCAAGTTATATGAAAAAGCAATTACAAATGGTATAGAAGGCCCGGATGCTTATTTTATGCTTGGTAAAAGCTTTCAAAAAGTGGACCAAACTAAGCTTGCCCTTCCATATCTTCAGAGAGCCTATGAATTGGACTCCCAAGATATTCAGATTAAGCTAACATATGGCATAGCACTTGCAAGTATAGAAATGTTCGATGTGGCAGAACCAATCTTCAAAGAAATTTTAGCATTAGATCCAGAAAATGCAGATGCTCATTACAATATGGGGGTATTATATGCCGTGTCTACTTCAGACACAGAAAGTGCCCTTAAGCATTTGAAAGAAGCTTTTACCATTCAACCAAACTATGATCAAGCAAGATATGTGTACGATATGATTTCTCTACGTAATTAAGAAAAAGTTAGGAGGCGGTTGTGATGACAAATGAAATGATTAATAATGAAAAGCAATTTATTGCTGGTCGACCAATCGTCTCTATTTTTCATAATCCCCAAAACCTGTTCTCCATCATTAAATTAAAAGTAAAATCAACAAATACCGTATATAAGGAGAAAGAAATAATTGTAACTGGTTATTTTCCTCCATTGGTTTTGGAAGAGGCATATAAATTTACTGGTTATATTAAAAATCATCCTAAGTATGGGGTTCAATTTCAGGTAGAAACTTTTCAAAAAGAAGTTCCTGCTACTGAGACAGGTATAGTCCATTATCTTTCAAGTGATATGTTTCCTGGAATAGGGAGAAAGACTGCTGAGCAGATTGTGAAAAAGCTTGGAGAAAATGCGATCAATCGAATTTTAGATGACCCTTCTGCATTGGATATTATTCCAAGGTTGGCAGAGGAAAAGAAGCAGACAATCAGAGCTACCTTGGAGCAAAATCTAGGCTTGGAAAAAGTAATGATTCAGCTAAATGAATGGGGCTTCGGTCCGCAAATAGCGATGAAAATCTATCAGGTCTATAGAGAAGAAACAATCTCTAAACTAACTGATAATCCATATCGTTTAATAGAGGATGTGGAGGGTGTTGGTTTTGTTCGTGCTGATGAGCTAGGCTATAAGCTTGGGATAAAAGGAAATCATCCGGACCGCATAAAAGCTGCTATCTACCATTTACTTCAATCATCTTCACTGAGTGAGGGACATGTTTTTCAATATGCTGAGCAACTTCTTGAAGACGTTAAAAGAATGCTTGAAAATGCCCAAAGAGAAGAAATCTCTTATGATGCTATAACCAAATGCTGTATTGAACTCGCAGAGGAAAGCCGTATTGTTGGGGAAGTTAACCGATTTTATATTCCTTCTCTATATTTTTCAGAGGTGGGTATCAGTTCGAAAGTGGAAACCTTGCTAACAGAAAAGGACCTTCATCATTTTCCGTTGTCGGAGATTAAAAAGCATTTAGGGGCATTAGAGGAGCGCTTAGGTGTTCAATATGCAAAAACACAAATTAAGGCGATTGAAACAGCTCTGAACTCTACTATAACTCTTTTAACGGGAGGGCCTGGAACCGGGAAAACGACTGTTGTCAGAGGAATCGTAGAGCTCTATGCAGAGCTACATGGACTTTCCTTAGATTCAAAAGAATGGGCGAAAGAACAAAAGCCGTTTCCTATTGTTTTGGCAGCTCCTACAGGGAGAGCTGCAAAGCGTTTAAGTGAATCGACCGAGCTACCAGCTATGACGATTCATAGACTACTCGGTTTTAATGGGCAAGAAGATAATGATACAGAAGGCAAAGAGATTGAAGGTAGATTAGTAATTATCGATGAGACTTCCATGCTAGACACGTGGCTAGGGCATCAGCTCTTAAAGGCAATCCCCAAAGACGCTCAAGTCATATTTGTAGGTGACCAAGATCAGTTGCCACCTGTTGGTCCGGGTCAGGTATTAAAGGATCTACTGGCTTGTAAAAGGATACCTACAGTGGAGCTTGTCGATATTTATCGTCAATCTGAAGGGTCCTCAATTATTGAGCTAGCACACGAGATGAAAAAAGGAAGTGTGCCTGCAACTCTAACTGCGAAAACTAAGGATCGCTCATTCATCAAGGCTTCTCCGGAACAAATTCCTAAAGTAGTAGAACAAGTCTTGAAAGCAGCATTATCGAAGGGACAATCCATCCGAGAAATTCAGGTTCTAGCTCCTATGTATCGTGGACCGGCTGGGATTGACACGCTAAATAAGATGATTCAAGAAATGGTCAATCCAAATCCAGACGGTACAAGAAAAGAGATGACCTTCGGAGAAACTATTTATCGGATAGGAGATAAAGTACTTCAGCTGGTCAACCAACCAGAAAGTAATGTCTTTAATGGTGATATGGGTGAGGTAGTGGCTCTTTTTAAAGCAAACGAAACAGTGGAAAAGAAAGAGATGCTAGTCGTATCATTTGATGGCAATGAAGTAACATATGAAAAAAATGATTTGAATCAAATTACTCTTGCCTATTGTTGCTCTGTCCATAAGTCACAAGGCAGTGAATTCCAAACGGTTATTATGCCGGTTACTAGAAGCTATATGAAAATGCTTAGACGCAATTTGTTGTATACAGGTATAACAAGAGCAAAAAACTTTTTAATTCTTTGTGGCGATCCGGAAGTTTTTACTTTTGGAGTGAAACGAACGGATGATTTACAGCGTTTAACAACGTTAAAGGAACGTCTTGCGGACGAAGAAACAGTAGAAGATGCAAAATCAATAGCTGAAGAAATAGAAGCAAAAGAAGTTACAAGTCAATCTACGCAGGATGATTTAGTCACTACTTATTTATCCTCAGACAATTATCATTCGATTGACCCAATGATTGGCATGAAGGGTATAAATCCCTATCAGTTCTTAGATTCGGATTGACAGAGGACAAATAGTTACTTATAATCAGAATTGTATATATGAAAATGTAGACGGAGAAAGTACTATTGTTAGCTGATTAGAGAAGGGTTCCATGGCTGAAAGAATCCCCAGATTATAACAATTAGGAAAGCTACTTCTGAGTGCAGCTAATACCTGCCGTTTAACCGCGTTAAGGTTTCTTGAGAGACATGGCAGAAATACACTGCTATGTAACTAGGGTGGTACCGCGAAATAATAGCTTTCGTCCCTTTTAGGGATGAGGGCTTTTTTTATTTTATTTTTTTAGGAGGAATGAAAGATGAAACAGTTAACAGGTGCACAAATTAGACAAATGTATTTAGATTTCTTTATCGAAAAAGGCCATACACAAGAGCCTTCAGCGCCACTTGTACCCATTAATGATCCATCATTATTATGGATAAATAGTGGTGTTGCAACTCTAAAAAAATATTTTGATGGACGAGTGATTCCTGATAATCCCCGTATCACCAATGCACAAAAATCAATCCGTACGAATGACATTGAAAATGTGGGAAAGACGGCAAGACACCATACCTTCTTTGAAATGTTAGGGAATTTCTCAATTGGAGAATATTTCAAAAAGGAAGCTATCCAATGGGCGTGGGAATTTCTAACTGATGAAAAATGGATGGCTTTTGAACCCGAAAAACTATCAATTACGATCCATCCTGAGGATGAAGAAGCATATGTTATTTGGAGAGATGAGATCGGCATTCCAGAAGAAAGACTTATTCGATTAGAAGGGAATTTCTGGGACATTGGAGAAGGTCCAAGTGGTCCAAACTCCGAAATATTCTATGACCGAGGTGAGTCCTATGGCAATGATATAAATGATCCTGAGCTATATCCAGGAGGAGAAAATGAACGTTATTTAGAAATTTGGAATTTAGTTTTCTCTGAGTTTAACCATAACCCTGATCATACGTACACTCCACTTCCAAAGCAAAACATTGATACAGGCATGGGCTTGGAGCGTATGGCTAGTGTGGTGCAAAATGTTCCAACCAACTTCGACACAGATTTATTTATACCTATCATTCGACAAACAGAACAAATTTCTGGAAAAGAATATAGACTAAATAGTGTAGACGACGTTGCATTCAAAGTAATTGCAGATCACATTCGAACTGTTGCTTTTGCGATTGGAGATGGGGCTTTACCTTCAAATGAGGGAAGAGGTTATGTACTTAGAAGGCTACTACGCAGAGCAGTTCGTTTTGCAAAACAGCTAGGAATCGACCAACCATTTTTATTTGAACTAGTGCCTGTTGTAGGAGAAATTATGCAAGATTTCTATCCAGAGGTTACAGAAAAGAAAGATTTTATTATGCGAGTTATTAAAACGGAGGAAGAAAGATTCCACGAAACGTTACATGATGGACTTAGCATTTTAGAAAAGGTTATCGCAGAACAACGAGCTAAGGGAGAATCATTTATTCCTGGTACTACAACCTTCACGTTGTATGATACTTATGGATTTCCTATTGAATTGACCGAAGAATACGCAGAGGAAGCTAATATGACGGTTGACCATGAAGGGTTTAGAGCGGAAATGGAAGCACAGCGTTCTAGAGCACGTGCTGCTCGTCAAAACGTAGATTCCATGCAAGTTCAGTCAGAGGTATTTAGTAACCTTCAAGATGCTAGCGAATTTATAGGCTATGATACTCTTAGTGTAACAACAAAAGTTTCTTCTATAGTTTTGGGGAAAGATCTTGTAAAATCTGCACATGAAGGCGAAGAGGTAAAAGTTATATTAACGCAAACGCCTTTCTATGCTGAAAGTGGTGGGCAGATCGCAGATCATGGTGTAATCGAAAATGATAACTTCCGAGGCTTTGTAAAAGATGTCCAAAAGGCTCCAAACGGACAGAATCTTCATACTATAGTAATTGAATCAGGAGAAATGATTGTTGAAGCAGAGGTTGTGGCAACAGTGGACCAAAAGCTAAGAGGCCTGACGATTAAAAATCACTCTGCTACACATATTTTGCATCAAGCACTAAAAGATGTGTTAGGAAGCCATGTAAACCAAGCGGGCTCATACGTTGGACCCGACCGACTTAGATTTGACTTTTCTCACTTTGGACAAGTTACAAAGGAAGAACTTGAAACAATTGAGCGTATAGTTAACGAGAAGGTGTGGGATAATATTCCGGTAGTAACTGGCTACCATAATATCGATGAAGCTAAAAGTATGGGCGCAATGGCTCTTTTTGGTGAAAAATACGGGGATATAGTTAGAGTCGTTCAGATGGGAACTTATTCTTTAGAGCTTTGCGGTGGTGTACATGTTAAAAATACATCAGAAATTGGCTACTTCAAAATTCTCTCTGAAAGCGGTATTGGAGCAGGAACGCGACGAATTGAAGCTGTTACTGGAAAAGGCGCATTTGAGGTTGTCAAGGAAGAGGAACAACTTCTTTCGGAAGCAGCATCATTATTGAAAGCTCAGCCGAAGGATATAGTTATGAAGGTTTCCCAACTACTATTAGATTTAAAAAATATACAACGAGAAAATGAATCCTTATCTGCAAAAATTGCAAATAGTGAAGCAGCATCTGTGTTGTCATCAGCACAAACAATTAACAATGTTACCGTGTTATCTGTTAAAGTAGAAGCAAAAGATAACAATCAACTGCGACAAATGATGGATGATCTAAAACAAAAAATGGATAAAGCTGTAATAGTTCTAGGAGCAGTGGATGGGGAAAAAGTGATGATTTCTGCAGGTGTGACAAAAGATTTAGTGGGCGGGAACTACCACGCTGGAAATATCGTCAAACTAGTAGCAGAACAATGTGGCGGTAAAGGTGGGGGGCGTCCAGACTTCGCAATGGCTGGGGCTAAAGACGCAAGCCAACTTGAAACCGCACTTAACTCAGTTTACGAATATATCAAATCAGTTTAAACTTATCCGAAAATAGGGTATACTTAACAAATAACTAAGCAAACTTCATTACCAAATTGAAAGCGAGGTGCTGATCATGAGCTCATTTGATAAAACAATGAAATTTAATTTCCCAGAGGAATCGATGGAACAAGAAGTAAAACATGTGATGCTTCAGGTCCACTCTGCGTTAGAGGAAAAAGGGTATAACTCTATCAATCAAATTGTTGGCTATTTACTTTCTGGTGATCCAGCTTATATTCCTCGCCATCAAGATGCTCGAAATATGATCCGTAAATTAGAACGTGATGAAATTTTAGAGGAGTTAGTCAAGTTCTATATTAAAAAGAATAATGAGGCGTAATTATGAGAATAATGGGTTTAGATGTCGGTTCTCGCACCGTGGGTGTTGCTATAAGTGACGCTCTCGGGTGGACAGCCCAGGGCATAGAAACAATCAAGATTAACGAAGATGTGCAAGAATTTGGGATAGAGCGGATTGATGAATTGGTAAAACAACATCAAGTAAGTGAATTCGTGGTAGGTTTTCCTAAAAACATGAATAACTCGATTGGTCCCCGAGCAGAGGCATCAGAGCAATTTGCCAAGCTGTTAACTGATAAATACAACTTTCCTGTTACATTATGGGATGAACGATTGACAACGATGGCTGCAGAACGTATGTTAATAGATGCGGATGTTAGTCGAAAAAAACGCAAGCAAGTTATTGACAAGATGGCAGCTGTAATGATTTTACAGGGATATCTTGATAGAAAAAACAGATGAGGTGACCACAAATGGACCACGGACAAGAAAATATCACAGTAGTTGATGAAAACGGGAACGAACAGCTTTGTAACGTACTATTTACATTTGAATCAGAGGAATTTGGTAAATCTTATGTACTTTATTATCCAATCGGTGCTGAAGAGGATGAAAACGAAGAAATCGAAATTCATGCTTCTTCCTTTACTCCAAATGAAAACGGAGAAGACGGAGATTTACTTCCTATCGAAGATGATGCTGAGTGGGATATGATTGAAGAAATGTTAAATACGTTTTTAGATGAAACAGAAGAAGACGAAGACTAATTCAAGCTTAAAAAGGATGGACTGAGTATTCTCAAGCCATCCTTTTTCTTTTTGTACAGCATCATGTATAATAAGGGAGAAAAAAGGGGGCAAGCCCGTGGAAAACAAATCTAAAAAAGAGATAATGTTTAATCGAATGAAAAACAAAAAAAAAGAAGTAAAACTTGTTAGAAGAATTGTATTAGTAATCGCCTTATTCATTATACTAGTTGGAGCTATTGGCGGATACATAGGTTATAACTATGTTAAAGGAGCACTTTCACCGATGGATCCAGATTCGACGGAAAAAGTAACGGTGGAAATTCCTATTGGGTCTGGCATTGATAGCATTTCTTCTACACTTGAAAAGAATGGTATTATTAAAGATGCTAGGATATTTAAATACTATGTAAAATTTAATAACCAATCTGATTTTCAGGCTGGCACGTATGATTTATCTAAGGATATGACTTTAGATGAAATTATAGAAAGCCTAAAAACTGGTAAAATATACAGAGAACCACTATTTTCTTTAACAATTCCAGAAGGTTTAACTTTAGAACAAATTGGAGAAGTAATTGAAAAGAAAACAGGGAACTCTTCAAAGGAATTTTTTGAACTAGTTACTAGTGATGAGTTTGTTGAAAGAATGATGGCAAAATATCCTGCATTGCTTACAGAAGAAATTAAAGGCGAAAACGTCCGTTACGCATTAGAAGGTTATTTATATCCATCGACTTATCCTTTTTTCGAAGAAAAACCGACTAATGAAGAGATTGCAGAAATGTTATTAGCACAGACAGATAGAACTATGGCACCTTATTATGAGTTATTACAAGCAGAAGAAAAATCTGTTCACTGGCTTTTGACTTTTGCTTCATTGTTAGAAGAGGAAGCTACTGCTCAAACAGATCGTCAGAAAATTTCTAGTGTGTTTTACAACCGATTAGAGATTGATATGCCATTACAAACAGATCCAACTGTACTTTATGCTCTAGGCAGTCATAAAGAGCGCGTTTTATATGAGGACTTAGAATATGAAAACCCATATAATACTTACACAAATAAAGGATTACCGCCTGGTCCAATTGCAAATGCCGGGAAGTCCTCCATTGAAGCTGCTTTGGACCCAGAAGATACTGAGTATTTTTATTTCCTAGCTGATAAAGAAGGAAAAAATTATTTCTCCGTCACATATGAGGAACATCTTCAAAAAATTGACGAACATTTAAAATAATAAGCATGCAGGAGAAGGAAGGTTATCGCTTTCCTTCTCCTGCTATGTTATTATTAGATGGGTTTTTTCATTGACCCTGTAATATTAAACAGTTGAATATACTTGTCTATAGGAGTAGAATTTCGAGAAAGTACAAAGACCCTATACACTACATAAGGAACCAACCTGGCATCTAAAAGGAGTAACAAAGCAATGAACATTAGTGAAGACTTTATGAAAAATCTTATTAAACCGAGAGAGTCCATATTAATTGAAATGGAGCAATATGCACTAGAAAACCATGTTCCGATAATGCAACTGTCGGGGATGGAAGCATTACTACAGCTTCTCTCTCTTCAAAAGCCTTCCTCCATTTTAGAACTAGGAACAGCGATTGGTTATTCCTCTATGCGCATGGCTATGAAGCTAGAAGCTACTGAAATTGTTACTGTAGAGCGTGATGAGCATAAGGCAGAACTCGCGAAGGAATATATAAAGCGAGCCAATTTGGATAATCGCATTCAAGTAGTTATTGGTGATGCGTTAGAAATAAATGACGAAGATTTAAATAACCAAAGGTTTGATGCAATATTTATAGATGCTGCAAAAGGACAATATAAAAAATTCTTTGAAAAGTACGCACCTTTGTTAAACGATAGAGGTGTTATTTACTGTGATAACATTTTGTTAAATGGCCTTTCAGAGCTTCCGATGGAGGATGTTCCTAGAAGGAAAAGAACGATGGTGCGCAATCAGCATCAGTTTTTAGAATGGCTATTGCAGCACCCAGATTATGATACAGCATTCTTCCCAGTAGGAGATGGAATGCTAGTCAGTATAAAGAGGTGACATTTATGGATAAAACAGAATTATTAGTGACTCCAAAAAATATTGAGCATATCCGCGAGCTAATTCAGGCAGGAGCAGATGCTTTTTTAGTTGGTGAGCAGTATTTTGGCTTAAGGTTAGCAGGGGAGTTTTCTGTTGAAGAAATAGCTGAGGCGACTAAACTAGTAAGAGAACATAATAAAAAAATCTATGTTGCAATGAATGGTATATTCCATAACGATAAAGTAGATGAGTTAGGTCCATATTTGCAAAAAATGCAAGAAATCGGTGTAGATGCAATAGTATTTGGTGATCCAGCAGTAATCATTGCCAAAAGAGAAGCAGAAGTAACTATACCTCTTCATTGGAATACTGAACAAACAGCAACTAACTTCTTTACCGCAAATTATTGGGGAAAACGTGGAGCAACACGAGCAGTGTTGGCTCGCGAGCTTAGCTTGGAAGAAGTTATTGAAATTAAAGAAAACGCTGAAGTAGAAATTGAGGCACAAGTACATGGAATGACATGTATGTTTCAATCAAAACGTTCATTAATCGGAAACTACTTTCTTTTTCAAGATAAAGCAATGGAAGTGGAAAATCGCTCTCAAAACAATAATATGTTTTTACATGATAAAGAGCGTTCGAATAAATATCCTATTTACGAAGATCAAAATGGAACACACATCTTTAGTCCAAATGATATTTGTATGATTGATGAGCTAGATGAATTTTTGGATGCAGAAGTGGATAGTTTGAAAATTGATGGTATTTTTCATGAGGCGTCTTATGTCACAGAAGTAACTGGCTACTATCGTCAGGCAATTGATGCATATTACGAATCACGAACTGCATACAAAGAAATAAAAAAAGAATTATTCAAAAAAATCGAAGCTATTCAACCGCCGCTTAGACCTTTGGATACCGGTTTCTATTTTAAAGAAACAGTATATTAATTGCTTAGCTCGTAGCTGAATTGTATTTTCAGTTTAGAAAGGAAAGAATACATGTGATAAGCACCAGAATAGATCATATTAGTGAATTAGTCGACGGTAAACGTGTTATTACCAAAAAGCCTGAGTTATTGGCGCCAGCAGGAAGTCTAGAAAAGTTAAAAATTGCTGTTCATTATGGAGCAGATGCAGTTTTTATAGGTGGTCAAGAGTTTGGTTTGCGCTCGAACGCAGGTAACTTTTCTATTCAAGAAATGCGCGAAGGGGTGGAATTTGCCAAACGCTATGGGGCAAAAATCTATGTAACGACTAACATTTTTGCTCATAATGAAAATATGCAAGGACTTGAGACATATTTAAAGTCTATAGAAGATGCGGGAGTTACAGGAATTATTGTAGCCGATCCATTAATCATAGAAACATGTAGAAATGCGGCTCCTAAGCTTGAAATCCATTTAAGCACTCAACAATCGCTTTCAAATTGGAAGGCGGTTCAATATTGGAAGGAAGAGGGCTTACACCGCGTTGTTTTAGCTCGTGAGACTAGCGGTGAAGAGATTAAACTAATGAAAGAAAAAGTGGATATAGAAATTGAGACATTCATCCATGGTGCTATGTGTATTGCTTATAGTGGCAGATGTACACTTTCTAACCATATGACTGCTCGTGATTCTAATAGGGGTGGTTGTTGTCAATCATGTAGATGGGACTATGATTTATATGAGACAGATTCAAATGACGAGGAAAAAGCGTTGTTTGAGGAAGAAGATATTCCGTTTGCAATGAGTCCGAAAGACTTGAAGCTTGTTGAATCTATTCCTAAGATGATCGAAATGGGTATTGATTCCCTCAAAGTGGAAGGACGCATGAAGTCTATTCACTATATTGCCACGGTTATTAGTGTATACCGTAAAGTAATCGATTCGTATTGTAATGACCCGGCTAACTTTGTAATGAAGCAAGAATGGTTGGACGAGCTTGAAAAATGTGCAAACCGAGAAGCAGATACAGCTTTCTTCGAGGGAGAGCCTGGCGTTGAACAACAAATGTATGGAGTTCACGACAAAAAACTAGGATATGATTTTGTAGGATTAGTGCTTGATTATAACGAGGAAACACAAGTTGTGACGTTACAGCAAAGAAACTATTTCAAGCCTGGAGATGAAGTAGAGTTTTTTGGTCCTGAAATTGATAACGTACGTCTAGTAATCGAAGAGATTAAAAACGAAAAGGGTCAGAAATTGGATGCGGCAAGACATCCTTTGGAAATTGTTCAATTTTATTGCCCTGTAAAATTATATCCAAATAACATGATGAGAAAGGGGTTAAAATAATGGCTAAACGTACTCCGCTTATCATTGGTATCACTGGTGGTTCCGGGTCCGGAAAAACTAGCGTTACCCACGCAATTAGTGAAGTTTTTAAAGACCATTCTGTAGTAGTTATTGAACAAGATTATTATTATAAAGACCAAAGCCATTTGGCATTTGAAGAAAGACTAAATACAAATTACGATCATCCCTTCGCTTTTGACAATGACTTGCTTATTCAGCATGTAAACGATTTGTTAAACGACAAAGCTATTGAAAAACCAATTTATGATTATGCTCAGCATACTCGATCAAGTGAAACAATCTTAATCGAGCCAAAGGATGTTATCATTTTAGAAGGAATTTTAGTGTTAGAGGACGAGCGTTTAAGAAATTTGATGGATATAAAGTTATTCGTAGATACAGATTCCGATTTACGCATTATTCGAAGAATATTACGTGATATTCATGAAAGAGGCCGTACAGTAGAATCTGTAGTAGAGCAATATTTAACGGTAGTTCGTCCGATGCATAATCAATTTATCGAACCAACTAAAAGATATGCAGACGTAATCATCCCTGAAGGTGGTCAAAATGAGGTGGCCATCGATTTAATGGTTACAAAAATAAAAACTATTCTTGAAACTAATGCTATTGTATAATATGATGATGAAAGATTTACAAATATTTCATTAAATTCATATCAAATTAACTTAATGCATATGAATAGGAAATGTATGTTTATAAAGAGGGTATTTAAAGGAGTGTATGGAAGTGTCAACTGAGAAACAATTTCCGATGACCGTTGCTGGTAAGCTTAAACTAGAAGAAGAACTAGAAGTATTGAAAACGGTAAAACGTAAAGAAGTAGTAGAACGTATTAAAATTGCTCGTAGCTTTGGGGATCTATCCGAGAATTCAGAATATGATTCTGCTAAAGAAGACCAAGCATTCGTAGAAGGGAGAATTTCTACCATTGAATCCATGATAAGAAACGCTGTTATCATCGAAGAGGAAGGCAATAATGATATCGTTTCTTTAGGAAAAACGGTTACTTTCGTTGAAATACCAGATGGTGATGAAGAAAGCTATACAATCGTTGGATCTGCAGAAGCCGATCCTTTAGAAGGACTTATTTCAAACGATTCACCAATTGCTAAAGGCCTTTTAGGAAAGAGCACTGGAGATAAAGTGAAAATCATTACTCCGGGTGGAGAAATGGACGTAGAAATCATCTCTATTTCATAATTGGAAGATATTTTATACAAGAGGGGGTAAACAATTTATGTTTGCCCCTTTTTTGCCGTCTTGATAGTATTAAAGTTGATAGACAAAAGTGGGTAATTAAAATGAAACTTAAACCTTTTATTCGCGTCTATTAAATTATAGTTCTCTATCTTTAAAAGGAGGAAGAGTATGCCTGACCAAAACCAAAGAGTTAATTCGCGCTTAAACAATCGAAAGAAAAAAAACAATACAATTTTGAATGTGTTAATCGGAATAGTACTTCTGTTAATTATTGTGGTTATAGTTAATTTAGTGACAAGTGATGATGACAAAAACAACAGTGCAACAGAGAAAGAGGATACTGAATCTGTTTCAGATATCAAAGACACTGAAGAAGTGACAGAACAAGATAAAGAATTGACTACGGAAGAAATTGAAGAAGATAGTGAACAAAATGAGCCCACAACGGAAGACACTGATTCAGCTAATGAATCAGATTCTTCTACCAATAGCTCTCTTGTAACGACAGAAGAATCAGGAGATCCCAATGTTGAATCTGTTATGGTAGACTCGTCCTGGGAGCCCATTGGCACGTCACAAGCGGGTGAACATGTTTCAAGCTATGACAAGGATTCGGTAGATTGGAAGGAAAAGGTCGATGCTCTAGCTTACGCTGCAAACTTAGATCCTTCTAGTATGTATGTTAAATTCCTAGGCAATGGAGGTAGCCCTCAAAAGTCTATAGGAACTGTTACATCTAAGGATGGTTCTGAAATTTATCGAATATCGTTAGAATGGGTTGAAGGACAGGGATGGAAGCCAACTAAAAAAGAAAAGCTCATAACTGTAAAATAACATTATAAATTGGGAGCGGTACTTGACTAAAGTGCCGCTCTCCTTTACTTTAAAAGAAGTACTTTTTGAAAGGGGTTATTAATATGAAGATTGCAGTAATCGGAGCAATGGAAGAAGAAGTGGAACTATTAAGAAATACGATTGAGAATTCAGAGACTAAAGAAATTGCAAATAGTGAATTTACAACTGGTACATATAAAAATCATGAGATTATATTGTTGAAAAGTGGAATTGGTAAAGTAAATGCAGCGATGTCTACAGCTATTCTCTTGAATGAGTATAAGCCCGACTATGTGATCAATACAGGTTCAGCGGGTGGATATGACCCTCATCTAGAAGTAGGAGCAATAGTCATCTCAGATGAAGTGAGATATCACGACGTAGACGTTACTGCTTTTGGATATGAAATAGGACAAGTACCTCAGCTACCACCTGCATTTAAATCCGATGAGCGTTTAATGAAGCTTGCAGAAGATGCTGTAAATGAAATTGGTGAACACCAAGCAGCTACTGGCTTAATTGCGACAGGTGATACATTTATGCATAACCCAGACAAAGTTGAAATTGTTCGAAACTACTTTCCTAAGATGAAAGCGTGTGAAATGGAAGCGGCAGCTGTTGCACAGGTTTGTCACCAATTTTCAGTGCCTTTTGTGGTAATTCGTGCATTATCTGACATTGCCGGTAAAGAATCATCAATCAGTTTTGATGAGTTTTTACCTGTAGCAGCAAAGCATTCGACAGAAATAGTATTACAAGTAATTGGGAACATTTAAGTTGTCATTATTTTGACAAACTAAGGCATAGAATACATATAATTTGCATTTCCATTATATGCTATGATGAAAGTATCAAAACGCTTTCACATCAGTCTAGGGGGAGATCAAATGGTTTTTATTATGGCTATGTCTGTTTTAGTTACAGCTGTTTTAGCATTTGTAATGATTGCAGAAACAAGTGAAGATTAAGTTCCTCTAAGCTCTTTTGGTGTTTGATGCATCAAGAGAGTTTTTTTCATGAATATAATATTGATATAATTTGACGAGTGCACGCTTTTCTATTCGTGAGACATAGCTTCTGGATATTTTTAATTGTTTGGAAATCTCTTTTTGTGTCATCGGCTCATGACCTAATAGTCCATACCGACGCACGATGATATCAAGCTCTCGTTTTTCTAACTGGGATAAGTGTTTATATAATCGATTTGTATCCTCCTCTTCAACAAGCTGTTCGTCAGAGCTTTTGTCTAGCCCTTGCAGTAAATCAGTTATTTCTAAGGAATGACCATCCTTATCCATTCCGATTGGCTCATGTAAAGAAATATCCTTTTGTACTTTTTTTAATGAACGTAAGTACATTAGAATCTCATTTTCAATACAGCGTGCTGCATAAGTAGCTAATTTTGTTTTTTTGGTAGGTGTATAGCTATTTACGGCTTTCATCAGACCAATTGTTCCTATTGATATATAGTCGTCTAAAAGCTCGTGTTTAGGGTGAAATTTTTTTACTACATGCGCTACAAGACGCATATTACGCTCTATTAGTTCATCTCTTGCTGTAAGGTCTCCATCTAGAAAACGTTGAATCATTACTTGTTCTTCTTCCGGGGAGAGTGGTTGATGGAACGCCTGCCCTTTCAAATACCCTAGCACAAGTGGCAAATCGATGACAATGTTTATAAATGCGGTTAGAAGACCAGAAATCTTTTTCACCTCCATCTAGTTATACATTCAATATATGTGCAAATCCGACAAAATATGAAAAAAACGACTGCATTTGCAGTCGCTTCTAGAAAATATTATTTCTTGAAATTGTATTAAACTTTTCTCAATGTAAAAGTGCTAATCATTAAAAGTGCAAGTATAATAAATAAGAACATAAAGGTAACAGGTGGAACTAAGTCGATTGCAAAATAGGAAAGAGTCAGAATAACTCCGGCTACGGTAATCGGAAGACCTGTAAAAAATCCATTTGACTCTGAAATATTGAAGCGTGCCAATCTAAAAGCTCCACACGCGATGTATATAACAGTTATAATCATTCCTGCAACACTAAAATTTTGTAATACTAATGAGTACATTAAAAGTGCGGGTGCTATTCCAAAAGAAATAATATCGCTCATAGAATCTAATTGTTTGCCTAGCTCGGATTCCAAGTTGAATCTCCTAGCTACCATTCCGTCAAAACGATCTAATAAACCTGCTATAAATATAAATAATACGCTAAAAGAGTAGTATTCATTTACTGTAGCCATAATAGCTGCTCCACCAAACGCTAGATTGCCAATCGTAATCATATTGGCAGCTTGTGTTTTCAGTTTTTTTAATGTTTGAGTCATAGCATTTTGTAAATACATTGCAAATCACTCCTTTACAAATAACATATTTGTTCATTATACTTCGAGTAAACAAAAATTGTAAGTAAATCTTTATAGGGAGACCAAAATGAAAGAAAAATTATACCAATCTATGATTGAATTAACAAATGGTAGATGGTCATCATCTTTACTCAAAGGTTTTGCCCAGTCTAATCTTAGCAAAAAAGTTATACCCGCTTACATTAAATATTTTAATATAGATATAGATGAAATACCATGTCATGTCCATGAATTTTTGACATTACATGATTTTTTTATTCGTTCATTAAAAAAAGATAGTAGAATGATAGATCAAAGTAAGTCTGGAATAATAAGCCCTGTCGACGCAACCATTGAAACTTTTGGTGATATAACGTATGATGGAATTTTTCATGTTAAGGGAAAAGCGTATACGCTTTATGATATGCTCGGCTCCACAAAAATAGGTAAAGAATATGAGAATGGTAAGTTTATGATCTTATATCTTAGTCCTGCTGAATATCATCGCATTCATGCCCCGGTAGACGGTAAGGTTACTCGGCAATATTTGCTAGGAAAGAAATCTTATCCAGTCAACAAATGGGGCTTAGCATATGGAAAGGAAACAATTAGTGGAAACTATCGTTTGTTGACTGAGCTCCAGATGCCCAATGAAAAGCACTGCTTCCATGTTAAGGTGGGGGCTATGTTTGTGAATTCCATCGAACTAACAAACAAAGGCACCGAATGGAGAAAAGGAGAGGAAGTGGGATATTTTTCCTTTGGCTCGACAGTTGTCTTATTGTTTCAAGAAGGCAGTATCGAGTTCTCCAAAGAAATTGGTCCAGGAAAGTTTGTTCAAATGGGTGAGAAAGTCGCAAATATGCTATAATCGTTAAAGAAAAAGTGTCGAATTGGAGTGTTCGTCTTTGTATTCAAATTTTATACCAAGTGAGTTCGTTAGAAGTGTATTTCATATAACACCTGAAATGTTGAAGGAAAAAGGTGTTAAAGCAATTATTACAGATTTGGATAACACATTAGTAGAATGGGATCGTCCAGATGCAACCCCTAAACTAATTGAATGGTTTTCTGCGATGAAAGAAGCTGGAATTCAAGTAACCATTGTTTCAAATAACAATGAATTACGAGTGAAATCGTTCGCAGACCCATTAGGGATTCCTTTTATATATAAAGCGAGAAAGCCTTTAGGAAAGGCTTTTCGTCATGCGCTGAGTATAATGTCTGTAAAAAAAGAGGAAGTTGTAGTTATCGGAGACCAACTCTTAACAGACGTTTTCGGAGGAAATAGACAAAAGCTCCATACCATTTTAGTAATACCGGTTGCAAAATCAGATGGATTTGTTACCAAGTTTAACCGGATGGTTGAAAGAAGAATTTTTAGTTACTTGGACAAAAAAGGACAAGTTACATGGGAGGAAGAAGCGTGACAGAAGCACCAAAGTGTATCGGTTGTGGAACAGTTATCCAAACCGAAGTTGTAGGAGATCCGGGATACGCTCCTGTTTCATCCCTAGAAAAAGAAGATATTATTTGCCAACGTTGTTTTCGATTAAAGAATTACAATGAATTACAGCCTGTATCATTAACTGACGATGACTTTTTAAGAATATTAAATGGCTTAGGCACGCAAAAAGGTTTGATTGTTAAAGTTGTTGATATATTTGATTTTAACGGAAGCTGGCTACCAGGCTTACATCGTTTTGTCGGGAACAACCCTATACTATTAGTCGCAAATAAAGCAGATTTATTACCTAAATCAGTTAAGAAAAACAAAGTAATCAATTGGATGAAGCAAGAAGCGAAGAAATTAGGCCTTTCTCCGATCGATGTTTTGTTTGTTAGTGCTCATAAAGGTACGGGAATGCCTGAAGCTATGGACGCAATTGAACATTATCGTAAAGGTGAAAATGTCTATGTTGTAGGATGTACTAACGTCGGGAAGTCTACTTTTATTAACAGAATTATTAAGCAGGCCACTGGAGAAGATGCAGTAATCACTACGTCACATTTTCCCGGAACAACTTTAGATATGATTGAAATACCTTTGGATGACAAAAAAGCACTTTATGATACGCCGGGGATTATTAATCATCATCAAATGGCTCATTACTTAGATCCGACTGAACTTAAATTCATCACGCCTAAAAAAGAAATAAAGCCTAAAGTTTTTCAGCTTAATAATGAACAAACTCTTTATTTGGGTGGATTATCCCGTTTCGATTTTATTAAAGGCGATCGTTCAGCATTTACTTGTTATATAGCAAATGATATTCCAATTCATCGTACTAAGCTGGATAACGCTGAAAACTTATGGAAAGAGCATCGAGGAGAGTTATTGTCACCTCCTTCGGAGAAGTTTACAGATTTACTGCCTCCATTAGTTCGCCATGAATTCAAGATTAAAGAAGACAAAACAGATATCGTGTTTTCAGGACTTGGATGGATTACTGTGCAAAAAGGTGGAGTAATTGTAGCGGCTCATGCACCTGCAGGAGTAGAAGTGTCCATTCGTCCATCTCTTATATAGGGGGAAATACTATGAAGAAATGGTTTGCAGTTATAGGAAATCCGATTGCTCATTCGTTATCTCCATATATGCATGATTATTGGCTTTCGTCACAAAATATTAATGCTAGTTATATTCCCATACAAGTCGAGGATGGAAAGCTTGAGCAGGCTGTACAATCTTTAAAGCTACTAAGCTGTAGTGGTTGGAATGTTACAGTGCCATATAAGGAGGCAATTATTCCTTTTTTGGATCAAATAGATGAGTCAGCCGTAGGAATCGGTGCAGTTAACACAGTAGTAAAAACAGAGAGTGGACAATTTGTAGGTTATAATACCGATGGCTTAGGATTTATACGTTCTTTGGGTCAGATCGAGAACACAAATCGTATATTAATTCTTGGTGCGGGAGGAGCAGCAAGAGGTATCGTTTATGCCTTTAAGCAGCTGGGCTATCAAAAACTATCTATTGCGAACCGTACGAAAACCAACGCAGAAAAACTCGTACATGAGCTCCAATTTGGACAAGCTATAACTTTTCAAGAGGCAGAGGAACAATTGCAAACATTTGATATTGTAATTCAAACTACACCTCTTGGCATGAAAAATAACACTAAAACGCTTCCCATAAATTTAAAGGGGATAAAAGAGAATGCAATTGTTGCTGATATTGTATATAATCCTTTAGTTACCCCTTTTTTAGAGGAAGCAGAAAAATATAATGTTCGAACAATTAATGGACTAGGTATGCTTGTACATCAAGGTGCCCTAGCCTTTTCATATTGGAACGGAAGTTATCCGAATACCAATGATATGATTCAACGATTGACAGAGCAATTAGGAGGATAATATGTTAACAGGTAAGCAAAAAAGATTTTTACGTAGTCAAGCGCATCACCTTTCACCAATATTCCAAGTAGGTAAGGGTGGCGTTAATGATGCAATGACAAAGCAAATAAGTGAAGCTTTAGAAGTGCGTGAATTGATCAAGATCAGTATCTTACAAAACTGTGAGGATGAAAAGCAAGAAGTTGCAGAAGCTCTTGCAAAAGGTGCTAGAGCAGAGCTTGTTCAGTTAATTGGTTTAACGGTAGTTCTTTATAAGCCTTCTAAAAACAATAAACGAATTGAGCTTCCTAAAGCGAGTAAGGCATGAAAAAAAAAGTAGGGATATTGGGAGGAACATTTAATCCTCCACATATTGGCCATCTAATCATTGCTAACGAAGTGTTTCATGCACTGGGTTTACATGAAGTGAGACTAATGCCAAATGCAATTCCCCCTCATAAGTCAAAAGATATACGCATTACTTCTGAACAACGCTTAAAAATGCTAGAAATTGCTATTACTGATATAGCTTATCTGGCTATAGAAGAAATAGAGCTTATTCGAGGTGGAACCTCTTATACATTTGACACTATGAAAATTTTAGCAGAACGGGAAGCAAATACTGATTTCTATTTCATCATTGGTGGGGACCAGGTAGAATATTTACCAAAATGGCATCGTATAGACGAGCTATTAAAAATAGTTCAACTTGTTGGTGTTGCAAGACCAAGCACCTCTATAGCGACTGCATATCCTATTACTACAATAGATATACCCCAAATCGATATATCTTCTACTGTCATACGAAAACGTTTGGAGAACGGAGAAACAACGAGGTTTCTTCTCCCGGATAACGTAAGAGATTACATTGAAAAGGAGAAGCTTTATGAGATTTGAACACATTCTAGAGCAAATGAAAAATCGTATGCCGGAGCGACGTTATATCCATACAAGAGGTGTTGCAGAAACTGCTATTGAACTAGCGGATAAATACGGAGCAGATACAAAAAAAGCAGAAATTGCCGGGATTTTACATGACAGTGTGAAATATGCCGAAAAAGAGTGGTTGAAAAGTATAATCATATCTGAAAACATGGATGCAAAATTATTAGAATTTCACCATGAATTATGGCATGCTCCGGTAGGAAGCTACGTTGCGAAAAAAGAATTTAATATCGATGATGAGGACATACTAAATGCCATAAAATTTCATACCACTGGCAGAGCTGGAATGTCTGATTTAGAGAAGATAATTTATATTTCCGATATGATAGAACCTAGTCGTAATTTTCCAGGAGTAGAGGATTTACGAAAAATAGCGAATATAGACCTAGAAGAGGGCATGCTAAGTTGTGTGCAGCATAGTATGGCATTTCTAATAAAAAAAAGACAGCCGGTTTTTCCGGATTCATTTCATTGTTATAATGACTTGATACAAAAGAGAGGAAAAGTGAAAGAATGACTTCAAACAAAACATTAGTCGAGATTGCTTATAAAGCTGCCGATGATAAAAGAGCAGAGGATATTGTTATATTAAATATGCAAGGGGTATCATTACTTGCTGATTATTTTCTTATTTGCCACGCAAACTCTGATCGTCAAGTTCAAGCGATTGCAAAGGAACTTTTTGACCAAGCGAGCAAAGAAGGATACAACGTTAAACGCATGGAAGGCTTTGATGAAGCACGTTGGGTATTAGTGGATATGGGCGATGTAGTAGCTCACGTATTTCATAAGGATGAGCGTTCTTATTACAACTTAGAGCGCCTATGGGGAGATGCTCCTATGATCGAAGTAGGGCAAGATGCTTAATGTCAACTTATGATCAGTTTGCCTTTATCTACGATTCGTTGATGTCAGATATACCATATGACAAGTACGCCGAATGGGTGCAGGATAAAGCACCAGTTTCGGAAAATAAACGACTAGTGGATATAGGCTGCGGCACAGGAGTACTAAGTGTAAAGTTTGCAAAAGCTGGCTATGAGGTTATCGGCATTGATTTATCTGAATCAATGCTGACTGTAGCCCAAAACAGAAGCCTTGAGGAAAACGTTAACATTTCTTTTTTGTGCCAATCTATGGCTGAAATAGATGGGATAAACGATGCAGATATAGCAGTAATAGCTATAGATTCTATCAACTATCTAGAGACCTTAGAAGAGACAGAACAGACCTTTGCTCGAGTGTATGATTGTTTAAATGATGGAGGTCAATTGTTTTTTGATATCCACTCATTATTTAAAATGGATAATATATTCCTAGAAGGACCTTTTACTTACGAGGATGATCAAGTGGCATATATTTGGCATACAGAGCAAGGCGAGGAAGCTCATTCTATCTATCATGATATAACCTTTTTTGTATGTGGAAAATCTGGCTACTATGAGCGATTTGAGGAATCTCATTATCAGCGCAGCCACCCTTTAGAAATATATTTCGACTTACTCCAAAAGAGTGGGTTTTCTAACGTCTCTGTTTCAACCTCTATTTTTGGCGAGCAGTCAGAGGATGAAGTAGAGCGGTATTTTATTCATGCAATAAAATAATACTTTTCAAAAAGAGGTAAATTTGGTATATTTTGTATAACTCCATATAATTTACCTCTTTTCGAAAGAGGATGATTGCATTGAATTCCAAATTTAAATTGATACACATTAAGAAATTTCTGCTCCCAATTATAGTTTTAACCTTTCTCCTGTTTGTTTTAATCCAAAAGCAATTTAACTCAGCAAACCCCTCCGCTGAGGAAATTCAACCTTCCCTATTAACTAAATCTAAATTCCCTGAAGAAGAAACAACTGAATACGAAGAGAATACCACTATTTTTGTCGAGATTAAGGGCGCTGTTTCAAGGCCTGGAGTCTATGAGCTAGAAGTTGGTGACCGTGTTTTAGAAGCTATCTCACTTGCTGGAGGCTATAAGCCAGAAAGTGATAGTAAAATGATTAATCACGCTCAAAAAGTGGAGGATGAAATGATTATTTATGTTCCTGAGTTAGGTGAAGTAATGGAAGACTCATTTAACATCACCTCATCCAATTCTTCTGACCAATTAGTTAATATTAACAAAGCAGATGTACAAAGTTTAACTACTCTCCCAGGAGTTGGCCCATCTAAGGCTGCAGCTATTATTACCTATAGAGAGGAGAGTGGGGGCTTTAAGGTAAAAGAAGACTTGTTAAAGGTGACAGGAATAGGTCAGAAGACTTTTGAGAAAATAGAACCCCATATCAAAGTGAATTAAATGACCATATTGAAGTTTAGCCACTAAAGCACTAAACTTAAAGAAGTACTAGTATGGGAGGTATTTATATGGAGCGAATCACTTGGGACCAATTTTTCATGGCACAAAGCCATTTACTTGCTTTAAGAAGTACATGTACTCGGTTAGCAGTTGGAGCAACGATTGTTCGAGATAGACGTATTATGGCTGGAGGCTATAACGGTTCAATCTCTGGTGGAGAACATTGTATTGATCATGGATGTTATGTGGTGGACAATCATTGCGTAAGAACAGTACACGCTGAAATGAATGCATTATTACAATGTGCAAAATATGGTATTACTGTAGGTGGCGCAGATTTATATGTTACTCATTTTCCATGTTTGCCATGTACAAAATCGATTATTCAAGCAGGCATTTCAAGATTATATTATGCACAAGACTATAAAAACAACGACTATGCGATTGAATTACTTAACAAAGCAGGAGTAGATGTTATTCATGTTCCTTTTGATGAACGCAAAATTGATTTTTTGAGTGATGAAAAGGTAAAACTTTATATGGAGCTAATTGTAAAGCTTAAGGAGAAGGGCGCAAGTGAAGAAGAATTATTGCCATATGAAAGGAAGGTGGCTGAATTATTTGGATTGGAGCAATCCGAGGCAATGTAATATATTTTGCAATGTCGATTTTACTGGCCACTATAGCTGCTTTTGAATCGACATGGCTATTGTTCTTTTTTGTAATCCTATTTTGCTGGTTTCTTTATAAGCAAATTCCTATTCTTTTATCTGCTAGTATAATAGCTATTGGGATTTGTACATTTTTCTTTGTAAAACTAGATAATCCTGAAAATATAGCTAAAAACGATGTAAACACTATCACATGGACAGATAATTATCGTATTAATGGTGGCTTTATAAGAGGTTTTGCAGCTTCTGATTCCGGTCAAAAGTGGTATGTACAGCTTAAAATATCAGATGAGCAGGACAAGGTTTTTTTCTCAAACTATTCTCTAACTGGATGGGAGCTTCAAGTCAAGGCTAACTCACCGTTGGATCACCCCCTAGCTCATCGATATGCGTTTGACATGGAATCCTATATAAAAAGCCATGGAGCGGTTGGTCAATTAAATATTGATGAATACGAGCTGCTAAGTAAAAAATATAGTTTTCGAGTTTATATGGCTGAGCAACGATATAGGATTAAACAGCATATTCAAAGGACCTTTCCTAATTCTCTTCAAGCTGAGGCTGAGGCTCTACTAATTGGCAGTAGAGAAAGTATGCCACTTGAACTTCAAGATGCCTATCAAACATTAGGAATAACTCATTTATTTGCTATCTCAGGCCTCCATGTAGCATTAGTTGTGCTGCTTCTTCATGAAGTGTTAATACGTCTTGGAGTACGAAGAAAAACAGCTAATTGGTTATTAATCATTGTTTTACCGCTTTATGGGCTTATTGCTGGTGGAGCGCCTTCAGTGTGGAGGGCGGTATCTGTCACAGAAATTCTATTAATAAGCGGTCTTTTCAAAAGAAAGATTGTCATTTCTGACGCATTTTCTTATAGCTTTATTGGTTTTCTTCTTCATTCTCCATGGATAATTTATCAAGTAGGATTCCAGCTTTCCTACTTAGCTGCTTTTTCTTTAATATTTTCCGCGAGCCTGTTAAAACTAGGGCGCTCTTATATAACTCAATCATTTATCTTAACAGCTGTTTGTCAGCTTATAGTTTATCCTATTTTAATATATCAATTCAACGAAATTTCTCTATCCTCTTTTATAGCCAATCTTTTGTTTGTCCCTCTATTTTCATTTATTGTACTTCCTATCAATATTCTTTTACTTTTAATCACCTTTCTTTCTCCATCTATATGTAATCTTGTTTTTTTATTCTACGAACCAATTCGCTTATTACTGGACGATTTTATCCTCTATATAGGATCGTTTCCATATCAGGTTTGGAATCCTATTCAACCGAAAGTTTGGTATGTAGTAATAGTATATGTGAGTGTCATTACCTTTTTTATTCTATTGGAAAAAAAGAAATCTATAAAGAATGGCTTGCTCATTCTTTTTACCCCAATCATTGTATTGCAACTAGCGCCATATTTAGATTCTTCGACTCGAATTACCTTTTTAAATGTAGGACAAGGAGATTCTATTGTTATTGAAATGCCTTATAGAGAAGCAGTCATTATGATAGATACTGGAGGTGTGCTTAGATTCGACCAAGAGGCTTGGAAAGAGTCTAATAACAAGTACGAGGTTGGAAGACAAGTTGTTGTTCCCTTTTTAAAGGGAAGAGGGATAAGGAAAATTGATACAATGGTGTTATCACATGCAGATGCAGATCATATGGAGGGCGCCGAGGAGGTACTTCAAGAAGTTAAAGTTGGAGAAATACACATTACACCTGGCTCCTATGAAAAAGCTATTATGCATGATTTAAGAGAGGAAATAAACTTAAAGCAAATACCTGTCATAGAAAAATTTACAGGTGAGAGAATTGAATCTTCTTACTATAACCTATCTTATTTATATCCGATGGATAACAAATATGAAGGAAATAATGATTCATTAGTTTTATCGATGAGTAACGATTATTTTAAAGGGCTTTTTATTGGAGATTTAGAAAAAGAGGGAGAAATAGCATTAAGTTCTGCTTATCCTGACATCCTCCAGGATCAGACTGTACTTAAGTTAGGACATCATGGTAGTAAAACATCTAGCACGCATATTTTTTTGGAAGTGGCTAATCCTCATTTGGCAGTTATTTCAGCAGGCTTTAACAATAGATATGGGCATCCTCATTCTGAAGTTTTGGAACGATTGTATGCTTTAAAAATTCCATTTTTGCAGACCGGTATAGATGGAGCTATAGAGATAATTATATCAAAAGAGGGAGAAGTAACTATTTCTACTCATTAAAATTTAAAAGAAAAAAGGGTTTTGTCTGTGAAAGACAAAACCCTTCTCGTGTATTATCGAGAAACAAACTCGATAACTACTGCAATAATAAACATAATGGCAAAAAATCCAAAGGAGACTACAAAACCTACGCCAGAGTCGATTGCGTCATTACGTTTCGACTGTACATTTTGTTCAAATTCATTCATTGTTAACCCTCCTATTTCCACATAATTATAAAGGATAGTGCTCAAAAAATCTACACACAAACTTTCTTATTTCCTTTTAATTATATAATGTCACAAAGTTTTCACCATATTTACGCTATAATATATATATCTAAAAGTAGTAAGGAGCACCAACATGATTTCAGAAAAGTGGATGGAAATTTCAAAAGGAAATATTTCAAATGTATATTTATTATACGGAACAGAAGCATATTTCATAGAAGAAACTATAAAAAAATTGAAATATAAACTTGAGGATGAGGGAGAGCCAGAGATTATCTACTTTGATTTAGAGGAAAGCAATGTAGAGCAGGTTTTATACGAGGCAGATACACTTCCTTTTTTCTCAGATAAAAAGTTAATTATCGCGAAAAATACATTCTTCTTAAAAGCTACCGAAAAGGGAAAAGAGAAAATCATTCATGATACGGCATTGCTGGAGAACTGGCTAAAAAATCCTTCTCCCTCCGCTATAGTAGTTTTTGTAGCACCGTATGAGAAGCTGGATGAACGGAAGAAAATCACAAAGGCGATGAAGCAGGCTTCCAATGTCATAGAGGCAATGAGTTTACAGAATCATGATTTAAAAAGCTGGGTATTACATGAAGCTTCAAATGAAGGGAAAAGTATATCAGAGGAAGCGATAAACCGTTTAATTGAAAATGGAGGAACAAATTTAGTTCACTTAAAAACGGAAATCTCTAAAATTGCCACTTATATTGGCGAGGAACAAGAAATCGATGAGGAAACTGTTAAGTCATTACTGGTTCGTACCCTTGAAGAGGATGTTTTTACACTGGGGAATGCTTATTTAGCAGGCCGAAAAAGTGAAGCAATTGAGATTTATCATGACTTATTGAAGCGAAAAGAAGACCCTTTAAAGTTAAATGCGCTTATAGCTACTCAGGTGAGATTAATGATACAAGTAAGCCATTTGAAGAAAAAAGGCTATCATGCCCAACAAATTGCCACTCAAATGAAGGTACATCCATATCGTGTGAAGCTATTGTTCGATAATCCATTGCTTCATCAAGAGGAGAAGCTGATTCGCACATTAAATGATTTAGCTACTGTCGATCTTCAGTTGAAAACTTTAAGTACAAATAGAGATCGTATTTTAGAATTGTTTTTATTGAAGTAGTAGAATTAGTCTGGTTTTGGCCTGCTCCAAACGCTAATCTTAATTTTTAGCAGTGCAATTACATTTATATGTCATCTAATTCTCTAGATTATAGATTTTTGAAATCAAACTAATTGTCGAATAATAAATATAAAAAAGCAAAAAATAAAGACTGACCGAGTTTGAATTCGGATCAGTCTTTTTTTATTACGCTTTTTTCATTAATTGAGCTTTCTTACGAGAAGCTGCGTTTTTATGAATTAAACCTTTAGAAGCTGCTTTTTCAACTTGTTGAATTGCAGTTTTAATAAGTTCTTTTGCGTTTTCATCGTTATTAAGTGCAGCAGTGTCAGCTTTTTTTACAGCAGTACGCATAGCTGATTTTGCTTTTGCATTTTGAGCGTTTAAAGTCTCGTTTTTCTTAACACGCTTGATTGCAGATTTAATGTTTGGCATACCTTTCACCTCCTAATAAGGTCTGAGATGATACATTTTTTTGTTGGTAACAGTTTATACAACAAGCATTATTTTAACAAACGAAAAAACAAATTGCAATATATAAATGCAAAGAATATTTACTTGACACTTTGAACAAACTATTTTAGAGGTGATTATAATGTGGGGAAGAACAGATTTAATCGATGAATCGGAAGAAATGGTGAAACACCGTACAGAAAGTCAGAAAGCTAAATTAGACAATTCAGAAGGTATTAAATTTGATGAGGGTCGCAATGGAGCGGTACTTATTACTTCCATTGAAGTGAACGAAGAAGGTGAAAAACAGATTGGTAAGAAACAAGGGAAGTATATTACCTTGACTGATCTGACCCTTAGTCCACACGATGAGAAGAGTTTTGAAAACATGGCGAGGACTTTCATTGATCATCTTCGAGATATGCATAAAGAGTTTAGTTTAACAGATGAATCCAAAATATTAATAATTGGACTTGGAAATGCGACAGTTACACCCGATGCTATTGGACCAAAAGCAATTGAATACCTACAAAATTCTTCTTTGACTAATAATGAAAAAGTGAAAGTTGTTATGTATGCTCCAGGTGTAACTGGTCAAACCGGTTTTGAGACAAGCGATTTTGTCAGTGCCATAAGCGAAGCATTTAAGCCTGATCTTATTCTTGTGATGGATGCTTTAGCTGCAAGAAATAGCGAACGTCTTTGTAAGACTATACAAATTACAAATACAGGTATACACCCTGGTTCTGGTGTAGGAAACCAGCGCAAGGAAATATCAAAGGAAGTTTATGGTGTTCCTGTTACAGCAATTGGAGTACCAATGGTTGTAGACGGTCCAGTGTTATATGCAGATGCAGTTGAGCAAGTCATTCATCACGTGGCAGCACGCGTGGAGGAGAAGGGAAAACCTTCTTCTGCCCTATCTGTTACTCCAATGGTTTCAAATAAGAAAAACATCGATAAAAAAGTGCTTGAGCCTATTTTTGGAGAATGGGTTGGTTGGTCTACTGAAGAGAAAAGACAATTATTTGAGGAAGTTTTTGTTGGAAAAAATCCTTCTTTATTTGTTACACCAAAAGAAACTGATTTATGGGTAGAACAGTATGCATATATGCTTTCCACAGGCATTGAAACATGGATTACAAGTAAATAGGTCGTTCTAAAATTCCTTCTCTTCTCATACGATTGTGTGAGGAGAGTGGAACCTATGACTAATACCTTAAAGAAGCTGACTAGCATTTTATTACTCTTATTTTTAGCCCCTATCATCATTGCAATAATCCAAACACCTCTTATGACCGAAACGACAACGGAAAAAGTAACTGAAAAGAAAAAAGAGGAAATACCTGTTGTATATGCAGCGCAAATTGAAACACCCCCTGTTACTCAGACACAAACGGTAGCAGAAATTTTGCCACCTCGAAAAGCTTTCGTCTATTTTACACATTGGCAAGAAGCATTTAAACCAATATTAGCTGCCAGTGGAGAAAAGATCGAGATATATCATCAAGAAAAGAATATTACTAACTTTCAAGAACAAATTACGGCTCAATTTGCTTTTCATCAAGTAGAAACAGAATTCCTTTCACTTGAAAATCCATCTGAAACTAAAAACTATAATTCTGTAAGACCTTTTGTGAAAGATGCATTATCCCAAAGTAACTATGATATTATTTTAGATATTCATAGAGACTCTGCAAAGGCTGCAACCACTACTTTACAGGTGGGAGAAGAGAGCTATGCCAAGCTTATGTTTGTCGTTGGAGGAGAACATGAAAATTATAAATGGAATCTCCAGCTAGCAAATAAGTTAACAGAAGAGCTAAATACATTGGTTCCGGGAATTGCTAGGAAAGTAACTGTTAAAGTCGGTGATGGTGTAGATGGAGTATATAATCAGGATCTCAATAAAAACTCTGCGCTCATTGAGCTTGGTGGAATAGACAGTACAGAAGTGGAGTTAAATAGGTCAATTGCTATATTAGCGAAAGCTATTTCAAATATTCTTAATGAACAAGTAGTATCTTAGCGTAGTGGAATTGCTTAGCTATATTTAAAAGTTGAAAGGGCTAATGAGGCACCAGTTTGAAATTCATCCCATAATGGATCTTAAGAAAAACATATAGATAAAAGTATGCCGTGAACTCAAGTGTTCTCGGTATTTTTTTATGGAAAATAAATGTGTCGCTTTTGATGTAGTTTTTTGCATTATGAAGTAATCAATTTAGAATTAGCAAACTAATTATTCGATAGGTTGCGTTAATAGCTTAAACTTAATAGATTTTGCTGAATACAATAAATATAGGGATGCTTTTACGCTAGCTATATTAACAGATGGTTGTAAATCGCAAGCCTATCTATCCTTTTAAAAAAAGGTGATTACAAACTTAAAGTGAATTGAGGTGAATAAAATATGGTGGTATCACTTGAAGAACTGATAAAACGCTCCATTAATCGGATGGGAGCTGTTCATCCTTCTCTAAAGGAATATACAATTGAGCTAATAAAACGTTGTTACAGTGAAGGTATCCATATACAAATATCCTCTGGATTTCGTTCCAAAGAAGACCAAGCATATATTTATGGTCAAGGAAGACCGAACTTCATTTGGAATGGCAAAAATTACGGCTCAAAGGGTAGTATAATCTCCAATGCTGCCCCAGGGACGTCCATTCACAATTATGGACTGGCTATTGATTATTTTTTAGTTACTGATGACGGAAACAAATCAATATGGACAGTTAATGAGAATTGGAAACGTGTTGCAGAAATCGCAAAGTCTATGGGCTTTGAATGGGGTGGAGATTGGACAAGCTTTAAGGATTACTCGCATTTGCAATATAACAAAGGTTTATCCATTGCTCAATTGAAGGCCGGGCAAAGGCCTATCTTTCTTTTGATTAAGGTAGATGATAAGGAAGTTACAGACACTGCTAAAATCATGTGGGGTAAAACTGAGCTTAAAAAAGGTCAAATAGGTAAGCTCACAATTCTGAAGCCCATTAATCTGTGGACAGAAAAAGAGGGAAAGCTAGTAGAGGTCCGAATTTTAAATCCAGGAGAGGAATATCGGGTTTATAATTATCGAGAGTTACATGGGGGTCAATATAATGTCGGGGATAACCATTGGGTAACAAAAATGGATGGATATATTAAATATGAAACACCATCCAAGGCAGTTCTAGAACAATTAAATGGGAAATGATAATAGCCTCGCTCACTTAACGTGGGTGGGGTCTCTTAGTTTCATAATTCTATATTTACATTAACAACCACGAAGAAATGGTATTTATGTTATTTGGGAAGAGAATCTTTTTTTGGATGCTATAGTGAAAAGAATTCGAGAGAGTATGTCTATCTCAACCTAAGGCATTAATAACAAATTTAAATAAGTTCTACCATAGAGGTACGCTATTCTCTTATATTTGCGTTTTATGGAGTTATAAAAAATAAGTTGATAGAATGGTCCAACTAATTTTTATGATCTTGTAATGATTTAAAAATGGCTTTAAATAGAGTCGTATAATTGTTATTTTCTATTTAGATTTTGGTCTATGTTAGGTGCATCGGTATAGAGTAAAAGAGGCAGTTCAAATAAACATGTCTTAAGTAACCCTAAAAAATAATGCAGAGGAAGGGTAAGTCGAGATCACTCGCGGTTGATTATGTCTTAACTGTTCGCTCCTTCCAGTAAAGTCAGCGCTTGTCACTACAATCTACCAAGTGACAAATGTTCGTATTTTAATGATAAAGTGCTGTTTATGAAATTTAACTTTAAAATATTTCATTTATTTATTCTTAATATGTAGGTAAGTTGTCCTAAACAAATCAAGCTGCTATCGAATAAACTGCTTAAGGACTAAAGATACTAAGAAAGTCACTAGAAAGGTTGATAATACAAAATTATGAAAACCATTATTTTTATAGGTAGTAATAAATCGGGTTCAAGTAGGGAGGCAATAAAAGCTGCTGAGAGGCTAGGTTTTTTTACTATATTGTTAACAGATAGGGAATTGCAATTTAAAAACAGGCCTGATTTTCCCGATGTTCATCAATTGGTCTTTGTTGAATTGACCAATTATAATTTGTTAAAGGAAAATATAAAAGCAATACAATCACAAGGGAAAAGAATAGAAGCTATATTGAGTTTTATTGATCCTTACGTCCATGTAGCGGCTCAACTCTCAAAAGAATTTGAATTGACTGCTGTGCCCCCGGAACCTTTAGCGAAAATGGAGGATAAGCTTTTAACACGTGAACTATTAAAAGATCTTCCTGTCTCCCCCTATTTTGCAAGGATTGTAAAAGATGACTCTTTAGAAGACTTTATCGATAGACAAAAAGAGTCATTTCCTCTCATTGTAAAAACACCCATATCATCTGGTTCTAAAGATGTTTTATTTGTCAAAGATGAATAAGAATTAGTTCTCTCCATTAATAATCTATTTAAAAAAGGAAGTAATGAAGTATTATTAGAGGAATATTTAGATGGACCTCAATATTTGATTGAAGCTTGTGTTTACAATGGTGAAGTTCATATCATTGCAGTCCTTGAACAAGAAATTTCTTTCTTAGAACGTTTTATTGTTACTGGTTATTCTTTGTTAGGGGAAATGGATGAAGCCTTTTATAACGATATATATAAAACTGTGTGTTTGATTTTAGAGCGTTTTGAAATGGATAATGGATCTTGTCATTTAGAAATGCGATTAATTAATAATGAATGGAAATTAATTGAAATAAATCCTCGTATTTCTGGTGGCGCAATGAATAGAATAATTGACTAGCATATGGAATTAATTTGGTTGAAGAGACAATAAAAATATTTTTAGGACAAGAGCCTAACTTCGAAAAAAAATACAGCAGGTTTGTGTATGCTCAGTATTTAACGAGTCATTCTACAGGGAAATTAATAAAGGTCACAGGAAAAAATCGCAGTTCCCGGCTACCGGGAGTAGAGGAAGTTTTTATAAAGCCTAAAAAAGGGAAAATACTCCATCCACCTCTATCCATGGGCGATCGCTATGGTTATGTATTGGCTTCTTCAGACAATAAAGAGGAAGCAATGAGCATTGCGAAAGAGGCCGCAAAAGAAATTCGTTTTTATATTGAACCAGTATAACTTTTGGAGTGAATAATAATGATTAGTAACGGAGAAACAAACTCATATGAGGGCGAATCAACCAGTAACATTAAATCCATATTGAAAACAGTCTACGAAATGCAAGTCAAGGCAAAATTACCAATCTTTAAAGGTATACTTCACGATACCATTCCAATTGTTTTTAATTCTTCTGACGCTACTGAACCTTATTTTGCTTACGGTATAACCTCAACTTGTCAAACCTCATTTAGAACTTGCTTTTTCCGTATTGAAGACCTAGTCCACTCGATTGTCCACTTATCATTATTATATCCAATTGATATAGAAGGAAATTATACTGACACTATACGCATGCCATATGGTTTAGAAAAAACGCAAATTAATGTGATTGTATCCGTTCAAGATTTTTGCAGTATCCAGTGCATCAATCCGAATCTAATTAATCGTCAAAGTATAATAATTGGAGATAAATGGTGATAAGTAAAATAAATTTTTTATAATAATTATCAGTGATATTTTGTAAAAGGAGTTGAGAAAGACATCATGACTTTAATCGGTATGATGCATCATAGAGCGGAACCAGAGAAAGTAAAGAAGGCATACGCCTATTCGGTTGTAGCTAAAGCAGAAGGGGTGGAGTTTTTTTACTTTACACCAGGGAAAGTGGATATAAAAAACCAAAAAATAATGGGTAAATATTATGAAAATGGTATGTGGATTGAAAAGGAATACCCTTTTCCAGACGTTATTTATAATGCGAGTTATCCTTTAAGTAAAAAAGCAGAGAGAATAGTCGACTATTTATCTGAAAGCATCCCATTTACAAGTCATTCAATTGGAAGTAAATTAAGTGTCTATAAAAGGGTGACGAAAGGTGAGGAATTTAAACAATACCTGATTCCTACACTCGAACTAACAAGTGTCAAAGATTTACTAGATATGATTAATTTATATTCAAAGATTATTATGAAACCTACTTCTGGACACCAAGGCGAGAGTGTTCTCTTTATTGAAAAAGAAGAGGATGAATTCAAAATTAATGACGCGGGCAAAATCTCAATATATACGAAAGAAGAGTTGCTAGACTTTGTATCACATAAAATCCAAGAACAAGAATATATAGTTCAGAGGTTTATATCATGCCAGATAAAATCAGGCCATGTATACGACTTACGTTTGCATGTTCAAAAAAATGGAGAAGGCAAATGGGTCATAACATCGATATACCCCCGTATTGGACCATTAGGAAGTATTACATCAAATTTAGGTAGTGGCGGTTATACTGCTTATCTGGACCGTTTTTTGCAAAAAGAGTTTAATGATGACTGGTTTAATATTAAAAGAGAACTTGAGCATTTTTCGTTAAGCTTTTCTAACCATTTTGATGCATTATACGATGGTTCTCCACTCGATGAATTAGGAATCGATGTTGGAATCGATGAAAACCAAAGACTATGGTTATTTGAAGTAAATTGGCGACCAGGAATTCCAATAATATTTAATAGTGAATTAGACGTAGCAAGAAATACGATTCATTACGCCAAGTATTTAGCTCTTAATAAAAAGAAATATTTTTGAATAGAGGTTTAGAGAAGTCAAGCTGCCTGTATTTTTTGAAAAGCACATTTATTATAAGACTGTGTACAACATTGAAGAACTACACTAGCTAAAAGAAGACAGTTAGGCTTAAGAAAGTGATTTTAAAAGAAAAGGGGATAACTAGAGTCTTAAAAATACATTTTTAAAAACAAAATTAAAGCTTCTCTTCAACTAAAATGTGCTTAGTTGAAGAAGAGTTTTAAAAATAATAATCATTTTAAAACTGTATTTTGAATACCCCAAAAAGAACATTTGTATAATATAATCTCGAAGTGCATTTATTTTTGTTGTTAACACATGATCGAAAATTTCAGTGAGTTAACCTAATGATTGAAAAAGTTAGTTATCCTAATTCTAATAAAATACTTACTCATTCCTGTACATTCGCCCCTGTTATATATATTTTTGTTGCCCAATATAGCCTCAATTATGCTTATTAAAGAATGTAATTTTCCATAGAATGAAATTCCTCCATTCTTTCAAAACATTGAAATATAAGGGTTTTAAGCTTGTTGTTGTTGTAATATACATTCTTTTCATAGTATAATTCATAATAGTTTAATTAGGAGTGAACATGCATGAATAATGAAGAAAGATTGGCACGACAGAAAAAAATCCGTAATTTCTCGATTATCGCCCATATAGACCATGGGAAGTCGACACTTGCGGACCGTATTTTAGAAAAAACGAAAACATTAACATCTCGTGAAATGAAAGACCAATTGCTTGACTCTATGGATCTTGAAAGAGAACGAGGAATTACGATCAAATTAAATGCAGTACAGCTTAAATACTTGGCAAAAGATGGGGAAGAATATATTTTCCACTTAATTGATACTCCTGGACATGTCGATTTTACATATGAGGTATCTCGAAGCTTAGCAGCCTGTGAGGGTGCTATATTGGTTGTCGATGCTGCACAAGGTATTGAAGCTCAAACATTGGCAAACGTATATCTAGCTCTTGATAATGATTTAGAAATTTTACCAGTTATCAATAAAATAGATTTGCCCGCTGCTGATCCAGAACGTGTGAAAAAGGAAGTTGAAGAGGTAATTGGTTTAGATGCTTCTGAAGCTGTGCATGCATCAGCAAAAGCTGGAATTGGTATAGAAGAGATTTTAGAGCAAATTGTGGAGAAGGTTCCTGCACCAACAGGTGACCCGGAAGCCCCACTACAAGCACTAATTTTTGATTCTCTTTATGACCCTTACCGTGGTGTAATTGTCTATATCCGAATCATGCAAGGAACAGTTAAACCGGGAGACCGCATTAAAATGATGTCATCTGGCAAGGAATTCGATGTGGTTGAGACTGGAGTATTCACACCAAGAACGACACAACGTGATGAACTGACAGTAGGGGATGTTGGCTTCTTAACAGCTTCTATGAAGGATGTCGGTGATTCAAGTGTTGGGGATACCATTACTTTAGCGGATAATCCAGCTACAGAGGCATTAGCTGGCTATCGAAAAATGAACCCGATGGTATTCTGTGGATTATACCCAATTGATAATTCAAAGTATAATGACCTTCGTGATGCTTTAGAAAAGCTACAGCTGAATGACTCTGCATTAGAATTCGAACCAGAATCCTCTCAAGCTTTAGGATTTGGTTATCGTTGTGGTTTCTTAGGACTATTACACATGGAAATTATTCAAGAGCGTATTGAAAGAGAGTTCAAAATTGACCTTATTACTACAGCACCAAGTGTTATCTATAACGTAAAACTAACTAGCGGTGATACACTTAAAGTAGATAATCCTTCTATGATGCCAGATGTTCAAAAGGTTGACTCCATCGAGGAGCCTTATGTAAAAGCTTCTATTATGGTTCCAGAAGATTACGTAGGATCAGTTATGGAGCTTTGCCAACGTAAACGTGGTAACTTTATTACAATGGACTTTCTATCATCTGCACGTGTAAATATTATTTATGAAATTCCACTTTCAGAAATAGTGTATGATTTCTTTGATTCGTTAAAATCTAGCACTAAAGGATATGCTTCCTTTGACTATGAGCTTATCGGCTACAAGGAATCTAAGCTTCAAAAGATGGATATTTTATTGAACGGCGAAAAAGTAGATGCATTAAGCTTTATTGTTCATAAAGATTTTGCATACGAGCGAGGAAAGCTTATTGTAGAAAAGCTGAAAGCCTTAATCCCAAGACAGCAGTTTGAAGTACCTGTTCAAGCAGCAGTGGGACAGAAAATTATAGCTCGTTCTACTATCAAATCTATGGGTAAAAATGTTTTAGCTAAATGTTACGGCGGAGATATTTCTCGTAAGCGTAAGCTACTTGAAAAACAAAAAGAAGGTAAAAAGCGTATGAAACAAGTTGGATCTGTGGAAGTACCGCAGGAAGCCTTTATGGCAGTTCTGAAAATGGATGAGCCAAATAAATAAGTAATGCCTAGCACTAACGACATTTTAATATTTTAAATAAATAGCATTTGCCACCGCCTTGCCACCGTAATACGGTTTGGGTGGCAAGCTATTTAACATCATTCATAATACGCTCGAAAATATCTACTGTTTGATTTTTCATCTTTTCAGTTAGATGTGAATACGTGTCTATGGTGATGGAAGATCTACTATGTCCAAGTCTTGCTTGTATGTCTTTTAATGGAGCGCCCTGTTCCAAAAGCAACGTAGAGTGTGTATGTCTGAGTGAGTGGAAGTTGAAATCGATTTCTAACTTAACTCTGATATTGCGACCACTCCATTTGCAACTTGCTGGGGTCACAGGCTCACCGTTTTCTTTTGTGCATACAAATTCACTTGGATGATAAAACTCGCCGTATTTAAGCTTATTTTGCTTTTGGCGCGTGCGATGTTTTTTAAGAGTGTTTGTTAAAGTATCCCCAATGCTGATTGTTCGGTAGGACGAACTTGTTTTTGGTGTACTGAATACCCATTTTTGATCTTTGCAGATTACAATTTTTTCGACTTTGATTGTTTGATTTACCAGATCAACACAATCCCATGTCAAACCGCAAACTTCACTTACACGCATTCCAGTGTTAAGTCCAATGTGAAATGGAATGTAAAAAGTGTTTTCTTCAGTAAGATAATTATTTATCTTTTTAATTGATTCCATGGAGAGTATCTTCAAATCGCTCTCTGTGGTTTTTTTTCGTTCATAACTTGGAATTTTGACGTATTGCATAGGGTTTTCATTTATTAGCTTATATGGATATACAGCCTGTTTAATTGCATTATTCAATACTGTGTGGAATACAGTAAGTGTTTTTCTTGATAATCCTTCTCGCTTTTTATCGTTAAAAAACTTCTGGAGAATATCAGGTTTTAAAGATTTTAGCTTATACTTTCCAAAAGCAGGATTGATGTGATTGTTAATTATTCCTTTATAATTCTCTTGTGTATTATATTTCAAGTTCACCATTACATATTCATTAAACCAAAAATTCATATAATCCTGTACTGTTTTTTCAGATGGTTCGTAAATGGAACCAGCATTCTCATACTCTGTTATTGCTCTTCTTAAAACTTGTTCTGCTTCAGCTTTACTGGAAGCCCCCGTAGCTTTTCTTTCTATTTTCTTTCGTTTACCATCAACTAACCCTAAATCAAAGTAGTAGTACCATGAACCACTTCTTTTACGTACTCCACCTTTCATATCATTCACTCCTTCAAATTTTGCTACAAATAAACTACAATTAATAGTTAAAAGAAAAGAGCAGCAGATGAGCTACTCTTTCAAATTTAATTGCTACCGGTAGGAATCAATCTAATTCAACTATATATACAACTACTTTTCCATGAAGCTTAAGATTTTGGGATTCTGAGTATTTCACGATGTAATCAACAAATCGTGTATCATATGAATCCGGTCTAAAAATAAAGCGTTCATTTTCTTTGTCATTAAAGAAGCGTTTTACAGAGTATTCATTTTCATTACTGAAAACTACTATGTCATTGTCTTTTAATGAACAAAGCTCAATTTCTTTGACTGCTATTAATGAGTTATTAGGTATGATTCTGTTCATTGAATCTCCGTTTGTTCTCATTAAGAAGATCTCGTTAGATCCAGCCCATTTTCCCATTAAAGAATCTGGTACAGAAATTGTTTCAACTTCTTTTTCAGAAATGCTGGCAATATCCATTGGAAGTCCAGCTGCAACAGTAACAGGAAGATATTTATAAGTTGTTAAGAAGTGTTCTACTTTATTTTCTTCCCAACCCATTAGGTAAGCAGGTGATACATTTAATGCTTTAGCTAAAGGCTCTAACACATCATATGGCATATTCTCAATCTCATCGCTCTCATATCTATATATGGTTGCTCTGTTTTTGCCTACCATTTCACCTAACTTATCTACTGACATCTTCAGTTGCTTTCTTCTTGTTTTAATTCTCTCGCCTACAGACATTTTATTTCACCCCTTGAATTAATATTACACTTGTTGTCGCATATATGCAACACTTTTAGATAAAATATTTAAATATTTTTTAATTTATGCGATTTATTTCCTTGACTTGTAACTATTTCTATTATAATATGAAAATACATCGCACGATATGCGACAAAATGAAAAGAAAGTTGGTGAAGGAATTTATGAATATTAACAAGCTTAGAGGCAAAATTGTTGAGAAGGAGTTGAACATTAGCAAGCTAGCAAAAAGGTTGGAGATTGATAGAAGTACACTTTATCGCAAATTAAATAACGAAGGAGAAACTTTAACTGTCAAAGAAGCTAACCTTATTTGTTCCGTATTAGGTTTAACTGCCGATGAAGCTATGTCTATTTTTTTTAAAGATTATGTCGCATGATTTGCGAATAAAAGGCGGTGGAAGCGATGAACAAGTTACATGATGTCGCAGAGGTAGCGAAAATTCTCAAATGTAACAAAAATTTTGTTTACAGCTTAATAAAAAGTGGGCAACTCCAAGGTTTAAAACTTGGAAGGATGAAAGTGTCTTCCACAGAACTGGAATCATTCATCCTTCGAAACACAGGAAAAGATATTACTGATCCGTATAACATCAAAGAATTGGAGAGTTTTCAATGAAAGTATTTGGAGAAGTTATTAAAAAAGCACGGAATGTGAGGGGTTTAACATTAAGAGAATTAGCAGAAAAAGCTGGGATATCTCATCCTTATTTATCTCAATTAGAGAATAGTAAAAATAATAACCCATCACCACAAATAGTATTTAATTTGTCAAAAATTTTAGAAATCCCGTTGGAAGAAATAATGACTGTTTCAGATTTTACAGATGAAATGATTTATGAGTTACGCACTTACAATGATTTCCCTAAAGAGCTAATAGAAGAAAACAAACGTTTAAATGAAGCACTTGAATTATATATACAGATGGAAAATTATTTTTTCCGTGGGATTGGCAAATGTTACTTGAATGAGAATTTAAGAGTTTTAAGAAAATCGAAGGATATTACACTTACTGACTTAGCTGACAGCTTAGAAGTTACTCAAGGATTTTTATCACATGTGGAAACCGGTAAGAGGGGTATGTCCAATAAAATGATATCAGTTTTCTCTGACTTTTATGGTGTTTCTATTAGTGAATTGCTTTTCAAGGATCTTAGGGAGGATGAACGAGAGTTAAGAATACAAGAACTCGAAAGAGAATTAGCTTCGTTAAAAGGGTTGGATTAAATGACAACCACAGGCAACATCGTAATGGTCGCGATGTTCATTGTATGTGTCGCAGGATGGGTTGCTTATAACTGGTATTTGTTGGGGAAGTCGGAGTAGGTCAATTAAAAATGGGGAGGGAAACAATAAATGAACAATATTAAAGGGATGTCGGAAAAGACAAGAACATTATTTGAACAGTTTATTAGTGAAGTACAAAAGGAAAGTTTTGCAGAGGGTTATGAAGCTGGTAAATCTTCTATAGAAAGTGTGGAAGAAAAAACACCTAACCAACAACGTGCGGAATTGATTGAGAAGGCTAAAAAGTTTATAGAGGAATGTAAAAAAGATAGCACTTGGGGTGGACGAGTATATTTTGTCCCAATGGCCAACGGTGGTCAATGGATTTGTGATGTGAGGTTTGAAGTTAATGCAAGCAAACGAACAATAGTAGCGCTACTATTTTGGAAACCTCGTCATTATAAAAAAGGTGTATTGAAAGCTAAAGGAATCGCTAAATGTATGCCTGGCGATGTATTCAACGAACACATCGGACAAGCTATCGCACTAGCAAAAGCATTACAGATTGATATTCCAGTAGAGTTTTTGAAGGCTATTCAACCGAGTGAGGTTGTGGTGGGAATGAAAGTGGAAGTGAAGGGTGTTTATCATCCATATGTGAGTACTATTTTACGGGAAGGCGCTGCAATTAATGGAGATGAAAATACGATAGACTTTATCGAAAGAAATCCTGACAGGGTAATTCGAATCGTCAACGACACAAACGCACAATACGAGGTTTCCACATGAACGGTTACGTATGGGAAGTCACAATGATAAACGGTGAAAAAATTCGAGTGGCATCAGAAGGAAAAATGATAGATGAAGCGTTACAAAACTTCCGTCACATCCATGGGTATCAAAATGAAATTTTCAAAATCAAATACCTCATGAAATTAGGTGAAGTACATGCCTGAAAATCCAATCCTTAGCAGTGGTCATCCACAGATTGATATGTACGAGCCAATTGTCATCAGCGATTGCACCAATATCAAATGTAACGAGGAAATTTACTCTCGTGAAGGTATCGAGTATAACGGTGAATTTTACTGCAGCACTCATTGTGTGGGAGAACATTTGGTAAATGAAGGACAAGCCATTGACATGAGCGTGGGGCATAGAGAGGAGTGAAGGAATGAGTAATTCAAAAGTAATGGTAACCAAGGAAGTTGCAGAGGCAATCGAGGAATTAATAAACGGAAGGAATGGCTTCAGACTAAATCCATTTGGCATTATAAAACACTTAGATAACGTGGTTGCTTACGGAGATTATCCGAAACTACGAGTTTTAAACGAATACTATAGCGATTCGAACTATAAATCCAATCGGCACCCTAACGTATTGTTGAGAGCGTTAGTCAACGGCTACGAAGTCGAAAAGTCGCCGGAGGAAAAGGTACGCGAATATTACGAATCTTACGGAGGTTCACCTGGCGCTATGGAACGGAAGGCAGGCGTCCAAGATACTCTTGACCTACTAGGAATCAAAATCAAAGGAGTGAACAGCTAATGCCAACCATATCAGCAAGCTCATTAATGAATGAGAGATTGCTAACTTACCTGTACACACAGTCCAACAAAACAGACAGGGAAATAGCTGAGTTCTTCAATGTGGACAGAACATTTGTTACTAAGGTTAGGGCGGAGTTCGGAGTTGATGCTCGGATCACCACTGGTTATATCGGCGAACAAAAAGCAATCAAGAAATTACGTTCCAAAGGTTTTCGAGTGAAGGACATGAACGCAAGGGACAAGTTAAGTCCGTTTGATTTACTGGTCAATGGAAGAGTCAAGATTGAAGTTAAATCAGCCAAAAGAGTAGGCAATAGATTCAGCTTCGCACTCTCGGAACAGGCAAGTCGGAATTGTAAGGAAAGTGATGAACGAATTGTATTGACCACAGGAAGAACGAAGAAGTTGTTTTCTAAAACATGTGATTACTTCATATTCGTGTGCATCGGGGATGTGGAGGACGTTTATTATATCATTCCTTCTCATGCGCTGGAAGATGATATTCCCACATTAAACATTCGTGTAGGTACTTTGAAGTTTGAACGGTTTAAGAATAATTGGGAGTTACTTAGAAAGGGCTGAGAATAAATGTTAGTACGTGATTTAATTACCAGCTTACTAGAGTTTGATTTAGATGCTGAAGTTGAAGTGATTGTTGATACAAATGAAGGCCAGGACAACTGTGACTTTGATTTAGAAGAAATACCAACTATGACTGTTCAAAAATATGTACAGTTAATCGCTAAACCAGATGGACAAGTCCTTGTGGATGAAGAAAATTATCAGTCTTTGAAAGATGAAAAGTCGGACTTAGAGAACAAGGTTGCTGATTTGGAAAACGCTATGGAAGAGATGGAACGACAAATTTATGAATTGGAAGAACAAAAATAACCAGATAGAGGAGGGCTAAGATGCTTTATACAATAGCTTGTAAGAAATGCAAATCAACGTTTTGGGGAAAGGCGACTTACTGTGGCGAATGTGACCCTAAAAGAAAAAATAATCCTTTCAGGCTAATAAAAAAATAACCCACTTACTTATTGGCGTAAGTAAAATGGGCGGATTTAAAACATTACCTAACACTATTATACCATCAAGGATGTGAAAATATACATGAATTTGTTCAATTTAACAAAAGATGAGTTGCAACTTCTTCAGATGTTAGAAGAAGGTCAAGATATAAGCGATACACTCGAAGCTGTACAAGAGCTTTCAACGGACGAACTTGAAGGTTATGCAAAAGTAATCAAAGCATTAGAAGGAAATGTTGCAGTAATCCAGTTAGAAATAAAACGACTACAAGCTTTACAAACTACACAACAAAATGGTGTAAAACGAATGAGAGAAGCTGTTACCCAATACATGCGAGATACAGGAAAACAAAAAGTAGAAGGCCAATTATTCAAGTTTTCTATTGGAAAAGGTAAGCCTTCTGTAGAAGTGTTGAATGATTCGGAAATACCGAAGAAATATTTTAAAAATCCCTCACCAGTATTAAATAAAGAAGCCATCATGGAAGAATTAAAACTAGGTCATGAAATACCAGGCGTTCAGTTGAAGCAAGGCGAGTCATTACGAATTAGATAAGGAGGAAATGAAATGACACAAGAATTTTCGTTTGAAACACAAAGTGCTACTGATATACAAGGTAAAAGCGGTACGTACTTATTATATTCGCCACCAGGTATGGGTAAGACATCAACTATTAAATACCTTCCTGGTCGTACTTTAGTTCTGGATATTGACCGGACAAGCCACGTTCTAAAAGGTTGCGAGAACATTGACATCATCTATGTAGATAACGTGAACACATGGGAGTTTTGGGAAAAGCTTCTGATTCATATACAAAAGAATTTGAAAGGCAAATACGACAATATTGTAGTCGATAATGTATCAGAACTCGAAAGATGTTTGCTTTCAGATTTAGGCAGCAAAGGTAAAAACAAAGGCGTTCCAGCTCAAGGTGATTACCAGTACATGCAGTTCCGAATCGTTAACAGTCTTCGTTGGATGAAGGGTTTAGGAATGCGAGTAATATTCACCGCTTGGGAGACAACAGATTTATTCACGGATGCTAATAGCCAACAATTCAACCGCGCCTATCCACAGATTAATCAAAAAATACTGAACAACGTTCTTGGACTTTGTGATGTAGTTGGACGACTGATGGTAAATAGCGAAGGTGGAAGAGGATATGTATTAACTGCTTCCAACAGTGTGTATGCCAAAAATCAATTAGATGATCGTAAAGGTTGCTTGCAAAACGAATTAATTCTTAATGAAGAAAACCAAATGGAAGAAACTAAAAATACGAATGTAAATGGAGGAAATGAGAATGTTTAAAATCAATCATGAAGAAGCTGGCAAAGGGTTCCAACCAATTGAAAAAGGTGATTACGAGGTAACTGTTATTAATTTTGAAGCAAAAAAAGCTAAGAGTGGTAACAATGTAATTTCCGTTGACTATGAAATTCGTTCTGACGTTCAACAACCTAGCCAAGGTCAAAAAATATTGTACGACAACTTTGTAATTGTTGATACAGCAATGTGGAAGATACAGTCCATTTCTAAAGCAGTCGCTTTCCCTAATGGAAAAGAATTTGAGTCTTACACTCAGTGGGCAAATGAGCTACTTAATAAAACATTACTTGTCACTGTGGATCATCGTAAAAGCGAGAACGGAAAAATCTATCCTGAAGTGAAAGCTTACAAGGAATCAAAAGCAGTTGCTCCTTCATCTGGACCAATAACAGTTAGTGATGATGAATTACCATTCTAAAAACATACAGGGGGCTTATTGCTCCCTTTCTTTATACAAAAATTAGATGGAAGGTAATGTTGGATAAAACAGTATCTTCCACACTTATTAATCAAGGGAGGAAGTCCAATGTCAACAGCAAGTACTAAAGCACATGCAGAAGAAGTATTAAAGCTAATGAAGAAAAATAAAGCGCAAAAATCCAAAAGTGTAAAAGTGGAAATGACCACTGAACAACGTAATGCGAAAGTACTTCAAATGTTAGAGGAAGGTATCAAGGTGAAAGAGGTTGCGAAGAGGTTAAATATAACTCCTGGACTTGTCTATCAGATTAAATCGCAAATGAATAAATCAGTTGAACAAGTGGAGGTAAAGTCATTACGTGAAAAGGATATTAATCTTACTCATAAAGAGCTAAAATCAGCGATTGTAGACGTTGTAGAAGATAAACCAACCATCGATATACCAATTGTAAATGATAGCCTTAAAAAGCAAAATTTAGACTTACAGAAACAACTTGATAGATTCCGAGAAATCGAGAAAAACATGCAGCTGGAATTGATTGAGCAAAAGCATAAATATGAGAAATTATTAGCTGCTGAACGTGTAGAAAAGGAAAAAGCATATGCGGATTATTCGAGTGAAGTGGAAAACTCCAATCGTTTTCGCCAACAAGTACAGGATCTACTCATGGTCGATGGGTTGAATGAAGGGTTGATGCAACAAAATCTGATGTTCCGTAAACGATTTGGAATGATGCAGGAGGGAGTACAGCTATGATAAACGCGAGTATCTTATTTATTGGAATAGGTACCTTCTTTTCATTGGTATGCATTCTTGGTTTATTGAAACGTATTGAAAAATTGGAGCGAGAATCCAAATGAACATCACCAAAAACGGAATATACGTTGAAACGTTACCTAGCCAACGGAAACCGAAGATTATGAGACCGTATGTATCACCGTTTAAGAATTACATTACACTCACTCGCATAGAGGATGGACATGTTGTGTGGACGTCCTTGCCGTATGACAAAGAAACGGTTAAACAGTTGAAGCGTGATGGCTGGAAAGTAAATGAAGTTTGGGAGGTTGGGAAATGAGAGAGATTAAAATTCGTGGTTATTCCACTGAAAAATTATGTACTGATAGTCAATGGGTTGAAGGTACAGGAGTTCATACAACTATTTTTACGAATGAATTTGCTAAGGAAGTTGGCAAGGCGGGTGAGACCTTCATTTTTACTGAGAGTGGATGGTTTGAAGTTTATCCAGAAAGTGTTGGACAAAACACAGGATTGAAAGACAAAAATGGCGCGGAGATTTGTGAAGGGGATATTATAAAAGATTTCATTAATGAAAAACGTTATGAAGTTATTTGGGACGATTATGGAATGTTCCTTTTCAATCCAGTGGGAACAGAGGGTAGCGGAATAGATTATTACGATTTTGAGGATGAAATAAGTAGTGCAACTATCATAGTCGGCAACATCTACGAACATCCACACTTACTGGAGAACAACCAATGACACCAACCCAAGAAGAACGCTTAGTAAAGCTAAAACGCTACTATGATTACTTTGACATTGGTACGAAATACAACTGGTCGTTTCCTGAATTTACCGAGCGTGTGGATGATGGACGGTATGCGAGGATTCAGGAGGGAATGGCATTTAGTTATACGAGGAAGAGTGTGACGTACTAGAAACATAAGGTGCAACGAGAAAGGGTGTCGATTTAATGGGATTTGCAGTAAAAATATTTCCGCATTGTAGTTCTGATATTGGTGGATATTACGCAGGTAAAATAGATATTTACTCAGTAGAAAGTGTTGCAGTTCCTAGACATACGGATGATATTAACCTAGCGAAAGTGTACAAATATCGCAAAGGTGCAGAAAACGCAATTGCCAAGATTTTAAAAGAATCGACTTACGTTACAGAATCTGAAATTGAAGAAGTTTAATACACAGTCCGTAGAAAGAACGTACTACTCTATGTAGAGAAGATAAGCTTCTGTTAAGAATGTAATATCGCCAATTATGAGTTCTTTAATTTGATAGTTTTGACACTGGTGGTAGTCATCTATCAAACGATAAATTTCTTTAATTATTAAATCCATGAGTATTCTCCTTAAATGATTGTAGATAAAAAGGGCCTTCTTTAAAGAAAGCCCCGAGACCCAACTGGACAATAAAACGGAGGTTAGAAACGAACAAACATCCCAGTTGTTTTATATATTATGCAAATTCTAATTAGGTGTGCTTAGATCAATACAAAAGGCCCTAGGACTAGAGGACCTTTTGTTAACTAAGAAGCACAGAAAGGTTAACAAACTTCTCAGCTGTTCTATAGCATATGTATAGGGAAGATAAGTGACAGGGCGTTTGACAGGTTTAAAAAATATCAGAGCCTAGATTGGCATAATCAACAGGCTTCCTAGGACTGTTTTTCGGCTCTAGTAACAGTCTAGACAAAGGTGAATTATTTTAAACTGTTACTTTTGAATCAAAATGCGACACAAAAAGGAGAGGTAAAATGGGTTACACAGTTGAAAAGAATTATACTGAGCGTTATGAAATTGAAAAGGTTAAGACCAATTTTATGTCATATAAGCGGTTTAGTGCGGTAAGAAAAGATATACCTAATTGCGAGTTATGTGATAAGGGATTTCAAGACAGTGACAATACAAACTTAGCTTTTGCCAAAAAGACAACTAATAAACTAATATGTGACGAATGTGCTTCTAAGACAATTGAAGGTGGGGCAGAAAGCATCAATTGGTAATGAACAGTTCGTAGATAGCGCGACATTAGAAAAGAGGGATTTTATTAAATGGATAATACAAAAATAAAATTTACAGAAGACCAAAAAGCAGTGGTAGAACGTGAAATTAAACAAGCTTACAGCGCTATGGCTACTTTACTTGAGTGGGTTAAAACTGATTCCTTGCGTGAGGATATGAAAGAAGCACTACCAAGCTTAGTAGATAGCTATATGAAAACTGTCAAAGAAACCATCGGCTTTACTGGAGAAGAAAGTGAACGTGAAAAAGAAATGACTGAATCCATCGGTCAGTACTATCAGAAACAGATTAATGACTTAGAAAAAGCATTGGAAAGCCAACAATCCGTTAGCAGTATATCAGCTATTGTTAAAGTTGCATTCGAAAAAATTGAGAAATGGTGGGATATAGAAGGCTTCAACTACATCCGAGAAAAAGAAATAACAGCTGGTGGAACTGTTAAATTAGAGCTTGGCTTTATGCTTGATTCTTTCACATCAAATTATTCAACAACTCCTGTATCAGATAAAGAACAGTTGAAAACGAAAGTTCAATATTTAACGGACCAAGGTTTTGAATTTACTCCTAAAAAACGCGGCTATGGTTTAGATCTAATTGACAATGACAACAACCGCAAATTGCTTGAAAAGGTAATTAAAGCAGCTTTTCCAAGTGCAAGGGTGTGGTCTTACAATAACCATTTAAGAAGTACGAACAATGAACGAGACGACAGATTCATCATAAGAGGTGTTGAAATGACGATTATCGATTTAAGTGATATTGAAAACCTTCAGATTGAAGAAAAAACCTTTTTGTTTGATGAGGACGACGAATAAAGGAGAATGACAATGGCAGCTAATAAAACAGTGCGTGTAACATTTTCAGATTGCGTTATGATGTTTGGAAATTCATACAAACCGTGGGAAATGCAATACGACGAATACATCTGGATGCGTAAAAATAACAATTCACCTGTTGAACTGGTTAGTGTAGAGACTTCGCATTCAAAATGGGTCTCCTGGGGCGGTTTGAAATGGTGTCCAGAAGAAAGATATCAGCAACAGTTAAATCGTGAGGGTTGTCAAGACAGTGAACCAGACAATCCAAAACCTCGTATTTATAGCAAAATGAACTTCGCTCATGATAGACGAGCATTTAAGAAAGCAAAGGAACTTTTGGACAGAGCTTCATAAAGAGTTCGTAAAAAAAGTAAGGTACTTGAACCAAATTATGATAAAGGGAGATGTTGGGATGGAAAAGGAATTTAAATGTATCAAGGGATTCGTTGTAGACAAATACGATGAACACGAAGTTCCAATAGAAAATGAAAGTTTCATTGTACCCGTCGATTCGGCTTGGTGTTTGAGTGAAATTTCATATATGTGTGAAGTTCGTTTAGAAAGTGATGAATATGGTTGGTTGGAAATCACATTGGAAGATTTAAAAGAGTGTTTTATAGAGATTAGTTAAGGTACATTGCGTAAAAAATGCGAAGAAGAAAAGGAGGAAATGGATAATGACTAACGTTTGTGGAGAATGCAAAGGTGAAGGGTTCTTCCCTAACAATGACGGTTCAGATTGGCAAGAATGCGACAAATGTTTAGGTGAAGGAACTGTTGCGTAGTTCGTAAATAAAGCGTCCTAAAGGAGTGACCAAATTGACAATCACTGAAGATTTTACAAGCATTCAAGAATCACAGTTTTTGAAAATGATCACATCTAATTTGGCTCCAGTAGAAATCATCAAAGAAAAGAAAGGGACTGCCACACTCATTCGATTTAACAAGCAACAATATGTAGTGCAGCATCCAAGTCATATGCGGGCTAATCAGAATTTAAAGAAGAAAGCTAAGTAGTTATAAACATTGTGGATAAATTGTGGAAATATTTTAAAAATAGGAGATGCTAATTTGAATCTAAATAAATTATTTGAAACACAAAAAGTGCTTGATATACGTATTGAAAAAGAACATCCGAGAGTTGAGGGTGAGGAACGTCTAGCTAAAAAGGTACTAGCTTTACAAGTGGAATTAGGTGAGCTGGCTAATGAACAACGTACATGGAAGTTTTGGAGCAATGACCAGGAGCCACGGACAAAAATAACTTGTGAAATTTGTAGAGGTCATGGTGGTCATTACAACACTTTTAAAAATGCCAAAAATCGAGTAAATAAAATAACTTGTAATGCGTGCGAGGGTACAGGAGTTTTCGAAGGGGAGAATCCACTCCTAGAAGAATACGTCGACTGCTTACATTTCATCTTGTCGATTGGGTTGGAATTAAAACTGGATACAGATGACTGGATTTTTGAAGGAATAACCTACCATTCAATAATTACTCAGTTTATTGCCTTGAACGAGATGGCTGCTGAATTATATAGAAACCCTTTTGAAACCAAATTTCTAGAGTTATTAGAAACTTTTATAGGTCTTGGCGAAATGCTTGGCTTCACATGGGAGCAAATAGAGGAAGCGTATTACGAGAAAAATGAAATCAATCACGAAAGACAAAATACAGGTTATTAATATGAAGCCAGTTGAACGTTTAACCCTTATCGAACTACTAGTATTCATGACTGGTAAAGCGGAAGCGTATTTCTTCCACATGAGTGATGAGGAATTGAATGGGGAGTATGACCGGTTGATGGAGTAGGACGTACTAGAGAACATAAAGCGAACTAAACAAGGAGGAAATAAAAGTGAAAATGAAGGCTTTGAAGGATAATAAGACACTTCACATTACAGAAGGGAATGTGTATGAAGCATATACAGTAACGATAGGTAGCAACCTATTGATTGTTGAAAATGACATTGGTGATGAAGTAATAATTTCTAGGTATAGTTTTGAAGAAGAGTAATTCATAGTACGTAGAAAATGCGAAGCAACAAATTAAGGAGGGCAGACATGCAAAAAAATAACTACAACTTTAACGACATACCACCTGAGTTAAGAAATCTCCCTCAATGGATCGTGTGGAAATTCGAGAAAAAAGAAGGTAAAGGCGGTAAAGAAAAGCTTACGAAAGTGCCTTATCAAGTAAGTGGTGATGAAGCGCAGACGAACAATCCAAGGACCTGGTCCACGTTTGCAACAGCGGTTAAGTTTTATTTAGAACACAATTACGATGGCATTGGATTTGTCTTTTCTAAACGAGATAACTATATCGGAATAGACATCGATGGATGTGTTGTTCAACAAGATGACGTAGGAATTGTAAATCATTTCGGTAATGAAATCATCGATTTACTGGACAGTTATACGGAATTTTCGCCAAGTAAAACGGGACTTCATGTGATTGTGAAGGGCAGTCTTCCACAGGGATTTCTAGGTACTGGACGGAAAAATGACAAACTTGGATTAGAAGTATATTCACACGGCCGCTATTTTACCTTCACAGGAAATCGTGAAAATGCCAATGAGATTTATGAGCGTACTGATGAAATTGCCAGCCTATTAGAAAAGTATTTTGATGACAGTGAAGCTCGTACACTTGTTGATCTAAACGAATACCAAAACGATGGTATTAAATTTTCTAATTCTGAACTGTGGGAGAAGATGTTCAGGAGCCAAAATGGGGATGAAATCAGAGCTCTATTTGATGGCAAGTTAGTGGAAAATGATTGGTCTGCTTCTGATTTAGCACTAGCGAACCATCTTGCATTCTGGACTGGTAAAAGTGTTACTCGTATGGATTCCATGTTCCGGGAGACGTCTCTTATGCGTGATAAATGGGACAAGGTACATCATTCGAGTGGGGAAACATACGGAGAACGCACGATAAACATGGCGATTGCCGGCACATCTTCCACAATTTTAGATGGACTCGATGATGGATATTCCATTTCCATATCACCTTCCACAGATGATGTATTCAAAGATAAAAGTCGCAAATTCATGTGTACCGAATTAGGAAATGCTGAACGGATTGCGAACGATTACGGAAATGTTATCCGCCATGTGGGAGATGCAGGATGGTATGTGTGGGATGGCAAGCGATGGAAAGAAGATCGTAAGCGTGAAATCGAAAAAATTACAGCCAAAGTGTTACGTAAACTGTTCAAAAGTGACAATGAACATGAACAAAAATGGGCGAAACAATGTGAAAAACGCGCCATTCGTATGAATAGCATTAAAGATATGATTCCATTGGTGCCAGCTGAACGTGAAGAGTTCGACAAACATAAATTCTTATTCAATGTATCAAACGGCATTATCGATTTAAAAACAGGTGAGTTGTTGCAGCATGATCGCAACTACATGATTACGAAAATTTCTAACGTGGAATACGACAAAAACGCTAAAAGTCCAGTGTGGGAGAACTTCTTGGAAAGCATATTCAAAACACCTGATGGACAGACGGATTATGAAGTAATCGACTTCTTACAGCGTGTGATTGGCCATTCTTTAACAGGAGATATTTCTGAACAATTGATGTTCTTCCTTTTCGGTAGTGGTCGTAACGGTAAGTCCACATTCATCAACACTATTCAAAACCTAATGGGTGATTATGGCCGTCAAACTAACTCGGAAACTTTCATTAAAAAGAATAATGACAGTTCTATCAACAATGATATCGCTAGATTGGTAGGAGCGCGCTTTGTAAGTGCTATAGAGAGTGAAGAAGGACAACAGCTATCCGAATCCCTAGTAAAGCAAATAACAGGCGGAGAACGCATTTCTGCACGTTTCCTGAGACAAGAGTTTTTTGAGTTCACACCAGAATTTAAAGTGTTCTTCACGACCAACCACAAACCGATTGTTAAAGGTATTGATGAAGGTATCTGGAGACGGATCAAGCTTATACCATTTAGTGTAACCATACCGAAAGAGTCCATTGATAAAAAACTACCCGAGAAATTATCACTCGAAGCTGCAGGCATACTTAACTGGATGATTGAGGGGTGTTTGAAGTGGCAGAAGTCGGGGCTGAATAATCCCACATCAATTTCTCTTGCAACTGACAAATACAAAGAAGACATGGACATCATCGAACCGTTTGTATTCGAAAAATGTTTTCTCAATCCGTTAGCGAAGATTGAAGCGAAAGTTTTGTTCTCCGCATATGAAAAATGGTGCTATGAAAATGGTGAATTTGCACTCAAAAATAGAACATTTTATCGGTTACTAGAAACTAGGAATTTGAAAAAAGAACGTGGCTCCGGTAACAAAATTTACGTTCATGGCATTGGATTGGCTCATGAAGATTACAAATATTTACCAAATACAGTTACTGAATCAGAGGAAAAATTAAGGAAAGTTACTAAAGACAACGTTTTAAATGTCCCTTTCAAAGTGCTTTGAGCCTTAGAGCCAGTTGACTTTGTTTTATATTGAATTTTTAAGAGTTACTTATAGTTACTTATTTTCCTTATAACAATAAATAATAAAATAATATATATATTACTATATATTCTGTTATAGGAAAAACGAGTAACAATTGGTAACTCAGTAACTTTTGGGAGGTTTTGAATAAAATGCATCCTGCGAAAATTATTGATGAAATTTCGACGTACAAGTCGGAGATAAAACTGACCAAAGATGGACTGATTTTGACCAATCATGAAAATGTACCGGTTGAGTTTGTGGAGATTATCCAAGAATACAAACCTAGATTGCTAGACTTTTTGGAAGGCACATATACGAAAAAACATTATGCGACCGACCAGACGATTTATAAAGCCATTTTGCATTGGTGCGGGAAAGAACATAACCATCACATAGACCTGTGGATGAACGACGTTCCTGAGGTGTGTGATTTGCTTTATGATTTGACTGCTGAACTAGCTCAAAACGGTTGGAAGGATATAAACGAGATGTATTTTTGTTATGAAACCGACCGAGCAAAGGAATTGAGTATACAGATATATGACAGTGCAATTGCTTTTAGAAATAGAGGTGCGAGATGATCCATTACCATTACACAGATACAGAAATCAATACCATATTGAAAACACTTACCATTGTGGTAGACACGCGGGAGAATAAAAACCAGCACATTTTAGATTACTTGCGCAAGAAAGAAGTACCAATCAAATTAAAAGCATTAAAGACTGGTGACTATTCCGCTTTCATACCTCGCAATGAAGAATTAGGCATACATCGTGATTTGTACTTAAATGGCTGTATAGAGCGCAAGAACAGTATCGATGAGATAACAGGTAACCTTGGCAAAGATAAGCGCTCAGCGTTCGAAAATGAGCTAATACGAGCGAGTTTAAATCCATTCGTGTTGATTGTGGAAGACAAAGACGGGTATGAGAAAATCCTAAAGGGTGAATATCGTAGCCAGTACAGTCCACAGGCATTACTTGGCAGTCTGAAAACATTTGAAGTCCGATATGGATTCAGCATGGTATTCATGGACAAGTTGTTGAGCGGGAATTATATCTATCACCATTTTTATTACATGGCGAAGGAGTATTTGAAGAAAGGAATGTTGTGAGAGGTGAGTGTGGATGAATCGGATTAGAAGGATGCTAAATGCAGAGGTGGATGTAACGATGAACGGATATGCTCTTATGGGAATATTAGTGGCTTCGTTGTACGGAATATTTTGTCTAATCAGAGATGTGATACTAACGTTTATATAAAAGGGGGAACAACAACATGACCACATTAACCAAAATCGACATTAGCAAAATAGAAGAATATTGGATGAATCATGAGCTAAACAAAAAGCAGCTAAAATATCGTGAATGGGAATTGTTAAATCCACACAAAGAGGAAGAGGTGAATACTGGCATATCAGCTGGTGGTATTTCTAAAACTACGGAACGAAAAGCATTAATCCTTGTGGAGGACAAGTTGTATCAAAATTTAAAACAAATCATTGAGGCCATCGACAAGATGTACCATGTTCTTGACAGTGATACGAAGACCATTGTGGAAATGCGGTACTGGGACAAAGAAGGTAATTGTTATGAGTGGGAAGAGATAGCGGATAAGTTGTTTATGTCAAGACATAAGGTGCTGCGTAAAAGGAATATGCTAATTGATGAAACTGCTAAACGGATTGGGTGGGTGTAGATGAGTAAAGAAAATACTGTAACATCTAGCGGTATTGGATTTGGTGTTGTGTTAGCGATAGTCATTTCATGGAGTGTCAACGAGTCAATCCTGTGGGCAATACTACATGGAATATTTGGATGGTTTTATGTAATTTATTACGCAATACAAAACTGAACTTGTTAGGTATAGCGAAGTTCACAAACAAACCTGATAAAGTAGTAATATGCAGTACTAGGTTGAAGACTACTACTCATAAACCTACCTCCCTTATAAAGAAGCACTTGGACTTAATTGTCTGGGTGCTTTTTATTATGTAGATGTTACATTACAAGGAAATATAGAAATCTAATAATATCAAGGATGAAATATGGATTATTCTTTCGCACAAAGTAACAGATTATTAACTCGAAGGGGTAGTTACAGCTACTGCACACTTCTGGCGGAGACAGGCTTGCCAAACTCAGGGGGTCTTGTTGAACGTTCTTACATAATTCATGCATAAATAAATTCATGCAATATACATTATTTATTCATCATTTCTACCAGTACCAGCATGATAAACGCCGTTAAATCAACGATGTATAAAATTTTGCATAACTCGTATTCATAGCAAGTTGAAAAGCCAGTCATATCAAGGGTTAAAATAATAGTTAGTTTACATAATGTAGTTTTTACTAAGCTAGAATGTATGGAATATACACAGCATTTGGTATGTTGATGGATGTTTATGCATGAATAGGCGTAGTATATGCGGTGGTTAGTTACTGAAAACGTCGACCCCCAAGCCCCCTAGTCGTCAGAGCCTGCAACTGCTGTTCTAAAATTGCGCAATAAATTTTCTAACTCAGGGTGTTATACATTGAAAACTGCACACGAACCGTCAATAAAGTAATCTGAATGGTGATTCCAACGCGGGCGATGAATCGTTGCAGTTTTGAGTGTATAAAAATATAAACGAAAAGGATGATGAAAAATGGCGGACAACAATTCTCGCGGATTATCAATCGAACTAGATGTGGATGTATCAAATGCAATAAAAGGGTTAAAGGCTGTTCAACGTGAAGCGAAAGAGGCTACTAAGGCTTTGAAAGAGTTTGAAGTTACAGTCACTAAAAATGATGGAGAACTAATTGCTTCAGTAACTCAAGAAAATGCAATCTGTAAAAATGGTTATTCAGCAACTATCCATAAAAGTGAAGTAATTGTTCCTTCAAGTTACCGAGTCAAAGAACATGTAAATATTATTGGCGCTGGAGTTGTTGTAGATGATTCCACAGGCACACGACTAACTACATTCTCATTGGACATATTCTCAACAAAAGCATTAACCGAGGAATTAGCTAAACGTGAAGGTATTGAGGAGTTCACAGTCTCCCCTCACCATGGGAAAGCTAGGTTGTGTATTGAAAACGGAGTGCAAGGTATTTGTACCGATATAGAAGGACCAGCGAGGATAATTGTAAATAGAGATTAACATATAACACCGCAGTTACCTTAAATGGTTCTGCGTTATTTATATGGTCATCATCAACTGTGGATGGCAAACAAATAACCCACAAAGGAGGTACTCATACATGGCATACGTAGTTGGTAAGTGGTTGAACAGGCAAGAACGTCAAGAACGAATAGATTTATTGACTGAACGAGCCGAGACAATTGCAGGATTGATTGAAGTCGGTCAAGCAAATAAAAATCAAATTAAAATACTACAAGCAGATGTAAAAGAGCTAGAGCGTTTAAGTCGAATACACCGAGCAGAAATAGACGTTGCGTATTTCACGTATGCGTATCTCTCTGATGAATCGAATCCAAACAATGATGATAATATTATACGTCATGCACCAGATGGAACGTTACATGATCCGTTTGAAAAGTTAGCGCCTATCCATCGTGAATTCTTTGATTTATGTGATTATGTGAATGATACGAAGAAGGATGCACGATTAGGAATAGCAGCTGCACGTGGTCATAATAAATCGGGTACGTTTTCCAATGCCTTTCCACTGCATCAAGTGGTATTTAGGAAAAGGAAATATACGTTAGTTGTTACGGAAACAGATACCTTATCGAAAAAGCTAATTGGTTGGGTGAATAAGCAGCTTAAATTTAATGAATTGTTGAGAGAAGATTTTGGTGCGTTGTTACATGAAAAACAATCGATGAACGAAAAGGATAACGAAGAAGTATTTATTACGAGTGAAAATTCCATCATGGAAGCTTCGTCATCTGGTAAACGACTTCGTGGATCTCGTCATGGTGCCTTACGTCCTGACTTGGTCATTATCGATGATGCCAGTTCACAACATAATGAAAACACCAAAGAAGCGCGAGAAAAGATGCTGCACTGGTTCAATACTGAGGTTGTTCCATTGGGAGCAAGAGGAACAGCAATTGTATTGGTCGGAACCATGGTATCAGCCACAGGGTTACTGAATCATGTACTCAAACGTAAAGACTTTAAAGCTAGTTTTCATGGAGCGGTCGTATCGGAGCCTACTCATCCAGAAGTGTGGGAGAAATATTGCGAGGTATATGCGAACTCGGATGATATGGATGAAGTGGATGTGTTTTATGAAGAGCATAAACAGGAGCTAGAAGATGGTGTTGAAGTTGCTTGGCCTTGGCGTTGGTCTTATCGTGCGTTAATGCATGAGAAAGTGAATATGGGTACACGAGCGTATAACTCCGAGTATCGTAACCTAGCATTCTCTGAAGATGAACAATATTTCTTCCCTGATAAATATGGTAAATATCATTATCGTATTGAAAACGACAGAACCTATGTGCAATATGAGGATTTACTAATACCTGTGGACGAACTGACGATTAGCGGTTTCTGGGATATAGCACAAGGCAAAAATGCAAGGTCTTGTTTTAACTCTGTCATCACGGTGGGAAAATACGAACCTACAGGTCATATGTTTGTGTTGGATGAATATGCAAGTAAAGAGCCAGCACACATCTACATTGATCTTATTGTGAAGAAAATAGGACAGTTTAGACATCACATATTCAGTGTGGAAACGATAAATGCTCAGCATGAATATTACCGACAACTAATGGATGCGGTTCGAAAGGCTGGATTGTCTACCACACGGATTAATGATGTAAAGAGCCATAAATCAAGTAAAGAAGAACGGATGCAGTCATTAGAGCCGTTGTTCGAAAACAAAACGTTGATATTAAATGATAATCATAAAATATTGATCGACCAACTATCAGAATATCCATTTGGTGATTATGTAGATAGCATAGATGCTTTGCAAGGAGCAGTTGATAATGTGTATCGAAGAAAGCCAAGAGTTATTGAGAAGCCTGAGTTTATGTATGCGTAAGGAGTGGACTTATGTACAAACGATTAAAAAGATTAATTACATCTGACGTAAAATTAATCAAAGACACTTGTTGGTATGACAGCGTAGAAAAAATAGATGGGTTTAAATTTTACACTAAACGACCATTTTCAAATTCATATCAATGGCATGCAGTAATTGGGCTTGAATATACTTATGAGATTTTAAGCCTCATTCAAGATGGCATTAAAAACAAACGTAAAGCTATTTTGATAGAGATTCAAAGTGGATGGGGAAGAGAAAGGGTATACATTTGGCGCGGAAGTTTTAAAAAAGCTGAAAAACAAATTTTTGAAATGATAAAAGAGTTACAACAACAATATTAAAACAAACCCACATCGGAAGGCGGTGAAAGGATATGAGTCCTACAGAAAAGGAATTTTTAGAAGCAGAATTAGGCCCTAGAAAAGTTAAAGCTGCAAACTTATTGGTTGCAAAAGAGTTAGCTTCCCCCGATTACGAAGGTCCAAAAACGCTTGATGCCATTGCAGAAGAAATTGGTATAAGCCGAAAAACGTTTTGGGAATGGAGAGAACAAAGCGATTTTGCTAAATATGTTAGTGCAATTTCGAATGAGTATTTATCCAAGTTCAGACCGCTAATATATAATCAATTAATAAAATCCATCACCGCTACGCAACCGAGTATGAAAGCAATGGATATGTATTTTAAAATTGAAGGTCTATATAACGATAAAGTTACGATTAATAATGAATTTACTCAAGTTGGAGGAGAATCTAATGAAGATTTAGCAAAATCATTAGAATCTCTACAAAAAATGAAAGCTTTAAAAGAAACGGAGGGGAAATAATTGAGCTTATTTTATCCAGGTGCGACATTTCCCCCTGAAGATCATCTCGAACGTTTAGCAAAGTATTATCGATTGAAACCATACTTTAATGGTACTCATAAAGAAAATTACGACCGCATGGCTAGATTGTTGAAGGACTCACCACAACATGATCAGTTGGAACAATTGTATATTGCGATTAACCTAGCCTACATTTTGTGTTTAAAGCCAGCAGACTTGTTGATTGGCGACCGCCCTACATTCGACAGTGGCAAGCCTGACGATTCAGTAGAACAAAAACTACTCAATCAAATTGTGGAAGAAAACGACGTCAACACCCTCATCTATGAAAGCGCAACAAGTGGAGGGTATAGAGGGGATGGATTTTTCATCGTCCGTTATGGTAAACGACATGATATGTCTGCGTTGAAAGAACATGGTATTCCTGATACAAGTAAATCTGAAGCAATTATTGAACATGCGGCAGCTGATACAGTATTTCCTGAAACGTCAGAAGGCAATATAAAGAAAATCAAGGCGTATAACGTTACATCCATCGTGTGGGTGAAAGAGAAGAAAAGAGAAGTTCCTTATTTAGAAGTTGCTAAGCACGTACCGGGCTATATTATTTATGAGCGTTATCGCATGCAAGAGATACCTGAAACTGGTATTGATACGACGTATGATTTTCCAATCACAACATATAAGATTGTGGAGAAGGTCCCTACCGGACGTGAAAAGGACATTATTAAAACTGGCGCTAAATATCCATTAGTATTTCATGTTCCTTATTCTTCTGTGGATGACCATTGGCAAGGTAAAGGATTTGTCGAAACGGTTGAACATGCTATTCAGGCTTTAGAGGATAGATTGACACAGTTGGATTATATTTTATTGAAACACAGCGACCCTATTTTATACGGTCCAGAGTTAGAAAGCGTTCAAGGCACTCAAACTCCATCTGTATCTGTGGGAGGCAAATACATTCCATTACGGAAAGAAGATGCTACTCCAGGTGCAATCACATGGGATGGTAAATTAGAGGCTGTATTCAAAGAAATTGACTACCTTATCGCCTACATCTTCCAAATGTCCGAAACCCCACAGTGGTTGTTCGGTACAACAATGAGCACTGGTGGGAATACTGGTGGAACTGGTACAAGCCATTCAGACGGTGCAGCTATTAAAGCTAGGTTCATGCCTATCCTTTCAAAAGTGAAGCGTATTCGTAATGGATATGACAAGGCTATTCGTGATGCAATTTGGGCTTGTTTTCAGTTAGAGAAAACACATGGCACGTACAAAGGCGAGGACGTTTATCCAAAAATCCACTGGAAAGATGGTATTCCGAAGAACGAGAAGGAAGAAGCTGAAATTTATGCTCTTCGTACAGGCGATAAGCCATCTCTTGACCAAAAAACAGCCATTAAGCGTATGGATGAGTTGGATGATATGCAAGCTGAGGAAATCATGAAGCGGATTAGTGAAGATGATAAACGTATGCAACCTGTTAGTCCTGAGGTTTTTAATTTGGAGGGGTGATGAGTATGAATACTGAATACGCATTACAAGTACTTAAAATACAAAAGTTAAAGTTAAAAGATGATTTATCTGACTTAAATTATTACAAAGAAAATCATGGCGCTAACAATGAAGAACGTAGGGAACAGGTTAAACAGAAAATCGCTAGTTTAGATTTTACAATAGAAATACTCGGAAAACATGAAGTCACTCAATAGGATGGCTTTTTATTATGTCAGAAAGTTGGTGAATACCATGCAATTTCAAGAAGTCACATTCAAGAAAGGTACGGTGGTCTATTCGTCTCGGAGCTATTCGTAAAATAGTAAAATTTAATTTTTACAGTAAAGGATAGAGGGAAATGAAAAAGATTTTATGCTTTATCATAGGACATATCCCAATAAAAGAAAAAGAAAAAGACATGTTCGGTTATGAATATGTTTGTCAGAAAATCCACTGTAAACGGTGTTCAAAGCGTTTAAATTAATACAGCGAATTAAGGTCACAAATGAGGTGTTCACATGACAATCCGAGAAATACCAACACCAAACTTTGAAGACGACATTTCAAGGTTAGTACAAGAATATGAGAAGGCTTTACGTTCACTAGAAATCGAACTGAACAGCCTTTTCCTAACCGACTTCCAACGTGCGGAAATAATTGCGACTCAAAAAAATATTGAAGCTATCATAAATCAATTAAATACAGGCATTACCAATTGGTCCTCCACAGCGATGACTGCAGCGGTAACAGAGGGAGCAGCGGCTACGTTGTTCTCTTTATTTTTGGTCGAAAGTATGGAAGAAGCAAGGAAGGTTGTTCAATTTTCCACACTTAATGATTTGCTGGTTAGAGCAGTGGTAGCAGATACTCAAACAGACTTATTGAACGTCTCGAATAACGTGTCTAGGAAGGTCAGGAACGCTATTCAAAAGGGAACGGCTAGAGTAATGAGGGAGAACGTTACACAGGGCGTAAACGGTACGCAAACGATGAAATACGACTTGTTGAAGCAATGGAAAAACGATATTGGTGAAGCACTCGATACTGGCTTGATTGATTCAGCAGGGAGAGTGTGGAAGCCATCGACTTATGCGGAAACAGTAGCACGTACAAAAATGTTGTCTGCCCACATTGATGCAACTACCAATGAAGCATTAGAACGTGGTGCACAGTATGGAATTATTTCCACACATGGTGCGGCAGATGCTTGTCGATTCCATGAAGGAAGAATCGTTAAGTTAGATCCGAATGCTCCAGGTGATTATCCCACTGTGGATGAACTGAGAACAACCTTGCAAATATTTCATCCGAATTGTAAGCATGTTATTTCTCCGATTATTGACTTAGATGTTTTGTCAGAAGTTCGGAAGAAAATAGCGAACCAACAAGCGGAATTAGGTAAAAGGGCTATCAGTGTGGGAGGACGTAATCCACAAATTTAACAACCTCGTCTTTTCAGTCATTACTGTAGACGTAAAAGAACAGATATGACTAACTCTATCGTGTCGCACACGTAAAAAACGTAGGAGGATATATGAATAAAGAACAATTAATCGAATTAGGTTTAACAGAAGAGCAAGCAGATAAAGTGGTTTCAAGTTTTGGCACAATGGTTCCAAAAGCGCGTCTTGATGAAAAAATCAAAGAAGCGAAGGAATATAAAGATCAAGTTGCTGAACGTGATACTCAATTAGCTGATTTGCAAACTAAAGCTGCTGGAAATGATGCATTACAAGTTGAAATTACAAAACTTCAAAATGCAAACAAAGCTGCAACCGAAAAGTATGAAACTGAAATGAAAGATTTAAAGCTATCTACTGCTATTAAACTAGCGCTTAACGGAAATGTTCAAGATGTGGACATTGTTACAAATCTACTAGACAAAGCGAAGGTTGAGTTAAATGAGGATGGAACTGTCAAAGACGGTTTGCAAAATCAAATTGATTCATTAAAAGAATCAAAACCATTCTTGTTTGTAGATGTTAACAAAGAAATTGGAGGTTCATCTAATCCAGGTGGCCAAGATCGCACGATTACGAAGGAACAATTTAGTGCAATGAATTACACAGAACGTGCTCAATTGTATGAAAAAAACCCAGGGTTGTATAAACAACTCACTACAAAATAGGAGAGTGACTTAAATGCCACAAACAAAATTAGCAAACTTAGTAAATCCACAAGTATTAAAAGATATTATTTCAGCAACATTACCAAATGCAATTCGGTTTGCACCACTTGCCCGTGTGGACGACACACTAGTAGGACAAGCAGGTAATACAGTTACCGTGCCACGTTTTGAATACATTGGGGATGCAGAAGATGTTGCAGAGGGTGTAGCAATGGGTACAACTGTACTTACAACTTCTAGTCAACAAGCGACGATTAAAAAAGCAGGTAAAGCAGTGGAAATCACTGATGAAGCAAGATTATCTGGATTTGGAGACCCTATTGGAGAAGCTGGTAAACAGTTAGTAATGTCTATTTCCAATAAAGTTGATAATGATGCACTTAAAGCTCTTGCTACAACTACTCTTGTCCACACTACTGCAGCGTCAGGTAAGTTAGATGTAGCAACAGTGGAGGCAGCACAATCAATCTTTAATGATGAAGATGATGCACCAATGGTATTAATCGCAAATCCAGCCGATGCAGCTGTTCTTCGTAATAGTGCAGCTACTAACTGGACTCGTGGTTCTGCATTAGGTGACCAAATCCTTGTATCAGGAACATTCGGTGAAGTATTGGGAGCTCAAGTAATTCGCTCTCGTAAATTAGCTAAAGGTACTGCTTATTTAGTGAAAGCTGGAGCCCTAGCAATCTACTTGAAACGTGAAGTAGAAGTTGAAACTGATCGTGATATCCTTGCAAAAACAACTGTTATATCAGCAGATGAGCATTATGGTGTAGTACTAGAAGATGAATCTAAAGCAGTTAAAATCACAATCACTGCATAATCAGGGAAGGCATAACGCCTTCTCATTTTTAATTTCAAAGGAGGTCTTTGCATGTTATTAAATCGACATAAAGACAAACGTAAAAATAAAACAACCACTAAAGATGTAACTCCCACGGAAACAAAAGATGATTCAAAGAAATCATCAACCAAAAAGGCACAGACGAAAAAAGACGATTCCAAAGAGTGACTCCTAAAGAAAAGGAGGAATGATCATGCCAGTAACAATTATGGAAGCGGATGATTATATAAACCTACACGTCATTGATATAGATGATTGGGTAGAGGCTGATGAAAGTAAGAAACAACGTATTTTAAATACGGCCAGTCGCATATTGGTTTATAAATTCAAAGATTTATTGATTCCAAACAATGCAGTTTATGAGTTTGCAGCAGTACTTGCAAGTGCTACCAACGATACAAATCGTATGCAAATGCAAGGAGTGGAATCGTTCTCTATCACAGATGTTGGATCGTTTAAATTTAATCGTACCATTAGTGATTTTGCCGATTTAATTCCACAGTCAGCATTAGACATCATCAGTTTGGAAAACGGATTGGATGGTATTAATACAACCCTTAAAACAGCTATGTGGACGGTGATTTAGCATGGCTATTATTCCATTAAAACAAACGATTGAAGTGAAGAGAGCACCTTCTGTGGACGATTACGGTGAACCAGTTAACCCAACTCCATTCACGCTGAAATGTCGCTTCGTTGAAAAGTCAGAGCTTATTAAAAAGTATTCAAGTGGTACAGGCGCCAATCAAACAATGAGTGCAGAAGTTGTTGCTAATGGTCAAATATTCTTGAATGGATATGCAGATATACTCTACACCGACACGATTAACTACACCGATGAAAGCGGAAGAACTCGAACCTTTTCACCTTTGAAGATTGAGCCTAAACGTAATTTCGGTGGTAAAGCCATATTGACGGTGGTGTATGTGTAATGGCTAGAGAATTTCACTTAGATATTTCTGAATTGCGGAGAGCCATAGAAAGCGCACCAGAAATAGCTGGTAAAGGCGCAGAAGAGGCTATGGATGCAATAACAGATGATTGGGTGTTAGAGGCTAGAAATATTGCACCGTTGAAAAGTAGCAACCTAAGAAAACAAATTAAAGGCCAAGTTCGTGATGCTGGATTAGACAGTTCTATTATGGTTACTGGTAATGCGATTAACCGGACAGGTGGAGCTGGTCGTTTCAACTACGGTTATTACATTCATGAATTAGATGCAGGTGGAAATGAAATGCAAACGCCAGGAACGGAAAAGAAGTTCTTAGAGAAATCTGTGGACGAACGTAGATGGCAAAGGTATTTGGTTGAAAGAGTGCTTTCAAAACTACGAAGAATGGGGTGGAATGGATGAATAAGATTACATTGGATAATGAATATCGAGCGTTAGAAAATTTGTTTGAAACAAAATATCCAACATTAAAAGTCCTTTCTTACAATCCTCCTGAACCAAACTTTTTTGATGTAGTATTTGAACTCATTGATTCCTCCACAGAAGAAGTGAATAGAGCGATAACCGAGAAGTTGAGAACGTATCAGCTTCTTTTTCATTTTGAAAAGAGAACTACCGCAATGGAATATCACTCAAAAGTGGACGCCTTATTGGAAGAAACAGCATCACTTCCATGTCAAGGAAGGTTTATCAAACTACACAATCATTCAATGTCTCGTATATTCAGCACAGCAAGCGGTAAGCATGCCTTTTATTGTTTGATTGAAGCAAGTTACCACTCAGCAAGAACATTCGCTCAGGCGCCTAAAATGCAAGAAATAACCCATGTGATGAACGGGATAGAAACAACTATTAATTAGAAACAAAGGAGGAACACAGAATGCCAATTGAACAATGGGATCCAACCGCTCTGCCTGTCAGACCTGGACTCTATATAAATTTTAAAAACGCTGCTATTGCACAAATCACTGGCGGTGAACGTGGCATTGTAGCTATGCCCCTCCACACATTTAGTGGAAAAGCTGTGGAAGATAAATTCTACACAGTAGAAGATGAAGCGCAAGCACTTGAATTGTTTGGTTTAGACAATATTGGACCAGTTAAATTAATCCTTCAAGGTGGAGCTAAACAAGTTTTGGTATACACAGTACCTTCCACACCTAATGCTGCAACCTATATCACCATGCGAGAAAAGTTTGAAGCATATGACTTCAATTTATTCGTGTGGGATATCGAACCACCAGCGGATGAAGATGCAAATATCAAAACATGGATTGAACAAAATATTAAAGAAAAGAAATTGTTCATGTATGTAACTGGCGGCAGTGCGTCAGAAGATATTGATCCTAGTTTGGGTGATGCACGAACAACAGCTTTAAGTCATGACTTTATTGTCAACTTAACTGTGGGAGGTAGCGTAGGTTCAAAAGAATATTCATCTGCTGAATATGCTCCTTACATTGCTGGTCTTATTGCAGGTACGCCTATCAATCGTTCTATCACATACCTGCCAGTTTCTTTAGATGATGTAAATCGTCGATATAGAAACAGTGAAGTGGTAAATGCATTGAAGAAAGGTTCACTTGTACTGATTCACGATGGTGAAAAAGTAAAGATTGAATCAGCTATCACTACATCTAAAATGAAAATCCGGTCAGCTAGAGCGCGTATTGCTATTGCCACAGATATTGAAAAGACTGCTCGTGACAATTACATCGGTCGTATTAATAACGATGAAGACGGTCAATATGCTCTTATATCTGCAATTAAGGTGTACTTGGAGACGCTTGAACAGAATGGAGTACTAACAGATATCGTTGTAACTCTTGACCCAATACGTCCATCTGTAGGAGACCAAGTATTCTTATCTATTAGTTATAGAGAGTTAGATTCTATGGAACGAATTTTCTTATCAATTACAGTCTGATTATAAAAGGATGGTGAAATATAAATGGTAATGCAAGCTGAAAAAGTAATGTCTGGATCTTATGGATATATGTATCACGAGGGTGAGTGGATGACCAATATTACACAAGCTCAGGCAAGTGTTGCGATTAATAAAGAGGAAGTGCCCCGTGCAGGAACTCGGTGGATTGGTGATAAGGCGATGTCTGTTAAAGGGACAGGTTCTATGACTGGATATAAAATGACTCCTACGCTCAACAAGCGAATCGGACAATTTTTGGATGATAAGTCACCAATGTTTGTTACTGAATTAATTATGAAGTTAGATGACCCAGACAGTCCGGAAACAAAACAAAGAGTAAGGTTAAAAGGTGTACAATTCGATGTAGTAAATATAATGCAATATGAAGTAGGCACAATTGTTACTGAAGAAACACCTTTTACATTCAGTGGACGAGAATACTTAGATTAATACTTTATGAGAGTCAGTGAAATGCTGGCTCTTTTCCTTTAGGAGGGAAATAAATGGACTTATTAAAGAAATTATTATCCACAGATTTGAATGTAACTAAACAGGTTTTTATTAAACGCCTCGATAGTGTATTGACTGTTAAAGGTATTACCAATGAAGAATTTGAGGAAATACATGAACGAGCAACCTACTATGAGGGAAAAGGTAATAAACGAACTAAGAAATATGACAATCAACAAGCTACGCATATGAGCATTGCAAAATGTTTAGTTGAACCTAATTTAAATGATCCTGAAGTTCTAAAAAGTACTGGTGTGGATGAACCTTGGCAAGCAGTTGCTAAATTATTCCTTCCAGGTGAACAAGACTTGCTAGAAACAGCTATCGGTGAATGTAGTGGATTTGTGGATGGCGAAGTGGAAATAGAAGAAGTAAAAAACTAATAAAAGCGGGTGGCGAAGCCTATTTACTATTCGAAGCCTACCGCAGACACGATATGGAGCCTGATGTGATTTATAACAAACCAGAGGGAGCGAAAAAGTTCATCCTTGGATGTCAGGCACTAGAATTAGAATTGGAGGCTAAAGCAGATGGCAATTAATTTAGTCGCTCGCATGACTTTACGAGACAATTTGACTGGTCCGATGAGACGAGCAACCAGACAGATGAATGAAACTGAACGTGCAACCACACGACTATCCAGACGAATGAACCAAAATAATTCGTTGTTTAGTAGATTTGGTCGAACAACAAGCGGATTAGTATCTGGTGTGGGAGGACTTGCAAAAGGATTTGGCGGTTTATTATCCAAACTTAATCCAGTAGCTTTAGGATTTGGCGCAATTGGTGCAGCCGCTGCAAGTGCTTATGGTGCGGTTAAAATATTCAATGCAACTGTGGGAGAAGCAATGAAGATGCAACAATCACAGGTGGTCATTAGTGCAATGTTTGATGACAAAAAAGTATCAGATCAATATATGAAAATGATAGATAAGATAGCTATCAATTCACCATTACTGGATTCTCAAGCGATGTATGGTAATTCCAAAACGTTCATCACCGCTTCTAAAGATTTAGGTCAGTTAGAAAAGATGTGGAACTTGGCAGAACGATTAGTCGCATCGGATCCACAACAAGGACTTGAAGGAGCGATTTATGCCCTACGAGAATTGTTCAGTGGAGATGCAATATCGATTGTTGACCGTTTTGAAATGCCAAAGAAAGTCATGAACGAAATCAAAAAGTTACCATTAGACAAACAGTTATCTAAATTAGATGAGTACTTTAATAAAATCGGTATGACAAGCAAATTGATTGATGACATGGGTGGTTCAGCGCTAGGTATGTGGCAACAGGTAAAAGAACGTATGCAACTGACTTTACGTGATATGGGCGAACCTTCACTGAAAGCGGTTAGTAAGTTCTTAGGTGGCGTTTTAGATAGATTTGAAGGCGAAGACATGAAAAAGTTTTCTGATTGGGGCGGAAGAATAATTGAACGAATGGTTAGTGGTCTTTCCAACAATGCAATCAAACTTTACGACTGGTTTGCTGGATTAATGAATGATCCTGAATTTCAAAGTAAATCCACACTTACAGCCAAAGTACAATTTGTGGTAAATGATATCGCTGAACGCTTGCAAGCTTGGTATGACGGTGGAGGAAAAGATAAAATCATCAACTTTGCTAAGGGTGTTACAGAAGTTATGGTTGGTGCATTAGATAACAGCCCAGCTTTCCTTGAACTTGGAGGTAAGTTAGGTGTTGCAATATGGCAAGGTATTGAAGGTGGAATTAAAAGTTCTGCTAAGAGTTCCAAACTCGGTGCTTTATTGTCATTAGGGAACATGTCATGGGATGTTGTTAGTAATCCGAACACTACAAGTAAAGCAATTGGGGCATTTACTCGAACTACGAAAAAACTTAAGGAAAACAGAATAGGTAGCAACGGTAAATTCGGTCCTCAAAAATCGCATAGCGGTGGACTGGATCGTGTACCTTATACCGGTTACCAACCTGTATTGCATAAAGACGAAAAAGTATTAACCGCTCAACAGGCAAGAGAGTATCGAGAAGGTAAAGGTGGAAGTGGTGGAATTACTATAACTGGCAATACATTTAATGTTCGTGATGACTTGGATGTTAAGAAGATTGCAATGGAATTAGCTCGATACATTGAAAGTGAAGGAGGTCAGATGGCAACATGACAGTAATTGAACGCAGTCAGCAAGTATTAACACATCTGCTAAATTCACCTCAGGGTGATGTTTATAGTCTGGAAGTTGTAGACCTCCAAAAAGTAATGTCAATTTCACAACAAGAATTAGAGTTAGTTGTAAAACGATTGAGGATTCTCGGTCATCGTATTAATTCAATATGTATCAAAAACTATGGACTTAAAAGAATCCAAATGAATCAGGGGGAGTTGATACTATGACAAACCCGATTCAATTTTGGTTAAAAGATCGTGAAGGATTATATCTTCGATTACCTGTAAATCCTGCCGAGTTCACAGTGACATCTCCGTTTGGGGTCAATAAAATAGTTGTTGCTCACTTAGGAGAAGTATCTATACCAGGTGAACGGAATTTGAAAGATGTATCGTTCGAGTCATTTTTCCCTCGTGATTACAACCCTAATTATTGTGAATATAACGGTTTTATGAATCCGCGTAAATGGGTTTTGCAAATGGAAAAGTGGCGTGATACTCGTAAAAGTGTACGATTATTGATTACTGGTACAAACGTGAGTATGCCGGTATTAATTGAACAGTTTGATATTCGTCCTGAAAGAGCTGGTCATGTGGGTGATATTTATTACAACATGCTTTGTGTGGAATATCGTGAACCAATAGTAAGAAAGCTTGAGAAGAAAGGTAAAGCAGTTAAGGCAGTTAAAGCTATTTCTACCTCTCGTTCTACCTCGAAGTCTAGTGGTTCCACATATACAGTCAAAAAGGGTGATTCCCTGTGGACGATAGCCAAACGTGTTTATGGTAACGGTACGGACTTAGAAAAGATTTACCAAGCTAATAAAAAAGTAATCGGTAAGAATAAAAATAAATTAACACCTGGTCAAAAGTTGGTGCTACCTTGAACATTAAGTTATTAATTCGTGATGTGGATGTAGCTGACTTTATCGAAGTTTTAACTTGGGAAGGGCATAGCGAAAAGCCTAATCGTACATTGACCATTAACTTCAATAATACTGTGGATGGCAGAAACCAAGCGTTTGCAATAGCCAATGGTGAAGTAATTCAATGTTATATAGATAACAAAAGAATTTTTATAGGCGTTGTATTTTCCACAGATATTGATGATAGCGGCAATATGACGGTTACAAGCTATGACCGAAATTATTACATGCTTAAATCCATTACTACTCGTCAATTTAAAAAGAAAAAGGCTTCGGATATTGTTAGGTTGTTAGCGAAAGACTTTAATATTCCGATAGGAACGATAGAAGACACTGGTTATGTAATTCCAAAATTAATCCTTCGAAATCATTCTTTGTATGACATGATGGTTAAAGCTTTAGTCTTAACCTATAAACAAACTGGAAAGAAATTTTTCTTTGGTAATACTGACGGAAAGTTGACACTTCGCCAGCACAAAAATAATGTAACTCCATGGATTCTTGCTGCAGGATCTAACTTAACGAAAGCTAGTTATTCTCAATCAATTGAGGAAACCAAAACTCAGGTACAGGTTGTGGGTGGTAAGGATAAAAAATTCACCCATACCGCTAAATCTGTAAGTTCTCAAAAGTTGTTCGGAGTCATGCAGCATTATGAGGAAATGGATGAAGATGCAACAAAATCACAGGTTAAACAACGTGCTGAAACCTTATTGAAGGAAATGAACGTTATTAATGACCAAGCTAGTGTTAGTGCTATCGGAATTCTTGATGTTATCACAGGTTGTGGAATATACGTCCGAGAACCAATGACGAAGCTTGCAGGTGGTTATTATGTAACTTCGGACTCCCACACGATTAGTAATGGTATTCATGAGATGCAATTAGATATCAGTAAATCTTTGGACATGCCAATTATTGAAATCAGTGATGAAGAACTTGGTATCGAAAAAGTTAAACCGAAAAAAGCTAAGAAGAAAACTAAAAAGAAAACCACAAAGAAAAAGACGGAAGAAAAAGATGAAAAATAGACGGAGGGGTATAACATGAGCAAATTAGAAGGTAGTGGTGGAGCTCGGCTTATTACTTTAATGCGACAATTTGGTCGTAATGTCGATTCAACCACACACATTGCGGTAGTAACAAGCGTTGACCCCTTCGCTATTCGTATTGAAGGAGATCCTGATGATATTGAAATGGATTCTCTTGTCATTATGCAGTCGATTCTTCCACACGAAAGAAAAGTGGATATCAACGGTGCCGAAGCACTTCTGACATTTAAAGAAGGCTATATAAAACCTGGTGATTATGTGTGGGTACTAGAAACAAATGAAGGTCAGAAATATCACGTCATAGACAAGGTGGTGGTATAATGGCAATCATTCCACAAAGCTTAGAAGAGGCTGAGTTAGAGGTTTTAGAAGTAACACAAACAATAGAGCCATCGTTGACTTATGCATTATTAGACGGTCATATCGGTGGGAAAATAGATGGAATCGAAGCGATTCAGCAGTTTATCTGGAAGGCGATAAAAACTGCTAGGAATCGTTTTTTAGTTTACGACGATCAGTATGGTAGCGAGTTAGAAGATTTAATTGGTGCTAGTGTTACGAGAGAATTGCTAGATGAAGAAATCCCTCGTGTGATACAGGAAAGTATCATTGATGACGACCGAATAAGAGATGTAGTTAATTTTGTTGTTACAAATGAAGGCGATAAAGTATTTGTGTCTTTCACTGTACTGCTGACAAATGGTGAACAGGTGGAAAGTGAGGTGGAAGTATGATAGAAAGACAGTTTGAAAGTGAAACAGAAGATGTCATTTTAGATCGTATGAAGGGTCGTGTGGACGACAACATCGACAAACGACAAGGCTCGGTTACACATGACATGACCGCCCCAGCATCATTTGAAATCGCTCAGGTGTATCAAGCATTGGATGATGTTATCGCTTTGGGATTAAACGTCACAGAGGATAGTCCAGATGAATTTGTAGATTTGAAGGTGAAATGGAGTGGAGTTACACGAAAGGCAGCGATTCAGTCAACTGGAACATTCACTATTGTGGATGAAGAAGGGACCGTTATTCCTGTAGGTACTCCTGCAAGAACTGATGAAGTGAATCCTGTGTATTTCCACACTACAGAAGAAGGTGTAGTTACTGGGGGAAGTGTCACAGTTAATGCAATTGCTGATGAAGGTGGCACTAGAGGTAATGTAGATGCAAATAAAATTGTGGTTATTCTTGGCGATTTAACAGGAACCGCAACAGTTACAAATACATCTCCATTCACTGGTGGAGTTGACAGAGAAACAAATACTTCACTACTAGAACGTTTCTACGAAAAAGTACGACGACCTGCAACAAGCGGGAACATCTTCCAATACGAACAATGGGCGAAGTCAGTACCAGGTGTGGGAGATGTAAAAGTTAAACCTGTTTGGAATGGCCCAGGTACAGTGAAATTAATCTTACTTGACGACCAAAGGACAAGCCCTGACCCTTCTGTTATCACTGCCACACAGACTTATGTGGAGTCAGTTCGACCAATTGGCGCTGATGTAACATATGTTGGTGCTACTGAATTACCTATCAATGTGACTGCTAATTTAACACTTGCACCTGGGGCGGATATTGTTTCTGTCACCAATCAATTTACAGAAGGTTTGAAAGCGTATTTACAATCACTAGCATTTGTGGACAATGAATTGACTGGACAACCTGAACTTATTCGATATACAAGAATCGCAAATGTCTTACTCGACCTTCCACCAATCATCGACTATAGCAATTTACTTGTAAATGGTGGTACATCGAACATTCAACCAACTGATGAACAGGTAGGTGTGGTTGGGAGTGTGACGTTTACATGAAATATTTAGGTACTACAGTGGAACGTGATGTGAAACGCTCGATGTTTGATTATGGTCCTAAGATGTATGAGGAATTGGTTGAGTCAGTAGCAATTATTGAAACGGAAGCTACAGAGATTGAGTTTTTGCATTCTCGTATTGCGGATGTGCTTAATCAGTTTAATGTTGAGTCCTCCACATGGGGATTGAAAGCCTATGAGTATGAGGTTGGTGTAACAACTGATGTAAATAAGCCAATCGACCAACGTAAATCAGTGGTAGTTTCTAAACTTCGCGGTGCTGGTGTAACAACTAGAGAACTTATTGAAAATGTAGCTGAAGCGTATGCAAATGCTGATGTGGAAGTTACGGAAGATAATCCTAACTATAATGTGATTATCAAGTTTGTTGGTGTACTAGGAATACCACCAAATATGAGTGATTTAGAACGGTCTTTACGTGAAATTATTCCAGCACATATGATTTATACCTTAGTCTTCACATATGTAACCTACGATATGTTGAAAGCGAAATACACTACTTACGATGATCTAAAACAAACAGGGTTAACCTATGAAGAAATATTAGTTAACTAGAAAAGGAGGCAATGAGGTATGCCTACAAATAAATTAGGATTGCCTACAATAACAGGGAATATGAACGCAGATGTTGTTAGGGATATGAATGCAATAGCGCAAGCTGTGGATGATAAAGCAGGTGTCCCAGGTGGACTTGCCTTGCTTGATGACAGTGGGAAAGTTATTGGTGTACCCGATGTGAAGGATGCATCCACAACACAAAAAGGTATTGTCCAATTAAGTGATGTAACAAACAGCACTAGCACGATTTTAGCAGCTACAGCAAATGCGGTTAAAAAAGTGTATGACATTGCATTTGCAAAATATAGCAAACCTGCAAGTGGAATCCCAAAAACGGATTTAGACCCAGCGCTTCAAACATCATTAAACAAAATAGAAAAAATAGGCGGTGAATTACTGGCGAATATAACAGTACCTAGTGACACTGTGAAAGTCGATATTCCTAACATAGGTGGTTATGATTACTATGAAATTTTCGTCGAACCTCTTGCAACGGACGGTGGAACTTCAAATTTTCTTCTTAGATTTAACGATGATGCTAGCAGTTCGTATTTTTCGAACAATACTAATGCTAGCACAGGGATTCCATTGAGCGGAATTGCTGTTACTAATAGTGGAGTAGGTTTTAATGTTCTCACAATAAGCAACAATGACGCGTCAAAATGGAAAATGTTTAACGGAATGAGTACGGTATATACCGGAACTCAACAACCTCTTAATATAGGCGGAAAATGGCAAAATGTAACAGAACGAATTAATAAAATTAGTGTCGCTCATAGTGGTGGAGCGGTTGTAAAAGCAGGTTCAAGAATAATGGTAATAGGTTACAAATAGGAGTGAATAAACCATGAAAAAACTTGTATATAATCCTCAAACAGGAAAAATGGAAGAGGTAGATTTAACGCCAGAAGAATTGGCGCAAATGGAGATAGACAAGAACACCGAGCCTCTACCTCCTAAATTCCCTCTTGAATATCTACTTGCAGAACAAGATAGACAAATTCAAGAGTTAAAAGTGAAATTGATAGTATCTGAACAAATGGTTGCAGATAGTCATCAATCACAACAAGAATTATTAGAAATGCTAATTGATATGGGGGTTATGTAAATGTCAAACGTGAATATTCTTTTAGTAAAATCTTATACTACAAATGTCTATATGACAGGAAGAAATTCATTATCTAATATCGCTGCTAATCGGTCGGAATACGTTCAACCTGTCATGCAACATGCAGCAGATTCTCTTTACATTGATTACATCGGAAGAGCAAAAGACAAAGGATTCATAACAGAGCAAGAACATGACGATACATTGGCATTAAAAGGTCCAGAAGACCCACAGTATTTACCGCCTATTGATATGAATTCTGTAGAACAACCAACAACTGAAGCATAGTTAATTTTAGTTAAAGGATTTCCTCCCTCTTTTGTCGAATTGTGGATGATAGAGGGAGGGATAATAATGGAATCAAAACTATATCCACTGTTACATCAGCTTTTAATAACCAAGCACACAACGAAAAATGATTTTTCAAGTAAAGAAATGATTTGGTATTGGGACGTTTACAGCGTTTCCTTGGATGAAAAAACTTCCTTAGTGCGTTGTTCATGTACTTCTTTTGGTAGAGATGTTCACATACCATGGTTTGAAGTAACTAATATTAATCCTGAATTTAAAATTAAAGAAGTTTGTACACAAAAAATGCTTAACACTATAGGGTAATCAATGAGGACGTCCACACTGGGCGTTCTTTTTATTTATATAAAAAGGGGTGAGATGATGCCGGAAGGGGTGACATCTATGTACGAAACAGTCAAAGACCAAGGGGAAAAACTCGACAATCATGAGGAACGAATAACCCTTTTAGAAGAAACAGATAGAAAGCATGAAGAACGGTTACAGGTTGTTGAATCAAACTACACCAAGTTAGAAAATACCATCCTCAAAAGCAGTCAAGCTCAACAAGAATTCTTTCGAGATACGATGAACAAACAATGGGAATTGATTAATGCAAGAGATATAAGTAAAGATGCTGAACGACAGCGAGGTCATGAACTCAGGAAAACAAATGTTGAAAAAGGTTGGGAGTTTGCTGGTAAATTGACTGTCGCTGGTGGAGTTATTTATTTAGCTTTAGACAAATTCTTTTTATAAATAGGAGGAAATATATATATGAAAATCAACTGGAAAGTACGTTTTAAGAACCCTGTATTTATTTTTCAATTAATCGGTGCTATTTTGTCGCCTGCATTAGTTTATGCAGGTCTTAGCTTCACAGATTTGACGACATGGAATACATTAGGTGATTTATTAGTACAAGCCTATGGTAATCCTATTCTCTTATTCGCTATGTTTTATGCAGGTTATAACGCTATTACTGACCCAACAACTAAAGGTCATTCCGATTCTCCACAGGCAATGAATTATAACGAACCAAAGGAGAATGGCAAATGGTAAAAATACAAGACATTCGCCAACAAGTTGCTCCGTCCAAAACCAAAAGAAACCTCAATCAAATAAAAAAAGTAGCACGTCATCATTCAGCAACAACGAGTGGTGACTATTTTTCTTTTTGGAACAATCGTTGGAAGGGGTTAGGCTGGACTAAAGGTGGCTATCATGAAATCATTTTGCGTGATGGTACTGTTCAACTTTGTTATGATCCATACTTTCCGACTAATGGAATTGGCAATCACAATACTGAAACTTATCATATCTGTGTGGTTGGTAACGGTAGCTTCACTGAGGAACAGGAAAAAGCATTTGAAGAACGGTGTTTATTAGCTTTAGAAAGTTTTGGGTTAAGTGTGGAAGATGTACTAGGTCATAATGAGTTTAGCGGTACAGCGACCTCTTGTCCTGGTATTAATATGAACGATGTTAGAAAGCGTTTAAAAGGTTTAAAGACACCTGACAAGGTAGTTGGTAGTGTCACAAACACTGATAAAATTATGTGGGGAAAAACGGAATTAAAAAAAGGACAGATTGGTAAGGTTACTATCCTTAAACGAATTAACCTTTGGCAAGATGGACCCAATGGTAAACTGCAAATGGTAAGAGTGTTGAATCCAGGAGAAGAATATCGAGTTTATAACTACAGGGATGCACATGAAGGGCAATATAACGTTGGCGATGGGCATTGGATTACGAAAATGCCTGAGCATGTACTTTATGAAACACCTTCTAAATCCATGTTGGAAAAACTTAATAAATAAACGTTTAAAGCCTTCTCTATTCGGGAGGGCTTTTTTTAGTGGTTGAAATAAGAACAAATGTTCCGTATAATGATTCAAAAAGGAGCGTGTGGTTATGTTACATGAGGAATTTTTCGAAGAGGTGAAGAAATCAAAGTACGGTATGGGTCCACGCAGGAATATTAAATGGGGAACATCTATGATGTTAACGGAACATGTAGCTATGCTTAGAGATTATTATGAGGAAGTGAAGATGGAAGCTAAACCTGAGCTGACTGAATTTGACTATGTGACCATATCAGAAACAATGGAAATCGCTTATCAATCTAAAGCCGATATAAAAATTAAACGCTGGAAAGATGGCCAATTTATTTACAATCGTGGAATCATTGAGAATGTGGACTTAAAACGCAGAGTAATAGACCTACAAGACCCATTTTATTTAATGAATATTAAACTTGATGATATTGTGGATGTTACGATTATGGATTAAAGAGCATGAAATACTTGCTAATATCTCCCACATCTAGTATTATTATCTTATAAATCTCTGAATGAAAATACGGTGACTGCGTCTTTGTCCTCTTAATACACTCGCCAAAGTGTTGGATGACTCGTTATCAATTGTACTTCCATTCGCCCAGGAGATAAACGTTTGCGGTCACCTTTCGCCAAAAAGGGTGATCGTTTTTTTATTTGCCAAAAACAAAGAAACCACTCACAATGAGTGGCAAATTTTTATACAGCTTTCCCAACCTCTCTTAAAATATCTAAGAATAACGGTGATAGTTGGATAAGCACATAACCTAATCCAGCATTCATAATCATACCCCATGCTTTCTCACTATTCCCAAACATAAAGAAGAAACAAGCACCTACCATAATAACGCTAGCCACTGGAAAGCTTATTGATACTAATATTTGAATTACTGGATCCATGATATTGGCGAATGTCTCTAGTGATTTTTCAGCTATATAGCCAGTGGGTATCATTTCAGGTGAGGATATAGGTGTTGGAGTAAATACCGGAGTTTGTGCTAGTACGTTGAGTGGCTCGGTTACTGGTGCAGATACAGGTATAACTGTGGAAGAATATTGTTCAGTAGTGGTTGTTAATTTTTTAGCTACTAATCCAGTTGCAACACTTATGGGAATGACTGCTGCACCTATTAAAGTTTTGTTCGTTGCATACTGTTTATCGTCCACACGATGACTAAAATCCGTATATTCACTTTCTGGAACTACCTCTATTTTGTACTTCTTTTTAAACATACATATTCCTCCCTTTATTTGATTTCATTGAACGTATATACTTTTACGCTAGGCAATTCTTTGCACTCTTCTAATAGCTGTTTTCTCCTTAATTCGGTAGTGGTCAACCACACGATGGTAGGGAAATGTTGTAATGTTCGAGCAAGTGAACCATTTATATATAAATCCTTATATCGTTTGATTTTGGTACGGTTTTCTTTCATTGGTTGTAGGTGGTCAACTTCTAAAAAGTGATACCTTAAACTTTTGGTGAACATGGCATCCACAATTACATTTGTTTTTTGGTCAGATACTTTTATTTCACTTCTCCAATCGTGTGGACAACCATAGAATAACCAAAACTCATTACGCATGATGGTATGTTGGATGTTGCCGCCTTTTTTTCTAACCTTTTCACAGTCCACATAAAGCCTTCCTTCTTTACTCAGATAGTAAATACTCTGATAACCATCTCGAAAACTATTTAGATAGGAAGAAAGTCGATTTAATATCTTATTTGTATTACGAATTGAACCTAATTTGAAGTAATTACATAGTTGATCTCTTGTAAGAAAATCAAACTTCTTCAAAAGTAACAAGATTTGTTCTTCTCGCGGGCTTAAACTCTTCTTTTTCAAGTCGTATTTCCTCCTTTTTGATGTAAGGGGAGATGATTTCTTGAATAATGTCTGAAGTAATCACAGGTGTTTGCAAGATTTCTCGCTTATCTGCTGTTTGGTAGATAGCTCTACCTTTAATCTGTGGAAGACTCTCGGCTCCAGCTTCATCTAACACTACTCGTGATGCAGTTGCTGATTGTACTCTAAATGATAATTTAGCATCAGAATTTTGCTTACATTGACGAGGAATCACATCTCCTGTGGGATATTGTGTGGCCAGTATCTGTCTAAATCCTAACCCAGCACCTAGCCTAGCTATCTGACTCATATAAGTTTGGCATTGTATTTTTATTTTCTTTTCCTCAGGAGTAACTGCCTCTGCAGGATTCAATTCCCCAACTTCATCTATGATGATGAAATATCTATCTTTAATACCAGCCTCTTGGACATTCTTTTCCCCTAATATTCTCATGCGCTGCTGAATCGCTCTCATTTGTTCGTAGGCTTGAGCAAGAGTTTCTAACGCTTCTTCAGGTTCGTATGCAATGGAAACTGTCTGATTGATGTTCTCATAATCGCAAAGCTCCACTCCACCTTTTAAATCGATAAGGAAAAACTTAACATTATCTGGTTGAGTGTGTATTAGACTTGCAATCATTGTATTAATAAAATTACTTTTCCCATATCTAGTAGCTCCACCTAATACCATGTGGGGGATGCGCTCAAAATCATGATATTTGAAGGTATTTTTTGCTCTAGTTACTCCCACTGGAACCGACCATTCTAAACCAGGTTGAAAGGGGACTAATTGTGTGAGAGGTTGATTATAGACTCGAAGTGTGAGAAGGCCATCAAATGATAACTCTAGTTCTTTTCGCTCGGTTAACTTTTTCTTCCACAGGTCTTTTATGTTGTTAATTATATTCGAATCTATATCTAGCTTTTTAAGGTCATTAATAGTGATTCTCTGCCTTCTATTATTCAACCCATCTTCTAGTATTCTCTGCTTGCTTAAATAGTCGTCAAAGCTTCTTCCTAAAGGAATTCGATATTTATATTCCATTCCCCAGGAGTGTTCTTTCTTACGAATCAATTGAGTAGTTAAAGTATCTTTTCCGTCTTTCACATTCAATCCGCTGAGTGAGATAATCCGTTGAATCTTACCACTGTCATTTGTGGCCAAACCTTTCTTTTTAATGAAAGCATTCAAAGCCAATCCACCCATCAAAGATGTAGTTACAATCTCAAACAACATTCCAATTGACCTCCTTAAAAGTGAAACGCCACAGGGTTCTCTTATGTAATAAGAGTTGCGGTAATCGAGCACTATTCAGAATGTATGGCAACCCTTGATACACAAGGGAAATTAAAGTACTCGATGTATGGGGTGGGGTGGTCTTTAATCGGGAATGCAATCTGGAACACTTAATATCCTTACAATCCAATCATTTTCCTCCTTCATCCAAGTGTTTGAAATAAAATCGTAGGGCTTCACGATAAGTACGACTTCTATCGCGTTTGGGTATTTGGCTTATTCGTTCTATTAGATCCGCATCTAAAACAGGGTTTAATTTTGATTGTATATTGATTGCTTCTTTTTTTGCTTCCATCTCGTTCACTCCCTTATCACTTTTTATTACTTTTTACTACCATATGCGGTAGGTTCGGAAAAATGCCTGTCTATGAAATCTTTTATTACAAATGTAATCGTTTTGTATGACATCGCATACTCTGTTATTACAAATGTATGAAAAGGAGATGTAGATGAATAGATTGGTATTGGGTATAGATGCAGGGAATCACAGAGCAAAGGTAGTAGGTCCATTTGGGGTTGATACATTTAAAACGAATATCTGTGATTGGTTTGAGAGAGATGTGGAAGAACGATTCGGTAGTGATGATATGGAATTCGAGATTAATGGTAGGAAGGGATTTGCTGGATCCATCGCTGAGTATGAGGATGAGTTTGGTAATGGAACTATGTATGGTGATAGTAAAGCACATGAAGATACGAAGATAAGAGTACTTCTTGCTATTCATCGATATCTAGCCAAGTATTGTCCACACTTTGATAGAATAGCTATTGTTACAGGTCAGCCGATTAAACGTCATAAGCACACCGAAAAAGAAGAAATCAAACGAATGTTAGAAGGTATTCACGAATATACGGTTAATGGTAAAACTCATTCTATTATTATAGAAGGAATAGGAGTAGCACCTGAAGGAAGTGGAGCTTTCTGGAGTTCTCCTTCCACAGGGACGATACGTATATTAGATATTGGTAGCGGTACGGTTAACGCTGCAACTATAATCGATAAACATCACGTGAATAACGCCAGTACTACTTTCAATTTTGGAGTAGAGACGGTTAATAACAAAAATGATATATCCACCATTGCGAGAGGTGTAATCCGTAACACAACAAAGCTTAAATGGAATAAGAACGATACTGTATTAATCTGTGGAGGAATATCTGAAGCAATTGCGCCTTATATTATAGAACATTATCCAAATGCAAAAATCATGGAACCAGAGCTATCAAGAGGAAATGGGATAACTAAATTGCACCCTGTCTTTGCGAATGCTGTTGGGTTCTATGAATTAGCGAAAGGGGCCTATGGATGAGTGAACGAACCACCAAATCAGTTAGTTTCAATCTAGTAGATGAATTTGATATGAAGTTGCTGGGGCATGCAGAAAAGTTGAATAGTTATGGAAAGAAGAGAAACTTTAGCAAGTATGTAAAGAGGTTAATTGAAAAGGATATGTTAAAAGAGAGTAATGGTCCCGTGGAAGATAAAATAAGTGAACCAATTCAAGAATATCAAGATGAAGATTCTAAAAATGCGATGAATAGTTTTTTATAAAAATGGCCCAACCACAGAGAAGTGTGGAAGGGCTACTTTTAATTCTTTAATTCAATTTCTTGTATGTCTTTAAATACTAATCCACGATCAATTACAAATTTAGGAGTGCCAGTAGTTAAATCCGCTCGATTCATATCAAAAGTTACAAGTACTGTACCTTCCATACCAGGATTCAATCTATCTGTACTATACGTAACATCATTTGAACCGAAACGTTTTTCTCCATTAATGATAGCAAAGACACCTTTAGGATTTGTTGGATCATTACTCGTGTTGGTCACTTTAAATTCAAATGTATGTTTGTCTCCCACACTTTCTGAACCAACTAATTCATAGGAGATATTATCAAATGCTACTGGTGCAGCAGTATAACCTCTCATCACTTGCCCGTTTTCTTTCCCTGTGGAAGAGAAGATTAATATCCCTATGAACAAGATTGCTAACGCACCAAATGCTATCATTAACGAATTTCTACGGGACTTTTTTAATTGATCGCTCAAGACTTACACTCCATTCCATTTTTGGTTATATTATAACTTATCTACGGAATTAGTGGAAATTAGATTCAAATTTAGTGTGACAAAACAAATAAAAAATCCATTTAATAAAGTGGAACTTACAATAACTTTGCCACCGTCTTTCCACCGTTATTGGTGGCAACACTACGTATATTTAGGGATAAAATAAAATACTGTAGGATATTTTATTTCTTATAAACACAGTTGTAACAATGTATTGTGAGATACCTAAAGATATTCTTAGATATATTAAATTACAGAAAACCTATAAGAAGCCTTTATGGCAGTTCTGAAAATGGATGAGCCAAATAAATAAGTTTCCGTTAACCTAACCATGGAGAGGCGTATCAGCTCTCCATGGTTTTATATTTATTGGGGAGTTTCCTGGAACTCTATCTTAATCAATTCTCCCGTAGAGGTAGTATATTCAATACTTACAAAAACACCAAACTCTTTGCTGCCATCCTTTATCCAGAGCTTAAATCTCTCAATTGTTGAATTCTCTTTTGTTTCTCTTCCTTCGTACAAGTAGTCAATAATAGACGCATTTGGATATTTTGACTGAGTCTCCTTTACTGCAAGATTCCCCCATTTAGCATAGGCTGGAACTGCTTTTTGAGCATTTACATTGGTTGATAAACTAATCGGAACAGAGACTCCAGCTATAAGTATTCCGAGGGTGAAATAGATTTTTCTAAGCATTTAACTTCAGCTCCTTTTTCTATAAGATGAGCATATTATTTAAAGTCATTCTTCCTATAAGAAGTAAACAAATAGCTTAGTTAGAATAATTTGCTCAATTCATCTAGCGAGTACGCTAATTTCAATAGTTTGAAGGAACATAGAATATAAGCTATAATTTATGTATACAAAGATTGAAAACGTGGAAATTTTAATGCTTTGATAAATATCATGGGGAAGGAGGCACTGTTTGCCTCCTTCTTCGTATTTTATAAAAGAACATAGAAAGAAGGCTTAGAATGGTTCGTGGAGTGTATATACATATCCCTTTTTGTCATCAAATATGTAATTATTGTGACTTTAATAAATTTTATTTTCATAATCAGCCAGTCGATGAGTATATCGAGTCGTTAGGAAAAGAAATGGCACTTTGGCAAGACGATTTAGCGAAAGCTAAGATAGAGACAATTTTCCTTGGAGGAGGAACACCTACTGCCTTGTCGCTTGAACAGTTAGAACGTTTGCTTACTCTGATACATCAATATATTCCGCTTGAACACGTAAAGGAATTTTCTTCGGAAGCAAATCCAGATGAGCTAACTCTGGAGAAAATGCAGCTAATGCGAAAATTTGGTGTGAATAGATTAAGTATGGGAGTGCAAACTTTCAATCAGGACTTGTTAAAAATCTTAGGAAGAACACATTCTAATAATCACGTTTATGATGTTATTCAATACGCAAAACAGACGGAGTTTCCTTCTATAAGTATTGACTTGATGTATGGTTTACCTAATCAAACCATGGAGCAGTGGAAGGAATCACTCCAGGAGGCATTCCGTTTGAAGATTCCTCATATTTCAGCATATTCCTTACTCGTAGAGCCAAAAACAATATTTTATAATCTCCTTTCAAAAGGCAAACTTTCCTTACCAGGAGAGGATTTAGAGGCTGAAATGTATGGCTATTTAATGGATGAAATGAAGAGAAATGGATACAAACAGTATGAAATTAGCAACTTCTCATACGAGGGAAAGGCTTCAGAACATAACTTACTGTATTGGAATAATGATGAATATATTGGTTTGGGAGCAGGTGCACATGGATATGTGAACAGTATTAGATATTCTAATCATGGCCCCCTAAAAAAATATATGCAGCAGCTAGAGATAGGTGAAAATCCTGTAATGATGCAAAAAGAAGTGACTTATGAAGAGAAAATGGAAGAAGAAATGTTCCTCGGACTTAGAAAGAACCAGGGAGTTTCCCTATCCAACTTTGACAAACGGTACGGTAAAAGTCTTTACGAGGCTTACGGTAACGAAATAGAGGAGCTTCTAAAAAAGGAACTTCTAGAAATAAAAAATGATTACGTTTTTTTAACTAATCGTGGAAGATTTGTTGGCAACGAAGTATTTCAATATTTTCTAAAATAATTAATACTTAATCGTTGACAGTTTTCTTTAGATTTGATAAGTTTTATATGAGTATTAGCACTCTCTATAGATGAGTGCTAACAGAGGTGATGATCATGCTAACTAACAGGCAATTGTTAATATTGCAAGTAACGGTAGATGATTTTATTGAAACTGCTCAGCCAGTTGGATCTCGTCAACTTTCGAAGAAGGAGGAAGTACCTTTTAGTCCTGCGACTATTCGAAACGATATGGCGGATTTAGAAGATATGGGTTTCTTAGAGAAAACACATACTTCTTCTGGCCGCGTACCTTCAGAAAAGGGCTATCGTTATTATGTGGATAATTTATTAACTCCACAGCTTATTTCCAAAGATGAGATCAAACAAATTCGTTCTATTTTTGAAGAAAGAATGGTAGAGACAGAGCAAATAATTCGAAAGTCAGCAAACATTTTGTCTGAGCTAACGAACTATACCTCTATTATGTTAGGCTTAGATGTCAGAAAGCATCGGGTCAAACGGTTATCTATTGTGCCATTAACGGATGATTCTGCAGTTGCTATTATTGTTACCGACAGTGGACATGTGGAAAATCGTGTATTTTCTATACCTGAAAATTTTACTGCTTCAGATATTGAGCGTATGGTCAATATCATTAATGAGCATCTAGTTGGAGTTCATTTACACGAACTACAATCTAAGCTAGAGATTGTGACTCAATCAGTGCTTCGTCAAAATAGTGGACGTTTAAACGCTCTAGTTGGATCTTTAAACAAAGCTATGACTATTGAGCACGAGGATAAAGTTTATTATGGCGGTAAAATGCAACTTTTAAGCCAACCAGAATTTAATGATGTAGAAAAAGCAAAAAGTATCATGTACTGGATGGAACACGTCAATGAGTTCCCCGGACTATTCCATTTGAACAAAAAAGGCATCAATATCAGTATTGGTTCTGAAAACAATCAATTTGGAATGGACAATTGTAGTATCATTACAGCCTCTTATGATATTGGAGAGGAACAAAGTGGCTCTATTGCTATAATAGGCCCCACAAGAATGGACTATAGGCGTGTAGTATCGTTATTAGACGTGATAAGTGGGGACTTGTCTAGAGAGTTGTCTAGGATATTACGTGGTCAACATGGATAAAGGAGAGTTGCTGCTAAATGGAAAACAAAAACGAAAATGTAAATGAAGAAGTAAAAACAGAACAAGAGACTGTTACTCAAGAAGTAGTAGACGAAACGACAGAGTCGACTGAAAATAATGAAGCTGTCGAGGTAGAAGAAGTAGATGAATTAACTCTTCTCAAACAACAATTGGAAGAAGAGCAGGATCGAGTTATTCGTATTCGTGCAGACTTTGAAAATTACAAACGACGTGTTCAATTAGACAAAGAAGCAGATTATAAATATCGTGCCCAAGCATTGTTGAATGATCTTTTACCGGTTTTAGATAATCTAGAGCGTGCTCTAGCAGTGGAACCAAAAACAGAAGAAGCAGTTTCTTTAGCTAAAGGTGTAGATATGGTTTACCGCTCTCTAGTGACTGCAGTTGAAAAAGAAGGCTTAGAAGCAGTGAAAGCTGAGGGAGAGCCTTTTGATCCGAATTTACATCAAGCAGTTATGCAAGAGAAGGATGACACAAAAGAATCTGGCATTGTCCTTCAAGAATTACAAAAAGGCTATAAATTGAAAGATAGAATACTACGACCATCAATGGTTAAAGTAAACGAATAGTAAATTCAAACAGATTTTTATTGGTACCATTTTGGTCACCAATTATATTATAAATTGCATATAAACAGTATTAATTAGGAGGAAAATTGTATGTCAAAAATTATCGGTATTGACTTAGGAACAACAAACTCATGTGTATCTGTACTAGAAGGTGGAGAACCAAAAGTAATTCCAAATCCAGAAGGAAATCGTACGACACCATCTGTAGTTGCTTTTAAAAACGGCGAAAAACAAGTTGGGGAAGTAGCAAAACGTCAATCTATTACAAATCCAAATACAATTTCTTCAGTTAAACGTTTAATGGGTACAAGTGAAAAGGTTTCTGCTGAAGGCAAAGAATACACTCCACAAGAAGTTTCTGCTATGATCCTTCAATATTTAAAAGGATTCGCTGAAGAATATCTAGGAGAAAAAGTAACTAAAGCTGTAATTACTGTACCTGCATACTTTAACGATGCTGAGCGTCAAGCTACAAAAGACGCTGGACGAATTGCAGGACTAGAAGTAGAACGTATTATCAATGAACCTACTGCAGCAGCTCTAGCATATGGTTTAGATAAAATGGATCATGATGAAAAAATTCTTGTTTATGACCTTGGTGGAGGTACTTTCGACGTTTCTATACTTGAACTTGGTGATGGAGTATTTGAAGTATTAGCTACTGCAGGGGACAACCGTCTTGGTGGGGATGACTTTGACCAAATAATCATGGATTACTTAGTACAAGAGTTTAAAAAAGAAAATGGTATTGATCTTTCTAAAGATAAAATGGCAGTACAACGTTTGAAAGATGCAGCTGAAAAAGCTAAAAAAGATCTTTCTGGCGTTACATCAACACAAATCTCACTACCGTTTATCACTGCTGGAGAAGCTGGTCCACTTCACTTAGAATTGACAATGACTCGTGCAAAATTCGATGATCTTACTGCTCAATTAGTAGAGCGTACAATGGTACCAACTCGACAAGCATTAAAAGATGCTGGATTATCTTCATCTCAAATTGATAAAGTTATCTTAGTTGGTGGATCTACTCGTATTCCTGCTGTACAAGAAGCTATTAAGAAAGAAACAGGTAAAGAACCACATAAAGGTGTAAACCCAGATGAAGTAGTAGCAATGGGAGCAGCTGTACAAGGTGGAGTTTTAACTGGTGACGTAAAAGATGTAGTACTTTTAGACGTAACACCACTTTCTTTAGGGATTGAAACAATGGGAGGAGTATTCACGAAGTTAATCGATCGTAATACAACAATTCCGACATCTAAATCACAAACTTTCTCAACTGCTGCTGATAACCAACCAGCTGTAGATATTCATGTGTTACAAGGTGAACGTCCAATGGCAGCGGACAACAAAACTCTTGGCCGCTTCCAACTTGCTGATATTCCACCAGCACCACGTGGAGTACCACAAATCGAAGTTACATTTGATATCGATAAAAATGGTATCGTAAATGTTAAAGCTAAGGATCTTGGAACTCAAAAAGAACAAACAATTACTATCCAATCAAACTCTTCATTATCTGACGAAGAAATTGATCGTATGGTAAAAGAAGCAGAAGCAAACGCTGAAGCAGATAAAGTTCGTAAAGAAGAAGCGGAAGTTAAAAATGAAGCAGACCAACTAGTATTTATGACTGAAAAAACTCTAAAAGATCTTGAAGGTAAAGTTTCAGATGATGAGAAAAAATCAGCAGAAGATGCAAAAGAAGAGCTTAAAGCAGCTTTAGAAGCTGGAAACTTAGAAGACATTAAAGCTAAAAAAGACAAGTTAAATGAAATCGTTCAACAACTTACAATGAAGCTTTATGAACAAGCACAAGCTGAAGCAGCTGCTAATGGACAACAAGAAGGCGGACCATCTGATGACGGCGTAGTCGATGCAGAGTTTGAAGAAGTAAACGACGATAAAGACAAGTAATGTCGACCAGAAAAAGTCAAAGACCGTTTTCGGCTTTGGCTTTTTCAATGTCTGTAATATGGAGAAAAACGCTAATTGTTTTGCTATTACGAAATTGTCCATGTTACAATTATCTTTATGTGTAAGTTAACAGAGCAGGAGAGTGAACTATGAGCAAACGTGATTATTACGAAGTACTTGGTGTAGCCAAGAGTGCATCTGGGGACGAGATAAAAAAGGCATATCGTAAATTGTCTAAGCAATATCACCCAGATTTAAACAAGGAAGCTAATGCAGAAGAGAAATTCAAGGAAATCTCTGAAGCGTATGAAGTTTTAAGTGACGACCAAAAACGTGCACAATATGATCAATTTGGTCATGCGGGACCAAACCAAGGATTTGGTGGTGGTTTCAGTGGTGCAGATGGTTTTGGATTTGAAGATATATTCAGTTCATTCTTTGGAGGCGGAGGAACACGACGTCGAGACCCAAATGCGCCAAGAAAAGGGAACGATCTTCAATACTCTATGACTATAGAATTTGAAGAAGCAGTTTTTGGTATGGAAAAAGAAATTGAAATATCTAAGGAAGAAACTTGTGATACATGTAGTGGTACTGGAGCTAAACAAGGTACTCATCCTGAAAAATGTTCGCACTGTAACGGAAATGGTCAAGTGAATGTCACTCAAGACACTCCTTTTGGTCGAATTCAAACGAAGCGTGCATGTAACTACTGTGAGGGTACAGGGAAAATCATCAAAGAAAAATGTTCAACCTGTCATGGTAGAGGAACGGTTAATAAGCGCAAAAAGATTAAAGTTACTGTACCAGCTGGTGTAGATGACGGGCAACAGCTACGTGTAAGTGGTCAGGGTGAGCCAGGAGTAAACGGTGGTCCTGCTGGTGACCTTTATGTAGTATTCCGTGTAAAAGCCGATCCTCGCTTTGAGCGTGATGGCGACGATATTTATTACGAGCTACCTTTAACCTTTGCTCAAGCAGCACTAGGAGACGAAGTAGAGATTCCAACTGTTCAAGGAAAAGTTAAGCTTAAAATTCCTGCAGGTACACAGTCTTCAACAACATTCCGTCTTAAAGGAAAAGGCGTGAAAAATGTACATGGCTATGGTGTCGGTGATCAACATGTTATCGTAAAAGTAGTTACACCTAAAAAGCTTACAGAAAAACAAAAACAATTATTACGTGAATTTGCGGAAATCAGTGGAGATATTCCGGAAGAACAAGGTAGTTCATTATTTGATAAAATCAAAAGAACAATAAAAGGCGAATAAGGAGTTGGAGCAAGTGAAATGGTCGGAGCTATCTATTCACACTACTAATGAGGCAGTGGAAGCGGTAAGCAATATTTTGCATGAGGCTGGTGCAAGCGGAGTAGTTATTGAGGATTCAGAAGAATTGGTTAGAGATAGAGAAGATATCTTTGGAGAAATCTATAGCTTAAATCCAGATGATTTTCCGGTAGATGGTGTGCGAATAAAAGCTTATTTAGCCGAAACAAGCTTTTTATTAGAGACAGTAGAAGAGATTAAGGTTGCGATCAACAACTTGCTAAATTTCAATATCGACTTAGGACATAATATAATCACTGTAACAGAAGTTGACGAGGAAGATTGGGCAACGGCTTGGAAAAAATATTACCATCCTGTAAAAATCTCAAATCGATTTACTATTGTCCCAACATGGGAAGAATATGAAAGAGTTAACTCAGACGAGTTAATTATTGAGTTGGATCCTGGTATGGCCTTTGGTACAGGTACACATCCAACGACTGTTATGTGCTTGCAAGCGCTCGAGAAAACAGTTCAGCCAAATACTTCAGTAATTGATGTTGGAACTGGCTCAGGAGTTCTGTCAATAGGAGCAGCAAAGCTAGGTGCTTCTTCGATTCATGCTTTGGATCTTGATGAGGTAGCAGTAAAATCTGCAAAAGAGAATATTGCCATTAACAGAGTGGATGATATCGTTCAAGTTACTCATGGGAACCTACTTGATAATGTAACTGAACAAGCAGATATTGTTGTCGCAAATATACTAGCTGAAATTATTATGACCTTCACAGATGATGCCTATTCTATTGTTAAGCCTGGTGGACTTTTTATCACTTCAGGTATTATTGCGACAAAGAAAGAAGATGTAAGAGAATCTTTACAGCAGTCAGGCTTTGAAGTGGATGAAGTCATGATGATGGAAGACTGGGTTACAATTATTTCTAGAAAGCCTGTAAAGTAAAGGGGTAATTATCTTGCAACGTTATTTTACAAAAGAGCCTGTAGACCAAAATAATACTATTACTATAACTGGAGAAGACGCGCATCACATGATTCAGGTGATGCGCATGTCTCCTAGTGACCATGTATATATAGTAAGTGAAAAAGATACTTATATTATGTCGATTGTACAAGGGACCTCTAAAGAAGTATTGCTAGAAGTAGTTGAAAAGCTGAAAGTTACAAACGAAATGCCTTTGCAAGTTTCAATTGTTTGTGGGCTACCTAAAGGAGACAAACTGGAACTTATAACTCAAAAGGGAACCGAGCTTGGTATGCATTCACTTTTCCCATTTGAAGCAAAGCGATCTATTGTAAAATGGGATAAAGCAAAAAATGATAAAAAGATTGGCAGACTTCAAAAAATTGCTAAAGAAGCAGCAGAGCAATCGCATAGATCTTTTATTCCACAGATACATAATCCTGTAACGATGTTGGAACTTTTAGAAATTGCTAAACAGTATGATGTTAAATTTGTAGCAGATGAAGAAGATGCTAAACTAACAGAACGACAAAAGTTTGCCGACCAATTAAAAAAGGTGTATGATAAACAATCGATACTGATTGTTTTTGGTCCAGAGGGTGGATTGGACAGACAAGAGGTAAGACAATTATTAGAAATTGATTTTAAACCTATCGCACTTGGACCTAGAATTTTAAGAACAGAAACGGCGCCATTATATGCGCTTGCTGCAATTTCCTATGAATATGAATGAAAGAGGTGTAAGGATATGTCATCCGTTGCATTCCATACATTAGGCTGTAAAGTAAACCATTACGAAACAGAGGCTATTTGGCAACTGTTTAAGGATAATGGTTATGAACGTACGGATTTTGAAAAAAAATCTGATGTGTATGTTATAAATACTTGTACTGTAACGAATACAGGAGACAAAAAAAGCAGACAGGTCATTAGACGTGCTATTCGTCAAAATCCTGATGCTGTTATTTGTGTTACTGGATGTTATGCTCAAACTTCTCCTGCTGAAATTATGGCTATTCCAGGAGTAGACATTGTTGTCGGTACTCAAGAACGTACGAAAATGCTTGGTTATATTGAACAATATAAAATGGAGCGTAAACCGATCAATGCAGTAGGAAACATTATGAAAAATCGTGTATATGAAGAGCTTGATGTGCCTTCATTTACTGACCGTACTCGTGCATCCTTGAAAATCCAAGAAGGTTGTAACAATTTCTGTACATTTTGTATCATTCCATGGGCTCGTGGTTTGATGAGATCCAGAGACCCTCAAGAAGTAGTAAGACAAGCCCAGCAACTGGTTGATGCAGGGTATTTAGAAATCGTGTTAACTGGTATTCATACTGGTGGATATGGAGAAGATTTAAAGGACTATAATTTAGCTCAATTATTACGAGATATTGAGATGAATGTTAAGGGCTTGAAACGTTTAAGAATTAGTTCCATCGAAGCAAGTCAGCTATCAGACGAAGTGATTGATGTATTAAAAGAATCTAAGATTGTAGTGAGGCATTTGCATATTCCTATACAATCAGGATCCGATACTGTTCTTAAAAGAATGCGTCGTAAATACACGATGGAATTCTTCGCTAATCGCTTGGATCGCCTAAGAGATGCTCTTCCCGATTTAGCAATCACTTCAGATGTAATTGTAGGATTCCCAGGAGAAACGGAAGAAGAATTTATGGAAACATATAACTTTATCCGTGACCAAAGATTCTCTGAATTGCACGTTTTCCCATATTCAAAACGTACTGGTACACCAGCAGCTAGAATGGAAGACCAAGTAGATGAAGAGATTAAAAATGAACGTGTTCATCGCCTAATAACACTGAATGACCAATTGGCGGTAGATTATGCTTCTCGTTTCGAAGATGAGGTACTTGAAATTATTCCTGAGGAAGTAGTAAACAATGAATCAGGAGAGTCATTTGTAGAAGGATATACAGATAATTACTTAAAAGTTATTATTCCAGGTACAGAAGAGTTAATAGGTAAATTAGTGCGCGTAAAAATAACACGGGCTGGATATCCACAAAATGAAGGACAGTTTGTACGAATATTAGAAGAAGTAAAAGAACTAGTGTGACATTCATACTAAGCTTCTAACCTTAGACAAAGTACCCTGAGAGTTCAATTCTCGGGGTACTTTGTCATTTTTGAAGATAATTGAGTTCATATCTCCCCTGAACTCTAAGAGTTAGTAGTATCTACGAAAAGTCAGACGGTCAAACTGCTCAATCGGTAGCATGTGTTCAAGGTCATTGATTTGGTTTATTGTCCTCATGATATTTAACACGTTAAACCTAACGTATTAGTAGATTTAGAAATTCAACACTTATTGATGTGCAAACTCTCGCCACTGAAGTGGAAGGAGCTAAGAATCCTAAGCGGACAGCTCGCGGATCCGTTGCATCCGGATTTGCCCATGCCTGTGAAAAGCAAGACGCCTGAAACTAAAATCGACGATTACATATTATGTAGTAAAAATAAAAAAACTATTTGTTTTGTTTACAGTCTGAAGCTAGTATGGCTTTCACACTAGCTTTTTTTTGTTTTTATCAGTAATATTAAGAGGTACGTACAACTGGAAGGAGTTTATATGATGACACAAAACATAGCCGCATTAATAGATCATACTCTATTAAAACAAGACGCAACAAAAACACAAATTGAAAAACTTTGCGAGGAAGCGAAACAATATAACTTTGCTTCTGTTTGTGTAAATCCTTCATGGGTAAAATTAAGCGCATCTTTATTAAAAAATTCACCTGCTAAAGTTTGTACAGTTATTGGCTTTCCATTAGGAGCTACTACTAGTGAAGTTAAAGCTTTCGAAACAACTAATGCTATCGATAACGGTGCTGAAGAAATTGATATGGTTATCAATGTAGGTGCTTTAAAGGATGAAGATTATGATTATGTCCAAAAAGACATAGAAGCAGTAGTTAATGCTGCAAAAGGCAAGGCAATAGTGAAGGTAATTTTAGAAACTTGCTTGTTAACGGATGAACAAATTATTAAAGCTAGTGAGTTATCTAAAACTGCTGGGGCAGATTTTGTCAAAACTTCTACTGGTTTTTCTACTGGAGGAGCAACAGTCAGCGCAGTGAAAATCATGCGTGAAACAGTTGGACCAGACCTTGGTGTCAAAGCTTCTGGTGGAGTTCGAAGCCTTGAAGATCTTGAAGCGATGGTAGATGCAGGAGCTACTCGAATAGGGGCAAGTTCTGGTGTTGAGATTGTAAACGGATTAGAAAGTAAATCTGATTATTAATTAATGCCAAAGTATTGACCAAGACTTTATTATACGGTATAATTTTTTAGTACATAACACTTGGTTATGTACTGACGTGTGTTCGGAGGGAGGGAAAGAGAGATGTCAAAAACTGTCGTTCGCAAAAACGAATCGCTTGAAGATGCTCTTCGCCGCTTCAAACGTACTGTATCTAAAAGTGGTACAATTCAAGAGGTTAGAAAGCGCGAGTTTTATGAAAAACCAAGCGTGAAACGTAAAAAGAAATCAGAAGCTGCACGTAAACGTAAGTGGTAATTTAATCCCAACCATCCCTACGTTCAAAACACGTACTGTATGATTAAAATTTACAATTATGTAAACCGAGAAAATTTATTTTCTCGGTTTATTTTAATTTATTGAAACTTTTTTGATTTTCAACCGTAAACAGTAATATACATATAGAAGAAGGGAGGTTTAAGTGTGAGATTAGCGCGGCTGTTTATTTCTTTTTGCTTATTACTTGCCGCATTTGCAATGGTTGTACCCTCTTTTTCAGCAGACACTCAGACTGTCTATAAGGTTCCTATATACGAAGAAGTAGAAGACGGCTTATATGCTTTCTTAAAAAGGTCTATAAAGGAAGCGGAGGAAGCAGAAGCAGATGCTATAATTTTTGATATAAATACTCCTGGTGGATTCGTAGACTCGGCAGAGAAAATCGTGAATTTGTTAGATTCAACACCTATTAGGAAAATAGCCTATATTAATTCGCAGGCATTATCGGCTGGAGCCTATTTAGCTCTACACACAGACGAGATTTATATGTCACCTAATGGGTCGATGGGAGCAGCAGCAGTTATTGATAGCGCCGGAAATGCTGCTGACATGAAGGCAACTAGTGCCTGGAAGGCTAAAATGAGAAATGCAGCTGAAAGAACCGGCAAAGAACCTATTTATGCTCAAGCGATGGCAGACGAGTCTGTTGATCTTCCTGAGTACAGAGCGGGAGAAGGACAATTGTTAACGCTTTCAGCAAGAGAAGCAATAGAAGTCGGTTATTCAGAGGGAACGGTTGCTACTTTTGATGAATTGCTTACAAAAAGCAATTTAACAGGAGCGAAAGTAGTTGAAACAAAGGAAGCTTTTGTAGAAACGCTAGCAAGAATTGTTACTAACCCAGTAGTAGTGCCGATTTTATTATCTCTTGCAAGCTTAGGGCTAATCCTAGAGTTATATTCCCCAGGTTTTGGAGTACCTGGAACGGTAGGTTTACTTTCTTTAGGTCTATTCTTTTACGGGCATCTTGTAGCAGGATTAGCAGGATATGAAACCTTTGTTTTACTGGCACTGGGAATCCTGCTAGTAATAGCCGAATTCTTTATTCCTGGTGGGATTATTGGTATATTAGGTTTAGTAGCTATATTATATAGCATAATATTAGCAGGTGGTAATCTTTTTTATATGAGCGTTGCGGTTTTAATAGCAATAACAGTAGCTATAATAGGAATGGTGATTATTGTGAAATTCTTCGGAAAAAAGGTTAGGTTATTAAACAAAATGATTTTGACGGATGCAACTACTACTGAAAAAGGATATGTGTCCAATCATAATCGTTTAGATTTAGTTGGAAAAATAGCTGAAACGATGACACCGCTTAGACCTTCTGGGACTATACGTATTGAGAACGAGCGCATCGATGCTGTATCCGACGGAAGTTTTATCGGAAAGGATAAGCAAGTGGTTATTATTAAGGTTGAAGGCTCTCGAATAGTTGTTCGAGAAGCAAGAGAAGGGGAGGCAACACAATGATTAGTGGTAGCATGATAGGTACAATAGTAATAATTGTCATAGCTTTCATCCTATTATCGGTATTTTTAACATTTTTCCCGATAGCATTATGGATTTCAGCTATTGCAGCAGGAGTTAAAATTAGTATTTTTACACTAGTAGGTATGAGATTACGTCGAGTAATTCCATCTCGTATTGTAAATCCTCTTATTAAAGCACATAAGGCTGGATTGAATGTAACTATCAATCAGTTAGAAAGCCATTACTTAGCTGGTGGTAACGTTGACCGAGTTGTCAATGCGCTTATCGCTGCACATCGTGCAAATATTGAGTTATCATTTGAACGTGCAGCAGCAATTGATTTAGCAGGCCGTGATGTACTAGAAGCAGTACAAATGTCCGTTAACCCGAAAGTAATTGAAACACCATTTATTGCAGGTGTTGCGATGAATGGTATCGAAGTAAAAGCAAAAGCACGTATTACAGTTCGTGCCAATATTGACCGTTTAGTCGGTGGTGCTGGTGAAGAAACAATTGTAGCTCGTGTTGGTGAGGGTATCGTTAGTACAATTGGTTCGAGTGTAAGCCATGAACGCGTATTAGAAAACCCGGATTTAATTTCACAAACAGTTCTGTCTAAAGGGCTAGATTCTGGTACAGCATTTGAAATTCTATCGATTGATATTGCGGACGTTGATGTCGGCAAAAACATCGGTGCTGAATTACAAACAGAGCAAGCAGAAGCAGATAAAAAGATTGCTCAAGCTAAAGCAGAAGAACGTCGTGCAATGGCAGTAGCCTCAGAACAAGAGATGAAAGCGAAAGTTGTAGAGATGCGCTCTAAAGTCGTAGAGGCAGAAGCAGAAGTGCCACGTGCAATGGCTGAAGCTTTACGCGAAGGTAATATGGGTGTTATGGATTATATGAATTATAACAACATCAAAGCAGATACTGGTATGAGAGACTCTATCAGCAAGGTTGGAAATGATAAACCTTCCACTGATGAGTTAAAAGACTAGTATTAGCGCAGAAAGGAGGACTTCTCCTTGGAAGGTTTAATACTACCCTTAATAATTATTATTCTTACTTCATTGTTTGGAAGAAAGAAGCAGGAAGAAAAACCTGCACCTAAGCCTGCACAGCCCAATATACAAAGGGCTCCACAGCAAAAGCCGGTTGCTCAAAATCCTTTTAAAAGCTTAGGGGAATTAGCGAAAGAGTTTCAACAGGAGCAACAAACCAAAATGGAAAGAAAACCTCTTTCTGTACCTAAAGAAATACGGGTAGATGCTCCTCCGGTTATAGAAAAGGTCGGAAGGGAAATAGGAAGAGACCAAGGTGTTCCGAGGTCAACTGGCCGTCTTTCCGTGCATCAAGTCAGCCAACAAAATGCCACTAAAAAGTCGGTTGTTCAAAATATTATGCCCGATACAAAAGAAGAGCTTATGCGTGCTATAGTTTTATCGGAGATATTAGCTCCTCCAAAATCAAAAAGATAAATCATGAACACCCCTTTACATGCATAAATTCATGTAAAGGGGTGTTTTTTATCAAACAATTATTTCCACTCCACGCGAGTATTGTGATTGATAATTTTGATGACATTATTTTAGATTATGAAATTTCGCTTCTTCGATTATCAGATACGGAGTTAGTCTGTTCCTACAATCATCATCTACTAGAAATACAAGCTGAACGATTATTTATAAAGTCGATGTCAATGGAACGCCTTCATCTTCAGGTAGATAAACTCCAGTGCTTTAAACTTACTAGGAAGGACAACGGCTAATGTCAAAACAACTAGTACGTATCCAATTAGCAAGCACCACTGATCAGTTTGTTTTGTTTCAGAAATTATTGTCTCACGATATCGAAGTGTATCGAGTTTATAGCACGGAGGATAGTTTGTTCTTCTCCATTCAGAAAAAAGATTTGAAGCAATTTAGGAAAATACGAAAAACGATGAAACTTCCTGTAAAGCTAAAGGACGAAACAACAAGCGGCACCATTTCCATATATTCTTATTCCATTATTGGGGTAATCTTTTTTTTCATAATACCGCTGATCTTTGCACAATTTATATGGAAGGTCAACATTGATTCATATACGCCAGAGAGTAACATCATGATAACGGAACAGCTAAAGGAAATGAAAATTAAAGAAAGGATGCTTATTTCTTCATTACCATCTGAACAAGAAATTAGGCAGAAACTTCTACTGAAGCATAAGGAATTTTCTTGGATTCATTTTACTCAATCTGGTTCAACTTTAACAGTCACCCCTATGCTTGCCCCGGTAACAAATGAGCGAGAAGTAAAAAATGCACCGCCATCTCATCTTATCGCTAAAAGAAGTGGAGTAATTACAGACTTTGAATTAGTAAAAGGGGTACGAGCGGTAGAAAAAAATACTTCAGTTAAAAAAGGTGATATTCTTGTTAATGGATTTGTTACTCAAGGTGACAAACGGATAATTACAAGTGCTGAGGGTAAAGTGTACGCAAGCTATTGGATAGAGCTTAACTTTGAACTTCCAAGAAAGGTCACTATCATAAAGCCTACAACCCGAGAAGTGCTCATTCAAAAAAAGACAGATGATAAGAATTACTTTTGGAAGGAAATAGCTATGCCACGGTTTTTGCAGCCTTATTTTAAAGCAGGGTATGTACAAGGTAGTGAGGTGGTTTCGTATGATCTAAATGAGGAATCAGTTAAACATCTAGTACGTCCTTTATTATTTCAAAAAATCATGAATGAATTACCTATTGGCACTCAAATATTAGAAGATAAAGTTTTACAGATGTCTATTGAAAATGATAAAGTGAAAGGGAAGATATTATTACTAATAAATGAAAATATTGCAACACCACAAGTTATACCCCAAGGAGACGACACATGAGCCAACAAAAACAACTAGACATTAATCTGCAAGACCCAACCGAAGCAGTTATGCTGCTAGGTATTTCAGATAAAAATATTAAGCTTATTGAAGAAGAGCTAAAGGTGCAGTTGATTACTAGAGGCGAGTTGATACAAATTGCTGGAGAAGAACAAAATGTGGAAGATGCAAGACAGTTAATCATACAGCTACTACTTGTAATTAGAAAAGGTATTAATATTAACCTTCGTGATGTTTCAACTGCAATTGAAATGAGCATTAATGGAACTATTGAGTATTTCGCAAGCCTCTATGATGAAGAGATTGCTCGGAATACAAAAGGGAAAGCAATTCGAGCGAAGACAATTGGTCAAAGAGAGTATATTCAAGGTATTAGACATTCTGATTTGACATTTGGAATCGGGCCAGCGGGAACTGGGAAAACCTATCTTGCTGTAGTAATGGCAACACAAGCCTTAAAAAATGCACACGTTAAGAGAATCATTTTAACACGTCCAGCAGTCGAAGCAGGTGAAAGTCTAGGATTTCTACCTGGAGATCTAAAAGAGAAGGTAGACCCTTATTTACGCCCGTTATATGATGCTTTGCATGATGTGTTAGGTACAGAACAAACAGATCGCCTAATGGAACGAGGAACTATAGAAATTGCTCCTCTTGCTTATATGCGTGGGAGAACCTTAGATGATGCATTTGTGATTTTGGACGAAGCTCAAAATACAACAAAAGCTCAAATGAAAATGTTTTTAACCCGCCTAGGCTTCGGATCTAAAATGGTGATTACTGGAGATAAAACCCAAATCGATTTACCGAAGGGTGCCGAGTCAGGCCTAATTGTTGCTGAAAAAATTCTTCATAAAGTTTCAGGAATCCATTTCCAATATTTAGAGCAAGGGGATGTAGTACGTCATCCTCTAGTAGCTAAAATTATTTCTGCATATGAAGAAAATCAATAATATATTAAAACAGCTGTCAATAATAGACGGCTGTTTTTTGTTTACTGATTCACATACGTTTTCCTAAAGATATATATTTACATTCATGCTAACCTTTTTTAAAGCTATAACACTCTTAATAGATTAATTGTCCAATTGTTTTGTATATAAGGTATAATAAAGAGAATAGTAGAGCAAGGGGATGAATGGATGAAGTCGTTAATAATGAAATGGAAAAGATGGCGAGAAAATAAATACCTCCCTATAATTATTATCCTTCTAACTTCTATCAGTATGTTCCTATTAATAAAAGGAAGCGTACAAGAAAATACATACGATATATCTTTAATGAATTTAGCCCCTGAAACTATTCGATCCGTAAAAACAATGGAAGATCCTGTGAAGACGGAGGAGGAAAAAGAAAGGGCGGCTGCTGAAGTATCTCCTGTATACCAATTTCAAGAAGAAACGGCAGAAAATCAATCCACAATTGCCGAATCTATCTTTGACAGTGTATTAGATGTAAAAGGAGAGATTTCCCCGGAAGAACCTGAATCAGCAGTTGAAAGTTTACAAAAACTAAAAAAAGAGATGAACGTGCTAACAGAAAATGACAGCTTTGTGCCTTTGACAGATGATGCTTTAAACATATTACTAAAGCAAAATCCCGCTACGCTTAACGAGGCGAAAGAAAAGCTGCCGGTTTTAGTAGAAGAGACTTTAAATGAACCAATCCGAACGGAAAACTTGGCCATAGAAAGAGATAAAGTCGTTCAAAAAGTACGTACTACATTTAATTTTCCTGATGACGTAACGAATGTCCTCATATCAATTGCTCGTGGCTCCATAATAGCGACAGAAATAAAAAATGATGAATTAACCGATCAACGTATCGAACAAGCTAAGGCCAGTGTTGAGCCTACAAGAATTTTACAAGGTCAAATACTTGTACAAAAAGGTGAAATCGTTAGTAAAGAGGTATATCGTCAACTAGAGTTATTAGGTATGCTGACAAACAAATCATCCTATAAGCCATACATAGGTGTATCGCTATTTGTTTTACTTACGATGTGGGTTCTTTTTGGACAAACAATTCGTGTAAAAGAATCTAACCTTCACAACGCAAAAAATCTGATTGTTGTGGCTTTTAGTGTTATTGTATCCGTGTTGATGATGAAAGTGCTACAATCAGTAGCGTACAATTTTGATATCATTATTGCATTTTTGTTCCCGACTGCTATGGTATCCATGTTAGTTTATATATTAGTCAATGAACGAGCAGCCTTTATTTCTAATTTTGTCGTAGCTGCTTATGCTGGTATTATTTTTCAAGAGGGATATACGAATATTTTTCAAATGGAAGTGGCGTTATACATACTTTTTGGTGGGATAGCGGGCATTTTTGCTATGCAGCATATGTATAACACTTCACAGATTCTGCGTTCAAGCTTAATAGTGGCCTCAGTTAATTTAACGTTTATATTATTTTATTTGTTGATGACCAAAACCACTTATGAGTTTACAGATATTGCATTCTATATCGGGGCAGCATTAGTTTCTGGAGTGTTATCAGGTGCACTTACTCTTGGTATTTTGCCTTTTTTTGAGTCAGCTTTTGGTATACTTTCCACTATGAGGTTGATTGAACTTTCCAGTCCAAATCATCCCTTGTTAAAGAAAATACTGACAGAAACACCTGGTACGTATCATCATAGCCTAATGGTGGCAAACTTAGCAGAAGCGGCCTGTGAGGCTATAGGGGCGAATGGCTTACTTGCTAGAGTTGGTTGCTATTACCACGATATCGGTAAAACTAATCGTCCAGGATTTTTTATAGAAAACCAAGTTAATGGTTATAATCCGCACGATAATCTATCGCCGGAGGCAAGCAAGGATATTATTATTTCTCATGCAGTAGATGGAGCAGACATTTTAAAAAAAAATAAGCTTCCTAAAGAAATTATTGATGTTGCTGAGCAGCATCATGGCACAAGCCTATTAAAATTCTTTTATCATAAAGCAAAAGAAATGAATCCGAATATTGCAGAAGGATCTTTTAGGTATCCTGGTCCAAAGCCACAAACAAAGGAAATAGCTATTATTTCTGTAGCTGATAGCGTAGAAGCTGCTGTTCGCTCAATGAAGGAACCGAATGCAGAAAAAATACACCGCCTAATCCAATCAATTATTAAAGATAAGGTAATTGATGGACAATTTGATGAATGCGATTTATCATTCAAGGAAATAAAGAAAATTGAGGAAAGTTTCTGTTCAACGATGAATGGTACATTCCATTCCAGAATAGAATACCCCAAATAATCAGTAAGGAGTAAACAAACATGCTAGTAATGGATTTAATGGACGAAACAAATACATTATCCGAAGAAGCAGTTGCATTAGTTGAGAAAGTACTTCAATCAGCAGCAGATCAATTACATGTAAAAGATGGAAGTGAAGTTAGTGTCACTTTTGTAACTAATGATGTAATTCAAGAAATCAATAAAAACTATCGAAACAAAGACATGCCTACAGATGTAATCTCATTTGCAATGGAAGAAATGGGTGAAGGAGAAATAGAAATAAAAGATGCAGACCTTCCTACATTGCTTGGAGATATAGTTATTTCAGTAGAACGTACAACGGAGCAAGCAGAGTCGTATGGACATTCTTTTGAAAGAGAGCTTGCCTTCTTAGCTGTTCATGGATTTTTACATTTGCTAGGGTACGATCATGGAACAGAAGAAGAGGAAAAGGAAATGTTTGGTTTACAGGAAAATATTTTACAAGCTTTTGGTTTAAAGCGTGAAGGCCATGAACTTTCATAAATTTGGTAAGTCATTCGTCTATGCTACACAAGGAGTATTACAGGCTGTTAAAACAGAACAAAACTTTCGCTTACATTTACTGGCAGCAGGTATAGTTTCGTTAGCGGGTATATTCACCGGGCTCTCTAAATGGGAGTGGATCATTATTGTCATGCTCATTTTTGGGATGTTCATGATAGAATTGGTTAATACGGCGATTGAAAGGGTTGTAGACCTTGTATCACCTGACTATCATCTATTAGCTCAGCAGGCAAAGGATATTGCTGCTGGAGCTTGTCTAGTCTATGCAATCTGCACAGTAATTATAGGTTTAATCATATTTATACCGAAATGGTCGGTAATCTTATTTTAAAAGGTGTGTTCATCATGGATAAAGAGAAATTATTAGAATCATCTATAGCAGCGAGAAATGAAGCATATGTTCCTTATTCAAAATTCCCAGTAGGTGCAGCTCTACTAACTGTTGACGGTGAAATCATATTAGGTTGCAATATTGAAAATGCGTCGTTTGGATTAACAAACTGTGCAGAAAGAACAGCAATTTTTAAAGCCGTTTCTGAAGGCAAAAAGAACTTTGCTGCTATTGCTGTTTCCGGTGACACCGAGGGGCCAATTTCTCCTTGTGGAGCTTGTAGACAAGTTTTAGCTGAATTTTGCGATGCGGATATGCCAGTATTTTTAACAAATTTAAAAGGAAATGTAACAGAAACAACTGTATCTGAGTTATTACCAGGAGCTTTTACAACGGAGGATTTAGATTATGCAGCAAAACAATGAAGGTTTTAAATCAGGTTTCATATCAATTATTGGACGTCCAAATGTAGGGAAATCTACTTTTTTAAACCGTGTTATCGGTCAGAAAATAGCAATTATGAGTGATAAGCCTCAAACCACTCGAAATAAGGTACAAGGGGTTCTTACTTTAGATGAAAGTCAAATGATTTTTATCGATACGCCCGGTATCCATAAACCAAAGCATAAACTTGGAGATTTTATGTTAAAGGTTGCTAAAAACACATTACGCGAGGTTGATGTAATATTATTTATGGTAAATGCTACAGAGCCAAGAGGTAAAGGTGATGAGTTTATCATAGATTTGCTTGAAAAAAATGAAACACCTGTATTTTTAGTTATTAACAAAATTGACCAGGTGCATCCAGATGATTTGATAGGAATCATTGAGTCTTATAAAGACAAATATGATTTTGCTGAGATCGTTCCAATTTCCGCTCTTCAGGGTAATAATGTGGAAAGGTTGCTAGAGACGATTCAATCGTATTTGCCGGAAGGCCCACAATACTATCCAGCTGACCAAGTAACAGATCATCCAGAGAGATTTATTATTTCTGAGTTAATACGAGAAAAGGTATTACATTTAACAAGGGAAGAGATTCCACATTCAATTGCAGTAGTGATAGATAAAATTAAAAAAGAAGAAGACACAGATAAAGATATGATTCGTGTAATGGCTACAATTATTGTAGAGCGAGATTCCCAAAAAGGTATTGTAATTGGTAAAAAAGGTGCTCTTCTTAAAGAGGTTGGAACAAGAGCGCGTCATGACATAGAAATGCTATTAGGAACCAAAGTATTTCTAGAGCTATGGGTGAAGGTACAAAAGGATTGGCGCAATAAATCCGCCCACTTAAGAGACTATGGTTTTAGAGAAGACGAATATTAAGAATGGGACTTATAGAGCAAGCTTAGAAGGAAGGGAAGGCTTTTGCTTCAAAAGGTAGAAGGGATTGTCTTACGAACCTCATCTTACGGAGAAACAGATAAAATAGTAACTATTTTCTCACGAGAATTAGGGAAAAGGGCAGCTATGGCTCGTGGTGCAAAAAAGCCGACGAGCCGGCTCTCTTCTATTTCTCAGCCATTTACTTATGCATATTTCTTAATTCAGCAAGGAAGAGGCATGGGATCTCTGCAGCAAGGAGAAATTATTGACTCGATGCGTGTAATCCGGGAAGATATTTTTACAACCGCCTATGCAAGCTTTATCATGGAGTTAGTTGATAAGTTAATAGATGATGAGTCACCAAAACCGCATGTATTTACGATTTTACAGCAAGCGTTAGAGGCTATAACTGAAGGCTATGACCCAGAGGCAATTAGCTTGTTTGTAGAATGGAAGATGTTACCTGTTGCGGGCATATATCCTGTACTTCATCAATGTTCAAATTGTGGATCTACAGATGGAGAATTTGCATTTTCCTTCGCTCAGATAGGTTTCTTATGTCATCGTTGCTTTTCGATTGATCCATACTTAATTCGGTTAACCCCAGCTCAGGTTAAGCTAATCAGAACATTTTATACGGTCCCGATAGATCAGGTTGGTAAGCTTTCCTTAAAAAAAGAAACAAAAGGTTTTATAAAAAAAATTGTGCGAACAATTTATAATGAGCAAGTAGGAGTACGTTTAAAATCTCAAGGGTTTTTGGACCAAATGGAAAAGACCCCAGAGTTCTATAATAATCCTCAAAAGGATTCTTCTTCGGAAGAGTAATTTCGAAGGAGCATTTTTTTGTAAAAATAAGAAAAAGGAGAGAAAGTGAATTTTTCACTTTCTCTCCTTTTATGCATTAACTAGAATTGTAATTGCTCTTCAATATAAGCTTTTACATCTGCTATTGGCATTCTAGTTTGTTCCATAGAATCGCGGTGACGAACTGTAACTTGGCCATCTGTTTCTGAATCGAAGTCGTATGTGATACAGAATGGTGTGCCAATTTCATCTTGGCGACGGTAACGTTTACCAATTGATTGTGACTCATCATAGTCCACCATGAAATGCTTGCTAAGATCAGAGAATAAAGCAGTAGCGCCTTCAGAAAGTTTTTTAGATAAAGGTAAGATTGCTGCCTTAATAGGAGCAAGAGCAGGGTGGAAGCGCAGAACTGTACGTTGATCGTCGCCTTCTAGTTGCTCTACATCATAAGCTTCACATAAGAATGCTAAAGTTACACGATCAGCTCCTAAAGATGGTTCGATACAATAAGGGACATATCTTTCATTTGTTATTGGATCGATATAATTGAAGTCCTCACCAGAGTGTTCCATATGCTGCTTCAAGTCGAAGTCTGTTCTGTCAGCAATTCCCCAAAGCTCTCCCCATCCAAATGGGAATTTATATTCGATATCTGTTGTTGCATTGGAGTAATGTGATAACTCCTCGTCAGAATGGTCTCTTAGACGTATGCTATTCTCAGAAACACCTAAATTTAAAAGCCATTCTTTGCAATAATTGCGCCAGAACTCAAACCATTCCATATCCTCGCCAGGCTTACAGAAGAATTCTAATTCCATTTGTTCAAATTCTCTAGTACGGAAAGTGAAGTTACCAGGAGTGATTTCATTACGGAAACTCTTACCTACTTGGGCAATACCAAATGGCATTTTTTTACGCATAGAACGCTGCACATTTTTGTAGTTTACAAAAATACCTTGAGCAGTTTCTGGACGTAAGAAAATTTCATTAGTAGACGATTCTGTTACTCCTTGGAAAGTTTTAAACATTAAGTTGAATTGACGGATCTCTGTATAATCATAAGCACCACAAGAAGGGCAGACAATCTCATGTTCTTTCATAATCTCTTCCATTTTTTCAAAGGAAAGACCGTCTACAACCATTTCTATTCCTTTTTTATCTAATGCATCTTCAATAATTTTGTCTACGCGGTGGCGTGATTTACATTTTTTACAGTCAATCATAGGATCATTAAAGTTGCCAATATGTCCTGAAGCAACCCAAGTTTTTGGATTCATCAGAATTGCTGCATCCAAACCAACGTTATATGGTGATTCTTGAACGAATTTTTTCCACCAAGCTTTTTTTACATTATTTTTTAGTTCTACTCCTAAAGGACCATAATCCCATGTGTTTGCCAAACCTCCATATATTTCAGAGCCTGGGAATACAAAACCTCTTTGTTTTGCTAAACTAACTACATTTTCCATTGAAAATTCCATTTGACATACCTCCTATTTGATAAATATTCTTTTAAAGTAAAATGAGTACAAAAAAACTCGTCTCCGGGCTACAATAGCCCGGGGACGAGTTTATAACCCGCGGTTCCACCCCGATTGATTGTTTGTACAATCCACTTTAAAAGCTTAAGCTCCGAGCTGCCGTTTCCTGTAGGTGTGGTCTTACACTATCACCACTCGCTAAAATAACAGTACTTATAATGCTCTTCAACGCTTTAATATTATTGATGATTGTAACATATGCTTCTTTATTTAGCAATGTGATGCATAATGGTATATAATTATTTAGAATAAGTATAATTTTGAGGCGGTGAGTCCAATCGAACTCAACAAACGGCAGGTCGAAATTTTGGACATTGTAAAAGGGAATGGGCCTATTACAGGTGAACAAATAGCAGAACGACTTAGTTTAACAAGGTCTACACTTAGACCGGATCTCGCGATTTTAACGATGGCTGGTTTTTTAGATGCTCGTCCACGTGTTGGATATTTTTATTCTGGTAAAAAAACCAGTCAGGCTATTTCAGATAATATTGCACAGATGCTAGTAAAGGATTTTCAATCTATCCCCGTTGTTGTTGAAGAAGGTATGTCAGTTTACGATGCAATATGTCAAATGTTTTTAGAGGATGTTGGATCGTTGTTCGTGGTAGATAAAAAATCTGTATTGTCGGGAGTTCTTTCAAGGAAAGACTTTTTACGTACAAGTATTGGAAATCAAGATCTAACCAAAATGCCGGTACATATGATTATGACAAGAATGCCTAATGTGACGTATTGTTTAAAAGAAGATACATTGATAGAAGTAGCTAATAAACTAATGAGTCGACAAATCGATTCTTTACCAGTTGTTAAAGAAACTAAAGATGGTTTAGAGATTGTCGGAAGAATAACAAAGACAAATATTACACGAGCTTTCTTATCTTTAGCCGATGACCATGATTTATGAGGAGTGAAAAAATGAAAATGTTAAACCTGTTTATTGTCTCAGACTCTATAGGAGAAACGGGTGAATTAGTTGCAAAGGCTGCAATCAGCCAATTTAGACCTGGCTTGCAACATACAAAGCTAAAAAGATTTACCCATATTGACTCCATGGACCACATTAAAGAGATAACTGCTTTGGCTAAAGAACAGAACGCTTGTATTTTATATACATTAGTTCAGCATGATATGAGAGAGGCAATTGTGACGTATTGCAAGAAGTACGATTTGCAATGTGTAGATTTAATTGGGCCTGTTATTAGTCTGCTCGAAAAAAAATTAGATGAAAAGCCATTTGAAGAGCCTGGTCTTGTTCGCAAACTAGATGAAGACTATTTCAAAAAAATAGAAGCAGTGGAGTTTGCTGTCAAGTATGATGATGGAAGAGATCCTAGAGGTCTTTTACAAGCTGATATAGTATTAATTGGTGTCTCAAGAACTTCTAAAACTCCATTATCTCAGTATTTAGCTAATAAAAGATATAAAGTGGCTAACGTACCACTTGTGCCCGAGGTAGAGCCTCCAGAGGAACTTTTTCAAATAGATCCATTGAAGTGCTTTGGATTAGTTATTACTCCGGATAAACTTAATTCGATTCGAAGAGAAAGACTTATCGCTATTGGTTTGAAGGATGATGCGAGCTATGCGAAGATAGAACGTATAAATGAAGAGATTGAACACTTTGAACGTATCGTCAATCGAATTGGATGTCAGGTAATAGATGTGACTAATAGGGCAGTAGAAGAAACTGCTAATCTAGTCATAAATCAAATCCAACAAAAATAATTTGAAATATTAAAGACCGATTCACGAATGTGAAAAGGTTTTTTTATGTACGAAAGCGAATAAAGTATAGATTAATATATTGAAATGTTTTATAATAATTCTTTGTGGAAAAAAGAATTATTTCGTATTTTTGTGTAATTATTTTGTCGATTCTTGCAGGATTTTTCTTAAGTCTCTCGAATTAATACTAAGTAGCAAGTAAAGATGGTGAAATAATGACGAATCGTATAGAAGAAGAAGTAATCGAACAAGTTAGAAATAACACAGATATTGTAGATGTAATCAGTGAGTATGTTCAACTTACGAAGAGAGGTAGAAACTTCTTCGGCCTTTGTCCTTTTCATGGTGAACAAACCCCATCTTTTTCAGTCACACACGAAAAGCAAATTTTTCATTGTTTTGGCTGTGGAGCCGGAGGAAATGTAATTACGTTTTTAATGGATATTGAAAATCTCTCATTCCATGAAGCTGTTAGTAAGCTTGGTAGTCGTCTCGGTATGGAGATTGAACATAAGTCAGCTCATAGTATAGAGGAAAAAGCACCAGTCTCTAAAGAAGTATCTCTTATGAAAAAAGCGCATGAGTTTGCTAGCGAATATTTTCATCATCTGTTACTTCACACGGAGGAGGGAGAAAATGCATTACATTACTTACAAGAAAGAGGGTTTTCTACCGAGCTTATAGAAAAGTATAAAATAGGCTGGTCACTACCTAGCTGGGATGCTCTTACTACCTTATTAGAGAGAAAAGGTATGGATTTACAAGAAATTGAGAAAACTGGACTTATTATAAGAAAAGAAAATGAGCTGAAGTATTTTGACCGGTTCCGCGGAAGAATTATGTTCCCTGTTTTCGATGAAACCGGACACGTAGTGGCGTTCTCTGGAAGGATACTACACAAGAAAGAAAACGAAGCAAAGTATCTAAATAGTCCAGAGTCTCCTATTTTTCAGAAAAGCCAAATTCTCTATAACTTAGATAAAGCAAGACTTGATATACGTAAGCAACGCAATGTGATTATTTTTGAAGGCTTTTTAGATGTTATTTCAGCATCAAAAGCGGGTATAACAAACGGTGTTGCAACAATGGGAACCGCTTTAACGTCTCAACATATAACCAAGCTCAAGAGATTAACTACCAATGTCACTCTTTGCTTCGATGGTGATAAAGCTGGAATGGAGGCTGCTCGTAAAGCTGCAACATCTCTTCAAGGCCAAAGTATTCAAACTGAGGTTGCAATTATTCCTGATGCAATGGATCCTGATGACTATATAAAAAATTATGGAGAAGTAGCCTTTAGGGAAAAAATTATTGACAAACCTCATTCTTATCTTTCATTTATGATGATTGTGTCAAAGAGGGACAAGAATTTTAATAACGAAAATGATACGCTTCAGTATATTCAAGAGATATTGGAAATACTGAGTGATAGAAACTCTACTGTAGAGCGAGATCTCTATATTCGCCAGCTGTCTCAAGAGACAAACGTATCAGAAGAAGCGATATATCAACATTTGCGCAAAATACAGGGGAAAAAAGCAAAAGAAACTAAAAGCAATCATTCTCTTCCTATTGCGTCTCCTCAAGAGCTGCCGAAAAAGAAACGAACCATTTCAGCGGATGAAAGAGCGGAAAGAATATTGTTGGCACATATGCTTCACAACCCTCAAGTAATTGATATTGCAATAAGTAACATCAATGATGGCCCATGTTTTATAAGAGATGCATATGAAGCTGCATATGTTCGCTTAATGGGTTATTACGAAGATTATCCCGATGGTGATTATCAAAGGTTTTTAGAAGTTTTAAATGATGGTGAACTTAGAAAAATAGTAATGGAAGCAGCGCTCTCAGAACGTGATCCAGAGCATGAAACGGAAGAAGTCATGGACTGTTTGCGCCATATTAGAAAATACCGGATTGAGCAGCAAATAGAACGTAAGCTACATGAAGCTAAAGAGGCTGAAAAAATGTCGGATATAACTAAAGCTCTCCAGCTGGCACAAGAGGCCATTCAGTTAAAGAAATCTTTAGTAGATTTTCAATAAATAATCATCCGGTAGTAAAAGGAGGAATTCTTATGGCGGACAAGTCTGAACGTACAAAAGAAACGGATATCGAATTATCATTAGAAGATGCAAAAAAACAATTAATCGAACTAGGTAAAAAAAATGGTGAGGTAACTTACCATGATATAGCCGACAAACTTGCTTCTTTCGATTTGGAATCAGATCAAATCGAAGAGTTCATTGAGCATTTAGAGGGCAAAGGAATTGAACTTGGTCGTAAAGACGGAGATGAAGAGGATTTAGATCGTTTGATGAAAGGGAAAGAAGAAGAAACCTTTGATCTCAATGATTTAAGTGTTCCACCTGGCGTTAAGATCAATGACCCTGTTCGTATGTATTTAAAAGAGATTGGCCGAGTAGATCTGTTGAAGGCTTCGGAAGAAATCGCACTTGCTGAAAGAATCGAGCAAGGAGATGAAGAAGCTAGAAAACGTCTAGCAGAGGCAAACCTACGCTTAGTTGTTAGTATTGCTAAACGCTATGTGGGACGAGGAATGTTATTCTTGGATCTAATTCAAGAAGGTAACATGGGTCTTATTAAAGCAGTAGAGAAGTTTGACCACCGTAAAGGGTTCAAATTTAGTACTTATGCAACTTGGTGGATTCGACAAGCGATAACTCGTGCAATTGCTGACCAAGCTCGAACAATTCGTATTCCAGTGCACATGGTTGAAACAATTAACAAGCTAATTCGAGTTCAACGTCAGTTACTACAAGATTTAGGACGTGAGCCTTCACCGGAAGAAATCGGAGAAGAGATGGATCTTCCAGCAGAAAAAGTACGTGAAATCTTAAAAATAGCACAAGAACCAGTTTCCTTAGAAACACCTATTGGGGAAGAAGACGATTCTCATTTAGGAGATTTCATTGAAGATGCTGATGCACAATCACCTTCTGATCATGCAGCATACGAACTTCTTAAAGAGCAATTAGAAGATGTGTTAGACACTTTAACAGACCGTGAAGAAAATGTATTACGTTTACGCTTTGGATTAGATGATGGGCGTACGAGAACTCTTGAGGAAGTTGGCAAGGTGTTCGGCGTAACACGTGAACGTATTCGACAAATTGAAGCGAAGGCTTTAAGAAAGTTACGTCATCCTTCTAGAAGCAAACGCTTAAAAGATTTCTTAGAATAATAAAGAGGCATCCTAAAAAGGATGCCTTTTTTACAGTAATAAAATACGAAATATTTCCAAAAGTTGCAATCAACCTGATACATAGAAAGATATAAACTCAAAGTCTTCAAACACAGATTATCCAATTGGCATAAGGAAGAGAATGGAAAAGAGGATTAGTATGTCAGTTCAAAAAAAGCAAATAATACTGAATGAAATAGCTTTCTGGAAGCAAAATAAACTTCTCCCGGAGCATTACTGTGATTTTCTTACTGCTCTTTATGCACAAGGGGAGAAAGAAGAAATAGAAGTAAACAATCAAGCAGTTTTGCAAAAGGAAAAGAAAAAAACATCATTAAAAATGAATGGAGTTATTTTTCTCATAGGACTAATTACTTTAGCGATTTTAACCGCATTATTAACTATGACTTCAAACATATTACCGATTGTATTTGCTGGAGTTGCTGTGATATCATTTGTCTACATTGCTATTAAACTAGCAAAAAATAACTCTCTTTTAACCCCACTCTTATTTGTTTTTTCTGCGTTGCTTTTGCTAGGGGTTACTTTTAAAATTTGGGAAGCCTACTTCATAAGTGAACCAAATATATTATTATTCATGATTATCGCTAATTGTATTTTATGGCTTCTTTCTGGAGTATTTTTGAAGCTAATTTACTTCACTATCTCCGGTATAGTGGGAATAATCTTCATACTAGTGTATATAGCTTATATATATATCGTATAGATAATTTATGTATTAATTGGAAATCTGGTAATTTTGAGTTTGTTTTTAATTTTAATAGGAAGCCAAACCTTCTTGCTTGTAAATAAGCAGGAAAGGCTTGGCTTCCTATTTTTTTGGACCAATTCTTATAATAAATCTTTCAATTTATTGTGTAATAATTATTACTAGTGACATAGAATCGCTTTTTAATATGCTAATTTCCGCAATCTTTTGTATAATAAAAAAGTAAGCGTTTTTATTTACAAAGGGGATGGAATAAAATGAATTTTGATTTAACTCAGGAACAACAGATGATTCGCAAGACTATTAAGGAGTTTGCTAACGAAGTTGTAGCTCCTGGAGCTATTGAGCGTGACAAAACAAAGCATTTTCCGAAAGAAGTCTTTAAACAGTTAGCCGACATGGGGATGATGGGCTTACCGTTTTCAGAAGAGTATGGTGGAGCAGGGGCAGATACAGTGAGCTTTGCTATTGTAACAGAAGAATTGAGCCGTGCATGTGCCTCTACAGGCATTACCTACTCGGCACATATTTCACTAGGAGGAGCTCCGCTTAGCTTGTTTGGAACAGAAGAGCAAAAGCAAAAGTATTTAGTTCCAATTTGTACAGGAGAATCCTTCGGTGCGTTTGGTTTAACGGAGCCTAACGCTGGATCTGATGCAGGAGGAACTCAAACAACCGCCAAAGAAGAAGGCGATGATTTTGTCATAAATGGTAGTAAGGCATTTATAACAAATGCTAGCTATGCAAAGCATCTTGCTTTGACTGCAATAACGGATATTAAGGATGGTAAAAAGGAAATATCAGCAATTATAGTTCCTACAGATGCTAAAGGGTTCACTGTTATCGACAATTATGAAAAAATGGGTTTGAATGCATCTAATACAACGGAATTGGTAATAGATAATGTAAGAGTACCTAAAGAGAATTTGTTAGGTAAGCGAGGAAATGGGTTCAGACAGTTTTTAGTTACCTTAGACGGTGGACGAATTGGTATTGGAGCAATGGCAGTTGGTATTGCTCAGGCAGCTTTTGATCGAGCTCTACAATATTCTAAAGAGCGTAAGCAATTCGGAAAAACTTTATCAGAATTTCAAATTACGCAATTTAAGCTTGCCGATATGGCCATGAAAATAGAATTAGCAAGAACTATGGTTTATAAGGCAGCTTGGTTGAAGGATCAAGGACGTGCTTTTGGTAAAGAGGCATCTATGTGTAAATTATATGCGTCCGAAATTGCAATGGAAGTGGCAGATCAAGCAATTCAACTGCACGGAGGATATGGTTATATGAAGGAGTATGAGGTGGAACGCTTTATGAGAGATGCAAAACTACTGGAAATTGGAGAAGGTACGTCTGAGGTCCAACGAATGGTAATTGCTAGACATATTGGTTGTTAATTTAAAAAAAATATGTCGATTTTGTCACAAAGCTATAAAACTTCTTCAATAACACTTTTCGTTTTCGACACAATGGAGTACAATATGAGTGTTGACTAATTCTATATTAGAAAAGAATGTATCAAAGAAGGAGGGTTAACTATGCAAAAGAATCCAATTATTCCATTTATATTAATTATGGCATTTGGTATCGGTTTAATTTTCTTCCTATCTATCGATGGCGTAGGTAACAAAGAAGAAATCACTTCAGAACATGAATCTGCTGAAGGTGGAGAATCTGCTGAAGGCGGAGAAGATGCTGCTGCTGGAGAATTCGATCCTGAAGCACTTGCTCAAGGAAAATGTATTAGCTGTCACGGTAACTCATATGAAGGTGGAATGGGACCATCATTAGTTGGTACTGCACTATCGGAAGATGAAATCAAAGACGTTTTAGCAAACGGTAAAGGCGCTATGCCTGCTGGCTTAGTACCAGAAGCAAACCTAGATGAAATGGCTACTTGGATCAAATCTTTAGGTAAGTAATATTTCGATAAAAGACCTCGGATTCTTTTTAAGAATCGAGGTCTTTTTTTAATATTGCTTTTTATGAATGACAAGAAAGAATATAAAATTACATATTCATGTGAATTTTATTAAATGATTAAAATTTGGGCAAGAATCAATCGTAAGACATGATTTTTGTTAAAAGTGTGGAAAAGCGATAATCTATCAATACAACTCTTCGATAAAATTTCATTTGTAATTAATAATCCAATCAACGACATGTTAAATCTCAAACTAGGGCAGTGTTATACTTTTATATAAATGAAAACTATCACTGCAAGTACTCGAACGCATTTTTTATTTTTGTTATAATAACTTTAGAGGTGTAAAGAATGAATGCAAAAAATTTATCAGATAGACTAAAAACAGTAGCTTCCTACGTAGAAAAAAATACTATTTTAGCTGACATTGGAAGTGACCATGCCTATTTACCATGTTATTTAGTGCATCAATCCACTATCAAAAAAGCGATAGCGGGTGAAGTTGTAAAAGGACCATATGAATCTGCCTTAAAGCAAGTTAAAAATGAAGGTTTAGAAAATCAAATAGAGGTCCGTTTTGGAGACGGATTACAAGTTATTAATGAGGAAGATCACGTAGGCACGATTACTATTGCTGGGATGGGTGGTCCATTAATCGCTTCCATCTTAGAAGCTGGCAAGCATAAGCTTACGAATGTCCACACGTTAATTCTCCAACCTAATATCCACGCAAAGGCAATCCGTGAATGGGCAGTCAAAGAAGGCTGGAAAATTGAAGAGGAAACTATTCTAGAGGAGCATTCTAAAATATATGAAGTAATCGTATTAAAAAAAGGGAGCATGACTCTTACTGAGCAGGAGCTCTTAGTTGGACCAATATTAATGCAAGTCAGAACAAATATATTTAAGAAAAAATGGTCAGTTGAAGTGAAAGAATGGGAAAGAATATGGACACAATTAAAGACTATCCCTAATTCCACTGAAGTTGAACATAAAATAATGGAACTAGAGAACAAGATGTCAATCGTTAAGGAGCTGTTGTGAGTATGAAGCAAACAAATGGACAGCATCTTATTTCCTTTTTTGAAGAATGGGCTCCTCGCTCTTTAGCAGTAGAAGGAGATTCTGTAGGTCTTCAAATTGGAAGGTTAGATAAGCCAGTTACTAAGGTCCTTGTAACATTAGATGTCAATAACGAAGTGGTGGATGAAGCAATTGAAAAAGGATGTCAGCTGATTATTGCTCATCATCCGCCTATCTATAATAAACTAAAAAATATTAGAACTGATTTACCTCAAGGACGTTTATTTGAAAAGTTGATAAAGCATGAAATTGCAGTCTACGCAGCTCATACTAATTTGGATATTGCAACAGGGGGAGTAAATGATTTATTGGCCGATGCCTTGAAGTTAGAGAACGTATCCATTTTAGAGCCGACTACTTCTGAGAAGCTAATGAAGCTAGAGGTCTTTACGCCTAAAGAAGCGACTGAAACCGTGAGAAAAGCGATTGGGGAGGCAGGAGCAGGTAAACTAGGTGACTATGATAGTTGTAGCTTCACAACTCCCGGAGAGGGCCGTTTTAAGCCAAATAGTGAAGCAAAACCTTATATAGGAGAGGCAAATAAACTAGCAGTAGTTGAGGAAGATAAAATCGAGGTAGTGTTCCCGGCTACAAAGAAAAATAGAGTCCTAAAAGCCCTGCTAAATGCTCATCCATATGAAGAACCAGCATACAATTTGATGGAACTTGATATAGAAGTCAATGAAAAGGGACTTGGAAGAATAGGTTTACTACCAAATTCAGTCTCATTGGGGGATTATGCAAACACCGTTAAATCTCAATTAAATGTTCCATTTGTTAGGGTAGTGGGAACAATGGAAAAACCTGTTCAAAAGGTTGCAATATTAGGCGGAGATGGCAACAAATATATACAAATAGCGAAAAGAGCAGGAGCAGATGTATTGGTCACAGGTGATTTATATTTCCATATTGCACAGGATGCCCTGGCAATAGACCTTGCTATTATTGATCCTGGACATCACATAGAGCAGATCATGAAAAAAGGCGTCTCAGATTACATGAATGCTAAATGTGAGGAAAAAAAATTGGACTGTATTTTTATTGCATCACAATTATCTACTGAGCCCTTTCGAATAATTTAAGGGATAAGTGTCCACACTAAAACAAAAGCTGCTTCTCAAGGAAGCAGCTTTGTTAATTGATAGAATATGGTTCAATTCGAATAACTGGTTTAGGAATCTTAATTTTTGGAAGAATTTTTTCAGGAAGTACTTTCTTTGAAGTATCATGAGTTGATGGATCATTCGGATCAAACTTTTCTAGAAATTGAATAACTTCCTTTACAATCGGAGTTGGTGTGGATGCACCAGCAGTAACCGCAACATGATTGACATTTTCTAGCCATTCCAATTTTAGGTCGGAAATATCACCAATTCGGTACGATGGTGTTCCTGCAATCTCCTCTGAAACTTGAGTGAGTCTGTTAGAGTTGTTGCTCATTGGGTCGCCAACCACAATAAGAAGCTCTGCTTTGCCAGCCTGTTCAGCAACTGCCTCTTGTCTTACTTGAGTTGCTAGACAAATTTCTTTGTGAACTTCAATGTTAGGGAATTTTTCTTTTAATTTATCCATCAAATGAACAACATCCCATTGAGACATTGTAGTTTGGTTCGTCACTAATAATTTCTCGTCAGGTAGGGATAGATTTTCAATGTCTTCAATTGTCTGCACTAAATGTACTTTACCTGGAGCAACTCCGATAGCGCCTTCTGGCTCGGGATGTCCTTTTTTCCCGATATAAATAATCTCAAAGCCCTCTGCTGTTTTTTCTTCGATTAAGTCATGGGTAACAGTAACATCAGGACAGGTGGCATCTATAGAAACTAAACCTTTTTTACGTGCCAGTTCTTTTACCTCTGGGGAAACACCGTGAGCAGTAAAGATAACGGTACCCTTCTCCACTTTGGATAGGATATCTAAACGATTTTCTCCATCCAGTGTAATAATTCCGTCTTGCTCAAAAGCATCGGTTACATGTTTGTTGTGAACAATCATTCCTAATATATAAATTGGCCGTGGAAGAGATGAGTCCATCGCAGCGTTACGTGCAATAACCATAGCATCCACCACACCATAACAATATCCTCTAGGCGAAATTTTTTGTACAATCATTTTTAAGAAACTCCCTTCAATACGAGCATACTCATATTATAACGGAGGTTAAGGTTGATTACAAAGTATTAAAACGGCGGCTGGAAGATTCGAGGTAGCGAGGCACCTCCAGTGGAAGCTACCGCGCTTGCTGCTCTTGCTACCGGGGCTGCAGCCGCCGAAGCTGTAGTGGCTGCAGTTGCTGCTGCTCCTGCAGCAGGAGCAGCTGTGAAGCCTCGATAAAGTCTCAATAGTGCAGGTACATTCTGTATCATAGGTGCCCATTGTTTGACCATAGGTGTTAGTTGTTGAGCTGTATTAATAAACTTATCAGCAGTCTGCAAATAAGACATCGTTTTACTGCTTAGACCGCTAGCCCCTGCAGCAGCAGTTCCAGCGGCACCAGCAGCGCCAGCCGCTGCTGCGGCTTGCCCAAAGCCTTGTGGTCCTGGTCCAAAACCTCCGGGAGGACCACCTGGCGGTCCTCCCGCATTAAATCCTCCACGAGGAGGTCCTTGCCCAAACATGCCAGCTCCAGGGGGAGGACCCTGGCTAAAACCGCCTCCAGTAGGTGGAGCTGAAGAACCACCATTGCCTCCTTGGAAATGTCTTACTAAATTAGTAAGAGGTCCGCTCGCCGGTCCATTACTAGGTCCACTTGGAGCTTCACCGAAATTTTGTGGAGGAGGAGGGGCATTCTGGAAGGAATTTTGATTGCCAAAATTAGAAAAGTCATTCCCTCTTTGAGCGAATGGATAAAAAGATTCATAGCGCAATTTGTTTCATCTCCTTTCGAACATACAGACTATTCTATTCTATGCAAATTATCCGTTTTATGTACAATCGTGTTACAATAAAGATATGATAGGGAGGGACTCAAATGTCCAAATACACAGATTATAATTTTCAACCGTTTTTACAAGAAGCAATAAATAAATTAGGCTTCCAGGAACCAACACCAATTCAAAAAGAAATCATTCCTTTAGTATTAAAGGGGAAAAGTGCGATTGGTCAAGCACACACGGGGACTGGAAAGACTCATAGCTTCTTGATACCGATTGTTGAAAAAGTAAATGCTAGTAAACAAGAGGTACAAGCAATCATAACTTCTCCAACAAGAGAACTTGCAACTCAAATATATAAAGAGTTGAACAAGTTAATAGAGGGTACAGAGATTCAAACTAAGCTATTCATAGGAGGAACAGACAAGGCTCGTTCAATCGAAAAGTTAAAAACACAGCCACAAATAGTCGTTGGTACACCAGGTCGACTTCGTGATTTAACTGTTGAACAAGCGCTTTTAGTTCATACTGCAAATGTATTAGTAGTGGATGAAGCAGATTTAGCATTTGATTTAGGTTTTATAAACGAAATAGATCAGTTCGCATCACGTATGCCTGATCAATTAGAGATGTTTGTATTCTCTGCAACTATTCCAGAAAAACTACAACCATTCTTGAAAAAATATATGGACTCTCCTGTGCATATTAAAATAGGTGACAAACGCCCAGTAGCAGATGGTATTGACTTTACTGTTGTACCTGTACGTAGTAAATCTCGTAAAAAACGATTATTAGATGTTATTGAAGGTATCAATCCTTATTTGGCAATTATCTTTGCTAATACAAAGCAAAATGCCGATGAAGTTGCAAATTACTTACAAGGTAACGGCGTAAAAGTAGGCGTTGTACATGGAGATATCTCTCCTCGTGATCGTAAACGCGTGATGAAACAAATTCATGAATTAGAATATCAATATATAGTTGCAACAGACTTAGCAGCTCGTGGAATTGATATTCCTGGAGTAAGCCATGTCATCAATTATGAAATTCCAGAGGACTTAGAATTCTTTATTCACCGAGTTGGTAGAACGGCTCGCGCAGGGCTAACTGGGACAGCAATCACATTGTTTGAACCATCTGATGAGGATGCGTTAAACCGTATAGAAAAAATGGGCATTACATTTGAACACAAAGATGTAAGTAACGGTGAATGGACAGAGCTAAAAGAACGCCATGCGAGAAAGAATAGAACAAAAGTAGAAAATGAAATCGATGCTAAAGCGAAGGCGCTAGTCCGTAAACCTAAAAAAGTTAAACCAGGCTACAAGCGTAATATGAAATGGGAAATGGACAAAGTGAAGAAAAGAGAGCGTCGCATTAAAAACCGTAAGAAATAAGGAGGAACTTCCATGCTACTAGGATCACATGTTTCCATGAGTGGTAAAGAAATGCTTCTGGCATCTAGTAAAGAGGCAGCATCATACGGTGCAAACACATTTATGATATATACTGGAGCACCTCAAAACACACGTAGAAAACCAATTGAGGAATTAAATATTGAGGCTGGATTACAGCATATGAAGGAAAATGACATCTTTAATATTGTGGTTCATGCACCTTATATTATTAATTTAGGAAATACCACAAAGCCAGAAACATTTGCTTTAGGTGTAGAATTTCTCCAAAAAGAAGTGGAGCGTACTGCTGCGATAGGTGCAACACAAATTGTTCTTCACCCAGGAGCTCATGTAGGCGCTGGAGCTGAAGCAGGTATACAAAAAATTATAGAAGGCTTGAATGAAGTTTTGACAACTGAACACCCTGTCCAAATTGCATTAGAAACAATGGCAGGTAAGGGATCAGAGTGTGGAAGGACTTTTGAAGAGCTTGCTCAAATATTCGATGGTGTTACAAATAATCATCGATTGTCAGTTTGTATGGATACATGCCATATACATGATGCTGGCTATGACGTAGTAAATGATTTTGATGGTGTATTAAATCAGTTTGACAAACTTATTGGAATTGACCGTTTAAAAGTGTTGCACATTAATGATAGTAAGAACGTTTGTGGAGCAGCTAAAGACCGTCATGAAAATATTGGATTTGGTGAAATTGGATTTGAGGCACTTCAATATGTTGTGCATCATCCACAGCTTACAGAAATACCTAAAATACTAGAGACGCCTTTTGTTGGTGTAGATGCTAAATCGAAAAAAGCTCCTTATAAAATGGAGATTGAGATGCTTCGTTCTAAATTATTTGACCCTAAGGCATTAGAATTACTTACTGTGTAATATTTAAATTGTCTGGCACCTTCTCTTTTCAACGAAAAGAGGAGGGGCCTTTTTCTTTTAACTGCTCATAAAGAGTAATAGCGCGCTTTTCACCTAAAATTTGAATCAGTTTTTGCTGGATGGCATTAGGTACTCCTAATACTAGCCAAGTTATAGAAATTTCTTGAAGCAAAGGATGAACTCCCTCTATTTCTTTATCCGACAGCTTCACCTCAAATCCTTTTAGGATTTGTTTAAATTCTTTTTTAGTACAGTTTTGTAGTTGAATTATAAACTTCCCAATATCCATATGAACATCCTTTCAAGCAATTTTATTTACACAATACGATTTATCCTCTATACTTTATCATTGTAAATCGTAATCATTCTGAATTAGAATAGAGGAAACAAAGTGTCCTTACCATTAATCAAATTACATAATATTTCTTATAAATACGAACAAACACAAGCGTTAATCGATATTAACTTAGTCATTGAGGAAGGAGATTTCCTAGCCATTATTGGTCCTAACGGTTCTGGAAAGTCCACACTTCTAAAGATTATACTAGGACTGTTAAAGCCAACAGATGGAGAGGTATTCCTATTTGGAAAGCCTGCTCATAAATTTAAAGAGAGAGAATGGATAGGCTACGTATCTCAAAAGTCGAATTCGTTTAATACGGGCTTTCCTGCCACAGTAAGTGAAGTGGTTAGAAGCGGAATTGTTAAACAAACAGGTCTTTTTAAGCGTTTCCCTAAGAATATTAAACTTCAAGTTCGACAAGCATTAAAGGCAGTAGGAATGGAAGATTTCGCTGATAAAAATATAGGAGAGCTTTCTGGTGGCCAGCAACAGAGAGTATTCATCGCAAGAGCAATGATTAGTAATCCTAAGATATTAATATTAGATGAGCCTACAGTTGGAATTGACAGCAAAAATGTTCGTTCATTTTATAATATGTTAGTACACTTGAATCGTGAACATAATATTACTGTCATACTAGTTACCCATGATGTTGACGCCGTTTCAACTAGCATCAGTCATGTGGCATGTCTAAATCAAAGAATGCACTTCCATGGTTTTAAAAAAGACATGGAATTGATGAGTGAAGAACAATTGGAAGCATGGTACGGTCATTCGGTCCGTAAAGTTGAGCACCAAGGTGAGGTACAGTCATGATAGAATCTATTTTTCAATACGAATTTCTTCAAAATGCATTTGTTTCGGGGTTGATTATTGGAATTATTGCTCCTCTGTTGGGCGTGTTCATCGTTGTAAGAAGGCTATCACTGATAGCAGATGCATTGAGCCACGTGACCCTTGCAGGGATAGCAGGTAGTCTTTACTTAAGCCAATCGATTGGGGCACTAGCGCTACTTAATCCATTATATTTAGGAATAGTTGCTTCGGTTACGGGCTCACTTTTTATCGAAAGGCTGCGTCGTCTATATAAACATTATGAAGAATTGGCAATTCCCATCATTATGTCAGCAGGCTTGGGTTTTGGTGCTATATTTATTTCTTTAGCTGAGGGATTCAGTTCAGATTTGTTTAGTTACTTATTTGGTTCCGTATCTGCCGTCAGCAGACAAGATTTATGGATAGTTATTAGCATTTCAATTGTTGTGTTATTATTTTTAGGGCTATTTTTTAAAGAACTTTTTGTTTTATCATTCGACGAAGAATATGCAAAGGCTTCAGGTCTTCCTGCTAAATGGATCCATATGCTTTTCATGGTGGTAACAGCTCTAGTGATTGCTGCATCTATGAGAATTGTCGGTATATTACTTGTTTCTTCGCTTATGACACTGCCTGTGGCAGCAGCTATGAGAATATCCAAAAGCTTTAAGCAGGCTCTTATTCTATCTGTAATTTTTGGCGAACTAGCTGTTGTCATTGGACTAGTAAGCGCGTTTTATTTGGACTTAGCCCCAGGTGGAACTATTGTCGTTACTTCTATTATTATCTTGCTTCTAGCTATCTTAGCTAAAAAGGTGGGAAGAAAAGGAGCGGTTGCAACATGAACATAGAAAAAGCATGGGATCTTTTAAAAAAAGAAGGCTTTAAGAAAACCGATAAGCGAGAACAGATTCTCGATATTTTTTCTAAAACAAGTAAGTATATTACAGCTAGAGATATATTAGATGTCATGATGGAGGAACACCCGGGTATGAGCTACGATACAATTTACCGTAATCTTAATACTTTCGTAGAGCTTGGTATTTTAGAAGAAACAGAGCTGGCAGGGGAAAAGAACTTTCGAATGCAATGTGAAGTAGATCATCATCATCACCATTTTATTTGTTTAAAATGTGGCAACATTAAAGAAATCAATTTTTGCCCAATGGAAGTGCTTCAAAATAGTATACCGGGGTATGAGATAGAAAATCATAAATTTGAGATTTACGGAAACTGTCCAGAATGTCATTGAGAAGTGTAAGCCTTTAATGGTTTACACTTTTTTTTGTTGCCAGGAGATTGTAGTAAATTTCCGTAGGATTGTCGTAAAATTCTCTGAGAGAAAGCGTAGTCAGGAAAAGAATGGGGAGTGAAGAATTAAGCCACTATTATTTGCTGCTTGTTGTGGCTTATTTCCTTCTCAAGTATGTGTCCACGATTGTTAGTTTCATTTATCTTAAAAGGTTTTAGCTACTAATTCCTACAGAAGTGTTTTCGTATTCGCTATTTGTTAATGCCTTATAGATGAATTCAGCAACATCTGCTCTAGATATAGATCGCCCTGAATTAGGAACACCTGTAGTAGATTCTTTATAATTACCAGTAAATGCTTTATCTGTTAGTCCCATTGGTCTAACAATTGTATAAGTTAAATCATTCGATTTAATGTAATCAATTGCATTTTTATGGTCGGCTAACACGTTACCCAGCATTTTCATCATCATTTTGCCCATTATCCCTGGTATTTCATTTTCCACACCTGCAGAGGCAGTATAAATAATTCGTTTCACATTATTCGCAACCATTCCATCAGCTACATTTTTTATCATATTTTCTAGTTGAGTAGATTTTTTCATCCCAGTAGTGGATCCTAAACATGAAATAACTGCTTCCTTGCCACTTATAGCTTCCTCGACGGCTTTCTTGTCAAAAGCGTCACCTTGAATAATAGTCAGATTTTCATGCTCCATCGCTAGCTTAGAGGGGGTCCGTATGTATGCTGTGACAGAGTGACCCTTTTCTAATGCTAATTTAGTAAATTGTTTGCCTACACCGCCATTTGCTCCGAATATAATAATATCCATGTCTGTTTCCTCTTTTCTAATGTTTTGTATTACTTAGCCTATAATCAGGAAACACCTATGTCCGATTACAAGTAAGTTTGTATTGATTAAGTAACATTTCAATTGAAGCTTGAAAATACTATTTTACCTAAAAAAAGGGATAACCCTTAACAGGTTACCCCTTTTCATATTACTTAATAGTCATCGAAAATTCTTTTTCGATCCAATTATTTGCTTCAATCCAGTTATTCACTCGGATGACGCCCTTAGGAGCGGGTTGTTGATTATATGGAGTGTTGAACAATAAAACTGGAATATCTAGCTCTTCATTAATTTCTACAGCATTGTCATGCTTGTCTTCAAAGAATACATGTACGCCATGTTTTCTGGCAGTTTCTATTTTGTTGTGAGTACCGATCAATTCGATATGATCATATAGTAACTCTTGCTCTTTAAACCAGTTTAAAGTTACGTCCATGACATTTTCTCCACGAGCAGAGATAAAGTATAGCTCATACTTTTCCTTCCAAGCAGATAAAACCGCTTTAGCATCTGCTTGAATAGGGGAGGTAGCGTAGATTACTGACTCAGACGACTTAAACCATTCAAAAAATTCCTTTTGGTCTACTTCAAATGCCTTTGTTAAATCGTACTCTTTAATATCCTCTAACTGTAAATTACATTTAAAAGCATCATTTATATGTGGAAGCAAAGAAGTAGGACAAGTAACTGTCCCATCTATATCTATGCCGAATCGTACATTCGTCATTGTATCTCTCCTTACGCTTGTTGTGTTTCAGCATCCTTTTGTTGTTTATCTAGCTCTTGTTGTGCAAAATACTCAGCAGCAATTTTATCAATTTCGATTTTAAGCTCTTCAACCATTGTTTCCTCGGGAACTTTGCGAACAGTTTTACCTTTACGGAACAAAAGACCTTCTCCTCGTGCACCTGCAATACCTATGTCAGCCTCACGAGCCTCACCAGGTCCGTTTACTGCACATCCTAATACTGCTACTTTAATAGGTGCCTTAATATGAGAAATGTATTCTTCTACTTCATTTGCAATAGAAATTAGGTCTATTTCGATTCGTCCACAAGTCGGACATGATATAAGTGTTGCAGCGTTAGAAGAAAGACCGAATACTTTTAAAAGCTCTCTTGCAACCTTTACTTCTTCAACTGGATCTGCACTTAAAGATACACGCATTGTGTTACCAATACCCATCGCTAGAAGTGTTCCAAGGCCAGCAGCACTTTTAATAGAACCTGCAAACAATGTACCTGACTCAGTGATTCCTAAGTGAAGTGGGTAGTCAAATGCTTCAGAAGCCTTGCGGTAAGCTTCAATTGCTAAGCTAACATCAGAAGCCTTCATCGAAACAATAATGTCATGAAAATCTAAGTCTTCTAGAATTTTTATATGGTGAAGAGCACTTTCTACCATACCATCTGCTGTAGGATAGCCATACTTCTCTAGAATTTTCCTTTCTAGAGAACCAGCATTAACACCGATTCGGATTGGAATACCTTTTGCTTTAGCCGCATTTACTACAGCTTCTACTTTTTCCTTGCGCCCAATGTTACCTGGGTTAATACGAATTTTATCAGCACCTTGTTCGATAGCGATTAGCGCTAATTTATAATCAAAATGGATGTCCACTACTAATGGAATATTAATACGTTTTTTTATCTCGCCGATCGAATAAGCGGCACGTTCATCTGGACAAGCTACACGAACGATTTGACAACCAGCTTCCTCTAGGCGTAAAATTTCCGCCACAGTTGCTTCTACATCATGTGTTTTAGTTGTAGTCATACTTTGGATAAAAAGCTCGTTACTGCCACCTATAGTCAAGTTTCCAACTCGCACAGGACGAGTTTTGGAACGATGAATTATTTCACTCATGAAATTCTCTCCTTCTTGAGGCTTTATGCCGTCACTATCCACCATTTTATCAGTCTTTCAAATGAATTGACAAGGAAGAAACCTCTAATTTTCTTTTTTACAGTTTGTTTGCGATGTATAAACAGGTAAAAGTACTTTTTCTCCTACATGGAATGACTGGTTTTTTAAATGAGGATTTAGCTCATAAAAATCATTTAAACGTTTAGTAAATGAAATATCTTCACTAGTAGGATAAATCGCAAATAAAGAATAGATAGTTTCCCCAGGCATAATCTCTGCAACAATATAGTTAGGAGATTCAATGCACTTCTCCATTTGTATCTCACTCGAATATGCTAATGGGATAGTTCCCTCAAACAAATCTACCTTAATAATATAAAACGAAACAAGTAGCGCGATGGTTGCTAAAAATAGTTTCATTAAAAATCCCCCCTAACGAACTCTATGTCGCAGGAGGGAACATTATGCATTATCTCTTGATAGGATAATATTTTAAAGACATAAATAAATAGACAAACGTAATGACATAGATTACTAATTGAAAATAATCATTAGACCATTGCAGTAAAGCAAAAAGGATGGAAAGCAACATTGGAACAGTGCTGGCAAATAGAGTCGTTCTCCATAAATGACGATATTCACCACGCCGTTTTAATAAATGAAGTATTAGGGTACCTATATAGGCAAAGATACTAATACGGACAAATATCAACATAGTATTTAATACAAACAAAAATATAAAAGCGAACGGATAGATCAACCATTGAATATCCGCAAAATATTCAATAAGTCCCTCAACATTTTGTTGTTGTTCTGAAATCCCATTTATAAATCCGTAAAAGGAGAAAGCTGTCATTAGAAATACATAGATGAATATGTATTGCATAACCTTTCCAATAGGTATAAGTCGAAATGCCGCAATTTTTTTAGGGCTATGTAAGCTTGCTTTAAATAATTGATATAGATTCATAGATATCACCCTTCCTACTTCATAATATCATCTTCAGAATGAAGAAAACAAAGTAATTTATTTGCTTTGTTAAGATATTGTAAAGAATGGTGAGTATGTGTTTACATAGGCTTAATAATTTCATCATAATAGAAATGTATTAATTTTCCGAAATAGGAGTTGAGCACATCGTGGAATTGAACTGGCAACAAATGCTATTTGAATTTTTTGGGGGACTAGGTATATTTTTGTTCGCCATTAAGTATATGGGTGACGGTTTACAAAAAGCAGCAGGAGAACGGTTAAGAGATATATTAGATCGCTATACTACCAATCCTTTTATGGGGGTTTTAGTTGGTATTATTGTAACCGTATTAATTCAATCTAGTTCAGGTACAACTGTTATTACTGTTGGACTAGTAAGTGCAGGGTTTATGAAGCTGCGACAAGCAATTGGTGTTATTATGGGTGCTAACATAGGAACAACCATTACTGCATTCATCATTGGTTTTGATGTAGGTGGCTATGCACTTCCAATTATGGCTGTAGGAGCTTTTTTAATCTTCTTTTTTAAGAAACATGTTGTACAAAATGTTGGGGAAGTCATTTTTGGATTTGGGGGATTATTTCTAGGTCTTGAATTAATGAGTGGGGGCATGCAACCTTTAAGAGAGTTAGAGGCGTTTACAGATTTTACACTGGCGATGAGTGACCATCCATTCCTTGGTTTATTGTCAGGAACAATATTTACTCTAATAGTCCAAAGTTCAAGTGCCACCGTTGCTATTCTTCAAGGGCTTTATGCAGAAAATCTACTATCTCTCCAAGGTGCCTTACCAGTTCTTTTCGGGGATAATATAGGAACTACTATTACAGCGATTCTCGCATCTTTAGGTGCTTCTGTTGCTGCAAAGAGAGCTGCAGCGACCCATGTTTTGTTTAATGTAGTAGGTTCAGTAATTTTTATACTTTTATTAATACCGTTTACTATATATATTGAATGGATATCTGGTGTTCTTGATTTAGAGAGTAAAATGCAAATAGCCTTTGCACATGGTTCATTTAACGTGGCAAATACGATTATACAGTTCCCATTAATAGGAGCTTGGGCATATTTAGTAACTAAGTTAATACCGGGAGACGATGTTTCCATTGAATATAAACCAAAACATTTAGATGTTAATTTTATCGAACAGTCACCATCTATCGCAATTGGACAGGCTAAAGAAGAAATCTTGCGGATGGGTGCTCTAAGTGTTCAAGGTTTAGAGAATACATACGCTTATTTAAAAACAAAAAACAAACGAAATTCTGATCTAGCTTATCAAATAGAGGATGCATTAAATAATTTAGATCAAAAAATTACAGATTATTTAGTGAAAATCTCTTCTCAGCCATTGTCCGATCAAGATTCTGGAAGACATAATATGCTTATGGATACGGTAAGGGATATAGAAAGAATCGGAGACCACTTCGAAAATATTTTGGAGCTAATCGATTATCAAGAGGTTCATCGAATTATTTTAACGGAAGATGCATTGGAAGATGTATCGGAAATGTTTGAACTGACTATACAAACAGTCGAAAAAGCGATAGAGGCTTTGAACAATAACGACGATAAACTAGCGACTGAAGTAGCTGAACAAGAAAATGTTATAGATAAAATGGAAAGACAATATAGAAAAAATCATATTTTACGTGTAAATGAAGGGAAATGCTCGGGTCAAGCTGGTATAATGTTCGTAGACATTTTAAGTAATTTAGAGCGGATCGGAGACCATGCATGTAATGTGGCCGAGGCCGTATTAGGGAGACGTGTATGATAGAGATTATTGGTTGGATTTTAGTTATAGCTAGTTTTATAATAGCTTTTGTTGGTACTTTTTATCCTATTATTCCTTCAGTAGTTTTTATGCTATTGGGTTATATCTTGTATGGATTTTTTTTCTCTTTCAACGAATTGACTTGGCTATTCTGGGCTATTCAAATATTATTTGTCGTTCTTTTGTTTGGAGCAGATATGGCAGCGAACGCATTTGGAGTTAAAAAGTTCGGAGGAACGAAGGCGGGAGTTTGGGGGAGTACAATTGGATTGTTGTTTGGACCATTCGTTATCCCAGTTGCTGGTATAATTATCGGACCCTTCCTGGGAGCTGTTATCGCAGAACTAATAGTGACAAGAGAAGGATTTAAACAAGCGACCAAATCTGGAATAGGTTCTTTAATCGGTTTCCTAACATCCTCTGTTGCTAAAATAGTAATTTTAACAATTATGATTGTAATTTTTGTTTTCTTTATTTAACTCAGTCAAAAGTAGGAGAAAAATTTAGTCTTTTTTATTTGAACGTTTGTTCATATTTTGATACGCTAATAAATGGATAGAAAATTACTATATTATTTCTTAGGAGGAAACTATAATGGCTTACGAATTACCACAATTACCTTACGCTTACGATGCACTTGAACCACATATCGACAAAGAAACGATGAATATTCATCATACGAAACACCACAATACTTATGTAACTAACTTAAACAATGCAGTTGCAGGAAAAGCTGATTTGGAAAACAAATCTGTTGAAGAACTTATTGCTAACATTGATGCTCTTCCAGAAGACATCAAAACTGCAGTACGTAACAATGGTGGTGGGCATGCTAACCACTCACTATTCTGGCAACTTCTTTCTCCAAACGGCGGAGGAACTCCAACTGGCGAACTAGCTCAAGCAATCGATGCTAAATTCGGTAGCTTTGACGCTTTCAAAGAAGAGTTTGCGAAAGCAGCTACAACTCGTTTCGGTTCAGGCTGGGCTTGGTTATCTGTAGCAAACGGAGAATTAGAAATTTCTTCAACTGCTAACCAAGACTCTCCAATCATGGAAGGTAAAACTCCATTATTAGGTTTAGATGTATGGGAGCATGCATACTACTTAAATTATCAAAACCGTCGTCCTGATTACATTTCTTCTTTCTGGAATGTTGTAAACTGGGATGAAGTTTCAAAACGCTATTCAGCTGCAAAATAATTTTTCCTGCAATAGGAATATATTTTATAAAATGAAACTTAGCACACACTTTTTCGTCTAAAAGTGTGTGCTTTTTATGTTACAATAAAATAAGATAAAATTATTCAACAAGTAGGTGAAATCATGCGAAAAACAACTAAAAAACGTGCACAGAGTATGAAGGCGAAACAAAGAGCAAATCTAACTTTTCGTATGAACATTCTTTTCTTTTCTATTTTTTTACTTTTTACAATTTTAATATTAAGACTGGGCTTCCTTCAAATTGTAAAAGGGGAGAACTATGCACGTGATCTAGAGCGGACCGAGGAAGTAGCTGTTAATACAAGCGTTCCCCGTGGACGATTATATGATAGTGAAGGACGAATATTAGTTGATAATAAGCCTCAAAAGGTAATAACTTATACTAAGATGCAGACAACTACTTCTGCGGATATGTTAAAAACCGCTAAAAAATTGAGCAAGTTAATTGAAAAAGATACGAAAAATATTACTAAAAGCGATCGACAAGACTATTGGTTGCAAAAGAATGACGAAGAAGCTAAAAAACTTGTGACAGATAAAGAAAGACAGGAAATAGAAAATAACGAAGAGTTAACGAAGGCTGAAAAGAATAGAGCAATCGACCGTCTTCAACGTAGTAAGCTTACGGAAGAACAGCTTAATTCCTTTACACCTGAGGAAGAGGAAATTATTGCTATCTATAGAGAAATGGCTACCGGCTACGCATTATCCCCTCAAATTATTAAAGGTGACGAAATGAATAAAGAGGAAGGAGATATACTCGAGGTCACAGCGGAAGAATTTGCAAGAGTTTCTGAGCGTCTAGGTGAGGCGGATATGACAGGTGTAAATACGACAACTGACTGGAGACGAGTAAAAAACTCCACTTTAGCTGTTTTGGGAAGCGTTTCTTCCCCGAAAAAAGGACTTCCTAATGAGCGCCTGAATTATTTCCTATCTAGAGACTACACACGTAATGATCGTGTAGGTACTTCCTATATAGAACAACAGTATGAAGAAGTACTGCAAGGGCAAAAATCTGTTGTAAAAAATATTACAGATGGTAAAGGTCGAGTAATGGATGTAGAAACAGTGTACGAAGGAAAGCCAGGGAATGAGCTTGTTCTAACTACAGATAGTCAAGTTCAACTAGAAATGGAAGCTATTGTAGAGAAACAGTTGCTTCAAATGAAAAACAATAGGGGAACAGATTATTTAACCAGTGCTTTTTTAATCATATTAGATCCTTACACTGGTGATGTTCTATCTTTAGTTGGGAAGAAATTAGAAAAAGAAAATGGCAAATGGGTAGCTAATGATTATGCATATGGAGCTTTTAAAACAGGCTATGAGCTTGGCTCCACAGTAAAGCCGGCTACCGTATTGACTGCATATAGAGAAAATGCAATTGAAGTTGGGGAGTATTTAGTCGATGAACCTATTCGAATAAAGGGTTCGAGTCCTAAAAGTTCTGTATTTAATAGAAACGGCAGAATCCGATTAAATGATTTAACGGCATTGGAACGATCCTCCAACGTGTACATGTTTAAAATTGCGTATGCATTGGCAGGTAAGACGTATCAGCCAAACCAACCGATTTATTTTGGAGAGGATGCATTTTTGAAAATGCGTAATGGATATGCGCAGATGGGATTGGGAGTTCCAACTGGGATAGATTTACCAGGAGAATCCACTGGTTTTATCGGTCAAAATGAATCTGGTAAATTACTAGATTTAAGTATTGGACAGTATGATACTTATACTCCTCTGCAATTAGCTCAATATACTGCAACTATTGCTAACGGCGGTACACGTATACAGCCACATATCGTGAAGGAAATTAGAGAGCCTTCAGAGGATGGGGTAACTCTTGGTAAGTTAGTGAAGGAAATAACTCCTACAGTTTTAAATGTGATAGATAATTCTCAGGAAGAGATTAACCAAGTTCGAAAAGGGATGCAAAGAGTTTATTTTGGAGACAAGGGTACAGGTAAAAAAGCTTTTGGAAGTGCTCCATTCACTGCTGCAGGTAAAACAGGGACTGCTCAATCGTATTATAAAGATAGTACAATGGAGAAATCAGTGCAAACAGTTAACTTAACTCATATTGGCTTCGCCCCATATGATAATCCTGAAATTGCTTATGCGATTGTAGTGCCTCAAGCATTCACTGAATCCACCTATAAAACAAATTATACGAGTGCGATGGCAAGAGAAGTTGTAGATACTTACTTTGATATACAGAAGAAAAAGAACGACTTAGAAACTAATGATTCTACATCTACACCTTCTATAAAACCTGCCTTTACAAATGATCAAATCGATGAAAGTGATGAAAAAAATAAAACAGATGAAGAATAATGAAACTGATCTTAAATGGATAATCATACAAAGTACCCCGAGAGTTCGCATCTCGGGGTACTTTGTCTATTTTTGAAGGTATTTGAGTCAAGTCCTCTTGAATTTTATGGGCGGTACTTCTGTATCCAAAATGAATCTTCAAAAAAGCTACACGCCATATTTGTTTTAATCTCTTTTATTGTTGTTGCTTCGTAAGTATGCCAATACATATTGAATAATGGTCACTTTAAATAACAAACCGGGTTCAACACTTGGTCTCTCAATAGCAGAGTAAAGATGCTTAAAACATTCGATACATCTATAGTGATTCTTTCATAAGAAGTAGAAATACGAAGTTGATTAAAAACTATAATTTAAACTTAACTCTCTAAAAAGTATCTAATTTTAATTTACAAAATATTTACACTACCTTTATACAGACTCAATATCAAAGCCTTAAAGTAAAACTTGTAAGACAGAAAACATACTTTAGGGGGATTTACCTGATGAAAAGCTGGAAGTACTTATTAATGACAACTATGGTAGGATCAGCACTTGCTCTAGGGGCTTGTGGAACAGATTCAACAGAAGAGGCAGAAACGGATACAGAATCCGCATCCTCAGCATCGAAAGATTCTCAAGAAGAAGCTGTCTTAGAAGGAAAAGTTTCTGGAGATGGATCTAGTACAGTAGCACCTATACTGGAAGCAGTAGTTGAAGAATATTCAACAGAGCAATCAAAAGTACAAGTAACAGTCGGGGTATCAGGTACTGGTGGAGGCTTTGAGAAATTCATAGCTGGAGATACAGACTTCTCCAATGCATCACGCCCTATAAAAGAAGAGGAAAAGCAAAAATTAGATGAAGCAGGAGTAGAATTCACGGAGTTCCAAATTGCATATGACGGTTTATCGTTAGTAGTTAACAAAGACAATGATTGGGTTGACTCTTTAACAATAGAAGAATTGAAGAAAATGTGGATTGAAGATGGAACAGAGAAAAAATGGTCTGATATCAATCCGGAGTGGCCAGATGAAAAAATTGTTTTCTATTCACCAGGCACAGACTCTGGTACTTATGACTATTTTGACGAAGTAGTATTAGATGAGGCAGATTTAGTGAAATCTGCACAGCTTTCAGAGGATGATAATGTGCTGGTTCAAGGCGTTCAAGGAGATAAAAATGCAATTGCTTTCTTTGGATATGCTTATTACCTAGCCAACCAAGATACTTTAAAGGTTGTTAAAGTGGAAGGTATTGAACCAACAAACGAAACAATTGAATCAGGTGAATATTCTCCGTTATCTCGTCCATTATTTGTTTATGCTAAAAATAGTGCAATCAAGGAAAATCCAGCATTTTATGATTTCATGAAATACACGATTGAAAAAGCAGGAGAAATGGCAGAAGCAGTAGGTTACGTAAGCCTACCTGAAGAAGAATATGAAAAAGGCTTGGCAGATTTAGAAGCTCTTAAATAAACAGAAGATTTTCATGGAGAAAGACATGAGTAGCTTCCGGCTACTCTTTTCTTTCGTTTGGTAAAAGGGGGATATACAGTGGTACAAAAAAAGATGATGGATGGAACATCAGTTCAAGATCTAATTGCAAAATCTAACAAGAAAAGATCGAAAAAGTTAATAGAGAAGGTTATACCAATAGGTCTTATGCTAATTGCATCGGTCTCTGTTCTTACAACGTTTGGAATCATTCTAACCTTAGTTGTAGAAACTAGTATTTTCTTTTCTAAAGTACCAATAACCGACTTTTTATTAGGTACAGAATGGTTTCCATTTGCTAATACAGAGCAAGTATTCGGAATTCTCCCTTTAATAGCTGGAACTTTAAAGGTAGCATGTATTGCAGGGATTGTAGCTGTGCCCTTTGGTATTGGATCAGCTATTTTCTTAAGTGAATATGCCAGTGATCGTACAAGAAGAATTATCAAACCCATCTTAGAAGTGTTAGCTGGTATTCCAACCATTGTTTATGGTTTTTTTGCTTTAACATTTGTAACACCACTTTTACAACAGCTTATACCAGATTTAAAAATCTTTAATGCTTTAAGCCCTGGAATTGTCGTTGGAATTATGATTCTGCCAATGATTGCGTCCTTATCAGAGGATGCGATGTCTTCTGTTCCAAAGTCAATCCGAGAAGGGGCCCTGGCGATGGGCTCTACAAAATTGGAGGTTTCCTTGCGCGTTGTATTGCCAGCAGCATTATCTGGAATTATAGCCTCTATCGTGCTTGCACTGTCTAGAGCAATCGGTGAAACGATGATTGTATCTTTAGCAGGTGGGTCTACACCAAAGTTTGATTGGAATGTAACCGAATCTATTCAAACAATGACAGCCTATATTGTTCAAGTTTCCTCGGGTGATGCTGGCTATGGAACAACCATCTATTATTCCATTTACGCAGTGGGCTTCACATTGTTCTTATTTACACTTTTCATGAACTACCTAGCTCACGTTATTTCGAAAAAGTTTCGGGAGGAATATTAAATGAGATACGTGGATCATGAGTCAGTGATTAAGAGAATGACAGGAAGACTAACATTAAATAGAATTTTTAAGTTTATCTTTTTTTTAGCTACTATGTTTGCGTTATTAGCATTAGGTATATTATTTTATCGAATAATCTCACAAGGCATTGGATATATAACCCCTGAATTTTTCAATAATTTTGGCTCTCGTTTTCCTGAAAAAGCTGGTATAAAGGCGGCTTTAGTTGGTTCTATTTGGTTAATGTGTGTGGTTGCTCCAGTTTCCTTAATATTAGGAGTAGGGACAGCAATCTATCTTGAGGAATACGCAAAGAAAAACAAATGGAATGATTTTATTCGAATGAATATATCCAATTTAGCTGGAGTTCCTTCTGTAGTTTTTGGTCTACTCGGTTTAACAATTTTCGTCCGTGCGTTGGCATTAGGAAATAGTATCTTGGCAGCAGGATTTACAATGAGTTTACTAATATTACCGGTCATTATCGTTGCTTCACAGGAGGCAATTCGTGCAGTTCCAACAGAGGTAAGAGAAGCTTCCTATGGAATGGGAGCAACCAAATGGCAAACCATTTTAAAAATAGTTCTTCCTTCAGCCATTCCTGGCATTCTAACAGGAGCAATATTAGCATTGTCTCGTGCAGTTGGAGAAACAGCTCCTTTAGTAGTAATTGGAGTTCCTGTAATTATACACTTTCTTCCTGATGGAGTAATGAGTCAGTTCACTGCACTTCCTATGCAGATTTATGATTGGGCTAAAAGACCACAGTTAGATTTTCAATATGTAGCTTCTGCAGGGATTTTAGTATTAATGATGTTTTTATTGATCATGAACTCAATAGCAATTTTTATAAGGAACAAATTCCAAAAACGTTATTAGGGGGACTCTTAAATGCTTAAAACTAAAACGACCAAACATACAACGAATCATTCAATATCTAAAATTGTATACGATACACAAGGACTAAATTTATGGTATGGTACTCATCATGCTTTAAAAAATATAAACCTTCAGATTCAGGAAAACGAAGTAACAGCTATTATTGGACCTTCAGGCTGTGGTAAATCTACGTATATTAAAACGTTGAATAGAATGGTAGAATTAGTACCAACAGTAAAAACATCCGGACATATTATATATAGAGATAGAAACATCCTTGACGCAGGCTATGGAGTAGAGGAATTGAGAACAAGGGTAGGTATGGTTTTTCAAAAGCCTAATCCTTTTCCAAAGTCCATCTATGACAATATCGCCTATGGTCCAAGAATCCACGGCATTAAAAACAAGAAATTACTAGATGAAATTGTAGAAAAGAGTCTTCGTGGAGCAGCTATATGGGATGAGGTAAAGGACCGATTAAATACGAATGCATATAGTTTGTCAGGTGGCCAACAGCAAAGAATTTGTATTGCTCGTTGTCTAGCGATTGAACCTGACGTAATACTAATGGATGAACCTACATCTGCGCTTGATCCTATCTCTACATTAAAGGTAGAGGAGCTAATCCAGGAGTTAAAAAAGGATTATTCTATTATCATCGTGACACACAATATGCAACAAGCAGCTAGAATTTCTGATAAAACGGCATTTTTCTTAAATGGAGAAGTAATTGAGTTTGACAAAACGGATGTTATCTTTTCAACTCCGGAGGATAAAAGAACAGAGGATTATATTTCAGGACGTTTCGGATAAAAGAAAGGGGTCAAATGATTATGGTAGGAAGAGAGAAGTTTGATGCGGAACTTAAACATGTCCAGCAGCTTTTGTTAGAAATGAGTAATACGGCTATTCAAACGATTGACAAAGCGATGGATTATTTGCTGGCTAATGATATTGAAGGCGCATTAACCATTATAAATAATGACATCCATATTAACCGTATGGAAGAGGAAATTAATGATCGAGTAATTTTATTGATTGCAAAGCAACAGCCAGTAGCTACAGACTTACGACGACTTATGGTGTTGGTGAAGATTGCAGCCGATATGGAACGTATTGGGGACTATGCAGTTAATATTGCAAAAGAAACCATACGCATAGGAAAAGATGAGCATATAGCTCCTATTCATCTGTTAGATGAGATGCGAGTAAAAACTATCTCGATGTTAGAACAAACCTTAACAGCTTTTATCAAAGAAGATATGGAAGAGGCAAAAGCCATCGCTAAGCTAGATGATGAAGTTGATGAAATGTATGGGCACGCGATTAAAACCTTATTAGCAGTAGGAGTAAACGAACCAGCTCATCTTAGTCAAGTGACACAGCTCTCCTTTGTGTGTCGTTACTTAGAAAGATCCGCGGATCATGCTACTAACATGGCAGAACGTCTTTTATATTTATTAAAAGGAAGACATTACGAGTTAAACAACTAATCAGACGTTTTATAATAAGAAGTAAGGTAGGCATCCCATTTATAGGATGTCTACCTTTTAGTTTGTTATCAGCTCAGTTATTTGCTTGATGGTCATTTTGGAATCCACTTCATACGTTCCTATTTGAATTCGTGAAGACAATCCTTGGTCAACAATATAATTTTCAAAATCCATTTTATTTTGAATAACTCCTGCTTCTTCTAAGACTAAACTAATATCAGAAGAGGTCATACCAGACTTTATAGCTAATCTAAAAGCATTAACAGTAGGGGAGGAAACTTCTTGTTTGCTTACCTCTGTTTCATTCTGTTTAGGTTGTTCCTTTTGAGCATTGTTTAAATTGAGCTGCAGCTGGGCAAGTTGTTTTTTTACCTCAGACAGCTCTTGTTGTGATTGTTTATATGCTTGTGCGTCGCCAGCTGAAGAAATATCTTCATTAGATAATCTGTGCTCTAATTGTATAATTGTGCCTGCTAGGAATAATCCGATACCTAAAAAGCGTATGGCTGTTTTTTTCATTAGCGTGTACCACCAATCACAGATTTAACTTCTTCAACTGTCAAAGAGGAGCGGCTACTAATGTCCTTTAAAGAATACCCCTGTTTATGTAGTTCTAACACCTGGTTTTTAATGATTGCATGAACTACTGGTTTTGTAGCAACATTTTTTTTAGGTGCTGTCTTTATTGGATCAATTAGCAATTCCTCTTCGATTACCTTTAATCTACGTTTTAGAGCGCTCGTTTCTTGATAGAGAGTAAAAGAAAGATCCTCGACCTCGGCCTCCACTTTTTTTGAACCATCTTTGATAAAGAAAGAAAGTGCCATTAAAATTATTCCAATGATTATTAGAATGATAGAAAAGTCCATAATTTTCACCTCAAATTTAAATATCCTGTACTCATACTACCATATCCTAAAAAACTTTAAACAAATTCTTCTATAATATTGTAGATTTTCTTCAATTGTGTGCTATAATTGGTTAGTCGTATAAATCATGCTCAAGTTTTATATTTAATCCTGGCAAAGAGTGGGAGGGACAACCATGCGCGTTAATATTACATTAGCTTGTACAGATTGCGGAGAGCGCAACTATATTTCTAAGAAAAACAAGCGTAACAATCCAGAACGTCTTGAACTTAAAAAATATTGCTCTCGTGAAAAGAAAATGACTCTTCATAGAGAAACTAAATAATAACCTAAACCAAAACCATAAAGGTTTTGGTTTTTTTCTTCGCAAATAGATGCTATTGGAGGTATTAAAATGTCCAAACAATTAATGAGAAAAAACATGAAGGATAAACTGTCTAGATTAGACAGCGACTTATACATATTATATTCCGAGCAAATTAAAACAAATTTTATAAAGGAAATTTCATCCTTAAATGTTCGTACTATTGGATTAACCATATCAGCTTTCCCAGAGGTAAATACTGAAGGGATTATACATGCTCTTTGGGAGTTGGGAAGAACAGTTGTTGTGCCAAAATGTACTCCGCAGGATCGTTCGATGACCTTTTATCGTATAGAAGACTACAATCAACTGGAGACCGTTTATATGAATTTAAAAGAGCCTAATCCTAAATTGACCACAGCAGTTGAACCAAGTTCAATTGACTTGCTAATAGTGCCTGGAATTGTGTATAGTAAATCAGGGTATAGGATAGGATATGGCGGAGGATATTATGACCGTTTCTTATCCAATTATAAGGGAAAGTCTTTGTCTTTGGCTTTTGACATGCAATTAGTTGATGAAATTGTGTCAGAAGACTTTGATCTTCCAGTAGATAGCATTATTACCGAGCGTACAACAATAATGTGTAAGGAAAATAGGGAGATGGGTGGATTAACTTGAAATCCGTATATGATGTTATGCAACTGTTAAAACGCTTTGGGATATTTGTATATACAAAAGACCGAATCGCGGATCTTGAAATAATGGAAGAAGAAATAAAAGAACTGTATTCTATGCAGATGATTGAAGCACAAGATTTTCAACTAGCCATTTTGTTATTAAGACAGGAAAAAGGTAAATTAAGTAAGTCTTTATAACTACAAATGCTATATGAATATGTGATAAAAAAGCTATCTTCTAAATTAATTGAAACTTATTAGGTTTTAATCCGTCTAACATAGGGTAAGTAAAAATAGGTTTTGTAAATTTTATATTAAAATTCCATTTCATTAATATTGATTTATTTTGATGAAAGGATTAATATATACACTGTTACTTTTACTCATAGAAAGAGTGAATAGGGGAGGATGTAGGCAATGAAGAAAACCTGGCCAACACATTCTATTCTTGTAATTGCAATTGTGGCAACGTGGATAAAAACGTATACTGTGTACCACACGAGCTTTGATATGAAAATCGAGAATATAATGCAACAATTTATTTTATTTATTAACCCTTTAAGCTTTTTGCTTATCGTTTATGGAATTTCGTTATTTTACAAATCCACGAAGGCCAGAAATAGACATATAGTAGTTGTTAGTGTGATACTTTCAATAGTACTTTATGCAAACGCAGTTTTTTATCGTTTCTTTACAGATTTCATCACCATACCAGTCTTGTTCCAAACAAGTAACTTTGGTGATTTGGGATCTTCAGCTGCAGCAAGTATCTTCTTGACTGATATCTTCTATTTCACTGATGTTGCGATTATTTTAATAGCAATTAAATGGTTAAAAATAGGTGAAAAAAGTAAGGTTATTAAAGCTTCAACTAGAAGAGCGTATTTTGTACTTTCTGCTGCTATTCTATTTTTAAATTTAGGGCTTGCTGAAATTGAAAGACCACAGCTTCTAACAAGAAGCTTTGACCGTGAAATGCTAGTAAAAAACCTTGGTTCATATAACTACCACTTATACGACATCTTTATTCAGTCTAAGTCACACGCACAGCGTGCACTTGCAGATGGAAGTGAATTAGTCGAAGTTAATAACTATGTACGTTCAAACCAAGCAGATCCAAATGAAAAAACGTTTGGTTTAGCTGAGGATAGAAATCTTATTGTTGTTTCGATGGAATCTTTACAATCCTTCGTATTAAATAACGATATGAACGGACATGAGGTAACACCGTTTTTAAATTCTCTAACAAATGATAAGGATACTTTTTACTTCTCCAATTTCTATCATCAAACTGGTTTAGGTAAAACGTCCGATTCAGAATTTTTAGTAGAGAACTCTCTTTATGGTTTAGGCGGAGGAGCAGTATTTTTTACACACGGAGAAAATACATTTCATTCAATGGCTGAACGTTTAAATGACGAAGGTTACTTTACAAATGTTATGCATGCAAACAAAAAAAGCTTTTGGAACCGTGATATGATGTATCAGTCACTTAACATTCAAAAGTTCTATGATGTCATGAGTTATGATGTGAATGATGATAATTCAGTAAACTGGGGTCTTAAGGACATTCCCTTCCTTGAGCAATCTGTCGACTTAATGACAGACATGCCACAACCTTTTTATTCACGTTTAATCACTTTAACTAATCACCATCCTTTTACATTAGATGAAGAAGATATGTTAATACCTGAATATGATTCGAACTCTGGAACACTAAATAGATATTTCCAATCAGTTCGTTATATGGACGAATCCTTAAAAATATTCTTTGATGATTTAAAAGAAAAAGGATTATATGATAATTCTATTATTGTAATGTATGGTGATCATTATGGAATTTCTGAAAATCATAATGCTGCAATGTCACAGTATTTAGGTAAAGAGATTACTCCATATGAATCTGCTAAATTACAAAGTGTACCGATGTTTATCCATATCCCAAATAGTGGAGCTGGAGAAGAGGTGAGTGAAATTTCAGGGCAAATTGATTTGCGACCTACAATCTTACATTTGTTAGGTGTTGAAACGAACAAAGATATGCAACTAGGTGCAGACATTTTTTCTGAAGATCATGAGGAATTTGTTATTAACAGAAATGGTGGATTTATTACTGAGGACTACGTATATGCTGGAAACACTTGTTATGAGAATGGTTCAGGTATAGAGGTAGATGTGGAAAACTGTCAGACGTATATTGACAGAGCTACTCAGGAGCTAGGTTACTCCGATAAAATTATCAATGGAGACTTACTACGATTTTATGATTTAAAAACTGGTAACCTCTTGATTGATGAAACTAAAGAGTCGGCAAAATAGGTTATTTTTAAAAGCACAGACAAAAAAGTCTGTGCTTTTTTATGAAACAAAAGTCTATTTGAAACGTCTAATTTGTAAGGTGAGGGGGGAGATTGTTGAAAAAAATTGTGTTCTTGATTTTTTGTGTAATTCTACTACAAGCGTGTAAAGAAAAAGAGCAGCCATCGGTAGAAACCCCTGATGACGTCTCCCAGCAACAAACCCCAGTTAAAGAAGTACAAAATGAGTCCAATGAAACAAAAATGCCATCAATCCACTTGGAGCGTTCAAAATTTCACAGCGTGGTCGGTTGGTTGTCAGATGATGAAATTTTATTTGTTTTATTAGATAAAGGTCATTGGATATTGAAGTCTTACTCGATATCTAAAGAGGAATGGAAAGAAATTTATAGAACGAACGTCCCAATTATACAAGGGAAAATTCACCCGAACAAGGAAATGATTCTATTACATACTTCTAACAATTCTTCATCTGCAGAGGTGCAATTATTACATAAAAGTGGAGTTGTAGAACAAAGTCTCTCCTTTGAATCAGCAGAGCTTTATATGGATTGGCATCCAACTAACTCTAATTTAATAGTGTTCTCTACGTTTTATGAGGACTGGACTTATAATGCTTTTGTTTATGAAGGGTCTACACAAGAATTGAAAGCTATAGATGTTGAAAATCCTTTTGTTAAATGGTTTGATGAGGAAAATTTAATGGTCTTCGACTGGAGTGGATCGAGCTTAGATGGTAGTTCATTGAAACTTTATTCAACAGCTGATCATGAGATTCAAGATACAAAATGGGAACATATAATAGATGTCCAGAACTTTGGTGAATCGATGTTATATATCCAAGTAGATGAAGAAAAGATGGAATTTAAGTATCACTTAGAAGACAAAAATAGTGGGGAAATGTTTGAATGGGTCTCTCCTGCAGTAAGTAATTATTCAGAATGGGTAATTCCTACAATATCGATAACTTCCCCAAACAGTTTCATTGCTTTTCAATCAAAAAAGGCAGGGAATATGGACGAAACGAACGAAAAAAGTATTATAGCAGGCTACACAGTAAAAGGGGAAGAGTTATTTGGCGATATTAACGAGCGTCCAATAGACTGTTCACCGAGTGGTAAGGTTTGTTTAGGTGGACATGAGAAAGAGCAATGGATTTCATTGAAACCTCTAAAAGAAGCAAAATGGTTAAATATAATCGAATAGAAAAAGCTGCTATACAGTTGTATAGCAGCTTTTTCTTTGCGTTTTAGTGTAAGCTTGGTGGAAATCCTTGGTTTATTATTGTCATAACAGTAAAGAAACCAAAAACTGCAAATGTACCAAAGTTAAATAAAACACTTAGTAAATTTTTCTCTTTGAGAGCTTGGAAAGTGCCTATAATACCTAGCACTGCAACAAGACCAAAAATAACCATTAATAAGTTCATGAAAGACACTCCTTCCGACATATTAAATGAATGTCGCGATTGCATATTCCTCTTCTATTGTAATTGTTATCTCTTCTTTTGTCGAGTAATAAAAGTGGCGAAAGATTGAACAATGGATGCACTTTCGTTTAAAATAGAAGGGAGGTGAATTTATGTTAAATATACGTACATATCCATCGGGTTTTATTCAAACGAATTGCTATATCATTTCTAATGCAAAAAAAGAGTGCTTAATTTTTGATCCTGGTGGAAATGGAGAGCAGCTTGTAAAGGAGTTAAAAAGACTAAATTTAAAGCCGATTGCCATTCTTTTAACCCATGCACATTTTGACCATATTGGAGCTGTAGATGATGTTAGAGAAGTATTCAGTATACCAGTTTATATACATCCTTCAGAAAAATCTTGGTTAATAGATCCAGGAAAGAATGGATCTGCTAAATACGCCGAAATTCCGAATATTTCTGCCAAGGAGGCAGACTTCTATTTAAGTAAAGAGGAGAAAACAAGTATAGGCGATTTTGAATTTTTCATTTCTCACACCCCAGGACATTCACCGGGTAGTTTAACTTTTTACTTTGAGACAGACGAATTTGCTATTGTAGGAGATACGTTATTTCAAAATAGCGTCGGTCGCACCGATCTCCCAGGAGGGAACGAGAAGCAATTGTTACACTCCATACACACAAAGCTATTAACGCTCCCAGAAGCAACTGTAATCTATCCTGGGCACGGACCTGCGTCTACTATCCAGGATGAAATGAACTCCAACCCGTTCTTGAATGGATTTTAATCAAAAGTAAATTTCAACAAGGGTTGTTTAACCCCAAATAAAAAGCGAATTTAAAAAGCAGCCTCCAATATGGAAGCTGCTTTTGGACTTAATTAATGTCCACCTGGTACATGTATGAATGTAGTGTAGTATGTAAAGCCGGCGAAGAAGAACATTAAGTAAGCCCCGAAGATGTACATATACATACGCTCAGATAGGTTTAAGAACCCTAAAAGAAGGAATAACCCCGTATTTGCTAAAAATAGTAAAGAAGCTTCTGACATATCACCTAAATAAAACATAACTGCAAAAATCCCTGTCCAGAAAGCCATTACTTTATACATATTGCCCAATTGTAGTCCCTCCTTTTGCAAAGAATACAAATAATTCTCCTATTCATTATAAATGAAAGTGTTCTTACATGTAAACTGATTATTAAACATCTACATTGGAATAACATAAGTTTGTCACAAATAAGATACATCTTCACCTCATTATAGGACTTCCACATGATATACGCAATTAATACAGTGATTCTGTTTACTTTCTAATTGAACAAAGGTATTTTCAGGGAAAAGAGTATCAAATTGTCCCTTTAGGAAAGATTCATGTAATATACATATAAAATGTGGATATTTATTCAAATAATCCTTATAAGGACAATTAAAGATGGAAAAGGTAATAATTTTTTTATTCTCTTTTTCAGTTACGTTCGGGATATAACCAATCGAATGGGCTGTTTCTTTCATAATTTCTAGTTTATCTTCAAAAGTTAGTGTATCCACTTGTTTATGATTTATCGCTTTGTGACCGTTTTGATAAGCGATATCCTTTGCTTTATCAATAGCTGCATCACCCATAGCATCAACTAATTCCAATAACCATTCAAGTAATAAATGATTCTCCTGTTTGGGAAAGCTTAAGTGGATAGGATCCTCTGCAAGCACATAAACTCGTGCAGGACGACCGCCTTTTTCATTTTTAACAAATTTAGATGTCAGCAGCTTCGCTTCGTTTAGTTTCGTAAGATGTAGTCTAGCAACATTGGGGTGAATCCCGAACTGTTGTGCAATTTGCTGAACGTTCACTTCTTTATTTTCTTTTGTAATATATTGATAGATTGAGTACCTGGTCTCATCAGCAAGGGTACCAGTTAATTTTAATGTGTTGGACAAGTAAATCCCACCTTCCATTAACTATATTATAAGGGAGAAATTAATAATGATAAACTAATATAAAGTAAACAGTTTAATAATTCCTATTTATTTTACAAAATATGATAAAGACGAAGATAGAATAAAGATTATATCATGAAGTATAATTTATTTTCGCTTTAGACAGAAGCTTTCTGTGAGATAACTGATAATCCTCATCGGTTGCTGTCGCACTGCTAGTAGTTCCAATCAAGAAAGTGCAAAACGTTTGTGTATTTAAATACCAGTATTATTTAATTTATCAATTACAAATATTTTCAAAAATCACTTTATTTATTTGGAGAAAGGAAGTATACTATGTTGTACAAGCTTTTGCGGCCAAGCTTGTAACTGGGGAAGGGATAGATAATGCAACAGGAAGAAAATATAGTGGAACAAAAATGCTTTCAGCTATTAAAGAAAGCTCATCAATTTGGTGCTTCAGATTTTCATATGATCCCTAATGAAGAAATCTACACATATTCTTTTAGAAAAAATTCCCAAATGTTTGAGGCAGGTCAGCTCCCATTAAATCTTGGTGAAAAAATCATCTCATACTTCAAATTTTTATCCTCTCTTGATATTAGCGAAAAACGCAAACCACAAAGCGGTTCCTTTCAACACATATTTAACTCCCAAAAGTTTTCATTTCGCGTTTCCACTTTACCATCCGTATACGGAAAGGAAAGCCTTGTCATTCGTCTACAGCAGCATGATAATGCCAAAATTATTCATTCGCTATCCTTGTTCAGGGGTGCCTCTGAACAAATCGTAGAATTAGCAAACAAGCGTCAAGGTATGATCCTTTTTGTTGGACCAACTGGCTCAGGAAAATCCACGACGATGTACTCGTTAACTAAGTATTGCGCAGAAAATATGAATCGGCATGTTATCTCGCTAGAAGATCCAGTAGAAAACAGTCAATCTTATTTACTACAAATTCAAGTGAATGAGCGATCTGGTGTGACATATGCCAAAGGTCTAAAGGCTATTTTAAGGCATTCACCAGATGTAATTATGATAGGAGAAATAAGAGATAAAGATACTGCTAAGGCTGCAATTCAAGCATCTTTAACGGGACATTTAGTAGTGTCCACAATTCATGCAAGGGACGGAATAGGTGCCTTATACAGATTAATGGATTTAGGTATTAGCTTAGATGAGCTGAAACAAACAGTAACTGGAATTGTTACTCAAAGGTTAGTTACAGTAATTAAAACTAATACGCCTGAATTATCAGCTATATTCGAAATTATATCTGGTGATATGTTGGAAGAAGCTCTAACTTCCTTGAGTTATGGCAGTAGCTTTAAAATACCTTTTCCGCTAACTCTTTCTTATCAAATTGAAAGGGGGATAAGGGAAGGTGTTATTAAAAACACTTAAAGCTTATTTTCATAAAAAGGATGAAATTGTACCGGTATCACAGCAAGCCACCTTCCTTAATAGATTGAGCGAATTACTGAAGGAGGGTTATATTTTTCATGAAGCTGTTACGATGCTTTTGCCGTTTCATGTTAAAAATGTAAATGTAGTTCAAATGAAGGTGATGGACATTCAAAAAAGAGGGCAGAGTATAGTAGAGGTATTCAGGATGCTTGGATTTCCTAATCGGTTATTGCTCCCTCTTCATTTAGCATCTCAGCATGGCCATCTTGCAGAGACTACTGAAATTTTAAGTATCAATGCCAAATTTATGGAGCAAGCAAGAAAGCGGTTAAAGAGCCTATTAATGTATCCTCTTTTTTTGTTTGTTGTCATTTTTTTATTGTTTACTGTTTTTCGAATATATTTTCTCCCTAATATGGAATCTTTACTTTCCAAAAATCAACCCCAACCTCAAAGCTCACTTGCGCTTACCAATACGTTATTAAACCTTCCTAACATATTCCTTACACTTTTAATTTTCATGATAGTTTTTATAGTATTGCTATGGTTCATATTTAGAAACAAAAGTGTTGAATTTAAAATAACACTTCTTAAAAAAACACCGATTATCAATAACTGGTATCGTTTACTGTTAACTAGAGTATTTTCGAGAGAAATGGGTGTACTTCTAGAAAGTGGTTTATCTCTTCAAGAATCCTTTGGAGCATTAATTAATCAGAAGGAAAACAAATTACTTCAACATATAGTATCTGAGATGAAGGAAAAGGTGATCTACGGTTCTTCCTTCTCTGAGGGGGCTGTATTAGTAGATAATTTCACAGTAGACTTTCATCAATTTATCGTACATGGGGAGAACAACGGATACTTAGGTAAGGAATTGACTTTATACAGTGATTTTATGAATAAACAAATGGAGGCAAGGCTATCTAGATACCTTAGTATCATCCAACCAGTAATGTTCCTAATAATAGCAGTCTTTATAATAGGTGCTTATCTAGCTATATTACTACCAGTTTATGAAATGATAAATATAATTTAAAGGAGCAAGTTTATGTGGATAATCTTAAAAAATGAGCGGGGCTTTACACTAATAGAAATGATGATTGTATTGCTAATCATATCTGTTTTAATATTAATCTCTATTCCTAACGTTACCAAACATTCTGCCAACATAGATAAAAAAGGATGTGAGGCATTTGTGAAAATGGTAGAAGGCCAAGTACAAGCATATAAAATTGATAAAAATGTGACCCCTACGTTGAATGATTTAAGTGTGGCAGAGTATCTAGGTGAGAACAACAAAAATTGTCCGGGAGGGGAAGAAGTTATTATAGTAGATGGGAAAGTTTCAATAAAGGATTCAGGCAATGGTGGCGGTTAAGTTAAACCAAGATGGTTATACCTTAATAGAGGCTATCTTGATGCTATTGATCGTTATGGTAATTACGTCAGCAGTTATTTATGGAGCAAACGATAAAATAGAGGAATTGGAAGAGAAAAGATTTTTACATCAGTTTCATCTAGATTTACAACAAGCTCAATCGATTGCCATAGGTAATCAACAATTGATCACATTAGCATTTGACGAGAATAGAACTAGTTACTCCGTAAAACAATCGGGAACTATACTACTGGAATGTAGCCTGCCATCTCATATGAGTTTGTCTATAGATAGTTATTTAAAGGGACTACGCTTTCAAACTAATGGTGCTGTCAATCAATTTGGGAAATTTTCATTCCTTACTAAGAAGGGAACTAAAATAGTGACAGTTCATATTGGTTCAGGCAGGGTAAGCTATGAATTGTAAAGGATTTTCTTGGGCAGAAACATTATTGACACTGTTTATAACATTTATGGTGGCTACTATGTTAATACCTCTTCTTACGAAGATGAGTGTGCAGCTAGAGGATAAAAAGAGGAAATACCATTCGGCTGTGGTCATGAATGAAGCTGCCAAAATGTTCATAACTGAAAATATAACAGGTGGATCACGCACCATTGAAAATATTGAATATCAATTTCGTGTAGATTTCAAGCAAATTTGTATTGAGTACAAGGGGGTTCGGGGGGAGAAAGTAAATTGTGTAGATACCTCACAAACAAACTAAGTAACGAAAAAGGTTATACTTTTATTGACGGAATTTTACAGCTTAGTGTGTTTATCATTTTTGCTCAAATATTTGCGCTTATTATGTGGTCGTTATATACAACAGAAAAGAAGGTAGCTGATCCATCCGAAATTGAATGGGCATTATTTATACAATATGTGGAAGCTTATTTGAATGATGTAGAGAATTTTATAGTTCAAAGTGAGCAACCTGGAATTCGTTTTTATAAGCAGGGTATAGAATATGATGTGGAATACTCATCTAATGTCGTAAGAAAACAAATAAATAAACTTGGTCATGAGCCACTTCTATTAAATGTCCAAACATTAAATGTGATCGCTGAAGGACAAAAGATTACATTTTTCGTTACTTTTTTTAATGGACAACAAAAGGAGCATACTTTCTATGTTACGTATTCTACTTGACCAAAAAGGTGCATTATTATTAGCTTCCACTATCCTGCTATCTATAGTTTGTTTTTCGGTTTTAACTATAACTGCAGCATACCAATCCAAATATCGAACATATGATTCGTTGGAAATCCGTCATATTAGTGATACTATCAATAAAATAAGTAATTTTATTGAGCGTGAAAATAATCCTGGTATGTAGTGAGTTGATAAAAAATGTACAAGATTTATTTAGTGGGTTTTATGGGCAGTGGTAAAAGTGCTGTCGGGAGAAGACTGAGCTATCTCTTGAAGATGCCCTATTATGACATGGACAAAGAAATTGTCAAAAGACAGAAAATGTCGATTCCTGAAATATTTGAACAGCATGGAGAGGCCTATTTTCGAAATTTAGAGACCGAATTTTTACTAAATTTTCGAAAAGAATCTTGTATTATTTCCACGGGTGGAGGTGTAGCGACACTCGATAGAAATATTAAAATTATGCGAAACAATGGATTGGTGTTGTTTCTTGATGCTACCTTTGAAGACATTTGGATACGCATAAAGAACGATAAAAATAGACCAATCGTTCAAAGAAGCACGAAGGAAGAATTACAGCTACTTTTCAACACCCGTAGGAGAAGTTACAAAAAGGCTGCCCACATAACGATTCGTACGGAAAACAGGCATCTTCGTCAAATAACAGAATATGCAGGATTTCAAGTAAATCGTCTTAAAGGCGAATGATTCATTGGTTTTATATATTTTCGTTCGGTTTTTAATAAGTTTATCAAAAATGATTGCGCTCTCTTAGGTTCAATGTTAGGATATAGACAAAGCTAGTGTTTTGTCTATATTTAGCGGATGAATATATGGGGAGAGAACGCATCAGCTGCGTCGCCGAAGGAGCAAGTAATTACTATTATGAATCTCTCAGGCAAAAGAACTCGTATAGGACGCAACTCTGGAGAGTGCTTTCGTTATGAACGGAAAGCCACCAAAGGGGAAAGCCATTTATGGTAAACTTTCAGGTGCCAGGACAGAGAACCCTTTTTACGTTAAAGGGGTTTTTCTGTCCTTTTTTGCGATTAAGAAACCATTTAGCTTTTTTTCACTTATGCTTTTTCTACCTATTAAAAGGAGGAATTTAAATTGTCAGAACAGTTAAAACGTACGCCTTTGTTTGATGTCTATTCATCTTACGGAGGGAAAACAATCGATTTTGGTGGCTGGGAGCTACCAGTTCAGTTTTCAAGTATTAAAGAAGAGCACGAGGCAGTACGTACGAAAGCTGGATTATTTGATGTATCCCATATGGGTGAAGTTTTTGTAAAAGGTCCGAACAGTGAAAGCTATTTACAAAGTCTTGTTACCAATGACATTTCAAAATTAGTGAATGGCCAAGCACAGTACAATGTGATGTGCTATAAAGACGGTGGAATTGTCGATGACCTCTTAGTTTATAAACTGGAAGATCAACATTATTTGTTAGTTGTTAATGCTGGTAATATTGAAAAAGACTTTGAGTGGATGAAACAAAATACTATTGATGGTGTTGAGTTGGACAATAGATCAAATGATTATGGCCTGTTAGCTCTGCAAGGTCCTAAAGCACAAGAAATCCTTCAAAAGTTAACTTCTCAGGATTTAACTGAAATTAAATTTTTTAGATTTAAAGATAATATAGACGTTTCTGGCAAACAAGTACTAGTTTCTCGAACTGGCTATACAGGAGAAGACGGGTTTGAAATCTATGCAGCTAGCAATGATATGAAAGATTTATGGAGCAGTATTCTAGAAGCAGGTAAAGAAGAAGGTTTACTACCTTGTGGACTAGGTGCTCGTGATACACTTCGCTTTGAAGCTTGCCTACCATTATATGGCCAAGAGTTGTCGAAGGATATTACTCCTCTTGAAGCAGGGCTTGGCTTTGTTGTGAAGTTAAATAAAGAACAGGATTTTAATGGCAAATCAGTTTTAGTAGAACAAAAAGAAAATGGTGTGCCTAGAAAGAGTATTGGAATTGAAATGATTGATAAAGGAATTCCTCGTACGGGTTATCCAATCTTTGCAAATGATAAGCAAATTGGTTTTGTTACTACGGGAACTCAATCTCCTACTTTGAAAAAGAATATTGGTCTGGTTTTAATTGACGCAACATTTGCAGAAATTGGTCAAGAGGTAGAGGTTGAAATTCGCAACAAGCGACTAAAAGCAGTTACTATACCTACTCCATTTTATAAAAGAGAAAAATAAGCCAAAGAAAGAGGTTGTCCATTGATGAAGCATCGTTATTTACCAATGACTGAACAAGATCAAAAGGAAATGTTACAAGTAATCGGCATTTCTTCTATTGATGAATTGTTTGCTGATATCCCAGAGAAGGTTCGTTTTAAAGGTGAGTATAATATTAAACCTGCAAAGGCAGAATCTGCTCTTTTAAAAGAATTAAGCCAGCTAGCTGCTAAAAATGCAGATAGTAAACAGTACGCTTCTTTCTTAGGTGCCGGAGTATATGATCATTTCAAGCCAATCGTTGTGGATCATGTTATTTCACGTTCTGAATTTTATACAGCTTATACACCATACCAACCAGAGATATCTCAAGGTGAGCTCCAAGCTATTTTTGAGTTTCAAACAATGATTTGCGAATTGACTGGAATGGACCTTGCAAACTCGTCAATGTATGACGGTGGTACAGCTTTAGCTGAAGCAGGTAACCTTGCGGCAGGACACACAAAACGCAAGAAATTAGTTGTTTCTGAGGCAATCCATCCTGAATACATTGATGTAGTTAAAGTCTATGCAAAGGGTCAAAATGTGGATGTGGTTACTGTACCGATGAAAAATGGAGTAACGGACCTAGCTAAGCTAGAAGAAACTGTCGATGAGGATACTGCGGCTGTTATGGTTCAATATCCGAACTTCTTCGGTCAAATTGAAGATCTAACGAAAGTTGAACAAATAACACATGCAAAAAATGCATTGTTTGTTGTTTCTGCTAATCCGCTTGCTTTGGGTGCCTTGACACCTCCAGGTAAATTTGGAGCAGATATTACAGTTGGAGATGCGCAACCTTTTGGTATTGCTGAAGCATTTGGCGGACCGCACTGTGGTTTCTTCGCAGTAACTTCTAAATTAATGCGTAAGGTACCAGGCCGTCTTGTTGGAGAAACAACTGATGAGGAGGGGCGTCGTGGATTTGTATTAACGCTACAAGCTCGCGAACAACATATTCGTCGTGATAAAGCTACTTCCAATATCTGTTCTAACCAAGCCCTTAATGCTCTTGCCGCATCTGTAGCAATGACTGCCCTTGGTAAAAAAGGTGTAAAAGAAATGGCTATTCAAAATATTACTAAGACTCATTATGCGAAGCTAGCATTTGAAAAAGCTGGTTTTGAGGTTCCTTTCCAAGGGGCACATTTTAACGAAATCGTAGTTAAAGTTAATGGCTCAATAGCTGATGCGAATAGTAAGCTTCTTGAAAAAGGAATGATTGGTGGGTTTGATCTTGGCCGCAATTATTCTGATCTAAAAAATCATGTGTTGATCGCAGTAACTGAGCAACGCACAAAAGAAGAAATAGATACACTCGTTCAAGAAATGGGGGCTCTTTATGCATAAGGACAATCAACCACTAATTTTTGAAATAACAAAAGAGGGTAGAGTAGGATATAGTCTTCCTGAATTAGATGTCCCAGAAGTAGATTTATCCGAAATATTACCTGTAGGGATGATGCGTGAAGAAGAGGCACAGCTTCCAGAAGTATCAGAACTTGACCTTATGCGTCACTATACAGCGTTATCTAACCGTAACCATGGAGTGGATACAGGCTTTTATCCACTTGGTTCATGCACGATGAAATACAATCCAAAAATCAATGAATCTGTTGCACGCTTCCCAGGATTTGCGAACATACACCCACTTCAAGATGAATCAACAGTGCAAGGTGCAATGGAAATGTTGTATGATCTACAGCAATCTCTAGTAGAAATCACAGGTATGGATGAAGTTACACTACAACCTGCTGCAGGAGCCCACGGTGAATGGACCGCTCTTATGATGATTCGTGCATTCCACGAATCAAATGGTGATACACAGCGGACAAAAGTAATTGTGCCTGACTCTGCACATGGTACAAATCCAGCTTCTGCTACTGTAGCAGGATTTGAGACAATCACAGTTAAGTCAAACGAAGATGGTTTAGTAGATTTAGAGGATCTTCGTCGTGTGGTAGGTCCAGATACTGCCGCCCTAATGCTTACTAACCCTAATACACTAGGATTATTTGAGGAACACATTTTAGAGCTAGCTGAAATTATCCATGGTGTAGGCGGTAAGCTTTACTATGATGGTGCAAACTTAAATGCTGTTATGTCTAAAGCACGTCCAGGAGACATGGGCTTTGACTGCGTGCATTTAAACTTGCACAAAACATTTACAGGTCCTCATGGCGGTGGTGGTCCAGGTTCTGGACCAGTAGGAGTGAAAGCAGATTTAATTCCTTTCCTTCCAAGCCCAGTTCTAGTTAAAGAGGACAACAAATACACATTTGATTACAATCGTCCACAAACAATTGGCCGTGTTAAGCCGTTCTATGGTAACTTCGGTATCAATGTTCGTGCATACACTTATATTCGTTCTATGGGTCCAGATGGTCTAAAAGCAGTAACAGAATATGCAGTATTAAATGCTAACTATATGATGAGACGTTTGGAAGCTTATTACGACCTTCCTTATAACCGCCATTGTAAGCATGAATTCGTCTTAAGTGGCCGTCGCCAGAAGAAATTAGGAGTTCGTACATTAGATATGGCTAAGCGTCTGCTTGACTTCGGATATCATCCACCAACAATCTACTTCCCATTGAATGTAGAGGAAGGCATGATGATCGAGCCAACTGAAACTGAATCGAAAGAAACATTAGATGCATTTTGCGACGCTATGATTCAAATAGCTAAAGAAGTGGAAGAAAATCCAGAAATCGTTCAAAATGCACCACATACGACGGTAATCAATCGTTTAGACGAAACAAAGGCAGCTCGTAAACCTGTTTTAAGATACACAAAATCATAATTATCAAGTGCGATCCTAAGGGGTCGCACTTTTTTTATAGGAGTATTGCTTAAAATGACTATACGAATAGTTGTAATCTAGTAATTATATGTGGAGATGAGATGCATGAAAATAATAAGGTTACCTTATTGCATATGTGAAGTTAAGGGCATAATAGAAAAAGTCGAAGAAGGGGGGGAATAACGTTCCCCATTCCTTCTTAAAAGGACGAGCCAAATTGTGTAGAAGATAATAATGTGAGAACAGTTAATAGAAAAAAAATTAAAAAGAATAGGAACCATTAATATTAGAATTACACCTACGACAGTAACGGATAAATTTTAATAAGGCTCTTTTTCACTTCTTTTTCCAAAAAGACACCACCTATATTATTGATGATTACTATTAAAGTACAAAAAATCTATTGTAACAATTCTATCATTTTTTTAAAAATTCATATTATTGATGTGTGTTGTTTCATAATCGAGAAGAAGCAAGGTCACAACGTATTGGTCTTATTGATACGTTCTTTTTATTTCTCCAAGTGGTTTTAGTTTGTTGAACGGTCATAAATTTTTCTATCAGGTCATAAAACCGTCGTGAACGGTTATAAAAAATTCTATCCGGTCATAAAACCTCTCTGAACGGTCATAAAAAAATCTATTCGGTCATAAATCACTTTTCCACGCAATTTCCATATTGAAATCTGCCAAATCTGAAACTTAATGGTCCCATTTCTCGTAGAATTAATAACTTATTCACCCATTTAGGGAGTGAAGCATTTATTTTATACAGATAGCCTTTAATATAATTACAGATGAGAGGATGGATGTACTATGAATTTAGAAGAATATAAAAAGCGAGCAGCAAAAAAAGAAGATTGGTCACCGGGTTGGGATGCAATAGATGAAGTCTTTGATCAGCTTTATCCAAATCAGGAGCCAGCTCATTTTGGAACTAATCTACATTCTAGGGCTATGTTTGGCGGAGATGAATATATTGACGGGTATAGTATTTATCAATCTCCTAATGGATATAAGCATATTGTGACTTATGGAATGACCGAGTTATACGTGGACGAACAAGCAGTTGGTGGTGAATGGAGTGGTTGGGGATATGAAATGACTATTAAGCTGTCGGAGGAAGAGACAGAAGACTGTTTATGGGCAATATCTATGCTTTCTAATCTCGCTAGGTATACCAATACACAGAAAAGACCGTTTGAACCTTTACAGTATGTAGCAGGTAATGGAGGTTCTCTGCATATTGGAGTAGAATCTGCAATTACAGCTCTGCTTATTGTGGAAGACACAGAGATTCTAGGTATAGATAGCATTCATGGAAGAGTAGATTTTATACAGTTGGTAGGAATCACGCAAAGAGAATTAGATATGTTAATAAAGGATCCAACAAATGCAGAAATTTTAGTCGAAAAAATGAAGAAAGAAAATCCTAATTTAGTTACAGATATGAATAGGAACAAGTCATATATATAATAGCTATGTATCTTACTAACAATGTAAAAACATCCACATAAAATCTAAATTTTAACATTTTTGAAACTTTTAGCTAAAAATTACGTATAACCCTTTAGAACATTAAAAGAGACTTTTCTAGGGGGAAAATATGCGTAAATGTTTCAATTTATTAGGAAAGTTTCTTTTAGGAGTTTTGGGCATTGTTTTAATTAGTAGTGTCCCTGTTGTTTTGTTTCAAATAGGTAGCATATTCGATTTTTCTTTATATTTTCATACAGTGCTTGAGGTGAGCAAAAGTTTAGTTTTACCATCTCAATGGTCTCTTAGTTATTTTGTTATTGAAACAGGTGAATCTATTCCTATAAGCTTAGGTAATTATTTTAAAGGGCCATATTTGTATTCTATGACTATTTTGATTGCCTCGTTGGTTTTTTCTTTGTTTGTTTCCTTTATTTTGGCTATTCTCACAACTATTTCAAAAGGGCCAATTCAAAAAGTCTTATTAAAATTAGCAAACTTACTGCTGTACCCGATTTCGCTTACATATTTCTTATCCAAATAGCAGTAGTCCAGATATATAAAATGTCTGGTTATCGCATTCTTTCCTTTTATAGCTTAGGAGGAGAAGTTATTTATGCTGCGCCAGTTATTTGTCTTTCAGTAATTCCGACCATTCTTTTTTATAAATTATTTGTCCTTTTATTTAATCAAGAGATGGGAGAGCCATATGTAGAGCTTGCTAGATCGAAGGGTCTATCCAAGCTAGAGGTTCTGCTTAGGCATTGTACCTCTAACGTCTTACAAAGTGTCTTTTTTCAATCAAAGTCAATTGTCTGGCTTACTCTGTCTTCCTTATTTATCATAGAGTATCTTTTTGGGATTCCGGGAATTCTGCATTATTTAAGAAATGATTTCACTCCAAAGGGCATTGCGTACATACTTCTATCTATATTTATACCATTTTTTCTTTTTTATACGATTGGAGAAAATACGGTTAAGAAGGGTCAGCGAGAAAAAAGTGTTCTTTTCGAAGGGTTGCGAGTTTCATTCATGGATTCCCTCCAGTGGAAGAATCTTTTTCGTTATAAAACTAAAAAAAGGGTGAGCATATTCGCTCTCCTCACTCAGTATATGAATATAACAATTCCATTAATGATTGTTTTTTGCCTGCTAAGTGTAAGTGTAGCATATTATTTTTTCTATGATGACCATGTGGAACAGATAAATTTTTTATATGACGAGACAGGATCTCTAATCGGGAGGTCGCCACTGCCTCCATCTAGTAGTGTTCTTTTAGGCACGGATCCACATGGATATTCCATTTTCCAACAACTACTTGTTGGAACAAAATATACTATTGTGTTAACTCTTCTAGTCGCTACTGTTAGAGTGTTTGGAGGATATGTTTTTGGTTTTGTTTATGCTTTCTATTTAAAAGCTAAATGGAGAAAAGCCATTAATAGTATAGCTGACGGGATGCACTTTTTACCTTTAACATTATTAATGTATATTTTGCTTCTACCGATTTTAATCGCCTATTCTGGTGAATGGCAAACTACACTGTGGGAAAGATTGTTTATCCAAGTTTTTATCTTGTCTGTGCTAGTACTTCCGATTACTACTAGTCTTATTGGCAACGAAATGAATGAGGCGATTAAAAAAGAATATGTACAAAACTCTGCTGTAATGGGAGGGTCTTTAATATGGATTGTACTAAAGCATATTAATCCACAAATAGGTAGGAAACTTTGGTTATATTGGGCCCAGCACATAGTGCAAGTACTTCAAACACTCGTACATTTAGGTGTTTTATCCATTTTTGTTGGTGGAGCAATTAACTTTCTTGATAGCCCTAGACTATCACGAGAAATTTACGAATTGTCAGGAATGATTTCCATATCGAAGGAAGTATTTCTAACAAAACAATTGTGGCTCATAATACCTCCGTTAGCTATATTTATGTTACTTATTTTTTGTTTTCAGAAGATAGCAGATGGCATCTCAGATAAACAATTACAGTCTGGAGGACAAAAGAAAAGGCGGGAAATAAAATGGTCCTATATTACAAGGAATTTGGCCAAGAGAACGACGAAATAATCCTATTTCTACATGGTGGAGGAGTAGCGGGGTGGATGTGGGATAAGCAGGTTCAGTACTTTAAAGAAAACTATCATTGTATTGTACCAGATCTCCCTGGTCATGGCCAAAATAATGAGAGCGAATTTGTCTCTATAGAGGATTGCGCTTTTCAACTCATACATTTACTTCAGGAACAGCATGAAGATAAGAAGAAAATTGTTGTTGGTTTTTCGTTAGGAGCACAAATAGCTATTCAAATGCTATGTATTAACAAAAATTTAATAAACTGTGCAATGATTAATAGTGCACTCGTAAGAAAGATACCGCTTGGAAAGCAAATGGTTAAACCTTCGTTAAAGTTAACTTATCCGTTCATAAAGAGTAGATCCTTTTCTAAGCTCCAAGCAAAGACATTGTATATAGGAGAAGATAGATTTGAACAATACTTCAAAGAGAGCAACCAAATGTCTTTAAAAACCCTTACAAGAGTTCTTGAGGAGAATATGTCCTTTCATATTCCATTCGAATATTCTAATGTAAAAACTAGACTATTAATAACTGTTGGAGATAAAGAAAAAAAAGTGATGAAAAATTCGGCGGGAGACCTATTAAACAAACATGATTGTGCAAATGCGATTACTATTAGTGGTATAGGCCATGGAATTCCATTAGCAGCTCCAGAATTTTTCAATGATATATTAGAAAATTGGTTGAAGGGAGGGAATGTACTTACAAACACGGAGGAAATAAAGAGAAGTGGTAGTACTCCAGAGATAAACTGAAGTAATATTCGTCTATCGATTAGATAGTCTCTCGTTTAATTACTAGAGATGGAGCGGGAGGTAATATCTCCATTCTGCGCATATAATAGGACGATTTTAAGTATGATGTCTCTCTCATAAACTATATATCATTCTATATAGAAGAAACTCAATATTTTTTCAAGTCGAAATATAATATTCATACTTTTATTATGTATATAAAGTTATATAAATAAAGTAAACACTCCTACTAAAATCCAGGAGTGTTTATGCAGAAATTAGAAGCCGATAGAATGATCGTCCTCTTCCCAGTCATTTTTAAGAGTACGTTTGTTTTGTTGAATTAGTTCGTTAATACGTTTTTCGTATCCAAGCTCCCCATCGTAATGCCAATTCAATGCAATGGACATGTACAATTCGTTTAATTGGGAAACAGATAAGCCCTTTGAACGTTTAGCTATATCTGTCAATACTTCCTCAGTAAAAATCTTCTTTTTATCTACCTTACGTAAGTAATTTTCTCTTACCTTTTGCGGTGGTGAAGGAATTTCATAGGCACGATCAAATCTTCCAGCTCGGTTAATAAGTGCAGGATCAATCTTTTGAGGGTAGTTAGTGGTTCCAATGATAAATAGCCCTTCGCGAGATTGTGTTCCGTCTAGCGTGTTTAAAAAGACGGAGCGTGTATACTCAGGCATCGAGTCAATATCCTCTATTACTAGAATAGCTGGCGCTAATCTTGTAACTATCCCAAAAACCTCTTGGATTGAATGGCTTCCTGTGAATTCAGTGATTTGCCAATACACCACCGGAGCCTTTGTAGATCCTGTTATAGATTTAACTAATGTTGTTTTTCCATTGCCGGGGGAACCATAAAGTAAGATACCCCTTTTGTATGGAAGACCGTATTCCTTGAAAAAATGACCGTCCTCATTAAAAAATTCATCGATAGAACGAAAAATATCTTGTTTAATATGGTTCTCGAGTAAAACTTCCTCTCTTTGAACGGCAGCTTGCTCCCCATATTTTCTTCGTTGTACCCCGTGTTCCGTGTCTACCAAATAGGTGACAGATTGCTTGAGAAGTTCACGTAGCTTTTCGTTTATTTCTTCTAAAAAGTAAAGGGCACCTTCAGGGGAAGTGGAAAAGAAAAAATATTCAGGCCAAGCATTCCCTCCCGAAAAATTAAAGGCCATCGTTACAGCCACTTGATATTCAGGAAATAAAATAACCGTATTTTCAAAGGTACTGACAATCTCTAGCTTGCTCTCCATCGAAAGTGAAGATTTATTGGCAATTTTACTTAATGGCTTTGCTTCATAAATATTTCCTAAAATTTTGTATTGAATCAGTTCATTTTCCATCATTTCGATTAGACTGTTATCTAATTGAATTATATGATCTCCTATATCCACTAATTGCCAATTCCCCTCATAATTTTCATTTAAGAGCTTAATGACTCTCCGTGTTAAAATAGCAAAATCCTCATAGTTTGGGTGTAACTCTCTAAATTGTTCTTCGTTAGAAAATAATACCTTCATTAGCCAATCCCCCTATGTAAAAGCTCTAAACAAAAAAGGTTCCTCTTGGTAAGAAGAACCTTATGTTATATTATTTGGATTTTATCTTTCCAGTCCAGCTTTTAAAACCACCTTGTAATTGGTTAAGCTGCGTGTAGCCTTTTTTCTTTAAGAACATGGCTGCGCGTCCACTTCTTGCGCCATTTCCGCAATAAAGATATACTGGCTTATCTGGTCGAATTTCTTTGTGTCGTTGACGCAATTGAGATGATGGTATATTTCTTGCACCAAGAATATGACCTCCATCAAATTCCTTTGGTTCACGCACATCGATTAACTGAGCTTTTCGATAACCCTCGATGAATTGTTCCTGTGTAAGGTTTGTAACTGTTTTCTTTAGTCGGTATGCTGAAATTCCAGCATAAACTAATAATACGACCAATATTGCTATGATAATATAAAGAGTCTCTAACACGGTCTTTCCCCTTTCTATACTTCCAATATCTATTATAAAAGATTTGCTAGATACAATTCAATCATTTTGGTAAAATGAATAGCGTTGTTAGGGGGGAGAAGTTTGGAAAAAACAAAATGGTACTTTATTGATTCAGGTCCGTGCGCCCCATCTTATAATATGGCGCTTGACGAAGCACTTCTAGACTGGCATAGTGAAGGTTTGATTCCACCTGTGATTCGATTTTACGAATGGAATCCTGCAACTCTATCAATTGGTTATTTTCAATCGGTAGAAAAAGAGATAGATATGGAAGCAGTTCGCAGGCTTGGTTTAGGATTTGTTCGAAGACCAACAGGTGGGCGAGGAGTTCTTCATGAGCATGAACTTACATATAGCGTCATTGTTTCGGAAGACTATCCAGATATGCCAGCAACAGTCACGGAGGCATATCGAGTAATCAGTGAGGGACTGTTGAAAGGATTTCAGAGTCTTGGATTAGAAGCTTACTTTTCTATTCCTAACACTCCTGATAAGCTACAAGCTCTAAAGAATCCTAAAACTGCCGTTTGCTTTGACACACCTAGTTGGTATGAGCTAGTGGTGGAAGGTAAAAAGGTTGCAGGTAGTGCTCAAACTAGACAAAAAGGTGTTATATTACAGCATGGAGCGATACTTTTAGATTTAGACGATGAGAAACTAGTTCAAACTTTTAAATTTTCTACGGATGAAGCACGTGAAAAGGTGAAAAAAAGTATAAATCAAAAAGCTGTCGCTATAAACAAATTATTACAAAAACCGATACCTATAGACATATGCAAGGTTGCTTTTAGGGATGGATTTTCAGAAGCTTTAAATGTTGAATTGGTGCCATTTAGCTTAAATGAGAAACAAATTGAATATGTGAAAACGTTGGAAAAACGGCGTTATGCAAATGACGAATGGAATTTAAAAAAATAAAAGTCTTAAAGGCATATGGTCAAAATGAGGAATAGGAATTAATGCTTAAAATTTAATTTGCCAAATTAAATCACTTTACACCTCTATATGTAGTACCGTATGATATATAAAGCTACTACATCTTGTGTCAATGCGAGTTGTAGAAAGGAGGAAAAACAATTGGTAACTACTACTAATGAAACTAATATGAAATTAAATGTAAAAGAATTAAATCGAGATATCGAATTATTTCCTCAAGTCCATCCAATAACAGAAGATATGAATCTAACACACAAAGGTGTATCTCGATTGGTAATGATTGACAGATATTCATTCAAGGATACTGAGAAGAAAACGCTAAAAGTAGGAGATTTTGTCGTTTTAACAGTAAAGGAAGACCCTAAGTTTCCTGCTAGAGGTCTTGGTTATATTGTCTCTATTAACGATGAAGATAAAACGGCGGAAGTATTAATCGAAGAAGACTATCGCAGTGCAATAGATGATAGCTCTAAGATAAAATCAGGCATCGTTCGCCGTCCTTTGAGTGTAATTGAAAAACCGTTAGAGGTTTATTATGAACAAATTGCTAAGCGTAATGCAACTGGACTTGCTTCTGTAGAAGAAACGGAAGAAAAGAGAGTTGAATGGTTTGAAAAGTTCTATCAACAATTAGTTTCCCTTAAATTTATACCTGCTGGACGAGTATTATATGGAGCGGGTACAGGAACAGATGTAACTTACTTCAATTGCTATGTTATGCCTTTTGTTGCTGACTCACGTGAAGGAATCAGTGATCACCGTAAACAAGTAATGGAAATCATGAGTCGCGGTGGAGGAGTAGGTACAAATGGTTCTACTCTTCGTCCACGTAATACATTGGCTCGTGGTGTAAACGGTAAATCATCAGGGTCTGTATCTTGGTTAGATGATATTGCTAAACTTACTCACCTAGTAGAACAAGGTGGTTCAAGACGCGGAGCACAAATGATTATGCTTGCGGATTGGCATCCAGATATTGCGGAATTTATCATTTCTAAAATGCAAAATCCACGTATTCTTCGCTTTTTGATCGAGAACACTAAGGATGAAACCATTAAACAACTTGCAAAGGACAAGCTTAAATTTAAGCCTCTTACTGCACAAGAAGAAGCTATGTACCAGGGAATTGTTAACTATAAAAACATTCCAGGCTTAGGAGGCTTCAGCGATGAGATTATCCGCGATGCAGAAACAAAACTGCGTGACGGAGGTACTTTCTCAGTTCATAACCCTGAGTTTCTAACTGGAGCAAACATTTCTGTAACTCTTACAGATGATTTCATGAAGGCTGTGGAAGAGGACGGGAACTTCGACCTTCGATTCCCAGCAACAGAATCCTATACAGAAGAAGAAATGACCTTCTATAATGAAAACTGGCATAAAATTGGTGACGTTCGCGAGTGGGAGCGTATGGGCTACAAGGTTCGTACATACCGTACAGTGAAAGCAAAAGAATTATGGAACCTTATCAATATCTGTGCAACTTATTCTGCAGAGCCAGGTGTGTTCTTTATCGATAATGCTAACGAAAAAACAAATGCAACTGCATATGGACAAAAAGTTGTCGCTACAAACCCATGTGGAGAGCAACCACTTGCACCATACTCAGTTTGTAACCTAGCTGCAGTAAACCTAGCGCAATTTGCTAACAAAGATACTAAAACAGTAAATTTTGAAGCATTAAAAGAAACTGTTCGTGTTGGTGTTCGTATGCAAGATAATGTCATCGATGCAACTCCATATTTCTTAGAAGAGAACAAAATTCAAGCTCTAGGAGAAAGACGTGTGGGTCTTGGAGTTATGGGATTAGCAGACCTTTTAATCTATTGCCAAAAAGAGTATGGTTCAGAGGAAGGAAATCTCCTTGTGGACGAAATCTTTAAGACAATTGCTGTAGCTGCTTATGAAACATCTGCGGAGCTTGCAAGCGAAAGAGGAAGCTTCCCATTCTTGACTGGAGAGACGGAAGAAGAGACGAACAGACTTCGTAAGGCATTTACGGAAACTGGATTTATGCAAACTATGCCCCAAGAGATTCGTCAAGCAGTGCTTGAAAAAGGAATTCGTAATTCTCATTTATTAACGGTTGCTCCTACTGGCTCTACTGGAACAATGGTTGGAGTATCTACAGGATTAGAGCCTTATTATTCATTCACGTATTACAGAAGTGGCCGTTTAGGTAAGTTTATCGAAGTAAAAGCGGATATCGTACAGGAATATTTGGATGCAAATCCAACTGTAAAAGAAGATGAATTGCCAAACTGGTTTGTTACTGCCATGGAATTACCACCAGAAGCACATGCAGATGTTCAATGTATCATCCAACGTTGGATTGATAGCTCTATATCGAAAACAGTAAATGCACCTCGGGGCTATACTGTAGAACAAGTAGAGGCAGTTTATGAGCGATTGTATAGCGGTGGAGCAAAAGGTGGAACAGTTTACGTAGATGGAAGTCGTGATTCACAGGTATTAACGCTAAAAGCAGAAGAAAACACAGTAGATGATGATGCAGTAAAAGAAGAAAAAGTAATGGAAAAACGTCCGATTGTCTTGATCGATACGATTCAGGATTTACGTTCTACAAACGTAACAATAGGATCTGAAGTTGGAAACACTTGTCCAGTCTGTCGTAAAGGTACGGTAGAGGAAATGGGTGGTTGTAACACTTGTACAAATTGCAATGCACAGCTAAAATGTGGACTGTAAATATTCTAGAAGAGAGCATATGCAGATTCTGCATATGCTCTTTTTTTACATGTAAAACTACTGCTTTAAAGACTTATTTTTTTATGAATCTTCTATAGGAAATGTTTTTCTTATTTTGTTTAGTAAAACTAGGAAAGGCACAAACTGATTAAAAAGGAGGATGTTGTGCATGAAAAGTTTATCTTTTTTTACGAGCTTAGCAGCTGCTGTTGTAGTTACTGCATTGCTTAAATTTTTACATTTATTTCACTTTGTTAAATGGAATCCAGTAGGTTATTCAAAATCCTTCGAGATGTTCGATGATACAAATGTTTATCTTCGCTGGTTAGTTTTGTTTCTAGTTATTTGGGCAATAAGTTTAGTGATTTATTATATAAGTATTTTGACAGCGAAAGTTCCAGTTGCTATTTCAAGTATCATTTTTGGGATTATACTAGCATTTATCGTAGAGTGGCTGATCAGTGATGCTACAATGATTAAAACGATAAAAAAAACATCCATTCCCTTTATTTGCATCGTCGTTATAGGTGTGCGATTTCTAATGGAGTCAGCCATATTTCATTCCAAGGATCAGCCGATTGGAAAATGAAAATTTACCCACTCCCTTTCCTATGATAAAATAGACAATAGAGTTTATTTTGATAATGAGAAGAGGGCTAATGATGAAATTAGAAAAGCTGCGTTTAGCATTAGAAGAAAGAGGCGTGGATGCATTATTAATCACAAACGGGTACAATCTACGATATCTTACCGACTTTACTGGTACGGCAGGTGTCGCAATTGTATCTAAAGATGATGCAGTGTTTATCACAGATTTCCGTTATACCGAACAGGCTGCTAGTCAAGTGAAGGATTTTCGTATTGTTCAGCATACTAAAACTCTATTAGAGGAAGTCTCTAACCAAGTAACAGAAATGGGTATTAAATCACTAGGCTTTGAAAAAGATGATGTGACTTACAGCGTTTATGAATTATATAAGCAAGCTGTTTCATCAGATCTTGTACCTTTGTCGGGAGTGGTTGAAAAAATTCGCTTGATAAAGACGGACGAAGAGATTAGTATAATAAAGGCAGCTTGTCGTATAGCTGATGAGGCATATGAGCATATTGTGACTTACATAAAACCTGGCATGACGGAACTACAAGTCTCGAATGAACTGGAATTCTTTATGCGTAAACGTGGCGCTACTTCCTCTTCTTTTGATACAATTGTAGCTTCAGGGACACGTTCTGCATTGCCACATGGAGTAGCAACAGACAAAGTAATCGAAGTTGGAGATTTTGTTACATTAGATTTCGGAGCTCTTTATAATGGTTATATCTCTGATACAACCCGTACTCTTGCAGTAGGAGAGCCGAGTGAAAAACTAAAAGAAATTTATCAAGTAGTTTTAGATGCTCAATTATTAGCTCTTGAAAAGGTTAAACCAGGAATGACTGGAAAAGAAGCAGATGCGATCGCACGAGACTATATCGCTTCAAAAGGATACGGGGAAGCATTTGGCCATTCACTTGGTCATGGTATCGGATTAGAAGTTCATGAAGGACCTGGATTATCATTCAGATCGGACATTGTTTTAGAACCAGGCATGGTTATTACAATAGAACCTGGGATTTATCTACCGAACATAGGTGGAGTTCGTATAGAAGACGATGCACTCGTGACTGAGAATGGCCTAGAAAAGCTAACACACTCTACAAAAGAATTATTAATATTATCGTAATTTGGAGGAAATTAAATGATTTCAGTAAATGATTTTAAAACAGGTTTAACAATCGTAGTAGACGGCGTTCTTTACCGTGTTCTAGACTTTCAACACGTAAAGCCGGGAAAAGGTGCTGCATTTGTTCGTTCAAAACTGAGAAACTTACGTAACGGCTCTGTGAATGAAAAAACTTTCCGTGCTGGAGAAAAAGTGGAGAAAGCTCAAATCGATAACAAAAAAATGCAATACCTTTATGCAAGCGGAGATCAACATATCTTCATGGACACGGATTCATACGAGCAATTAGAGCTTAATGAAAACCAAATCGAATATGAATTAAAATTCCTTCGTGAAAACATGGAATTACAAGTAATACAATACCAAGGAGAAACACTTGGTGTAGAATTACCAAAATCAGTGGAACTAGAAGTTATAGAAACTGAGCCAGGAATCAAAGGAGATACTTCTGGTGGTGGTTCAAAAACTGCTAAATTAGAAACAGGTTTAGTTGTTACAGTGCCACTATTTATTAATGTGGGTGATAAACTTATCATTAATACTGATGAAGGCTCATACGTTTCAAGAGCATAATATAATCAAAAAAGGTATCAAGAGGGAAACCTCCTGGTACCTTTTTATATTGAACTAGAAACATACTCTATTTTCAAACGCAATGCCTCTTGAAGTTAATTGGAAAGTTTAGAGCGTTTGCTGGATTAGCTCAATATATTATTCCCTTTACCGGATGCAAGTATTCTTTACGGTAAGCGAACTGGTTGGATTATACAGCTAGCTAAAAACTTCCGAGTAGAGCACTTTTGTTTCCTTTTATACTAGTTTACAATCTATAGTTGCCTATTCCTACAATGACATTGGCTCGCTTTTTAATTCATAGTTTTATCCATAATCATTATAAAATAATCGCTAATTTTTTTGAATTTAATTAATTCCAAAATAGCATTTTTCTATAAAACGACCATTTGTCAGTCTGTTTATTGGAACGACAGGCGGCGAATCTGTGGTAAGCCACGATGATGGCTTATCGTTCATGCTGCGGAACACATACTCTTAAAGTGAAAAATCAATTATACTTTATTCATCGCAAAGTATATGTATATAATTGTGTACTTTTTTATTGTTCGTATTTTTATACATAAATAGAAACTATGAATTTATTCAATTTGTTACATATAGCGGACTAGGTATTTCCTTACTATTCGTTCATATTCTCCACCTGTCCCACATATAGTACGTAATAGGGAAGGGGGAGGCATTGTGGAACTTCACGATGTACTTCGAGTTGCGGGTATAGGCTTATTGATAGCAATTCTTCACTTGTTTTTTGAATCGACAGGGAAAAAAGAGTTTGCATTTTTTTTGTTTTTTGTAGGATACATTTACATGACAATAGAATTGCTTCGTTTACTAAGGCTGTTCTTTTATGAAATCTCCTCATTTTTAGAATGGCTTGTTATGACGAGTTAGCAAATGATTGTCTATATTACTATTATAATAGCATTTTGCTTGTTGCAGTTAGTTAAAGAAATCTACCCCAAACTTCACTCCCTTATTTATACCATTTATATTTTTCTCTTTTTAACGTATTTAACTACTTCAATCATTATTCCTTTTATTAATCAGTATATCTCCAGTGTTCCAGAAGCGATTCTACCAATCGTAAAACTATTATTGTTCTCAGTTATCCTCCTATTTATTTCGCAAATTGTTGAAGAACTCTTAGAGGACTATGAGTACACTAGTTTGGCGTCACTGATTACATTCACGACTAAGGCAATCTTACTTATCGTATGGCTCCAACATATGAAACAATTTTATGAAAAGTTTTTTTCAGTTATGGGACTACTCTCTTGAAGGAATGAGCAGTAATGGATGAAATTATTGCAACAATTTTGCAACCAGCAAAAGAAGTAATACAAACGTTCGTTTATATTCTCCTGTTCGGTTTTGCGTTTATGTGTTTGGAATGGCTTATTCCCAGCAGTAAAAGGTTATTTAAATTATTGTTTATTTTTATTATTTGTTTTTACTGTTTGGAGCCTGCCTTTCGAACAGTAAAAATGGTTCAAGTAGTAACAGGTGAGCTGGTACACGTGTTTTTGGGAGTCTATCCAGTATTAACGGCAGGGATAGCTTTATCTGGAGGGGCATTTCTAGTCACTCTATGGAACCCGGTCGTTTTGCTGTTCTCAACCTTTACATCTATTATGGTAGATAAAATTATGATTCCTGCATTATTAGCAGCCTTTCTCTTTGATTTAATCACAAGGATTCAACCTGCCATTTCTTTTTCTAAAATGTCAGATTTAATCCGTATGACTTTGGTGGGAGCCACCTCCATCATGCTTCTGTTATACAGTCTATTTATAACGGTCAATGGTGTGATTACTTGGTCAGTGAGCGGGGCTGTAAATGAAACAGTAAAAAGATTGATCTCTAACAATATACCTTTTGTTGGTTCTTTGCTTACCGAAAGTATCAGTACAATGAAAAGCTACTCATCTACAGCTTCTGCTATCACAGGAAATTCTATTTTGGTATCTATATTAGTTTTAATATCTATTCCAACGATACAAACAATTCTAATTGCGTTTCTATATCGCTTTCTCAGTGCAATTCTTGAACCTTTTGTTGATGGGCAGATTAGCGGTCTATTAGATGATATTGGAAAAACATTATTTGTACTTTCGATTATCTCCGTATTAATAGCCTTTGCGTTTTTCTTTACAATAATTTTAATCATGCTTTTTGCCAAACTATTGATAGGTGTGAAGGGTTAATGGTAGATTTCTCAGCATTACTATATGGAATTCTCCTGATTGTCATAATTGGAGAAATTCTATCTATCTTAATCGAGCAATTGGACAAGGAGAGAACAGGCTTTTTCATAAAACTTTCCATAATCGTATGGATTATCTCCTTTTTCTTCATATAAATAGATTGTGTTGCATAAAGTATGTTATCCAATATGAAAAGAAGGGTGAACTACTATCTCATTAAAACAAAAACCCACTTTTCGTTTTGTAGTTATAAGTTTAGCAGTATTAGTCATTAGTCTCTTATTTTCAGAGATTTTTGGGCTGACGGATGACGTAAAAAACAATTCCACCCCTCCAGAAGCTCAAACGAAGGATGAGCTCTCAGAAATACTTGAAAAAATTCATGGGGTTGGCAAGGTGTCTATTTACTTTCATTACGCAGAACGATCTGAAAATAAAAAGGAAAGTGATTCATCATTTTTCCAATGGACAAGTGAGAGCAAGATGGAAAAAGAAGAACTGATTGGAATACTGGTAGTTGCGGAAGGAGCGAGCGATAATCGTATAAAAAACAATCTTATAAAAACCCTTTCATCTGTTTTGCAAATATCTCCACATCGAATAGTGATAGAAGAAATGGAATTGGAGGATAAATAATATGAATATTAAAAAGAGATCCGTTTGGTTTTTAACTTTATTAAGCTTAGTTGCAGTGGTAACCGTGTATTACGCAACAGAAAAACCATCCCCTTTTGATGGAATTGCTTTATTTTCAAATGACTCGGTAGAGGATGTTAAGTTAGTAGAAACAGCTTCCACAAATGAAGAATCATTTGTTTCTCACAGTAATGCTTATGAAGAGTTACGTATGGAAGTTCAAGAAAAACGTAGTCAACTCCATGAGCAACTTGAATCTAAGGTTGCTTCAACTGAATTTACAGCTGAGCAAAAAAATGAGGCATATTCTCAAATTGAGCAGTTAGTGAAAATAGATTCAACAGAAGCGATGTTGGAGCTTATCATAAAGTCCCTAGGCTATGATGATGCCTTAGTTCGTATAGAGGACAACAAAGTGTTGATTGATGTAGTTTCAAATGAGCAATCCTCAAAAAAGGCTTCTGATATTGTTTATGCAGTGAAGAGAGAATATCCTCAAGCTTATCAAGTAGAAGTAAAATTTGATGGTCTGTAAGAGAGGTGCCTATAACGGGCACTTTTTTTCTGTTTATACTATATATAACAATTTATGGTTTAATTTTTTTAAATAAATTCACTAATATAGCGTATTAAAGTTACTGTATAAAAGGTAGTTTTTGGTTTGTTTAAGTCTGTTATTCCCTAAAAGTAATGAACATTTAAACGTTTCTATTCCCAATTAAACTAAAAACGACTAAAATGAAAAGGGAAGTATTAAATAGTAATTAAGGGAGATGGGCTAAATGAAGATCCAAGAAATCAGAGAAATTATTAAGCTAATTGATCAGTCTACACTAGATGAGTTTTCATATGAATCAGAAGGAACTAAAATTAAGATTAAAAGAGGGGATAAAAACTCTCACAAATCGACTATTCAATCATTAGAAAGCTCATCAGTTGGAGAGGCTTCGAAAGTAGAAACAATACAGGCTCCGGTTGTTAACGAGGCTCCAAAAGTAGTAGAAACAGAAAATCAAGTAGCAAAACTAGCTCCAGTTGAAGAAGATAATAGTTCTTTACATAAAATTACTTCTCCAATGGTCGGCACATTTTATCAATCTTCTTCTCCAGATACGCCTGCATATGTACAAGTTGGTAGTAAAGTGACTGCTGACTCAATCGTATGTATCGTAGAAGCGATGAAACTATTCAATGAAATTGAAGCAGAAGTAGACGGAGAAATTGTGGAAATCCTAGTTAAAGACGGACAATTGGTAGAATATGGCCAACCTCTGTTCCTAGTAAAAGCATAAATAGGAAAACAAAAGAGGAAAGGGGTAAGCATCATGAAAAAAGTGTTGATTGCCAATCGTGGCGAAATAGCTGTTCGTATAATTAGAGCATGTAAAGAACTTGATATTGAAACTGTTGCTGTATATTCTGAAGCGGATCGAGAGGCTTTACATGTACAACTAGCAGATGAGGCTTATTGTATAGGGCCTAGATTATCGAAAGACTCCTATTTGAACTTTTCAAATATTATCAGTGTGGCCAAGTTAACTGGCTGCGAAGGCATACATCCGGGTTATGGATTCTTAGCCGAAAATGCTGAATTTGCAGAGCTTTGTGAGGAGTGCGACATTAAGTTTATTGGTCCTACATCACAAGCGATTAAAAGCATGGGTATAAAGGATGTTGCTAAGGAAACTATGCAAAAAGCAGGAGTACCGACTGTTCCTGGATCTAAGGGAATCGTTGAAACCGAAGAGGACGCACTAAAAGTAGCAAATGAAATAGGTTTTCCAGTCATCATCAAAGCGACCGCTGGTGGTGGTGGTAAAGGAATACGAGTAGCAAAAGATGAAGCAGACTTGATCAAAGGGATTAAAATAACACAAAAAGAAGCGGCAGCAGCATTTGGTAACCCTGGCGTTTACTTAGAAAAATATATAGAGGTATTTCGTCATGTAGAGATTCAAGTGCTAGCAGATTCTTATGGAAATGCAGTGTATTTAGGAGAGAGAGATTGCTCCGTGCAAAGACGTATGCAAAAGCTTGTAGAGGAAGCTCCATCTCCAGCACTATCTGAGGAACTGCGCGCTGAAATGGGTAATGCAGCAGTTAAAGCTGCCCTAGCTGTTGGTTATGAAAGCGCTGGGACGGTTGAGTTTATCTTTGACCATATCAACCAAAAGTTTTACTTTATGGAGATGAATACCCGAATTCAAGTGGAGCATCCTGTTACGGAAATGATAACTGGCATAGATCTAATAAAACAAATGTTAAAAGTTGCAGCAGGAGAAAAATTGCCTTTCGCACAAAAAGATATTAAACTTAATGGATGGGCTATAGAATGTCGTATCAATGCAGAAAACCCAGATAAAAACTTCATGCCATCTCCAGGACTTGTTGAATTTTATTTACCGCCAGGTGGACTGGGGGTAAGAGTGGATTCAGCAGTATACCCAGGCTATACGATTCCACCGTTTTATGATTCTATGGTGGCTAAACTTATCACGTATGGTGAAACGAGAGAAGAGGCAATTGCTAAGATGAAGCGCGCACTTGGAGAATTTGCAATCGAAGGTGTGGAAACAACAATTGCCTTTCATGAAAAGCTCATGAATCACGAGGTATTTGTATCTGGAGATTTTGATACAAAGTTTTTAGAGAAATACGATGTGATGAATTCATAAAAAGGAGTGAGCCATATGACAGAAACAACCGAACAAAAATTTGTTCAAATGACTCCTGAAGGCAAAGAGTACTTAGGAACAATTGAAATTGCTCCTGAAGTAATCACAGTAATTGCTGGAATTGCTACAAATGAAGTAGAGGGTATCGCGGGAACGCGAGGAAACTTTGCTGCAGGAGTAGTAGAAAGATTAGGAAAAAAGGTGCATGGTAAAGGCATTAAAACAGAAATAACAAATGATGGTTTGTATATTGACGTATATTGTCTAGTAAAATACGGTGCTTCCGTACCAACTGTTGCAAGAGAAGTCCAATCCCAAATACGCCAAGCAATTGAGAATATGACTAGTTTAGTTCCAAAAGAAGTAAATGTTCATATTACTGGTGTGCAATTTGAAGCTACAGAATAATAGAAAAGGGCTCCCTAGGGGCTCTTTTTCTTATTTTCTTCTTTCTAATAAGCACTTTCTAAAAAAATATGCTATTATGGGTTAGATAGCTACATTTAAAGGAGAACAAATAATGAAACGTAGAAAAGCAAGGGAGCTAGCACTGCAGGCAATATTCCAGCTAGACAATCATGAAATTACAATAGAAGAAGCTATAGGGCATGTTACTGAAGAAAATGACCCTTTTTTAACAGATTTAGTAAAGGGTACAATTGAACATAAAGAAGAAATCGATGCCTCTTTATCAGACAAGCTAGAAAACTGGTCTTTATCCAGATTGCCAAAAATCGAAAGAACAGTTCTTCGTATAGCTGTTTATGAATTATTATATGCAAACGAAGCTCCAGCAAAAGTAGTTATAAATGAGGCATTAGAAATATGCAAAGTTTATGGAGACGAAAAATCAAGTAGATTTGTTAATGGAGTATTATCCAAATATACAGAGCAATAATCTTCAACATTAAGGAGCGTTTATAGTGGCAGATAATCTAATTAATGGAAAAGAAATAGCTGGAAAAGTTACAGAAAAAGTAAAAGAACGTGTAGATAATCTAAAAGCAAAAGGTATTACACCAGGATTAGCTGTTGTATTAGTTGGTAGTGATCCAGCTTCTCAAACCTATGTGAACAGTAAAACTAGAACATGTGAAAGACTTGGTATGTACTCGGTTATGATTGAGCTGGAAGAAACTATATCTGAAGAAGAACTTTTAAATAGTGTTGAAAAGCTAAATCAGGACGAAAAGATACATGGCATTCTAGTTCAGTTGCCCCTCCCTAAACAAATCAATGAGGATCGTGTAATTGCAGCTATATCTCCATTGAAAGATGTAGATGGATTTCATCCAGTAAGCGTAGGAAAGATGATGATTGGTCAGCCGACCTTCCTATCTTGTACACCTTTTGGGGTGATGAAGCTATTAGAATATAGCGACATTGAAATAGAAGGAAAACACGCTGTGGTTATTGGGCGAAGTAATATCGTTGGAAAACCAATGGGTCAGCTCCTTTTACAAAAGAATGCTACGGTAACTTACTGCCACTCAAAAACGAAGAACTTACATAATATTACAAAGCAAGCTGATATTTTAATAGTGGCTACAGGTCAGCCGAAAATGATTGACTCTAGCTACTTAAAAGAAGGCGTAGTTGTAATTGATGTTGGAATACATCGAAATGAAGACAACAAGTTATGCGGTGACGTAGATTTTGCTTCTGCAAAAGAAGTAGCATCTAAAATTACTCCAGTTCCTGGAGGAGTAGGACCAATGACTATTGCTATGTTAATGGAAAATACATGCTTGGCTGCTGAGAATACACTAGATAAATAAGCTAAAAGCTGTTCTACAGTAGAACAGCTTTTAGCTTGTCATCAAGTAGTAGGAGTTGATATTATGTCTCATACATATTTAACTGTAAAAGCTTTAACTAAATACATAAAAAGAAAATTTGATGCAGATACCCATTTGCGTGATGTGTACGTTAAAGGAGAACTTTCCAATGTGAAGGTACATTCTAGTGGTCACATCTATTTCACTCTAAAAGATGAGTCAGCTCGTTTAACATCTGTCATGTTTGCTATGAATGCTCGAGGTCTTAAATTTGTACCTGAGAGTGGTATGAATGTGTTGGTGCGTGGGGATATAAATGTATTTGAGGCAGCAGGTCAATATCAGCTATATGCATCTTCTATACAGCCGGACGGGATAGGTGAACTTTTTCTTGCTTTTGAGCAGTTAAAGAAAAAGCTTGAACAAGAAGGTCTTTTCCATCCTAGCAGAAAAAAACAGCTGCCAGCTTTCCCTAAAAAGATTGGTGTTGTTACTTCAAAGACAGGAGCAGCGATACGAGATATTTTGACTACTTTGGAAAGACGTTATCCAATTAGTGAGGTACTCGTTTTCCCAAGTATCGTTCAAGGCCCACAGGCAGCGCCTTCAATAGTGAAGTCTATTAGGGAGGCAAACGCCTTAGGTGATATTGATGTGATGATAGTGGGAAGAGGAGGAGGCTCCATTGAGGATCTTTGGGCATTTAATGAGGAAATAGTTGCTCGTGCTATTGCAGAGAGCAAAATTCCCATTATTAGTGCTGTTGGCCATGAAACAGATACGACTATTGCTGACTTTGTATCTGATTTGAGGGCACCTACTCCTACGGCAGCTGCAGAAATGGCAGTACCTAGTAAAGAGAACTTAATGAAGAATATTTTGTCTTACCAATCGGCTAGTCTTCATTTTGTTACGAAAAGACTTGCAGATGAAAAAAATAGATACCGTAGGGCTATTACTTCGCCTGTAATGGCAACTCCAGAAAAACTGTATCGTCCTTTTATAGAAAGGTATATTCGGGCAGAACAACAACTTCATAAAGAAGTTAAACGGATATCACAAGAAAAAAACAGGAACTTTTTTCAGTTAGAAAATAGATTTAAACAACTTTCCCCACAAAAGCTTATAACGATACAGTCAAAAACATTACAAACAAGTACCAATCAACTCACACAAGCAATGATTGCATCCTTTGAAAAAAATCGACAACAGTTTACTGGTTCGTTAAGAACTTTGCAGGCGTTAAATCCTTTGAAAATTATGGATCGCGGATATAGTATTACTTACAAAGAAGGCATATTAGTTAAGTCTGTAGAAGATGTCCAACAGGGTGATTCTATTTTTGTAACATTATCAGATGGTCAAATAGAGGCTACAGTTCAACAAGCAGTTAGTAAAGAGGGGGTAAAATAGCATGGCAAAAAAAGAAATTCCATTCGATGAGGCAATGCTACAATTAGAACAAATTGTACGACAGCTAGAACAAGGGGATGTTCCTCTTGAAAATGCGATTGAACTTTATCAAAACGGAATGGAACTATCTAAATTGTGCAGTGATAAATTACAAAGCGCTGAGAAACAATTAGTATCTTTCATGGGCGAAAATAAAGAAGAAGCAGGGAAAACTGATGAGTAACTTAAATACATTTATCCAAGCCAACCAACCGCTTATTGAACAACAGCTGGAATCGATGATTAATGAAATTCAAGCACCTTCTCAACTAAAAGAAGCAATGCTATATTCCCTTAAAGCTGGTGGAAAGAGAATACGTCCCTTATATACGCTAGCGGTTTTACAGGAACTAAACGTTAAAAACGAAGATGCCATAAAAGTTGCTAGCACAATAGAGATGATTCATACTTATTCTTTAATACATGATGATTTACCTAGCATGGATAATGACGATCTTCGTAGAGGAAAGCCAACTAACCATAAAGTTTTTGGAGAGGCTTTGGCGATTCTTGCTGGAGATGCTTTAGTAACATTGGCTTTTGGAATTATTGCGAGACTAAAAAATCTGGATGCTGAACAAAAAGTCTTCTTAATCGACCGTCTTAGCTTTGCTTCAGGAGCTGAAGGGATGGTTGGTGGCCAAGTATTAGATATTCTTGGTGAGGGTAAAACTTTATCCTTAAAGGAATTAGAAGAGGTCCATATTAACAAAACCGGTGCACTCTTGTTATTCAGTATTATAGCAGGAGGAATTATTGCAAAAGCTAACGAGGAAGTCATGGATGCTTTGCGTCAATATGCTTTCCACATTGGTCTGGCATTTCAAATTCAAGATGATATTCTTGATATTGAGGGTACATCCGAACAATTAGGAAAAACTGCAGGAAAAGATATATTAAGTGAAAAGAATACGTATCCTTCTATACTGACAATGGCTGGTGCCAAAGAACAACTAAAAAGACAGTATGATTTAGCAACTGAGGCACTTACCCAAGTAAATCTTAACGATGGACTTTTAATAGAACTTGCTAATTACATAACAAAAAGGTCAAAATAAATAGCGTATAATTTTGTTTTATGAGTAAATATTGATATGATTATACCTAGCTGTATTTAAGGAAATCTAAAAGAAGGTGTGTGATGGCAATGGATTTAACTTCAATTTCTGGTCCATCCTTTTTAAAAAGTTTAGACAATGAACAATTAAAGGACTTAAGTGAAGATATTCGTTCGTTTTTAATAGAAAAATTATCAGTAACAGGTGGACATATTGGACCGAATCTAGGTGTAGTAGAGCTAACGGTTGCACTGCACAAGGCGTTTAATAGTCCAGATGACAAATTTCTTTGGGATGTTGGACACCAAGCTTATGTTCACAAGATTCTCACGGGTCGTGCAGATCAATTCGATACTCTTCGCCAATTCAAGGGTCTTTGTGGATTTCCAAAAATGATTGAAAGTGAGCACGATGTTTGGGAGGCAGGGCATAGTTCAACCTCGCTATCTGCAGCAATGGGAATGGCTAAGGCTAGGGATATACAGAAAAAGAAAAACTATGTTATTCCTATTATTGGAGATGGTGCTCTAACTGGTGGTATGGCATTAGAGGCATTGAACCATATTGGACACGAAAAAACCGATATGATTGTCATTTTGAATGACAACGAAATGTCTATTGCGCCTAATGTGGGAGCTTTGCATAATGTCCTTGGAAAATTACGTACTCATGGCACATATAACAAAGCTAAGGATGAAATTGAGTCACTTCTGAAAAAAATTCCAGCAGTTGGCGGCAAATTAGCTGGCACAGCTGAACGTCTTAAAGACACTATGAAATACCTACTTGTATCAGGCGCATTTTTTGAAGAATTAGGTTTTACCTATTTAGGACCAATTGATGGCCACAGTTTTGAAGACTTAGAAGAAAATCTGAAGAATGCCAAAAAGATGAAAGGTCCTGTTCTTATCCATGTTATCACTAAAAAGGGTAAAGGTTTTAAACCTGCTGAACAAGACAAAATTGGAACATGGCATGGTACAGGTCCCTATAAAATGGAGACTGGAGATTTCGTTAAGTCTTCTTCAAAAGCCCCTTCCTGGAGTGCGCTAGTGGCTGAGACAGCAAGGAAACTAGCTCGTGATGATCGCCGTATTGTTGCTATCACACCTGCAATGCCAGTAGGTTCCAAATTGGAAGGGTTTGCATCAGAGTTTCCAGATAGAATGTTCGATGTAGGTATTGCAGAACAACATGCCACTACAATGGCAGCAGGAATGGCAGCAGAAGGTATGAAACCTTTATTAGTTATTTATTCTACATTCCTTCAACGTGCATATGATCAGGTGCTTCATGATATTTGTCGTCAAAACTTAAATGTGGTAATTGGAATAGATCGTGCTGGATTAGTTGGGGCAGACGGAGAAACACATCAAGGAGTATTTGATATTTCCTTCCTTAGACATATGCCTAATATGGTTATCATGATGCCAAAAGATGAAAATGAAGGACAACATATGGTCAAAACAGCATTTGACTACTCTGATGGTCCAATTGCTCTTCGTTATCCGCGTGGTAATGGTCTTGGTGTTATGATGGACGAAGAATTACATCCAATTCCAATCGGCACTTGGGAAGTCTTAAAAGAAGGCAGTCAAGCAGTGATTCTTACTTTTGGTACAACTATTTCAATGGCACTACAAGCAGCGGACGAATTAAGTAAACAAAATATCTCTGTAGAAGTTGTAAATGCTCGATTTATTAAACCTTTAGACGAAGAAATGCTAAAAGATATTCAAAAACGCAATATCCCTATTATTACTGTGGAAGAAAGTGCATTACAAGGCGGATTTGGCAGTGCTGTCCTAGAGTTTTATAATGAACAAAACCTACAAGCAAATGTTAAGCGCATCGGTATTCCGGATCTCTTCATTGAACATGGTGAAGTAAATCAGTTGCTGCAAGAGATTAATATTACAACTGAAAGCATTATGGAACTTGTAAAAACTTCCGTAAATGAAAGCCCAAGGTATATCTCCTTATGAGCAAGATTCCAAAGGAGAGAGTAGACATACTCTTAGTAGAACAAGGTTTGTTTGAAACAAGAGAAAAAGCTAAACGTGCTATTATGGCTGGTCTCATTTACAAGAACGAAGAGAGAATAGACAAACCGGGAGAGAAGATTGAAACCACTTCTATTCTAACTGTTAAGGGTCAGGTGCTGAAATATGTCAGCCGTGGCGGTTTGAAACTCGAAAAAGCAATAGAGCAGTTTGACATAGAGATTGAGAATAAGATCATGCTCGATATTGGCTCTTCAACTGGGGGATTTACAGATTGTGGACTCCAAAATGGCGTTTCACATGCGTATGCACTGGATGTCGGTAGTAATCAATTGGCATGGAAAATAAGGCAGGATTCACGTGTAACTGTAATGGAAAAGACAAACTTCCGTTACTCCACACCTGCTGATTTTCAAGAAGGATTACCATCCTTTGCCTCTATAGATGTTTCTTTTATCTCGCTTAAGCTTATCTTTCCAACATTAAAAACGATCTTGCTTCCTGGTGGAGACGTTATTGCATTAGTTAAGCCGCAGTTTGAGGCTGGAAAAGATCGAGTAGGTAAAAAAGGTGTAGTTAGAGAAAAAGTTGTTCATATAGAAGTCTTGAAGGAGATAGCAGATTTTGCTGAAAGCCAAAACTTCCAATTAAAAAATGCTTCCTTTTCGCCTATAACCGGGGGAGAGGGAAATATAGAATTTCTATTTCATCTGGTTAGTGTAAACGAGGGAGAAGTTACCTCACATGACATAGACTTTGAAAAACTAGTTAATGAGGCACATAATTCGTTAAAATAACCCGCGACTCATCATGAGTCGCGTTTTTTCTTGTTACTTTTGCAATGAAATGCTAAGGTATAATTAAAATAGAATATTTATACAGCAAGGAGATAATTATGAACAAAGGACAACGGCATATTCGTATAAGAGATATTATCGCGAATTATGAAATCGAGACTCAAGACGACTTAGTAGATCATCTTAAGAACGCAGGTGTTAACGTAACTCAAGCGACTGTCTCTAGAGATATTAAGGAATTACATTTAGTGAAAGTTCCATTGCCAAATGGAAACTACAAGTATAGCCTCCCGGCAGACCAAAGATTCAATCCTATGCAAAAACTGCATAGAGCGTTAACAGATGCCTTTGTTAGCATTGATGGAGCTAGCCATTTCTTAGTGATGAAGACACTGCCAGGAAATGCTCACGCAATAGGTTCTTTAATTGATTATTTGGATTGGGAAGAAATATTGGGCACAATTTGTGGCGATGATACGTGTCTGATCCTTTGCAGAGCCGAAAGTGATTGTGAGGCAGTTAAAAGCCAATTGCTTGAAATGTTATAGGAATATCACTTAAATGTATAAGTGAAATCTACTTCACTTATACATTCAAGCTGTTCTATCTTTAAATAGAGGTGATAGGTTTGTTAAAAGAACTTTCCATTAAAAATTTTGCGATAATAGATGAACTTACTGTAAGCTTTGAAGAAGGTTTAACTGTGCTAACTGGTGAAACTGGAGCTGGAAAATCAATCATTATTGATGCGGTTCATCTGCTTTGCGGAGGTAGAGGATCACAGGAATTTATTCGACATGGCGCAAAAAAGGCAGAGCTAGAGGGACTATTTATCATTTCAGATCCAAAGCATAGCGTTTTTAAGAAAATGCTAGATGTTGGTATTGATAAAGATGAGGAAACAATCATTTTGAGAAGAGATATAAATGAGTCTGGAAAAAGCGTCTGTAGAGTAAATGGGAAACTTGTAACAATTGGTATTTTAAGAGAAATTGGTGCCAGTTTAATAGATATCCATGGTCAGCATGAAAGCCAAGAGCTAATGGATGACAAGGCACATATTCACTTGCTTGACCAATTTGCTGGAGACGACCTGAAGGCAGTAAAAGAAGCGTATAGGGAATTATTTAGTAAATACAAAAAATGGAAAAAAGAATTGGCTACATTGACGGAAAATGAGCAGCAAATTGCCCATAAAATTGACCTGTACACATTTCAAGTAGAAGAAATTGATGAAGCTCAATTAAAAAGAGGAGAAGAAGAATCTCTTCAGAATGAAAAGAAAAAGCTATTAAACTTTCATAAAATGTTTGATAAAATCAGCAGCTCATATGATGCTATTTTAGGAGAATCTAAAGGATTAGACTATATAGGTTCTGCTATGTCTGATTTACAAGATATTTCGGATGTAGACGAGAATATGAAGGATTTAAGCGAAAGCGTTTCTTCGGCATTTTATATATTGCAGGACGCAGCACATCAACTTAAAAATGATTTAGATGAAATGGAGTATGACAGCAATCAACTTCAAATTGTAGAAGATCGATTGGCTTTAATACAGACTTTAAAAAGAAAATATGGAGCCTCGATTGAAGAAATTCTTGAATACAAAGAACAGATTCAACATAGCTTGGACCAATTAGTCAATCGAGATGAACAAATTCAAAAAATGGCAGAAAAAATACGTCAAATTGAAATAGATCTTCAGCTAGAGGCTAACGAGTTAACCGATAAACGGAAGGCCGCATCTTCCTTGTTGAGTAGCGCTATTATGGAGCAGCTTCAGGAGCTTTATATGGAAAAAGCAACTTTTGCTGTTATGTTCCATGATCATCCTAATCCTATCTATAATGAAGATGGTATAGACGATTTATCCTTTTATATATCTACAAACGTTGGTGAACCGTTAAAGGCTTTAACTAAAATTGCTTCAGGTGGCGAATTATCTAGAATGATGCTTGCTTTAAAAAGTATTTTTTCGAAGCATCAAGGCATTACCTCTATTATTTTTGATGAGGTAGATACTGGTGTGAGCGGCCGAGTTGCCCAAGCGATTGCTGAAAAAATTGCGGGCATTGCGACAAATTCACAAGTTTTGTGTATATCTCATCTTTCCCAAGTTGCAGCGATGGCTGACCAGCATTTATTGATTAGAAAAGAAGTTTCTGGAAATCGTACCTATACGTTGCTGGAAGAAATAACGGATGACCAACGTGCCGAGGAATTAAGCAGAATGATGTCAGGCACGGAAATCACAACTACTACTTTAAAGCACTCCAAAGAATTACTAAAAATTGCAAATGAACGAAAAAAAGTGTTAAGAAACTCTTGAGGACCCATTACTTTTGGGTCTTCTTTTTTTATCAATTATTTACCTCACATAGAGTTCTTAGCGAAGGACATAGTAAAGTGTATGGGAGGTGAAATATGAAAAAAAGCTATCGAATTTGGTCGCTTTTGCCAATTATTTTCTTGACTTTATTCTTTCTAAGCACCACTGCATTTGCTTCTAAAGTTTCCGTTGTCCCGCTTGGGCAATCTATTCAGATCGACCTCCAATACGGATCTGTATTTCTTAGTCATGATGTCTTGATAACAGATGATTATTGGCTAAAATCTGGTGATACAATTCATCAAATAAACGACCAAACGATATCGAGTATTGATGACTTAAAAAGACAATTGAAAGACAAGAAACAAATTATTATTCAGTATGAGCGCAACAAAACAATGTATACGAAAGATATGAGTGCTGATCAAATGATTAAACTCTTTCCTTTCTTGCGTGATGCAACTGAAGGAATTGGAACTTTAACCTATTTCGATCCGTCAACCAATGAATTTGGCGCATTAGGGCACCAAATTGTCGATCATACATCTGGTGTTACGCCAAAATTTTCAGAGGGCTCTATTTATTTGTCCTCTATTGAGCAAATTAAAAAAAGCATTCCTGGCAAACCTGGATATAAAATTACTTCACACGGAAACAATAGTCCTCCCATTGGAGGAGTAAATGAAAATAACGTTTATGGAGTTTTCGGTAAGTTAGAAAACAAAGCATTAGCCAATATTCCAATGCATCAGGTAGCAGTAGCAGAAAAAGAAGAAATTACGACTGGCAAAGCTATCATGCGTACTTCAATCGATGGTGAAAAAGTACAAGACTTTACAATTAACATCTCTTCTGTCGATGGACATTTATTTCAATTCACTGTGACCGATCAACAGCTTATCAAAAAGACAGGTGGAATTCTCCAAGGAATGAGCGGTAGCCCAATCATCCAGGCAGACAAAATTATTGGTGTCGTAACTCATATGTATGTCGACAAACCCAAAAACGGTGCAGCTTTAGCAATAACTGAGATGATGAAAAAAAATCCATGAAGTATAGATGAAAAGGCTACATCCTATTTTGGATGTAGCCTTTTTTGTGTCTTAAGGTGGATATAAGGTCTTGCGTTTTTATGATACATAGGTTTAAAATGTTAATGAATAAAATTCGACAAAGCATAAGAAAAGATTTACAATTTGTCGTAATACCACGTAATCATAATAGGAAAGAATCATTTTTATTTTATAAAAAGGAAGTGGGAAAAAGATAGCGAATAATATCTATGTAAAAAATTACAAAAGGTGGATGAACTTATATGGAGAAAATAAAAATTGCAATAGTCGACGATAACAAAGATTTAATACGCACAATGGATTCTTATTTTGAGCAGCATCCTGAAATAGAGGTTATCGGTACTGCTTATAATGGAAAATTATGTTTGGAATTGTTAGAATCAATCAAACCAGACGTTTTGCTGTTGGATATTATCATGCCGCATCTTGATGGAATTGCTGTTTTAGACTCTTTACAGAAAAATAACAAGCTGAAGGATTTACAAGTCATCATGTTAACTGCATTTGGTCAGGAAGATGTGATGAAACAGGCTGTAGATCTTGGGGCCTCTTATTTCATGCTGAAGCCTTTTGAATTTGACCGTTTAGTGACACAAATTATTCAGGTTGCTGGAAGAAAGGGCTCTATTCAGGAAGCACCTGCAAAGTCCAATCCTGAAAAAGAAGCATTACAAAATAAGCGCATGATTGATAATACTATTACTAATGTTATTAAAGAAATGGGAGTACCTGCGCATATTAAAGGTTATTCTTATCTTCGTGAAGCAATTCAAATGGTATATGCTGATATTGAACTGTTAGGCTCCATTACGAAAGTATTATATCCAGAAATAGCAAAAAAATTTCAAACAACTCCTTCTCGTGTTGAGCGTGCCATTCGTCATGCAATTGAAGTAGCATGGAATCGTGGAAACTATGAAACTATCTCGAAAATGTTCGGCTACACAGTTCATCACTTAAAGTCTAAACCTACAAATAGTGAATTTATTGCGATGATCGCAGACAAAATTCGTATGGAGAATATGGCTAGTTGAAAGTGAAAGAATCAAGCTTCCAGATATAAAATAATAGTGAACGGTGCAACGAATTTTTAACACCTTTCCAATGAACTTTAATTTTGACGTAGCAACTAAATATCGTTGCCCGACCTACTATTAAGAGTGGGTCTTTTTTTATTTTTAGAATGGTAAATAACTTAGTATAGTTATTCAGTAGATTTAGAAATTAAGAAAAAGTAAAATCATTATATTTTTTTCTTATAGATATTTGTTTGAAGTATTATGGTAAAATATATTTATACTGAAAATTGGCAGAAAATTCATGGTATTGCTCCAGGTTTTATTATACATTAGATCAGTAAAACTTTATTACTGATATAATAGGTGAAAAGATTTGAAAAAATATTTTTTAATGTAGTATCAATGTCATGTTGGAACATGTATTGTTTAATAGATTAATAAATATCCCTCCTCAAAAATGAATTTTAAAAGTAGTTTTGCAAGTTTTCAAGGTTGAAGAAGATAATATATCTTTAGAAGGGTTGAGAAGAAATTGGTTATTGAAGATAATGATAATTTAACCATAACTGAAAAGAATGGACAGGTCTTTTTGTTTACAAAAAAAGATGGTTTTAGTTTAAAAAAGTTCGAAGAATATATTAGAAAATACCCACGCTTCAAAATCACAAGTTTTACAGCTTTAAAAAAAGCACTCTCGGCTAAATCTACAGAACCTCAAGAAATAGGAAATTGGCTAGATTTAATTGAAATAGACATTAGTGCAGATTATATGCAAGTACTTTTAACTATAAACGAATCACCTACATATATTCAGGAAAATATCATAGAAGTGCAGACCCACATACATAAGCTACTCGAAGAACATAATATTAAATTTGGCAAGAAAACATTAGATATATTATCTTTAAAAACTGGCAAGCCTTTTATAATTGCACAAGGAAAGCCTCCGCAAAAAGGAGAAAATGCGCTTGTCAGTTATTTAGAGCAAGCCGAAAAAAAGCCTGTGATAAACGAAGATGGTAAGGCAGATTATTTTGATATGAATTTTATCAAAGAGATAGAAGAGGGATCATGGCTAGGAGAAAAAGTTCCTGCTAAAGAAGGTATAGACGGTATAAATGTCTATGGGGAATATGTGCCAGCAAGTCCTGGAGATGACGTCCAACTTAAATACGATGCAAAATCTGCCTATGAAATTGAAGAGGATGGGAAAATCGTACTTCGCTCTAAAACAAAGGGTGTCATTGGTGAAGTAAATGGAGTGTTATCCGTACTAAAACATTTAATTGTAGATGGGGATGTTGGAATAGAAACAGGAAATTTAAAGTTTGATGGTTCTATTCAAGTTAAAGGTACTGTGATGGCTGGGTACTCCGTTATTGCTTCAGGTGATATATCAATCGAAGGTAAAGAAGGAGTTAATTCCGCAGAGCTAATAAAATCAGCTGAAGGAGATGTCTTTATTAAAGGGGGCATTTTTGGTCGTGGAATAACCAAAGTAGAGGCACATAATAATATATATATTAAACATGCCAACGAATGTACACTACAGGCAAAAGAACAGGTGCATATCGGCTTTTATGCACTTGGTGCAACTATTTTTGCTCATGAAATTATATTAGATGATCGAAAAGGGAAAATTATTGGAGGAAAGGCTGTAGCAGTCAATTCAATTACAACAGCATTTAGCGGAAATAGCATGGAAAGAAAAACAGAACTTGTCGTGCAAGGTATAGACCGCAAAATCTTAACCGAAAATGCAAAAACTTTGGCAGAAAAGATGGTAAAGCTGCAAGAGGAAGCAACTAAATTAAACTATCAAATCTATCAGCTTGGCGAATTGAAAGACAATATGACTACTCAGCAGAACGGGATATATGAGAAAACTAAACAAAAATACAATCTTTTACAGCAGGATGTGAAAGAAACAGATAGAGAAATACAACGTATTTTAAAATTGCTAAGAAGTAACGTAGAATACTATGTTAATGTTACAAAAGAGGCAAATCCGGGTACCATTATACAAATTGGAAATAAATCTTCCTTATTAACAACTATTACAAAAGGAAAATTTAAGTTAGAAAATGGGGAGTTAAATGTCTAATCTACCGGTATACGCGCATCGTGGAGGCGCTACAAAGTATGTCGAAAATTCACTTAGGTCTTTTGAGTATGCAAAGAAAATAGGCGTGGACGGAATTGAAATGGATTTGCAACTTTCAGCGGATGGAGTGGCTTTTGTTACCCATGATTTAGACTTTTTTAGATTAGCGGGTATAAACAGAAGAATAACAGATATGGCTGCTGAGGAGATTCTTCAGCTAAAACTAGGGAAAACGTTTCTTCGAAGATTTTTATATTCAAGAGTACTTAGTTTTGACGAATTTCTATCTTTTTTTGAACAAACAAATTTGAAGCTAAACGTGGAATTTAAGGAATCTTTTCTTGGAAAAACAGAAAAAATTGAAGAAGTAGTGTACAAGACAAAAAATATTAAGGATGTTCATTTCTCTTCTTTTGAAGAAAGCATTTTAGAAACTATACAAAGAATGCCTATAAAAACAAAAACTGCTTTTATCGGAAAGAAAAATTCCAGTTGGGATGAAATTTTAGTTAATCGCTCATATGATGCCATACACCTTAACAAAAAATTCTTTGGTACTGAACTAATGGATAGGATATGGGAGGCAGGATTTCCTATACGATTTTATAATATAAAAGGAACGGAGAAATATTTGAAAAATCCGCCCCAATCGGTTATTGGGTGGATTACTGATTTTCCACTGAAAGTAATTGAGCAACAAAATCGTTTATAAAGTTACATCTTTGTCCAAAATGAAATTTCCACCTCACAGAAAAATTTCTTACTATGTATTCTAAATAACAAAAAGACTATAGACATTTTCAAATTTCTTTGAATTTGTCTATAGTCTAAAGACACAGGCTTTTCTAGTCTGTGTCTTTTTTCTTTTGAAATCGTGGTGCAACTTTTCCGTTTTTTCTATCTCTATTTAATAAAAAACCTGCAAAAAAGCCTAGACCTAGAACTGTAAAGATTAATCCGCAAATAAACTGAACGGCTAGTCCTCCAATAGGAAGTATTTGTAATCCAAAAAATGTATCTCTCATTAATTTGATTCCAAAAGCTGCCAATATTCCCGGTATTAATAACACGATTAAAGCCAATAAACGAGCCACTTTCTTCACTCCTGTTCCTTCTATTTTAATTTTACATTCAAGTTTATGATTGTCAATGATTGAAACTTACGTTATGATATAGAAGAAATGCAATAAGTTGCAGAAAAAAAGTGGGGGTGTGCATATTTTTGCAAAACATACTCATTGTAGGTGCAGGTAACGGTGGATATGCACTTCTCAAGTTAATAGCGCAGGCGGATTACCTTCAGGTTACCGCTATTGTAGATATTAACGATGAGGCTCCTGGAATAATCTACGCTAAACAACATAACATACCAACTTATAATGAGTGGAGGAGTTTGTTAAGCAAGGATATTCAAATCATTATTGATGTGACTGGTCAGAAGGAAGTGTTCTATGAATTACTTCAGAATAGACCTGCCACCGCTGTATTGATACCTGGTGAGATAGCCAACTTAATCGTTACGTTGTTGGAAGAAAAAAATAGCTATATTCAAATTATCAACCAAAGAAAGGCCTTACAGGATCTCATTTTTAACTCCATAGAAGAAGGGATGATTGGCATTAACAGCCAAGGCATCGTCAACTTTTTTAATAAGAGCGCAGAAAGAATGACCTTAATTCCTGTAGAAGAGGCCATGGGTAAACATGTGGTTGATGTTATCTCCTTAAGTGAATTACCAAGAATATACGAAACAGGTAAGGTCGAACTGAACAAAGAACTTACTCTTGAAAGCGGTACCAAAATAGTTACCTCTAGGTATCCTATGGTCAATAATCAGGGTAAACGTATCGGAGCCTTCGCAGTATTTCAGGATATTTCGGAAGTAGTTCGTCTAGCCGAAGAAATAACAAATTTAACAGAAATACAAAAAATGCTTGAAGCAATCATTTATTCAAGTGAAGATGCAATATCTGTAGTAGACGAAGATGGCAAGGGGATTCTTATTAACCCTGCCTATACTCGAATCACGGGGTTTAGTGAAGAGGAAGTTATTGGGAAACCTGCTACTGCCGATATATCCGAAGGTGAAAGTATTCATCTAAAGGTACTTCAAACTAAAAAGCCTATTAGAGGTGTAAATCTTCGAGTCGGTAAGGAAGAGAAGGACGTCATTGTTAACGTAGCACCTATTTTAGTAAACAATCAGTTAAAAGGTAGTGTTGGTGTAATTCATGACATGACTGAAATGCGAGGTCTTATGAAGGAATTGGATCGAGCTAGGACTATTATTCGAACGCTTGAATCATCTTATTCCTTTGAAGACATAGTTGGTATTTCTGATGAGATCAACTTAGCAATAGAACAAGCAAAGCTGGCAGCGAATGTTCCAATAACCGTTCTTTTAAGGGGAGAGGTCGGTGCAGGAAAGGATTTGTTTGCGCATGCTATTCACGGAGAGAGCAGTCGCTCTATGTATCCTTTTGTACGAGTTAACTGTAGCTCACTAGAAGAGCACCTTTTAGAAAGAGAATTGTTTGGTTACCAAGAAGAAGGTATTACGTATCCAGGTAAACTGGAGGAAGCATTCAAGGGAACTATTTTCTTAGACGAGGTTGGGGAACTGACTAAGAAAACTCAGGCGAAGCTCTTACAGGTATTAAGAGAAAATGTTTTTGTACCTGTCGGGGGTACCGCACCTAAGCATGTGGATGTCCGAATTATTGCTGCAAGTAGTCTTAATTTGGAAAAAGCAATGAGAGAGGGTACATTTAGAGAGGACTTCTATTTTCAACTAAATCGAATGCCTATCTATATTCCTTCTTTACGCCAAAGAAAAAAAGATATTCCGCTTCTTGCGGAACGATTGTTAGTTAAACTTAACCAAGAGTTTGGTCGTAATATCGAGGGATTTACCAGTCAGGCACTTGAAATCTTATGTCTTTATGAGTGGCCAGGTAATGTGCGAGAATTAGAGAATATTATAAGTCGCTCTATGATCTTTCTTCAACCGAATGACCGTTTAGTAGACGAACGGCATTTACCAAAATTAATGCTTCAGTTATCAACGGAAGAAGATGAAGATTCGATTGCTCCCTTATCGGAGCAAATGGATGAAATGGAGAAAAGAGTACTTGCCCATGCACTTAATACATGTGAGGGCAATAAATCTAAAACAGCTAAAAGACTTAATATTTCATTACGTTCTCTGTATTATAAGCTGGAAAAATATAATCTCGTTTAATGGGGAAAATGTTCAAGTAAATAGGGGTATTTACTATAAATGATCTTAAACATGCATCAATTTAACTACTAGGAGGAACTTACAAATGGAAATCTTCAAATATATGGAAACTTATGATTACGAGCAATTAGTATTTTGCCAAGACAAAACTTCAGGACTTAAGGCGATTATCGCAATTCATGACACTACATTAGGGCCAGCACTTGGTGGGACTCGTATGTGGAATTATGCTTCAGAAGAAGAAGCAATTGAAGATGCTCTTCGTCTTGCTAAAGGGATGACTTACAAAAATGCTGCTGCTGGACTCAACCTTGGTGGAGGAAAAACAGTAATTATCGGTGATCCATTAAAAGATAAAAACGAAGAAATGTTCCGTGCATTTGGACGTTTTATCCAAGGATTAAATGGTCGTTACATTACTGCAGAAGATGTGGGTACAACAGTAGCGGATATGGACCTTATACATGAGGAGACAAATTATGTAACTGGTATTTCAGAAGCATTTGGTTCTTCAGGTAACCCTTCACCAGTAACAGCTTATGGTGTATACGTAGGAATGAAAGCTGCTGCTAAAGAAGCATTTGGTTCTGATTCTTTAGAGGGGAAAACAGTTGCAGTGCAAGGTGTTGGGAACGTAGCTTATACTCTATGTGAATTCCTACATAAAGAAGGAGCAAAATTAGTAGTTGCTGATATTAACCAAAAATCAGTGGATCGTGCAGTCGAAGCATTTGGAGCTGTTCAAGTAGGGGTAGATGAGATCTACTCACAAGACGTAGATATTTTTGCACCATGTGCACTTGGAGCAATTGTAAACGATAATACTATTCCACAATTTAAAGCTAAGGTTATTGCAGGATCTGCAAACAACCAACTGAAAGATACAACACATGGTGACTTAATCCATGAAATGGGTATTGTTTATGCACCAGACTACGTGATCAATTCTGGAGGAGTTATTAACGTTGCAGACGAATTATATGGATATAACCATGATCGTGCGATCAAACGTGTGGCAGGTATCTACGATAAAATCGAACGTATCTTTGAAATTTCTAAACGTGACGGTATACCAACTTATGTAGCTGCTGATCGTTTAGCAGAAGAGCGTATTGCTCGTGTAAGTAAATCTCGCAGCCAATTTTTACAAAACGGAAAACATATTTTAAATGGCCGTTAATCGATAATTTCATCTTAGTTGTAAATAGGCCGACTTTATAGATTTTTTGTAAAGCGGTCTTCTTATTTGGAAGGAGAGGACTTACTTGGCAAAAGAATATGACGTAGTCATTATTGGAGGAGGGACTGGTGGTTATGTAGCTGCCATTCGCTCGGCACAGTTAGGGTTAAAAACAGCAATCGTTGAGAAGAGTAAATTAGGTGGTACTTGCTTACATAAAGGCTGTATACCAAGTAAAGCCTTACTTCGTAGTGCAGAAGTTTTCTCCACTACCAAAAATCACGCAGCCGATTTTGGCGTAAATACTAGTGAAGTAACACTAGATTTTAGCAGAGTGCAAGCACGTAAGGAATCCATTGTAAACCAATTGTTTCAAGGGGTTCAGGGATTGATGAAAAAAGGGAAAATTGATGTTTATGAAGGAACTGGCAGAATGCTTGGTCCATCTATATTCTCACCTTCACCTGGTGGTACAATCTCTGTGGAGATGAATAACGGTGAAGAAAATGAAATGCTTATTCCTAAAAATGTTGTAATTGCAACAGGATCTCGTCCTCGCTCCTTACCTGGTTTAGTTATAGATGGTTCCTTAGTGATGACTTCAGATGAGGCATTATCAATGACAGAGCTTCCAAAATCTATTCTTATTGTCGGCGGAGGAGTAATCGGTATTGAATGGGCTTCGATGTTAAATGATTTTGGTGTGGAAGTTACTGTGATTGAATATGCAGATAGAATTATACCTACCGAGGATAAAGATATTTCTAAAGAAATGCAAAAACTTTTAAGCAAAAAAGGAATTACATTTGCAACAAACGCAAAAGTGCTTCCTGATACTTTAAATACTGTAGACAATGTTGTCAAAATCTCAGCTGAGGTTAACGGTGAAACACAATCTTTTAGTGCTGAAAAGATGCTTGTATCAGTTGGTAGACAGGCAAATACAGAAGGTATTGGTATCGAGAATACAGATATTGTTATAGAAAATGGATTCATAAAGGTTTCTGAAACATTTCAAACGAAAGAATCACATATATATGCAATTGGTGATGTAATCGGAGGTCTACAATTAGCCCATGTAGCTAGTCATGAAGGGATAACTGCAATAGAGCACATCGCAGGAGAAGACATAATTCCTATAAATTATGATCTTGTATCTCGCTGTATTTATGCAAGTCCGGAAAGTTCGAGTGTAGGAATAACAGAGCAACAAGCAAAGGAACAAGGGTTTGATGTAAAAATAGGCAAGTTCTCTTTCAAAGCAATTGGAAAGGCTCTTGTATACGGTGAATCGGATGGCTTTGTGAAAATTGTTGCCGATAAGAAAACAAATGACATATTAGGCGTTCATATGATTGGACCTCACGTAACGGATATGATTTCAGAGGCTGGTTTGGCAATGGTTCTAGATGCTACTCCTTGGGAAATGGCACATACAATTCATCCACATCCTACCTTGAGTGAAATCATGGGAGAAGCAGCGTTAGCTGTAGATGGTAAAGCTATTCATATGTAAAAAAAGGGGGATTTCTATATGACAAACAATCGTCATGAGGAGCTTGGGTTAACAAATGAAGATGTATTAAAAATGTTTGAGACGATGCTAATGGCACGCCGTATTGATGAGCGTATGTGGTTATTGAACCGTGCGGGTAAAATTCCATTTGTTATCTCTTGTCAAGGACAAGAGGCAGCACAAGTGGGAGCGGCATTTGCTCTAGATAACACAAAGGATTATATTGCACCATATTATCGCGATATGGGAGTAGTACTGCATTTTGGTATGACACCTAAAGATTTAATGCTATCTGCATTTGCTAAAGCAGAGGATCCGAACTCTGGCGGACGTCAAATGCCGGGGCATTTTGGACAAAAGAAGAATCGTATTTTAACTGGTTCCTCTCCAGTTACAACACAGCTTCCCCATGCAGTTGGAGTCGCTCTAGCTGCTAAGATTGAAAAGAAGGACTTTATCACTTTTGTAACGCTAGGCGAAGGTTCATCTAACCAAGGTGATTTCCATGAAGGATTGAACTTTGCAGGGGTGCATCAATTACCTTGTATCACAATGGTAGAAAACAACAAATATGCAATATCTGTTCCTTTTGAGCGCCAAGTTGCTAGCAAAAATGTCGCAGATCGTGCCAGCAGCTATGGAATGCCAGGTGTTACAGTAGATGGAAAAGACCCAATCGAGGTTTATAAAGTAGTGAAAGAAGCAGCTGATCGTGCAAGAAATGGGGAAGGTCCTAGTCTTATTGAGGCAGTGACTTACCGATTAACTGCCCACTCATCAGATGACGATGATAGACAATACCGTACTGCAGAAGACATTGCAGAAGGGAAAGCATTAGATCCTATTATTACATTTGCAAAATATTTAAGAGATTTAGACATTCTGTCAACAGATCTTGAAAAAGAAATAAATGATCGCATTATGAAGGAAGTAAATGAGGCGACTGATTATGCAGAAGCTGCACCATATGCTGCTCCGGAAGATGCATTAAAACATGTCTATGCTGAAAAAGACGGGGGGAACGCATAATGGCAATCATGTCTTATATCGATGCAATAACACTTGCAATGAAGGAAGAAATGACTCGTGATGAGCGCGTTTTCGTTCTTGGTGAAGATGTTGGACGTAAGGGTGGAGTGTTCAAGGCAACCAACGGACTTTATGATGAGTTTGGAGAATACAGAGTTCTAGATACTCCTCTTGCAGAATCTGCTATTGCGGGAGTAGGGATTGGGGCTGCAATGTACGGTCTTCGTCCTATTGCTGAAATGCAGTTTGCAGACTTTATCATGCCTGCTGTTAACCAAATTATCTCAGAGGCTTCACGTATTCGTTACCGTTCTAATAATGATTGGACTTGTCCTATAGTAATTCGTGCGCCTTTTGGTGGCGGAATTCACGGTGCGCTTTATCATTCTCAATCTGTAGAGGCTATTTTTGCTAACCAACCTGGACTAAAAATCGTTATTCCTTCTACTCCATACGATGCCAAAGGATTATTAAAAGCGGCTATTCGTGATGAAGACCCGGTTATGTTCTTTGAGCACAAGCGTGCTTATCGCCTTATTAAAGGAGAGGTTCCGGACGAAGATTACACGATTGAAATTGGAAAAGCAGATGTAAAGCGTGAAGGGGAAGATATAACAGTTATTACTTATGGTCTGGCTGTTCATTTTGCTCTTCAAGCAGCAGAACGTTTAGAAAAAGATGGCATTTCTGCGCATATTTTAGATTTACGTACCATTTATCCTTTAGACAAAGATGCAATTATCGAGGCTGCTTCCAAAACCGGTAAAGTGTTACTTGTAACAGAGGATAACAAAGAAGGTAGCATAATTAGTGAGGTGGCAGCGATTATCGCCGAGAATTGCTTGTTTGATTTGGATGCTCCGATCATGCGCCTTGCTGGTCCTGATGTTCCAGCTATGCCATATGCCCCTACAATGGAAAAATTCTTTATGATTAATCCAGACAAAGTAGAAAAAGCAATGCGTGAGCTAGCTGAATATTAAGTTATTGGAAATATGCTTAGGTGAATTTGATCTATTAAAGGAGGAACCCATATGGCACTAGAACAAATTAAAATGCCTCAGCTTGGGGAAAGTGTAACCGAGGGAACAATCGAAAAATGGTTAGTTAAACCAGGCGATCATGTAAACAAATATGATGCACTTGCAGAGGTCAATACGGACAAAGTTACTGCAGAAGTACCTTCTTCCTTTACAGGAGTCATTAAAAAACTTGTTGCAAATGAAGGAGATACGCTTGCAGTTGGAGAAATCGTCTGTACAATTGAAACAGAAGGCGGCTCTTCCGAGGAAAAAATTGTAGAAGTGAAGGAAGCAGCTCCAGAAGAACCAACTGCAGAAACAGTTAAACCAGCTGAAGTGAATAAACATATCCAATCAGCACCGGCAGAACGGGATAAAGGAATAAAAGCTCGTTACTCTCCTGCAGTTCTTAAACTTTCTCAGGAGCATGACATAGACCTTTCTTTAGTAACAGGTACTGGTAATGAAGGCAGGATTACTCGTAAGGATCTACTAAAAATCATAGATAGTGGAGAGATTCCAAAGGCTGCTCCTGCTGCAAAATCTGCCGTAGAAGAAGCGCCGGCTGTATCTTCTGCTCCTGCGAATTCCCAATCAAAGTCTGCTCCTGTTAATGTTCCAGTCGGAGCAGGTGATATTGAAATTCCTGTTACAGGCGTTCGAAAAGCAATTGCAGCTAATATGCTACGTAGTAAGCATGAAGCGCCTCACGCTTGGACAATGATAGAAGTGGATGTAACTAATCTTGTTCAATACCGTGACTCTATTAAAAATGAGTTTAAACAAAAAGAAGGCTTTAACGTTACATACTTTGCCTTCTTCGTTAAAGCAGTAGCACAAGCATTAAAAGAGTTCCCGATGATGAACTCTATGTGGGCTGGTGACAAAATAGTCCAAAAGAAAGACATCAATATTTCGATTGCGGTTGCAACAGATGATGCATTGTTTGTTCCAGTGATTAAACAAGCAGATGAAAAGACTATTAAAGGGATTGCACGTGAAGTGAATGAGCTTGCAGGAAAAGTTCGCTCTGGTAAGCTTAAATCAGATGAAATGCAAGGTGGTACTTTCACAGTCAACAATACTGGTTCATTTGGTTCTGTTCAATCAATGGGTATCATCAACTACCCACAAGCAGCAATTCTTCAGGTGGAATCTATTGTTAAGCGTCCAGTTATTATGGATGGCGGCATGATTGCTGCAAGAGATATGGTGAACCTATGTCTATCTCTAGACCACCGCGTGCTAGATGGCCTTGTTTGTGGTCGCTTCTTAGCTCGTGTGAAAGAAATATTAGAAAATATTTCGAAGGAAAATACATCTGTATATTAATATTCAGGCGAGAAGTCCCTCAGTAAGGGCTCTCGCCTTTTTTTATTTATAAAACTTAAGTCCCTTTCGTTTACTTTTTTAAACTATTTCTATAGCATTTAAAAGGAAAGAGATACACATGAATTTTCTATGAAGGGACGATTATATATTATGAAATTAAGTGTTTTAGATCAAGCACCGATCACGGCTGGAAATACTGCAGCAGATGCATTAAAAAAAGCAGAAGAATTAGCCCTTTTAGCTGACGAATTAGGCTATCACCGTATGTGGATGGCTGAGCATCATGGAACCGGGGCTTTTGCGAGCTCAGCTCCTGAAGTCATTGCAGCCCATCTTGCTGCTAAAACTCAAAAGCTCCGTATTGGTACTGGCGGCGTTATGATGATGCATTATTCAGCTCTTAAGCTTGCAGAGGTCTTTAAGACGTTAAGTGCTTTTTCTCCAGGGAGAATAGACTTCGGAGTGGGGCGTGCTCCTGGCGGGGATAACTATGCGATGCATGCTCTTTCTGAGGGCCGTCCACCAATGGTGAACAATATGTATGAAAAACTAGGAACTGCATTACAGCTTTTAAATGACGAAGTTCCCGAGGACAGTGTGTACAATAAAACGATTGCTACTCCATCTAATATCGTGCTTCCCGAAGCTTGGTTGCTTGGCTCGACAGGGAACAGTGCGATTCAGGCAGGAAAGATGGGCTTGGGATATTCCTTTGCACAATTCTTTCAGGGAGGAATGACTCCTGCTATTTTAAATGCATACCGTACAAATTTTAAACCTTCAGCATTAATGGAAAAGCCTGAGATTAACGTAACGTATTTAGTGACAGTTGCTGAAACAAAAGAAGAGGCAGAATTTGAAGCACTTCCACAGGATATATCTAGACTTTCTCTGATGAAGGGACAAATTCGCCAGCTTATGACACCTGAAGAAGCACAAAACTATCCTTTATCTGAAATGGATCGCATGATGATCCAGGAAAATCGTAAAATCCATTTAGTTGGTTCTGCAAAAGAAGTAGCTACTACTCTTCAAGAAGAACAGGCGCATTATGGGTTTGATGAGGCGATGATTTGTAGTATACCGCATTCTCAGCAAAAGCGTTTAGATGTATATCGATTGTTAGCAAAAGAATTGTTGTAGTGTCTTGATTCTCTTTTATATTAATACTGACTGAGCTTCTTGGTATCTTTAGCGAGTAAGTGAACGATTCGTCGTTCACTTACTCGCTTTTTGAATTGACTTCGTTCGTACTATTACAATTCTCAACTCAAAAAACATACTTTTGCCTTGCTTGCTTTCTAGTATAGATTGTTTGCTAACAGGAAAAAACAAGAATAATACTTTATAACATGAATTGCTTTAAATTGGCGGTTGATAACAGAACAAACGTTCTATATAATGATAAAAAAGAAAGGTGATGGAGATGGCTAATTTCGAGGAAGACTGGAACGCGTTGGATTTATCTAAAATCCGTGATAGAGGTTCAAAAAAGTGGGTGGCGATGATGTTGCCTGAACACGTGAAGATGTTGAGAGACTATCATGAGGAGATAAAAAAAGTTCCGCGCCCAGATCTAAATGAGTTCGACTATGAAGCAATTCAAGAACAAATTGAACTTGCGATGAAAAGAAATGTAGACATAAAAATTAAACGTTGGAAAGATGGAGAATTTTTATATCATCGAGGGACAATTCAATGGATTGATTTAACTAGGCGCATTATCGAATTAGAAGATCCATTTCAATTTTTTGAAGTGAAATTGGATGAAATTGTGGACGTGACGATATTAGAATAAAAACATTCTGAGAGACCTCCTTATAGAGGTCTTTATTGTTTGGAAGTGCTAAGTCTAAATAGATTCAAACATAAAATAATTATAGACAAGATAACTGATGAATCACTTGGGATATATTCAATGTTAGATTTGCTAAATACCTTAATGATAATGAATTCCGTACCTAAATACTCTTCCAGTAATTTAATATGGACGGTCACACTTGGCTGAGAGACCATTAATTTTTCAGATGCCTTTCGAAAGTTTAAGGTATCTGCAGCTACACAAAATGTTTTTAACCAGTGATATTCCATTATATTCACCTACTTGATTAACTTTTTTAATTAAGTTAATTATATATATTTAATTTTTATTATCAATGTTTTTAAATATAATAAAGAAAAAGGAGGCGTTTCATATGTTTCAAAAAGGATTAAAAGATGTAGTTGCTGTTCATACAAAAATCGCATCGGTGGATGGAGATATAGGAGAGCTTAGATACCGTGGGGTAAAAGTAGATGAGCTAGTAAATGAAGGGTCATTTGAAGATATCGCCAATTTTTTGTGGACAGGGGAACGAACAAACACTAGTTTTCCATCTTTAAATGAATTTAGAGAACTACCAAATCACATAATTGCAATTATTGATGCTCTTCCAATGGAAGTGTCCTTGATGGATGCGATGAGAACGACGATATCAGGCTATGCTCATGCAGAATTTAAAGAAAAATCACTAGAAGAGCAGGCGATAATTTTAACAGCAGCACTGCCGGTCATAGTTGCTAGACATTATCGAAACCAAAAAGGATTAGCAATAGTAGAGCCTAAAAAAGAACTTAGCCATACTGCCAATTATTTATGGATGCTAAATGGTGAAGTACCAACAGATGTACAAGTTGAAGCGCTTGAAACCTATTTAAAGCTAACGATGGAGCACGGTTTAAATGCCTCGACCTTTGCTGCTAGAGTAACGATTTCGACAGAGTCAGATCTTACAGCTGCAGTAACTTCAGCGTTAGGAACAATGAAGGGACCGTTGCACGGAGGAGCGCCTTCAGGGGTAATTTCACTACTCAATGAGTTTAAAAATCCTACAATGATCAGAGACATTGTAAGAGATAAAATTATAAATGGCGAAAAGATAATGGGCTTTGGTCACCGAATATATAAGACAGAGGACCCTCGTTCCATTTTACTTCGAGACAAATGCTTAAACCTCCAAGGAAAGGATCCTTGGTTAGATATCGCAACTATAGCAGAAAAAGAAATTATTGATTTACTTGCAGAGCATAAGCCTGGACGCAAGCTATACACAAATGTTGAGTATTATGCTGCTGCAATCATGCGCTCGATAGATATGCCAGCAGAACTATTCACACCTACATTTAGTGTAGCTAGAATGGTAGGCTGGACTGCACATGCTATTGAACAAATAAGAGACAACACCATTTTCCGCCCACAATCCATTTATGTAGGGGAATTAAAGTAATAGAGGTAATAATGCAGAAGCATCCGGCAAATGTTTATTTTCTATATATACTTAAATAAAAAGAAATCATATTGAACTAAGTATTGTGGATTTCCGTTTTGGTGTACTCTTTGCGAGAGGAGCGATAAGCCATCTCTGCCGCTATTGTTGTTACACAAAACATGTTGTTAGCTGCCCACCCACATTGTCTGCGTGACGCATAATGGGATTGTTCTCAGGCATCTGGTATTGGTTATATCGCTATATAGTCGAAACTGTTATGTGTTTAGTTTGCTAAATATAAAAAGTCATGTGTTATAAAACACATGACTTTTTTATGATTTTTGTTTATTTTTGATGAATGTGTAAATATTTAAAACAACTCCTATGACAAACATAATAATTGCATTCAATGCAAGAACTAAAACCATAAATCCTCCTGCAAAAGCAATTCCTTCTCTTGTGTCATCTGGATCAAAGTTTTTATTAGCATAATAAATTCCGAAAGCGATAAAACAATAGACTATCACCGGAACTAAAAGGGCCATAACAATTGAAGAAACCCATAAAGGAATTTTCCTTTTTTGGTATAAATACACTGCTAAACCATCACAGATTACAAGAGACAATAATAAAACAATCCAAACAATAGCATCACCGTTCATATTAATTACACCCCTTCTATAAAAGGTTAACCTAATGTGGATATTTTTACAATTAAAGGTAATTTTCTGGCATCAGAAGAGTGCTTATACCGAAAAATTGAATAAACTGATGTGGAGAAAACCGAACTTTGGAAAGGACAGTTAGACCGTAATCTAACCTACCCCGCCAACATACCCCTAATTGGTTTCCTGCAACTTTACTAGGAAATCAGTGGATATACATTACTGTAAATACGCAAAGGGGAGTATGGCATAATACAAAGACTTCTAATCAGCAATTAAATAGAAGATAATATTTCGTGTATTTTCAAATTATTCTGTTATATAATGGTATTTATAGATGTTATTGGAGTGGTGAACTTCAATTATTTTAGATTTCAGACCAATACAATTATGCAGAGTCTAAAAAATCTTAATACGGAATGTAGAATAACAGATTTTCATTTACATATATATTGAAATTACTACTTTTTGAATCTCCAATTATATATTTTTATCATCGAGTTTCAAAGTAGAATAGGAGAAAAACTATGAACAATAAAATAGCAATAATCACTGGAGCAAGTCATCCCAGGGATATTGGAACTGCAATTTGTAGAAAATTAGCTTCTAAAGGAATAGATATATTCTTTACTAACTGGCAGGCGGACAATGAGTGGATCAATAGGTTACAACAAGAGCTAGAAAATTTAGGGATCCGTTGTGTAGGAATGGAAATCGATTTATCACCGAGTGATGCTTACAAAGTGGTGCTAGATTCAGTGGAACTGGAGTTGGGAACGCCTTCTATACTAGTTAACAATGCAGCGCATTCGACAAGAGATGGTTATTTGGAATTAGACGGCAATACAATGGATGCCCATTATGCAGTAAACATGAGAACAACATTTTTGCTGAGTGTCGAATTTGTCCGTCGCTTTAAGAGAGAGAGAGCGAACGGAAGAATTATAAATATGACATCAGGACAGGATTTAGGAGCAATGCCAGGAGAACTTGCTTATGCTGCCACCAAGGGTGCTATAACAGCTTTTACAAAATCATTATCTGCGGAAGTAGCACCCCTCGGAATTACAGTAAATGCAATAAACCCTGGCCCCACCGATTCAACTTGGATGACCGATGAAATAAGAGAACACCTTTTACCGAATTTTCCAATGGGCCGAATAGGTCAGCCTAGCGATGTGGCAGAGGTCGTATCCTTTATTGCTAGCGATGAGGCAGCTTGGATTACTGGTCAAGTTATTCATTCAGAGGGTGGTTTTAATCGTTGATGAGGATAGAAGAAAAATCAAAATACAATTCCAAGATTGACATACTTTGTATTTTAACCATTCTTTTAGTTTTTACAATGTTAACTAATTTCCATTGGAACGGTTATCAGTAAGTTACAATGAAGAAAATCCTACTCTGCTAATTGAAGAGAGATTAATAGGCAAGGAAACCTATAAAGTTGATTCTTCTACTAATTTAAAATAGATGATTTTAATCAACCAAGCAAATGGAAGTTAACTTGTATGTTTTACCCCTTTTACTGCCACGCCTATTTGGTTAAGGCGATATTCTACAAGAAACAATCCTAAATAAAATGGTTTGTAAGCTTTTTTGATAGTGGTAGAAGTATTTATTGCCGAGAATATATTAGTGCATAATAATCTACTACAAAATATTTCTGCCCATTAATAGTAGTAGCATAGTTACTAATGAATCTGAGGGAAAGCTATGAATAATTTGATGAAGCTTGTTATTTTAATATGTATGTTTGTAATATTTTCTGGATGCACAGAGGAAACAGTAAAACCAAATAATCCAACTCATGAGAACCCGATTTTAATGGAACATAATGGTCAGCAATTTGAAATATATACTTTCTTCGAGGAATATGAGAACTTTGTTGATAAGGCTGAAAAAGAGCCTAGTAATATAGAAGCGTTATTTAATCAAGAGGTTAAGAAGGCCTTTGCAATAAATTCTAATCACACTGTTTCTTTGTACGAAGAGATACCAGCTCCAAAGAAACTAGAACAAATAAGAGAATATCTAGAAAAATTAAAAAGTAATAAGCAGGAAATAAATAAATGGATCCAGGAAGCATTAGAGGAATCCTCAGGCAGGCTTTCTGGAGAAGATAAGACGATTTACGTATTTCCTTCCTTTGTAGAAGAGGAAGCATCCCTAAAAGACTTGGACTACGTGGCTGGTGGAACATTTGGTAAGGAACATTTTTATCTGAAGATTAACCCGTCATTCACAGAGCTGGCCTTAAAGTATACGGTTGCTCATGAATACCATCATACGGTTGCTATGGAGAGCGGAGACGCTCCCACATTACTGGAGCGATGTATATTGGAGGGGAAGGCAGATACCTTTGCCAAAATCATCTATCCACAAATGGAACCGGTTTGGCAACAGCCACTTTCTGGTTATTATGAGGAGCAGGGCTGGAAAGTTTTCAAAGAAAACTTAGAATCAGAGGAATCAGAAATTTGGGATTTCCTTTTCGTCGGTAATCATTTTAAAGGAATAGCCAAATGGACCAATTACAAAATTGGTTATGAGATCATGCGAAGTTTTTTGGAGAAAAATCATGACGTTTCTACAGAAGAATGGACCAAAATGTCTGCACAAGAAATACTAGCTAAAAGTAAGTATGTAGATTAGTTTATGAAATTCCTCTGTCTACAAACAAAAGAAAAATAAGGGTAATACTTTTTTCTAGACAATTGTTTCATAAGAGGATATTTTTTTGAGCTTTTAGAAAATCGGTATTCTTCTTGTTATGCACTCGACTTTTTATAAAGATTTGAGAGAGGAGTTACCAAATTTAATATGAGAAATGGGCAAACGGTAATATTAGACGGAGTATCTTTTCCATTAAAAGATATCCATGATTTTCGATGGATACATGATTATGGAGAGGTTTTTTGTGTGTTTGACCGACAGGATTCAGGAAATCTCTCTTTTGGGGTGATAAAAGATGGTTTAAAGAACTTCGTTAAATATGCTGGCGCCACTCCTGTAAATTACAAGGGAAAACCAGGGTAAGCAATTAATAAACTTAAAAATGCAAAAGTTGTGTACGAAGCATTAGATCATCCACATTTAGTTAAACTAGTAGAACACCGAGAGATGGAAGAAGGATATGCACTTGTGTATGAATGGTTTGATGGCCTAAATATACAAAAGAATATGGCTCATTGTCCAGCTTGTCAGAGGTTTAAGCTGCTGCCTTTAGAAGTACGAATAAAGTCTCTTTCTACTATTTTTGAGTTTCATGTACATGTAGAAAAAAGTAATTATGCAGCAATAGACTTTTATGATGGAAGTATTTTATACGATTTTCAACAGCATAAGACAAAAATATGTGATGTAGATTTGTACCATTCTAAACCATTCTATAATGAAAAAGGTAGGCTTTGGGGTTCGTCAAGGTTTATGTCACCAGAAGAGTTTAAGATGTGTGCAGAAATTGATGCACGTTCGAATGTTTTTAATATGGGTGCCATCGCTTTTTATATTTTAGGTGGTGCTCTTGACCGTTCATATAACCAGTGGGAAGCAGGAAAAGAATTATATAGTGTTGCTAGAAGGGCAGTAGAGATTGAAAAAGACAATCGTTATTCTTCAATTGTAGATTTCTTCACAGAATGGAAGTTAGTTGTAGATAAAGAGTTTTCTTTCAAGGATTAATTATATTTTATGTTTTTAATTTATTTAAAGGAAAATAAATATGTAAGCTAGAATAGTAATAAATAGTTAATTTCAAGCCCAAAATAATATTGTTCTACAAACAAAATATGCTAAGAATATTGCTGTTTTGTTATTAAATTTATTGAAAAAGAATTGATGAATGGCCTATGATAGCCAAATTATATAACAAGAAAAAATTCAGATATTGTTTATAAACACTCATACAAGGGGAAAAGAAAGAGAAGCTTCTTTTTAGGATGTACTATCTGAGATTTTAAGAAGAAGGCATTTTATTATATAGGAACAAATATTCAAATATAATGAAATGCCCATCAATCAGTTTGCCTTTGAAACCAAAGATATAAATCTTTTAATTAGATTAGAAGCTACACATATTCTGGGAGAAAAGGAAAGTGTGCCATGGAGAATTCTGTATTGTTATTAAAAAATGCAAATGTGATCGATGTTGTAACTGGTAAAACAATTTATTCTCATCTTCTTATTCAAAATGGTTTTATTACAAAGATTGTTTCTGCACATAAGCCTATTGGCTATATTCATAAAAAAGCAGTTATTTATGATTTGAAAAGAAGATTTGTTATTCCTGGTTTGATTGATATGCATGTACATATGAAAGGGGACTATGCCCCTATTTTCACTGCCTCTGGTGTTACAACAGTTAGAAACACAGGAGGTAACATCGGAGAGTTAAAAAAAATAATTAACGCATCCAGCGGGGCACCTACCCCAAGAATTATCTCAGCAGATAGAATTATTGATGGACCACCGGGGTTATGGGGAGAGAATAGTCCTTGGAACATAAATATTAATGATGCTTGTAGTGCAAGAGCTGAGGTTAAAAGACAGGTTGAAGCGGGAGCAGATTTTATCAAAGTGTATGGTTGGTTGAAAAAAGAAATGATGAAAATAGTCGTGGAGGAAGCAAAACTTCTTCATAAGGAAGTTAGCTGTGATTTAGTACATTCAATAGAGGTTACTGCCACAGAGGCAGCAAAAATGGGTATTAAATGGAACGAGCATGCTTCAGGTATTATAAAAAATATTTTTCCTAACTGGACTATGCAAGCAGACGAAAATATATGGGAGACAATTGATTGGAAAAATCCTGACATGCAAAAAATTATAGAGGTATGTAAAATACTTGTGGAAAATAAAGTAGTGCTTTGTCCGACAATGGTTTTGTATGATCAAGTAAATTTAATGAGGAATTACTGGTATCCAGAAGAAAAAATAATGAACAAACTAAAAGAGAATGCTGTGTTGATGCAACATTGGAGAAGATTTATAGAAAATACTAGCTCATTAAATTCGTTAGGCATACAACATACTTATAACAAGGCAATTACAAAGGCTTATTTCGAATTAGGTGGGACAGTGGTTGCTGGATCTGATACCCCTGCTGGTATATTTACATTTCCTGGTATGGCATTACACCGAGAGCTAGAATTATTTGTAGAAATTGGTTTATCTGAAATAGATGCATTACGAACTGCCACGATTAAAGCAGCTGAAGCACTAGATAGGCAAGATATAGGGGTTATTCAAGAAGGCACAATCGCGGATATGGTAGTACTTGAAAAAAATCCATTAAAAGACATACGTAATACGAAAGAAATTCATTTTATTATCAAAGGTGGTACCGTATATTCACAGGACGACTTGCTTGATAAGGTTCCAACAGAGGAAAACATAAAAAAATCCGTTGAGGAATTTATGAATAGTTTTCTAGATACAAATTATAAATCTAGCTAATATTAATTAAACTAAAAAGTTTTAGGAAATTGTAAATAAAATTAGTTAGACCTTTCTACGTTTCTACATACTTTAAACTTAAAACTAGAAAAATGGAAAGTAAGTGTTGATTTTTTCAAAGAAAGTCAATATAATTCTCTTAATATGAAAAGCGTTGAAGAGGAAAAGTAAAATAATGATGTTATAAAGAGAGCTTCTGACGGTGGAAATGAGGCAAACTAATTATTTGAACATGATCTCGGAGCTTCGTACTGAACGTTTTGCGACTAGTAGGATACGACAAGAGTTGACACTTGTTATCAATGTCAAAGTATAAAGGCATTCTTGCTATGTACTTATGGAGTCAAGTAGTGTGAGCTATTTGAGCATTAAGGTGGTACCACGGGATATTTAACCCTCGTCCTTATCGATTATTCGATAGGGGGGAGGTTTTTTTTATGGAATGATTTAAACGTTAGATTTTATAAAAGAGTATCTTAAATAAGGAGAGATAAAAATGAGTATTTTAATAGGGGGAGCGTGGCCGTATGCCAATGGTTCGTTACATTTGGGGCACATAGCTGCATTGTTACCAGGAGATATATTAGCTAGGTATTTTAGGTTAAAAGGAGAAGATGTATTATACGTTTCTGGGAGTGATTGTAATGGTACGCCAATTTCCATTCGCGCTAACTCTGAAGGTAGTACAACAAAAGTAATAGCAGATCGCTACCATAATGAGTTTGTTGATACCTTTAAACGTTTGGGCTTTACGTATGATATGTTTACCAGAACAGATAGCCCCAATCATCACGCTGTCGTACAAGATATTTTTTTAAAGCTATGGAAGAATGGTTATATTTACAAGAAAGAAATAGAACAAACGTATTGTGAAGTGGATAGGCAGTTTTTACCGGATCGATATGTAGAAGGAACTTGTCCGAACTGTGGAAGCAAGGCTAGAGGAGATCAATGTGACAGCTGTTCTTTAATTTTAGACCCTTTAGATTTAACAAACAGAAGCTGTAAACTCTGTGGTAATGAACCGAGTATACGAAAAACAGAACATTTTTATTTTGAACTAGGCAGCTTTCAGGAGGAACTGGAGAACTATGTGAAGGTTTCTAAGAAAAGCAATGCATGGCGAGACAATGCCGTTCAACTGACAGAGCGATATTTGAGTGAGGGCCTTAAAGATCGGGCGGCTTCAAGAGATCTTCCAAACGGAGTAAGTATTCCTATAAAAGGCTATGAGGAAAAGAAAATTTACGTGTGGATTGAAGCTGTTTCTGGATATTATTCAGCGAGTAAGGAGTGGGGATTACAAAATAATAAGGATGTACAAAGCTTTTGGGATGAAGCGACAATATCTTACTACGTTCATGGAAAGGATAACATACCTTTTCATACACTTATCTGGCCAGCAATACTAAAGGGAATCGGTCATAAAGCTCTTCCAACACATATCGTATCTAATGAATATCTAACATTGGAAAAGAAAAAAATATCTACTAGCCAAAACTGGGCAGTTTGGGCTCCTTATATTTTGGAAAAATATCATCCTGATTCTATAAGGTATTTCTTAACAATTAATGCTCCGGAAAATAGAGACACAGATTTTTCCTGGAGAGAATTTATTCATAGTCATAATGGGGAGCTATTAGGTGCATATGGCAACTTTATCAATCGTACATTAAAGTTTATAGAAAAATCATATGAAGGTCAGATACCCGAAGAAGAAATTAATGATTTAATCATAAAACAAACCGAAAGCTTGTATATTAGAATCGGCAAATTAATAGAAGAGGCTCATTTTAAAACAGCCTTAGAAACTATTTTTACCTATATTCGAGATGCTAACAAATACTTTGACGAGCAAAAACCTTGGTTACAAATTAAAGAAGAAAAGGATACAAGTAAAAATACTATAACAACTTGCGTTTATATAATTGGAAATGTCGCTCAATTGTTATTCCCGTTTTTGCCCTTTTCTAGTGAAGAAGTACGGAAGATATTGAGAATGGACAACTTCCAATGGGAGCCAGTTCATGTCAAAGGGAAAACGATAAAAAACATTACTCCTCTATTTGAAAGAATTGACACCGTGGTTATTCAAGATGAACTTGATCAATTGAATAAGAATGTCAACAATGCCTAACAAGCATATATGTTGATTCAAGTCCTTTTCCTTGAATAAGCAATTATTTTATTTAAAATTAAAAAGGAAACTATGAAGGAGGCGTATATTAATGTATCGTAAAGTAGAGGATTTTATACAGGAATGGACAATGTCGGCGGAAGGAACAGCAAATGTTTTTAAGGCTATGACAGACGATAAGCTAGATCAAGCAATAGTAAAAAATCATAACACACTTGGTTGGTTAGCTTGGCATTTAACAACAGCACCAATTTTCTTAGCAAAGTTTGCTAAGCTTGAATTACCTACAGTGGGTAATCCTAAAGAAATACCAGCATCAGCAAAAGCAATTGTGACAGCTTATGAAAATATGGCAAAATCACTTGAAAATGCAGCCTCTTCTTTAACAGACAAAGATTTAGTGGAGGGAGTTCCAGCTTTCGGTACAACGTTAGAGCGTGGGCAAATTTTACGTAAAATCGTTGACCACCAAACTCATCACCGTGGTCAAATGACCGTATTACTTCGTCAAGCTGGTTTAGAAGTTCCAGGAGTAATGGGACCAACAAAAGAACAACAAATGTAATGTAGAACCACCTTTATTAAAATAAAGGTGGTTTTTTTATGAGCATGGGGTCAATAAACCGATCTAGGTACAATTACAATAAAGAACTTCATTTTATCTTAACGGCCAGACTTTATTAGAGAAATCGACCTAACTTGTTTAAGCAGACGAAAAAGCTACTAAATTTCAAGAGTCTGAAAATTTATAATGGATAGAAAGATTATAATCTAGCTTATGCTATAATCGGAAAGTATAATCAATTTAATTTTTAACAGGGGGGCGTTCAATATGATAAATAAACTAATTAGTTTGGGATTACAAAACAAAAAAGGTGAACGTCCTATTTAAATTAGTTAAATTTAGCGTTCAACCATCAAAAAGGGGAAATTTTGTGGAAATAAGATTACAAGAACTAAGTTCAAAAAACTGGTATGAATGCTGCCAACTAGAAATTTCTGAGGAACAGAAAGAATATATAGATACAAATGCAATCTCAATCGCACAGTCCAAGTTTGAAGTTACCTTAAAGCCATATGCGATTATTTGTGATGGAGCTATAGTTGGATTTCTAATGTATAATTCGGTTAAAGAAGAGCTTGATGGCTACTGGATATATAGAATAATGATTGATAAGAAATTTCAAGGGAAGGGCATTGGAAGGATTGCTTCAGAACTGATGCTTTTCGAAATGTCTAAACTACCTGATGTGAAAAAAATTGTAGTTGGTTATCACCCGGACAATCTAGGAGCACATAATCTATATTCAAAACTTGGGTTCATCAATAATGGTGATAGGTTCGGAAAAGAGATGGCCGTTGTCAAATATATAAATGAATAAATGAGTAAAAGGAAGAACCAATTTGGTGCTTCCTTTTTGTTTTCTTTAGATGGAGCTGTCTTTAACTATTCTAAAACTTTTAGATCGTAAGAATAAATACTTTTCTTTTGAACACTCGATAATAAATCGTGGAAACCAGTAATATCTAAAGTATTAACACGGCTACCATTGTCTAAATTATATTCCTCTAAATAGTATTTTTCTTTTTTTTCATCGCTATATCTTAGCACATAAAGTGAGTTATCTTTAAAATAAGTTTCCTCGTTGTGTCTGATTTTTGATTTACTAGCATTTTCTATGGAAAATTTCTTTTGAATTTCTTCGTTTTTTGTATCGAATGTATATACATCTCCTAGACCATTGATAAAATACAAAACGTCTTGGTGAATATGAGCAGAGTTTTTAAAATTATAAGGAATAGTGGACACCAAATCCTTCATGTCTTTATATTCTATAAAATCATAAACCTCCTGCTCATAAGTATCCTTTGCAATTCGGTAAAGGGAAGTTTTTTCGTTAAAATCATCAATTACAGATGAAAGTATCAAATAATAATTTTTTTTATCTGAAAGCAAAGGAGCCAATGAATTAAAAAATTCATTCTTTGGTGTGTCTAACATAGTCAAATGATCGACCTCTAATGAACTATCAAAAGTAACTTGCCTTAAATCGAATTGGTTTTTATCAACATCCTGTGTAAGTATATTAACTTTGTCGCCTTCTATCCCAGAGGAAGCAATATAAAAGGGAATGCTATCTGTTTGAAATTTTTCTTTGTTTCCAAAACGGACATCAGAAAGATAGCCGCTTCCGTCTTGAGTGAATCCACTATTATAAATACTAAAAAATATATTTTTGTTCTCGATAAAACCAGTACGCTCACCAGTGTATTGGTCCGCTTTCATTGGAAATTCTTTATAATCCTCCCCAACTATCCGTACCTTGTTTTTTTCCTCTAGAAAAACACTGTTTTCATAAACAGCCGTGCTACCTAACTCCAAGCCTTCCATTTTTAGCGCTTGTGCCTTACCTTTCTGATCGATAAAAACCGCAAAGCTAAATCCTTCTCCGTCAATATCCTGATCAGCGGTAGTAGACAGGTAGATAATAGCTTTTTTATTATGTAAAAAATTTTCCTTCTCCAAATCAGCTATAGATAGAAGCAAATTACTATCTGCGCTTGTAGGGTTGAAAAATAAAGTGTAAGTAAAATAAAAGAAAACCCCTAGGCCAAACATTCCAATAATAGTTATAATATTTCTTTTCATTTATATAACCCTCCTAAAGGTTAAATGACAATAGGCAGCAATGCTATTTGTGCCTATTGCCATTTTGTTTTAAATATTTCTAACTAATTTTGTACTAGGAGCATCTCTAACGTCTCTTGGATATACACCAAGGCCTCCATCATCATCTAAATCTAAATTACCATTAAGTTTATAAGCCGACCAGATAAGTTTAGAGCAGTTTTTAGCTCCATTGTGACCAGTAGAACGATTGGTAGCGAAATTGTATGAATAACTCTGTCCTACCTGTGAGTATGCCCAGTTCGCTGCATTATTTCTATTAGTTGTAGTAGTACTTACTGATTTGACTAATGCGCCTGAACTATCCACTTTACGAGCTGTAGTGGAAATAGTACGTACTCCAGCTGATGGCACGGATTCTACTATAGTTGTGGAAGTGTAATATAAGCCTACGTGCCCATGATCAAGGTATGCAGTTTGTGAAGGCGTGTAGTAGAAGTTACCTTTTGTACTGTTGCCTACGCTTACAGTCCCGCCACTATCACCGCTTGTTTGATTGGATTTTGCTTCTGCCAATCCCTGAGCTTGATCGTTCTTTAACTCTTTGTAGATTTGTTCTAAAATTTGTTGCTCTGCTTCTCCAGTGTTTTTTGCAATTTCTTCTACGCTGGACATTAATTCATTGCTAGAAACGTCTGGCTGGAGTGTCAAAATTTCGTCAAGGTACGAGTAACTGTTGGCAGAGGCACCACTAAAGGAAGTTGAAGCTAATAACATTGCCGTGAATGATAAAGCTGCGAATGATTTTTTCATAATACAACTCCTTTTTCATATTTTTACTTCATCTATAATATTAATTTAATTGTATAATTTTACAATTGGGAAAAATATTAGGTAATAAAAGAGTTGTTAATAATTTTTTAAGTAATAATGATGATATTCTGATAAATGTACAGAAAAGATATATCGTTTAGTGGGAAAAATATTTTCCTCTAGAACAACAAGCAGGAAAAGTATCCCTTTGTCTTGAATTTAATAAAAGAGAATGTTATTAAGGAGAATGATAATGGAGATAAAATCTGTATTAAGAAAATGGCAAAGTAAAAAAGGAGAGATAGATAACTTAGAAGAACTAGTAACAGAAATGCTTAAAAATATAGGAACAATCGATGCTGAGCTAAGAGACAGTTTAATTTACTCTTCATTTTATCTTTTAATAAAGGACAATAAATTATCGAATGAACTCATGGAAAAAGTCCTGATTAGTTGTTTATCGAAGGAGTATTTGTTTAAAGGTATAGGTGAAGTAGAAACCGACACTGTGTTTACAAGGTCGTTTTCGTCATTAGTAATAGCTTTGATAGTAGAAAAGGATAAAACAAAAGGATTTTTGGAAAAACAGCTGTTAGAAGAAGTGTTTGAAAAAACGATTATATACTTACAATCAGAAAAAGATGTAAGAGGTTATGTAGAAGGGAAAGGATGGGCGCATAGTATTGCCCATGGAGCAGATCTGTTAGAAACTCTTATTAGCCACCCATCCTTCAATTTGTTAAATAGTGAGAAATGCCTTACAACAATAACTGCATGTATTTGGAAGGATTATGTTTTCCAGGACGATGAGGATGAGCGGCTACTCTTTGCAGTAGAGGCACTTTTAGAAAAAGGATTATCGGAGGAGATACTTATAGATTGGGTGCACAACTTTGAAAAATTATTAGACCCAACAGTAAGTCGTGAAGAGAATTCTTTAACCTTTTATAAATATAGGTCTAATGTCATGAACTTCTTAAAGTCACTGTATTTTCGTTTATCGTATCGTGGAGAAAGTATAAATACACAGCTTCAAATTAAAAAATCCTTAAAAAACTTACATAACGCTATGTATAAAAGGGAGTAATGTTTCTAATCTCAAGCGTAGGATGAAGTGGATGCTTCAGTATTTATTTTTTATGTACTAATATATTTTAGTAATTAGAACAAAAGTAATTATATACATACATTCTACATAAAAATGTCCTCAATTAAATGAAGGATTCTTTGTTAGAAAAAAGGAGCCCGTAATGACTAATGAAATAACAGTAGTGTGGGGAGGGCATCCAGTCAAGCTAATATGGCAGCCTTCAAAGGTAGTCCTGAAAGAAGATATTGTGACTAGTGTTCACGGTTGTTGTTTTCATGCAGGAAAAGTGTTATTAGTTCGAGTGAAAAATAGAGGATTTAATATGCCAGGCGGACATGTAGAAGCTAATGAAACTCCTGAAGAAACTCTCCATAGAGAAATTTACGAAGAAGGCTATGTCAAAGGAGATGCAACTTATATTGGAGCGATTGAGGTTAACCACAAAGACAATCCTTTTTATATAGTAAATGGTAAATACCCTCTCATCGGCTATCAATTATTCTATCGTTTAGATATTGAAGATTGCTTTCCCTTTTTAAGAGAGAATGAAGCAACTACACGTATTTGGGTCGAACCAGAGGAAGTACCATACGTAATTGATGATCATGAACTAATTATAACTATATTAAGAGAAGCAGAAATCATTAATAATTAATAGAACGAATGAAATGAATTTACAATAAAAATGATTTTTAATAGTAATTAGTTTATAAAGAAAAATAAAACGCTCCAAACCATTAAGGTTTGGAGCGTTTGGTTATTATTTAGCTTCAGTTGAACTATCTGGAACAGCCTCTGTTTCAGTGCCTTCTGTTTCACTATTTTCTGCGCCAGTGGTGTCGTCCGTTCCATCAGTACCTGTTGTACTATCTTGGTCGTCCTGCGTATCTACTTCTCCTTCATTTTCTGAATCCAAACCAGAATCGTTTTGTCCGTCATCTTCAAGAGTTGGGTCTTCTACTTCAATATCATTGATATCTGCATCATCATCATCTCCACAAGCTCCTAACAATAATGCTGAACTTAAAACTATTGGTAAAGCGAATATTCTTTTCTTCATCTTAAATTCCTCCATTCAAATTGTTCTTTTATTTACTTAATGTGTTAGGCCTACTTTATGTCTACCTCATTATAATAACTTTAAACTTTTTTCTTCAAGAATCTTATTATTAGAAAAAATGTAATATAAAAACATGGATAATATATATGATATAATTTAGTCTTATGAGAATTTTTGATGCTGAAAGGAGGCATTCGGTTGCTACAAACTTTTCTGATTAATATATTATTTATTACTTTACCTGTTCTACTTTTTGTCGTCTTTTTAGATAACAAAAAGAGAAAAGAATATATATACTTTTTCATACTATCTTCATCAATATCAATGATTTTATGCATGATTTATCCAATTAGATTAGAATTAGGTTTTACAGTTGATTTAAGATACATACCGTTTTTCACTTTGGCTCTTTACGGTGGCTATAAGAAATTGTTTCCACTTTATATTATTTTAAATATAGTACGTTTTTTTGTAGGGGGAGAAGGAGTTGTTCAATCCTTTATCTACTCAACTGTAGCTTTTGCTATTGTTCCACTAATGCACAAAAGGTTTATTAATTATTCCCCTAAGAAGAGAATATTCACTGGTATTTTAATGGTATTAATCAACGATTTGACTTATTTAATTTCTCTTACTACTTTTTTTGACAAACTAACTACTGAATATTGGACTGTTGCTGCTTATATTATTGTTACATATGTCATAGTTATGTTGTTTAACTTGAGTATGGTCGAGAAAATTTTATCTAATATTAAACAGCGAGATAATTTTCTTCGAGCGGAGAGGTTGCATGTGATGAGCGAATTATCTGCGAGTGTCTCTCATGAAATAAGAAATCCTCTAACTGTAACAAATGGCTTTTTACAATTATTAAGCGTCTCAAAAGATATTACTCCAAATGATAAAGTTTATATTGATTATTCTTTGAAGGAGTTAAATAGAGCTGAAAACATACTAAATGATTTTTTAGCATTTGCTAAGCCTCAATCGGTTCATATGGTTCAATCTACATTAGAAGAGGAATTAGTATACGTTAAAAATGTTATGATGCCTTATGCTAAATTCCATGAAGTCGAAATCTTGCTATTATTTCAGAACACAGTGAAGATTAAATTTGATCAAAATCAAATGAAACAGTGCATAATTAATCTACTAAAAAATGGTGTAGAATCAATGAAAGGCAAGGGGGGACTTCTTCTTGTACGGGCCGAACAGCAAGGAAAAAATCTAATCATTACGATAGAGGATGAAGGAATAGGCATGACTTCCGAAGAAATAAGCCAGTTGGGGAAACCTTATTATTCTAATAAAAAAGAGGGTACAGGATTAGGTATGCTAATGGTATATGGGACAATTTCCACATTAAAAGGAAATGTAGAAGTAAAAAGTCAAAAAGGAAAAGGGACTATATTTACTATAACTATACCAGTTTAAAAAAGAGTTAAAAGTAACTGGTTCTATTAAAAATACGTTTTTGAAATTATAATAATATGTTTAATAAAAGCACCGCAATTGATACAACCTTTAATAAGGTATGTGTCAGTTGTGGTGTTTTTTTATGTAGTCAATCGACTTTAGATAGAATAATGTAACTCGTTGTTCGTAGAAAGATCGTAGCAATAGTTACAATAGACGAAAGGTAAAACTATCATCCTTAAAGAAAGGTTAAATCATTTTAAAATATAATAAAAGTAAATAAAACAGAGTGATCAGTTAGGGGGTGAAGAGATTCTTAAATAATATCCATTTGGATCGACCAAACGAAAATCTTTCAGGCCCCATTCTTGTTGTTTTAGTTGGGATTCTAATTCAATTTTCATCTCACTTACACGTTGATGAAAACTTTGAATATCAGGAACAATAATGATTATCTCTACACCAACTCCTTTTCGGGAGGTGCTAATATTACTGAAATAATGGTCCTTTGAAAGAATATTTTGTTGCGTTAAAAGTATATTGAGATTTTTGGATCTAAATCTAGCACTAGTTTCATTTTGAGAATATAAATCTAATTGAATTACGTTTTTATAAAAGTCAACAGACCTTTTCAAATTTTGTACGAACAATTCTAAACGCATATAAACATCCATTTTCAAACCTCCATAGATAAAAAATAGTTACATCAAAGTGATAACGAGTGAATATAATTCGTGTTTCCAATGTTAATAATACTAAATTTAATTGTTTTATTATTCATTCAAAGGGCTGAATATATTCTACATTTTAAATTTAGGGGGTTTTAAGTTACTTCACATTCCGTAAATAATGTGTAATAACCAAAATCGGAGTTTAGTAGAACACGAAAAAATATTAATAAGTTGGTGATTTAATGTTATTAACATATTTGTAATGAAACTATATACTCGATTGTAGATGATTAGTCAACAAAAAGACCGCTGCTCATTGAAGCAGCGGCTTTTAAATTAGATAATTATTTGGGTATTTTCACCGGATGAATCAGGATAATAAAGGTCTTTACGGAGGCAAACATCCTTATGTGTTAAGGTTTCGCCTTTAAAACGAAGCCAAATCTCATCATCTGCCATTACACCATGTGTTTTCCGAACAATGCCCCAACGATTATACGCTTGCAAACCAAGACTCTTGAGTAACTCATCGGCATTGGCACGTGTTGGTGGAAACGTACGCCATTTAAGCCACTTCTCCAGTTCTTCTAGCGTAATATGACCTTCCATAATCGGTGAAAATTGTTTATTAAAGTCTACTATATAGTTCACGACATAAGGTGTGCCACCATTTGCGGGTTTTAAATCAACTGTAGCAATTACATCGTCCATCCACATGACCTCGAACTTCATATAATCAATCAATTTGATTCACTTCCTTCAATGAAAAGATGTTTGAAGATAGGGTCGTTTAACTGTGATAGTAACACTTGTTGTGCTCGACCAAAATCAATTGAATTTATTTTTAGTGTTTCTAATAATTTAGCTTTATAGATGAATGCTGAACCGGTATAGAGTGCGAGCTGTTTAGTAAAGCTTGAGTTAAATGGTTTTGCTTTCACTTTTCTTTTTAAAATTGATAATGGTTTACCTAGTGGATAGTCCTTTTCATCGGATAGCAAACTTAGTCCATTATCAAAAATCGGTGCGAGTCTCCATACTTTGGTAACAGGATTGTATAAGAATAAAATGTTATTCGTATGACGATCTTCGTTTAAAATGAGTGCATCAAACGCTACTAATTGAGCAATATCTTCTCGTACATTCAGTCCGGTAAAGTCCTGCACTTGTTGCATAATTTGCTCAAACTTTTCTTGTGTAGAAAGAGATTTATCGTTAAGGACATGGTCGGTCGTCGTAAAGTTTGCCTCAAATAAACGCTCAAGCGTGACTTCTTGTAGCTTACCTCTGAAATCCTGCGAATAACAGCCCATGGAAATTTCACCATTTGGTAAAATAATTTTACAAGGATAGTAGTTTACATAATCTTTTTCTTGTAATGTAGAGCATGCTAACACAAGTGATGCTAATACTTCGGCTTGTCCCTCGTAGCCACGAGTATTTTGTTTAACCCACTTATCTCCGACACACCATTTTGATTGGTCACCTTTACTTGAAGTACTAATAATACGAATATTATCTGCTGGTATATGAATTTCTTCCATGCATCTCACGTCCAATTTACTTGAGTTTCTTATATTATATAGTTAAAAATAAGGTTTTTCATCATTTAACCCATTTGTTTTATTTTAAAACTTCTCCACAAGTTTCTCTCTCCTCAGCCCAGTTGCAATTAGTTCTCCAATAAGTTTGATAAAACCTTTTTTCTTCTTAAACTAACGGTGCAGTTTAGTTGAATAAGGCTAGATAGGAAATTATGATAAGAATAGAAATAAAACTAGGGGGATTTCTAATGCATACAGACAATAAAACAGTATTAGAATTAGTGGAATTTGATAAATATGATGTCTTAGGTTTAATAGAACTTTCTGCCTCAGTTGGTTGGGATTATGATGAGCATGAAATTAGAACTGTTATGTCATCTGGTAAAATATACGGACATAAAAATGCTGATGGGAAAATTGTTTCGAGTGCTGCAATAATACCTTATGATACTGATTTAGCTTCAATTGGTATGGTTATTGTTAATGAAAAATATAGAGGTTTAGCCTTAGGAAAAAAGGCTACTCAAAAATGTATAGACAGTGTTTCTCAAAATACTTCAATAATGTTAATTTCAACTGAAGATGGGAAACCCTTATATGAAAAATTGGGTTTTAATACTGTCGACCATGTACATAAGTTTTTAAGTGATAACTATATTCCAACTAACTTGTTTAATAATCGAGAAATTACCTTAGAGAAATACAGTGAGAATGATATTAATGAAATTATTGAATTAGATTCGGCTGCATTTGGTGATAAGAGAAGAAAATTACTTCTTAACAGGATAAATCAATCAAAACAATGTTTAGTTGTTAGAAATCTAAAGGGGAAGATTATTGGATTCGGATTATCCATATTAGGACCAATAAATCTATTAATAGGACCTATTGTAGCACCAGATTCACAAACAGCTGCTTTAATAATCGATGGGTTAATTCTTAATCATCAAGGAAAGTTAAGGATTGACGTGCCATCCAATAATGACAAGTTAATGTTATTCTTGGAGAAAAGTGGATTTGTAAAAGTTAGTAATCCTCCGATAATGATAAAGAACTCTATTAATATGCCATATAGGAATAAAGAGTTATTTGCTATTACTGCACAAATCTTTGGTTAAGTTTGAAGGTATAGTTCAATAAGAAATGGTAAAATAGAGTTAATAAAAGCTGTTTTGATAGGGAGACAATATGGATAAAAATGAATTCTTTCAAGACCTTGAAGAAATTGTGGTTGACCCTTTGTTTATTGGAAATAGTAAAGAGGACATAGACCAAGAAATATCAAACAACACTTGGTCAATTTCTGTTAGTAACGAAATGAATATTAAGTTGAGTGTTAAGGATTTTAAAGATTTTTTTAGAGAGGTTATTTCCAACAGAAGTAAACAAATTAAAATGTCTAATAAGGGTATGCTTTTTTATGTATGGTTCGATTGGCAAGCTGCACAATTAAGATTTAATTTAATATCGGATTATGATTCTAAGCTACCGTTCAGTTGTGAAATTGAAACTATTGATAACCTCGAACCTGTCATTGAAGAATTTCTTAGTTTTCCTTATCACGATGGCTTTCCCGTTGAAGATATTCGTGAGGAAGATGAAGGGGTAGAAGAAAACAATAACCCCTTAAAAATTTTCCTATGCAAAATAAATGGATAATTCTTATTCAGCTAACGAGGTGCTTTAGCAAATCTTGGCCATCCTTTCGATGGTCTATTTTTATGTCCAAGACATTAAGTTGATCCCAGATATGCTTTGTGAAATGTTACACTGAAACTAACGAAGCAGGTTAGTTGAAGAGTGTTGTTTAACTTGTATTCAACAATCGAGCCAGATGGTTATATAACCATCTGAATAAACAAGCGGATTAGTCTGAAGATAAAGGGGGATTTATATGAATACAAAACGTAATCGGAAGGTCTGGAGGATAGGTTCAGGAGTATTTATTGTACTTGTTATAGCTTTCATATCATGGTATTATCCATTATCGCTTTTTAGCATCCATCAAAGCTTTACATATCATCCTGGTTCGGGAACTCATAATGGCAAAACCTACGAAGAAGAGATTGGCGAGTTTAAAGCTGCCTATGAGAAGGATCTAAAAAAGGATTTAGGAAGTGATAATTACAATCCTACCGTAAATCGAACTCAATTTATTCTTCCGATTTTTGAACAAGAATGGCTGATCGGCACGGACTCCAAAACAATTGACAAAGATAAACTGGATAGAATGCTTTTCGAAGTACAACAGGCAAGAAATACCCTGTTAGACCTTGTTTCTGAAGGAGATTATTCCAGAGAAGAAAGGATATACCTGGTTGACAGCATAAATAATTTCTTGAACTTGGAAGAGCGGATTAGATTTATAAGAAACGGAAAATTTTTTTCGAGAAGTGATTTGCAAAGGATGTTAGGTAATTTACAAGGAGATTTCTGGGCAGGTTTTGATTACTATACCACCGTTTTTTATGATGTATCTCATAAATAAAAGTTTGAAGCTATCGGGCGCGATTGTTTAATAAGCGTCTCAGTTCTTCTTAAACTAAAGGGTGCTTTAATTGAATAAGGAACACTTAATAATCGAGAAAATCATGACGAAAGAAAGCAACCATTTTGAACAATCTCTTTCAAAATGGTTGCTTTTATTTTTTGCTGTATGAAGTTAGTAGAATAACTTGTAAAATTGAATCTCTTCTTATTAAATATACTCTCCAAACAACTCCGGTTTCCAACTATGAACAGGATGGTTTTCTTTTGCGAATACTTTTTCTAAATAAATTTCCGTTGTTTCTAACCGTTCATGTCCTAGCGATTTCATAATGTCATATATCTCTACTTTATTTAGTCGTGAAATAATGGCAAAAGCGTGTCGAAAGTAATGTGGTGTCAGTTCTACTACTTCATCCTTCAGGTTAAGATACAACTTTGCATTTTCTTTTTTTACATATTGCGCTAGGTAGGAGGGGGTATAGGCTTTACCTGTGTTTGTAGTAAATAAAGGAGCATTCGATTCTGCTTTTTCTATAGGTGGTAATCCTCTAGAGCGGCGAAATGCTTTAATGCTATTAAGCACTTTCTCTTTCACAGGTACTTGCCTACGCTTGTTCCTTTACCTATGATTTCTAGATAATGTCCTCCCAAGATAGTATCTCTTTTCAAGTCATTTACCTGCAACTTACAAAATTCTTCATTTCTAATTCCCGTAGTAGACAATACATGCACAATTGCAAACTTCACGTGATGTTCTATTTTTTGAAGGAAGACAGCTTAAAGATTACTTCTTTGGGACCCAGGTTTCGGTTTGGACGTTCATCTTTCCGAACAGTTGCTTTTCTTAAGCCTTCATATATAGGTTCATTAATATATTTATCATTATAAAGAATGGTTAAGAAAGCTTTTATTATTGCACTCTTTAGCTTAATAGTAGCAGGAGAGTAAGAGCCTTTTATTAAAACATGAGGGCTCTTGGTGATTAACCATTCCTGGTATCGTCTCAGATGTCTTGATTAAAGTGATTTTAATTAGTCAACCTTCGATAACTTGGGCAATATCTTAAGCAGGAACTATTGATTGGTTGTCGAAACAGTAATAATCAGGAAATTTAAAGAAAAGGACTTAGTGAAAGGAATGAGTTTATGAAAAATTGCCTGTTTAGCATTATAGTCGTAGCACTTCTTGGAATATCTGCGTTGGCCATATTGTTAGTCAACAAGGACACTTCTGAAAAAGAAGCCGAAGAAACAAATGAAGTTAAAATTGATGATGAATTTCTAAAGAACTGGAATAAAATTAATATTACATTGAAAGAGAAATCCCGAAATAACCATTATTTTGAAAATGAGGATTTGAACAATGGTGATATTTTCTTATTAAATGGAGAAAGCCAGGGGTTGAAATTAAAAGAAGGAGATAATGTATTGGTGGATTTAACCATAATCCCCGATGGCTTAAGTCATACTGGGGTTGGATACATATTAAATGGGAAATATACAGAGATTTTTTCAGCCCCCGTTTCTGATAAACTGACAACCTCTTTTGATGTGAAGGTGGATGGGGAATATATAATTTGTATTGTCGGTGGTAACGCAAACTTTATAACAATTACGAATGGTCTTATTTCAATTGATTAAATTTGAATAATATCTTTTTTAACTAGCGAGGTGCTTTACTTCAAGAAGGAGTAAAGTCTTTATTCTTATTTAACTAACGGCGCAGTTTAGTTGAACAAGGACTTTTTGATTAGATAGAGAATATAACTTTAGAAAACCATAATTCGGGGAGAGATTATTTAAATGGTATTTTCATTTCGGCATAAAGGAAATTTTTTATGAAAAAGAAAACAATCTTATGGATTACAATTCCACTATTATTGGTAGGGTTTGTAATAGTTAATTGGAATTATATTTCACAATCTATTGAATGGAAAATGAATTGGGGATTTGACGCTCCTAGACCAAGTAAGATAGAAACTATATTTAATACAAGATATGGGTTCCCAAATGAGGGACAAACCTTTCATATTCTTAAATATTGGTCTATTGAAAAGAAGTTAAAGGAGAACAATGGTTGGATTCCTATTGATGAAGAATCCTTTGATACTGTTTCAAGTCACCTTAAAAAATTTCAAAAAGATGCGGCTAGTATGAACAAAGATACGCAGAATCTTACTGTTTTATTTCAAGAGAATCCTGTGACTTACGATAATAATGATAAATACTTTTATAAATTGGAAGAAGATAATAGCTACATACTTGCAATTTCAAATGCGAAAGAACAAAAACTGTTTGTAATGCAATGCATTCAATAGTTGAATTTAAAAAATCTTGTTCAACTCCCATGAAAATTAAAAAAACACTCAAAATCAACAAAAGTGCATAAAAATAGAGGCTCAGAAAAGCTTTTTTAAAAAAGGATGAGCCTTTAGAGTGGTTATATTAAGTTGAAAGTTAAATTAGGAATCAACTCCATTCTTCTTATAATAAAGGCAAGGCTGGTGCAGTACCCAGAGTAGAATTAATCTCCCATGAGTGCTACTCGTATAGAGTGCGACAGTCTGTGATGCACCGTGGTCGTCGGAGTCAGACTAACGGATGGGCTCTATGGGCACCATAGTTGATCGACCTTCTTCGCCAGCCATAGTATCCTATACCCGTTTTTCACATTTTCATTCTCTGTGGTGTAGCGTTGTTTTGCGCTACATGGATGGCTAACGGGTGCTTTAGCAAAATATGGTCATCCTTTAGATGGTCTATTTTTATGTCCAAAACATTAAGTTGATCCCAGATATGCTTTGTGAAATGTTACACTTAAACTAGCGAAGCAGTTTAGTTGAATAAGGATATTGAAAAAGTGTGGTTAAAAAGGGGTGTAGCATTGGAAAAATTAGAAAACGCTGAATTAGATTTAGAATATAAAGTTTTTGGTACGGGGGAAAAGATTCTCTTTTTAGAAATAGGAATAGGAAGTTCAATTTATAACTGGTTTCCCTTTGTTAAAAACATAATGAAAGACTTTACTATAATTATGTATCACAGGGCTGGTTATGGTAGTAGTAGAATTTCAATAAATCCAAGGACAACTAAAAATATATGTCACGAGTTAAACAAATTTATTGAATCATTAGGTATAAAGGAAAAGGTAACTATAATGGGACATTCTTTTGGAGGACTATGTGCGTTACATTATGTAATGCTTTTCCCAGACAAAGTTAATGGACTAATTTTATTGGATTCAACTTCACCAAACTTTAATCGTTTATATAATCTTGATATACCAGTAATGAATTCTCTGATATCGATAGACCAAATGGTACAAAGTAATTTGGACAATTCATATAAATCAAAAGAGGAACTTAGAAATCTTTATAATCAGTCAATTGATGATTGTCACGGCATACTTACCAAGAGTGAAGTGATTAGATTTGAGGAATTTATCACCAGTCCTAATATGTTTAAAACTGTTGCAGAAGAGTTCCAAAACTGGGAATCAAATAGTGAAAGTATAAAAGAACTTGGTGAATTCCCTAACATTCCACTAACAGTTATTGCAAGAGACATAGAGGCTTCGGTCAATGCCTTTGTTCAATACAATATCCCAAAAGAAGAGGCAGTAAAATATGAAAAAGTTTGGAGAGAACTGCAAATAGGATTATCTCAATTATCTACTAAAGGAAAACTTATCATAGCAGACCGCAGTGACCATGGTATTCATCTCGATAGACCTGATATAGTAATTCAGGGTTTAAAAAGATTTTTATAGAAATTACTGAAATCGTTGATAGATTGTGTATGATTGTACTTAAACTAACTGGTGTTTTAGTTAAAAAGTGGTTGACTATATCGGTAGCTTTTTCTTATTGAACTAACGTAAGCATGTTAGTTCAACAATGACAAGCAGTTAAAAAGGAGGGAGAATATATTATTTTTGAATTAATAGGATTGCTTTTAATGCCTATCTTGTGCGTTATATTTTGTTTGAATTTGGTTTCTATATTAAAAAAGGTAAAACACGATGAAAAAACTACGGTCAATACCTTTTGGCTTACATTATCGTTTACTCTTATTATGTGGAGCATTGCAGTTCTAGCGGGAAGCAGCTATTAAGCTAACGGGTGCTTTAGTTGAATAATAATCTACCAAATTGCAGGCAATTCTTGAGCAAGAAATAAAGGGTGATACATATCGATAATGATAAGTATCACCCTTTATTTGTGTGACTTCCTATGATTAGATCCCTTTTTTATTAATCTTCTTAAAGTAATGGATAAACATTAAGTTATAAACAACTTCCACTATTATTGAAATAGTTAAATCCATTAAATTTGTTTCCTCGAGAGATTGATTAGGTAGTAAATCGTAAATGAGAAAATATCCAATTCCATTTAAAGCTATAACAAGTAATATGTATCTTAGTAAAATTGGGATCGCTAAACTAATATACGGAAGAAAAAACTCTTTTTTATTTCCTTTTTTATAGATTCGAAATAATACAAATAAACCAATCCCATTGATCATAATAAAGCAAATGAAATCAATAATATCCATTTGATTCATAGTAGAAAAATCGTAAACTATTGGTAATGATATAATAGATATAGCTGCTATAATCCAAAAGATACTTCGATAATTTTTCCTCTGTTTTTCAGTAAAGGAATCTTCCCTTAAAGCTGTAATAAGTGCATTTATATTCCAAATATACATAATAGACTCCTTTATTGTACTAAAAATAAATTATAGAGAAATAGTACTTTTATAGCAATGAACAAATTTGGAAAAAGAGGGTAATGTGGAGGTTGGGGTTAAAACAGTTAGCTTTCAACATGAAGGAGATAAATTAGAAAAGGATATAAATGAATTTTACTATAAAGCAACAATTTCAGTTATAAAACAGTCTTTTAATTTGAATTTGGATCATACTCTAATCTATGTTTCTTCAACTCCCATGAAAATTAAAATCTTCATTTTAGAGAAAAAGGCAATACGAAATCTGACGCAGCTCAATTATTTTTTAAAAAAGTGCAGCGCCTAAATAAGAATCAAATTGTGGGTTGGATTAGGAGGCATTTGGTTCAGTGATTGTAACGTTGTAACCTAAGTTTTCAAGTCTTCGAACAGAATATAGTACAATTGATTGTTCTTTTGGCTTATCAAAATAATCTTCACCTAAGTCTACATACGTTTCTTTGCGAGCAGGATTAAAGGATATCATCCAAAGCTACCCAAATAAAAAAATAATTTTGGTTGCTCACGGAGCTGTCATTAATGCTATATTAGCGCTCCTTTCAGATAGTAAAATTGGTTCAGGGAAGACAAAATTGTTAAATGCCTGTATAAGTAATCTAGAATATAAACAAGATCGTTGGAAAGTAAAGGATTATAATCAAACTACCCACTTAACAAAATAGGAGGATGTAAAATATGACATTACTTAATCCAACTTTATTTGCTGAATGGATCGCACCACATTCGTTAGAATGGTACGACCAGCTTGGGAAGTTTCAAGGGACTTATCTATACCCTTGGAATTCCACTATTATTAAGCCTAATGGAGAAACAATCTTTGATGAAGAGGTTATAAACTTGGTTTCACACAAAAAGGTTTTGGACGTCGGTTGTGGGCATGGTGAATTCGCGATCCATTGTAGCTCTATTGCAAAAGAAGTAGTAGGATTTGATGTAACTAATCATTTTATCGGTTATGGGAAAATGAATAAGCCAAAAAATGTTTCTTTTGTGTTAGGAAGCACTAAACAAGGTTTACCTTTTAAAGAAAATGAGTTTGATTGTGCTTACATTCGAAAGGGACCAACTTCAGGTTATCCTGCTCTAAAGCATATTGTAAAAAAAGGCGGAATTATAGTTGGGCTACACCCTGGAAATCACGAAGAGAATGAACTATCTGAATTATTTCCAAATCTTTTTACTGCCAATTTACCACTGGATTCTACTGAAGAAACCATTAAAAGTAGATTAATAGAGGCCAATTATTATGAATGGGAGATAGAAATTATTAGCAGTAATGAGTTAATCCATAGCCCAATGGATATTATAAGAAAAAGGTGCTTTGGACAGCACCCAACTGTGATGGAAAAAATTGTAAAAGAAGATTTAATAGAGATTACGGAAATCTTTGAAGCAAACAAAACAAATGGCTTGTCTGTAACTAATTCCTATTACATTGTACGAGCAATTGTTTAATAGAAGATCATTCCTGTCCAACTTTACTACTTCTTCTTTCTAAAAAGTAATTATCTCTCCATTTATTATTCAGTCTACCAATACGTTCACGGTGACCTACCACTCTAAACCCATTTTTCTTGTGTAGTTCTATACTAGCTTTGTTTTCTGGAAAAATACTTGCCTGCAGCATCCAATAGCCTTGTTCTTCTGACTTAGTGATCAGTGTTTGAAGCAGCTTATTTCCAATTCCCATTCCAGTGGCTTTGGGATGAACATAGATCCCCACTTCACCAACCCCTGCATAAACTGCTCTGTTTAAAACGGGGCAAAGTCTACACCAACCTAACACTAATTCACCATGGTAAATGATAAAGGTACAAAACTGATCTGCTTTTGAAACCCATATCTCATAGGATGAAGGAGCAGACGTTTCGAATGTTGCGTTACCTGTAGCAATGCCAGCCTCATAAATATATTTGATTTGCTCCCAGTCTTTTTCACTAGATAATCTGCATATATATTCCACGGTTATATTCCCCCTTGTAAAGAATATAAATACTTTACTTGTACTTTACAAGTAAAATTTAAAACGAAAATATATAATAGTTGTCTTTACAAATCAAACGAAAACAATTAACATTAGTTAGTCTAACTAACTAATGTAACTAATCCATAAGGGAGTAATTTTATGCAACCATTTTTCACGACATTAAAACTAATTTCTCGGCCATACAGTAGTAAGATGCAGGATTTACTACTGCCATTTGGCTTAACCGAAGTTCAGTGGGGACTCATACGTATTCTTTACGAAGAAGGACCTTCAACCTTCACTGATATAGCTACTTATTGGCGAGTTGAAAAACCTTCGGTGACTCCAATTGCTCAAAAACTAATTGAGCAAGAGTTAATTTACATAGGAATAGGTCATGACAAAAGACAAAAAGTAATGCATTTAACTAATAACGGGGTAGAAAAGTATAAAGAGACGAAACAAATAGTGGATACCCTACAAAAGAATTTACTGATTGGTATTACTGAACAAGAAAGACAAATTACAGAACAAGTATTGGAAAAATTACTTGTTAATTTAAAGGGAAGATGATGACGGTGACAAAGGAAAAACTATGGACAAAGCAATTTTTAATCGTTTCGTTGATCAATTTTATGATCACTTTAATGTTTTATTTATTAATAGTTACAATTGCGTCCTATGCCCAATCAAAATACGGTGCCTCTACAAGTACAGCTGGTCTAGTATCTAGTATTTTTATAATAGGCTCATTAATAGGAAGGTTAGGAACAGGAAGAGTCATAGGCGATTTAGGGACAAAAAAAACACTATGGACAGGTTTAGTATTTTTTACTATTACATCTATCTTATATTTTGCGGCCTTCAATATTGGACTTCTAATTATTATTCGATTGCTTCAAGGAATTGCTGTTGGTATTGCAGGTACTGCAACCGGAACAATCATAGCGCAAATTTTACCTAATACTAGAAAGGGAGAGGGGATAGGTTATTACAGTTTAAGTGCCATTTTAGCAACCGCCATTGGTCCGTTTATAGGTATTCTATTACTTAAAGCAGAAAATGGTTTTCAATGGATTTTTGCTTTAAATATTGTATTGTCATTTGTATGCTTAATCATCTATGCAGTGGTAAAAATAGATGTGGCATTGCCGAAATCTACTACTCAGCATCTAGAAAAAAGCTCGCTTCTCTCGAAATTCATAGAACCAAGAGCATTACCAATTTCTATGGTGGCACTCATAATAGGATTAAGTTATTCTGGCGTAATGTCATTTCTATCCTTTTATGCAGTAGAGGTAGACCTTGTATCTGCAGCAAGTTATTTCTTTTTAATTTATGCGATAGTAGTTATTATTTCTCGTCCATTCACAGGGAAACTGCTAGATACTAAAGGAGCTAATATTGTCGCTTATCCTTGTTTCGTTTTGTTTGCACTAGGTATGTTTTTATTCAGCCAAGCTTCAGCCGGATGGATGCTTTTACTTGCTGCTGCGCTGATTGGATTCGGCTACGGTAATTTTAATTCGATTGCTCAGAGCGTCGCTGTGAAAGTTACTCCACCCCATCGATTTGGACTTGCTACCTCAACCTACTTCATTTTATATGATATTGGGTTAGGAATTGGTCCGTTTCTATTAGGATTTATAGTGCCTTATAGTGGTTATCGTCCGATTTTCCTCTCCATGGTCGTTTTAATCGTCATTTGCATTCCTCTATACCATTTGTTGCATGGTAGGAAGGACAAAGAACTGTTGAATATATCTTAATATAAAAAACCTTTAAGCTTTATCAAGCTTAAAGGTTTTTTCCCTTTTGTTAATAAGACAAGGGATATGAGTTGAAATGGTTCACCCCTAAAGGAGAAATAGACTTATGTGGACACGCAAACATTAGCATCAGCTTATGTAATATATACTTAACTTAGACAATGATTTAAAGAATAGGCTATGTTAAAGTCTAAGGTTGATTTTTAGTGAGGAGATTTTGTTTGTGAAATGTTACACTCAAACTAAAGGTGCAGTTTAGTTGAACAAGGATTATCGTCAGATTTACTACTACTAAGTAAAGAAACGTTTCCAAACGACGATTTTGGCACTAAATACCCAACGTTTAATCAAAAGTAATTAAATATAATATTATCTTTTAAATCTTAAGAGCATGTTTTGATAAGTCTTTTATCAAAACATGCTCTTAAGATTTGTGATTTTAAAGTTGACGGTGGTAATTCAATCAAATAGTTAGAAATGAATAATATCATCTTTTAGATAGCTGATACTTTATTGTAAATATGCTTGTTCAGGCTTCTATTCTATTAATTTATGGCTGTTTTATATAAAATTTTCTGGAATTTCAAATAAAGTGGTTGCACGATTGTTTTATGTGTGTATATAATGTGATTATAGTATATATACAATATATGAGGATGTGAGTGATTTATGCAAATTGGTCTTCGATGACTGTTTTCAGCAAGCGGTACATGACATTTGTAAAGTATGTTTTCAAAAAAGTAAAGAAGAGGTATTGGCATGCAAATAATTATTTCCAACAGTTCAAAGGAACCGATTTATGAACAAATTACGAGTCAAATTAAATCGCTTATTTTAGCAGGTGAACTTCAGGAGGGGGCAGCAATACCTTCTATGCGTAACCTCGCAAAAGAACTGCAAATTAGTGTTATAACGACGAAGCGTGCCTATGAGGAATTGGAAAAAGCGGGCTTTATCTATTCCATTGTCGGAAAAGGGTCTTTTGTTGCAGAGCAAAATCTAGAGGTTATAAGAGAGAAGAAGCTGAAGGTCATCGAGGAGCAACTTAGTGCAGTCATAACAAATAGCAGAGAAATTGGACTGTCATTTGATGAGCTTCAGGACTTATTAAAGATTTTATATGAGGGGTGAATGGAATGGAGAATGTGGTTGAATTTACAAATGTAACGAAAAGGTTTAAAGATTTTACCGTAAAAAATATTGATTTACAAGTGAAGCAAGGCTTTGTAACGGGATTCATTGGAGCAAATGGTGCTGGTAAATCAACATCGATAAAAATGATGATGAATCTATTAAGACCAGATGTTGGGGAAATTAAGCTTTTTGGGTTGGATTACAAGAAACATGAGAAGGCGATTAAGGAGCGCATTGGATTTGTGTATGATGGCAATGTATTTTTTGAAGGGCTAAACATGAAAGATATAAAACGGATTGTAGCACCAGCATACAAACACTGGGATGATAAAGTATTTTATCAATATATCGAAAAATTCGAATTACCACTTAATAAAGCAATAAAAACTTTCTCTAAAGGGATGCAAATGAAGGCTTCATTGGCGATAGCACTATCTCATCATGCAGAGCTGATCATTATGGACGAACCAACAGCAGGATTAGACCCCATTTTTAGACGAGAATTGTTGGATCTTTTACAGGAATTAATGGTTGATGGAAATCGTACCATTTTCTTCTCGACGCATATTACAACAGATTTAGATCGGATCGCAGATTATATAGCTTTTATGCAGAGTGGCGAATTAGTATTTAATCAGTCCATTCACGACGTTGCTGAAAATTATGCCATCGTTAAAGGAAGATTGGATCTTCTGGATAGAGATACTGAAAAGGCATTTATTCATGTTCATCGTGCATCAACAGGATTTGAAGCATTAACGGACAATACTAAAGCAGTGAGTAATATCTTTGGAGACTCAGTTGCCATTGATCACGCCTCTCTGGAAGATATCATGTATCACTTGAAAGGAGGAATACACCATGTTTAATTTAATCAGACGTGACGTCATTCTGCAGAAAAGGCAGCTATTACTCTTTATTCCTTTTATCTTATTCTTTATTATTATGGGCAAAGACCCAGCTTTTACTTTTCTCGTTTCCAGTATTTTTATTCCCTTTAACACATATGCTTACGATGAAAAAGCAGAGACAAACATATTATTAAATTCCTTACCATATACACGTACGGAAATTATCGCTTCACGCTATCTTGGTGCTATTATTTACATGATTTTAGCAATCGGGGTGACTAGTCTAACATTATTGGCTTTCAATAAACCTTTTACTATGACTGACATTGCGATTGGCTGTGGCTTATTCTTATTATTTGCCGCATTTACCTTTCCATTATTTTATATATTTAAACCAGGCTATATTTTTCCGGTTGTACTCATTTGCTTTATCCTTTTGGCAGCTATAGGTCCGGCTATTGTCACGTTTTTAACTGAACAATTAACCGCAATAACTGATTTCATTGTTAATTTAACTGTCTCGTCTTTATATACAGGAGCGACACTTGGCATCATGGTAGTCTATGCTATCTCTTGGGGACTTACCAATATCATTTACCAGCGAAAAGCGTTCTAAGTGGGGGAATTATATAGTTAGTAACTTAACATTAAAGTAGGTTACTGATATTTATAAAAGAACGTTAAAATCACCTCTCTAGTTTAACTGAGAGGTGATTTTTTTGTTGGATGTTTATGGTAAAATATCTATGTATTGAGAAGGGTTTCATTTAAACTAAACCACAGGAACAGCAAAAAAGTAGCGTTCGAAATCATTCGTTCATGCGGTGCTTAAAATAATGAGTGGAATAGAAGAAGAATTGGTAAAAATAAAAGACTTAAAATAGAGACGTATTAAAAGAACCCTACTTTCTGGGTTCTTGGCAACTCGGGAGACCCTACCGGTCTCTTCTTATAGAAGAGTATGGTGTACAAGTGATAATAAGCAAGGAAACCAAATGCCGTTGTAGGGAGTCGGATAGCAGCGTAGTACCAATGAAGTTGGGTAATGCCGATGGAGGAAAGGCTGCTACCAAGTTATCACCCTTACTAGGGACACATTTACTACACTCGGAGGTAGGAATACTAAATGGAAACAAAACTATTAAGGATAGCAGAATTAGCAAAATCTGATCCCGAATGAAATTTACATCTATTGTACATTTACTAAATAAGCAATCTCTAGTTCAATGTCATCTTGAATTACCTAATAAGAAGGCAACTGGGATTAATGGCACAACTAAAGAGCAATACAGTGAAAGACTAAAGGAAAATATAGAGGACTTAGTAAGTAGGCTTATAAGTAAAAGCTATCATCCTGTTCCCGTAAGGAGAATGTATATTCCTAAGCTTAACTCCAACAAGAAAAGACCATTGGGGTTACCGGAACATGAAGATAAGATTGTACAGAAAGGCATTACCAAAATACTAAATGCCATCTATGAAATTGATTTTCTAGACTGCTCTTTTGGGTTCCGCCCAAATCGTAACTGCCACGATGCTTTGAAAATATTAAATCATTATATTGAAAAGAAATCAGTAAATTATATAGTAGATGTAGATATTAAAGGGTTCTTTGACAACGTTGACCACATATGGATGATGGAGTTCTTAAAACTGCGAATTACTGACCCTAACTTACTAAGAATAATTGGTAGGTTTCTTAAAGGTGGATACATGGAGGAAGGAAAGAAATACAAGACAGATAAAGGCACACCGCAAGGTGGGGTCATATCTCCGGTACTCGCCAATCTATACCTTCATTATGTCCTGGACCTGTGGTTTGAGAAGGAAGTCAGAAAACAGTGTGAAGGACATGCATACATAGTTAGATATGCCGATGATTTTGTGTGTTGCTTCCAATATAAGAGCGAAGCTCAGGAATTCTTTCAATCATTAAAGTTGAGATTACAGAAGTTTAACTTAGAAATAGCGGAGGATAAAACCAAAATTAATCTGGATACTTTCGTGTGAAACGGAAATCAAGCAGGAAAAAGCTACAAGGTAAACTAAAGGAATCGAAGGAATGGATAAAGAAGAACCGAAATAATGATATTCATATGATAATGGATAGATTTAAACGCTCGCTTGTAGGTTATTACAACTACTATTGCATCACGGATAACACTCCAAGTGTTCACCAATTTAAAGACAAAATCCAATATCTACTGTTTAAATGGCTCAACAGAAGAAGTCAAAGAAAATCCTTTACTTGGGATAAATTCAATCTCTTTCTTCAAAAATATCCGTTACCGTCACCAAGAATTAAGGTGAATATATACGAATTAAGAAAAGAGATTAGCTATATCTTGTGAAAGATGATTTGGAGGAGCCGTGTGCGTAAATAGCGCAAGCACGGTTCTGTGAGGGGGGAAGAACACAATCTACCGCAAGGTAGAGAGGTTCTCTTCTACTCGAATACTTTAATAAAGGGAGAAGACCAGTATGATAGATTTATGTAAATGTAATGAAACTTATGATTTAAAAGTTGAAGCAGATATAGGTGCCGACGCTATTTGGTGTAAAAAATGTTATTGTAACTTTGACATAGAATATGTTCCAATTTCAATCAAGTTGAAGGCTGAATTAATGGAGTGGATCTTGAAATATGGTAAATGGATTGATTGGAAAAATGATGGCATTTTTCCTAGTGGCGTAGAACTTGAAGAAACACATAATAAAGAAGGCTTGATATTAACTGAAAAAGTACAAAAAGAACTTGTAGGAAAATATAAAATTACGTTTTCACCTTCTACATTTGCAAGAGAACATGCAAATAAAAAGCAGTAACTCTTATTGCATTAACGCGTGCTTTACTTCAAGAAGGAGTTAAGCCTTTTTTCATATTGAACTAATGTCGCAGGTTAGCACAAGAAGGTTAGTTGAAGGATGTTGTTTAACTCTAGGAGGGAATTGAAAGTGTTTACTAATAAGAAAGTTTTGATTGGAATTATTGCTATTATGATAATTGTAATGTCGTACTTCTTCTTTTTTTCTAGTTCCAATTCCGAAAAGAACAAAAGTATTGGTAAGGTTCTTTTTAAAGTTGAAAGTAAACACGATTACACAAAACCAGGAGAATATACGGAAATGTGGATTATTGGGTACAACAATTCTGATGAAAAAGATAATCGACGTTATAAAATTTTTATTGAGGATGCAATGGTTTACAACCTTATTAAAGTGGATGAAGAGTATATGATAAGTGCGAGATCTTTTAGAAAAGATAAAGATTATGATTATGCTTATGAGTTAATTCAAATTAGCAATCAAAAAGAATATCAGGTTAGAGGGAAAGGGAGGATTAAATGAAATTAATCGTTCAGCAATTGGGTGAGATTGTGGAATTAGAGTAGCTGTTCTTAAAAAATATACGGGTGCTTTAATTCAAGAAGGAGTAAACCTTTTTTCTTATTAATCTAAAGGAGCAGGTAAGCAAATCTAAGGGTACGTAGGATTCTATAGTCGACTTCATTAATTGGGAGGTAATTAATTGGTAAAAGTTAGAATTATTTTAGGTTTATTTATAGCCGTTATTGCAGTGTTCGTATTTATAAATAAATTATATTATCCTTCTCTTCCGATAGATGATTTATCTGCAAAACAAGCGATTGAACTACTAAAAGAATCGGATAGTAAGATAGCTGAAATTGCCGTAGAAGCCAATTCTATTTGGTATATCACAAGTAGTGAGAATCAAGGTATTTCGATTGCGGATGAAAATATAATACAAATGATAGGTTCAACCGGATGGGAATTTAAGGGGAAAGATGGTGCTGGCCTGTTCTTTGAAAAAGACGAAAAAAGATTAATTGCCACCACTCAAATGTGGACTAAAAATTATGTTCTCGTTAAAATTCCAAGTAATTTTAAATAATCTTAAGAGACTTGTATTAATTTGATGGGTGCAAAATGTAATGAGCATGGAGGTACATTTCCAGCTCATTATTTATAGCATTTTTAAATCCACCTTTACCTTTATCATAGCTTCTATATTAAAAAATAGAAGGAATATCTGCTTTTATAGTCGAATTTAAATAGGCTATGGAGGGTTGTCTAATGAAAATTTTTCGTTTTGATCAACAGGTTGGACATAAGATTCACCACTTTAATTCGAATTTTATCATGTCACGGATCGCTAAAATAGAAAGTGAAACGGTAATAGGCTGTATGCATTTGGAGGAAAAAGGAGTCATTGGATATCATGAAGCAGTTGTTCCTCAGCTACTACTGATTGTTAATGGAGAGGGTAGGGTATCTGGTACGAATCAAACGAAGGTTGAAATAAGAGCTGGCGATGCAGTGTTCTGGGAAAAGGGGGAGGGGCATGAAACCACAACTGATACTTATTTAACAGCAATGGTCATAGAGGCAGAAGGACTCCAACCAGAAATATATATGCCAATGAAAGGGGGAAGTAAAAATGATTTGGGCTAATGCTTCAGAAAATATTAAAGCATTTATAATACAGGTGATTGGCCAAATACAGAAAATAGTTGACGAAAATAATGTTGGTTATTACTTACATGGCTCTCTGGCAATAGGTGGTTTTAATCCATCAAGGAGTGACATAGATATTTTAGTGGTAACCAAAAAAGCATTGTCATTCCAAGAGAAATTATCGTTGACTGAGTTATTTTTAAAGATTTCAAATAATCCTTATCCAATTGAAATTAGTTTTATGAATAGAAGCCAGCTAGAAAACTGGGACTATCCTCCATCCTATGATTATCATTTTAGTGAATATTGGAGGGAAAGATACGAAGAATGTAGTGAAAAATGGTTATTAGGAGAAAAAGTAGATGCTGATTTAGCTGCACATATAACCATTGTTACTTATAAAGGAATATGCCTTAGAGGTGAACCCATAAAAGCAGTGTTTCCAACTGTACCCACTATTCACTATACATCAGCAATTTTACAAGACTATAAGGATTGTTTAAATGATTTAGAGATAGATCCTGTTTATTCCATATTAAATATGTTAAGAGTTTATCGTTATTTAAAGGAGAGTACAATATGCTCTAAATTGGAGGCTGGTCAATGGGGAGCCAACAGTTTACCAGAAGAGCATAAAACGTTAGTATTCCAAGCTATTAACATATATACAGGTAAAATATCCGAATCAAACTTTCAAAGTCAACAGCTAGTCGAATTTAAAGAGTTAATAGCTAGAGAAGTAAATGATTTACTAACTCAAAATTTTCAATTCGGAATTGAAGAGGCACATCAATTAAAAAATAGCTAATTAAAAATTACTGTAAACAAACTATACGGGGCTTGCGTTTGTTTGCAGTATAATTTAGTTTACTTCATATCTTCCGCAGGCAAAGTATTGTGCAATGAGGGAGGGGCAGGACTAAGAACTGGTTTTTCACCGAATGCTTTACCTTGGTCTTAGGAGAAAGGGTGTCCATCAGGAGCATTGCCCTTTAACCACGGCAATTCGGCACTGTCTTCTCCTTCCGAATGATTATATAGAGTATGAGAAAATTCGGTTGCTTCCCACTCAGGTGGAATTGTTGTGGGACAAATAACTCCACCTTCTGTTGCTTCTAAGTCTTTTATAGCTGTTAGCCCTTGATTTTGGTGCATTGTATCTAGAGCTAAAAGGAAGGACAGCATATCTCTAACTCCTTTATCATCTGTCATGCTATAAAGACGAGCTACTTGTAAACGCCCTTCTGAATCAGCCATCACGTTATGTCGCATATCTGCTAATAAGTTACCACTTGCTACAATATAACCAACATTCCATGGCACTCCAACTGAGTTCACAGGCATAGCACCTAAGCCCGAGACGATTGCGTGCTGAGGATTCATACCCTCTACTAATACATCCTTTGGACTCATAACCTCCCATAATTGCACCTTTTACTGGGTTAACTGCGCCTTTTTCCTGTTCTGTGACTGGTGCGCCTTCTAAAAGTCTTGCCACCATTGTAGCTATCATTTCAATGTGACCAAGTTCTACTATTCCTGTATCCATCAGTAAATCTTTATATTTTTCGTTTCCTCTTGTATTCCAGCATTGGAAAAGATACTGCTTCTCAACACTCATCTTTCCAAATTGACCACCAATAATTTCTTGTTGGTGTTTTGCTAATACTGGATCTGGATTGTCCGGTACCGCATGAAAGCTCAATTCTTTTTTGTTAAAGACATATATAGAATCCTCCTTTAGAAATTTATAGACAATTTTTAAATTTTACCCATGAATTTATCTATAAAACTTTCAATAAAATAAATAATCTAAAACTTTTAATGAATTTAAATGGAAATATGATTTAGTTAACAATAGATTATATTTTATATTTTTTCTACAAAAAATTTAAATACTTAATCGTACTAAAAATTGCTTGTGAAAGAGATTAATAATAAGTAGAAGAGGGGAATGTATATATATATTGAACTGAGATAAAAAAGATAGGGGGATACTTTTTTGATATATGTAAAGTTAATTGTACAAATAATTTTAATATCTTTATTTATTTACTATGTAAGTGGAAAGCTGATGGGTTCCCAAATCAATTTTATGAAAAGAATCCTTTCTGTTTTTATTAGCATTGTGTTTACCTTTTTTGTTTACTGGTATGCCTATTTAAGGAATATTGACTTTCTTTCCGAGGATTTCGTTTATTCATTTATGGACGTCAGCACTATAATATGGATAGGTAGTATGCTTTTGATTTCTATGCTATTGTACTTATTCTTTGAATTATTTGGACCGATGGATAATGGGGAACGAAAATCAAGTACTATGCGACAAAGACCTTTTCTTTTAAGGCTAAGAAGTCAATGGAGAGGTCAAAAAAGAATGCGACAAGTCATTCAAATAGCTGCTAAGAATGGGATTTCTAGAGCTTTGAAATATACCAAGCATAGAGATAACGATTATGAAATGGCAATCGCCTTTCGCGATACACTAGAGCAAGCCGGAGGTATTTTCATAAAGTTTGGTCAGGTACTTTCAACTCGTAAAGACTTGTTTTCTCCTGTATTTATAAGAGAGCTGGAGAAGCTTCAGCAAAATGTGGAGCCATTACATGAATCAGAAGTAAAAAAGATTTTAGGTAAATCGTTGCCATGTAGTATGGAAGATATATTTTCATATTTTGATATGATTCCTTTGGCTTCCGCTTCAATTGGTCAAGTACATAAAGCAGTACTGAAAGAAAACGATCAACAGGTTGTTGTCAAATTATTACGTCCCGATGTCAAGTCAATGATTAGGGATGATTTAAATATTTTATTAGAGTTTGTTCGTTGGTTAACAGACAAATCCTCTTGGGCAGAAAGATTGGGCCTATGTGAGCTAGCACTAGGATTTGCAGATAACCTTAAAGAAGAAGTCAATTTTGAAATAGAAAAACGGAATGCAGTTCAAGTCAAAAATGCCCTAAAAAACAGTAAATATGAGGTGAAAATACCTTATGTTTACACCGATTTGAGCAATAAAAACATCATTATTTTTGAGCATGCTTACGGGCAGAGTGTAGCAAATGGCGACACTTTGTTTCAAACACTAAATATAGATCGGGAGGAGTTTGCTCAAACGGTACTCTACTCATTTTTCGATCAAATGCTTTATTCTGGAATTTTTCACGCTGATCCACATCCGGGAAATATCTTCATTGATAAAACAGATGGACTCCCGATTTTGTTAGATTTTGGCGCAGTAGGAAGACTGGCAGAGCCTCAGCAAGAAGGAATGAAGATTTTTTTAATGGGTATTCAGCATAATGACGCTAATATGCTCTATGATGCAGTAACATTGCTTGTAGAAGACCATGATCACATTGATAGAGTAAAAATGGAACAGGCTTTGTCTCAAATCCTTCTTCGAATTTCATACGTAGAACGAATACCAACGGATGAGCTAATTCAAGCGTTCTTTAAGTTAGTTAGAGAATTTGGCTTATCGTTTTATCCTTCCGTAGGAATTGCTATGCGTTCAATCATAACTTTAGAGGGCACGCTTAAGCTAATCCAACCTAAATTTGATATTTTTGCAGAAGCAAAAGAATATTCGTCGGATTATTTGACTTCTCTGTTAAAAAAGCCATTTAAGGAACCAAAAGTTACAAAGGAAAGAATAGAAGAAGAGTTTGCTTTATTGCTACCAGCATTGCGAAAAATACCAAGACGAGTTGATAAGCTCGTCCAAAAAGTGGAAAGTGGAAAAATTATTTTACATCATGATATTTTTTCAGATAAGAATAATGCTCAATTTGTAACTCACCTCTTTTCTCGATTTATTCTATTGCTTGTCGGGATTACTTTTGGAATAATTTCTGTTTCATTACTAGCAATTGCTCAGTTTATAGAAACTGCATATGCTGTATATTTAAATACTGCTGCTTTTGTTGGATTATTTCTATGCGCAGTATTGCTTGTACGTCTCTCCATACAAGCAATTAGATTGATGAAACGACATTAATTTGAATGGATTATACTCCGAACGTCTACAAAGTACCTTGAGACTACCAAGTCTCAAGGTACTTTCTCATTTTAGAAGGTGGTGAAACAAATTCCCATGACTTTCATGCGTGTTACTCATCTATTGGACGTTTCATATCATAATAGGTAGCCTGCCATCTCCAACTGGGGATCTTTTTCAAATTGATCATTAATAGCAAGCATCTTCACCATGGACAATTTTATGAGCACATATCATGAATTAAATTCTATGTCTGGCTTGACCCATAGCTTTGAAAAATCAACATACCCGAAATGCTTTATATTTATGTTCATTAAATCAGAAGAAAAAGGAATTTGTCTTTTTGAATAATATAAAGGACATGCTAAAGAATCCTCTATTAACATCCGATCAATTTTTTTGTGCAAGGAAGTCCATTCTTCAAAAGGGGTATTAGCGTACTTTCTTAATACACATTGATATTTATCTTGTTTTCGTAAGACATTGGCTATAGGAGAATATCCATTAAGAAGAAAATGAAAAAAAGAAAAATTTTGATTCATTTCAAATATTTCCCCATGTATGTATAAATCTACTTCATTATTTGAGTCCCTATTCATAAGATTGTCCTCAAAGGAAACTGTTTTAATCTCTACAGGAACACCATTCTTTGTAAGAATGCCTTTTAACCAAAGAGTAGGTTTGTTTGTATAATCTATTAATTTCAGTATTATAGGTCTCTTAAACTCAGGGCGAGGTATACTATTTAAACGATATTTTTTACTTATTCCAATTAAGCAACCTTCTTCATTGGGTAATAGCCTCTCATCGGCAGTATTTATTTCATTTCGGTATTTGGAAATTATGTAATGAAGATAGTGCCGTATTTCAATATCTAAATGTGGATTCATCAATACAATTCCAAAGCCAGAGTCACTTTTAATTGGAAAATAAGTTTGTTGAGCAGATGATGTGCGATAAACGTTCTCAAAATCTACTGGCACTTGAACAAATTCAATTTTATCTAAAAGAGGCCTTTCCCCATAGTAATCTTTAAAGACTACTAATGTAGTGATTGTTGGATTATTTTCTTCTACATAGTAACATCCCGTACCATAAATAAAATCCAAATGCTCCTTATAAATACTTGCATTCATACTTCCTAAAAGCTGTAGGCAGTAACTACAACCTGTTGGATAAGAGATATCTACTATTAATGGAGCAACAGCTTCTATTTTTTCAATTGGCTTACATAATACCGAAAATTGTATATTGTTTTTTAGTTTGCGAAGACATAATACGACATCTTCTGCGGTGAGAATAGAGCCGTCGTGAAAGGAGATATCTTTCTTTAGGTAAAGTCGAAGTTTGGTGTCTGTAATATCCCAACTGTGACAAAGTTCTGGAGAAACTATGCCGCTTTCATCCACAGAAACTAGACGATTATAAATCGTAGCGACCATATTGGCACTATGTGCGTCAGCAGATTTTAACGGATGAAGTGTAAGAAACGGGTTTTTTCTTGGAACAATGAGCTTATCGTCCATTTGCTGTACAAAGCCAAGTTTGTTTTGAAACTTTTTCATCAATCTTTGTCGACACTCTGTTGACCAATCATACATTAAGTATTTACTACTTATTTCTGCGCTTTCAATTTCTAAAATAAGCATGACTTGCTCCTCAAAGCAAGCTTCGACATCCTTTAACCACATTAATTGTGAAGAATTTCCTCTACCTTTTCCAGAGATGAACTTCATCCAGCCCTCAGAGCACCACTTCTGTATATACCTCTTTGTTTGCTTAGTGCTGAAACCTATTATATTTGCAATCTCTTCTTGCTTAATCTTACCTGAAGGGACAGTGTTCCAAAGGGTTAGCAATGAACGATCCATGTAAAACACCTCATTAAGTGGACAACTTATAAAAAAATGTCCATTTTTAAATTCAAAAGTCTAGTTTAATATACTAAATACAAAGGAGGTGTACAATATGAAATGGAAAAACTACCCACAAAATATTAAAGTTCGATTAATTACATCTTTTTTTAACAGAGCTGTTTCATCTGCTGTCATGCCTTTTATGGCATTGTTCTTTGCACAAGAGATGAGCAAAGTATGGGCCGGTTTATTTTTAATAGGCACAGTAGGAGTTAGTTTTCTTATCAGTCTTATTGGAGGATACATTTCAGACCGTCTACCAAGGAAGGGTTTATTAGTAATCACTTCATTTTTAAGTGGATGTATGTTTGTTTGTATGACAGTTAGCTTGTTGCCAAAATCGAATATCATTTGGCTGTTTGCAGCTGCATATACTATATATATTATTACAAGCAGCTTAGGAAGGCCTGCTATGCATGCATTAGTCATTGATTCAACTACTCCTGACAATCGTAAAGAGGTATATGCGTTAGATTATTGGTTAACTAATTTGTCTATGGCTATTGGGGCAGCATTAGGGGGATTACTATATTTAAACCACCAGGTTGAATTGTTTATGTTATTATCATTCACTTCTTTATGCCTGCCGATAGCATATAAAATCTGGTTAATTAACGGACATAATAAGCTTTTGGAAAAGCAGCATCAGAATGTTTTTGTTGATTTAATACATAATTATAAAATTGCTTTTAAGGATAAACCATTTGTTCAGGTAGTTGTAGGTTCCATGTTTATTTTTGCTGCTGAATTTTCATTAAACAGTTATATAGGAGTTCGGTTAGCGGAGACTTTTAAGGTGGTTAATATAGGAGAGTTCGAGCTTGCAGGAGTTCGAATGTTAAGTCTGCTAAATATTGAAAACATGCTTTTAGTTGTTTGTTTAACATTTTTTATAAATAAAATTACTGATCGTTTCAGCAACAGGCATGTTCTGCTTATAGGTTTAGCTTTCTATAGCGTAGGATACATCACCATTACATCTGCTAACACATGGTATATACTTCTACTCTTTAACTTTATAGCTACGGTCGGTGAATTAATCTATTCTCCTGTTAGAAATGCAGAGCAAGCAAATATGATTCCAGCGGATAAAAGAGGATCGTACTCGGCGTTTTCCAATTTCTCTTTTAGCGGAGCAGAGCTAATTGCTCGTTCAACAATCATAATAGGGGCTTATTTAGTACCAACTATGATGTCTGTATACATAGGAATAATATTAATGATAGGAATCGGTTTGTTATATGCAGGTTTGTTTCGGAGAAAACTAGCTATAGTTGTTTAAATAATTTTAAAATGTTTTTGTTCTATATCCTTCTAAGAAAACCTCACACCTTTGAAAGTGTGAGGTTTTTCGGTATATGTGTTTCAGAAAAGAAGACTCTCCAACTGGATGATTGAATCAGAAAATCATTAGATCTCATAGCTATCTCTTTATTGTTATAAAAAATAAGTATAAATGAATTGATTAAAATAATATTTTAAAATTTTCATTGTTTCTTATAATTTTATTTTATATACTATAAATGTGAATTATCTGAAAATTATGTGATAAGGGGGAGGTTTTATGCTAAGGGAAATTATACAGAAGTATATTGAGGAAGAAAAAATCCCAGGTGGAGTTATCCATGTTCAGCGTCATAAAAAAATTCTCTATAGGGATAGCTTCGGTTCTTTTATCACAAGAAATAACGAAAGACAACCTGTTACTTTTAGTACTCTCTTTGACATCGCTTCATTGACCAAGGTGGTTGCAACGCTTCCTGCATTCCTAGTGTTATTAGAAAGAAAACAATTATCTTTAAAGGATCCTGTTCAAAAATATATTTCCCAATTTCGTTATTCAGATATTAATATTGAACACCTTCTATATCATAATAGTGGACTACCAGCAGATTTATCTCCACCTGTTCAAAGGGATGAAAATAGAAAAATTTTAGAAGAGATACTAACAGTTGTTCCACTTTTTAAGCCAGAAAAAGAAGTTGTTTATAGTGATTTAGGGATGATTTTGTTAGGGAAAATTATTGAGGAGGTTTCTGGAGAAGTTTTCGATACATTCGTAGCAAAGGAAGTTTTAACACCAATGGGAATGCATCAAACAATATTTAATCCTAAGGGAGAGATAAGAAATCTAATAGCAACTACTGAAAAGATAAATGATTGCTTTATTCAAGGTGTGGTCCATGATGAAAAAGCATTTTTGTTAAATGGAGTTTCTGGTAGTGCTGGATTATTTTCATGTCTAGACGACCTCGTCCACTATGCACAGTTTTGGTTGAATATTTCAGAGCAATCTGTGTTTGATCCTGTTTGGTTACAAAATTGCCATCAAAACACTTTTAAGCACAGAGGCTTAGGATTTGAAGTATGGAATGGTATAGATACAGAAGTAACCATTAATAGCAGTTGGTCCAGAGGTTCGTTCGGGCATACAGGTTTTACTGGAACCTCGGTATGGATGGATCCAAAGGAGGAACTGTTTGTAGTATTACTAACTAATGCTATCCATTACGGGAGGGATGCGCCAAAGAAGGAATTTAGGCAGGCAATTCATAAAAGCGTTTACGACATGTATATCAAAAAAGGGGCGTATAAAAATGAAACAATGGATTAAAAATGGACTCTTAGTCCTTACAATCATGTTATTAACTTTTGTCATGGCTGCTTGCGCAGATGACAAAGATAATGATTCTTCATCAACAAGCTCTGAAAATGGTGGAGATAAGATAACTACATCAGCAGAAAAGGAAACAATAAATTTGACCATTGGCAGTTGGAGAACTGAAGATGTTTCTAAGTATGAAAAAGTAATTGCTCTTTTTAACGAAACGCATCCAGAAATAAAAGTAGAATTCAGTCCCACTAAAAATACGGAATATAATACAGTTTTAAATACTGCTTTACAAGCTGGAGAAGGTCCGGATATTTTTCACTTGCGTCCATATGGTGCTGGTTTAAAGCTAGTGGATGCTGGATTCGTTGAGCCGATTACTGGCTTAGAAGGGTTAAAACAATACTCGGAGGAATTCTTGGCAGCCTCTCGAGGAGCAGACGGAGAGCAATATGGTGTGCCATTAAACATTAGCTCTACTCAATTTTTCTATAACAAAAAAATATTTGCTGAACAAGGAATTGAAGTTCCAACTACTTGGGATGAATTCATAGCGGTCAATGAAAAACTTTTAAAAGCAGGAGTAACCCCAATTGCTATGGGTACTAAAGAAGGCTGGTTACTATCATTAACACATGGAATCTTAGGTGCAGGAGTTATGGATGGTAATTCGTTTGCAGATAAACTTGTAAAAGGAGAAACAAATTTTGCTGACCCTTCATTTGTAGAGTCAATCAAAGCGATGAATGATTTGAAGAAATATTTCCCAGCAAACTCTGAGGGCTTAGGTATGGACGATATTCGTACATTGTTTGCAATGGAACAAGCAGCAATGTTTCCGCTTGGTAGTTGGGAAATACCTGTCATAAACGATTTAAACGGAGATTTGGATTACGGTTATTTTGCAATGCCTTCTAAAGAAGGAAATCAAACAGTAACTTCGTGGGTAGATGGTTCATTTGCTATTAATGCTAATTCTAAAAACAAAGATGCTGCTAAGGAGTTCCTACAATTTCTAACAACTAAGGAATTTGGAGAGCTATTTGTTAAAGAATTTAATATGATTAGCGCGATTCCTGGAATTAGCTCTGAAAATGAACTTCTTAGTGAGTTAAGTAAAGAGGTGGAATCCAAATCGACGCCATATTACTGGGTTATCAATTTTGCCGGTGGAGATCCAACGACAAAAACTGTTTTAGAAACTGAACTTCAAGGGATGTATTTAGGTCAAGTAACACCTGAGGAAGTAGCGGATAAGGTACAGAAAAGTGCTGAATCTTGGTTTACACCTTTCCAATAATAAAAAGGAGGCTGTGATAAATGTCAGAAAAAACAGCTCCAATAAAACGATCAAAGAAGGGAAAAGGGTGGACTATACACCTTTTTCCTATCCCTATATTAATCATTTATGGGATGTTTGTACTTTATCCTATACTGGCTGCATTATCATACAGCTTTTTCTCCTTTAAGGGGTTCTCTAGAGATGCTTTTGTTGGCTTAGACAATTTTGTCACTCTATTTACTACGGAGCCTTATGGTTCTATGTTCTGGAACGCTTTTTCACATAATGTACTTTACTTTTGTATTCAAATGGTTGTAATGAATGGATTAGCGTTTTTATTAGCTTTTATCATCTACAAAAAAGTAAAGGGAGCAGAATTTTTTAAGGTTGCCTTTTTCTTACCACGGTTGCTATCTGTAATCGTTGTAGGTTTCTTATGGAAGTTAATATTAAACCCAAATTTCGGAACTTTAAATCTTATATTGGGAAAGCTTGGATTAGAAAATCTGCAAAGAGCTTGGCTAGGTGAACAAGAAACTGCTTTAATCTCTATTATTTTAGTAAACTGTTGGTTTGGTTTAGGTTTTGGAGTTCTCATATTTTTAGCTGGTTTTCAAAATATCCCAGGGGAATTGATTGAAGCTGCCAAGCTAGATGGAGCAAAAGGCTTTACGATGTTAAGGAAAATATTCATTCCATTGATGATTCCATCTATCTTAATCATGACGGTCTTAACTTTTATCCAATCATTTGAGGCATTTGAGCTGATATATGCTATGCAGGGCTCGATGGGTGAGCCGTATTATTCAACAGATACACTGGCTGTTTTCTTTTATCGGTTAGCCTTTGGTAGTTCTACAGCTTCTAGTTCTACTGCAATTGGTCTAGGTTCAGCCCTTGCGACTGTTTTGTTTTTCTTCATATTAATATGTACAATGATTTTCTTGAAGTTTATGAATAAAAAAGAAGTCCAAATGTAAGAGGGTGAAAAAGTATGGAGAAAAATTCAATTTGGATTAGGCCAATCTATTATGTAATTATGTTTGCTGTTGCCACGATAAGTTTGTATCCAATCTTTTTAATGTTTCTTTCCTCCTTCAAATCGAGTGCAGAAATATTTAAGAATCCTTTAGGACTACCTACGAGCTTCAGCTTAGATACTTATAGAACACTCTTAAGTAAAATACCTTTTGATCAGTATTTTATAAACAGTGTTATTGTAAGTGTCACCTCTGTAGTACTAGTGGTGATTTTTTGTTCATTAGCTGCTTTTTATATCGCCCGTTTCAATTTTAGCTGGAACAATGCAATTTTCTTTTTATTTTTATTGGGAATGATGATACCAATAAAACTAGGAATTGTACCATTATTTATATTAATGCGTGATCTTGGTCTAATTAACTCCTTGTGGTCCTTAATCTTTATGAATATAGCAACCGGTACCCCTATTACGATGCTTATATTAACTGGCTTTTTCAGGACTTTGCCTTTGGAGTTAGAGGAGGCTGCTAGAATTGATGGGGCAGGCAACCTACGCACTCTATGGCATGTCCTTCTTCCTCTCATGAGACCTGCATTAGGAACTGTTGTCATTATTAACTTCATCGCTTCTTGGAATGACTTCTTCTTCCCGCTTATTTTTATAACGGAGAAAGCAAAGATGACAATTCCTGTTGGTATGCTCTCTCTTTTTGGTGAGCATTCTGCTGATTGGGGCTCATTGTTTGCTGGTCTGACTCTAGCATCCTTACCAATGATGGTTCTATTCTTAATAGCATCTAAGCAGTTTATGGAAGGATTAACGGCGGGAGCAGTGAAGTAATTTGATTAGTGAGTGTTTGTACAAACTCCAGAAATGCAAATAAATATATTGGTTGAATAAATGTAAATCAATGGAAGGTTTGACATTAATGATTCAATTGGATAAATTATCAACAGAGCGACATAACCCTAAAACAACGGAATTAGACATGATGTCTGTCACTGAAATTCTTCACATAATGAATGAAGAGGATCAAAAAGTAGCGAATGCAATAACAAGGATCTTACCAAAAATAGAAAGTGCGATAGAGATAGTATATGAAAAGCTCACTGCCCAAGGAAGACTATTTTATATGGGAGCTGGAACTAGTGGCCGATTAGGCTTGCTAGACGCGGTTGAATGCCCTCCAACGTTTAGTACTGATCCAAATATGGTTCAGGCTGTATTAGCTGGAGGTTTAGATGCAGTCATGGTTGCAGTAGAGGGGGCAGAGGATAACTTTGATTTAGGAATAGCAGACTTAATGTATAGGAAATTTAGTTCTAATGATGTTGTTATTGGGATCGCAGCTAGTGGGAGAACTCCATATGTAGCAGGTGGACTTTCTTATGCCCAATCAATTGGTGCAAAAACAATTAGTTTAACTAGTAATACCGAATCTATGATTAGCACGTATGCAGATGTTGCAATCGAAGTCGATACAGGTCCCGAGATTTTGACAGGCTCAACTAGACTAAAGGCAGCGACAGCACATAAAATGGTGCTAAATATGATTTCTACTGTAGCTATGATAAGGCTCGGGAAAGTATACAAAAACCTCATGGTGGATGTACGTGCGAGTAATCATAAGCTTCAAGAAAGGGCAAAAAAAATTGTTTGTGAGGCCACAGGTTTTACATATGAAGAAGCCGAGCTAGCATTAGAAGAAACCGAATATAATGTTAAACAAGCTATTATTATGATATTAACCAAGACAAATGCACAGGAAGCTGCAATATTGCTTCAAAAGGCAAACGGTAAAGTAAGGTTAGCGATTATTGAAGGTGGAGCGGAAGAGTAGCCCATTTCAAACAAACAAAAAACAGATAGAATTTCTAGGGATAATCATTAACTTTTTCTATATTCATATAATCATAGCTAACAACTTTAATATACTATAGAACTTTTATACCTCCCTTTTCTTAGGGAGGTTTTTGTTATTTATGAAATCCCGAGTATTAGCGTAGCGAATGTTTTATCGACATTAATCGTATATATAAGTAGCGTGGTAATTATTCTTCAGAAGGATGTGTAAATAGATGAAACTGATTTCTAGAACACCGTCCTCTAAAAGAGGATATGGTATTTTTTTAATAGTCCTTGTTTTTGTTATTGTTTTAAGCATTGTTTGGTTGATGAAAAAAGAAGACACTCAGAGTTCTGTCGATTTATCGGAGAGCATCAAATTAGCTGCTATATCCATATTAGAGAAAGATCCTAATATAACGGATTTCACGATTGATAATATTAAACAAAGTCATAGAAACAATGAATCAGAAGAGGTGTATATACTTACATTCTCCATTAAACCGATAGACCCAGCGAATTTCATACTAACTGGAGGAGGGGTAAAGGGGGAGAATGGTTGGATACACGAACGTGTCAATTATGTGACAGTCAAGGATAGTGAGACATTAGTTTTTAGTTCCAATCCATCGGAAGACCATTAGCAAGGAAAGGAGAAGCATGCCCATGAAGTTAATCTCAACCACTCCCTATCAAAAAATAGTAATGTTAAAATTAACTTTATTGATGCTATGTTTTTTCGTAATTATTACTGTTCCTTTTTGGTTTTTCTTTTTAAGAGGTGGATCAGAAGAAGATGAATTAAGAGAAAGAATTACAGAAACGGCAAAAGAAATTTTGAAAAGTGATGAAATTATAAATGAATTTACTCTGGATAATTTGGAGCTAAGTTATACAACTGATTCTTCTGAAGATGTATATAGATTGGAGTTTTCTGTAAAGACCATTAATCCGGATAGCTTTATCTTAGCAGGGAGAGGGGTTAGAGGAGAGGATGGATGGGTACATCAGCTTGAAAATTACATAACCGTCAGGAATGATAATAGTCTTGTGTTTAGTACCGTTCCTGAAGATGATGGTCATTAACTACAGTTACTTAGCATTGTACACTGTCATCCAAATCCTGATAATTTTATATACGTATGTTGTTATACTTGGCAAAATAGTAGTTTAAATGTCTCTTTATACTCAATTCTTTTCCTCGAGTGGTTCGCAGCAAAGATTACCGTTTCCTTTTTCAAGCTCTGATTTTAAACTGCTTAGAACACTTGTCCAAGCGTTATCATGCCAATATAAAGCCTCATTCCAATCTTCTGTTTTAGAAAATCCGCTATGAATAAGATTTATCTTTGTTAAATTTGTTTCATTTTCTTCTAATGTAATTTCAATAATAGTCAGGTTGTCTTCCACATTCATGATTTCAGCAAATGAATCGGGAGCCTTCCACGTAAACATTAGTTTTTGCCTTTCAACTAGATCGATTATTTTGCATCCCTTTGTATTCATTTGCTTGAGATTTCCAGGTATAAAATAAAGTTCATATTTCCCACCTATACAAGGCTCTATAATGGCAGTTGGAGCGAACCATTGAGATACAATATTATTATTCATCCATGCATTCCATACAATGTCTATAGAAGATTCTACATGTAAGCCTTTTTTATTTGAACTATCTCCGTATCATTCTTCATTTTCGAACCTCCTAATCTTTTATATTTTAATATTATTTTAACTATACTGAATAGTTAATAATATTATTTGTTTGATGGGAAAATAAATTCTTTCCAACTTGTTAGACCAATTAAACAAATAGAAATTCCTATCAATACCCCTTGTATTCTCGGAGCTATGAAAATGTCCTTTCCGATCCACATGAAGAATATAGAACAGACGGATAGGGAGAGGAAACAAACTAATAAAGACATTAGTTTCTTTTTACGAAGTAAGAAAAGACTAGTGAGTGCAAAGCCCTCTGGAATATGGTGTAAGATGGTAGAAGTAGTAATCGCGATTGGAAACATTTGATTGTTAAGCAACGAACCAAGAGTTAGGCTTAAAGGAATTGTATGTAAAAATAGTCCGAAAATCAATGGAGTCATAGAGCTCACATGCTTCTTTTCGTTATGTGAGTGAAGAACCGTTAGGCTATAAAAGAAATAACCAATGATAAATCCTAGAAGCAAACTTAGCTTTTCATAGGATTCAAGGGATTCTGGAATAATCTCAAAAACTAATAGACCGACCAATAATAATCCACACAATAACCCTAATGCTCTATTAAACTTCTGATGGAACATTTCATATGCTAAAAGAGCAATGGTTCCTCCACTGACAAGACTAATAAATAAAAGTATACCCATAAAGACAAATATCATATTTTACCTCTTTCGTTTAAGTTTGATAACATAATGAAATGAGCTTATATAAGGCTATATTAAAATTATATGTATGTTCGTTAGCGAGCAGAAGGAGAGTTAAATTGCTTAAAGAATTTAATATCCTGAATAAAGGTTACTTTCTGACAAGGGACAAAATCACTTTATTACCATGAAGCACTCATGTAGAATAGAAATATAACAATAATTATACAAGGGGGAAGCGAAAGCGTTCATATGACTATAAACGACATGAAGCAAACCAATTTTACCGAAGCAAGCTTTGCTGATTGGGAGCAGGCTGCAATTAAATCATTAAAAGGAAAATCGTTGGAATCTTTGGAAACTAAAACTTTAGAAGATATTATTTTGAAACCGCTTTATACATTGGCAGACTTAACAAATATTTCTTTAGACCAAACTAATACAGTAAGACATTCTAAAGAAACTGCTAATTGGAAGGTCGCGCAGCACTCTACAGCAAACACAGCTGAAGAAATTATTGTAGATATGAAGGAAAACCTATCTAAAGGAAATGATTTGATCAATTACAAGGTCGATGCTATTCATGAATGGAGTCCTTCTCAAATAGAAGAACTAAAAATACTGTTCCAAGAACATGAGGTATTATTGGATGTTGAAAATAATCCTAGTTTTCTGGATCACTTTGACGAATTACATGGCTTTATAATTGGAGCCGACAGAAAGCTTACAGGTGCTAGATCATTACATTTAGACGGCACCCAACTACATAAGGCTGGTGGAGACGTAGTTAGTGAACTAGCAAGTGTATTAGTTCAAGCAGATACACTAGCACATTTAAATGGTATTGAAGAACTAGAAGAAAAGGCATTTGTGCAATTTTCTATCGACACAAATTTCTTTATGGAAATTGCTAAGTTGAGAGCATTTAGAGTGCTTTGGAAGGCTTTTGGCGAAGCCTTTGGAAAAGAAAATATCAATGCTATCCCAGTTTATACTGAAACTTCTCTACGCTCTTTTTCGGCTCTAGATTCTAATGTAAACCTATTGCGTGCAGGTAATAGTATATTGTCTAGCGTTTTGGGCGGTGCAGATATAGTTTCTAGCTATCCACATAATTATCTTTCCGAGATAACTCCAACTTCTAAGCGCATTGCCCGTAACATGCAGCTTGTTTTAAAGGAAGAAACACATATTCAACGTGTTATTGATGCCGCGGGTGGTTCTTACTATATTGAGTCATTGACTAAGCAATTGGTTGAGAAGACTTGGGCATATTTTATAGATTTAATGAAGGACAGCTCTCCAGAATCGAGGGAAAGTATGTTGCTGCAACGTGCTTCAGAGAAATGGGAGCTACAGCTAAAAGCAGTATCAACCCGTAAAAAATCTCTCATCGGTACGAATAATTACGCTAATCCAGAGGACGGACTGGAGGAAATTGTTATACAATCCGACTATAGACGATTGGCAGAACCATTTGAGCATTTGCGCAAAGCTTTTAAGCAATATCAGCTAAAAGCGGCTATACTTCCATATGGAGTTTTGAAGGAGTATAAACCAAGAATGGATTATATTAATGGCTACTTGAATGCCATTGGAATAACTCCAGTTATCGCACAAGAGAATTTAAAACCATTTGATTTACAACAATGGATTAACAATGAAAATATTCAATATGCGATTTTTGTCGGAAGTGATGAGCAGACAGCTGGACTAGTGCCTGCTTTATTAAACGAAAAGCTATCCGTACCGTTAGATGTAGCGGGGAAATTTGCAGAGTATGATGATTGGCTTGAGGCTGGTCTATCTGGATCTATTTATGCTGGCCAATCAATGCTTGTAAAAGGAAAGGAATTATTAGCATTAGCTCAAAAGGAGGGCTCACATGACAACGCCTAATTACGAAGCTGTGTCTATAGATGACGTATTAAAAAAAGCAGTAGGAAAGCATGCAGAAAATGACAACACATCTTTTGTGTCCAATGAAGGTATAAAATTGAAGAAAGAATATACAAAGGAGGATATAGAAAAGTTAAAACATTTAAATGATTTACCTGGTATAGCTCCTAATACACGTGGACCCTATCCTACTATGTATGTTTCTAAACCTTGGACAGTACGACAGTATGCAGGGTTTTCAACTGCGGAAGAAAGTAATGCATTTTATAGAAGAAACTTAGCTATGGGACAAAAGGGTTTGTCGGTTGCATTCGATTTGGCAACCCACAGAGGTTATGATTCCGATCATGAGCGAGTGACAGGTGACGTTGGTAAAGCAGGTGTGGCGATTGATTCGGTTGAGGATATGAAAATTCTATTTGATGGTATTCCTTTAGACCAAATGTCTGTATCAATGACGATGAACGGCGCAGTGCTGCCCATTATGGCTTTTTATATTGTAACTGCCGAGGAACAAGGTGTAACTCCAGAACAGCTTGCTGGTACAATTCAAAATGATATTTTAAAAGAATATATGGTGCGTAATACTTATATTTATACACCGGAAATGTCCATGAAAATAATCTCTGATATTTTTGCATACACTGCACAGCATATGCCAAAGTTCAACTCTATTTCCATATCCGGATATCATATGCAGGAAGCAGGAGCCACTGCAGACATTGAGTTAGCGTATACACTTGCAGATGGATTAGAATATGTTCGTACAGGTATAAAAGCAGGAATTGAGATAGATTCTTTTGCTCCAAGACTTTCTTTCTTTTGGGCAATCGGTATGAACTACTTCATGGAAATAGCTAAAATGAGAGCGGCTAGAAGAATATGGGCTCAAATGATGAAGAGCTTTAATCCTAAAAATCCAAAAACCTTAGCTTTACGTACCCACTCGCAGACATCTGGATGGAGTCTCACTGAGCAGGATCCATTTAACAATGTGACACGTACACTTGTGGAAGCAAATGCTGCTGCGATGGGACATACTCAATCGTTGCATACTAACGCTTTAGATGAAGCAATAGCTCTTCCTACAGATTTTTCGGCGAGAATAGCTAGAAATACACAGCTTTTCTTACAAGAAGAAACAAATATGACAAAAGTTATAGATCCGTGGGGCGGTTCATATTATGTAGAAGCATTAACAAATGAATTAATGGAAAAAGCATGGACATTAATAGAAGAAATTGAAGAATTGGGTGGAATGGCAAAAGCAATTGAAACGGGACTGCCTAAGATGAAAATTGAAGAAGCTGCTGCTAAAAAACAAGCACAAATAGATTCATCCAAAGAGATTATCATAGGGGTAAATAAGTACCGCCTAGATCAAGAGGATGCAATCGATATTTTGAATATCGATAATACTGTCGTTCGTCAAAAACAAATGGAACGCTTGGCAAGTGTAAAAGCTAATCGAGATGAGAAATCAGTTAAGGAAGCTCTATTAGCTTTAACGGAAGCTGCTAAAACAGGCAAAGAGAATCTTTTAGCTGCAGCTGTAAATGCCGCTCGACAAAGAGCGACCATAGGAGAAATATCGGATGCAATTGAGGTAGTTGCAGGGAGACATAAGGCGGTGATTCGCTCCGTGAGTGGAGTTTATAGTGCTAATTTTAGTGATGCTGAAGAAATTCAATCAGTGAAGCAAATGGCAGAAGATTTTAAAGAAAACGAGGGAAGACGTCCTCGTATTTTAATCGCCAAAATGGGACAAGATGGACATGACCGTGGTGCTAAGGTAATCGCAACCGCATTTGCTGACTTAGGTTTTGATGTAGATATTAGTCCATTATTCCAAACTCCTGCTGAAACAGCACAACAGGCAGTAGAAAATGATGTGCATGTAGTAGGAGTAAGTTCTCTTGCCGCAGGGCATATGACCCTCGTTCCATCCTTAAAAGAGGAACTTGCAAGACTAGGACGTGAAGATATTTTAATCGTCGTTGGTGGAGTGATCCCAGCGCAAGACTATGCTTTTTTACGTGAGAATGGTGCTTCAGCTATTTTTGGTCCAGGAACAGTTATTCCAGTTGCAGCTCAAAAGGTTATAGAGGAGATCTATAAACGTCTTGGCTACGAGGAAGTGGAAGGCTAATGGCTGATGAGGATAAAGTAACATCTTCTCTACATGTCAAGGGTGGTATTATATCTCAGCACGATGGTATGGGCAAGTCCTCTGTAAAAAAGTTTTCAAAGAAGAAATCTCTTACTATTGACATTCAGAGTTACAATCACGAGATTCAAGCAGGCTCACGCTTACATTTAGCAAAGGCAATTACATTTATTGAAAGCACTTCCTCGGAACAACAAGAGATAGGTCAACAAATTTTGAAAATGTTGCTTCCATACACAGGAAATAGTATACGCATTGGTATTACTGGGGTGCCTGGTGTAGGAAAAAGTACTTTCATAGAAGCATTCGGAAAAATGTTATGTGATTTAGGTCATAAAGTAGCTGTATTAGCAATAGATCCTAGTTCCTCCCTCACCGGAGGAAGTATACTAGGGGATAAAACAAGGATGGAAGAGCTAGCCAAGCATCCGAATGCTTTTATAAGGCCATCTCCTTCCGCGGGAACACTTGGTGGAGTGCATAAAAAGTCTAGAGAGACTATGCTACTATGTGAGGCTGCCGGCTATGACATCATACTAGTCGAAACAGTAGGAGTAGGACAAAGTGAAACGATTGTTCGAGGGATGGTAGACTTCTTCCTTCTTCTAGCCTTAACAGGAGCTGGTGACGAACTTCAAGGGATGAAGAAAGGCATAATGGAGCTCGCTGATGCAATCGTTGTCAATAAAGCAGATGGACATAACGAAAGTTTAGCTAAAAAAACGGTTGCAGAATATAAACAAATATTGCATTTCCTAGCACCTTCCGCTCCGAATTGGACAACACCAGCACTCGCTGTATCCTCTCTACACAAAAAGGGGCTGGACCTTGTATGGGAAACCATTAAGAGCTTCGAAGGAAAGATGACACAACAGCATTTCTGGCAAAATAGAAGAAAAGAGCAAACTGTAAATTGGTTCAATGAGATGATAGTGAATCGTTTATATGATGACTTTTTTTCTTCCATTCAGAGAAAGAAGAGGATGAAACTGTTAGAACAGCAAGTGAGAGAAGAGAAAATGACTGTTTCGCAAGCGATTGAGGAGTTATTTTCCTCGAATTCTTATCAATAATCTGATAAACTAAATCTAGTTTGAAAAGGAGAGTTGTAAAATGAATATGGATTTTAACTTACTAATGAATGATATGATTATACAAGCGCGTAGTGAAATGGAAAATAGTGGCTATGAACAACTAACTACCCCAGAAGAAGTGGAAGCTGCTTTTGCTAGAACAGGTACAACTCTTGTTATGGTAAACTCAGTTTGTGGTTGTGCTGGAGGGATTGCTCGTCCTGCTGCAGCAAACGCTGTACATTACGATAAACGCCCAGATCATTTAGTAACTGTTTTTGCAGGACAAGATAAACTAGCTACACAACAAGCACGTAATATGTTTGGAGACGAACATTTACCTTCTTCTCCATCATTTGTTTTATTAAAAGATGGACAAGCAGTTGCTGAAATTGGTCGTCATGAAATAGAAGGTCACGCACCAACTTCTGTTATTACTCATCTTCAAGCATTATTCGAAGAGTATTGCGAGGAAGTCTAATACAAAAAAACAGCGGAAGCATAAATTGCTCCCGCTGTTTTTAAATTTCCTATAGGACGAAGCTCAGACCGAACAATAATGTGGACATTACCATTACAAATATCATGAGATAAACGATAATCTTACGAAATGTTTGATTGCGCATTAATTTCTCTCCTTTAGCTTGTAATCCTATTTTATCAAAATTGAAAAAATGCACAAGAGGTAGAGATTTTTTTTTGTAATATATGTACAATAGTATAGTGAATAGTCAAACAATAGAGGATGTGTAAACAATGGAAAAGGTAGACCATATCGGGATTGCTGTAAGAAGTTTAGAAAACTCTTTACCATACTATACAGATATTTTAGGCTTAAAACTTATACATATTGAGGAAGTAGATTCAGAAAAAGTTAGAGTAGCTTTTATAGACAGTGGGAATGTCAAGATAGAGTTACTTCAGCCAATTGATGAGACAAGTACAATTCATACATTCATCGAAAAAAGAGGTGAAGGAATTCACCATGTCGCTTTTGGAGTAAAGAATATTCAAGAGAGACTAGATGAGTTAAAGGAAAAGGGGATTCGCCTTATTCAGGAAACTCCTAAAAGAGGAGCTGGAGGGGCAGAGGTTGCCTTTATACATCCAAAGTCATCTGGCGGAGTTTTGTATGAATTATGTGATAAATCAGGGGGAGCGAAGTAACCGATGGATATCTATGAAAAAATAAATGATCTATATGATCGTAAACGTAAAATTGAATTAGGTGGCGGAGACGATCGAATTGAAAAGCAACATGAAAAAGGGAAGTTGACAGCTAGAGAACGAATTGACCTTTTGCTAGATGAAGGTTCTTTCGTAGAGCTTAATCCCTTTATACAGCATCGAACTGTAGATTTTGGAATGGATAAGCAAGAGGGCCCAGGGGACGGGGTAGTTACGGGCTACGGCAAGGTAAACGGTAGACCTGTTTATCTTTTTTCACAAGATTTCACAGTATTTGGTGGTGCACTTGGAGAAATGCACGCACTTAAAATATCAAACGTTATGGACTTAGCGGCTAAGAATGGTGCTCCGTTTATAGGCTTAAATGACTCAGGAGGTGCAAGGATTCAAGAAGGAGTAGTATCCTTAGATGGGTATGGCCAAATATTTTATCGTAATGCTATTTATAGTGGAGTTATCCCTCAAATTTCTGTTATATTAGGGCCTTGCGCAGGAGGAGCTGTATATTCTCCAGCAATTACGGACTTCGTGTTTATGACAGATGAAACTAGCCAGATGTTTATAACTGGACCTAAGGTAATTGAAACAGTTACAGGGGAAAAGATTTCTTCTGAAGATCTAGGCGGTTCAAAAGTACATAATACAATAAGTGGAAATGCACACTTCCGTGGGAAAACAGAAGAAGAGGTTTTAGAGAGTGTAAGACTACTTCTAAGCTATCTACCACAAAGCTTTGAGGAAAAACCGCCATTAGTAGCGGTAGAGGAAAGCAGCGATGATAGACCTGATTTAGCTGATATAGTACCTTTTGAAGCAATACGTCCTTATGATATTCGTAAAGTAATTGAGCAGGTGGTTGACAAAGACACCTTTATGGAGGTACATAAGGAGTTTGCAAAAAATATAGTTGTTGGTTTAGCTCGCATAAAAGGTGAAGTTGTTGGACTGATATGTAACCAACCGAAGATTATGGCTGGTGGTCTTGATATCGACTCTTCTGATAAGGCAGCTCGTTTTATTAGATTCTGTGATTCCTTTAATATTCCTTTAATAACGTTTGAGGATGTTACCGGCTTTTTCCCTGGCATTAAGCAAGAGCATGGAGGAATCATTCGTCATGGAGCAAAAATTTTGTTCGCATATTCAGAAGCAACCGTTCCCAAAATGACTGTCATCTTACGTAAAGCATATGGTGGGGCGTACGTAGCTCTTAACTCAAAGTCAATTGGTGCAGATTTAGTTTTTGCTTGGCCAAATGCAGAAATTGCGGTTATGGGTCCACAAGGCGCTGCGAACATTATTTTTGCCCGTGAGATAGCCTCAAGCGACAACCCAGAACAAGTTCGAGCAGAAAAAATCGAGGAATACCGTGAAAAATTTGCAAATCCATATGTAGCAGCTTCCATGGGTATGGTAGATGATGTTATAGATCCTCGTGAGACTCGTATAAAGTTAATACAAGGGCTTGAGATGATGCGAAACAAAAAAGAAACTAGACCTAAGAAAAAACACGGGAATATCCCATTATAAAGGAGTCTTTTATAAGATGAATCGTTTAATAGAGGAATTTTTTGAACTAGTAAAAATAGATTCCGAAACAAAGCATGAGCAAGTAATTGCACCAATTTTAAAAAATAAGTTAGAGTCGCTTGGATTTTCGGTTATAGAGGATAATTCAGCTGAAAGAACCGGGCATGGAGCAGGTAATTTAATCGCTACTTTGAAGGGAAATAAGGTAACTGCTGACCCTATCTATTTCACTACACATATGGATACAGTCGTTCCAGGTAAAGGCATACAACCAATTTTAAAAGAGGACGGCTATATCTATTCTGATGGTACCACGATTCTAGGTGCTGATGATAAAGCTGGAATTGCAGCTTTATTTGAAGCAATACGTCGGTTAAAAGAGCAGTCTATTGAGCATGGTGAGATTCAAGTAGTTATAACTGCAGGTGAAGAAAGTGGACTAGTCGGTGCGAAAGAAATGGATCCTTCTATGCTAACTGCTAAATATGGATATGCCATAGACAGTGATGGAGAAGTAGGAGGCATTGTCACTGCAGCTCCTTATCAAGCAAAACTATGGACAACCATTACTGGAAAAACTGCACATGCTGGTGTTGCACCAGAAAAAGGTGTGTCAGCAATTACACTAGCAGCAAAAGGGATTTCCGCAATGAATTTAGGAAGAATCGATCATGAAACTACCGCCAATATTGGTCGCTTTGAAGGTGGCCAAGCTACAAATATTGTATGCGACACTGTTCATATTTTATCAGAGGCACGTTCCATTGATCGAGAAAAATTAGACGCTCAAGTTGAGCATATGGTAAATACATTTGCTGAAAAGGCAGAGCAATTCGGTGGGAAAGCAACTACAGAAACGCAACTTATGTATCCTGGTTTCCGTTTTGAGGATAACCATCAGGTTGTTGAAGTAGCGAAGCGAGCAGTTGAAAATATAGGTAGAAAAGCCGATATAAAAACAAGCGGTGGTGGGAGCGATGCTAACGTAATTGCTGGGTTTGGAGTGCCAACTGTAATTCTTTCAGTGGGTTATGAGGAAATTCATACTACCAACGAAAGAATGCCAGTGTTGGAGCTTGAAAAACTAGCAGATTTACTTGTAGAAATCGTGAAGATAGCTGCCGAATAAAGAGCTCAGGAGGTTCATCCATGTCTTCTCAAAAAGTAGTTGTGTTTCAATCGGGAAACGAAGAATATGCTGTTTCCATTGATCATGTAGTGTCTATCGAAAAATTAGAAAAAGTTAATCCAATTCCTCATTTACCAAAATATTTGATTGGATTGATGAAAATAAGAGGCGAGCTCGTTCCAATTATAGATTTTGAGCTAATTCTTTATAATCAGAGTGGTCTTTTGAATGAAAATGCCCGAGTAGTAACTATGCATACGGAGGATATGTCTGTGGGAATTCTCGTTAAAGAGGCAAAGGAAATTTTAGATGTCCCAGCCGAGTCTTTAAAACAGCTTGGTTTAATGAATTATGCGAAGACAAAATACTTCACAAATATTGCTAATTTAGAAAACAGAATGATTACAATTGTGGACCCTTCTATTTTAGTTCGCTCACTGGATGGTATAAAAGATATACAATCTTACTTAGAAAATGCAAAAAAAGAAGAAAATTTAGAAGTAAATAACGTGTAGTCTTAGACAAAAGGGGTGCCCTGTCTATCGATTTAACAGTCGGAAGGTAGCTAACTAGTAGCTACCTTTTTTCCCCTTCGTCTTTTGAGATGAAAATATAGTTATGTAAGAGGTGAAAGGACTTGACTAAACAGAACAGAATTATCTTTCATCTAGACATGAATAGCTTTTATGCTTCTGTGGAACAAGCCCATGACCCTTCTTTAAAAGGAAAGGCGATAGCAGTGGCTGGAAACCCAAAAGAACGAAGAGGTATTTTAGTTACTTGTTCTTATGAGGCTAGAGCTAAAGGAATTTATACAACTATGTCTGTATGGGAAGCTAAAAGGAAGTGTCCAGAGCTTATTCTATTACCTCCTAATTTTGAAAGGTATCGAGCAGCCTCGAAAGCAATGTTTGATATTCTTCGCTCGTATACGCAATTGGTAGAGCCTGTCTCCATTGATGAAGGCTATATGGATGTGTCCGATGTTGATATGGATGGAGATGCAGTTGCATTTGCAAAGTCTATTCAGCAACGAATAATCCGGGAACTAGATTTACCATGCTCCATCGGTATTGCCCCTAACAAATTCTTAGCTAAGACAGCCTCCAATATGAAAAAGCCAATGGGAATTACTGTTTTAAGAAAAAGGGAAGTTCCACAAAAGCTATGGCCCTTACCCGTAATTGAAATGCATGGAGTTGGGGAAAGCACATCCAATAAATTAGAATCCTTGGGTATTAAAACCATCGGACAAATAGCAAACGCTAATCCTGACTTACTAAAGTCGAAACTTGGAAAATCGGGAACAAGACTTCACAATCGCTCACATGGAATAGACAATCGAGCGGTAGACCCAGAATCTATCTTCGAAACAAAGAGCGTAGGCAATTCCACAACCTTACCTTATGATGAAACAAATATAGATAAGCTTCGAAAAGTTCTCAGAAAATTGTCCAGTAAAGTAGCATCACGGTTAGATTCTAAAAATTTAGCTGGTCGATCTATCACTATACATATTAGAGATGCCAACTGGAAAAATAAAACGAGAAGCAAAACGGTTATCAATCGGCTCTTTAAAGAAGAAGATATATCACAACTCTCTATTCAATTATTTGAATCTAGCTGGGAGGATGAACCAATTCGATTATTAGGGGTCACTGTTAACAATGTATTTGATAAGGGAGAATCGATGGAGCAATTGTCTATCTTTAACTTTGAAGAGCACGCAAAAGAGGAACCTATCTTGAGGCTCGTCGAACAACTTCAAGATAAATTTGGTAAGACTATCATAAAACGCGGGATGAAGATTAAAAAAAATCCTTCTTTAGAATCGAAAACTAGCTTTAGTAAAGATTTTTTAGATGATCACGATAATAGAAAATAACTTAAGAGTTTATATATATAAGTAATTAACTTTGTTTATAAGGGAGTTTTACAAGTAAATGAAAAAAAACAAAACACCGGAAACTATAGGTCGTATAATAATGATAATTATAGGGGCAGTAATCGCTGCCTATGCACTAGAAGCAGTATTAATCCCAAACTCGGTTATCGATGGTGGAGTAACGGGTGTCAGTATTATGGGAAATTATTTATTTGATATTCCTCTTGGAATACTACTATTTGTATTAAATATTCCTTTTATTTATTTGGGCTACAAGCAGGTTGGAAAGACCTTTGCTTTACTAAGTATTATTGGTATAGCTGCACTTTCTGTATCAACCGTCTTGTTGCATCATATCGACCCGATTTTAAGTGCAAATGATCCATTACTAGTTGTACTATCTGGAGGGGTAATGCTTGGAGTAGGGATTGGTATTGTACTTCGTAACGGTGGCGCTTTAGATGGTGCCGAGGTCTTGGCAGTTTTAGTATCTCGAAAGGTTCCATTTTCTGTAGGAGATATTATATTATTTATCAATGCTTTTATCTTCATTGGAGCTGGCTTTATATATGGTCTTGAAAGTGCCCTCTACTCTGCAACCACTTATTATATTGCCAAAATCGTTATTGATGTAATTCAAGTTGGTTTAGAAAAATCAAAATCTGTACGTGTCGTAAGTAAACATTCAGAAGAAATTGGTGCAGCAATACAAGATCGGCTTGGCCGAGGGGTTACCTATTCTAGTGGCCGAGGAGGATTTACTAACGAGACTATGGATATTGTCACTTGTGTAATTACCCGAATGGAAGAAAACAAACTAATTACGATTATCAAAGAAAAAGATCCAGGTGCATTTGTAGTAATAACAGATGTAGCAGAGGTTCGAGGTGGAAGCTTCAAAAAGCGTGACATTCACTAATAATAAACCGTTAAATGAGTTCAAAACTTGTTTAACGGTTTTTTTATATAATTAAATGGCTTAAGAGAGAGTATTATCTTATGTCGTGTTAAATAGAACGATTGCTGATTCACTAAATTATAGAGGATGAGAAAAGCTCAAGTGGATCCTACTTTGTTACAATTGGGTCAAATGGTAAAATAATATATAGTTAATATATAAATAATGAAAGTTGGAAATATATGCAGATATTATTTTTAGGAACGGGAGCAGGTATGCCCTCTAAACAACGTAATACTAGTTCAATGATTTTGAAGCTGTTAGAAGAGAGAGGCTCAAACTGGATGTTTGATTGCGGAGAAGCAACTCAACATCAAATTCTTCGAACAACAGTAAAGCCTCGAAAAATAGAAAAGATATTTATCACTCATCTCCATGGAGATCATATATACGGTCTGCCTGGGCTACTAGGATCGCGCTCCTTTTTAGGTGGAGACGAACTTCTTACTATATACGGCCCAAAAGGTATTAAAGATTGGCTAGAGGTCACTTTAATCACGTCTCAAACACATTTAAAATATCCTCTAAAAATCATTGAAATTGAAGAGGGGATTATCTTTGAAGATGAACAATTCATAGTAGAGGCTAGACTTCTTGAGCATGTTGTTCCTTGTTTTGGTTATCGAGTAACTCAAAAGCAGCTGGCACCTGAATTACTAATTGAGAAAGCAGATGAATTAGGAGTTCCTAGAGGACCGTTATTACGCTTATTAAAATCTGGTCAAGATGTTGAATTGCCTAATGGTAATGTTGTTAGAAGCTCCGAAGTAACGGGAGAGCCGAAAGAAGGATTTAAATTGGTAGTATTAGGTGACACGAGATATTGTGAAAATTCTATTCTCCTAGCGAAGGAGTCAGATGTTTTAATTCATGAGGGTACCTTTGATACTGGAACAGAGGGGCTTGCAAGAGAGTATGGTCATTCAACGATCGTTGATGCAGCAAATGTTAGTGAGAAGGCAGGGGCAAAGAATTTGATAATTAATCATATAAGCGCTCGCTTTATGCCAGAAGATATTAAAAACCTATTAGTACAAGTTTCAGAATATAATTTCCCTATTTATATAGCGGATGATTTTAATGAATTTAGTTGTATAAATGGCAAGTTGGAAAGAATATAAAATTAAAGAAGGATCAGCAGACTTACGCCTACTGAAACCTGTATAATGTCTATTTTCAGCTCTTTGCCCATTTCCTGTTAAAGCGGTGATGGACAGAGAGCTGACTAGTTGTTTTCAATTACATATATTCTAATAGCTGACGGTTCATTCAAATTGTTCCCCAAGAGTACGTGATTTTTGCTGTGCAGCACTAATGCACGCAAAAATAGCTTCATCAACCTTATGGAACATTAGTTGTTCAATGCCTGCTTCTGTAGTTCCTCCTGGGCTCGTTACTTTTCTTCGAAGCTCAGCAGGCTCATCTTCGCCCTTCATGAGCATATATGCTGCACCTTTCATTGTTTGGATAAATAAGTGACGAGCATCTTCCTGGCTTAATCCATGTTGAACTGCTGCTGCTTCAAATTGTTCGGCAAAATAATATAGATAAGCAGGCCCACTTCCAGAAAGGGCCGTAATCACATGCATATCCACCTCTTGGACTACCTTGACAGTTCCAATAGATTCTAACAGATTAATAATTTCCTTTTTGGCTACATTATTTATTTTCTCATTCCAACATAGGGCAGAAGCGCTTAAACCAACAGAAGCAGAAGTATTCGGCATAACACGTGCAATTGGTCTATCTCCAAGATACGATTCAATTGTTTTGATGGAAACACCAGCGATGACAGATACAACAGTTGCTTGCTTGTTCAAAAATGAGGCGATTTCTTTGCAAGCCTGAATCGCATCCTTAGGCTTCATAGCAAGAAATACGATATCAGCATTCTGCAATGCTAGTTTCTTCGTACACATAATTTCGATTTTATATTTAGCATTTAAATAGTGTAGCTGCTTTTCATCTGATTTGTTCATTACACAAATGGAGCTTGGAGAAACTTTCTCCTCTTCCAATAAACCTTTAATAATAGCTTCAGCCATAGAGCCGGCCCCAATAAAAACGATGTTAGTCATCCTATTCTCCTCCTTCAGTAAATTTATAGCCACCATTTTTCCTGTGGTAATAATATCGTCTTAATATGGAAGTTTTGCTCAAACCAGTCTTTTACTAATGTTTTATGGACTAGATATTCAGAAGCCGCGTGAGAAACTCCTATTAAAGACATTGATGTAGTGGCAATATATTCTTGCATTTTCTTAAATTTTCGATGGCCATACTCATTGTCGATATGGCAATGAACCTCTCCGGTTATATAAGCCTGCACACCATTTTTTTCAGCTTCCTGCATCCAATCAATAACATCTCCACATCCTGCCACTATTGCTATTTTGTTTAATTTCTCCTTATTAATCCCTTCAAAATCAACGTAGGGAATATCAAAAAGGGTTTTTAATTTTGATATTAGGCTGTCAGTACTTATTGTTTCTATGTTTCCAAGGGATAAATATTTGTTACTCCAATTGACAGGATTTTGTATTTCACAGTTTAATGCTTTGGCGATTGCACTATTTGTTCCCAACGTAGTGTGGCAATCTAGGGGATTGTGACATGTATAAACTGAAAGGTTCTTAACTTTTATTTGAGATAAATATTTCTCTTTTATTGGTAGAAAGCCTCTTCCCCAACTTCCTCTTGGGTCGCCACATTCCATGAGTAAAGGGTGGTGCATAAATAACAGGTCACCTTCTTGGCTTTCAGAAATAAATCTTTCCAAAACAATTTCAGTAGGGAAAACTGCTAAAAAAATCGTTTGTACCTCTTCTGAACCACTTAACATACAGCCGTTAAATAGTTGGGTGAAATCATATTCGAAGTTGTTTTTCCAGTCATATCCAATCGAATCATAGCAATGTGGAAGAAATCTACTAAAAGAAGGATCCGTTCCATAGCTTTGTACCTGGAACTCTTCATCAAGCGCATCTATTATTTTTTGCAGCTTTACCATCTGATCACCTCCTTAAATTTGTAGAAAATAAAAAACGCTCTCATCCCTATATGAAATAAGGACGAAAACGTAGGATTTCCGCGGTACCACCTAAATTTGCTGTAAATACAGCACAACTTAAACCTTCTTATCGCGAAGGTCACGACTATGTTTTCATAGTAGCTCAGAAGTAGGTTCGATATAAGAGAGGGAGGTGAAATTTTCAGCAAGCATTTCACTCTCTAAACTCCTTCATATATGTACTAGTCTTCTTCATAGCTTGAATTATCTGAATTAATGAAATTATAGGGGTCTTTTCAAAATAAGTCAACCTAATTTAGTGACTCCAGTCTCATTTACCTGTAAAATAAATGAATAGTCATTCAGATAAAGGGGAGCAATACAATGATACATAAAATAATTATACCTACACCATTTGCTGTGGGAGACGTAAATGCGTACCTTATAAAAGGAGATATATTGACTCTAGTTGATGCAGGTCCAAAAACCGAACAGGCTCTTTCTGCACTTGAAAATGGTATATGCGAAGCCGGATATCAGTTGTGCGATATTGAGCAAGTTATCCTTACTCATCATCATCCCGATCACTCTGGCTGCATTGATGCATTTAAAAATGCACAAATACTAGGTCATGCATATAACCAAGTGTGGCTAGAAAAAAATCATTCATTCCTAACCTATCATGATGAGTTCTATAACAAATGTTTAGTGGAGGAAGGAGTCCCTGAACATTACTTAAAGTGGATTGAAAAAATGAGAAGGCCTTTGAATTACATTGGCAATCGTTCCTTAGATACAATATTAAACGAGGGAGATGTGATACCTGGCCATCCCAAGCTTCAGGTATTAGAAACTTTGGGGCACGCGCAGAGCCATATTTCCTTATGGGAAGAAGAAACTGGTGTTTTGATTGGGGGAGATCTAATTATTGATAAAATTTCTTCCAACCCATTAATTGAGCCACCATTAGACAAAAATGCACCTCGTCCAAAATCGATGCTACAATACAATGAATCCTTAAAAAGAGTTCAAGCTTTGGAAGTTCATAAAGTTTTTAGTGGCCATGGCAATGAAGTATATGATGTATCAGAGTTAATATCTTCTCGACTAATTAAGCAGCGTGAGAGAGCATTAAAAGTATTAGAAATGATGAGTAATGGGGAAAAGACCATTTTCGAACTTACTCAGCAATTGTTCCCAAAGGTATATGAAAAAGAGCTTGGTTTAACACTTTCAGAAACAATTGGTCAAATAGACTATCTGTTGGATGAAGGCCTTATTTTAGAAAAGCAAACAGATGAGGGGATTTTATTGTATGATCAAGCCTAAAAGGATTCTTATTACCGGTGCTACTAGTGGAATAGGATTTATGTTAGCGCAACAATTACATAAGGAAGGACATGATGTATGGGCTACTGGTAGAAATAAACAGGCTTTGGAGCAATTATCTAAGGTAGGGATACATACAACAGTGGCCGATTTAACAAGTCAGTATTCAATTGAAAACCTATTTAAAGACATAGAAACTCCAGACACAGTGATTTTGAATGCAGGTACTGGTACCTTCGCTTATTTGACCGACTTACAGGATGTTGAGGTAGAGCAAATGCTTGATGTAAATGTGAAGGCGCCAATCATGCTTGCAAAATATTTTGCGAATAAGATGAAAGAAAAGAAATCTGGACATATCATTTTTATTGCCTCGCAAGCCGGGAAAGTGGCTACACCGAAGGCATCTGTTTATGCTGCCAGTAAGCATGCAATCATTGGATTTGCAAATGCAGCACGCATGGAGCTTCGAGAGCACGGCGTTAAAGTGACAACTATTAATCCAGGTCCTATTGATACTCCCTTTCTTGAGCGGGCAGACCAAACAGGCGGATATCGCGATAAGATGGGCAAGCAATTGCTAGCCCCACAGAAAGTGGTCAATGCTATTATTAAAGCAATTTATAAACCAGTCAGAGAAGTAGATCTTCCCTCATATATGACCGTAACAAGTAAGCTGTATGCTGTTTTTCCTAAAACAGTGGAAACGCTAGGTAAAAGATTTTTTACAAAGAAATAAGTTAAGTTTAAATTTAGTTCCACCTAAAAAATAAGACCGATTAATTCCTCTAGAAGAATAGAACGGTCTTATTTCTCATGCTATTCATTTAAGACACTTTATCTTGATATTTGTTAAGTAATTGATCTAGCTCTTGGCTGCAAGCGACAACAATTGGGTGAGTAAAACCAAGGTTTTTCGCTTTTTTATACATGTCTTTTCTTTTAATACTTATCAAAATCAATAAGGATTTTTGACGCAACTCCCTTTTCATACATATCCTCCATTTGATAGATTTGCTACATTCGAAAGAATAGTTTTCTTGAAATAACGATGGAACTTGTTCATTATAAATCAAGAGAAATGAAAAATTTGTCAAATCACGGAGGAAATCAAAATATTTTTTTATTTTTTTCTTGAAAACTAAGAAAGAAAGCACATATTAATTGCTCTATAAACAAGTTAGCCTAGATATGTAACCAATATATTTTTTTCATTAACTTCAGTATCTTCTTTTTCTACTTTGTAAGCATGGCCATTCAATTGAGAACTCACAGCCCCTTTTAAAACTTCATCTATAAAATGTAAAGCAACGCCATCTTCTACAGCATATCCTGATTTCATAACACCCGTAGCTATCAATTCGTGATAAGCAGGTTTTCTTTTACCCTCTCCATCATAATGTGGACAATTGCTTCCTTTTAAAAAGCCGAGGCAGTTTAGCTTATATAAGGGGGCGTTTAAGGGATCGGTTAACCCTTCCTCAAACCAACAAATAGAACCTGCACTAAGACCAGCTAGAATAATTCCGTTATCATATGCTTTACGAAGTATTAAATCTAAACCCCATTCCTTCCAAAGGACGAGCATATTCCTTGTATTTCCACCGCCTACATAGAGTATATCCTGTGTCATCACATACTCCTCTAAATTATTGAAGTTTGGTTCAAATAAGCTGAGATGGGAGGCATTACAGTTTAAATTTTCAAAAGAATGATAAAATCTATTGACGTAGTTATCCTGATCTCCACTAGCAGTTGGGATAAAACAAACTTTAGGTTGTTCCTTTTTAACTTGTTTTAATATGTATTGGTCAAGAAGTGGATTTTCAGGTTCCATAGAGAAGCCACCACCACCCATTGCGATAATTTGTCTCATTTTACATCAGTCCTTTTCAAAGGTTAAGTATGAAGCAGGGGATAGATTTCCACAATTCCGTTGTAAAATCTTCTTTTACTTAAAGAAAAATATTAGATGGTGTCATCATATCACCGTGGATAGATAGCTTACAATAAAAGATAGAAAAATTTAGTGCTAAGTTAAATGGAAGTTCCACCTTATGGGGGAAGAGATCATAAGTTGCTTCATGTTAATATTCTTCTAAAAGGAGTGGTATATATGGAAAAATGGACAGATGGCTTGATGCAAATTAGAATCGCGAGACCAACAGATAAGTTGGAAAAGAATATAAAGTTTTATACTGAAGGGCTAGGATTGAAGGTTATAGGAAGCTTTAAGGGGCACGATGGTTATGATGGTGTGATGATTGGCTTACCTGACAAATCATATCACTTGGAATTTACAACCCATGTAGATGGCTCTCCTTGTCCTGCACCCACAAAGGACAATTTGCTTGTCTTCTATATACCTCATAAAACAATAATTGATGATATATGCTATAAGTTATTTAAAATGGGCTATAATTCAGTGCCACCAGAAAATCCTTATTGGGAAGAAAAAGGCATTACGATAGAAGATCCAGATGGTTGGAGAGTGGTGCTGATGAATGGCCAGGGAATTTAAATGAAGATATATTGGAAAAATATTATTTTCGCTATAATATTTAAAAAACGATTTCATTTGACAACAATTTTTCATCTTTTGATGAAGACTCCTTAAGAAATTGCAACATTTTTTATAAAATATAAGTTTTTATATAAAAATTGTTGTATAGTTAAGTTCGATTAAAAACTAAGGAGCAAGAAATGAAAAATTTTATTGTAATAACATTAGGATCTTTATTTATGGCTGTTGCATTAAATCTTTTTTTAGTACCTCATGAAGTGATATTAGGTGGGTTTTCAGGTATTGGTATGATTATTGGTATTCTTACAAACTGGAACATTGGATGGATCATCTTTATCCTTAATGTACCTGTTTTTATCCTTGGCTTTGTAAGTATTGGGAAAAAGTTTGTTGCATATAGTATGTACTCTGTCTTTTTAACCAGTTTAGCTATGCAATATATTCCAGTGGTGCAAGTGACTGAGGACATTCTTTTGTCTTCTGTGTTTGGTGCAGTTATAGGCGGAGCTGCTACGGGAATGATTATTAAATTTAATGGTTCTACTGGTGGTATAGATATTATTGGACTTGTAATAACAAAGAAAAAAGACTTTTCATTGGGAACAATGATGCTCGTTATGAATAGTGTAATTGTACTGGCTTCCGGCTATTTTATCGGTTGGGAACAAACGATGTATACATTATTGGTTTTGTATGTATTTGGTAAAGTTGTAGATGTGATTCATACGAAGCATGTAAAAATAACACTTATGATCATCACAGAAAAGGGAGAAGAAGTTCAAAAAAAATTACTCCAAAATCTAGTTCGAGGTATAACTGTGTTAGATGGAGAAGGGGCTTACACAAAACAATCTAGAAAAGTTCTCTTCACAGTTATCACTAGATATGAACTAGGAGAAGTAAAAAAAATGATTAAAGAAGTTGATAGTAATGCATTCGTAAATATTACAGAAACTATTGAAGTAATGGGTGCATTCAACAAAAATTAGTTTTTTTAAAATGCTCAAGATTTAATCTTTGAGCGTTTTTATTTTGTCAATTATAAACCCATATTCTATATCTTCTTAAGGTTTTAGAAAGTTGATACTTGTAAAACCAAGACATGCTTTGAATGTCTCTAATTATCTTAATATTGCATTAAAAGACATAAAACTTTATAAGAATAGTTTAATAGTCTGAAAGTAAGGGTATTAATATAAATAGCGTTAGTTAAGAAAAAGATAGATAGGAGATGCTGTTTATGTGGAAAAGAATTTTATTTATCTCCGAACATGGTGACCCTCTAGAAACATTAGGTGGTAAGCAGGCGGGTGGACAAAATAACTACGTTAAAGAGCTTGCTCTTGAACTCGGACGGAGAGGAATTGCAGTTGATGTAGTTACACACTGGAGTAATCCAGATACTCCAAGGATCGAAAAATTAGGAAGTAGGTCAAGAGTAATAAGATTTGCTGCAGGGCATAAGGGTTATATTCCTAAAACTAAAATATACGATCTTCTGCCAACATTCTATGAGGAAATAAAAAAAACAATATCTGTGCAAAAATATGATGTTATTCATTCACACTATTGGATGTCTGGTCTATTGGGACTTGCTTTAAAGGAAGAATTCGGTATTCCGCTTGTGCATACATCACATTCCCTCGGCATAGCCAAGAAACAGGCAACAGGAGTTGAGGAGCCTATTCGTCTAGAAGCAGAAAAGCATATATTAAACTCTGCTGACAAGGTTATTGCAACAACTGAAGTTGAAAAACAAATAATTTTAGATTTTGCAGACAACAATCCCGAAGTTGAGGTAATTTCGATTGGAGTTGCAAAAGAGTTCCAGTCACATTCTAAACGAAAAGCAGGAATGAAGCCCTTATTTGTATATGCAGGACGATTGGAAAAGACTAAAGGAATTAGTACACTATTAGAAGCATTTCATAAAATGAAAAAGGAAAGTCCAGAATTAGAGGCTAAACTCGTTTTAGCAGGTGGAGATAAAGAAGAAATAGATCCCATTACACTATTGCCAACTGATCCAAGTTTAAGAGAAAAAGTAAAAGGAATTGAAGAATATATAGAATTTATAGGTCCTCAATCTCAACATAACTTAAGTGAGCTGTTCTCTAAGGCTACTTCTGTGATTGTTCCTTCCTATTACGAATCATTTGGTATGGTAGCTGCAGAAGCACAGGCATGCGGGACTCCAGTTATTGCCTCAGGAGTAGGTGGCTTAAAAGATGTTGTTTCTCACGGTAAAACAGGTTTACAAGTACCTCCAAAAGATTCTACACAACTTGCTAAAGCAATGAAGAATATATTAAAAGACAATCTTTTAGCAAAAAGACTAGGTAAAGAAGCTGCAGAACGTGCAAGTCGTATATTTAACTGGTCAAGCATTGCTAAAGAAATAGATAAAACATATGAGGATTTGTTACATGCAAATGATTACGCAAATGCTAGCCACCGATCTTGATGGTACGCTGGTCGGTAGTGAAGAGGATTTAAGAGTATTACTTAAATATTATGAAAGCCTTGATGAGAAGGTTTCCTTGGTTTATGTCACAGGTAGACATAAAGGTTCCGCTTTAGATTTAATTAGAGAAGCAAAAATTCCAATGCCAAGCATTTTAATCTCGGATGTGGGAACAGGTATATATGTAGGCACAGACCTTAAAGTTGATTTAGAATGGGAACATAAAATGAAATCTAATTGGGATCCAGAAGCTATTAAAAATATTGTTTCTAAATACCCAACAATATTTCCTCAAAAACTACCCAATGAATGTAGAATTTCCTATACAGTAAAAGAAGATAATGACAGCGTGGAAAAGCTAAAGCAAGAGTTAGTGCTTTCAAAGATTCCTCATAAGTTTATCTTTAGTTCAGGTAGAGACATTGACATTCTACCTGAAAGTAGTGGAAAAGGATCTGCTTTGACATACGTGATTGAAAAATATGTAGATACAAATGCGTCGATTCTTATTGCTGGTGATTCTGGTAATGATGAGGAAATGCTTAGTCTAGGATATCCATCCGTAATTGTTGCAAATGCTCAACCAGAGCTTTTGGCAATTAAAGACCATCCGAAATTGTTTCGGGCAACCCAAAATTGTGCGGGTGGTATTTACGAGGCATGGTTACATTTTTATAGTAAATAATTTTTTGGAGACTGTTCAATTTTTTATTGAACAGTTTTTTATTTTGCAAATTATGTAAATTTCACATGAAACAACTTACAAGTGAACATAAACGTTTTTGACTGTGATCATCACTACGGATGGTGGGGTCATAAGCAATCAGTGTACAGCAGTTAAGGATTTTCGTGTGAGACGAGTGCTGAGTGTGAAAGTTTGTCGCTCAACTCACGAAAAGCATCTCTTCATGATTTTTTTCTTAACAAACAATTATGGATATATTATTTATAAGTATAAGAGAAGAAGAATATAGTATGGGGTGTGTTAAAATAATAAGTTGAAAGAGAAAAATTAAATGGCGAACCAATAAGGGAAGAATAGATAATTTGACATTTCATACTTGTAATTTTATACTAGGTTACGTTATGTAAGTGAATTTGTACAATCAGAATATAATAGACATAAAATTCGATTGAATTAGAATGATAGGTGAGAATGAGAATGAATATAAAAAAAGAAACCATGCAAATTTTGCAAAATAAAATAAACATAATAACTACAAATGAGGCATTCGATCTTTGCCTAGTAGGTCCGGTAAGTTTGCCTATAAAACAAGATGATTTCGAAACGACTTTTAATTGGTACTCTTGGGTGAAAGTTGATAAAAATTTATCAAAGGAAGACGTTGTAAAATCCATTTCCACATCTAACTTGGCTTTTGGACAGCAATCATCGGTGCTAGTTTATGGTGATTTTTCTAATGAAGAAGATGCTTTAATTCGTATGCATAGCATTTGTCATACTGGTGACATTTTTGGTAGTCAAAGATGTGACTGTGGCTATCAGCTTCATGAGTCGATGAAGATGGTGGCAAACCACGGCTGTGGGGCCATCTTTTATTTAGCAGATCATGAAGGTAGAGGAATAGGTTTGTTTTCTAAGTCTCTTGCTTACCTTTTACAAGAAGAAGGATATGACACAGTAGAAGCAAATCATGCGCTTGGCTTTGAGGATGACACACGATCTTATGAAGATGCAATCCGTGTATTGGAGTCTTTAAGACAAAAGCCTGTAACTTTAATAACAAACAATCCAAGAAAGCTTGCTGCTTTAAAGGGACATGGTTTGCTTGCAGATCATCATGTTCCTCTTTGGGGTGGTCTAACTGAAACGAATGAGTTCTATTTGAAAACGAAAGTAGAAAAGTCTGGTCATATTATTTTAGAAGAAAACCCTAGTTTGACTGTATGAGGTGAGTATAGTATGGAAAAAGATCATTATTTTATGAAATTAGCACTTGAAATGTCTGCTAGTGCTAAAGGGAAAACGAATCCTAACCCAATAGTAGGGGCAGTAATTGTTAAGGATGGTGTTATCGTAGGAAGTGGAATTCACCGTAAAGCAGGAGAGCCCCATGCGGAAGTCCATGCTTTTAAAATGGCAGGAAGCCATGCGGAAGGAGCAACTTTATACGTGACGCTTGAGCCTTGCTCTCATTATGGAAAAACTCCTCCTTGTGCAAATTTGGTAAAGGATTCCAAAGTAGCACGGGTAGTTGTTGCGACTACGGATCCTAATCCGGAGGTTGCCGGTAGGGGGATACAATTACTACGTAATGCTGGCATTGAAGTGGAAGTTGGAGTTCTGGAAGAAGAGGCAAAAAAACTAAATGAACGCTTTATACACAATATGACTACTGGATTGCCGTTTGTCATCTCTAAGTTTGCGATGACATTAGATGGTAAGATTGCAACCCATAACGGACATTCAAAATGGATTACAAGTGAAAGTGCAAGGAAAGAAGTTCATCATCTCCGAAATGAAATAGACGGCATTTTAGTAGGTGTAGGCACAGTTATTGCTGACAACCCAGCGTTGACAACAAGACTTCCTGAGACACAAGGGAAAAATCCTACTAGAATTATCTTGGATACTAATTTAAGAACACCTATCGATTCCCAGGTTCTTCAAACAGTAACCGCTAAAACTATTATTGTAACAAGTGACGAAGTAGATATGGAGAGAGCTAAGCCATTTGAAGCAAAGGGAGTCAAGCTGATATTTGTATCCAAAGAAACAAATGGGTTAGATTTATATGCTGCACTTCGAGAACTTTATCGATTAGGTATAACCGATATCCTTGTTGAAGGAGGAGGAGCAGTAAATGCCTCCTTTTTAAACGCAGGTTTGATTGATAAATATTATATTTATATATCTCCAAAAGTATTGGGAGGAAAAGATTCCATTACACCTTATACAGGTCCTAATCCGGATACCATGATAGCTGCAAAGCATTTGTATTTCGATGAGTTCCAAAAGCTTGGAGAGGACCTTCGAATAATTGCATATCCTAAGCAAGGTGATGAAAAGTGAATCTAAAAGTCGATATTTGTATTGTTGGAGCTGGTCCAGGTGGATCTCTCCTTGCTTTCTTATTAGCTAGAAAAAATATTAATGTAGCTCTTATAGAAAGAGATAAAGAAGTAGGAAAAGCTTTTAGAGGAGAACATCTTAATGAAGAGGGAGAAGCAATTCTAAAAAAATACGGCCTTTTTGAAGAAATAGAACAGTTGGGCTTACTACGAATGGAAAAATTAGAGTACTGGCAGGATGGTAAGCCTTTTAAAACAATTTTACCACAACCAGAGATTGGTCATCTCGGCATTCATGTACCACAAGCTAACCTTTTATCAGTCCTCATAAAATCTGGGACTCATTTTCCAAATCTAACATGTATGATGAATACTAGAGTAGCCGATTTACTAAAGGATGATGCTGGAAACTATTGCGGTGTCTTAGCTATACAAAATGGACAAGAAATTACGATAGATTGCCAGCTCATTATTGGAGCTGATGGTCGTAATTCAACAGTACGTAAAAAAGCAGAAATTGAGGTAAATAAACGAAAACACGGTTATGATTTACTATGGGCAAGAATCCCATCACCAGAAGGATGGGAACCATCGATCAAAATGGCGTTAATCAATAATAAGCAATTATCGTTATTTACTCAAACGAATGATTTTATACAAGTCGGCTGGAATATTGAAGAAGGTTCATTTTCAACCTTACGTAAGGAGCCCTTTACAGCATTTATCCAACAGTTAGTGGAAGCTTTTCCTGACCTAAATGAAACTGTGCATAAGCATATTCAATCGTGGAAGGATTTTGTGCTATTAGATGTGTATAGCACAACAAGTGAAAACTGGGGCTCATCTGGTTTAGTATTGATAGGCGATGCTATACATACAATGACACCGACTGGGGCATTTGGTCTAAATAGTGCTTTAAAGGATGCTGATTATTTAGCTACGTTAATAGACAAAGACTACGTAACTTTATTGGATTCGTTTGATTGCTCGACTCAAAGAAAAAGAGAAATTGAAAAAATTCAAGCATCTCAAATTGAGAAGGAGCAGTCCTTTGCTTCCCAATTTACAATCATGTTATAAGAGTAGGAGAACAAAAAATGAAATTTGGTTTTGATATTGATGATACTTTAATTAATTTAAGAGAGCACGCTTTTCATTTGTATAATAAGAAACTCAACCAAAGTGTGGATTTAGATGTTTTCCGTGCATTACAGACGGTGGAGATCCATGAAGCATTTGGACTAAATAAAGAAGATGGAAATGCTATGTGGAGAGAGTGTATGGAGGAAATTTATTTTACGGATTGTCCATCTTTTGAGGGGGCTTTAGAAACTCTAAATTCCTTAGACAATGATGGTCATGAAATTTACTATATTACCTCTCGCCCCAAAAAATATTGTGCTCAGACTCGTGAGTGGATGAAAGCGCAAGGCTTTCCAGTGAAGGATGAACACTTCTATTGTGGAATGCTAGACGATGAAAAAATAGCAACCATCATGAAATTAGAGCTAGATTACTATTTTGATGACAAGCCAGCTGTTTTAGAAACGCTAAAAGATGTGCAGACAAAAGTTTTCATAATGGATCAATCTTATAATCAGTCAGTAGAGATGCCAAGGATGAAACAATGGATTGAATTAGATAACATTCTCAGTAATAATAAATAATCGGTCGGTTTTAATTTCAAAAGCACTGTTCTAACAGTGCTTTTTTTGTTTCCATATGATAAGAAATTGTTTCATATTTGCCTTGTAATAAAAGCTTCCGGAGAAAAATGTCGGAAGCTTTAAGTTCTTTTGGGGCGGTTTTCGCTCCCTTTAGGAGACACTTTTCTATTTTTAGGAGCGCTTTTTGATCTTTTAGGGGAGAAAGTACACTTTACGAGCGCTTTTAATTTTCTTTCTGAATTATCTCTCGTAGCTGTTTATCTTTTTCGGTTAAGATAGGAAAATCGTTCAAAGGTTTAAAAAGACTTAAATCTGAAAAAGTACTCTTATCTTGAAGAGAAGACTCGATTATTTTGTATATTTCTTCTTTTTTCAATTTATTCTTTTGGGTGTCAATTGTTATTTCATAAAAATGAATGCCATCAGACCACGTATAAGCTAGAAAATCATCTTTATATGCAGATACATATAAATTTACCTCGGTACCATTCTTTAGTAAAAATTTACTTTTTTCGTCATAAGCATCAATTACAAGATCACTATCTCTAATAGTATAAAGGAATGTTTTGTTTTGAAAATTTTCATATTCGATTATTAATTCGGGACCGATATGATCTGTTATCCATTTAGATATAATTGACTTAACTTCATAGCCCTTATCCATTGTGGGGAATTTAATTTTGTCCATATCTTTTAAAAGTGTATCATAAAACCGTTCAAAAACACCTTCCTCCACTGGTTTTAAAGACAAGCCAACAGCATCTACTACATCATTACTAAATCCCTCTTTCAGAAAATCAATATGGTATAGCTCATTTCCGTCAAGACCTAAAAGTGTTGTAAATGAGGCATCCTCATTATTACCAATTTCAATTTCCATGCTCTCGTGTGATAACCTTCTCAAATTTTCTAATGATTGAACGTAATTTTCGTAATCCTCTTTCGAATAATTTAGTAGAGAAGAGAACGAAAGATATTTGTAGCCGGTGCTTAAGTAAAATGTTTCTTGATACTTTAGTACATCCTTGGATGGGTCATAGGTCAAGAGTGTGCTGTCTAGCTTATCCTCTGGTTTGATAAAGCCTAACTTTTTAAAGCTTCTAATAGACTTGAAGGCATGTTCTATCATTGCTCTTTCATCCATTACTTCCGTAGTAACTTCATATGGGAATTTGTTACTATCATTTGTATTCGATAAAGCCACAGTCCCACAACCAATCAATAAAATGAAAATGATAAATCCACCAACCCATTTGCTAAGGTTTATAGGTTTTCCCCCTCAAGTTTATTCAGAACCGTTTTTTATCTTCTGAAAGCTAGCTATGGAGGCGTGATATATTTTCTCCATTTTCTCTTCTAAAAAGCTAGTTCTTTCAAACAATGAAGTTCTTACATGATCGATTTGGCGCAAAATCTTCTCCATTAATCCTTCTTGATTGTCTACTCTGTTTGTTAATTCCTTTTGTCCATCTTCCAAATTATTAAACTGTTCATTAATTATTTGACGGAATTGATTCTGTTCATTAACTTTATTCATTATTTCATCATTAAAAATATCTACTTTTTCTATATGAGATAAAACTTCCTTATTCTCTAGAGAAAGATCTTCGAGCTTATTTACAATACATATTTGTGTTACCTCTGCTTGTTCTAATCGAGACATTATTTCATTTTGCGTATCGTCCAGTTTTTCAATTTGAACGGTTAAATCGTTTTTACCTAATTGCTCGTCTTTTATTAGTAGCTGTATAGTATGGTTTTGCAGCTCTAATTTTTCTAACCAGTTATATACTTGTTTCTCAACAAGCTCATGTTTGATATTGAGTTCTTTTAACTCCTGTAGTTTTGCATTCATTTCATACGATTGAGTTATTTGCTGATGACCATAGTGATATTGAGATCTTCTTAATCCTTTAATGGCTCGAAGAAAAGCTTCATTTGCAGTATTTTGATCTTGTATGAACTCAGATAAGTGGTTACATCGATATTCTGTTTGATTAGGTGCCTTTATTTCTGCCGTATTTTTAAATACCCCAGGGTTTTGGTATTCATTGATGAATAATCCCATTAGGTGTTCCTCCCTTGTGAGCTAGCCTTATAGTTAGAATATGCAAGTATGCAAAAAGTAGGCATTGTTAAATCGCTAACAGAAATAACAGCAAAACGAGTTATATAATTCCCAATTAAATGAAAAAATTATAATAAATAATGATTATTTTATTGTATAATATGGTCTAGAGGTATTTTATTTGAAAAAACAAATAATTAAAGCCCGCATTAGGGAAATTTTCTTTTTTTCCTTTGCTAAGCGGCAAGGCGGAACATCTCATTCAACTTTTCCTGAAACAGAAAAGGGCTTTTTTGTATGGAAGGCTGTAACTGAATCACCTTATCGCTATTGGTTGAAAAGAGAAGCAGATGTAATAGCTACTTTAAATAATGAAATAAACTTATCTGCTCCAATTTCCATAGAGGAATTTAATTATTTTAATGAGTGCTTATGAATTTTTTTGAAATTGGGGTGAATATGTAGTGAAATTTATAGGTCCGATTATCATGTTTGCTGGAATATGCTGCTTGGCAATTGCTTGTTTTGAATTTTTTACTCTGGAGTTTTTTGAGGAGCCTCAATATTTCTGGTTATTCTTCGTAGGAGCACCCCTTATCTTTTTCGGCTTTTTATTAACAGGCGTAGGTAACTACAAGAAATTAAAAGAAATAAACAATGAGGCAATACGTGAACAAATGGCGGCAGCCAGCAAAGGATGGGAAGAGGGACAATTAAAAGCGGAAGTCTATTGCTCCAATTGTGGTCACCCAGTTGGCAAATCCTTCAAATTTTGCTCTGAATGTGGTAGCTCTCTGCAAAATAAATAAAGGTGGTTTTTGTATCAATTACTTTTTACGTCTGAACATAGTTAGCATTATTATTGCACTTATGATTTTTATATCATTTGAATTACAGTTAAACTTTTATAGAATAGCTCGTATAACGAATTGGGAAACTGACGCCGTAAACCTATTTATGATGATTCTCCATGTTTTAGGTTTCATATTATTGATAACAGTTCTGCTCCTAGTAAACGGCAGGTGGCTCCAATACAGAAAGAGCAGATATATTTCTTCTTTCCTGTGGTTTCCATATTTGATTTTTTTCATTCTTTTGTTCGCTAGTATTTTTCCTATAACCTACAGGGGAGATGACCCATCACCTGCAACAGCGTTTATCATTATTGGACAACTAATTATCTTTCCTTTCTTCCTCGCTTTTATATTTTTTATTGGTAAAGCTATATCTACGGAACCTGAATATCTATTTTCTAAGGAGTGAAAATATTGGACACATGGAAAAAGCTAAGCTCATCCTATTTGTACCAGTCACCGTTTGGCAATTTACGAAAAGACAAATGCGAGTTGCCCAATGGTCAAATAATTGAAGATTATTATGTAAATGAATACGATGATTGGGTAAATGCTATTGTGCTTACAAAGGAACAACAAATTGTATTAGTAAGTCAATATCGCTATTCAGCTCAAAACATATTTTTAGAGATTCCTGCTGGAAAGCCAGAAGGGGGAGAAAGCTATCAGGAAGCAATTTTAAGGGAAGTTCAAGAAGAGACGGGCTACTCAACAGACCGAGAACCTATATTATTGGGCCAATTTTACGTAAATCCGGCAACTCAAACCAATAAGGTATTTACCTATCTGCTTCTAGATGCTTATCATACTAGTGGTCAGCAGCTCGACCCTACAGAATTTATAGATGTTCATATTTATAACTGGAATGAAATGGGTTCATTGATCGTGAATGGAGAGATCCAACAACTTTTTACAGCTCATGCCTACTATATGGCTTTATCTTATTTAAAGGAGAAGCCCATTAGATGATAAAGGGTTATGCCACCAGAGAAAAAACATTAAATTATTTAAATAATCATGAGTCAAAATATAGAGAAACTACTTGGTTTTATTGCTCGCCAATTGCAATCGGGACACATTTAGGCGATATGACAAATGAAGATTCCGAGCTGTATGAAAAAACAATTAAATACTGCCTCAGAAATGGTGTGAATTTTATAGATACCGCTCTAAATTATCGTGGTATGAAATCAGAGAAAGATATAGGGAAAGTGCTAGAGTCGCTAATAACAAACAAAGAACTTGATAGAAGTGAGTTTGTCATCTCAACAAAGGCGGGCCTAATTCCAGGTGATATAGATGCGGGTCTTGTTCCAAGTGACTATCTAAAATATGTGCTCTTAAAAAATGAAATCATTCAAGAAAAGGAAATACAGACAGTTGCACATCAAAAGCACGTACTTACTCCAAGCTATTTTCAGTTTGCACTAAATCAAAGCAGATCACACCTTGGTTTGGAGACAATTGATATTTATTATTTACATGTTCCGGAAATTTCTATGAAAGTTCTTGGAGAAGAGGCGTTCTACAAAATGCTTGAAGAATTATTTTATTTCTTTGAGCAACAAGTAAAAAAGCAAACTATACGATTTTACGGTTTGGCTACCTGGCTGGGTTTAATTACAGATAGTGATGAGAAAGGCTATATATCTTTAGAAAAAACGGAAAAAATAGCGAGAAAGGTAGGAGGGCATTTTAGATTTATCCAAGTGCCCTTAAATAGTTCCTTACCTGGAGCAAATAATAGGGAAACTCAATCAGTTTCAGGGATAGCGCTGACAGTTTTAGAAGCTGCTAGGGATCTAGATATTCACGTTACGACCAGCGCACCATTTAACCTAGGTAAAGATGTGGAAAACACAGATGATATCTTGCGATTCCTAATGAATACAAAAGACATATTGTCAACAATGGTTGGAATGAAACGAGTAAATCACGCCAAGGAAAACATTGCAACTTACAAATGAACTTTTATTCATTAGGAGGATAAATTGAAAGCCTTAATTATTCAAGTATTGTATTTGTTGTTACCTATTGTCGTCGGATTGTTTGTCGTGCAAATGTTTATCGAATTTTCCAGTTGGTCCTATTTAGAATATGGCGTGCTCATTGCCCTCTTTGCTTTAAATTACATGATTATAAAGAAAATTATCTGCTTAAAGATTAATAATCTTCTTATGACTAGTTTCTTTTTTGTTGGCACTCTATTATTTTCCATATTCATCGGAGGAAGCATTTGGTTGAACTATGCAGAGGAGCCTTATCAAGAGATAACTCCTTCATCTAAGATAACAAATACAGGAGAGAAAGAAATAGGAAGCATATTCCATATTTTCTTTAATAGCCTCATCCAAAAGGATATAGAAAAGAAAAAAATTGCGAATATTTCTTATTATTTTGCAGAAGAAAATATAGCCTCTGTGAATGAGTACTCCTCTCTTTTAGAGAAAGAAAAGGCTAAACTTGATCTGATTTTTGGAAATGAAGTGAAGGACCCTTTATCGATTGAAATATATAATGATCCAGCTGCTATTAAGGAAATATCGCCAGGAGCGGTAGGTTACTATAAGCGCATGGATCAATCAATACATCTTATGAAAATGGACGAGGAGAAAAGATGGGAAAGAATATTATTACATGAATATACCCATTATCGTATTCACCAGTTCGCTAAAATCAATGGATTAAGCAGCAAAATGGAGCATCTACCTTTTTGGTTTATCGAAGGGCTGAGTGAGTACGTAGGATATCAGGATAGAGTTATCGACCCGAACATATTAAGTGAAACAGTGGATTATCGGTTAATAGACACAAACAAAACAATACCATCTAAATTAGAGCATTATAAGGTGTACCTTCAGGGATACTTTACAGTTAAAAAATTGGATAGTTTGTATGGTACTGAAGTTTTAACGGAGTTATTATTATCTAAGTCATTAGATGATTTTTATAAAAATTTTGAGAAGACTACGGGAAAGAGTACAATAGATTTTCAACAAACCCTTTTAGTAAATTTATAAAATTAAATTAAATGGTTTGGAAATAAGGAGCCGAGACAATAGTCTCGGCTCCTTTACATTAATGCTTATCAATTTGTTCTAATTGTTTTTTAATTTTGCTTGTTCATGGTTTAAAAGCCATTCTTTTCTCCATAGCCCACCTGCGTAACCTGTCAACTTTCCTCCAACGCTAATGATTCGATGACAGGGTATAACGATAGGCAACCTATTTTTATTGTTCGCACTCCCAACAGCTCTAACCGCACGGTCATTACCTATAGATTGAGCAATATGCTTGTAGCTTGCAGTTGTGGCATATGGAACTTTAGTAAGTGCCTTCCAAACAGATTGTTGAAAATCAGTACCTTCAAAAATATATGGAAAAGTGAAGTCCATCCGGTCTCCATAAAAGTACTCATGCAATTGTTTAACGCATATATGAACTACAGCAGGATGATTGTCATCCAATTGAAAATCTGTCTCAGTTCTTTCGGTAAAGTGGATGGCATAAATAGCCTCCATCGTACTTAAGATTTCTAATACTCCAATCGGTGATTGAAAGTCTACTCTATGCATTATAATGACCTCCAAAGATAAAATGTAGCGTAAGCCTGCCAGCCTTCCCAATTCATAGCCAATTCTTTTAGTTCAGCCATAGTAGGTTTACGGTCTAAGTTTAATTGTTTTTTTAAGGCGTTATGCAAGCCAACATCGGAAATAGGGAAAGCAGTGGGCTCTTGTAGGCTTTTCATTAAAACATAGTCTGCGGTCCAAGGTCCAATTCCTCTAATAGATGTTAAAAACAAATGCTTTTGTTCGAATGTCTTTTGTTTAAGTACTAAATCCTTCGATAACTTTCCCTGTAGAATGAGCTGAGCGATTCCTATAATATACTCTGCTTTTCTAGCACTAAATTGTAGCAGTTTTAAATCCTCTACAGTTAAAGATGCAACTATTTCTAATGAAGGAAAAACATAATATTTGTTACCTTCATACTCTAACGATTCTCCATATTTTTCTACTAAGCGCTTCTTTAAAGTGTAAGCAAATGTTAAATTGATTTGCTGACCTATAATAGCCCAACTTATTGCTTCAAAAAAATGGGGAATACCAACTATACGTAATCCATAATAACTTTGAACGATTGGACGTAAAACAGGATCATTATTAGCAAGTTCATAAAAATCTCTCAAGTCCTTCTCCAAATCAAACCATTCACTAATAAATGTAGTAACTTTTTTAACTTGTATAGTAGATGGTTGAGTAAGAGGAAATTTGACAATTATATTTCCTGGTTGCCACTCAATTATGAACAAAATGAGTTCATCATCCATTTTAAGTAGCTTATAAATGGAGTTGTCGATAACTCTGTACAACCATTCTTGTTCAGGTTTCATTAAATGCTTCAGACATTCAGCGAAACTAAAGTCTTGTGGAGTTGGAATGCTCAGTTGACTTAGTTGTACTTTTTCATTCATACTTGCATCTTCCTCCATTGTTTACGAAATTCACTTGGGGAACTTTGAAAAGAATTTCTAAAGGCTTTATAAAAGGTAGAGGTGCTTTGAAATCCAGTTTTCAAGCTTATTTCTAAGTTTGAGGCATTTGTATGCTTCAGTAAATGGGCAGCCTTTTCTATACGAATCCTCTCTAAGAGCTGGCGGGGACTCTCCGATGTAACCTTTTTAAATACACGCTCTAAATGGAAAGGGCTGACTCCCATATGTATTGATATATTTTCTAATGTTAAGGGTTGTCTATAATTATTAGTTAAAAAAGAAATGACCTGCTCGACTAAGTCCTCTTGAGGAGCTAGTTGTAAATCAGGCTTACATCGTTTGCATGCACGAAACCCTGCTTTTTCAGCTTCTGACTTAGTTTTGTAGAATACTACGTTTTCCTTCTTGGGTTTACGGGATTTGCAGGATGGCCTACAATAAATTTTTGTGGTTTTAACAGCAGTATAAAAATACCCATCATAATTATGATCACACGCTATTATCCTTTGCCACATTTCCTCAAAGGATAGATTTATTTTATCCATTAGTTTCCTCCTCCATTAATTTTACAAATATAAGAAAGAGCCTCAATCTTTTATCGCCATTATAGAAAAACATGAGCAATATGGAAACACAACAATTTTATACTTTTCAAACAATAAGATAGATTTTTTTCCTCTAGCAGGACACTTTTCTTATAGAGTTACCGAATGCCTCTAAGCTCTACAAAAACTATATAGCTAAATAAACTTAAGTGAAAAGTACTATTTATTTTTGATTAAACTAACGGTTCTTCCCAATTGGTTTTCTTGGTAAACATGGAGCATGCGGTTACTTAAATATCATACCATTTAAATTTTTCCAAAAGTAATCTTCATTTGTTTTACCATATCAAATAATTATGTAAGAATCGTCTTATTTCTTGCGCTTATGGTCTAAACATAATTTTTTCTTTTAGTTTTCAGAATTTTTCGTTGACTTAAATTTACAAAAATATTAATCTGTAATAAATACATTACTATTTTTAGTTTTACGTTTAAAAAAGGTTATATGTTTTCGTCTCTATCTTTTATAAAAGGAGGATTTAATTTTCTTTACTTTTAATATAGATAAGTTTAGTAGTTTGCTTGTTATTTGTAACTGATTTTAAGAAAACGTTTTAACGTTGTTATGACTAGTTTTAGATAAGCATAGCTTGAATAAAGGAGGATTTTAGTTGAACGTAGTGCTAACTTCTGAAGAAGAACAACAAAAAATGTTTCAGTTTTTGGAGCGTATTCATTCAGGAGATAAAATTGAAGCAGACGATTGGATGCCAGAGGAATATCGAATAACTTTAATAAAATTAATTTCTATGCATGGAATGAGTGAAATAATGGGAGCATTACCTGAAAAGGAATGGGTTCCGCGAGCACCTTCCCTGTCTAGAAAACTTGGTATTATGGCTAAGGTGCAAGACGAGATGGGGCATGGTCAGCTCTTACTTCGAGTTACAGAGGATTTGCTAAAACCCTATGGAAAAAATAGAGCTGATTTGATGCAAGATTTGTTCAATGGAGACTTGAAGTTTCATAATGTATTTCATATGGAAACCAAGACATGGGCCGATGCTGGAATTATCGGCTGGCTTGTAGACGGAGCTGCAATCATAACTCAAACCAATATGCTTAATGCCTCCTACGGCCCTTATGCTAGAGCGTTACAGCGGATTTGTGCTGAAGAGGTATTCCATGCTCAGCACGGAGAATCTATAATTATGGCCCTCGCTGAAGGAACAACCGAGCAAAAAGAAATGATTCAAGAGGCACTAAATCGGTGGTGGGAGCCACTTCTTATGTTTTTTGGCCCGGCCTCTAAAGAAACCACTGGATCCTCTAAACAGGATTTGACGATTAAATACAAAATAAGAACTAAAACAAATGAAGAATTCAGACAACTTTTTTTTGATAAATACATTCCTCGTATTTTATCGTTGGGATTAACTGTACCTGATTCAACGTTAAGATTTGATAGAGAGAGCAACAATTGGATATATCAACAACCTGATTGGAACGAATTTAAGAAAGTCATAAAAAATGGTGGTCCTAGATCAGAGGCACGTCTTAATCTTAGAAGAACCTCTTACGAAAATAACGCCTGGGTAAGAGAGGCGCTAAGTGCTACGGTAAGCTAAGGGAGGAACAAATAACAATGAACGAAGAAAAGAGCTTTTATCAAGAATATGAAATCTTTAGCAAACGTACTTCAAGCTCTGCATTTCAACACCAATTTAGTCTGCTAGCTCCTAATGAACAAATGGCTTTTATAATGGCTCAGGAAAACTTCATGAGACGGGAGCCTGTAGCAGACATTTGGATTGTCAATCGAAAGCATATTCGCAAGATAGAAAATGAAGAGAAGCAAACACTAGTCAGATTGGACAATAAAGAATATCGCACAACAAAAGGCTATGGTTATCTAAAGAAAAAATGGCGCCAATACGAGCAACAAATTTTGGATGAAAAAGAAATACTATCGTGGGGAGGAGATCGTAAATGAGTGAGGAGATGAGCCAGGAATATAAGGACGCTACGCAGAGTCTTCTTTTTCAACTGGCGGATGATGATTTTATGTTTGCCTATCGTGGTTCTGAATGGCTAGGCCTCGCACCTCACATAGAAGAAGACGTTGCCTCCTCTTCTATTAGCCAGGACAGCATGGGGCATGCTGCCATGTATTATAAACTTTTAGAAGATTTCGGAGTAGGAAATGCAGACCTTCTTGCTCACCTTCGGCCTACTTCCACTAGGAAAAATAGTGTTCTTACAGAAAGAGCTAACGGTATGGGAACATACATGGAAACCCCACAATACGATTGGGCCTTACAAGTTGTTAGAAGTTATTTTTATATATCGGCTAAAAAAATCAAAGTAGATTCCTTGTGTGCAAGTTCATATGTACCGTTAGCAGATATAGCCTTGAAGGTAAAAATGGAAATTTTTTATCACCTGTTACACTGGGAAATATGGTTCAAACAATTATTATCCTCAACGGATGTTGCCAAAAAGAAAATGATGCATGCAATCTTACAAGTGAGTGATGACTTTTCCGATTTTTTTTCATATGGCATAGATAAAGAGATTATAGAAAAACATCACCTAATTGAAACTGAGGAAATTTTAAAGGAAAGATGGAACAAGAGATTATCTCCCATTTTTGAGTCTCTTCAGATTGAAAAGCCTAATATTCCGATTATACCTAAGAAGAACGGGCGAAATGGAGAACATTTAAAAGACTTGGATGAAGCGCTTAAAACTCTTTCAGAAGTATATAGTATTGATCCAGCAGCATCTTGGTAAGGATTAAATGGAGAGAGGTGACAAATGTGTTAAAAAGCTCAACTGTTACTAAAGAGTCCATATTGGAAGTTCTATATCAAGTAATGGATCCAGAAATAGATTCTGTAAGCATAGTGGATCTCGGTATGATTGAAGAAATTATTATTGAGGAAGAAGCAGTAAAGGTCCATTTACTTCCCACATTTTTAGGGTGTCCTGCTTTAGATATCATCAAAGGAAATACAAAGGCTGCTTTAGAGAATATTTCTGGAGTAGGAAAGACTGAAGTAGATTTTGTTTTTCATACTCCTTGGACATCGGACCGAATAACAGAGCAAGGGCATGCCAACTTAAGGAAGTTTGGAATATCACCTCCCCCACTATTTAAGGAAGGGGAAAATTCATGGGAGGTTGAATGTGCCTATTGCGGATCTACTTATATATCCATGGAAAATATATTTGGTCCAACTGCCTGCAGAAGCATCTTATATTGTAAAAGCTGCAAAAATGTATTTGAAGCAATGAAACCTATTTCTACATTTATGTAAAGGAGGAAATCCAATGGCTAAATTGATAGCGATGTATAAACACCCAGAGAACAAACAGGAGTTTGATGACCACTATTTTAAGGTGCATGCTCCTATTACAGAACAAATTCCAGGCTTAAAGGAGATGAAGGTCACAAAATTTACGAATTCTCCAATGGGTGGAGACCCTAAATATTATTTAATGTGCGAGATGATATATGATGATTTAGATTCCTTGAAAGCAGGATTAAATTCTCCTGAAGGAAAAGCATCAGGTAAAGATTTAATGGGGTTTGCAGGAAACTTGGTAACTCTTATGATAGGTGAGGATTCTTAATGGTTTACCGATTCATTGAAACTAGAATGAAGAACCAAGTTGGGATAATTGAATTGAATAGACCCGAACGGCTTAATTCCTTAAATAGAAAAATGGTTAGTGAAATATTAGAAGCATTACTAGCGTTTGAAAGTCATGAAGACATTCGAGTTATAGTCCTTACTGGAAATGGGAAGGCCTTCTCAGCTGGTGCTGATATTGAAGAAATGATGGGCGATAATCCTATTAGTCTAGAATTATTAGATCAATTCTCTGATTGGGATCGATTAGCAACTATTAAAAAACCGATTATTGGGGCAGTAAAGGGCTATGTCTTTGGGGGTGGATTCGAGCTTGCTCTATCATGTGATCTCTTAATAGCTGCAGCTGGGACAGAGTTTTCATTTCCTGAGGTAGGGCTTGGAGTAATGCCTGGCGCTGGAGGTACGCAAAGACTTACTAAGTTAGTAGGAAGAACAAAAGCCTTGGAATGGCTATGGACCGGAAAGCGGATCTCAGCAAATACAGCTTTGAACAATGGCATTATCAATAAAATTGTAGCGAGTGAGCTACTAATGGAAGAATCAATGAAGTTGGCTACCATTCTTGCTTCACAACCACCTATTTCTTTGCGACTTATAAAAGATTCTGTGAACAAGGCAATAGATTACTCACTCCATGAAGGGATGCAGTATGAAAGAAAAAACTTTTATTTACTATTTGGCACAGAGGATCAAAAAGAAGGAATGAGTGCGTTTGTTGAAAAAAGAAAACCAAATTACCAAGGGAAATAGGGAGGAGTGAATATGTACGAGTCCATTAAATATTTTGTGAAAAATAATGTAGCTTGGATTGTCTTAAACAGACCAGATAAGCTCAATGCATTTAACGCTAAGATGAATGAAGAGTTAAAAGCTGCATTTAAAACCGCGTCTTCTTCGGAAGAAGTACGTAGTATTCTCTTGACTGGAGAAGGTAGAGCCTTCTGTTCTGGACAGGATCTAACTGAAGTGGATGCTCAGATGGATTATGGAAACCTATTAAGAGAATCGTATTATCCGATGCTAAGACAGATTAGTTTATGCGAAAAGCCAATTGTTGCAGCGGTAAACGGGGTGGCTGCTGGTGCCGGCTTTAGTTTGGCCTTAGCCTGTGATTTCCGTCTAATTTCCGAAAAAGGTAGCTATTTAAATGCTTTTATCCATGTAGGTCTCGTACCAGACTGTGGGAATATGTATTACTTATCTCAGTTAATAGGCGTAGCTAAAACATTAGAACTCTCCATTTTAGGTGAAAAAGTTTCAGCTCAGCAGGCAATTAACCTAGGTTTAGCCAATAAAATTATTGAGGTTCAGGAGTGGGAAGATCAGTTAACATATTTTGCTGAACATTTAGCTAGCTTGCCTTCTAAAGCAGTTGCCCTTATAAAACGTTCAATGAAAGCGATTACAGAAATGCCTTTAGAGGAGTATCTAGAATTTGAAGCACAATCACAGCGAATAGCAGGACAAACCAATGATCATCTGGAGGGTATCGAAGCTTTTTTAGAAAAAAGAAAACCTGTTTTTTCAGGAAAATAAGGAGTGTCTTATTCATGACAACTATTAAAGACGATAAAACCGAAAAAGAGTCTCTAAAAAGAGCATTTTATCATTTAATAATAAATGGAGAAAAGATGAAAGGCTCGAAGGGTGAAACAATTAAAACCTTTAACCCAGCTAACGGAGAACTTGTAGCTGAGGTTGCTAAGGCTACCAAGGAAGATGCAGAAAAGGCAATTGCAGCAGCGCGTAACTCTTTTGATCACGGTAAGTGGAAAATGTATCCTATAGGTCGCAGAGCACAGATTTTAAATAAAATTGCTGCAATTATGCGCTCTCGCTTCAATGAGTTAGTGGAGCTAGAGATTTTAGATACTGGAAAGACGCTTCACGCTGCTCAAGGTCAAGTAACCCAAGCTATTGAGGATTTTGAGTTTTATGCGGGTGCAATTGTTGGACACCGAGGTTCTGTCAATAATGTGCCAGGTCAGTTTCATAACTATACAGAAAAAGAACCTGTTGGAGTTTGTGCACAAATTATACCTTGGAATTATCCACTGATGATGGCTGCATGGAAAATAGCGCCAGCAATAGCTGTAGGCTGTTCTGTTATCGTGAAGCCAGCATCTTTAACTCCATTAACCGCCATAATACTAGGTGAAATTTGTTTGGAGGCAGGTGTTCCACCAGGAGTTGTCAACATTGTCCCTGGTTCAGGCTCAGAAATTGGAAATTATTTAGTAGAGCACGCCGAAGTGGATAAGGTTGCTTTTACAGGGTCTACCCCTATAGGGAAAGACATTATGGGAAAAGCTTCTGAAAGCTTGAAGCGGGTAACTCTAGAACTTGGAGGAAAGTCCCCCAGTATAGTGTTTGCTGATGCGGATATTGATGCAGCTGTTGATGGCTCTTTATTTGGGATTTTTTATAATTCAGGTCAATCCTGTGAAGCTCGTTCTCGCTTGTATGTGCAAGAAGATATTTATGAAGAGTTTGTAAGTAAGTTTCTAGAAAAGACAAAAAGACTTCAATTAGGAGATCCTTTTGATAAAGGAACACATGTTGGTGCTATTATAGACCAAACACAGTTGGATACGATAAATGGATATGTTCAATCAGCGATAAAGGATGGGGCAGAGATTATAGCAGGAGGCCATACATGTTCTCCAAAAGGATTTGAGAATGGTTTTTGGTTTGAGCCGACTATAATTTCTAACGTAAATCACGAGATGAGCGTAGTAAAAGAAGAGATATTTGGGCCGGTTGTGGTCGTAATGAAATTTAAAGATGAAAAAGAAGCGATTAAATTAGCTAACGATACTACTTTTGGACTTGGCTCTGCTATTTGGTCAAAGGATGGAGCAAGAGCTACAAGAGTTGCTAATCAGATCAAGGCAGGTATAGTAATGGTGAATTGTCCGTTTTCAGCATTTCCAGGAACTCCTTTTGGCGGATACAAGCAATCAGGCTTTGGACGAGAGCTTTGCATCGAAACGTTAGATCTGTACACAGAAACTAAGAGTATCTTATCTTACTATGGAAGCCGTCCATTAAATCCTTTGGGGCTTTAAAGAAATACATTAAAAGGGCGGGAGCTTAAAGATGGTTCCTGTCTTTTTTCTACATAAACAAAATGGGGAGGTGCTGTTTTTGGTTAAACATATAGTTGTTGTAGGCTCCGGTGTAATGGGACGAGGAATTGCCTATGTAGCAGCTCTGTCTAATTATGAGGTGACAGTTGTCGACAACAATCAAGTAGCCTTAGAACAAGCTAAGCAAGAAATCGAGGCTTTATTTGAAAAAGGTATTGAAAAAGAAAAACTAACTACTGAAATGGCAGAAAGATATTTATGTAACCTTAGTTATGAATTAGAACTTACTTTAGCGGTGCAAGGAGCTGATTTAGTAATAGAAGCTGTTCCTGAGAAAGCTGCAATTAAGAGAACAGTGTTTGAGACAATAGAAGAACATGCTAAAGCAGAATGTTATTTTGCGACTAATACCTCTACTATGAGCCCAACAGAAATTGCATCCTTCGCTAAACGTCCCGATAAGACAATTGCTATGCACTTTTTTAATCCAGTACATAAAATGCCATTGGTAGAACTAGTGAGAGGGCTAGAAACTAGTGATGATACCGTGGAAATTATAAAAAAAGTTGCTAAGCAGATGGGCAAGGAAACGGTGGTAATTAAAGAGTTTCCAGGGTTTATTACTAGTCGAATAAGTGCGCTTGTTGGTAATGAAGCATTCTATATGCTTCAGGAAGGCTTAGGTACTCCGGAAGAAATTGATAAAGCCATTAAATTAGGCTTGAATTACCCAATGGGACCTTTTGAACTCGGTGATCTTGTTGGATTAGATACTCGACTAAATAATTTAAAGTATTTACATGAAAAGCTTGGTGAAAAATATCGGCCAGCGCCTTTACTTGAACAATACGTTAAAGCTGGCCGGCTTGGAAGAAAGACGGGCAGGGGTGTTTATAGTTATACAGAAGAGGGAGAGTGAAATAAGAAATGAGAGAAGTTGTAATTGTAGATGCTGTACGCACTCCTATCGGTAGGTATAATGGATGTTTAAAAAGTATACGGCCAGATGATTTAGCATCCTTTGTTATAAAGGGACTTATAGAAAGAAATAAAGGACTTCCAGTCGATCAAATAGAAGAAGTTATTTTAGGAAATGCCAACCAAGCTGGGGAGGATAATCGTAATGTAGCGAGGATGGCTTCGTTACTCTCAGGACTACCGTTAGAGGTTGGTGGCACTACAATTAATAGACTTTGTGGTTCAGGTTTAGATGCAATACTTTATGCAGCTCGAGCAATTGCAGTAGGAGATGGTGATATATATATTGCCGGCGGAACAGAGAGTATGACTCGTGCTCCTTACGTAATGGCTAAGCCTACGAAAGAATTTCCAAGAGGAGATATGGAGCTTGTAGATACAATGATTGGATGGCGATTTATAAATCCATTGTTAAAAGAGTTGTATGGAACTGATTCAATGCCAAAGACTGCTGAGAATGTTGCTGTTAAGCACAGAATATCTAGGGAGGATCAAGATATCTTCTCCTTTGAAAGTCAACAAAGAGCTAAAAACGCGATGGAGGATAATCGTTTTTTAAATGAGATAATTCCTGTGAGGTTTACAAATCATAAAGAAGAAGAAGTATTGGTTGTGGCCGACGAACACCCCCGACCAGAAACAAGCTTAGGAAAGTTAAAAAAATTAGCTCCTCTTTTTGAGGGTGGTACTGTGACAGCAGGAAATGCATCTGGTGTTAACGATGGTGCGGCTGGGTTACTTCTAATGAGTGCAGATAAAGCAAGGGAATTAGACTTAAAGCCTATTGCAAGATATGTTGCTGCTGCAACTATCGGTCTAGAACCAGCTCTCATGGGACTTGGACCCGTATTTGCAACAAGAAAGGCTTTGAAACGTGCAGGTTTAAAAATAGAGGATATCGGATTAATAGAATTGAATGAAGCATTTGCTTCTCAATCACTGGCATGTATAAGGGAACTAGGGCTAGATCCACAAATCGTTAATGTAAACGGAGGGGCAATTGCACTCGGACATCCCTTAGGTGCTAGTGGAGCAAGAATTGTGACCACACTTATTTACGAGATGAGAAAAAGAGAAACTAAATACGGCCTCGCTACGATGTGTGTAGGTGTAGGTCAGGGAATTTCAGCAATATTTGAAGGTATTCAGTAAGTCCGAATATAAATACAAGAACATCTCTATGTGCGTTTGACGTACCGTTTGTAAGAGATGTTTTTCTAATGCCTAAATAAACTAATGATTTTATTTTTATATTCACCCTAACAACAATTCGTACTATAAAATATGTAGTATATTTCTAGATTAAATGCTTTAACAATAAAATTTGTTTAATCTATATGAGGTTTATAAATACAGAAAATTAAATTATTTTCAGGGAAATAATTAGTATATCCTTATAACAAAATAGTGAAATAATTTAGAATTCGTGATATATTTCTAGTAGGTAAATTAGAAAAGAGTGAATGATAGTATGTCTAACACACAGTCAATGATCTTTACGATATATGGCGATTATATAAGACACTATGGCAATAAAATATGGATCGGTAGCCTTATTCGCCTTCTCAAGGAATTTGGACATAATGAACAATCAGTCCGCGTAGCTGTCTCTAGAATGATGAAACAGGGATGGTTAGAATCTGAGAAAGTAGGAAACAAAAGCTATTATTTTCTTACCAAACGAGGTAAATTAAGAATGGAAGAAGCTGCGAATCGAATCTTTAAGCTGATGCCCAATGAATGGGATGGTAAATGGCGCATAATAATGTATACAATTCCTGAAGAAAAAAGGCAGATACGTGATGAGCTTCGTAAGGAGTTGTTGTGGAGCGGATTTGGCAGCTTTTCAAATGGTTGTTGGATATCTCCTAATAATCTAGATAATGAAGTAGAATTTTTAATAGAGAAGTATGATATAAATGAATATGTTGATTTTTTTGTTTCAGAATATAAAGGTCCAAAAGAGAACAAGGCTTTGGTGGAAAAAAGCTGGCCACTCTTAGAAATAGAAGCAAGATATAAAGAGTTTATAACCACTTATAGCCAACAATATATAGTTCATCAAAGTATGATGAATGATAAGAAAATGTCATTAGCTGAATGTTTTGTAGAAAGGACTAGATTAGTTCATGAATATCGGAAGTTCCTATTTATTGATCCGGGTCTTCCAAAGGACCTGTTACCTGAAATATGGAGCGGTAATCATGCTGCACTTTTATTCGAGCAATATTATAAATTACTGGCACCTTCAGCAAGCGAATTTTTTGAAGAAGTTTTTCAAGCAGATAATGACCTTCAACGAAAAGATGTAAAATATGATGCTAACTACCACCCACTTTTAAAGGAATAGTGCTTGGAAACCGAATCTTAATAGGTTCGGTTTCCGTTATATATAAGATATGAGGAGGAGAATAATGAAAAAATGCTGTATTTTTGATATGGACGGAACGTTATTTCAAACAAACTTAATATTAGAGCCTGCATTAGAAAAAACTTTTAATATGTTAAGAGAGCAAGATTTATGGAACGAAGATACGCCAATAGAAAAGTACCGAGAAATTATGGGCGTTACACTTCCTACCGTTTGGAAAACTCTTTGCCCAAAGCATTCTAACGAAATTCGAGAAAAGAGTAATGAATATTTTCATAAACAACTAATCGCCTTGATCAAAAACAACGAGGGTGCACTCTATCCACATGCAGAAAAGGTTTTAATGACTTTAAGCGAGGACTTCGAGGTGTTCATCGCTAGCAATGGACAGGAAGAGTACTTGAAGGCAATAGTCGAAACATATGATCTGGAAAAGTATATTAAGAAAGTGTATAGTATACAAACTGTTGCATCCGGCCATAAATCAGAGCTAGTAGAAAGGGTATTGAAAGAAAATCAAATTACATCAGGATATGTAATTGGTGATCGCTCATCGGATATAAATGCAGCGAAAGATAATAACTTGATCGCAATTGGGGTTGAATTTGACTTCTCTCAGCCAGAGGAACTGGAAAAAGCAAACTATATTGTAAAGAATCTTAGAGAGGTTCTTGAATTTACTTTATAATTCCGAAGCTATGACTAATTAAAATACATAACGTTTGTTAGAAACTTTTTTATAGTAGTTCGTAAATTAATTTAAAATATAAGGGCCTACGAAAGAAGGATATTTTACATGAGTGAGCGATGGAAGCGTAAAAAAGAAAAGAGAGCAGAAAGAAAACGTCAACAAGATAAATATACTTGGGCAGATGTTTTTGGGGACATTTTTTTCTGGATTCCTGAACTATTTTTTTTACCTTTTCGTTTATTGTTTTGGATGTTGCGAGGTCTTGTTAGGGCATTAGGCAATCTTTTTGATGGAATATAACGGAGCACTAAAAGCAGGGGAATAAATCCCCTGCTTTAGTTTTAATTCATAACTGACCTTGTTTATTTATGCAACTTTAATTGAAAATAATTTGATAACTAGTTATGCCAAATTATTTTCAAATATTTCTCGGTAGTCATAGCCTTTTTGTACATAGGTGTCTATAGATAGCTGAATTAGCTCTATATCTTTGTCATTTAACTCTCTTACTACTTTTCCAGGCGAGCCAACGATTAAAGATCGTGGAGGGAATTTCTTGCCAGAAGGAACTAAGGTGTTTGCCCCTACAATACATTCTTCACCAATCTCGGAATGATCTAAAATAGTAGAGCCCATTCCTATAATAGATCGCTTACCAACCCTGCATCCATGAAGAATAACATTATGTCCGACAGTTACTTCATCTTCTATAATTACAGGAGCGTCTTCATACAAATGTATTGTCGAATTATCCTGTATACTACATCGCTTACCAATAGTTATAGGTGCCTCGTCACCCCGTAATACGGCATTGAACCAAATAGTAGACTCATCTCCTATTCGTACATTTCCAATTATTTTAGCACCTGGTGCAATCATGGCTGTACCACTTATACTTGGGGTCTGCCCTTTAAATGAAATAATCAAAAAATTCACTCCTTTTTTAATTTTAACAATTGTCATTCTACTAATTATAATATAACATATTTTAATAGGGGTGGATAAAAAAATGATATACGTTTGTGAGATGTTAGATATTACTTTTCCTATTATTCAAGGTGGAATGGGGAACATAAGCAACGCACAGCTTTCATCTGCAGTGACTGAGGCAGGTGGCTTAGGGACCATTGGATGTGGAACGATGTCTCCAAGTGAAGTAGACGAAATAATTTTAGAAACAAAGAAAAGAACTTCGAAAAATTTTGCAGTCAATATTGCAATTAGTGTTTCTCCTTATGTGGATCAGCTTATTGAACTTGTTATAAAGCATAAAATTCCTATTGTTTCTCTTTCTGCCGGAAACCCTGCCCCTTATATACCTATATTGCATAAACACAGTATTTTAGTAATGACCCTAGTAGCTTCTGTTAAACACGCACTTAAAGCAGAACAGGCAGGGGCAGATATTTTAATTGCTGAGGGATTTGAGGCAGCAGGTATTAATTCTAATTTAGAGCTGACTACTTTTACCTTGGTACCCCAAATAGTTAAACAAGTGAAATTACCTGTTATAGCAGCAGGGGGGATCGGGGATGGAAAGGGGTTAGCAGCAGCGATATCGCTTGGTGCAAGTGGAGTACAGCTTGGAACTAGATTGATTACAACAAAAGAAGCTCCATTTCATGAAAATTATAAAAAACGACTGCTTGAAGCTTGGGATGTAGATACAATTCTGGTTGGTCGTAGTGTGGGGAGGATACGAAGAGTATTAAAAACTCCTTATGCTAGTAAAATTATTGATCTTGAAAAACGTGGGATGACTATTCAGGATTATGAGAAAAGCATGACGGAGTCGCATCATAAACGGGGTGCAATAGAGGGAGACCTGGAAAACGGTTTTTTAAACAGTGGTCAAATCGCTGGTTTAATAGATAACATACCTTCTGTTGAAGAGCTGTTCAATAAAATGATATTAGAAGCAGAACATAAATGGCAAGAAGCATTAGAGGAACTTAAAATGCTAACAAGGGAAAGATAAAAACGCCGACAATATGAAGTCGACGTTGTTAATTTCTCTGTTTAAAGGCCTCAAGTGTTTTTAGTTTATGATTCCTTGCATATTCCTCAATTTGCAAGCTGCTTGCATTGCTCTCCATTAATTTTATAAGGTATGCATGTTCCTCGATTGACTGAGGTGTTCTCTTAGGGTAGAAGGTAAAGCCTGCCTGTCTTACTATATCTAAACGTCCCCAAGTCTCTTCGATATTCTTGATTAGTAATTGGTTTGGACAGAACGAGTAAATATGAAAATGGAATTCTCTATTTAGTGCTCCTAGTTTGTCCAATTCATAGTTTTCAAGCATAGTTTGCATCTCAAGGTTTATTTCTTTTAATTTTGAAAGGCCATGAGCAGTGATATTGGTTGCACTAATTGAAGTAGCATAGCCCTCCAATAATGCGAGTACCTCCAAAGATTCCTGATATAGTCGGTTATCAATTCCTTTTACTATTGCACCAACATTTGGCCTGAATTCAAGTAACTGTTCTGATTCCAGTTGATGGATTGCTTCCCTAACTGGGATATGACTAGAGCCGACCTCCTTTGCAATTTGGTTAATGACGATTCGTTGTCCTGGGCTGTAAGTACCATCTACAATTCTTGTTCTAATCACTTTGTACGCGTATTGACGTTTATTCATAATAGTATCCATAATAAACGAATTGTATATCATTTGATATATGAAATCAATAAATAAAAAAGATATTTCATATAATTATATAATCAGATAATATATAAAATTCAGATAAAATATTGTAATAATATATAAAATGATATATGATATTTGTAAATATTTAACGCAAGTTCTCCTAAATAAGTTTAAAGAAAGGAGATTTATTTTTTAGTAAGTGTAAGCGCTTCCATTGAGGCTGTTTTCTTTTTGAGTTAAACAACTTACAGAGAAGGTGAACAATTTGTTAAAAGGATTAGAGATTGGGAGGAAAGAAAAAATACAAATAACAGTTTCAGAGAGGATGTTTGCTGCTTTTGAAGGAGAGGTAGTCCATCCTGTCTATTCGACTGTTGCTATGACATATCATATGGAATGGGTATCGAGGAAAATCATTTTACCCTATTTAAATGCAAATGAGGAAGGAATGGGAGCCGCAGTAAAAATAAAGCATACTTCAGCTGCTCCATTCGGAAGCACTATTATTATAACGGCAACTGTTACAGAACTTCGAGACAATAAGGTCATAACCACCGTGGTTGCAGAGAACGAAAAAGGTACTGTTGGTCTTGGTGAGGTAATTCAAGTAATTTTGTTAAAAGATACGATAAAAACAAAGTGGAAAGAGGCTTCCACTTGAGGATACATTCTAAAGATTCCTAAGGAGGAACGGATTTAATGCTAGCTGAAAGCTTATCAATGACAAAAGAATTTGAGCTTTTCGATCGAATGGCTTCCCATGAACAGGTTGTGTTTTGTAATGATCCTGCTACGGGCTTACGAGCAATTATTGCTATTCATAATACTGCACTTGGGCCGGCGCTCGGTGGTTGTCGTATGCAACCCTACAACAGTGTGGAGGAAGCATTAGAAGATGTTCTTAGACTTTCAAAGGGTATGACTTATAAATGTGCTGCAGCTGATGTAGACTTTGGCGGAGGAAAAGCAGTTATCATTGGTGATCCTAAAAAAGATAAATCACCTGAGTTGTTCCGTGCTTTTGGTCAATTTGTAAATTCACTTGGAGGACGGTTTTTTACAGGAACTGACATGGGAACTACTATGGAAGATTTTATCCATGCGATGAGGGAAACAAATTTCGTAAATGGACTCCCCAAGGCTTATGGTGGTGGTGGTGATTCATCGATACCTACAGCATCAGGAGTACTCTATGGATTGAAAGCAACTAATTTCACGCTTTTTGGAAACGAGGAACTCGGCACTAAAACTTATGCAATTCAAGGTTTAGGAAAAGTCGGCTATAAAGTTGCTATAAGCTTACTCGAGGCTGGCGCTAATATTTTTGTCTCTGACATAAATAATGATAGTCTCCATGCTATTGAACTAGCTTCATCTGATTTAAAGGGAACATTGAAAATTGTCCCTAATGAAGAAATTTACTCGGTTGACGCCGATATTTTTGTGCCGTGTGCATTAGGGGGCATTATTAATGATATGACCATTCCTAAGTTGCAAGTAAAGGCTGTTGCAGGTTCAGCGAACAATCAATTGCTAGCAGATCGCCACGGCATCATGCTTAAAGAAAAAGGAATATTATATGCACCTGACTATATTGTAAATGCAGGTGGTCTTATTCAAGTTGCTGACGAACTTTATGGCATTAATCATGAACGTGTTCTAGCAAAAACTAAGCAGATATATCATACCTTATTAGAAGTATTTAAGGAGGCATCCCTTACAGGAAATACAACGGATGAAGCGGCAAATGCTATGTGTGAAAAGCGTATTGAGAACAGAAAAACTCGCAATAACTTTTATTCAGCACCACTTAAACCAAAGTGGAGTATCCGTAAATAAGTGATTGGAGGGAAGTTAAGTGAAACAAAATTATCCTATGAAGAAAATAATAAATGAAAAAGGCCATCTTCTGAATGAAAGCTTTAATGAGCAAATCGAGGAAGGTTTGGTAAAGGAACTTTATTTTCATATGCTCAGAATTCGAACTTTTGATCGAAAAGCAATTAACTTGCAAAGACAAGGCCGCTTAGGAACCTACGCTCCTTTCGAGGGACAAGAGGCTTCACAGGTTGGAAGTGCACTTGCTTTAAAGGAAGAAGATTGGGTTTTCCCCACCTACCGTGATCATGGAGCAACTTTAACATTTGGTAAAAGTATGGCGAAAACATTCCTTTATTGGAATGGGAGATTGGAAGGGTGTGTATCACCTAAAACAAGGAATATTTTCCCTCCAGCAGTGCCGATTGCTACTCAGCTTCCTCACGCAGCAGGTGCTGCATGGGCAGAAAAGAGAAAGGGTACACAAAATATTGCTATTGCTTACTTTGGTGATGGGGCTACTTCCGAGGGTGATTTCCATGAAGGTTTGAACTTTGCTACTGTTTTTAAAGTACCTGCCATCTTCTTCAATCAAAATAACGGTTTTGCAATTTCTGTTCCTACTGAGAAACAAATGAATTCCGAAACTATTGCTCAAAAAGCAATGGCATATGGTATGCCCGGTGTTAGAGTTGATGGGAACGACTGCTTCGCCGTTTATTTTGAGACGCAAAAAGCAATTGAATATGCAAGAGCAGGTCATGGGCCTACTCTAATAGAGGCGGTGACTTGGAGAAAAGGGGCCCATACTACTGCAGATGATCCCTCTAAATACAGAAATGCTTCACAAGGAGAAAATATAGTAGATCCCATATATAGATTTGAGTTATTTATGAAGAACTATGACTATTGGAATGAAGAATGGATACAAGCAACTAAAGAGGAAATTAGCAACGAAATAGACGCTGCAATAGAAGAAATGGAAAACTTTCCGCCACCTAATGTTGAAGATGTGTTTAATCATGTATTTGCTGAAATGCCTGATCAATTAGTAGAACAAAAAGATGCATATCTTGCATATTTGGGGAGGCAATAATTTATGACGCAACTAAGACAAACCAGTGCTACTAAGGAAACAGCGAAACAGATGACATTAATTCAAGCTATAAACGATGGAATGAGAGTCCTTTTAGAAGAGGACGAACGGACAATTGTGCTTGGTGAGGATGTCGGGAAAAATGGAGGAGTTTTCCGTGCTACAGAGGGCCTACAAGAAATGTTTGGTGTTGATAGAGTAATAGACACCCCACTTTCTGAGTCAGGAATAATAGGAACTTCTATTGGCTTAGCTGTAAATGGTTTTAAACCTATAGCAGAAATTCAATTTTTAGGCTTTATTTATCCAGCATACGAGCAAATAATGACCCACGCTTCGAGAATTCGAATGAGATCTATGTCGCATTTCACAGTTCCTATGGTAATCAGAGCACCTTATGGAGCTGGTATTCGTGCACCTGAAATCCATTCTGATAGCACAGAGATTTTATTTACTCATATGCCGGGAATCAAGGTTGTGTGCCCATCAAGTCCCTATGATGCAAAGGGCTTACTGATAGCAGCGATGGAAGATCCCGATCCAGTGCTTGTATTAGAACCTATGAAAAATTATCGCTCCATAAGAGAAGAAGTTCCTTTAAACAAATATAAGGTGGAAATTGGTAAAGCCAAGATTATACGTGAAGGGACAGATGTTACACTCATTGCATGGGGAGCAATGGTATCTGTTGCAAAAAAAGCTGCAGAGCTAGCAGACAAACAAGGAATACAATGTGAAATTATAGATCTCCGGACACTTTATCCAATAGACAGGAAAGCAATTGCCGATTCCGTACAAAAAACAACCAGAGCAGTAATCATTCATGAAGCTCATCCTACAGGTGGGTTAGGCAATGACATAGTGACCATTATAAATGATACCTCATTCCTTTATTTACGAGCACCAATTGAGCGAATTACAGGTTTTGATGTACCGGTTCCTTTCTTTACTTTAGAAGAACATTATCTACCTACCCCTGCAAGAGTGCTTGAGGGGATTGAGAAAGTAATTCATTTTTAAGGAGGGAAATGAATGATTGATGTTAAGTTACATGATATTGGAGAGGGAATGACCGAAGGGGAAGTCATCCACTATTTAGTTAAAGTTGGAGACAAGGTGCAAACTGACCAGCCTCTTGTGGAAGTTCAAACTGATAAAATGGTCGCTGAACTTACTTCTCCCTGTACAGGTATAGTTAAAGAGATTCAAATTGCTGTGGGGGAGACGGTAAAAGTAGGAACAAGTCTACTTTCCTTAGAAAGTTCCGGTGGAGATCATTCACAGAAAAGTCAGCCTGTAAAGGATTTAATTAAAGAATACGGCAGAAGTAATCCTTCAAAAAAAGAAGAGAACTCGGTTGAATTTACTTATAAGAGAGTACTTGCTACACCTTATACAAGGAAAATTGCTCGGGAACATAATATAAATCTAGAGGATATAATCCCTTCAGATCCTTCTGGAAGAATTACAGAGGAGGATGTCATTAGTTTCCTAGATAATACCAACAAGAAGATAGAACCAAAACAACTTATAGCTGAAAAACTTAATGCTCCATCTCACTCAGATGAAATTCCTTATAGAGGAATCAGAAAAAAAATTGCAGAAAATATGAAGAAATCACTCTTTACAATCCCACATGTAACCCATTTTGACGAAGTGAATATGACTAATCTATTAGAAATGAAAGAACAATTAAAAGCAGCGGGTAATTCTATAAGTGTTCCTGCTTTTCTCTTGAAAGCGCTTGTCATTTCATTAAAGGATTTTCCGATATTCAATGCCGAACTTGATGAAGAAAACAGTCGGATACTCCTCAAGAAAACCTATCATATTGGCCTAGCCACCAACACAGAAAATGGACTTATTGTTCCTGTACTCCATGATGCAGATAAAAAATCTCTCAAGCAAATAAATCATGAAATCAAAGACTTAACCCAAAAAGCTTTAGCAGGTACTCTACATCTGTCAGCGGTGCAAAATAGCACTATTACAATTAGTAATGTTGGACCTTTAGGTAGCATTGCAGCAACACCGATTATCAATTACCCAGAGACAGCGTTAATTGCTTTTCATAAAACCAAAAAGCGACCTATTGTTAATGAAAATGATGAGATTGTTATTGGGCATATTATGACGCTATCGATGTCATTCGATCATCGTGTTGCAGATGGTGCAACAGCTATTGCTTTCACTAATCGTTTTTCAAGTTTAATAGAAAATCCTCATAAACTGATTTTGGAGATGATATAGATGGTAGTAGGAGAAATTAGCCATCAAAGAAATCTAATCATTATTGGAGGTGGTCCAGGGGGCTATAGTGCGGCAATTCGTGGAGCGCAACTTGGTCTTTCCGTGACACTGATAGAGCAAAAAGAGATAGGCGGAGTTTGTTTAAACGAAGGATGCATACCGTCTAAGGTTTATACCTATGTTGGGATGAGGCGGACGGAAGCTGAACAGTTAGCGATGTTTGGGGTCGATACTATCGTTAAAGAAATAGACCTATACAAGCTAATGGAATACCAAACCAAAGTAATAGGTCAGTTGAAAACAGGTGTAGAAAGACTTTGTCAAGCCAATAAAGTGGAGATAATTCAAGGCAAAGCCTCCTTTATAGGGAAAAACAAAATTGGAGTAGAAAACGGACATCAATTTGATATTTATGAATTTGACAAAATAATTATTGCCACGGGAAGTAAAAATATCTTACCGGATTACGTTAAGTCTAAAGAAAATCGGATTTTGTACCCCTTTGAACTTTTTCAACTTAAAAAGCTACCAAAGCAGTTAATCATAGATGGCCAAGATTATATAGCTCTTGAAGCAGCATCAAGCTTTGCAGCATTAGGCTCTGAGGTAACTTTGTTAATAGAAACTAATACTGGAATGCCTTTTGATGAGGATATAAATAAAGAACTATTAAGGATATTTAAAAAAAGAAAAATAAAAGTGATTGCTAAAAAAGAAATTCTTACGATTAAGGAAACTGTAAATGGTATCTCTATTAACCTACTAACCGATCAACAAAAGGAAGTGATTTTAGAGGGATCCTATTTTGTAGTTCCAGAGACAAGAAAACCAAAACTGGAGGAACTGGGAGTTTTACGCCTAGGTATGAAGTTAAGTTTAAATGGATTTATCCAAATAAATAATTATATGGAAACCTCCATCTCAAACGTTTATGCAATAGGAGATGTAACGGAAGGTCCGATGCTTGCTTGGAAGGCTATCAAACAAGGAAAAGCAGTAGTTTCTTCGATCGTGGGAGAAAAACCCGAGGTAGATTTAACAATAGTACCTAACTGTGCTCATACTGTTCCTCCAGTAGCATCAATTGGTTTAACAGAGCATCAGGCCATAAAATTAGGTCTATCTATAAGAGTAAGCAAGTTTCCGCTTGCTAGTAATGGATATTCTACAATAACCGGAAAAAAAGATGGATTTATTAAAGTTATTTCTAATAATACAAATGATTTGATAGAAGGAATTCATATGATTGGTGAGGGAGCATTGGAAATGTCCGGATCCTTCGTGCAACTTTTAGAGATGTCGGCCAAAGAGGAAGATATTAAATTTCCTAACTACACACACCCTGGGTTCAATGAGGCACTTCTTGAGTCTGTGGAGGGATTGCTTGGACAAGCGATTCATCTCTCACCTCTAAAAAAAGAAGCTACCATTAGTTAACGGCTTATCTTACAGTATAAATTTACTGTGGTATTTTATATTTCATTTAATAACAAAAAAGAATTGGAGGGAAAAGAAATGAAGAATAGCTGGAAAGGGTTTTCAGCATTGTTGTTGAGTTCAACTTTATTGTTTGCTGCCTGTGGAGACTCAGGAGAAGATGCTTCTGCCTCAAAGACATACAAAATTGGTGTAACACAAATTGTGGAGCATCCTTCATTAAATGCAGCTTATGATGGCTTTCAAAAGGCATTAGAGGATGCAGGTATTGAAGCAGAATATGATTATCAAATAGCACAAGGAGATAACAGTAATAACACCACCATTGCTTCGAACCTAGTCAGCTCCAATGTGGACCTAATATTTGCTAACTCAACCGGCAGTGCTCAAGCAGCGCTGAGTGCTACACAAGATATTCCAATCGTGTTCACTTCTGTTACAGATGCAGTTGGTGCAGAACTAGTTGACTCAATGGAGAAGCCTGGAGGTAACGTTACAGGTACGATAGATGCTCATCCAGATGCTATATCCAATACGATGAAATTTTTGAAAGAAGAGCTTGGAGCAAAAAAGGTTGGAATGGTGTTTAACTCAGGAGAACAAAACTCACGCTCCCAGGTGGATTCTGTTAAGGAACTATTGCAAGAAATGGATATGACTGTTGTAGAAGCCTCTGTAGCTACAACTGCGGATGTTAAACAAGCAACTGAATCACTCTTAGGAAAAGTAGATTCTATGTATATTATTACTGATAACACTGTAGTTTCTGCATTAGAATCCGTAATCTCAGTGGCAAATGACAATAAAATTCCTGTCATGGTAGGAGAATTTGACTCTGTGAAGCGTGGAGGACTAGGGGCTTATGGCTTCGAATATTTCGATATAGGTTATGAGGCGGGGCAGATGGCAGTCAAAATATTAAAGGGCGAAAGCAAACCAGCAGATATACCTGTACAGGTGCCACAAAAGCTTAAACTAATCATGAACAAGGAATCAGCAGATACTATTGGTGTTGAGATAAAAGACGAATGGAAAGCTGAATTGAGCGAATAACTAGGGGGTGATTCTTTATGTTTTCAGCAATATTCGGCTCAATGGAACAAGGAATCATATACGCGATTATGGCACTTGGAGTGTATATTTCATTTAGAGTGCTAGATTTTCCTGATTTAACGGTCGATGGTAGCTTTGTAACTGGAGCTGGCACTGCAGCAACAATGATCATTTTTGGTTATCATCCTATTTTGGCAACAGCTATGGCAATTGTAGTCGGTTTTATCGCAGGTTGTATGACAGGTATATTGCATACAAAAGGTAAAATAAATCCGCTTCTATCCGGAATATTAATGATGATTGCACTTTATTCGATAAATTTAAGAATTATGGGTCTAACCTCTGAAAGTTCTATAGGCCGGCCTAATATTCCGTTGTTAAATGCTGAGACTCTCTTCATTCAGTTTCAATCATTTTGGAGTAAACTCGGAATCGATTCTGCATTTACAAGCTTCTTTCAATTGTTTGGTATTGAGAGGTTGCCATTCACTTGGGGAACTTTATTTCTAATGCTGATTGCAGTGGCGTGTATAAAATTTATCGTGGATTGGTTCTTAAAAACCGAAATTGGATTAGCTATAAGAGCAACAGGTGACAATAAAAAAATGATTCGTAGCCTGTCTGCAAATACCGACACTTTAATAATAGTAGGACTAGGTTTTTCAAATGCTCTTGTAGCTTTTTCGGGTGCATTAATAGCCCAATACGCTAAATATGCCGATATAGGCATGGGTATAGGTATGATTGTGATTGGTCTTGCCTCCGTTATTATTGGTGAAGCCATTTTTGGAACAAAAACTATCGTCCGAACAACCTTTGCGGTAATAGCAGGAGCAATTATTTATCGAATAGTACTTGGATTAGCGCTTCGAGTAAATTTTCTAGATACAGGTGATATGAAGCTTATAACGGCAGTAATCGTCATAGGTGCTTTAATATTACCTCAGTTGCTTGAGAAAAAGAGAGAGAAAAATAGAAAGGCAAGGCGGCATACTGAAAGATTAAAAGAGAGCCAATCAATGATAAGGAAGGAGGGGGCTCCCATTGTTAAAGCTCAATCAGATTAATAAGCTTTTTAATGAAGCAACTCCAGATGAAAAGGTAGCATTAGACCAAATCAATCTTGAACTGCATCCCGGTGACTTTATGACAGTGATTGGCAGTAATGGAGCAGGCAAATCAACTATGCTCAACATGATTTCGGGAGCCCTGACTCCAGATTTTGGTGTGGTAGAAATTGCTGACAAGGATATAACGAAAATGCCCGAATATAAACGTTCTCAAATGATTGGAAGGGTCTTTCAGGATCCCATGGCAGGGACTGCGCCGACGATGACAATTGAAGAAAATCTCGCAATGGCTTATTCGAGAAACAAAAAAAGAAGTTTCAAAATTGGCGTCGATAAGAAAAGACGGGAATTTTTTCGATCTTCCCTAGAAACTTTACACCTCAATCTTGAAAATAGATTAAATGCAAAAGTTGGATTGTTATCTGGAGGAGAAAGGCAGGCACTTTCTTTGTTGATGGCTACCTTTACGAAACCCTCAATATTGCTTTTGGATGAACATACAGCAGCATTAGATCCGTCCAGAGCGGAACTAATAACAAGCTTGACAAAGCAGCTGGTAGAGAAGGATAAATTGACAACACTAATGATTACCCACAATATGCAACAGGCTTTAGATTTAGGTAATCGACTAATTATGATGGATAAAGGCCAAATCATCTTAGAGGTGGATGATGAGGAAAAAAGAAAATTAACGATAACCAAATTAATGGAAGAATTCCAGCGAATTCGAGGAGAGAAATTAACGAGCGACAAAGCTTTGTTATCCATCTAGGGGGGGCGAGGCAGATGTGTCTAGCAAATATTAAGCATCAACATGTTAACGAACTAATAACAGTGAAAGCTAACCCACTTACTAATTCGTATTATTTAAATGGTAAAAGTTATGATATCAATAGTTTTCCTATTGGTTCCCCCGTTAGTGGAACTGTATATGGAACCTTGCTTAACTACCAGGAAGATTTGTTGCAAATGGAGGAGAAGTTTCTTCAAAAGCCATATGACGCTCCTCCCAATGCACCAATTCTATATATAAAGCCAGCAAATACAATCAGCTACAATGGCGCACCTATTTTAATGCCAAAAGAAATCAAAACCCTAGAAATTGGTGCATCCTTAGGGGTAGTTATTGGTAAGAAGGCAGTAGCTATAAAAGAAGGCGAAGCTTTTAACTATATAGCTGGGTACACAATAGTGAATGATGTCAGCATTCCTCACGAGAGTTTTTTTCGTCCAGCTGTCCCGTACAAAACAAGAGATGGTTTTTGTCCGATTGGCCCATGGATAGTAGAGGCAAAAGAGATTAAAGACCCCAATCGACTTACTATTAAGATTTTCGTTAACGAGGAGCTAAAACTAGAAAAGCACAACTATACATTAGTTCGTCCGATTGCAAAATTGTTAGCTGATATCACCGAATTTATGACATTAGACATCGGTGACACTTTGCTTGTAGGAATCTCCACTAATTCTCCCCAAGTGATCATAGGAGATAAGGTGAGAATTCATATAGATCAAATAGGATTTTTAGAGAATTATATCGTGGAAGAAGAAAAGGGGTGGCTGCCATAAAAAAAGCGCGTGTTGCATATGGTGGAGCTATTCATTACGCAATAGAATGTGACGCTCATATAAAGCTGGAGGACGGCAGAGTTGTCCGGCAGGATGAAGTGACGTGGCTAACGCCTATTATTCCAAGAACTTCTTTTGCATTAGGTCTAAACTATGCTGATCATGCTACAGAATTGGCATTTGATGCACCTTCTGAGCCTCTGATCTTTTTAAAGGGACCGAATACGTTTGTTGGTCACAATGGATACACCTGTCGACCGTCCGATGTTTCGTACATGCATTACGAATGTGAGCTTGCTGTTGTTATCGGTAAGAAGGCCAAAAATATTAAAAAAGAAGACGCGTACCAATATGTCAAAGGATATAGTATCGCAAACGATTATGCGATAAGGGATTATCTAGAGAATTATTATCGGCCAAATTTACGAGTTAAAAATCGAGATGCTTGCACTCCTCTTGGACCTTGGTTAGTGGATGCGATGGATATACGAGATCCTATGAATCTCCAAATATATACTTATGTAAATGATAAACTCGTCCAGAAAGGTTCTACAAAAGATATGATTTTTGATATTCCCTCACTTATAGAATATTTAAGCAGTTTTATGACATTGAGTGAAAATGATGTCATTCTAACGGGCACACCAAAAGGATCAGTGGACACTAAAGTGGGGGATGTAGTTGTAACCGAAATTGAAGGAATTGGTCGCTTAACTAATACAATAATTGCAGACGAAGTTTTCATAAAACGATAAATTATTGGAGGGATCTACTTGCCTCATTTTATTGTAGAGTATACAGATAATTTGAAGGAAGACATAAAAGTGCCTCAACTATTAGAGGAAGTTCATCGAATACTTATATCAAGAAAAAACATTTTTCCAATTGGAGGAATCCGTTCTAGAGCAATCGAGCTAAAGGATTATCGAGTTGCTGATGGAACAGAGGATGATGCTTTCTTACATGCCACATTAAAGATTGCTGCGGGTAGATCTGAAGAAATAAAGGCAGAGGTTTGTGAAGCTATATTTGAAGTTATTAAAGGTCATTTTGAGGTTGCAATGAATAAAAGATATCTAGCACTTTCTATGGAACTAGTTGAATTTAGTGATTTAGGAACATATAAACAAAATAATATTCATAGTCGTTTTTGATAAAAGTTTAGTTAAAATCATATATTATTTCATATATTTTTATTTATTTTGTTCAGAAAATTCAAATTAAGGTGGTAATAATTATGGGTGCTAGAACAGGAAAGGAATATATTCAAGGTATTAAGGATCGTCAAACAGAAGTATGGATTCACGGAGATAAAGTGGATGACGTGACTTCTCATCCAGCATTTAAAAATGTAGTAAAAAGTGTTGCTGGTTTGTATGATCTTCAACATGAAAAACAAGAAAAAATGTTATATACATCACCAACCACCGGAGATAAAGTGGGGCTTTCCTTTATTGCTCCAAAGACAAAGGAAGATTTGTTTAAAAGAAGAGAAATGCACAGTGAATGGGCAGCCTTCTCGGGAGGTATGATGGGACGCTCGCCTGATTATTTGAATACAAGCATCATGGCATTTGGAACTGCAAGTGAGTTTTTTGCACAAGAAGGTGGAGGAAGCAAACAGTTTGCAAAGAATGCCGAAGATTACTATGAATATGCGAGAGAAAATGATATCAGCCTTACTCATACTCTTATTCACCCGCAGGTAAACCGTTCTATGCTAACTCAATCAGAGCAAAAGGATCCATTCTTGTCAGCGCGGATTACTAAAAAGACAGCGGACGGGATTATTGTGAACGGCTGCCGACTTTTAGCTACCTTAGGAGGAATTACAGATGAGCTGGTCGTCTTTCCATCCACTATAAATAGAACTCCAGGAACTGTGGACGATCCCTTTGCCTTTGCATTTGCCATTCCAAACAATACGCCTGGTTTAAAATTTCTCTCTCGTGAATCCTTTGATTATGGTAAGAGTAAATGGGATCATCCACTAGGTTCCAGATTTGATGAAAGCGATGCAATCATTTCATTTGAGGATGTGTTAGTTCCTTGGGAAAGAGTTTTTGTTTGCGAGAGTACGGATATTTGCAATCGAACTTATGCAGAAACGAATGCTGTCATTCACATGACTCACCAAGTAATTTCGAAAAACGTAGTGAAAACTGAATTTATTCTTGGAGTTGTCATAAGTATGATGGAAGCTATCGGAATAGATAAGTTTATGCATGTAAAGGAAAAGGCAAGTGAAATCATGGTGATACTTGAAGTTATGCGATCTCATCTATACCGAGCAGAGCATAACGCCAAGATAGACCAATATGGCAATATGACTCCAGATTTTGAACCTTTAAATGCAGCACGTAACTGGTTCCCTAAAATGTATCAGAGAATGAATGAAATTATCAAAATTTTGGGTGCCTCTGGTTTGATGGCTCTTCCTACCGAAGATGACTTTAGCAATGAGGATGTGGGTCCTTTAGTGCATCGCTACACACAAGGGGCTAACATGAATGGGGAAGAACGTGTACAGCTGTTCCGTTTAGCTTGGGATATATCTATCAGTGCATTTGGGAATCGTCAAGCACTGTACGAATATTATTTCTTTGGTGATCCAGTACGAATGTCCAACGCGTATTATGATAGCTTCAATAAACAACCATATAAGGATATGGTAACAAGTTTTTTAAATAGAGCTAAAACAGAAGCAGGCATACTTTTATAGCCTGATTTAAGAAAGGAGAGTTTCTTTTCCATGCAGCAACTTAAAAATGAGATAGAAGATCAATTGTTCAGAACCATAATGGGCAGCTTTGCTACCGGGGTTACAGTAATTACTACACAGGTGGATGATGAAATACATGGAATGACGGCTAATGCCTTTATGTCAGTTTCGCTGCAACCCAAGCTTGTGGCTATAAGTATTGGAGAAAAGGCTAAGATGCTTGGTTACATCAATTCATCCAAAAAATTTGCCATAAATATCTTGGCAGCTAATCAGAAAGATCTTTCTAAACAATTTGCGGGTCAGCTAAACTCTGATGAAGTTGTTGCCTTTGAAACCTATCAGGGTCAACCTATTATAAAAAATTCACTTGCCGTCATTAGCTGTGAACTATTCAATCAGCTTGATGCTGGTGATCATACTGTTTTCATTGGAAGAGTGACTGGATTAAAGCATGAACCACAGGAACCGCTTTTGTTTTTTGAAGGTAAATATCAAGAAATAAAAGAATGAAGTTGATGAAAAAAACCTATTATAAGGAGTTGAAGAAATTGGCATATGAAGAAGCAAAAAAGAAGCTTAGAGGATCTATTTGTCCTGTAATTACTCCCTTTTTAGAGAATGGAGATATAGATATTGAGACCTTTCAGCAGCTTATCCATTGGCAAATAGAAAGTGGGAGTCATGGGATATCCGTAACTGGTACGAGTGGTGAGCCGAGTTCATTAACTATAGAAGAACGCAAAAGAGTGATGAAGATAGCCAGTGAAACAATTGCTGGACGTGTATTTTTTGCTCCTGGTACTGGGTCAACTAATCATGATGAAACGATGGAGCTTACTAAATACGCCGAGGAGCTGGGTGCTGATGCAGCAATGGTTATCGTTCCTTACTACAATAAGCCCAACCAAGATGCATTATATACCCATTTCAAAATAGTAGCAGAATCTGTGAAAATCCCAATTATTATTTATAACATTCCTGGAAGGTCTGCAGTTAATATGGAAGTCACTACGATGAAGAAGCTAGTAGAGGATTGTCCTAATATTGTAGGGGTAAAAGAGGCGAATAAGGACTTTGAGCATGTAAACCGTGTACTCCTTAACTGTGGAAGAGATTTCCTTCTTTATTCAGGTATAGAGCTACTCTGTTATCCAATGCTTGCTATTGGTGGTGCAGGATTTATAAGTGCAACAGCTAATGTAGAGCCTGCTAAAGTTGCAGAGCTTTACAATGCTTGGGTTGCTGGCGACGTAGAAAGATCCCAGGACCTTCATTTCGAATTAATGCCTTTAAATGATGCTTTGTTTAGAGATACAAATCCTGCTCCAGCTAAGGTAGCGCTTGGTATGATGGGAAAAATTAATCCTAAGCTTAGATTGCCATTAGGACCACCCTCGCAGGCAGTTACAGATGAGGTGCGACAAACATTGATAAGCTTAGATATTCTACCAAAGGAAACCGCTTCACAACTATAAAAAAAAGTAGGTGATTAAAATGGTGTCATCTCATGAGTTAACCTCATTAAAGCATGAAACACAACAAAGCATCTATCTTTATATAAATGGAGCATTTATTTCTGCAGCTGGAGGGGCCACCTTTGCTAACATTAATCCATTTACTAATGAGCAAATCAATTTAGTATCAGAGGGCCAGAAGACAGACATTGATAAAGCAGTTTCTGCAGCTAGAGATGCCTTTGAACACGGACCCTGGAAAACGATGAAGTTAAGCAAAAGACTATCATATATATACCGCATTGCAGATCTCATTGATGAGGAAGTAGAAAGGATTGCTTACTTAGAAGCTTTAGACACTGGTTTGCCTATTAGCCAAACGAGGAAAATGGTTAGCCGTGCTTCAGAAAATTTTCGATTTTATGCAAGAATGGTAGAGAGCAGATTAGTAGGAGATGTCTATCAGGTGGACGATGAATTTGTCAATTATACGATTCACGCACCTGTTGGAGTTGCAGGATTAATAACGCCATGGAATGCTCCATTCATGCTAGAAACGTGGAAGATTGCACCGGCTCTTGCTACTGGAAACACTGTAGTGCTAAAGCCAGCTGAACTTTCTCCTCTTACAGCTAATATATTAGCAGAAATTATTCATAAAGCAGACCTACCTAAAGGAGTCTTTAATGTAGTTCACGGTCGAGGAGAAATAGCTGGTGATGCATTGGTAAAGCATCCAGATGTACAGCTTATTTCTTTTACAGGAGAAACTACCACTGGCTCTACTATTATAAAAAATAGTGCCGACACATTAAAGAGTTGTTCTATGGAGCTAGGCGGGAAATCTCCTATTATCGTTTTTGAGGATGCTGATTTTGAACGTGCACTAGATGCCTGTGTATGGGGAATCTTCTCCTTTAATGGTGAGCGTTGTACAGCAAACTCACGCCTATTTGTTCAAGAAAGTATAAAAGATAAATTTATAAATGCATTAAAGGTGAGAGTGTCTAATATAAAAGTTGGTGATCCGTTAGATGATCAGACGGAAGTTGGTCCGCTTATTGATCAAGGACACTTTAATAAAGTAAAGGGCTATATAGACATAGCAAAGGAGGAAGGTACCGAAATAATTTCAGGTAAGATTCCAACTGAATTTTCCAAAGGTAATTTCGTGCCTCCAACCCTTATCTTGAATGCTCATAATGACATGCAAGTTGCAAAAGACGAGATCTTTGGACCAGTGCTGATCGTAATGTCTTTCAAGGACGAGGAAGAGGTCATATCATTAGCCAATAATACGGATTACGGATTAGCAGGTTATGTATGGACAAACGACATTAAACGTGGACATCGCGTCGCTCATAAAATTGATGCAGGCATGCTTTGGGTGAATGCTCAGAATGTTAGAGATTTAAGAACACCATTTGGTGGCACTAAATATTCTGGTATTGGTCGAGAAGGTGGACATTACAGCTTTGATTTTTATACTGAGCACAAAATTATTCACGTTTCAATTGCCGACCATCATATACAGCAATTTGGAAAGTTATAGAGAGGAGGAGGAACCTGTTGGATTTTTCCATCATACGTATAGCTCGAACCGTTCTCCATGTTAAGGATTTAGAGCTCTCTCGCAAATTCTATGTAGATGGCTTAGGAATGATAGAAACAGAGCGAGATGAAAATCATGTTTATTTAAGAGGGTTAGAAGAGCATTGCCATCATAGCCTAGCACTTAAAAAATCGGAAAAGTCTGTTGTAGAAGTGCTGAGCTACAAGGTGATGAAAGAAGAGGACCTTAATTTTTTAGAAAAGTTGTTTCTTGCTCAGGGACTTAAAACAAAATGGATTCCTAAAGGTGAACAGCATGCAATTGGTAGAACGCTAAGAGTTCATGACATTTCAGGTATACCTTTAGAATTTTTTGCTGAAATGCCTATTGTCGAACGAATGCTTCAAAAATACGATCATTACCGGGGAGCAAAAATTCAGCGAATTGATCATGTTAATTGTGCTGTACCGAACGTGCAAAAAGCCTATGACTTTTATGTAAACAGTCTAGGGTTTTCTTGCTCAGAGTATACAGAAACTGAAGAAGGGGACTTATGGGCTGCATGGCTCTTCCGAAAGCCCACCGTCCATGATCAGGCATTTATGAGCGGACCAGGACCAAAACTTCATCATTTCGCCTATACCCTATCAGATCGTCTCAGCGTGTTAGACTGCTGTGATGTATTGGCTAGTATGGGCTATGCGGATTGCATTGAGCGTGGGCCAGGCCGACATGGATTATCTAACGCCTTCTTCCTTTACTTAAGAGACCCAGATGGTCACCGAATCGAATTGTATACCGGCGATTATTTGACATGCGATCCTGATATGAAGCCAAAGCGATGGGACTTAAATGATCCACTACGTCAAACATTCTGGGGACACCAAGCACCAGATAAGTGGTTTAACGAAACTAGTACATTTATCGATATTGAAACAGGAGAAGAAATAAATAGCGAGGAGCCGATGCTTGAACAGAGAAAACCTAAAATTTTAGTATGACGTATAACCACCTGAGACTAGAGCTTAGGTGGTATTTTTGTGGATAGGGAAAATTATGATAGTATGTGACTTCAAGGCTATATTGAAAAAATTGCGAAAAAATAACAGAAAGAGTATTCTGAAAAAATAGATTAATAATATCTATTAATAGTAAAATAAAATAAAGGAGGAAATAATTTTGAGTGAAAAATTAGTAAGAGTGGGAACTACGTATATACCAGTTTCTAATGTTGCACTTTCAAGCGAGTGGTACACGGAGAAACTTGGAGCTAGAAAAAATTATCAAGATGAGGATAAAGCCATTCTAAATTTAGCAAATCACAGCATCTTTTTGATTAAGAGCAAAGCGGGTGAAACTTTAAACTTTATAGACAACAATGGTCAAGATTGTTTTGCGTTAACATTTGAAGTTGATGGTTTAGATAATCTTATATCTTTACATAATGAGTTAAATGAAAACCTAGTCCAAGTAGGACAAGTAGAAAATAGAGGACATGCAGGTAGAAATTTTGTGTTTGAGGATCCGGACGGTAACAAATTCGATGTTTGGAGTGAACTGAGCCCGTCATATAAAGAAAAATTTAATATGCAATAATAAAAAAGACTATCATGGTCTCTTTTTTACAGACTATTTTTTCATAATTAGCGATTTGTTAAGTTTAAAGATTAATAAAATCGGGAAATAAAAATGAAGAATGCACTATTTCTAAGGGAGGGCTTCATCATGACAGAAGAAAAAGAAATGAGAAATGGTTCAAAAGAAAGTGAGCAGAAAAGAGAGACTCTAACAACTCGCCAAGGACATCCTGTAACGGATAACCAAAATATACGTACTATAGGTAATCGCGGTCCAGCTACACTTGAAAATTATCATTTTATCGAAAAGATTTCGCACTTTGACCGTGAAGAAGTACCTGAACGAGTAGTCCATGCTCGAGGAGCAGGAGCTTTTGGCTATTTTGAAACGTATGGAAAAGTGGGAGATGAACCAGTAGAAAAATACACTCGAGCAAAAGTATTCTCTGGTGCTGGAAAACAGACACCATTAATGGTTCGTTTTTCAACGGTAGCGGGTTCAAAGGATTCTCCTGAGACAGCACGTGATCCTCGCGGATTTGCCGTAAAAATGTACACAGAAGACGGCAACTGGGATTTAGTCGGGAATAACTTGAAAATTTTCTTTATTCGCGATGCGATGAAGTTTCCTGATATGATACATGCTTTTAAAGCAGATCCTGCTTCAAATATTCCGAGTCCTCAGCGTATGTTTGATTTTGTTTCTCGATCACCTGAAGCGACACATATGATAACTTTCTTATTCTCGCCATGGGGAATTCCAGCTACATATCGCCATATGCAGGGATCTGGAGTTAACACCTATAAATGGGTTAACGAAAAGGGCGAAGCAGTACTAGTTAAATACCACTGGGAGCCTAAACAGGGTATTCGCAATCTAACACAAGAAGAAGCGGATGCTATTCAAGCAAAAAATGTGGGACATGCTACACAAGACTTGTATGAGTCAATTGAGCGAGGAGAATATCCAGAATGGGAACTATTTGTTCAAATCATGAGTGATGATGAACATCCAGAGCTTGATTTTGACCCGCTAGATGACACCAAATTATGGCCACCAGATCAGTTTCCATTCCTACCAGTCGGTAAAATGGTCTTAAACCGCAATCCGATTGATTACCATGCAGAAATTGAACAAGCTGCTTTTGGTACTGGGGTATTAGTTGATGGATTGGATTTTTCAGACGATAAGATGCTTCAAGGACGTACTTTCTCCTACTCCGATACACAACGCTATCGTGTAGGAGCTAACTATTTGAAATTACCCGTAAATGCACCTAAAGTTCCAGTTAGAACAAATCAGCATCGTGGACAAATGGATGTGCATAGACCTGATGAAGCTGGAGGCAATCCACATGTCAATTATGAGCCATCTATGATTGGTGGATTACAAGAAGCAGAAAAAACAGAACATATAAAACACGAACCTCAATATAATGCAAAAGCAACAAGTGCACCAATAGATCGTGAGAACAACTACGGTCAAGCAGGTGAGACATACCGTAGTTTTGAGGATTGGGAACGCGAAGAATTGATCAAAAACTTATCTGCAGCACTTTCTATTTGTGATCCTCGTATCCAAGAGGCTATGATTTATCATTTTACACAGGCAGATGAAGACTACGGTCGACGTGTAAAAGAAGGTATTCAACGTAAGATGAAAGAAATGAAAGAAATGGAAGAAATGAAAAAACAAGAAGAGCAACAAAGCTCTCCTGGAGCCAATGCTGCAGCAGATAAAGCAGAGGATGTTGGCCGAGAATCTAAACCTTACTAATAATTTCAAACCCCTTCGCTAAATGGAGGGGTTCTTTATTTCATCCATCAAAAGGAGTGAGTTTCAATGAAAGTAATAGTTGTAGGAGCAAATGGACAAATTGGTAAACAGATAGTAGAAAAATTACAAATTGATGATCAGCATACTGTAACTGCTGTTGTTCGCAAACAGGAACAGGTTAAAGACTTTAATAATCAAGGAATAAAAGCTGTATTACTTGATTTGGAGGGTAAGGTTGATTCGCTGACAGAAGCATTTACAGGAGCCGAAGCTATCATTTTCACTGCTGGTTCAGGTGGACATACAGGTCCGGATAAAACCTTGTTAATTGATTTAGATGGAGCAGTGAAAACAATGGAGGCAGCAGAAGCCGCAGGTGTGGAAAGATATATTCTAGTGAGCGCTTATGATGCTGACAAACGAGAAAACTGGAATGCCGAAATGCGTCCATACTATGTGGCGAAGCATTATGCAGATAGAATGCTAGAGCAAAGTAGCCTAAACTACACAATTGTTCGACCTGGTGGTTTAATAAATGAAAAGGCTCAAGGTAAAATTACGGCTGGAATTGAGGCAAAACCAAGTACGATAACACGTGAAGACGTGGCGGATGTTTTAATAGCGTCATTAGAGGAACCAAGTACTTATCAAAAAAGCTTTAATGTCGTAAATGGTAAAGTTTCTATTACGGAAGCTTTAAAAAATATATAAAAAGTTGAAAATTAATTAATAGAATGTAATGAATAAAACTAAGTTTTACTTACCGATTAAAAATGATATTAGCAGACTCCATTCTCTTAGGGGTCTGTTTTTCTTTTGTTAAACACTACTCGAATAGAAATGAAATAGTATGCTAGTAGTAGGAGGTTTTATTATTTATTCAGTCAGACATACTGCCCTGGTTAGTAATTGAATATCATGAAGGATTTCTTTTTTTAAAGTATCATTTTCACACCTATAGTAATCGTCTACTAGCTTAACTAGTTCTAAATATATGAGATTCATTCGAAGTAGCTCCTTTTAATTGGGTTAAAAGTTTCTAATCTATTATTCCTGAATTATATACATTTTAAACATTATTTTTAAATGAAATTTATAAAAATTCAGAAATTCTAACGTATATTCTTAAAACAGGAATATATTGTATTATATTTTTTTTACTTCTTGTATAGTACATTGACACACATAGTAATATGTCTTACATTATAAAGGAGGTGATAAGCTTGTCGGAAAATGAGGTAAGTGCCGATTTAATAAGAGGCCATATCGATACAATTATCTTAAAAATTTTAAAGCGTGGAGATAATTATGGGTATGAAATTGTGAAGGCTATTTCCAACGATAGTAATGGGGTTTATATTTTGAAGGAGCCAAGTTTATATAGCAGTCTAAAAAGATTAGAAAAGTTAGGATTTATTAATGCCTATTGGGGAGATCAGTCTCAAGGAGGAAGAAGAAAATATTACACTATCACGAAGGAAGGTTTATCTGTATATCAAGAAAATGTAATGGCATGGAATAGAGCGAAATTGCTCATAGATCAATTAGTATTAGAAGGGAGCGAACAGAGTGAGTGAAGTTCGGAAATATGTCAATAAGATGTTTGCTGGGTACCCCAAAAACGAAGAAACATTAGATTTAAAAGAAGAAGTAATAGGAAATCTAGAGGCGGAAATGGAAGACTTAGTTATTAATAAAGGATTTTCCGCCGAACAAGCATTTAAGGTCAGTACTGAAAAAATGGATAAACTGGATGGGGTAATAGAAGGGGTGCAAACCATTCAGTTAAATAAAGTTATGGTTGAGATAACTCAATGGTTGCTTCTTTATTTGTTGGTCGCGTGGATAGTTTCCATTCCTTTAAATATTTATAGTTCCTTAAGGGCTACTAGCTGGCTTCTGTTTATACTGATAATAATAATTGGCATTTTTTATATCGTGTTAAAGTTTAGTGGAGGTTTTTTAACAAATGATTTAAAAAATATTAACCTCGGGCTTTTAAAGAAATGGCAAACAGTGATTTGGATTATATGGACGTTATTTATCGTAGGTCAATGGGGAATGATTACTGCCGTTTATTTTGGTAGTGACATATGGTTTGGACGCACTATATCTTTTGATGGACCATATCAATTTGGACAAATAGTTACTAGCTACTTGGCTCCGCTTGTTTCAATAATCATACCCCTATTAATGAACAGACTTAGACAAATGCTAATCTTAGGAGGAAAGCAGAGAACTTATGAAGAATAAGATAATCATTGTGCTATTCATTATCGGAATTATACTGTTTGGTTGGATGAACCTCTTTTATATACCAGCAGAAGAAAAGGCAATGGAAGAAGAAACGATACAACAGCTTAATCCTGAAACGCATGATTTTAGCAAAGTTCTAGCTTATGAGAACAGGTATATGGGGAATTTAACAAACAACGCACAACTATTTCAATCGCTCCCTTTACAAAATTATTTGAATGGATATGAGCAGGATTCCAAAATTCACTTATTAATTGTCAATTACAAGGATTTAGAGGGTTTACCTCAACAGCATATCCAAAAATCCATCATCTATAATACAACCGCTGCTTTTGTTCTTATTAAAAATCTAGAACAGATAGAGCTTCGATTTCCTACAGAATCATTTTTTGTAAAGAGAGAAAATGTGGAGAGAGTTCTGGGAGATTTGGAGGTGCTTTTAGATCCAGAAGTATTTGAAGAACAAGTGCAATCTCCACTGAACAATGCTGTTTTAGAAGAATGGATAGTGCAGTATACGTCAATCTAAAAAGGAGCAATCATTTTGAATAGAAGTGTAATAAAAGCATATGATGAACTTGCCAATGACTATGAGCATCATGTGGATCAAAGAAGCTTTTATAACACAGAGTATGAAAGACCTGCCATGATTAAGGAATTACCAAGGTCGGTAAGTAACTTAAACGTGTTAGATGCGGGTTGCGCAGCTGGTTGGTACACCTGTGAACTTATTAGACATGGAGCAATAGTTACAGCTACTGATATTAGTCAAAATATGGTTGACGCTACTAAAAGAAGAGTTGGTGAAAAAGCTACCGTTGTTTGTTTAGACCTAGCAGAGGAACTTCCATTTATGAATAGCAGCTATGACTTAATTATTTCCTCTCTAGTCCTTCATTATTTAAAAGATTGGAAGTCTACATTCAAAGAATTTAATAGAATCTTAAAACCAGGTGGAAAATTGCTATTTTCTGTTCATCATCCATCTATGGACGTGAGATTATCAAAAGAAGGGAACTATTTTTCTCACGAACTAATTGTTGATGAGTGGACCAGTGATGGTAAAATCATTGAGGTCCCTTTTTACAGAAGGCCTATGCAAACAATACTGAATGAAACCTTACAATATTTTAAATTAGAAAAAATAATAGAGCCACAGCCTACAGAAGAATTTAAGAAAAGGGATTCAAGTGGTTATCAAAAACTGAAAAAAGCACCGCATTTCTTGATAATACAGGCAAGTAAACATGGCTAGATCTATTCTATGTTTAATAAGAAATTACACAAACACAATGATTGTTAGTACTCCATATAGAAAAGAAACTATCTCTTCTTTTCAAATTTATTTCTATTGGTTTTTTGTATTATTTTACGGAACTTACAATTATATTCCATTAACTATGTTATTGTTTTGATATACATAATTCTTGGAGGGGTTTAGATGGTCTTAAAAATTGTAACTATATTCACAGAAAAACATTTAAATGACTTATTTCTTTTGTTTCAAAATCAATGGTGGACAAAAAATCGAACAAATGACGATATACTAAAAATGTTAGATTTAAGTCATGTAGCTATAGGTTTGGTTGATAGTGAGACCGATGAGCTAGTAGGGTTTGCAAGAGCTATTACAGACGGTATGTACAGAGCCTTTATTTTTGATGTAATAGTAAAAGGGAGCGATAGAAATCGAGGACTAGGTTTTACATTAATGAATAGTCTTCTGGAAAATTCCCTTATTCAAAGTGTGGAAAGAATTGAGCTTTATTGTCCTGAACGATTAGTTTCTTATTATGAGCAATTTGGGTTCTCAACTGATGTGAACGGGAGTACTTTAATGAGGTTGAAGCGATGAATTTAATAGCCAATGGAGAGTACAAAATTAAGATCAACGACATTTTTCACTGGATTAAAGTCGAGGGAATAGAACATAATACGATACCCCTAGTAGCTATTCATGGAGGACCAGGAGGTAATCATTACGTATTTGAGCATATTGCAGGAGCAAAATTATCTGATCACAGAACGGTTATTTATTATGAGCAACGAGGCTGTGGAAGGAGTGAAAAACCTCTATCACAAAGTGATTATTCATATGAGCTCTTAATCGAAGATTTTACTAAGATACTAGAGTGGTCTGGATTTCAAAAAGTTGACTTACTTGGCTATTCGTTTGGAGGAGAGTTAGCTCTCGAGATAGTTGCTAGCTTACCTGAAATAATACACAAAGTAATAACCTCATGTCCAAGCCTTATTTCATTAGAAACACAGTATTTGCTTCAAATCGCAGGATTTGTCTCTGTGGCGGAGCCAAGACTTTTATACGAGATAGAACAAGTTTTAGCCGAAACATCCTCCATTCACACAAAACACAAAAAGATTTGGGAAATTGTTAATGAATACACTTTAGACAAATTTATGTTCAATAATATAAAAAACGCAAATATTTACCGAAAGCAAATGATTGAAAGTGGCTTAAAAAATTCGGGTCATATGATGGCAGCGTTACAAAGAAATCCTCGCGAAATTCCATTGTATGAAAGATTATCTCAAATTACCAATGAAATCCTTATCATTACAGGAGTCCATGACCGTAATAGCGGTTTAGGCATTTCAAATCTCATACATAATAATTTACAAAAGAGTAAGTGGGTTTTGTTTAATGAAAGTGCACATTTTCCTGAAATAGAGGAAACAGATAAGTACGTAAATCAAGTCCTCGCATTTTTAGAATCTTAGATTATAGTAGCAAGTGAAAGGATAAGAAAATGAACATAGATGTAATTCTAGATGAGCTTATTAGTAAGGGGATATTGCCAGCAGATGTAAAATGGCAAGTTTCTCATTTGCAAGGTGGAACCGTAAGTGAATTATACCTTATACAAAACACAGTGGGAGAAAAAATAGTAGTAAAAAGTAATGTCCCTGCCTTAATAGATGCAGAAGGTGAGTTTTTGAAAATATATGAAGAAATTGACCTTGTACCGAATATTATGTATGTGGAAAAAACACATAAGTATTTAGTTTATAGTTTCATAGAAGGAGAGACTAATCTCGGAGTAATAGATAAAAAGCAAATGCTTAAATTACTTGTTGAGGGGCTCATCAATCATTATAAAATAACAAAAAAATATAATGGTTGGGGATGGGCTGATGATCTTTCTTCCTCCTGGTTTGATTTCATGGAAACAAGAGTTGAAGAATCATCAATCTTGTTAGCAGATTATTTAGGTGAAGATGACTTCAAGCTCGTACAAGATTTAATCCAAAATCAAAGTAATCTGAATTTAAAGCCATTCCTTTTACATGGAGATTGTGGAGTACATAATTTTATATTTAATGGTAAAGAACTTAAAGGTGTTATTGATGCTTCACCAGTCATAGGTCATCCAATGTATGACCTGGTTTACGCCTTTTGTTCATCCGCTGATGACCTATCTAAGGAAACAATCGACTATGCCTTTTCCTTGATGAATATAAAAGATGAATATTTGGCTAATAACCTGTATAAAGAGGTTGCAATTGGTTTATATTTTAGATTGGCTACTTGCCTCAAGCATCATCCAGAGGACTGGCCGATTTATAAAAAAGGCTGGGATTATTGGAAAGCGATTGTTTAGAAACCCTATCTACATCTGATTGATAAATAATCCAATAAAAATAAGTGTGATAGTGGAATTTCCAATCATCGATATTAATTTTGAGTAGCCCATATCAGTTTCTATTATTTCAGGCTTATCTTGATAAATCCATTTCTTTAACGATTGCACTGCTTCCTTCCGATTGATCAAAGGTTAAATACGCCACATCGTGTGGAAATTCGACTTTGTTACCAACATCCTGTTGGCCTGAAGCGCTCGGACTGAGCGCAGCGAGGGAGGAGGGTGATGCCGTGCCCGTGGAAAGCGCAGCGCCTGAAATGGAAATCGACGATTTCTCACTATGTATTGTAAAAAAAAAGACTATAGACAATTTCAAATTTCTCTGGTTTGTCTACAGTCAGTGGCCATATCTTTGAGAAATGGCCTTTCAAGCTTTGAAAATATTGAGCTGTGGTTGCTTAAGCGTTATTTTGTACTGATTTTCGATTAATACATAAGAGATCAATGTATGCTCTCTAAAGCAATTTTTAAATTTGGATATACTATAGAAGATATTTCTATCCCTTCTATGATAGCCATTTTAGCTAGATCAGGACTTACTCCAGTGGCAATTACATTAATGCCCATTAAACGAATCATTTGAACCATTTCATTTATAATGCGAATATTTTCTTTGTCTATTTTATAGACGCCAGAAAAATCAACTATTACGTAATTTACATCCATATTTGCTATTTTAGTAGTAGAATTTTCTATCAAATATTGGATTCGAAAAGTATCGATGTGTCCTACTAATGGTAAAACAATTATTCCATCTTTTACTGGAACAATTGGTGTAGCTACTTTAGCTATTTCCATTTGAGAAGTCTTCTGATATTCGCTTGCAAGAAATTCATAATTTGCAACAGTTTCGTTAAGGCTAATATCTAACATTCTATTAACTTGAATTATCATTTTACTTAATTCGTGCAAGCTAAGATTGAACTGAACAGCTAAATTAGTAAGTATCTCAGTTATAACATTGCGGGTAGGGAGATATCTAACTACTAAAATCGATAAATTACCATCTAGAGAGACCATTGCCGCATTCTTCTTACTCCATTCCAACAAAGAATCAGGAATTTTTTCTTCTCCGCTTATGACATACTCCCCAATAAAGCTTACAAATTCTATATACATATTTATCGCTTGCTCTTGCTCCCAAGGCGGAATTTCCATATCTATAGAATGGACTACACCATTAACTATTTCGTTAGCCAACAATTCCTTATTATTAAAGATATAATCCGAAATGTTTTTAAGTGAGCTCATATTCTTTCTCCCTTTTTGTATGGCTTCTTATTCATCATAAAAATTTGATTCTTTTAAGTCAAGGTTTTAATCAATAAGAAATAAATGAATATAGTAAGCTTTTCAGTATTAATTTCACAGACATTTCAAATAAATAAAATAAAAAGCTATACTAGTAACAAATATTCTTTTAGAAAGGACAGGTTGAAATGGAAATAAATAATTTGATAAGAGTTAGTACAAGGCAGGGATTAAGAGATTGGCTTGAGCTAAATTCAAATAAAGAAACATTTTGTTGGGTATTAGTAAGTATGACTGAACAATCAGGCGACATCCTGTATTTAGATGCAGTTGAAGAGGCATTATGTTTCGGTTGGATTGATGGTACAAAGAAGAAAATATCAGATACTGAACTAGCTCAAAGGCTTTCCAAAAGAAAGGAAAAAAGTAACTGGACAGAATTGAATAAAGAAAGAGTAAGGAGACTCGAAAAATTAGGTTTGATGAAAGAAGAAGGACTGAGAATTCTCCCTGATATGCAGCCTGAATCCTTTACTATAAATATAGAAATCGAAACTTGTCTGAAAAAAGAGGAGCAATTATATCAGAACTTCGTTAATTTTCCTGAACTATACAGGAGAATTAGAATTGATACAATTCAAAGTTATAAAAATGAACCTGTTATCTTTAATAAAAGGTTGGATAAGTTTATTGAAAATACGAGAGAAAACAAAATGTACGGTCAGTGGAATGACAATGGTCGCTTAATTAATTATTGAAGGAAGGAAATGAGAATTGAAAATAGAACGATTGATATCCATCATATTCAAGCTCCTAAATAATGAAATTTTGTCAGCTTCTAGTTTAGCTGATGAATTTCAAGTATCATCCCGGACAATTTATAGAGACATCGAAACTATTTGTGCAGCAGGAATACCAGTCGTTTCATACCAAGGTACTAACGGTGGCTTCGGAATAATACAAGGCTATAAATTTGATAAAAGTTTAATGGGTTCCTTTGACATACTAAATTTAATAACAGTATTAAATAGTTTATCGAGTATTTTTGAAGATAAGAAAGTTGAACATACGATAGAAAGATTAAAATCGCTGGATGTAAATGGTGACAATGTTTTAATGATTGACTTAGAAAACAATAGAACTGAACCAAATTCATTAATGGATCTTCGAAAAGCTATACATATAAGAAGAGTCATCCGCTTTGATTATGTAAATAATAAGAGTGAATTTACATCACGGAAAATAGAACCTCTTCGCCTCCATTATAAGTTTCGTAACTGGTATTTATATGGTTATTGCAGAGAACGTAAGAATTATAGAGAATTTCGAATATCCCGTATGATAAATATAAATTTGACACAAGAAAAATTTATAAAGAATCACGAAATAATAGGTGATTCATCTCATTTAGACGATAGTTTAGAAGGTTTTGAGGAAGTAATAATTTGGGTGAAACCTAATTCCTTAGCAGAAGTGTTAGACCAATTCCAAAATTATCCAAAAGAACTTAACAGTGATGGAAGTATGACATTTACAATTTCTGTTTATAGGCCTCTACAAGCTGGCTGGCTTAAATCTATTCTTTTAAGCTTCGGTAGTGGGGCTAAAATTATCAAACCTTTAGAACTACAATCAATTTTAATAGAAGAGGCAAAAAAAATAATTAAAGTTTATAAAGATGTATGACAAACTGCTGTCATATATCTTTTTTTATAATACAAGTGTATCAACTATTAAAACCAAGAAAAGAAGGAGTAGATGTTAAATGAATCACGGAAAAAATGTATGAGTATCATGTTTGGGCTAATAAGGTGTTACTAGAAAGACTAAAGGAATTACCAAGGAATGTTTTGAATGAAGAAGTTAGTAGTTCTTATCCAACTATTGCACAAACGTTTAGTCATATTTATGTGGTAGATGTTATGTGGTTAAAAGTACTTAAAGGAATGGATATGCAAGAAGCATTGGAAGCTTCAATAGCTTTCTTAGAAAAGACCAATTTATATTCTGAAGATGAATTTGTTAAGTCATTGGAAGAACTGGCTTCAGACTATGAGGAATGGTTGGATAGCCAAAAGGATTTAGAACAAAAAATTAATCTAAATAATCCTTGGTCAGGTGCTAGAGAAACGGCTTACTCAGAAATTTTATTTCATGTTGCTAATCATGGAACTTATCATCGAGGTAACATAACAACGATGTTAAGACAACAGGGGCACGCTTCGACAATGAATGACTTATCTTTATATTGGTATCATAGTTAGTTCAAATTAACTTATTGATGTACAGCTTAACAAGCCAAGTTTTAAAAAATGATAAAAAGTGAGGTATAAGCGAAAAGAACCCATTTTGATAGCAATCATCAAAATGGGTTCTTTTTTATATTGTTAAGCTCTCAATTTTTGTACTTCAATAAATTGAATATGATTGTCTTGCTTGTCATGGATAGAGAACATAAAACCATCATGCTCAATTTGATTATCCAAATTTAAATCTATATCCTGTGTATAATACCATCCACCGATTGTATCTACGTCAGGATTATACAGGTCAATTCTCAATAATTTTGCAACATCATCAAGTAAAACGTTTGTATGGATTATATAATGGTCTTCTTTTACTTTGCGAACATCTGGTACTTCATCGTCATCAAACTCATCTCGAATTTCTCCTACTATTTCCTCCAGGATATCTTCAACAGTTACAAGTCCAGAAGTACCACCGTATTCATCCAATAATATAGCCATGTGAATACGTTCTTTTTGCATTTTTAACAGTAAGCTGTTGATTGGGGTTGTTTCAATAGTATTAATCACGGGATTTACAAAATGCTTTATAGTAAAGTTCTCTACTGTTATACGATTGTTAATACCTTGTGTTAGGAAGTCCTTAATGTTGATAAATCCAATTATGTTATCTCGATCTTCTTCATATACAGGATAACGCGTATACCGCTCTTCAGAGATGGTAGTTAAGACCTCATGAAACGTTGCGTTTATCTCAAATCCAATTATTTGAGTTCTCGGTACCATAATCTCTCGTGCGATTCGATCATCAAATTCAAAAACGTTATTTACATATTTCAATTCATTTTGGTTTATCTCTCCACTCTTATAGCTTTCTGCAAGAAGCAGGCGAAGCTCTTCCTCTGTATGAGATAGCTCGTGCTCTGATGCTGGTTTCATACCAAAAAGGCCAACTAGCAAACGAGCAGAACCATTTAAGAACCAAATGAAGGGATAAAGTATCTTATAAAAAATCATTATTGGTTTAGCGAATACAAGAGTTACTGCTTCAGCTTTTTGAATTGCTATTGTTTTAGGAGCCAGTTCACCAACTACTACGTGTAAAAAGGTAGCTATTACAAAGGCAGCCCCTATGGTGAAATAATGAATATTGTCAGTGCCGATTCCTATCGCTTCAAATAATGGATGAAGGATAAACTCGAAAGTTGACTCACCAACCATCCCGATACCTAAAGCTGTTACAGTAATACCAAGCTGGCAGGCCGATAAGTATTCATCCAAATGAGTAGTAACTTGTTTTGCAGCTTTAGAACCTTTCCGTCCTTCAGCAAGTAATTGATCTATTCTTGATTGTCGTACCTTTACAATGGCAAACTCCGTAGCAACGAAGAATGCTGTTAAAGCTATTAATATGACAAATATCGTTAAATTCAATGCGGTCAATAAGTTGTCTTACTCGAAAGTAAGACTTCACCTCCTAAGTGATCAATAGTAATAAGGATTGCATAAGCGCAACACTTTCTGTTGAAACTTTCTGTTTAATAGAATGTTTAGTGTTATCTTCTTTGTCATTTATTTGTTCCAATAAATGAGAAACTTCTTTTTCCAAATATTTCATCTGTAATCGTATTTCTTGAATGTCTATTTCCTCAACAACATCTCTTGCAAGCTCTCTTTTGATTTGCTCTAGTGACATACCATCTGACTTTTTCTCTTCAATTAGTCTTAGTTTTTCAATCGCATCATAAGGATAGTAACGATAATTGGAACTAGAACGTTCAGCTTCTAATAGACCAAGAGTAGTATAATAATCAATGGTACGTTTAGTGATGCCACTTTTCTCAGCTAATTCGCCAATTCTTAGTTTCTCTTTCCCAACTGTATCACTCCTAACCGTAACGTTATGGTTTAGTATATTATGTGTTTAATTGAATTGCAAGTGATAATACTAAGGTTTAGCAAATTCATTTATAGTTTTTAGCTTTATGTAAATAAGAGTATAGTGTATGAAAAAAGGCAAAATTCATAGCTTAATTATCCATAAATATATACTTTTCTTAGGAGAAGGACCTTAAGAAATTGCTGGAAAAGGGACTTAGACATGAATATAAATCATCTTAATATATCTCTTGTTATACGATAGTTTAGAAGATAGACAGTACTCAGCAGCCGAGAGTATATAGTCTTTTCGTATAAAGAGTGAAACGGTCATAAATTTCTCTATCCGGTTATAAAACCTCTTGGAACGATCATAAAAAATTCTAAACGGATATAAATCTACTTCTTTCGTCAATTTCTTATTAGAAGACATTTCGTGAATACTTTAATGGTTTATAGTAGAAATATGAAAGAATTCTACTATTTTAAAAGGTGAATTTTTCAAGTAGAAGGGAGATAACAGATGCCAACTATCATATGTGAAATTTTTATAGATGCTCCAATAGACCTTTGCTTTGATCTTTCGAGGGATGTGACCATTCATACAAAAACAACCGGACAAACAAAGGAAAAGGCTGTTGATGGCAAAACTAATGGCTTATTAAATAAAGGAGATTGTGTTACCTGGGAAGCCACCCATTTTGGTATTAGACAAAAACTAACAGCCAAAATCATTGAAATGGAGAAGCCGTATACATTTAAGGATGTCATGGTAAGTGGTGCCTTCCATTCTTTTACACATACTCATCATTTTAAAGTACAAGGTACTGGCACGTTAGTCAGGGATGAATTTGTCTATAGATCACCTTTAGGAATTTTAGGGAAACTAGCAGATGTTTTGTTTCTTAAAAGATATATGACAAGTTTTTTAAAACAACGTTCCCATGAATTAAAAAGGATAGCTGAAAGTCAAAGAATACAAATCTAAATCCGTTAGGTTATCACTAAACACATGCAATTATCACTCTTTTTAATAGTTTTGTAATATAATATTTGTAGAATTGGAGATGATAATAATGGTAATTACTACAATGAGTTCGAGAGCTGATTTGGTTGAAAAGCTACAAGTTGAGGTAAAAACAAGAGGGCATAAAGTGATAATCGACTAACCAACTCGTTTAGGTGGAACAGATGAAGGAATGAATCCATTAGAATTATTACTTTCTTCACTAGGTGCTTGTCAAACAATAGTCGCTCAAATGTCAGCTAAGAAACTTGGCGTCCAATACCATCATCTAACTGTTGAGTTAGAAGGAGATATTGATACAGATGGGTTCCTTGGACTTTCGGATATTCGACCTGGTTTTTTAGAGATCAGATATAAAGTCAATATTATATCCGATGAGCCTAAAAAGAAAATCGAAGAATTCACTTCATATGTAGAAGTTCACTGTCCAGCATTAGATTCATTAATTAATGGTGTCAAGGTTGTATCTCAAGGTGTAAATGTTCAACAAACAGAAAAATAAGCGTGCTTACTATAATGAACGAGGCTTTTATATCAATTTCTATAGTAGCGAATGAGTTCTCGAAAATAACTAGAGGATGGTAATGACATAAGTCACGACCATCCTCTTTTTTTAGAAGATCCCTAGAAAAGACTCTTGTCCTTATCTTAAAATCCTCTTTTATAAGCTTTTGGCACGGTAGTTTTGCCATCTAAAATTTCTTGAGTATGCAATGCCCAATATGGATCTTTTAACATACCTCGGCCAATAGCTACCAGCTCTATATCCTCTTCAGCCATGGTTTTTTCGGCTAAAATTGGATCTTCTAATATTCCTACAGCAATTACTGGTAGATCTAGTGCTTGTTTATATGCTCTTGCAAAAGGTACTTGGTAACCAGGAGTATTTGCAGGCTTTACTTTTCCAGGGTTAGCTTCCCCTCCGCTAGAAACATGGAATACGTCTACTCCAGCTTCCTTGTACTGTTTTGCAATTTCAAGAGAGTGCTCTAAACCATAACCACCATCTATATACTCTATTGCTGAGATTCGGAACAATAGTGGCATATCCTCAGGCATAACACTTTTCACAGCTTTAATTACTTCTACACCAAATTTAGCATAATTGTCTCCATATTCATCAGTACGATTATTTATAGAAGGGGAGTGGAATTGGTGTATTAAATAGCCATGAGCTCCATGGAGTTCAATTGTATCGAAGCCTGCATCTACCGCTCGGCGAGCTGCTTCTTTATATTTATTTACCATTTCTTTTATCTCTTCTATAGTTAATGGTCTTGGTTCCTTCCATGTGCCATCAGATTCTACAGGTAAATTGGAGGAGCTTATCGGCTGGTCGGCATCTGTAGCTTTTCTTCCAGCATGAGCAATTTGGATACCAATTTTAGCATCGTGTTTATGTACTTCAGTTACGATTCTTGCATATGCAGGAATCTGCTCATCTGACCATAAACCTAAATCATAATCTGTAATTCTCCCGTCAGGTTCTACATCTGTCATCTCCACAATTATTAAGCCTGTGCCACCGACCGCTCGTGATACATAGTGAACAAAATGCCAGTCATTCGGGATCCCATCCTTAGCTTCTACGGAGTATTGGCACATTGGAGCCATTACAATTCTATTTTTTAAACTTAAACCTTTCACATTATACGGTGTAAATAGTTTGGACATTTCTATCAATCACTCCTTTTTGTTATTATCGCTTGTTTTGTCTATTCGTTCAAATAATGCGCATTAATAGAAACACAGATTTTATAAATGAAAAGTTTCAATATGCATATTTAATAAATTTTGGTTGTATTTATACAATCTTAATGTTACATTATGTATATTAATACGAAATAACCGTATATAAATACATTGGAGGAATTTAATATGAGCAAAAAAGTTGTTTTAGCATATTCAGGTGGATTAGATACTTCAGTTGCAATTACTTGGCTAAAGGATGAGGGCTATGATGTTGTAGCTGTTTGTTTAGACGTAGGAGAAGGCAAGGATTTGGAGTTTGTGAAAAACAAAGCATTAGAAGTTGGAGCAATTGAAAGCTATATGATTGATGCAAGGGAAGAATTTGCAAATGAATATGCATTGATCTCTATGCAGGCTCACACGTGGTACGAAAATAAATATCCGTTAGTATCTGCTCTGTCACGTCCACTGATTTCTAAAAAACTAGTGGAAATTGCTGAAAAAACAGGTGCCACTGCAGTAGCTCATGGTTGTACTGGTAAAGGTAACGATCAAGTACGTTTTGAAGTTTCTATTAATGCATTAAATCCAGATTTAGAGGTAATTGCTCCGGTACGTGAGTGGAGCTGGAGTCGTGAAGAAGAAATCGCTTATGCAAAAGAGAAGAATATTCCGATACCAATTAACTTAGATAGTCCATTTTCTATTGACCAAAACCTTTGGGGACGTGCAAATGAATGTGGTATTTTAGAGGATCCTTGGGCAGCACCACCTGAAGATGCTTATGATTTAACAGTTTCATTGGAAAATGCACCCGACACTGCAGACATTATTGAAATCGAATTTTTAAAAGGAGTTCCAGTATCACTTGATGGAGTTAATTATCCATTACATGAGCTTATTCTAAAATTAAACGATGTAGCTGGGAAGCATGGCGTTGGACGTATTGATCACGTAGAAAACCGTTTAGTTGGTATAAAGTCCCGTGAAGTATATGAAATACCTGGGGCACACACCTTACTGCTCGCTCATAAAGAACTTGAAGATATCACTTTAGTAAAGGAACTCGCTCACTTTAAACCGGTAATGGAAAAGAAATTAACAGAGCTTATTTATGAGGGGCTTTGGTTTTCGCCATTAAAAACAGCACTTGAGGCATTTTTAAAGGAAACACAGCAATATGTAAATGGAACTGTACGAGTAAAACTATTCAAAGGTCATGCGATTGTAGAAGGACGTAAATCCCCAAACTCCTTATACAATGAAAAACTTGCTACCTATACGTCCGAAGACGAATTTAACCATACTTCAGCTGTTGGATTCATTGAGTTATGGGGACTACCGACAAAAGTACATGCAATGGTAAACAAGGGAGAAAAGAAGGTGCAGGTATGACCAAGTTATGGGGTGGACGTTTCCAAAAATCCGCCGAGCAATGGGTGGACGAATTTGGAGCTTCTATCGAATTTGATCAAAAGTTAGTAATGGAAGATATAGATGGTAGTATTGCACATGTCCAAATGCTTGGCGATTGCAATATTTTATCTACTGATGATGTAGACATAATTCTCAGTGGCCTAGTTCAACTTAAGCAGCTTGCAGTGGAACATAAGCTTGAGTTTTCTATTGCTAATGAAGATATACATCTGAATTTAGAAAAGATGTTAATAGATTTAATTGGACCAGTTGGTGGAAAGTTACACACTGGGAGAAGCCGGAATGACCAAATTGCAACAGATATGCATTTGTATTTAAAGAACCGAGTAGAAGAAATTATTGAGTTGATCCAAGTATTCCAAAAAACAATCGTGAATCAAGCAGAGGATCATATCGAAACACTTGCACCAGGTTATACTCATTTACAACGTGCCCAACCAATTTCCTTTGCGCATCATTTAATGGCTTATTTTTGGATGCTTGAGAGAGACAAAGAACGTTTTTTAGATTCTATGAAACGCATTGATATTTCACCGCTAGGTTCCGGTGCACTTGCAGGAACTACCTTTCCGATAGAACGTAAGCTTTCAGCAGATTATCTTGGATTTAGTAATGTTTATGCTAATAGTATGGATGCAGTAAGTGATCGTGATTTTATCGTTGAATTTTTAAGTAACTCTTCCTTGCTCATGACTCACTTATCACGTTTTGCAGAAGAAATTATTTTATGGTCTAGCTCTGAGTTTAACTTTATCGAATTGGACGATTCCTTCTCTACTGGATCAAGTATTATGCCTCAGAAGAAAAATCCAGATATGGCGGAGTTAATCCGTGGTAAAACTGGTCGTGTATTTGGAAACCTAATGGGACTTTTAACCACTTTAAAAGGGTTGCCGCTTGCATACAACAAAGATATGCAAGAGGATAAGGAAGGTATGTTTGATACTGTAGAGACAATTGTTGGATCTCTTAAAATTTTTGAGGGAATGATTCGGACAATGATTGTACATACTAAGCGGTTGCATGATACAGTGCATAAGGATTTTTCAAACGCTACAGAGCTTGCAGATTATTTAGCAGCAAAGGGACTTCCGTTCCGAGAAGCTCATGAGGTGACTGGTAAGCTGGTGTTCCTATGTATTCAACGTGGATATTTCCTTTTAGATCTTCCTTTAAATGATTTACAAGAAGCTAATAGCTTAATAGAAGAAGACATTTACGAGGTATTATCACCATTAGCTGCTGTCAGAAGAAGAAATTCATTAGGTGGAACAGGCTTTAATCAGGTTGAAATTCAAATAGAAGAAGCTAAAAAACGATTAATATAAAGTAAAACCCGTAGGAATAGATAAACACAATTTCTGCGGGTTTTCTTTGTACGTTATTTAGTAAGCTACTAATTTTACTCAGCGGACTCCAGATAGCGATATAGTGTTGACTTGCTTATGCCCGTTTCTTCTTTAATCTCATGGAGAGTGAATTCTCCTGAATGGTACATGGCAATTGCTTTTTTTATATTAGTATCCGGTTTTTTTGGTCGTCCTAATGTTTTTCCTTGTTCCTTTGCATTTTCTATGCCAATTGTTGTAGTCTGTTTTACTATGTCTGTCTGAAAATCCATTAAATACTGCATATATACTCTCAATGAAAGATTAAGTACCTCATCACTTTGTATTCCCTCATGAATGAATTGAATGACAACGCCGTCTCTTTCACCAAGCTTAAGAAGATCTACAAGATGTCTTGTTGTATCGGCAAGGACAAACATTCTTTCCACTACTATGATGTCTCCTTTTTTTAAGTTCATTAGAAGTGACTCTAGCTCTGTACGTTTTTTTGATGAGCCGTGGCTCTCCTGAAAAATATTTTGTGTTCGAGAGCCTAAACATGCTAGCTGTTGTTTGCAAGTAACATCATTATAGAGGGGTCTAACATATCCATAAATCATATAAAAGCAACTCCTTACATTTGTCCCCAAAAAGGTTCCATTTTGGGAATGAAGATGGTATGATAATCGAAGATTTTTTTTAGAAGGAGATTATCATGGAAAATATAAAACAACAATGGTTTGGAAACATACGGGGGGATATACTGTCTGGTATTGTGGTCGCGCTAGCCCTCATACCAGAAGCAATCGCTTTTTCAATTATTGCAGGTGTCGACCCTATGGTTGGTCTGTATGCTTCCTTTTGTATTGCGGTCATTATAGCATTTGTAGGCGGACGACCAGGTATGATTTCTGCAGCTACAGGAGCTATGGCGTTAGTAATGGTACCACTAGTTAAGGAATACGGTTTAGATTACTTATTAGCAGCAACTATTTTAACAGGTATTATTCAAATAATGTTTGGTGTATTTAAAATTGCTAAATTGATGAAATATATTCCAAATGCTGTAATGATCGGTTTCGTCAATTCGCTTGCTATTTTAATATTTATGGCTCAGGTTCCACATTTCATCGGTATTTCAACTATGACATATATATTTGTAGGCATTACGCTTATTCTTGTATATACATTACCACGTTTTGTAAAGGTAATACCAGCACCGTTAATTGCAATTGTCATTTTGACTATTATTGCAATTTACAGTGGATTAGATTTAAAAACAATTGGAGATTTAGGTAACATTACTCAAACTTTGCCTTTCTTCTTTTTACCAGACGTTCCTTTAAATTTTGAAACGTTACAGATTATATTCCCTTATTCAATCGCCCTTGCAATCGTAGGATTAGTGGAATCTCTGCTCACTTCTCAAATCATCGATGATATGACTGCTACGGAAAGTGATAAAAATAAGGAAGCAAGAGGTCAAGGTATTGCTAACTTTATCAATGGGTTCTTTGGAGGAATGGCTGGTTGCGCCATGATAGGTCAATCGGTAATCAATGTGAAATCAGGGGGTAGAGGAAGACTATCTACATTAGTTGCTGGATTGTTTCTTATGTTCTTAATTATTGTATTAGGTGATTTAGTTATTAAAATTCCAATGCCGGTATTGGTTGGAATCATGATCATGGTTTGTATCGGTACCTTTGACTGGAATTCTTTTAAGTATTTAGTTAAGGCCCCAAGAACCGATGCAATTGTCATGCTAACAACTGTAATTATTGTAGTTTATACACATGACCTATCTAAGGGAGTTATCGCAGGGGTAATTTTAAGTGCTGTTTTCTTTGTTGTAAAAATTTCAACCTTAAAGATAATTCAACAGGAACAGCGATATATTATAGAAGGACAGCTATTTTTTGCTTCTACTGATAGCTTTGTGGATTACTTTAAAAAAGTATCCATACATTCGGAAAGTATACAAATCGATTTTTCTAATAGTCGGATCTGGGATGATTCAGGGGTAGTTGCATTATTTAAAGTAAAAGATTTACTTAGTGACCGAGCTATACAAGTAGAATTAGTTGGCTTAGATACATATAGCCAAAAAATGATTGCACAGATCGATGGCTTATCATCTCATTAAGGGGGAAATCACAAATGTATAAACATATCGTTTTAGCAGCTGATGGCTCTGAAAATGCTGTCCGTGCAGCGAAAGAAACTATAAAAATAGCTTCTATGAGTAAGGACTGCGTAGTGGAAGTAGTGTATGTTGCGGATTTTGAAAATGCGAAGACCGAGGTATTGCACTCTAGCTCTAAAGAGGCTGTAGAGCTAGAAAGACGTAGAAAAATTAAAAATGTAGAAAAACTATTAAATGAATCAAAGATTTATTATAAAGTAAGAATACTGCATGGTATCCCAGGACCAGAAATTGTGAAATTTGCTAATGAGAATAATGTAGATCTTTTAGTTATAGGTAGTAGGGGATTAAATTCCTTGCAGGAAATGGTTTTAGGTAGCGTCAGTCATAAGGTGATTAAACGAGTAAATTGTCCAGCTTTAGTAGTTAAATAGGTTTTTTGATAAGTCCTGTGTTTCACAGGGCTTTTAATTTTGAACGAATTTTCATATAATTTAAGAAACAAAAGGAGGAGAATTATGGAGACTCAAGAAGGTATTTATATTCGTTTACTTAAAATAGAGGACACTGAAGCCTCATTAGCTCTAGAAACAAAAAACAAGGAATTTTTTAAGCATTACACAGTATTAAGAGAACCAAGCTTTTATACATTTGAAAAAATAAAGGAACGGATCGAAAATGGGATTGAAGGAGCAGCGAATGATACTTTATATGCTTTTGGAATTTTTTTGTCAGGTACGGATGAGTTAATAGGCAATGTATCATTGTCGCATATCTCACGTGGTCCGGCTCAAAGCTGTATGATTGGTTACTACTTAGATAAAAATCAGAATGGGAAAGGTTATATGACGAAGGCTGTCCAGTTAGCGGTTGACTATGGTTTTAAGACGTTGAAATTACATAGAATAGAAGCTGGAGTTATGCCTCACAATATTCCTTCTATAAATGTTCTAGAAAAAGCCGGCTTTCACAAAGAGGGAATTGCTAAAGAAAATGTGAAAATTAACGGGAAATGGCAAGACCATCTTATATTAGCAATTATTAACCCCGATGATTCAGAATCTGAGGTTTAAATAATATTTGATTGTATTTGTAGTTTAGACTCTTTTAGGCTAAATAACTCAAATCAAAAAGCTTAACTTAGGAGAAATCAAGTAATGTTAAATTTTAAAAGGCTCAATTTAGAACATAACAAAAGAGTTATTATAATTTCAGATATACATGGAAATTTACATTTATTCAAAAGCTTATTAGAAAAAGTCAATTACCAATCGGAAGATTATTTGTTTATAAACGGCGATTTATGTGAGAAAGGGGATAACAGCCTAGAAGTCATAGAATTTGTTCGGTTGCTCCAAGAAAGCTCTAGTAACGTATTTATAACGAAGGGTAATTGTGATGTTGTTCATCGATATATAATTCAGGAAGATAAATCCATTATTGCTTATATGAAAAATCGTAAAAAATCTGTTTTAAACGAGATGCTCAATCAACATGGAAAGAGTCTGGATGAATATACTAGCTTAAGCGAACTATCTAAGTTTTATCAAAAGCATTATTCAGAGATGATTGCCTGGCTGGAGGGGCTTCCAATTGCCTTTGAAACAGAAAATTTTATAGTCGTTCATGCAGGAATTGATCCTATAAAAGATTGGAAACTTACTGATGAAGAAACCGCATTAAATATTTCCTCTTTTCTAGATAAGGGGCATCAAGCCAATAAGCTAGTCATTGTAGGACATTGGCCGGTTATAAACTACCGTTCAACTTCAGTAAGCTCCCATAACCCTATGATAGATATAGATAAAAACATAATTTCAATTGATGGGGGAAACCAAATAAAACAGGATGGACAATTAAATGCTTTAATCATAGAAGGCGATACATATTCATATACCTATGTCGACAATCTTTCTAAATACATAATTGCACACAATGATTTCGGAGGATGCTCAAATAGAGTTGGTACTGTAGCTTATCCTAATTACGAATTAAAAATTATAAGACAAGAAGAATACTTTACCTTATGCGAAAATGTAAAACTAGGTATAGAACAGTGGATTAAAAATGAATATATTATTGAAAAAAACGGGACAAACTTTTGCAGGACAGATTTAAGTACTACCTTTCTCCCAGTAATGAGAGGAGAAAAGGTTTGGGTAGTAGATGACGGGTGTGCCGGTTACATGCTTGTTAAAAATGTTCTCGGAGAAATCGGATGGATTGAACAATAAATTTATTTACAAAAGGTATGGAGTAAACTCTGTACCTTTTTCTATTGACATTTAAACAGCACTACTATAAATTTTAATTAACGTTGAATAGTCAACGTTGAATAAAAAGAAGGAGTGGTGAAATGTTATATTTGCAAGCTACAAATTTAGTAAAGAAATATGGTAACCGAGATGTAGTTAAGGATATTAATATGAATATTAGCCAAAACGAAATCCTAGGTGTAATTGGTCCCAATGGTGCAGGTAAGACAACTTGTATTGAGTTACTAATCGGATTAAAGGAAGAGGACGGCGGGACTATTCAATATTTTATGGAGGATTTTAAAAACAATATTGGAGTACAGCTACAATCAATATCCTTTTTCCCAAGGTTATCTGTCTCTGAAAATTTAAGGTTGTTTGGAGCCTTTTACAAAAAGGATGTAAATAAGGACGAAATGAAAGAAATCCTTTCAAAATGTAACTTAACTCAAAGCGCTAATATGGAAGCATCCAAGCTTTCCGGAGGTCAGCAAAAACGTCTTGCAATTGCTATTACGTTAATACATGATCCGAAGCTAATATTTCTAGATGAACCAACAGCTGCATTAGATCCACTTTCAAAAAAAGAATTACATTCCCTAATTCGCCAAGTAAATAAGGAAGGAAGAACAGTTGTGTTTACTTCACATGACATGGAGGAGGTAAACTATCTAGCGAACAGAATTATATTTATAAATAAAGGCAGGATTATTTGTGAAGGTGATCCTAAATTATTGATAGAAGAACACAATGTAGCTAATTTAGAAAGCCTATATATTAAATTAATCTCTGAGGAGGTCTCTGAATGTTAATTATTTTTCGTTCTATGATTGTAAGTTCTTTGAGAGATAAAATTACCTTATTTTATTCTCTTTTGTTTCCTATAGGAATGATTATTGGATTAGGTCTCTATTTTAATAATATGGATGAACGTATTTTAACAGGCGTGACAGCAATTGGAACATTATTTTGGGGTATGCAAGGAATCGCTTTTCAAATTCTTTATCAACGAAACAAAGGTGTCTATAAAATGTTGAAAATAACTCCTTTACCGATTGGCCATTTTATCATTGCTATGGTGCTCGCTAGAACTGTATTGGGGGTAATCTTAAATATGGGTGTATGGATTATTGGAGTCTTGTTTTTTCAAATATCGATTAGTAGTGAAGCAATCATAGGAACTTTGCTACTTGTTACAATAGCAACACTCTGTTTTACTAGTCTTGGTTTTTTAATAGCCAACTTAGCTAATAATGAGGGCCATATTAATATGATTGCAAACCTGATTCAAATTCCTTTTATACTAATAAGTGAAGCTTTTTATTCTTTAAGTAAAGCACCCGGTTGGATCCACTTCATCAGCAAACTATCACCTTTTGAACACTACGTTAAAGCGTTGAAAGGCTTAACAGATGGAATGATGTTACCTATGGGATCCTCTATACTAATATTGTTAATTTACACACTGTTTAGCTTTTTATTGGCTGTTATTACCTTTAAATGGGAAGAACGGATAGGTAGTGAATACAAACCTATTTCTAACTAGGCTGACAATCGTCTTGTGCTATAATAATACTCAATATTGATTATTTATAATTGAGGAGAACTTTATGACAAGATTGATGGTATTAGGCCTACTAAAATTGAAGCCGATGAGTGGTTATGAAATTCAACAAACACTTCAAACAAGTGAAGCGGATCGTTGGGCAGGAATCTTAGCTGGTTCTATCTATCACGCTCTTAAGAAAATGGAAAAGGAGCAACTAGTAGAGCTAGAAGCAGTAAAGAATATTGGGAACAGAAGTAAAGCCATCTATAGAATCACTGAACATGGTAAAAAGGAATTTCAAACATTGCTAAAAGAAACATTGCAGGAACAATCTGTTAACCTGCCAAGTAATCTATACACAGCATTAAGCTTTATACAAGACCTTCCAAAAGATGATGTTTTAGAAGCTCTCTATAATCAAAAATTACAAATTGAAACAGATTTAGAACAGCAAAAAAGAGGTATTCAAGTTAAGAAAGAACATATGAAAGCCGATGAAGTTACAGAACTTATTTTTCACAATATGTACAGTCAATACGAACTACAAATACAGCTTCTCGACGATTTAATTAAAATCTATGAAAAAAGATGAATCTTGTTCCACAATCTAGGTTTTTCAATTCATTAGTCAGATTCAAGTCCAAGTGGAGAGCTTTTTCAATTGGCAACGCCTTTGTGACCGACATCCTCTTGGCCTGAAGCACCAGAACTGAACGTAGAGAGGGAGAAGTCTGAGGCCGTGTCGGTGGTTAGCATAGAGCTTGAAAACGATTTATTTGAGTTTATAAAGTGTGAATTGCTTGATAATAGTTTAATAGTTTTTTCCACTTGATAGCTGCCGTGACATACAAATGTCGGCAGCTTTTAATTTTTTTCTATCTTTATTCGAGCCATAATGATATATTTAATGTGAATTTTTAGACTTTTAAGTTTAATGCTTCATTGATTATTATCAGTTAGCACTTACAAAGTAAAACTGCCAGAGTCAGTGTCTTCCCTAAAAAAGTGTATGTAACTCCACAGCTAAATAAATTATTCTCTATTGGATCATACAGAGGCAAGGTGCAAAGTCAGACAAAGCATCTATTTATCTTTTTAAAAGTAATAGACAATAATTTAAAATGTCTCTAATACATAGGAGTGTTATGAAATGAGCCAAAAATGGTTGGAATGGGCAAAGAGGATTCAAGCTTTATCACAATCTGGATTAGCCTTTTCTAAGGATATATACGATATCGAACGATACGAGGAATTAAGAGCTATAAGTGCTGAAATTATAGCGGGACATACAGGAATAGAATTTCAAAAGGTACAGGATTTATTTACTAATGAAACAGGTTATCAAACTCCCAAAGTAGACGTCCGTGGAGTAGTTTTCAAGGATAACAAGATTCTCATGGTTTGTGAGAGTATTGACAACAAATGGTCCTTACCAGGTGGTTTTTGCGATATTGGGTTATCTGCATCTGAAAATATTGTAAAAGAAATAAAAGAGGAATCCGGGTATGAGGTAAAACCTATTAAATTGCTTGCATTATTGGACAAAAATAAGCATCCTCATCCACCAGAAGCATATCATTATTATAAAATATTTATCCGCTGCGAAATAATTGGAGGGACACCAGCAAGCGGTGTCGAGACAAGTAATGTTCAATTTTTCTCTCCTACTAATTTACCGCCACTTTCTACTAACAGAAACACAGAATCACAAATAATCACTATGTTTGAATACCTGCACAATCCGGATAAAGATACGATATACGATTAAACAAATATGGAGGCATTCCGAATGATTTATGTAGTGCGTCACGGAGAGACAGATTTAAATAAAGAAGGCAGATTACAAGGACGCATGGGTCTACCTTTAAACGAGAAAGGTAAACAGCAAGCAAGAGAAATGAAAGAAATGTTAAAAACTGTACAATTTGATCTAGTTTTTTCTTCTCCCCAAGAACGAGCAGTTCAAACTGCTGTAATTATAACAAATTTAGAACCTATAGTAGATTCTAGGTTAGACGTTTTTGACTTAGGAGAGGCAGATCAATCAAAAAAAGAAGAAGTAAAACTAAAAGGTGCAATACCTGATCCAACTATATACAAAGGCGTGGAGGATATAAAATCCTATGTTGGGCGTATATTTGATTTCATGGTGCAGCTTGAAGAGCAATATAAAAGTAATAGTGGAAATATACTTATAACCGGTCATCGTTGTACTACAGGATGTATAGGGGCCTACTTCAAAGGAATACCTGAAGATAAAAATATCTTATGTTATTCCTCAAACAACGGAGAATTTAAAATATACACATTTAAGGAGGAGTTAAATGTTCATCGTTAATGTGGAGGGCGCTATATACAAAGAGGGAAAGTGGCTCTTAGTGAAACGAAGCGAGAAGGAAGAACATGCTGCTGGAAGTTTGGCATTTGTGGGTGGCACAGTAGATCAAGAGGGTGATGCAATTGACATATTTGAAAGAACGTTGCACCGAGAGATCAAAGAAGAGGTAGGTATTGAAGTTACAAACCTTCAATATGTAAACAGTTCTTCCTTTATATCAGATACTGGAAAATCTGTTGTTGATATTGTCTTTGTCTGTGACCATTCATTTGGTGAACCATACGTCAAATGCAGAGAAGAAGTGGATGAAATAGTTTGGCTGACGACTGAGCAAATATTAAGTAGTGATGAATTCCCTGATTATTTCAAGAGAAATATTACTCTAGCAGACCAATTTAAAAATACATGAAAAAGTAAAATAGTCTCATGAATAAAACCTAAAAGTCTTTATAAACTTGTAATTAAAAATATAAATGGTATAATTTAGAAAAATAATTATAAGATAATTTCAAGAAAAACATATATTAGACTTAAGGGAGAAAAGAACAAGATGAAAAATTCTCGAAGTCGAGTGAATAGAAAGACTTTTAAAAGAAAGAAAGTTATATATACTATAACGATTAGTTCTATTTTACTGATGTCTGCAGTCATTTTCTTTGCCATCAATTTATCGTGGGAGGCAAAGCATGCGAATAATAAAATATTTGCGCCATTGATTAAGGACCTTGAAGAAGACACAAGTACGAAAGAAGTAAAATCTAAGTCTCCGTTTTCAATACTTTTAGCTGGCATTGAGCATGGAGAAAATGAAAAGTATGGTCGATCAGATATGCTAATTGTTGCAACAGTCAATCCAACTACCAACAAAATGTCAATGGTTAGCATACCTAGAGACACTTTAGTTTATATAGAAGGATTAGATAAAGAAGACAAAATAAACCATGCTTATTCAAATGGTGGTATCAATTGGACAACTGATACAATAGAAAACATGTTAGGGATACCTATTGACTATTACGTATCGACAGATTTTCAGGGTTTCCAGGATATAGTTGATACTTTGGGAGGGGTCGAAGTCGACGTTCCTTTTACCTTTAAAATTCAACTCGCTAATTTTGAGTGGAAGACCTATACAGAGGGACCTATGTTTTTAGAGGGAGACGAGGCTCTAGCATATGTACGTATGCGTAAAAAAGATCCAGAGGGTGATAAAGGACGAAATGAAAGACAGAAGCAAGTCATCCAATCACTTTTAAGCGAAATGACCAATGTGAGTATGATTACTAAAATAGATGATTTAATCAAGGATGTTGGAGAAAATGTCAAAACCAATATTCCTTCCTCAGACTATATAAAGCTAGCTAAAATGTATCAGCAGATAAAAGGAACGCCCATTGAACACTTACAGTTAGATGGTACAGGTAAAACCATATACAATAAAGAGGCTGGCCATGATCTCTGGTATTTTATAGCAGATGAAAACTCTATAAACGAAGTAAGCAAAAAGCTTAAAACTAACTTAGAGGATATTACTTATAAGGCGAATTCAGATGAAGTAAAGGACTTAACAATAGGTAACTAAAGTGCATCAGGATTATATCCTGATGCTTTTTTGTGGAATTTTTTAATACTTTGATCTAATTAACTTGCTTCCATGATTAAATTTTGTTAATATAACTGACGAACGTTCGTTAAAAGGAGTGAGAGATGTGAAAAGCCAAGAGCTCAAAGAATCAGCTCTTAAATATTTTACAATTCACGGCTATGAAGGTGCTTCGCTTTCCCAAATCGCTGAAGATGTGGGTATGAAAAAACAGTCTATTTATGCACACTATAAAGGTAAGGATGACCTTTTTCTTCAGGTTTTAAGAGATGCCAAGCAAACTGAATTGGATACTAAGTTAGAGTACTTTCGTCCATTAAACTCTAAGGATCCCCAGAATGATTTGTATGGATTCCTGCAAATGGTCATTAATCTTTTTCAAAAAGATGAGCATTTAAAGTTTTGGTTACGTATGTCATTTTTCCCACCTGCTCACTTAGCGAAGGAAATTGAAGAGGATGTACTTGATATAGAGAAACAAGTGCAAGCTATGTTAGAAGACAAATTTAAACAATGGATGGATGAAAATTTGGTTATTGGTGAGTCCGCGTTAATATTGACTTATGCATTTCTAAGCATGGTAGATTCAATGATGCTTGAACTGGTATATGTCAATGAAGAAAAACGTTTACACGAGAGGCTAAATGCCTCGTGGAAAGTATTTTGGCGAGGCATATCTATTCATTGATAGTAAAGAAAGAAGTGTATATATGAATAAATCTATAAAAGAACAAAAATCAGTAATTATTATCTTATTAAGTAATATTTTCATCGCGTTTTTAGGAATAGGACTCATTATTCCTGTGATGCCATCGTTTATGAATATCATGCATTTGTCCGGAAGCACAATGGGTTATTTAGTAGCAGTGTTTGCTGTCGCTCAACTGATCACATCTCCATTTGCTGGCCGCTGGGTAGACCAATTTGGTCGTAAAAAAATGATTACCGTCGGTTTACTATTATTTAGTGTTTCCGAGCTTATTTTTGGGGCGGGTACAAACGTCTGGGTACTATACCTTTCAAGAGTATTAGGAGGCGTTAGTGCTGCATTTATTATGCCGGGTGTTACAGCATATATTGCTGATATTACGACGATTCAGGAGAGACCTAAAGCAATGGGCTATATTTCAGCAGCCATTAGCACAGGTTTTATCATAGGGCCAGGGATTGGCGGATTTATAGCAGAATTTGGGGTTAGATTGCCATTCTACTTTGCAGCAGGAATAGCATTTATCGCCTGTATTTCCTCTTTGTTTATACTGAAAGAACCACTTTCAAAAGAAGAATTAGCGGAAATATCAGCTAACAGTAAACAAACCAATTTTGTAGGCGATTTAAAAAAATCACTAAAACCAATGTACTTTATAGCTTTCATTATTATATTTGTTTTAGCCTTTGGTCTATCTGCATACGAAACGGTTTTTAGCCTATTCTCTGATCATAAGTTTGGTTTTACACCAAAGGACATCGCTGTCATTATTACCATAAGTTCCATATTTGGAGTAGTAGTACAAGTATTTATGTTTGGAAAGTTAGTAGACCTTTTAGGCGAAAAAAAACTAATTCAAATTTGCCTAATTGTAGGAGTGATTTTGGCATTCATTTCTACGGTCATTTCTAGCTTTATAATAGTCCTTATAGTAACGAGCTTTATATTTCTTGCATTCGATTTACTCCGTCCAGCACTCACAACATTTTTATCCAGAGCAGGCGGAAAAGAACAAGGATTTGTTGCGGGCATGAACTCAACATATACGAGTTTAGGAAATATTATTGGACCTGCACTAGGTGGTATCTTGTTTGATGTTAACATCAATTTTCCATACATTTTCGCGGGTATAATCATGGCAGTCGGCCTAGGGATTACATTTATGTGGAAAGAACAACAATTCAAAGATAGTTTTCTTAGTTAACGATAAGTATAGTTCTAATAAGAAAAACACAATTTAGCATCTTTTCCTGTAATGAAGGTGAACACTACATTACAAAAGAAAAGATGCTCTTTTTAATTCATTAATTAGCATAATTGTAGCGGCAGGCGGCGACAACGGCGGGATTGTGAGCCAAATGAACCCAAATGTAGTAGGTTCCTAGCACCCACTCATCTTCAGGAATTTGCATAAGAGCCCGTCAATGTTCCGGTGTAAGAAATTCTCTACCTCTCGGAATTTTCATAAAGTATCATCTCATTTCTGTAATTATTCAGTTAATTAATTTAATTAAATAACAATAGAGTGTACTCTATTGATACAAGTGTCGGAGACAGATAAAATCATAGTTAAGAGTGTCTCATAAGACTTGTCTCAAAAACGAGGTGATATTTTGCGAAAAATCGGTTATATACGTGTCAGTTCAACTTGCCTGAATCCTTCAAGGCAATTTCAGCAACTGAACGTAATCGCAAGGGATATTATTTTTGAAGAAAAAATTTCCGGAGCAACAAAAGATCGTGAGCAACTTCAAAAAATGTTAGAGGATATACAAGAAGGTGACATCATTTATGTTCGGATTTAACTCGGATTACTCGTATTAAACAAGATTTATTTGAATTAATCGATAACATACGAAGTAAAAAGGCAATTTTAAAATCCTTAAAAGATACTTGGCTAGATTTATCAGAAAATAATCCCTACAGTCAATTCTTAATTCCTGTTATTGCGGGTGTAAACCAATTGGAACGTCATCTTATCCGTATACGGCACCATGTAGAGACTGAACTGGCTAAGAAAGAAGGAAAGTTTAAAGGTCGGTTAAAGAAGTACCATAAAAACCATGCAGGAATGAATTATGCAGTAAAGCTTTATAAAGAGGGAGAAATGACTGTAAATCAAATTTGTGAAATCACAAATGTATCTAGGATCTCATTATATAGAAAGCTATCGGAAAGGAAATTTTGATGAGATATACCAAAGAGCGGAAATATAGAATAGAAAATAAGTTCCATATAGAGGTGGGAATATATGCCTAAAATTGACAATCTGTTAGCGATTCTATGGATGCTTCGTTCAGGTGAAAAAATTACTGCAAAACAAATTTCAGAAAAGTTAGAGATGAATATAAGGACTGTGTATCGTTATATTGATACAATTTCAACGAGTGGCGTACCTATAATTTCAGAACCAGGACATAACGGTGGATACACTTTATTGAACAATTTTATTGAGGCACCTCTTTTTTTTGATTTTGAAGAGCAAACTTCACTATTTCACGCTGCTGTTTTTGCAGAAGAAGCCGGATATTATGGAGGTGAAGCACTAAATAGGGCCATTACAAAACTAAGTAAATACTCAAATCAAGAGCAGGAAACAAAGATAAACCAACATTTAACTAGTCTTGAAGTAATAAGTCGATTAAGTTCACTCTCTATGGAACCTTTTTTGAAGGAGTTGGAGCAGGCTGTAACTGACGGGTACTCAGTAAAAATTCTTTACCATAAAAGTGGCGAAAAGCAATTAAATTATAGATTGGTCGATCCGTACAGAATTATCTATTGGAATAATAAGTGGTATGTGATTGGCTTTTGTCATCTTAGGAATGATATCCGTAGTTTTAGAGTAAATCGAATTGAAAGTCTAATGCTAACCGCAAAAAAGTTTAACCGACCAGAAAATTTTTCAGCACGTGACTTTTTTATGAAAAATCTCCTTCCTACTATAGAAGATAAGGAAGGGATTACTTCTTTAGTTATTAATGGAAATGAAAGTACGCTGAATGATGTTTGCCAACATTGGTTTTTAGGACATTATTTACATGAACGAAATTCAAATCAAGCAGTTTTCCTTCTTGAAAGAGATATAGTACATACATATATACCTCATTTACTTTTACCGTACGGTAAATCTATTCAAATTATAGAGCCAATAAGTCTAAAAAAAAGACTTATTGAAGTTCTGTCGGAATTAATAAAATTTCATCAAGTATGATAACTTCCCTGACGCTAGCTGTCAGGGAAGTTATATTATAATTAGTATATAAATGTGATTGGGAGTGTTATTCGATGCAAACAAAAAAAGTTTATCTATATGTATTTAACACAATGTCAGACTGGGAATATGGGTATTTAATTGCCGAACTAAACACAGGAAGATATTTCAAAAAAGATATAGTACCTTTAAAAGTAGTAACAGTAGGAGCTAATAACGAAATGATTACCACGATGGGGGGACTTAGTATAAAACCAGATATTTCCCTTGATGAGTGTACTCTTGAGAGTAAAGATCTTTTAGTTTTGCCTGGAGGGACTACTTGGGGAGAAGTTATTCATCAACCAATCATGAAAAAAATTGGCGAAGCCTTAAAGCTCGGCACTATTGTCGCTGCAATTTGTGGTGCAACTGAGGCTCTTGCGAATATGGGATACTTAGATTCTAGAAAACACACAAGCAATGACTTACAGTATATTAAAATGGTCTGCCCTAATTATAAAGGAGAAAAATATTATGAGATGAGACCTGCGGTATCTGGTGAGAATTTGGTTACTGCATCAGGGGTTGCACCTCTGGAATTTACGATAGAAGTATTAAAAAAATTAGATGTATTTGCACCAGATACATTACATTCCTGGTATAACCTAAATAAGACTCATAAACCTGAATACTTCTTCCAGTTAATGAATTCAATAAATAGATGAGCTAAAAAAATCAACTTAGCAGATTTATATAAGTTAAATAAAAACCATGCTTTAGACAATGTCAAAGCATGGTTTTTAGTATTGAAAATTCCTTAACGTTGTAAATCCGCATTTTCCTGATGGTACCCCTAGCGAAGTATTCCCATTAATTATTCACTAGATAAAAGCCGTGTTCTCTTAGAAAGGGTTTCATATACTACTTAACCGATGTGAAATTCGGTATAAATAATAGGAAGTAGTGAATATATGTTCTTTAAAAATAAAAAGCACTTTTGGTTACCAAGTAAGCCTAAAGATAAGCAAAGTCATTTAAAAACAAGTACAAAGCAAAATAATATCGAACGTATACCAAATAAGGTAGGTATTGTAATGCCTGTTTACAATCAAGAAAAACAATATTTGATTGAATGTGTACATGCTATTGAACAACAAACCTATAAAAATTTTTCACTTGTGATTGTAATTGATGGTGCAAATGAGGAAACCGTTAAAACCGTTTATGAATTATCCAGTTACTTAACTTGCGACTTCATCATAATCGATAGGAAGATAAACAAAGGAATTGCCTACTCATTAAATGAAGGATTTGACAAACTCAAAGATTGTTCCTATTTAACTTGGATCTCCAGTGACAATAGACAAGCTCCCAATTTCCTAGAAAAGTTAGTTGAAACTATGAACACTTCACCATCAAATACTGCTCTCGTTTACTCCATGTATAGTCCAATTGATGAAAATGGAATGCCGCATCCTTCCACTCCATATTTTTACCCAGCTCTATACAAGATGATGAATCGTTCAAAAGAAGAGATCATGATGGTCAGTTTCATCGGTGCATCTTTTCTTTATACAAGAGAGGCTTTTGAAAAGACTGGTGGCTATGATTCTAAATACGACTTAGTATCTGATTATGAATTTTGGATTAGATTAATGAAACAAGGAGAATTTGTTTTTATACCTGAACCCTTAATGGAATATCGCTTAAACGGCAAACACTCATTAACAACTCTTACTCCTCCTGAGGAACTATATCTTAACAGCATGTCTGCTAGCTTAGAACACCGAACGAAAAATGGAGACATACCTAAGGTTTCAGTAATAATTACTGCTCACAATCATGGGAACTTTATAAAAAAATGCTTACAAAGTGTTTTTGATCAAACTTTTAAAAACTTTCATGTAATAGTTGTAGACGTTGGCTCTACTGATAATACCTTAGAAGAGATATATAGTTTACATGATACCCGTACTATCCCTATTCATATTAAGCAACGGACTAAAGCAGAAGCATTAAATATTGCTTTAGACTATGTGTTGGGTGAATATGTCCTTGAACTTGATGGTGATGACTGGATAGAACCCATTACTTTGGAGGTCTTGATTAGTGAAATGGATAATTTATCCTCTAAAGTAGGGATGGTTTTTGCAAATAGAAGGCTCTGGTATGAGGAAAACGGCGTTTTAGTCGAGGGGGACATTTATAAAGGCTCACCATTAAAAGATAAATATAAAATTCTAGAGAGTTTTCAGACTCACTGCCCTAGAATGTATCGGTATTCTGCACTAAAAGAGCTAAGCGGATGGATGACTACTTTACGAGGAGAACCACTAATTGCTGAAGACTTCATGATGTTTTTACGAGTCGCAGAACGCTTCAAAGTTCACTGGATTGATCAAACCTTATATAATCAGCGCAGACATAATAAAAATATAACAATTATTCAGAAGGAAAATTTAAATAAACAGTTTCGTATGGTAGTTGATGAAATGCTTATCCGTTGGGGAGATTCCTATAAAGCAAATTTTGAAGAAAGTGATGGCTATATTACTAAAATAAAGCTTGAAAAACGGAGAAAAGGAGACAGACAATGAAAGTGATGATTATATTCGGTACAAGACCTGAAGGAATCAAATTCGCGCCTATTATTAAAGAGCTTCAAACGAATAAAAAATTTGAAACTGTTTTGGTTAACACCGGGCAACATATAGAAATGCTCGACCAAGTTTTATCCTTATTCTCCATAAAACCCGAATACGAACTAAAGCTTATGAAAACAAATCAAAAGCTAGAGGAATTATCCGCAGAACTAATACAAAAACTAGGTGAGGTTTTGGATAAAGAAAAACCTGATCTTGTTTTTGTTCTAGGAGACACTGCGACTACATTTGCAGGAGCATATACATCGTTTTTAAAACGTATCTCGGTAGCACATGTGGAAGCAGGTCTACGCACACACAATATTTCTTCTCCTTTTCCCGAAGAAATGTACCGACGAATCGTAACTAAGTTAAGTGATTATCACTTTGCACCAACTGAAAAAAACAAAGAGAATTTATTAGCTGAAGGAATTCCACAAGAAAGAATTATAATAACAGGGAATTCAGTAATAGATGCTCTTTATGACATTACAAATAGACCATATGTCTTTCCTGATCATCTGCAAAAAATATTTGATAGAGGAAAGAGAATTCTATTAGTTACTACTCATCGACGTGAAAATTTTATAAAGCTAAAAGGAATATACGAAGCTCTTACCAGTCTAGTAGAAGAGTTTGAGGATATTGAAATTATTTTCCCGGTGCACCCGAACCCTAATGTCAGAAAAGAGGTTAAAGATCATTTTCTAGCAAGTACTAAGAGTTCCACTATTCATATTATCGAGCCGCTAGACTATGAATGTTTTGCACATGTTATGAAGAAATCCTATCTAGTAATCACAGATTCAGGAGGTATACAGGAAGAAGCTCCAGCATTAGATATACCCGTTTTAGTTATAAGGGAAAGTACAGAACGTACGGAAGGAGTAAAGGCAGGAACTTTAAAATTAGTTGGAACTGAGAAAGACGATATTTTACAAGCAACTCGAATGTTACTCAATAATCCACAAGCATATGAAAACATGGCTCAAGCTAATAATCCATATGGAGATGGTACCACTTCCGAACAAATCTCATCCTATCTTGATAAAATTGCAAAAAAGATATGAGCATCTGAACTCATATCTTTTTTAAATCGGCTATATTAAAGTGACAGGTTAATTTATAATTTTAAAAAATGAGTTGGAGATACATTTTCCAGCTCATTATTGTTTTGATTTGCTTTTTTATTAAAGCACTTGTTAGTTTAAATAAGAACTTTTTATATTTTATCTTCTTTTATCCATGTCCAAATTCGGTAACTTCCGAATACTGATACTAAAAAAAGTAAAATCATAAATATAACGTAAATGGATAATCTATTGATTTCTTGTAACCCTTCCCTGTTAGCCACTGTCCAAATGGATAAACCAAATAGCATCAAGTAACAAAATACATTAGGAATAATCCATGCGATTCTCTTTTTGTATTTCAAAAATATTCCCCCTCAAACTATATATGAATAACAGTATGAATAGATTCCAAATAAGCCGTTAGTTTAAGTGTACCATTACACAAACAATACCTCCTCATGAAAAACAACCTTTGTCGTTAACAGAGCCTTTCTGTCCAACCTATAAACTCTAACCACCTAAGATAGAAGATTGTCCATTTTTATTAATATTCTATTGATTCTAAAAATATAGAATGTTATATTCTAAATAAATAGAATTATAAGGAGAGAAATGCATGGATGTTTTAAATCTTTCAAGTAAAGAAAGAGAAACTTATGAAGTAGAGATTAACTATTCAATATTATGGGAATCTGCCTTAGGTATTGCAGCAATTACTAATACACGTCTATTAAACACTCTAGAAAAGCAAGCATCTTTTTGGGATTCCATTAAAAGTAGTTTGTCAGCGGGAATACTAAAAGAGTTAAATTATGTTGAAGAAAATAATACTTGGAAAGCTTTGCTTTTACTTTTACATGTGAAGGATTTTAAGAGTCTTAAGGAATTTACTTCTTATATAGATGAGTTATCTGCAGAGGAACTAAGGTTGACTTGTATGCCATACTTAGGAATAAAACATCAATACCTAAGACAAAGTGCTTCATTGGGGGATTTGACTTCTTTACAAAAAATGAAGGAAATTGCTAAAGATAATCCATTTTACCCTGCTTACATTGATTTTGTCTGCCAAGTAGATGGAGATAAGCTTAAACAGCATTTGACTAAAATAATGAGCGTTTGGGTTGAAGAGGTTATAACAATTGATAAGCAGAAAGAGATTACTAAAATACTTCAGGCAGATTATGAATCAAAGAGTAAGATGAAAGAAACTTTAAATAGTTTTGAATTAGTGGAATGGGCTACAGGCGGAGTTACTTACCATCCGGAGCCGAGCGTCACAAAGGTATTATTAATTCCTCAGTACATCTATAGACCATGGAATATAGAAGCGGATTTAGAAGGTACAAAAGTATTTTATTATCCTGTGGCAAATGAAAGTATTACACCAGAGGACCCATATACACCCAATCATTCACTAGTTCTTAAATATAAGGCGCTGGGTGATGAGGTTAGATTACGAATGGTAAAAATGCTTTACGAAAATGACCATACATTACAGGAAATTACAGACCACTTAAACCTTGGGAAATCAACTGTTCATCATCATTTAAAAATATTAAGGTCAGCGAGAATTGTTGCAATAAAAGATAATAAATACACTTTAAAAAGAAAGCCTTTAGATTCCATTTATATGGAACTAAATTCCTTTCTAAATCAATGAAACAGAGTGTTGTTTTTCATAATAAGAGCTTTTTAGTACTATGGATAGGAAATATCATTTCGGAACTAGGAGGAGTCCTAGGTACACTATGTAACTCATTTTTAATCTATCAGCTAACCAATTCTACTTTAGCGCTTAGTAGTATGTGGCTTCTATATTTTATACCATCATTGATTCTTCAATTATTTATTGGCCCATTCATTGATCGTTGGAGCAGAAAATGGATCATGATTCTATCACAGTGGGCTAGGGGAATAATTTTTATTCTTCCATTAATAGCTCTTGCTTCAAATCAATTAGAAGTATGGCATATTTATTTAGTACAAATAGTTGTCGGATTAATCACACCGATCTATACACCAGCCAATCAAGCTATTACACCTACGATTGTTCCTGAAGAGCTTTTGACTTCAGCGAATGCATACAATGACGGTGCTATAAGATTAATGACATTTATAGTTCCTTTCGTTGGAGGTATGATCATTGAGTTTCTAGGGTTAATCCCCTCGTTATTAGTAGTATGCTTAACGCTACTTACTAGTGGTATTCTCTTATTGTCTTTACAGGAAAAAAGGAATGCATTTACTGTGAGGAAAACGTGGCTAGAGCAATTTACAGAAGGGATTTTATATTTTTTTAAGCAGCGTATAATAGTTTGGCTAGGGATTTTTTTAGCATTTGTGCAATTTGGTGTAGGAGTAACAATGATTATTACTTTGCCTTATATTACAGATGAGCTTTCTGGCTCCTACACTCAAGTCGGATATTTTATGGCTAGCTTCCCACTAGGTTATGTGATTGGCACTATGTTGGTTGGAAAAGTAAAGGCTAAAAGCCGTAGAATGTTAATGCTAGGCTCCTTAGCTGTAGGCGGGCTAACATTTATCTTTCTTTGCTTCAATACAAGTATTGTCCTTGCTCTCTTAACGGAAGGGATAGCAGGAATTGCGTTGGCCTTCTTTGGAGTACATAATATCACCATTTTTCAAAAATCAGTTCCAAATGAATTGATGGGTAAAGTTGCTTCCGTCCGATTGCTTATTATTAGAGGCGCAATGCCAGTAGGTGTATTAGTGGGAGGACTTTTAAGTGAGACATGGGGGATACGGCCCTTATATTTCTTCATCGGTTCAATTATTTGTACGGTATCCATAATAGGCCTGACTTTTCCTTATTTTAAATTCTTAAACAATTCTTCGGGAATTGAAGGGAATTAGCTTCTATTGATTGAATACTTTATATAAGAGCATATATAGGAGGTATCTAATTTGAACAAATTTTACCTGGTACTCTTTTTAATATTTCTTTTAATGGGCTGCTCCGAAAATGGAAATCCTACCCCTAGAGAGTTGCTGGGCGAAGAGAATGTTGATATTTTCCTAATGAACGAAGTCGTTTATGCGAAAGCTAGTGATATTGATTGGGTCACTGAGTCTGAATATACAATTGGAGAGGAAGTTGCTGAAATTAGTAAGCAACAGAACCGTGCAATAGGATTCAACAATGGAACAGCCAATATACTACCGGTCGGCACCAAAATATACGAGACAGGTCAGGGATTTGTTATTGCAATTGTAGGGGAAAAAGAGGTGCCTTATATTGCTTTACTTGAAGGGTGAGAAATGTTAATTTACTGTCAGTTTCAAATAAAATTCAATTGATTCATTTAAAAAAAACGGTTAATTTTTCAAATAAATTTATTAGGTAAACAAATACTTTAAAGGATGTGAACTAAGTGATTAGAAGCAAACGAGATAAATACTCGGTGCAGTTTTGATGGATAGCAGCATGCAACCGAGTACTAATGCTATCACCTAGGCTGCACTATCTTATTTGTACTAACTAAGAATAGGAGCGTAGCATAGATGAATATAGAAACTCTGAAAAAAGATTGGAAGATGGAAGAAATTGAAAGCTTTAAAGGGTGGGATTTTTCTCATTTGGAAGGTCGGTGGAAGGAACAAGCTACACCGTGGGATTATCGGAAAATCATCGATAAATATCTTTCTCCAGAGAACGTACTTCTGGATATGGGAACAGGTGGCGGTGAATTTCTGATAACATTAGGCCATCCCTTCGAACGGACTTCTGTTACAGAGGGATGGGAACCAAATGTGAATTTGTGTAAAGAAAAATTGGAACCTCTCGGAATTTGCGTTAAGCAGGTATTCAATGACTCTGAACTTCCCTTTGAGGATAATGTTTTTGATATTATTATTAATCGACATGAATCCTATGACGTAAATGAAATACGGAGAATCCTGAAAAAGGGAGGCATATTTATAACCCAACAGGTTGGAGGTAAGAACAACGAGTGGCTGTCCAATGCATTAATAAATAACTTTCAGCCCTTATATCCTAGCTTAAATCTAGAGAATGAAACTAAAAGATTTACTTCTGAAGGCTTTGCTATTTTATATGAGGGTGAGTATTTTCCATCTTTAAAGTTTTTGGATGTAGGTGCAATTGTTTACTACGCTAAAATTATAGAATGGGAATTTCCTGGGTTTACGGTCGATTCATGCCTTGAACGTCTAATAGAACTTGAAAAAGTGATGCAGCTTCAAGGATATGTAGAAAGCTATGAACATCGATTTATATTAGTTGCTCGTAAAAGCTGAATGGTAACTTATTATACTGAACGGTCATAAATTTTTTTATCCGGTCATAAATCCTACTTGAACGGTCATAAAAAAAATTATCCGGTCATAACGAAGAAATCTTCTTTGACAAATAGGAAATTAAGCATAGTATGGACTGGTCTTTTTAACTGAAATACAGATTCTACTAACAATTGTAAAGGAAAATACCCTCTACTTATCGAATTAGTAATTACTAATCCTGATAGTAGAGGGTTATTCGTTATTTAGCACACAAAAAAGGGGGAGATACGAAAGTAAAGATGTATATATAAACAGCCGGTTGATCTTAGAACAATAATTTAAAGGGGAGATATAAAAATGACCAATTATACACCCAAGAAAAAATATTATATTCCAACTAACATTGAGGACAAACTTTCAAAGGACTTCGTTCAGGGAATCACGCGTAATTTTGAAATGTTAGATGAGATGGAAGGTGGAACAGCTAAGACGATTAAGGCCGATACAACTGGACGTACAAGGATTCAAGAATTAATTCAAATTGCTTTTGATCATGCTAGGGATGGGGATACTTTGATCCTTCCACCGGGCCGTTATTGGCTTGAGAAAAACACCAAACTGGATGATTTTCCAAACAATGACCAACCATGCTTGCTACTTAGGGGGAAAAAAAGAATTCATTTGGTTGGTTACGGTGCTGTGTTATTTACTAGAACACATGCCCAAGGGATCTTAGAGCTACAACAATGTGAAAATTGTATAATCGAAGGCATTAAGTTTGAGGGGTATGGGGAGTTTCCAGGAATAGACCCAGTGACTGGATATGGAGAAAAAGGGACCAAAGCTGGAGGCTATCCAACTTCAGGCTTTTGGAATTATAGAAAAAACAATAGCTTTGATACGAGTGAGCGCGCCAGAAATGATGGGAAGCCGTTTGGCATATTTGGTGGTGGATTTATAGGAAACGTAGGTAGTGGTGTTTTAGTACATCGAGGTTGCAAAAATATTATCTTTAGATCATGTGAGAGCAGTGGCTTTAACTTTTCCGGATTTGCGGTTGGACATCTAGGGGACTATTTGCCAACAGACTTAGAATACGAAAACAATGCCGACATTACCTTCGTAGAGTGTAATGCACACGACAATTACTCTAGCAATTTTGTGTTCTCAGCTGTTGAAAGACCTCGAGTGCTCAACTGTATAAGCGATCGGGCTGGACACCCGAATGCCTCGAAGCTCCATACTTACGTTGATCCAGGCTACGGTATAAATGCACTTGGAACAATGTTTCCTAAAGCAAATGATCTTTTAGTTTCTGGATGTACTTTAAGAGGAAACAAGCGGAAAGCTATTGATGGTCATGCTGCAGGCGGTTTAATAGCAACAGACAATTTAATATCAGACTCGATGGTCGGTGGTGTTTTCTATAAATGGACAAATGTAGACCAGTTTACAAAAGACTGCATCATAGTAAACAATAAAATCGAGGATTGTGGCTATGCCAAAAACCCTCTAGGAGCCATTTATATTGGCGGTGTTCAGCGGGAGTCAAAAGAAAATCAAGAAATGAACACTATCATATCTAACAATCATATAAAAAATTGCTTTGGCACAGAGGGTGTGATCTTTGCAGGAGCATTCGATCGTCTCATAATTGAGGGAAATATCGTTCATGGAATACCAGTGGAGTTAGATACCACTAACACTATTTTTGAGCCATATGTCATATATGCAGGATATTCCATAGCTTCTCAGCCGAACTTTGCCGGCAATATTTCTAATAATGTAATAGATGTTAATCACCCAAGAATTGCAGGTGGAATATTAGTTAGAAATTTACAGGACGGTACTGTTCAGGGCAACACAATTAAAACCGTTAACACTCTGACTTTATATGGCTTGAGATTATGGAACTGTAAAGAGGTTGGAGCAGTCGGCAACACAATAAAAATGGGCACAGAAGGTTTGCCTTTAGATGCAGAAACAACTGGAGTAGTTGCACACAACACCTTGGTTGGTGGAAATGCTGCATTTCAGCCTCTACAGGCTCAATCCATTATATTTACTATAGAAGCAAATAAAGGAAATGGAAATGTTCGTTTTAAAAATGGCCAATCATATGTGTCGATAATCGAGAGCCATGAAATGGGACTGGAGGTCAAACTTCATAATATTTCGTCAGGCATTATACCTACGGTGAAAGTATCTCAAACAGGAGAAAAAGGACTTCTAGGAGCTGAGCATTCAATCGACTATATTTACAGTTGTCAAGAATCTCATAAAAATGTCTTTATTGTTCTAAAGCCTTCAAAAGAATTAAGTCACATGCCTTTTTCAAGTATGACTAATGGTGGTCTTGAAATTGAAATCATGATTTAGTGATTAAAATGCTTAAAAATAATTTGACAATTTAAAGTATTCCTATTATCATAGACATTAACTTTTATGTTCGGGTATAGGTTGAAGACATTGAGAGCAATGTCGCCTTGAGAACAGACGAGCCGAGATGAGATAGCTGAGAAATTGTTTAAATAAGAGAAGTAGCATTAGTTCTGCAATTTAGAGAGTCAGTGGTTGGTGAGAACTGATTTGCAACTGATGTGAATGGACTTATGAGAGCCTCCTTGAGAATGTCTTTTTGTTTTAGAGGTGGACGTATTTCCTACGTTACAAGGAAAAAAGGGGGAGTATATATACTCCAACTAGAGGTGGCAACGCGGTTAACATCGTCCTCTTCATGGGAATTTTATATTCCTATGAAGGGGACTTTTTTTATTTAGCTTAGACGAGAAGAGAGCAGAGGAGAGATTAGATGAGAGAGTATATTGAACAGGTCCTTAGAAAAGAAGATTTATCATTCGAAGAAATGCAGGAAGCATCTAGAATTATTTTGGATGAGAGTACGGATATGCAATTGATAAAACAATTTTTAATTGCTTTAGCTATAAAAGGAGAAACAGCAAATGAGGTAGCTGCTCTTGCGACAGTAATTAAATCATTTGCAATCACTTTAAATGTTCCAGAAGGAAATTATATGGATAACTGTGGAACAGGAGGTGACGGATCAAATAGCTTTAACATTAGTACAGCATCTGCCATTGTAATAGCTGGAGCTGGCGTGAGTATAGCAAAGCATGGAAATAGAAAAATCTCTAGTTCATCTGGAAGTACAGATGTATTAGAGGCATTAGGTATTCAAACGAACTTAGATATCCAGGCTTCCTTGAATATATTAAACAAAGAAGGTATTACTTTTTTATATGCACCGATTGTACATCCAAAACTAAAAAGAATTGGACTGGTGAGACAACAAATTGGAAAACCGACTATCTTTAATCTTGTAGGGCCTCTTACCAATCCGGTTCCACTTCTCAGCCAGTACACTGGCATAAACCGTCCTGATTTTACAATAGAATACGCAAAAGTACTTCATATGCTTGGAAGAGAGAGAGCAATTGTAGTTTGTGGGACGGGTGGGATGGATGAAGCATCGCTTGTAGGAAAAAACTCTTTAGTATTAGTCGAAAAAGGTGACCTGATACCCTTCACCCTTAGTCCGGAGGATGTGGGACTTTCCTTTTATTCTCCTGCTGCTGTAAGAGGGGGTACAGCAGAGGAAAACGCTCAAATTATGTTGAATTTGCTTAACGGTAAACAGGATGCTTATTTTGATAGCGTAATTTTTAACGCAGGAATAGGACTCTACGCAAATGGAGCAGTGAATAATATACCTGAAGGTGTAAAACTAGCAAAAGACAGTATTCTCTCTGGCAAAGCACTTGATAAATTGAAAGCAGTTGTTGCTTATAGCAATCCTAATTTTGCTCAGGAGGTACTATCATGACAACTATTCTAGATAAAATTCTTAAAGAAAAAGAGACGCTCATCAATCAAATGATTCATGAAACAATTCCTGTATGTAAAAAGAGACTGAAAAGACCTTCGCTATTTGATAGGTTGGTTCAGAACAATAAGCTCCAAGTAATTGCCGAAATTAAACGAGCCTCTCCTTCAAAAGGGTTAATTCAAGGAATAGTAGATCCAGCAAAACAAGCATTAGTTTACCAAGAAGCTGGGGCTGCTGCAATATCTGTTTTGACAGATTCCCCCTTTTTTCAAGGTTCTTTTAAGGATTTACAAGCAGTAGCAGAAACCGTAGATTTACCGATCTTGTGTAAGGACTTTATCATTCATAAAGTACAGATTGATTTTGCTAAAAGTGCTGGTGCCTCTGTTGTTCTTCTCATTGTCGCAGCATTATCAAAGGAAAAAATAAAAGAATTATACACATATGCAATAGCGAAAGGTCTCGAGGTGCTAGTAGAGGTTCACAATATCCAAGAGCTAGAGGTAGCACTTCAATTAGACACTAAGCTTATAGGTGTAAATAACAGAGATTTACGCACTTTCCAAGTAGATTTATCTCACACCGGTGAATTGGCAAGTAATTTCCCTTTTAACGAGGGACGGGTATTAATTAGTGAAAGTGGTATTTGCAATAATGTGGATGCAATACAGGTTGCAAAATACGGTGCAAGTGCTGTATTAGTAGGTGAAGCTTTAATGCGAAGTGATGATCCGTATAAGACACTTCGTACATTGCAGGTGGAACGTGAAGTGATGGTCCAATGACTAAGGTGAAGATATGTGGATTGATGGAGAAAGAACATGTGGTAGCAGCAATAGAAGCTGGCGCGGATGCTGTTGGATTTGTTTTTGCACCAAGTAAAAGGAGAGTCACATTATCACAGGCTCATGACTTAGCAAAATGCATCCCTAAAGAAGTGTTAAAAATTGGCGTTTTTGTCAATCCAAATAGCGATGAACTAGAACAGGCAATTCGAGAGGTTCCGTTGGATTTAATTCAATTACATGGTAATGAGGAACCAGATTTTATAGAAAATATTAAGTTTCCAACCATTAAGGCCCTATCTATCAGAGAAAGTCGTGATGTGGAAAAAGCGAAAGTGTTTAATACCGATTATATGCTGTTCGATGCTCCAGGAAAAGATTTTAAAGGAGGAAGTGGAGTAACGTTTGATTGGCAACTGTTAAATGATCTCAGCATTTCCCCTAATCAGATAATTCTAGCTGGTGGTTTAAATGCATCAAATATAAAAGAAGCGATTAGAAGAGTGAAGCCCTTTATGGTGGATGTATCTAGTGGAGTAGAGGTAAATGGTAGAAAAGATGAGCAATTGATACGCGAATTCATTCAAACGGTCAAAGATGAGGAGAGATAAGCATGGTACAAACAAAAGCTGGGCGATATGGACGTTTCGGAGGTCAATTTGTTCCTGAGACACTTATGACTGCTTTAGTAGAATTAGAGAATGCCTATAAAACAGCAATCGAAGATGCTTCCTTTTTAGAAGAGGTAGAATATTACTTAAAGGACTACGTGGGAAGAGAAACTCCTCTCTATTTTGCTGAACGTCTTACAAAGGAAATCGGTGGAGCAAAAATTTTATTGAAGAGGGAAGATTTAAATCATACAGGCGCTCATAAAATAAACAATACAATCGGCCAAGCGCTACTGGCAGTCAGAATGGGTAAGAAGAAAATTGTAGCAGAAACAGGTGCAGGCCAGCATGGAGTTGCTACTGCTACTGTTTGTGCACTGTTTAATCTCGAGTGCATTGTTTTTATGGGAAAAGAAGATGTTCGCAGACAGGAACTGAACGTTTTCCGGATGGAGCTACTCGGTGCAAAGGTTGTATCGATAGACCAAGGCTCTGGAACTTTAAAGGACGCAGTCAACGAAGCACTTAGATATTGGGTTGCAAATGTCGAGGACACCCATTATATTTTAGGCTCAGCTCTTGGTCCCCATCCTTTTCCGAGAATTGTTCGGGATTTTCAACGTGTTATCGGTGTAGAGACTAAGAAGCAAGTACTAGAAAAGGATGGAAAACTCCCTAATGCCATCGTTGCCTGTGTAGGCGGAGGAAGCAATGCAATAGGAATGTTCCATCCCTTTATAGACGATTCAGAAGTGGCTTTGTACGGTGTTGAAGCAGCGGGAGAGGGTATTGAAACCGGAAGGCATGCTGCGGCAATCGCCGGGGGGAAGGAAGGTGTATTGCATGGAGCTTATATGTACGTCCTGCAAAATGAAGACGGATTTATACAGGAAGCACATTCAATTTCCGCCGGTTTAGATTATCCAGCGGTTGGTCCGGAGCATAGCTATTTACATGACATTGGAAGAGTGAAGTATCTTTCTGTGAAGGATTCTGAAGCATTAGAAGGATTACAATTACTAGCTAGAACGGAAGGAATTATTCCAGCCCTAGAGAGTTCCCATGCTATATATTTTGCAGCTAAACTTGCTAAGAAAATGAGCCCAGAGGATACAATAGTCATTTGTCTTTCTGGTCGTGGTGATAAAGACGTACACACAGTTAGAGATGCATTAGGAGGCTCAAATCATGTCTAAAAGAAAACTTACAAATGCATTAGTTAATTGTTTAAGCAGCGGCGATAAAGTATTTATTCCTTATATTATGGCTGGGGACGGGGGGCTGGATCAGTTAAAGGAGAGAGTTCTACTTCTCCAAGAGGCTGGAGCAACAGCTATTGAATTAGGAATTCCATTTTCTGATCCAGTGGCCGATGGACCAACTATCCAACAAGCTGGTGAACGAGCACTTAAAGTGGATGCTACATTGAAAAATATCATTGCTGAACTGGAAGGAATCTATCAAGAGATCCATATTCCATTAGTTATTATGACGTATTATAATCCTTTGTTGAGCTATGGATTGAGTAATTTTGCACAGGATTGTGAACGACTTGGTATTGCCGGGTTAATCGTACCGGATGTGCCCTATGAGGAGAGTGACATTTTGAGAATCGCCTTAAGAGAAACAGATGTAGCTTTAGTGCCTCTTGTGTCACTGACTAGCCCGAAAGAACGTATAGTTAAAATCGTGAATGCTGGAGAAGGTTTTATATACGCTGTCACGGTCAACGGAATAACTGGTACTCGTGAAAAGTTCAATAAAGACTTAGTAGAGCATTTGAAATCTATCAAAGAACTTAGTAATATACCAGTGATGGCAGGATTCGGCATATCATCTCCTGAGCAAGTAGAGGAAATGACTAGTATGGCTGATGGAGTCATTGTCGGAAGTGCAATTGTAGAGGCATTTCATAAAAAAGATTTGAATAAAATTAAAATCTTGGTGAAAGCTTCTAAACGAAAAATTATATCTTAAAAACATAGACACATAAACGTCTTTCTTACAGACTAACAATTAATAAAATGATCTTAAGCAATCCGAAATAATTCTATCTCGGATTGCTTTTTTATTGAAACATCTATTTTTAAAAGGGAATAAAAAGGGTTTTTAAAGGAAAGCTAGAATTTATTATAAAAGCTGCTTTACTCGGATAATCAACGAAATTAATCTCCAGTTGAATGGCTTTGAACAAGGATTTACTCTTGAAAAAGATTACTAGTAATTAAGATGGATATTTATTTCAAGATTATTAGAAATAAATGATATTACTACTAATGGCTGTTGAAATACAATCACAAAAAATACTGATGAGTAGGTGCGGTTAAATGTTAAAGATAAAGAATCCAAAAGATATTCATCTTCTTTCGGAATTTCTCGAGAAATTGAATCTCCAGCCTGAGTATCATATCGGTTATTGTGGAGTTATAGCTAAAGAAATTGAAGATACTATTCTACATGATTTCTCTGACTTAGACTTTGAGCACTCATTTGTCATTGCCACTGAACATGCCATTATTAAAGGTGCTCTTGGCTTTGATGTGGATGAGCAATTAAGAACTATTGAAGTTTGGGGACCATTTGTTTTAGCTTCAGAGGAATATCGGGAGATAGCAGATGGAATGTGGAATCATTTAGTTTCACAGATGCCATTTGACGTAAAATCCTTTCAGTTCTTTGTTCATAAGGAGAATTTTCGTACAAGAGAGTACATTCGGGAAAAAGGGGGAGTGGAAATAGGACAGCATCTGATATTATCTATCATTAAGAAAAACCACTCATCTCCGCAAAACATCAAAATTTTACAATACAGCCCATCATTCGAAGATTCCTTTACAGCTCTCCATAATGCATCATTTTCTAATACTTACTATAATAGCTCCGATATTTTGAGACGTTTGGACAATAAAAATAAGCTTTTTATATTTGCAGAGGGTCTAGAAAAAGTTAATGGATATGTTTACGTAGAGATAGAATCAAGTCAAAACAATGGCTCTATTGAATATATAGCAGTTTCCAGTGATTATCAGAAGCAAGGAATCGGGACTCAACTTATTCAATCCGCTCTCAATTACTTATTTTCTTATGACACTATTAAAGAAATTACATTGAGTGTCAGAGCTGAAAATGAAAAAGCATTGGCTTTATACAAATCGGTAGGCTTTGAATTGAAGTATGAGCTCATAGCCTATAGGAAATAGTAGAAACACAAGGTCAACAGTCTGCTCCGATATTCAAATAATGAAAAAAGCAAGAACCCCCTGAAAGGATTAGTAAGAATATGAATCTAGTAGACAAGTAGATAAGTGAAAATTAAAAAAACCTAGTAATTTCCCGATATTTACTCTACAATTAGCACTAGGTACTAATCGTAGATAATAAGGTGGGTTATATGTATAAATTTGTATTAAGTATTGCTAAAATAATTGTAAGGATATTCGGGAAAGTAGAAGTGCTAAACAAGGAACTGTTGCCGCAACAAGAAGCATACATTGTTACTTGTACTCATAGGGGCTGGCTAGAAATTGTTATATTAGGAATTGCTATTCCAAGACCAGTTCATTTCATGGCAAAAAAAGAACTATTTGATAATCCGATAATCGGATTTCTTTTACGCAAAATCAATGCATTTCCGGTAGATAGAGAAAATCCTTCTCCTAGCACTATTAAAATTCCCGTTAAACTATTAAAAAGAAAAGAAGTTGTCGGCATTTTCCCAAGCGGAACTCGAAATTCAGAGGGAGCGCCCTTAAAAAGAGGCGCAGTAACTATTGCAAACTTGTCGAAATCCCCGATTGTTCCAGCCTATTATTACGGTCCTCGAACATTGAAGGAGTTAAAAAGAATGAAAAAAGCTGTAATAATGTTTGGTGAACCAATTTTCATAAATGTTCAAAAAAAAGACGAACTAGCTAGCTATACAGAACTACTTAATGAAAGAACAAAATTATTAGAAGAAGAAATACAAACTACATTAGAAAATAAAAAATAATAATCAGACCTAAGCCTTACATAACAAGAGACTTAGGTCTATTTTTAACATTACATATTTTTATTATAATTTGGTAAATGTTAACTTTTGAAGGTTATTAGTAGCAAATAGCTCCTGGATATATCTTGCTTTTTCTAAGTGGAAGTCGATAAAACCATGCTATAACAATAATATGAAGAGCATATATTAAGCTATATACGGCTTAGGTCTTACACTTAAACAGCTCTTCAGACCATTTATATGTTTTTCAAACACACTATAATGAAGTTAAGGAGGGAAATATATGAACTTAAAAAAAATTATTATCTTATGTGTATCAATTTTACTCGTAGGAGCTATCATCAATATTGGTTTTGATATAAAAGGTCTATTTCAAGCAGACGCAGCTAAAGTGTCAACTATAGCAGAGACGTATGAAAATGTGGAGGTTGTATCAGACAATGCTTCCATTACAGTTTTACCTACAACCGATTCAAACACTAAGGTAGAATATACAGGAAATACAAAACAGAAGAAAAAATATAAGTTTTCAGCAAAAGTTAAGGGTGATACTCTTTATGTAGAGTTGTTAGAAAAGAGATGGAATACTTTTCAATTTGGTATTAATTCGGGTAGCACGAAACTAACGATTTATCTTCCAGAAAAGGTTTATGATGATATTAATCTTTCTACTTCAAATGGAAGTATCAAAGCAAACGATATTCAGGGTGATCAACTTATTTTTGAATCCAATAACGGGTCAGTGTTACTAGAAAACATCGTTGGAAAAAATGTTCATGCTGAAACGGATAACGGAAAAGTTGCTTTGAAAAATATAGCTGGAATCATTGTGGCTGATTCAGATAACGGTGCGATAAGTCTAGAAACGAAAAATCTTGATCAACATATTAACCTCAGCACTGATAATGGAGCTATTGAAGTAAAGACAGAGAATGAACCGACGAATGCAACTATTCAAGCAAAAAACGACTTAGGCGGAATCGATCTTTTCGGTTCATCTGATTCTTCTATCACTTACGGTAAGGGAGAATATCTCATCAAACTTGATACTGATTTAGGTAGAATTTCTGTTCGAAAGTAGAATAATAAGTGAGCGGACTATGAATTTTCTATTTATAGTCCATTTTCTCATTATATTAATTTTCGGTTTCTCTTTTTAAGCTTATCGTCATTTTCCTGCTGATAGTTTCCATTCCTAACTTTTCATAAAAGGCAATAGCACTTTCATTGAAGTTCCACACATTAAGTTCCAAGGCTGTTGCTCCTTTACTACTTGCCCAGTACATACACTCTTCAAATAGAATTTTTCCTATACCCATTCTTTTATGACTGTTTTTTACTCCAAAATCGTTCACATATGCATATTTTCTTGGAGCAAGTGAGTCGAAAGGTGGAGCCTCCATTACATCCAATACAGCAAAACCTATGATCTGATTATTTTTTCTCACTACTAATACTTCGCTATCTGTTTCGATTAACAACGATTGAAAGTAATCGTGTGGCATTACTTGGTCGACTCTGCTAAAAATATGGGGTAAAGCTCGGTGGTGTTCATCTTGACTCTCTTTTACTATGGAGTTAACCTCATCAAAATCAGCTATGGTTGCAGTTTCTATTGCAATAGTCATTTTATCTCCAACTTTCAGTAGTTATTTCATTCTATTTTACTAAAGTATTTTTTAAATATAAATAACAATTCTCACAAATTAAAGAAGAAGCACCAAAGATATTATTAAATATTTTATACTTATTTAGAAATGGTAAATTAAGAGCTAGAGAATGGAGGTAGGGTTATGGAGTATCCCCAATCGTTTGTGCAAAAGATAAAGGGGGCTTTTGGAGAAGAAGGCATACAATGGCTTAGTCATTTACATCAAATCATAGAAGTTTACGAAAAAAAGTGGGAACTAACAATATTAAGCCCGGTAGATAACATATCCTACAACTATGTATTAAATGTTAAGCAAATAAACGGCTGTCCAGCAATTTTAAAAATCGGTGTCCCCAATATAGATTTTTCAAATGAAATCAACACCCTTGCTTCATATGATGGAAATGGAAGCGTAAAACTTTTGCGATATGAAAAGAAAGATGGAATAATGCTACTGGAGAAAATTATTCCAGGCAACATGCTGTTTGATTTATCAGAAGAAGAAGCAATTGAACAATACGCCACTGTATGGTCAAAACTCCCTAGGAAGGTAAATCTATCACTTACTACGCCCAATATTAGTAAATGGTTCTCCGCCTTTGACCGATATGTAGAAAGTGATTATGACTTTGTCGAATATCCTCCAAAGAAGTTTGTACTTGAAGCAAAGCTTCATTCTCTGGACTTTATGAATCCATCCAATGAATTTCTTTTACATGGTGATTTACACCATGAAAACATCCTTTACTCAGATGAAAAAGGATGGACCGTAATTGATCCAAAAGGAGTGGTAGGTCATCTTTACTTAGACTTCACCTCTTTTATAGTTAATCATCTGCCAAAAAACAAAGATGTAAAACAGGTTCTCAATAATCGAATTAACCGTTTATCAAATCTTTTACACTTAGACAAACAAAAATTAGTTGAAGCTAGTTTCGTAATGGCAACCTTAAGCATGTGTTGGGCAATTGAAGATAATGATTCCTATTGGAGAAAGGTATATTATTGTGCCCAATGTTTTAAAGAACTTCTTATAGAGGATTGTTAATATAATAAGTAGTTGAAAACTTAAAAGTGGACAACAATGCCTAAAAGGTTCGAGCACAACTTAAAAAGATGGAGAAAATGAATCATTTTCTCCATCTTTTTGTATTTAGGACTATTTAGACTTACCTATTTTAACTGTATATTGCAGTTTGATTTTGAATAAATAATGCATAAAATGGAAACACTTTTTCGTAGGATACTCACGAAAAGAGGGAAGAAATGTTTTTTTAAAAACGAAAGAAGAAAGTCGTATTATCATCATCGAGCACTGTTGATCGATTTGATTCAAAACAATTCGATAAACAACAATCCCTCAAGCAACAACTTGATGAAAATCTCAAGACTATTACAAGCTCCCTTGGTAATAGTAATGATATTATCATTCGAGAAATAAAAATTGGAACAAACGGAATTTTAAAAGCTGCAATTATATATACAGATGGCCTTAGTGATGCTAATGCTATACAAGAATTTGTAATGGAATCATTAATGATTGATTTGAATGATATTCCAATTGGCGAAACTATAATGAATGAATCTGAAATTATGAATACGTTAAAGAATTATGCATTAACTGTTGGAGAATTAAAAGAAGTGAAAGATTTTAATATGTTGTTCACCTCTTTACTATCAGGAAACACTATCTTATTGATTGACGGTGCAGAATTAGGTTTTATAATCGGAAACAAAAATTGGCAGCAACGTGCAGTTGCAGAGCCGACTTCACAAACTGTCATAAGAGGTCCTAAAGAAGCTTTTACAGAAAATTTAAGGGTTAATACTGCCTTAATCAGAAGAATTATAAAGGATACAAATCTATGGATGGAACAAGTTGAGCTGGGTACAAGGACCAAAACCAATATTGCCATTATGTATATTAACGGAGTTGCAGAAGAGTCTGTTATTAAAGAGGTTCATGCACGTTTGAATGAAATTAATATTGATGGAATATTAGAGAGTGCTTATGTCGAAGAATTAATACAGGATGAACCCAACACCCCTTTTCCAACAATCTATAATACGGAGCGACCTGATTCTGTAGCTGCTTGCTTGTTAGAAGGTAGGGTAGCAATTTTTGTAGATGGTTCTCCTTATGCTCTTATAGTACCTACATTATTTGTTCAATTTTTTCATTCCCCAGAGGACTTTTATCAAAGGCATTGGATGGCTACTTTTGTTCGATTATTGAGATTTTTCGCCTTTAGTATATCCTTGTTATTTCCCGCCATGTTCATAGCCTTAGTAAACTTTCATAGAGAAATGTTACCTACTGAATTATTAGTAAGTATAGCTTCTCAAAAAGAAAATACACCTTTTTCTACGCTTACTGAGGTAGTCGTGATGGAAATAGCTTTTGAACTTTTAAGAGAGGCAGGTCTCCGGATGCCTCGAGTTATAGGATCTGCGATGTCAATTGTCGGAGCTTTTGTAATAGGAACAGCAGCAGTAGAAGCTGGGTTAATATCTGCGGTAATGGTAATTGTAGTCTCGCTCACTGCAATTGCTAGCTTTGTAGCCCCGACCTATAACATTGCAATCTCAGGAAGATTACTACGTTTTGGTTTTATATTATTGGCTGGTATGTTCGGATTATTTGGTATTGTACTAGGACTAATTTTGTTGATACTTCATTTATGTCATCTTAAATCTTTCGGAATCCCATATATGTATCCATTTGCGCCATTTCATTTAGTTGGACAGAAAGACACAGTATTGCGTTCACCTCTTCAGAAAATGACTCATCGTTCTTCCTACTTTTCTAAGAATTTGGTGAGACAACATGCTCCTAGCACTAAAGAGAAAAAGAGTAAGGGGAAAACATAAAAATTATGACAAAAAAAATGGCCTTAATGATTTGTTTATTGTTACTTTCCGGGTGTTGGGATAAATCAGAGTTAAATGAAATAGCAATAGCATTGGCTATTGGTATCGATCTAATAGATGATGAATACGTGGTAACAGCTCAAGTCATTGTACCATCAGAACTTTCTCAAAATGGGGGGACTGGGAACTCGCAAATTACAATGCTGAAAGCAAAAGATAAAAGTGTACTCGGAGCAATTAATAAAGTCACAGAAGCTTCACCTAGAGCAATATATCCTGGTCACCTTCAAATATTAGTCTTTGGTGAAACATTAGCTCGAGAAAAAGGAATTGTAGAGACAGTTGATTCATTCACTAGAAATTGGGAGGTTCGGTCTGATTTTTTTATTGCTGTAGCAAAGGATACTAATGCAGAGGAGATATTAAAGGTACAGACCCCTCTTGAAATTGCTCCTATTCATATGTTTTACAGCATCCAGCAAACTGCCCAAAATAGTGGTAAAAGCGTTAGGATTTCATTAATCGAAATTGCACAAGAATTAGAGAAGGTTGGAAAACAACCAGTATTAGCAAAAGTAGAATTAAAAGGAGATACCAAAAAAGGTGCTAGTAAGCAAAATTTAGAAGGGATAAATCCAGAGGCTCAGCTTAATATGTCCGGACTTAGTGTATTTAAACAGGATAAATTAGTTGGATGGTTAGAGCAAGAGGATACAGTCAATTTTAACATTATAACGAATCATCTAAAATCAACAGTAGATACTGTTTCTTGTCCTAAAGAAGGAAATATTGAACTAAGAATAAACAAGGCTAAATCCAAATTGAAAGGCAATGTTATCAATGGTCAGCCAAAAATTGATATGAACATAAAATTATCAGGAAATATAAATGCAATTGCTTGTGACATTGATCTCCAAGATGAAAATATCATTAAGGAATTAGAAACAAACTACGAAAAACAACTGAAAGCCTCTATGCTAAAAACAATAAAAAAATTACAGGACGAGCATCATTCAGATATATTCGGTTTTGGGAGGACTATATATGAAAATGATCCAAAGGGTTGGAACAAAATAAAAGAACAGTGGACAGAGGAATTATTCGCAGAGCTGGAAGTAAATATTGAAGTGGAAGCAACAATAAAAAATACAGGAATAACCAATAACTCTCTTTTGGGTAATGTAAAGGATTAAATTGAATGGTAAATAGCTTAATTATCATATCTATTGGGGTATTAATCATCAAATTGGATTTACCTTTATTGAAAAATAAATCAGGGAAAAAAGAGAAATTTTTATATTGGATTTTATTTTTTTTAGGATTGGGTCTTTGCTTTTTTATAGCATTCAGTATTCCAATTCCATTAGCAGATTTTTTGTCCAAATTATTTAAGCCTATTAGCAATTTACTTATGGACGAAAAATTGTAAAGAAAGGAGCGAAACATTATAACTTCCTATAACATAAATTCATTTCAATTTTTTGTGCTCGTTCTTTTTTTTACAATTGGTTCTAGCATCATATTCGTTCCGTCACATCTGGCACAGCATTCCGAGCAAGATGCCTGGATAGCTAGTATTATGGGAATACTGGGGAGTATAGTAATTGTCTATATGTATACCTTATTAGCTGGCTGGTTTCCAGGTTTAAATTATATTGCTATTAATAAGAAAATATTTGGAGGTTTTCTCGGGTCCATTTTTTCTATTTTCTTTATTATTTTGGTAATCATTTTCGCTGCAATATTACTGGCAGATGCGGGTTCATTTCTCACCACACAGATGCTACCTAAAACACCTCCGGTTATTATTAATGCCTTACTCGCGTTATTGGTGGTAGTAGCTCTTAGATTAGGATTGAATACACTTGCACTTTCCGCAGAAATATTTTTATTTATATTTCTCATCTTCTTTTCCTTTCTAGTGCTGTCTACTTTATCAATAGTAGATACACATAATTTATTGCCAGTGTTTCAGAAAAATATTGGCACTTTAGCAGATTCCTCTTTATTTTACATTGTAATATCCACTACCAATTCACTCGTTTTACTTATGGTTTACCCTTACGTTTCAGAAGGCGTGAAGAAGGCGAAAAAAGCTTATCTTTTCGGTAACTTTGTAGGGGGAGTATTAGTATTTATTGTTACTATCTTGTGCATTGCTGTACTAAGTGCACCTTTAACCTCCAGATTGACTTATCCAAGCTATTACCTTGCAAAACAAATTACGATTGGAGATGCAGTAAGCCGTATTGAAGCCTTGATGGCTGGTATTTGGATTATTAGTATATTCTTGAAGTTATGTTTATATTTTTTTGCTGCAATATTTGGGATTGTCCATCTTTTCAGATTGAAAAATTATAAATTACTTTGTTATCCCATTGGAATAATTGTTACCTCTCTTTCCATAATCATATTTCCAAATGTAGTAGTGCAACGAAATTTTGTTGGGAGTACTGTCGTTTCTATGAGTATTTTTGGCTTTTTATTCATCCCAATCTTAATGATGCTTGTGTATTCTATCCGCAGAAAATCATTAAAGGCACAAAATAAAACACTTGAAACAGATCCGTGATGAGTTAATTCATTGCTGGGTCTTTTTTTATTCCAATTTTTAAAAATTTATTGTTTACTACGTTCTACTCAGGGAAACCAATTAATAATGATAGGAAAAGGGGGGAAGAATATGAACGCTGCAATCCAATATAACGGATTGGTATTACTTTATGGCTATCTTCAAAGGTTATACGTTCATGAAAGAACAAAAGGGCTGCTTGATAATGGAGCTTTTAACGTGGAGAAAATAGATATTATTACACAACATTTAAAGAAAATACATGACATTACAGATGTATTTGACAACAATAAAAAATTAGATGAAACAAATCAGGCTTTGTTGTTAGACATAGCTAATGTTTGCAGCGAAATGTCTGATGAATACAAAAATGAAATCTTAAATAGCAAAACCTTTAAGGATGAGCTCGCAGTAGTTGCCTCTACCATTTACGCCGAGGAGCATATAAATAATGGAATCATAAAAATGGGCGAGTTATTTAATCCAGAAATTCAAGATCGGTTCATGCAACAAATATTATATTACAGAAATCGAGTAGCACTAGTAAATGCTGTAGTACAAAAAGAAACAGAAGGCAAAGAGATATCAGAAAAAGAAAAGGAACAAATAAAAAATTGGTATGTGGAAACTTCGCAAACCTCTAGTTACATGAAAAAGGATTTTGATTCCATTAAGGAGTACATTCAAAGCTAAAAAGAGAATTATACTAGATTCGACTGAGAGATTGCTTCAAGGTAATTATACGGAAATAATTTTCTAAAGTGCTCTCAGAGCCAATTTCAAGCATTCATAAAAAACGACAAAAATTCTAAATAAAGTAAAGTATGAAAAGAAATTTTAATAAGGTTCCCAAATTCATATTTGGGAACCTTTTTTTGTGATAAAATGGGTGTTATGAGGTGAGCGAATTGCAACGAGAAATTCCAAGATTGCTTAAGGACTTTTTAGTATATTTAACAACAATTAAAGGGAAATCTCCCCGTACGAGAAAAGAGTATGAATATGATATAAGTTTGTTTCTTCGATTTATTAAATCATTGGATGATGATATACCAGCTAGGAAAATAGACGAGATAAACATAAAAGATGTTACCATTGATCGAATACGTGAAATTACATTAGAAGATTTATACATGTTTATAGAATTTTGTGAGATACAAAGAAACAATAGTGCTGCTACAAGAGCAAGAAAGGTAGCTACACTAAAATCTTTTTTCAAATATTTAAAAGGGAAAAGAAAATTATTGGAGGATAATCCAGCTGATGAGCTGGAAAGCCCCAAGATAGGAAAAAAATCTCCCATTTACATGAACCAAGGAGAGGCAGAGCAGTTTATAGCAGCTATCAAGCATAGCAACCACTATTACCGTAACTATTGCATGGTAATACTCTTTTTAAATTTAGGACTCCGAGTATCGGAGCTATGTGGCTTAAACATTAATTCGATTCATGATCGAACACTTCGAATTGTAGGTAAAGGAGACAAGGAACGAACGGTATATTTAAATAATGCCTGTCTCAGCTCTATTCGCAATTATTTTGAAAAGGAAAGATCATCTATACATGGGGGGAATAGTAATACTGCTTTATTTCTATCCCAAAAAGGGACACGCCTAACTAGACAAACTGTGGCTAAAATTATTAAACAGATCAATATGGATTCTGGACTAAAAAACGATAATATCACTCCACATAAGCTGCGCCATTCAGCTGCAACCATTATGTATAAACACGGAGCTGATATTAGAAGCCTGCAGCAAATTTTAGGTCATACAAGTGTCTCTACCACTCAAATCTATACACATGTTGAAGATAAAGAGATTCAACATGTTTTGGAGAGTAATCCATTCAATCAAACTAATTAAGAGGTTTACATAATATTATTATGTAAACCTATTTCTTTAAATCCATAACATTGTATTAACTTAACAGCAGGGAGTTTATACATTTTATATTGATTCTTTATACATTCAAATATTCCTTTTTAATCATGTAAAAGTATGCAGAACGAAATAAGGACTTGATTTTACAACTTACTTACTAGATGTGACGATCTTATTTCAACGTCATCGAAAAATTATTAAATTTAAGGAGGATAATGCTCTTACATTGTCAAATAGAATTCTTAATATATTTTGGTGATGATACTTTAGAAATAGACTTTGGCACTTAATACAAACTACTTCAACCAATGATTCTGGAAATATGGGTTATAGAGCATTAGTAGAATCATCGATAAAGGGGAATATGTAATGGAAATAAAGACATTAGCTAAATGCACTTTAGATGAGATCACTGAAGCATGGAATAAAGGATTTGAAGGTTATTTATTGCCTGCTACGATGGATACTCACTCATTAATCAAGAAAATAGTAGGTGAGGAGCTTTCGACTGATTTTTCTATCGTCGGTTTTATGGATGGCAAACCAGTTGGCATTATTTTAACTGGCATAAGGGAAGATGGCGGCAAAAAATTAGCCTGGAATGGTGGAACAGGTGTTGCTCCATCCTATAGAGGCAAAGGAGCTGCACTTAAAATGATGGAAGCACTTTTTAAAATCTATCGGAAAAATAATGTTTCAACAGCAACTCTTGAGGCACTTGAAAAAAATGAAAGAGCGATCGCTTTATATAAAAAGTTAGGATATGAAGTGAAGGATTATTTATTATTCATAAGTAAACAGATTAATAGCGATGAATTTCCATTGCAAAATAACAAGTGGACAATGGAAGCAGTTTTACCTGAACAGCTTGCTAAAATTGATTTCTATACATCAAATATTCCATGGCAGTGCCAGTGGCAGAGCCTTAAACACGGGGATGCCTTTGTTGTTAAAGATCAGCTGGGAGGCAGTGTAGGCTATGGTCTTTACAAAAAAGTGATAAATGCAGAAGGCAAGGTTGAAAAGGTCAACATCTACGATTTGAATTATCAACCTGAAAAAATAAATAGTACAGAATTTACGAGGAAGTTTATATCTTACTTAACAGCAAGTATGGAGAATTCGATTGAACTATCAACATTTAACTTTCCATCAAATAATCCTCTAGCAGAAGTTCTTATGGAGATTGGATTTGAAAAGAAAATTGTCCAAGTATATATGGAGAAGCTGATGTAATACCATTGCCCATAAATATACGAAAGAAAAGCGATTGCTTATATAATTAAAAACGGTCTCCATTTCTCATGAATTGAATTTGAGAAATGGAGATTTTCGTAATTCGAATCGCATACATCTGCTTAAAATGAGAGAAAAGTGATATTTATATGCGTTTATTCTAATAGAACTTCTATGTACGTCTGGAGCTTAAAATATCAAGACTAACCACCCTAGATGGTGCATGAGTATGGTTTATACTAATAGCTCCTGCTTTTTATGCATGTTCCATTTCATGTTCCACATCCACTAAATTACTATAATAATATTATGTAAACTAATTATTATCTTCCATATTATGCAAGCAAGTACATACGTCTAATTAGCATAACTGAATATACTACAAAAGGAATATGTAGAAAACGAGGGGAAGCAATGAAAATAAGGGATATTTATGAGCGACTTCTAAGGGGAGAGAAGTTCAAAGGAGTAAATGAAATAAAGTTAAACCACTTACCCGTAAAACGACCAGCAGATTTGGTTGGGCCTTCGCCAATTATGCAGGAGATAGCTGAAAAGCACTCCAAACATTTTAAAGAAAAAAATAGAAAGTACCCACTTTGAACAAGTGGGTACTAACTGTTGTTTTGAAAATAAGTCATTCTCTTTACTAGCGGCTCGGACTTGTTTACATGGATTGGTTTAACTAAATCTCCGGTTATTGCAGCAGTCTTTACAGGTTTCGAACTTTTTTTTGTCGTATTGAATCTACCCAGTTTTCTTGCTGCCCGATTTTTAACATCCTCGGTGCAAATAGGTACCTTTTCACTTAGCATACTCAACACTCCTTTAATGTATAAATTATATTTTATTGGTTTTCAATTGATTCTGAGTTAGTCAATGCCACCATGTATTCAATATTTTCAATATTTTTGGCAATTGTTTTATGAAGAAGCTCAAAAAGATATTTATCAATAATATCAAACGAGTAAGTAAAGCTTTCAATCACTGTTGTAAATTCTAAATTGTCATATGCAAAATAGTAAACTAAATAATTTTTCTTCCATACATTTAAGTCATCTGTCCTATTAAACACTACTGCCTCTCCAGTTTCCTTTGATTCATCTATTAGGTTCACAAACTTTTCAGGGGTGTCTCCAGTATACACAGCAAAAGAAAACGCACCATTGATTGGTTGATTTTTGTAACCGATTTGTGTTTCCTCTAAAAAATATTCTAAAACCTCTTTAAAATCGATTGCCGACCTGAATAAGAACTCCAGAGTTCTTCCAGAGGCGTCGTCACCTGTAAAATAAGCCATGAGCTTTGCTTTTGTACCACTGATTTCCACTGTTTCAATAGCGGCTTGCTCAATATTATCTACTTCAAATTCTAAATTCAAAAACTTAAACCTTTTTAATCTCTTAAAAGCAACTGGGATTATTAAAAATAATAAAAACCATATAAATAGTAAAAAGAGTCCTCTAAAAATGACTTGGTTAAAATTTGATTCAACAAAGGGTTTTATAATAAGTGAAAAAGTAGTTTCTTGAACAGTTTGTACTGTATTAGAATTATCTACCTCAATTTCCTGAAGAAAAAATGCTTTAGGGTTCTCCTGCCATGTCGAAATGCCAATGATTAGGGAGGAGGTGGCCATCCACACCAAAATTAACAGAATTCCTATCGTATAAATATAGGGAATCATCATGTTTATCCATTGAAAAAGAGTACGTTTTTCTTGAAAACGGGAATTCATATGGGCTACGCCTCCGTCATATAAAACGAGTTGTATATTTGTTTTATCAATTGATTGTATGTGACAGAGCCCAAAATATTACCTGATTCCTATTTATCATATGAAAGGTTGCTCCAAAAATTGATAGTAGCGATAGAATAATAGAATGGAAAAATTTAAGGTGGGTTGACCTAGTAGCTAAAAATGCATTTAATGTGCTATTATCCAGACATGCGAGAACAACGGACAGACCATTGACATAAAATAACGTTAAAAAAGATGGTGAGACCTTATGTCACACCATCCTATCTATATTTTTCTATTAGTTAGAGTTTATTGTACATACTAAACATTTTTTATTTGATTAATTGAAGTTATGCTCATACTACAACGCTTGCATTTTTCTTTATAATTGCAAAACCATAACCATTTAAGCTTATTGCGGTGCTATTGAAACTTTTAGTATCGCTATATAATAGATCATATTTGCTTGTTTGGTCTAAATCCAGGGCCTGCTCCGTTTGTGATGGATTATATAATACTAGTACGGAATAATCATCATTGAATTTCTCATAACCAAAAATACCATTTTCAGAAGAAGGACGGATAAATCTCACAGAGCCTTCGTTTGCAAGTAGCTTCTCTTGTTTTCTTAATTTAATAAGGGTTTTAATATGGGTTTTCATCTCCAGATTATGCTTTGATTCATCCCATTCCATACATTCTCTACAACCAGGGTCTTGACCACCAGTTAATCCGATTTCATCTCCATAATAGATACAAGGTGTCCCCATAAAGGTTAAAAGAACAGTGAAGATTTGTTTCGTTTTGTTAATATTGTTATCACATTCTGTTAATACTCTTGCCGTATCATGACTTCCAACAAGGTTAAAAGTATAGTCAAAAACATTTTTAGGATAGTTGTAATAAACTTTAGTAATATTTTCTACAAACTGTCGAGAACTAATACTTCCATTTACTAAAAGATTAAACAAATTGGTTTTAAAGGGATAGTTCATGACCGCATCAAACTCATCTCCTCGAAGCCAAGGCATCGAATCATGCCAAATCTCCCCTAATATATATATATCTGGCTTAATATTTTTTACTACAGTTCTAAACTCTCGCCAGAAATGATGATCCACTTCATTAGCAACATCTAATCTCCAGCCGTCTATGTCATACTCCTCAATCCAGTAAGCTCCTACATCTAATAAGTATTTCTTTACTTCAGGATTAGCTGTATTTAACTTTGGCATAGACTCTACAAAACCAAACGCCTCATAATTTGGTCTCTCTCCACCTCGGACAGGGAAGTCATGAATATGGAACCAATCCTTATAATGAGAACTTTCTCCATTTTTTAATACATCTTGAAAAGGGGGGAAGTAGTACCCACTATGATTGAAAACAGCATCTAGCATCACCTTTATGCCACGTTTATGACATTCTTTCACAAGAAGCTTTAAGGATTCTTTATCACCAAATTGAGGATCGATTTCTAAGTAGTTGATTGTGTCATACTTATGGTTGGAACTAGCTTGGAATACAGGTGTAAAATATATTCCATTTATACCTAAGTCATTTAAATAATCCAAATGTTGAATGACCCCGGCAAAGTCCCCACCAAAAAAATTATTTATTGCAGGAGGCTCGGAACCCCATACCTTAGCGGTTGGAGGATTAATAGAGGGATCACCGTTTGCAAAGCGCTCTGGGAAAATTTGATACCAAACAGTGTCTTTTACCCAGGAAGGGGCCTCAAAAATATCATTGCTGTGCAAATATGGAAAACAAAAATAGTAGTCGGAATCATTAGGAGCTTCCGAGTAGAACCCTTTTTCTGTATAAACAATTTGCTCATCATTTGAAATTAACTTAAAGCCATAACGGATTCTATTCGTCTCAGAGAAAACCTTAATCTCCCAGTAATCATGCACTTCATCAGATCCTACCAAATACATTCTAGCCACGTTATATTTCCATTCTCCATTTTCCCAAATGTATGGATCTCCATGGATTAGTAATGCTTCGTTAAGATCATTTGCTTTCGTCTTTAAGCGTATATGCATTGTTTTTTCTTCTAATAGATACGCTAAGTTGTCTACCGGTCTATGAAATACAGCAGCTCTTTCCATATAACTCCCCTTTTCCAATTATCACTTCTACTAATTTGACTATATTTTTACACAAATAAAATATTTTTTTAAAAAATTTAAAAAAGTGTTTGTGTAAACTTACTTTAAATGTATAATAAAACCATAAGTTGTGCAATCGCTTTCATAAAATTTAGTTGAAATAATATTTTTCTATTTAACTTACATACCATGCAATAACCGGAATAAATAGAAAATTATTTTCATAGATAAATTTTATGTTAGCGTTTTCATTAAATTTATTGTGCAAACGGTTGTACAACTTTGGTAAAAAAGAGAGACACAAATTGGGAGGGTTAAAGAAATGAAAAAGTCACTATCATTCTTATCTATTTTGGTTCTACTGATGGCTATTTTAGCAGCATGTGGACCAGATAGAGAAACTAACACGGGCACGTCTACTTCAAACAATAATGAAAATGCTGGTAGCTCGGATGAACCTGCTAAACCAGAAAAGCTAATTGTATGGGAAGATACAGATAAATCTGTAGCCTTAAAACCTGCAATAGAGTCCTTTGAAAAAGAATATGGTATTAAAGTAGAATTCAAAGAATTAGGTATGGCTGATAAAATGCGTGATCAGCTTCGTATGGACGGTCCATCTGGAACTGGTGCAGACGTTGTTACTTTACCTCATGACCAAATCGGCCAGGTAGTAACAGAAGGTCTTATACAAGAAATTGAAGTAAGTGATGAAGTTCTATCAACCTTCAGTGATTCTTCTGTAAATGCACAAAAATACGATGGCAAGCTTTATGGGCTTCCTAAAGCGACAGAGACACCAGTATTCATCTATAACAAGGCATTGATGTCTGAAGCACCGGAAACTATGGATGAGGTATATGAGTTTTCAAAAGGTTTTACAGATGGCAAACAATTTGGATTTATCGCAACTTGGGATGATTTCTATTTTGCACATGGGGTAATTGCTGGTATGGGCGGATACGTTTTCAAGGAAAATGATGGCGCTCTTGACAGAGACGATATCGGTTTAAATAACGAGGGAGCAATTGAAGGAGCTTCTTACATTCAAAAATGGTATTCAGAAGGATTATTCCCTAAAGGAATTATTGGGGAAAGTGGTGGTTCTACTAGAGACGGTCTATTCAACGAAGGAAAAATTGCTTCAGTTATGAATGGTCCTTGGTCTTTCCAAAGCATGAAGGATGCTGGAATAGATATCGGTATTTCAGCAATGCCAAAGCTTCCGAATGGTGAACCAATGAAAACGTTCATGGGAGTTAAAGGATGGCATGTAACTGCTTTTACAGAACATAAATACTGGTCTACTAAATTAGTCGAATGGTTAACAAACGAAGAAAATGCAAAAATTCGTTTTGAAACTACACAAGAAATTCCACCAGTTAAAACACTTGTAGAAGATCCAATCATTGCAGATAACGAAGGAGCTAAAGCTGTAGCACTTCAATCTCAATATGCAGTTCCAATGCCAAACATTCCAGAAATGGCTGAAGTATGGAGTCCGGCTGCTTCTGCATTGCAAACTATTGCAACTGGAAAAGCTGAGCCTAAGGCCGCAATGGATGATGCAGTTAAAAACATCAAAACAAATATTGAAACAAATCACCCTAAATGATTTTAAATGATTTTTAATCGCAAAGGCATGTTTCCTACACGGGGGCATGGCTTTGCTTATATTTAAAGGATTGTGAATACAATTTTGAGAGAAAATACTCCTTTCAAAGGAAAGAAGGAGGCCGCATTAGCAATGGACAGTAATGCCACCAACAAACATAGAAAAACAGCTGGGTTATTATCGATTATTCCAGGCATTGGTCAGTTTTACAATAAACAATATGTTAAAGGAATCATTTTCTTAGTTTTAACAGCCGCATTTTTTAGTAGTTTTTATCAAACGCTTAATTGGGGCTTTTGGGGATTGTTCACACTTGGAGAAATACCAGGTCTAGACCACTCCGTATTCTTATTAGTAGATGGAGTCATAGCTTTGCTAGTAGCAGCAATCGGTTTAGGTATTTATGCATTTAACATTTACGATGCGTATAACAACGGAAAAAAAAGAGATAAAGGCTTCGAGTTAAACAGTGTAAGAGAGCAATATCATAATTTAATAGACAATGGTTTTCCTTATCTTATGATTTCCCCTGGTTTTTTACTGTTAATCTTTGTTGTAATTTTCCCTATCTTTTTCGTAATATTACTTTCTTTTACTAACTATGATTTATACCACACGCCACCGGCTAAATTAGTCGATTGGGTAGGAATACAAAACTATATTGATATTTTCAAACTAGAGTTATGGCGCTCTACTTTCTTTAGTGTTCTTGGATGGACGATCGTATGGACTTTTGGAGCAACAACAATCCAGGTAGCAATCGGTATATTCCTCGCAGTTGTGATTAACCAAAAGGATTTAAAAGGAAAAGCTGTTTTCCGTACGATTTTAATACTTCCTTGGGCAGTACCAGCATTTATCTCGATTTTGATATTCTCTGGAATGTTCAATGAATCATTCGGAGTAATAAATGATGGCATACTAAGCTTTTTTGGAATAGATCCTGTCCCATGGATGACTTCTGAAATGTGGACCCGTATCGCCTTAATAGGTATACAATCGTGGCTTGGATTTCCTTTTATATTTGCTATGACAACTGGTGTTCTACAGTCTATTCCTGATGAATTATATGAGGCAGCTAACGTGGATGGTGCTTCTATTTGGCAAAAGTTTCGAAGCATCACATTACCGATGGTACTTTATGCGACTGCTCCGATTTTAATCACGCAATATACATTTAACTTTAATAATTTCAACGTAATTTTCTTATTCAACGGCGGTGGGCCAGCATTGCCTGGGCAAAATGCTGGAGGTACAGACATTTTAATCTCATGGATTTACAAGTTAACGATGACTTCCGCTCAGTATGGTAAAGCTGCAGCCATAACGATGCTATTATCCTTAGTTGTTGTAGCCGTTGCCCTATGGCAGTTTAAACGCACAAATTCATTTAAAGAGGAGGATATGATGTGATATGAATATGAAGACTGAAAAAATCATCAGACTGACACTTTCATACTTTATTCTCCTGGTAGCTGCTGTAGTTGTTATTTATCCACTTCTTTGGGTTATTGGTTCATCACTCAATCCGGGTCAAAGCCTTTCGGGATCTACCATGTTTCCTGAAAATCCGACTTTCAAACATTACTTAGACCTGTTCGATATGGAAAACTCTAATTATGTACTATGGTATATCAACTCAATGAAAATTAGCTTGATCACAATGGCTTTAGCTGTAATTAGTGTATCTCTAACTGCATACGCCTTCTCTAGATACCGATTTGTGGGCCGTAAGAATGGATTATTAACGTTCTTAGTACTTCAAATGATCCCTAACTTTGCAGCTCTTATAGCAATTTTTGTTCTTGCACAAAGAACAGAACTTTTAGATACTCATTTAGGATTAATCCTAATTTATACAGGTGGGCAAATCCCTATGAATACATGGCTTATGAAGGGATATTTAGATACTATCCCTAAAGAGCTTGATGAATCTGCAAGGATGGACGGCGCAAGTCACCTCCGTATATTCTGGCAAATCATTATGCCATTAGCTAAGCCAATTATTGCCGTAGTTGCTTTGTTCTCCTTTATAGCACCGTTCGGAGACTTTATACTTGCCCGTGTAATGCTACGCTCCGAGGAAAAATTTACGATGGGCGTAGGACTGTATGAATTAGTATCTAAGCAATTTGGTAATGAGTTTACGACATTTGCAGCTGGTTCCGTTTTAATCGCAATTCCTATAACAATTTTGTTCTTAACTTTCCAAAAGTATTTTATCTCTGGATTGACTGCTGGTGGAACAAAAGGCTGACAATAGTTCATGGAAATTGGCGGGGGTGTGTGACTATAAAAAGGTGTTTACATTTACTAATATTGCTAGTGCTTTTAGTTAGCTTCAATCCCTATCATGCTTCTGCTAATGTAGATGCTACAATGCAGGATGAGATTGTCTATATGATTATGGTGGACAGATTTAATAATGGTGACACTTCAAATGATAAGGACGCTAACCTAGAAGATCCTTATGCCTATCATGGTGGGGATTTTAAAGGAATAATGGATAAGCTTGATTATATAAAAGAAATGGGTTTTACAGCTATTTGGCTGACGCCCATCTTCGAGAACACTCCAAAAGGGTACCATGGGTATTGGACAAAAGATTATTATAAAACTAACGAGTATTTCGGTACAATGGAAGAATTTAAAGCGTTAGTGCAAGAAGCTCATGAAAGAGACATAAAGATTATCTTAGATTTTGTTGTGAATCATGTTGGACCGAATCATGAATGGCTAAATGATCCCTCTAAGGAAGAGTGGTTTCATTCAAATCAGCCAATTTCTAATTGGAATGACCAAGCTGAAGTTGAAAACGGATGGTTGTATGACCTCCCTGATTTAAATCAAAGCAATCCAGAAGTAGCTGCATATTTGATAGAAGCTGCAAAGTGGTGGATCAAGGAAACCGATATAGACGGTTATCGTTTAGATACAGTTAAGCATGTTCCTAAGGAATATTGGATCGATTTCTCGAGTGCTATTAAAGCTGAAAAGGAAAACTTTTATCTTATAGGTGAGGTATGGCATGATAATCCAAATGTAATTGCTGAATATGAAGAAACAGGGATTGATGGCTTTTTTGATTTTTCTCAAAATGATAGCCTTCGTACAGCTTTTGAGAAATCTAACCAATCACTTGGCTGGTTATTTTCAAACGTTGAAAGAAACGAAAAATTATTTAATCGTTCCAATTTTCTCGGCCAATTTATTGATAACCATGACATGACTAGATTTAGTAATTTGGTACTTAACCAAAAAGAAGAGCCTAAATCTCAACTCAAGAAGAGTCTTACCTATTTGTACACCGCTCCTGGTATACCGATAATTTATTATGGGACTGAAATAGCGATGGATGGCGGAAATGACCCTGACAATCGAAGAATGATGCAATTTGATAGTGAAAACGATTTAGTTGACTATATTTCCATACTTGGGTCGTTAAGGACAGAATATCTTTCCCTTACAAGAGGAAAAATGGAGGTCCTTCACGAGGATGAAGGAATAGCTATATATTCTAGAGTGTATGAAGAAGAAACAATTGTGGTGGCTATTAATAACACTTCAGAGAAACAAAGGGTCGTTCTAGAGGGAAAGCTAGAAAATGGGAAACGATTAATGAGCTTGCTGTCGGACACTGTTATTAAATCTAACGGCAACCAGTACACGATTAATATAGAAAGTGGTCAATCAGAAATATACGAGCTAACGGATAAAGCTGACACTAACTGGTTGTTTATAGTCTTATCTTCAGCCGTATTAGGTTCATTTATAATAATTCTCACATTGGGAATTAGAGAAGTTAAAAAACGATCAGTATTTTAGTTTATGCTAACCCTCTCTGTATACCGTGGATAGCATGATGCTATCATCCGGATAGCCGATTGGTTGTGGCTACATATACTTAAAAAAGCTTAAGCGAGAGGAGTATTTTATTACATGAAGAGAAATTGGTGGAAAGAAGCAGTCAGCTATCAGGTATACCCTAGAAGCTTTATGGATAGTAACGGGGATGGAATAGGTGATCTGCGTGGAGTAATCTCAAAACTAGATTACTTGAAGGATTTAGGTATAGACGTAATATGGGTATCTCCATTTTACAAATCTCCAAATGCCGATAATGGTTACGATATAAGTGATTACCAAGGTATTTCAGAGCAGTATGGAGACATGAAGGATTTTGATGAGTTATTGGCAGAAACTCATGCCCGTGACATGAAACTTATTCTAGATCTTGTTATTAATCATACAAGTGACGAGCATCCTTGGTTTGTTGAATCACGTTCTTCTATAGATAACCCAAAAAGAGATTGGTATATATGGAGAGACGGTAAAGGTACTGAGCCGCCAAACAATTGGGAGAGTATTTTTTCTGGTAGTGCTTGGGAATACGATACAGCGACAGCGCAGTATTATATGCACCTTTTTGCCATTAAACAACCAGACTTAAATTGGGAAAACAAAGAAGTAAGAATAGCATTACATAAGATGGTCAATTGGTGGTTGGACAAAGGAATCGATGGTTTTCGTGTAGACGCTATCAGTCATATTAAAAAACGTGAGGGTTTTCCTGATATGCCAAATCCAGAAGGCAATCAGTACGTTTCCTCATTTGACATGCATACTAACCAACCAGGTATACAGACATTCCTAAGCGAATTAAAAGAAGAAACGTTCGCAAAATATGATATTATGACGGTCGGAGAAGCTAATGGCGTTGGTATAGACGAGGCAGACGAATGGGTTGGTGAGACAAACGGGAAGTTTGATATGATTTTTCAGTTTGAACACCTTGGACTTTGGAATAAGGATAAAAATAAGACTGTTGATGTGCTCGGACTTAAAAAAACACTAACAAAATGGCAAAAGGGACTTCACGAAAGAGGTTGGAATGCACTCTTTCTAGAAAACCATGACCAAACAAGAAGTGTTTCTAGCTGGGGAAATGACCAGGAATATTGGAATGAAAGTGCAAAAATGCTGGGTGCTTGTTATTTCTTAATGCAGGGTACACCTTTTATCTATCAGGGCCAAGAAATTGGCATGACGAATGTTCAGTTCCCTTCTATAGAAGATTATGACGATATCGGTATGCAAAATTTTTATGAGATCGAAATTGCAAAAGGTCGTCCTCATTTGGAAGTAATGGAAACCATTTGGACAAACGGAAGGGACAACTCACGAACTCCAATGCAATGGGATAATTCTGAGAATGCTGGATTTACAAGTGGTACTCCATGGATGAACGTTAACCCAAACTATTCTAATATTAATGTACAGGCTCAGCTTAAGGATGAGAATTCCATCTATCACTTCTTTAAAAATATGATTAAGCTTCGCAAGGAAAATGAAGTTTTTGTATATGGCTCTTATGATCTATTATTAGAAAATGACCCAGATGTATATATTTATAAACGTTGTCTGAATGAAAAGACAGCAGTTGTCCTATGCAACTTCCGTAACAAAACGGTAGAAGTTAATCTTCACGAGTTGGAGCAAAAGGATTACCATCTTATGTTAAGCAATTATAAAGAAACACCTGATTCACTAACAGAGAAAGTGATATTAAAGCCATACGAAACGAGAATATATTTGTCAAAGTAAGAAAGCTCTGAGGAATAGATACAGTCACTAGCAATTGGTCATATGACTTAATTGGCCTAGTTAATAATAACACTTATCTATATAATTATATTTTACAGAAACATTATGAAAACAGAAAAAGAGTGGTGATATCCTGTGGCAATTACGATTAAAGATGTAGCAAAATTAGCAAATGTCGCTCCCTCAACCGTCTCTCGGGTAATTGCCAATAATCCCCGGATTAGTGAGAAGACAAAGAAGTGTGTTAGAGAAGCAATGGAGCAGCTAGGATATCATCCTAATTTTATTGCACGTAGTCTTGCTAGCCAATCGACAAAGGTAATCGGTCTAGTATTGCCTCCATCGACTGGTGCATTCTTTCAAAACCCATTCTTTGCTGAGGTTATGCACGGATTAAGTGAAGGAGTGCATGAAAAGCATTATGCACTTCAGATGACTACTGGAACGACTGAGGAAGAACTATTCAATGGTGTAGTGCAGATGGTTCAGGGGGGTAGAGTGGATGGAATTATACTCCTTTACTCTCGAATAAATGACGATATCTTAAACTATTTGAGATCTAGAAACTTTCCATTTGTAATGATTGGGAAGCCTTATGAGCATGTGGCAAAAATCACTCATGTAGATAATGATAACTTCCTAGCAGCGAAAGAGGCAACAGAGTACCTTATCGGTCTTGGACATGAGAATATCGGCTTTATCGGGGGCAGTCCTAACCTCACAGTAACTTTGGACAGACTCCATGGCTATAAGGCAGCTCTGCAAGAAAATGATATATCTTTGCAAGAAGATTATATTATACATTCTGAACAATTTCTAAGAGAGGGTGGCCAGAAAGCAGTAAGTAAACTTTTCTCGGGTACCATTTCTCCTACAGCGTTAATCGTTACAGATGACTTGATAGCGCTAGGAGTTGTAAACTCTCTTACAGAAATGGCAATTGACATTCCGAGTCAGGTTTCCATTATAAGCTTCAATAATGCTTTGTTTGCGGAAATGTCTCGTCCACCTCTAACATCCATTAATATCAACATAGTTGAATTAGGATATCAGGCAGCCAGAAGCCTGATTCAGGTGTTGGAGAATGAAAATGAACCAGTAAAGCGTATTATCATTCCGCATCAACTAGTAGTTCGTAACTCATGTGCAGTGTCACAAAAAAACGTTTTCGAAAGATAGTAGTCCATTTTAAAAAGTAAAATGGTTATCCGAATAATTTGGATAACCATTTTTATGTTTGATAATATTATTATGTAAACAAATAAAATATTTCCATTATTGTAAAGTTAATTTATAATGCTCTATAAGGAGGGAGATATACTATGTTTACATTTAATATTGACGAAAAAACTAAACTAAAAATGCTAGATTTACGGGACTCGGAACAAGTGTTCGATTTGACTATCATGTCCAAGGATACATTAAAGGAATGGTTACCTTTTATTGATTTTACAAAAACTGTTTCTGACACGGAGAATTTCATCAAATCTACTATGAAACAGTTTAGTGAAAATAATGGAATCCAAGCAGGGATTTGGTATGAAGACAATCTTGCTGGTATAATTGGTTTTCATAAAATTGACTGGAACAACAAATCTACGAGCATTGGATATTGGTTGGGCGATGCCTTTGTTGGCTATGGCCTAATGACTAAATCAGTAAAGGCATTTGTAGATTATGCATTAATCGATTTAGGATTAAATCGTGTAGAAATCCGAGCTGCGGTTGAGAATAAGAATAGCAGAGCAATTCCTGAAAGACTTGGGTTTACCCATGAGGGAACTATTCGTCAATCAGAGTGGCTATACGACCATTATGTCGATCATGAGGTCTACGGCATGCTAGCAGCCGATTGGAAGAAATAATGATTTAAATAACCAGGTTGGTACCGTTTAATTTCTTTATTATTAAATTCTCTACAAAATCATATAGTGATAATAAAAGAAGACAAAGAAGGGACAGGAAATGATGATTGCGTACATATCCACGCTTAGCCCAGTTATGCAGGCATTATTAGCAACTTTGTTTACTTGGGGAATGACAGCGCTAGGCGCCTCCCTAGTGTTTACAACAAAGACAGTAAACCAAAAATTAATGGATGGTATGCTTGGCTCTGCTGGCGGAATAATGATTGCAGCAAGCTTTTGGTCGCTTCTTTCCCCTGCTATAGAGATGTCAAAAGAAGGCCCTTTTCCAGTTTGGTTTCCAGCAGCTGCTGGATTCCTCTTGGGTGGATTTTTCCTTTGGATCGCAGATAAAATCATCCCCCATATGCACCCTTCCTCTCACACCAATCAAACCGAAGGGATTAATCCGAAGGGGAAAAGAAGAAGTACACTGCTTGTCTTTGCAATCACTTTACATAATATTCCGGAAGGTCTAGCTGTCGGTGTCGCTTTTGGAGCAGTTGCAGCTGGTCTCGATTCAGCGTCTTTAACTGCAGCTGTAGCTCTAGCAATTGGAATTGGTATTCAGAACCTTCCTGAGGGGGCAGCGGTTGCAATGCCTCTAAGAAGAGAGGGGATGTCTCGTAGAAAGAGCTTCTTTTATGGACAATTCTCTGGAATGGTAGAACCAATTGCTGCAATTATCGGTGTCTTAGCAGTGTCCTTTATGTCTCCAATCTTACCTTTTGCTCTTGCATTCGCAGCTGGTGCTATGATTTTTGTTGTAGTGGAGGAGGTAATTCCTGGTTCACAGGAATACGGAAACGGAGATTTGGCAACTGTTTGCTTGATGATTGGATTTACAATTATGATGATTCTAGATGTAGCTTTTGGATGATGGCAAATAGGGTGAACGGTCATAATTTTTTTTATCCGGTCATAAAAGATCTCTGAACGGTTATAAATCTTGCCTATCCGGTCATAAAAAATTCTATCCGATAAAAAATCAACGCATCCTTTTTACTAGGATGCGTTGATTAGTTTAAATTTCAATAATAATAGGCAAAATCATCGGTTTTTTCTTTGTTCGTTTGTAAATCAAGTTTTCTACGGAGTTTTTAATATTCTTTTTGAGGGTACGTTGGTTTTTATTGTTATCCCATTTTTCTACAGTAGTTCGTACATTTTGATTGATAGAGTTAATAAGCTCTTCTGAATCTGGTCCATATACAAAGCCTCTTGTAAGAGTATCTGGACCATTCCATATTTTCTTCAGCCCTTTTTGTAGACTTACGACTATAACAATCATTCCATCTCCAGCAAGAACCCTGCGGTCACGAAGAATTATTTCTCCTACATCTCCTATACCGGAACCGTCCACAAAAACATCACCGGCCTCTATCGAGCGAGTTTGTATGACCTCATTTTCGGTAATAATATCGACAACATCCCCATTGTTCAGTAAAAATATATGGGAACGCTTAACACCGATCGACTGTGCGAGCTCTCTGTGAATATGCAGCATGCGATATTCACCATGTATAGGGATAAAATACTTTGGCTTCATCAAGGTCAGCATGAGCTTCAGCTCTTCTTGGTAAGCATGGCCAGATACATGCATCCCTGTTGCGCTTCCTGAACCATATATTACATTCGCTCCTAGGCGCAATAGATTGTCTACAACCCTCGTAACATTCGTTTCATTTCCAGGGATAGGGCTAGAAGAAAAGATTACTGTATCTTCTGGGAGAACTTCTAATTTACGGAACCGAGAGCTGGCTAGTCGAGAAAGAGCTGCCATTGGCTCACCTTGTCCACCTGTACAAAGAATCGCCACTTCTTCTGGTGACATTGAAGGAACCTCGCTTTCCTCTAGCAACATTCCTTCTGGTATTTTTAAATATCCTCGCTGAGTCGCTACCCTAACTACATTTACCATGCTTCTTCCAAGTAAAAGAATCTTTCTGTTGTTTCTAATGCAAGTGTCAACTATTTGCTGTACCCTGTGTACGTTTGAAGCGAAAGTAGTAATGAAAATTTTGCGAGTTGCCTTTCTAAAGGTTTCATCCAAATGTTCTTCTATTAGCCTTTCCGACGGGGAAGAGCCAGGTCGCTCTGCATTCGTACTTTCTGAAAGTAGCAATAGTACTCCGTCCTGACCAATTGCTGCCATACGATGTATATCTGCAGCTTGCTTATCCACGGGAGTCCAATCAAATTTAAAGTCTCCTGTATGCACTATTGTGCCTAGTGGCGTTTGAAAGGCTATACCAAGGCAATCTGGTATGCTATGGCTCGTCCGAAAAAAGGTTGTCCGAATAGTACCCAGCCTTAAGACATTATCCTCGTCTATCATAAAAAGCTTACTATCTCGAAGAATTCCATGTTCCTTTAACTTAATTTCAATCAAGCCCAGCGTCAGATTTGTGGCATAAACGGGTACATTCAACTGTTTTAAAAAGTAAGGTATTCCACCAATATGATCCTCATGACCGTGTGTGACAATCAAACCACGTATTCTATCCTCATTTTCCTTCAGATAGGTGATGTCAGGAATGATTAAATCTACGCCTGGAAGACTTTCATCGGGAAACTTCCCTCCACAGTCGATTATTACAATATCATCGTGTGATTCAATAACATACATGTTTTTTCCAATTTCATTTATACCGCCAAGCGCAAACACGGAAACGGTAGAATTTTTTGTATTCAAAAAAATACCTCCTGATTAAATAAACTATTTAAAGTATGAACTTTAAATAGTTTATTTATGAGGGAAAATCATGAAAGAAATTTTTATATTGCTTAACTAGTAAATATTAGGTTAAATTTTACATGTTTTGCTTGGCAAATATGTCACGTCGTGATATAGTCGTGTTGTGACATAGTACAAAAGGGTGGAGCAGCTTGGATAAATTAATCAAGAAATACATACCAATGACCGAAACAGCTTTCTATATACTTTTTTCATTGACTGAGCCACGGCATGGTTATGGAATTATCAAAAGAGTAGAAGAACTGACTAACGGCAGACTACATTTAGGATCTGGCACTATTTATGGAACGCTCACTAAAATGCAGAACGATAAAATGATTTCTGTATTTTCGGACGAAAAGAGAAAAACAATTTATGAAATTACCGAGCTTGGCAAGGTTATCATTCGGAAGGAAATGGAGCGTTTAAAAGAAGTACATAGCAATATTTTGCTTTATGAGGGGGAGTTCGATTGAAACAGTTCAAATTATTTTGGAGCTATCGTATATCATCCACTGAACGTTGGCTAGAAAGGATGGCTTATAAAGGCTATATACTCAAAGACATTAACAGATTCACACGGATATTTACGTTTGATAAAACTGTGCCTCCTAACAAGGTTACCTTTTCAATACAATATAATTCCGGAGCGTTATCAGAAAGCTTAAAAAGCGATGGCTGGCAGGAGCATTCAACTACCGGTAAATGGGGTATTTTAAAAAATGAAGATATAAATGTTTCTTTTTATCCCTCCCGTGAAAGCTTGTTCAAAAGGATTCGTTTGCATGCGTATTTATTTCTTATGCTGTCCATATTTTATTTATCAACTGGCCCTATTAACTTGTTAATTTTTGAAACCATAAATACTAATGACCCTAATTATGCAGCACTTATTATTACCGTACTAGTATTCTTGGCTTTAGCAGGACTATCGACTTTTGTTTTCATTTCCTATAGAACTTTTGAGAAAAAAACTTTTAATCTTAAGGACGAAATAAAATACGATAGAAAAAAAATAAGGAAAATTCGATTAGCATGGATGTATCAGCCACTCCAGACTAAAATATGGTTGGATGAGATGCATCATAAGGGCTACGAGCTTGAAAGTGTATTTGCTACAATCTTTTCTTTTGTTCCCTCTAGGCACGAAAAGATTGCATATGAGGTTACATTTGAACCAAAACTTAAATCTGATTATTATATAATTCATAAAGAAATAGGATGGAAACTAAAATATACATCTAATATGTCTTTATTAAATTACTCTATTTGGGCGATGCCTTATGACGAGGCTAATAATAAACCAGCATTCTCCTATGACGTATCAGAAAAGCGACTCCAAATAAAAAAAGCCTTTAGGATGAATATGACAATCGCTATATTCTTGTTGTTTGTATTAGCACAGTCCATGTATATGCAATGGGTTCTTGACACAGATTCTTCTACAATTAATACTGTTTTAAAGTACCTTTTAACATGTATGACTATTTTTTGGATATTATTATCTGTCAAAATCATCACTGGATATAGGAAAGAAAAAAATTTACTAAAAGAATCCTAGAAATAGGATTCTTTTTTTTTTCTTCCAAGGAATTTTGCCATTGGACAAGATAAGTTATTGATTTATCAATAATTGAAATGGTATAATTTTCTTACAATTACTGAAGGGAGTGAGATTAAGCAATGACTAATTTAATGAAGATAACCTTGGAATTATATTTATTGCATCTCACTCATGCGGACTAAGTTATTAGGCTTTTAAACTTATTAATATAGGACATGTCAAGAGAGAAAATTGACTTTTTGTAAAGAAGAACGGAATGTCTAGTCACAGGGTTATTTTATATATCCTGTGGCTTTTTTCGTGTGAGTACAAAATATATTAAATAAATATAATTCCAGTTGTTCTTCTCCAAATTTATAACTAACTGGGGGCAAAATTAATGGAACCACATTTACTAGGTTGGAATGCTAATTTTGATGAATATTTTAAACCTTATAAAATAAAAGGTCTAAGAGCTGGTAGAGTGACATGCAAAATAAAAGATAATTATCTTGTAACATTTGAAGAGAAATCAATTACAGCTAGAATAACAGGAAGGTTTAGACATAATGCTCAATTAAATAAAGATTTTCCGGCAGTTGGAGATTGGGTAGTGTACGAAATTAAAAATAGTAATCCTCATGCTTTCATTCACGCTATTTTACCTAGAGAAAACGCTTATGTAAGGAAGCTTCCTATCTCTGGTGGGAGAAAATTAAAAAATGGTGTTATTGGAGGAGGAAGAACAGAAGAACAAGTAATAGCTTCAAACATTAATACAGCATTTTTCGTAGTTGGCTTAGATAATAATTTTGAAATTCGACGTATAGAAAGATTTTTAACTTTGATTTATAACAGTGGAATTGAACCAGTAGTTATTTTAAACAAAGTAGACTTATGTATTAATATTGCCGAATATATAAATCAAGTGAAAGAAATAGCAAATAAAGTAACTGTTCATTCTGTCAGTGCAGAAAAAAATGTAAATATGGACGTTTTCTTTAAATATTTAATGTCTGGAAAGACAGTTATATTTCTTGGATCATCTGGAGTAGGAAAATCAACAATAACTAACTTCTTGGTGGGTAATGAAATACAAAAAATACAGTCTATTAGTAAATTAACGGGCAAAGGAAAGCATACAACTACAAATTGTGAACTTATTTTCCTTCAAACTGGTGGCATAATCATAGATACCCCTGGTATAAGAGAATTGCAGCTATGGGGAGATGTAGAGATACTTGACCAAAGTTTTGAGGAAATCAAACAACTGAGTTACCATTGTAAATTTAAGAATTGTCAACATCGAGAAGAACAGGGCTGTGCCATTCAAAAAGCCATACATGATAAACGTCTAAGTCAAAGCAGAGTTAATAGTTATAAAAAACAGTTAGCTGAATTACAGAGATTAGATACAAGGAGAAGAGATTTCAAGAAAAAATTAAACAAAAAATGATGCAATATATCTTTAAGTAAAGGGAGTTGTCAGTTTATGTTGAAATTGAAATATCTTTTTAAAAATGAGGATTTAGCAGAAATGTTGTTAAGAAGTTGGGAATTTGATGAACGCTCTCTTGAAATGTTCAAGTACTACAGAATATCTTCAAATGCTATTTATCCATTTCAAGCCAAAGGCAAAACTCATTTTTTAAGATTTTCTCCAAAAACGGAGAAATTCGAAGAAAATATTTTAGCAGAATTGGACTTTATTTCATACCTTCGATCCAAAAAGTATGGAGCAGTAGAAACTGCTGTATCAAAGAATGGGAAGGAGCTCGTCAAATTACAAACTCCATGGGGCGTATACTTTGCCTCTGTATTTAAACGTGTTGTAGGTGTGCAAATCATCAAGACCGATTTAAGTGACACAGTTATTTTCAATTATGGAAAAGCTTTAGGAAAGCTCCATCAGTTATCCAGTGAGTATAAAACTTCACAATACAAACGATGGTCATATAGCGACGTATTAAATTGGATTCACAATATTCTAGTTGATTTTCCTCTCGAAAAATCTGCATTGAAGGAAACCCTGTTATTACAAGATTATTTTGACTCAATTCCTAAGACAAACAACAATTTTGGACTGATTCATTATGATTTTGAATTTGATAATGTATTCTATGATGAAGAGTATAACTCTTGTAACGTTATTGATTTTGACGATGCCATGTATCACTGGTATGTAATGGATATCGAGCAATCACTTGATAGTTTACAGGATTGTATTCTGCCTGATATTTTTCAGCAGCAAAAAGAAAGCTTTTTGGACGGATATCGTACTGAATTTGAGATATCAGAAGATATGATGTCAATAATGCCAGCTTGTAGACGATTTGCAAATTTGTATAGTTATGTGCGTATTCTACGATCTGCGGAAGAAAAGTGGGACCAGGAACCGGAATGGTTAGCAGGTTTAAGAAAGAAATTAACAGAAGCTATGAAGAATAAATCATTGTGTTTTGGAATGGAAATATAATATTAGCCTTTTTATAGACCGACCATCGTAACATCCTCTAAACGAGGGACGGACTAATAAATCAACAAGTTATATTTGACTAAAAAGCCTGATTTCCTTCTAATTTATAGAGAAACAGGCTTTTATACTTGATATTAACTTAAAGTAAATCCACATTTTACTGATGTCATTTTCATTAAACTTAAAATTCGAAACTTTCTCAATGTTTTTCCGTATGTATATTAAGTGAACATACTATATCTGAAGAAGGAGAGGATGTTATGCATTGGATTATGTGGATTTTTTGGGGTTTCTTTGCTGCTATCATAATAGGTGCCTATCTCGTAGATCGGTTAAGTAGTAGGAATTATAACTTAACGCATAAGAAGACAATGAATCAAGTAGCCGCTCAAGCCAACTCAGACAGAGAGGTAGATCGTTACAACAACCAATTGTTCTAACTATATAAAAATGCAGCATAGGGTGTGGCATTAACCAAAAAGGAGCACTTTAATTAGAAAATTTAGCAATATGTAGGGAGCAAATAATGAAAACAATTGATAAAAAGATAGAAGAAATAAACAGTTTAATAAATGGAGTCATAGAAGAACAAGGAGTCGGGATTACTGTCTCTATAGTTAAAAAAGATGAACTAATTTTTGCAAAAGGATACGGTTACGCTCAGTTGGAGCCTACTACGAGCCTAATTGATGAAAATACAATCATGAGTATTCAAAGTGTAACAAAAAACTTTGTAGCAGTCTGCATTATGAAGCTTGTTGAAAAGGGCAGCATCCAACTCGATACACCAATCATTAAGTATTTGCCTTATTTCAGAACAAAAGATAAAAACTTAAGCGATCAAATAACTGTAAAACATGTTTTAAGCCATACAACAGGCTTTCCAGCTGATTTAGGTATAGCCAATTTAGTTGCTCCAAATGTTAAAGAAATCTATTCAGACACACCTACTGAATGGAGTGAGGCTCTAGCCTATTATAGGTTAGTAGAAGATGAATTAACTAGTATCCATACTAGAGAGGATATTACTAGGTGGTTTCGAAAAGTTAAGCTAGAATCACCTCCTGGACATGATTGGAACTATTGTACAGATGCATATGTTATTTTGGGAGATTTAATCGAGAAGGTTACCGGGGATAGCTGGGAGACTTTCCTTCAAAATCAGTTCTTAACCCCACTACAAATGACGCGAACTACTACAGATACAAATATCATTCTGACTGACAATAATTACGCAAAATATTATTTAGGTACCGACAAGGTTGAAACCCCTTATCCAATGAATTCTTTGGCTGCTCCAATAGGCTTTCTTTACTCTACAGCAACAGATTTGGCCAAGTATATGTCCTTTCATTTGAACTACAGTTCAAGGGAAATGCTAGAAAATACTCTCAAAAAGCAAATGCAAAATCCTGTATGTCGAGTGTCAGAAGAGTGGGATAATGAAACTAATACATGTTTTTATGGATTAGGCTGGTTTATCGAGGACTATAAGGGAAAAACCATCATCGAGCACGGCGGGGGACAGATGGCTGTAAGGGCATTAATCTCATTAATTCCAGAGGAAAACATTGGGGTAGCTGTTCTATTGAATTTTGATAGCACCGTCCATCGTTATATTAGCAGTAAAATCATAGATATTTTGCTAGATTTATAGATAAGAAAACCAATTTAAGGATGATTTTAAACATAGTTCTATTCATCATCGTATATGATAAGAGGAAGGGGTGTTTGTTGATGAATCGATACTCAGTAGCTGAATTTATACGCAAAACGGAGCAGGAGGATAAAGGAGAAGGCTTTTTCGAACTAGAAACAGAGCGCTTATTGGAGGTTAACCTGGAGGGGCTTGTTTGGGCTAAAGCAGGTGCCATGGTCGCTTATCACGGAAAAATTAAATTTGAGCGTGAGGGCGTTTTAGAGCATGGTGTGGGCGCAATGTTTAAAAAGGCTTTGACTGGTGAAGGTGCCTCACTAATGAAGGCAAATGGCCACGGTAAATTATATCTAGCTGACAGTGGAAAGAAAATCATTATTCTTCATCTTCAAAATGAAGCGATTTATGTAAATGGGAACGATTTGCTTGCTTTCGAGCCGTCCATTAATCACAATATCAAAATCATGAAAAAAGTGGCAGGAATGATGTCTGGCGGGTTGTTTAATGTGAGATGTGAAGGAAATGGTTTAGTTGCTATAACTTCTCATTACGAGCCTCTCACACTGCGTGTGACACCAGGAAAGCCCATTTTCACAGACCCAAATGCTACAGTGGCTTGGTCCGGTAATCTACAGCCTGATTTCCAAACAGATATCTCCTTTAAAACCTTTGTTGGTAGAGGAAGTGGAGAATCAATACAAATGAAGTTCGAAGGAGATGGCTTTGTCATTGTCCAGCCCTATGAAGAAGTATATTTTCAGAGACAGAGTTAAATATACATTTTAAAAACAAGCAAATAAAGAAACGGAGGGTTAGCTATCAATCAACCGTATTTTTATACAGCTAACCTCGAAAAGCTAAGTTTCACAAAACTAGACAAATATTTTTGTTCTTAAAAAGAAATGTTTAATGGTTTCAACCATAAACGTTTCTTTTTTAATGAAACCATTTGCATATTATTTCGCATTTCTTACAAGGATTAATTTTTAACTTTAAACAACTATTCATTTAACAGCTAAATAACAGGTTTGTTACTAATGCAGCAAGTAATTGAAAAAGAGGAGAATAATCTTATCAACTAGAATAATTAACTATAGATAGAGGCATTTAAATGATGATAAACATTAAGGGGGAGTATAGCAGGTATGTTTCATGCAAAAGATGTTTTGTCTGACCAACTGTTAGCCAATGCAAACGATCCCAGTTGGTACGTACCATTTTCAGAATCTGTAAATGGTTTGACAGAGGAACAAGCTTTTTGGAAGGCGAGTAAAGAAAATAATAGTATTGCAGAAATTGTACAGCATTTGCTTTATTGGAATAAAACCTGGCAAATAAGGTATAAGGAATCTAGTGTTAATGCAGTTTCAGCAGTTGGAAGTAATGACAGTACGTTTACCATCTCAAAAAATAAAACATTCGATGAACTAAAGAAACAACTTATAGAAGTTCTTTTACATTGGCAAATGATATTAACAGAAGAACAACTAGAAAAAAGTGTTCAAGAATACTCGAATGCCAATTGGTGGCAAGTAGTAGGGAATGTCACCACACATAATGCATATCACATCGGTCAAATTGTTTATATTAGGAAGCTACAAAAGAGCTGGAAATAGAGTATAAAATTTAAGTAAGATATTTAATAGTTATAGAACTAACAGCTTCTTCAATAAGGATGCTATACCTAAAATAAAGACAGAGGAATACGATAATCCACTGTCTTTATTTTACATTTCATTCACATGAGAAGATTGACTTGTATTGCCTGGAGAAATCATTCAACTCATTCATCAACCGTTAGGGCTGAAAGAACTGCTCCAACGGCTTGTATCCAACTACCGACTGTATTCATTTCTTGCGCTTTTTGACTATTTGAAGGATATTTAATTGATAATGCTTGATAAATAGTTCCAATCACTTGGAGTACATTTCCAATATTGTTTAGTGCGTCTTCTATCGACTGATTTCCAGAATAATCTATCGTGAGAACTCCACCTAGCGCTTGAACAAAATCACCCTGTGCACTTATGAGGGAACTCGTATTTTGATCCTCGATAAAAAATGACTCGAGCGTAATGAGATTACCTATGGCCCCTAGTTGACTTCCTACTTTATCCAGATAATCCGCATCCGTGGGGATTATACCACTCCCAACTGCTTGTAGAGCATCCCCTATGATGTTCAGGTCTCTTAACATTGCGTTTGATAATACTTGTGAAGGAGTACTACCTATTGCAGATATAACTGTACCTACTGCAATAATCCAAGAGCTTATTTGTGATACATTCCACATTTAAATCATTCCAATAACAATTGATTAAACCCTCTAAATAGTATATGCAAGCCTTTTAAGTACAATTGGTCAAATGATTGATATCGTTTTCTTTCTCAATAATTTAGCCTATGAAATAAAGATCTAGATTTTATATCTGTTTTTTGTTGCTAGTACTATGTAAAATATTTATGTATGGATTTACGAAGGAGAGAGGTAGAACAGAATGAACAATGCTGCAAACCTATGGAATCAGATAATCGCAAGAGGTGAAAAATTTGAGGAAGGGTTTAAAGAGTCATTAAACCTTCAACCTGGCGTCACTGACAAAGAATTGGATTTACTCCAACAAAAGCTGGAAGTTAAGCTACCAGAAGAAGTACAGAATTTTTACAGAGTGTATAACGGACAAGTTTGGGAGCCTGGTGTGAATCCATTTGTAAGAAATTTGGTTCTTTCTCCCATCCACAAAATTATAAAGGATTGGTCGTTTTTGCAGGAAGAATATGATCCCGATGATATGCAGCCAGAAAATGAAAAAGAAATAAAGCCATTTATATGGAATTCTAGGTGGATTCCAATTGCCGACAATGGTGCTGGTGACTATCTTTGCATGGACATGGATCCAACTGAAGCTGGAACAATCGGTCAGGTTTTATACTACTGGCACGATTGGGAGGATAGATCCCTTGATGCAAATAGCTTTTTTGAATTCATCGAAATTTGTTTGCTGGAGGATTACGATAACTAAGTGTTTATTCTTTTTTAACTCTATTGAATTTAGTTAGTTTTGTAGATTGCACCACTTTATTCCAATAATAATTTCTCCATTCATATTTTATGGTAAAATATACTAATAAATATAAAATATTCAATGAAATGGGGAATAAATCAATGAAACTATTAAAAATGAGTTTAGCATTCTTAGCTTGCTTAATGCTATTGGCTTGGTCCAATGGAGAAGCTTCCGCTGAGTCAGCATGGACGTCTAAATGCTCTTCATATGGGGAAATAAAGCCAAACCAAAATCCATCTTTTCAGTATATGAACTGTCTACTTACGAATGCAGCCATAGAAGCAAAAATTCCTCCTGAAGTTGTGAAGGCTGTTGCTACTAAAGAAAATGGCGGTTGGAAACAATTCGATGCAAATGGTCAGCCTGTAATCTCAACGGATCAAGGGATTGGTCTTATGCAAGTTACCAATCAACTAAGCTATGATCAAGAAAGATTGAAATACGATATCACTTATAATATTCAAGCAGGCGTCGAAATTCTTAACAGTATGTATAAACGTAATGATTTGCCTAAAATAATAGGCGGAGGACCTGAAATAATCGAGAACTGGTACTTTCCAGTCATGGCTTATAACGGTATAAAACCTGCTAACAGTCCACTATATAAGTCCAATGGATTGAAGAACATTGGTGCTTATCAAGAAAAAGTCTTTACATTTATTGAAAAGGATAGTTACTTGAATAGCACTAAATTAGCGCAGTTTCCTTTCAGTTTAGCTGATTTTGAATATGACCCTAACAGCAGTGACAATATTGCCTTTACGAAGAAGGAATATACATTAACGGATCAATTGCATACCTCTTCATATCATTTCCAAAAAGGAAGCAAGGTATTGCTAACAGCAGACAATGTAAAATTAAGATCGCAACCTAGTACTTCTTCAGTAGCAAATACTTTAGCCAAAAACACTACCTTAATTATTGAAGATAAATTCTTATACGACCAATCTCCAACGAGCATAAACCAATTTGTGTGGTACCCTGTTAAAACTGAAGATCAAAAGCTAACAGGTTATATTTCCTCTGCTTATATTAAGAAAAAGACAGATGTTCCATCTATAAAAAAAGTGATGTGGGGAAAAACAGAGCTAAAATTAGGGCAAATAGGTAAAGCTACTATTTTATCCAATACAAGCTTGGTCAAGATGGAAAGCAATGGTTCATTGACTACTGTTCGAACTTTGAAAAAAGGTGAAGAATACCGTGTTTATAACTATAAGAGCAATCATGGTGGTTTATATGGTGTAGGTGGTGGAAATTACATTCAAAAATCACCAAATGTAAAATACGAAACACCATCTAAAAGCAAGCTAGCATTACTTAAGCAATAAAAAAGTGTTCGATGTAGATCTAGGTAAAGTCATAAAGAATACTGCCAAAGGCTAAATAGGAGTTGCACAAGAGTAAAATTCCAGTAATTGAACTGCTGCATAAGTATATAAAGAAATAGTAAATATTTTAATAATGTTATAAGCGTTGGAGTTTACGACAGAGTTGTTTTTCACGAACAAGTTAAGGCGAACTTAATAAGCCTGTTAGGTAATCAAAAGTTAACGGGCAAGCGAGTAAATGTTTAAGTGACTTATTATAGAGCGAATGTCTAAACTTTTGTGTCAGTCGAAATAAGAAAGAGGTGTAGGCGCACCTCTTTCCTTAAATTTTAATTTTAGTTTACATAATATAAATTATACGAAGTTACGTTTCATTTGAAAAGTATACTTGAAACAGTGAGATATTTGAGAAAAACACGTAAATACATGATTTTTATAGATTATAAATTTATAGCTTTTTTGCATTTAAATAACTCATCGTTTTAGTTGTTACAATTGTTCAAGTTATTGTCTTCCTTGTTTTCAAATTAACTGTAAATTGCAATTCAGACACTATACACATCATTTATTTTGTTTTACCTTATTTATCACTTATTTCTGTTTCAATTCCAAATCTCATCCAGCTTATCTGAATAAAATTCAATTGCCTTTTTGTAGCTTTGTATATTTTCATCTATTGACGTATCTTTAATGTTTTTTAGTAATAGTTCCATAGCTTTGTTATGATTATTTAAGTTGTATAATGTCATCGCTAAGAATACTTGCATAGCTCTATTATCTGGAAATCGTTTTAAACCCTGCTGCAAGGTTTTTTGGGACTTTACATATTCTCCGAGTGTTCTATACGTACTCCCAAGCCCAATAAAAGCCCCTTCCTGATCTTTTTCAGGTAATCCTAGACTAATTGCTCTCTCGTAAAATGGAACAGCCTTAAGCTCCTCTCCTAGCGCGTCAAAGCTCCAGGCACATTGATATTTAATATAAGCATTTTGAGGAAAATCTTTAACCAATTGAAGCAAAATAGTATTGGAATCTAGAAGAAGACCTTTTTTTCTCAAATTAAGTGCTTGTTCTAATAATTTTTCCATAGAAACCTCTCCCTTCCTACTTATAATGAGTTTAACCTTTTTCTATTAAATAGACTTTTCTCACTATTCACTATAGTGTAAATATTTATTTTCTGAATAAATCCATTGTAATTATTAGCCGAGCTTTCTATTGGTACTAGTGTTACAGAGATTTCTTTTTGTTGCGTCTATAAAAAAGTCTCCATGAATAATATACTATCCAAGCAAGGTAAATTAACAAATGTGGAATGTAATTATATTCAAGATCAATGAACAAAAAGGTTACGCTACCTACAACAATCGTTGGTAATATAATATAAAACCACATTCGAACTTCTTTGTTTTTATAGCTTAAATCAAATCGATCGCTCATCTGCTCCATCCTGCCATTTCTTTACATAATATTATCCTCTTACAAATTAAACAATAACTGATATCACCAAGTACAAAGTTCCTAACTTTTAAATATGAATAGTTTCTCTTTCTCCCTTTAAGACTTCTTCTTTAGTTGAATATTGTGTATACTTCTTTTGTCTTTCCGAAATATTATCATAAAGAAACTTATGATATGAGTTATCCCAAAACTTACAATGCCTAATAAGAATCGACCGACAATTTCTCTTAGTAGCATATTAGTGATGGTTACCTACTCTCCATCTACCTGTACTACTTTTATATTAAACATTTTCTTACCAATAATATAACCACTCCAAACTATTGGTAGAATCGTTAAATACAGCGCAGATATAACATCCAAAAATTTACTGTCTAAAAGTTTTTATCAATGAAACGATAATACTCAGCAGTAAAAAAGAAGGCTATCCACTAAAAATGCAATTTTTCTCCTTGGGGAACTAGCTAGGTTAAAATTATTTTCTTTAGTTGTATTCTCCATTCTCAAAATATTTAAGGTTATAGTATTTAAGCATATGAATGCAAGCCGGCGATGACTAGATTGACAAAGATTTGATTGAACATGATGGTCCCAAATCCAATGATAGCTAACCAAGCTGTTCTCTCTCCATCCCACCCTCTGTTGATGCGCAGGTGTAAAAATGCTGTGTAGAATAAGAAGGTGATTAAGCCCATACCTCCTTAGGATCCCAGCCCCAGAATCTGCTCCATGCTAAATGTGCCCAAATCATTGCGAAGAACAAACCACCTAATGCAAACAGAGGAAATCCAATAACGATAACTCGATAAGATATTTCGTCCATTAGAGTAAGGTTTACTTTTTGTGTGAGTGGCTGTAAAAGCTTTGATATACTCTTACGAGAAAATAACCGAATAAGTATGTAAAGTATGGAGCCTATAAAATAGGACCAAATTAACGTATTCAACTTTGCCGCGTCAAAAATAACTGGTACCTGTACTAGCCCGGAGAAACTCCCTTTTAATTCATCACCAGAATCATCTATTGATAGTGCATTATTAGGTGTTACGATAGCTGGTAGACTATACTGATAGGTTTCTTGATTGCCTTGTTGATTAACAAATTGGTAACTAGCGTTATAATGGACAAAGCCAAATATTGCACTTATAGTCACAAAACCTAAAACGACTATTAATTGATATAATACAAATTCTAAAAAAAATGTACTTGCTCCTTTTTTGTTATGGTCTACTTTCTTGATCAAATAGATTAGCCCAGTTACAAATGAAAGAGATAATATTGCACTTGCAATAGCTACTGTAATCACATGTATTGTTAACCAATTGCTTTGTAAGGCAGGGATTAAAGGTGTAATCTCCTTGGAGAACATACTTCCATAAGCTATGATTAATATAGCAATTGGCATTAAGAATAATCCAATCACAACCTGTCTATAGAGGTAATAGACTAGGAAAAAGCCACCAACTAGCATCATGCCAAAGAAGGTCATAAACTCATAGAGATTACTAACAGGAGCATGACCTGAAGCAATCCATCTTAAGACAAAATAATTTAACTGAGCAACAAATCCTAATACAGTTAGACTCAACGCTAGGGTGGTTGCTGTCTTATTTTTGGAGCGGATTGCAAAGCCAAATGGTAAAATTGCAATCAAATACAAAATAAAAGCTAAATATAAAGTAGCACTACTTATTGATGTCAAAGAATCAAAAGACATATGTATCCCCCATTAACCATTTTTTTCAGACAATTCAACCTCCATTATATTATAAAAATACATAAAAACCATTATATGGTTAATAAAAGTTAGTATTTTCAAACTACTATTCACATTTTCAACATATTTATTTTATAGGGAGTGATTTCCTTGAACCAAATCTTTCGCAATCAATTAACGTATTTGGCACTTACTTTTCTCATGATATTGTTAGGATTAGCTTCTAGAATATATGGTTATTTGCTTTTTGATGTGTTAGAGCTAAATGCTGGAGATGCACTTTGGGCAGCTATGGTTTATTTTGGAGTACGATTTATTTTAGTTACTAGACCTCCGAAGTTTTCCTTATTGGTAAGCTTAATATTTTGTTTTGCAATTGAGTTTAGCCAGATATACCAAGGAGAGTGGATTAATAGTATCCGAGGAACAACACTAGGAGCCTTAATCTTAGGGAGAGGATTTTTAATCGTGGATCTATGGAGATATACAATAGGGGTTAGCATAGCCTATGTGCTTGATATGATATTAAAGAAGTTCTTTATAAAATCCACCACCTAAGTGTGAGTACCCTTACTAAAACTGAAAGATACTAACAAAATAATCGTCTACGGGAAAATCACCTAAATAATTTAGGCCACAGCCATTATAAAAATCCTTGAGCTTGTTATTTCCGGCCCAGCAATCTAAATACATATCTCTATTTTGTTCTACAGAAATAGATTGACAGTAGTCTATAATAGATGCACCAATGTTTTTTCCTTGGTATTCAGGTATAATTGCGATTCTGCCTACGTATAAACTATTTTCCCTGATTGAGAGATTATTCAATTGAAGGATTGGTTTAATTATAAAAGTTCCAACAATATCATTTTCTATCTCGTATTTAAATACTTGCCCTTGTGCTATTTGATCTTCCACTTCAGAGATTGGCCACGGATAAGTCCATTGCTTAATATCTTTACTTAATAGCTTTAAGGTTGCTTTATTCAAAATGTCAAGAATTGTAGCAATGTCATTTTTTTCTGCCAGTTTAATATTCATATGAACACTCCCTTTAAATTGATACTCACTATAAATATTGGTATAATTAGGTCAATAAATGTATAAAATAAAAAACCGCTTAGATGTTGGTAGCATCCAAACGGTAAAATAGACTAGTTCCCTTCAATGGGGATTGGCTCTTAAGGCAAAGTAACCCATCCGAGCGCTAACTCATAGGTGGGTTACTTTTTTTGTGTCATTGAAAGAGCCAAAGTAATTAAAGCAATAATTAGCGAACCAAAGCTAATCATTATTACAAGCGATTCAAATACAGTCAAAAAGGCAGCACCTCCCCTCTGTCTGAATTTACCGTGACAAAAGGGGTTGTATGTGCCAACCACCCATGAGATTACTAATCTATTTGCTACCTATTATATCTTATATTGCAACTATATTTAAATTTTTTCTTAATCTTTACCAGTTAAAAAGCTTCTTCTCTCTAATAATACGACATCTCTCCAAACACCATTCAGTTTGCCGATTTTTTTTCGAGTACCGACTATCTCAAAACTATGTTTTCTATGTAAGTGTATGCTTCCCTCATTCTCGGGAAAAATCATGGATTGGATTGTCCAAAATTCTTGTTGCTCACTGTCCTCTATTAGATGCTTGAGTAGCTTTCCACCAATGCCCATACCGGTAGATGAACCGTATAGATAAATACTTACTTCAGCAACGCCAGAAAAGGCTTTTCGGCTTGAAATCGGACTAAGGGCAGCCCAACCTACCACTTTCTCTTTAAACGTCGCTACGAACCTACATTTGGCTGTATGGCTAGCATCCCACTCTTCCCATGTTGGAGCCTCTGTTTGAAAGGTAGCATTACCAGTTTGTATTCCCTCTATAAAAATCTCACGCACATCGTCCCAATCGCTTTCGATCATTTTTCTAATGACTATTTCTTTATGATTCATTCATTATCCCTTCATTTCTAAATATGTTTTCTCATATTATAAGACAAGCAATCTATCTAAAAAAGTTTTTTCAAGTTTTTTCTCATGAAATTAATTCAACTTTCATTTTGATTTGATGGATATCCATCTATCTACGATATTTATTATACAAATAAAAAACACTTCCTAAGGGGTTAGATCCCTTTTAAGAAGTGTTTTCATTTAATATGCTACGACGCTATAAGATAGCGCTAATAATGCACATACGACTAGTAAAATACTCATGATGAATGAGAACAATGGCGGCATCTTTTTCGTAAAGGAATAGATACTGATTACTAGAAATGCCACTGCTAGAATACCTAATGATATCCCTTTAAAATTGGCAACAATATCCACTGTTAAAGGAACTAAAGAGCCCTGACCAGAAGGTAAAATGCCGTAAGCTTGTAAAAATGTATCTTTACTGAACGATGCATTGTTATGTGGCGGTTCCTGCTGACTCATAGCCCCAGTAGCAGCAAAAATTGCTAGCACAATAATTGATTCCAGCTTAGTCCAAGGTCTTGGATCCAGTTTTTCTTTCTTTCCAAGCTTTCTTTTCATCAAAAACCCATTAATGAAGGCATATCCTATTAACGGAAGGATGAGCAAATGTTTGATGAGCAGGCTTTGGCCATATGGCTGTAACCACGAATTTGGATATTCAGATATATTCATTGAGTATTTCATTAATGAAAGACCAGTAACCATAATAATGGCAAAACAAAACAATGCCGTTACATGGAACCAATTTAAAAAAGGGATCCAATTCTCTTTGTTTTTAGAAAACCAAGCGACTATTATTAATATACCAACCCAAACGATAACAGTGCTAAAGTGAATAAAATGTGTAATAAGGCCTTGTATACCATAGACCGCATGCGAATGGGTAGTCCAACTCATCGCTGCAACTATACCAAACAATAATAGGATTCCAATTATATAATAGATAGGAGTATTTCTATTATCAAATAAGTAAATAAAGAATCCAAGAATGATTGTTAAAATAACAGTTACAATCCAAGCTTTTCCTATTTCAAAAGTTAGCAACAATGATTTTAATACATATAAAAAAGTGTATTCCTCTAGCAAATAAACCATTAGATTTAATATTGGCATGAAGGAAAATACTGCTATTCCAGCGAGTGCTATTAGTTTAAACTTTTTAGAAACTAAAATTGCAGGTTTTAAATCAGTTGGAATTAAAGAAAATATGAAGCTGCCCATTAACAATGCAAAGCAGGAATATAGTAAGGCCTCGCTAATTGTTGATAGAAACATCATCATTTCTTCTTGCGTCCATTCATCCACCATATACTAACAACTATTACTAAAGCTAATACGATAATCATACCGATGAAAAAACTGTTAGAAGATTGATCACTGTCTACATCCTTAGTTTCATTAATAGGAGCAGTCTCTTTATCTTCAGTCTCTTTAACTTGTGACTCTTCTTCAGTCACTTGCACTGGAGTTTCCTCAACAGGAAGATTTACAGCAAATGTTAGGTCTCCTTGAATTGGATGGCCATCAGCTCCAATTATATTCCACGTCAACGTGTATTCGCCATTTTCCATCCCATCTACTGAACCAGTCATAATATCATCAACTACTACAATATTTTTAACCGGAACCTCTACATTATTTGCTCCTTGTATTTTAAATGAACTTGTTTGTTCAATTTTTGTTAAAAAGGTAAGTGTAATTTCTTCTATCGGATCAGTAACAGTACTTCCGTTAGAGGGATTTGAACTTTCTAATCCCGTATGGGCAAATGCTTTCCCTCCAATTACCAGTAAACAGATAGTGACTAAAAATATGATTTTTTTCATTCTATTACCTCCAAAATATTATGTAGGTATTGTTATGTATACTTTCGAATTTAACAGTACCTTAGATTAATGTAGTGCTCACTATTACTTATACCACAATCTAAAGAAATATGTTAAAGATTGAATTTTACAATCACTTTCTTTAATATAGAAGGAGAAAATTATTTTAAAGGGAGAGAACTATATGGCCAAATCAAATGCCAAGAAAAAAAGATTACATCAGTTGAGAACAACCGGTAAAGATGTGTCATCGATGAGAAACGAAGTAGATTTTAGTACTCATGTAAGAGTGACTAAGACTAAAAAGGAAAAACTACTTCACTATAATAACAAACACAAAAAGCATTTCCAGCAAGGTGTACACCTCGACGGAAATGCTTTTATTATGTTCATGCAGTTGGAATCTGAAAAGAAAGCTTTCTCCTTTGAATTTGTAAAAGGAAAACAATTGTTAGCCCTATACTAAATACTCCGAAAATCACCATCATATAAGCAAGACCTATCAAATCTAGCATTGCTCCAGTGGACAATAAGACAATTTGGAAAGAAACTCGGTCCAGCATATTGCGAAAGGAGAAAAAACGACCATGATACTCTTTAGGCACTTGCTTTTGGAAAATCGTCAGTGCTGTAGGATAAAAGCAACCTATGGAAAAACCAAATAAAGCAAAGCTTACTAATGTTAAGAATGGATTTGCAACAAAGTACATAGACATTTCAGCAAAACCAATGATGAAAACAAATGTAAAAAGAATAGATTTTGTACTATATCTTTTTCCAATGTACTTAATAGCCAAGGTCCCCACCATAAAGGCAACACCCTCCACTGCATAAATGATGCCCTTGATAGAAGATGAGTCCTGAATCTCACTAATATTAATGACAATCAGGTTAAACGACCCTAAAAACAAAACAGGTATCAATGTTAAAAAGAGTGTCAGCAATACAGGAGTATTGCCCTTAAGCATTGGAAAAACTTCTTTAAACCCATCCGTTCTCGGTCCATTAGTAACGATCACTTTATCCGTTCCAGCTTCATCAATTCTAAGCATAAAAGTAAATACTAATATGCCTAAATAAGCCATCAAGGAAATTATATATAATGATTGAATTGGCCAGTAAACGAGTGCAAGTCCCCCTATCGCAGTACCAGCAACTCTAGCAATGGTAGACACATTCATATGCCAGCCATTTAACTGCAGTAAATCCTCATCTTTAACAATTAACGGTAGCGTTGCCTGTAAAGCTGGGAAGTAAAAAGATGCTGACACCTGTAGGCATATTAGAAACAATAACATCCACCATATGGAACCAGTTGCAATAGCAACGAACATAAAAAACACACTAAACACTCTACCAATACCAGAAACAATTAGAACCGTCTTTTTGTTTGATTGGTCAATTATTCTACCCGCTAGTGGGCCAACAAGGATTCCGGCAAGCAAACCACTAGCGAGCAGCAAGGACTTATGAAAATCTGAAGGAACCTTTTCCTGCATAAATTCCAAGTTTCCAATGATTCCGCTCCATAGCCCTAAACCTGCAATTAATTCCCCTATAAGAACAATCCAAACATTCCTATTTCTCCACATATCCCTTTTCCCATCTTTTAGGATTCTTCTACTGGTTTCTTCCAAACTCGAAGAAGCTGCCCATCTTTCTCAGTATCTATTACAAATGATCCGTTAGAATAACGATCTGTCGGACGGAAGCTATTCACTTCAATTATTTCTTGATGTCCTCTTTCTGTTTCCATTACTAAACCTTCTGATTTGTTTGCCAAAACGACAGCAAATACACGATGGGCGTTTGTTTTTAATTCTCGAAGCGTGACAAGTCCCCGTTTCGCGCGAACGCCAGGCTCAACTTCTGAAAGATGCATTCTCTTCACAGATCCACGATGTGTAATTAACATAATATCATCATTGCTTTGTTGCGGTACTACATTCACACTAACAACATAATCCTCGTCTTTTAGATTGATGCCTTTAACCCCACTGGTTTTAACCCCTGTGATTGGCACTTCGTCTAAGGAGAAGCGAACAGAATAGCTCAAATGAGTAGTCATTAGTATTTCATCAGAAGGTGCCACTAGCTGAGCTAATATTAGCTCATCAGTCGCCTTTAATTTAATGGTTTTAATTGGTCGTGCATATCTTTGGACTACATAATCTGAAAGAAGAGATCGTTTTATTTGCCCTTCTTTAGTTGCAGTTAAAACACATAAGTCTAAATCAAATGAGTCAATGCCTATTACATTTATAATTGTTTCATTTGACTCGAGAGGTACGATACTAGATATATGCTGTCCTAGATCCTTCCAGCGGATATCCGGCAACTCATGCACTGGTTGATAAATATAGTTTCCTTTTGATGTAAACAACAGAAGGTGATGCTGCGTGTTGATTGACTCCTGATATTGCTGGTAATCGGACTCTTTTATAGCAAAGTCCTGTCCATTGGATGCATTAAATGATCTCAAGCTCGTGCGTTTAATATAACCATCCTTTGTAACAGTAACGATAACCTCTTCAGAAGGGATTAGCACATCTAGTGTTACCTTTATCTCTTCAATTTCATTTTCAATAACAGATTTACGCTGTTCAGCAAACTGTTTACGAACAACTTGCAACTCTTTCTTGATGGTCTTCATCAATACAGATTCCTTAGCAAGTATACTTTCAAGATTTTTTATAAGATCATTTAACTTAATCTCTTCCTCTTGAAGCTCTGTTATATCTGTATTAGTTAAGCGGTAAAGCTGCAAGGAAACAATAGCCTCTGCCTGTGCTTCAGAAAAATCATATGATTTTATCAAATTGTTTTTCGCATCTTTTTTATCCTTGGATGCCCGTATCGTCTTAATAACCTTGTCTAAAATAGATAAGGCTTTCATAAGACCGGAGACGATATGAAGGCGCTCTTCTGCTTTTTTCAAATCATGAATTGTTCTACGAGTAACCACTTCTTTTTGATGATTGATGTACGCATCAAGTAGTAAAGGCAATGTCATCATGGTAGGTCTACGATTGTGAATTGCGATCATATTAAAGTTATAAGTTATTTGAAGATCAGTGTTTTTAAATAAGTATTGTAATATGCCATGAGCATCAATTTCTTTTTTCATCTCTATCACAATACGTAAACCAGTTCGATCTGATTCATCCCGAACATCCGCGATTCCATCTAATCTTTTATCTAAACGTTGTTCATCTATTTTTTTGACCAAGTTAGCTTTGTTGATTTCATAAGGAATTTCTGTGATGACAATTTGTTCTTTGCCGCCTTTAATCGTTTCTATTTCTGCCTTAGAGCGTACTACGATTTTCCCTTTGCCGGTTTCGTATGCCTTTTTAATACCTTCAACACCTTGAATTATGCCGCCTGTTGGAAAATCCGGTCCTTTAATAACAGTCATAAGCTCATCCACTGTACATGCTGGGTTTTCCATACGCATTAAAACTGCATCTAGCGCTTCATGTAGAGCATGTGGAGGTATGTCTGTCGCATATCCAGCAGAAATACCAGTGGCACCATTTACTAGTAGATTAGGAAAACGGGCAGGTAGAACGAGTGGCTCCATGTCAGAGTCATCAAAGTTTGGTATATAGTCAACCGTATTCTTATTAATATCTCTTAATAGTTCATGTGAGATTGCAGAAAGTCTTGCTTCTGTATAACGCATAGCAGCGGGTGGATCTCCATCCACTGAACCGTTGTTACCATGCATTTCAACAAGCATATGACGTAGCTTCCAGGCCTGACTCATACGGACCATCGCTTCATAAACAGAGGAATCACCATGTGGATGGTAGTTACCAATTACTGTTCCAACTGTTTTAGCTGACTTTCGGAAGGGTTTGTCGTTTGTATTCCCTTCTTGAAGCATCGCAAATAAGATACGACGCTGAACAGGCTTAAGACCATCTCGGGCGTCGGGTAATGCACGGTCTTGAATGATGTATTTGCTATAACGTCCAAACCGATCACCTATTACTTCTTCTAAGGGTAAATTTTGATATTTTTCGGTTTGTGTCATACTAATTCATCCTCCGTGTGAATTCTGTCATTTTCTAAGATGTTAGAATCATCGTCTAAACTAAAGTTTACGTTTGCTTCTATCCATTTTCTACGCGGCTCTACTTTGTCACCCATTAGTGTAGTCACTTGTCTCTCCGCTCGAGCACCGTCCTCAATAGTTACTCGTATTAATGTACGAGTGTCAGGGTTCATCGTCGTGTCCCACAATTGATCGGCATTCATTTCACCAAGACCTTTATAACGTTGCAGCATTACACCTTTTCCGATTCTTTCCATAGCAACATCGAGCTCTTTTTCCGTCCATGCATACTCAAAGACCTCTTTTTTGCCCATTCCCTTATATACCTTATATAGAGGAGGCATAGCAATATAAATGTTGCCATTTTCAATCAATGGCTTCATATACCGATAAAAGAACGTGAGTAATAAAACCTGAATATGTGCTCCATCCGTATCGGCATCAGTCATAATAACAATTTTGTCGTATGCAATATCCTCTATTTTAAAATCTGCTCCAACTCCGCCACCAATTGCATGAATGATAGTAGCAATCTCAATATTTTTCATGATATCGGTTAGCTTTGCCTTTTCTGTGTTTATAACTTTTCCTCGGAGGGGTAAGATTGCCTGGAAAGTTCTGTCTCTACCTTGCTTCGCAGATCCACCTGCAGAATCTCCCTCTACGAGATATAATTCATTTTTCTTAGCGTTTCTTGATTGAGCTGGAGTTAGTTTACCTGATAATAACTCGGAAGGCTTACGTTTTTTCCCATTTCGAGCATCTTCACGTGCTTTTCTAGCTGCTTCACGAGCATGTTGAGCTCTAATTGCCTTACGAATTAAAGAAGCAGATAGCTCGGAGTTTTCCTCGAGGATATACTGTAGCTTTTCAGATACTACAGCGTCAACAGCACTTCTTGCCTCACTCGTACCTAATTTCCCTTTTGTTTGTCCTTCAAATTGTAAAAGATTTTCTGGTATTCGAAGAGATATGATTGCTGAAATCCCTTCACGAATATCCGAACCATCTAAATTTTTATCTTTTTCCTTCAATAAGCCTGATTTTCTAGCATAGTCGTTGAACACACGCGTTAAAGCCGACTTAGCACCTGTTTCGTGTGTCCCACCATCTCTTGTTCTTACGTTGTTAACAAAAGATAAAATAGTTTCTGAATATCCATCATTGAATTGGAATGCAAACTCTACTTCAATCTCTTCATGACTTCCTTCCATATAAAAAACTGGATGTAAAACGTCTTTTTCTTCATTTAAGTAAGCTACGAAAGCTTCTATTCCTGTTTCAAAGAAGAAAACGTCATGAGACTCCGTACGTTCATCAATCAGTTCAATTTTTAAACCTTTTAATAGAAAGGCTGATTCTCTAAGTCTTTCGCATAATGTTTCATAATTATATTTAGTGGTAGAGAAAATTTTGCTATCTGGCAAGAAGTGAACAGAAGTCCCTGTTTCTTTCGTTGCGCCAATTTGAGTTAAAGACTGTACTACTTTTCCTCCGTCCTCAAAGCGTTGAGCAAATTTTTTACCATCTCTATGAATTACTACATCTACATAAGAAGAGAGAGCGTTTACTACAGAAGCACCTACACCATGTAGACCCCCACTTGTTTTATATCCACCTTGTCCAAATTTACCACCTGCATGTAACACAGTAAAAATAACCTCTGCAGTGGGAATACCTGTTTTATGCATTCCAGTTGGCATACCTCGGCCAAAATCTCTCACTGTAATACTTTGATCTTGGTGTATAGTGACGATAATATGATCACCGAATCCAGCAAGGCTTTCATCCACCGCATTGTCTACAATCTCGTATACTAAATGGTGAAGACCTCTTGCATCCGTAGATCCAATATACATTCCTGGTCTTTTTCTTACGGCCTCCAAGCCTTCTAACACCTGAATATCATCATCGCCATAGCTTGTTAAATTATTATTTTTACTCAATTCGTTCCCCCCAAAAAAACAAAACGTTTGTTCTTTTTCTATTTTAAGCCTACAAACAGATTGTCATTATGTCAATAGCGCTGAAGGACAGGCCAGACTTCAATTGTAGTGAAAGTTCAATTAGAATGCAATCTACCCTTTTCTTGCATTCTCTATTCACCTAAATAATTCCTTCTTTACTTTTAAACAAAGCTTCTAACATATGTTTAAAAGAACAATCGTATAATTAGTATATCGTAAAAACTTGGATTATTTCAGTAGGAAACTTTTTAAAAGTTAAGATTTGGTCCTTCTGTGAGTTAAGTCATACTAAAATTCTGTAATATTGCTAAAGTCATACTAAATGTGCACAAACTCTTATGTATATCTGTATTTATCCTCTTTTCTTGTCATTGAATAAAAACTCATGTACATGGTAAAATAAGAAAGTTATCATATTATCAGTAGATAAATAGAAGGAGCACACTATGACAATAATCATTTTACTTTTACTTGCTTACATAATTGGATCAATCCCATCTGGGCTATGGGTTGGTAAGCTATTTTATAACATTGATATACGAGAGCATGGTAGTGGTAATTTAGGTGGAACTAACACTTTTCGGACACTTGGTAAAAAAGCTGGTTTAGTAGTTACAATAATGGATATTCTTAAAGGAACTGCTGCTACACTATTAGGCTTCCTTCCGTTCTTTGCTTCAGCAAATGTACATCCTCTTATTTTAGGAATAATAGCGGTGATTGGACATATCTATCCTGTTTTCGCTGGATTTAAGGGTGGTAAGGCAGTTGCTACTTCAGGTGGTATTCTTCTAGGTTATAATTGGCCGATTTTCGTAATATTAGTTTTAGGATTTTTTCTTATCTTAAAAATAACGAAAATGGTTTCATTAACATCGATGTGCTTAGCGATTATAGCAATCATTTATTCTATAGTTTATTATTTTACAGTGGAAAAGGACTGGCCGTTAATCGTTATTGTGTCGTTACTTGCTATATTCATTTTATATCGTCATCGTGCCAATATCGAGCGTATTAAAAATGGGACTGAGCCAAAAGTTAAATGGATTTAAATTTTTGCGACAGAGATACTCTTTATTGTTAGACAAATTCTTTGTGGATTGTACTAAAATAATATAGACTAAACTCATGAAAAACAGCGCAAAATATAAAGAAAGCTTGGTGGTTCAGATGAAAATCAATATCTCGACAGATGCTTTGAAATGGTTCCATGAGGAAATGGAAGCGGACAAAGGTGATAAAATTCGTTTCTACGCACGATATGGAGGAGCAAGTCCTATGCACGAGGCCTTTTCTCTAGGTGTAACGAAGGATACTCCATTTGAACCGTCTGTAACTCTCATGCATGAGGACATCATGTTTTTTATAGAGGAAAGAGATGAATGGTATTTCAATGGCCATGATCTTTACGTAACATTCAACGACCAATCAAATGAACTTGAATATTCCTATAAGAAAAGCTAAAAAGAGGGTGGTTATCTTACCATCTTCTTTTCTTTTAATAGATGAACGGTCGCAAAGTTTTCTATCCGGTTATAAAAAATTCTTTCGGGCTATAAGTACCTGCTGAACGGTCATAAAAATTTCTATCCGGTCATAAATCTTTGCTATCCGGTCATAAAAAATTCTATCCGGTCATAAATCTTCGCTATCCGGTCATAAAAGATTCTATACGGTTATAAATACCTGCTAACCGGTCATTAACACCATCTCCATCTAAAAAAACAAGTCGAAATATTCATCCGACTTGTTTTTTTAATTAAAACTTGTTATTTTACTGCACGAAACGAAACCTTCTCAACTGCTCCAATAAACCTTCTTTTTTCATAATCTCATATTCATACTTTCCAAACAAATCAAAATGAGGGTATGCTTCCTTATAATCGATCCATTCTTCTTTTAAATCATACTGCTTACCCCACTCAATGAGCTTAGCAATATCGCTACAGCCCACCTTAGTTACTGTATTACATCCAGGAAAGCGTTCATCTGTCCAATAATGAGTTAAAAAAGCGATTTGTTTGTTTTCTACTGCTTGCTTCCAGCTTGTCAACTCTTCCCTCTTTATACCGAATGCCACGATTAGGATTCCTTCACAATTTCTTTATACTTACTATCCCAAGCCGCATCGATCTTTGCAAGCGCCACTGGTTTAAAATCTTCCTTTCGAACCACGACATGCTCCGTTGTTGCAGTAGAAGACAGTGTTCCATCCGTATGTACAATTTCATAGCCATAGGTTGTTCTTAGTTTTCCATGCTTTTCAATCCATGTGCGTACTTTAACATTGTCTCCGTATTTTACAGGAGCTTTATAATTTATATTTACATTGGTTACTGGTGATAAGTATCCGTCTTTCTCTAAACCAGCATAGGAGAAGCCCAAATCTTGTATAAGCTGAGTTCGCCCCATTTCTAACCAAACTAAATAGTTTGCATGATACACTACTCCCATTTGATCGGTTTCTGCGTATCGCACTTCAATTTCTTTTTCACTTATGAACATATCCTTAGTCACCTCACCTTTATTATACAAAAAGACAGCAAAAAAAGCTGTAAAGGGTTACTTTACAGCCTTCAAAGCCATCTCTTTTAATGTTTTTTTATCAATTTTACCTACATCTGTCCTCGGCAGTTCCTCTAAAAAGTATATTTTCTTAGGAACCTTATAGCTACCTAGCGTTGCTTTACAATAAGCGATAAGCTCCTGTTCTGATTGCGGAGAGCTAGCGTAAGAGATAAAAGCAGTGACACATTCTCCCCACTTATCGTCCTCTATTCCAAGTACGGCAGCTTCTCTAACGTTAGGATGCTCAGCAAGAAGTTGTTCTATCTCTATAGGGTAAATATTCTCTCCTCCAGAGATAATCATTTCTTTTTTACGGCCAACTATGAAGAAATCACCTTCTTCATCAAACATCGCAAGGTCCCCCGTTTTTAACCATTTCCCTTCAAACGTGTTCACCGTTTCCTGTTCATTATTCCAGTATTGCTTAAAAACATGCCTTCCCGAAACATATAGTTCTCCAACTTCATTTGATTGACAAGGTTTCCCATATTCATTTATTACCTTTACTTCATTGAATTGCATACACTTGCCTACTGTCCCCTTTTTGAGCCTTGCTAGCTGGGGATCGATAAAGAAGTTGTTTGGTCCTGCCTCGGTCAGGCCATAGCCTTCCTTAAACAAAATTCCCATTTTTTCAAACCTATTATATATAGCTCGAGGACAAGGTGCACCTCCTGACAAAAAACACTTAACTGTCGGAAAGATAGACTTCTTTATATATTCTGTTTCAAGCATAGCCTGGTACATTGTCGGAACAAATAACGAAAGAGTAGTCTTGTAGATATCCAAGAACTTTAAAGCTTCCTCTGCTTGGAATCTTTTACCTGTAACTACAGTGCCTCCCGCCATTAAAATAGGAATGCACAATGCATTTAGTCCCCCCGTATGAAACATAGGCATATAGTTTAGTGTGCAATCTTCGTCATTTAATCCCCAGCTGATAATAGTATTGATAGCATTCCAATTCACATTATCAAATGATAGAACTGCACCCTTTGGACTTCCCGTTGTTCCTCCCGTATAAATAATGAGCCATGGGTCATCCGGTTTCCAATCAGTGTTAAAATGAAAATCACTGTTATGGGAAACTGTTACACTCGATAACAAAAGCGTTTTATAAGTTGGGAAAAATTCGCTCAATTCTATATGATTTTCATCATAAATGATCGTCACCGGAGAGCAATTATTTAGTATATCCTGTAATTCGTTAGTGCTTAGTCGATAATTCAACGGGACATATATTAGCCCCTTCAAGCCACAAGCAAATAATATGGCAAATAGCTCAATTCTATTTTGAGAAAGCACGGCTATTCTATCCCCGGCTTCAAATCCCTGACTTTCAAAATAATTGGCCCATCCTTTTATTTGTTCCCATAATGTATGGTAGGTCCATACTTTGCCACTACTGCTATCTATTAAAGCTTTCTTGCTTGGAGAGAGGATTGCCCTCTTATAAATCCATGCCTGTTCAGTAAACATCTTGGCAACGCACCTTTCCTTACATCATGATACCGCCATCCACTTGTAATACATGTCCGTGAACGTAACTAGATTCATCGGAAGCTAAAAATAAATAAGCGTTCGCAATATCTCGTGGCTCGGCCAGACGCTGTAGAGCTACAACAGACCTCATCTGTTCAATGATTTTATCTGGCATCTTCGCTACCATTTTCGTCGCAGTAAAGCCAGGAGCTACCGCATTCACATTAATCCCTTTTCTACCTAATTCTTTTGCCCATGTTTTAGTCATCCCTACTACTGCTGCCTTTGAAGCCGCATAATTGGTCTGGCCCACGTTTCCATAAACCCCGCTGACCGAGGAAGTACTGATGATTTTTCCGTATTGATTTGCTACCATGTGAGGAACAACAGCCTGTGTACAGTTAAACACGCCTTTTAGATTGACGTCTAAAACTTGGCTGAATTCCTCTGCAGTCATCTTAGTTAACATGGCATCACGAGTAATTCCCGCATTATTTATCAAAATGTGAATCTCTCCAAATTGCTCCAGTGTTTGTTCCACCATTGCATCTACACTTTCCCGATTCGCCACATCCACTTGGATAAATACTGCATTATAGCCCTTTTCTCTCATTTCTTTTTCTAGAGATTTCCCCGCACTCTGATCAAAATCAGCTAAAACCACCTTTGCTCCTTCTTCTGCAAAGCGTTGAACTGCTGCAGAACCAATACCGTTAGCTGCTCCAGTAATAATAGCAACCTTATTTTGAATTCCCATAATCATCTCTCCTCCTTTAAAAATTTTTCGATAGCTCCTAACAATTGCCCGAGATCATCGATAAGGGGAGAGTGACCGCAGTTAACTAAAGGTATATATGTAGCATTGTCTCCTAAATCTGAAACGATTTCTTGTGTCATTTCCTCTGTGACTACATAATCTCGATCTCCTCGAAGTATTAAAACTGGAATCGTTATGTCCTTTGCCTGATTGGAACCTTTTGACACCCCGTTATGATCAGCGCCAATATTAAAAGTATTTAAGCTATGATACACATCTGCTAAATTTCGTTGTGTCAGCATATCCTCTAGATACTCTTCATATAACTGCTCATTCGGTTTACTATGCGTATAAATTACAGCATCCCAAACTGCCCTTAAGCCCTCTTTATTTTTGGTATCGTACAAACCCTGCATTGCTTTCGTTTTAGATGGATCTTCTTCGATTTGCTCTATAGTCTGTAATCTTTCTGTATAGTTAGGTGTACCATCTGCATTCGTACCAAACAATGGATATCCTCTAGTGGAAGCAGAAGCCAATAAAACAAGCTTCTCGCAGTATCCGGGATTGTCGATCACAAACTGCATACATATTGCCCCACCGGTAGACCAACCGATTAAATCGAATTTTTGAAGTGCAACCGAATCTATAAAATCCTTGAGATCATTCGAAAAATCTTTTATCCCATTTACTCGAGTATAATAGGTGGAGCCTCCAAAGCCTCTCAAATCTAGGGCGATTACAGTAAAAGAATCATCTAAGGCATCGATTAATACATCCCAATGCTTAGATGAAGTCATATTGCCATGAACAAGTACGATTACGCGATTACCTCCATCTCTCTTTCTATAAGTGATAGACTCCCCATTTGCCAATGTTACTTTTTGCAATGTCATGTTCATATTTTTCTCCCTTCAGTTCCCCATTTAACAGCTATTGCTCCCCATGCATAACCAATGCCTGCACTAACTAGAACAACAATATCTCCACTTTTTATTTTCTCTGATTTTTCCGCTAATTCCAACGATATAATTTGATCCATTTGTCCGATGTGTCCATAATCACTTAAATAAATCGATTGTTCTTTAGTTAAGCCTAACTCACCTAATACATAATCATGAGCTGATTTTTTCATATGGAGGATGGCAAGATAATCTATGTCCTTCTCACTGTATCCACTTTTAAATAATGCGTTACGAATAACTTTTAAAAAATTGTCCATAGATTTTTGTTCTAATCTTGCCTTCATCCCCTGTGGGTCCATTACATCTAAACGATACATACTGTTTTCCAAGAGTTCTGTGGTTAGAGGTTGCTTGGTTCCCCCAACTGGCACCAATACGTCCTCTGAAAAAGAGCCGTCCGTGATTATATCTGACTCTAAAAGAATATTTTTATCGTAATTTCTTTTTAAAATCATCGCCGCTCCTCCTGCTCCCAGGTTAAACATGAAACGAGTACTTTCGTTTGTATAATCAATAAAGTCACTGTTTCGATATCCTCCAGCAAGTAAAACCGTTTGGATAGAAGGATCAGCCAACATCATGCTCTTTGCCACCTTCATCGCCATAATTGTTGTTCCACAGCGTAGTGCAACATCAAAAGCCCAAGCGTGAAAGGCACCAAGCTCCTCTTGTATCTTAATAGCAGCTGTCCACAGGGGGTATTCCTTGTGTTCTTCCCCGATATAAATAATTAGATCGATAGATTTTGGATCCACATTTCCTTTTTGTAATGCTTTTTCTGCTGCCCATATTCCCATAGCAACTGTATGATCGTCTCTCCCTGGTATCGGCTTTTTTGATATACCCATTTTGTATTTGACGACTTCTAGAGGGAGATTGGATTGTGTAGCGATATCTTCAGCAGTCATAACTGCTTCAGGAATATATATACCAGTGCTGACAATTCCTATGCTCATTTAGCTAACTCCCTTCTTTTAGGAGCAACTTCAACTTTATGTTTCTTGTTTTTCCTTTTCCAAAAAGCTTGTTGAATAGTACCAACAATGCCTCTAGGAAAGAATATAACAGCGAGAATATAAACAACCCCGAAGAATATGATCCATCTTTCAAAAATCGGATGCTCTTTTGCAAGTCCGGAAAGATAATGCTGAGCTAGCTCTATAACCCCTGCGCCTATAATTGGACCAATTAATGTGCCTACTCCACCAATAATTGTCATTAGTAAGGCATCGAGCGTAATATCCATTGTGAGCACGCTTGTATTAACAAAGCGTAAGGATATTGCATATAACGAGCCAGCAAGACTAGCAACTACTCCGGCAACTACTGAAGCAATTACTTTATAATGAAGCGTATTGAATCCAAGTGACTTGGTTCTTTGCTCATTTTCCCTCACTGCAATCAAAACCTTGCCAAGCGGAGAATCTACAAATCTTCTTAGAAATAGGTAAACTAGCAGGAGGCTTCCAAGCACAAATAAATAAAAGATCATGCGATCTCTAAAAACCTCGGGGGCTCTAAATGTAAACCCGTCATTTCCATAGGTTAAGGTTCTCCACTTTTCTGCTAGGACGAGAAACAGGCCGGATACTGCCATGGTAAGCATAGCAAAGAAGTGACTTTTTAGACGGAGCGTCAACAACCCAACTAAAAAGCTAATAACACCTGCAATAACCATCCCTACAGCTATTGAAAGTAAGAACGTTCCAACTGTAGACTCAAAATGATTTAACATAATCGCCGTGGCATATGCTCCCATCCCGAAGAACATAGCGTGACCGAAAGATACAATGCCAGTATAGCCGAGCAAAATATCATAGCTCATCGCTAATATAGAAAAGATGAATATTTGAGTCAAAAGTATAGTCCATGTCCGAGAGTCTGAGACAAATGGAAATATGGTAAATGCCGCGACAATTACTAACAGCACTCCATGTTTAATTTGAAATGTAGATTTTAACTTCATCCTTGTATCATCCTTTCGCAGTAAACAAACCTTGCGGACGGAAGATTAATACGACTGCCATAAGCAGCATATTGACCGCAAGTGATAGAGCTGGAACATAATACGCCATGAAGCTTCCTGCTAAACCTACTAAAATAGCTGCCAGCAATGAACCGGGAAAGCTACCCATTCCTCCAATGACCACCACGATGAAGGCTAATATCGCATACTCCATTCCCATTTCAGCGTATACAACTCCAGAGTAGGGTGCCATTAAAGCACCTCCTAAAGCCGCGAGCGCTGCACCTGTCATAAATACATACAAAAATACCTTTTTAATATTAATACCTAACGCCTGCACCATTTCCTTATTCATCACACCAGCACGTACTGTCAGACCGATTTTCGTACGCTTTAAAATAAATTGGAAAATACCGAATACGATAAAACCAATGCTAATGATAAACAAACGGTATTTAATAATAATGACATCTCCAAATTCCCAGCTTCCAGCTAACAAAGGTGGAACTTTTGCTGCCATCTGATTTGGTCCAAAAACGACCTTCAGCATTTCAGAAAGGACAATCATAAATCCTAAAGTTATTAATATTTGTTGTACATGGTTCCCATAAACAGGTGTAATAATTAGCTTTTCCGTTATAAAACCTAATATTACACCTGTTAAAATGGCTCCTATAATCGCTAAGGTGAAACTATCCGTCAAACTGTAAAACCAAACACCAGAAAAAGCTCCCCAGGCAAATAGGCCTCCATGTGCAAAGTTTAAAACATCCATTAGTCCAAATATCAAGGTTAATCCAGCTGCCAATAAAAAAATCAACATGCCTGTCGCCAATCCGTTTATCAATAAATTGATGATTAACTCCATGTAGCTTCCTCCTTCACCCGATACCGAGATATTTTCTTTTCAATTCTTCATTTTGGATAAGCTCGCTCATTTTCCCCGACTGAACAGTTTCACCATCATCGATTAGTGTATATGTATCTCCGATTTTGCTGGCCATCATAAAATTTTGTTCTACCAGGATAATGGTTGTTTGCTTCTTCATTTCAATAATTGCTTCCATAACCTTTTCAATAACGACTGGTGCTAGGCCCTTGGAAGGTTCGTCTATTAGTAAAAGCTTACTTTCATTTACAAAAGCCCTAGCCATCGAAAGCATTTGTTTTTGTCCTCCAGATAAGTGTCCACCATTCTTTTTCCAAAACTTCTTAAGATCTGGGAATAGCTCTAGGACATATTCTTGTCTTTCTTTTGCAGCATCATCTTCCTTACGCATGGCTACCTTTAGATTTTCCTCGACTGTTAAAGCTCCGAAAATACCTTGATCCTCCGGCACATAGCCGATACCGCCTGATGCAATCTGGTGTGTATGCTGGGAGATAATAGACGAACCCGCGTATTTAATGATCCCTTTAGAAGCAGGTGTGAGGCCCATTATTGTTTTCAAAGTGGTCGTTTTCCCTGCACCGTTTCGACCAAGCAGCACACTCACCTCTCCAGCCTTTGCTTCGAAGGAAACTCCCTGTAAAATGTGATATTGTCCTATAAACGTGTGTACGTTATCTAATTTAAGCAAGGTGCTCATCGTATAACCCTCCCAGATATGCGTTTTGAACAGTTTCATTGTTCATGATTTCTTCAGGGCTACCATCAGCAAGCAGCCTTCCATTGAACAAAACCATGATAGAGTCAGAGAGATCCAAAATCATATCCATCTTATGTTCAATCAACAAAATCGTCTTGTCACCCTTTTGCTTAATCTGCTTTATCACATCCAATATAGCCGGAACCTCTTCTAAGGACATTCCAGCTGTCGGTTCATCCAACAATAGTACTTCCGTATCTAAAGCAAGAAGCATGGCAATTTCTAGTTTTCTCTTTTCTCCATGAGAAAGCTCATTGGCAAGTGAATTAGCTTTCTTAGACAGTAAAACTATCTCGAGTAATTGTTCCGCTTCAGTCCGAAATTCTTGATAGCTACTAAAATGACGAAGCATCTGATAGCGGACTTTCTGCTTTGATTGCACAGCAAGACGTACGTTTTCCATGACAGTCAGATTAGGAAAAACATTCGTTATTTGAAAGGATCTACCAAGTCCAATTCGAGTCCTCTCTATGGAGGAATACTTAGCCATAGATTGACCTTTAAAGAAAACCTCTCCTTCTGTTGGCTTCAACTCACCACTGATTAAATTAAAAAAGGTTGTTTTTCCTGCACCATTTGGGCCGATAATGGATTTAAAGTGTTTGTTTGGCATAACAAAATTTACATGATCTACAGCTGTTTGGCCGCCAAATTTGATTGTCAGATTTTCAGTTCTTAATATAGGCTCCATACGATTTGACTCCTCTCTTCTATCACTAACCTTGCTTTAGAAAGAGTCTATAGCAAGGTTAGTGACAGGCCTAATGAATGTTAGGCTGTCACTTGCTTCAATATAGTTACTTCTTATTTAAAATTGGTGGTTCCGTTTCCTCAGGTGACAATTCACGAATCAGCACTGGTACTGGGTAAGCAATGCCTTCCTGCTTTTCTAACTTAATAGAATATAAGGATTGCAAGGCTTGATGATCATCCGGACGGAAAGTCATTTTTCCTTTAGGTGTTTCAAATGACATTTCTTCCATCAATTTAATCAATTCATTCGCATCCGTATCACCTTCAGATTTTTTTAAAGCTTCTACTATGGCAATCGCAGCTGACATACCTCCAGGTGTGAATAAATCTGGTACTTCTCCATTGAAACGCTTTTTATGTTCATCTACTAACCAATCATTAATCTTATTGTCTGGTAACGTGTGATAATAAACCGAGAATCCTTCCATACCTACTAGCGGTTCCATAATAGAAAGTGCCGGGATATCTGGTGCGCCAGTAGAGATTTTAATACCTTTGTCTTGCAATTTTAGATCAGCAATTTGGTTCCATGGGGAGTTAGCGCCAGCCCAAACAACAAACAGATAATCTGGTTTTGCTTGAATCACCTTTTGTAGGTTCGATGTAAAATCAGTAGCGGCAGGGTCAGCGTATTCTTCTAATACAATCTCTGCTCCTAACTTTTCAGCTGCGGCTTTAAAGGCAGAAACCCCATCCCAACCGAAGGAGTAATCAGGCGCAAATGTCGCTATCTTTACTCCTTCTTTTGCAATAGCAGCTGCTCCTGCAACCGCATCCTGTGAAGAATTACGAGCAGTACGGAATATATATGGATTAAACTCTGAACCAGTAATACTGTCTGCAACTGCTGGTTCAACGATCATAATCTTTTCATATTCCTCTGCAAGGGGGAGAACTGCTAATGTATCACCGGAGCTAGAGGAACCTACTAAGAAATCAACCTCATCTTCTTCCAAAAGTTTCGTTGCTTTTTGAACTGCAACCTCAGGCTTAGTTTCTGTATCCTCGAATACAACCTCGATTTTTTTTCCTGCTACCTCCATCGTTCCGTCCGTAGCATACTCTAAGCCAAGCTCAATACCATTTCTAGTTTGCTTTCCATATGACTCAAGCGCTCCTGTTAAAGAGGCAAGAACCCCAATTTTAATAGTCCCGCCTTCCGTCACCTCACCCGAAGCAGGAGTGGTTTCACCGGACTTCTCACTAGATTTAACAGAATCCTCACTACAAGCAGCAGTAAAAATAAAAACCAATAATAGCGTTAAAAATAAACTCCATTTTTTCAATATTCCATACCTCCCAAATAATTTTGTAAGCGCTCTCATGCTTCGCTTTAAATGTACAAAATAGGAGTTACAAATAAGTTACAAGATTGTTTTGTATTAGCATGTTTATGACGAAGACATCAGGGGCTTAAGTGGCTTAGTTACTTTTTTATGTTTGTTTATGGAAAGATTACATTTTATAAGCGAGTAAGATCCACCCTCGCTTCCTGCATATACTAGGAGTTTTATAATATTTTACATATGAGTCCATTTCATAAATAGCGTTTTACCGATTATACACGAACATTATTAGGTATTTTTTGTAGCGAAGTTGGCGACTCCCGTGGGATGAGTGATACAGATAAGCCATCATATCCGCGCGCGTTAGCGACGGATGATGGCTTATCGCTCTCCCCACCGAAAGCGTCCACCTAAAGCGGTATTCAATTATTCTTAACACTTAAAAAGCATATGTTTTTCAGTATTCTCTCTTAATTATTCGTGTTTTTAAAAATAGGAATTATAAAATTGATTAGGTAAAGAATCAAAATATTATTCATACGCTTAAAAGCGTATCCATTAACTTGGATACGCTTCTATCTAGATAAACCACTAGTTCGATATATAAAATGTCAAGCATTCACAAAATATTTGACGAGCTTACAGAGCCCTATCAGCTTAAAATTTATGTATGCTGACTAGTAGCCGTGAAGTTATAATTCTGCTGTAATGAATTTTCATCTCAGCGAAATATTATATTTGATGCCATATTTTTAAAACTTAAATAATCCTTAGCCAAAATTCACAATCATCTCATACATTTGAATAGTCGTTTGCATAGGTTCTACACGAAGCTCATCATGTAAAGTTGCTACACATCGTTCATACCATTTAACTGCCTGTGTTCTATTTTGCATTTGATAATAAGCAAACATAAGCAAACGATAGGCCTCTTCCCACGTTGGATCTATCCGTATGAGTTTCTCAGACCAGTATATCGTGTTCTCGAAATCCTTTATACGCGTACTCGTTTGAGCCAATCTTTCTAAAACTAACATATACTGTTGCTCTGTTTTCTCACGGTCATGAGAGATCCATTCATTGGCAGGATTATCTTCTAGAAGGCTACCATTATAGAGTCTCACTGCCTTTAATAGATGTTCTAACGATAACGATGCAACTTTTTCTTGCATTCCTAGCGTAATGTAATCATTAAATGTCTCTAAGTCACTATGAACAACTGCTTCTGGATTAATACGGTACATTGATTGTTTACGGACTATAAAAAAAGATTCTCCTCGCGCTTGCCTTTTTGGTTCTATAACTTTAAGCAGCGCATTTAAGACAACCTTAAAATCGCGATCATTTGTTTTTTCATCCTCTTTCCATAGGTTTCTTATTAATTCTTCCTTAGGTACAAATCGATTTTTATGCAAATATAAAAAAGTAAGAAGCTCCTTCGACTTTTCTCTTTGCCATTTCCTTTCTTCTACTTCATGAATGCCCATAAATAGAGTAAAGGAGCCTAGAAGCTGCAGTCTCAGAGAATATCCTGGGTAAGGTATATCATCTCGCACATCTAATTTTTCTATCAATTTTTGCAAGAAGGGATCTTTGTTTCCTTTTAGAAGTAAGCTTCCCTTTTTAAGAAGGGGATAATTGACCTGTAGATCCACTGGACCAAATACGGTTTTTTTCAGCAGAAAGAAAAGAAAATTATTTTCCACACACATTCTTGCAAATTTCAGCAAGGAACCTAAAAAAGGTTCACTCATTTGAAGCTCTGCATAAATACTAGAAAGCCAGTAGTTACTGATCATTTCTCCGTATATATCTCCATTTTTATAAAATAATGCGTTTGCTTCCTGACATGTTGCTTCAGCTTTGTCTAAATCACCATTTTCATAATAAACAATGGACAGGCCAAGCATAATATAAGCAGATAGCCAATAATCATTACTTTTGATTGTTTCACGCAATCCCATTTCACCGTAATCAATAGCTTCCTGAAGCTTCCCCTGCCTAGACTTTAAAATAGAAAGTCCCAAGTAAGGCTCGGCTTTAGCTCTTGAAACATCTAAGTCTTCCATTCGTTGTACGGCTTTTAAGTATAGAGATTCAGGTGTCTTTTGATCAAATGGATTGTACAAAATTTCAGAATGACCCTTTCTAATCCACCCCACTGCCTCCACGAAACCTGACTTTTCTTTGATGCCTGTTTCGATGCCTTTATTAGCAGCTATTTTAGCTTTTTCGATTTCTCCTGTCAGTGAGTAAATAAACGAAAGCAAGATGTCAGTTTCTCGATGAGAATCGGGAATAGCTATTTCATCTCCTAGCCTCGATTCTAAAACCTGAACTGCGTCATTGAGCAGCCCGGTTCTTAAATAGATTCGCGCATCCAAATTACCATTCCTTAAAATAAATGGATCTAAATTCTCCATCGATACCCATTCACTAGCCTCTTTGGCTTTTCCTAAATTAACTAGATTCTCAGCATGAAGCCTTTTTAGAGAGTTCTGTTCCTGAATCGATATTTCCTCACTTTCATTTGCCCATCTAATGGCTTCCTCTAAAAATGATTTTGCTAATGCAGGTTGAATGGTATCTAAATAAATATGTGCCATCCCTGCATTAGCTCTGCTTATAAATAGAACATTTCGCTTTGTCTGAGCAATATCTAAACACACTTCATATGATTTCCTGGCTTTTTCATAAAAAGCCCGATATCGATGACATTCACCTTCAAAATAATAGAGTTCGTAAAACATTTCCCTAGTAGTAGGAGACAAATGATCCTTCATCAAGTCTAACAGCCAATCGAATTGACCAGCCATAATCATTGAGTTCGCATTCTGAATAATCATTTCAGCTAAAAATAGCTCATCTTTAGATTTTTCTGCATGATAAATAGCTTGTACGATATTATTTTGCTCTTTAAAAAACCAAGATACTTTTTTATGTGTTTCATAATACAGTAAAGAATTTGTTTGGAGCCACTTATCTTCTAAAAATTGTTGAAACAATGAGTGAAATCTATAAGTGTTAGAGTCACTTAACTTTTGGATGAAAGAGTGACTTGAAGTTAGCAACTGTAACTGAACAAGTCCTTCTTCACCAAAGAATTCCTTTATTTCTATTGCTGAAAAAACTGGAAAAATACTAAAATTCAATAAGGAATGTTGATTTTTGAGGGTCATATTAGAAAATACTTCTTCCGAAAGATAGGAAAATAATTCATTCAATGCAAAATCAGAAAGATTTGCTATCACTTTGTTTGATTCCGCTACTTGTATGGCAATCAATTGTATCGCGATAGCCCACCCCTCTGTTAGCTTTAAAACGTTTTCCGCTTCTACACTTGTAATTGTTTTATCAAAGTAATCTTCAAAGAACACTTGAATTTCTTCCTCGGTAAACATAAAATCTTTTTCCTTTATCTCCACTAATTGACCATTTAACTTAAGCTTGAGTAGAACTGTCCATTTTGGTCGAATCCGTGAAGCTATAACCATATTGATAGAAGGAGGAAGAAACTCTATTATTTTTTCAATTACATAATTAATGTGAAATACATGATCAACCAAATGATAATCATCTAAAACAATTGTAAAAGGGGTGCCCATTACTGAAAGCTCATTACTGAAAAGAGAGTACCACCTAGTTAGCTCAGCCTCCTTTGGATACATGAATAGAAGGCTATCCTCTAGGAGACTGCTTCCAAACGCTGGAACAACTTTACGAATGCTATGTACTAAATGGCGTAGAAAAGGAAGAATATTATCATCCTCCTCCGATATGGAGTACCATGAAAACGTTTCCTTAGAATCTTGAAAATATTGAGCAAGGGCAGAGCTTTTTCCAAAGCCTGCACCACTATGTAAGAGACAAACTTTTTTGTCCGCTTTACTTTTCAATTTTTTAATTAGAGAAGACCTTCTCATATAATTTGAAGAAGGAACCGGTGGATTAAGCTTAGACAGTAAGATAGTTGGTTGTTCCATCGAATACCCCCCAAAGAAAATGCCATTTATATAACCATATCCTAACATACAATTTAATTGAATAGAAAGATAATTACAGTTGTGTTAGAATATAAGAATTATAGAAAAGGGGTTTTGAGATGAGCTTTCCAACATTGTCTACAGAGAGATTAAAGTTAATAGAAATTAAAGATGAACATGTGGCTAGTATTTTCTCCATTTTTTCCAATGAAGAAGTCATTAAGTATTACGGGATGTCCCCGTTTACAAGAGAAGAACAAGCTGATGCGTTAGTTAAATCATTTGCTACAGGTTTTGAGCAAAAAAAATCTATGCGTTGGGGAATAGAATTGAAAGAAACTGGAGAGTTAATTGGAACTGTTGGATTAAATAACTTATCTTTAGCTAGTAAAAGAACAGAAATTGGCTATGAACTATTACCTGGCCATTGGAGAAAAGGAATAGTGAGTGAAGCTGTTAGGGCTGTTATAGACTATTGCTTTAATGTTTTAAATCTATACCGTATAGGAGCAGTAACATTCCCTCAAAACGAGGCCTCTTTTACGTTACTTTTAAATCTAGGATTTGAAAAGGAAGGTTTGTTGAGAGGGTATCTATATCAAGATAACAGCTCACATGATGCTTTCATCTTTTCCCTCACCAAGCCTGATTGGAGAGAGTAATCTTTTTCTTTATGTGAAATTTGCTTCGTTTCTTCCAACGAACCGAAGCAAATTAATGTCTATCAAAAATGAGACTAAATGAATAGGAAATGCCCCATGATAAAACTATAGAAAATAGCCCTTTATCAGCTAATCCTTATACAAATCTAATGAATATTAAATCGCTATGATTATATTTATTCATTTGCTTTTTCAAGTAAAAAATGCTTACATTTTAAGTGAAAGTATTATTAATTAGTAAACACAAACCGTAATTAAGCACTCATTTAAAAATCCACGTATTAAACCCATCAACTTGTTCTTGTAGTTTCCAATCCATCTTGTGATAATATTGGTTAAATTTTGATTCAATTGGACATAGAGCTACGATTGGCGCGTCATTTATAAAGAGAAGCATCTTTTTTAATACGCCTTTACCACGATACTTTGAACTTACAGCAAATTGATAAAGTGAAATGGTATTGGCTGTTTTTCTTCGATAAAAACGAATTGCCCCACAACATGCCCATTTTCTATAGCTAGTATCATTTGGTTCCTTCTAATAGCAGCTTGAGTTCCAAGAGGGCATAAAAACTCTTCTGAATATATCTCGCTACTATCGGGATTTAAGTTTTCTTTGAAGAAAGCTATTACATTAGGTATAGAAGCTGGTTTATCTAGTAAGATATGCATTTTTTACCCCTTCAATTGGCTCAGTAAAGAGTTATATATTTCTCCGATGATTCCTTCCAGTTGATGTACCCCTAGTTCTGCATTTGTCATTATGACAGCACCTTTCTCCAAATATGGGTATGCTACCATCATACATTGAAAGCCTACTCCCCATCCAAGTGATGAGATTTCCAGTTGGTTCTCAGATTCCTCAAGAAATACACCAAGTCCTGCCCATTTTTTTCTTCCTTGTGAACTAATTAACTCCTTTGCTGCTCTAGCAGAGATACCTGTTTTACTTTCACCTTTCAAAGCATTCATTAATTCTTGGACTAATTTAGCTATATTTTCAGAGGTTGTCCATAATCCAGAAGCAGCGGGATATGGATACAAAGGATATTTTTCATTCACTACTTCTCCGTTTTTGTTATGACCACACGAAACGTTTTCTTCACTCATACTTGCTGCTGTCATAGCATAGTTACTATTCTCCATTTCTAATGGTGTAAATATATGCTCAGTCATAACTTGGATGAATGATTTTTTCATTGAGTCTTCAATTACTTGCTGAATTATACAGTAGCTAGCATCTGAATAATGAAATTCACTTTCAGGTTCATAGGTAACTTCAATTGGGCAATTATTGTAGGGCGTTTTTCCTTCTAGTAATTCCACCATTGTTGGAGTGCCATTACTTGCAACATGCTCTGGAAAACTATTGATAGGATCTACAATTCCAGATTGATGGCTAAGTAAGTTTCTTAAAGTTACTCTTTTTAAGTTAGTAAAATCATTCTCTGGGATATTCCAAGATATAAGTTTCTCGTTAACATTTTCATCTAAATCTAAATCCCCTTGTTGGACGAGTTTTATAACCAACATTCCAGTTAGAAACTTACTAATAGAACAAGCGTTAAAAAGAGAATTCTCGTTGATAGCTTTTCTGCTTCCCACCTCTAAAACCCCTTGGTTTATGCATGCACTGATTTGTCCCTGATCAATTAATGTAATACTTACTCCTGGTACCTTATAGTAATGCATTCGTTCTGCCAGATTGAAGTTTTTTAGTCTCATGTAATTTCCTCCTACAACTCGTTATCTATATATTAACACGAATGTATGTTCTTGTAACGAATATTTCGTTAATTTACACAAAAAAAGAGCCCTAAATCATATAAGATTTAGGGCCCGTTTCTATCTATTATGCTTCTAGCATTTTGTTACGTAAAACCATTTGAAGGATACCGCCATGACGGTAGTAATCTACCTCAACCTCTGAGTCGAAACGAGCAAGCACATTGAATTCTTTTACAGAACCATCTTCTGCTTTAGCTGTTACTTTCAGGATATCACGAGGTTTAACTCCTTCAGCAATATTCACACTAATTTCTTCTTTACCAGTTAAGCCTAATGTTTCAGCATTTTCACCTGGTAAGAAATTAAGAGGTAAAACACCCATCATTACAAGATTTGAACGGTGAATACGCTCAAAGCTTTCCGTAATTACTGCTTTAATGCCTAAAAGATTTGTTCCTTTAGCTGCCCAGTCACGAGATGATCCCATACCATAATCTTTTCCGCCAATTACTACTAAACCGGTACCTTCTTCTTGATACTTCATAGCAGCATCATAGATGGACATGATTTCGCCTGTTGGCCAGTAAGTAGTATATCCACCTTCTGTGCCAGGAGCTACTTGGTTACGAATACGAATATTTGCAAATGTACCGCGCATCATTACTTCATGGTTACCACGACGAGAACCATATGAGTTGAAGTCACGTACCTCTACACCATTTTCACGTAAGTATTTACCTGCAGGAGTATCTTTACCAATTGCACCAGCCGGTGAAATATGGTCAGTAGTAATAGAGTCACCAAATTTGGCTACTATGCGAAGACCATCAAGTGATTCAATTTGACCAGGTTCCTTAGATAATCCTTGGAAGAATGGTGGATTTTGAATATAAGTTGATTTGTCATCAAATGAATATAGTGATTCTGTAGAAGTTTCAATTGCATTCCAAGCTTCGTTTTCATCGAATACACGTGCATATTCCTTTTGGAATAGTTCACGAGTAACCACTTTAGAAAGTACTTGGTTAACTTCTTCAGTAGATGGCCAAATATCAGCAAAGAATACTTCGTTGCCATCTTGGTCTTTACCAAATGAATCTTTTTGTAGGTCAATATCTACAGTTCCAGCAAGAGCATATGCCACAACTAATGGTGGTGAAGCCAAGTAGTTAGCTTTTACTAATGGATGCACACGACCTTCAAAGTTACGGTTACCAGAAAGCACAGAAGTTACGAATAAATCTTCGTCAATAATTGCTTTCTCGATTTCAGGCAACAATGGACCAGAGTTACCGATACATGTAGTACAACCATAACCAACTGTGTTGAATCCAATTTCATCAAGGAATTTGTCTAGTCCTGAATCTTGTAAATAACCAGTAACTACCTTAGAACCAGGTGCTAATGATGTTTTTACATATGCAGGTACTTTCAATCCTTTTTCTACAGCTTTTTTCGCAACTAAACCAGCTGCTATCATAACGTATGGGTTAGATGTGTTTGTACAAGAAGTGATTGCAGCAATTGCAACAGCACCAGTTGGCATAACAACATCTCTGTCTTCAAATTTTACAGTTGCAGATTTAGCAAACTCTTTTTCTGATAATCCGAAGCCTTGTGTACCTTGAGGAGCAACTACTGCTTCACGGTAACGAGATTTCATATCAGTAAGAGGAATTAAATCTTGTGGACGTTTTGGTCCTGAAAGATTTGCTTGGATTGCACCAAGGTCAATTTCAATAACATCTGTGTATACAGGCTCTAAAGTTGGATCAAAGAACATGTCGTTTGCTTTTAAGTAAGCTTCAACAACTGCAATATGTTCTTCTTCACGGCCAGTTAGACGCAAGTATTCAAGTGATTCCTCATCGATAGCGAAGTAACCACAAGTAGCACCATACTCAGGAGCCATGTTAGCAATAGTTGCACGGTCAGCAAGTGGTAATTTAGATACCCCAGGGCCGAAGAATTCAACAAATTTACCAACAACACCACGTTGACGAAGTACTTGAGTAACTTTAAGCGCTAAGTCAGTAGCAGTCGTTCCGTTTGGAAGATCTCCTGTTAATTTCACTCCGATAACTTCAGGAATTGGGAAGTATGAAGGTTGACCAAGCATTCCTGCCTCAGCCTCAATACCACCTACACCCCATCCAAGTACACCAAGACCATTAATCATTGTTGTATGTGAATCAGTACCAACTACTGAGTCTGGGAATGTTTCTAATGTACCGTCAGTTGATTCGTTTACGTGTACGATTGGCGCTAGGTACTCTAAGTTAACTTGGTGAACGATACCAGTCGCTGGAGGTACAGCACGGAAATTATCGTATGCTGTTTGAGCCCATTTTAAGAAGTTGTAACGCTCTGCATTACGTTCGAACTCAAGATCCATATTAGCTTGTAAAGCTGAAGCAGTACCATATTTATCTACTTGTACTGAGTGATCGATTACAAGGTCAACTGGAATAGCAGGGTTAATTTTGTCCGGATTACCGCCCATTTCGTTCATGGCAGAACGTAATGCTGCTAAATCAACTACTACTGGTACTCCTGTGAAATCTTGTAGTACAACTCGAGAAGGTTTAAATGGAACTTCTGCTTCTGGGTCTGCATCTTTACCCCATTTTGCTAATTGTTCTACATGTTCATCTTTAATAACATATCCATCATGTTGACGTAGCACAGACTCTAGCAATACTTTAATTGAGTATGGTAGACGTGAAACGTTTGCAATTCCTGCTTCTTCTAGAGCTGCTAAACGATAATAAGTATATTCTTTTCCATTTAGCGTGAAAGAAGTACGGCTATTGTGTAAGCTATCTTTTGCCATTAGTAATCCTCCTAATATCTATTGAAAAGACTCTATTCAAGTAACTTTTCTCCATAACTAATCATAACTTATCTCTATTGATAAGTAAATTACATTAAAATTATTATAAGTAATAATTAATTCTAATGACCTTTTATCTTTTTGATTGTTTTCTCTAATTGCTTCAAATGACGTTTTTCATGTAATCCTACGAATGGAAACCACTGCACAAGTGGTACTTGTCCAAATAAAGGATGCTTTAATGATTTTTTTTGAAATACCTGATAATCATTATCAGCATATACTTTTAATAATTCCATTCTTGCCTCATGCAATTTATTTTTCATAACCTCTTTTGTCTCATAATCAGGCTTTGGCACTGTATGTTTAGGTGCCTTTACTTTGATCAATCGGAAAGTCGAAACCCCAATAGGCTTCTTTTTCACTTGTGGGCTTTGAGGATTGGCAATTTCGGCCTTTATTCCTTTTACAATGGTATTCTCCATCTTAACTAAGTGTTCCATAATTTCCTTTGGCGACCAAGCATTATTATCAGGTTTTTTATTAAACTCTTCCTCTGTTAAGGAATCTACCAGACGGAATAGATCCGCTCGAATTTCATTATTTTTTTCTAAAAACATTTTATACCTCCACTAAGCTTTGTTTACATATCTTTTAACTTATACCCATTTCCCTAGTAATACAATCTAAATTTCAGAACATATTCTTATTTAGTTTATACTTAAATACCATTTTCACAATTCCAATTTATATGAAAAGACATGGATGTTCTATCCAGGAAATTTGATAATTATCCAAGGTTGATAAAATCACTATAAATAAATCAAAATTTAATAATTAAAATTTGTCACGAAGTATGGTTTACTCCGCTCGATTTAAAACTAGACAACTCTATCTTATCGTATTTAGCAAATAAAAAAGCAGAGAAACAAGATTTCTCTACTTTATACTTATTAAAATTTGAATTAAAAATTATTTATTTAATGAAAGGAACTAAATTCGAGAATAATATCCAAGATGAGGATTGTATGAAATATAGCAAACCAAATTGCTTGTTTATTTAGCTTTTTTGTTTGTTTTTTATCCAATTCTTAATCGCTCCTTTTTAGATTGTAATTTTACATTTGTGTTTATCTCAGAGCTTTAACAATAAAAACGAACATTTATCAATTTGTTGCTTGATAAAGCATTGACACTGATACTGGGACAAAATTAATAATGAAATAGAGGTTTAATATTTTGCCCTTAACCTGATTAATAAAAGAAACCGCTTGGAACAGAAATCAATAAACCCTTTCAATCTAATAGTATATATTTGATTTCTCCCCACATTATTCATGGTTTTTATTTGAATAAGCTCTTTTAAAATGGGTAATCTAAGTGAGAATTTTATCAAACTCATCCATACTTCTATTAGAGGTATTGTTTTTCATACTTATGGGTTTTTGATTGTATAGTGACCTTTATTGCATCCAATTGTATCTAATAGGGCTGAAACCTTTACAACCGATCTAAAATAATATAGAAGTCTTGCTCCATTTGATTTGTATGGAAAAGAGAAGCAATTCATTCTAGGTGAATTAGTAGTACTACAAAATATTCTTGATATGAGGTTTGAACAAGTATATATGCAGTGGGCAAACAATATTAGAAGCTCATAATTCTGAATTGTCTACAGTAGCGTATGAAGCTGGAGCTTCAAGTTTTATCGAGAATGGAGACCATGGGGCGATAATTATTTAAATATTCCTTAAGTGCGAATTTTTTTAAATTAATTAGGTATGTTTAGTTTCTGTGGAAGTTGGTTATATAAAGAGTGTACAAGATAACAATTATTTGAGGAGATGAAGACAATGGGACTAATTTTATACTTAATCATCGGTGGGATCATCGGTTGGCTAGCAGGATTAATTCTTGGTAAAGATATACCTGGAGGAATTATAGGTAATATTGTAGCAGGTATTATCGGGGCATGGATCGGTGGAATGATTTTCCCTGACTTGGGTCCAGTTATTTGGGATATGGCAATTATTCCTGCATTAATCGGAGCAATTATTTTAGTTGCAATATTAAGTTTGATTTTAAAGAGTATGCGTAAGTAAGCAAAAAAATTATATGTACACCAAAAAGGGACGACTATATCATAGTCAGTCCCTTTTTCATTGTAATTGTTGAAGTGAAGGCCAAATGCTATTCACTGTTAGAAGTTCTTATAGGCCATCCTGAACGGTAGCAGTTTGGAGTGTGGCAAGCTGTTTTTCATAAAGATGATAAAAGTGGAGCACGTCCTCCACATATTTATTGCTGCGGTTATAGTTAAAAATGGCTTTTTCAATTTCACCATCTGCTGCACCACTTGCTGCCAAGTAATTAGCAGCACTGTAGATAGCATCCTCTAAGTCATAAGGATCCGCATAACCATCTCCATTTGCATCTATACCATATCCTCCGTATTGAGCTATTACTGCAGGGTTTATTTTATCCTCCTCAGGTATTTCTCCTAAACCAAGTCCACCACAGCTAGGATGCGACCACCCCACAAAGGTACAAGGCATAAATTGCATATGCCCCTCTGCCCCCACTGGTGATAACAAAGGATCCATAGTAGAAAACTTGGTTTCGATTCGATGATGTGCAGCGAGAAGAGTCCAAGGAATCCCATATTCATCCGCAGCATCTTTATAAATTGGTATGTATTCCCCTGGAACATCTATCTTTGTCGTAGACTTTTGAATAGATGTCGCCCATTCCTGGACAGCAGGTATTTTACGAAGCTCCTGCCAGCTCACTATTAACAGAACATATACTGTGATCGTTACTGGCAACAAGAGGATAATACTCCACAGCTTCCATTTATATGATTTTTGTTTCTTAGATGTCATTCTTAAAAGCCACCTTTTCATTACTTGCTTCAGAATACTCCTTCAATAAATGGTTTAAAGTTAACGCCTTATTGAAGAAATAGCTTTGGAGGTAATGGCAATCTAAATTCTTTAAGCAACAAACCTGATAAGGGTCTTCTACTCCCTCGGCTAAGATTTTCACCTCCAAGTTATGAGCTAAAGAAAGGATGGATTGAACGATTGCCCTTGTTTTAGATTTATGTATCTCTTGTGTGAAGCTTTGGTCAATATTAATAATATTCCCCGGAAGCTGTTCAAGATGTTTAAAATAAGAGTAGCCTGTGCCAAAATCATCCATGGCAATTTGAAATCCGAATTCCTTTAATTCCTGAAGGAATCTGATGACAAAGTATATTCCATAATAATTGAGTCTGTGATTTCCAATACAATCTTGTTTGGGGAGATATTGGTCTCATGCAGTATTAGCTTTGTACGCTAAATATAATCCTGTTGATAAAATTGTCTAGCTGAAACATTTATGCTAAAAAGTAATTTTTTACCTAAAAATTTCTCTATAACAAGAAATTCTCACATGTTTCTCTTAATACAAAGTCACCATTCTAGATTATTAATCCACTTTATCAGCTAGTGAAATAAATTCTCCTAGAGAAACAAAATTACCTTCATATCTCTACCCTAGCAATGATTCTACTCCAATAATCTCACTAGTACTAGTTGAAATTTGTGGATGAAAATTTTAAAAAAGCTCGTTGTTAAGCACCCTATTAACAAGAATTGAAAGTTCTATATGGTAAGGAATATACTTTAATACACCTAATTTCTTAACTTCACGTATATATTAATACATTCTAAAAGATAGAGCTCTATATGTTTTCTTTAAGTTCATGGGTGCCCCCCACCCTACCTAGCCATTTCTCTAAGAAAACAATAGCACAAATTGACAATAACTGCATAAAAAATTGCGAACTTTCTATTTAAAATATATACTATTTTGGATATTCAATAACGGGAGGTGAAAATTTTATGTGGAAGGACTTTAAAGAATTTGCATTCAAGGGTAATGTATTAGACCTTGCAGTTGCCGTAGTAATCGGAGCTGCTTTTGGAAACATCGTTACATCATTAGTAGAAAATATCATCACTCCTTTACTAGGAATACTGTTAGGAGATATAGATTTTACAAGTATTAAATTAGGAGAACTCCTAATTGGAAATTTTCTTCAATCAGTCTTCAATTTTTTAGTGATTGCATTTTCTATCTTCATATTTATAAGATTACTATCTAGATTTAAACGTAAAGAAGACGTGGTTGCAGCTACACAAGATGCTCCTCCTGTAGACTCAAAGGAAGTATTGTTGGAAGAAATTAGAGATTTACTAAAAAAACAAGCAAACAATTGATATACATAAGTTTCTCTTCCAGGTAAAACGAATTTCCGGCAGTAAAAGTAGTCAAAAAAATACCCCGTAAATATTAGTTTAGGATCTAATATTTACGGGATAATTTATTATTTACAGACTTTTTTCGAGAAACAGCTTATTATTGGCCTTCTTTAATTAAAGTTTCGATATCGATTACTATTTCTTCTTTTGGCACTTCTTTAACCCCGCCGTAGTTTTTTACAGCTACTCCATTTTGATCGACTAAATAAAAGGAGGATCCGTGAATCACTTGGTCATCGTTTGGATTGTTGCGAACAAGTGCTTTAAATGATTTTTCAGCAAACTGTGAGATATACTCTTGAGAATATCCAGTTAAAAGCTCCCATTTACTTTCATCTGGCACCTCATACAATTCCAGATATTCTTTTAATACTTCAGGTGAATCTACATCCGGATCTACGCTGAAAGCCACAATTTTATAATCCTCAATACCTTTTTCCTCTAACATTCCTTGTATTTCTGTAAGGTTAAAGGTCATTGGAGGACAGACCGTAGTACAATTAGTAAAAATAAAAGTAGCTAACCAAACGGTTCCTTTTAAATCATCTAATGATACCTCTTCGCCACGCTGATTATCAAAAGCAAAATCTTCTATCTCCCAGTTAGTTTGGGCTTTAAAATCACTGCTGCCACATCCTGCGAGGACCAATATACTTATTGTTAACATAACTAATAATTTCTTCATCATATGACCCCTTTATAACATCATAGCCTAATCTTATAGAAAGAAAATAATTCATTCAACTACTCTGTCTCAGATATTTCAACAGTTTTGTGTCTACACTTTACTTAAGGACAACAGTGCGTTTTTTATTTCTTCAAGCTTGCTCTCAACTCTGTGCATTAAATAGAACGAGACAAAGATGGGAAAGCCTATATCTTGAATAACCATTAGCCACTGCTCCATCGGATATCCTCCTTCCTAGTAACTTTTAGAAAATACATATTCGTACCATAACAAAGACAGGTTTTAATATACACCTCAGAAATGTCACAAAGCTTGTGAAATTACTAAAGAGCTATGAAATATAGGTCACCTCCTTTATGTCACATTTAGGGACCACAAATCTACACAAGCATTTGGAAAAATGTATATTTTCTCTGTTGCTTTCAAAAAGGCCCTCCTAAGGAGAGCCTAATGTTTAGAAAAGTAATAATGACGAACTTGTTCCCTATCAACTGTTTCGAATCTTTAAATGACAACAAATTATACGTGAGCTATGGACAAAGATATATGTCTGCAATCTAAGCTCGGGCTAGTTAGCATATTTGCTAGATTATTTCATTAACGTTTCGATCTACTACCTTCGCGCTTTTGATCGAGGTTAAACTAAAGCTTTCTGCATGAAAAGCATCACTAGTAATAATAGCTTGCATTCCAGCTTCAATTTCGTTTCGAGTCAGGTTTTCACGAGGGTCATCAACGGTCAAAAGTACTGCTTTTCCGTTTGACGATTCAAATTGCATTTGTAAAGTTTTAGCCATGATTATTCCTCCTTATTTTTTAGTTAAGATTAGATGTTTGTATTTTCTCTGCCCCCACAAATGGGCTAGTAGAAAATCCCGAAAGAATTGTTACCGCTGCTTCTAGCTGGTCTGCGTTTGCATTCGCCTTTACATTGCGATACGTCTTTGACTTTGTTTTCATTTTCCCATCTGTTCCAATTCCTGCTTCAAAAGTTATTCTTAAAACTGATTGTTTATGTGCCAAGTTTGCCATCTGAATCACCTCCTCTCACTCTCTATATAGAAAGTTTTTAGCAGAAAGGATACATTCATGATGAAAATTCTTTTCAAACACTTTATACTAATAGTTAGAAGAATGAGGTGAATAGATTGTTAGATGGATGGTTTTTATGGTTTATACTTTTTTGGGTTGTTGTCTTAGTAGTTTTAATGGGAATTGGAGGATTCTTCATGTTCCGAAAATTTCTCAAATCTATGCCTAAAAACGATGGTAAATCGGATCTCGACTGGGAAGAGTATTATGTAGATAAAACAATTCACCTTTGGAATGATGAGCAAAAAGCTCTGTTAAATGAGCTGGTTGCTCCGGTTCCTGATTTATTCCGACCTGTAGCCAAACAGAAAATTGCTGGTAAGATTGGTCAGATTGCCATAGAAGAAAATGCTACTGCAATCACACAAGAATTGTTAATTCGTGGATATATTATCGCCACCCCTAAAAGAGATCATAAATTTTTGCGGAAGAAACTCAAGGAATTGGCTGTAGATGTATCTCCTTTTGAAAAGTACTTTGCTTTATCAGAGGACAGAAAAAAAACGAGCACCCCTTAGAGGATGCTCGTTTTTATATTGGCTGTTTTTGTATTTTCTTAAACTTTATGAACATTGCTATTCTCCATGGAACAATCATTCCAAATGCTAAAATCCAAAACATTCCACTTAGTGCTCCCACATCTATGCTAGAGCTAAGTATTATCTTCCCTATTAATCGAATAATTAGTAGACCGATTAATATAAAGATAAATGCCTTCGACTGCTTAAGATAGATTTCCCCATCTTTGTATTCGAACTTGGATGTCCATATGAGAATAATGGAAAATAGCATACCAACTAGTAGTGCTTCGCCAATTTGTGCTAACGTTACTCGAAAGAAAGGAAACACAAACATTAGTGCTCCGGTTGACATAAATAGAGGCGGTAATAAGATTTTTTTTACACTTGCTGGTCGCTTTGCAGATTTTGCTCGCAAGGTCGTCACCAGTACTCCCATACCTAGCGCAATGACCGTAGAAACAATTATCATAACATTGGCCGGAACTATATCAAACATTGGTATTCCCCACATCATATAAATTCTTCATTTAAATTTTTTAAAACACTTCAGTTACATTACGTAACACATTAATAAGCTGATCAGGATCAAAAGGTTTGGTGATAAAATCCTTCGCTCCGTATTCTAAAGCATCTACAATTAGTTTTTGTTGGCCAAGTGCAGTGACCATAACAATCTTCGCATCAGGAAATTCAGTAACGATATGCTTTACAGCTTCGATACCTGTCATTGTCGGCATGGTAACATCCATTGTCACCACATCCGGTTTTAAATTCCTATATTGCTCGATCGCCTCAAGCCCATTAGTGGCTTCACCCACTATATCAAATTGATGATCTTGTAGCATTCGTTTAATCGTTGTTCGCATGAATACCGCATCATCCACTACTAAAACTGTCGGCATATTATTGCCTCCTTACTTAAAATCCGGTAAAGTCTCCAAAAATAGGGCTTAAAATACGAATTATATAAGTTAATCCGTCGAAAAACAACAAAATTCCTAATGCGATCATAATATAGCCACCGATTTTAACAATCAGGTTACTATTTTTACGAATCCAGTTCAAGCGTGTTATAAAGAACGAAAGGACAAAGAAAGGAATAGCAAAGCCTAATACATATGCGAGCATATACCAAACACCTGACCCAGGGTTAGAACTAGCTAATAGCAATACAGAAGCTAAGATTGGCCCTGTACAAGGCTGCCAGCCTGCTGCAAAAGCCATACCGATTAATGCAGTTCCTATGTAACCAGATGGTTTGTTTTTAAACTGTAATCTTTTCTCCTTCATTAAAAATTCAGGTTTAAAAACGCCGACTACCATTAATCCAAACGCTACGATAAATATAGCACCGACCTGACGTATCAAATCATCGTATTGAATAAAAAATGTTCCTACAAAGGAAGTGGCAAAACCTAATGCAATGAATATGACAGAGAAGCCAAGCAAGAAAAACAAAGTATGAAGCATTCCTCTTTTTTGCATTAGCTTTCTATCGGTTTTAAGTTCTTCTAAAGACATTCCAGTAATATAAGATAGAAATGCGGGATACAACGGTAAAGTACATGGGGAAATAAAGCTTAAAAACCCAGCACCGAACGCCAGTAGTAAATTAACATCTGAACTCACGGCAGTCTTCCTTTCCGAATTACTGTTCCTATCGTATCAAATTTCCCATACTTTTACTCTATTAATGCTTGTGACAGCTTTTTGAATTTTTTATGCTATATCATCTACAACTCCATTTTGTAGCAGGTACATCTTATGATATAACCCTTTTTCATTTAATAATTGCTGATGTGTCCCTCTTTCTACAATCTCTCCATGATGAAGTACAAGTATTAGTTCTGCATCCTGGATTGTACTTAATCGATGGGCAATCGCAATCGTTGTTCTTCCTTTTCGCATATTTTCAAGACTGCTTTGTATCGCTACCTCAGTTTCTGTATCTATATTGGCAGTTGCCTCATCCAAGACGAGGATTTTCGGATTAGTGGCAATTGTTCTTGCGAAGGCAATTAGCTGCCTTTGTCCACTTGAGAATGTAGATCCTCTCTCAGAAACTTTTTGCTTATAACCCTTTGGTAATTTTTCAATAAATTTGTTAGCCTGCACGAACTCCGCAGCATTTCTTACTTCTTCGTCTGTCATATCGGGTGCGTGAAGTCTAATGTTGCTTTCAATGTCTCCATAAAAGAGGAATGGATCCTGTAGCACTAGCCCCAACTTATTTCTAATCTCGGCCATTGGAAACTCTTTAATAGAATGATCATCAATTCTTATATCTCCACGTTCGAACTCATAGAAGCGCATAAGCAAGTTGATAATGGAACTTTTTCCACTTCCAGTGTGTCCAACTAGTGCGACTGTTTGACCTGGCTCAGCTGTGAATGAGATATTTTTCAGCACATCTGTTTTTCCATCATAGGAAAAGGTAACATTTTTAAACTCTATTTTCCCTGACTCAATTTTTGCAGTTTCTTTATTTTGCTGTTCTGGAGTTAGGTCATTTTCATCTAATAGCTTAAATACTCGGGAAGCTGCTACGATTGCTTGTTGAAAAATAGATAATCTCTGCATCACTTGATTGATGGGTTCAAAGAATCTATCAATATATGTGACAAAAGCATAGATAACCCCAACCTCCACAATATTGTTCATAGAAGTGATTCCAAAATAGCTCAGCAAGATAATGATCGCAAGTGCGTAAACCATATCAATTGCAGGGCGTAGTAACAAGCTATCTAATTTAATGTTTTTTCTTCCAGCCTTCCAATGTGAGTTGTTTATATCATTGAACTCATCTTGAAGTCTATCCTCCTGCCTAAACGCTTGAATCATCGTCATCCCTTGTAAGGATTCAGCAAGCTTGGCATTCAATTGACTAAGTCTTTCGCGTAAATCCTGATATACTACCGAACTATATCGACGGTAGGTAACAATAATCACAAATAGAATCGGAAGTAATACAGTTGTTATTAAAGCAAGCTTCACGTTCAATAGGAACATGGCAATATAGACCCCGATGATTAGGAATCCACTTTGTATAAAGCCTACTAGTACGCTCACAAACATATCCTTAATAGCCTCTGTATCATTTGTTACCCTAGATACGATGCTACCGGCAGGCGTTTTATCGAAATAGCGCATTCCTAGTCGATGCACCTTTGAAAAGACGTCTATACGCATTTGCTGTATTATCTTTAAGGCAATTTCCTGGAACTTCAATAATTGAAAGTAACTAACTATAATATTTCCTATTTGAATAAAAATATATCCTAGCGCTAGTCCAACAAGTGGACCCGTTGGGAATATTCTAGGAGTTAAATAATTGTCCATAAAGGTTTTAATCAAGTATGGTCCAAGAATATCTCCCGTCACTGTTAATATTAATAGAAACAAGGCAAGAGTAATCGCTTTTTTATGTGGTTTTAGGTAAGTGAGCAGTCTTTTGAGAACTTGCCATTGGTCTTTTCCTGTAAGCACTGGCTGCTTTTCATTCATCAGACGCTACCTCCTTTTTCCACAAGTGTTTCTAGTTGCTGTAATTGATACATTTCATAATACATCCCTTTTAGCCTCATTAACTCCTCATGAGTTCCTTTTTCTAAAATAGTACCTTCATCCATTACAATAATTTGATGAGCGTGCTGAATAGCACTCAAACGATGGGAAGTAATAATCGTTGTTTCATCTGTTCGATTTTTCTTCAGTGCTTCTAATATTGCTTCCTCTGTCCTTGCATCTACTGCAGAAAGAGAATCGTCTAGTATAAGCAATTCAGGCTTCATCATAAGAGCGCGTGCTATGGATATGCGTTGCTTTTGTCCGCCCGATAATGACACGCCACGTTCACCGACAATCGTGTTATAGCCATCTGTGAACAGCAGTATATCCTCATGGATATTTGCTAACTTTGCGGCTTCATATACTTCCTCCATTGTTGCCCCAGCATTTGCAAATGCAATATTGCCCGCAACAGTAGTAGAAAATAAGAAGTGATCCTGTGGCACATAACCGATTGCTTCTCGCAGGTTTCTTTTCTTATATGCATCAATGGAATGATTACCATACATGATTCTTCCCTGGTAGCCCTCAAACTCTCTCATAAGCAATTTTAAAATTGCTGTTTTTCCTGAACCTGTCTTTCCAACAATCCCAAGCGTTTCACCTTGTTTAAGGGTAAAATGAATGTCACGAAGGGCAACACGATCATCTCCAGTAAACTTGAATTGTTCGATATCAAAGTGAATATCGCCAGCAGGCTTAATCTCTAAAGCCCCAACATGGTCATCAATTTCAATTTCTTCCTCTAGGATATTTCGAATTCGGTCATAGGAAGCTCTCCCACGTTCAACAATGTTAAACAACCATCCGAAAGCAAGCATCGGCCACACCAATAAGCCTAAATACGAAGTGAATGCAAAGAGGTCTCCTACGCTCATCTCTTCTGCCAATATAAAACGTGTTCCGAACACAATCGATAAGAAAAAACACATTCCAACTACTAAAGAAATCGTAGGGTCAAACAGAGAATCCACTTTCGCAACATGCATATTTTTGTCTACAACTTCTTTAGAAAGGTGAACAAAGTCGTCTGTATCTTCTTTCTCTTGTCCAAAAGTTTTAATAACCTTTACACCTGAAATGCTTTCTTGAGCTTTATCATTTAAATTTGAGAAAGCCTCCTGCGCGAAACGGAAACGTTGGTGTAGCAGCTTCCCATAATAACTAGTAGAGATTGCCATCAACGGTAAAGGAAGCAAAGCAATAATTGTAAGTTTCCAGTTAATCGTAAAAGCCATAGCGGCAATTACAAAACCTCCAGTTGCTAAGGAATCAACCAATGTCAAAACCCCCGAACCCGCAGTTTGCTGCACAGCAGACAAATCATTAGTTGCGTGAGCCATTAAATCTCCAACTCTCTTTTTCTGATAAAAGGAAGGAGCCATTTTGGTGAAATGATGAAATAACTTTTCTCTCAATAATCTTGCGAGATAAATGGAAGAGCCGAAAATCATAATTCTCCAATAATACCGCAAAACATACATGCCCAAAGCGGCAGCAGCCAAAATTGCAAGCCATTTTATTAAGAATTCGCTTGTCAGCGTACCCTCATGAATCTCATCAACTACTAAACCAATAATTTTTGGTGGAAAAAGCTGCAAAAATGCTACAAAAAGAAGCATTAAAATACCAAATAAGTATTGCTTTTTCCTTTGTTTAAAATACCAACCCAACTCCAAGAATACTTTCACTTTATTTCCCCCAAATTACAAATTAAGACTTTACTAGTTTAGCAAATGTTTGAACATTACGAAAGATGGGAAAACAAAATAATTCGAAATCTGAAATAATTCCAACGAGCTATATTAGAAGCTTTCGATTACGAAAACACAAAAAAAATAATTATGATACATTTAATAAAAACTACTGAAAGGTGGCATAAGCATGTTCAAAGACAAGGTGGTAATTATAACAGGGGCATCTCAAGGTATTGGTAGAGGTTTGGCACTGGTATACGCGGAAAAAGGAGCTAATGTGGTTTTGGCCGATATCGACGAAACTCTAGGTAAAGAAACGGAGGTTTCATTGTTACAACAAGGTTACTCCTGCCTTTTTATACAGACAGATGTCCGAATTGAAAAGGATGTCATGAATCTAATGACACAAACTACTAGGAAATTCGGCACCATTGACATTCTAGTTAACAACGCTGGTAAGTTTAAGCCCAGCTCCCCTTATGATTTGTCTTTAGAGGATTGGGATGACATTATCAATACAAATTTACGCAGTGTCTTTCTTTGTTCTAGGGAAGCGGCCAAGGTAATGAGAAACAATGAGCACGGTGGCTCAATTGTGTCGATGGCTTCCACAAGAGCGTTCATGTCAGAGCCCAACTCAGAGTCCTATGCAGCCACAAAAGGCGGAATTATTGCATTAACACATTCTCTTGCCAGCTCGCTAGCTCCTGATCATATTATGGTCAATTGTATATCTCCTGGCTGGATCGAAACTGGGAACTATGACAAATTACGAGCAGTGGATCACAGCCAGCATTTCTCAGGCCGTGTAGGAAAACCTAACGACATTGCAAAGGCTTGTATATATCTGACGGACCCATCAAACGACTTTGTAACAGGTATTAATGTGACCGTTGATGGCGGGATGACGAAAAAAATGATTTACGAGGAGTAAATCAGGAGCAAGGAAGACATAGGGGATGTCCTCTATAATGAATGTATATTCAAGCTACTCCTCTAGCTATGTGCATTGCCTATAGAATTCAAAATGGCAAAAACAATGCCTCTTATGATATGCCTCATCGTTTTTGCCTAATTGTTTCAAGGGAATAGACTTCATTTTATAAACGAAATCGCTTAAAACTCCCTATGTATCCTTACATTCACTTTTCAACCTCTTTCCTATAACTAATGAACTCTATTTTCTCACCGTTCATATAATAGAATTCTTTATGAGATGAGATTTTCTGGAATCCATTTTTCTCTAAAACTTTTTGAGAAGGGATGTTATTTGTTGTTGTCTTTGCATCTACTTGGTTAATCTCTTCCCATGAAATAGTCTGCAATAACATTTGCAAGGCCAAACTGGCAATACCTTTGCCAGTATTCACCTCTCCAATTCTGTAGCCTAACTCACCTCTTTTTTGTTTTTTATCAATATCTACTAAATTGATGCGTCCTATAATAGCATTATCTTGTTTGATGAGATAAATATAAGACTCACCTCTTGCCTGTTCTTCTAGCAAAGTCTTATTTCTACTATTAAAAATTTCTGGAAGATAGTATTCTTCTCCTCGAGAGGGGACCATCTGTTCAAAATATACTCTGTTCTTCTGTTCAAAAAGATATAAATCTGTTAAATCATCCAAGCTTAGCATTTCAATACTAATATTCATATAAAACTCCTTTTTGTTGTAGACTAGCTCATTAGCTTACCAATAAAAAGTATGAAAATTGCAATAATTGATAACCCTGTAGATACTGCCAGCGTAATAATACCTCTTGTCATCGCCGCCCAGCCCTTTATGTCCTTAAAACCAACAACTGCCAAAACAAAGGTAGCTAGTGTTAAGCCGAGCACTATAAACAAGGGATGCCAGCCTAGTGTTTGCATGGATAAATCTATCCAATAATTAGAAGATGTCAAGACTAGAAATAGGATTACGGAAATAAGCGCAATGATAAATGAAAAAAGGTTTACATTTACTCGCATAAGCTAGTCCTTTCCGGTTTTGACTATTTTAGATTCGTTACTGTTTGTATTCGCTCTTTCTCTTCCAGTTTATTGATGTATTCAAAAAATCCTATTTGATTTCCCCATGGATCTGAAAATGTAGCCCATTTAGCACCAACTTCCTGTCGCGAATGAATATCAAAATAATCAACACGAAGCTCCTTCATTATTCTTTCACGTTCCACAGTTAGGTCTTTCACTCCTAATCGAAGTGGTCCACTCCCTTGTGCGGGAACTCCTTCTGAGACTTGAAGCCAGCATCCAGGAATTACCTCCCATTCAACAAATCCACCATGCGGAATAAGATCTGCCTCTTTTTTCAACAAAGTTTTATACCATCTATGACCTTCTTGGAAATTAGAAACCCTAATTTGCACTGTCATCTCAAAAAACATAACTTCCCCTCCATATCAAACGAAAAATTGAAAACATAATTGGTTCGCTCTATCCGATAATCGGTCGGCTTCTTCAGTTAGCCTAAATGTTACTTACTCTTTTTTTCCCATTCACACCAGAAACGCTCGACCCCTGGGTATTTCTCACCAATGCTTGAAACAATAAATCCATAGTTTCTATAAAAGCCAACTGCGTCCTGGTCGGTTTCCGCAGTCAAACGGCGAATTCCCAGTTCATTCACCATATAGTCCAACATTTTACTTCCTATTCGTTGTTCTCGAAGATTTGGAGAAACAGCGATATGTTTGATCTCTGCGTCATTACTAAGTGTCATCTCAATGCCTATACAGGCCACATAATCGTTGTTTCTTTTCCAGCCATATAGCTTTCTTGTCTTAATTTGTTGATAAAGATTATATTCACGTAAAACTTTATCGCTTGAGGTAGCATGTTCAAGTAGGATAAAAATGTACGGATCAATAGTATCCTCTTCAACTTTATTCATCTAAACACCTATCCTTTGTTGCTCGTAATGAGCGAACGGTTATAAATTTTTTTATCCGGTCATAAATCCTCGCTATCCGGTTATAAAAATTTTTATCCGGTCATAAATAAATTCACGCTATGCAGTCAATCCACTATCATTCATTGATTGTGCTCCACGTATTCAACATCAACCAATTAGTAGTCGGAAACTAGTTTATATAATCGTTGAATCGTTTCCATATGTATACCTTCATGATAAAAGCTGAATAAAAGAGCCTCTGTACTAGTATTAAATGTAACGCCCATCTTGTTTGTAAAAGGCTTAGGTAGTGACTGTTCAATTGGAAATGTTTGTTTAATCCTATGTGATTGCTCTACTAGTACTTGAGCAATTTCCTCTAGCGTTGAAGGTGTTTCTCTCCACTTTGCAGGTTTTGTTCCTGCTGCAAAATAGGTTTCATAAGTATCTGGTACACCCATCTCTATCCCTAGCAGCATAAAGCATAACTTTTCTTGGGTATAAGCAATATGCCCAAAATTCCATCGGATGTTGTTGTTAAAGCCATTTGGAATTTCGTCTGCTAGGTTTTCTGGTATTTGCTTGATAGCCTTTAATGTGAGCTCCCGTACTTGATCCATATGTCGATAAAAAATTTTCTCCATTTTAATCCACCCTTACAGTTTTTTTAGTACGCATGCCCTTTAAAATTTTTAACTGCGAGCTATTCTCCAATTGTTTGTAGTGCTCACTTCCTTTTTCATAGATAGCAACCTTCCCAACCTCATTATAATGAATTCCCCAACCATAATTTTTAACGAGTGGGGAAGCTCTAAAGCATGCCTTAGATTTGCTGAAAAACTCGCTTCTCTTTTCTTCTAAATTATTCATTTCAATTTGATTTTTTATCAAGTAGGTTAAAAACTGCACATCCTCCTGGGTGTACTCGTATGGATTACGATAAATAAGATCATATTCTATAGAAGCAATTGTTGGCTTATTGTGTTTTGGTGTGGGGACTATTGCAGATATAACTGTCGAGTCCTCTGAAATGGTGATAAAGGTGTTTGCATAGCACATTTCATAGCAGCTCCTATTACGTTTGGTATGGTTTGTTTACTTTATTACTTTTCAGCATAATGATTAGACAAGTAACCCATACGTTGATGGGGAAAAACAGAAGCATGATTAACAATCCATTTGTCTCTTTTAGAAATTCGCTAGGGTTCTGTTGATAAAGAAATATAGAGGCCGACGCTAATAGGATGAAACTCGCTATAAAGTTGGTAATCATGGCCATCTGCCTGTTGCATCTTTTTAAGACAAAAAGGGAGAAAATAGTTACTAGTGAAAAAGAAGCTGCAATTACAGCTATATTAATCAAATACAAAAACATCCCCCCCTTAACTTCTTCCTATATATTCGCCTTTAGCAGTTTAATCACCTTCTCATTTCCAAAGGTTTCCCATTGCAATTTAAATAAAAATAAACTAACTTATAGAAAAATAGGGAAAGGACTGAAAAAATTGAAATCAAATAAAATTACCTCCCAAGAGGATTTAAAAAAAGCTTTCGCAATTAGAGAAGAAGTATTTGTTAAAGAACAGGGTGTGCCTTTAGAAGATGAATTTGACCAATTTGATACCCTTGCCGGGGATTGTCAGCATATTCTAGTTTTAATTGACAATGTAGCAGTTGGGACAGGTCGCTTAAGAGTAGTAGATGAATTCGGAAAGCTAGAGCGTATTTGTATTCTTCCGCCTTATCGAAAATTAGGATTAGGGAAAGTAATTGTCAAAGCTCTGGAGGATGTTGCGAAAGAATTGAAGGTTTCGAAAGTGAAGCTTCATGGTCAAACCCATGCTGAAGGATTTTATACTGGACTTGGATACAAAACAACTTCGGATATCTTCATGGAAGATGGTATTCCTCATATCTTGATGACGAAAGAATTCACCTTAATTTAACTATTCTAAAAATACTGTTATATGTTATAATATAGTTAAATCTGTTTGGAGAAAGGATACAAAAACTCGTATGCCAACTTTTACTTTGTAATGGACCAACTAAATTGGATAGCACTTTTCCTTAAAAACATCTGTTTTAACCAAGGGATTAGTCTGCCCATCTACCATTACAAAGGGACAAGAGCAAACCAGTAGTTTCGTATGCTTTTTGAGGTCCTTTTAGGGGCCTTTTTTAGTGCAAATTAATAACGATCCTGCCAACATCCAAACGGATGCGATTGTGCCTTTATCTTATATGAGGTGAAGGAAATGACCGTTGTATATCACAATTGGGAAATACTAAAAAAACAAACGATTCGTAGAGAAGTAAAGCACTGTAAAATGTGCGGGAAAAATTCCTTGTTTACTGATACAAATATTCGAAGACATAATTCAAATGGAAAGCATATATACCGTTTTGCCATTTATAAATGCGAAAAAAACCATACCTGGAATAAAAAATTAGATATTTATAAAACTTTTCGAAGACATGAAAGAGTCCACGGTCGTGAACCTGTAAACAAAGAAAGCACGTTGACAGAGCTCCCTGTAAATCTTTATATGGAAAAGCTTATATCGGAAGTTCATGTAACGATTAAATCTGTAGAAGGAGTTTATCGAATTGATTTTCTTCTTTCTCAACAAATACCTGACTGGAGCAGAACAGCTGTCGTAGACAAAATAAGAAATGGTTTTATTTTAGTAAATGGTCTATCGATTAAGCCAAGCGCAAAAGTTATGCCGAATGACACCATTATGATTAAGCTTCTTTAACTGACCTTCCCTGTGAGAATATGATCAATTTTCACAGGGTTTTTTTATCGTATTTTTTCTCTAATATTTGTTCATCCTATTTCTTATGACCTCCGAGCAAGCCCGCTCGTTTCACTGCAGTGCCAGCTTCGGTATAGGAAACTGCGCGTAAAATAGCGGTTGAACCATACTTGCTACGCAGATAATCCATCGTCTTTCCAAGCTTGCGTTCCTTCCACTTTCCTTCTTCAAAAAGGCTAAGCTGCATAGAGTTCTCCGGCTCTAGATTAGTGATAGAAATGGATAGCCTTCTCACTGGACTACGGTCATAAAACTCATCAAATATTTTTTCGCAAATTTTATAAATCTTCATAGTCGCATTCGTCGGTTCATCTATGGAGCGTGAACGATTAAATCCTCCCCCAAAAGAGTCTTTACTATAGCCCACTGCAAGATGTATAGTGCGCCCCACCATATTAGCCTCTCTTGCTCGTCTTGCCACATCCTCACACATTTCCAATATGACTGCCATTACTTCTTTTTTTGTCCGGTAATCTCGAAACAACACCTGCCCCTTTCCATAGCTTATCTGGCCGTCTACAATGGGCGCTCCCAGTTCAGAGAGATCTATCCCCCAGGCATGGTGATACAATTGATTTCCCATCACTCCAAATTTATCCTCCAACAACTTCAAGGGAGTTTTTGCTAGCTGTCCTACATTAAAAATCCCCATGTTATTTAGTGTTTTTTCTAAACGAGAGCCAATTCCCCACATTTTACTTAAAGGTGAAACAGGCCATAGCTTTTGTTGAATATCTTCATACGTCCATTTGGCAAAACCTGTTTTTTTGGCATCCAAATCAAGCGCCAGCTTTGCCATAAGCATATTTGGCCCCAGTCCAACAGCACATGGAAGCTGAAACTGATAATGCAAACCGTCCTGTATACGTTTCACCGTGTTCTCAATTGGCCCCCAAAGCCTTTCTGTTCCCCCAAGGTCTGCAAAGCATTCATCCACACTATAGACATGAATCGCTTCACTTGGGACAAACTGATTCAAATAGCGCGTGATTTCCATTGAAACTCGAACAAAAAATTCCATTTTTGGTTCCAACAGATGGATAGAAGGATCGTCTGGTATTTCAAATAACCTCGTCCCGGTCTTTACGCCAAACCTTTTTTTCATTGGAGGAGAAGCAGCAAGCACAATGCTCCCCTTCTGCTCCAAGTTTCCAATAACAGCAATAGGCGTATTCATCACATCTAGTCCTGCTTCTGCCGCTGCACAGCTCGCAAAAAAGCTTCGAATGTCGATGCAAATAATATTTCGATTTTCTAAGCCCTCATACATAAAATCTACTCTCCTTCGAAAGGAACATTCGTTCGTTCTTATTATTATATTGCAAACGTACGTTCTTATTCAATGGTAATGTAGACCATTAGGAAGGAAAACACTTAATCGAATAAATTGAATAAATTCATTACTAATGAGAAACAATTTCAACAGGTAATTGGGACACTAATTCTAATAACAAAATAAAGACAAGCCTAATCACGATATAGGCTTGTCTTTATTAGCAAGATAAAATTTTTACATAGGTTCCTTTTACTGCTCGTTGCAATGCCGTTTGGTTTAATTTTTGAATCTGTTTAGAGCAGTCAGAAGCTCTTACTAAACCATTTTCCGAACAAACTAGAGGGTCTATTAGTCTAACCTTCATTTTCTGATGAAAATCATAATTGGTTAGCTCGTCTATCACTTCAACAGAAGGATGAAGCTTTTGAAGAGCATGTTGAATTTCATCATCCTGTGAGCATACTACCAATTGGAGCAACTGATCATCCTCCAAAAGAAAATCCTCTAATGTGATGATTTGTTTATCCAATGCTGCCTTTAAAACAAAAGCTAACTGGTAGTTGCCATATAAATTTAAAGGATTCATAAAGAAATCAATTACTTCCTCATAGTAGACCGATGTAAACCACTCGGCGATTTCTATATTTGGAAGAACCATTTTACCGTCTTTCACGATTAGATTCTGTAAAAAATGTTGAACTTCTTCCATTGAAATATTTCCATAGGCATACAGATCGCGTAATGTGTAATCGACACGATCTGCACATAAATCAGGGGCACTTTGCTCGAGCAAGGACCATCTCGAATCATTAAATAGGATGTCTTTTAAGTTATATCCATATTTAGTTAGGATAGTAGGTATTGAGGAACCGTTAATTATTCTACTATATATTTTTTCATGATAGTCCTCGTCCTTATTATCCAGAACAAAATCGATGACATGAGAAAAAGCAGTATGTGAAACATCGTGAAGAAGACCAGCAATCTGTTCTTCTAACGAACCCCCTATTTTTTTTACTAGAAGCATGACACCAATGGAATGCTCATATCGAGTGACATTCCATTCTTTCTTTACTAAATAGCTTGCCCCGCCTTGATGTATGCCCTTTAATCGTTGAACAGGCTTACAATTTATTAATTCTTCTAATACTCCATCTACATAAAATTCTCCATATAAGGAATCTAGAATAAGCATTGAAGATATCCTCCTTAAGCTCAGACTTTTTGCTTTTCTTTATCCTTATAAAGAAGTTGCATCTTTTCTTGTAGTTGCTGCTGGTTCCATTCAATGATGTCCTCAGACAGAAACGATACTTTCTTTCTTTTTGGAATATTGACTTGTCCGTTCACTGCGCGAGTATAGCCTTCTATCATTGCGGAAATTGCCAAGATGAGCAATGCAAAGCATATAGCAGGTCCTAGTGGAAGCCATGGTACACCTTGCAGATATCGGAAAGAGGAACCAAAAAGTCCTGCCCATTCATAGGCAATAGACTTTGGAGGATCTCCAAACATAGGGTCATAGCTAACTGCTGTACCTCCAATATACAATTGGAGCAACCCGAGATGCGTAAACACAACTAATGTTTCGACGACCTGTTGTCCATACAAAACGAATAATTTCTCTCTCATCATTGGAAATAGGTGACGGGTAATGATTCTCGGTCGACCAGCCCCTAACGTTTTAGAAGCCAGAATATATTCCTCCTGATAAAGCAGATTGGCCTCGTTGCCTATGAGAGAAGCCACAATTGGTACGGTGATAATGGCCATTAGCACAACCTGGATGATAATTCTCTCCCACACAGTTGTAGAAAATCCCTCCATCGGCTCCCATAGCACTGGGTAAAGCATAAGATAAGAAAAAATAGTCATAGGAATATAATGTAGAGGATCGATAGCGCTATTAATAATGGCCCGTCTCTTCTGCCAATAAGTAGCGATTGCAAATCCTAGTGGTACTGCAATAAGCATTCGAACAGCTGCAACTCCCATGGCAGATATAATGGTATATTTTGCTCCAAGCATGATTTTAGCAAACATGTCATAGCCATATTGATCGGTCCCAAGTGGGTGCATCCAGCTTGGGGATAGTGGAGCTGCTTCTATTACTCTGCCATTTTCCATTAAAAAATAAGTTTGTTTCGGATCTGGCCCAAAAATCCACTCAAATATAAAACTGCCTATTAAAAAGAAGGCTAATATAGTAAATCCAAAAACAAAATATGGCTGTCTCCAAACTGATTTCATCTTCATCCGATTGCTCTCCCCTTGTTCAAATGACGTAGAAAATACCACTCGCCAAAACTATAAAGGAGAAACACTGGGAAAAAGAAGCTGCATACCGTGATTAAAAATAACTCTCCTGAAATGTTATTGCTCAAGTAATACATAATACCGGGCATATTGAACATTCGTTCAAGAATGAATAAGTTTGAAAGCATGAACCACATAGTCTTTTTCGATTGAAAGAAAATACTAATAACTGCATTTCTAAAAATATGTATAAGTAGAATAGCCAATTTACCGAATCCAAGCGACCTTGCAAGCTCTGCATACATTTTACGTTCTTCAGCCTCGAAAGTAAGCATACTTAAACGATAGAGCTGAACCATTGGTAGAATCATTAGACAAACCACGGGAAGTAAATAAATTTTTTCCCCACCAGTAACAGCTATTTTCAAGAATATACCTGTATGCTTATGGATAATAATGATCAATAACTGAATAAGCATAATAACCAATATGTCCGGAATCGATTCCAAAAAGAAAAAAACTGTTTTAATACGTTGTCTAACCCGTTCCTTACATAGCATAGTTAGCACTGTAAAAAATAACGCCAACAAAACAGCCACCAGAAGCGCCAAAAATAAAACTTCTAACGAATATTGTACAAACCCCTCAATATGCATGCCAGCATATCGGTCCAGAAGTTCTCCTATAGAAAACAAGCCGAGTAAATGATTTCTATATTCTTCCCACCAAAATTCTCCTTGTTGGAAGCCGGTGATTAACAAAGGCAACCCACTAATCAGTAGGATACCAATAAATGCTACAGACAGCTGTAGCATCCATCTCCCAAAAGCCTTCATAAAAAATTCCCCCGTTGTCTGAAAATTACGATGAAATTATCATATCACAATAATTAACAAATAAAAGAGAATTTTTAGAAGGTTGATATATTAATAAAGGAGCCTCTCTAATCGAAGCTGCTTCTCTAAATTATAAATGACCGTTATTTCTTTTTCTCCGCAGTTACAGAAAGAATCTTAGATTCTCCCCCATATTCTAATCGAATATTTTTTCTCGCCTCATTTGGAGATTTTGCGGTCACGGGCTTAACTTGAACAACCCCATTCACTTCCATCTCCACTAGAAAGCATTTTTCACCACATCTCATATAAATCCCTCCATATTGTTCATTTACAATGTAGCCAAAAAATAGCTATTAAGCAAAAAATAATGCTGTGATAGAATTTCCTAATAGTTAGATGTGGCTCTTGCCCCCTGTTGTTAAGAACGTTCCTCTGGTTAAGGGGAGTGTTCCTATAACTTATAAGACACTTCCCCCGTTAGGGGTGATTTCTACTCAATTAGAAGACAGATTCAACGTTTTACGTGACACTTCTTAGCACTTTAGGAGTGGTTCTCGACAAGCTCTAGCATTAACTAGCGTTTCCACATTTACTCCTCTGATTTCGAACACCAGTCTATGCAATATTATATTAACATGATTTTGGAAATGAATAACTTGAGGTCTTTTATCCAACTTATTATTACTCTATAACAAAGAAAAAGGTTTTTTGAAAAATCAGTAGAATACATATAAAAGTATCAAAATAATAGTCTAAATTGCTTTGCTCAAGGAGGACTTAATACATATATTATTAAATGGAGGTGATTTCAAATGAAAGAAGTAAAAGAGCAGCTTTTACATAGCTGTAACTATTTAGAGGAATTAGAAATGGAACAATTAAAAAAAGTAATGGAATTTGCTGAAAAAGCACATTTAGGCCAAACAAGGGCCACCGGTGAGCCTTACATTGTACACCCATTGGAGGTTTGTCTTATTTTATCGGAATATAAGGCTGACTTAACCACTCTAGTCTGCTCTTTACTTCATGATGTTGTAGAAGACACAACCATTGACCTGAAGGAAATAGAAAATTTATTTGGAGATGATGTTTCCTTTATCGTGGATGGATTGACAAAGTTCGAAAAAGGAAGCTTTGAAAAGGAAGAGTATAGCGCTATCAATATGGAAAAACTCCTCTCCTACGCTATCCAAGATATACGAATAGCTGCTATTAAGCTAGCGGATCGATTGCATAATATGAGAACCCTGGCCATTAAAAGAACGGAAAAGAAAATTCCCTATTCAAACGAAACACTCCTATTTTTTTCACCTTTAGCAGAAAGAATAGGATTATTTACACTCCAAAGAGAGCTCGAAGAATTAGCCTTTAGCTATTTACATCCGCAGCGTTATAAGCAATTTAAAGAAAAGATAAACAATTACACTAAAGTTTTTGAAGAATCATATAAAGAATTTATTACTAAATTAAAAAAAGAGGATACAACTAACATAATAATAAAATCTAGATGGATTAATATCCCCCTATTTCAAGGATATAATTTGTTAAGTGAGGGATTTTATCTTTCAGATATTTTCACCGTCCACATCACTATCAATTCGCCCTTCAATTGCTATACAGCTCTTGGTCTCGTACATTCCAACTTTGAAACTATGCCAGATCAATTTGTAGACCAGATTGCTATTGAAAAACATCCCTTTATCAAGCAGCTCAAAACTAAGGTAAGGGTAGCTGGAGTCCCTTTGACGATTGTTTTACAAGACCAACAGACCCAATATTTTTACCAAAATGGAATTTTTGCAATCTTAAAATCGATAGACTCCACTACATTGAGCTCGTCCCTATTAGGAAGCTCTATTCCTTTTGCTAAATCCATTGCTAATAATTCGATTGCCTTTTGCGAACTTGTCTCCCTAGAACTTTTTCATAAAGAAATGGAAATATACACACCTAAAATGGATATTATCAAGTTGCCGGTAAATTCTAATATTATTGATTTTGCTTATGCTCTAAACCCGAATATGGCAAGTAAAATGGCCTTTGCTAAAGTAAACGGCAAGGTAAGCTCACTTCAAACGATATTAAAAGACAAAGATATTGTGGAGATTCATATAAAAAATAAAATTACTGCAAATGCAAAATGGCTCCATTTTGTGAAAACCTCTAAGGCAGTCAAAGAAATAACTGATATTGTTAATGATGAAACGAACCATGCATAATAAATACTCCATAAGAGTGATCACTTATGGAGTATTTATTATGTTAAATTGCGATTAACACAACGCTGTTTAACGATTGCTCACCATGAGAAGTTGCCTTTTCTAACATAGAATAATTACTTTGAACCAGCGTGTTTATTTTGATTGATGAATTTTTGAATTTTTCCCTAATCGATTTTGCAAAGTCTATCTCCCATTTCCCGTCCTGCAGAAAAGAAGCATCTACTATTTTTGTGTCTAGTAATTTCCAACCTGCTTCTTTCATTATTTCTTTCAGTTGCTCCTTATGAAATAAATTTTGAATATTGCCCTCGTCATCAAACTGATCAGCATAAATCGCTAAAATGTTGGCTGCATAAAAGTGAGCAAGTTGCTCTTTCATAGACCATTCTAAATCCCATTCAGCGATGCATATGCGTTTAGCAATATGCTTGAGCTTTCTAAAATATGAAAGCAACAAAGCCGGATCCTGAAAATACCAAAGAGAGTGAGAGAGAACGGCTACATCATATTTTCCCTCTATATTCATCTTCAAAATATCCGCCTCAAAAATAAAGGAAACTCTGTTGCCTAATGGAGAAGCCTTAATAAAATCAGTTGCTTCTCCGAGGGTAATAGGAGCACCGTATTCTCTGCTTGCAATATCGACTGCCTTTACAAATCCTGTTTCCCCTACAGCGTTTGCAAGCGCAACTGTTGTATCACCTTGTCCGCATCCAATTTCTAAAACTCGCATACCCTCTTCAATCTTAAAAGCTTGTACTAAATCTAGACGATGTTTAAGCTGTGTTCGTTGAATAGATTGATCCCCTAATGTTTTCATGTAAGTAAGTAATTCTTCCATTTCTCCCACCCCCTCCCAGACTAATAAATGTTACACTTAAACAAATAAATGCTAATACAATTAAATATAATATACTTTAACTACTCTTGATATATTTTTTAAAGGAGGAACACAATGATCCATCAGTTACTGGATGAGACACGCAACGTTAACTATTTTGTTTATTTAACGAACAGATCAGATGCCTTCCCTAAAATAGGTGATAGCTTAAGGGAAATACATACAAATCTGAGAGAAGAAATTTCTATGGGGTATACAGATTTATGGGTACTAAAAAGAGCGGGATTAATCAGCCAGCAAAATGCTTTCTACTTTCCCGAAAATGATCAAAAAGCAGAAGATGAAAGCGACAAGTACCTCCCCGATAAAAAATATATAACATTCACATTCATACAAATTAACCAAGCGACTCCCCCGATGTACCCCAAAACAGATGGAATAGCTGCTCATCTTACTTACGAGGATGCTGAAGATTTTGCTGTTAAGAAAATTGATAAAATGAAACAGAAGTATCCCGAAAGAGAGTTTTATGTTTTATGTGCTCGTTTAGTAGAAAGAAATTATTGGCATTAAACACAAAAGATGAGGCTTAAACAAAAGGAAGCAATCAATAAAGAATGCTCCCTTTTGTTTTGCCATCTATACAAGCGGTGATAATTCTATTTCAATTTCATGGTCTCCTATCGACAGTTTTAAACCATGGACGGATGACTGAGTAACGATGAGTTCACGCATTAGTACGTTTTGCTCCAACATTTGGTGAAAATCCTTAATAATCCTATGCATCTCGTTGTCTGTACGGAGTATAATATCCACTCTCTGCTCTACGGGGAGAAGCAGCTGTTTTCTATAAGACTGTATAGCCCTAATCAGCTCACGCATCCATCCCTCTCGAACGAGTGCTTCTGTTAACTTCACATCTAAAGTAACAGTTGTTTCCCTATTTGTAGCTGAAGCAAAGCCATCCATTACTTTCTTTTCGATCATAACATCTTCCTTTAAAATAAAGGTATCCTCGAACATGATACCTCCTTTTTGAAATAGCTCCGAAACCTGACTAGACACTAGGCCTTTTAAATAATTATTGATAGTGTTGGATTGTTTTCCAAACTTAGCCGCTGATTTTTTAAAATCTAGTTTGACGGTATATGTGAAAAAATCTTCATCACTATCAGCCAAATGTAACTGTTTTACATTTAACTCTTCTTTTATAATACCTTCATATGTGAACCAATTTATTGACTTATTGCTCGTAACAAACAGTTGAGAAAGTGGCTGCTTTACTTTTATAGCCAAGCTATTTCGTATACTTCTTCCTAGCTCTACAACCTGGAGAACCTCCTCCATTTCCTGTTCGAGTGTTTGATCTATAAGCGATTTTTCTGCTTGAGGATAATCCGAAAGGTGAACACTTTTTCCTGTAAGCGATAAATAGATATCATCAGCTATAAAGGGAACAAACGGGGCAAGTAATTGGCTGGTTTTAGTCAAAACTTCGTAAAGTGTTTCATATGCTGCTACCTTATCCTCATCTATCCCACTTGACCAAAAACGTTCCCGAGACCTTCTCACATACCAGTTACTCAACTGCTCTACTAACTTTGCAATATCCCTAGCGGCACTTGTAAATTTATAATCATCTAAATGACTGTTGACTTTGCTGATAGTACTATGCAGGCATGAAATAATCCAATTATCTAATATTGTTTTCTTTACCTGTCTATCGCAAGTCACAATATATTTATCTAATTTCGTATATAAATCATAAAAAAGATAAACATTATCGAGCGTATCAACCAGTTTGGATTTTGCTTCCTGAACAATTTTTTCTGAAAACCGTTTCTCATTCCATGGGGCACTGTCAATTAGTAAAGCCCATCTAAGTGAATCCGCTCCATATTTTTGGATTAGGTCAACAGGATCCAACGCATTCCCTTTGCTTTTAGACATTTTTTGACCGTTCTCATCTAAAATATGCCCAGTGGAAAGCACACGCTTATATGGTGCTTTACCTGTAAATAGGGTAGAAACGGCCAATAAACTATAAAACCACCCTCTTGTTTGGTCAATTCCTTCGACTATAATATCCGCTGGAAACTGCTTGGAAAATAACTCTTTGTTCTCAAATGGATAATGATATTGGGCAAAGGGCATAGAACCACTGTCAAACCATACATCTATTACTTCTGGAGTTCTTTGCATCGGTCCACCACAGGAAGGACAAGATAGCTGAACCTTATCCACATATGGCTTGTGTAGCTCAATATCCCCTAGTACATTTAAAGAATATTTATTTAATTCATCGATCGATTTCGGCACTATCTCTACCTTACAATTATTACATTCCCACACATTAAGTGGTGTCCCCCAATAACGTTTGCGACTGATATTCCAATCCATCATTTGTTCCAAAAAGTTACCGAACCTACCATGCTTAATGTACTCTGGATGCCATGATACAGATTCGTTGTTATCAATTAATATTTCTTTTAGAGCTGTCGTTTGTATAAACCAACTTTCCATTGCGTAGTAAAGGAGTGGGGTGTCACAGCGCCAACAATGGGGATAGCTATGTTCATATTTTTCCTTATGGAATAGTAGTCCTTTATTGGAGAGAAATCGGACTATATCTATATCGCATTCTTTTACAAATCGACCTTCAAATCCTTTTATTGCTGAAGTGTATCTCCCTCTCTCATCCACCACACTGATAAAGGACAAGTCATTTTCCTTTACCACTTTATAATCGTCTTCTCCATAAGCTGGCGCGATATGCACAATTCCAGTACCGCTATCGCATGTGACATAGCTGGCGGTAACTACTTTATGACCAGACTCAACACTCATAAAGTCAAAAAGTGGAGTATAGGTAATGCCTTCTAATTCCTCCCCTCTAAAGGTGGACAGAATCTCATAATCATCTTGCATTACTTTTTCTAACAAAACTTTAGCAAGTATATAAACCTCTTCTCCCTTCTTCACACGAACATATTCCAGCGTAGGGTTAACTGCTAAAGCAACATTTGCTGGTAGCGTCCAGGGTGTGGTCGTCCAACCTAGTAAGTATTCATTCTCTGCATCTGTTAACTTAAATTTCGCTGTAGCCGATAGATCCTTCACCATTTTATAGCCCTGCGATACTTCGTGCGAACTTAAGGAAGTTTGACAACTAGGGCAGTATGGTGATACTCTATGACCTTTTTGTAGCAACCCCTTGTCGTGAATGGTACCAAGGATATTCCATACACTTTCAATATAGCTGTTGCTCATCGTCATATAGGGATTGCCCATATCCACCCAGTATCCTAACTTCTCTGTGAAATCACGCCATTCCTTCTCATAAACAAATACACTTTCCTTACATTTTTCGATAAATGCTTCCACACCAAAATCTTCTATGTCATTCTTTCCAGAGATACCAAGCTGTTTTTCTACACCCAATTCTACTGGCAACCCGTGTGTATCCCATCCCGCTTTACGAATAACTTGATACCCTTTCATTGTTTTGTATCTAGCGATCAGATCCTTAATCGTTCTTCCGAGGGCATGCCCTACATGAGGCATGCCATTTGCTGTGGGCGGACCCTCATAAAATACAAAGGATGGCCTTCCATCTCGTTGGTTTATAGATTCTTGAAAAACATTTTTCTCTAACCAAACTTTTCGTACTTTTTCTTCCCGTTTTGAAACTATTTCCTTCTTGTTCTTGTTAACCAATTGGCATCACTCCTTATTAAGTTTAATAAAACATACAAAAAACCCGTCCCAGTAAAGGGACGGGTTTAACCGTGATACCACCCTAATTCTATGGAAAATTACATTCCAATAGCACTTAGCCACGTACAAGCATACGCGTTCCTTTTAACGGTAGACACCCGATCGAGCTTACTATGTTCAGCACGACTTCTCAGAGAGGATTTTCAAAAATGACCTGAACACCGACTTTCAGCAAAGCATCGGCTCTCTTTGGAGCAGGTTCATATTCTACTTTTTCTCATCAACGAATTTGTATGGTTTTATTGTGGATAAATTTAACATGTAAATAAAACTAATGTCAATAGGAAGTATAGAAAAATTTAAAAATCATATGGAGGATAACAATTCACTTTTCAACACGAGTATACATGATATGCTCTATTAAACGCGTAATTATCAGTCTTTAAAGACCGTACTTAGAACTAAACCTGCAAAAATAATAGACACTCACCTGGATTAAAAGTGAGTGTCTATAGTTAAATATTTATCAAAAGCCCATGACAAGACTTTTTTTAGATGTTCGAATTGCCTGTTGAAGTTGGTCTTGGTGCCTCTTCCTCTGCAGCAAATGTAGAAGTCCCAAAGCTAAACAATACTGTTAATGTTATCAAGCTAAGAATAAATATTTTTTTCATATTATAAATCCTCCCATTTTGAAATAGATTTTTGTCTGAATAATATCTCATTTGCCTTTTGATAAAAAATATTGGCTGCTTTAAAACGACTGTTCCTATAATAATAATCTGCTAATAATATAGAGTACTTTTGAACGTGTCGATCGTCATGGACCTTCTCAAAATAATTAATCCCTTTTTTAATGATAGCTTCGAAATCTTCAGAGCAACTATGAAACGCTTTATATATGTGAAAATGGTGTATGTAAGATAGAGTGGCCATTGTTTGATTGTCCTTTATTTCATCCAATTTACTTAACCCAGCTTCACACCAGCTTAGCACACGCAAATGATCCTTTTGCTTGGAATACTCCTTAATAATTGAAAGAGTAGTTATCATATACCCCTCCACTTGGTGTGGGCCCTCTTTATTTTCCAAGCTATGTTTATAATACTCGATTGCCTTTTCATGGTTTTCTTGAATGGCCTGAAGTGAACCAAGGTTTTGATAAAGCATACCTTTATACTGTGTCAGCCTATAATCCTTAGCCAGCTTTTTCGCAAGATTGTAGTTCTTTTCGGCCTCTACATAATTTTTCATGTTTTTGTAGGCCATTCCTGTAACTATGTAACTGTCAATTGCTCTTTCAAAGAGTAAATTATCCTTATAATACTTCAGTGATTTACTAGAATGATTGATAGCATTGAAATATTCGTTGCATTTAAAGTAGGTCAAGCTTATAGCATTGTGAAAGTCTGCTAGCTCCCACTCCTCAAAAGAATTATTATTCAATAGCTTGAGAGCTTGCTCAAGCCTTTCTAAAGCCGCATAATATTCACCAATTAGATAGTTGTACAACCCGAGGTTCAAGTTTAAAAGGAATTTTTGTTTTTCATCAAAATCATCTTCCATTTTAATCAAAACTTGATAATATGGATAAACCTGAAGGACCTCCTCATCTACAACTAACATTAATCTAAACATATACAAATTGTAGCTATAAAAGTTTTTCAACATAGAGAAATTAACTTTACGGGCAGTATATTGTTGTATGCAAACTTTAAGTCTCTCTTTATCTCTTGTTAATATGGAGCTTTTATACAATTCATACAAGTTATTAATAATATTATTTTCTTCTTCTTGTGATATTTCTTCCAGCATCAAATTTAATCGATCTAACAAAGGCTCCATTACCTCTTTACTAGGCATGGTGGAATTATTTTCAATCTTGCTCAAGTAAGAAGTGGAACAAATACCTTTCGCTAATACTGTTTGTTTAATATTTCGATTTAATCTTTCCTGCTTAATAATGAGACCAATACTACTCATCGGAAGTCACCTCCTTACATGTAGTATAGTTTATAATTCTGCTTAAAACGCTGAATTCCTTTTTTATATTTTCGACTATTTTCAGCAAATTTCTCAATAAAAAGTAAAATTCTTTATAAAATCAATATATTATAATAAAAATGAATGAAAAGAAGAAATATTTATCAAACAATATTAAATAACAGTACTTTTTACTTTTAATTTCCCATTAATATTTTGTTTATTTTTCAACTAAAATTTAGTAATATTTAGGATATGGAAATACATTTTTTACTTTTTTTTCTAACCGAAGAATGGAGTTGTAAATTTTATAAAAAAAATACCTTTATAGTACAACACTATTTCACTCGCCTCGGTAAAATCCTTTTTCCATACCGCTAGCCTAGCAATACATTCTAAGATTTAGGGGGGAATGTTCAAGATGGGGACTGGTAATAAAAAGATAATAGAAGAGTTTCTAAGTTACCCTGACAACAAAAAACTATTTGAGGATTATCAGTACACCAAGAGCCAAGAGATCAAAAATCAATTAGATAATGAATTCAAAAAGTTTTATCAGAATATCCGAATTTTGTCTTATGTTATAAAGGTTTTACATTATGAAAGCAAACGGTTCGATCAGAAGGAGCGATTGCACAGATCAAAGAATATATTATCGCTAGACAGCGATGATAAAATTACAGTCATTTATCATGAAAGGTTTTTTACGGATTTCATTGGTTTTTCTGATGACATAGCCGATCATATATCATCTGAAAAATTATTTTTTAGTATTAGGAAACTTTCTGAACGTCAAAAGAAAATACTATCCCTAGTCTTTGTGAAGCAAATGACAGACCGAGAAATCGCATCGTATTTCGGCATCTCCCAGCAAGCTGTTTCAAAATCTCGACGCAATATAATCGATAACATTCGAAAGGAGCTTACTTATGATTGAAGCGGGTAATATTGTCCAAATGATTGGCAACTTCGGCTTTCCAATTGTAGTCTCCATCTATTTACTTCATCGATTTGAAAACAAGCTAGAAGCTCTAGAAAATTCCATGCATGACTTGTCTCATGCTGTTGTCCAAGGTACCGATAAAAAGAAAGGAGGGAAATTGAGTGGACGAAGCTGAGATATTAGCCTTAATAACGCAGCTAAAGCCAAAGATGCAAAGGGTTCTTCATCAAACTAGCTTTGAATATCGAGAGGATTTGGAGCAGGAGTTAAAGGAAAAAATTATAAAGATTATACAAAGTAAAATCTCATATAATACACCTAGCTTCTTTGATTTAAGTAATGAATAGGAGATGAAGATTTATTATTAACCATATTATCATTCTATTTAATAGCATTTGACACCCTCTTTAATAGCTGGGTGTCAAGTGTTTTTATATGACTAATTCTATTCATAGAACTTCATATGTAGTTTTTCTTGTTTATAATATTCTAATCTGTCCATTAAGCTTCCAGTATGAAATTCAAATTTATGTCCATCAGGGTCCGTAAAATATATAGATTTTTTATCCTTTTCTACCCTATCACGCCCCTTAAGAATAGTAACATTCAATCTTTTAAACTTCGAATAAATATGTTCCAAATCATTTTCGTCAATGGTAAAAGCGATATGTGTATATGATTCTTTTATCTCTTCTCGAGGTATACAAGGTTCCTCATTTAATGCAATCCAAATACCATTTAAGTCGAAATAGGCTGTGCTTCTTCCTACGACTAATAACTTTGCGTCAAACACATCCGCATAAAATTTAATAGATTTCTCCAAATTAGATACCGAAAATAAGAAATGATTTACCCCTCTAATGTTCATAAACTACGCTCCTCAATCTTCTTCCTCTTTAGCAAATGATTTTTTGATTACTGATTCTCTCTACATCTATCAAATCCTTACCTTTAAAGGATAGTTTGTAAATATCAGGCATTCCTAACTCTCTCCAAAAGTTATAATCATATTTCGCGTCAAAGTAATTCATTATTAGAACCATGATGTTTCCGTGTGTACCAATAGCTACGTTCTTTCCCTCGAAACGTTCTAAAGTATGGTAAACCACTTCGACCCCTCTTTTTTGTGCAAGATAATTAGATTCTCCACCTTCAAAAGCATAGGAGTAATTATCCCATACCATTTCTATAGCTTCACTAAAATTCTCAACCGGTTGTTCGCTTAATACTCGTTCTTTATAGTCTTCCATCAATTCAATGGGTAAGCCCAAAAATCGTGCAATTCCTTCTACAGTTTGAATAGCTCGTTTATAAGGACTAGAGATAACGTGATCAATTCCTTCCTCTTTCAGCAATTCAGTTATCCATCTTGCATCTTCTTTCCCTCTTTCTGATAAAGGGCGTTCGAGCTCGTTAGGTGTATAAGTGGAATGAGCATGTCTTACAAAGTATAAATTAGTTATCATTACTAGACCTCCTTTTGGCAATCAGTGATTTTACAAAGCTTTCTTTTAAATTCGTATAATTATTAATATTGATATTTCCTCTCTTAGAAAGTTCCTCTTTTAACACCATGTACTCTTTTTTCTCATGTTCATGAATATTTAAATAATCCCGAAAGAATATTAAATTTCTCCAATGCTCCCCTTTATATTTCACCAAATGAACAAAGTGAGTTTTAATCTCATATAATTCATCTTTAAATCGAGCCAGTACAATTTCCTTTGGTCTCTCTACTCGGAGTCGCAAAAAACCTACAGAATGCATAGCTTTAAAGAAATCCTTATCTAACGCATTTATATCTTCCACTCCTACTACAATATCAATGATTGGCTTGGAAGGCATATCAACAATAGCTGTGCTACCGATATGCTCTACACGACCTGTTTCTAAACCGGTTGAAAATAATATTTGTTTCTTTACCCTTTGGAATTCTTCGCTCCACTCTGCTGTGTATGGAACTAACTTAACCTCATCCTTATACATACCTAAATTCATTATATCCCTCCGTTTTCGTCGACAAATCGATACATGCATAAATGTGTTCATTTTTAGAGTTAGCTACAGTGCCAAAATCTCATACCTCTAGAAAACAAGACAGATTTTTCTCTATTTAAATTTTTTTCATGACCATCTCTTGTGCTCTTTAACTTCTGGTTATCTGAAATGTAATTTTTCCTCTTGTCCTCTAATATCCTTTTATTTTTATTTCGACAAGAAAGTTTAAATATCCTCTTAAACGGCAATTTAACTAGCAGTACACTAGCAAGTAAAAGCTCTTTATTAGTACGTTGTGTAATTTATTGTTAAGATTAAATAGTCAAACATCTTGGAAAAGGAGAGGGTTTACTTGATTAAAAAAGTAGAAATCGGTAAAACTGGCTTACACGTCTATCCAGTAGGACTAGGAACAAATGCAGTTGGAGGCCATAATATATTCCCTAATTTAAATGATGAGGTTGGCAAAGAAATTGTGAGAACTGCTATACAAAATAATATTAACTTTATCGATACTGCATATATGTATGGTCCCGAACACTCCGAAAGGCTTATCGGAGAAGTGATAAAAGAAGGCGGTAAAAGAAGCGAACTAGTTTTAGCTACAAAGGGCGCACAGAAATATGTTGAAGGAAAGATGATTGTAGATAATTCACCTGCTTTTCTTAGAGAAAGCGTTGAAAATAGTTTAAAACGGTTACAAACTGACTATATCGATTTGTTTTATATTCATTTTCCAGATGAAGCTACACCTAAATATGAGGCAGTTGGAGAACTTCATAGAATGAAAGAAGAAGGTAAAATTCGTTCCATCGGTGTTTCTAATTTTTCATTAGAGCAGTTGAAAGAAGGAAATAAAGATGGCTATATTGATGTTCTTCAATCTGGCTACAACCTGCTTCAAAGAGATGCAGAACAAAATCTGCTCCCTTATTCAATCGACAATAATATTTCTTTTATACCCTATTTCCCTTTAGCATCTGGCTTACTCACTGGAAAATTTAATGTAAATAGTACCTTTGAGGATGGACGCTCAAAAAATCCTTTATTCCAAGGGGAAGCTTTTAAACAAAACTTAAGAAAGGTAGATGAATTGAAGACAATTGCTAATTCTAAAGACGTTGCTGTTTCTCATTTAGTATTAGCATGGTATTTAGCAAACGATGCAATCGATGTCGTAATACCAGGTGCTAAGAAAGCCGAACAGGTTTTGGAAAATTTAAAAACACAGGAAGTAAACCTCTCAAAAGAAGAGATAGAGAAAATAGATACCATATTTAAGTAAGAGAGGATGCAATAGTCAATGGATCAGTTTATAAAAACAGAGCAACAGTATGAATTATTATCTATAATTAATGATTTAAAACCAGTTTTCAGGCATCGAGAGCCTGACCTAGATAATTTAGGCTCTTTTCCCTTTGCCGACTTTCAAGACTTAAAGAATATAAATTATCATACGTTAACACTACCAGAGAAATATGGTGGTCAAGGGTTCGGTTTATATGAGTATATTCTTGCTCAGGAGGCAATTTCTGAAGGCAGTGGCTCCACAGGATTATCTATCGGCTGGCATAACGGAATTATTTTGGAGTATGCAGAAAATAACCATTGGAACAGAGAAACAGCAGAATGGCTGCTCGGGGAGATTGGTAAAGGAGCAATTATCAATAGTGCCGCAACTGAAAAGAATGCTGGCAGCCCTACACGTGGAGCACTTCCACGAACAACCGTAGTTCGTGATAAAAAGGAACTAATTATTAATGGAGAAAAGACCTTTACGTCCGCTTCACCTGTTTTGAATTATATTTTAGTAACATGTACGAATGAAGTTGGAATTATTGAAATGATTGTTATTCCCAAAGATAGTCCAGGAGTAACAATAGAAGAAACCTGGGATATGCTTGCTATGAGAGGAACTGCTAGTCACACTCTTATTCTAGAAAATGTAAGGGTTCCTGAAAGGAATATACTAAAAACCTTACCAGCTACAAGACCAGAGGCTAAAGGATGGATGCTTCATATTCCTGCCTGCTACATAGGAATTGCTGCAGCTGCGAGGAACTATGCAGTTGAATTTGCAGCTACATATACCCCTTCCTCCTTAGGAAAACCAATTGCAGAGACACCAAATATAAAACAAATTATAGGAGAAATGGAACTAGAGTTATCCATCGCAAGACATATGCTCTATGGAACGGCGGAAAGATATGAGCAGGCGGAAGATAAAACAACTCTCCAAGAATCACTAGATATTACTAAAATAGCTGTAACGAATGGCGCCATAAAAATAGTCGACTTAGCCATGAAAATTGTAGGCTCAAGAGCACTATCACAGTCTAATCCAATGCATCGCTATTACATGAATGTGAGAGCAGGTTTGTACAATCCACCTATGGAGGACATGATAAAGGCTAAACTAGCGAGTGCGTCGATTAACGCCATTCAAATAGATTAAATAGTATAAAACGAATGGATTTCAGATTGCAATTCATTCGTTTTTACTATTCACTCACAACCCAACTTTTTTACGAAACATCCGATAGCTCAATAAGGGATTTATTACTCATAAACTTTTACATAAACACTTCCAGATAGTCTATCTACAATATAAGCATCTTCCAAATTCTATTTTTAGGAAGCATCGTTTTTATTGGACAGTGCAGATCAGCACCATTTCAACGATCTCTCACTCATGTACATCGGTAGCTGAAGAATAACTAGTTTCTCAAAAATACGATACTATCGCTTCTTTCTATTTTAAAATCTACATGATCATTCTTTTGTAGCATAAAAACAGAATCACTATAATTACTAGATTTAAAAGATATACCATAACCGTTATTCTCAGGATACCCATATAAATAGCAAACCACTTTTCCATCATGTAAAAAAACAATTTGATTCATTCCCTCACTTACTGTTTCGCTGATAGTATCCCATTTATATCCTACTGTTTTATATATTTCATCTTTTGGGGTATATGGCTGAAAGGAATATACCACTTCCCACTCAAACGGTGTTATATCTAATAAATTTACTGTTTTATCAGAATGTTCAATTGATAACACTTTTTCTCTTAATAAAGCTTCGTTTACATCCCATAAATCCTTCTTTAATAAATTAATTATGATTACAAGACATATTATACCTATAGCAATAAATACTAATTTTTTTCTATATTTCATATCTCTAGTCCCCCTCGAACAGAAAATTTTGGAACCGTAATTTACCTATTCTTTATAACTAGATATCCTAGAAAATTGTGCATCATTATTAAACTAAAATAAAACGTTGGTGGAAAAAAGTAATTTACTACTCTATTTCAAACAGAAAAGATTTTTTCTCGAGAAAAGCACTACAATAATTTTGTGTAACATAGGGCATTCTCCGCTGTATCCATTCGTGAGATTCTTGGTTATTGACTACAAATCCAAAACCCCCAAAAATAGCTAAAAGAAAACCCGCACTTATTAGAATTTCGTCTTCTTTATTAAGATTTCTTAATGTTTTATATCCTTCTAACACTTTTTTTCTGTGATTAATTTTAAAGGTTGTCAGCGTAATGCCAATATCGAATAGATAATAACCATAACCTGAGAAACCAAAGTCAATAGGGATAACAATATCATTATTCACAATTATGTTTCCACCTTGTAGGTCAGCATGAATAATTCCCCAATTATTATTCGTTTTTGGTATTCTATCAAAAATAACTTTTATATATTTCATTGTATCCAATATCACATCATATTGTTCAGGTGTAAATAAGTTAATTTCAACACCATACTGTAATCGATCAGTTAAATTCCTATACTTTTCAATATCATAAATTGGGCGGATAAATGGTTGTGGAATAATCCAGTTATTTGAGAAATTATGTATTTTAGCTAATACAACTCCTACTTCATAAGAAATATTTTTTGAATTTATTTCCACCCCAGTATATACATCACCATCTTTCCAAGTGAGGAGTGTTGCCAATTGAATTAAATTATTATCAGTATCAACAATTGTAGTAACCAAGTTTCCTTTTTTGTTTTTAATTGGTTGTTGTAAAGTTAAAGAGGTTTGTTCGTTTAAACTATTTAGCAATTCCACTTCCGAGTTTAGTCCTTCAAAGGTATGCTGTACACCATATAGCCCAGGAGTAATAGGAGAATGAATCCGCAAAACATAACAATTGTTTTTTCCATTATTTTCTATTTTTAATGTGATATTGTCGTTTTGTCTTATAAATATTGATGAAAAATCAGTAATCCCATAATGTCCTAAAGCAACTTCAATGAGTTTGTCGTAATCAATTGTATTTTTCATATAGGTGTTCTCCTTATTCTCTAAAATAAGAGATTACTTCTTCAGCGAACCTGATACGTAGTTCAAAAAAATAGCTTTACTTCTTCTTGAAGTAAAGCACCTGTAAGTTGAAAAAGAAATTTTATCTTCAAGTTCGAGTTTCATTGGAATAATTAAACTCTTCCTTTAAGATAGAGTACATTTTTAAATCTCGATGCATTCCTTTCACAAATATACCTTTTCTAATGATCCCTTCAAAAGACATTCCTGCTTTTTCCATTACTCGTGCTGATCCGATATTTTCTACATCACACCTTGCTTGTATACGAACTAAATCCATTTTTTCAAAACCAAATTTTATTATTTCTTTCGCTACTTCACTAGTTAAACCTTTTCTCCAATAATCTTTTGAAATAACGTATCCGATTTCAGCAGTTTTATTATTTGGTTGCCACCAAACAAAATCGATAGTCCCGATAAATTTTCCATTTTCCTTGCATTCAATTCCCCACGGTGAAACCTGCTTGTTTTCATATTTGTTCAATACAAATTCAACAAAGCCTTTTGTATCAGATATCGTTTCATGGGTATTCCAAGTTACATACTTAGATACTTCTTCATCTGAACCATATAGATACATATCTTGAATATCTTCTAAAGTGACTTTTCTAAGAATAAGACGTTCTGTTTCTAAGATAGGTAAATCACCATATATTTTCTCAACATTCATTTAATCCCCTCCACTATTTTCTTGCTGAGAATACAACTTCTATAAAGAAGTTGTCTATCCCTCCTTCAACTACACTGCTGCTTTAGTTGAATAAGAAAATAGAGTTCCCAGTTATAAGGTCGGTTTAAAGACAAAATCTTTCTTTTTTTATAACATTTTCTGGGGTTGCAAAATAGTATGGGGCGGGCGGAAAGGTAACTAATGGAGAGCAACAGAGTTTCATGCCTCAGTCTCACTAATTAAATCATAAATATAGTTATAGTCAAAAGTAGAATCCACAATTTTATAATATCCACTCTTGAAACCATCTATAGTAGAACTGATATGAAGGATATTAGGTGAGTCTATAGATATATCCGAGATTAATATCTTATCTGATTCATTAAACGTCAACATTCCTGTATAAAAAGTGCTATTTTCATATTTAAACATCTCATATGCTGCCTTATCCTTTATAGGTACTAATTTTAGATCGCCAAAATATTCCAAAACTAAGTCACAAGTATTTGTATCCTGGCATTTTGCATTGATTCCTTCACCATCAGGGATATTTTTTGTCATAAAAAAATCAATCTTGGATTCAGATGCGTACTCTTTAATAGGGTTGAAAGGAATACTATAATATATGAAACTCTTATAAAGATAGAATGATAATAAAACTATACTAATCCCAAAGGCTAAATACTTAATTTTTTTCATCTTAATTACCAGTACCTTTCATTTATTAAAGCCCTCTCTCCTCATTTTCATTACGATTAAGCAGAGCTCTTTTTAAGCCCGGTCATTGAAGAAATTACTTTTCATGGTAGTTCAATAAGGAATTTCATCTAACTCCGAAACTTTTCCTAAGTTCATTCCATATATGCTTTATATAACTTGTCACTAACTTTAATAGCTATTGCCTCTTCGATATCAGTATTAATTATTTTAAAAATTTTACTGGGGCTTTTATATGGGTTTTCGTCTTCAGAGTACGACACAATTTCTTGTATTCGAGTGATCTTGCCTATTTGTTCTTCAACCTCGTTAGTAGCTAAAACTTCATCGGTCATTAAATAGGTTAAATTTTCTATTTTAATTTTGGCGGGTGTAGTGTTAGTAAATTCAGCATTGCTTATTTTGTTCGTATTACATCCTGAAAGCAAAATAGAAACAAAAATAATACCTATTTTTATTGCTTTCCTCAATGTAACCGCCCCTTTCTACACAATTTACATTCAATGAATCCCCAAATGATATGACTTTAACGTACATTTTAAATACCTTCTTATTGAACTAACCCTGCACGATTTGTAAAACACCCTATGTCTATAATTCTATTAAATTGGGAATAATCCTTCGCTCACTTGACTAAACCATCCATTAGTATAAGAGAAATCTACACAAACCATCTTCTTAATTCCTCTTATTTTTTATTATATTTCATCGCTTTCGCCAATTGATGAGAATTCAAATCTTCTTCCTTCTGTAGTTGTTCAATGATGTTGCGGTAATCCTCTTCATTTCGATTCTGGCTTAATTTATAAGCAGCTTGAACTTCTTGTACTTTAATCTTAAATCCCACAATACCTTTAAGTTCCCTTTCCAATAGCCCCGGTGAAAGTTTGTCCCATAAAATTGGATTTTTCCGATGTTTTTCATATTTTTCTAGTAACATAACCAGGTCATGTTCTAACTCGTCTTGCTCTAAAACAACCGGTTTTCCATATACATGTACGGCTTGGTAATTCCATGTTGGAACATTTTCATGACCATACCATGAAGAAGTAATATACGCATCCGGCCCCTGGTAAATAACAAGTGCGGTCTCACATGCTTCGAATGTTCTCCACTGAGGATTCCCGTATGCCATATGTCCGGTAATATAATATTCATCGCCTTTTTTTCTATACTCCAAAGGTATATGTGTGGCAATAGGTTTCCCTTGTTTTGTTGTAACGAGTGTTCCAAAAGAGTTCGTTTGAATAAACTCTTTGACTTCATCCATGTCTGTGACTTTAAAATATTTAGGAATAAACATATTTAAACTACTCCTTTATTGTTTTTATAAGTAACCTACTACACAATTTGACATCCCAAAATACTATTTTTGAAACTATTTCAAACCAGATCCAACTGTTACTAGATCAATTTCATAGTATTAAAAATGGTAAATTGGGCTTTTTCATAAGTCCATAATAGCGCTCTTTGACTAGAAGACTTTATAAATAATGGCCTTTCCACTACTCTCCCATTGAACAAGGAAAACTGCCACAAAATGAAAGAGAGCTGTAATCACAGGTTAAATAAGAAAAAACAATTCTCTATGAAGATTGTTTTATCATTTTACATCCTCTGATAATATCTTTTTTTCTCCAAGAATATAGTGTGAAAACCACATCAAATTCTGCTTCATAATAGCCACATTAATTCCTGGTTGGTCTGAACTATATGCCATTCCTTTAAATATAATTAATTCTGTATCAACTTCCATATCCCTTAATCCTTGATATAGCTCATATGCATTAGGAATTGGAACTCTTGCATCCTTTTCTCCATGTTGGATTAAAGTGGGGGTACGGGCTGATTTAATATATGTCATTGGTGACGTTTTAGTATATATCTCAGGATCATTCCATGGATTATTTCCTAAATACATCCTAATAAAATAAGGGATATCGGTATTTACATAATGTGTACTCCAATTAATAATTCCGCCTCCAACCGAAACAGCTTTATACCTACGACTAAATGTAGAACAGAAAGCTGTTATATATCCCCCATTGCTCCATCCCATAACTCCTACTGGATGAAACAAATTTGATGGATTTAACTATTTTAATTGTAATGGAACTTGTTTATAATTTGATGTTCATATATTACTTTAAGAAGGTTTTTAACTAATGTAACCTTTAAGGTGCTTTTTATTGCATGAATTATTCTGATAGCTTAATGATTAATTATTGAATAATTCATTATTCAATAGTTAATTTCATCTGGACCATATTGAGTCCAACCATTATAACCTCTATATTCAAACTTTAAAAATCCATGAGGTTTTACTTCATGGATATCTAAAACAATGACAGCTTTTTTAGGTTCTACAGTATAAAAATAAGCTAAACTATTCACTGCTTTTCCACCATTATCAATGTAATAATGTAAATACAAGCTTGTATCACTTGATTTTATCTCTTTGCTGCTCCCAGTTATTTGGGTTGATTCTCCAGCTTTTAGACTTTTTATCATTCCTACTTCTTTAAAATCCAACTGATTGACGCTATATGAAAATATAAGATCAGATAGATTTTGATCACTAAAATTATTTACCTCAATAGTAACACCATTATCATATTTCCTATACTCCCCTTGATCAATCATCTCCCAAATGTAAAAAAATAAATATACACATATTACATTCATAACAACCGCCAACGCTATAAGGAGAGCTTTATTTCTTTCCTTCAAAATAACACCACTTCCTAGGAAAGATTACAACCAAAAAACATCGTAATTATCACTTAACCTCCTAAAACAAACTGCCTCAGTTAGTTTAAGAAGAATTTCTCACTGTTCTTTCTTTTCTTACGGTAAAAGAAACGCCATAAATAAAAGATAGACCATGCTATTACTAACAATAAAAAAGGAATATACTGATATTTTTGTTGGCCATAAAATATAAAGATACTTCCTATTATAAACGTCGGTAACATCACATAAAACCATATTCTTACTTCCTTATTTTTAAAACTTAATTCAAATCGTTCACTCATATACTCCCTCCACTTAAAACTGTGTACTAACCTTCCTTTAATACGTTTAAAATAAATTTAGGTTGCAATTTTACTCATTTTTCCCATTTTTATTTAAAAAATCCAGTTTGTTTTTAAGCTTAGCTTCTGCTTAGGTCAATAAATAATGCTTTACTCCCTCTCGAAGTAAAGTACTCGGTAAACAACAAAAAGAGTTTATTTTCTTGGAATAACTCACTTTCTAGTTTATTTATTCTGTAAAGTAAAATTGACTCTTTTTTCAATGTGTTTCATAATGAAATTGTTGTATCTTTACTTTAAATCCATAAGTTGGACATCATTTATGCATATCAGGCGCAAACATTAAAAGGTTATCTTTAAAAGTTGTTGTATGTAACTCGGTTATCAAATAAATGTGACGGTCTTAAGCTGCGCTCGTTTGTTATAGATTTGTGCGTTACTTAAAGCGAGGAGGAAGAATTACATATGAAGACAAGATGGCGTATTGTCGCATTTTTCCTTGTTATCGTAGTCTTAGGTGCTTCTATGAGCACGACGACAAAGGGAATCTTAAACGATATTAAATTAGGTTTAGACTTACAAGGTGGATTTGAAGTTTTATATCAAGTTGAGCCACTGAAAGATGGTCCCAAAATAACCGAAAAGGATGTAGCGGCTACTGCAAATGCGCTTTTAAATCGTATTGACGTATTAGGTGTTAATGAGCCGGTTATTGAAGTAGAAGAAGGAAATCGAATTCGAGTTCAATTAGCCGGCGTTGATGATGAAGCCTCTGCACGTAAATTATTATCAACAGAAGCAAATTTAACATTCCGTGACGCTGATGATAACTTAATGCTTGATGGGAATGACTTGAAAGAGGGCGGTGCAAATGATTCTTTCGATCAAAATGGAGCACCTATCGTGTCATTACAATTAAAGGACGCAAATAAATTTGCTCAAGTAACACAAGATATTCTTGCTAAAGCTCCAAACAACGTCCTTGTAATTTGGTTGGACTTTGAAGAGGGTGTTGATTCTTTCAAAGAAGAAGTATCAAAAGAAAAACCTAAATTTATATCTGCACCTCAAGTAAGTAAAGTTTTGAATACTTCAGAGGTTCAAATTTCAGGATCCTTCACAGTTGAAGAAACAAAGAATTTAGCAGGTGTTTTAAACGCTGGTGCTTTACCTGTTAAACTAACTGAAGTTTATTCGACATCCGTAGGGGCACAATTCGGTGAACATGCATTATCATCGACGGTCAATGCAGGAATTATTGGAGCATTACTTATTTTACTATTCTTGATGTTCTACTATCGTCTACCAGGAATTGTAGCAAATCTTACGTTAGTTGTTTATGTGTATTTAAATTTATTAGTATTTGATTGGATTAACGGAGTTCTTACGTTACCTGGAATTGCTGGGCTAGTCTTAGGGATTGCAATGGCAGTTGATGCGAATATCTTAACTGCTGAAAGAATTCGAGAAGAAATTCGAATTGGTAAAACTGTTAAACAAGCTTTCGAAGAAGGAACAAAATCGTCATGGTCTGCCATTCTTGATGCGAATGTAACTTCACTAATTGCAGCAGTCGTATTATTCTACTTCGGGACAAGTTCTGTAAAAGGATTTGCAACGATTTTAATTATCAGTATTTTAGTCAGCTTCATTACTGCTGTTTGGGGGTCTCGAGTTTTACTTGGATTACTTATTCGAAGTGGATATTTCGATAATAAAATTGGTTGGTTCGGTGTTAGGAGTTCAAAAGTTCATTCGATCGAAGAAAATATCGGCTCACTTGATCTTTCAACAAATTTTGATAGATTTGACTTCGTGCACTCACGTAAACGATATTTCACCTTCTCGATTATTTTTATTTTAATTGGAGTAATTATATTAAGTATATTTAAATTAAACTTAGGTATTGATTTTGCCAGTGGAACACGAGTTGAAGTATTAACAAACGAGCCACTAACTGAAGAACGAGTCTTAACTTATATGGAAGACTTAGGTTATCCATCTGACGATATTGTTATTTCTGGTGATACGAAAAATATCGCCGCAGTTCGTTATGTAGATGAGTTTTCTCAAGATGAAATTTTGAAATTGAAAAAAGAAATGAAGGTTGAGTTTGGAACTGAGCCAAATATAAGTGCAGTTTCTAATACAGTTGGTAAAGAACTTATAAGAAACGCGATTTATGCATTAATCTATGCAGCAATTGGAATTATTATCTATGTAGCAATTCGTTTTGAATGGAGAATGGGGATTGCTTCAATACTTGGTGTTTTACACGATATCATTCTCATGGTAGCAATTTTCAGTTTTACTCGTTTTGAAGTTGACTTAACCTTTATTGCTGCTGTTCTAACAATTGTCGGGTACTCGATAAACGACAAAATCGTAACGTTCGACCGCATACGTGAGAACTTAAATCGAGTGAAGAAAATTAATAATGAAAATGAGTTAGCGGAAATTGTAAATAAATCACTTCGTCAAACGCTTGCTCGTTCAGTAAACATTGTGTTGAATATTGCATTTGTTGTTGTTTCCCTACTTCTATTTGGTGCAGAGGCAATTCGAAACTTCTCATTTGCACTGTTCTTAGGTTTATTGGCAGGAACATATTCATCCATTTATATCTCTGCACAGCTTTGGTTTGTCATTATGAAACGAAGCATGAAGAAAAAAGGTGGAGAAATAGACGTCGAGCAAAAGAAAAAACAATGGGGAACAGACGAACCGGTTGTATAACAGTTTGAACACGAAAAGAACGGGTATTATGCCTGTTCTTTCTTTGCTCATTTTTTTCATATCACGATATTAAGTCAAGGGGGGTAATCTCATGAAAAAGGTAATTGGATTAAGTTTTATTCTTTCTGCTGGTATCACATTACCTGGATGTTCAGGTGTAATAGAAAATTCTATAGATTCAAGTGAAAGAGCTAATTATGAAATTGCTATTAAACAAGAAACTGGAAACGGAAGTATTGAATTATTAACACCAACTATTACAACAAAAGATAGTCAATTAGAATTTATGACGGAGGGTATTGATGAAAATAAAGTGACTTTTATTTTTGTTGCCAATAAAAAAGTATTTGAACAAAAAATTAAAAATGATGAACCCTATGAACTTGACATTCAGGGTATCAAAGATGCTCATAGGACGGACTACAGGCCAAAAGTTCAACTTTGGCAAACTACCGATGATACTGAAAACGGAGATATCTTAGTCTTTAAACAAGTTAGATATACAGTTAAAAAAGATTAGTTTTATTGTATAAAAAAAGAATAAAACAGATTAATTTTCGTATAAATTATGTTATTACAGTTTGGAAATGCTCAAATAAGGTTGCTCAGCATCGAATTTTGATGCTCTTTTTTGACGCTTTTTGTGTCAAATGCAACATAAAAGTATTGATCCTGTTTACCTGAAGCGCCACGATAGTTGAATATATAATCGTGAATAAGATTTTTCAGACTAAATTTCTTTATTAAAGTTACTAAAATTGCAATAAAAAAAACGATGACACTATTTACTATTAGATATTGTCCTAGTTGCAAACCATAAAATATTGCAAAAGCATCACGAATCATAAATACTGCTATTGCACCACCGATTGCCCCAAATAAAACTGCTAATAACAAAATTATAAAAGCGGCAAAATATAAATTTTTCTTTTTTTTATATGATAGAAATCCGATAATATTTGCACTTACCATAAAAAAGCCCATAAGTATTAAGAAAAAATTAGTCATTTAACTCCCTCTTTTCTCTAATATGATAAAAATGTCTAATCTCTAATAAAGTGCTGTGTTATTTTAAGTGTAACATTTCACATTGTATTAGTGAGGTCACTTCTAATGTTTGATCATAAAAATAGACCATCGAAATGAACTGCCCCGTAAATGTTAGACACCAACTAACATTTACGGGGCAGTTCAAATTGAGGGACTTGTTGATAGTTAGTAAATACATCCTGCTTGCGTTAGTTCAATAAAAAGTATTTTTAATCTTTTACTCCTCTGAAAGAGTAATTCCCATTATTTGATCGGTAAAGAGTATAAAACTCTCTTTTTTCATTACCTTGTCGGGATGTGTAAAAGGAATTATTTCAACATTATTTAGTAAAATCATACCTGTCATATTTATAAACTTTTGATTATCCATTCTAAATATTATTTCCTCTGATTCAAGTACCGCACGATCTAATAAAGGTAATTTCCCTTTATCAGGTTCTTCTGTATTGATTTTGTCAGTAACTATATAACAATTTGAAGTTAAGATGATTACTTTTCTTTTATTTACTTTTTCCTTTTGTAGTTCATTTAACATAGCTTGTATAACTACAATGTCTAACTTCTTCATATCTTGATATTGATTCAATTCATGCCCAGTTATCGTAAAATTCATATTTAATCCTCCTATTGTTATCAATTCTTACTTTACCTTATTTATCCAATTATATCAATTAGTTTTCTAAATTTTCGTTCAACTAAACTGCCTATGTAGGTTAATAAAAACTAGACAGAAGGTATTAATGTTCTACCTTTTTTCTTTGATAACTTGCAATGAATTAGCCATCCAAAAAAGAATTGTAATGATTGCAATAATATATATGTTTGGTTCTATATCTGAAATAATAGTATATAAAGTTAAAAACCCAAGAAACATAGCCATACTACTAATATTTGTGCTTGTAAAAAGTTTAGAAAAAAATTTCAATACAACACTCCTAGTGATTTACTTGTTGTTGTCTTTATCTTACCTTTGACAATTAATTGGAATTAAAGTAAATTTTGAAAGAAAAGCACCATTTGGATAGATGCTTTTTGTGCTGACTCCTTGTTATAATTAGAAGAATAAGGGTCACCAAATCCATGTTGACCTCTAAATTTAAATATCTTAATTTTTCTTTTATCTAAAACTGAAATTAACTCATCGACATTAAATGATTTTTCTTCTATTGGAAAGAATAGCATTGTTGGTGATTTCGGTGTAATGCTTACAAAGTTTCTAATACGTGAACCGTAGTACCCAACTATTGCATCAACAGATTCTTCCTCACTACATAACCAAGCTAAAGTGGCACCAACACTAAACCCAACAACATATATTCTTTTGTATTTATTTTTAATATCCAATAATACAGCTTTTATTTTACGTAATGCATTTTCAAAACCTACGTTCTCCATAAAAAGATGATAAGCTAATTCTTCTTGAGAATAATCAAAAGGTACATCACTTCCTAATAAATTTGGACAAATAACATCAAAATTCTGTTCTGATAAAAATTCACAAAAACTTTTCATATGTTGGTTAATACCATATATTTCGTGTATTAAAATAATTGCAGTATCAGACTTTGTATGCTTTAATTCAATCATTTGTTCCTCCTGAAAAGCTATTCTTATTAGAGAATTTAATAAGATATTATATCATTGCTTCTTCAACTAAACTGCACCGTTTGTTCAATAAAAAAGGCTTTACTCCTTCTTTAAGTAAAGCACACTTTAGTTCAACAAGATATTATTCAAATGTAATCAATTGAAATAACTCCATCTCTAATTGTTATAAAATTCTTATTATACTTGGATGTTAGCTAAAGGATTATTTTAGTTGAATAAGAAGGCATATAGAAATGATAAAACTATCTGATTGTAATTTTATTAGACGAATTAGAAAAGTTTCATTATGCAATATTAGCAATTAATGATGAACAAAAAGTGTGGAAAAGATTGTTTGGTTGCTAAAAACTAAAAGATTTGTATTCGGAGTCACAGTAACCTTCTATACCGATTATCTGTGCCAAAATTTTATTTGAGCTGTTTTTTACCAAAACAGAATGGAACAACGTTTAAATGGGATTATTTTTTTTATTTTACAATCTTATATATAGTAGTTAGAAATATGAGGTGCTTTAATGTTAGCAATCTACTAATATAAAAATGGTTTACATCCTATAAATACCCTATAATTGGGACAATACAAAAAAATAAAAAGAGATGGGAAGAAATCCAAAATGAATACTATTAATGACATGATTATGAAGATTTCATCTGTATTTTCTCAGTTAGAAGAAGTGGAAGGTGTTGTGCTCTCTGGCTCTCTTTCAACAAATAGCCAAGATGAACATTCTGATATAGATTTGTATATATATAGTGATCAAGAAATCCCTACCAGCACTCGCAAAAAATTGTTAGAACCGTTTTCTGATTATATGGAGATTAATAACCAGTATTGGGAAACAGAAGATGATGGAACGCTAAATGAACCCAATATTGGTATAGAAATTATATATAGAAATTATGCTGGCATTGAGAATGAACTTATGAAAACGGTAGTGAATTTCCAGGCTCAAGTCGGTTACTCCACTTGCTTATGGAGTAATTATTTAAATTCCAAAATACTATATGACCAAAATGGTAAATTAAAGAAACTACAGGATAAAATTAACGTAACCTTTCCAGAAGAATTAAAAGAAAATATCCTTAACAAAAATTACCCTTTATTGCGAGACAGTGTTACATCCTACTATTGTCAAATCGAGAAAGCTCTAAAAAGAAAAGACTATATAAGTATAAATCATAGGGTTGCTGCATTACTTGCAAGTTACTTTGATATCTTATTTGCGATTAACGAGTTGCCACACCCTGGAGAAAAGAAGTTAATTAAGATAGCACAAAAAACATGCAAATATCTACCAGACAAGATGGAAGAAAACATAATCATGATTCTTAGCTACAATACCATAACACTATTAAATGACATAAATGAACTGGTTGACAATTTAGACAAAATGTTAAAAAGTAATAACTTATAACCTTATCGAGTTGAGGTCCAGTTGATCAATAATTAATACAAAGTAAAAAAACTGGCTGTTAGAATTGAGAATCGATTGTGTTTAAAAGCAGCTAATAGAAATTTAATAGGTATCCATCATCGTGCGCTTTAGTTAGTCTAATACAACCCTGTAATACCTCAAAGACTTAGGTTTTCCTATACTTTAGGAGAATAAGCATTTATGAAAAACATAATTCAACCCTCACACTAAATTTCTGGAACCGTGGTAAAAAGATGATATTATTGATGATAGCTATTCATTTTTCCAAAAGGAAGGTTTACCCGTATGATATATCTGAAAAGCTTCAAACTTCCTCCTCATACAGTCGAGAATCCAAATGCCTATCCATATAATGTGTTTAGAAAACTAACTGGAGAAGTGTTAATCTTCAATAACATTACAGTATTGTATGGTAACAATGGTTCTGGTAAGTCCACTCTGTTAAATTTAATGGCAAACAAGCTGAAAATTACAGGGGCTGAGGAAATCACAAATAATATCTATAACAAATACCCGTTAGATTACATTTCGGATTGTTCTTACGGCCTAGGTGAAAATAAGAGTGACGGAGAGTCAGATCGAATACCGCATAGTTTGTACATCAAAAGCGAAGATATTTTATATGAGATCAAGAAGATTCAGCAGGAGGCAGTTCTTAAGGAAGGTTACCTGTACCACCACTCTCGATTGGGATATACTAAGGAGCATTTGGAAAAGTTGAAACATTCTTCAGAGATGTACAAACAAATCGAGATTATGAAGTTTTCTAATGAAAAGTATTCTAACGGTGAGACATCCATCCAGATATTTGATGAGTATCTAGTCCCAAATGGATTATACTTGCTCGATGAACCTGAAACATCTCTTTCACCTACAAACCAAATTCAGCTGGCAGAAGAAATCAATAAACTGGCAAGATTTTTTAACTGTCAGTTTATTATAGCGACACACTCTCCATTTATGTTGGGAACACTAGATGCTAAAATTTATAGTCTTGACGCACCCCTTTTGAGAACATATATATGGACTGAACTTGAAAACGTAAGATTTTTCTACGACTTTTTCAAAAATCGTAAGAATGAATTTGAATAATCAGCAGAAACATCTATGGACACTTCAGAACGCATATAATAGCCAACAAACAATCTTATAATCTTCTAATTCGTTTGCCAAGGTCATTATACGAATTTCCAACTGAACTGGAACTAGCGCTTAGAGGCTCATCAACGACTTTTGGTAAAAACCATTCTAACTCATATAGAATTTCTTACTGAACAGGTGCTAAATCAAGAGGTGGCTACTAGACTATCCTCCCACCAAGAAGATATCGAGAAGGTTGGACTCCATTCCCGACATCGCCACTCGAATGGCTGAGCAAACCTTAGCCAAAGTTGCTACGGATATCGTGAAACAATTCTCTATCGTCGTTCATTTGTGTTCTTGAGCTGGGTTAGTACCAGGACATAACGAGAGTGCCGTTAAGTGATAATCAACCAAAAAAAAGGTAACAAATACTTGAAATCTGCAATATGCAGTGACCTAAAGAAATAAGACAAATAAAAACACCTTTCCTTGAAAATCGGGTATAACAATACCTAACTTATCTACGTGGAGGTGTTTTTCTATGGGAAAAAGATAAGTTATCTAGCTGAACTAAAAATGAAGGCCATCTAAATGAGATTGGACGGAATGCAAGTTAAGCAAGTCGAATATGGCCTGTTACCATGTCTAATAACATGAAAGAAAGATTACCACATGGCCTCTCTTACTATACGGAGCATATACCTTTCCAATAATCGCTAAAAGTACTCTAATCGATTTAATTCCATTATCCAAAAATTTCGTCCCCTACACTCACTCCCTCCATCATTCTCCCCCCTCGAGTTAGTTGGATAAAATAAAAAGAACGCCTCCTGTGGACGTTCCTCTGCTGATACACTTATTTGTTTTTAATATAGTCCATACCTTGCGCTGTTATCGCTAAAACTAGGTTATCTGACCCTTGCCCGTTATCTATGGCATATTCCTTTTCAATAAGGTATTCAATAGCTTGTTTGCTATTGAGATCAGTATTTACCATTGCTTTAGGTAATACATAGCTTCCTCCATTATTAGCAAAATGATACTCATACAGACTTTGTAACAATACATCCGATAGTTCGTTTATTTCTTCGTTAGTCAAGAATGATCCCTCCTCAATAATCAATATACATCACAAGAGAAAAAAATTCTTTATTTTTGCTTTCTCCATATAATGTTAATCATACAATGAGAAATAGTACCAAACCGTATGTTGACCAATATTGTTTACTAATTAGCTCATAAAACTAAACACATCATAAGTTAGTTATTGTGTTCCATGTTTATCTAAAGCAAAGGAAGCACGCCTTCGCACATACTCCTGTTCATCATTTAGAAAATCACTTAAATACATTCTTATCAATAAGTTATCTCCCTTGATTTCTCCGAGACCATAAGCAACTTGCCATTTTGCATCGGCATCACTATAAATTAAAGCATACTTAGTTAATGATAAAAGTTGATTAGGTAAGTCTATAAGGTTTTCTATGATATTCTCGACTTCATTATCTCTTGCTAGTATATAAAGAAAATCTTCAATAAGTTCTTCGTTCCATCGCTCAACTGATAACTCTTTAAGTAAATTTCCTGTGTCGTGGTATTGCCAGTTCCAGTTTGGGTATTCTGTTTCCCATTCTTCAGAGGATTTATCAGCTTTGCGAGCCCATCTTTTAAAATCAGAAACTCCATTTTTAAAGAGTAATACAAGTTCCTCTTCTCCCATTCCATACATACCTCATCTTCTTCATATTTTCATTGCAAAAACTTTATCAGCTTGTTCAACTAACCTGTAACATTTCACAGTGGTTCAACGAATTCTACTTGTTATTTATAATGTAAAAATAAACCATCGATAATGATGGTCTTGTGTAACTTCAGCACCCGTTCGTGAAAAAGTTTTATATATATAATTTCAAACTTTGAATGAACTCATAAACAAAATATCCCGCAAAACCTATTAATAATATCCCCGATATTATTGTTAACCATTTAATCATATTTCTATTTAGTGCTTTCCTTGTAATCGATATAATAGTGAGTAATCCAATGTCGTGTAGCAATATTCCACTTAAAATTCCTAATGCAACAATGAAAAAATGACTTTCATCGCTGGCATAGTTTTTAGCAAGTACTACTCCAAATACATTTACCCAAAAAACTAGATTCCCTGGAGATATGGCCACAAGAAGTCCGTTCTTAAATGAACTAAAAAAAGACTTTGTTACTTTTTCTCCAGATAAAGTAATATCTTTATCAGCATTTTTAATTGAATCGTAACCTATGTACAATAAAAACAGAGCTCCAATAAGCCACATCGGAATTTGGATAATAGGCAGCGCTAAGATAGAAGCAAGTCCTGTTGATAGTAAAATGATTAGCACAAAATCAATTGTCATACCACCTAACCCTACTGCCCATCCATGTATAAATCCATTTTTCAATCCTTGCTTCGTCATTTCGACTGTAATTGCGCCTACAGGCATTGCAATGGCAAGTCCCACCATTACATAAGCAAAATACAAACTCACAATGAACACTTCTCTCAAAAGTAAAAATAAATACCCTCATATGTCCGTTTATATGAATTATTATACAGAATAAAGTATAGTATATTCAACCTCTTATACTAAACTTTTTCGTTAGTAGAATTTTAATATTTCACACTGATAAACAAATCATCGAAATGAAACACATCTTCAATTAAAAATCACAATCTCAGTTATACTTCTACTTTTCAAAATTTCATATTTACTTATGCACCTATAATAGAACTAGAATGTTGGGAACAACTATTAATGCTATAGACCTTGGTAATAATTCAAAAAAACGAGGCACCATTGCCAAATGATGCCTCGTTTCATTCTACGTTAATTTATTTTAAACAAATCTCCAAAAATATAATTCATCTGTTTCTTTATAAATTTTCGCCCCACATTTTTCTAAAACTCTATGCGATGGAATATTGTCTTTATCCGTATCAGCAATAACATACATAACATCGGCCTGATTTAGCAACCAGTTTTTCATGTTATTAATAGTTTCCGTCATATAGCCGTTCCCTTGATATTCTGGAAGAGTATAGTACCCTATTACTACTTCACCATTTTCATTCGGAAGACCTTTTAACATTACTCCACCAACACTACAGTTTTGATCTTTCGAAACGATTAACCAATTGGTATACCAAATATAATTTTCTTCATCACTTAACAGTTTTGAAAGTCTAATTTCCATAGCTTGTTTAAGATCCGAACTAAGAAATCTATTTGATTCATTGATAGATAAACTCTGTTCCATTTTCTTTGGATTATCAATTAGTAATCTTAGATTTTCTGCAGTCAGTGGAATTAATATTAATCTTTCTGTGTCTAATTCAATCATTATTACACTCCTATCATAATTTTGTACGTCATTTTATAGACAAAAACAAATTTAAAAATAGGTATATGTTATTGGCAGCTACTCCCATTAAAATTTATCCAAAATAAAGGTAGCATTACACTTTGCCGTCCAATATTGTATGGTCATTAAAGTTTATCATTCCAGAAATATCCTGTCTATTCCAATATGTTTTTACTATTAACTTCTAACTAATTCTTATATAGTTCTATTAATTGTTTACCGTCCGTAGCACCTATTATTGTATTAAGTGGAATTAGATTGATTAAAACAGTTAGATACGATACAAAAATAAAACTATCCAAATAGTTTCTAAAAACTAGGAATTCATAACCAGTTAATAAGTGAAGTACTATAGCAGAAATAAAGTTAAAGAAAACTCCCCCTAAGTAATAAAATGTTTTTTGGCTTTTACTTAATTTCTCATGGTTTTCTGAAAAAACTCTTCCTCCAAAGAAGTAAACTTTTTTTATGAGAAAATTATTTATCTGTAAAAGTGTATTACCATTCCCTATAGAGAACTCACTTACTTTCGCACCAAATATTTTCAAAAAAAATGCGTGTCCAGCTTCGTGAATGAGTGCAATAATTGGGCTAATAAACAAAGTAATAATTATGAAGTTTATTAAAAAGTCCATCTTTTCATCCCCTTTCTAACATTTACGGAGAAAGGGTTATAATGTTTCGAATATTTCTGAATATTAATTTTCAGCCATATTATTTCATGAAGTAAGAGTCGTCTAAGTAGTTCACTGAACATTAAATGATAAATCAACCTTTTTTATGACTATTGTCTTACAACTGGTTTATTCGGCTATAAAATTTCTTTCCGGTCATAAATTTTTTTATCCGGTCATTAACCTGGTCTATCCGGTCATAAATTTTTCTATCCGGTCATAAAGTCCATTCTTCACACAAATGAAAAGCTCTGAGTGATTTACTCAGAGCTTTTTTCAATTTAATCTGATCGAGTCATGTTTTTTGCGTAAAAGATTTCGTCCATTTCTGTTTTTAGCTTTTTCGTTATCAATATTTTTTCTTCTTCTGAAAGTTCATCTTCGTTGTAGCCAAATAGGTAATTATTCAAGTCAAACTGCTTTAGCTTACATTTAGTATGAAAAATATTTTCCTGATAAACGTTAACATCGATCATATGGTAAAATTCCTGCAAAGCATCTGGGATATAATTTTGAATGGAATTAATATCGTGATCTATGAATAATTTATGGCCTTTCACATCTCTCGTGAACCCTCTCACTCGATAATCCATGACCATCACGTCAGTTTCAAAGGAATGAATCAAATAATTTAGTGCTTTTAATGGAGAAATTTCTCCGCAAGTAGAAATATCTATATCTGCTCTAAAAGTACTGATTCCTTCATCCGGGTGATATTCCGGATAAGTATGAACAGTAATATGGCTTTTATCTAGGTGACCAAGTACAGTTTCTGGTATTGGCCCCGGAGATTGCTTAAATGATTCTATCGGTGTTTGATCGACAGGTCCTTCCGATACTAAAATGGTTACACTTGCACCCTGCGGCTCGTAATCCTGCTGTGCAATATTTAATATATTCGCTTCTATAATTTCGGATACTTTGGTTAGTATATTAGTTAAGCGTTCAGCGTTATATTGCTCATCAATATATTCTATATATTTTTCCCTTTCTTCCTTGGTTCTCGTATAACAGATATCATACATATTAAAGCTTAATGTTTTCGTTAGATTATTAAACCCATGTAACTCGATTCTTTGTTTTGGTGTCAAACTCATAGACTTAACCTCGCTTCCAATAAAGTGTAAATCAATACCATTAAAAATATGTTTCTTTGTATAATACAATGTCTCTTCTCTTTTGTTTTCCCTAATATCTGAATAAATAAAACTAAAAATAAGAAAAACTCCTGTTTATTTAAACAGGAGTTCAATATACAAGACAAATATTACTTTCTTTCTGACTGTTCAATAGAACATTTTATTCCCAATCATAAGGAGTAGCTTGGTATACATAGTAATTTAACCAGTTTGAAAATAACAGGTGCGTATGGGCTTTCCATGTATTCAATGGTTGACTAGAAGGATCATTATTTGGGAAATAGTATTTAGGCATCTCAACCTCTATTCCTTTGTTGAGATCTCTATTATATTCCTCTGCCAAAGTATATGCATCATACTCTAAGTGACCAGTCACCATCACAAATTTGTTGTCATTCGATTTCACAAGAAATACTCCAGCTTCCTCAGAATTGGCAAGGATGGTTAAGTGTTCATTCCTTTCAATTTCTTCCCTTGAAACAGATGTATAACGGGATACTGGGGCATTAAATTTGTCATTAAATCCTCTTACTAGATCCTCCACCTGATTAGTTAAAATGTGTCTAAACACTCCTGAACACTTTTGAGTAAGAGGAAATTTATCAATTCCATAATGATAATAAAGAGCTGCTTGGGCACCCCAGCAAATGTGTAACGTTGAGGTCACATTCAATTTAGACCATTCCATGATTTCCTTCATCTCTCTCCAGTAATCTACCTCTTCGAATGGAAGTTGCTCAATTGGAGCACCAGTAATAATCATGCCATCATACTTTTTTTCCTTAATTTCATCAAATGTCGAATAAAATGTATTTAGATGAGTTTTACTAGCATTTTTAGATTCGTATGTTGCTGTATTCATAAATGTTATATTTACTTGTAATGGTGTATTACCTAAAAGTCTTAATAACTGTAGCTCTGTTTTTTCTTTTTCAGGCATTAGATTGAAAATAACGATGTTGAGTGGACGAATATCTTGTGTATATGCTCTTTCTTGATCCATTACAAAGATTTTCTCTTCTTTTAATAATTTTGTTGCCGGTAATTGTTTTGGAATATTAATAGGCAATTTATTTCCTCCTTATAGAAAAGCACTAGAACTAACGTTTGTACAGTGAAAACATAGGTACAATTACAAAGCAATTCAGATTTTACTTGAACCTTGTGGGTAAACTCTGAGCTAGACAACCAAAAACCAGATACTTTTTTTCAAACAAAAATGCCCCTCTTTCCATGTAAGAAAAGAGGGGCAAAAATTTGCTCTTTAGCTCTTATCTTCCAAGATAATGTCTTGTAGGAGTTAGCACCTTTCTGTATAACAGAGGTTGCTGAAGCTTCAACGGGCCTAATCCCTTCGCTTCTCTTGATAAGAATATTTAATTGTTATAATTATTTGTCAATAAATAATATTAGCATGGTCTCTTATTTATATCAACCCATTTTCAAGAATAGCCTATTAATCTCATAGTTCTAACCACTTCTCCATTAATTGTTCCAACTGCTCTTCTGCGTGTAATTTCTTCAAGCTTAATGACTCATAGATTGACCAGTCTGCCTCTACGTTAATCTGATTTTCTAAGTCACTTATTATCTTCTCTAACTCATTTATTTGGTGTTCTAGTGGAACCTTATTTTCTTGTTTAGTGGTTGGTGATTTTTTTATGGGCAGCTGCTCCTTTATTTCTTTCTCCGAATTTTGTTTAGAGATAAATTCAACCCATTTTTCTCTTGCCCATTCAAACGGTCCTTCATAAGTTGTAAGCTTGCCATTCTCTAGCCAAACAGTTCTTGAAAATAGTTTATTTAAGAAATATCTATCATGGGAAACAGCAATAATTGTTCCACTAAAATCATCGAGTGCTTCTTCTAACACCTCACAAGAATCAATGTCCAGATGGTTAGTTGGTTCATCTAATATTAAACAATTGATGTCTTGATGCATTAACTGTGCTAGACGAAGACGCATTCTTTCTCCACCGCTTAAATCAGCAATTCTTTTGAAAACATCGGGTCCGTAGAACATAAACTTCGCTAAAATGTGGCGCGCTTCTCCTTCACTAACGTTCACTTCACCTCTGAAAATATCTATCAATCGAGCTTTTGGATCTCCTATTTCAAAATGTTGAGAAAGGTAGCCAAGTCTTACATTACTTCCAAATCGAGCTTCCCCTATATCAATTGTTTCTTCCCCTCTGAGAATATTTAATATGGTTGTTTTACCCGTTCCATTTCTTCCCACTATAGCAAGTCGATCTTTCCAATAAACATGCATATCTGTGTCATTTAAAATCTTTTTATCTCCAAAGCATTTGGAGACGCTCTCCATTATTACTACTTCTTTTCCACTTCTAGGTGCTGCGTCAAATGTCAGGTTCATTTTTTTAGGATCTATCAAAGGCTTGCGAACCTTTTCCATGCGTTCTAGAGCTCGTTCCATATTTCTTGCTTGTCGATGAAGTCCTGCATTTGGAGGAACAGCCTGGTTAGCCCAAATTTTTAATCTCTTAATGGCTTCTTTCATTTTTTTTATCTTTTTTTGTTGTTCCTCATATTGCTGGAATTCACGAGTGAGCTTTTCTTCCTTCTCTATTAAAAACGAAGAATAATTACCATGATAAAGTGTTAACATCCCGTCCTCAAGATCGGCAACATTAGTGACAACCTTATCTAGGAAATATCGGTCGTGCGAAATTAAAACTACAGTGCCTGAATAGTTAACCAAATATTCCTCCAGCCACTCTATAGCATACAAATCCAAATGATTGGTCGGCTCATCCAAAAGTAATAACTGTGGACTGGTTAGAAGAAGCTGTCCAAGCATTATTTTTGTTTGCTCACCCCCACTTAAACTTGAAAAAGTCTGATTGACAAAGCCACTTAGCTGTAACCCTTGAATTACTTTATCAATTTCCGAGTCAATACCGTATCCACCCTGTAAAGTGAATTTTTCCTGAATATCCCCATACTGTTTTAAGAGCTTTTCTAATATCTCAGAATCAGCTACTGCAAGCTCATGTTCTAGTTCGCTCATCTTTTGCTGAAGTAGCCTTATATCTTCAAAAGCATCATATAGCAGATCTTTCCCTGTAATATGGTTTTCAAAAGTGGGGATTTGAGCAAGATAACCTATTTTTGTCCCCTTTTTGAAGGTTATCGTACCTTGATCTGGTTTTTCTATACCTGCAATCATTTTAAAAAGAGTTGTTTTACCGCTTCCATTTCTACCAACTATCCCTAATTTGTCTCCAGACCTTACATCCAAGGTTAAATCCTCAAATATTGTGTTTCCACCAAGCATTTTACTAATTTCCTGTATTTTACATATCATTATAATTCGCTTCCTCTCCAAAATATAGCTGGAAGCATTTTTCTGCATACAAAAAGACTGCTCCATAAGCGGGCAGTCTCCTAAATGTGGTTCAGAAAGAATGGCTTATCAGCTGTGAATTTCATGTAATTGTTTAAAAAAGGACAGACTGGTCCCGTTCTTAGCAAATCCATGAGTAATCGCACAGGATATGGATAAAAATCCCAAAATAAATCCATGTGCATTCACAGCGTTTTTCATTCCTTCTTCACCTCCGATCATTAATGTAAGACTATTTTAACATATTCCACTATTTCCTACAATGTGAATTTTTATTCGTCACCTTTTAAGCCCTCTAAGCCAGGATCGTTAAGCTCGTTCGTGTTTGGCATTCCTTCATCATTCTCTTTATTAACTTCTTCATTCCCTGATTCCGGGGTAATACTATCTCTTGTATTATCGATCGTTTCTGGCGGTGGGACATCATTTGAAGTACGATCTTCTCCACAAGCAGTTAAAGGCAACAAAACTAATATTAACAAAACAATTAACTTTTTCATCGGCTGCTCCTTTATGATGCAATTATCACTTGTAAGCAATAATTTGCAGTCTCTTTTCACATAGAGTGGTCTTCAAATAGAATTTTATCCACAAAAAAACCAGCAATAAATGCTGGGATTCTTTGCTTTTTATTCCTCAATATCAAAATGTATTTCATCTTCGTCATTGTATTCGGAACCATTTTCAAATAAGACGGTCGTTCTTAAGATAAGTGTAGTCATTTCTTCTTCACCGTCTGGAAGCCATCTTTCATCTGGCATTATTTCAAAAGGAATCATTTGCATATCCTTAGATGCGACAGTACCAACCAGTTCAATAGAATGCTTGGAAACAACCTTTGGTACTTTACCATTAATCACTTTAAAGACTTCTAATTTAATATTTTCAATTTGCTCATAGTCATGTACGCCATCAATATAGATAGTTCCTGAAAGATTTATACCGTGTTCGATATAAGGGTGATCCACAATTGTATCAATTTTTATTGATTTTACTTCTATACTGGAGTTAAATTTTTTGGCCATTACTCTCATTCCACCTTGTTATTTGTGTACTCATAATGTTTTTCTACAACCGGTTCAAATTTATTGTACCTCTTTTTAAACAATGTGTAAAAATGGGAAACTATAACTTTTAAAATGGCATACCCCGGAATACCTAATATAACTCCAGGAACTCCGAATAATGCACCAGAAGTAATTAATACAAAAATAATAGTAATTGGATGCACATGTAGTGATTTACCCATAATTTGTGGGGATATAAATTTCCCTTCGATCAGTTGAACAACCGTCCATACAACAGCGAGCTTAATCAACATAAATGGCGATGTGACTAAAGCAATAATAGCTGCTGGAGTAATAGCTATAACTGGCCCTAGATAAGGGACAACACTTGTTACCATAGCCAATACGCCTAACAATAATGCATAATCCATTCCAATAATGGTGAAACCAATAAAAATCATTATTCCTATGCACATGGAAACAAGTATCTGACCTTGGATGTAAGAGCTTATTTGCTTGTCTATGCTAGTAAATACCGATTTTAAATCCTCTCTCATACGAGGTGGAAATATTTTAAGAATATATGCAGGAAGCTTTTCTCCATCCTTTAAAAGGTAAAATAAGATAAAAGGCACAGTGACAATTGCTAATATGAAGCTAGTAAGTATACCGATAAAAGATGAAATACCAGTTGCTATACCAGTGAAGGTATTTTGGAAGAATACTCCTAGTTCCTTTGGTAAATCATATAACAGATTAGCAACATCATTCTCTATTTGTAAATAATAAGAGCTAATAAAAGTATTTGTTCTCAAAAATGAATCTAATTGACTCAATACTTCTATAAAATAACCTGGGAGCTCTTCTGCCAATCTAAAAAATTGAGCTTTTAAAAAGGGAAACACAAGAAATACCAATAAGGTAACAATTCCTACTAAAGCTAAAAAGATCAGGAGTATTCCGAGCACTCTTTTAACTTTAATTTTTTCTAGCATTCGCAATATCGGTCTAAGTAAATAATAAACAATGACCGCTAAAATGATTGGTAGTATAACATTCCCCAAAAAAACTGTGAGCGGGACAAAAATAAAGGAAATTTCATCATAAATCATAATGATTAACCCAATCATCAACAGCAATATAAGGGTGAATATAGTATTACGCCCACCTAAAAACTTTATGTATCTCGTTGAGAAAAAAGAAGGCTTTTCTGGTTCCACTTTTACCAAACATCCTTTCCTATACCCTTATTTTACGAGTGTAAAGATTCAATATCAAATGTAGAAGCTACTAACTTGATAAAAAATCTTCTATTGCTTTCCTATTTTGCTCTTTATCAATGACAATTACAGAACCAGCATGTTTATAGCTCTTAAAAGAATAACTCCCTTCTACAGGAATCGTCATTTTGTCTATTTCTAATTTTCCACTAACGATTGCATCCATCACTCGAATAGCTTTATCTTTTCTTGAATAATCTGTTTGGATATATCCCTCTGCTGCACCTAAGAATTGAGGAACATTAGAAATATTATCTATAGATAGCACTTCATCCTTTAAAGCTTCCATCACTTTTTGTTGTCGGGCAACCCTCCCAAAATCGCCTTCATTATCTGCACGGAATCTTGCATAACCTAGTAATTCCTTCCCATCTAATTGTTGCTCCCCTTTAGTTAAGGACACACCAATTTTTTCGGACATATCTTTTTCCACATCCATTTTTATCCCTTCGGGCGCAAGAATATCAACTAGTGACTCAAAGCTCCTAAAATCGATAAGGGCATAATGATGTATCGGGATATCAAACATATTCTTCAATGTTGCCTGAAGAGTCGGGACACCGCCCAAATAGTATGCAGTATTTAACTTATATGATTGATAGTTTGGAATATCTGCATAGATGTCTCGCATGAACGAGATAATTTTCACATCATTACTTTTCTTATCCCAGGAAATAACCATCATCGTGTCAGTTCTGGATTTTTCTTTCCCTCCTGCTCCTGAATCGGCACCAAGGACTAAAATATTTTCTCGCTCGCCTTTAGACCAAGAGTCACCCTCGAAGTCGATTTCTTGATGAACTTTTGTTTCCTTCGCTAAATTATATCCTGCTCTATATTGTAAAAATGAATAAGTACCTATAACTAATACAAATACGACAAGTATAGTTAATATCACTCTACCTTTTCGTAGCTTCTTCTTCGGTTTGTATCTTCTTTCTTTTACTTGTTCTTCATCCATTATAAATCTCCCCTTAAGTTCCTCAGCTATATGAAAAGGCACTTAAATGCCATTAGTAGCCTACTCTTATAATAACGTATTTTCATAAACTTGGTTTCAGAATTTTGTACAACTTCAAAAGTAATGGTAAAATCATTTTACTATATTAGGAGGTATATAAAAATGATAGAAAAAGCTACGTTTGCCGGAGGCTGTTTTTGGTGCATGGTAAAACCATTTGATACATGGAACGGAATACATAAAGTAACCTCAGGTTATATGGGTGGGCATATTGAAAACCCTACGTATGAACAGGTAAAAAAAGGTGATTCTGGGCACTTAGAGGTAGTAGAAATACAATATGATTCATCTATCTTTTCCTATGAAAAGCTATTAGAAATTTATTGGCAGCAAATTGATCCCACAGACGCTGGAGGGCAATTCCAGGACCGTGGAGAAAGCTATAGTACTGCTATATTTGTTTATAATGAGAACCAACGAGAGCTAGCAGAAAAATCGAAACAGCAGCTAGCAGAAAGCGGTAAATTTTCTAAGCCAATCGTTACCACAATAAGAGATGCCAAGGTCTTTTATATTGCTGAGGATTATCACCAAGACTTTTATAAAAAAAGTCCTGATCACTATAAAGAAGATCGTGCACAATCCGGAAGAGATGAATTCCTCGGCAAGCATTGGAATAAAACTCAAAGCTAACTACAGACTGAGCTTATGCTTAAGGGATTAAAATTTTTTCAACATAATATTGATTTTAGTATTAAAATGTGTATAATACAAAGTAATTATATACTTTAAATGTTTTCTAGGGTTCCGTAACAGTTACGTTAGTCTGGACCGAGAGAAAACTCACAGCTTTGCTGTGTCACGGAAGGATAAAAGCCTGGGAGAAACTGTTAAACAGTTATCTTCTAGGCTTTTTTATTTTTGGTAATAATAAATTTGGAGGTGCTTTTAGATGAATAAAGACTGGATTAAGGTATTTGTTGCTGCTATCTTTGAGATTTTTTGGGTTATTGGTTTAAAACATGCGGATGACTTTTGGACATGGGCTGGAACCGTCATTGCTATTTTTATCAGCTTTTATTTAATGATCATGTCTGGACGTAGACTTCCAGTAGGAACTGTATATGCAGTTTTTGTTGGTTTAGGTACGGCAGGAACTGTCTTCTCTGAAATACTATTTTTTGGCGAACCGTTCCAAGTAGAAAAAGTACTTTTGATATTATTTTTGTTAGCAGGAGTAATTGGCTTGAAACTAGTTACACCCGACAAAGTTCAAGAAGGGAATGAATCCTAATGGCCTGGATTTCTTTAATCTTAGCAGGATTGTGTGAAATGTTTGGTGTTGCAATGATAAGTAAGTTGCATAAAGATCGAAATTGGCAAACGCTTGTGATATTAATTTTAGGGTTTGGAGCAAGCTTTATACTTCTTGCTTATTCAATGAAAACACTTCCTATGGGTACAGCTTATGCTATTTGGACAGGAATTGGTGCTTCTGGTGGAGCAATTTTGGGTATGGTTTTATACGGAGAATCCTCAGATTGGAAAAGAATTGTTTTTATAAGCATGGTTTTAGGGGCTGCAGTAGGTTTAAAACTTGTAGCCTAAAGTTATTGTTGATGGACTGTAGGAGGAGAGTTTATTTATTAAACAAAGTTAGAAGATAAAAATTACTCGGTAGAAAATTCTATTTTATTTTAGCAATATTCTACTGTTAGTTTTCTTATCTATTTATTTCTCAACACCCTCTCCTTCTATTTACTTATTCTTCTTAAATTCATTTAGTTTAATCCATAATCGTAACATCTACTATTTCGTCTATTTTTATCGATAATAAATAAAATGGGTCCTGTAGCTGGATCACCCTGTGCTTTAAGTCAACTTCCTCTATAATTCCCCTATTATAAACAAATTGACCATTTTTCCATCTTTTAATTTTTGTATCACTTTTGGATGTATAAGCTATATTCAGATTCTCTGATAGTGTCACGTAATCATATTCTGTTAACTCTGGTTTCGGCTCTCTTTTTACTTCCTCGTAATAATCACGTAGCAATGCCACATGCTCTGGAAGCATCATTGAAGTTCCCCACTTAATATTTCTTCGTGGATCAATATTATATTTTGATTTCTTTGCTTCTTCGAAAAAGGCATCATGAAAACCCATAAGTCAAACTCTCCTTTAATGTAATAAATAAGGTTCAATAAAAATGATTAGCCTTTCTTTTTTAAATGTTTAATTGACTATTAATTAGCTAGCTAGAGAATATCTAAAGCCATCCGCTTTTTGATTTTCTTTGAATGAATAAGTATATTGTTCTTCAGACAGCTTCCTACAACAAGTAATTTTGTTAAATAACCGTCCTTTCTTTATGAATGACAGGGACAAATGCTAATACGTTGTTAATTTTAAAAATCCTTTTAGTACCCCTTAAAAAGCAGTAGGCTTGGAATGTTTCCTTTGAAGCACTCAATACTTTTACTCTCCTCTTGCTGATTTCACCGTTGTTTTTCATATAAATCATTTCAAATACTTGATTTGTTTTCATTGAATTCAAAATTGAAATACGCACATTTGTTCCCTCCTTTTTATTTATTATAAGAACATTTGTTTGTTTTTACAACTTGAAATTTCAGGAAAAAATAAAATAGTCATTTTTATTTATTACGTTCAGCTTTATCGCCATTTTGGGTTCAAATTACAAGTTTAAGTCAATTTTTTTTATTCTATTTGTAATTTGAACAATAATCAGTAAGTTTGTTTCAGAAATATTTTACAATTAAGTAGGGCCAAAATTGGGGCACTCCATTAATTAATTCAGCTCTAAACCCCAACATATCAACGTTTGATAGCTTTTGTTTAAACTACATGCTATAATAAGAGCATTGTGAATTTTAGGAGGTATAGTATGATTGCAGTAAGTAATGTAAGTCTTCGATTTGGCGATCGTAAATTATTCGAAGATGTAAATATAAAGTTTACACCAGGTAACTGCTATGGGTTAATCGGTGCAAACGGAGCTGGTAAGTCTACATTTATCAAAATCTTGTCAGGTGAAATTGAGCCACAAGAAGGTAATGTGATTATGAATCCAGATGAGCGCTTAGCGATTTTGAAGCAAAATCACTTTGAGTATGAAGAATATAATGTGTTAGAAACAGTTATTATGGGTCATAAGCGTTTATATGAAGTAATGAATGAAAAAAATGCAATTTATATGAAAGAAGACTTTTCTGATGAAGATGGTATGCGTGCAGCCGAGCTAGAAGGCGAATTCGCCGATCTAAACGGTTGGGAAGCTGAATCAGAAGCAGCAATCCTTCTACAAGGTTTAGGAATTCCAGATAGTATGCACCAAAAGAAAATGTCTGAATTAACAGGTTCAGAAAAAGTGAAGGTCCTTTTAGCACAAGCATTGTTTGGTAAACCAGACGTACTTTTACTAGATGAGCCTACCAACCATTTAGATATAAAAGCAATTCAATGGCTAGAAGATTTCTTGATCAACTTTGAAAATACTGTTATCGTAGTTTCGCATGACCGTCACTTTTTAAACAAGGTTTGTACACATATTGCAGACTTAGACTTTAGTAAAATTCAAGTTTATGTTGGAAACTATGACTTCTGGTATGAATCGAGTCAGCTTGCAACTAAAATGGCACAAGATCAAAACAGTAAAAAAGAAGAAAAAATTAAAGAATTACAAGCCTTCATTGCTCGCTTTAGTGCTAACGCATCTAAATCTAAGCAAGCAACTTCACGTAAAAAAATGTTAGATAAAATCGAGTTAGATGATATTAGACCATCTTCTCGTAAGTATCCATATGTTAACTTCGCTATGAAACGTGAAATTGGAAATGACGTTTTACAAGTTCAAGATCTTGGTTACTCATTAGAGAACGAAAAACTATTCTCTGGCATGAATTTCACTTTGAATAAGGACGACAAAATTATTTTGTTAGGTGATGAGCTCGCTAAGTCTGCTCTACTTCGTCTTCTAGCTGAAGAGGAAGAGCCACAAGAAGGATCTATCAGATGGGGCGTTACTACATCTCGTGCTTATTTCCCTCTTGATAACGCAAAATACTTTAACGGTTCAGAAACGTCTCTAGTTGATTGGCTTCGCCAATATTCACCAGATGATGAAAGTGAGACATTCTTACGTGGATTCCTAGGACGTATGCTATTCTCTGGTGAAGAAGTAAAGAAAAAGCCTTCCGTACTATCTGGAGGAGAAAAAGTTCGTTGTATGCTATCCAAAATGATGCTTTCTGAAAGTAATGTTTTGTTATTAGATGAGCCTACCAACCACTTAGACTTAGAATCAATCCAAGCCCTAAACAATGGCTTAATCGCGTTTAAAGGTGCTATGATCTTCACCTCTCATGACCATCAGTTCATTCAAACGATTGCAAATCGTGTAATCGAAATCCGCAAGGACGGCTCTATCTTAGATAAGCAGCTGACATACGATGAATTTTTGGAATGGAAAGAAGCTCAAAAATTATAATATAGAAAAGCGCAGTGCTAGATAAAATCTACATTTTCTTATCTTAAAAAAGGGTATTCGTGATAATTCACGGATACCCTTTTCTCATCTATTCTATATTGCAGAGGATCTCGTTCTCTTTTAATTGGTCCATTATGTGCCAGACCCCACTAGATTACACGATCTATAATACGATCATACAATTCGTCATCAAAAACAGGTACAACTGAATTTCGCAACTCGTCTACATCATTTTTGATTTCTTTTAACTCATCATGCTTAAAAACAACATCATCATTTAGAGAATCCCATATATAATCACAGAATCGAACAAATCCAACATCCCAATTCGCATTGCCATTATTCTGTGCCTCATATCTTAACTTCTCAATAGCTCTAATTAATTCTCCTTCTACGGTTTCCGATTGTCCATTCGGCGGAACATATTTTTTCCAAATAGCTTTTGCTTCTTCAAAATATTTCACTATTACCACCTCAAACAAAAATAGTTACTATTATCAATTTTTAAAAAAGCATGAGACAACTATTGTCTCATGCTTTTTTTGAAGTTTTGATAAATCGGCCAAGCAATGAACGAGCCGGTAATTTTCCTAAAACAGTATCGCTAGTTTCCGATACCTTTTTCAACGTGTTTAAAAGTTTGTCTTCTCCAGCCCAATGCTCTTCTACAATTTCAGGTGAAAATTTATTTAATAGCATATTTACGATAAATGCTGCAACTATAATATCATCGATGAAACCACCAGGTCCCACTAGGCCCTCTGGTAAGATATCGATTGGAGTAATAAAGTAAAGAATACCACTCCCTATAAGTGTTTTACTTTTCGAGTCAATGCGGTCATCCAACATTGATTTAATAAGTAAATGAAAAAAATCAGGAGCAAACAAAAGATACGGAGTAAACTTTCCCATCTTATTTGATTTTGAATCAACGTAATTTGTTATTTTAGCGCGTAATTTCGTATAAAAATCTTGTTGTTCATCATAGGAAGGCAATTCCTTTTTTAACTCTAAGTCCATACAAAACTCCCCCTTCTTTTTATCACTATACCAAATATTTAGGTAAATGAAACATATATAGTACTACTTAAATGAAATAATTGATTTCCACTACAGCTTGCGTACTTTGTTACAGGTGCCAGGCACCTGTAACAAAGTATAGGATGAATGATAAGCCATTAAATATCCCTGTTCCATGCATGTTCTGTTTATGAGATAAACTTATTTTAATGTTATTTCACCTATATTTAAATACTCATTTAAAGCTTGTTGTAATGTGCCATAGGTTTTTGTATCTTTATCAAACATCATTCCTAATCGGATCATTTGACGAACAACCTCTGGTCTTAAGCCGGTAATTATTGTTTGACACCCCATCATGGCAGTTCCATATAAAGTTTTCATAAGATGCTCTATTACGTCATTTTCCATTTCAGCAATTCCAGATAAATCTATAATTAAAGTTTGTATTCGTAGTCTTCCTATCTCTGTCAATACTTTCTCTTCTAAAATTGCTGTTCGATATGTATCAACTGAACCAATTAAAGGTAAAATACAGATAGAAGGTGTAATTGGTATAATTGGTACTGAAAGATTTTCGACAACCTTTCTTTGAGAGAGTATCAATGCATCTTTATAAGTAGAATAATTTATGAAAAATGCGTTTAAGAAATTATCAATTCTATTATTTAGCAGTTTTTCTATTTCAAAGAAATCTTCCATATTCCAATAGTCTTCAAGATCATTCATTTCTTTTATAAAGGCCCAGACTGTTCTACGGATAGCCTGCACCCATTCAAGTTTGAAGGCTAAAGTTAAGGAATGAGTTGCCCAAGCGATTCCTTCTTGCTTAGCAAATAAGTCTAACTCCTCATCATTACCTTCGATAATATTCTTAATAAGACTATGTGCATTATTAATTAAATCAATATCTCCAACTCTTAAAATGTCATTAATCTTGTCACGGACATTTACAGCTTCAGAAAGAAGATTTTCTTGAACACGATTCTTGTTCTCTTTAAAGTACTCTATAATTCTTTCGTCTAAAAATAGCTTTTCCAAGTTGCTTCCCCCTAGATATTTTAATGATAATTTGAACACTCGTCTTATTTACCCATATAGTTTTAAAGTTAAACACTATGCGGATAGTGTTTTCATAAACATTTTTTATTTTGAGACAAAAAAAAATAGCCCATCTAAATGATGGGCTTTCTAACTTATAGTTTTGTAACATTTGCAGCTTGAGGTCCGCGATTTCCTTCTACTACTTCAAATTCTACACTTTGTCCCTCTTCAAGTGATTTGAAGCCTTCACCTTGAATAGCAGAGAAGTGTACGAATACGTCATTTTCTCCTTCAACTTCGATGAATCCAAATCCTTTTTCTGCGTTAAACCATTTTACAGTACCTTGTTTCATGTTATTACCTCCAAAAATAAAATTAACAATATGTAAATCTAAAAATTCACATATTCCATGAAGTACCGACATCACATCATCGATCACTACATGGGATATGTGAATTGCTAATACAGTTTATCATTTTAATTGTTATCTAAATTATAGCAGTTGGATAAATTTAGTCAACAAATTTTTACATTATTCTAAATCGTTTATTCGATAGTTTTCCAGATGATACCATGAAATATTTGTAAATCATCCTCACAGGACTCACAATAGCATTGCTCCTTAACAGACCAAAAAGCCCAGAATTTATCCTCTCTAGATTCTTCTTTTGGAAATTTTCTACGAAATTCTGTTAGCCTGTTATCAAGATACAATCGTGCATCTTCTTCCTTTTCAAATGAAACTCTTTCTAAAATATGATCTTCCCATCCTTCGAAAGCCCACCATGGTTCATAATCTGCTTTCATATAAATTACCTCATACATAATATATCGCCTCTAATACTTTATAATAATTCATATTTTACTGCTCTAAATTATTTTGTCTACTGTTACGACTTACTTGAACTGTTTAAATTGAAAATCTTCTCTCTTTGGGTTAAGTTATAATTAACAACTACAAACAAAATGGAGAAATTGGGGAAGCTTATAAAGGCTCTTCCCATATTGTTTATTTTTGCAAAATGAAACCTTCTTTTCTCTCATTCGTATAATGTAGTGTATATATAAGGAGGTCTTGACTATGACAGAAGCAGTTCAAACCGTCATTCGTCATTTTATAAATATTCCAATCATGATTGCATCATGGTTTACATTCTTTTTTCCTCTCGATTTTGGATTTTTAGGAAGTTCCGGACTAGCTGTTATCGTTTATGCAGCCTCTAACTTTACGATTAAAAAAATACAACAAAAATCCATTATGAAGAAATATGATTTAACAGCATCTGAATATTTCCACATTCGAAATCAAATCAAGGAAGCTAATGCAAAGGTCCGTACTCTTAATAGTCATTATTTGAAAGTGCGATCTATAAGTTCCTTTAAACAGCTTTTTGAACTAAATAGATTAGCCAAACGAATTATTGCATTGGTTAAAGCAAACCCTAAAAAATTTTACCAAGCAGAAAACTTCTTCTACGCTCATCTAGATTCAGCTGTAGAACTTACTTCTAAGTATACTTTCTTAGTTTCTCAACCTTCTAAAAACAGAGAAATGAAGCTAGCTCTAGAAGATACACGAGAGACTTTAGAATCCATCAATACTGTAATGGAAGATGACTTAAAAAATGTTCTAGCAAGCGACATGGAGCATTTGAGAATGGAATTAGACTTTGCTAAATTATCAGTATCTAAAAAAGCTAAACCTTTATATTTAAAAGGAGAGACAAAAGATGAGCGAAAATACCTCAAATAAAACAGATGATTTTTTAATGGACGAACTTCTAAATAACCCATTTGCTCTAAATGAAGCTAAACCTCAAGCAGTTTCCGAACAAACAAAAGATGCATTACCAACGAAATTAATAGATCGTTTATCGGAAGAAGAAAAACATAAAGCTCAACAATTAGCTGATCAAATACCAGCTGGAAACTATGAGGCAATACTAACATATGGTGCCAATGCTCAAACAGAGCTTACTCGCTTTTCCCACCAAATGTTAGATCATGTTCAGAAAAAAGATATTGGGCCCGTTGGTGATATTTTAGGCGATTTAATGAAAAAGTTATCTGAGCTGAATCCCGAGGAGCTTTCCACAGAAAAGAAATCAGGTATCCGAAAACTCTTTAATCGTGTCAACCGTTCTGTGCAAGAAATGATGACGAAATACCAAAAGCTAAGCACTCAGATTGACAGAATAGGCATACAATTAGAGCATTCCAAACGTGGACTAGTGGAAGATGTTCAAATGCTAGATAAACTTTACGATCAAAACAAAACATATTTCCAGGCTTTAAATGTGTATATTGCTGCAGCTGAGCTTAAAAGAGATGAAATTGTAAATGTAACAATACCAGAATTAAGAAGAAAAGCGGAAATGTCTAACGATCAAATGGCATATCAAGAAGTTAATGACATGGCACAGTTTGTAGACCGCTTAGAAAAAAGAGTATATGATTTGCAACTTTCACGTCAAATTACCATCCAAAGCGCTCCGCAAATCCGAATGATTCAGCAAACCAACCAAACGTTAGCTGAAAAAATTCAATCGTCAATTATGACATCTATTCCATTGTGGAAGAACCAAATTGCTATCGCTCTTACATTAAATCGTCAGCAAAAAGCAGTAGCGGCCCAAAGACAGGTAACGAAAACAACAAATGATCTACTCTTGAAAAACTCAGAAATGTTAAAAGTAAATAGTATTGAAACTGCTAAAGAAAATGAACGTGGCATCGTAGAAATCGACACATTGAAGAAAACACAGGAAAATCTTCTTCAAACAATCGAGGAAACAATGCGTATCCAAGCCGATGGAAGAGTAAAACGTAAAGCAGCAGAAATAGAAATTAGCCGTATGGAAGAAGAACTGAAACAACGTCTACTTCTCATCGCTGACCAATCTAAAAACAGATCCGTACAACCATAATATAAAAAGGCATTGCTTTTATTGGCGATGCCTTTTATATTATATGTTTATAGAAAAAGCTAGTAGTTCCTATTCAATTACACAATTAACATTAAAGCCTCTCTCCACTTTCTCCTCAAAACCACACAAAAAAACACAACGCTATAGTTTTGTTTTCACTAATCAGCTTTTAACGATATGATGAAGCATTTTCCGTAGCAACCGTAAAGTTTCATCTGAGAACTTTCCCAAAGATGCAGCAGTAGCAGTTTTTTTACCAAATATCAGATGAAAAAGCTCTATCTGTTCTTCAGTGGCTTCCTCATCATTTAGGAAAAGATGAAGAATGGATATCTTTTTTCGTTCAACCTCCAGTACAGCCTCTGCAGTGTCCATAATGCCGTTTTGTGCATAACCAAAAGCAGAAGGCTCTCCGTCAGAGAAGACAAGTAAGAATTTATGATTTTCTGGTCGTGCCTCTAGTCGTTTACCAATCCAGCGGATAGCAAATCCATCACGATTATCCTCATGGGCTTCCATAGACAAAATACTGAAACCACTATCTTTATGACCATCCTCTAAACGATGAACCCATTCAAAGGTGTTTGGTTGCTTAGTTTCAGATGCTTCGAAGGCATCTTCATAATGAAGAACGATTTCGTGTACAATCTTCAACTCTCTTAGAACATCATGAAATAATAAAACGGCTTTTTGAGTTTCCTCCATTTTATCCTGCATAGAAGCTGAACCATCCACAAGTAAACCAAATACAGCATTTAACTGAGTACTTGGAGCATTTTTTTTATAAAACGGTTTTGGTCTTTCTTCAGTCCAAATGGATGTCATTTGTGTGGAAAGCCTACCTTTAGAGAGGTTTGTTCGTCGGTCTATCTTCTTTTGCTCCATTCGTTTTTTCATTTCTTGTACAAATGCTTTTACAAAGGGAGCCTGGTCCTGTCGAATAGCTTGTAGTTGTGTTTTTTGAATGAGGTTAGGAACAATTTCTATCCTTTTTTCTTCATAAACCACATTAGTATGCTCGTTTCCAAAATTCTTGCCCGCTTTTTTGCTATAACCACTTTTTTCTTCTTCATGCTTGACGTCCTGAACTTTACTATTATTTCCAGTGGAGTTTCCCCGTCCTGTTTCGGTAATCTCATGATTTTCCTGCCCTTGTTCTGCATTTACGTTTTGCTCGGCCTTTCCATCCCGGCCATGCTCCAATTCATATTGAAGATGGACTCCATCCTCCTGCTCATTTTCCCTGTGCCACGATCTAAATACTTCTTCAATCGTATCTTTTTTTTCTTCCTCCCCCATCTCAGAATCCTTCAACCCTTGATGGTAATGAAAATCTATATTTGCTATATTAGAAGGCGATAGGATGGCATAAAACTGGAGAAGGGTATCGTCAAAAATAAACTCTGATAAAATATTTATAATTTGGAACGCAAGATCAATCGAATCCTGAGTAGATTTATTGTCATATACCTTTTGAATAATTTGGTTTGTTGCGATAAAGGAATCTGGACCAGTAGCATAAATGGTTCCCTCATACAAACAGATATACAAATAACTGAGGTAAGCATCTGCTAGAAATCCTTTTTGCAAATTTACTGTTAACTGCTGCTTATGAAAGGCTAAGTATGTTTCTATTCTAATATCAAAAGTTTTCCTCATACCAATCCGCTTTTTTTGAATACTTTCCATCAATCGAAACTCTTCCAGACAAAAGATGATTTGATCCATGAGCTTTGGTAGGATACTATCCCTTTGATCAAGGTAATGTGACCAAGCTAGAACACTAAAGTGCTTCCAAAATCCTTCTGTTAATAAATAAATATCAGATAGTCTACCTTTATGCATAACCTCTTCACTACGATGTCTCCAAAATACACTTATAGAAACAGTCTGTTCCTCAGGTTGAAACTCAATTAGCTTTCTTTCATTAATTGTAATATCCATATTTTTTGTCATAGCCTTAGCAATTGTTTCGTAATGCATCAGTTGCCTTGCATCAATCGTTTCGTTATTGAATTGGATAAAGCGATTTACCGAAGACAATTACATCACCTCACTTAATCCAAGAGGAAGCAAGCTCTAAAACAAGTCTCTTCTCTTGTTCATCCTCTAACTTTTCAGCAATCGCATAGTTTATAGCTCTCAATGGTTCCATATAGTGTGCTAGCTCCATTGCATATTGAAGGCTTCGAATAGAGGCAGCGTCTTCAGCTAATAGACCTTGCTTCACTTGTTCCATTAAATCTGATGCAAGATTAAGCATTAGAGTGTGAAGCTCTTCTTGTGCATCAGGAAATAAATTATGAAATAGATTCGCAAGTAAATCTCCAGAAATATATGGAATAGTAAATGAGACAAAACGATTTTTCAATGCTTCATTCATAGGAGTTGTTCCGATATACCCTTCATTAATGGCAGCTATAACAGAAAAATCTGGGTGAGCCTTGATGACCTCACCAGTAAAGGGATTTGTAAGCATACGGCGATAATCTAACACGCTATGTAAAATCGGTAAGGTTTCGGACTTTGCCATATTTATTTCATCAATATATAGGATATGCCCTTTTTTCATCGCCTCAACTACAGGACCATCTACAAACTCAATAACATTAGTTCCTTCTTTAATGACAATAGTTTTAAAACCAAGTAAGGATTCTGCGTCCAAATCTACCGAACAGTTAATGCTCTGTACAGGCTGAGAAAAGAAGTGAGACACTGTTTCAGCAAGCTTTGTCTTCCCTGCTCCTGTTGGACCTTTTAATAAAACAGGCTTTTTTAAGGAAACCGCAATCAATACATCCTCATACAAAAAGTCGATTGGTGAAACATATCCTCCAAAGCCAATCAAATCTATATCTTTCTCACTGTGCAACCTTTTAGTTCTTATTTGTCTTTCTCTCTCTATTAAATCAATCATGTTGTTCCTCCTTAATAAGAAAAGTTCAAGCGCCTATGACTGCCTACTTGCTCAAAACGCGAAAACTATCTTGTTTTCAAAAAAAAACTGATGAAGAATCATCAGTTTTTATTGAAAATATTCCTTATAATAGCCGCCGACCTTACCTGTATTGTCTATGACAAATAAAAATTCTTCGGTTTCATTTTTAACTTCATATGTGTTTCCAACTGTCAGTACATTGCTAACTAAGAATTTTTTAGCGTCTGTATGGATACATGTTACTGTCTTAATAGTTGGCTTCACTGCCCAATTTGTATGTATCATTTAACCACTTCCTTTAAATATAGTATACGATTGAATGAAGGAAAATTCAATCACGATACTAATTTAACTAGTTACGCAAAGCTGGACATATACTTTGAAAACAGTATATGTTTTCTTAACTAAAAAAAGAGCAGACAAATTAAATGTCTGCTCTAAATGATTAAGAATTTAGCATTAAATCTTCAGGGTTTTCAAGAAGTTCTTTAACTGTTTTTAGGAATCCAACAGAATCTTTTCCATCGATTACACGGTGGTCATAAGAAAGTGCTACATACATCATTGGACGGATTTCAATTTCATTTCCAACAGCAATTGGACGCTTTTGAATTGTATGCATTCCAAGAATACCAACTTGTGTACCATTTAAAATTGGTGTAGACAGTAGGGAACCGAATACTCCACCGTTTGTGATAGTAAATGATCCACCAGCCATGTCAGAAAGAGCTAATTTGTTGTCACGCGCTTTTTTAGCAAGGCCCGCAATGTCTCCTTCAATTTCTGCAAAGTTTTTGCGGTCAGCATCACGTACAATCGGTACTACTAATCCACCTTCTGTAGAAACAGCTATACCAATGTCGTAGAAATTGTTTTTAACAATGTAATCCCCGTCAATTTGAGAATTCACATATGGGTATTTTTTTAATGCAGCTACAACTGCTTTAGTGAAGAAAGACATAAATCCAAGACGAACATCATTGTCCTCAAAGAATTTGTCTTTTTTACGAGAACGTAATGCCATAACATTAGTCATGTCAATTTCGTTAAAAGTTGTTAGCATTGCTGTACTTTGTCTTACTTCTAATAGACGAGAAGCAATTGTTTGACGACGGCGTGACATCTTCTCACGAGTAGTACGGCCATCATCCTCTTTAGCTGGTGTTGTTGTTTTAGCAGGCTCTGCTTTTGATGGTGCTGGTTTAGAACCATGCGCAGATACATCTTGAACTCGAACGCGACCCATAGGATCTACAGGTGAAATTTCACTTAAGTTAATGCCTTTTTCGCGAGCTAGTTTGCGAGCAGCAGGACTTGCAATGGTACGATCTTGTTCATTAGAAGCCTCTTCATTTGCTTTTGCTACTTCTTGTGCTTTGTTACCATTAACTTCAGGAGCTTTCGCTTCTTCTTTTGGTTGTTCCTTTGCTTCTGTCTTAGCTGCTGGTGCACCTGAACCAGCACCTACAATAGCAATAACTTCTCCAACTTGAACAGTATCACCTTCTGCAAATAATAGCTCACTTACTACTCCAGCTTCTTCAGAAATAACCTCTACGTTAACTTTATCTGTTTCTAATTCAACGATAAATTCGCCTTTTTCTACTGTATCACCTGGTTGTTTTAACCATTGTGCAATGGTACCCTCTGTAATCGATTCTGCTAGTTCCGGAACAATAATTTCTGCCACTTGATTTTCCTCCTCTAATGCTTTTCTTACAAACTTTTTAATGCTTCTTCAATAATTCTTGCTTGTTCCACTTTATAAGTGTCGATATCACCTTCTGCAGGGCTAGAACGATGAACACGCCCTACATATTTAATATCTTTTCCTTTAGCAATATCCAGTAAATATGGAAGTGCAAAATTCCATGAACCCATGTTCTCTGTTTCTTCTTGAGCCCATACAAGCTGTTTCAGGTTAGGATATCGATCTACAATTGCTTGAATTTTTTCTTCTGGGAATGGATATAGTTGTTCTACTCGAACAATATGCATAAACTCATGGCCATCTCCATCTTTTACTTTGTCTGCTAAGTCAATTGCTAATTTACCACTAGCAAATACAATTTTTTCGACCTTGTCAGTTTGTTGACCTAAACCTGGTTGTTCAATAATTGTTTCAAACTTACCTGCAGTCAATTCTACCACATCCGCACCTACTAATGGATGACGAAGTAATGATTTCGGTGAAACGATTACTAATGGTCGAATTGCATCTTCTTTTAACATTTTAGCTTGTCTGCGAAGAATATGGAAATAATTTGCCGCGCTAGAAAGGTTGGCAACTGTCCAGTTGTTTTCAGCAGCAAGCTGTAGATAACGCTCTAAACGTGCACTTGAATGCTCTGACCCTTGACCCTCAGCACCATGTGGTAACAGCATAACAAGCCCTGATTTTAGTCCCCATTTAGATCGAGCAGAGCTGATAAAATTATCAAACATCACTTGTGCCATATTCGCAAAGTCACCATATTGTGCTTCCCAAATAGTTAATGAGTTATTATCTTCTAGATTATAACCAAACTCAAAGCCTAGTACAGCAGCTTCTGTTAAAGGACTATTATGCACAGTAAAGGACGCTTTTGCATCGCTTATACTATGGATAGGAGTCAACTCCGCACCAGTTTTTTCGTCATGCAATACTAAGTGTCTATGAGAGAAAGTTCCACGCTGAGCATCTTGTCCTGTTAAGCGAACAGAGTTTCCATCTTGAATAATGGTTGCTAAAGCAAGTGTCTCTGCATGACCCCAATCAACTTTCCCTTTTCCTTTAAATGGTTCTTCACGGCGTTTCAAAATTTTCTCCAATTTTTTAAACGCTGTAAAATCAGATGGCCATGTTAAAAGTTCTTCATTGATTTTCTTCAGTCTGCTTTCCTCAACTCCCGTTGGAAGCTCAGGCATACCTTCTAGAACTACTTCTGGAATAATAATTTCATGTGCTGTAGTTTGTGGAAGCTCTTTCACGCGATCGTATGCTTCCTGCATTCCACTGAAAATAGTCTCGTCAAGCTTGGTAACCTCATTATCTTGAATTACCTTTTCATCCACTAACTTTTGTCCATAAATTTTACGCACAGTAGGGTGCTTGTGAATAATATGGTACATCTGAGGATTAGTCACTAATGGCTCATCCATTTCATTATGACCGTATCTACGGTATCCAAGTAAATCAATAACAATATCTTTACCAAATTTATTGCGGTATTCATGCGCTAGCTTCGCAACACCGATAACTGCCTCTGGATCGTCCGCATTTACATGAATGACTGGAACCTCATATCCTTTAGCTGGATCAGAAGAATAGAAAGTTGAACGTGAATCATAATGTTCAGTTGTAAATCCAATCATATTATTAGCAATGATATGAATAGACCCACCTGTTTGGAAGCCTCTTACTCTACTATAGTTTAATACTTCCGTTACAATCCCTTGCCCTGGGAAAGCAGCATCTCCGTGAACTAAAATAGCATACGCAGCATTCTTATCCTGAACCGGCATTCCTGACTGATCAGTAGCTTCCTGAGCTGCACGAGTTTGCCCAGTAACTACTGGACTTACTACCTCTAAGTGAGAAGGATTGTATGCCAATTTTAAAGTTAACCCAGACGGAGAATGATAAGCGGCCCCCTTATGGTACTTAACATCGCCATACCACCCCTCTGACAACTCTAAAGAACCGTCTTTTGGTAGGAAGGATTCTGAAGGGACATGTGCAAATTCAGCGAACATCATTTCGTACGGTTTCTTCAAAACATGTGTCAACACATTTAAACGTCCACGGTGGGCCATCCCGATGTTAACTTGTTTTGTTTTTGTAACGTTAGATTGTCTTACCAATTCATCGATTAGCACTACTAAAGTATCTAATCCTTCAATTGAAAATCGTTTCGCACCTACAAACGTACGATGGATAAATTTCTCAAATCCTTCTATTTGTGTTAAACGTTTCAATAATTCTTTCTTTTGCTCAGTAGATAAACCCTCTAATACAACACCTTTTTCAATCTTGCTCTGTAACCATTTACGCTCTTCTACATCAACAATGTGAGAAATCTCAAAAGCAATTTTATTCGTATAAACTGACTTTAAATACTCTATAGCCTCTAAACCATTGTTAACCGTACTCGGTGCATCTTCTAGTAAAAAGCCTACAGGAACATCTTTTAAATCGGCAGGAGTAAGACCATACGTCTTAAAATTGATCCGAGAATCATTTTTTTCTCTGTCATTTAAAGGATAGATATCTGCAGTCAAATGCCCGTGTGCACGAATTGCATCAGCCAATTCGATTGCACGAACTACTTTTTCAAAATTGTTTGACTCTACTGCTGGGGAGTTTGTTCCTGCTGCAGTAGAATTTCCTGTCAATACAGGTGCACCATACTCTTCAAATAAACTAACTAATTCTTGATCTACTTCTTCAGGTGATTGAAGGTATAGATCATACTGCTCCATCACATAACCAAGATTGGGCCCCGAAAAAATGGACCAAGGTGTTTGCTTGTTCGACATTTAAAAAAACCTCCAACATATTGTGCCAATTCTGGCATTAATGAATAGTACATTAAAAATAAATGCAAAAGCCTGAATACGAAAGATATACTTATTTATTCATTAAATCTTCACATTTACAGTTTACCACTCTTTTAGTTAGACTGAAAGAGTTCAACTATAAGAACAATTTTTCCATATCCATCTTACTACTCTCTCAAAAAAATACAATCCTTTTTGGCAAATTAAATTACTATTTCCATAATTTTTTTATACTTTAAAAATGAATGATTATTCACTTGTAAATTTAGGGAAAAACAGCAAGAAATTTGAACCGTTACTGTTACTTTGAACCTGGATATTACCTTTATATGCACCAACCAATCTTTGTACGATGCTAAGGCCTAATCCAGATCCACCTTTCGTTTTTGTTCTTGCCTCGTCGGCTGTATAAAAACGATCAAAAATTCTAGGAAGTGATTCTTCTGTTATACCAACTCCGTTATCTGAAACAATAATTACAGTCTCGTCAGACTCTTCCTTAGCTTCAATAATAATGGAAGGCTTTTTTTCATTGTATTTTATCGCATTTTCAATTAAGTTCCTTAGAATCTGCTCTAAGGTTGTATTAGGCATATTTACTACTATACTTTCACTACCTTGATAAACTATTGATGCTTCTGGAGATAAAACCTGAAATTTTTGTTCAAGTTCTTTAACCACTAGAAAAACACTTGTCCTAGCTTCTTGAATAGTTCTTTCGTTTTTTGCAAGTTTTAGCATTTCTTCTATTAGTGTTTTCATTTTTTGTACTTCTAAAAGAGAAATGTCCAGTGATTCATCTAGGACCTCTCGCTCTTCCTTCCCCCATCTATTAAGTAGAGCAAGATGCCCTTCCACTACTTGTATAGGAGTCCTTAGCTCATGAGATACATTATGGATGAATTCATCTTGTCTAGAGATAGTTTCATTCACCTCATTCATTAGCTCTTTATAGATCTTCATCAGTTCTCCAATTTCATCATTAGAGATTTTCTCAAAATTTACTTCTTTAGAAAACCTAGTATCCTTGGCAAGCTGCATTTCATCGCGTAGCTCTTTGATAGGTTTAAGTAAAAATGCGGACAAAGAATAGCCGATAAACGCGGACAGAATAAGAGCGATGAGCGCAAAAATTATCATGGCCAATTTGATGTATTGCATTAGCTCTTTAAAATTAGCTAGGCTATGAGAAATTTCTATATAACCCTTAAATAAGCCAAAATCTAATTGTGCTGACTTTAGGTAAATAGGCTGGCCATTTACTTCGTCTTTCTTGAATTCTTCGATTGTAGAAGCTGAAAATTCTTTAAAGGGGCTGGCATCATTAATACGAAGTAATTCAATCCCATCTTCATTTAAAATTCTTACCGATTGCTCTTGATTAACAAGCTGATTAATAAGAGTACGATTTCTTTGAATGTCCTGTACACTTATAACTGGCCCTTGCGACTCGAAGAAGCTAACCACTTCATTAAGTGTGTTTTGAGCAACTTTTTTTTCGGACATTAGCATCCAGCTAAAGATGGAGAAGTATAGTATAATACACATCATTAAAAAGCTTAGAAAGATGGATAACGCTGCGGAATATGTCCATTTCTTTTGCAATGTCCACTTGATCATGAGCGCATCACATATCCTACTCCTCGAACTGTTTCTATTAGAGAAGCAATTTCTTCGGGCAGCTTTTTTCTTAGATGTCTAATATAAACGTCCACTACATTTGTCTCCACTTCCGTTTCAAAGCCCCATACCTTTTCTAAAATATGATCTCGAGTCAATACGATGTCGCAGTTTTGCATAAAGCATACTAAAAGATCATATTCGGTTTTAGTAAGGTTTATCTCCTTCTTATGGAAAGATACCTTATAAGCCTGTTGATCAATCTCCAAACCTTTTATACCTAAAATATTATGCACGCTTGTTGCTAATGGTAATGCTCTTCTTAAAACGGCACGTATTCTTGCAAGTAACTCTTCTATTGCAAAGGGCTTTACGACGTAATCATCTGCTCCTGCTTCTAAACCAGATACACGATCAATCACAGCATCTCTGGCAGTGATTAAAATAATGGGAACATCCTTTATTTTTCGGACTCTACGACATATTTCTAGACCGTTTAAATTTGGTAGCATGACATCTACTAACAACAGGTCATATGTGTTATTTGAAGCCAGTTCAAACCCCTCTCTACCATCATAGGAAACGGTGACATCAAAATTTTCATGTTTAAGTTCAAGTTCCACAAACTTCGAGATATTTTTCTCGTCCTCTATCAATAAAATATGTTGTTTCATTTTTACACTTCCTTTAAAAAAATACCGCTCATAATGAACGGCATTTGTGGTATATGATTGTTTTTATCGATGTTATATTAATATACAATATTTGTTCTATAGAAGCTCGTTAACTGTATAGCAGTTCTATGACATACTTGCTTACGATACATTCTAATGTTTTTATCATAGTACTCTTTAAAAAGCGACTCAATTTGAGAGAAAAGATATATGACAAAGCCGCTGTGAGATTATATAATAGTAAAAATGCTATTTAGTAATAACAGGGAGACTAAGAATTTTCAAGGGAAAAACATTTTCCTAAATACATATAATTTAATCATATGTATTTATTGTGAAACATACAAGTGTGTAACATTATTATTTTTTAAAAATGTAAAATTTAACACTATGCAAAACGACAAACATCAAGTATATTATTCTATGCAAATAATTTTATAAGGCAAAGGTTACTTTGCCGAGGGAAGGCAAATGGTGCGCCACCAGTAATTAAACTGGTTCTAGTAGGTTCGATTCCTACCCCGAAATTTTTTATGCAATTCGAAATGAAAAATTTCAGGGGAACTAGAATGACTATGTTCATTGTTAGTTCTGGAGGAGGCGTTTTTTTGTGTTGAAAAAAAGAGAATTACATGAGTGTACTATTCTATTTGAACTCATGTCTGACCCTACTATTATGCCATTTGTTCGTCATAAAGCTTATTCTGCAGACGAATACTGGTTCCTAACAAAACAATTAATGGAGGAAGAGCTTGCTGGAACGGCAATTTCTCGCACAATTATGAGTGACTATGGGCAACCTATTGGCACAATAAACCTTTTTGATATTAAACACGGGACAGGCTTTTTAGGCACTTGGATTGGATCACAATTTCAAGGTCAAGGCTACAATAAAAAAGCTAAAGAACAGTTTTTAGAAGAATTGTTCTTTGACCTAGATATTCACACCGTATTTTTACGCATAAGAAAAAATAATGTTAAGAGCATTCGTGCAACGGAAAAATTGGGATACGCTCTAAAAGCAAATGAATCCCATACAGTGATTTACGATGAGATCAATCAAGGTACGGACCAATTCGATTTGTACTATATACCAAAGGACCTCTTCCACATGAAAAAGCTACATCAAAACAGAGAAGAAGAACAAGCGATGTAACCAAAAAACTCCCGTCAAATATTTTGACGGGAGTTTCATTAGTTTTTGTAGGTTAGTAATAACTCTGTAAACTGCTCTGGCGTCTTTGAAGAATTAGCCATGCACTGAGCATCTATTATTTTCTCTTTGTTCAAAGCAAGAGCAGAAATTGAGCTCATAAAAGTCTCGGATGTTAGATTCTCCTCTTCTAGTACGATAGCGTATCCTTGCTTCTCAAAGAAATTTGCATTTAAAACTTGATCCCCTCTACTTGCGTTCTTAGAAAGAGGAATTAACAACATAGGTTTTTTTAGCTCTAAAAATTCAAAAATGGAGTTAGAGCCCGCTCTACTAATTACATAGTTAGTGATTTTCAGTAAATGGGGCAATTCGTTTGTTACATATTCAAAAGCTACATAATTAGAGTTATTCTTTAAAGTAGGATCTAAGTTTCCTTTACCACAAAGATGAATAATTTGAAATCTTTTTGTTAAAGATTCTATATTGTCCTTGATTGCAGTATTAATATTTTTTGAACCTTGGCTCCCTCCCATAATAATAATCGTTTCTTTAAGAGGACTAAAGCCTGTTAGCTCTCTGGCAATTTTTTCGTCTCCTTGAAATAAATCAGGGCGTATTATTGCACCTATAGAAGAGGATTTATCCTTCGGAAGATACTTTAAGGTTTCTTCGAATACAGAAAAAATATGTTCTGCAAAAGGGGTAGCAATTTTATTTGCTAGACCTGGAGTAATATCGGATTCGTGTATAACTACAGGTATATTCGAAAGTTTAGCTGCAACCACGACTGGTACAGAAACAAACCCCCCCTTAGAAAATACAACAGAAGGTTTTACCTTTCTTAAAATTCTAAGAGCTTGCATAGTTCCATACAAAACTTTGAAGGGATCTGAAAAATTTTTTACAGAAAAATATCTCCGAAGCTTTCCATTTGAAATGGAGTAATATGGTAAGGTAGGAAAGCCTTTTTCAATGATAGTTTTTTCAATACCATCGGACGATCCGATATAATGGACCTCGTAGCCCTTTTTTAACAATTCGGGAATAATCGCTTCATTTAAAGATACGTGACCAGCAGTTCCCCCACCAGTCAGCACTATTGTGTTATTATTCATTTTAATCTCCTAACTATTTATCTAAAGGATGTATGCCAAAATGCAAGAAACGAAAACCTTACAAGAAAAGACTAAGTATATGATTAAAATAGTGCTTCCTATCTTAATCACACAGGTCGCACTCTATTTAATGACTTTTTTTGATATTTTAATGACAAGTAAATATAGTATCGAACATTTAGCAGGCGTTTCTATAGGTTCGTCTTTATGGGTGCCAGTATATACTGGATTAACCGGAATCCTACTAGGCATCACGCCAATTGTAGCACAATTAATCGGTGCAAAAAAGCATGAAGATGTAAGATCCTTTGTTCAGCAGGGTTTCTATATTGCAATTCTACTAGCCTTTTTTGTATTCATAGGTATTATAGTACTCATTGATCCCATTTTGAATATTATTCCCCTTGAAGCTAATGTACGCGAAGTGGCGAGAAAATATTTATTGATGATGTGTATAGGTCTGATTCCTTTATTTCTTTATAGTGTACTACGCTCTTTTATTGATGCTTTAGGAAAAACTCGTGTATCGATGTTTGTCACACTTCTTTCCGCACCTATTAATATAGCGTTAAATTACGTACTGATATACGGAAAATTCGGTTTACCAGCCTTAGGTGGCGTGGGGGCGGGATTAGCTTCTTCATTAACCTATTGGCTTATTTTATTTATTACTATTTTGATTGTAAAAAACAATCAACCATTTGCAGATTTACGTATATTTCAGTGCTGGACTATGCCTTCTCTTTCAAAATCCAAAGTGTTAACAAAAATAGGTTTGCCTATTGGGCTATCCCTTTTTGCTGAGACTACTATTTTTTCTGCGGTTACTATTATGATGAGTGTATATTCTACTGCAGTAATTTCAGCTCACCAAGTAGCGATGAATTTTACTTCGTTGTTATATATGATTCCTTTGAGTATTGCAATGGGGGTAACTATATTAGTTGGACACGAGGTAGGAGCAAAAAAATATCAAGATGCCAAGGTATACAGCTGGCTTGGAGTATGTACGGCAGTAGTATTCAGTTTCGTCTCGGTTTCTATTTTAATCATTTTCAGAGAAGCAATAGCAGGTATTTATACAAATGATTCTGAAGTAATTAATTTGGCCGTTCAATTTTTCTTTTTTGCAGCACTCTTCCAATTGTCTGATGCCATACAAGCACCGGTTCAAGGTGCATTGAGAGGATATAAAGATGTGACAATCACTTTTATAATGGCAATTATATCTTATTGGGTTATCGGGCTGCCAACTGGCTACTTACTAGGAACCTACACCTCCTACGGACCATTTGGTTATTGGATTGGATTAATTGTTGGTTTAACAATAGGAGCAATTACGTTAGGAACTCGACTTGTATATTTACAGAAAAAATTTTCGATAGTCAGTTAAGCATATATTGAGCTGTTTATCATTAAAAAAGGTGTAAGTGAAATCAATCACTTACACCTTTTAATATTATTTACTAATAAATTGTTGTGTCCAGTAATATCCGCTATCTGACAAACCTACTCCGATATGAGTGTAGCTTCCGTTCATAATATTAGCTCTGTGTCCAGCAGAATTCATCCATCCTTGGACTACTTCTTCTGCACTTCTTTGACCCATTGCGATATTCTCAGCTGCTGATTTGTAGTTAATTCCTAATGATTTCATTTGATCAAAAGGAGAACCATACGTAGGACTTGTATGTGAAAAATAATTATTATCTTTCATATCCTGTGATTTAAGCTGCGCTGATTTAGTTAAAGCAGAATCGATTTGTAGTGGTGCTAGACCTTCTTTTGCACGCTCTGCATTTGTTAAGTCAACCACTTGTTGAATAACAGAAGAAACCTGAGCTTTTTCTGAATTAGTATTAGTTTCAGTTTTTTCAGTAGCTTGAGCTTGCTGAGTAGGTTGAGGAGTTGTTGCTGCCTCTTCTTTCGCTTCAGCTTTTGGTGCTGTTACTTCTTCTTTTGCTTCAGCCTTTGGTGCTGCTACTTCTTCTTTTGCTTCAGCTTTTGGTGTTGCTACTTCTTCTTTTGCTTCTGCCTTTGGTGTTGCTACTTCTTCTTTTGCTTCAGCCTTTGGTGCTGCTACTTCTTCTTTTGCTTCAGCCTTTGGTGCTGCTACTTCTTCTTTTTTCACATCTTTAGGTTGAGTAACTTCTTTTGTTGTTTCTTTTGAATCTTTCTCTACCTGTTGTGTTGCTACATGTTTCTTCTCAGCTTCTGCTTTGATGATTTTTGCTAGGTTAGCAACGATTAAATCTTTATTTATATTAACCTCTTGAAGTAATTTATCACTTGCTTTGTCACTCCAAGCCAATTCTTTAGAGTTTATCTTTAGAGACTTCCATTGGATGGATGTTTTTGCCTCAGAAGTAGTTTTTGAATTGCTAGCATTTGTTTCTGCAGATGCTGTAGTAACAGTTAATAATAATCCTCCTGCTAGGACACCCGCCATGATTTGCTTTTTGTTCATTTTCATTTCCTCCTTCTTTTGTGCTCTCTCATTTTAAACACAAAATCAGTAGAAAAAATTTTATAATATATTCCAATTTGACCAACTCTATATAAAAATACCGAAGTAATAAAGGATTCTCTTTCAATGAAATGGAAGCACTATCCAAACAATTAAAATATTAGTTTTTCAAACCTATTGACAGTTTCACATATTCCTCATTTATCACAGATAATATCATCTCTTTTTGTATTTGTGATAGATTACTATTATTCACACGTGCCAATGCCATCGATAGCTTCCTTTCTATAGAAAGCTTTGCACGAGGATGAGTGTATTCATCTAATAGTTCTGACTTTATAATACTTCGCACGTCTTCTTCAGTTATATCTCTTTCTATAGAAATACGGTTCTTATATATCATTTTAAATGCCTCAATCATTCTCCGTGTCTCCAACTATCTGTAATTTATCTATTTGCTCACCGATAATTACAATCTGAGGAGCCATTTTCATGTATTCTGGCAGCCATTGAATCATTCCGTAAGCATATTGAAAGAGAAAAGGATTCTTATGTCCCTCAAGCGACACATATCCTTTCATTCGATAAACTGTATCTGGGAGATTTCTTATCCATTCCTCAAAGGTTTCCTGATTAATAGGTTTCTTGAATGTGTGTAATCTAGATGATAAGAATAGTTGCTTACCTATTGATACTTCTTGAACTTCTTTTTGATAAAAGGTTGCTTCAAGATTTTGAATAGCATTTATAGAGATTTTGCTATTAGATGTCTGAATAATGGGCGCACTACTATTAATAGCTTGTAGCTGCATAGAGACATTAAATACCTCTTCCTCAGTTAACAGGTCCACTTTGTTTGCTACTATTAAATGAGCGTGCCTAATTTGCTCAAGGAATAACATGCGTGTCTGAGGACTCAGCTTCTCACGTTCTAGCCATCTTTTGCAATCTGCTACCGTGATAATACCTTTAATGTTTAATTCATTAGCAAACAAAGGTGAAAAAACAGCATCTAAAGCTTCTACTGGATGTGCAGCTCCAGTAGTCTCTATTAGTAACACATCAAAATCTTCCCCTGCCAACAATGTTTGGAGCTGTGCTTCCATTTTTTCAGAACCGGTACAGCAAATACATCCCTCTAACATTTCCTTAAGAGGTATATCTTCGTCTACTGCCCTGCTGTCAAATGCTAATTTGCCGAGCTCATTCATAATAACTGCTGGTTTAATCCCTTCTGCCTTAAATTGAGCAATAAGATTAGATAGAAGAGAGGTTTTGCCACTTCCTAAAAAACCACTCAATAAATATACATCCTTCACTTGCTCATACACCTCTTTCTATATATTAGAAGAAAAAGCTGACCATAATAGGTCAGCTCTTTTCCTCACTAAATTAAATATTATAGTTGGTAAAGATAATAATTTACTTTTTGATCAAATCTTTCGCTACTTCTTCAGCTTTTGACAATTGTGGATCTTCGTTTAAAAGCTTCTCGCGAAGTTTATCCATTAATAGATATGCCGTTTCACCAGTAATTTCACCAGTAGTTTCAAGCTTATTATCTGATTGGAATTTTTTAACCGCTGAAACCATTTGATCATTGAAGCTACTGTCTATTTTCCCAACCTCGTATCCTACAGCCTTCAGCATTTCCTTGGCATTTTGAACTGCTTCTGAAGTCATCCCTGACTTTAAGACCTCCGCACTATTTAAAGGAGAAAGCATAGCATAGGATGGATAAGCTACTTCATAATCTGGTGCGATACCTTTATCATGAATCCAGTTACCTTCAGGTGTTAGCCATTTAGCAGTTGTAATTTTAATATTGGAACCATCAGGTAGGTTATTCACAGATTGAACAGTACCCTTACCAAATGAGTTTACACCCACTATAGGTACATTTGAAGATTCACTTAGCGCTCCAGCTAGTATTTCTGAAGCCGAAGCACTACCCTCATCAATTAAAATTGTTACAGGAATATTTACACGAAGCCCTGGAGAAGCAGCGATCGGTTCTTTTACAAGTTTATTTTTATCTGTTTTAGTTTCAATTTGAACAATATTTTTACCTTCTTCGATGAAGAGGTTAGAAATGTCCACCGCTGAATCAAGCAAGCCACCTGGATTTTGTCTTACATCCAATACAAGTGCCTCCATACCTTCTTTTTCCATTTCTTCTATTGCTGTAACAAGTTCATCATACGTATCATCTGAAAAACTTGAAATAATAATATGGGCAACATTGTCACTTAGCATTTCAGCGTAAACCGTTTCTATAGGAATATCATCGCGAACTATCTTCATTTCCATCAATGCACTATCTCCACGTTGAATAGAAAGAGTAACCTCTGTCCCCTTTTTACCACGTATTAATAATACTGCTTCGGAAACACTGTAGCCTTGAATATCCTTACCGTCAACCTTTAATACTTTATCATTTGGTAGTAAACCAGCTTTTTCAGCAGGTGAATTTTTTATAGGAGAAACAACTGTAATAGTGCCATCTTGCTCTTGAATCTCTGCACCAATTCCCTGAAAGCTTGAGTGTATACTATCGTCAAACATTGAAGCCTCATCTTGATTCATATATTCTGAATAAGGATCTTCTAAAGCATCTATCATTCCATTGATTGCTCCGTTAATAACAGCATCCTGATCAATTTCTTTATAATAATCTTTTACTAATTTATCATAGGCCAAATATAATTTGGTAAATTCAGCTCTTTCACCCACATATTCTGTCTGTGAATTTTCAGTATGGACTATACTTCCCTCATCCTTGTTATTCAAAAGAAAAAGGCTTGTAATTCCAGATGATACTATAACGAGGGTAAAAATCATTATCCATAACACGAAAGGCTTCATTTTTATATACTTAGAAGCATCAGTTGAAATTTGTTCTTGTTCCTCATTGTTTCGTTGCTCTTGTTCGTCCAAAATCTTCACCCTTTTCACACAGTTCATCTTTTAAAAATAGACTGCCAAGAATGACAGTCTATGTTTAAAGATTTTATTTAAGCGCTGCCTCTAAAGCTACAATAATCATATCATTAAATGTTGTTTGTCTTTCCTCTGATGAAGTAACTTCACCTGTAATGATATGGTCACTCACTGTTAATACAGACAAAGCTTGACGTCCAAATTTAGCAGCTAAAGTGTAAAGTGCTGCTGATTCCATTTCTACTGCAAGAACACCGTAGCTTGCCCATTTTTCATTTTGTGCATTTTCGTTGTAGAATAAGTCTGCTGTGAAGACATTACCTACACGAAGATTTAACCCAGCTTCTTTACCAGCGTTATATGCATTATATAATAGGTCAAAATCTGCTGTAGGAGCGAAACTAATATCATCTAAAAGTACTTTGTTCATAGAAGAATCAGAAGATGCTGCCTGAGCTAAAATAACATCTCGAACTTTTACATCTTTTTGAATTGCTCCACAAGTTCCAACACGAATTAACTTTTGTACATCATAATCATTCATTAACTCAGTTACATAAATAGAGATTGATGGAACACCCATCCCCGTACCTTGTACAGAAACTCTTTTCCCCTTATATGTACCTGTGTAACCAAACATATTACGTACTTCATTATACTGCACAACATCCTCTAAGAATGTTTCTGCAATATACTTTGCACGAAGTGGATCTCCTGGTAATAAAATTGTGTCTGCAATTTCACCTTTTTTTGCGTTAATATGAATACTCATTATAATAACCTCATTTCTAAACTTATCGAGTTAATAATACCTTTTTTTACTAGGAATTGCAATGCAGAAGCCTATCTAATGTGATCTTCGTATAACCCCCATATTTCATCAAAAACGATTGCCGTCATCTCGGGATGAGCAAGTTCTTCGATGTATTCAGATATTTCCTGAAAAGACGTTTCTGCCTTAGGAAAATCATGCTGTAAAAACATATGTTCCGCAAACTGGGCTTTAGCATCGTTCTTTTGTCCTCCCCGGAACTTTAAAGCAAATAAGTAAAACGATTGATGCATACTTTTCTTCCTCCTTTAGTCATGAAGTAGCACTTTAATAAAAAAATTTGTAGATAATTCCAACTAAAACAATTAAACTAAAAATTATGAAGATAAAACCTATAGAAAGGATTGGTTCGTTTGACCTCTTTTATTAAAAAGAAGAAAGCTCCTAAATCACCTAAATTACCAAAACCAAAGAAACAGAAAAAACCATTTGTTTTTTCACTTTCCCGTTTTACAAAAGATACAAACAAGAGAAAGAGCTTTCAAAAGACAAATCTGTTAAATTCAATCCGTGGAAGAGTACTAATTATTTTTTCCGTCCTAATTATTATTCTATTTTCCATGCTTCTTCTTACTTCAGGCAACATGCAGTCGTCTCAGAAGGAATTAGAAACTTTTATGAACGTGGATATTAAAGAGCAGCTTATGGTCAACCAATTGTCAGCAGATATAGCGAAACTTTCAAACGCGGAGCAAAGTTATATCATAACAGGTAAATCAAATTATATGACAAGTTATAGAAGTTATAAAGATGCAATCATTACTCGTTTTAAAGAATTAGAGGCGATCTATAAGAACAGACCAGAAGAACTAAAAAAAGTGACAACAATTAATGAGCATTTTAATACATATCTTCAATACTCGGAACGTGCCCTTAGCTTGAGAGATAAAAATGGCTTCGAAGCTGCGCAAAAGCTCGTTAATGCAGGAAATGGACGTACAGCTATGAGTCATGTTGATGTCCAAATAGAAGCAATGAATGAAGTGTTAGCAAAAAAGAATGCTAATCAAATTGCACTACTTGAAGAAAAGAATCAAAACTCCTTGTACTTGTTTATAGGATTAACAATTTTCTCTGTATTGTTAACTTTAATATTTGGAATTTTGTTATTTAATTCGATTAAACGTAGCACTTATTCTATTAACCGTTCTATTTTAGATATTGCTCAAGCAGGTGGCGATCTGACAAGAAGAGTAAAAGTTAGAACAAAGGATGAATTCGCTGAGATTGCTTCTAATACAAATGTTTTAATAGCATCTATTGCAGATTTGGTTAAACGAGTTAGTTTGTTAACTGAAAACGTATCAGCAAGTGGACAGCAGCTCATGGCTTCTTCTGATGATACATCAATCACGATTCAATCCATAGCCGACTCTACAAACGAAATTGCATCCGGAAGTGAACAGACCTTGAAAAGTATGACACTGGCTATTCAAAAAATGAATTCACTAGAGGAAGCAACTAGATATTTGAACGATGACGCTCAAGCTGTAAAATCAGCAACAGATAATATGACCTCTGCTGCTAGATTAGGTGTAAAATCAGTACAGCACTCGTCTAATGTCATGCTAGATATCGAAGAAACGATGGCTAACACATCTCAAACAGTACAAGCTCTAGGGGTAAAGTCATATGAAATCACATCTATTATTAAAACGATTACCGCTATAGCCGAGCAAACTAATCTGCTTGCATTGAATGCAGCAATTGAGGCTGCTCGTGCGGGTGAGCACGGACGAGGCTTCGCAGTAGTCGCCGATGAGGTAAGAAAACTTGCCGAACAATCTCAAAATGCTGCAAAAGAAGTGACAGGAATTGTAACTTCTATTCAATCTGAGGTCACTTCTATCGTTAAGCAAAATCATGAAGGGGTAGAGAGCGTTATCAAAGGTGTAGAAGTTGCCAATGAGACAAATGCTTCCCTGGAACAAATAATGAAAAATACAGAGGAAACAATCAGTATTATTGATAAAATGGTAAATCAAATCGGACAAACACTTGAATTTAGCCAGGAAGTAGCTGCCTCCTTTATAGAGGTTACTCATATTGCTGAGAATACTGCGTCCAACACAGAAAGCTCTGCTGCAGCTGCTGAGCAAGGTAGCGCAGCGATGCAAGAAATCAATGCATCTGCTGTTGAATTGTCTCATCAAGCGGACGAACTACGAAAAGTTGTCAATGAATTTAAGCTTTAAGATTTGGCTATGTTAAAGGTTGATTTAAGACACAAAAAATGAGCTTAGGTATTTTTCCTAAGCTCATTTTATTTTGATTTCCTTTTTTACTAAAGCACCTGTTAGTTTAAGTACATTATTTCACAAAGACCCTTTATATGTAACAAGAAAAGGTGCCAACAAAGAACCAATTATTAAAATAAAAATAGCTATGCCAAGTGTCAAAAGACCATTACTAAAAGGAGAAAGAAAATACCCGAAGGTGAGCATTGGAAGAATAGTTAAAGAAACAAAAATTAACCTGCTTGGTGTTGTTATCTTATGTGTTGTATCGCATTCGTTACAATTAATAGGTTTATAATTTAGCCAGAAGGATTCATAGATTTTACTCCAACTAAAATATGTATTGCATTTCTCGCATTTTTGCAAAACTAATAACCTCCATTATAATTTTTGAATTTTCTGTTGTTTTATTATCCTACCGCGTTAGTCCAATAAGAAAAAAAGCTTAACCCCTTCTTGAAGTAAAGCACGACGTTTATTGAAGAAAGATTAAAGTTTAAAATTTTCTTCAAGTTCTTTTTAAACATCTGTATTATCCAATCACAAATCAAAAAGTCTTTCTCCTGTTAATATTTCAAATAAAACAGTAGAATTTTCCTCGTTTAATTGAACGTACTCATTATCACCTTTTACAACTTCCACTTTATCTATATTTGGACTTATCCAAATTTCATATAACACTGCTTTAGCCTCTATTTCAGGATTTTTAAATTGAAATCCAAACCTGTAATCAGCAGGACGCACCATATCCACTTTGGCGTTTTCCCAATCAGCTTTATCTAATATACTTTTTACTTTCTGAACTTTCTTATTATCAGTAATTTCTTTGAAGTCTTCATATTTATTTTCATCACCAATACGCTTTTGAACTTCTATACTTTGTTCTTCGTTTTCTATTCCACTAGAACACCCTGTAATAACAAATAAAATCATTGTTAATGAAACAAATAAATTCTGTGTAAATCTCATCTGAACCCCCCCTTCATTTAATGAGTCGAATTTCGTGTTAAAAAGTTCCATTTAATGTGTCAACGGTATATGTCTGACAAAAACGTTGATACGTGAGCTAACAAATTCCTTGTTCAAATAATGCACCGTTAGTTTAACTGTAACATTTCACATTGCATATCTGGGATCAACTTAATGTTTTGGACATAAAAATAGACCATCGAAACGATGGCCAGATTTTGCTAAACCAGTTAATAGGATGTCAATATTTTTCTCTAAAATTATTATTAATCTTATGATATACTATTTTATGCATGACAAATAGCCCTCCAAAAACCTTTTGGAAGGTTTTCTCTTAATTACTTGTAACCAGTAATTACGCTATATCTTGGAAAGTTTCTTTGCTATTTAATAAAGCATAAATCCAATGAAGCAGTTTGTTAATACAGGCTACTATCGCCACTTTTGCAGGCTTTCCCTCTGATTTCTTCTTATCATAGAATTCTTTCAGCTTGTTGTTTCTTGAACTTCTGATACCACACAATACGGCAAGATACAAAGCATGGCGTAATCTACTTGAACCTCGTTTTGTAATACGATTGGTTGTGGCAGTAAACTTTCCTGATGAGTGAACACTGGGATCTACTCCTGCAAAGGCAACTAGTTTTTTCGGATGATTAAACCGTTCGATTTCTCCGATCTCAGAGATTATCGTGGCAGCGATCTTTTCTCCGATTCCTGGAATCGATTGGACAATCTTGTAATCTTCTAATTCATTTGCCAAGGTCACTATACGAATTTCCAACTCCGAAAGGTGCCCTTGGTACTGAAAAAGCATTTCAATATACATTTGAAGATTGATCAAGTGACTATGATACACCACTTTTTGAAATGGATTTCGATAGGCAGAATCCATTAGTTTTTTTGCCTTTTCCAATGACCATTGACTAGAACGTCTTGGACAAAACTCCATCACACACTCTGCTAGCTTACTTTCTCCAGCCGTTATTACATCTTCTGAAGTGGGATATTTCTTTAACATCAATAAAGAAACCTTTGAATAAAGATCACCAAAAACCTTGCGGTATTCAGGAAACACTTGATCTAGAATAGTGTGAAACTGTAGCTTAGCCTCCACATACATATTCGTCACAATCTCCTGTTGTCTCGATAGATTTCTAAGATTTAAGAGTTGAATCCCTCTTTTTTTATGAGGTTCAAAATCTTCTTTGTAATAAAGCATACACAACTGATACGCATCAATTGCGTCTGTTTTTACCTTTCTTAAACTAGATCTCTTCGCTTGATAAGAAATAATAGGGTTAAGCAAGATATATAAAACCTCGTTCTCCTCCAAGCATTGAATAACAGGAGAGTGGTAATGGCCTGTAGATTCTAGAATGACTATAGGCATTTGCCCGGTCATCACTTCAATCTCATGTAAGAAGCCTATAAAATGGTCTAAATCCTCTCGTGTATGCTTCATAGAATAACTCTTTCCAAACGGCTTCGATTTATCTAAAAATGCCTGAACTTGGCTCTCTCCTTTTGCCACATCCAGACCAACTACTGGGTTCATTTAACTTCCTCCTCTGACTCACTCACCAGTACCCCTGTTCCTCCTTATAGTGTCATAGCTTCGCTTGTTATACGAGATCTACGTCCCAACCAGCCTCAAACATGTTTCTACAAGTAGGGGGTGGACAGTTTAGCCGACGGGATCATTGTCCCACGCACCCGTACGTCCTACCCTGGCTACTGATATATTAAATCCTATAAAAATAAGGTCAACCAGTAAAAACTGGTTAACCTTATAATACGAACGCACCTGTTAGGTTAAGTAGAAAAATAAACGCATATTCAACAATCGCGCCAGTTCTCCTTCACTTAATTTAAATTAGAGACGGTGCATAAAGAAATTATTTCAATAACCCATTAGCGATTCGCTACAACTAGAGCGTCTCATCCAATTTCTGAATCTTTGAGTTGGAAATTAAATAAACATTGCCAAAAACGTCGATTTTGTCTCCTTTTACACGTATAGCGCAATCTTTGTTCGACGCATAAATATTTATTTCTTCCGATAGGGGAGATAGTTCGCTTTGAACCAGTGCCATGTTATTTTCAAGATCAAAATGAGACAGGACGGAAAAATTGTCAAGACCGATTCCGTCGTAAACAGAGCTCATTTCAACTTCATCTCCAAAGTTTTTCGAGCATAACCATTTAGCGGACATGTTGATTGCTCCAGCGCTGGCTCCCATCACAACGGCGCTGCTTTTTTTAATCGAATCCGATAATTCATATTCCATCAAAAAACCATTTTGATTAAGAATATTGCCACCCAACAAGAAAATGACGGAAGCATTTTGAATTATCGTTTGGGCTTCTTCCTTCTGTACGCGGAAATTAATTAAATGATACTCATCAAACATAATGCCAGCCTGATCGAGCCACGAGCGTTCAGTAGCACCATCATCTTCATAAATAGATGGATTCGAGCTAATCATAGCTAACGATTTTCTATCAGTTATATCCTCCTGTAATACCCTACCCAGATTCTCTGGAAAAAAATTGTCAAACCAACCTAAATAATAGTGAATTTTCATAAGTACCCCCTCAGCAAAGTGTAAATAATATTTATTCCTTGCGTCACTCATTCTGTTTTCTTGTCACTCTCAATATACCCGATTGTTAAACACAATTTAAACAACACTCTTCAACTATCCTGCTGCTTTAGTTTAATTGTAACATTTAACAATGCATATCTGAGATCAATTTAATGTTTTGGACATAAAAATAGATCATCGAAATGATGGCCATATTTTGCTAAAGCACTTGTTAGTTATAGAAATACTGCATACTGAGTTCTATTATTATAAATCGAAGAAATGAAAAGAACCTAATAAACAGACAAAAGCTATTATCCATAAAGTCAAATATGTATGTTTTTTTAGTTTTCTATCTAATGCTGATATAGATTGAATCACTTTGATAACAACCCCTGAAAAGATAGCTACCATAAATGCACCTAATAATGTAGGAATGTCGATTAAATATTCATTAATTAGTCTAAACAGAATAACCGCAAACGCTACTGAAGCACCAGAAAGAAAATGTTTTAAATTCATTAGAATTCCCTTTTCTCATTACAATTTACTCTTATAAAACTTATGAAATAATTCCCTATAACAAGTACTTCTACCTTCAATAACATTGTCAGAACGTTATCATACAGTCTAGTGCGATCCACCAAAACTGAGGATTACGTTGGTCATTGGTTAGATTCGAATGGAGATGAACTACTTTTGGTTCTACGTCAAGTGGATTAATAATTCCTCCATGAAAAATAAGAGCTCTGTATTAACAAAAAATGTTGATACAGAGCTCTTATTATGTCCTTATCGACCTAGTAGAAGAGAACCTCTCTACCTTTCAGTAGATTGTGTTCCTCCCCCTTACTGAACCGTGCTTGCGCTATTTACGCACACGTTCTTTAATGATTAATCAACCTTGTCCATAAACAGAGCCTTATTATTTTATTAATATCAGTTGTATTTTTGAATCGTTACCCTTAATCAATAAATCAATATAAGATAAGAGGGCCTATTTTAATTTTTTGGTAAGTAAATTAAAAAAGTAGTGCCAATATTTAATGCACTTTCTACCTGGTCGATCAACTATGGTGCCATAGAGCCCATCCGTTAAGATCGTCAACAAAATATTACAGAGGGCATGGAAAATTAATTCCATGCTTTTGTGTTCTTAAAATAATTTTAAAAATTCTCCATAGCCTTCTTCTTCTAGCTTGGCTTTTGGAACAAAACGCATAGCAGCGGAATTTATACAGTATCGTAAACCTGTTTCTTCCTTAGGACCATCAGGAAAAACATGTCCTAAATGAGAGTTAGCTGTTTTACTTCTTACTTCTACCCTTCTCATGCCATGAGAATCATCAAAGTGCTCTATCACTTCATGTGCTTCTATGGGTCTAGTAAAGCTTGGCCATCCACATCCCGCATCATATTTATCCTTAGAATGGAATAATGGTTTTCCAGAAACAACATCTACATAGATTCCCTCTTCAAAATGCTTATCATATTCTCCTTGAAAGGGTGGCTCTGTTCCATTTTGTTGTGTAACATAATATTGCATTTCAGTTAGTTTATCCTTCATTTTGTAGCCTCCTATTGTTCTCTACGAACGCCGCTCTTCCTGATCCAACAAAGTAACGGTTATAATGTGTCGGATTCTTTTTATAGTAATCCTGATGATATTCCTCTGCTTCATAAAATTCTGAGGCAGGCAAAATTTTTGTAGCTATTTTCTTTGGGAACCTTCCAGAAGCATCAAGTGATTCTTTCGACTGCTCTGCTTTCTTTCGTTGCTCCTCAGTATGGTAAAAAATAGCCGTTTGATAGGACGAACCTTTATCAAAAAATTGTCCTTCTTCGTCTGTCGGGTCGATATTTAACCAAAATATTTCAAGTAATTGATCATAAGAGAACTTGCTTGGTTCAAATGTTATTTGAATAGCTTCATAGTGTCCTGTAGCATTTGAGCAGACCTGTTCATAAGTTGGATTTGGTACAGTCCCACCCGTGTATCCAGAAACTACTTTTTCAATGCCGTCATACGAATCAAACGGTTTTACCATGCACCAAAAGCATCCTCCTGCAAATGTTGCTTTTTCCATTATATATCCCTCATTTCGATGGAACTATTATTTCTAAAACAATTTTATCTTCCTGAAGATTTAATTCTTTAGCTCGGACATTGACTCCGGAAGCCATTGGAATGCTAGCTAATTGAATTAATACTTCCTCCTCGTCAGGCTTAACTACCATCCAGCGTGGAAGATCAATGGAATCTCTTAATAACTTTAACACAGTTTCTGGTGGTAATTGAAGCTGACCGACTTCTACAGAAGATTGCTCGAGACGAATATTGCCATTCTCCTCTACAAAAGGTTCGAAATACATTTTAACTGGGAGAGTTAGTGAAAATATAGTTAACTCCGAGCTTAAAATAATTTGATCATCTACACTCAATTGAAGGGGTATAGGTTTATTATCCATTGCTTTCGCTATAAATGTGTTTGCAATGCCCTGAAAATCCTCCTTAGAGGCATTTACAGTTAATACATGCCCAGAGGGATTAGCCTCCTCAGCGCTTTTTACCTCTACAGATTCTGCTGGAGCTGTTATCCAATATAATAACGTACCAATACTTCCTACAATAACTAATAACAATAAAAAAAAGGCAATCTTCCACTTATTCATCTAACCAACTCCTCAAAAGAACAATTCCCTACTTTGCTCATCTATCAAACCACAATTTTCTAAAGAATTTACTACATTCTCGACTATTAACTCATATCCCTTGCTATTAGGATGGAAGAAGTCGGTATGATAAACTAAGTTTGCATTAGAATCAAACAAAGTATCAATCGGTGCAAAACATGCATTCGTATTACTATATGAGAGTGATTCAATGGTGTCATTCCAATCAGTGATAATTTGGTCTACCTCACTCGTTTCATCTGTAACAATGGTAATAGGGTTATAAATTCCTATCATTAGTATTGGAGCACTGCTATTAACCTCTCGAATTTCTTCAAGGATATCATCATAATTTCTTTCGAAACGTTGAAGTTCCTTTTCAAAAGCCTCAATTTGAAGATTAAAAAGGTCCTTTTTAAATACCTTCATAACATCGTTACCACCAATGGTAATTGTTATTAAATCTGCTTTTCGAATTTGATGGTCGATTTCACCATCTCTTAACAATTTTAAGAGTTGGTCACTACGTCTTCCTCTTTTAGCAGTATTGGTTAAGACAACATCTTCTATTCCTTTGTATTCTAATATTTGATTTTTTAGCCTTCCTACATAACCATTTCTTTTTAATTCGTCTCCCACCCCTTGAGTTAGAGAATCACCAAGCCCAACCAACTCAAGAGTTCTTGGAAAGAATTCAGGTGGAATTATATATTCTTCAAATAAGATTGTCTCCTTTTCAGAAAAGCTTACTTCTTGTATTTTTTCTGGAGCACAACTTGATAAAAGAAAAACAAAAACAAGAATTATTAAATACTTATATTTCATATCTAACCCCTTTATTTATACCCATTAATAATCTGGATGAAAAATACCTTTATTTTTTTGAAGTACGCCCTTGCTATTTAACTGTACGAAAACTTAATGTCCTAGGCAAACTTCACAAAATCTATAAATAAAAGCAGGGAAATATTGAGCCTCCCTGCTTTTAGCATTATTCTGTCATATACATAAAACCAATAGCACCGGGACCAGTATGTGTACTAATCACTGGAGAAGTAAAGGAAACTTGAATATCTTTAAAACCAGAGTCTTTAATTAATTCCATTAAAGGTGTGGCCATAGATAACCCATGGGCATGAGATATTCCAACTGCTTTTACGATTTTACCTTTAGTGTCTTCCAAATACTGTTTAAACAAATAGTTGACTACTTGCTTATGACTTCTAGCTTTTGCTACAGGAGTATAAACCCCGTCTGCAAGGCTAGCAATTGGCTTAATAGAAAGTAATGATCCAATCATTGCTTTCCCTTTTCCAATACGTCCACCTTTAACTAAATTATCCAAAGTATCTACAACCACATATAAATCGGTTTTAGATCGAATATCAAAAACCTTTTCAATAATAGCCTCTTTTGTTGAACCGTTTGCCGCCATCTTTGCTGCTTCTTCTACTTGGAAGTACAGGGCAAAAGAAATAAACTTTGAATCAATAACTGTAACATCAGAATCCGTTAAATCAGCTGCATTCTGTGCTGATTTAACCGTACCACTCATGCCTCCGGTCATATGAATAGAAATAACTTGATCTCCATTTTTACCAAGCCTGTCATAAAGTTCTTTAAAAACACCTACTGCAGGTTGGGAGGACTTTGGAAGATCTTTTGAAGAGCTCATTTTATGTAAAAATTCTTCTGGCTGTAAGTTAACACCGTCAATGTATGACTCTCCATCAATCTGGATTGTTAAAGGTACAACATGTATATTATATTTTTCAATTATCTCTTTTGTTAGGTCTGCTGTCGAGTCTGTAACTATATGAACCTTAGGCACTGTGTATCCCTTCCTTCCTCTATAGTACTATTATAAGAAGAAAGACGCCAATCTGTAAACTATTTGTGTCTACTTTGGAGCTCAATAATTTTATTTGAGATAACTGTATGTAGGTCTTCCATAGTTTGTTTTGAATCATTTTCTTGAATCATCTCTTTACTATATGAAGGAAGTATACTAATTTGAACGTGAGCTGGGCAAATTTTGTTATTATTTTTCTCCATAATATTTGAGGTTCCGTGTATGGCTATTGGAACGATCGGCACGTTTGCCTCTTTGGCAATACGCATGAATCCTGATTTGAATGTGCCAATGCCTTGTCCTTTGCTTCGTGTACCCTCTGGAAACATCAAAATAGAATGTCCTTGTTGCAATTGTGACACAGTATCTTGTATCGAACGATAACTGCTTTTTCTATTAGACCGATCCAAAAATACACAATTCATTTCCTCCATCCATTTAGAAATCAAGGGAATTTTTTTTACCTCTATTTTTGAGATAAATCCAAATGGTTTAGGTATATGAGTTAACAGTGTCGGTATATCAAAGTTTCCTTCATGGTTGCTTATAAACAACACAGCTCCCTGGGGGAGGTTTTCTAATCCCTCTACAATAAATTCACTTTTTGTTCTTTTAAGAATACCGCCTGCCCATTTTTGAGGCACCTCATGAATTAATTGATCGTATTCCTCTACTGAAATCTCATTTTTTAGAGATTTAATCTTGTTTAATTTTGGAAGACTAAATGGTAAATAACCAAATAAAAATCCAAATGTCCTTAAAGAAGAAAACAACTTATTCACTAACCTTTCTATCATAAACCAAATATACATAGGTTATTCCATCAGGAGTCGTCATTTCTTCTGACTTTTCCGTAAGAACCCACTCATCATAACTATAAGGCGGAAAAAAAGTATCTCCTGTAAACGTTTGTTGAATAAATGTAATATATAATCTATCTGCTTTTGGCAAGATTGCTCTAAATATTTGTTCTCCCCCGATAACCATTACTTCGTGATGATGAGCTTTCGCTAATTCAACAGCATCAGTCAAATTACCTACTACATCTGCTCCTTCGACTCTGTATGAAGGATTTCTAGTAACAATGATACTCTTTCTTCCTGGTAATACTTTTCCAATCGACTCGTATGTGTTTCTACCCATAACCATTGCTTTGTTCATTGTTTTCTCTTTGAAATAAGCCAAATCACCTGGTATATGCCATGGTAAATCTTTGTTATAGCCAATTACACGATTTGGATCATGTGCTACGATAAGTGATATCATTATTCTTCTCTCCTCTAAACAGCAATTGGTGCCTTGATTTTTGGATGTGGGTCATAGCCTTCTATAGTAATATCTTCGATTTCAAAGTCAAAAATAGACGATTTTTCTTCATTTAATAATAATGTCGGTAAAGGACGAGGCGATCTTGCTAACTGAGTTTCAACCTGTTCAAAATGATTCGAATAAATATGAGCATCACCAAGAGTATGAATGAATTCACCTACTTCTAACTTACATTCCCTAGCTATTAGATGAACAAGTAAAGCATAGGATGCAATATTAAAAGGAACGCCTAGGAAAACGTCCGCACTTCGCTGATACAACTGACAGGATAGCTTTCCATTAGCCACATAAAATTGCATAAAACTATGGCATGGTGGCAATGCCATATCATCCACCTCTGCAGGGTTCCATGCAGTAATAATATGTCTTCTAGAATCAGGATTGTTTTGAATGCCCTCTATTAGGTTTTCTAATTGGTCAATTGTTTCACCATTTTGAGTTGGCCATGAACGCCATTGTCTACCATATACTGGGCCAAGGTCGCCAAACTCTTTCGCAAAAGATTCGTCTGAGAGAATTTTATCACAGAAGTGTTTCATTTGCTCTTTCAACACTACCTTGAATTCAGGATCCTTTGAAGCTCTTACGCCAAAATTGCTCATGTCTGGACCAGTGTACTTATCACTATTCACCCATTTTTCAAAAGCCCATTCATCCCATATATGATTATTAGCCTCTATCAACGTTTTAACGTTCGTATCTCCTTTTAAGAACCATAAAAGCTCACTAACTATAAGTCGAAAGGCAGTTTTTTTAGTAGTCATTAAAGGGAAACCTTCAGATAAGTCAAAGCGCATTTGATAACCAAAAACGCTCTTCGTGCCTGTTCCAGTTCGATCCCCTTTTTCTACTCCATATTCGAGAATGTGTTTACATAAATCTAAGTATTGCTTCATTTTATTACTTCCTTTCATCCGTAAAAAAAGCTCTCATCTAAGAGAGCCATTTAGGTGGTGTATTCTTGGACCAAAAAATCTCACCTAGAGCATAATGCTTAGTATATTTATCTTCTGCCAGGTGATAATGAAAATTAAAGTAGTAACCATCAAGCGGTTTTTTATCTGTTCTAACGTGGAAACGCATTATGTCTTTTTTAGTAATGTCATCATAAATATTAAATATTTTTTCATGATATTCCCCAGATGGTCTCTCTGATATAGCTAGTTGAGATGCTTTATCACTGTCTAGAGTAATAATTGTAGCATCAATAGCTTCTTGAATCCTCGGGAATATAATATCATCAAATTCATTTTGTATAACTGGCCCTATTCTTGTCCCAAATTTTATGTATGCTTGCTCTTTAGCTGCTATGGTAATACTTTCACTGTAATCAATAGGTTCTTGAAGACTGACATGGTCATACTCCCGGGTATTGCTTTCAGAAGTGACCGATTTCAACGGAGCTTTATTGTCTAATAATTGCTCCCAAATGACATGGTTTGGCGATATTAATCCAAAGGTAAGCAAAGCAACAGTAATTATAATCGACTTTTGGAACCATTTTTTCATCTTTTTCACCTTCAATTATGTACAAATTTGGTATAACCGGATATTAAGATATACGAAATCGAGAACAAAAGGTTTCATCTTCCTTGTATTCATTGTACAATAAATAGGGTAAACAATCAGTAGGTTTTTTAAACTAAGGAGGAAATTCTTATGAGCACAGATATAATCATTGGAATTGGATTTTTATTTTTATTAGGTTATTTAACTTCATTAAACTTCACGCACTGATTTTTAAACTGTTAAAAAAGAGGGAAGCGACATTAGTCACTTCCCTCTTTTTATTTTTCAATCACTCCGTAGTGAAATTTAGAGGTGGGTCTGGTTATTTGCTTAAAACCAAAGCTTTCGAACATTGGCGATCGGAAATGAGCTTTTAAAACTACTCGTTTTCGAGCAACTCTTGTTGCTTGTTCCACCCACTCATTACTCAAGCCTCCATGTACCCCTATATCTCTCAACGATTGAAAGTTGGTGGATTCAATAATTTCCTCTTCAAACATTGGATCCATATAAATTACATCATATGAATTATCCTCAGCTCTTTTTAAAAAATTTAAAGCGTCGTCATGACAAATGCTTATTTGGCGCATTGTATGTTGTAGAATAGAAAAATCAGTATTATATTTTTTTAAACCTTGTTGCACCATGTAAGCAATAATTTTATCTTTTTCTAATGCATTCACTATTCCAGTATCTCCTATTGCATAAGCTGCAATTAGACTATCTGAACACAATCCCGCAGTAGTATCTAGAAATTTATCTCCTTTAGATAGCTCTGTTGCGAGTAAAAAAGGATCTTTATCTCCCTTGATCAATCTTTTCATTCGGAATGCAGCGGAATTTGGGTGAAAGAAAAAAGGGGTTAAGGAACCATAAGGAAAATACTCTAACCGCTCCTTCCCCACAACCATTACATTTGCCTGATGCTCTTGTTGTATTTTTTCAACAGATTTTTTGTTTCTTTCTACATATGAAATTTTTAAAAGAGATGCTATTTCTTTTGCGGTTTGAATCATACTTATATTTGTTCTACCAGCAGTGGTAATAATACTTTCCATTAGATAATATCTGCAAGAACACCAGCTAAATGATCTTTAATAGTATCCATAGAATTACTTTCAATTTGTTCTCTAGGAATGAAATAAGCCAATTCCCCATCTTTCCAAATAGCAATAGAAGGCGAGCTTGGAGGAACATCGCTAAAATAATCTCGCATAGTTGCAGTTGCCTCTTGATCTTGACCAGCAAAAACAGTTACTAAATGCTCAGGTTTTTTGTCTAGCTCCGCAACGGCTGCTGTTACTGCGGGTCTAGCAAGCCCAGCTGCACATCCACAAACTGAGTTAACTACAATTAAAGAAACCCCAGTCTCCTTCATATGGCTATGTACTTCATCAGGAGTAGTCAATTCTTTAAAACCAGCATCTGTTAACTCACTTCTCATTGGTTTAACTACTTGCTTCATATATTCATCGTACGCATTCATGGTTTCGCCCACTTTCATTTATGTTCATATTCCCATTATTTAAAGGGTTTTATATTTCCTATTCTACTTCTCTTTTTAAATTTTTTCACTTCATTTAACTTTTAATATTAATTTTTATCCTTATTATTACGAATCATCGAATAATCAATAGTTCCGTTCAATAAAAAATAGTATGATTATTAAACATCATAAGGCAAAGGGGGAAGAGAAAAGTGATAGATTACAATGGTCGATGCTTTGTTTCAATTGAAAATACAGATAACGGTGAAGTTTCTTCAAAAACTATTTTTGAATACAAACAAGAGGGACATATTATCTCAGCAGCATATAGTGGTGGGGAAATTGTAAAAGGCACATTGATTGGAGTTATAAAGGGCGACGGTTGCTTAGAGTTTCGATATAACCACGTTAACAACAAAAATGAAATTAGAGGTGGCCAATGCACTTCTACTCCTAAAATTTTACCTGATGGGCGAATTAGATTATATGAAAAATGGAAATGGCTTGATTCTGAAGCTACTGAGGGAAATTCAATCATTGAGGAAGTTAGAAACTTTTAAATAGAAATAATAATTAGGATATCAATTTACTGAATTGAGGTAATTATGTGGGAGAAAGCTTTGTACATCATTTATGCATTCAAACAAATACATATTATGAATCGTTAAATTTTTACACCGAAGGGCTAGGTTTTAAATTAGTAAAAGAATCATCCGGTTTTCATGACAGAAATTTTAACACATGGATACAATTAAATAACTTTTATATTGAATTACAAACTGGAAAACTAAATGAAATACTTAGTCGTGGAGACTCAAATTCGCAAGGGTTAGTTCATTTCTGTTTATGGGTTGATGATTTAAATTCAGAAGTGGTTCGTCTACGTGAAATAGGAGCTAAATTTCTGATGAAAAACAATGAATTCATTTATCAAGTTGAGAATGGTAACCTATGCAAATTACAAGCTCCTGAAGGAACAATTATAGAACTTCGAGACAATAAAGGAATTTAGTTAAAGAAAATAATGAATAACGCAAAATAAGTCCTTCTGAAAATCAGAAGGACTTATTTTGTTATTTCTAAAGTATTAATCTCCAGCTAATTTCTCACTGATAACTTGCCAATTGAACTAAATTTTTTCTCATTAGAAACAACAATTGTCAAATTGAACCCTTTCTATTAAAAATTTAAGGAAAAATGGTATCATTTTTGCATTAAACTACTCTTATTTTTAGAGATAGAAATTTAACTATGATAATATTAGAAATATCATAAAAATCGACTTTTTCAGACAAATTTCAACAAAAATAAAACAAGGTAATTCAAAAAGCATAAACGTCTAATATCTGTTAAAGCTATTTACAAAAAGATACCTTCATGTATTGAAACTAAATCTTACGATGGATTAGCTCTCTCGTAATACACACAAGTTAATTTGATGGGGAGCGAAATAAAATGATGATGTTAAATGAATTGTTAACAGCAATAAACGTAAAAGCTACTCAAATGACACAAAATATTTTGGTAAGTGGTCTCGCCTTCAACTCTAAGAAAGTTGAAAAAGGTTTTTTGTTTGTGGCTATCTCTGGCAACCATATGGACGGTCATTCATTTATTGAAGATGCCATCCAAAATGGTGCTGTCGCAGTCATCGGGGAAAAGTCTTTGGATTTAAAAAATGTTCCTTACTTTCAAGTAAATGATTCTAGGACAGCCTTGGCATATTTGGCTAAGAAATATTTTCAAAATCCAACTAAAGATAAAATCCTTATTGGCATAACTGGAACTAACGGTAAAACGACTACCTCTTACATGATTAAGCATATTTTAGAAAGCCAAGGCTTTTCTTGTGCCCTGTTTGGAAGTATTTCCGTTATCTTAAACAATGAAGAACAAGCATCCTCTCACACTACATTGGATCCTTTAACATTTCATGAGCTCGTTGTAACTAGTAATGATCAGGTCATTATAATGGAAGTGTCCTCACACGGGCTTATTCAACAAAGATTCGAAGGTCTTGAATTTGATGTTTGTATCTTCACAAATATAGAGCAAGAGCACTTAGATTATCATAAGAATATGGAGTCTTACTATTTAGCAAAGCAGTCATTATTTACGCTTTTAAAAAATAGCGGTACTGCAATTATTTACTCAAGCAATGACTGGAGCGAAAGATTAAATACATACGTAGAGTCTATTGGTAGAAAGGTAATTAAAATTAATGGCCTGTTCCCCACCTATTCAGTACTGGATTCAAGTCTTATAGATGAAACCACTCAAGTTAAAGAGACATTTTCTCTTGCGACTACAATGCAAGGTAAACATAATATTGAGAATGCCTCTGTCGCTTTCGCAACTTCTGTACAACTAGGTATTGATGCAAGAGTTGTCGAGGAAGCACTGAATGACTTCAAAGGTCTACCTGGTCGATTTCAATTATTTTCCCATCCTACAGGAGCAACCATTGTTATTGATTACGCCCATACTGCAAACGCATTTCAACATATTTTGGAAACAGTCAAATCTCAAAATGCTAAAAATATATATCATGTTTTTGGTTTCCGGGGGAATCGAGACGTAAATAAAAGAGCTAAAATGATTGAGATTTCTTTAAAACACTCTAATCAATGCATTTTGACATTTGATGACTTGAATAATGTATCACCAGAGCAAATGATTAATGAGCTCCAACTTTTAGGAACACATGAAAAGTGTATTATTATCCCTGATCGTACGGAGGCAATCAAGCATGCATGGAAAATGGCTCAAGCAAATGACTGGATTGTGATAACAGGGAAAGGGTGTGAAAGTTATAAACAAAGTTATACGCTCTCCACTACCTCTGATGTGCAAACCTTAGATTATCTATTAAAACAATCATCCCAATTCAAGCAAGAGGCAGAAAGTTGTTAAGCTTATATAACGATTTCGACTAGACTTAGTTTTAAAGCTAAGTCTTTTTATGTAGAAATAAGTAAATGCATAATTCCACTATTAAGGCTCACGCTATCTAAAGCATTAGAATTTAGAAAAGTGAGGGAAATAGATGTATTACTATAAAGAAGAGTTAATAAATATTATTAAACCAGACAAGCCAGACCCAGCGGCTGCTCGTGTCCTACAAGAAATATTAGGTGGTCACTACGGGGAAATGAGAACAATGATGCAGTACTTTTTTCAAAGCTCCAATTTTAGAGGTAATGAAAAACAGTACCGTGATTTATTAAGAGGTGTATTTTTAGAAGAAATCGCACATGTCGAGCTTGTACAAAACACCATAAATGCACTTCTCGATGGCTCTGGAGATACCAATTTGGCTGGAAACAGCGGACCTGATCATGCACCATTACATGACCCTGTACAACATGGGAACCCACATCATTATATTATTGGTGCTCAGGCATCGCTACCCGTAGACGCTTCAGGCAACCCTTGGAATGGTTCTTGGGTATATTCCCATGGAAATCTGATTGCAGACTTGCTTAATAATGTGGTACTAGAGTCTACTGGTGTACTTCAAAAAACACGTATTTATGAGATGAGTTCAAACCAAACTTTCCGTGAAACGCTGGCATTTTTAATCGTTCGAGATAATGCACACCAAAATGCTTTTGCAAAAGCATTAGAAACTTTAGGAGTAGAATGGGGAAAAATCTTCCCAATTCCGAATTATGATATTAATAAATATCCTGAGTGTAAAAAGTTTGTGGATTTGGGCTATCATAATGCTCAATTTAACTTTAGATTGGACCCAACAAGAATAGGAGAAATATTTAAAGGTGCAAGTCCAAGTAGAAACAAAGGTGATTTACAAGTAACCCCACCACCAACAGGTTTCCCAGTACCTGTACTACCTCCAATGCCAAACGAACATAGTCCAGGCTTGAATGACATGAACATGTAGTACTTATAACATCAATAAAAGGAGACTGTGGTAAATTCACAGCTCTTTTTTATTGATATTGATCTGTTTAATTTGTTAGGGGAAATGCTAATCTACTCTTTCCAACAGATTTCTCATTCTGCTCCCAAATAAAAATTAGTTCATATATTTTATTGTAAGAAGTGTCCTTAACTTTCATGTAAAAACCATTCTGTCCATCGGCAATAAATTGTGTATTGCCAATTTGGTGATACTCGGTCGTATATTCTTTAATTTCCACCTTGTTCGGAGCCGGATTCATGTTATCCCATTTAACTCTTATTACATCCCCAATTTGTGCTTGTCCTTGGTTATTAAACTGATGATTTAATCTATCTTCTGCAGAACAATCCAACCAACAAATTTCTTCATAAATAGAATCAAACCCTACTTGATTATTTGGTGAAAGAATTGGATTTTCAATTGAATCAAATGAAGGTAACTGTATTTTTTCTTCTACTAAAACAATCTCTTTAGGTTTTTCTTTGATTTCTATTTCATTAGAACATCCTGCCAAAACAATTATTAAAAATAATGGTACAAATATTTTCTGCATATTATACTCCCCCCCTTAATAGGACAACTACTGATTATCTTAAAAAGTCCATCTACCCTCGTCTTCATACTTCTCCAATAGATATATGTATAAAGAACTTTTATCACAAGTTCGGGTGCATCTTTATTTCATTATACATTTTTATCTCTACAAATATTTCCTAAACCCTTGTTGTGTTCTCGAAATAGAAAAAAGCAGACCCACATTAATAATTAATGTTCAGGTCTGCTTTCTTTTACTGTTGAATTACGCTTGTATTTAACTTTTGTTAGCGAGAGTTTGTAATCGATAAAGGCTCCTATGAATCCCATTGGAAGTCCACCAGCTAAAATAGATAAAACTACAATGAAAAGGTTAATGTCTTCTACTTTAAATGTAAGTAAATATAAGGTTATAAGAGTACCTACGATTAGAAAAATAATAGTAAAATAATACGTAACATGACTATTTCCCTTAGAGTTGGCTCCTTTTTGTTTAACTTGATCCTTACTCATTTTGATCCCTCTCTTCGGCTTTAAATTATATTTATATTATTCACCCATTTTCCTGAATTTACACATCTCTTAGTGGAATATTTTTTTATTTTTACAGGACGAGGCTTTTATATTGATTACTTAAAAATTACCCGAATCTGTACAAATAAAACATTCCTATACAGCAGGTATCAAACTTTTCAGTTTATTATCACAAAAAAGGAAGCACAGGATATCTCCAATGCTTCCTAGAATTGTTCGCTTATTTTCTTGCTTCACTCATTTGTTTCCAGACGGAACCTTTCGCCTCTTCCCCACCTTCAATTCGGGCAATCGCCATACGAATTTGAAGCTTGACCTCGTACTCTTTATCGTCTTTTGCTTCTTTCAGAGCTGGTAACGCATCCACATCTCCTACTTCATAAAAATACATTGCTGCTCTCCAACGAACTAATTTGTTTTTGTCAAAAAGAGCTTCCTTCATAGCGCCAGCAAATTGTTCAAAACCTAAATCACTCATTGCATCCCCAGCAGTACGCCTCACTGATGAACTTTTATCCTTTAACGCCATCTCTAGATAAGGTACAACGGATTCATCTTCTATAAGGCCAAGGTAAACTGTTGCAAGTCGTCTAATGGAAACTTGCTCGTCCTGAATAGCTCGTGCAAGCACAGGGATATCTTCAAGTTCCGGGTTGATAAGATTATTAAGAAGCTGGAATCTCTTTTCCCAATCACCTACCTCGAACTCTTCAAGAGTAAAAGGAACCCGAATTGGTTTTTTGTCTTCTTCAGCTTTATCCTTATCAACTATTAATTGCTGCAGTTTACTTTCTGGGAAGCTGGCTTCCAGTTCTTTTACTAACTGTTCCCCAATTTCCTTTTGTTCTCCGTAGCGAACACCATAATCTACCCATTTACGAAGCATGATATAGTTTTCTTTGTCACCTTCCATCGCTTCATCTAATGCTTTAGTAAAACGTTCAGATAAACCAAATCTAGATTCTGAGTCACCATCAAATACCTTTACCTGCAGAGGAATTCCCTTGAAGGATTGTACATGGACATACACTTCACCGTAATGATCTAAAGGTTTATCTCCTGTTTCTGCTTCGTTTTCTCCACCAAATACATTTTCAACTGATGCTAAAATGGATTCCCAGCTAAATTTAGCGATTCGTTCAATCGCTAAAAAGTCGGCAACATGGTATACCCCTTTTACTCCTTCAATTTCAAAGAGTCTTTGAATCTCTTTTGGGGCATCTGTTATGTTATCCTTCTTATAGTTATGACTTTTACCAAAGGGTAACTCCTGGTCGATGACTATCTTCATTGTATTTGGGCTTGGTGTTGGTTCAATCGTTAATATTTTCAAAATTCATACCTCCAGTATTATAAATCATGAAGAAGCAATTTCTTCTAAATAGGACCATCTTTCAATTAGCTTCTCATAAGCTGCGTTCGCTTGGTCTAATTGTTCAGTTAGTTGCTGTAACAATGTAAAATCAGAACCAGTAGTTAAAAGTTTTTGCTCAAGCTCTTCTATTAACTGCTCGGTTTTTTCAATCTCGCCACTTATCCCTTCCCATTCTCGTTGCTCTTTATAGGATAGCTTTTTCTTTTCCTTTATACTTTTTACTGGTGTCTCTTCCTTTTTTATTTCCACCGCTACTTTAGATACATCTTTAAGATCATCCAAATAATCTGAATAAATCCCTAACCACTCTTGAACTAAACCATCTCCATTAAGGATCCAGAGCTTTTTGGCAATTCGATCTAGGAAGAAACGATCATGAGAAATCGTAATAATAACGCCTGGGAAGGATTCCATAAAATCCTCTAATACAGATAATGTTTGAATATCCAGGTCATTTGTAGGCTCATCCAGGAATAGAACATTTGGTTGCTCCATTAACATTTTTAAAAGGACAAGTCGCTTTTTCTCTCCTCCAGACAGTTTGCCTATCTGAGTACCGTGTGTATTTAGTGGAAATAGAAACCGTTCAAGCATTTGAGCTGCCGAAAATTTCTCTCCAGAACCTGTTTCTATCAGATTGGAAGATTCACGTACATATTCAATCATTCTCGTTTGTTCATTTAGTTTTGGAAGTTGTTGCGAAAAATGCATTAATTTTACGGTAGAACCAACGACAATTTCTCCAGAGTCCATTGGAACCTCTCCTGCAAGCATTTTTAGCAATGTACTTTTCCCGACCCCATTAGGGCCTACAATACCGATTCGATTTCCTGCCTGTAGGATAAAAGAAAAATCGTCTACGATTACTTTAGAATCAAAGCGTTTAGAAATATTTTTGCCTTCTAACACTTGTTTACCTAACCTTGTAGTAGCCATTTCAAGCTCCAGATTGAGTGCAGAATTGTCGCGATCCAGCTTTGCATCGATTTCTTCAAAGCGATCCTTTCTCGCTTTTTGCTTTGTCGATCTAGCCTTTGCTCCCCTGCGAATCCATTTTAGCTCGTTTCGATATAAATTTTGTAGCTTTTGCTGAGAAGCAGCATTCATTTCTTCACGAATCGCTTTGGATTCAAGGTAATTAGCATAGTTTCCAGTATGAGTATAAAGAGTTTTATCAGCAAGCTCATAAATATGAGTCGCTACTGCATCTAAAAAGTAACGATCATGTGTAACAAAGATAATGGCTCCCTCTACTCTTTGCAGCATATCCTGCAACCAGTCTGTGGATTCTTTATCCAAATGGTTAGTCGGCTCATCTAATAACAATAAATCTGCTGGTTCTATTAATACTTTTGCTAGTGCCACTCTTTTTTGTTGGCCACCAGACAAATGTAAAATTGAATCTTCAAACTGAGTAATACCGAGTTTAGTTAATGCTGTCTTAGCTAAAGCATTGACATCCCAAGCCTGAAGTTCATCCATTTTCTGTTGCAAATCCATCAATCTATTTTGTAAATCAGTTGAATCGGAGTTAGCCATTAATGCTAGCAGTGCTTCCTCATATTCTCTGTTAATCTTAAGAATAGGAGAGTCTCCGCTAAATACAGTTTGAAGAACTGTTTCATCTTTTTCAAATACTGGTTGCTGCTCCAAATAGGCGATTCTAAATTTGTTTGGATGATCTCGATCAATTGAATCTGCCTCTAGCTCTCCTGCAATAATCGATAAAAAAGTAGATTTTCCCGTTCCATTGATACCGATTAACCCTGCGCGATTTTGATTGTTAATCGTAAATGAAATATTTTCAAACAGCGTCTTCTCTCCCACTGTTTTCGTTAGATTGGAAATGATTAAATGGCTCATATAGATTCCCCTGTTTCTTGTCTTAAGTTTTCTAAAAATAATTCCATAAAGGCATGTCTTTCTTTGGCAAGTTCTTTACCTGTTCTAGTTTGCATACCGTCCGCCAATTTAAGTAGCTTTTCATAGAAATGAGTAACGGAGGCTGTTTGTTTAGAGCGATAATCTTCTGCAGACATATTATCTCTTGGCGTTTCAGTCACATCGTATAATTTTCTGCCCTTTGCTCCGCCGTAAGCAAACGTTCTTGCAATTCCAACTGCTCCTATAGCATCTAGACGATCTGCATCACGAACAATTTTAGCTTCGATAGTATCTGCAGTTATTTCATGCCCACCGTTGAAAGAGACAGCTTGTATAATGTTTTTGACTTGTTCTGTTGTTTCTTTTGAAAGGTCAAGCTGCTGAATGATATGTTCCTCCATATATTTTCCTTCTGTCGTAACATATTTTGGATCGCTCACATCATGTAGCAACACTGCTAACTCTATAATTTCATTGTCTACATCAACCTCAGTAGATGCTATATATAAAGCATTTTTTCGTACTCTTTCGATATGCAAAAAATCATGACTTGCATCAAACTTGTTATAGACTTCTTTTACTAATTTCTCACATAGTTGTATTGTTTTCATATATATTTTACTCCTTAAACTATTCGTCCACTTCATTATAACGAAAAAAAGAAAAAAAGACTGCTATAGTGCAGTCTTTTCAAAGGAAAGAAGTGAACAGCTTAAAATAACCCAATAGCTTGCCCATCATTATCCACATCCATATTTAATGCAGCAGGTTTTTTGGGTAATCCGGGCATTGTCATTATATCGCCTGTGAGACAGACAAGAAATCCAGCACCAAGCTTAGGAATTATTTCTCTCACTGTAATAGTAAAGTCAGTAGGCCTACCAATTAGTTTTGGCTGATCAGAAAGTGAGTATTGGGTTTTTGCCATACATATAGGAAGTGAATCCCATCCATAATCCTCTATTTGACGGATTTGTTTCAAAGCATTCTCTGCAAATACTACTTCTTTTCCTCCATAGACCTTCTGAACGATTGTTCTAACCTTTTGTTCAATCGAATCCGCTAATTCATATAGCGGTGAAAAGTTAGAAGGTTTATCTAGCTCGCTCAAAACTAACTTTGCTAAATCTTCTCCTCCAGCGCCTCCCTTCGCCCAAACGTCTGTCAAAGCAATGGAAATGTTATTTTCTTTACACCAATTGAGTAGCGTATGTATTTCCTGCTCAGAATCTGTTATAAACTTGTTCAAGGCAACAACTGGTTCTACTCCAAATGCACGAATAGTCTCTACATGCTTCATAAGATTTTTGGTCCCCTCTAACAGAGCCTCCACATCTTCATCCTTCAAGTCATTTTTATGTTTTCCACCCTGTAACTTTAAAGCCCGAACGGTTGCTACAATAACTACAGAGCTAGGAATAATATTTGCTTGTCTAGATTTAATATGCATAAACTTCTCGGCACCTAAATCAGCCCCAAATCCTGCTTCTGTTACGACAATATCAGCTAAATTCATTGCTGTTTTAGTAGCAATGATTGAATTACAACCATGAGCTATATTCGCAAAGGGACCGCCATGTATAATACTGGGTGTTCCTTCGATTGTTTGCACGAGATTTGGCTTAATCGCTTCTTTTAATAAAAGTGTTAGAGCTCCCTCTACTCCCAAAGAACGAACATTTACTGGTTCGTTTTCATATGTATAACCAATAACTATCCTCGATAGTCTTTCTTTTAAATCTTCTAAGTTCTTTGCCAAGCACAAAACAGCCATTATTTCTGATGCCACTGTGATGTCAAATCCATCTTCTCTTGTTATACCATGAGAAGGTCCACCAAGTCCGACGATTATATTGCGCAAAGATCGGTCGTTCATATCAAGCACACGCTTCCAAGTAATCCTTCTTGGATCTATATTAAGTTCATTGCCTTGGTGAAGATGATTATCAATAAACGCAGAAAGAGCATTATTTGCAGTTGTTATAGCGTGAAGATCACCATTAAAATGTAGATTTATCTCTTCCATCGGGAGTACTTGAGAATAACCTCCACCAGTTGCTCCTCCCTTTACTCCCATGACTGGTCCTAAAGAAGGTTCTCGTAGTGCCACTACAACGGATTGTCCCATTCGCTTTAAAGCATCTGATAGTCCTACCGTTACAGTAGATTTACCTTCACCTGCAGATGTTGGACTAATAGCGGTCACTAAAACTACCTTTCCAGGTGATGTTCTCTCAGGAATTTTAGTAAAATCAATTTTCGCTTTAAATTTACCATACAACTCCAATGCTTCATCCGAAAGACCTAAACTTTCTGCTATCCTTACGATAGGTTGCATTTCCGCATTTTTGGCAATACTCAAGTCAGTTAGTGGTTCTACATGTAGATTCAACTAAATCACAGCCTTTTTATTTTTATTTTACATCATATAATTGATAGAAAGTTAGCTATAATTCGACATTTTATTGACGATAGCAAGCATTTCATGTATAGTTTATTTTATCCATTTAACTGAATTTTTAGTGGATTGAGGGAGGAACAGTTATGCAACAGGGGAAAGTAAAATGGTTTAACAACGAAAAAGGTTATGGTTTTATCGAGTACAATGACGGGGAAGATGTGTTCGTCCATTTTACTGGTATTCAAGGCGAAGGTTTCAAGGCTTTAGAAGAAGGTCAGGAAGTCACTTTTGAAATCGTTGAAGGAAACCGTGGACCTCAGGCTGCAAACGTTATAAAATCGAAGTAAAACGGTTCTTCCCGCGGCAACTGGTCGTGGGACTTTTTTTATTTTCCGTATAACTTATTCCCAGCCTCTTTGATCTCTTCTCCTACCGTACACTCATTTATACAAAACTGGTGTGCCTTCGACTTGCCCTTTTCTTTTCTGAGCTGATTTTTTACAAAACACCCTTCACAATAGTTCTCTAATAGCTGATCAATTTCATTTATAATTTGCGAATTTTTCATACATTTAACTCCTTGCGGTATGTCATATGGAACTGTACAATTATTTTACTCCTATACAAATTAATTATCATAATTAATATACGTAAAAAATGATTTACCGCTTTAGCGACTTTTACGATCACTTAATTACTTGTGTAACATTATATTACATTGCTCTATAAAGTGTTTGTTTTATTAATCAAGCACTATTTATGAATATAGCTCACGTAAAAAAGAAAAGTACTTACAATTATTAAAAGGATGGTAGCAATGATTGAATTATATATCGATGGCTCTACAACTGGCAATCCTGGACCTAGTGGAATTGGAATTTTTATAAAGGGAGAAGGCCATCAAATTAAGATGAGTGAATACATAGGTATCTATTCGAACCATATAACTGAATTTAAAGCTTTGTTGAGAGGGCTGGAAGAAGTTCAGAAGCTTTCACCTACTATCGTATCCATTCGAACAGATTCTCAAATAGTGTATGCTGCGGTTGAAAAACGTTATGCAAAAAATGCAGAATTTGCTGCCTTATTAGAGAAAATACTAGTCATTACAGATACCTTCGATCTATTCTTTATAAAATGGATCCCGGATGATCAAAACAAAGCAGCCCATGCTTTAGCGAGAGAAGCTGTAAGGAAGAACCTACCTTAAAGAAATGACACCTCCAGCAGCTATATCGGTTGGAGGTGTGGTTAACTTAAAACTTTTGTTAGTGCCTTATTCTGCTTTCTCTGCATAGCCCTCAACAGTATCAATCTCGTCTTGCGGTTCCTCTTTATCTAAGTTATAGTCATTTTCGATACTATTTTTAGTACGATCCATGAATCGAACAATAACGTCATCTTTACCAAAAAGTTGAAACAAGCTTAACAAAGGATTTCTTGGGCGATTAATGGATACATAAGTAAACTTCGTATTCTGTTCATCCACCTGATGTAGTTCATAATCTACCTTCATTTTAAAAAGATTGTTTAAAATAAATGTTTCTTGGACCAGCTTATGATTAGGCTCATTTATATACTTTTTTAAGGTGAGATTATAATATTCGTCAAGTGATCCATTTTTATACGACTGTCTTATTACTGTTCCAACAACTTCCTCAGTTTCTTTTATTATCTCTTCATCAATTATCTTTGGAAAAATTACTTTCTTTTTCTCTAAGTCCCCGTAAAAATAAGGCCATACAAATTCGATTGGTGCATTAATAACTATCTCTTTTTTCCATTTTTTCATCTAAACTACTCCCCTGCATATCAATATGTTAACCTTTCTATATATGATAACACAAAAAAACAGACCCTCGAAATGAGAGCCTGTTAAAGTTTAGGTTTAAAATTAAGCTTTAACTACGTTAGTAGCTTGAAGACCACGTTGGCCTTGCTCGATTTCAAAAGTTACTTCTTGACCTTCGTCAAGAGATTTGAAACCTTCGCTTTGGATAGCTGAGAAATGTACGAATACATCGTCTCCGCCTTCGCGTTCGATAAATCCGAATCCTTTTTCTGAGTTAAACCATTTTACTTTACCTTGTTCCATGTGTGTATCCTCCTCGTATGCAAATTGTGCATACATTGTGTTACTATCCTTGCTCAACACTGTTAAGTAAAAGTGTTGCCACCTACTAACTAACCGAACAAAAATAATCCTCTTTAAATATAACATGGCATTTTTAATAATGCAACAAATATACATAATCTTTTTTTAATTGTTTTCCAATAATGCACCAATTGCTCCACTATAACCATGTTTTTCTAAAAAGATTGGATTTTTATTTTTTAAAATTGTATAAGACTCTATTATTTCTTGAAGTAAACTATTTTCTTCTAATGTTGAGCCTATATATATTATATCTTTCACTCCGTGGGCTTCTGCTGCTTGTATGCATAATGTAGCGACAACTTCGCCAATTATGCCTTGAATACCTGCTAGTAAATCGGCACGAGACCGAGCTTGCTCTGGCTTTAATGTAACGCCACCAAAGTTACTAGCTGTAAGTGAACCAGTTATAGGAAGTTTGTTATCCTTATAAATGTCACTTACTAATACATCTATCGTAGATCTCTTCCCGTCTTTGGAAAGCGCAATCATTTCTTTATAATTTGTTAGGCCTGTTAATGCCATTCCAAGGCCTAATAATGTACCTCCACCAATTCCAGAACCTGCTATACGTGAATGTGTTTTGTCATGCATAATATGTATTGAAGTACCTGTACCAATATTTGCTATGATTGCCGAGCTACTGCTAATAACTTCCTGTTTCATCTGATACATCACGCCATTCATTGTCGCATCAAACTCAACCATATAAGGAAGGTCCTGTTTAGATAATAGGCATTTTTTTAATTGCTCTGCTCGACCACCAGTGAGGCAGATAGCACTTGACGAATGCTTGTTTTCTATCCACTCTCTTACTCCTTGAAAATCTGAGGAAAGAAAGCTTTTAAAGGACATCTTATTTTCTCTATCCCAATAAGCTATTTTCGTTAAAGTTCCACCTGCATCAATACCAATTCTAGTAGTCATACTTAGTCCCCTTTTACATTACAACCCTTATTTAATCCATGATCCCACTATAGGGTAATTAAATGCTTCACCATTGATTGCTTTAATTATACCTATAATTGGGACAACAAAAGCCATTATAGCAAAAATTATTACTAATGGGATACCTATTATGATAAATATTAAAAGAAACGATATAAAAAGCAGAACTGACATCACTAACTGAAAAAGAACTGCCTGCACAGAGAGCTTCTTCACTTCATGGTCATCTACAACTAAATATAATACGAATGGTACTAAAAATGGAGCGAACCAAGTGCTCGCATGCAATAATACCTTAAGTCCTTTATTATCCATTAAATATAACCTCCTTTATCTTATTATATATACGAATACTTAGGGTTTTAGTTTCATATTTTTCTTTCGTAAACAATTTTTCCATTCACTACTGTTTGGCTAACAAACACCTGTTGGATATTATCTACGTTAAGTGGTTCATTTAGGATAGTAAAATCAGCATCAAACCCTTGAGCAATTTTCCCTCTCTGAAATTCTTTCCCAATCGCTTTTGCACTACCAGTAGTATATAGGGATAAAGCTTGAAATATGGATATTGACTGACTAGGATTCCATCTATTATTAACAGCTGCATCTATCGCCACAAATGGATCTGCACTCTCTACTGGTGAATCTGATCCTCCTGAGCATTCAAAACCAGCTCTCAACAATGACTTCCAAGCGTAGGCCCATTCCATTCTTTCCTCTCCAAGTCGTTCTTTTACCCAAGGAAAATCAGATGGAACAAATATTGGCTGAATATCTAAAACAATAGGTAACTTGTGCATTCTTTCTATTAAATCAGCTCGAAGAACATTTACGTGAATGAGCCTATCTTTTTTTCCCTTAGGAGCAGGGTATTTTTCAATTTTATCTAATATCAGCTCAGTCGCCTTATCTCCTATTACATGAACAGCAATACATTCATTATGAGCTCGCGCAATTTGGACTAACTGTCCAAGTTTTTCTTCTGTATGAACTGCAACTCCACTTGTGCCACTTTTATCCGAGTAATCTTCAGACAATAATGCAGTACGACCACCTAATGAACCATCTACAAAAATTTTCATCGCACCAAATTCTAGAAATTCATTGGACATCTCTTCTTGCATTTGTTCGAATACTAAATGATGTCTTAATAGATGAACTTTAAATTGATCTTCCACTACTTCGCGATATGCTTTTAAGGGTATTTCGTATGGACCGTAATATGACATATCTTCCGTGTGGACACCTGTGAACCCTTTCTTATGTAAGTCCTCAATACTTAAACGAATTACTTTTGCTAAATATTCTGAGGTGACTGGGGGTATGTAGGACGTTATCAGCTGCTGAGCCTCATCAAAAAAAAGCCCGTTTAATCTACCGTCTTCATCCTTCCCTATCCTCCCACCTATTGGACTAGGTGTATCTTCCGTTATTCCTGCTATCTCCATGGCCCTAGAATTCGCCACAAGGACATGGCGGCATATTCTCTTTAAAACGATCGGACTTTCTTGAATTACATCTAAATCATTCTTATTGAGGAATCTTCCATCTATTAACTGATTATCGTTCCATCCCTCTGTTATGTACCATTGACCAGGAGTGACTTTTTTACATACTTCAGCCATTATTTTCTCTATAGATGTAAAGGAAGAAAGGTCGAGATAAGACAGCTTCTCCCCATGTCCAATTAAATGAATATGACTATCCACAAAACCAGGATACATGGCTGCACCTTCAAGGGAAATAATCTTGTCCGCATGAGGAAGAAGCTCTTCTTTACTTCCTCTTTGAATAATTTTACCTTCTTCGATTAATACCGCTTCTACCATAGAATCTTCTGATTGCATTGTAAAAATACTTCCATTTGTCCAAAGAGTTTTCATTATTTTTTCTCCTTTTCTTTTGGAATAAGCTCATCAACGAGCAATTCTGCTGCCCTTCTATAGAGATTGCTCATGTTCGCTAAAGAGGAGATTAACAATAGCTTTTGCATTTCTTCCTCACCCTCTATTTTTTTTGTTTCCTTATCCAATACTTGAATTTCTTCTTTAAAGACAAGTTTATTATTTTGCTGAAGGGAAATAAAGTTATCATAAAAATCATTTAAAGTGAAGTCCCTTGAGTTCATTATTTCTTTTAAAGGGGATAACGTTTCTTTCACATCATTTATAGATAGGGATCCTTTTAAATGATAAATGAGATTAATCAACATAATATGCTGCTTAGAGTATTTTTTATTTTTAATTGGAACGAAAAGCTTGCCCTTCGCGTAATTGTTTATCATTGTTTTTGTTAATACCTTATCTTCAGCATTTCTAATGGTGGACCCATATTTTGCATCAAAAAGCTGTATAACCTGGTCCATATATAAGTCTATTTCTGGTATGTCATCTTCTTTAATCGCGGTATCCAACGCCAAACGTTCGATCAAGCTATTTATATCATTCATAAATAAACCCCCTCGTAATACTTTAAAAATATAGTAACTTAAAACTCATTAAAGGTAAACCTTGACTACTAATAATTATAGTTATATCATTATATGTAGTTATTAAAACTACTTAATGAGATGGAGGTATTTACTTCGTGCTAAAAAATTATATAAGAGAGCCATTCAATTCATTATCACACCTATTGGGAGCTGTTTTAGGTTTAATAGGGCTCACTCTCATGATTATGAAGGGAATCTCACAAAATACTACTAATCTTACATTAACGGCACTTTCTATTTTTGGTGTTAGTATGATTTTACTGTATATGGCTTCTGCTACTTACCACGCAGTTTTAGCTAAAGATCGTGTTATCCAGTATTTACGTCGGTTAGACCATTCTATGATTTATCTACTGATTGCTGGTACATATGCTCCATTTTGTCTTATAACATTAAAAGGTTCTACAGGTTATGTATTGTTTAGTTTGATAACTCTTTTAGCTATCTCAGGAATATTATTTAAGATGGTTTGGTTTGAATGTCCAAGATGGGTTTCTACGGCACTTTACATAGGAATGGGATGGATAATTATTTTCCTTGCTCCTGCCCTTTCAGAAAGTCTAGGTACTCAAGGTCTACTATATTTAATTGCAGGAGGCATATTCTACACTATAGGTGGTATAATTTATGGGCTAAAGCCTAATCTTCCTTTTATTAAAAAGCTAGGTTTCCACGAAATATTTCACATTTTTATATTGCTAGGCACTTTTTCCCACTTCATATGCGTGTATGTATACGTATTATAAAAAGTTTTAGAATAATAATGAGGGCGTCCAATTACTTAATGGACACCCTTTTATTATTTAATGTAAACTCACTTTGCGTTGGAGCAAGTGTGTTACTTCAGCTTTTTAGCAAAAGCAATAATACGATTAACCTCATTAAACCCTAATTTTAAATGAACTGCTAAGCTTTCTTCATTGTCCAGTTCGCAGTCACTAGCAAATTCTTCACAGCCTTTTGTAATCGACCACTGTTCGCATTTTTCGACCAGCTGCCTTGCAATACCTGTATTCCTGAATTCCTCCAGTACAAAAAGTCCTTCTAAATAGCCTACAGGTGTTGTACTTGTCCCCTCCACATAGTCTTTTCGTATTTGGCACTGTGCAAATCCAATTGGACCTCCTGATGGTTCATAGGCAAGAAAAACAACGGCGTCACCGCTCGTAATTAGTTGTTCCATTTCTTCTAGAAATTCTTCTTTATTATGCCCTGGCCATAATAGTGAAGCTAGAGTTGCCACATCGAGAGCATCTTTTGTTTCAGCTCGTTTAATCATAAAAAAGCACCTTTCCTAGAAAGCTAGAATTCTTTTTTAGTTAAAGTAAAATCTATATTTGATGGTGGAGACTGTAATCTCATTGTTTCAAGTTCGATTCTCATCTTTTCTGTTTCCATAATAAAATTTTCTTGTCTAAGCTTTTCTAACTCTAAGGCATCTTTAACTGCTCCAGCTTTTATGCGTGCTTTTTCTTCTAAATGATCAGTTACAGACTTAATAACTGGAACTAAAAAAATAAGCGCCGGTATTATAATCCATTCCACTGCATTCACCCTTCCCTAGTATTACCTGATTAGAATATACATTAAAGCAATTAGGAAATAAATAACTAATTAACAATATTTACGGAAAATTCTAATTCTATATCTACATTTCCTCGCAAAGCCTTACTAATCATACAGTTTTCCTCTGCCTTGATGGCTAGCTTTTCTGTCTTAGCTATGTCTTTTGCATTTTTAAGTAAGATACTTGGTCGATGAATAATTTTTTTATATGTGAATACACCTTTCGTAACATCAACAATCGCAGTGGACTGCATTTCTAAACTTTCTTTTTCTATTTTACTCCGTTCCATCATCGCTGCTAGTGTGATGATATAGCAGGTAGCAGCAGCTCCCAGGAGCATTTCATCTGGATTAGTTCCTACACCAGGTCCATCCATCTCTTTTGGTATAGAAATATTAGTTTGTAAATTTCCAGAACTAATATCTCCAACGTCATTTCTATTCCCTGGCCAATTTGCTTTCAAGTGAAAAATGTGTTCAGTCATAATTTTCATCAAACCTTTCAAATGGATGTATTGGAAATTTCATTGATTTCCTATATTATTGAAGAGAAGGTAGGCGTTTAGATTGCTTAAAAATTACGGAAAAATTGCTGGTTTTATCATCGTTGCTTCTCTTTTTCTACTCATTCTTGGAGTAAGATACGTGTTAGGTCAAGATCTAGTTGTTATGAACTTTATTGCATTTGCAGCTTTTTCAATTGTAACTGGAGTCATAGCAGGAGCTATGCTTTTTTACAATCTTCATAAAGCATTTTATTTATTTACGTTTGGGTTAGCAATAGGTTTCATTGATCTTTTCCGCTCTTTTATCATTAATACCGGAGGTAATGGAGACCTACTCGGAATTCTTTCTCTCTTTATCTTCACTGCATTTGGATTAGTATTAGGAATGATTGTTGAGGCAATATTTTACCTCATTAAAAAAACAAACAATCAATAAAAGAGGCTAGAACAAAATCCATCTTAGAATTTAAAAAAACCTAGAAATTTTACCATTCGTAAAATTTTCAGGTTTTTTTATCTACTTTATAGCAGTTCTTCTCCGCTAGCAGTCACAACAGAAGTAGGTACGGGAGTAGCCATCCCTGCATTTTCAAAATAAAATAAAAAAGTGAAATGGAAGTCTCAATTTCACTTTTGCATGGCATGAGACTACTTAAATTCTCATGATTCTTTATTTTTCTATTGATCAGTTTGATTTCATAGTATTATTTCGTCCATTTGACTTCGCTTTATAAAGCGCGCGATCAATTCGTTCTATAAATGAAGTAATTGGCTCATTGAAATCTACGTATTCTCCTACACCTGCAGAAATTGTGATGAGCTTTCTTGTAGGTGGCAAAGTTGTTTCGATGTCTTTTCTCAGTATTTCTGCGAGTCTGTAGGCCTCATCTAAATGAGTATTTGGGAAAACGATTGCAAATTCCTCTCCACCTAAACGGATGCAAAAGTCATTATCACTGGCAACGAGATTCATTCGAGAAGCTAAAAACTGAAGGACTTCATCACCCGAGTTATGCCCAAATTCGTCATTAACTTTTTTAAAGAAATCAATATCTACCATTAACATGGAAAAATATTGTTTTTCCTCTTTTAGATTACTATATAAATATTCAGCGAACCTTCTATTCTTTAGACCTGTCAAGGGATCTGTTAAGGATTGCATTTTAAAGTCTGCTACTGTTTCCTCCTGATGCCTGCGATATTCTTCCACCGTTTCGGTCAGCTGTTTCGCTTCAAAATACCATGTAGGAATTCTTAACTCTTTCTTATTAAATTCCTTATTCATAGTATACATAGCCAGCTTCTGCAAAGGAAATGCGAGCTTATTAGAAATAATAAAAGCTACTACTAAAAACAAAGCAACAAAAGGAAGTGCATATAAAAATATCTTCAAGATAATCCCAATTAGAGGCTCCAAGCTAGACTGATATGGAGTCTGTGAAACAACTCCCCAGTTACTTGCTTCTATAAAAGAGTAACCAGCTAAGTAAAGATCACCTTTCGTGTTCTCAGTTAAGCTAGAACCACTATTACCCTTTATAAGTTTCTCCACTACTTCATTACTTTTTACAACTTCGCCTATTCGTTCTTCATCAGGATGATAAATAAGTGTACCTGAATGGTCTACTACATAAACATAGGATCCATCCTTGGAGTAATGCTCGGCCAATATATTTCTTATAAAATTATCCTCTTCCAAATATATCGTTCCGTTAAGCATGCCTAAGTATTCAGTTTGTTCATTAAAAAGCGGAGTAGATACAAGGATTAATAATCTCCCAGTCGACGCCATATATGGTTTTGTAATAATATTCTCTTTTTTATCTAACGCTTCCCTAACACCTTCTGATTCAATAATATTACCGGCAATCCCAACGTTAGGTGAAGTCGCTATAGCTAGACCATTTTTGTCTATAACAGAAACTGAATTAAAATTTCTGCTTGTGACAATTAGCTGGTCAAGAACTACTGTTAACTCCTCTGGCTGATCCAGTAACTTTATTATATCTGCTTTTCTTCCCTCTAAATTCAATTGCATAGAGGCAAATAGCTCCTCAGACATTTGAGCAAGCTTTTTTGAATAGACTTGATTATGCTCTAATGAGTTCTCAATTAGGCTGTTTTTAGTCACTAAATAGCTCGAAAAAAGAGAACTAGTAAGTATGCCAATTATAGTAAACGAAATTAATGTTAAAATCCAAAAACGTAACGTTTTTATCATACTTCCTCCAAAATTATACAATATTAATATCACATTTTCTGATTATAGCACTATTAGTATAGTAAAAACTATAGTAAATTGGTAGTTTTGCTATAAAATTATAATTTAAGAGAAAGATTCATTAAAAAAAACAAAAAGAGGATACCAAATGACAATTGTCATTCATATCCTCTTAATCGATTGTAATTATTTCTGATTAATTAATATTTTGTTTTAATTAAATCCTTAATTTTAATAAATAAAATTCATTACCCAATTATCCACCTAAATATGCGAGCTTAACTTCTTCACTTGATTGAAGCGCAGCTGATGGACCAGAAAGTACTACTTTCCCTGTTTCAATTACATAGCCTCTGTTAGCTACAGAGAGAGCCATATGGGCATTTTGTTCAACAAGCAGGACAGTTGCTCCATCATTATTTATTTCTTCTATAACTTTGAATATTGTTTGCACCATAAGCGGCGCTAAACCCATGGAAGGTTCATCTAATAAGACAAGTTTAGGCTTTGCCATGATTGCTCGACCGATAGCAAGCATTTGCTGCTCACCACCAGACAACGTACCAGAAAGTTGTTTTTTCCTTTCTAATAGCCTAGGGAACGTTTCGTAAACTTTGTTTAAATCCGAAGAAATTCCAGCTTTGTCTTTACGTAGAAATGCTCCTAGCTCTAGATTCTCCTCCACAGTAAGATTGGAAAAAACTCTTCGACCCTCAGGTACATGAGAAATACCAGATTTCACTATAGTTTGAGCTGCTTTCCCGGAAATTGATTTACCTAAAAACTCTATTTTCCCTTTCTTTGGCTTTAACAATCCTGATAAGGTTTTAAGCAATGTGCTTTTCCCTGCTCCATTTGCCCCTATTAACGTAACTATTTCGCCTTCATTCACTTCAATCGTTACATTATGTAGCGCCTGTATATTTCCATAAAATACATCTATATTTTCTACTTTAAGCATGGATGCCCGGAACCTCCTCTCCTAAATAAGCTTCAATAACTTTAGGATGGTTTCTTATTTCCTTTGGAGTTCCTTCTGCTAAAAGCTGTCCATGATCTAACACATATATCCTCTCACAGACACCCATCACCAAATTCATATCATGTTCAATCAATAAAATGGTCAGGTCAAATTTTTCTCGGATAAATCCTATTAAGTCCATTAGATCCTTAGTTTCTTGAGGATTCATACCTGCTGCTGGCTCATCTAATAAAAGCAGCTTTGGACCTGCCGCCAATGCTCTAGCAACCTCAAGTCTTCTCTGTTGACCATAAGGAAGGTTTTTTGCAAGCTCATCTTTATACTTATCTAATTTAAAAATCTTCAGAAATTCGATTGATTTTTCTTCCATCTCTTGCTCACCTTTAAAATGAGAAGGAAGTCTTAAAATTGAGCTAATCATCGAATGTGTTGCTAAAGAATGATAAGCAACTTTAACATTTTCTAAGACAGTCAATTCATTAAACAGACGAATATTTTGAAAGGTTCTGCTGATCCCTTTTCTAGTTACCTTGAACGGGGGCAATCCATTGATACGCTCTCCATTAAACACAATATCACCTGTTGTAGGTGCATAAACGCCAGTCAACAGATTAAAGCTCGTTGTCTTACCAGCTCCGTTAGGTCCGATTAATCCTACAAGTTCACCTTGTTTTAAAACTATATTTAAATTTTGGACAGCTTTTAGACCACCAAACTGTATCCCTACGTTTAGAACCTCTAGTAAAGGCTTATTTACCATATTGACTGCCCCCTTTCGGTGCTCTCCAGCTTTTAAAGTAATCCGTAATTTCCATAGTTCCCATCAAACCTTTAGGTCTATATAACATAACGATGATCAATACTAGACTATAAATAATCATTCGCGTTTCAGGATAACCTTGCAAGTAAGTTGATACAACCGTCAAAAGAATTGCTGATAAAACAGCTCCTGATAGGCTGCCCAACCCTCCTAAAACAACGAGGATTAATATATCAAATGATTTTAAAAATCCAAATTGACTTGGTTGTATAATATAAAAATTATGAGAGTATAGCGCCCCTGCCACTCCAGCAAAAAAGGAGCCAATAGCAAATGCTGCTACCTTGTAATACGTAGTATTAATCCCCATAGCATCAGCTGCAACTTCATTCTCTCTTACAGAGATAGAAGCTATACCATGGCGTGAATTGGTGAAGTTAACTATAACTATAATTGTTATGGCTAAACAAATAAATGTATAGGTCCATGTTGTCATATGCTCAACCTGCATGCCTGAAGCCCCACCGACATAGTCGATATTCAAAAAAATAATACGAATGATTTCAGCAAAGCCAAGAGTGGCTATCGCTAAATAATCTCCCTTTAGCCGTAGACTAGGAATACCTACCACTAAACCGGCCAATGCTGCAACAATTCCCCCTACAATAATCGCTAAAAAGAATGGCAGTCCCAGCTTCATCGTTACAATAGCAGATATATAGGCACCAACAGCCAAGAATCCAGCATGACCTATAGAAAACTGCCCTGTAATACCAATAATCAGATGGAGGCTTACAGCTAAAATAATATTAATTGATATGAGTATAATCGTATTGCTATAGTATTGATCTAACATTCCATTCATAATAAGAAACTGTATAACGGCATATACAACTATTCCCAAAGCAATAAATAGCCAAAATTGTTTAGAAGTTTTCTTCATTTAATACACCTACACTTTCTCTCGTGCATTTTTGCCGAAAATACCTGATGGTCTAAAGATGAGTATTAATATTAGAATGACAAATGCTGCAGCATCTCTCCACAAAGAAAATCCTACTGCACTGACAACAGATTCAATCACTCCTAAAAGAAGTCCCCCTACCATTGCTCCTGGAATGATTCCAATACCTCCTAGAACCGCTGCAATAAATGCTTTTACTCCTGGAATAACTCCCATTAGTGGATCAATCTTTGTATAATACACTCCGAAAATAACTCCAGCAGCACCTGCTAAAGCTGAACCAATAGCAAAAGTTGCAGAGATTGTGTTGTCTACGTTGATGCCCATTAATTTTGCTGCCTCTGTATCATGAGAAACAGCTCTCATTGCCTTCCCTGTTTTAGTTTTATGTACAATAAATTGTAGAATAATCATTAACACAACAGAAACAGAGAGGATTAAAATTGATTGCATGCTTATTTGAACACCATAAAGTTCAAAGGTTTTCTTAAAGAAGTCTGGATACGCTTCAGATTGAGCGCCCCTAATATAAATCACTCCATACTCGATTAATAAGGAAACCCCTATAGCAGTAATAAGCGCAGCTATACGCGTAGCGTTTCTTAGTCGTTTGTAGGCAATTCTTTCTATAATCACACCAAATAGTGCACAAGCTGTCATTGAAATAATAAGTGCTGGGAAAAAACCTAATCCAAATACTGTAATAGAATAAAAACCAATAAAAGAACCTACCATGAACACGTCACCATGCGCAAAATTTATTAACTTGATAATTCCATATACCATCGTATATCCAAGGGCGATTAAGGCATATATACTTCCGAGTGAAATACCATTAATCAACTGCTGAATCCATTCCATGTAGTTCCACTCCCTTATATGTTAGTACTGTACAAGTCTAAACCCACTTTCATAAAGTAACAGAAAAGGAGGGAATGAATCCCTCCATTATTAGTAACAATATTTTAAGGATTTACCTTTGTATTAAAGACTTGTTTTCCATCTACAAACTCAATAATTGTTGCTGATTTCACTGGGTGATGATTTTCATCCATGGAGTATAGTCCCGTTACTAAATCCAGATTATCAGTTGCTTCTAATGCTTCTTTAATTTTTTCACCATCGGTTGAGTCTGCTCTTTCAATTGCATCCTTTAATAAGTAAACAGTGTCATAGCCTAGAGCATGGAACGAGTTAGGAGCTTCACCGTACTTTTCATTAAACTTATCTGAGAATGATTTTGCTTTTCCATCTGGGTCTTCTGAAGAGTAAGCAGTAATGATAAACGTGTTATTTAAAGCATCAGCCCCAGCTAAATCAACGATTGTTGGTGAATCCCATCCGTCAGCACCCATTAACGGAACCGTAATTCCCATTTCACGAGCTTGCTTAACGATTAGACCAACTTCTTCATAATATCCAGGAATAAAAATGAAATCTGGGTTACTAGATTTGATACTGGTTAAGGTAGATCGGTAGTCAGAATCTTTTGCTGCGTAAAATTCCTCCGCTACAATTTTACCGCCAGCCGCTTCAAAATCCTTTTTAAAGGATGCTGCTAAGCCTTTCGCATAATCACTTCCGTTGTCCGCGTAAATTGCAACATTTTTAACCTTTAATTCATTGGCAGCAAAGTTTGCTGCCACAGTTCCTTGGAAGGGATCAATGAATGCTGTGCGGAAAGCATATTCATTAACTTTCCCATCATCATTTACTGTTACAGTAGTGCTAGTTCCTGATGGTGAGATTAGCGGCACCTTGTTTTTCCCGGCAACTTCTACTTGTGCTACAGAGTTACCACTAGTTGCTGCGCCTATGATTGCTACTACCTTATCTTTGGTAATTAGCTTAATAGCTCCATTGGTTGCTTCACCTGCATCTGATTTATTGTCGACTTTTACAAGTTCAATTTTCTTACCATCAATTCCACCGTCTTCATTAATTTCATCCACAGCCAAGTCAATAGCCTTGTCTTCAGATTGGCCATAAGATGCTGTGCCACCAGAAAGTTCCAAGTTAATACCAATTTTCACTGTATCCCCACCGTCACCCTGACCGCCTTCACTAGAGCATCCTGTCAAAACCCCTATTAAAAGGGATGAGGCAAGGAACAATGAAGCAAATTTTGATTTTTTCATAAAAAATATACCCCCTTATAATGTTTGAAAATTTTGAAATCTTAAAGCGTACTATCCTCTCTTTTTAATAGCAACTTATTCCAAAATTAACATTTCTTTAATACAATTACATTGTAAAACAAAGTAATGATTCAGTCTACAGAAATTTGACTAATTAGAATTTTTATAATTTTTGATATACTATTGTTATCGTATTAATAATATTATGTATAAAAGTTTTACCGAATCTATAGATGATGATGGACATCCCTCCCTGCTTAAACACTACATGTATAAGAATAACGAAATTATTTTTGTACTGCGTCCGTAAGTTCCAACAAGAGGAGAACAAAGTTACAAACAACTTCTGAACTGAGTTGATGCTTATCGCTCGCCTCCTTAAAAATACAGTACATTAAACTTGATTGTTATATTAATCAATTGAATTAATTGAAAATAATAAAAATAATTACTTTTCTACCTTTTTCCGCTATAATTATTTATAGTTCGAAAACCGTAATATTAAGGAGAGATGAAAATGGTGCAAAGCTTACCAAAAAGATCAGACGTGAAAGTAGAAGAAACATGGAATTTAAAAGATTTATATGCTACGGAAGAGGATTACAATAATACTTTAGAGGAAATAGAAAAAAGCGTCCCTATGTTTGCCGAGAAATTTAAAGGCAAAATAGATAGCGCTAAAGCAATCGTGGACGCTTTAAGCGAATACAAGACTCTTTTTGAGAAGTTCAATTTATTAGGAAGTTACGCAAGACTAGCTATAACCGTGGATCAAACAAATACTGAATCACAAATGAGAGCTGGTAAATTTGGTTCTTTAGCAGGAAAAGTTGCAAGCCAAACTTCATTTGTTGATAGTGAACTTTTAGAATTACCAAAAGAACTAATAGAAGACGCTATAAAACTAAATTCCGAGTACGAGAATTATTTAGTTAAATTACTTGAAAAGAAAAAATATACTCTACATCCTGAGGTTGAAAAGGTTTTAGCTGCCTACTCCCCTACCTTTGATGCACCTTATAACTTATACGAAACTACTAAGCTATTAGATATTGCCTTTCCAAATTTCGAAGTAAACGGGAAACAATATCCATTAAGCTACGTTTCCTTTGAAAATGATTGGGAAGCTGAAACTGATACGGTTCTTCGTAGAACAGCATTTGAAGCTTTCTCTTCAAAGCTTAAGGAATATCAGCACACAACTGCAAAAACATATGATATTCAACTACAACAAGAAAAAACGACAGCAGACTTACGAGGATATGACTCAGTATTTGAATACTTACTTTCTGACCAAGACGTAGATATTTCTCTATATAACCGTCAAATTGATTTGATCACAAAAGAGCTAGCACCACATATGAGAAAATACGCGAAATTGCTTCAAAAGATACATGGACTTGATAAGATGACGTTCGCTGATTTAAAGATTGCTCTTGATCCAAACTATGAACCAACAATTACAATAGAAGAATCAAAAAAATATATCAAAAATTCTCTATCTGTTATGGGTGACGAGTATCTTGAAATGGTTGATCGTTCTTACAAAGAACGCTGGGTAGACTTCGCTCAAAATGAAGGAAAATCAACTGGGGCCTTCTGTTCTAGTCCTTATGGTAGCCATCCATATATTTTAATATCCTGGTCAAGTCGCATGAATGAGGTTTTTGTATTAGCACATGAGCTTGGTCATGCTGGTCATTTCTATTTTGCACACCAAGAACAAAATCTATTTAATTCTCGTCCATCTTTATATTTTATAGAAGCACCTTCTACCATGAACGAAATGTTAGTTGCTAACCACCTTTTAAAAAATTCAGATGACCCTAAATTTAAACGCTGGGTAATTTCATCTATAGTGGCTAGAACTTATTATCATAATTTTGTTACTCATTTATTGGAAGCAGCTTACCAACGTAAAGTTTATGAGCGAGTGGATCAAGGTCAAAATGTAAATGCTGAAATATTAAATGCTTATAAGCGCGAAGTATTAGAAGATTTCTGGGGAGATGCAGTGGAAATAACAGATGGAGCAGAGCTTACATGGATGCGTCAGCCTCATTATTATATGGGCTTATACCCATATACGTATAGTGCAGGATTAACTATCTCTACACAGGTAGCTAAGCGTATATTAAATGAAGGCCAAACCGCCGTAGATGAATGGGTAGAAGTTTTAAAAGCTGGTGGCACTAAAACGCCAGTAGAATTAGCAAAAATGGCTGGTGTTGATATCACTACAGATGAGCCACTTAAAGACACTATTGCATACATTGGTTCACTGATTGATGAACTTGAAATCTTAACAGAGACAATTGAAAACAAATAAAGAAAGAAAGAAGCTATCATAATGTATATTATGATAGCTTCTTTTACTTCGAGCTTTTATATTAGACTGAATACAACTTGTGCAAAGTGGAGCTAACTCGTGACTTTCTTCTAAATCTATAAAGACTCCAATGGGAAAAAGTAATATACTTAGAGTACGACTTGAAATTAGTGAACTTGTTACTATATAAAGAATATAAAATTAGAATGCGATAAATTGCCTTCTTACAAAGGAGTTAATATGAAAAACAATGTGATAGAGCAGTACGAACAGGATGAAAATATAATGATTCAATTGTATGCCCAATGGTGTATCAATCATGACTTAGACCCTTTTGCATTATATCAAACAGCATATCCAGATCAAAAAACAAACGACGCTTTAGCAAGTGCAATAGAAGAAACGGAAAAAAATGCATTAGAAGTAGATACCGAGACTGTTATACAAGTATTGCAGCTTTTTGGAAATGACCACCTAGCTTTTGTTGTATCTGAAATTGCTTCAAAACTAAAATAAACCTCCTTCTATAGGGCATCTCAAGCCCCTTCCTCTTTTTTCCCGTAAATATTCACAACTCTTTCTCTAATCTCTTAAGCTTCTTATTACTATCTAATAGAACGTAAAAGATATGTAATATTTCAGTTTTTTTACATAGTTTGTTATAAATCATGTACAATATTATCAGACAGAAAGGGGGAATCATTATATATGAAAAAGTTTACAAAGGAAGAAAATAGTTGGGCTCTTTATGATTGGGGAAGCTCTGCATATTCTATAATAATTACAACTGCTATTTTCCCTATTTTTTACAAAGGATCGGCAACAGCTGCCGGCGTAGATACGAATGATTCTACAGTTTATCTCAGTTACACTATTGCCATTTTTACATTTATATTAGCAATGATAGGGCCAATCCTTGGAACCATCGCCGATTATAAAGGATATAAAAAGAAATTTTTCTTTTTCTTTTTCTTTTTAGGAGTAGCTGCTACTGCTTTACTAGCTTTCATCCCTTATGATAAATGGTATCTATTTTTGATATGCTATACTTTTGCAGCTCTTGGTGCAACTGGTGCGAATGTTTTCTATGATGGCTTTATTATTGACGTTACAACAAATGAACGAATGTCTCGTGTTTCCTCGAGAGGATACGGACTAGGGTATATTGGTAGTGCGATTCCTTTTTTAATTAGTATGGTTATTATTTTGTTGGCTGGGGCAGAAAAAATCCCTCTATCTGAAATAAACGCAAGCCGCATTGCATTTCTGATTACAGCCGCTTGGTGGATTATTTTTGCTATTCCGATGTTTAGAAATGTAAAACAAATTCATTATATTGAGCGTGAAAAAAATCCTGTCGCTCAAAGCTTTAAAAGACTTGGAAAAACTATAAAAGAAATACGTCAGTATCGAGCTTTATTTCTATTTTTAATAGCCTATTTCTTCTATATTGATGGTGTAGGAACTATTATCGCAATGTCTACTGCCTATGGCACTGACTTGGGCTTACAGGCTACGGATTTAATCATCGTCTTATTTGTTACACAGGTTGTAGCTGCCCCTTTTGCAATTTTATATGGTAAACTAGCTGCAAGATTTTCAGAAAAGAAAATGCTATATGTCGGAATTTTTGTTTATATAATTGTATGTACTTATGCATTTTTCTTAGAAACTATTGCAGATTTCTGGATTTTAGCAATGCTCGTAGCAACTTCTCAGGGTGGAATACAAGCATTAAGTAGATCGTACTTCGGCAAACTTATACCGAAGGAAAATTCAAATGAGTTTTTCGGTTTCTATAATATTTTTGGTAAATTTGCTTCCATAATGGGCCCACTTTTAATTGGTCTAACTACACAAATTACAGGCAATTCATCTTATGGTGTGTTTAGTTTAATCATTTTGTTTATTGTTGGAATAATAGTGTTGATTAGAGTACCTGAACCAGATAAAGCACCAAAGCCAGTGCCAGTTGATGCTGTCTAATTTTTATTTAGTGGTGATTATTCGCTAAGGACTATGGAGGGAAAAGGGAACCTTCTCTAAGACAGTGCTTTCTCAGCAAAAAAAGGCTCGTCTGTGAGGGTAACTATTTAGATACATGCAAGAAAGTCGATCGGACAACATTCTTGCATGTAGCTATTTTCTTGCCTCAGGATAGTTTATAATTTTTAAACAGTTAAATGTAAGTATCATAAGTGAGATTTAAACTTACACCTGACCTATTCCTCTACACTTCAATTTCTTTAATTATTTTTGCTGGATTTCCACCTACAACCACATTTGCGGGCACATTTTTTATCACGACTGCTCCTGAAGCAATGATAGCATTATCTCCTATACAAACACCTGGATTTATAACTGCGTTACCACCAATCCACACATTGTTCCCAATTATTATAGGCTTTGCGTATTCCTTTCCTGAATTACGCTCCATGGGGGTAATTGGGTGTGTAGCTGTGTATATTTGCACGCTAGGTCCAAGCATGCAGTTATCTCCAAAGCGAACTTCACAAACATCTAAAATGGTACAGTCAAAATTTGCAAAAAAGTTTTCACCAACATATGTATTATAGCCATAATCAAATCTGATATTTGGTTCCATATAGACTAATTCTCCAGTTGAACCTAATAAATCTTTTAATAATTCAACGCGTTTTTGTCCCTCACTTTCCAATGTCTGATTGTAAATCCTTACTTTTCGTCTAGCATTTTCTCGTTCCAATACTAATTCAGGGTCAGCGGGATTATACATTTCACCGCACAGCATTTTTTCTTTTTCAGGTTTCATTTTTTATCCTCTTTTCTGCTCTGAGTTAAAACTTATTTTACTTTATTTTACTAATAGATTTATTATTACATGAAAAGTATAACTCCCAAAGGAATACTCACTTATCACTTATTAATATTTAAATTTACAAGTAAAGTTAAATATATCTTATTTCCTTGTTTTATGCTTTAGCATTTTTTAATAAACACGTAGTTTATCTTCGACTAGCCTTCTTTTTGTCCAAACAAGTGTAAATAACAAGAACAATTCAAAAGCATTTGTCACCGCTCCGCTATCTACATTTATTGGTACTGCGCTTCCTATGGTCATCACGATTGCACCTATAAAAAATACTGCCCACTTTGTTTTCTTCCAAAGAATAGCACTAGCCACAATCAATACTAGTGTTACAAGGAGAATCATAACTGGGGGCCCAGAAGCTTCCTTGGTGGAAACATATCTTAGAACCCCATATTCCTCAGCAGCTTTTAATGTAAGTTGAGAGGCTTCCAACCACACTTCTATACCTATTAAAATTACCGTATAAATAATACCTACTATGGACACCCATTTTTTTTGAGCCCATAATACCCCACTTTCCTTCAATGTACCAGTAGCAAATAAAACTAGTAAAGGTGTTAAAAAAGCATGTGTCCAAAACCTTAACAGATTCAATGTCTCTAGCAACTCTCCCTCACCAATCCATTTACCAAAAGCGATAATTCCATTGTCATAAATGAGAGCTAATATTATAAGATAAATAAAACTAGTCCACTGTGGTAAATCCTGCTTCCTTATTCCGATTAAGCCCCAAATAAGCAATGCTATATAGGAGCCTGTGAAAAATAAATATAGAAAAGTATCCATTCCATTTCCCTCCTTTATTTCTTCTTTCCCATAAAAGAAAGGGTATAATCTTATAAAATAAAAACACAGGAAAAAGTCTCCTGTGTTAAAGTTATTATTTATTTGTAAATGTTGCAGGCATAACTACAGCGATGACTTCCCCTTTAGCGCAAAGCGTATCTCCTGCGTAGACTTCTGAAGTTACCTTCCATTTTTTCGGATGAATCTCTTCAACCGTACCTATCGCTTTTAGTTCGACCTTTTGAGGCGTAGGCTTAAGAAAATCGACATGGAGGGACCCTGTGACAAATCGTGGCGGTGTTTCTCCACTGCCAGGCTCAAAACCATTTTTTCGGTGAAGTGCAAGAGCTGCCGAACCAGTTCCATGACAATCCACTATTGCTCCAATTAATCCACCGTATACAAAGCCAGGAATTGCAATATGCTCTTCTCTTGGATGATAAACAGTTTCTGTTTTGTCTCCATTCCAATAAGTCTTTAAATGATACCCCTCTTCATTTAAACGACCGCATCCATAGCACCAAGCAAAGTCATCTGGATATTCATCCTGTATTGCCAGTTTATGTTCTGTCATTATTTCTCCCCCTTTACAAAACCATACAAAAAAGCCAATTAAACGTCAACTGAATTAAATAGTTTTCTAGAAAGAAATATTATTATTTATATAATGATTCTCTTCTATCTTGAAATACAGGAATTCTACCTCTTACTTCTTCTACTAGATTTAAATCAATATCTACTAATCCAATAGTTTCTTCCTCGTTTCCTACCCAAACTATATCTCCCCATGGAGCAATTACCATCGAGTTTCCATTGAACTGATTGTTCGGATCTTCTCCTACTCGATTTACTGCAACTATATAGCATTGATTTTCAATAGCTCTTGCCTGTAAAAGTATTTTCCAATGGTCTATACGTGCTGAGGGCCATTGAGCAGGAACAAAAATTATTTTGGCACCATTCAATGAGTGAGCACGAAACCATTCCGGAAAGCGTAAATCATAACAAATAACGCCTCCCATCGTCACTTCATCCAACATAAAAATATTCTTACTGTCTCCAGCTTTTAAATATAAATGCTCATCCATTAGCTTAAATAAATGGGCCTTGTCGTACTCAGCGATTAGCTCTCCCGAATGGTTTACGATATACATGGTATTGTAAAAGGAGTTCTTTTTTTTCGTCGAAACCGAGCCACCCACTATATGTATATGTAATTCTTTCGCAAGTTTAACTAGAAATTCCTTCGTCTTTACCCCTTTATCATCTGCTATATCTTCTAATCTCGTTAAATCATATCCCGTGTTCCACATCTCCGGCAAAACTATAAGATTTGCTCCTTGTATAGCTGCTTCTCTAATTTTCTTTTCTACTCTTTTAAAATTTTCTTTTGGATTACCAAACGCTATATCTAACTGAACACAAGCTATTTTCATTTCGCCACCACCTATAGACATAATACTAAAAAGATTATAAGATTTGACTAATATATGCAACTATTTAGAAAAAGAGGTATTGTCCATGGAATTTTCTGATCGTTTAAAAAATCTCCCTCCCCAATTTTTTGCAACATTAGTACAAAAAGTAGCGAAGGCTGTGGCAGAAGGTAGGGATGTTATCAATCTCGGACAAGGAAACCCTGACCAGCCGACACCTGACCATATTGTACAAGCGCTATCGACAGCAGCACAAAGTCCGCTTTCTCATAAATATTCTCCCTTTAGAGGTATAAACGAGCTAAAGCAAGCGGCCGTAGATTTTTATTCTCGAGAGTATGACGTTAATATAGATCCTAATAAAGAGGTAGCCGTACTTTTTGGTACTAAAATAGGTTTAGTAGAGCTACCTTTAGCTATGATGAATGAGAAGGAATTAATGCTCCTTCCTGACCCTGGTTATCCAGATTATCTCTCTGGAGTAGGACTAGCAAATGTGCAATTTGATACTATGCCACTGTTAGAAGAAAATGCGTTTCTACCCGATTACAAGCAGCTTACCCCGGACCAAAAAGAGGCAGCGAGACTAATGTATTTGAATTATCCTAATAATCCTACGGGAGCCTCTGCTACTTTAGAGTTTTTCCAGGAAACTGTTGAGTTAGCAAAGGAAAATGATATAGCCATTGTCCATGATTTTGCTTACGGAGGCATCGGCTTTGATGGGAAAAAACCTATTAGTTTCTTACAAGCAAAAGGTGCTAAAGAAGTCGGAATTGAAATGTATACGCTATCCAAAACCTATAATATGGCAGGCTGGCGCGTAGGGTTTGCCGTAGGTAATTCTAAAATGATTGAGGCTATCAATATTATACAAGACCATCTTTTTGTCAGTCTCTTCCCTGCTGTTCAATCTTCAGCAGCAGAAGCACTAAATGGGTCTCAGGAATGCGTGGAAGAATTAGTGGCACTCTATGAAAAAAGAAGAAATACTTTCATAGATGCCTGTCGCAAAATTGGTTGGAATGTGAAAGCTCCTGAAGGCTCATTCTTTGCATGGCTTCCTGTACCAAATGGCTATACTAGTGAACAATTTGCTGACATACTTCTAGAAAAAGCAGATGTTGCTGTCGCTGCTGGCAATGGATTTGGTAAACACGGGGAAGGTTATGTACGCATCGGACTTTTAGTTGATGAGGATCGCCTGATTGAGGCTGTTGACCGTATAGAAAAGCTAGAACTTTTTTAAGAATTAGTTACTGTTATCATCTAAAAGATGTTTAAGTGAAGTTAAAAGACACTAATTTCTATGAAAATAATTGATAAATTGTCTTTATAACCGCATAAAAATTTTTATGACCGGATAGCGCGATTTTATGACCGGATAAAAATTTTTATGACCGGATAGCAACGTTTTATGACCGGATAAATTTTTTTATGACCGTTCAATAAAAACAAGCTTAAACCTCTGGAGGTATCTTACATGAAAAAATTTATAGGACTATTTATACTTGGTATTTTAGTTTATTTTCTCATCACAATATTAATTAGTGTGTTTAAGTGAAATAGTCAACAAAATAAAAAAAGACTACAAAAGTAGTCTTTTTTTATGTCATATTCTATTGTTTATTTAAATTCTTTTATATGTTAACCTACTACACTTTCTATTCCTCTATTGACCTGGAGAACTTGCTCCCTTTCTCAATCGGATAAAACTGAATTGCACCAGTCTCTTCATCATGTTTCCGATGGAATTCCATCCCTTTTACTTCGGCTAAGACTAGGTCAACCGTAATTACAGGATTCTCACCTTTGATGAAGTGACCTCCAAAAACAGCACCATATTGATCACACATTGATCCGTGAAAATGTGTGGCATATTTTCCTTCTCGCTGACATATAACTCCTGTACCATGTAAAAATTCTATAGGTCCTTCTTTTACGATCATTTCATTATAGGCTACACCTATTTTCGAGGAATCAGCTGGAATTAAATAGACAAAGCCACATTTTTGAAAGCTTCCAAAGCAGCTAACGACAGTGGCAGAAGTAATTTGGTTGGCTTCACATATTGCTTCTATCCCTTCTATCAAATCTGTTCCATATTTTAATCTAGCACCAACTATTCTCTCAAAATCACCTACTGCAAAATTTGCTCTTATTGTCATGTCGATTCCTCCAATTGCATAATTATTTATTATCTTATAATTTTAATCTTTTCTAAAAAATTTTACTATTAAAAAATAGCTCTTGACTTTGTTAGTTTAGTATAGTAAATTTTCATTTATAGAATAAACGAAAAACTTAATAGCTTATTATCTCTTATCAAGAGTAGCTGAGGGACTGGCCCGTTGAAGCTCGGCAACCATCTATACCAAAAGTATAGAAAGGTGCTAAATCCTGCAAAACATTTTTGTTTTGGAAGATAAGAGAGGACAATGCATTTTTGTGTGCCTCTCTTTCTTTTTGAAAGAGAGGCTTTTATATTTATTCGAATTCTTTAATAATTATTAAGGAGGAATTTTAATGAAAAAGGTTGGTTTAGTATTATCAGGAGTTCTATTAACGGGGTTGCTTGCGGCTTGTGGTGATGAATCTACAGGTGACAAAGCCTTAGATGAAAATAAATTAGTCATAGGTGTAACTGCTGGTCCTCACGAACAAATAGCTGAGGTTGCAGCAGAAGTTGCAGCAAAAGATGGACTAGAAATAGAAATTAAAGCTTTTTCTGATTACATACTTCCAAACACAGCACTATCTGAAGGTAACCTAGACGCAAATAGCTATCAACATGAGCCTTTTCTAAATGCTTTCAACGAAGACCATGGTACTGAGCTAGTACCAGTTGGTAAAACTATTTTAAACCCAATGGGTATTTACTCTGAAAAATTTAAATCGTTCGAAGATTTACCAGAAGGTGCCACATTTGGATTACCAAACGACCCAACTAACGGTTCACGCGCATTATATATACTAGAGGAAAATGGCTTTATTAAAATTAAAGAAGATAAAAAAGAAAATGCTTCTATTTATGATATCGAAGAAAACCCTAAGAATATTGAATTTATCGAATTAGAGGCTGCTCAAATACCGAAACAGCTTAGCGAGGTAGACGCTGCGGCAATCAATACAAACTTTGCTTTGGCTGCTGGCATTAACCCGAAGGAAGACTCAATTCTTTTAGAGTCATCTAACTCTCCATATGTGAACTATATCGTTGTACGCGCGGAAAACGAAGATGATCCAACCGTTCAAAAGTTTGTAAAAGCTTATCAATCAGAGGAAGTCAGAACATTTATCGAAGAAGAGTTTCAAGGTTCTGTGTTAGCAAGCTGGGATGAGTAGAAATAACAAAAACGTTGCCGCAACCGGTAACGTTTTCTTTAGAAAGGAAGATTTAACATGATAGTTTTAGAGAATATTACAAAGGAATTCATCAGCAAAAGAAACACAGTAAAGGCTGTCAGTAACGTAAGTCTTCATGTAAGAAAAGGTGAAATTCACGGAGTTATCGGCTATAGCGGAGCAGGGAAAAGCACACTTATCAGATGTGTTAACCTGCTCGAAAAGCCAACAAAAGGCAAAGTATACATTAATGGCGAAGAAATAACCCCCCTTCCCCTTCCTCAACTTCGAAAAGTCAGAAACAAAATAGGCATGATTTTTCAAGGATTTAACCTTTTAAAAACTGCCACTGTTTACGACAATATCGCTATACCTTTAAAGCTGCTTGGCTACGACAAGAACGAAGTTAAAAAAAGAGTGGAAAAATATTTAAAAATAGTAGGCTTAACCGATAAGCATAAAAGCTATCCAAACCAGCTTTCTGGCGGCCAAAAGCAACGTGTAGCTATTGCAAGAGCTCTCTCCCAGGAACCAGAAGTATTATTAAGTGATGAAGCAACAAGTGCTCTGGATCCAGAAACGACTGACTCAATATTAGAGCTCTTATTAAAGATCAATAAGGAATTAGGTATAACTATTCTTTTAATAACTCATGAGATGAATGTTATTCAAAAGATTTGTGATCATGTGTATGTGATGGAAAACGGAGAAGTTGTAGAAGAGAACACAGCTATTAATCTTTTCACGAAGCCTAGTCATCCGACAACTAAAAAGTTCTTAAACACAATTAGTCAACGTAACTTATCCCCTTCCCTTATTTCTCAGCTCCATGTGACGGGTGCAGTCACTCGCTTGACTTTCGTTGGGGAAAGTACTGGAAAACCATTATTAGCAGAGGTTAGTCAGAAGTTTGATGTACAACCAAATATCTTAACGGCCAATATTATTGAATTGAAAAACGGAATTGTCGGTAATATCGTGATTCATTTAGTAGGAGAAAAAAATCAAGTACAATCAGCTATTCGCTTCTTAGAAGAACAAGGAGTTGGAACTGAGAGCTTGGAGGTGCACTCATGAGTAGATTCGAACAATTCACTAATCAATGGTTGCCAATCATCGGAGAATCTGTAATTGAAACATTTCAGATGGTAGGCATATCTTTATTCTTTTCCATAATCATTGGTATCCCACTTGGAATACTTATCGTTCTAACTAGACCAGGTCAAGCGTTACAAAATGCGGTTATATACCAAGTTAGTAACCTTCTGATTAATATAATTCGTTCTATTCCATTTATTATTCTACTATTTTTTATCCTTCCTTTTACTAAATTTATTGTTGGAACTACGATCGGTGTTAAGGGTGTTATCGTTCCATTAGTAATTTATACTGCTCCATATATTGCACGATTGATGGAATCCGCACTTTTAGAGGTACAGAATGGTGTCATTGAAGCTTATACAGCGATGGGAATTAAAACTCCTTCTATCATTTGGCATGTGCTACTGCGTGAGGCACGTCCTTCAATTATTTTAGGCTTAACTATTTCGACAGTAGGTTTAATCGGAGCTACGGCAATGGCAGGTATGGTCGGTGCAGGTGGTCTTGGTGACCTAGCATATCGTTTTGGGCATTTACGATATGAAGAGGATATCATGTATGCCACGGTGCTTATATTGATCATTCTAGTTCAAGGTATTCAGTCTATCGGTAACAGATTAGCTGCAAGGATAAAAAAAGATTAAACGGAGGCATTTCTAATGACAAACCAATTGCACATAGAACGTAATGGGCCTATTGCTACACTTGTATTTAATAGAGCTGAAAAGAAAAACTCATTTTCTCTCGCTATGTTTAAACAGCTGGGTCAAATCTTAGAAGAGTTAGAAAAGGATACTTCTATTAAATTGCTTATTTTAAAAGGAGTGGATGAAACCTCCTTTTCTTCTGGAGCAGATATAACTGAGTTTTTAGAAAATCGTTTTTCTGCTGAGAAAGCGAAGGCTTATAATGACTTAACGCTTGAATCGGTTGAAAAACTATACCGCTTTCCTAAGCCGACTATCGCACTTATTAAAACATTAGCTATTGGTGGTGGTTTAGAGCTAGCTAACTCTTGTGACTTTAGATTTGCTTCGGCTGGAAGTAAGCTTGGTATCACTGCAGCAAATATAGGAATTATATATAATCTAACAAGCACTAAGCGATTGGTAAATTTGATTGGTCCTTCTAAAGCTAAAGAGTTACTTTACACAGCTAAGCTTATTTCTGCTGAAGAAGGACAGGAAATTGGTTTAATTGATTATGTTTTTCCAATGGAAGAAGTGGAAGAGGAATGCTTGATTTTTGCTAACAAAATTGTGAGCAAATCCTCCACTGCAAACAATGGAATCAAGCAAGTTATCCAGTCTATTTTAGATGGAGAAAATGAAGAAACGCTTGAGATAGAGCAGTTGATATTAGATTCCTTCAGCTCTAAGGATTATACAGAAGGTATTCAAGCATTTTTAGAAAAAAGAAAGCCCAATTTTACATAAGAGGTGTAGATCATGAGCAATGCTAAAAATAATGACTTACTATTAGGAAATATAGACAATCACACAAAATATCCAATTGACTTTAAGGAATTAGAACAGGAAGCGAGAGAAGCATTAGAACCTGGTCCCTTTGGTTATATCCGTTCATCGGCAGGTGGAGAAGAAACCTACAATAAAAATATAAGTAGCTTTTCCAAATACTCGATAGTTCCAAGATTCTTAACAGATGTCTCTTCTTTGAATACAGAAGTAACAATATTAGGTCATACATATCCGCATCCTCTTTTCATCGCTCCCGTCGGTGTAAATAAAATTGCCCATGAAGATGGAGAAATTGCTGTTGCGAAGGCGGCAGCAAAATTTAATTTTCCTTATATACAAAGTACTGTGTCGAGCTATTCTATTGAAGAGATTGCCGCAGCAACTCCAGGCAGCTCAAAGTGGTTTCAGCTTTACTGGTCCTCCAATAAAGAAATTGCTTTTAGTATGGCAAGAAGAGCGGAAGCTGCTGGCTACGAGGCAATCGTGTTAACAGTGGATACGGTTATGCTTGGATGGCGCGAGGAAGATATTCGCAATCAGTTCTCCCCTCTTAAACGCGGCTATGGTCAAGGTAATTACGCAACAGACCCTGTTTTTATGGCTGATTTAACGGAGCAATCTCAGGAAGCCATTGTGGATAGCATCCTAGAAAACATTTATCATCCTACATTAAACTGGAATGATATTACAGAGTTAAGGAATCACACATCCCTTCCTATTTTGATTAAAGGTATACTTCACCCGGATGATGCCAAGCTGGCAATTGAAAAAGGAATTGATGGTATCATCGTATCCAATCACGGAGGTCGTCAGTTGGACGGTGTTATTGCAAGCATAGATGCTCTTTCAGGTATTGTGGAAGCTGTAAATGGAAGCATTCCAGTTCTATTTGATAGCGGAGTGAGAAGAGGTTCTGATGCTGTTAAAGCACTTGCTCTTGGTGCAACTGCTGTTTGTATTGGGCGACCATTCGTATGGGGACTTGCTGCCGGTGGCCAGAAAGGTGTAGAAAGAGTATTAGAAAATTTCCTGCAGGAGACTAAGGTTTCAATCTCCTTGGCGGGTGTTCGCAATATGGAAGAACTTAGAAATATGCTGGTCATTAAAGGTTAAAGATAAGGTGGTTTATCATGATAGCACAAGCTTTGACAGGTATGAAAATAGTTGATCTTTCTCAGGTCCTCGCGGGTCCCTATTGCTCTATGGTTCTAGCAGATATGGGAGCTGAAGTTATAAAAGTTGAGAAATACCCAAATGGGGATGATACTCGCCAAATGGGACCTTATGTTAAAGAAGAAAGTTATATGTATATGATGGTGAATCGAAACAAGAGAGGTATATGCCTTAATCTAAAAAAAGAGGAAGGCATTCAGATATTGAAGGAATTAGTCAAGGATGCGGATGTTATTATTGAGAATTACAGACCGGGTGTAACTAACAAGCTTGGAATAGACTATGAAACTTTAAAAGCTATTAATCCATCGCTTATATATTGTTCTATTTCTGGATATGGACAGACCGGACCCTATAAAAACAAGGGCGGCTATGACATTATGGCGCAAGGTCTCTCTGGAATAATGGATATGACTGGAGAACGTGAAGGTAAGCCTGTAAAAGTCGGCATTGCTATACATGATATAGCAGCAGCACAAACAGCCATACAGTCAATTCTCTCTGCTTATATTTATCGGTTAAAATCAGGAGTTGGTCAATACATAGACGTATCCTTAGTAGACGCAGGTCTCGCTTGGACGGTTTGGGAGGCAGCTGCATATTTTGGTAAAGGCGAGATTCCTAAGAGAAATAGTACAGCTCATCGTGTCTCTTCTCCCTACCAAGGGTTTCAAACTAAGGATGGTTCTATTTTAATTGGTGCTGGCAATCAAAAACTTTGGGAAAAGTTTTGTTTATATGTAATAAATAAACCAGAGTGGATTAATGACAAACGATTCCTAACCAATTCTATACGAACACAAAATGTAAACCAACTTGAGTTGGAAATTGAAACTGTCCTTCAAGAGAAATGCTCATCCGAATGGCTATCATTGCTTGATGAACATGGAATTCCATGCAGCCCAATATATTCATACGATCAAGCGCTTGAAGATGAGCATATTCTTTCTCGAGATATGGTGTTAAATTACGAGCATCCGATAGCTGGCCCTATGAAAACACTTGGCTTCCCAGCCAAATTTTCTGAAACCCCAGGGCAGCTGCGTTCCCCTGCCCCCCTGCTTGGCCAACATAATCAGGAGGTATTAGATGAGATTGGATTTTCGGAAGAAAAAATACGTGAACTTGTATCAAAAGGTGTATTAAATAATTGATAATGATATATAATAGCCCAGTTCAGCTAGAACGGGGCTTTTTTAATGGAAAGATACGAAAGTGTTAAAGAAATGAAATCAGGTTCATTTAATTCTAGAGCCTTATCATTCAAGATCAAATGTATAGTTGGGATAGCTAGAGTTGCTGCCTATTCGCTATACTCATATAATTTCAAGACAGATGTAAGATCTAGGTTTTCTTAGTTTAAATTTTTGACATCAGTCTTTTTGCGATTGCTTGGAATTCTTCTGGTCCGATACCAGGAGCAAATTCCTCCGGAAGCGATTCTAATTCAGGAATTTTATAGCCCTTAGGACTGCCTTCTTTCACGAACAACCGGTCTCCACTTGTTGGATTTTGTCCCTTCCAAATTTTATCGATGTCCTTGTAATCGCCAACATTATTCCAAGTGAATAGAACATTTCCGTATCCAAGATCCTCGTATTTGCGAGCGTGATCAAACGCACGATTATCCAAGTTAGGGATTGGTAGCATTTTGGTCACATCTACACCTGTCGCCATTTCAAGAGCTTTTGCGTACGCAATAATATGTGTTCCTCCACGTACTAATAAGTATCCAATCATTTCTCTAGCAGTTGGGTGTTCAGTCATTTCATATACTCTCATTTTATGAGTTCTAGCTCCACATTCCAAAAAGAAATTATGCAAAAGATCTAGTACTAGGTTGCCACTCGAGAATACGTAATCTCCTCTCCATGGATTACCCATAGAATCTCCAGCTAAAGAGGTTTGAGCATTGGCAATAAAAGCATAAGTGTTTCGCATATTCTTGGCATCTTGAAGTGGTGCTAAATCTGGATCTCCACTAAAGCTAGTTCCTTTATATAACAGATTAATCGTATTAGATACGAGCTCTACATGACCAAATTCCTCTGCAGTGATACTAGCAACCAAATCATAGAATGGTTTTAGCTTAGTTTTTCCACGAAAGTTAAAGGATTGATACATATAGTTGTTGAGAGTAGACATCTCACCAAATTTCCCTCCTAATAGTTCTTGAACTACTGAAGCAGCATTTGCGTCACCATATTCTAAATTAGGTAATTCAATTAACAACTTATCTACTCTATTAAACAATTAACCATCCTTTCATTTAGATATGTTCGGAGTAATCCACACTATAGCTTGAATACGTACGTAAAAAGGAACTCCACCTACACTCACTACAATATGATCCGGAGCTACCATCGTCAGTTTACCTTGAAGAATATTTTTAGTTGTTTGTACTGCTATATTTGTACCCATTAAACTTTGTGCCGCTTGGAAAACGTGTCCTTCAAATGGACTTACATACTCTACGCTTACCGTTTCATCCAACTTTCATCATCCCTTCTTTGCATTCATACTAGTTTATGAGAAGATGTAGTATATGGACACATTACTCAAAAAGTTAAAAGAAGGTAGAGAAAATGATTAAAAGACTTTTAATAACTGGGTATAAAGCCCATGAATTAGGTATATTCAATGACAACCATCCTGGTGTGCCTATCATAAAAAAAGCAGTTGAGAATCAGATGCGCGCACTTCTCAACGAGGGTCTTGAATGGGTAATAACAAGTGGACAGCTTGGTGTAGAAACTTGGGCTGCAGAATTGGTAGTGGAGTTAAAAAAGGAATTTCCACATTTAAAATATTCTATTATTACTCCCTTTTTAGAACAGGAAAAAAATTGGAATGATCAAAAGAAGGAAAATTATCAAAGACTTATAGCACTTGCTGATTTTCATACTAGTGTGACGAAGAAACCCTATGAAGCTCCATGGCAATTTATCGAAAAGAATAAATTTCTTATAAGAAATACAGATGCTATGTTAATCATTTATGATGAGGAGAATGAAGGGTCACCAAAATTCATAAAAAAACTAGCGCAAAATTATGCAGAAAAAAATAACTACCCTATAATTAGTATTGACGCATATGACTTACAAGTAATTGCTGATGAAGAAAGGAACGATTATATATGATAAAAAAGAAACTTATACAAAAAATCACCGATGCTACAGGTGTAACCCTTGAGCTAACTAAAGAAGAACAAGATTACGCTTTAGCGAAAGAACTTTTGTCAGAATCTACAAGTATATCCTTGATAGAAAACGACAACCTATTTAATAGCGCAATCATTGAACGGTTTGACAAAGAAACAGAAGAATTAGTTTCACAAGAATCTAGCGCATTTTTAAAAACGCCAATAACTCATTTTAAAGAAAAAGTAAACGAGTTCATGTACTTAGAGACTGCTCACTTCGACGTGATTAGTGTAGATGCTATTGCCTTTGAATATGATGAAGTATTTGATGTGTATACAGCTATGTTTGGTCTTGCCATACAAAAAAAATATGGCGAAGCATTAAAAGCTTACTTGGACAATCACTTCGATGGAAATGCAATGAATTACAGCGTCATGTTCTCTAACGGCGATGGTCTTTGGGAAGTAAACCTTCCTTTAAATTATATTGACGGTTTTAACGATAACTATACTATAGAAGAAACATACCATTTTTTGTATCGCTTCCTCTTTTCTTTAGGTACATCAATCGAAAACTAAATTGCCCTAGCACAATCGTGAATTTCCCTAAAAAATTCACGATTGTTTTATTTAAAATGTGTTACAGGTGCCAGGCACCTGTAACACATTTTAGCTATAAGTATCTATACATATTTTTGGTTGTTCTGTTCACACTAATTGAGATGTTTTAATACATCTTTATGGAGGAGGAGAATAGATTGGATAACACATACAGTCAAAATCACAGTGAAACGATGAACGGGCAAACAGTTGTACCTCATTTTAATCATGGCGCTCACGAGCTAATGGATGTACATGAGGTATTGTCAGCAGCAATTGGTGCATTAAACTTGAAAACCATTCTTCGTCCTCATGTGAAGGATCAGGAATTACTGAATATCCTGGATCGCCAATATTCATTCGCTTTGGATGAGTATAATATGTTAGTGGAATGCTTTAAAACCGGAAAAGATCCTTCACACCGCACGTCATCTTATAAGATGGCAACGGAAAATGATTTCACTTATGGTTTAAAGCCGTCTTCACAGCCTAAGAAACCTATGCAAAGCATTTCTGAAATTAATGATGAAATGATTTCAGGTTATTTGCTAGGGTCTGCTAAAGCTGGTGCCGCTGGAAAAGTACCTGCTGCGTTAGAGTCTACCAACCCAGTTGTACGAAGAGTACTTCAAGACTCAATCCCGAACTGTATTGAGATGGCGTATGAGCTTTCCATTTATCAAAACAAGCATGGTTATTATCAAGTACCACGCTTCGATGATCAAACAATGGAACAGATCTTCAACAACTACGGTACTGCAGAAGGTCCAATGTACAAAATGCAATAATTCGAAGCAGCATCCTGGCGCTTTCTGTTCAACTTTGGAGCAGAAAGCGCCATATTTTTTTGTAAAAGCTAAGAATAATCTGCAATTTTGTATACATTTTTATAAGTAGAAACTCATATAAATTTCTACAAAATTCACTTAAGGACAAGTATTTTTTCTTTCCTTCGTATTTTCCAGTATAATAAAACAAAGTCCTATAAAGAAAAGGTGAAGACATGCGAGTTGCAATTTTTGACTTTGACGGAACTTTATACGAAGAAGAAACGTTCAAACTGTTAATGAACCATTTAAAGGAACACCCAACTTATCGTCCCCAATATAAACGATTCTATCGATCGATCGTACCTCCTTATATTGCAAATAAGCTTAAGCTTTATCCAACTACAAATATGAAGAAGCGGTCCATGCAACTATATTTGGAAGCTTTTGAAGGTAGAACAAGAGATGAGATGTATCAGTATTTTGATGAATTAAAGGAACAAATGCAAAAAAACTTCAATAAAAAAGTACTGGAAAAGCTATATGCTCACCAACAAGAAAATGTACATATTTATCTAGTATCGGGTGCATATACTCAATTTTTAGAGCGAGTAACCGAAGGAATTTCATTCAAACAAATCATAGGCACTGAAATAATCTATAAAGAGAATTCAGTATATACGAAATCACCGCTAGAACATGTGAATGGCGCTATGAAGACTCAGAAACTTTTGGAACAGTTAGAAGGCCAAGAAATAGACTGGGAAAACAGCTATGCATATGGTGATAGCTATTCGGATTTACCTGTTCTTGAATTAGTCGGAAATCCAATTGCAGTTAAACCAGAAGAAAAGCTTCGAAATCTTGCCCAAGAACGCGGTTGGGAGATAGTTAGATAGATTTAGAATGTCTAAAAAACCTTTAATGAGTCTTTGCTACTCTTACTATTTGTGTGGCTAGCGCAGTGCTAAATAAATGCATAAACTTCCTTTACCCAAGCTATCCATTTGGATGACTGGATAGCTTTTTTTAATTCCGTCCGATTATCAAATAAATACTGCAAAAAGACCTGCTGTGAACAAGATCGTTCAACAGACAGGTCATTTTAACTTTACATTCTCATATTAATACCCTTCACCTGCAGGTAATCCTTAATCTCTGAAATAGTATAATCTCCGTAATGAATCATTGAAGCTACTAGTGCCGCGTCCGCTTTTCCTGCAGCAAACACTTCTTCTATATGCTCTAATTTACCCGCACCACCAGAAGCAATAATTGGTACATTTACTTTTTCCGAGAGTAACTTGATCAGCTCCACATCATAACCATTTTTCATGCCATCCTTATGAATACTTGTGCAAATAATCTCACCAGCTCCAAGATCGGTTGCTTGTTGCGCCCACTCCACTACATCCATTCCCGTTTTCTCGTGTCCAGAATGTGTATATACTTCCCATCTCACAATTTCCTTATCGTCATTATAAATTGGCATGGCATCAAGTCCCAACACTACACATTGTTTACCAAATATATCCGCTGCTTCTCTTAAAAGCTCTGGTCTTTGTACGGCAGCTGAGTTGACCCCTACCTTATCAGCGCCAGCGCGAAGAAGCCTCTTGAAATCATCTATTGTTCTAACACCACCTATTACAGAAAAAGGTATATACACCTGCTCTGCAACTCGACGTATCCAATCTATTTTCAAATCTTGGTTTTTTAATGAAGCGGTGGTATCTAAATAGATTAACTCATCCGCGCCGTCTTCTGAATATTTCTTCCCTAGCTCTGCTGGATCACCAATTATTGTAGGGTTTCTAAATTGTACATACTTTACCGCTTTGTCACCTAAAACATCTATTGCAGGAACAATTCTTTTTCTAAGCATGCTGTCTAACTCCTTGCTTGCAGTAATTGTCTAGTAATTGAATGCCATACTTACCGCTTTTTTCTGGATGAAACTGTACACCCATCACTTGCTTATTTCCTATTGCACACGCAAAGTCGGGTCCATAATTAGTCACACCTATGACGTGTTGCTCCATGCTAGGCTCTGCGTAATACGAATGAACAAAATAGAAATCAGTGCTTTCTGGAATATCCTGAAACAAGAAATGATTTTGAACATCCTTCACTTGATTCCATCCCATATGAGGAACCTTTTCAGCCTCTTCACCAAACAATGGAACTGTTCCGGGTAGAAATCCTAAACATGGTACATCTCCCTCTTCACTAGTTTCTAAAAGAAGTTGCATTCCTAAGCAAATTCCCAAAAGCGGTGTCCCCTTGGCAACCTCTGTTCGTAAATAATCACTTAAGCCTGTCTCGTTTAAAACATTCATAGCTACCTTTGCATTGCCTACCCCTGGCAGAATTAGCTTATCTATTAGATCGTCATGGTCACTAGGTTTAGTAATAAGTTTAATCTGATAACCAAGCTGAGTAATTGCCTTTACTACACTATGTAAATTTCCTGCTCCATAATCTATAATACCAATCATGCTGTTACTACCCCCAGTTCTAGTATTACTTTATTATGCCACCAGTTGACAGAAAATAAAAGAAAAACTTTAGTGTGCTAATATGATAACACGATGAAATATATTACAAAAAATCGAGAGACCCATCCCAAGGCCTCTCTCTCACATGATTATCTAACAATTGCTTTATTCGTTACATAGTCATTCACTCTTTTTGCTACCTCTTGACCTTCTTTAATTGCCCAAACGATTAAACTTTGGCCCTTTCTAGCATCACCTGCTGCAAATACACCTTCTACATTTGTAGTATAATCTTTAGCAGAAGCAGCAATCCTTTTGTTCAAAACCTTTACTCCAAATTGTTCAGTTAAAGAAGTCTCTGGTCCTTCAAATCCTATTGCTACAAAAACAAATTGCGCAGGCCAAATCTTTTCCGAACCTGGAACTTCTTTAAAGAAATAAAATCCGTCCTCACCAAGGATTTTTTCCATTTGGATTGTATGAAGCTCTTTTAGCCTTCCATCCTTGTCTTTAATCATTTTTTTCGTTTGAATTAAATATTCTCTAGGGTCTTTTCCATATTTTGCATTAGCTTCCTCGTACGCATATTCCAGTTTAAAAATATTCGGATCTGTAGGCCATTGGTTATCCTCTGCACGGGATGATGGAAGCTGTGGATGTTTTCCAAACTGAACTACACTACGACAGTTTTGACGGATAGCTGTAGCTACACAGTCTGCACCTGTATCTCCTCCACCAATTACAATAACATCCTTCCCCTTCGTGTTAATAAATTGACCGTCAGCGAAATTTGAATCTAATAAGCTCTTTGTTGTAGAAGTTAAATAGTCCATTGCTAAATAAACTCCCTCTGCATTACTACCCTCCATATGAAGTGCACGTTGTTTTTGTGCCCCGATGCAAAGGATAACTGCATCATATTGAAGCTTTAGCTCCTCAGCAGTAATATCCCTTCCAACCTCTGTATTTAAAATGAAATCAATACCTTCCTGCTGAAGCAGGTGAACTCTTCTTTCTACTATTTCTTTTTCTAGTTTCATATTCGGAATACCATACATCAACAGCCCGCCTGCACGGTCAGCACGTTCATAAACCGTAACAGAGTGGCCTGCTTGGTTTAAATTGTCTGCACTTGCTAAACCAGCAGGACCAGAACCAATAACGGCTATTTTTTTTCCAGTTCTAATCGTAGGAATTCTTGGAGTAATCCAGCCATTTTCAAATCCTTTGTCTATGATTGTTCTTTCGATATTCTTAATAGAAACTGCAGGATCTGTTATAGCTAATGTGCATGAGCCCTCACAAGGTGCCGGGCATACTCGACCTGTAAACTCTGGGAAATTATTTGTCATCATTAATCGATTTAATGCTTCCTGCCATTTCCCTCGGTAAACTAAATCGTTCCATTCTGGTATTAAGTTATTTATTGGACAGCCCGTAGTTGCACCTCTGATTTCGATTCCCATATGGCAAAATGGAGTACCACAATCCATACAACGTGCTCCTTGCTTGCGAAGAGACTCATCAGAAAGTTTAGAAGCGTATTCCCCCCAGTTTTTTATACGTTTTAGAGGTGCGACTTCCTTTCCTTTTTCTCGTTGATATTCCATAAAACCAGTTGGTTTACCCATATAAAAATTCCTCCTTTCCTTAGTACGGCACTGTTTGCCTGCTTCACTCGATGATTAGACATCTTTAGATGTCAAAGTGAGCATTGTAAAACTATTACTTACTCTGAGCAGCTCTACCAAAAATACCCTACGTAGTGCTATCCTAATTGAGCCCGAATCTCTTACATAAAGGAGTCAAATTACTTTATTTTTTGATAAGTGTAGCTTTCTTTTCTACTTGTTTTGTAGAGGTTGAAAGGAAGGCTTTCATCGCTGCATCATCTTCTGTTAATCCATCTTTTTTAAATGCAGCAATTTTTTCTAGCATCATTTTATAATCATTAGGTACAACCTTGACTACTTTTTGCACCATTTCATTCCAATTGTCTAAAATATTCATTGCTTTTGTGCTTCTTGTATAATAGTAATGGTCCATTATTAGCTGTCTTACACTATGAGTCTCTTCTTTAGATTGAAGTTTCTCAAATCCAATCATTTCTTTATTACACTTAAATTTGAACTGCTCTATATCTTCAACCAATACATAAGCGATACCACCGGACATTCCTGCTCCAAAATTTTTGCCTACGTCCCCAAGGATAACTGCTCGACCGCCCGTCATATACTCACAACCATGATCACCTATCCCTTCAACAACCACGTCTGCACCACTATTCCTTACAGCAAAACGTTCACCAGCTCGGCCGTTAATGAACACTGCTCCATCAGTGGCTCCATATAGCGCCACATTTCCAGCGATTACATTTTGTTCTGAAGTTCCTGATAATGGAGAAGTAACAACTAACTTTCCTCCAGAAATTCCTTTGCCAAAGTAGTCGTTTACATCTCCCTCTACAAACATTGTCATTCCTTGTGGAATATATGCACCAAAGCTCTGACCGGCAGCACCATTGAATCGTAAAGTAATTGAATCATCTGGCAGACCACTTGCCCCGTATTTTTTGGAGATTTCACTTCCAATAATGGTACCGACAACTCGATCAGTATTAGCAATCTTATATTGTAGATCAACCTTTGTTCTATTTATAATAGCTTTTTCAACTCGAGGCATAAGCTCCCTCATGTCAAATGACTTTTCGAGCTGATGATCTTGTTTTTGTTTACATGTTCTGTCTCCACTCACTTGGTATAGTAGGACAGAGAGATCTAGTTGCTGAGCTTTCCAATGAGATTTTGCTCGGTCACTAACTTCAAGTAGGTCAGTTCTTCCTACCATTTCATCAACTGTTCTAAATCCTAGCAATGCCATATACTCTCTTACTTCCTCTGCCACAAACCTCATAAAGTTAACGACATAATCAGCAGAACCACTAAATTTGTCTCTTAGCTCAGGATTTTGCGTTGCTATCCCAACTGGACAAGTGTCCATATGACAGGCACGCATCATGACACAGCCTAATACGATTAGAGGCGCTGTAGCAAAGCCAAATTCTTCTGCTCCTAACAAAGCAGCCATTACTACATCCTTTCCAGTCATTAGTTTGCCGTCAGTTTCCAAAACCACTTTATTTCGTAAGCCATTTAGCATTAACGTTTGATGTGCTTCAGCAAGTCCTAGCTCCCAAGGCAATCCTGTATGCTTAATGCTTGTTTTTGGAGAAGCTCCCGTTCCACCGTCGTATCCACTAATTACAATTACGTCTGCAGAGCCTTTTGCAACACCCGCAGCAATTGTTCCTACTCCCGATTTGGCAACGAGCTTCACACTAATTCTCGCAAATCTATTTGCATTTTTTAAATCATGAATAAGTTGGGCCATATCCTCTATGGAATAAATATCATGATGTGGAGGTGGGGATATCAATCCCACTCCAGTTGTGGATCCTCTGACATCTGCTACCCATGGATATACTTTATTGCCTGGAAGTTGACCACCTTCACCTGGTTTAGCGCCTTGAGCCATTTTTATCTGGAGCTCATCTGCCTCTACTAAATAGTGACTATTTACACCAAAACGACCTGAAGCAATCTGCTTGATAGAACTACGTCGGTTATCCCCATTAGTATCTAATACATAACGATTAGGATGTTCTCCACCCTCTCCGCTGTTACTCTTGCCTCCAAGACGATTCATTGCAATTGCTAAAGTTTCATGCGCTTCCTGACTTAGTGAACCAAAGGACATAGCACCTGTCTTAAACCTCTTCACAATGGAATCTACAGATTCAACTTCATCTAATGTGATTTTCTTTGTTCCCTTCTTAAATGTCAGTAGGTTTCGTAAAAAGCCTATTCGCTCTTCATTTGCCATTTCTGCATACTGACGATAAAGTCCGTAGTCTCCTCTTCGCGTTGCCCATTGAAGTGTGTGAATTGTCTTTGGATTAAAGGCATGATGCTCGCCAGTGCTTCTCCATTGAAAATCACTCCCTGAATCTAAAGCATCCACAGTAGATTCGACCGCTAGTATATGTCTACGAATTGCCTCTTCTCTAATCGTTTCTATGTCAATCCCACCAAGCTGAGACACAGTGCCTGTGAAATAATTCTCAATTACATCTTTGCTAATACCTACCGCTTCAAATATCTGTGCCCCTCTGTAGCTTTGTACAGTGGAAATACCCATTTTAGACATGACTTTTACGACACCTTCTGCTATCCCCTTACTATATTTAGCTATAGCATCGTGATAGTTGCATTCTAAGTGTCCATTTTGTATAGCTTCTGCAATGGTTGCATATGCAAGATATGGATTAATCGCATCTACCCCATAACCAATAAGTGCAGCAAACTGATGAACCTCTCTTGACTCCCCAGTTTCCACTAAAATGCTAACTTTCGTTCGATTACCTGTTCGAAGCAAGTGTTGGTGTAAATGACTAGCTGCCAATAAAATCGGAATAGTTGGTTGAGACTGATTTAGAGATTTATCAGACAAAATGATTAAAGAGATTCGCTGTTCTATCAGTTCGTCTGCTTTTTTAGAGATTCTCCGCAAATCTTTTTCCAAATCTTCAGACATATCAATGTAAATAATACCACTTTGAAAGCTTTCATCCTTCAAATCCTTTATTTCTTGAAGCTGCCCATTAGTTAAAACTGGTGTATCCAAATATATTCGCTTCGCATTAACTTCTCCAGGGGTAAGCAGATCGCCTTCTGCACCAAGCAATGTCATGGTGGATGTAACAATATGCTCCCGTATTGAATCTATTGGTGGATTGGTAACTTGAGCAAACAACTGCTTAAAATAATTGAAAAGGGATTGCGGTCTATCTGACAATACAGCTAACGGGGTGTCATTCCCCATAGAACCAATAGGATCTTTTCCCTCTATTGCAATTGGCAGCATATATTTGTGAATGTCTTCATACGTATAGCCAAAAGCCTTTTGACGAAATAACAGGTCATCAAGATTTTCTATGTTTTCTTCATTTACTAATATCTTTTGTTGATAGTCTTCTAACCATTGCTGATAAGGCTGAGCCATCGCCATTTCTGACTTAATTTCCTCATCGGATATAATTCTTCCCTGCTCCAAATCTATTAAAAGCATTCTTCCAGGACTTAGACGCTCCTTATAAAGAATATTATCTTCTTCGATGTCTACTACTCCAACTTCTGAAGAAAATATAATGTAGTCATCTTTTGTCACGTAATAACGAGCTGGTCTCAACCCATTACGATCTAGAATAGCACCTACCTGCTTGCCATTTGTAAACGAGATAGCTGTTGGTCCATCCCAAGGCTCCATTAAAGAGCTATGATAAGCATAAAATGCTTTTTTCTCTTGAGAAATATGAGGATTCTCAGTCCACGGTTCTGGAATAAGCATCATAGCTGTATGTGCCGGAGATCTTCCAGCTAATACAAAAAATTCAAATGCATTATCGAGCATAGATGAATCACTTCCAGAAGGATCAATAATAGGAAGGATTTTTCCTAAATCATCACCAAAGGCATCTGAAACAAACTGTTGCTCACGAGCTTTCATCCAATTGACATTACCGCGTAGCGTGTTTATTTCACCATTGTGAACAATATAGCGATTTGGGTGTGCACGCTCCCAGCTAGGGAAAGTATTAGTGCTGTATCGAGAATGCACTAGTGAAAAAGCAGAAGTAAAAAGCTCGTCTTGTAAGTCCACATAAAACTGATCTACTTCTTTAGGAGTCAGCATTCCTTTAAAAACTATTGTTTGACTTGAAAGACTTGCACAGTAGAATTTTTTAGCTTCTTGTTGTGCCCAATGCTCTATCTGTTTCCTAATAACATATAACTTCCGTTCAAAGGATAAAGAGTCAGGAAGACTTTTAGCTTTAATAAATACTTGCCTCACTACTGGTGCAGTATTTCGAGCTGAATCACTCAACATACTTTTATCTGTCGGGACTGTCCTCCATCCTATAAGTTCCTGACCTTCGGCGAAAATGGTATCATTTATTTTTTGTTCTATCGCTTGTCTTTCTTCATCCGCCTCTGTAAAAAACAACATACCTACTCCATACTGTCCTTTTTCTGGAATTTCCCATTGACTACAAACTACCCGAAAAAAAACATCTGGAATTTGTACCATGAGACCTGCTCCATCTCCCGTTTGACCATCACTACCTTTTCCAGCACGATGATCCAAACGACATAACATTTCTAAACCTTTTTTCACTATATCATGTGTTGGTGTTCCTTTTATATTTGCATATAAACCTATCCCACAGGCGTCATGTTCTAATTCTGGATTATACATGCCCTGTGCTTTCGGTAGCTGGTGAAATGTCATGTAATCGACCTCCATTTTCCAAAAAAGTGTGTTAGGAACATTGTATGTTTTCAAAATAATATAAACAATATATAATTTGGATATAAACAATCTACTTTTGAGATAGGTTAGGAGAAAACTATGGAAATAAGGCAATTAAGATACTTTAAAGAAGTCGCAGAACGAGAACATATTTCGGAAGCGGCGATACATTTACATGTTGCTCAGTCTGCGGTTAGCAGACAAATAGCTAATTTAGAGAATGAGTTGGGAGTAGAATTATTCGAGCGAATAGGTCGCAATGTTAAATTGACACCAATAGGGAAGATCTTTTTAGAGCATAGCCTTTCAGCTCTACAGGCTATAGACTATGCAAAAAAACAAATTGACGAATATTTGGATCCGGAAAAAGGGACTATTAAAATCGGCTTCCCCACTAGTTTAGCCGGCCATTTATTACCGACCGTTATTTCTGCCTTTAAAAAAGAGCATCCGAATGTAGCTTTCCAATTAAGACAAGGATCTTATGATTATTTAATAGATGCAGTAAAAAATCGGGAAATTAATATAGCATTTTTAGGACCACTCCCTCCGAAAGATTATTCTATTAATACCACCATATTGTTTACGGAAAACTTTTCCGTGCTAATTCCTGTAAATCACCCTTTAGCAAAGAAGGAGAGGGTTCCCTTGATTGATTTGCGAAATGAGGACTTTGTTTTATTCCCTAAGGGATTTGTATTACATAAGATTATAATAGACGCATGTAATTCACTTGGATTTACACCTAAAAGTTCCTCAGAGGGTGAGGACATGGATGCTATTAAGGGATTGGTTGCTGCTGGGATCGGTATAACACTTTTGCCTGATAGCACCTTTTATGACTCTATTCCTAGGTTTACGGTTAAGATCCCACTGTATTCTCCTCCTCTTCAAAGAACAGTTGGCATGATTAGCCCGGTCACGAGGGACTTATCGCCATCTGAGAAGGTATTTCATGATTTTACTGTGAAGTTTTTTAAATTGCTTAACCAATATCAATAATGTACTCAAACAGGATATTTTTTCTATAATTTATATTTTCATGGTAAAATAAAGCTAATAATAATGGAAGAATGTGAGGGAATAATTTGAAAGAGATGAATGGTAAAAGTGAGTTTTGGGAGTGGGTTAGAGCGATTGGAATTGCTGTTATATTTGCTTTTGGAATTCGATATTTTTTGTTTACACCTATCGAAGTAGAAGGTGCCTCTATGCTCCCCACTTTTGAAAGCGGGGACAAAGTCATGGTCAATAAAATAGGGCCGAAATTGAGTGACTACGAGCGATTTGATGTAATTGTTTTTAAAGTGGATGCGGAAACTAATTATATCAAGCGAGTTATAGGCATTCCTGGAGACCATATTTCTTATAAAAACGATGAGCTTTTAATAAACGGGACTAAATTCGATGAGCCATATTTAGATGAATTTAAAAAAGAGTTATTAGATAATGGCACGCTCACGGAGGACTTTACACTTGAAGAATATTTGGGGGAAGTAGTCGTTCCAGAGGGTTCCTTGTTCGTCCTAGGAGACAATAGACGTTTCAGCAACGATAGCAGAAATCCTAGTGTCGGATTTGTACCTATTGATATCGTTTTAGGAAAGGTGAACATGACAATTTATCCTTTAGAGAATTTTAGCTATATTAAATAATAGATCTAGGGCTGAGTATACAAGATTTTTGCATTGCAAGGCTTGCGAAAAACTAAGCTCCTAAGCACCTTGAAAAGCAATTGCGTGAAAAGCTAAATAAAAATTATAACAGAGATCAAAATATGCTTTATATTTTAAAAGGGAGAAAATCATCAATGATTTTCTCCCTTTTTACTCTTACTTAACTTTATTATAAAATTCAATGAAATTATTTACTACTTTATCTAGAAAATCTATTGTTGCTTGATCAGTCACTTCATTTTGTTCATTCAATTTTGTATGAATTGCCCCTACATACACTTCGTTTCCTGGAAGTAGCTGTGGTTGGAGATTCGGATTAGATAGTATCTCACGAAGGTGCATTTGAGCTCGAACACTTCCTAGCACACCCATTGAAGAGCCAATGATGAAAGTTGGTTTACCAACTAAATCATTTCCACTACGTGATAACCAATCTATTGCATTTTTTAAAGCACCAGGAATAGAGAAATTATATTCTGGTACAGCTAAAAGCACCGCATCCGCATTACGAACATTCTTTTTAAATTCAATCGCACCTTGCGGAGGATCATTCTCAATATCAGCATTAAACATTTCTACTTCATTGATAGAAACAAGCTCAATAACTAACTTATCCGCATAACGCTTCTTCATATACTCCACTAATTTACGATTGTAAGACTCTTTTCTGTTACTTCCAATAATAGCTGCTACCTTGATTGACATATCCATTCCTCCTAAAACTATTAAAAATCATGCAAAAATTTCAAACCCAAATCATTTTGTTAGTATATCACGCACCCACTAAAATATGCTGAAAATTTGCTCATAAAAATAGTGTTACAGGTGCCAGGCACCTGTAACACTATTGAAATAAAAGTTCCTATTTTTTCTTCTCTATTTGCACTAACTTCCTCTATTAAAAAAACCTTTTTAAGCGTATTTATTACGAGAATTGTAATTATATTATATTAGAATATTTGCGTTTGTATATTAAAATAATTTGTGTATATTACAGGTGCCTGGCACCTGTAATATACCAGACACATGAAATATACGAAACACTAGAAATATAAGAAGCGATGTTCTAGTATTCTATTAGCCTACTATGGCATTGGCTATGATTAGCATGATTAAAGAGGTACCCCAAGCAATGGTTGTAGGTACGGACCATACTAGAATTTGTTCTTTTAGTTTAGTGATTCCTAACATACGGTTAACAACCCAGAACAGGGAATCATTGAAGTAAGAAAATAACATTGCACCTAGTGCCGCCGCTTGGGCCGCTAAGGCTAGATTAACGTCAAGATTGGCTAAAATTGGAGCAGAGATTGAAGCTGCTGTAATCATAGCAACAGTCCCACTACCTTGTATTAATCGTACAATAGACGCTATAAAGAAAGGCACTAATATAGCAGGTAAAGGCAATCCAGCAATTATTTCAGCTAAATAGTCCCCTGTGCCACTGTCACGCAATACTGTTCCTAATGCACCACCAGCACCTGTAACTAAAAGGATGATACCCGCCGTAGTCATTCCTTCTTCCATTCTCTCTAAAGCCTCTTCTTTTTTCATTTGATTAGCCAATCCATAAATTGCGGCAACTAACCCAAGTGCTAAAGCGATAATTGGTTGTCCTAAGAATAATACATATTCCCAGAACCCACCTGTTACTTCTAAAGCTGTTAATGTAGTATTTAAGAATATTAATATGATTGGCAATAATATCGGTAAAAAAGATTTGAAAAACGATGGTAGCTCTTTTTCTCTGTCAGCAGAAGCTGCTAAAAAATCATTGTATATCATTTCAGACGAATCTTTACGAATAAATCCTTCTCCATCTTCTTCTGGAACTTGGTATATTCTTTTTCCAATCCATTTTGCATAAAGAACACCTATTATAATTATTGGAATAGCAAATATTAATCCCCAGAAGATCATTTCACCTATATCTACTCCAAAAATACCCGCTACCCCTAAAGGACCTGGAGTAGGTGGAACCGCATGGTGAGTTGCTGCTAACCCTATCGCTAATGCAATCCCCAATGTAACTACAGATTTCCCTGTTTTACGTGATAATGACTTTACTAAAGGATTTAAAATGACGAAGGCCGAATCTACAAAAATAGGAATAGATACGAAATAACCAGCAATGGCCATTGCCCATTCTTCCTTCTTCTTTCCAACTACTCGAATTAACGTGTAAGCTAACTTTTCAGCGGCTCCCGTTACTTCTAAAATCCTCCCCATCATTACCCCTAGCCCTACAACGATCCCTATAGAAGCTAGCGTGTTACCGAAACCAGAAGTTATAGAGTTAACTACCTTTAAAGGCTCCATCCCTCCAATAAGCCCAGTTACAGAAGCTGCAATTAGCAACGCTAAAAAAGCATGAATTTTAGTTTTTAACACAAGCAAAATTAAAACCGTTACACCAATAACTAACCCCAACAACATTTGCCTTTCTAAACCCATTCTTGAAACCCCTTTCAATTATGTATATTTAAATAGAAAAGGGGAATCCCCTTTTCTAGAATTACAAAACTTACAAAGACTCACGAGTAAATTTAGGCGCATATTCTGCAGCAAGCTTGATACACTCAAACATACTCACTTCTGATGCAATGTTTTTCCATGCAATATCAAACGCGGTCCCGTGGTCTACAGAAGTGCGCAAGAATGGTAGACCGTTCGTAATAGAAATAGTACGATGGAAATCGGTCATTTTCGCTGCAATATGGCCTTGATCGTGATATAAGGAAAGAACCGCATCATATTTTCCATTAAGTGCTTGGAAGAATACGGAGTCAGCAGGAACTGGTCCATATGCATCAATTCCATCTGCTTTAGCAAGCTCGACGCCTGGTTTAATCTCTTCTACTTCTTCCATCCCAAACAAACCACCCTCACCTGCGTGGGGATTTAACCCAGCAACAGCTAATTTACGAGTTTCCACACCTAAACGCTGTAAAGCTTGGTCACATCTGTTCAAATAATCGCGTACACGCTCTTTAGTCATTTGTTTAATAGCGTCAGCAACAGATAAGTGGCGAGTTAAGAAGAAAATACGCATACCATTTACTTGGAACATTGTTAATGGATCCGGAGAGCCACCAAGGTCTTCTAGCATTTCCGTATGGCCAATGTAAGGAACATTAGCTGCTTTTAAAGATTCTTTGTTGATAGGAGTTGTTGCCAATGCTTTAACTTCCCCAGCCATAGCTAATTCCACTGATCGTTTGATAAATTCGAATGCCGCTTGTCCATTTTGAGCAGAAACGCTTCCAGGTTCAAAAGATTCTAAATCAATATTATTCAAATCAATAATATCAATTGTTCCAAATTTATAAGAACCATCTATTGGAGAGGCAACCACGTTTACATTTAAGTCCACCCCAGTAACTTCAATTGCTTTACGAATAATTTTAGCGTCACCTACAACTAGTGGTTTACATATTGAATAAATCTCTTCTTTAGCTAAAGATTTCACTGTAATTTCTGGTCCTATCCCTGCTGCATCTCCCATAGGTATTGCAATAATTTCTCGTGTTGTCATATTAGAACACTTCCTTCTTCTTTTTTGTTTGTTAAAAATCTTACACATTTGTAGATAGAATATTTATCTCCTACCATCCCGCCCTTAGTAATCACGGGAATACCATCAAATGTACCCCCTATAAAATGGCCATAAGCAGCTAAGGGAATCACTTCATCCTGCAAGCCTATCGCTGCAGCATCACTCACAGCACAAATAGCTGCCGTTACATCTCCTCCACTTGAGAAAGTACCATCTATTTGATGTTTTGTCTGCTGAACCACATTGTTTGTTACTCTAGCAAGCCCCTCAGTTAAACGCTTTGCCAGTTTTTCTTCCGTAACGCCCTCTTTCAATGCTATATCAGCTAGGTTCAGCTTTTCTGTTCCAGGCGCATAGGTAGTAATGATTAATACTTCTTGCACCTCTAGTTTATTCAATGCTTCTTCCGTTGCACGATCAATTTCTTTCTCCCAGGAACTACTTACCGATGCTAAAGCGCTAGCACGCACATATACTGGATCTGCATTTTTCTTATCAATTAAATAATTCAGCTGTCTACCAGTTAATGGAGTAATACTACCAACAGTCACGATGAATTTATTTGTTTGAACATGTTGATGGGCTTTCATTCTTCCAAAAGAGGCAGAGAGTGGACCTGGGTCTACGGGGATAAAATGAATTCCATCTATGGAAGCCATCGCCTCGGCAATATTATCAATTTCTTCATTTGTCACTGCATCTACTACTATAATGCGATTCATCGCTTCAATTTGCTTCATTAACTGTAATTGTATTGCCTCTTTACCCTTTAAAACTGTGCCAAGCCCCACATGACAAACAGGAAGTCGGCTTTGGTTTTCCATAATAGTAGGGACATGAGAGATACTTATTGGATTCATAGGATCTTTAGCGACATCAGTTGCTTCCACAGGTACCCCATCCACTAAAAGATAGCCACCTGAAACTACTCGACCTGAATCTGGGTAAGAAGCAACAACAACCGCTACGGAGTTTCCACCGATGGCATTCAGTAAAACATCGGTCTCTACTCCGAGATTACCTCTCACAGTACTATCAATTCGTTTACCAATAACACTTGCTCCCCAAATTGTTAGTTGCTCATATGCCTTCAAAACACGTTCTTCTGCATTAGAAGGAGAACAATATCTACTATCTGTATCTATGCTAATAGAGGTAAAATCACTATTTAATGGCACCTCTCCACCAAAAACAACTGTAGCACTCGTGAAACCATTTTTTGCCAGGAGGACTCCAGTAGCATTTGCTCCTGTTAAATCATCTGCAATAATGCCTATCTTCACTTTGTCACTCCCTTTATAAAAGTAGATTTCTCCTTATAAATCTCTTCTACTTCCTTAGAAATAGTGCTATCCGTTATAATTCCTGTTACCGAATCCACACCAGCTATTTTAGCAAATGCTTTTTTCCCAAATTTATGTGCATCTACAGTTAGGTAAACCGCCTCGCTTACGTTTATCATCTCTTTTTTGATAGATGCTTTCTCGAAAGTTGCAGAAGATATACCGAGAGAAGCATGCACAGCATGTGCTCCAAGGAACAGAATATCTACATGTATGTTTTTTAGCATTTGCTCAGCGTAGGATCCAAGTATTGCACCGACACCATTCTGGATCTTTCCACCAAGTAAAATAACTTCTAAATTAGAATCTGTTAATTCAGCAGCAATCTTAATATCATTTGTAACTACTGTGATATTCGTCCGTGATTTCAATAGCCTTGCAATTTCTAATGTAGTTGTTCCTGAATCCAACAAAATCCTCATACCGTCTTTTACTAAGCCAACGGCAATTTGTGCAATCTCTTTCTTTTGTATATGAGCTTCTGAAAGCTTTTGTTCATATGATTGTTCCCCTATTATCGCTTGAGGTAGCGCAGCACCACCATGTGTTCTTATCAATTTCTTCTGCTTTTCTAATTCGTCTAAATCTCTTCGTATAGTCATTGCAGAAACTCCTAAAAGGTCTACAAGCTCTAAGATTTCAACCTTCCCCTTAATAGAAAGCTCATCGATAATTTTCTTTTTTCTGTTAATTGGAAGCATGAATTCATCCCCTAAATACAAATAAAATGTTAACTATGAACATATTATGTTCTAATCGAACATTTTTGTCAATAAAATATGTTTGAAATTATCAAAAATAGGTAATGTAAAAAACCCTTAGTGTTTTATTATTTAGAATTATCAAAAATAAATCGTGGGTTTATTACTGTAGTGTGTTAAAATATACTGATAATTAGATTTAGGAGGTCATATCATGCAAATGGCAGATATCAAAACACTTCAAATTGAAGATGTGCTAAAAGCGCACCAATTTCTTAAAGAGGTAGTTATACATACACCTCTTCAAAAAAACGACTATCTATCTGAAAAATATGAAGCGAATATTTATTTTAAACGCGAAGATTTACAACATGTTCGTTCGTTTAAACTCCGCGGTGCTTATTATAAAATTAAAACCATTGAAGAGATCGCTCGAAAGCAAGGAATAGTCTGTGCTAGTGCAGGTAATCACGCCCAAGGAGTCGCTTATGCCTGTGCTCACTTAGGTATTTCCGCTAAAATATTTATGCCTCTAACCACTCCTAGTCAAAAAATTGAGCAGGTAAAAATGTTTGGCCGGCAATACGCAGAAATTATCCTAGCTGGGGATACATTTGATGACTCCGCTAGTACTGCAACTACTTATGCAGAACAAGAAGGCCGTTTGTTTATTCATCCATTTGATGATCTAGATATCATTGCTGGTCAAGGTACAGTGGCTGTGGAGATTATGAATGATATTGAAGAGGAGCTTGATTATGTTTTTTCTAGTATTGGTGGTGGTGGTCTCATCTCTGGAGTTTCTTCTTATATAAAGAACCTATCCCCCAACACTAAAATTATCGGTGTCGAGCCTTCAGGAGCTGCAAGTATGAAAGCTGCCATAGCTAACAAAGGCCCAATTGTTCTTGATGCAATTGATAAATTCGTTGACGGGGCAGCTGTTAAGTGTGTAGGAAAGCTAAACTACGAGATTGTTTCTAAATATGTGGATGACATCACCCTTGTCCCAGAAGGGAAGGTATGCACAACTATTTTGAGCTTATACAATAAACACGCTATTATCGCAGAGCCTGCAGGGGCATTATCAATTGCAGCACTTGATTCTCATAAGGAACAAATAAAAGGTAAGTCCGTCGTATGTATTATTAGTGGAGGAAATAATGACATAGGTAGGATGCAAGAGATTAAGGAAAAATCGTTAATACATGAAGGGCTCTTATATTACTTTATCGTCAGCTTTCCACAAAGAGCTGGTGCACTAAGACAATTTCTTGATAAAGTACTGGGTCCAGACGATGATATCACCACCTTTGAATATACCAAAAAGAACAACAAAGAAAGTGGACCGGCGTTAGTCGGCATTGAATTAAAAAGAAGTGAGGATTATTTAGAGCTTCTCTCACGTATGAATGAGAATGGCTTTTTCTTTAAGGAAGTTAATAAAGATAGCACACTTTTTGATCTATTAATTTAAGTGAGAATCCAACTATATCAACGTTTTAGATAGTTTTCCATTGACTAATAATGTTCACATTCCTATAAGAATAATAAAAAGTTACATTCAAATTCTAGCATTCTCACCCACCCTTTGATATAATAATTCTTGTATTATAAAGATTCTAATCTAGGGGGAAAAAGAATGACTGAAAAACAAAACAATAAGCTGACAACTGCAGCTGGCGCACCAGTAGTAGATAACCAAAACTCACAATCTGCTGGTAGAAGAGGTCCTCTTTTACTACAAGACGTATGGTTATTAGAAAAACTAGCACACTTTGATAGAGAAGTAATTCCAGAGCGTCGTATGCACGCAAAAGGTTCAGGTGCTTACGGTAAATTTACTGTGACTAATGATATCACTCAATATACTAGCGCTAGTATATTCTCTGAAATCGGTAAAGAAACAGATATGTTCGTACGTTTCTCAACTGTAGCTGGTGAACGCGGAGCTGCAGATGCGGAACGAGATATCCGTGGGTTCTCTATGCGTTTCTATACAGAGCAAGGTAACTGGGATTTAGTTGGTAACAACACTCCAGTATTCTTCTTCCGTGATCCACTTAATTTCCCAGATTTAAATCATGCTATTAAACGTGATCCACGTACTGGTATGCGTAGTGCTAATAGCAACTGGGATTTCTGGACATCATTACCGGAAGCACTTCACCAAATTACAATCGTAATGAGTGACAGAGGACTTCCAAAATCTTACCGTACAATGCACGGATTTGGTAGCCATACATTCAGTATGATCAATGCTAACAATGAACGTGTCTGGGTTAAATTCCATATGCGTTCTCAACAAGGCATTGAAAACTTAACTGATCAAGAAGCAGTTGAAGTGGTTGGTGTTGACCGTGAAAGTCATCAACGTGACCTATACGACAATATCGAAGCTGGTAATTTCCCTAAATGGAAAATGTATATTCAGGTAATGACGGAAGAACAAGCTAATAATATGCCTTATAATCCTTTTGATCTAACAAAAGTTTGGTATAAAAAAGACTTCCCACTTATCGAAGTTGGTGAATGGGAACTAAACCGTAACCCTGAAAATTATTTTGCAGAAGTAGAGCAAGCTGCTTTTACACCAGCTAACGTAGTACCTGGTATTAGCTTCTCCCCTGATAGAATGTTACAAGGTCGTTTATTCTCTTATGGCGATGCTCAACGTTACCGCCTAGGTGTTAACCATCACCAAATTCCTGTTAACAAACCTAAATGTCCTGTACACTCTTTCCATAGAGATGGTGCTATGCGTGTAGATGGTAACTTAGGTAGTACATTACCTTATGAGCCTAACAGCTATGGTCAATGGAAGGAACAACCTCAATTCAAAGAGCCTAGTCTAGCACTTCAAGGAGATGCTGGTATTTGGGAATTCCGTGAAGATGATGACAATTATTTCGAACAACCAGGTAAATTGTTCAATCTAATGACCCCAGAAAAACAGCAAGTATTATTTGAAAACACTGCTCGTAATATGAATGGTGTAGAAGATTTCATTAAAATCCGCCACATCATCCATTGCTATAAAGCAGATCCATCTTATGGTAAAGGCGTTGCTGCGGCAATGGAACTTCCATGGGAAAAAATTGAAGAAGTTATGAATGTCACTGCTACAGTATAAAGTAAAAAGCTATCCCTCGGGATAGCTTTTTCTATTGTAATTGCCCCCTCTCCCGCCATCATCTTTATTGTGCTATGATATGGGTGTATACTTTATTTTTTGGAGGTTATTCCCATAGTTACAGTCATTGTTATTGGAATCATCATCTTTATCATTGTCCTTGCCTTAACTATTTTCACTATCAACAAGGGCTATGCCTATAAACATACAATAGACGAGCGTCCAACAGAATTAGAGAAAAAGAAAAAAACGCATCCTCCTGAATAAGGAAGATGCATTTTTTATTGGAAGTGTATTATTTTGCTCCAGCTTTTTCTTTTTTAATTTGTTTACTACGTAATTGGCCACAAGCAGCATCAATATCAGTTCCCTGTTCCATTCTCACTCCACAGTTAATACCGCTATTTTTTAAAGTTTGGAAGAATGAACTAATAGACTTTTCTGTGCTACGTTGGTATTGGCCATGCTCGTCAACTGGATTGTATGGAATCAAGTTAACATAAGAAAGATGTCGCTTATTTTCCAGTAGCTTCGCCAATTGCTGTGCTTCTTCAACATGATCATTTACATCTTTAAGAAGAATATATTCAAATGTAATACGACGGTTTGTTTTTTCTAAATAATAGTCAACAGCAGCCATAACTTTCTCAATTGGAAACGCCTTATTGATAACCATAATTTTAGAACGAAGCTCGTCATTTGGAGCGTGTAAGGAAACTGCAAGGTTAACTTGAATATTTTCGTTTGCAAAGTCCATAATCTTCTTAGCTAACCCACTTGTAGAAACTGTTATATGGCGCGCACCGATAGCAAGACCTTTTTGATCATTCACTGTTCTTAAGAAATTCATAAGGTTTTTATAATTATCAAATGGTTCACCAATACCCATTACTACGATGTGGCTAACGCGCTCATCCTTCTGTAATTCATCTAAATGCTCCTGTACCTTCATAATTTGCCCGACAATCTCTCCAGCATCTAAATCTCGGCTTTTCTTTAACAGACCACTTGCACAGAAACTACAGCCAATATTACAGCCTACTTGTGTTGTTACACATACAGACAAGCCGTATTTAAATCGCATTAAAACTGTTTCGATTAAATTTCCATCCTGCATTTCAAATAGGAATTTGATCGTTCCATCAGCAGACTCTTGTTTTACATTTTCCTTCAAGGTTTGGATTACAAAATTATCTTCTAATAGCTTAAGACAATCTTTATTTACATTCGTCATTTCCTCAAAGCTCTGTACTCGTTTAATATATAACCAATCCCATACCTGTTCAGCACGGAATTTCTTTTGTCCATGTTCCATTAACCACTCTATTAATTGGTCTCTTGTTAGACCATAAATTGATTTTTTCATTATTTAGCCCCTCTTTTCTTACACATACAATTTTCCTATTATACACCAAATTCTTTTATACGACAATTTATTATATATGAAATACCCTTAAAAAGATATTATTTAGTTTCTCCAAAAACAAGCGAACTACTCTGTTAACTTAAATAATATTAGACGAGCCTAAGCAAAAATATTTTTACCAATGCGTATAGTTTACTTGATTTCCACTTTATGCGGACGCGTTCCACGAGATGAGTGATAAGCCATAACCGTGGCTTTTGCCTCGTTTGTGCTGTCTTATCTGTTTCACTCATCCCGCTGGAGTCGCCGCCGGTCGTTCCAATCCACGGAGTGACAAATATTCGTGTTTAATTGGTAAAATGCTAATTATCCCCTTAACTAAAATATTTTTTAGTTAAGGGGATAATAGTAAAGAGATAAAGCTTAGTGTCGCTAAAAGATTATCTTTTAGACCTGTTCTATTAAATTCAATATCTTATTGGTAGATTCACTAGGAAGAATATAAATAGTGTGAGTGTCATTTGTATTCATTAAGGTACTTTCTTCAAATGCTCCACCCAACCAAAGATGTAAAACCTGTTTGTCTTTATTTTCATTGATTATATCTACAGAATAATCTGGATTGGCTATATTTACGATTCCATTTTCTTTTACCGCGCTTGAAATTATGCTTTTAAATTGCTCAAGTGCATTGTGATCATCAAAAACAATTGATGTACCCTCTTTTATCATTGTAAGGGTAACCACAGAAAATTCTACATCTGTCTCCACTTTTTCATTTTCTTCTAAATACTGCTGAGTACTAGGTTTATTTACAGTGTTTTCTTCGAATTGACAGCCAAAAAGAACGACTGAAGTAAAAACCATTGATAAATAAAGGGCCATTTTCTTCCTCAAATATCAACCATTCCCTTCCAATTTTCTTTATTAGTCAAGTTAGACGTAGCTAATCCCTTATTGTTTCATTTTCTTACGATTTTGAATGAATTTACCTAAACTCCTCCTTATTTTATATCGTTTATAATTTAACCAATGGGTCTCTGAACTAAATTTATTCATGTTTACAGGACAATTCGAATAAGTTGCTATAGCGTTTAAAAACAAGTATTGGAGTTGTTTAATATGAGGTACCGTAAACGAAGAAGGATAAATTATAGTTCAGGCAAAGCATTTTTAAAGTTAATATCTTTTATTTTTTGTCTCATTGCTTTTTTACCAACCAGTTTTCTTTATACAAACGTACATAATGATTCTGAGTGGAATGATTTTAACTTAGGTACATTTAATAATATTTTTCAAAATTCATTTGATCAGCTATTAGTAGTTTCATATGAGATTGATAGTAATAAGATCGATGAAGAGGAACAACTACCGTATATTATTCTAAACACTTATACTGTATTTGGAATACCATATGCAGAGGTAATCGTTACCAGTGAAGGAGCATATATAAACAAAAAATACCTGTTTAAAAAAGAGTGATCTCAAGAGAAGTCGTAAATAGCCATAAAATTATCTAAATACAAATCTTAAGCTTTTCAAAAAATTAAACCTAATAATAAAGAGACCAATCCCCTAGAAGATATGGTCTCTTTATTATTAGTTAGATTTCTCTACATCATTTTCTCGGATCCAGTCACTGTAACTACCTACATACAATTTTACATCCTTATAACCAGCTTCTTTTAAGCTTGCGTATAATGGAGCTGCCGTTACTCCGCTCCCACAGTATGCAATGACAGGCTTATCCTTATTAGAAAGGTTGCTTAGCTGAGATTCCATTAGTTCTTGCTCCAAAAATGCACCATCTCGCTTTAGTTGCTCCCAGTCGTAATTTATTGCTGTTGGAATATGACCTGCTATATGATCAATAGGCTCTATTTCTCCCCGATACCTAGCCGATGAACGAGCATCAATTAACTGTCCGTCCCTTTTTCCATTGGCAATATCTCGCACTTCATCCATAGTTAAATAAATTTCGTCATTCCAAAGTGGAGTCATATTCGACTTGGTATATTGAGTCACTTCATCAGTTATTGGAAGTTGCTGTTTTATCATTTCAAAGCTTTGGCGTATAACTCTTACATTTTTAAACCCTGCCCATTCCAGTAAGAAATAAGCTCTTAATGCAAAAGGAGCTTCCCCTTGATCATAAATAATAATTTTATCATCTAAATTTAAACCTGAGTTTTGTACAAGCTCAATCATTTTTTCCTTAGAAATCATCGGATGTCTACCTTTAAAATCGTCCATATCAGAGAGGTCTTTTTCAAGATCCCAATAAACTGCTCCACTCACATGGCTTTCTTTAAATACTTCATAGCCTGCGGAAGGTTCCCCCAAGATAAAGCGCGTATCAATAAATCTTGAAGACGTTATATCTATTTCTGAAAGCTCTATAAATACCTTTGTCATTTTTCGTTACCTCCAGTATCTAATTTCTTATAGATATCCTTCCACTTAGCTAGTGTTTCTTCCTGCTCCAGTAATCTTCTTTCTGCCTCCAACTGAGTTAAGGATTCATTTAACCATTTTAAGCGAGCATTTTCTACTTCCTTCTCTGCATAGATAGTTAGCCATTTTACTAAACGTTTTTTTTCCTCATCTAAATAAGCAGCTGCCTCAACTTTTGTTTGCTCGGATAGAGCATCTCTTAGTTTTTCTTTTTCATTTTTTTCAAAAAATGACTTAGCACTTTTAAAATATGATTTTACATGAGTATATTTGTCTTTGTCTTTAAAGGGGCCAACAAACTCTAGTAATTCGTAGTCTTCACTTTCATGAGGGCTATAAGTTAAGCTCCCATTCCATTCCTTTAATACTCGCATTTCTTCTTTATCTATTTGAGTCATTTGTTTTTGAATATATTGTAGCAGTCGGAAATTCGTTACACGGACTTCCTGCTCCAGATCAAAACGAATCATTTGAAGTATATCCCTCAATGCTAAGTCCAAAGCCGTAGATGCATTATAATTAGAGAAAATTGAAGGATTATACGCTTCCTTAAAAAATTCGTTGAATCGATAATACACACGTTGTAATACGTAAAAAAGAAGGGATTCCAATTCCTGAACCGCATCTTTAGTTAAAGATACAGACTTGTATTCAGTATAACGATTCCTTATTTTTAGTTCCTGATCGCTAAGCTCAGTAAGTCGTTCTTCTTTTCTTGCTAAGTTAGCCTCCGTTTGTTCTATTAAAGAAAGCAATTTATTTTTTTGTCGATTAGATTCCTCTTCTAATGAAGTTATTGCAATTTGTTTAAGATCTTTTTCCAAAAAATGATGGAATGCTTCTTCAAAATGTTCCATGCCTTGATGAAGTCTTTCTTTGTTTTGCTTTTCTTTTAAAGCTTGAAGACTAGAGACTCCATACACCCTAGGAAATCGAATTCCAAATCGCTGCAGTTCGTCTTTTACGTACTGTTTAACTAAGTTAGCCTCTTCCTCGTTGCTTGCAAGATCAATGGCGTTTATAACGAAAAACATTTTATCTAGTTCAAAGGAATCTTTAACACGACCAAGCTGAATAAGAAATTCTCTATCAGCCTTTGCAAAAGCATGATTAAAGTATGTGACAAAAAGAACGGCATCTGCATTTCGTATATAATCGAACGCAACACCAGTATGTCTAGCATTGATGGAATCTGCACCTGGTGTATCTACTAAAGTGACGCCTAATCTAGTTAACTCACAATCATAATAAAAGTCAATGTAATCAACAAAACAGCTTTTCGATTCCTCAGCCACATAAAGAGAAAATTCTTGATTATCCACATTTAGTATCTCACCTAGATGATTCCGTACATCAGGATATCCTTTGTAGAAAGCATTCACAAATGACTTATGCACTTCTTCTGCAGCTGATTCACTTAAGGCAGAAGGAGCCTTTTCGTATGCATCCTCTAATGAAATAACGTTTTTACCCAATTGTAAAAAGGCAAACTTTACATCAGCGAGTAACTGTTCTTTAGATTTTAAAGTAACATCAGCGGTATTGTGCAGATGTTCTTTAGAAACTGGATGTATTTTATTGATGGCAGCGGTTGTAGGGTTTGGAGAAACCGGCAGAACATCCGCTCCCATTAAGGCATTAGAAAAGCTTGATTTTCCTGCACTAAAAGCACCAAATAGAGCAATTGTAAATTGTTGGTTTTGAACACGCATTGCCTTTTTCTTAATAACAGACGCGGCGTCCTTAAAATCAGGAAGCTCCGATAAAATCTCTCCAATTTTGTTTGCCCTTTGCACTACTTCATCTAAAGGTAATGTAGCACTTTCCTCTAATATCTCTTCCTCTATTAATACAGGGGAAATTACTTCTGTTTCTTCACTAGTTTTATCAACGTACTCTACTATAGAGCGCTCGAAGGACAAGCGTTCTTTCTCCCATTCATCAAGAAGATAATCTCTATCTTTCCTATACTGGATCGAAGGTGTCGATAATTGCTTATCCAAATTTTCTATTTTTTCTTCTATATCAGACACTTTTAATATAGCTTCTTGCTTTTCCTTTAAAACATTCGTTTTATCCTCTAACCGCACATCTAGATTGGATGAATGTAGTTCGATATAATTTGAATTTTCGTCCTTCCATCGGTCAGTTTCCTTCACATAATATCTAATAACTGCATCATTTACTCTATTAGCATAGTTCAGTATTGCATCACCCGTAACACTTGCCCCACTATGCATAGTGTCTGCGATGATTTCCTCAGGTAAAGAAAAGGACATATTATTTATTTCGTTTGCCTTTTCTTCATTTAACAAGCTAACATCCTTTAAAAGACCCTTCATTAAATCTTTTATATGTGTAGTAATATTAGTAGCTACAATTTTATCCAGCATCTGAATTGCTTCAGCTAACCTTCTTTTTCTTTCTTCTTCTGTTTTTTTCTTGCTTCCGATGAAACCAACCTTAAATGACTCCTGCCTACTTTCTGCATATTGTTTTAAAAGGTCACGCATTTCATAAGTCATAATTGAGGCGTTTTCCAATATAGCCTTCCTGCTCGTTTCAAATGTCTTTTTCCACGCACCGCTCTCTTGGAGCTGTATTTGCTTCTCTGAAGTTTCCAGCTGATCTAATATTTCTTCAACATTGCTCCAATCTTCTTCTGTGAGTAAATAACTTAGTTCCTGCTGTAAGTCTTTTTTTTCCTCTTCTAAAAATTTTATATGTTCATCCTTTAGCTTTTTTAGAGTAGCTGATGCTGACCGTAGGAAAAGTTCTTCTTTATGTAGTATAGATTCTTTTACGATCTGCCTAACTTGTTGAAAATCATTATGTACTATTTCTTTGTTTTTTAATGAAGTATAAAAGATATCCTTTGGCTCGACATTCCAAGCATTGAAAGCTGTAGAAACAGATTGTTTATACTCAGTGAAAGATAATTCCTCTTCTCTGTGTTTATCAATCTGATTTACGATTAAATAAATATTTTCATTGTAGTGAAGCAACTGTTTAGTAAATTGAAAATTCAGCTCGGATTGCACATGATTATAATCCATTACATAAAACACGATATCTGCTAGATGTAATGCAGACTCTGTTGATACACGATGTGCATCATCCGTTGAATCCACTCCCGGTGTGTCCATAACTATAATCCCTTTAGGAAGCTCCGAGGTTTGATGTCCAATTTCTATTTGAGAAACTTTACTCCCGTCCTTGGAATATTTTTTTACTTGTCCAATATCATATTCCCCAGAGAATTTGACCGGAGCATCATTTACAAAGTGGACAATAGCAAAATTCTTGTCCGCTTTGCTCACCGTAACTATATTCGCAGAGGTTGGTATAGGACTTGTTGGTAATAGCTGTTCATCTACAAGGGCATTAATCATACTTGATTTACCTGCTGAAAAATGACCTGCAAAAGCAATTGTAAATGTTCCCTTTTCTATTTTTTCTGCAAAAAGTTTTGATTTTGCATATCTCTCTTCATCATTGTTTTGTTTAAAAATTGTCGCTAGTAAAGCATTCGATTCTTTGATTTTCTGTAATTCCTCTAATGGATTCATGTGAAATTTATTTCCCCTTTTTATTCTTTAAACAATATGTATATCATATCAGAAAATATAAAAAAAGATGACTTTATTGTTCACAAAGTCATCACTGTACTACTATTATTTTGTTTGCGGTGTAATAGAATTTAAAATGTGTTTTGTTATTACGCTGTATATAACTACAGTCGATCCAATTAATATAAATACCATGACAATCTCCCTCTCAACTGAACTTGATATTCATTCTCATTTAGATGTTATCACATTTTTCAACAATTGACTACAAAATATATTCTTTTTAACTAGACAATATGATAAAATTGATTCATCTTTACTATTAGGAGGGGATAAAATGGGTAATTCCAAGCATATTAAAACACTTTTAAATGGTACCATTCAATCATTAAAGTCTGTTATTCCTCTTAACCTTAGTTTTAAGTCTCCCACACTAATGATTCAACCATTTGATCAGGAAGAGATGGGCGTTCTCATTGGAATTGTTGGAGACATTAAGGGAAGAATTATTGTTGATGCATCCTCCCAATTCTTCTCCTCCGTTGGCGCCTCTATGTTCGGCATGCCTCTCGAGGGCGAAATGCTCGAATCTTTTACTGGTGAACTCGGGAATATGATTGCAGGCAACTTGTGTACTACTGTTGCCCAAGAAGGTTTAGAGATTGATATTACACCGCCAACTGTCATTGTTGGCAAGAGTAAACTATTTGGTTTTCATCATGCCTTTCGCTTGCCTGTAGAAACCGAAGACATAGGCCTTATGACTATTATTCTTACAATAGACGAGGACTAACTATCAATAAGAATACATATAAAACTTAGAATCCTTTTAAATAAAGGATTCTTTTTTATTTGGCAATCCCTAAGGACCTTGAGCTAATTTAAAGGATAAGATCTTTAGCTAGCACTCTATTTCTCAAGAGTCTGAACTGCAACTATCTTCACTAATCTCCCTTCCACTTCTATGACTTTTAATTTATTTCACATTATCTTCACATAATACCTTTGTATGTGTGAGAAATATCACATCACACATAATTATTTAAATTTATGATGTAGCTATAGATAAAAAGAAGAATATTTTGGAGGTGTACGACTGATGTCCAAAAAACACAATAAAGAACCAGAACTTAAGGGCACGTTAATATCTGTTAGCGTAGTGGGGATCTTTATATTAGTAACTTGGTTTCTGGCATTCTATTTATTTATTGACAGATTTTAAATCATTGGAGGTTAAAGGTTATGCATATTCACAAGTATGAAAAATGGTGGATAACATTCGGGGTAGGGTCTTTGGTTTTATTCTTAATTATAGTTGGCTTTAGCGCATTTCATTACGGTTCTCATCCACCTAGTGCAAAAGTATATATTGATCCTGAGCGAGTAGATGAAATTGCTCCTTTTAATAATCCTGGAGTTCATAAGGTCGAAGGTAAGGAATGGGATTACGAGGTAGTAGTCGTTGCTTCTGCTTTCTTCTATAATCCACAAGAATTTGAAGTACCACTCGGGTCGACTGTTAAATTTATCGCAACAACAAAAGACGTAATTCATGGCTTTCAAATAGTAGGTACGAATATTAATATGATGCTAGAACCTGGCTACGTTTCAGAATACGTAACAACAGTAGATAAAGCTGGAGAGTATTTAATATTATGTAACGAATATTGTGGCATAGGACACACTTCTATGACATCGAAGTTAAAGGTGGTTGAGTAACATGGCAACAATAACAGAAAAAGCACAAAGCTTTGTGAAGGTAGATCGTCGTGATGGCAAGCTCGCAATGGCTCACATCCATGTAGCATTCGTTGCACTTTTAATCGGAGGACTTTGTGGGCTATTACAAACACTTGTACGGTCTGGACAATTTACTCTTCCTTGGGGAATCGGATACTATCAATTATTAACGGTTCATGGGGTTTTATTAGCACTTATTTTAACAACTTATTTTATCTTTGGTTTCCAAATTGCTGCTGTAAGCCGCACTGCCGGCACATTGACAGATAAGCAAAGAATGCTTGGCTGGATTGGGTTCTGGACAATGACAATCGGAACAACTGCTGCTGCAGTAATGGTTTTATTAAATGAAGCATCTGTTCTGTACACTTTCTATGCACCCCTACAAGCACATTGGATTTTCTATGTGGGATTGGCACTAGTAGTCGTAGGCTCTTGGATAGGTGGAGCTGGCCTTATAATGAAATATAGAGAATGGCGCAAAGCTAATCCTGGAGAACCAAGTCCATTATTAACTTTTATGGTAATCGTAAACTTAACTATGTGGATCATTTGTTCACTTGGTGTTGCAGTTGAGGTAGTTTTCCAATTGATTCCTTGGTCATTAGGCTGGGTAGATAAGATTGATATTCTACTTTCTCGTACACTTTTCTGGTATTTTGGTCACCCATTAGTATATTTCTGGCTATTACCTGCTTATATGGTTTGGTACGTAATCATTCCTAAAATTATCGGCGGGAAAATTTATTCGGATGCACTTGCAAGACTTTCCTTTATGCTTTTCTTGATTTTCTCTATTCCTGTTGGGTTCCATCACCAATTGACAGAGCCTGGTATTGATTCTTTTTGGAAATACTTGCAAGTAATTTTGACAATGATGGTTGTTATACCTTCCCTTCTAACTGCTTTCTCCATGTTCGCTACATTTGAAATTCGCGGAAGACAGCTTGGAGGAAAAGGTTTATTTGGATGGTTTAAAAAGCTTCCATGGAAGGATGCTCGATTCGTTGTACCATTCATCGGTATGGCAGCCTTCATCCCTGCTGGAGCTGGAGGTATTATTAATGCATCTAACCAAATGAACCAAGTAGTACATAATACTATCTGGGTTACTGGTCACTTTCATCTCACTTTAGCAACAACAGTTGTTTTAACATTCTTTGGTGCCGCTTATTGGTTAATTCCTCATCTTACTGGTAGAGTGTTGACTAAACAAATGAATAAGCTAGCAATTATACAAGCTATTGTATGGGCAGTAGGTATGTCCATCATGTCTGGAGCTATGCATATAGCTGGTTTGATGGGTGCTCCTCGCCGTTCAGATTTCTCTACCTATGGTGATTCTGCACAAGCAACTGATTGGATTGGCTATCAGATAGCTCAGGCAGTTGGTGGTACGATTTTATTCATCGGTATCATCTTGGTATTGTATATCATCGTCCACCTAGTATGGTTTGCTCCTAAAGGAGAAACAGAATTCCCAATTGGCGAGGTTTCTGAAAATGCAGAAAAAACTCCAATGGTTTTGGAAAACTGGAAGATCTGGTTGACTATTTGTATCTTCTTAATCTTGTTTGCTTATACAGTTCCAGTGTTCGATATGCTTCAGAATGCTCCTCCAGGTTCAAAAGGGTATAAATTCTGGTAACTTCAAAATCTTAATATTACGAAGCTGGGATAAAACCCACCTTAAAAATTCAAGAGTCCGGGAAATTTACCGTTTAGTAAATTTCCGGGGCTTTTTCTACTTACAGTTGGTGTTCTCTGCTACAGCGGACGATTTCCTGGGGGCACTGCTCGAGCCTGTAGTCTCTACCACACGCTTGTCCCCTAGGAGTCGCCGTCTCCGATCCAAACACCCCGAATTATCTTCGATATCAAGTGAAAACTGCACATACCTTCACATATAAAAGAAGATATCTTCAGTTAAATAAATGTCTATCAAAACGCATTCACTCAGAATGAAGTATTCTTTTCTTTATAGATTGTAATAAGAATCAACTCACAGCATTTTTATGTAGCATGAATCTACTTATGTCCCAGCCTCTTTTGAAGAATGCTACAAATATACCAAGCAGTCCCCCTCTCTTCACCAAGCATATCTGGATAAAGCTAATTAAGTCTCTTCAACCCAATTTACTATATATTTATATATTTAAAAATGAGCTTAGTTTCTATGAACCAAGCCCAGACATCAAATTAGGAGGAGTTGAAACTCCAGCATCCTCTATTTCTACGGTGCCATAGATAAAACTTCGATATTACTTTTAACAGGTTCCACGGATGGTTATTTGCCTTTTTTTTCTCCGTATAATTACACTTACAGTATTTATTTTAGATACATATGCCAACAAATTGTAATATTCAGGATAGATCATAAATGTTGGTCTAATAACACAGATGAATCTTGCAGTAATAAATGTGGTTTTCTTTCCCAGTCTGTTTGATTATCTTCATATTCCATGTAAGCCATCAATTCTAATTCGTAGTTATAATCATCTAATTCCATTGTTTGTGAAGAGGTGAATAGATGAGCTCTTTTATATTTTTCTTTAGGTTTGCTAGAGATATAGCTATTGTTTAAAAGGTTATAATAAGACTTTAGTGTGCTTCTGGCTACTTTCAAACAGTTTAGCATGCTGCTATCCTTCTTGCTCTTCTTAGCGTCCATTAATATAAATTTGTAATCAGTGGAAGATGTCAATAATGATCTACTACATTTTCTTCTTATAATCGTAGGTCGCTTTATTTTTACTATCTCATTTAATTCTTCCGATGGCTGTTTTGATGTGTCTTTATTAGCTACTTCATTTTGTTGATGAATATTTTTTGAATGGTTCATTTGTAAAAAAGTTAAATTGTCAAACCATGGACCAGTCATTTTCTCTTCTGTATTAGCATAATGAAAATCACTAGTAATATCGTCCTTGTTTAAATAAACTGTATCATCCATATTTTGTATACTCAATCCCACCTTTTTAAATTCTTGAGACATACGCCCTGTTATTTATATTATTCAATTTAAAGGGATTCGTTAAAAAACCTTTTCCTTTTATATTCGTCCAATGTATAACAAACAAATTCCTTAAAATTCATAAGGAATGAGTGGTTTACATCCACAAACTTAAAAGAAAAAGGCTATTTAAAATTAATTTGAAATTCGTGTTGGCAAAATCCCTACAAAACGTCCCTCTAATGGCGCTTCTTTTTCGTTCAACAATAGGTGAATTTCACCGTAGTCTTCAGAGGTACGAATTAGTCGACCTATTCCTTGCTGAAGTCTAAGCAGCATGAACGGCAGCTCCACTTCTTCAAATGGATTATTAGAAAATGAACGTTTGGCATCAAATAACGGATCTACCGGTGGGAAAGGCAAATCATAAATAATTACTCTAGTTAATGCTTCTTTAGGCAAATCTAAGCCTTCCCAAAGATGATAAGAGCAAAGTGTAGAAAACTCTCCATTTTGAAATTCTTTGACGATTGTGGAAAGCTCACGATCCCCTTCATATGCAATATCATCAGTACTTGTGGAGGACCTAAATTTATCCATCGCAGCTTTTGATTTAAACAAAATAAGTGTTTGTTGTTTTGCTTTCAATAAATGATCGACTTCACTAGCCTTCTCTTCCTGGCTAATATGATGCGTTTTAACTTTCATCACTTCATCGTAGTCAAACGGAGACGGCACTGAGAATGATTGAAACTTTTCTATTCCTAACGAATCTGCCAAATACGTAAAATCTTTTTCAATCGATAATGTAGCAGATGAAAAGATGATCGGAAGCTTGGTAGAAAATAGCTTTTCATTTAAAATGTCTGTAACTAATCTAGGCATGATAATAAGTGTTTCGTAGCCATCGATTATTTCTAACCACTCAACCCCATCGCCCTTCTCTGTAAATAATCGCAAGGAAAAAGAATATTGCTCTAAAAATTCCTCTACCATTCTAAGTTCATATTCTGGAATTGTAAAAAGCTCTGATTCAAACACGAACTCCTCTAGTAAATCATCTGTAATTTTAATGGCATGCTTACATAACTGCATTAGCTCAGATGACTTGTTAATCTTCATACGTTCCGTTTCTTCCGCAAAGCTGCCGATTCGTAAAACGCTAAAAATTTTCTCATGCGTATCTTGGAGAACTTCCATTAAGTTTAAAGTCTTTTCGCGAACACCATCTACCATTACTCTTTCAAGTAATCGAATTAATGTTTCACTTTGTACTTCATAGGTTAACGCTTTTTGAGCTGCGAATTCTAGCAAATGTCCTTCGTCTAATACAATCATCGACACTTCTGGTAAAAATGGCAATTGTCCTTCTCGAACACGTGAATCCTTAGTCCACAGATGTTCCATTAAAAAGTCATGGGAACAGATGATTAAATCAGATGATTCTCTGTAATGCTGACGGTGAATTGTTTGCCCACATCTATTGCGTAAATCACAGACAGTACATTGTTGAGTAGGATGAAAGTTAACCTTTTGCCAGTCTACATCACTTACTCCTGAAAATTGGCTACGCTCACCAAATGGAAAGATACTTTGAAGAGAAGACGAGCCATAAACGAAATCAGGTACTCCATCTTCAATTTCTTCTATAAAGAAGTCGTTATCGCTATCCTTTTGCGCTTCTTCCAATCGTTTTAGGCATAGGTACTGGCTACGCGATTTAGCTAACCTAACATCGATTTTTATATCTAAATAATTTTGTAGCTTAAAGATGTCTCCGGCCTCTTTTACCAATTGCTCTATTAGCGTTTCATCCGCGCATGCAATCAAGGCTGGTTTTCCAGTATATCTTGCATAAGAAATAGCAGGAAGTAAGTAAGCGATTGTTTTACCGGTACCTACGCCTGCTTCTGCAAATAATACATTTTTTTCTTTTAATGCTTTTTCGATTTGATATGCCATGAAAATTTGTTCATCACGACATTCAAACCCTTTCTCTGGCAATTCATCGTATAATACGTCTCCCATCCAATCTCCTAATGATTCAAAGAAAGAACGGTCTTTTGATAATTTAAATGGCAAAGCCTGCTTCATTTTCTAACTCCCTTGAATAATAATATAACAGCATGGGAGAGCTAGTCTCCCCTACTGTTATGAACGTTTACCCCAGAACTGATAGTAGTCTGTTCTAATAAATCCATTAAATAATTTACGTTTCTTAGTTGCTTTACGTCCGTAAAGATTTTCAAAATTCTCCATAGAAGAAAGCATATATACCGACCATGATGGATATGTTTCCATTGTATGGCCAAGGTCGCTGATAACTTTTTCAATTTCTTCGATTTCTCCTATACGTTCGCCGTAAGGAGGATTACCAATCATGACACCATCCGTCAGATTGGTTGAAAAGTCACTTGCCTGCATTTGTTTAAAGCTGATTATATCTGCAAATCCTGACTCAAATGCATTTTGTTCTGCGATTTGAATCATCTTATGATCAATATCAGAGCCGATAATCTCTAATTTTTGATCATAATCAGCTAAATCCTCTGCTTCGTTTCTTACATCATCCCAAATTGTTTTAGGCATCCAAGACCAATCTTCGCTGTGAAAATCTCTATTAAAGCCTGGAGCGATATTTTGGCCAATCATAGCTGCTTCTATTGGAATTGTCCCAGAACCACAAAATGGATCGACAAATGGACGATTTGGGCTCCATTTAGAGACTTTTACCAAAGCGGCTGCTAACGTTTCCTTTAATGGAGCTTCCCCTTGGCCATGTCGGTAGCCACGTTTATGCAATCCAGCACCACTCGTGTCTAAGGTGATTGTTGCCACATCTTTAAGTATACTTATTTCAATCTTATATGTTGCACCTGATTCATCCAGAAATCCAATTCGTTTATATGCAAGCTTTAATCTTTCTACAATCGCTTTTTTGACAATTGCCTGACAATCTGGAACACTGAATAAAGTAGATTTGACGGATTTACCTTGAACGGGAAATGCAGCATCCACAGGAAGAAACTTTTCCCATTGAATAGCCTTTGTACGTTCAAAAAGTTCATCAAAAGTTCTTACTGGAAACTGAGCTGCGACAATTTTCACTCGATCTGCTACTCTTAACCAAACATTGGCTCTTGCAATTGCCCGCTCGTCTCCTTCAAAATATACTTTTCCATTTTCAGTCGTTGTTTCGTATCCTAGTGCTTTCACTTCTTCTGCAACGATGGCTTCTAAGCCCATTGCTGCAGTTGCTACTAATTTAAATGTTGTCATTATTGCTTCCCTTCTTGCTTAAGGATCTCCCAAAGCTCGAGAAAATCCATTAGCCCTTTACTTGGAACTGGCTTGCTGTAATAATATCCTTGTATAATATCGCAGTTCATTTCTTTTAAGATTTTTACTTGTTCTTTGGATTCTACACCTTCAGCTATTACTTTGAATTGCAAGCGATGAGACATTAATATAATTGATTCTACGATCGCTTGTTTATCCTTTAATGAAGTAATATGCTGTATAAAGCTTCTATCAATTTTTAAATAGTTTAAAGGAAATCGGTTTAAATAGCTTAAAGAAGAGTATCCTGTACCAAAATCATCAATGGAAATTTTAAAACCCATATTTTTAAGCTTTATTAGCTTGGTTATAATACTCTCGGAGTCCTTCATAATCGTACGCTCTGTTAATTCTAATTCAAGCTGCTGTGGACTACAATTATATTGCATCAATATTTCATTTATTCTCTCGATAAAATTATCCTGTTGAAAATGGAGTGAAGCAATATTTATTGATACATTAAGGTTATTTAAACCAAGTGTTCTCCATTCAAGAATATCTAAACATACTTTTTCAACTATTAGCTCACTCAAAGGAATGATAAGGCCCGTGTCCTCTGCTAAAGGTATAAATTCGCCAGGGGATACGACTCCAATCTGATCATTTTGCCATCTAACTAAAGCTTCTACTCCAACGATTTCATTTGTATCTAGCGAAATTTTCGGTTGATAGTATATGTTAAAATCTTTAGCCTGAATACCCTTTCTCAACTCAGCTTCTAGGAACAATTGCCTCTTTGAATCCCTCTTTAATTCCTCGAAGTAAAAAGCATATTGGTTTCTACCATTTTGTTTAGCGAAGTACATTGCCTTGTCAGCCTTGTGTAAAAGCTTGTCAACATCCTCGCTGTCTTGAGGGTATAATCCAATTCCAATACTAGAAGTGATATAAATTTCCATATCATCTAAATAGAATGGCTTGCTAAGCGATTTAATAATTTCTGAAGCATATTGGGCGGCTTCTTTTTGATTTTTAATATCCTGTATAGCAAGCAAAAATTCGTCTCCACCATATCTTGCAAAAATATCGTCTTTATTAATAATTTGCTTAATGCGTTTAGCAAATTCAACTAGGATGATATCCCCTACTTCATTGCCAAGTGAGGCGTTTACTTGCTTAAAGCGATCTAAATCTATAAACAAGATTGCATGCTTTGCCTGAGAACCAGATTCACTGATTATTTGTGAAAATAATTCGTTAAAGGAAGATCTATTAGGTAAACTCGTAAGGCGATCACTGAAAGTTAACGTTTCCATTTCTTTCTCTACCACTTTTTTTATGGAAATATCGGAAAAGACACCAAAGTAATTAGTAGTTTCCCCTTGCTCGTTTTGTATGCTATAAATAGTTAGATATTCTGGGTAAAGTTCTCCGTTTTTTCTTTTATTCCATATTTCGCCTTGCCAGGTACCTTTAAGCTTCAACTCATTCCACATAGTTGCGTAAAATGTTTTTTCTTGCCTACCTGACTTCAGTATACGTGGAGTTTCACCTCGCACTTCGTTCAAAACATAGCCCGTAACCTTTTCAAACGCAGCATTTACTAACGTAATCCGCATTTTTTCATCCGTAATCATAATACCCTCAGTAGTCGAATTAAATACTTTCTCCACTAAATTATTTGGATATGAAGAAAAGCTTTCAGGTTGTTGCTCTTTGTTCAACTTTAATGACCCGCTTTCATCCTGCATCTCCTGTTCGGAATATGCCTATTCTCTTATAATCGGTGATGACCATCTTATGATCGACTCTATGTAAACATCTCGTAGTAAGCAATTTTAGAAAAAATTTGTGAGGATAGTGAAGATTTTGCATTATATTATAAAGAATCAAAAAATATATCAGAAAAGTGCGGAAGCAGTACGATAGTATTTTACTTACATACCATAATGGTACAACACTCCCATAGCTATATAAATACTATAAATAAGCATATACTTTTTTATCTATTAAGAAAAGAAAAGCTCTCCGTGATTGGAGAGCTTTCTGTATTATTAATTATAGCCACTCATACACTCAATAAGCCATGTTTTGTTTCCACGGTACTCAAACGGTGCATTACCTCGTACGTATGTGGATGGCAATCATCTATCTACAGATTATTGTCTGTTTTTCTATCCGTTCAATTCCTTCAAGAAAATGCCCCTACCATAATTTGGGTTTCTCACTCGTGGGGTTTACCTCGTTCCACCTGTATAGTTTCCTATACAGCTCCGTCACTGTGGCACTTTCAGAGATTGTCAGCCATATCCGAAGACTTAGGCCTTCATCCCGCCGTCAGCCAAAATGGCTGCCTTAGTTTATTTTTTCACTAAGCACGAACACTACATTCATCTCAGAATTGTGTGAGCATGGACTTTCCTCTACAATGTCTAGCATTGCAGCGATTGCCCGAATATATAAGTGGTAAACCAATTATACACGATGTTAGCTGAATATACAATAATTCTTTACTAATATAATATTACTCGTACAATTTTGCGCCAAACACATGTTTTTCTAAATGAGATAATCTTTTTAGAATATCAAAATTAGTAGCGCCAGCTGCTGGTTGGACAGGAGCTGTTCGTTTTGGTGCCTCAGCTAACTCTTCTCTTAGTTGCTTATTTTCTAATTGCAGCTGTGATACTTTCTTTTCGAACGCTTCATAATCTTGGATGATATCATCTAAAAACATATCTACTTCTTCTTGATTATAGCCTCTTAAGCCTGTTTTAAATTCTTTTTCTAATATATCAGAAGCCTTTAACTTAAATTCCATGCAGCATCTTCCTTCCGTCTACAATTCGCTACTCGTATTATAGCATAGTGGTGTCGAATAATGGAGTATTTTTGGGCGATTAAGTGCGTTTTTTGTTAGGTTGTGCGCTTTCCCGGGAAATATTTATTTTCTTATTTATTCTTATTTCCCGCATACGGAGCTGACTACTAAAATCTTTATGTGAATCTATTTCAGAATCTCTCCAATATTCAAGGCATTCAAGGGTCATTTCTAATGCTTTTTCATAATCTTTTTTTTGATGTTCATATAGCTTTGCTAGTTCTACCAGAACTTCTAAACGATATTTCCCTTTTATTTCTTTTAAAGCTTCCTTAAAGGCTTCGATACTTTCATCCATCAGTTTTTGCCTTTTTAAATGCAAACCCATATAGTAGTAGGCCATGCTTGTTTCTCTTTCTGGAAATTGATCTAATACAAATTGGAACCATTCCTTGCTTGCATCCTTAGACTTTAAATCTTTAAACCATTTTCCAATATTCGTATAGGTGTTTGCAGTTTCCTGAACCTCGGTTTCTTTTAGTAGATCCACCGATAAAGTATAAAGCGTTGCTAGTGATAGGATATCCCATTCGTTATGCTTTAAAATTCTCATAAGGTTAGTTGGGTTACCATGCTTAACCGCATCAAAATAAATAATTGGAGCTAAATGACCAGGTATATCATTTTTGCGACTAAAACCTAATTTACTTTCTTCTAATTGCTTTAATTTAAATCGCTCTAAATCACCTTTCCAAATTCTTTTAGATGAGTGCATTAAGTCAATTTGTCCTTGAGATTTCATGGGTGGTAAAGTGTTACGATTCATTGTCCACCTTGTCGTTAATTGGGGCAAATCAAAGCTTTTACCGTTATAAGTAATAATAGTTTGAGTGTTTTTCCAAAACTCAGTGGCCAATAGAAAGGCAGCTTCCTGTCCTGGGTCTGCTAGCACGTATTGAGACAATAAATAACCTCCAGGAACCTTTTTTAAAATACCATTCAAAAAAATTAAGACACCAGCCCCTTTTAGACCGGTCGTTTCCGTGTCATAAAAGCAATAAGGGCTGTTTGGAGAAATAGTAAGCGGATGAGTTGGATATCTTTCCTGCATAAAAGAAATAGCAGCTTCAAGCTTATCCAAGCCAATAGTTCCATGTATATGCTTGTTACGATAAAATGTTTCTTTTAAAAAGAAGAAACCTTTTTCATTTTTTATTAGCTTTAATCCAGCCTTTTCCCATTGCTCTGTATAAAAAGGAAGTGCAATATCTAGCACTTCCTTTTTGGGTTGCTGTTTTTCAGGAGTATTTTTCTTTAATAGGCCCTTCATTTCTAATAGTTTTTTTTCATACGACATTTTGATTCACCTGCAATAAGTGAAGAAGTTTAATAACTTCTTTTTTCAAGTTTTGTTCGGCGTCCTGAGCGCCAATGCAAGCGGGACAACCACCAGTACATGGACAGCTTTCTACCTGCTCCGTCACCTTAGGCACTAAATTATTCCATAGATCAAACATTCTCTCGGATAAACCAATTCCCCCTGGATAGCTGTCATAAATATAAAAAGTAGGCTTTTCTACATTAATCGATTTTACCTGAGGTACTACATGAATATCCTTAGCATCACAATGTATGAATAAAGGGATAAACGAGTGTAGCGCATAGGCCACTCCTGTCATTGCGTCTGAAAGCAACGTTTCTGACCAATTGTTTGGTTTATCGAAGCTAAACCAAGTGGACGAGGTATGAAGCTCTAGGGGCGGTAGATGTATTTTACCTGAACCAATATTATCATGGGTATCGAACTTAATCTTTTTGAAGATAGTAGGCTGAGCAAGAACAATGATATCACCAAATCTAAGCGTACCAATATCCGCTTCTCTTTCCTTATCCTCGCTTAATACCTTTAGTTCGATTGCGATATTAGCATCAGTAAAGTAATCCACGTCCACTTCCTTCACAAAGGCCTTTTTCTCCTCCCAATCGAGTTTTTCTACTTGAAATTGAGTTCCCTGATGGAGATAGATCGCTTCTTCATGGAGTAACGTCATCGCACTATAAAGGTCCATTTCTCCAATCACTCTAGTTTTTGTCGGAATCGTTTGATCAATAATTATGACATTGTCCTGAGAAGCAGACCTCAGACTTACATTACTAGCTGGAAAGCTTTCGGACATCCAATGCCACTTGTCCGATGTCTTTATAAGAACTCCTTCGCTCTCAAGAAATTCTAACAGCTCTTGTATATAGAATTCTCCATATGTATCACTAGTACTAAATGGAAGCTCGAAGGCTGCACATTTAAGGTGGTCCATCAAAATTATCATATTGTCTGGATGGATCCGGACCTCTTCAGGTGATTGTCCAAGAAAATAGTCAGGGTGCTTTACTACGTATTGATCTAGAGCTGTCGACTGAGCCACATAAATAATAAGGGCCTCGTCCTGTCGACGGCCTGCTCGACCTGCTTGCTGCCAAGCACTTGCAATATTTCCTGGATATCCAGTCATAATACAAGCCTGAAGCTGGCCAATATCTACTCCTAACTCAAGTGCATTTGTGCTAACTACTGTTCGAATTACTCCTTCTCTCAACCCTTTTTCGATAACTCTTCGCTCAGAAGGTAAGTATCCTCCACGGTAGCCACGAATAGATTGATCATTTATCTTTTTACTCACCAAAGCCTTTAAATAAGTTACTAGCATTTCCACTCTTACTCTACTTTTAGCAAATACAATAGTTTGAATTCCGTTTACATATAACTCTTGCGCAAGATCCCTAACCTCTAAAACCGCACTTCTTCTAACATTAAATACTGGATGTATAATAGGAGGATTATAAAATACAAAGTGCTTTCTGCCAGCAGGAGCACCGTTTTGATCAATTAATTGATGTGTTTCATTTGTTAAATTTTCTGCAAGCTCTTTAGGATTTTTAATAGTAGCTGACGTACAAATAAATTGCGGCTTACTACCGTAAAATTCGCAGATCCTTTTCAATCTGCGAATAACATGTGCGACATGACTACCAAATACACCTTTATATGTATGAATTTCGTCAATGACAATATATTTTAGATTTTCAAAAAGGGAAACCCATTTTGTATGGTGAGGTAGTATGCCGGAGTGCAGCATATCTGGATTAGTCAACACAATATGTCCAGATTTTCTAATTTTTTGTCTAATCCCCGGCTCGGTATCACCATCGTACGTAAAACTTAATATTTCTTCTCCACTCTCTCGAATCAATTCATTTAAATCGCTTTTTTGGTCCTGTGCTAATGCTTTTGTCGGAAATAAATAAATGGCACGAGAGGTTGGATCTTCCATTATCGATTGTAAGACAGGAAGATGGTAACAAAGAGATTTACCAGAGGCAGTTGGAGTAATAGCAGTAAATGACTTCCCTAAAGAAGCAGCATCAAAAGCTTGTCTTTGATGAATATAGAGTTGACTCACCCCACGTCCTTTCAAAGCATTTTTAATAGAGGGATGCATTTTTTCTGGGAAAGGTGCATAAATTGCATCTTTTTCCTCTACTGTATGGATATGCTCTATTTGCAGGTGGCGATTGCTATCAATTCTCCAATTTTCTAATAGCTCTGCAATACTTTTATTCTTTTGCATGTTACTCTCCAACCTCCTTCAATGCCTGAAGAATTGTTTCTAATGTGTATTTGGAAGAATGTACAGACTTTAAGAAACGTTTTTTACTTGTTGCTTTATAAAATGACTGCACAACAAATTGCCTCATAGATTCTAGTAGTGAATCAATTTGGCTTGGATGTACATATTTTGGTCGTTTGGTCTGTATCCAAGGTCGAACAAGCTGCTCCCATTCGTTTAATAATTCATCTATATTATATGCATATGGCTTCACTTCTCTAAAAAAATCAGGCTCTCGGTCCTCTTCTCTGAAACGGTGAAAACGTTCTATACAAATATCACACTCGTTTAAAAGCTGATTATTTACACTTGTTAATGACAATGTAATCCCTCTCAATCTAGTAATAGTTTATCAAAAAGCATATCATATTACCAGTTTCAGACGAACATACATTCCTTACATATTATTCTCCAATTTTTCCATCTTACCTAGTAAACGAAAGGATGATTTACTAAAATCTTCTTCGAACTGATCCTGTTCTTCATTCAGACGGTTTTCTAATAGATATTCCAATAGTTCAAGTTGGTCGATAAGGCGTTCAATTTTGTTCATAATGTCCACTCTCCTTTAACTGTTAAGTTCCTTCCTACATCATAAATACCTTCCTGCTCGACAAAGGTTCTTTACATCAGACAAAACTAGTGGTCCGTCGACAGTTACAAAAATGAAACTAAATTGATTACTCGTTCGTCTAACTAACTTGTGATAAACTAATACCATAAAAGAGGTGATTGTCTTGGCTATTCAATACCCTAATGGGAAAGTATATACACCTACCAAGAAAACAAATATTCCAAAGAAAAAAGATTATTCTTTTAGTAATAGGGGTAGGACGTTAGAAGATGAGATAAATGATGCCAACGAGTACTATCTAGCTCATGACATTGCAGTCATCTATAAAAAGCCAATACCTATTCAGGTCGTCAAGGTGGATTATCCAAGTAGAAGCTCCGCAGTTATAAAAGAAGCATATTATCGAACCCCATCAACTACTGACTTTAACGGAGTCTACAAAGGAAAATATATTGACTTTGAAGCAAAAGAAACGGAAAATAAAACTTCCTTTCCTTTGAAAAATGTTCATTTACATCAAGTAGAGCATATGGGGAAAGTAGTTAAACAACTTGGGATTAGCTTCTTATTAGTTCGATTTTCTAGTATGGATAGATATTTTTATTTGTCTTACGAGCATTTAAAATTATTTTGGGATAGAATGCTATCGGGGGGAAGGAAATCAATAACCCTCGAAGAATTTGAAGAATATGGGATTGAAATAAACCCAAAATATGCACCAAGGGTCAATTATTTAAAGATAGTTAATGACTTGTATGTATAAAGCGAAAGTGAGGAGACGTTTATGAGTGAGCAAAAAACAACTCGTGAACAAAGAAGAAAGCAACAAATGGCTCAAAAGAAAAAACAAAAGAAACCTGCCAAAACATGGATTAAGCGAGTTTTACTAGCTATTGTGGCTGTTGGATTAGTAGGATTGATAGCTGGCGGATCTGTATTTGCATTTTACGCAAGCAGTGCTCCAGATTTAGACGAGGACTTGTTAAAGGATCCAATTAGTCCTAAATTATTAGATGCTAATGGGGAAGTGTTTGCAACTGTCGGAAGCGAAAGTCGCGAATATGTTTCCTATGAAGATATCCCTCAACAAATGGAAGATGCCATATTAGCAACAGAGGATGCACGTTTTTACGACCACATGGGAGTCGATGTTCTACGATTAGGTAAAGCCGTTTTGGCCAATCTGAAAGATGGATTTGGTGCACAGGGTGCAAGTACAATCACTCAACAAGTTGTTAAAAACTCATTCTTTACAAATGAAAAAACAATAAAACGTAAGGCTCAAGAAGCCCATTTGGCTCTTCAGTTAGAGCGTGAATATAAAAAAGAAGAAATTTTCGAAATGTATTTTAACAAAGTTCTTATGTCAGGACGTATTTATGGATTCGGAACTGCCTCTAAATATTTTTACGGTAAAGAATTAAAGGATTTAGATCTACATGAAATGGCAGTGCTAGCGGGCATGCCCCAAAGTCCAAATAACTATAATCCTTTTAAAAACCCAGAACTAGCTGAAAAAAGAAGAAATACGGTCCTATATCTAATGAATCTTCATGGAAAAATAACTGACGAGGAAATGAAGGCTGCTCAAGCGGTTCCAGTTACCGACTCCCTTCTTCCAGAAGAAGAAAGAGTTGCAAACCAAGATTCAAAATATGATGCGTTTATCGACATAGTATTAGATGAGCTTGAGGAAAACGGTGATGCAGATGCCATTTCCGAAGGAATAACCATCCATACGACTCTTCAACCAAAAGCTCAGGAGCAAGTAGAAAAGACCTTGTCCTCAGATATATTCCCAACAGAGGATATACAATCTGGTGTTGCAGTGATTGATACTAAGACAGGGGCAGTAGTTGCTGTTGGTGGAGGAAGAAATTACGGAGCAGATAGAGGATATAATCATGCTCAAGATATGGTTAATCGTTCACCAGGTTCGACTATTAAACCGTTGATAGATTATGGTCCAGCTGTAGAATTTTTAGGTTGGTCCCCTGCTCAGACACTTGTGGACGAAGAAATTAAATATACAGGGACCGATCAGGTAATACGTAATGCTGATAACAAATATTTAGGATCTATGACTATGCGTGAAGCATTATATAAATCACGTAATACTACTGCCGTCAAAACTTTAAAAGAAGTAGGTACTAAAAAATCAAGAGAATTTATTAGTCGATTTGGAGTAGACATCGGTACAGTCAACGAAGCTTATGCAATCGGTGGTATCTCAAAATTCATGTCCCCTATCCAACTAGCAGGAGCATATGCTGCATTTGGTAATGAAGGGATTCATACAGAGCCATATGCGATTAATAAAATTGTATATAGAGATGGCAAAACAGAAAAAAACTATAAGCCAGAATCTAAAGCAGTTATGAAGGATTCAACAGCTTACATCATTACAGATGTTCTAAGAGATGTTTTAACAAAAGGTACTGGTAAGGCCGCAGCAGTTAGTGGATTGGATGTTGCAGGTAAATCTGGTACTTCCAACTTCGGAGGAGACAAAAAAGGAGTTCCGGATGTATGGTTTGCTGGATACACAACCAATTATTCAGTAACCGTATGGTCTGGTTATGATGATAACTCAGCTATCACTACATCTGAAGAGCGTAGTCTCCCCCAACGTATCTTTAAAGAGGTAATGGGGAATATTTCTGAAGGACAGAAAACGGAAAAATTTAAAAAACCTAATTCTGTTGTAGAAGTAACAATTGAAAAAGGATCTAATCCTTTAAAATTAGCTAGTGAATATACTCCTGATGATAAAAAGTTAACGGAGTTATTCGTTAAAGGAACAGAGCCTACAGAAGTATCTGAAGAATATGATCAGCTTGAGCTCAACGCTCCAACTAATTTATCAGTTCAATATGACGAAACGACATCATCTGCAACATTAAATTGGGAATTTGAACAGCCAGACGAGGAAGATATAGATGTTCAATTTGAAGTTGCGGTCTCAATAGACAATGGTCCAAATGAGATTTTGCAAACGACAAACAAAACAGGGTTAATCGTCCAAAATCTTATTCCTGGTAGTAAGTATGTATTTACAGTTACAGCTTTAGCTGAAGATGTTCGAAGCGCTCCAGCTAGCGCAGAATTAGTTTTAGAAGGTATAGAGGAAGAAAATCTTGAGGATCCAGAGCCTGAGGAAGAAAACCCTGAGGAAAATCCTGAAGATGAGAATAAGAACCAAGGCGGAAATAATGGTAACAACAGTAACAATGGTAATAACGGTAATAATGGTAATAACGGAAATAATGGCAACAACGGTAATAATGGTAACGGGAATGGCAACAACACTGGCAACAATGATGGTGGCGCTAATGAGGGTGGTCAAGGAAACGAAGGTGGAACTGATGGAGAAAGTCCAGTAGAAAATCCAGAAGGTAACACCGAAAGCGGAACTACACCTTAACCAAGCATTCTTTATCATAGTTAGATGATAATTTTTAAAGCTAAAACGAGGAAAGTTCATATAAACTTTCCTCGTTTTTTATGGTTTTTTTTTATTTCTGATATAAAATATGAATCAATCTTACGGTAAATAAAGAGTCTCTTGCAACTCTAATAAACAATTTGACTTTGAAAATGAATCTGCTCAAGAAGAGACTGAAAGATGTTACCTTTTATACTTTCACATTTTTTATAAAATAATTTCCCCAATGTGGTTGTGAACCATCAGCATCCTTAAATGCATATTCCTCTGAAAGTTCCCAGGTGCTATATACCCCACCTGTCTTTTTAGCTATATGAGGATCACTTGCAAGACAGCGTATAGCCTCTCCAATATAAAATGGTGTTTCTGACGCAATAAAATGAGGATCTATCTTTGTTGCATCTCTCCAATTTTCTTCGGTAACACCAAACGATTCAAGCATTGCTTCCGAACGTAAAAAACCAGGAGTAACAGCAATGACAGAAATATTATATTCTTTTAGATCCATGGCCATCGCCTGTGCCATGTGGATTGAGGAGATTTTTGCTAGACTATAATAGAAGTTACCTCGAGGTTCGTAATCAATGCCATCAGTAATTTCGATGATCAGGCCACTATTATTCTCTTTAAATAAAGGAATGCTATAATGAGAAGTAATAATATGTGAATGGACAGCTTGTTTTTGCATCTGAAGTCCTTTATGAAGACTATGCTCTCCTATTGGCTTTCCCCATTCCGTAAGAGGATCTCCTCCCCAAATATCATTAACTAATATATCTAACCTTCCCTGTTCCTTTTGGATACGGTCAAATAGGTGAACAACTTCCGTTTCAATAGTATGATCGACCTTTACAGGTATTCCTTTTCCCCCGGCTTTTGTTACCAATTCTGCTGTTTCCTCAATCGTTTCCATACGGCCCATGGGTGACTGACTATGAATTGTACTTCTCCCTGTCACATATACTATTGCTCCAGCTTCTCCCAACTTAACAGCAATTCCTCTACCAGCACCACGTGTTCCACCAGCAACAACTGCAATTTTCCCCTTTAACGAATTCAAAAGAGCATCTTCCTTTCAAAATTAATAATAAATGAGTAGCATTCTTGGATAAGCTGATGCTCTTTTAAAGCTTTATTGACATTATGAACTTAATAAATAGTCATCACTTCCATATTTTAGTTACATCTACTAATTCCAATTCATTGAACTCCATTCTATAAATATCAGGCTTTGAAGTGCTTAAAAGAAAATCCAAGCCATAACTACTATCAAAATATCCCATCATTAACGTCATCACTGCACCATGAGTACCTACTACTATTTTCTGACCTTTAAAAGTATGTAATATTGATTTGAGTGCATTTATTCCCCGTTTTTGACACTCTTTATTCGACTCTCCTCCCTTAAGAGAAAAATCCGGTTCCTCAAAAGATTTCTCTAACAAACATTGAAGCTCATTATCAGATAAACGTTTTTTCTCAGGACTAAAAACTCTTTCTTTAAGATTTTCAAGAATTACCACATTTTGTCCAATGTATTCAGCTAATGGTTGAACTGTTAATACAGAACGGGTATATGGGCTAGATATAACTGTATTAATATTTTCTTCTTGTAAAATCTTTATTAGTCGTTGAGCATCCGTCACACCTTTTTCAGTTAGGCCTCTATCTTTTTCATTTCCCGTTTTAATTGAATCACAGTGTCTCAACATATATATGAAAGTTTTCATATAAACCTCCAGAAAAAATAATATTATTCTGTTAAATATAACCTATATTATTAAGTTTTTATAGTCTTAGGTGCATCTTTGATAAGGCTCACCAAGCAAGATGAAAAATAAAAAAATTATCATAAAAAATGCCCCATAGAAACTGCCTCTGTATGTTAGTTTAGTATCTAACTTCTAAAGGCAGTTCTTATGGGGTAGTGTTAAAAATATTAAGGCATTCTTGATTCCATGATGAATCGACGAGCAAGTTTTTTTTCTGTTTCCTTGAACAATTCATCTAGTTGTCGAAAAGCTGCATAAGACTTATAATTCTTTTGAACAAAGATAAAACGCTCTTCATAATTTAAAGGGGAAGTACCTTCAGCCAATACAAATAATTCACTCAATAATTCGATGCCCTTCTCCATTAAATCATGGGTGTCTTTCTCTCTTTCCTTATAAAGAATCTCCAACTGATTCCGAATAACTGACCATCTTGCAAAAATAGGTTTAAAATCTTCTTTTCTAAGCTTGGACAACTTTACTCATCCTCTTCTTACCCTCTCGACAAACCGGCAACAAAGGACATTGCGGACAATTGGGATTTTGGGCCTTACAATGATACCTCCCAAAAAATATCAGTTGATGATGCGCCTTAGACCACGATTCAATTGGTGTCTTTTTCATCAACGTTTCTTCTACCTGCAGAACAGAATCTTTCCATCTGCATAGTCCCAGTCGCTTTGAAACACGTTCTACATGAGTGTCTACAGCTATGGCTGGTATATCAAAGGCTACCGAAACAACTACATTAGCTGTTTTACGACCAACACCTGGAAATGTCGTGAGTAAATCACGATTAGCAGGGACCTCGCCGTTATAGAGCTCAATTAGTTGCTTGCTAAGTGCTTGAATATTTTTTGCTTTATTACGATATAAACCTATTGAGCGGATATCATTTTGTAATTCCTCTATGGATACATCCAAGTAATCTTCAGGTTTTTTATATTTTTGAAAAAGATCCTTTGTTACTTTGTTTACAAGGACATCAGTACATTGTGCTGAAAGTAATGTAGCTACCAATAATTCAAAAGGATTGTCGTGGACTAACTCGCAATGAGCATCCGGAAACATCCTTTCCATTTCCTCTAAACAAAAATGCCATTGGGCTTTTGTAAGCAACTTTCTCCACCTACTCTCTTTCTTCTAACCAATTGTAGAAAGGAACCTTCGCTGTGTTTGCAGGTTGCTCCTTTGGTCTTTGTATAGGTATATGCTGTCGAAACTGTGCCGATTGATTTTCTGCAGCTTCAACCGTTTTAATATTTTTCTTTTTCCATTCGAATAATATCCGATCTATATAACGCAGGCTAAGCTTTTGAGATAAAACTGCCTCTTTTAACGCTAAACGTATTAAGGAGGCTGAGTGGTTGTCCTGGTCAAACCACATGCCAATCGTTTCATATTCCATTGGAGATAATAATCTACCGAACTCCTGCTCAAATAACTTGTAAATTTCGCCTTCTTCGCCCTTTACTTCTTCGTCTTCTTTAGTTAGGTTTTGTTGCTCTACGCAATCGACCAAGAGCTCCCATAAATGATTAAAATCGTAGTACTCATAATGGACTCCATCGTCGTCCATATGCTGTTCTATTTGAATTAAACCTTTTTGGACAAGACGCTGTAAAATCGTCACTACTTTATGTTCACTAAAATGTGTACGTTCCACTAAGTTTTGAGGGGTTGGAAAGTGGTTTCCCGCTTCTCCAAAAGCGATAAGATGTAATAGCAGAATAGCTTCCTCATCCTTCATATTAATGGCCTTATAATGGCTAAAAAAAAGCTGGGAAATGGTTACATTTCCCTGCTCTGTCCAGATTCGGAGCCGATTTCGCTTATGCATACTCGCACTCCCTTTCTTATCTATTGCATGATGATAATATATATTGTTCCTTTGGCTTAAGATTATGGATACAAACGATTTAATAGTCTTGGGAATGGTATAGATTCACGAACGTGCTCTGCTCCACTTAACCAAGCTACAGTACGTTCTAATCCAAGACCAAATCCTGAGTGAGGAACAGACCCTTGTTTACGAAGCTCTAAATACCAAGCATAGGCTGATTCATCTAATTTATGTTCCGCAAGACGTTGCTTTAATAGGTCATAGTCATGAATACGTTCAGAACCACCGATAATTTCACCATATCCTTCTGGAGCAATTAAATCGGCACATAACACAACATCTTCTCTGTCTGGATGTGGCTGCATATAAAATGGCTTAATGCCTACTGGATAATGAGTGATGAAAACTGGCATATCATAGCTTTCTGCGATAGCTGTTTCATGAGGTGATCCGAAATCGTCCCCCCACTCGATATCATCAAAGCCTTTCTCATGTAAGAACTTGATTGCATCGTCATAAGTAATACGAGGGAAAGGTGCTTGAATTTTTTCCAGTTTAGATGTATCGCGACCTAAGCGCTCTAATTCTAATTGACAGTTTTTAAGAACGGCCTGAACAATAAAGGAAACGTATTGCTCTTGTACTTCTAAGTTCTCATCAAATTCTGTAAATGCCATTTCAGGCTCTATCATCCAAAATTCAATTAAGTGTCTACGTGTTTTGGATTTTTCTGCACGGAATGTTGGTCCAAAAGAGAATACTTTTCCTAAAGCCATAGCAGCTGCTTCCATATATAGCTGACCAGACTGAGATAAATATGCATCCTCATCGAAATATTTAGTTTGGAAAAGCTCAGAAGTTCCTTCTGGAGCTGAGCCAGTTAAAATCGGGGGATCCATTTTTACAAAGCCGTTATTATTAAAGAACTCGTATGTAGCGCGGATAATTTCGTTACGAATTTTCATGATCGCGTGTTGTTTTCTTGAACGTAACCATAGGTGACGGTTGTCCATAAGGAACTCAGTACCGTGTTCTTTCGGTGTGATTGGATAATCTACCGCTGCATGAATTACCTCTATTTCTTTTACTTGAAGCTCGTAACCAAATGAAGAACGCTCATCTTTTGTTACTTCTCCAGTAATATACATAGAAGTTTCTTGAGTTAAACCTTTTGCTGTTTGGAAAATCTCTTCTCCCACAACTTCCTTCACTACTACTCCTTGTACAAATCCAGAACCATCGCGAAGCTGTAAAAAGGCAATCTTACCACTAGAGCGTTTGTTTGCAAGCCACGCACCAAGTTTTACTGTCTCTCCAACATGGCTAGACATATCTTTAATCATAATTTTTTTCATGTTGTCCTCCAAAAGTTAAAAATATATTTTACAAATTGGATATTCTCTTCCACCAATCGCCATTATCAAATAACAGATATACGTAGTTGAGGTTATCCTTAGAATTCACAAAGGTAATCTCCCATACTGGCCCGACCTCTTCCACACCTAATTTCGCGTGAAGCAGCTTACTACCTTTTTCCCCTTCCAAAGCTATCGAAACAGCTTTCTCTTCAGATATACCTTCATCAAGACTTACCTCCATAATTTGCTCTTCGTTATCCTTTGTTGGGATAAAAAAAGCTTTTTTAGAGCCGTCCTTATTGGTACCAATAATTGTCTGATATGAGTCGGTATTATTATACACATACGAATCATCTATTGTCTTCAATAAATTATTTTGAAGCGTATAAGACTCTGCCTTCGTCAGGTTATCATTGAAAGGTTCTCTTGCTTCCTTATAAATAAGTAGGCTTAGGATTATGGTGAGACTGATAGCAAAAACAACGATAAATATTAGCCATCTCTTTAATGCCATAGTTTAGGTCCTATAAATTGTGAAGACTGCTTTTTCTTGATCTTCTTTATCTAATGCTAATCCAAACATTAGATCCTTTTCCTTCAACGAACGGTTCAATGCATCCACTATCTTATATAGATCTGATTGGTATTGTACGGTGACGGTTGATATCACTTCAATTTTGTTTTCCATATTTCTACCCGCTTTCTAATACTCATCCTTCATTAGTATACCAATTTTCTAGCTCTAAGACTATATTTTCTAATGATACTTTCTTAACAGGAATATTTGGGATTGCCTGTAGAAAATCACTACCATAAGACTTCGTATCAATCCTTCTGTCTAATACGATAAATACTCCTTTATCGGCAGAGGAACGAATTAATCTTCCAAATCCTTGTCTAAATCTTAAAATTGCCTCTGGCAAGGAATAGGAAGAAAAAGGATTTTGTCCATTTTTAGTTAGCAGCTCTGCACGCTTTTTAAATAAGGGATCATCGGGAGAAGAAAAAGGTAAGCGAACCATAATCACTACTGAAAGAGCTTCACCTGGAACATCTACTCCCTCCCAAAAGCTATTGGTTCCGAACAATACAGACTTAGAAAATCGCTGGAATGACTTTAACAAACGCATCCTGCTCCCAGTCGTGATTCCTTGTGCAAATAGCATGAAATCTTCAAGCAGATTAGTATCCTGTATCAATTCCACAGTCTTACGTAACATATCCTGTGAAGTAAATAATACAAAGCACCTTCCTCCAGTGACCAAAACCGTCTGGACAATTGCTTCCGCAACTGATTCAATATAATCCGATTGAGATACTTGCTGAATGTCTGGCATATCCTCGATGATTAAAAGCTCTGCACCCTTGTAGAAGTTAGATTCTACTTTAAACTGATGGATAGGTATATTTGAGCTCAATCCAAGCTGAGAAGTAATAAAGTATTTATTGGAGGGCACTGTCAATGTTCCAGAAGTCCAGATAATTCCTCCCTGCTCTCTTAAAGGAGCCATGGCAACCTTTATATCCTCTTGATAATTTAATGGTCTTTTGATGATAGTGAGACTTCCAGGGACGCTTCTATTATCTAACTCGAGCCATTTCGCCTCTACTTCCTTATCCTGCAAGAAGATTTCATCCCATTCACTTACTTTAATCTCCAGTTCACGTAACCAATATTCCCACTCATTTACTAATACTAATAATTGTTCATCAATAATATTTTTCTTTGCTGAGCCCACGTAGGGCTTAGTTGAATAGATAAATGTTTGTAGATTCTTAGCAACTTTTATAAAAAAAGCTTTCTCTAAATTTAAATCCTCCATAGCATAAGTTCGTTTGGTACTCTTCGATTTATGTGGATAGCTTTGAATAGTAGAGATAACATATCCCATTGCATGATCAAATGATTCAACTATGTCAACAAACAGCTTCTCAATACGAATGCGGACAGACAAGGAAACATTTAGAAGAGACAGCTTGTAAAGTAGATGATCTGTATCTAGCGTGCCAAATTGACCTAAAATATATTTCCAATTAGTATATGAAAAAATTCTTTCTTTTCGGGATATACTAGCATGTATCATTTGATGTGCCTCATCAATAATTGTGGCACAACCATGGCCTAATAGCTTTGTTTCTCGTTCCGTATCCATAATAATCATGGAATGATTCGTTACCAGGATATCACAGTGCTCACTTCGACGAAGAGCACGCTCATAAAAATCTATCCCTTTTACATCGTTAATCTTTTTTTCTGAGGTCCTTCTTATTTTATCTATAAATAGCTGACCACCACCCGAAACATTCAATTCCGAGAGGTCACCCTCCTCTGTTATAGTAAGCCAAACTAAAACTTGCATAATCGTAAACGTCTCATCGTAAGACTCATCCTCTTGCTGAAGGTGCTCCCAAAAACGATAAACATCAATATAGTGATTGATACCTTTTAGCTTCGCCACTCTAAGTCTAATGTTAAGAATGTCATAAAGCTTTGGGATTTCCTCTGTTATAAGCTGATCAATGAGATGTGTTGTATATGTACTAACTATAATAGGCTTTCCTTGATCTAATCCATATAAAACGGATGGAATAAGGTAGGCTAATGTTTTTCCTATTCCGGTTTCCGCCTCGCACACAATCTCTTTGGATTCTATTAGTGCATGGTGAATCTCATCCATTAGCTTATATTGCCCTGGTCTTTCCTCTAGCTTCAGGCTACCGTGTTGGAATAATCGATTCTTTTCATCATTAGAAATCGGATAAGCAAGTTTACTCCATTCTGGTGCAGGCTCTTTTTTCACATCTTTTAGTGGTATTCCGCGATATTCTAAATAATCTTGGGTCACATAAGTCTTTCTTTTTATCGTTATAACTTCAAAAAAGATGAGTGCTAGATTGGATTTCAGTTGGAAGGATCTTTTATGTAATAGCTCCACCGTTTTTAATGGCAATGCTTGCAGCTGGTCAAAGCATTTTAAAAGCAAATGTGCAGTAGCCAATGCATCATCATCCGCACGGTGAGCAGACTCTAATTCTATATGGAGCTCAGTCGCAATGTCCTGAAGCTTATAGCTATAAATATTAGGGAACATCAACTTAGCGAATTCTACTGTATCAATAGATTTACAAACTAATTTAGGCAAACCTACCCGTTTTAGCTCCTGTTGAAGAAATGTCAGATCAAAATTTGTATTGTGCGCAACAAAAATATGGTCCTGCAGAATTTCCAAAACTTTAGGAGCAATTTCTTCGAATAACGGAGCGTCCTTTACATCCTCGTCCTTTATGTTCGTTAAATCCTGAATAAACAAAGGAATCGCTTTTTTGGGGTTTACGAACGTAGTAAATGAATTACTAATCCGATTGTTCTCAATAAAAACAATTGCAAGTTGAATAATTCGGTCACCATTGGCAGATGAATGGCCTGTTGTTTCAATATCTACAACTGCATATTTATGATTTTCCAACATTCTTCATCTCACCATCATTTAAATTAAAAGCATCTATTTTTCCTAGAAACTTTCTTGTGTTGCTTTATAAAAATTGTACCACATTCCATAAATAGAAACGAAATATATGTAGAACGAAATAATAATTACTGCTTAGATTTGCCATAAGCCTACATTCCGTTCTTAACGCTGCAACTCTGCGAAGGTTTGCTTTCCTGCAACTTTTGTTTTAATATTCACAACATTTTTGAGCATTACCGCAACACTTCTCTCAATTTCTGCAACATTTTTCCGGTTACCTATGTAATTGAACGGCTATAAATCCAAAAAGAAAGCTAGACTTTGGCTAAGTCTAGCTTTCAAATCTTACATAACAGTCGCTTCTGGTTCATAGTGGATAATTTGATTGATTGTGTTATCCGTATTCATGATTGCTACTGTAGGCTGATGTGATTTTGCTTCTTCATTCATCACATAAGCATAGGACAGGATGATCACTACGTCTCCACGCTGTACAAGACGTGCGGCAGCTCCATTTACACATATTACACCGCTACCACGTACTCCAGCGATTATATATGTTTCAAAACGGGCACCGTTATTATTGTTAACGATATGAACTTTTTCATTTGGAAGCATGCCTACTGCATCTAATATATTTTGGTCAATCGTAATACTACCTACATAGTTTAAATCTGCTTCTGTAACTATTGCACGGTGAATCTTACTATTTAACATCATTCTTAACATCATTGCACTTCCTTTATATTAACTATCATATTATCAATTAATCTTGCTTTTTCGAAAAAAACAGCTGTTGCGAAGAGAACTTCTTCTGTGTACTCGTTAACCGGCTGTAAAGTAGGATAGGCCAATGCCTCCAGGTAATCTATTTTACCAGAAGTATTTTCATTAATATATTGTTTTGCTTTGGAAATAGCCCCTTCTATATCCTTCGTTCTCAACCATGTATCCTTTGCTAAATTTAACGCCTTGTATATATGAGGTGCCTCATCTCGTTCTTTTTCGCTTAGAAAGACATTCCTTGAGCTTTTCGCTAGGCCATCCTCCTCACGGACAGTTGGAACGCCAACTATTTCAAGTGGAAAGTTGTATGCTTCTACAAATAATTTAATTATAGCTAACTGCTGTGCATCCTTTTGGCCAAAGTATGCCTTAGTAGGTTGGATTAAATGAAATAGCTTGGAAACTACTTTTAAAACTCCATCGAAATGTCCTGGACGAGTTGCACCACACAGCTTGGTTGAAATCTCTCCAGCGTTGATAGTAATACCACTTTCAAAAGGATACATCTCGTCTGGCGTTGGAACAAACAATAAGTCTACCCCTGCCTCTGTTGCAATTTTTGTATCTCTTTCAATATCTCGGGGATATCTATCTAAATCTTCATTAGGACCGAATTGTGCAGGATTTACAAAAATACTTGCAACTACGAATTCATTTTCAGCTCTTGCTTTTGTCAGAAGTGTTTTATGTCCTTCATGCAAATAACCCATTGTAGCCACAAATCCAATGGTTTGTTGTTTTTGATTTGAGATAATAGCTTTTAATTCATCTATCGTTTGTACTGTTCGCATGATTGCCTCCATATAACTGATTTAATTGTTCGTCCTTCATCGTAAAAGAATGCTCCAAAGAAGGAAATATTCCACTCTTAACTTCTTCAACATACTGGCTAATGCCTTGAAGAATTGGTTCACCCACATTCGCGTATTCCTTTACGAATTTAGGGATATGGTGTGAGCCATATTTCACTAAATCATGGAAAACTAATACTTGGCCGTCAGCAGTGGAGCCCGCTCCAATACCGATAGTTGGAATAGTTAAATTGCTTGAGATTTCTGCAGTAAGCTGATAAGGAATACATTCTAAAACAACGGCACAAGCACCTGCCTGTTCACATTTTTTTGCATCCTCTATTAGCTTTTGTGCTGCTTCTGCAGTTTTCCCTTGTACTTTATAGCCACCTAAAACTCCGGCCGATTGTGGCAATAAACCTAAATGCGCTACCACTGGAATACCAGCAAAAGTCAATCTTTCAATGACAGGTATTACATCATCTGCCCCTTCAATTTTCACCGCTTGTGCCCCAGTCTTTTGCATTAGTTGGACAGCGTTCGCAAGTGATTGATCAATATTCCCATGATACGTACCAAAGGGCATATCAACTACTAAAAACGTATTTGTTGCTCCTCTTCTCGCTGCCTTGCCGTGATGAATCATATCTTCCATGGTTACTAATACTGTTGAATCATAGCCTAATACAACCATCCCAACAGAATCACCAACTAAAATCATGTCGACTCCAGCCTCTTCTGCAAACTTAGCAGTTGGATAATCGTAAGCAGTCATCATCGTAATCTTGTCTTCTTTACTTTTCATCTTCAAAAAGTCACTCGTCGTCTTCAATCATTTCCCTCCTCATAATATCCATACGTCCAGCACAGCCTTAATACTGATGCATTCTGCAAGATGAAGAGAAAACCAAATATAAAGCCCTTCAATCCGAAAGTGGACAGAAGGGCAGAAAAATTAAATTCATCGGTTTTCTCCGTCCCTGTCAATCTAAGATCAAGGCAGACTATTAAATTTTTTTAACTAAAATATAGGTGTAGTTCTCACTAAAGATACTACCCTTCGCATAAAGAATAACAGAATTCGACTCAAACGTCCAAACTAAGTTTTTAATAAATCGATATCTGCGGAATATATATTTTTTATCTCCCCATTATCAAGCCGAAGCTGTAACGCACCATCATTTGTCATTCCTATTGCCTGACCTTCGACAGTCTCTCTTAAGGTAGTAGCTCTAATGCGATTATTTAATGTGCAATTGTAGCTTTCCCAAATAAGTTTAATAGGTTCAAATCCTAGCTTTATATACATATCACTATATCTCTCTAAATGAAAAAGTACTTTAGAGACCAATAAAGACCGGTCTACAGCTGTGCCCGACTCCATTTTTAGAGAGGTTGCAATAGGCTCCAATACCCCCTTAAAAGAATCAGCGGTTTGATTGACATTGATGCCTATCCCAACAATAATTCCTTGAACTCTATCCATATCTGCTTGCAGCTCAGTTAGAATACCTGTTACTTTTTTCCCGTTAAGCAGAAGGTCATTTGGCCATTTAATATTAGGGACACAGTTTGTAACCTCTTCAATAGCTCGTGCAATTGATACAGCAGCTACTAAAGTAAATTGGGCCGCAAATTGTGGAGTTATTTTCGGACGCAAAATGACACTCATCCATATTCCTTCACCAGATGAAGATTCCCATGAGCGATCCATTCTTCCACGCCCGGCTGTCTGTTCCTCAGCAATGACAACTGTACCATGCGTAGCGCCATCTCTAGCTTTATTTGCAGCAATTGTTTGGGTAGATTCACAAACAGGATGATAAATAATTTCCCTTCCAAGATGCTCTGTTTGAAGATGAAGAGAAATACGCTCAGCAGCCACTGTATCAGGCAATCTATTTAGGATGTAACCTTTTTTCTTTATAGCTACTATTTCATAGCCTTCTTCCTCTAGTCCCTTTAAATACTTCCATACCATTGTTCTAGATATTTCTAGTTCATCTGCTAGTATTTGTCCTGAGATTGGTTCACCGCTTGCCTCTTTTAATCTGGAAATAATTTTTTCTTTAATTGACATATTCACGAATAAACCATTCCTTTATATGTTGTCTGTCATTTTCTATTTCCTCATTTAATATCATTGTAGTTAATCTATCTAATACTTCCCGAATCCATGGCCCACGCTTTTCCTTCTTCCATTCCATCAAATCATGTCCGCTTACAACAATCTCACGTACAGATGAAATAGCCAGTTTGGCTTTTAAATCAGCTAATATGTCAGGAGTATAGGGATGTTCAATATGCTGTATAATTTGACTATAGCTAGCGGCAGCAATTAAAACCTCTACTGTAAACTGGAATAATTCATATGAAGTCCAAAAACCCTTCTTCAAAAACTTAACCGCAAGCAACACGTTTTTGACATAGCTCTTCTCATCATTTGAACATTTGAAATTAGACAATAACTCGCCTATATTCAGTCCCTCGTTCATCAATACAAAAAAAGCCCAGCCATTGGCTCTATTGCCAAAGTGATTAAATTGCTTCCATAATGAAACGTTGGTACACCAATCTCCTAAAAAGTGCTCGGAGAGACCAGTTGCAGCAAAAAGTTCCATGCCTCTATACGGATAATTACTTACCCAAATCTTTTCAAGCTCTACTTTGACCCTTTCCATAGAGATGTGAGTTATTAGAGGGTGGAGCTCTTGTATAGCATCCAAAGTAGACTGCTCTAAGGAAAAATTTAGTTGAGAGGAAAAACGAATTGCCCTTAGCATACGAAGAGCATCCTCAGAAAATCGTTCCTTTGGATTTCCAACCGCTTTAATAATTTTAAGTTTTAAATCCTGTTTACCACCAAAAAAGTCGATTAGCTCGTCTTCCTTCGTCAAAGCCATTGCATTGATGGTAAAATCTCTACGCTGGAGATCTTCTCTCAATGTTCGGACAAATCGGACCTCATCTGGCCTTCTAAAGTCACTATAAGACGTTTCAGATCTATAGGTCGTTACTTCAATAGGATCTTCTAGTACTACAAGAACTGTTCCATGCTCTATTCCTACATCGATGGTATGTTCAAAAAGAGTTTTCACCTCATGTGGTAAGGCATTTGTAGTAATGTCAACATCATTCGCTTTTACTCCTCGCACGAAATCTCGCACTGCCCCACCAACTACATATGCTTCGAAGCCAGCATCCTCCAGTTTAGAAATCACCTTAAATGCATCTGGCCATCGATCTTTCATCAGTTTTTCGCCACTCTTTCGTACATCTTTTCATATTGTTCGACTATTTGTGCAGAGCTAAAACGAGTTCGTACTATCTCTAATGCGGTTTCTTTTAATTGATTATGTAAAATAGGGTCCTTTAAAATCTTCAATCCATATTCAGCTACTTTTTCTATATCGCCAAGAGGAACAAGATACCCATTTTCTCCTGGAACTATTACTTCTGGGATCCCTCCTACAGTTGTACCAATACATGGAACCTCACAGGCCATTGCTTCTAATAGCACTAATCCAAAGGACTCTTTTTCAGATAATAGTAACATCAAGTCAGAAATGGCATATAATTCCGAAACATTTTCCTGCTTCCCTAAAAATAGGACGTCCTTTTCAATCGGCTTGCCTTTTACATATTCCATGACCGGGTGCTTTTCTGGTCCATCCCCAACTAGTAAAAGCTTAGCCGGAATTTCTTTATGTATGAGCTCAAAGCTTTTTACTACATCTGGTACATGCTTGACCTTCCTGAAATTAGAAACATGAATAATAACTTTTTCATTTTCTTTTATACCTAAAAGTTCCTTAAGATTGCCACCGTCTTTTTTATGATATTCTCTTTCATCGACAAAATTATAAATTGTCTCTATATCCTTTTTCGTTGTTATAAGTTCTCTCGTTTGCTTTACTAAGGATTTAGAGACAGCAGTTACCACGTCAGACTTCTCAATTCCGTATTGAATAGCTCCTGTAAGCGAGGAATCATAGCCTAACACTGTAATATCAGTTCCATGTAATGTAGTAACTATTCCAATGTCTGAGTTTGCCATATCCTTTGCCAATATTGCACAAACTGCGTGAGGTATAGCATAATGCACGTGCAGAACGTCTAAACCTTCGTCCTGAATTACCTCAGCCATTTTGTTTGCCAGCGCAATATCGTATGGAGCGTATTGAAATACCGAATAGCTATTAACCTCTACCTGATGAAAGGTAATGGTTGGGTAAATTTTGTTTAAACGGAAAGGCACGCTAGAAGTGATGAAATGTATTTCATGACCTCTTTCTGCCAGCATTTTCCCAAGTTCTGTTGCAATAACACCGGAACCCCCGACTGAAGGATAGCAAGTGATACCTATTTTTAATTTACGCATATATTATATCCTCATTTCCTTAACGTCCGCGGCGTTCTTCTAGCAGTCGCCAATCTAAAAATCCTTCTTCGATTCCTTTTAAGAGTACTTCTGCCGTCCCCATATTTGTAGCCAATGGAATTTGATAAACATCACATAGACGTATTAAAGCAGTTACATCAGGCTCATGGGGCTGAGCTGTAAGTGGATCTCTAAAAAAGATAACCATATCCATTTCATTGTTGGCTATTGCTGATCCGATCTGTTGGTCTCCTCCTAGGGGGCCAGATTTGTAGCGATTGACTGACAAACCTACTTCATCAATAATCTTTTTACCAGTCGTCCCAGTAGCAAATAATTCATGCTCCTCTAAGATGGTTTTATAAGCTGTTACAAATTGGATCATATCTTCTTTTTTCTTATCATGGGCAACTAATGCGATTCTCATGTTGCTTCCTCCTATAGGATAATTTCTTCTAAACCATACACTAATTTGCTTTGATTCATCACTTCTTTAATAGAAATAACCACACCTGACATAAAAGAACTTCTATTGAAGGAGTCGTGTCTTAAAGTTAATAGCTGACCATCTCCACCTAAAAGCACTTGTTGATGTGCTATTAAACCGGGCAAACGAACGCTATGGATGCGCATTCCATCAAAATTAGCGCCTCTTGCACCTTTAAGAATTTCTTCTTCTTCTGGATGACCTTGAACTGAAGCTTCTCTAGTATTTTGTATCATTTGTGCAGTTTTAATCGCAGTCCCTGAAGGCGCATCTACCTTTTCATCATGATGCAGTTCAATTATCTCAACATCCGGTAAATATTTTGCAGCAGTTTGGGCAAACTTCATCATTAATACGGCTCCAATAGAAAAGTTCGGAGCAATAATACAGCCGACTTGTTTTTCTTCTACCAAGTTTCTAATATTATCTAATTGTACTTCTGAAAAGCCTGTAGTGCCAACAACAGGTCTTACCCCATACTCCAATGCAGTAATAATATGCTCGTAAACAGCAGAAGGTACGGTCAAATCAACCAAAACGTCCGGTACCGTCTCTTCGATTAACACTGTTAAAGAAGTATAAATCGGTATATTATCTCCTAAGGTAGCTTCTGTTTTTTTTGAATCTAATAATCCTACTAATAGAAAATCCTCGTTTTTTATAATGGTTCCAACTGCTTCCCTTCCCATTTTGCCTCTGGGCCCTGCTACTGCTACTTTTATTACCATTATGAGTCCTCCTTTTTAGTCCATCGATCTTTATCACGTGTATTATATTTATAGAGTACTTTTTGTAAAGCATCTTCTAAGTCAATACCTTCTGAGTTAGCCAAACAAATTAATACAAAAAAGAAATCACCCATTTCATCAGCAAGTTCCTTCTGTACCTCTGTATTCTTTTTTTTCTTAGTACCATACTTATGTTGAACCTCTCTAGAAAGCTCTCCTAGTTCTTCTGTGAGTCTTGCTAGGAGCTCCATTGGAGGAAAGTATCCTTCCTTAAATTGGCTTATGTATGTATCTACTTCCTGTTGAAGCATTTTCAAGTTTTTATGTTCTTTCATAAACTCACTCTCCCACATTTATCGTAATAAATATACACTACTGTTGTCAAAAGCTATAAAATATTATAGATTTAGTATGGACTATTAAATGAGGTGGTACAATGGGAATAGGCTTAAAATTTAAGAATATATTGATGATTATACTGGGATCTGCAATTTTTAGTTTTGGATTTGTACATTTTAATATGCAAAATGCCCTTGGAGAAGGCGGATTTTCAGGGATTACGCTAATTCTTTATTTTGTATTTGGGTTAGATGTTTCTGTTATGAATCTTGTGCTGAATATACCTATGTTCTTTTTAGGTTGGAAGCTTTTAGGTAGAAGAGTATTTTATTATACCCTTATAGGAACCTTTTCAGTTTCTGTCTTCTTAAAAATCTTCGAAATATATGAGATTCAACTCGGAATTAGCGATGATTTATTTTTAGCCTCACTTTTTGCTGGTGTCTTTATAGGTACAGGGCTTGGTATCATCTTCCGAGCTGGTGGCACTACTGGTGGAGTTGACATTATTGCTAGATTAGCCCAAAAATATTTGGGCTGGAGCATGGGTAAAACAATGTTTATGTTTGATGCATTAGTTATTTTAGTTTCTTGGCTAACATTCTTGGATATTCGCTCAATGATGTACACGCTTGTTGCAGTATTTGTAGGTGCTCGAGTTATAGATTTCGTCCAGGAGGGTGCATATGCAGCTCGTGGAGCATTCATCATATCTGAACATCAGGATGCCATTGCTAATCGTATAACAACCGAAATGGACCGGGGAGTAACCGTCCTAAAAGGCTATGGGCATTACACAAAAAAAGATCGGGAAGTATTATATTGCGTTATTTCTAAAAATGAAATTATGCGATTAAAAACTATCATCTCAGCTGTTGACCCCCATGCATTTGTTTCAGTTACAGAAACAAATGATGTAATGGGTGAGGGCTTTACATTAGACGAACAAAAAAGACCACTCCTTTAAACTAAAGGATATAAAAAGAGCATGCTTGCATTTTCACTCTGCAAAACATGCTCTTTTGTTTTTTATTTATAATTAAATCATTTTAAAACAAAGAGACTATCCTAGCAGAAGCTAAGATAGTCTTCATTTTTAATTATTCATCTCTAGACATACCTGTATAGATTAAGACTAGACGTAATAGCTCAAGCACTGCTACCGCTGCGGCTGCTACATACGTTAAGGCAGCTGCACTTAATACTTTTTTAGCGTGTCTCTCTTCTTCGTTACGAATAACACCTAACGAAACCATCTGATTCATAGCTCGACTAGAGGCATTAAACTCAACAGGAAGAGTAACGATTTGGAATACAACCCCCATGGCTAATAGAATAATACCTAATAACAACATGTTAGTTGAAGTTGCAAAAATACCAATCATAATAAAGATCCAAGATGCATTAGAAGATATATTAGCTACGGGAACTAATTTATGTCTTAATGTTAAAAAAGAGTAAGCTTCTTTATGCTGAATAGCATGGCCTACCTCATGAGCAGCTATTGCAGCACCAGCTACAGAAGCTTCATGGAAGTTATGACTAGATAATGCAACAATTTTGGTCATCGGATTATAATGATCACTTAAGAAACCGCTGCTTTCTACTACTTTAACATCATATAAACCATTTTCATCTAAAATTCGTCTAGCTACTTCTGCACCAGTCATACCGGATGTAGAACGTACCTTAGAATACTTTTTATAGGTGCTTTTAACTTTCATCTGTGCATATATCGGCAATAATAAAATTATCGCAAAATAAATGATATACATTCCCAACAGACTTTTCCCCCTCTCAATATCTAACACTAATTTTAATAGGAAACGGATCTACAATCAACTAATATGATTTGACCTTCTTTGATAAATGGATATTGCAAGTAGAATACATGCAATTGATAGCCAGAAAGTAAAGTAACCAATATTATTGGCATAATCACTTAAGCTTCTATAGGTTGGCATTTGTCCAAAAACGTAATCAATAACGTCATTATGTAAGGTCCATATTGCCGCGATTAAAATATGGCCAAGTTTAAAACGATAGAAAGGAATATATAAAACAGCCTGTAAAGCCATAGCAAAATGAGATGCAACTAGCATCCACCCCATCCATCCAATACCTCCAGTTTCCACATATGTCCATAGATTCATAACTACAGCCCATAAACCGTATTTAACTAATGTAATTAGTGCTAATGCTTCTATTAGCTTCCAATTCTTTTTAAGCAGCCAGCCAAGAAGAGCTATCGTAAAGAAAAGACTCGCAGTCGGGCTGTCTGGTACAAATATTAAAAACTTAGCTTCAGTAACAGATAATTGCCCTTCATACCAAATGTAACCATAAATCGTGCCCAGAAGATTTACAAAAAACAATAACCACATAAAGGATTTGTTGTAAAGCAACATCTTTAAATGCATTAACATATATATTACCCAATCTCCTCTTTTTTATAATTCAGTTATTTTGTAACATAGTTGTACCATTAAAAAATTTATAGCTAAAAAAGAGAGCCAGTTACCTGACTCCCTTAATAGTAAAGATTATTCTACTGGCTGTAAGGTTGTTATAAACTCAGCAAGCTGTTGTAATTCCTCTTCTGTTCCTTGGAAAGAGCCAGGTGGCATAGTTCCAATCCCTTCATGAGCAATATTAACAATTTCTTCAGCTGTATATTCTAAACCAATAAGTGGCTTACCTATACCGCCTTCAAATGCATTACCATGACAACCTATACAGGAAGATCCCTGATAAATTTCATAGCCTGGTGCTGTTTCATCAATTTCCACAGCGACTTCTTCTCTAATTTCACCTTGTGCTTTAGCAGCTTCCCAGTCATGGTTTGCTACAGATTCCCAAGTTAAGAAAATGATGGAAGCGATTGCTAGAAGCATGAAACCAGTTGGTAAAGGACGTTTCCATGGGCTTCTTTCCTTGCTTGTATCTAAGAATGGTACTAGTAAAAGTGCTCCGAAAGCAAGTCCTGGCATAACGATTGCACCGATAATATTATATGGTCCAGAAGCAAATTCGTATTTTAATAATTGATATAAAAATAGGAAATACCAGTCAGGTAAAGGAATATATCCTGTGTCCGTTGGATCAGCTGGTCGCTCTAACGGCGATGGATGTGCGACTGTCAATACTAAATAACCGACTAAAAATACTGCTCCAACTAACCATTCTTTTAACAAGAAATCAGGCCAGAAAGCTTCTGTTTTACCTGGATACTCAGAATAGTCTTTAGGAGTTTTCTTTTTACGGCTAGAAGGATCCGTTACACGAGAATCTCCAACAAATTTCAAACCTTTTCCGCGATGCATATTGTCCCCTCCTTTTAAGAATTATCTGTTCCACTTACCCATTATAGTGGCCCAGAAATACCTTGACGACGAATCATGATAAAGTGAGCTGCAAGTAAAGCAAAAAGAGCAGCTGGCAAGAAGAATACATGAATCGCGAAGAATCTTGTTAATGTTTGTGCACCGATGATTGTTTCATCACCAGCTAATAACGTTTTGATCATGCCACCAATAACTGGAACAGATGCGGCAATTTCAATACCTACTTTTGTAGCGAACAATGCTTTCATGTCCCAAGGAAGTAGGTAACCTGTAAATCCTAAACCTAACATAACAGCGAATATTAATACTCCGACCATCCAGTTTAGTTCACGAGGTTTTTTGTAAGAACCAGTAAAGAATACACGTAAAGTATGTAAGAACATCATAACAATTACAAGTGATGCTCCCCAGTGATGCATCCCACGCACGATTTCACCGAATGCTACTTCGTTTTGAAGGTAGTAAACAGATTCCCATGCATTCTCGATATCAGGTACGTAATACATTGTTAAAAACATACCAGAAAGAATTTGAATAACTGTGATGAAGAAAGTTAATCCTCCGAAACAATAAACAAATGCTGAGAAATGATGTGCAGGGTTTACGTGTTCTGGTACTTCATGGTCTGCGATATCACGCCATATAGGTGTAATATCAAGACGTTCATCCACCCAATCATAGATTTTATTAAGCACTGATGTCGTACCCCCTTACATTAAACTAATGTGTTAGTTATAGCTTTTCCAATTTCTAAGAAACCGTCATTTTCACGTACTTCAAATTGATCCAACGGACCTAGAGGTGGTGTTTTTGCAACATTCTGTCCGTTTTTCTCGTAACGACCTGCGTGACATGGACAGAAAAATTGGTTTTTGTGCGCTGGGTCACCTTCCCAGTTGACTGTGCATCCTAAGTGCTTACAGATTGGAGATAATGCGATAACGCTGTCTCCTTCTTTGTAAACCCATGCAGAGCTAGTTACATCAGACTTGTACCAGCCGTCTACCTGTTCAAAAGTAAAGTCTACTCGCTCAGGCACATCTGTAAGATCTGCAATTTTCTTCTCAGTCAGTACGAAGTCTCCACCTTCTGATTTTTGCAATACAGGATCAACTGCAAAACGTACCATTGGCATTAGCATACCTGCAGCCATAAATCCGCCAACACCCGTTAATGTATAACTTAAAAATTGACGTCTTGATACTTTATTGTTACTCATCCTTTTCCCCCCTCTAACTTAAAGGTCAGTCCAATGGACATACTTGCTTGAATTAATAATACTAGGACATTTCAATGATATATCAATAAAAATAGAAGGTCAATAATTCCTGCCACGAATTATGAACTTTGTGAACAATTAATGAAAGATATTGTCACGAATTTGCCCATTTTTTTGCAAAAAGCGGGATTAATTGTCTTAATTGATCTTCCAATACGGATATTTTCATTTTTTGATCCATGGAATCAAGTGGTATTGATGGGAACCATATTACATTTTGATCCTCCCCCATTGTACTCCACTCTCTATCAGAAGTAACGTAAAATGTGTGTTTAAACCCAGCTTTTTTTAATTCCTCATTCCAAGCATCTAGTAATGATAGCTTGTCCTGATTATTTGTGTAAGAGAAGGAAGGAAATAAAACAATCCTTCCTTTAAATTGATTTTCAATTGTGTTGGCTAACGATAAGGTAAAATCAGCTGCAGAAGCAGCAAATGGGAAGCCATGCTCTGAACCGTCTATTAATATTAGTGGAATTATTGCTGTGTCTATATATTCTTTTTGTGCTTGAAAAACTGCGCTATCTTTTCCGTTCCAATGCATGATAATCTCATCTCTCCTATTTTTCTCTATACGGAAGATTTTTCCACAATGCGGAAAGCTCGAGAAATTTTTCTTTATTGTTTTCGTCAATTGCTTGATCAATCTGTTTTTTCAACTGCTCAGCCTGAAAAGATTGCAAGCTTTCTGTCAATATATCTTCTGCTATCATCTTATCTTTTTCACTAATATGCAAGTATTTCGGCATATAAGGGTTCTCTTCTAAAACCGCTAGGTACTCCGGACTAGGAGGAAGTGTTTGAAAGTTCAACTGAATATACATTTCTTCCTCTGGGTGCAATCGAAGATCATGAAATGATTTTTCTGCATCCGCGGTCATGATACTACCTTTGTAGAATCTAAAAGGTATTCCGGAGGAAGTAGTTACAGACATAATCATAGCACGAGGGCAATAATGAGCTTCCTCCACAAAATGTACATTGTTCAACATTGTTTCATGGCTTATTAAGTAATTTAAAATCCACACGCACTCTCTTCTTTTCATTTGATACTTTTTCAAAAACCAACGGACAAACTCTTTTTTCTCGCCAACTGAAACAGAAGCAGTCACATAACCTCTCCTTCCTATCTTTATTCCATCATGTCAAACCATTCACTGTTTTCAGGCTGAAGCTTCTGCAATTTGGAAATGATTTCTTTAGCTTCTTCACGCTTACCTTCTTCTAAAAGGAAGTATAAGTATTTTTCTAAAAATGCTACATCCTCTTTATGTTCAGTATATGCAAGTTTATAAAATTCGTATGCTTTTTCATACATTTCTAAACGTTCATATGCCTCTGCTAGAAGTGGATACATAGATGACCATTCAAATTGCTCCTGTTTTAAGGCCTCATATAGTTCAATCAGTTCTTCATCCATCTCTTCCTGTGAAAACAAAGAAGAAAGTATGTAGATAGCATCCATATATTCTGGATCTAATGCTATAGCTTGCTGAAGAAAACTTTCTGCTTCCTTCACTCTACCCAATTTCAATGAAATTTTACCTGCAAATAAATAATATTCTTTTTCAAATTCATCTCGAGCTATTCCGTTCGTAATAGCCTCTAATGCTTCCTCGTTCTTTTCTAGCATTGCATAAGTTTCTGCCAGGAGCATATACCCTGAGAAGAAATCTGGATCAATTTCTAAAAGATGATTTAAATGTTTTGCTGCAGTCTCATATTGTCTAGCTTGGAAAAAAGCATAAGCAGCTTGGAATAGAACCTCAGGAGCCGCTTCCTTCTTTAATGCATCTGTGTAATAAGGAATCGCCTCTTCATAAGCAGCACCAGCACTATAAATTTCAGCTACTTTTAAAGGTAAATTTACTCCTTGTAGTTCATTTTGAGAAGCTAACAGCTCTTCCATTAATCGCGCAGCCTCTAAATATCTCCCCGTTTCAAACAATAGCTCGCCTTTTGCATATTGCAGTAATGGCTCTTTTGGTAAAATAGCAATTGCTTCATTTATTTTATGTTCAGCAACCTCATATAAACCAATCATTTGATAATAATCAGCTAAAGTAAGCAAAGCCTGTGGATAGGACTCACTTTTCTTTTCTATATTGCTTAGCATTTCCAAAGCATCGTCTTCTTTATTCAATTCTAAATATAATTGTGCCTGATCTATTTTGAGCTGATCCTCTTCTGGGAATATAAAGTTTAAATGCTCTAAAAGCTTTAATGCCTCTTGGACAAATCCATACTCTGTCAACATATCAGCTAACTCATACTGCTCATCCGGATCTCCTTCTAGCAAGAACGCGTCCAGCATTACTCCTAACTTTTCTATATCTCCATTCTCCATTACTCGAATAAAGGGCATCATTCTTTCCATATCATCACCATTCCTTCTCATTTATTAATCGTACAAGAACTTTTAAAGTAGAACAAGAAAAAGACTCTCCTTATTAGGGAGAGTTATGGAAAAGTTATTGTTTCGTGACTTTTTCTATATGTTCAAAGAAATTTGGATAAGAAACAGCAATACATTCATGATTGTCGATTGATACCGATCCCTCTGTAATTAGTGCCGCAATAGCAGCCATCATCCCAATACGATGGTCTCCGTAAGTCAATAATTCTCCGCCATGCAATGGAGTTGGCCCTTCTATGATCATCCCGTCTTCTGTAGGAGTAATATTAGCTCCAAGTTTTCGTAGTTCATTAACAACTGCGTCTATGCGATTTGTTTCTTTTACTTTTAATTCTTCTGCATTTTTGATAATTGTTTTTCCCTTAGCTTGAGTTGCTAGAAGAGCTATTACTGGTATCTCATCTATTAATCTAGGAATTAGATCGCCTCCTATAGTTGTACCTTTTAAATCTGACGTCTCAATAGTCAAAGCACCGATTAGCTCGTGACTTGTATTTTCTGATATATCGATTGTTAAAGATGCACCCATAGATTGTAATACGTCAATGATCCCTGTCCGAGTTTTATTTAACCCTACATTGGTCAGCTCCAACCTACTCTTTGGAGAAATAGCCCCCGCAACCAAGAAAAAGGCAGCAGATGATATATCCCCAGGCACTATTACATGAGTACCTGTTAGCTTTTGCCCACCGTGAAGACGAATCATTCTGTCCTCAACTTGAATATTTACTCCAAAATGACTAAGCATTTTTTCTGTATGGTCACGAGTAGTCTCTATTTCTTCTACTATTGTTTCACCTTCAGCATTCAAAGCAGCTAATAATATAGCAGATTTAACTTGAGCACTTGCTACAGGCATTTTATAATGGATGGCCTGCAAATTTGACCCCTCCACTGATATTGGGGTGTACTGTCCATTTGCTCGACCAATCAGTTTTGCGCCCATTTGCTTTAATGGCTCAGTAACTCTTTTCATAGGCCTTTTTTGAATTGACTCATCCCCTATTAGTACAGAGGAGATATTAGATCCTGCTAATATTCCAAGCATTAAACGAGTTGTAGTTCCAGAGTTACCAGTATATAAAATCTCATCAGGTTCTTTCCATGTAGAAATCCCGTTGCTTTTTATTTCTACACGGTCCTCTTCTACCTTTATATCAACCCCGAGCTTTGAGAAGCAATCAATTGTACTTAAGCAATCATCACTCTGTAGGAAGCCTTCTACTGTTGTAGTTCCTTCTGCGATAGCCCCAAACATAATAGAACGATGAGAAACTGATTTATCCCCTGGTATTTTAATACTTCCTTGTAAGGAAGGCTTATCAAAATTTAATAGTTTATCTGACATCGTAGATCCCTCCCTAAGCAATATATGTATCAAATGAGGTATGAGTAGCAATACATTTAACAGCCTTCGCACGGTCTTCCATCGACTGAAAGCTAATGACCAAAATACCAAATATGTCTTCTCTTGTTTCCACAATACGCAAATTTGTTATACTTATATCCTCTTTTGCTAAATAACCAATAACTTCGGAGATAACACCGGCATAATCCGGAACATCCACATACAGGTCATATACACTATATAATGCTCCTTGAGCAATTGGTAGATCATCTCGAATTTGTTTTGCCTGTGCAAAGTATTCCTCGATATCTTTTTGGTCTGCCTTTTCTATAAGATGCTTTAATCGTAACATCTCCTCCGTCCAAAGCTGAAGCTGATTACTAATTTCCTGGCGGTTTTGCATCGTTATGTCTCTCCACATAATCGGGTTGGAAGAAGCAATACGAGTTATATCTCGAAAACCACCTGCTGCTAGCTGCTTTGTAAAAGGAAAGCTCTTATTTTCCTCTGACAGTTGATGTACAAGTGAGGCTGCTATTAAATGAGGGAAGTGGCTAACAGTTGCTGTCATATGGTCATGCTCCTGTGCACTAATCTCAACGAGCTTTGCTTTAGTAACTAGCAAAATATCCTTAAGTCTCTTTAAATTTTCCTCCGCTTCGTCTACAAAGGGAGTAAGCATATAATATGCATTTTCAAACAAATAGGCACGAGCTGCTCCTATACCACTTTTATGGGAACCAGCCATCGGATGCCCCCCAATAAAAGTAATTCCAAAATGCTTAAGTACTTCAGCAGCATTCATTATTTCATTCTTCGTGCTACCCGTATCCGTAATGATCACATTTTCTTTTAGTTTCCATGTTGGAAGCAGCTTCATAAGGTCGATTGTTATACTGACTGGAGTTGCAAATACGATAATATCTGCTTGCTGTGCAGCATCTTCCATATTAGAAGCAATTTCATCAATTACCCCTAGCTTTTTAGCAGTAACAAGAGAATTTTCATTGCTATCATAGCCTACAATAGTCAGACCGTCTTTCCTCTTTAGCCCTAAAGCTAGAGAGCCTCCTATGAGACCAAGTCCAATAATGAAGATGGTTTGTTTCATTAAATTACCCCTACCTCTGTCAATACTTCATCTAGTTTTTGAAGTAATTCTTCATTTTGTTCTTTTGTTCCAATAGTAATTCTAAGATACCCTGGTTTTCCTAAAGCATTACCACTGCGAACGATATATCCACGCTGCATAAGCCCTTGGAAAACTACGTCACTATCAGCTTTTACTTCCATCAAAATAAAATTTGTGTGAGAAGGATAGAAGTGCAGCTTTCGCTCTTTACAATATGCTTCGAATTGAGATTTCCCAGCATTATTTTTTTCTTTGCAATCAGCGATGAATTGCTGATCGCTCAGTCCTAATATGGCTACTTCCTGAGAGATGACGGTATTGTTAAATGGCTCTCTCGTCGGCTCTAGCTGACTAATTACTTCCTCAGAACCTACTGCGTAACCTACACGGAAGCTTGCTAACCCATAAGCTTTTGAGAAGGTACGCATCACTAAAACATTGGGATGTTTTTCTATTAACTGAATAGAATCTTCATAACTACTATCCGTAATGTACTCTGTATAAGCTTCATCTAATACGATTAATACATCACTTGGTGCTTGCTCTACAAAAGCCTTTATTTTATCGCTTGGAGTTAGAGTCCCTGTAGGATTATTAGGATTACAAATCCAAACAATTGCTGTGTTTTCATCGATGGCCGCAAGCATTTTTTCTAAATCATGCTCTCCCTCTGCTGTAAGAGGAACAGTACGTGCTTCTGCGCCCTCCACCACGGCATTATGCTTGTATTGACCAAAAGTTAAATCTGCCATAATAGTATTTAAACCAGGCTCTAGAATCGCTCTGGAAACGATTAATATATTCTCGTCAGAGCCGTTACCAAATAACAATTGCTTTTCGGAAATATTCAAACGGTTAGCAACCGCCGTGCGAAGCTTAGAGGCATATCCATCTGGATATAATGCAAAATCTATATTAGCATTTGCCAAAAATTCCTTTACTTTTGGTGAAGCACCATATGGATTTTCGTTAGATGCAAGCTTTGTAACCTTTTCAAGATTAAAGGCCTTCTTAACTTCATCCATTGTTTTTCCTGGTTGGTATGCTTGTAATCCAGCAATTTGTTTTTTGAATTTCATTCTATTTACCCCAATTCTATTATTATCTTTTTAATAAATCTGGTCTCAATTGAATTGCCTTGTTTAAATATATGTGTTGTATATCCTTTTGTGATTTCTCTGTATTGACATGCATCATTAAACGTATGCATTTCTCTAGCGCACCCGGGACATTCATTTCGTGCGTACACATTACCGGGACATGCGACCATCCTTCTATACCTCTCACAGCCCTCGCAGGAAATGCTGAAGTAATATCCGTAGTGGTGCTAATAATGACAGAAGCGATTGACTCAGGATCAATGTCGTTCGCCTTGACCATTTCTAAAGCAAGACGGGACGTTTCTTGCATTACTTGCTCATTAGAATCTGCATCCACTGTTGTTGCTCCTCTAACGCCTCTAATCAATTATTTCCCCTCCATTATCCATTTTCGTAATTGTTCGTCACACTGTTTTATGTCTTCCATTGGAACAACCTTTATAAAAGGCACTCCAATGGTGTCAAGTAATGCAAAATGCAGTTGCTTTTTCATTGTCTTTTTATCCTTCAGCATGAAATCCGCCAATTGCTCAAAGGGACATGCTAAAACCTGCTTTATATCATATCCAAGTCTAATAGCCAACGAATAAAATGATTTTGCAAAGCCATTAGGCAGATGGCCGAACTTTTCACTAAGCATTAGTGCGGGAACCATTCCAATCATTACTGCTTCCCCATGTGAAATCTTTCCGTATCCAATGGATGCTTCTACTGCGTGACCATATGTATGCCCAAAGTTGAGATATTTTCGGAAGCTGCTCTCTTTTTCATCCATTTCAACAATTTTGGCTTTGACACGAATGCCCTTATCCAGCCATTGTAACAATTGAAGTTTATCTAGATTATTTAATGAAGTAAGCTGGTAAAATTCCTCCACCCACTTATTATCGCTAATAAGTGAATGCTTAATAACCTCAGCCATGCCGGACTTAACCTCTCTTAGGGGAAGTGTCTTTAAAAAGTGAAAATCATAAATCACTTCTTTCGGCTGATAAAAAGCACCTATCATATTCTTTCCAATCGGATGATTAATCGCTGTTTTTCCACCAACAGAGCTGTCATGTGCAAGGATAGTAGTAGGGATTTGATAGAATGCAATGCCTCGCATAAAGGTAGCTGCAACAAACCCTGTTAAATCTCCTACAGCCCCTCCCCCAAAAGCAAATAGGGCAGAGTTCCGTGTAGCTCCCTCCTGTAAAAGAAAGGTTTGTACATTTAAATAGGATTCAAAGGTTTTACAGGACTCGCCAGTTGGAACAATACATATTTTAAACGGCGCAGTAAAATTTTCTCTTACATAGTCCTCATGTAAACTCCAAACAATTTCATCGCTTACGATAATTAACTGATCATAGTCTTCTAGCTTTTTTTTATTTCTGAAGGAAAAATCCTCAAGGATGCCTTCTCCAAGATGCACCTCGTAAACAGAGGCATTTGTTCTAACTGGGATAATCATGTTCAAAACCCCTTTGTATACGCTCTATGTCTTTCAATATCTGCTTTTAAAATATCCATTTGATCGCCTTTAATAGTATCTAATACAGCTGAAGCAACCTCCCAGGCAATAACGTTTTCTGCTACTACAGATGCTGCTGGTACTGCACAGCTATCAGATCGTTCAATGCTTGCTTTAAACTGCTCCTTTGTATCGATATCGACACTTTGTAATGGTTTATATAATGTTGGTATAGGCTTCATCACACCTCTTACAACAATCGGCATTCCTGTTGACATACCACCCTCGATACCACCAAGTCTGTTTGTATCACGAACGTATCCCTCTTCTTTGTCCCAAGAGATTTGATCGTGCACTTGACTACCAAACAAGTTAGCCATCTCAAATCCTAGGCCAACCTCGACTCCCTTAAATGCATTGATACTCATCATTGCCATAGCGAGTTTACCGTCAAGCTTTCGATCATAATGAACATAGCTTCCAACACCTGCAGGCATACCTGTAATTATTACCTCAACGACTCCTCCAATAGTGTCTCCTGCTTTTTTAGCTTGGTCAATTGCCTCTACCATCTTCGCAGAAGCTTCAGAATCTAAACAATAGACAGGGTCTGCCTCCACTTTCTCACGAATTTCATCAATCGACATTCCTTCTGCTAAATTTAAATCTGCTTCAATACCACCTATTTTGGTTACATGAGCAACAATGGAAATACCAAGCTCATTTAATAATTGTTTTGCTACTGCTCCAACTGCCACTCGGACGGTTGTTTCTCTAGCAGAAGAACGTTCTAAAACATTTCGTAGATCACGATGGCCATATTTCATACCACCGACAAGATCTGCGTGACCTGGACGAGGTCTTGTAATCTTTCTTTTAATCTCGTCCGGATCCACGTCTTCTCCAAGCGGTTCAATGCCCATAATATGAGTCCAATGTTTCCAATCATCATTATTAACTACTAGGCAGACTGGAGATCCTAGTGATTTACCGTGACGCACTCCTGCTGTGATGGCAACTGTATCTTTTTCTATTTGCATACGTCTTCCACGGCCATGTCCACCTTGACGTCGTTTTAATTCCTTGTTTATCTTTTCACCTGTAATCTCTAATTGGGCTGGTAAACCCTCTATAATGGCTGTTAGTTGTGGTCCATGTGACTCACCTGCTGTTAAATAACGCAAAACGCTTTCCCCCTTCAACTCGCTAAAGTATTTGTTTTCAACTATAACATATAAACTTAAAGTATAGAAGAAAAACTGTCCGTTTTTTATCGGACAGTTCCTCATTAAATGCCACTAATTCCTTGCTTAGCCAAACTTAATGCAATCTTACTACTTTTTTCTATAGAAAAAAGTATCCTCCGGTTCAAATCCGTATTTAGTAGGATTAAAAATTTGTTCTGTACTGCCAACAAAAAGTATCCCACCAGGACGTAATGAGTTGCTAAAACTTTGGTAAATTTGGTCTTTAGCTTCTTCAGTAAAATAAATCATGACATTGCGACAAATAATCAGATCGAGATTTTTCTCGTATGTATCCATTAAAAGATTATGCTTTTTAAAGGTAACTGTTCGTTTAATAATATCATCTATTTTATAAAATGAAGTTTGCTTCTCAAAATACTTATTCTTCATTTCAACTGGTACCTCGGCCAATGACCTTTCGGGATAGATACCTACCTTAGCTCTTTGGATTGCATTTTCATCTATATCAGTCGCTATAATTGATATTTGAGACAATGGTAGATGGTTTGAAAGCACCATGGCTGTAGTATAGGGCTCTTCTCCTGTTGAGCACGCAGCACTCCATATTTTTAATCGCTTATTTTCGGCTAACAGCTTTGGAAAAATTTTTTGTTGTAATACTTCCCATCTCTTACTGTTTCGATAAAATTCTGATACATTAATAGTCATCCTGTCTAAAAACTCATTCAGAAGATCTCGGTCTTTGTCTATCGCCTCAAAGAAAGAAATAAAATTCTTATAACCTTTTTTTTCATATAATGACGTTAAGCGACGTTTCATTTGGGCTTCCTTATATAAAGCTAAATCAATACCAGTTTTTCTTTTAATAGATTCGACAAATTTTATGTAATCTTGCAAATAATATCGTTCCCTTCCACTAGCCTATCTATAAAGTATAGCGCAATCTATTCGTTTAGAATATAGTTAAAAAACAGATAAATATGAACATTTACTTTAAATTCTTTTTTGTTAGATAAAATATAAAACATAGGATTAGAAGGAATTTAGCGAAGATAAGCAAACACATAGAAAGGAGGTGGTGGTCTCTTAGTAGTAGAGTAAAGAAGTTCTACCAATGGATAAATGAAAAGGAATTAATCATTGCATTTAATTTACGGACAACTGGTGCTTTGGCCAAGTGGCTTAAACATTAGCATTTCAAGTTGTTCACATTCATTGATTAGACTTTTAGTCATCATGATACTCAACACTTTTTAAATATGCCGACAATGGTCGATTGAAATGGAAGGCGCGAAGACTCTTACGCTAACAGCACAAGGCGAAGCACCGGGGCTGAGCGTAGAGAGGAAGAAGGCTGAGGCCGTGCCCAAAATGGAATTCGACAATTTCTTATATGTATTGTAAATAAAAAAAGACTATAAACAATTTCAAATTTCTTTGAGTTTGTCTACAGTCTGAAACCAACTCACCATTAAGAGAATTGGTTTTATTCATACATTTAAATTAGTTAACCCATTTGTTAGCATCTTTAGAGTAAGATACTAGCTCTTCTTGCTTGAAGAATAATCCAATTTCACGCTCAGCGCTTTCAGGTGCATCAGAACCGTGGATAATGTTTTTTCCAACAGTTACTGCGAAGTCACCACGAATAGTTCCTGGAGCAGATTCTTTTGGGTTAGTAGCACCCATCATTAAACGAGCTGTAGAAATAACATTTTCACCTTCCCAAACCATTGCAAAAACTGGTCCAGAAGTGATGAAGTCAACTAGTTCTCCGAAGAATGGACGTTCTTTGTGCTCACCGTAGTGTTGTTCTGCTAATTCAGTAGGAATTTGCATTAATTTTGCTCCAACTAATTGGAATCCTTTTTTCTCGAAACGACTAACGATTTCTCCAATTAAGTTACGTTGTACGCCGTCAGGTTTTACCATTAAAAATGTTTTTTCCATCATGAACACTCCTTCAAATATAAAATGGATTTTATTTCTCCACCGTTAAAAATACTAACATTACAGTCAATTAATTTCAATTAAAAGTTGCGTTTGCTCATAAATAATGCAACATTTTGCAAAGATTTCTTGGCAGAGTTTGTTGGAAGTTGTTTTACTTCATGCAGCGCCTTTTGTAAATACATATTACTTATTTGTTTAGCGCGTTTTATACCATCCGATTGACGAATCTCGTCAAGTAATACTTGCATCTCTCGCTCTTCAATTTCACCATCAAAGACTTTTTGCAATAGCGGATGGATAGTTGGATCGTTCTTTGCGTAAATAACAGGTAAAGTAATATTTCCCTGCAACAGATCACCACCAGCTGGTTTACCTAGCTCTTCCTCAGTGGATGTAAAATCTAAGATGTCATCAATAATCTGAAAGGACATTCCCACATAATAACCAAATCTCTTTAAATGCCTAACAGTCTTTTCATCTGCTCCGGATGAAATAGCACCTAATTCGCAGCTAGCCGAGATGAGGATTGCCGTCTTTCTTTTTATTCTTCTTAAATAATCTCTAACTGTCTGATCAACAAAACCCTTGTCCTCAATTTGAATAATCTCCCCGATACAAAGCTCAACCATCGTGTGCGAGAGAACTTCGTGGGCGTATGTATTTTTTACTGCTGTTATGTATTCAATAGCCTTAGCAAAAAGAAAGTCACCTGTATACATAGCTACGCGGTTGTTCCACTGGGACTTCACCGTTTCTCGGCCTCTTCTAGTTTCAGCATCATCTATAACATCATCATGGACTAAAGATGCCATATGAATCAATTCGACAGAAACAGCAACTTGCTTAATAGACTCTATAGAATAGTTTCCAAATTTAGCGGAAAGCAGTACAAACACAGGGCGAATTCGTTTTCCCCCTGCTAGCAACAAATGAAGCGAGGCCTCATTCAATAAGTGGGAGGAAGAATTCACAGCTGCTGCTAATTCGTTTTCAATGACTTCCAAATCCGATTTAAGATCGGAATAAAGCAGTTTTAATCTCATCTTATCCACAGAAACAAACCTTCCCCCACTTAAAAATCTTTCTTAAAGCCAATATGTCTGGCTGCTGCCCCACCGCTGTATGGTTTACTATTAACGTTAACCATTCCTACCGTTTCAAATAATTTGGCAAGTTCCGCTCTATTAGGAAATTCCTTTGCAGACTCTTGTAACCAAGAATACTCTTTGTAGCTCTTAGCAAAAAGCTTTCCGAAAACTGGCATGATATATCTAAAGTAAAAGCGGAATCCAGCATTAAAAAGCTTGGAATCCGGCTGAGAGGTTTCTAAACAAACAATCATACCGCCTGGTTTAGCTACTCGATTCATTTCTTGCAACACTTGTTTATAATCCGGAACATTCCGTAAACCAAATCCAATAGTTACATAGTCGAATGTATTGTCTTCAAAGGGCAATTCCATAGCATTTCCATGAATCAATTCTATTTGTGGAATTTCCTTTACTTTTTCTTTTCCTACATTCAGCATATTTTGACTAAAATCTAGCCCTTTAACTGTTCCTGTAGGACCAACCTCTTTCGCTATTGCAATTGTCCAGTCCGCCGTACCACAGCAAACGTCTAAGGCGCTGCTTCCGTCTTTAACCTGCATTGCTTTCATCGTATCGCTGCGCCAAATTTTGTGCTGTTGAAAGCTTATGACAGAATTCATAGAATCGTAGTTCTCAGAGATTTTCTCAAAAACTTCATGGACATGCTGTTCTTTTGTTTTTCCCATGTGTTAAACCTTCTCTCAACTGCTTTTTAAAGCTTGTTCGGTCACTCGCTCTAAAATCGCATGCTTTACATTTTCTTTTAATATATTCGAGTATCTTACATCGCGCACCAAATTTTTTTCAACCGCTTCCATTTCAGCACGAAGAGTTTCTATCTTAGTCTGTAGCAGGAATGAGTTTCGGATATAAAATGTTTCTTCCCTATTTTCATATGCAGTTAACTCTCTTCTTAGAGCTAGAAGAAGTAAAGCTTCTTTCATGATAAATACATACTCATTGTAGGAAAAGTGCTCCATAAATTGTTCAATTGGCTTGCTTTCGATCAATTGAATAGATTGCATAAGCTCTCCATATGAGTAATCTAAGTGATCATAAAATCTTGTTTTATGCTCCGTGATAGATGAGACTCCTGAGGAAAAGATTTGAATTAACTCAATTTGCTTCCCCTTAGCTAATAGCTGATAATATTTCCCACTATAATAATCTCCAGCTAATACTTGTAATTGCTGCTCTTTTGTCGTTGCGTTTTGTTCCTTCACCAAATCATGAGCGGCAAGTGCTGCAAAAATAAGGGATACGGCAATGGTTGATTGTTTGTTCGCTTCAGCCCATTCTTCCCCATTGAGTAGCGGTAAAAGTGTAAAAAACAAACGATCTTCATCAATAACAGGTATTCCTGCATATTTTAACAGAGTATTATGCTGTATTTGCATGAGAATATCTTTTTTATATTGTTCTATATGATGTTTAATCAAAGATTCATTCATACACTTTACTCCATTTCCCAATCGCAGTTAGCTTTAATCTGTCATGATCAAATATATTATAACTAGCGATTATTGGCCATTTAGGTTAATTATTTCTTAGAATCACTTTGGATAATTCCATTGTCTGTATGAATAGAAGCTTTACCTCTAATTTTCATTGCAGATGTATGCTCTGTAAACTGAGCGATCATTACTTCACCTGTATCAAGTTTTTCTGAATGGTGAAATTTAGTATCTGAGCCACGAGTCAAGCCTATCACTTGTACTCCATCTTCCTCTGCCTTTATAACGATAAAATCTGAACTAGACATTACAATAGTCTCCTTTGTTCATAATCTAAATTCATCATACCATATTATTTACTATCCTCAAAAGTAGTTATTTCATTTGGATAAACGATAAAACCTCTGAACGTTTAATCTCGTCTGTTTCGTATATACCTCTTGCTACAGCAGTTACTGTCTTAGCGCCTGGTTTTTTTATCCCGCGCATCGTCATACACATATGCTCAGCCTCAATGACAACATAAACGCCATGTGGGTTAATCATTTCCATAATGTCGTCCGCAATTGTAGAAGTAATTCTTTCTTGAAGCTGAGGTCTTCTTGCTGTAACTTCTACCGCTCTAGCAAGCTTACTAAGCCCTGTCACTTTTCCATCTCTAGGTATGTATGCTACATGTGCCTTACCATAAAAAGGTACTAAATGATGTTCACACATAGAGAAAAAAGGTATATCTTTTACTAAAACTAGTTCCTCATGCTCCTCATTAAAAACTGTTTTGAAATGTTCTTTTGGATCTTGATGAAGCCCTTCAAACATTTCTGCATACATTTTAGAAACTCTTTTTGGAGTATCCAGTAATCCTTCTCTTGTAGGATCCTCCCCAATAGCTTCTAAAATCATCGTCACTGCATCTTCTATTTTTTTCAGATTGACCTTCGTCATCTGCTGACCCCCTAGATAAAACTGCATAATATGTCGTATGTATCTTAGCATATGAAACGCAGATAAGAAATAATTTTCACTTCACAGACAACACAAATTAATATTATATAACAAAAAGAAAAGAACGGCTACCATGAAGCAAGCTTCACAGTAACCGTTCTATGTACTACATCATCCATTATTTTACTGCATCTTTAAGTGCTTTACCTGGTTTAAAAGCAGGCACCTTGCTAGCAGCGATGTCGATTTCTTTACCTGTTTGAGGGTTACGTCCTTTACGTGCAGCACGTTCACGAACCTCGAAGTTACCAAAACCGATTAATTGAACTTTTTCACCATCTGCAAGAGCAGTTTGAATTGATTCAAATACAGCTTCAACCGCTTTAGATGCATCTTTTTTAGATAAATCAGCAGCCTCTGCTACAGAGTTCACTAATTCTGTTTTATTCATACTATTCACCTCCTCTCAAAGGAAGATAAGCTTCAATCCTGTAAAAAGAGTATCACAACCGAAAACCCTTCGCAACACTATTTGTCTGTGTTTGAGCAACTTTCCTAAAAAAAAAGGTAATTTAACAAAATAACGGGACTTTTTGCATAGTCGCAAAAAGCCCCAAATCATATTTATAAAATAAAGGTAACCATACCACGGTCTCCCTCATTTACCATTCTTTCAATTGTTTGACGCATTCTCTTCTTCGCAACCTGACTAACACTTTCTGTTTTATATCGAATGCTTTCTTTCATAACCTCTACAAGAGAAGTTCCAAAAACTTGTGTTTCCCATAATGCATCTCGGTCATGTAAGAACCCATGTTTTAAATCCTTTAGAAGCTGCTGACTATGAAATTCTGAGCCCAAAAGTGGGGCAAATTCCGCTTCCATATCTACACGAATAATATGAAGAGAGGATGCCTTAGCCTTTAAACTAACCCCGAAGAAATTATTTTGCTTAATAATTTCAGGTGCAGAAGGCTGGAAGTCTTGTATTGATGGCAAAGATACTCCATAACCAGTAGTTTTTGCTGCTTCAAGAGCATCGGCAAATCGATGATATGCTTTTTTAGCTGTTGAAGCCTCCTTCACAAACAAGAGCCAATCTTTTTTAGACGTAATCGGTTCATCTAGCCATTCATCGCAAACTTCTTGAAATACCTCTGGCTTAAGATCTATTTGAATACAAGCAGAGCCCCTACCTGGATCTGCTTCTATCACCTCTGCGGTTTTAATAAATGGTACTTCTTTAAATTTTGAAGCCAACTCTTTGACATCTCTCATTTTAGAAACAATTTGCAACCACTCCTGTAAAGAAGTCGTAATTTGATTGTTCACAAAATGATCTGGTTCCAATACATCTGTCCAATCAGGTTTTACCAGTTCAATATCCGTAATTGGAAATTCATAAAGCGCCTGTTGGAGTATGTACTGAATTTCATCCGCAGTCATTCTATCGACAGCGACTGGAATTACAGGCACCTCATGGTATTTTTGAAGCTCTTCACATAATTGAAGTGTTTCTAAATGGCCAGGCGTTTTACTATTTACAACAATAACAAAAGGCTTTCCTATTTCCTTTAGTTGAGTGATAATTTCATTTTCCGCTGATTCAGCTGCTCTTCTTGGAATATTATTCACAGTGCCATCGGTCGTCACTACAATTCCGATTGTGGAATGATCGCGTATGACTTTGTCAGTCCCAATTCTCGCTGCTTCTTCAAACGGAATAGCGTCATTGTGCCATGGTGTATGGACAAGTTTTTGCCCCTCTTCACCTGAGTGGGTTTTAATACCATCAATCATATAACCTACACAATCTACTAATCTAATTTGCAGCCGCAGTTGTTCTTCTCCCAAGTATATATTAGTGCCATGGGCTGGAACGAACTTAGGTTCTGCAGTCATGATGACGTTTCCAGGAGAGCTTTGTGGAAGTTCGTCTTGTGCTCGTAATCTTTCTGATTCCTCAACAATATTCGGTATTACAACTAGCTCCATTACTCTTTTGACAAACGTAGATTTACCTACCCTAACCGGACCTACTACACCAAGATACACATCGCCATTTGTTCTTTCTGCTATTTGTTCATACAGTTTACTAGACATCGGTATTCTCCTTTCTTCGCAATTTAATATATGCACTAAAAAAACGTTTCATGCATAACACATGAAACGTTTCCTATGTTGTTATTTATTGAGCATAAAAACTGGTTCGTTATTTTCATCGACTGTATATGGCAATGAATATGCAGGAACAATTGCGAAGTTGTCTGTTAGCAGAAAACGTATATCATCACCTGGCTTCACATTGACTTCTGTGTCTTGTAGCATTCGATTTAGCTCAATCGAATAGTCTACATACACTTTTCCGTCTCCAGTAGCCACTAAAGGGAGCATTGTGTCGGAATAAGGGCTTTGTACAGATAATTCATTCTTGTAGCCCATTTTTTTATAATCTAGCTTATAGACCCCTTCCGTGATTGTCTCAGCAATAGGGCCATAGCCATTAATACCTTTTCGATAGTTAATATCACGCAATGTATCTGCAATACGCAAATCTACCAATTTAACAGTTGGATTTTCCTCCACGTCCATTAAAACATACTGATAAATTCCACCTGCTTCGAATGAATTAGCCGGAGTTTTCCCTAAGTATGCGGGAACAATTTTCTTAAAATCTATTGGATATTTTATATATTGATCTGTTTCCTGCTCACGTGTTTTAATAGGCAACAAACCACCTGAAGCTTCTCTAAAGCTCTCTACTGCAGTTTGAACGGAATTTAGCTGGTCTTCATAAGGCAATAGGTTTTCTGGCTCGTAACCACCTTTAAAACCACATCCACTTAATACTAGTACAACCATCGCCATAACTGTTAATAATAGTTTTTTCATCCGAATCTCCTTACTAAGCTTTTGTTGGATTGAAAATGATATAAACCATTGTGATAAATCCTATGAATAGTAATATGTATGCTATTAGACCAAAGATGAATTTTAGGATTCGGTTAGAAAATTTATTTTTAACAAAAAACATTAATAACATAGCCATAAACATACATCCCATGGAACCAAAGGATATCCACATTTTGTCCATTGAAGAGACTAGTAACAAGAGTTTCCCCACCTTTCATGAAAATATTATATCACATGAAAAAAGAGTTGTTTTTTCATACAACTCTTCTTTATGTCAATTTTTAAAACGTCTTATAATCTTCCAATTCATTTTTTTTCGTACGGTGCATTAGTGAATCCACCGCTTCTTTCGGGTGTACATTTTCAAAAAGAACAGAGTGGAGAGCAGCCGTAATAGGCATATCGACTTCTTGTTTTACCGCCAGCTGATGAGCTGCTTTTGTCGTACGAACGCCTTCTACAATCATTCCTACTTCTTCTAGCACTTCCTCTAGACTTGCACCCTTACCAAGTAGATTACCTGCTCTCCAGTTACGAGAATGAACGCTCGTACACGTTGCTATTAAATCTCCCATACCTGTTAAACCTGAAAAAGTATAATGCTTGGCCCCTAAACTAATACCAAGTCTTGAAATTTCAGCTAATCCTCTAGTAATAAGAGCAGCCTTTGCATTGTCTCCGTAGCCAAGTCCATCTACGATTCCAGCAGCTAATGCAATGACGTTCTTTAAGGCGGCTCCTATCTCTACGCCGATAACGTCATCATTGGTATAAACTCTAAAATAATTATTCATGAATAAATCCTGAACTTTTTCAGCAGCTACCATGTTGTCACTAGCCACTGTAATAGTAGTAGGATGCTGAAGCACTACTTCCTCAGCATGGCTTGGACCAGACAAGACAACAATACCTTCAACTAAAGATGCTGGTATTTCCTCAGCAATCATCTCAGAAATTCGTTTCAAGGAATCTGGTTCAATTCCTTTAGAGACATGGATGAAAAGCTTTTTATCATTCATTAGCTTTACAAAGTCCTGACATACCTCTCTGATTGCTTTGGTAGGTACCGCAATTACAATCGTTGAAGCGTGCTCTATCGCTACTTTCAAATCACTTGTAGCTCTAAGATTTTCGGGTAATTTGGTATCAGGCAAGTACTGCTTATTGGTATGATCTTTGAGTATTTCCTCTGTTTGCTTCTCTCTGTGTGACCAAAGAAGACAATCATGGTTATTATGCGCAAGAACCATTCCAAGAGCCGTTCCCCAGCTACCAGCTCCAAGCACTGTAATATTCGCCATTTTTAATCCCCCTTTATGCTATTTTAAGTTCTAGCTCGAGTAATAATTTTAATAGGCGTACCTTCAAAATCAAATGATTCACGAATACGGTTTTCTAAAAATCTTTCATAAGAGAAATGCATTAACTCAGGTTCATTTACAAATACAACAAATGTAGGTGGTTTGATAGCCACTTGTGTCGCATAATAAATACGTAATCTTTTACCCTTATCTGTAGGAGCAGGGTTTCTAGCAACTGAATCTTCGATCACTTCATTTAAGATAGAAGATTGTACACGCATCGCATGATTTTCGCTTACTTGATTGATGACAGGGAAAAGTGCGTGAACACGTTGTTTTGTTTTAGCCGAAACAAATACTATTGGGGCATAATCTAAAAATTGGAAATGCTCACGAATTGATTTTGTCATTTCATTCATCGTTTTGTCATTTTTTTCAATTGCATCCCATTTATTCATAACAATTATTACAGCTTTACCACCTTCATGAGCATAGCCTGCAATCTTCTTGTCTTGTTCCTGAATACCTTCTTCTGCATTTAGAACAACTAAGACGACATCCGAACGTTCAATTGCTTTTAATGCCCTTAGAACGGAATATTTCTCAGTAGTTTCATACACTTTCCCTTTTTTGCGCATACCCGCAGTATCGATCATCACATAATCTTGTCCATCAAAAGAGTACTCTGTATCAATAGCATCTCTTGTTGTACCCGCTATATCACTAACAATAACACGCTCATGACCTAAAAACGCATTGATTAAAGATGATTTCCCTACATTTGGGCGACCAATTAGGGAGAACTTAATAACTTCCTCACCATATTCCTGCTCTTCTATATCAGGAAAGTTTTTCGCTACCTCATCCAATAAATCTCCTAGACCCAAGCCATGAGAACCGGAAATCGGAAATGGTTCGCCTAATCCTAAAGTATAAAAGTCATAAAGCATTTCACGCATATCTGGATTGTCGATTTTGTTTACTGCTAGCACAACAGGTTTCTTCGTTTTGTAAAGTATTTTAGCAACGTATTCATCAGCTGCCGTGACTCCTTCTCTACCATTTGTTAAGAAGATAATCACATCCGCTTCTTCCATTGCAATTTCAGCCTGTTGTTTAATTTGTTCTAAAAATGGTTCATCGCTTAATTCGATACCACCTGTATCGATTATATTGAATTCATGGGTAAGCCAATCAGCCGAGCTATATATACGATCTCGTGTTACTCCTGGAATGTCCTCCACGATAGATACACGTTCTCCTACAATGCGATTAAATATGGTCGATTTACCTACATTAGGCCTACCAACGATTGCTACTACTGGTTTTGTCATTACTATTACATCCTTCCAAACTTCGTCTAAGTTGTATTATACAACAAAATAATAAAAGCAGGCGACTTTATTGAAGTCACCTGCTTGAATAAGTTACATATTATGACGAAAAAAAGCTATTCTTATTTGTTAGTGAAGTCCTTTAAGCGGTCGCCTAGAACATCGCTAATAGAGAAGCCCTTGGATTCCTCTGGCATTTGATAATCAGCTAAGTTGAAACTATCTTCGTTCTCCACTAGCTCTTTAATGCTTAGTGACAAACGTTTTTCTTTGCTGTTTACATCTAACACCTTCACCTGTACTTCTTGCCCTTCTTTAAGTACTTCTTGAGGAGTACCTATGTGCTGGTGAGCAATTTGTGAAATGTGAACCAATCCCTCAACCCCAGGGAAAACTTCGACAAAAGCTCCGTAAGAAACTAAACGTCTAACCTTTCCTGTTAAAACAGAACCTTTTGAGGCCTTTTCTTCTAAATCAGACCAAGGGCCAGGTAAAGTATCTTTAATAGACAATGAAATTCTTTCCGAATCACGATCTATAGATAAAACTTTTACTTTAACTTCTTGTCCTTCAGTTAACACGTCCGACACATTGTCTAAGTGCTCATGAGATATTTGAGAGATATGAACAAGTCCATCTACTCCTCCAATATCTACAAATGCACCAAAGGAAGCTAATCTTTGCACTGTTCCTGGAACAACGTCACCGGGATTTATAGCATCAAGTGTTTTATTTTTATTTACCGACTTTTCGTCCTCTACTACCGCTTTATGAGAAAGGATTAATCGGTTTTTGTCTTTTTCAAGTTCTACAATTTTAAAGGTTAAAACTCGTCCTTTATAGTCTTCAAAGGATTCAACAAAGTAATCTTCAATTAGGGAAGCAGGTATGAATCCACGCACTCCTAAATCTACTACTAGTCCACCTTTTACAACCTCTTTAACTTCTGTTTCAATAATTTCTCCGGTTTGGAACTGTTTTTCTAAAGTTTCCCATGCTTTTTCAGCATCAACTTTTCTTTTAGAAAGAACATAGTTTGATTCTTCTACTTTTGTAATCATAAGTTCTAGTTCATCACCGATGGAAACGGAGTCGGATGCTTTTTCAATATGCAGGCTAGATAGCTCGCTAATTGGAACTATACCATCGAAAGGTGCACCTTCAATTGATACGATCACAGATTTTTCATCTACCTGTGCAACCGTCGCTTTTACCAGATCTCCTTCTTTAAACTCTTGCGTGTTTAAGTTCATTTCTTCTGACATATGATATTCCTCCTTCACAACGTCTCTTCTCTATTTTATGCGAACTTTCACAGAAATACAAAAAGAAGCACTTTTATAATAGAAATTTATATTTCAGTTAGTTTTATATTGCTCTATTAGCTTAGCAATTTGTTCCATTATTACTTCAGTTACTTCTTCAGCAGAGGCTCTTCTCTCTCTATATGGTTCCATATCAATTACTTCACCAAACACTATTTTTAAACGTTTAAAAGGTTTATAGGGTCCTATTATGGCACATGGCACTACATTTGCGTTTCCTCTCAATGCAAAAAAACCTGCACCAGCAAAGCCTTTTCCAAGTTTTCCGTCTTTACTTCTTGTCCCTTCAGGAAATAGTCCAACAACCTCTCCCTCTTTTAAAAGCTTTAACGCTTTACGTAAGGCATCACGATCGCTCATCCCTCTTTTTACCGGGAAAGCTCTTACTCCAGGTAGTATGCTTTTTAGTATAGGTATTTTAAAAAGCTCCTCTTTCGCCATAAAATTGACTGGCCGTGGAGCATTGATTCCAACAACAGGAGGATCTAGATTTTCTATATGGTTAGAACAAAGCAAGATTCCGCCCTCTTTAGGAAAATTTTCAGACCCTATCACTTCAAATCGATAAATCGGTTTTAAGACTGCAAAAACGACTGTTTTTGCAAAGGAATATAGCTCCAATCATACCATCCTTTCTTGTGCTAGCTGCATAATCTTATTAGAGACTTCCTTAATAGTAAGAGATGTAGTATCAATGAAAATAGCATCCTTCGCTTTTACTAAAGGAGATGCTTCCCTTTCGCTGTCTAATTTATCTCTTAAAGCTATGTCATGCATTAATTCTTCTAGGTTTGTATGAATTCCTCTTTTTTGATTTTCTAAAAATCTTCTGTTTGCTCGTTCCTCCACACTTGCAGACATGAAAATTTTAAGTTCTGCGTTAGTCAGTACGTGAGTTCCTATATCACGGCCATCCATAACAACTCCGCCATGCTTGCCCATTTCTATCTGTCTCTTTACCATTTCTTCCCGTAGATTTGCATGAGCAGCTACGACGGAAACGTTGGCAGTTACCTCTTTAGAACGTATTTCTTCGGTTACTTCTACTTGATCTAGGAATACTAGTTGTCCCTTTGGAGAAGGCTTAAGTTCAATAGAGGTTTCTTTCAGTAGCTCTGTTAGCTTAGTCCCATCTTGCAAATCTATGTTAAGTCCAAGCGCTTTATACGTAATAGCGCGATACATTGCTCCAGTATCTACATATGTATACCCTAATAATTCAGCTGTTTGTTTTGCTATTGTACTTTTACCAGCAGCTGCTGGGCCGTCTATTGCAATTTGAATTTGTTTCATTAATTTATCCTCCACTCTATACGCATATATTTTATCATATTACGATTCAAAAAAAAAAAGCCTGTAAATACAGACTTTTAATTTAGTCCTTTTTTCCGTAATAACAACTGTCTTTCAAAGCAAAACCGTACGATTTGTTGCTTGTCTAAATCATCTGTATTGGTAAATTGAAGGGATGCAATCTTTACAGATTCCTTTTCCCAAATACGTACAACTAAAGCAGTTGTAAAAACGTATCTCATTTCTCCATTATTAAAAGGTAGGGGAATAATAAGAGAAACTTCATCATTTGCATTAAATTTCACGTCAAAGGGAATGATAATTGCTACACCACCAGCACTAATATCATCAGTTACAAATTGGTATTTTTCATCTCCAAATTCAACTGCGATATCTATGGGAGAAACAACCCTAACAAAATTTCGACGTTGAATTTTCATGAAATCAGAGGATTCAGGATAAGGAAGTCTTATCATCGGAATTTGCCCCAACTTTCTACCTAGCACCTCTGTAGGGAAGGCATATACTGATTTAGCCTCCTCTATAAATGTAGCTCTTAGTTGAGTACCCTCTATCAATACGATTGTCTTATTTGTAACTGTATCAATAGGATAATCGATATATATAAACTGATCATCCATATCTACTACTTTACACCGGTATTTTTCGGATTTGTCTGTGAATGTTGGCTCAAGTGTTAAATTAGTACCTAGTTTTATTTGCATAATTTTTACCCTCTTTAATTGTAATAATGACTTAATTATGACACTTAAAGAGGGATTTTTCTATATATTATTTTAAGGCAGTTTCTCCGATTGGAGAATCTCGTGAGTTTCCGCGTCGATATAGACTTTATAAGTTCCTATCTTATCGCTTCTAGTCAATAATTCGTAAGCAAGTCGTTGCTGTAATTCATCATTTTCTACATATGCCATCTTCTCTTCTTCGATTTTTAAATCATCAGCAAAAATTTCTTTATAGTCTAATGGCACTATTTTTTGACTACCTATTTTTTCCTCTTGAATATATTCCATTGCATTTAAACCTAATAGCTCCCCATTATCTTTAGCTATTTTGAGATGAACACCATCCGCATAAACAATAGCATTATTTTCGGCATCCTTACGAGCAAATGCTAAATGCCAAGCAATTGTATTTTCTCTGAATTCTATCAACTCAGTATCCTCGAATCCAAGCCTCTTCATTTGAGCTAAAGCTTTTTCCTTCATACTTTCCGTATCGATTGAATTTTTATCGAAAGGTCTTTCCATTAAGAAAGATAAAAGATGGCCTCCTTTTTTAGTGAAATCCGCATAACCTATACGAATGCCTTTATGAAATTCAATATGATAAAAAGGATAAGGAGCATCCTTTCCGCTTTCTGTAACATGTATTTTTGCATCAGCTAACTCTGGGAAGAATTTAGCGAATTTTTCTTTTACATCTTCAACGCTTACTGGCTCGTCCGAAATATGCTGTAAATCCTTTTTCTTTTGTTGATCGGTTTCACTCGCTGTCATCGGAAAATCACTTTCTGTATAGGCTTTAACCGAAGCACCAAGCGATTTCCAATTTTTTTGACTTTCCTTACTTAATTTATTTTGGACAAATGAAGTTACTATATAGTCCTTATTTCCATCATCTCGATTGGTAAATGCCCACTGATCTGATAAACTTCTCAAATTCCCACGGGCGTCTACCATGTTGGTTTGCCACTCTTCAATCGGTACTTTACCAGCTCGTACTTGAGCTGCTCCATTACCAATTCGAGTTAAATAGTTCATCCATCCAGATGAAGTCTCTTGGTCTATAGGCAATGCTGAGATGGAAGCTCTGATATCGGAAGAAAGTCTCCAAACGTCCTGTAGCGGACGATCTAATGATGCTTCATCCTTGAATATTAATGTCTCATCGATTGAATCGCTTAACTCTGTGAGCTTTTCTGAAGCAGAGTTTAACTGATTAGAATATTGACTTGCTAGAGCATTTTTAAGGTTTGTATTTTGCTCCTGCACATTAAAATGGTAAACAACAAATATGGCTAAAGCAGCTATAACTATTACCCATCCAAATTTTTTCATATGGTCTCCTTATGAGCAAAAAATATGCTGTCCGATTTTTTTGATATGCGGTCTTGACCAAATCCATTGACTAGTTGCTGTGTCTGGGTTGAAATAATAGATGGCATTTTCAGATGGATCCCATCCATTTAATGCGTCTAACACTGCCTCTTTAGCACGTTCATTTGGTTCTAACCAAATTTGCCCATCTGCAACTGCTGTGAAAGCTAATGGTTGGAAAATAACTTCACTAACAGTATTAGGGAAGTCGGGGTGCTCTATCCTGTTGAGAATTACTGCAGCTACTGCAACTTGCCCTTCATAAGGCTCCCCTCGTGCTTCTCCATAAACTGCGTTAGCGATTAGCTTTAAATCCCTTTCACTATATTCAGGTGGTAACTGCATATTAGTACTATCTGGTTTTTCATTTTTGACTTGATTATCTAGACTCTCGTTACCATAATAAGTAAAGCTTTTGCCTTTGTTAATTTGTTCATGTACATATGCTTTGTCAAATTTTGACGCTTTCACTAATTTCGATTTAGTACTCTCCCCAAGCATTCCATCGACCGGTAATCCATACTTCTCTTGAAAGTTTCGAAGCGCCCAGTAAGTTCCATAACCAAACTTGCCGTCAATTTCACCGGTATAGTAGCCTATATACTGTAATCTGGCTTGTAATTCGATTACATCGTCCCCATATGCTCCCCGCTGAACTATTTGTTCGGAGAATGCTTGAGTTGTTTGTTCTTTAGTTAACAACATATAACTGGCTGTACAAAATATTAAGCCAATTAGGATGTATTTAATCTGTTTCATATGACATCTCTCCTTTTTAACTAGCTTGGATAAACTGGATTAGTTTATACATATTAACTTTTAAAAAGGAGTCTTTTAGTAAGAGATAAATTATCTTATATTCGGAGTTTATAGTTTTATTGTATTTGCTTACTTCTTAATCGATGATTTTCATTTACAACAGGCGCATTCTATGAATTCTTGAGTAACTAAAAAAGTCCAATTTCTAAATTTTAAATTAAGAAATTGGACTTTTTTATATTAAAATTTATCTCCAATTTTAGTAGTAATGATATTGATGATGGATAACTGATTAAAAATTCTATCAGTTTCTCAAAAATCCTCACATTCACACAACGCTAATATCCCTAAAATAAAAATGGATCATGACTAATAGTCAAGATCCATCTTGTTGATATAAATTTATTCCACCAAAGTTTTGTTAGTGAATCATTGTGATATGAACTAATTTGTATCTTCCCTTATAAAATATTCGTGCTTTTCAAATCTTGTTCTACGTGATAAGATATGTGCCTGCTTTACTTTCGACAGGCCAAAAATCCATAAAAACAGCATAAACGGTACCATTAACAATATTTCTAACCCTGTGAAGGTTAGTATGCTATTATAAATTATGTGTAGAAACAATGGGGCAGCTAATGCATAAAAAACCTCATATTTTATTTTTTTGGTAGAAGTAAATTTAGCTCTTCCAATATAAAATCCCATGACAACCCCAAATAATGCATGACTCGAAACGGGAAGTAATGCTCTTAAAAAAGCTTCGTCCATTCCGAAGTTTAAGAGGTAAAGGATATTCTCTACCGTGGCAAATCCAAGAGAAACACTTGCTCCGTATAGAATTCCGTCATATGGATCATCAAAGTCTATGTGGTTGTATAAGGCTACCATTAAAATCAACCATTTAAAAAATTCCTCTAAAGCGCTTGTCACTAAAACATTGCGTAAAAATAGAGTATCAAACAAATGCTCCTCAGTTAGAACGTGCTGAATAAACATAATTGGAAATGTTAATATAGCACCATAAATAAAAGTATGTAACAAGAGTCTTGAAGGTTCTTTCGAAATTTCTTTTCGAAGATAGAAATAACTTAAAAGCGCAAGAGCCGGTGCTATTGCACAGGAAAGTAGTACGAACATTTTCTTACTCCTTCCATATTACTAATAATAGTATACAATAATTTCTAATCATTTTGTAAAAAAATTGGAGGTTATATATTTGAAAACAATTTTACTCATCCATACAGGCGGTACTATTTCAATGCAAGTAAATGTAGATACAGGTGCTGTGATGCCGTCCGAAAAAAATCCACTTATGGTGGAGGCAGAAAAACTAAAGGGCTTTGCAAATATTATAGAAACTGAAATCTTTAATCTCCCATCACCACATATTACCCCTTTTGAAATGTTACGACTTAAACAATTAATTGATCAATACATTCAAGAAGGAAATATTGATGGAGTAGTTATTACACACGGAACCGATACATTAGAGGAAACGGCCTATTTTTTAGATTTGACCATTGGAACCACTATTCCCATCGTACTTACTGGAGCTATGAGATCGGCAAACGAAATAGGATCGGATGGTTTATACAATTTAGTAGCTGCTATACAAGTAGCTTCATCAGATGATGCACAAGGTAAAGGCGTATTAGTAGTATTAAATGACGAAATACATACAGCCGAGAACGTAACGAAAACACATGCTAGCAATGTAAGTACATTTCAGAGTCCTCAGTATGGACCTATAGGATTTATCTCTAAGTCTATTGTGTATTTTCATCATTCACCTAATCATCAACCAATATTTCCGATTCAACAAATTAACAAAAGGGTTGCTCTGTTTAAGGTATATGCAGGAATGGAGCCTGATCTTCTTGAGGCATCGGTTAACTTAGGGTTTGATGGTATTGTTCTAGAGGGATTGGGTCAAGGTAATGTTCCACCAAGCTTAGTACCCGTTATCCATGATATTTTAGAAAAGAATATACCCATTGTTTTAGTGTCAAGATGCTTTAATGGCATTGCGCAGGACGTATATGGATATGTAGGTGGAGGAAAAGGATTGAAGGAGCGTGGGGTGATTTTCGCTCAAGGTCTAAACGGGCAAAAAGCTCGACTAGCTCTCCTGATCGCCTTAAACCATCTGAACCCTGAGCAAGCTCTACATAGTATATTTAGTAGACAAGAGAAATAGCTATAGTTTTTAACAAAAAGAAGAAAGCTATTTTGCTTTCTTCTTTTTGTTAAATAATATGTTCTTTTATTTATATACCTAAAACAGAGATAAAACTTGTTACTAAACTTTTTTTCTGTATCCATAATTGAAATTGAGTAATCATTGTAATAAGTTGCGCACTATTTGTATCATAGTTTTCCATAAATTCTTTTTCGGAATAAACAAATGGAAAACCCAATACTTCTTTCAAGCTAATTTTAATAGGTTTTTCAGTTAAAAATATTTTTAGTTGTTCTAATTCGAAAGAAATCACTTTCCACGTATCTATATCAATTTCATTGAATGCGTAATAATCAAATTCTTTACAGCACTTCTCGAAGACGGGCAGCATATAGCTAAAGTTCTCTTCTGTGAAATAAATAGAAGAAGTATTCCAGCATTCCCCTTTATATATATCAGGTAATATCTCTATATAACAAGTACCTTCCAGATTATGTACATCGGTAATAATTTCAATCATTTAGAAACTCCTTTATAGAAGAAGACAGTTTTAACAGGATGTTTGTTTATTCACATGCGCACTTTCTTACAAAGCTTTTCTCTTTATTTCTGTAGCAATTTGTTCTCCATGAAATCGACCGTTTTCTATAAAAATTTCATTTGCATTATTGCCCGCAGCGATTACTCCTGCTATAAAAATCCCCTCTACATTAGTCTCCATCGTATCCGGATTGTGAAAGGGTTTACCGGTAGTGGCATCTATTGCTACACCCATCTTTTCTATAAATGAATGATCTGGATGATAACCTGTCATAGCGAAAACAAAGTCGTTTTCAATCGTAAATTCACCGTCGGGACCCTTTAAAGTTACACTATCATCATTTATAGCCATAACTTCCGTATTGAAGTGCATATTTACTTCATTATTACGTACACAGCCTTCAAATTCTGGTAGAACCCAAGGCTTAATACTTTGTGAATATTGCCCTTGACGGTACACTACTGTCACATGCGCGCCCGCCTTATTGAGTTCAAGTGCAGCATCGATAGCTGAGTTTTTGCCCCCTATCACCAAAACATTTTGGGCAAAGTAAGGGTGCCCTTCCTTAAAATAATGGAATACTTTTGGCAGTTTTTCTCCAGGAATACCCATATAATTTGGATGATCATAATATCCCGTAGCGATAATAACATTTTTCGCTTTATAAGAGCCCTTAGAAGTTGTAATGACAAAATGATTCGAAGCTTTTTCCACATTTTTTACATGCTCATATTTATTAACTTGAATATTTTTACGTTTTACTACTTCGCGATAATAAACCAAGGCTTGATTTCTTTTTGGTTTTCTTTCCTCTACGATAAACGGTACATTTCCAATGGCAAGCTTTTCACTGGTACTAAAGAAAGTTTGATGGGTTGGATAATTATATATCGCATTTACAATGTTACCCTTTTCTATAATGAGCGTTTTTAATCCTAACTCTTGTGTGGAAATTGCTGCAGAAATTCCACAAGGTCCTCCTCCAACTACTACTACATCAATAATTTGTTCCAAGTACAAAACTTCCTTTCTTACTTTTTACTAATCATTTACAACCTTTAAGAGTAATGATATGGCATTCTGGTTTAGCACCAAGGCGCAGCGGTACGCCTGTAGTACCAAACCCATTGCTTATTAACTCTGCTTTATTTTCCTTCAATCTAAAACTACCCTTTTCATATATCCCTAAAGGACCAATACGAATTTGACCGCCATGTAAATGTCCAGCCAACATTAATCGTGGGTTACTTATTTTTTGAGCCGCATGAAAGAATGCTGGTGCATGTGTTACAAAAATTAAGATATCCTCTTCTTTTACATCCTCGAAGGCTTCTGCTATATTTACTTTTCCGACAAAGCCATCATTAATACCTACTAATCGCAAGGAAGGATTTAGATTAGAAAGAACTACAGAACTATTGTTCAAAATATGAATATCAAGGGATTCGAACAAAGTTAATAAGTTACTTTCTCCGACTTCTCGGTCGTTATTACCATAAACATAAAAAACAGGGCCAAGCTTTTTTAATTGCTTTAAATTGAATTCTGTCCGATTCAATGGTACTCCTTTTTCCGTGAGGTCTCCACCAATAACTACTACATCCACCTTTCCGATAATACTGTGGATGAGTTCATCTTTAATTTTCCGACGGTGAATGTCAGATATAAAAAATATATGGAATTGCTCTCCTTTAGGTATTTCTTTTACACAGAGACTATGTTCTTTGACATTCGTTTGAAATGCTAAAAAGAGCATATATGTGAAAAGAAGCAAGCAAAATACCAAAACTGTTATTACTATATACAACATTAAATCCCCCCTAACCATTATAAAAAAAGCACAAGCGCCTATATCTACCCCGAAAAGCAAATGGGGAAACACGAGAGGTATCAGCTATAGCTTCAGCATGACTATATTATCTTTCCAGCAAAAAGACAGGGATTTTATCCCTGTCCTTAAACCATTCGTTATATTGATTATATTACTCATCTTTATCAATATGTAACACTCGAAAACCTGACTTTTCTAAGTCTTGAATAATTCGATCTAATTTTTGCTCATTGTCAATTTTAAGAACTATTCGGCGCACTAGCTTGTCAGTTTCATCAAATGTTACTAGCGAAATTACAGAAGTGTGATACTTATGCAAAATGTCGGACATTTTCAGAATTCTTCCTTCAGATTCTACAGAAGTAAAGGCAATTCGAGTGCCCTTTGTATTCATACCAAATGCACTTTTAAACTGATGAATTGTGTCATAGCGTGTGACTATGCCTAAGAACTTCTCATCTTCTACTACTGCTAAAATTGGAAAATCATATAGCTTCATAAAAGCCTGTTCAAACACATCACTAGTTTGAACAAATGTATCTTCCCTTGTTACAACATCAGATACCTTTGTTTGTTTCAAAAAAGTATCTTTATCTGTGTTGCTATAAAAGAACGCCTTGTATAAAAGGTACTTGTTAAACATCCCCTTATACTTTCCATCCTCAATAATTGGTAATGCATCAATATCCTTTGCCTCTAGTTCATTTAAAGCGTCCAAAACTGAAGCATTGCCTTTAATAGTTAAGCATTTTTCCTTTGGTATCATTACACTTTTTACAAACATACAAACACCTCTTTCCAAAACGGTCTATACCTATATATTCTATAAAAAGTGAATTTATCCTTCCAACTTGTGATTATGGCAGAATTAATTTTTGTCCTTCATAAATTTCATTGGAAGCTAGTCCATTTGCAGCTTTTATCTTTTCGACTGCTTCTGGATTATTGTAGTAGTTCATCGCGATTCGATATAATGTTTCATTACCCTTAACTATATGAGTTTTCGCGTCTTTTTTTGGTTCTTGTACAGTTTCTTTTTTAGGCTGAGTTGGTGCTGGTGTTGCTGCCTCCTCCTTTTCTTTAGGTTCAACTGCCGGAGGGGCTGGAGTTGATTGAGGCACTTCTGTTGTATCTTCAGGCTTCTCTGCTTCTGAAGTTTGATTTTCTTCCGTTTCGTTTGCCTCTTCTTTTTCTTCCTCTTCTTCACTGCTGCTGTTCAAATTCGAAATTGGCTTAGTAACAACCTGTATGATTCCTTCGTCTTCAGTTGAGGCTTCGCTTTCTGGTTGATAAAAAAATTGTACATAAATCAAAACACTTGCAGGCAATAAGATAAATATAAAAAACAAGGATGGGATGAGTATATTCTTTTTCTTTTTCTTTTTACCTGGTGGATTTCTTCTACTTCTTCTCAATTCAGTTGCTTCACTCTCTACACCAATGGACTGTCTATGTTCGTCAATCTTTTTTTGATAATCATCTTTACTCATATTAGTCAAACTCCATTCTTCCACTTATCTACTACTATTATGACGAATTTTGTTGAAAATGTAAATGTTGTTAAGTATTATAGGATACTGCCTAATCTACTTTTCCAATCTAATACTGTAGCATGGATAAGGGGTTTATCGTGTAAATGAAATAACTCTTGAAGATTTAAAGAACATTTTGAACAGCAATTTAAAGGCTTGTCTATCAGCTTTTGATCGAAATAGGCAATTACCTGTTCCCTAATACAATTCTCATTTTGTAATAGCGTGTACAAGCTTTGAATTTCTATCCATTTTTTTTGTCGAATATTCTTAAACAGTTCTATAGTTTCCTCTGTTGACAATACCATTTTCCAATAATCTAAAATTCTTTCCGTTGTTTCAGATAACTGCACCTGATTTTCATTGGTCTGATATGCAAGGATAATATCCTGTTCGTCGGGAAAATCCTGCATCGCAACAAAATAAGCTTGTTCTACATCGGATAACATATAAAGAATGGAGGCAATGGACTGTTTTCCGTCTCTACCTGCCCGTCCAACCTCTTGCATATAATTGGCAACGGAGGTTGGTATATGATCATGTATAATTTGTCTAATATTATCCTTATGTATACCCATTCCAAAAGCATTCGTAGCACAAATCCAATCTAAATGGCCTTGTTGGAACTGTTGCTGAATGAGAATACGGTCATCTTGATCCATTTTAGAATGATAATAAGCGACTCTGATGCCCTTTTTTTGTAACTCTTCTGTATAAAATTCAGTTTTTTTCCTCGACTGACTATATAATATACCAGGTCCAGTAGTGCTAGTAATCCTATTTAATATCCATTCTACCTTTTCTTTTTGGCTCTCCACCTCATGTGCTTCGTAAGCAATATAAGGACGATCCAAGGAATGAATATATTCAAATGGCTGTTCCATTAACAAGGTAGTTTTTATATCTTTTACAACTTCCTTTGTGGCTGTAGCAGTTAAGGCTAGCACATTTGCCTTTCTTAACGATTTAAGCGACTCAGAGATCCTTAAATAATCAGGTCGGAAATCAAATCCCCACTGGGAAATACAATGCGCTTCATCAGCAACTATAAAAGCTAAATTTAAACTAGCTAACCTTCTTTGAAAACGCTCATTCTGTAACATTTCAGGTGATGTAAAAATAAATTTATAATTTTGTAAACCAGATAACGCCTTTTCTCTTTGCTCGAAGGATAAAAATGAATTGATGGCCACTACTCTTTTTTCTCCCATCATTTTTAACTGCTCTACCTGGTCCTGCATTAAAGAAAGCAAAGGGGATACTATTAGCACCGCTCCATTCTTTAAATATGCTGGTAGCTGGAACAGCAACGATTTACCCATCCCAGTGGGCAAAATAGCTACTACATCCTCTCCAGCTAGGACTTTTTCGATTATTTCCTTCTGTCCTTCTCTAAAATCTTTATATCCAAACCTTGTTTGAAGAATGTGTTGAAGTTCATCCATTTTCTTTCTCCCCTTTAGCTAAAGCCAGTCTAATTTGAAAATAGCTTAACTCAGGTATGTTCTCGCGAATTAACCTCAATTTTTTGGTTTGATGTTTATTGGAGAATTCTAGCACTTTTTTTATTTGGTCGTTCAATATAAATGATGTCAATGATAAACTTCGATCAGCTGCTGCTATTTCTATTAAGTGATCTTCGATTGTATTTGCTTTTAAAGATCTTAGGGCAGCGATATCTTGGATAGAGTAACCTTCCTTTAAAAGCTGTTCGGTCTTTAAAGCGGATTGTGTTAAAGGACTATGTACAAAAATCTCTTTTGTTAAACCTATTAAATCTGGATGACTTTCTTGATTGATGTTATCTAAGACAATATGCAACGCTTCTACAAATTGAAGCTTCATATCTATAATAGATTCTCCACACTCCAGTGCTAATTGCTCCCATGTGAGCCCACTAATGTGATAACCGCTCATTCGATAGACTAATAGTATACGATGTATTTCCTGTAACTCAGCAATTTGAAGTAAATGCTCTAACTGACTTTTAAAGTCCTTTTGAAATGTTGATGATTTATAGTCTCTCCCTCGTAAGTAATCTTTCACAAACTGGTGAACCGAATAATCTTTTTGATTGGGAATAAATCTAGTTTCATTTTTATTAAAATAAGATAGTGTTTGGACTACTAATTCTAATCTTGACCAGAACAATTTTTCATTTCCCCTTAGCTCCCAGCCATTAAACAAAGGTTCTGTATATCCAGTTAACTGTTTTAAACCTTTATGACTAATCCTTAGTAGAGAATCTTCCTCTTCAATCCAGTTGTTTTGTTGGAGTTTAAACAACTGCTGCTTATATTCTTCTTGTGTTAACTTCGGATAAATAGAGAAAAAACGATGTAGATTAAAATAAGTGACATCTTGAATGGTTTGTCCAGATTTTATCCCTTTTAATAAGTAAAAGGAAGCCATTGCTGACCGTTCCCCATTAAATTTTTGAATAATATTTAGTAATAGTTGGCTAAAATACAATTTAAATACCTCACAGTTTGAAAGTATTTTTGTTGAAAAGAAACGTAAACAGCTTTAGAATGAATAAGATAGCTAATTCTTATAAGTAGAATTAAAGGAGAGAATATACTAATGGCAAAATATACTATAGTAGATAAAGATACGTGTATCGCATGCGGAGCTTGCGGAGCAGCTGCTCCAGACATATATGACTATGACGATGAAGGTATTGCCTTTGTTATTTTAGATGATAACACGGGAACAACGGAAGTTCCAGAGGAACTGATGGAGGACATGGAGGATGCATTTGAAGGCTGCCCTACCGATTCCATTAAAGTTGCTGAAGAATCATTTGAAGGCGACGCTCTAAAATTTGAATAGTATATTAATGCCAAGAAGGATGACTAGCTCATTTTTCTTGGCTTTTTATATTTCTATAAACTTAAGTGGCAGGTTAATGCTATACCTACAAAAAAATAAAAACCGCAGACAAACTAGAAATTGTCTAGTTTGCCAGCAGTCATACATATCTTTAATTTATATTTGGAACTTTAAACGACTCGCTCACCTTGTCTAGTATAGGCTTCAATCGTTTAAATAGAACAACCATAACAATTGTAACTATAATACCTTTTATCAGATTAAACGGTAAAATACCGTAAATGATAGAATTAAATAAAGCTGTTCCTGTTTCCGCTGGGAAGTTTAAAAAGTACGAATACATTGGTAAGAAAACGTAATAATTTAACAGGCTCATACCAAGAGCCATACAAACTGTCCCGACGCCTAAGCCGTAAGCAATCCCTTTAGAGGAAGAAACTTTACGATAAATGACATAAACAGGTGTCAAAAACAAAATACTAGTTGCGAAGTTAGCCATATGACCGACTGGAACGCCTGTGGGACTTCCTGAAAAGAACCAATCTAGTACGTTTTTCATGAAAGCTACAATGATTCCTGCAACTGGCCCCATTGTGATAGCAGCAATTAACGCTGGGATATCACTGAAGTCAATTTTCAAATAAGCTGGTAAAACTGGTAACGGAAATGCAAGCAGCATTAAAACGAAAGAAATACTACTTAGCATTGCGATTGCAATAAGCATTCGCGTCTTACTTTTTGCCATAAATCCTCTCTCCTTTTGCGATTCACTCCACAAGAAGAAAGGTTCAGTTCGTTATCAATACTCAAAAAATCCCTTAAGCAAATAAAGCTTAAAGGAGAAAAAGGTACACTTAAATAAGCGTATCCGTATAAGAGCATACGAAAAACGACTGCACCTTCACCTTCTCCCATCCAGACTATACTGTCGGCTTTGGAATTTAACCAAATCCTGCCTTTTACGGCTCGCGGGCTCAAGAAAAAACTCTTCTAATACCGCCGATCGGGAATTTCACCCTGCCCCGAAGATGAATCAATATTTTATTGTCATTCAAGATTATCTCGAATTACAATCATTTTATCAAACTATATTAATATATGCAATACAACTGTTTCGATTTAAGTATATTAACAGATGAATCTTTTTTATGAAATTAAAATACAGTGATTTTTGTTCACCTTAATATATAACTGTAATAAATAACTCTTTCCGATTATAAAACTCGTCCGAACGGTCATAATTTTTCTATCCGGTCATAACTCTCGTCTGAACGGTCATAAATTTTTCTATCCGGTCATAACTCTCGTCCGAACGGTCATAAATTTTTCTTTCCGGTCATAACTCTCGTCTGAACGGTCATAAATTTTTCTATCTGGTCATAAATCTCGTCCGAACGGTCGTAAATTTTTCTTTCCGGTCATAACTCTCGTCCGAACGGTCATAAATTTTTCTATCCGGTCATAAATCTCGTCCGAACGGTCATAAATTTTTCTATCCGGTTATAAAACTCGTCCGAACAGTCATAAATTTTTCTATCCGGTCATAACTCTCGTCCGAACGGTCATAAATTTTTCTATCCGGTCATAAAACTCGTCCGAACGGTCATAAATTTTTCTATCCGGTTATAAAACACTTTTTTCGAATAAAAAACCCAATAAAAAAATCGACCGACTAATTAGTAGGTCGACTCTTTATTATTCAGTAGTTCATCATGTACCCATTAGGGCCAATTGGGATTGGTAAAGTAGCTGTCAAATCAAATCGATCCCATTGCTTCTGTACAACATTTTCTAGACGAACTGTTTTATCGAAGCTTGCAGCTGTTAAAGTAAAGGCTTCAATCATAAGAATAGAATCTTCATATTCCAATGTTGCCAAATCTAATGCTTCGTCAAATGTTATTACAACCGTGTTGTCTTCCTCTGATACCTCATAACTAACATTTTTCGGTACTACAGTCGTATAAAGATCATTTGCTGATTTTGGCATATCTTTAAAAGCATTCTCAAACTTAGCATCCTTTGGAACAAGGAATGTCAGTCCGCTATTCATTGTGTGTTTAAAATACATTCGTTCTTTGTTTCCGCTTGCCAATTCCTTTTTCCCTATTACTCCTACTTGGTCCCAATTGATAGCTGTGCCATCCTCACTTAATCGTTCTAGGAAGGAAAAGTCCTTAAAAATATGACGAATTGTATCAGTATACACTCCGGAAGTAGCTGAAGCAGCATCATAACCATGCCCTTTAGGTAAATAGTGTTGAAGCGTATCGCCATCTGAAACTAAATTACCTTGCAAGGGCAAATATTCCTCGAACCCTAGAGCAGATTCATCTATAGTGCTTGCATATTTTTCATATAACTGAAGACTATTTGGCAATCCGTCAGTAAAATCTTCGTTTATTTTATCCTTAGGTATAATTATTGTGATTGGGTAAGCTTCTGCCCCTTCTGTTACAGAAAAATGAAATGGAATTCCATCATTTAAATCATCTTCATATACAGTTCTAGCGTTGTTAAAGGCTTGAACGGGCACTAATTCACTTTCGACAGCTAAAGAATTGACTACATCATTTGAATTTTCTATAGCCGCATCTTCCTTGGCTTCCATTCCGCCCTCTGTTGTTTCTACCTCAGAGGCAGGAGCAACGTCCAACGTTCTCAATATGTCCGATTTGTCTGTAGCCTGTTGCTGGATTGCAGATTTTTCACTACTTGTACCCAAGTATGAAGAAATTAAGAACGTTAACAACAAAACAGAAGCAACAGACACTAAAAGTGGCATCCATTTAGAAAACCATTTATTATTTCGTATGACTTTATTTAAATCGGAAGAATCCATTTCTAACTTCACTCGATTGTATACTTCATCCTTCGAACGATTATCTGTGAACTTGGGCATGTTGTGTAAGAGCTCATCTATCGCTTTATTCTTTTCTTCTTGATTACTCATGTAAAACATTACCCTCCTTTTGTTTATCAGATAATTTTTCTCGAAGTGATTTAATAGCTCTATGCTGAGTAGTCTTTACCTTACCTTCTGTCCAATTTAATACTTGTGCGGTTTCAGCAATGGACAGCTCTTGAAAATATCTCATAATGACTACCATTTTCTGATCTCCAGTACATGTATCTAAAGCTAGTAGCAAGGCTTTCATTTCATCATTTAAAACAGTAAAATCCTCCGGCAACATGTCTTTTGATGCAAGCTGTGTAGATTCCCAGTCAAAAGCATCAAACATTCTTTTCTTTCTAACGGAATGCTTTCGAAAATGATCAATAGCTACATTTTTTGCAATTGAAAATAACCATGTTTTCTCGGAGCTTTTTCCCTCAAATTTACTGTAAGCTCTTAGAACACGAACATAAACCTCCTGGACCAAGTCTTCCGCAGTTTGTCTATCTTTAACTAGATAGATCAAAAACTGAAAAACGTCTTGATGATAGGTATCATACAAGCGGTGGAAAACGGAGTCATTCATAATGCTCCCCCCGTTCTTTCAATTAGTCGTTTCATCTCCCGATTTGTTACATTAGCTTAATGGCAATTGAATAATAAATGTTGTGCCTACCCCGACTGTGCTTTCTGCTGATAGGTGACCTTCGTGTCTTTCGACTATATTTTTGGCAATAGCAAGGCCGAGGCCAGTGCCAGCTTTCCCTCTAGTTCTAGCTTTATCGGCTTTATAAAACCGCTCAAAAATATAAGGTAAATCCTCTGCAGGTATACCAAATCCAGTATCTGATACCTTTATAATGATTTGGTTTTTGGATTTCTCTAACAGTACGGAAACAGAGCCTTCTTCCGGAGTATGTCTTAAAGCATTATCAATTAAGTTCGTTAAAACCTGTTCCATACGATCTTCGTCTATCTCAATTTCGATTAATTCCTCAGAAGGTATATTGTGATCAAACTTTAAGCGAACGTTACTTTCTTTCGCAGCTTGGTCAAATTTTTGGGTAATCCTTTCGATTGCCGAAACAATTTCTGCTTTTTCTTTGTGTATGCTCAAATAACCTGATTCAAGTCTCGCTAAATCTAATAACTCTGTTACAAGTCTACCCATACGTTTAGATTCATCATAAATAACCCGAATCATTTCATTTTTGTCTTCTTCTGTCGTGACTATTTCATCGATAATGGCTTCACTGTATCCTTGCAGCATAGAAATAGGTGTTCTTAGCTCATGAGAAACATTAGCGATGAAATCTGAACGCATTTTGTCTAATCTATGTTGCTCAGTCATGTCGCGCAATACGACCACTGCCCCACGAACAGATTCATTGCTATAAAGAAGGCTGATCGACACAGAGAAGTATGATCCTCTTATTTCTAATTCCTCATCTAATTCTTCTTCTAAATGCAATACATGCTCTAGAAGATGCTGAAGTTCATCAGGTAAATCTGATTTGTTAGCAATGTCATTTTCTTCATGCCATTTATTTAACAGTTGGTCAGCCTGTGGATTACTAACCTGTACTTGAAATTCTTTGTTGAACGTAATTACGGCATCTGTCATAGAAGTGAGAATACTTGAAAGCTGTTCCTTTTCCTGATTGATTACCTCCACATGATGCTTTAATTGCTTACCCATTCTGTTAAATGCAGAGCCAAGCTCCCCTATCTCGTCTCTTTGCGTATAAGGTACCTTCGTTTCAAAGTTTCCTTTTGCTAGCTCTAAAGCCGCCTCACGCATCGATCGAAGGGGAGATGTGATTTTAGAAGAAAGAAAGAAAGTAAGCAAGGTTGTAAGTAACAGAGCTATAAATCCAGACAGAAATACAATTTTTGTTGTATTATTAGAGGTTTTATTTACAACTTCTAAGCTTTGATAAATAAAAACTGCTCCATGAACCTGTTCGTCAGCTTCTAGAGGAGATGCCAAAATTATATAGTTTTCCATTCGATTTTCTTCTGTCATGGATGGCATTAGCATTTTCTTAATAATTGTTTTATCCGAAGTATAAATCTTGGAAAGCTGCTCGTCTTCTAATATTTTATCATTGATAACTTCTTTATTGAGACCCTCTTGAACGGAGAGGAATACAGAATCTGCATTTCTTACAATTAATGTATTTGTTTCCGAGCCTAAAATATCACTAATAATGGAGAGGGAATTCTCTAGATTTTCATGCTGTTCTACAATTTTCCCTATAGTAGCAGCTTCTTGTCTAAGAATTTCTTCCGCTTGTTCTGTATGAAAGTCTTCTAAAAATTCTAGCATTAGGACTGTAACGATAAACAACACAAATAAGACGAGAAGCAATATGGTTCCCCATAGCTTCCCGACCACACTATTCCAAATCCTATTCATTTCCTACCTCGAATTTATAGCCAACTCCCCAAACAGTTACAATCATTTTCGCAGCTTTTTCAGAAACTCTATTTAATTTTTCACGTAATCTTTTTACGTGGGTATCTACTGTACGTAAATCTCCAAAGAAATCGTAATGCCAAACTTCTTTTAACAGCTGTTCCCGATCAAAAACTTTATCTGGCGCTTTAGCAAGGAAGTAAAGCAATTCATATTCTTTTGGAGTTAAGCTAACTTCTTCACCATCTGCAGTGACTCTATGTGCATCATGGTCAATGGTTAAATGAGGAAATACAACAATATCCTTAGAAATGGAAACTGTCTGTGATGGAGAAAATGCTGCTGATCTTTTCAGAAGTGCCTTTACTCTAAGAACAACCTCTCTTGGACTAAAAGGTTTTACAATATAATCGTCCGCTCCCAATTCAAAGCCTTCTACACGATTAGCTTCTTCGCCCTTAGCTGTTAAAAGAATAACTGGTGTGTCTTTATGTTCTCGAAGCTCTGTAATAACCTCTATACCATCTTTTTCAGGCATCATAATATCTAGGAGAATACAATTATATTCATTTTCTAAAGCGAGCAAAAGAGCAGCTTCTCCGTTTTCAGCTTCCTCTACCATATACCCTTCTCTTTCTAAATACATTTTCAACAAACGACGGATACGTTCTTCATCATCTACTACTAAAAGTTTTATCATTTCTGACATTTAAATATCATACCCTTCTATCTACATCTATTCTATATTGTACAATTACTTAACATAAAAGAAAAGAAAAGCTCTACATTCTGCTGAATGTAGAGCTTTTTGACACTACTTTTGACTTACTTATGCGTATGAGTGAAGACCCGCAATGATTAAGTTTACAGCAATAAGGTTAAACATAATGATGATAAAACCTATTAATGCCAACCATGCAGATTTTTCACCTTGCCATCCTTTTGTCAATCTTAAATGTAAGAATACCGCATAGAATAACCATGTGATAAGAGCCCAAACTTCTTTTGGATCCCAGCCCCAGAAACGAGACCAAGCTTCATGAGCCCATATCATTGCAAATATTAGAGCCCCTAATGTGAATACAGGAAAGCCAATTAATACAGAGCGATACCCGATTTCATCCATTAGTTGAGAATTAGCTTTTTTAGCTAATGGCTGTAAAACTGTAGCAATACGTTTACGTAAGATTAATCGAAGTAATCCATAAAGTACTGTACCGAATAGGACTGCCCATACAACAGTCGTTAACTTCTTACCATTAATTAAAGGTGGAACTTCAATTAGCGGTTCCATAGCCCCATCAGTAATAACCTCTGATTCATTCATACCAAATAGTGCTGGTAGGTTATATTCTATATCATGTGGATTTCCTTCTTTGTCTATATAAGAATATTCTGCTGAATAATCTACTGCAGAAAATGAAACAGTTGAAATAACGAAACCTAAAACTAAAACTAAAAGGTACATGGTTGCTTCTATCCAAAAACGTTGCTTAGACGGTTTTGTTAGGTCGATATTTTTTAGTAACCATATTAAACCCGCTACTGCACTGATTGCTAATATAGCTTCACCAAGTGCTGCTGTAATAACATGAATAGTTAACCAGTGACTTTTTAGAGCTGGGATTAATGGAGTGATATCCTTTGGGAACATGCTTGCATAGGCAATGATTAGCACTGCTATAGGCAATGCAAAAAGACCAAGAGCAGGAGTTTTATAGATAAAGTGAATAAGTATAAAAGCTCCTACTACGAGCATTCCGAATGCTGTAGTAAATTCAAATAAGTTACTTACTGGTGCATGTCCAGCAGCAATCCAACGGGTAATAAAATAACCCAAGTTAGCTACAAAACCAATAATCGTCACTATAATTGCTAAATTTCCCCATCGTTTATATGAATTTGTAGCTGCTGCACTTGAAGATTTGACTGCTCCACCAAATAAAAACGTAGCAACCAAATAAGCGACAAACGCTACAAACAATAAAGTCTCACTTACAGAAACCATTGTCATTTTATTTTACACCTTCCTCTGTTTCCTCTTTTTCTTGTTTTGCATCTAAATCTTGCTGATCTTCGTATGGTGGTATATTGGTTATCTTCGAAACCTCATCGATATCCTTCTTAACGCTCATCCAGTTTTTGTTCGTATGAGCAGCTACTACCATCTGTCCATCCTCTAAATATTGAAGCCAAATACGTCTATGGTTCCAATAAGACCCTTGTGCAACACCAATCATAAAGATAAGTCCACCAAGCATTAGAATAGGAAGTGTTAAATCTTTGCGAATTGTAAGACCTGACATATCTCTAGTTTCTACACTTTCAAATTTAACTTTATATTCTGTTTCCCCTAAAGGTTCTAATGTATTTTGAATCATGACAAAACTAGTTTCACCTTTTGGATATTCCGGGCTGTACATTTTCACTAAAAATGCAGGATTCTTAGGCTCAGGAGTCTCTGATTGAGGTTCACCATCTACAAAACCAGAAAAATTAGCGTAGTAGTCTACAATTTCTACCTTATAACCATCATTTAACTCGTACATACTTTGTGGATTTGATAACTCCACCGTAAACTGACCATGATCAGTACCAGTAGCTTTGTCCTCCAAATGGAAAGTCATAGACTTTAATTCATTAAGACGGAAATCCATCTGGAACACAGAGAAATTATCAAATTTCAAAGGTTCATTAACCTGGATGGACTCTTCCTTCACTAACTTTAAGTCTTCGGGATGACCAGCGACTGCATCATCTGGCCCTTTATATAAAGCTACATCCGTTTGATAATTTTTAGCAATCGATCCCACTCTATCAAGTGCTTCACCAAAAACTTCTTCTGACTCTTCTTTTGTATATGTTTCATAGATGAAATCCTTACTCTCTAAGAAATAACCATCTGTTTGTGGTATGTAAAGAGTTTCTCCTTCTCTTATCCACATAGTTTCATCTACATAAAACCCTGGGATTGCACGTAGCATAACACCAAACAGGAAAAGTATTAAACCTAAATGGTTTACGTAAGGCCCCCATCTGGAAAAACGACCTTTTTCTGCAAGAATTGCATTTCCTTCTCGTTTAACCTTATACTTCATTGACTTAAGCTTTTCTTCCGCCTTCTCAAGAGATTCGACAGGAGCTTCTACTTCTGCTGCGCCGAATACACGCTGACGTTTCAAAAAGCTAATATGTCTTTTTGTTTTTTGTTTTTTAAGAGATTTGTAAAGTGGTATTACTCTATCCAAACTTGCAATGACTAAAGAAATACCTAGCATTCCCACTAGCGTTTGGAACCACCAGGAGCTATAAAGATCAGAAAGTCCTAATTCATAATATAATGTTCCAAACCATCCATACACTCTCTCATAATACGCTGCAATATCTTCTTCTCTCGTTGCAGGAACATAAAAAACCTGTGGCAGAATAGTTCCTATAGCGGCAGCTATTAGGATAGCAACGATAATCCACATTCCGACTTTTACACTAGAGAAGAAATTCCAGATTTTATCAATTATTGTTTTGTTATAGGTTTGAGAACGTCTTGCAGACCCTTCATATCTCATATCAACAATCTTTTGTTCTCTCGATTGTTGACTTAAAGGGCGTCCACAGCTTTCACAAAGCTCTGTACCTGCAGGGTTGACGTGCCCACATTTACAAACTATCTTGTCCATCTAAAAGACTCCTTTAGGAAGGTTTGATTTGTTCCATGAAATTTGCAATATCTTGCTCGGTCATCTCACCTTTAATAATCTTTTCTATCTTACCTTCCGGGCTAATCAAAAAGGTTGTTGGTAGCGGATCAATATTATAGGAATCCAACAAGCTTTTGTTTTGATCGATTGCAATAGGAAATGTTAAGCCATAACGGTTAGCAAAACGATTTACCTTTAAATCCGATTCTCCAACATTAATAGCTAGAGTCTGAACACCTTGATCTTTGTAGACATTGTACTGATTGTCCATTGCAGGCATTTCCTTTGCACAAGGTTTACACCAAGTTCCCCAGAAATTTAAAAAGATGCCTTGTCCTTTGTAATCAGAAAGCTTATGCTGTTCTCCATTCGTGTCTACCACATGGAAATCCGGTGCTTTATCGCCGACTTGTAAAACTGCATTTTTTTCTTTAGTCACGTTAGAGAAAATTGTAAATACAATTGCTAGTGTAAGTACTACTAAAATAACTGCTCTTATGTAAAAACGTTTTTGTTTGGATTGAGCCAAATTTATTTCCTCCATTCCATGCATTGCCGACAATATTATATCAAAATTAATGTCCAAATTGAGAAGGACATATGAAGGCTTTGTGAACTTTTCATTGTTATTTACCTATTTTACCTGTTTCAGCAAGAACTCTGAGCTGTTTTACCTCATGAGTTGTTAGTTCTCTCCACTCCCCTGCATTTAAACCATGCAAAGTTAGAAAGCCAAATCGTTCTCTTTTTAGTTTTTGCACAGGAAAACCAATTGCATCGAACATGCGTCGTACTTGACGATTTTTTCCTTCATGGATAGTGATTTCTACAATCGACTTATTCGTTTTCTTTTCAGAAGACAAAAGCTTTACCCTTGCCGGTGCGGTCTTGCCGTCTTCTAAGACAACTCCACGCTCAAGAGGTCTTAATTGTTCCTTAAGTGGTATTCCTTTAAGTCTCGCCACATAGGTTTTGTCCACTTTAAATTTAGGGTGGGTCAACGCATACGAGAAATCTCCGTCATTTGTTAAAAGTAGTACTCCTGACGTTTCGTAATCTAATCTTCCTACTGGATATAGGCGTTCTGTAACATGAGGCAATAAATCCGTCACGGTTTTCCTACCTTTGTCATCCGTTACTGCAGAAATAACTCCTCTTGGCTTATAAAGTAAGTAGTATTTTTTTTGTTCCTTCTCTAACTTTACTCCTTCAACCTCCACCGTATCAGAGTCAGAAACTTTTGTACCTAATTCCTTCACTACTTTACCGTTTACTTTTACTTTTCCTTCCAAAATTAACTCTTCAGCTTTTCTTCTAGAAGCAACACCTGCGTGTGCTAATACTTTTTGTAATCTTTCCAAGTAATTCACCTCGTCCATTCTTTCCATACATGAGTGAATTATGTCACACTTTTACATAAAATAAAAGAAGACAGTCTTTTGGAAAAACTGTCTTCTCAAAATTATTTGACTTTCTTCACATTAAATTCTAGTGCAACATCTTTATCAATCATTACTTTCCACAAATAAGGCTTTTTCTCGTTGTTATTACGAGGAATAATTAGAACATTATTCAACTGATCCTGTTCCTCTTTATTCAACAATAAATAATAGTCTTTTTTTACTTCTATCACGTCTTTTTGAAATAGCTGATATTTCCCTTTTTCCACTACCTTAACATTCTCATAGTTTTGAAAGACTTGCTCAGCCAAGGAGACATGAGTATTCCAATCATTCGAGTGGTTCAATGTCACTACTATAACTTCCTTATCCTTATCTTTTAAATAAGTGACAAGGGTTCTTCCTGCTCTCTTCGTATAGCCAGTTTTTCCGGCAACGGTGTACTCGTTGAAGTGCATTAGTTTGTGCTTATTTCTCCATTTGATCGAACGTTCCTCTGGCACAAAATTTTTGGCGGAGGAGATTTTTTTAAAGTCTTCATTTTGGAGTGCTAAACGGAACATATTAGCCATGTCATGTGCAGAAGCGTAATGATCGTCATTGTGTAAACCTGACGGATTCGTAAAGTGAGAATGATCTAACCCTGCTAATTCAAACTTCTCGTTCATCAGCTTAACGAAACCTTCTAATGACCCTCCTGTATGCTCTGCTAAAGCGTATGCAGCATCATTTCCTGATTGAAGCATAAGACCATGCAGTAAGGAGTTAACTGTCCAGACCTCTCCAGGCTGTAAATAGAGCGAGGAACCCTCCTGGGCAGCAGCAACAGAAGAAATTGTGATCTCTTCGTCAAGTGTGGCATTATCCAACACAGTCAAAGCCGTCCAAACCTTTGTAAGACTTGCAATAGGCAACTCTACATCCGCATTACTTCCAAGCAATAGTCTTCCTGTCTTAGCATCAATAACAGCATAGGAGGATGAGGTTGCATGGGCATTACTAATATTTATTAAAAGAAAAAACAAAACTAGTATAAACGCTTTTTTGTAAATGGAAAATACTCCTTTTTCATTTATTTCTATCCTTCAAATGCCTCTTGAAACTTGGTCATAAACAAATCGGTGTCTCCCATATCGTCTACTTCCACATCTTCTGGTAAAGGAGGCAATGCACTTATATCTTTTAAACCGAAGTACTGTAGGAATTCCTGTGTGGTGCCGTACAAGATAGCTCTACCCGTTCCTTCTGCACGTCCAACTTCTTGAACTAGTCCTTTAGCAGATAAAGTATGTATCGGTCTTTCTGATTTCACTCCTCTTATATCCTCTATTTCTACCCTTGTAATAGGCTGCTTATATGCGATGATAGCCAAAACCTCCAAAGATGCCTGAGATAGAGATTGAGTAGTAGGATTTTCAACTAGCTTTTGAATACAATCCACGTTTTCTTCCTTCGTTACTAATTGATACGTGCCAGCAAGTTGTTTAAGTTGAATTCCTCTTTCCTCAGAATCTTCATATTCCATCATAAGCGAGTCTAAAGCTTCTCTTACATTTTCTTCATCTTCCTCCGTTAAAAATGCAAGCTGTTTCTTTGTTAAGCCATCTTCTCCACTAACAAATAAGAGGCTTTCTATTTTACTCTTCAATTTCTTCATATATTTCTATTTCCTTTCCTAGTTGAACAAATAAATCTTCAAAATTTTTCTTCTGCTCAACCTTGACCGCCTGTCGTTTCATAAGCTCTAATATTGCCAAGAAAGTAGTAACAATTGTTGTTTTATCTCTAGTAGGGAAAAGCTCATAAAATGACAGTCTTCCATTATGCTCTTTTAATGCAGAGATTACATTATTCATCGACTCTCGAATGGAGACCTCTTGTTTACTTACGCGAGTATGGAGAGGAGCATTTAGCTGTTTTCTCCGAAGCATCTTCTGGAAAGCACCAAGCATATCGTAAACATTTACTTCAAGATCAAACAAGGCCAATTGCTGATTGCTTTGATAGCCACTCAAATCCGTAGGAGGCTTAGTGTAAAATAGATTTCGAGTTTCTTCTAACTCTTGCAAATTACTAGCAGCTTCTTTGTATTTCTTGTACTCTATTAATTTAAGAACTAACTCGTCCCTAGGATCGTCAAGATTAATATCAAAATCATCTTCCAGTTGATCATCCTGATGAATCGGAAGAAGCATTTTACTTTTAATAGAGAGCAAGGTAGCGGCCATCACTAAGTATTCACTTGCTTCATTTAACTCCAGCACACGCATCGCATGTATGTGTTCCATATATTGCGTGGTGATTTCGGCCATTTTAATATCATATATATCTATTTCCAAACGATTTATTAAATGTAATAATAAATCGAGTGGACCTTCAAATGCTTCTGTTTTTACTTCGTAAGACATAAAACTCCACCTAATATTAATTTTAATCATAATTATAGAGGAAAGGTGATTGTAATGCACCCTACATTCCATCCTAATTTTGTTCAATTTTTAAAAGAATTTAATGACATCAACGATTATTTCGAATGCCACGAGCTGTTAGAAGACTATTGGAAGGAAGTTGCACCTCGCCAAAAAGTACATTCTTTGGCTGCACTTATCCTACTTTCCACTTCTATGTACCATTGGCGTAGAGGGAATTTTTCAGGAGCACTAAAAACAATGGGTGGCAGTATTAAGCGAATGAAAGAAACAAGTCACTCTCCCTTCTTTGAAACTATTAATTTTCATCGATTATACCAAGATGCTACAAATGCCTATAATTCTATCCAAAGGCAGGAACCATTTTTAGGATTTCAAATTGACATCCAAAACAAGGAGCTTCTTTCCCGGGTTGAGGAGATACCATTCGTAAAAGAAGAAGATCGAAATTTTCTTATTCATAAACATATGCTTAGAGATCGCTCTGAAATACTTGAAGAACGAGAAAAACAGAAAAAAAGAAGAGAAGGCCACTAAGGTCAGTTCTCTTCTTTATCTGCATTGCATTTTTCAAAGAAAGGTTTTATTTCTTCTGTTGGTTTTACAGTGGTGGTTTGTAAAATATTCGACAGTGTTTGAACCATATTTTTGCCAATACCTTCACCTCGATGAGAAGGATTCACAGAAATATGCTGAATGACACCTTCAGTGCCTTCCATACGAACTCCTACAATTCCTACTACATCTTCATCCTTTTTCCAAACAAATAAATGCCAATCTGGATTAGATTCATATTGATGAATTGTTTCTAGCAATTTTTTCAAATCTTTTTCATTGGGCATGAAAGACAACAGCCCCATAGAAATTTTTTCATATGCTTTTTTATAACGACATAACATGTTTTAGACCCTCTTTTAATTTCTTTAAAAGAACTTTACTACCTTTTATGATAATTGTCCAACTATAGTTTAACATTTGGTGCTATAAGGAACCAATACAATGCTCCCCATACTATACCAACTATAAATATAATTAGAAACAAAATAACATTCTTGTTTTTCACTTAGCCTCTTCCTTTCTCTAACGTGAAGGGAAGGTCAAGACGAACAAGGTCTTCCAGAGTTTCTCGTTTCACTGCCAACTGGTGACGACCGTTTTCAACAAAAACAACGGCGGGTTTTGCTATGCGATTATAATTGCTTGCCATTGCATAACCATATGCACCTGTACAAAAAACAGCCAAAATATCCCCTGGTGAAGCTTTTGGTAGTGTAATATGTTCAATTAGCTTGTCACCAGATTCACAGCATTTACCAGCAATGGTATACTCCACTTCCTTGAGTTCTCCCATTTTGTTAGCAATAGCTGCACTGTACTCCGCTCCATATAAAGCTGGGCGAATATTATCAGACATACCGCCATCAACCGCTAAATAGTTTCGTATTTCTGGCACTTCTTTTTCCGAGCCGATCGTGTAAAGTGACGTTCCCGCGTCCCCTACTAACGAACGACCAGGTTCAATCCATATTTCAGGCATATCTAGGTTCGCTTTGGAAACTAAATCTTTTACTGCAATCACCATTTCCTTCACATAAATAGACGGTTCTAATGGTGTGTCTTGCTCCGTATATTTAATCCCAAACCCTCCACCTAAATTTAGCACTGTACAAGCGTAATTAAAGGTGTTTTCCCACTCAATCATTTTAGTAATAAGCTTCTCTGCTGCCACTTTAAATCCGATTGTTTCAAAAATTTGGGACCCGATATGGCAGTGCAATCCCAGTAATTCAATAAATTCATCTTTATAAACCTGTTGGAAAGCTTTATCTGCTTGTCCATTCATCAAATCGAATCCGAATTTTGAGTCTTGTTGTCCAGTCGTAATATAATCATGGGTATGTGCTTCAACCCCTGGAGTCACTCTCAGAAGAACTTTCACTTTTTGGTTGAGTTTAACAGTTAGTTGTTTTAAAAGCTCAATTTCATAAAAATTATCCACCACTATACAACCAATTTTATGCTCCATAGCTAATATTAATTCTTCAACACTTTTATTGTTACCATGAAAATGAATACGCTCTGCAGGATACCCTGCTTTAATAGCTGTATATAGTTCTCCAGCGGAGACAACGTCTAAGGATAAGCCTTCTTGCTCAATCACTTGGTACATCGCAACGCTAGAGAAGGCTTTACTTGCATAGGCAACCTGTGCAACTACATTTTCTTGCTTGAATGTGTCTAAAAAGGCTCTAGCTCTAGCTCTAATAAGAGACAGATCATATACAAACAGAGGAGTCTCATATGTTTTTGCAAGTTCTAAGGAGTCAATACCACCTATTAATAGGTGCCCTTTTTCGTTCACAGCATGCTCTGATACCATTACCATGTATCCTCGCCTCTTTTCCTCATTTCTATATGAACTTTACCATATCGAATAAGGGAAATGCAATGCTATTTGGAGCGATCTCGAACAGGTGATCGTGTTATATAAGGTCGCTTTGCGTTGGTTGGCATCGGAAAACGAATGAGTATACGAGCAAATGCTCTTGGATAAAAAGGAATTAACGGCCATAAATAGGGTACATTTAACGGTTTAAGACTACATATGTACCAAATCAAACATACGGTTGCTATAAAAAATCCATTTACTCCTAAAATGGCTGTCACAATTAAAATAAACATTCTGAATATTTTAGTCGCTATACTTAGCTCATAGGAAGGGATAGCAAATGTAAATATAGCTGTGATTGCTGTGTATAAAATGACTTCAGAAACAAATAATCCAACATCTACAGCCATCTGGCCAATAACTAATGCCGCAATGATACCCATCGCAGTGGATAACGGAGTGGGCGTATGAATAGCTGCTAGCCTTAAAAATTCTATCCCAATATCCGCAAAGATTATTTGTAGTAAAAGCGGAATGGCACTTTTCTCATTGGGACCTAAGAAGTCCAAGGCATTCGGAAGAAGTTCTGGATGCTTAGACATTAAATACCAAAATGGCAAGAGAAATAAACTGAAGAAAACACCAAAAAAACGAATCGATCTTACTAAAGTTCCTATTGCCGGTGCCTGTCTATACTCCTCTGCATGTTGTAAATGGTGGAAAAGAGTCGTAGGGACTATAATAACCGATGGAGAGGTATCTACTACGAGTAAAATATGTCCTTCAAGCAAATGTGCAGCAGCTATATCCGGTCGTTCTGTAAAGCGAACAAAAGGCATAGGATGAAAGCCTTGAACAAATAACCATTCCTCTAATGCCTTATCGCTCATTGTAAAACCGTCATGTTTAATATTTTTAAGACGCTTCCGAATAAGTTTTAAGTTTTCTTCATTTGCCACTCCTTTAATATAGGAAATTGCAATGTCCATTTTACTCATGGAGGATATTTGGTGTAGTTCAAATCGGAGATTGGTGTCTCTTATTCGTCTACGAATGAGAGCAGTGTTTAATACAATATTTTCGGTAAAGCCATCCCTGGAGCCTCGTACAACCTTTTCGTTGTCAGGCTCCTCAGGTGTTCTACCGGGATAGCTACGTACATCAATCGTGTAAACAGATCCATTTTCTAAAATGAATGTTACCTGACCACTTAGTAGCGCGGCAATCCATTTTTCTCTAGAATCATATTCCGTTATAGAGTAATAAGGAAAATAATGACTCATAATTTCATTTTGATCTAGGTCCTCTTCTGGAGGACATTTTAAAGTGCCGGTCATCAATTCAGTTAACGTTGGACCATCAATAAGACCGTTAATATAAACAAGTAACACTGGAAATTTAAACAAATGGGTATGAAGAATCCCGAAATCATAAGACTCATTCACCCCAAACTTCTCTTTTAAATATGCTTCGGCCTCGGCCACATCCTTAAATAACGGTTTCGTAATAATCACCTATCTCTAGCTTTTGTATTAGCGGTACTACCAACAGGCACTAGCCAGCTCTTTAACTGTGTCAATATCTTCTTTTCTAGCCTTGACACCTGAACCTGGGATATACCTAACCTTTCAGCAATATCACTTTGAGTACAGTCTAGGTAATAACGCAGATAAATAATCATCTGTTCTCGTTTTTCTAGTTTTTCTACCAATTCTCTCAGAGGAATATGATCAAATGACTTTTCAGAACGCTCATCTCTCATTTGGTCCATCAAGGTTAAAGCATCACCACTATCGTTTTCATAGAGTTGCTCCTGCAAGGAAGCGGGATCTCTTAAAGCGTCCGTGGCCATGACTATATCTTCTCTTGAAACCTCTAATATACTTGCTAGCTCTAAAATGGTTGGCTGCCGTTCATGAGTCTTAAGAAAATCGTCTGTAGCATGACGAATTTTAAAATTTAGTTCGCGTATTGATCGGCTTATCTTCACCATTCCATCATCTCTAAGAAATCTCTGTATTTCTCCAATAATCATAGGAACTGCATACGTAGAAAACTTTACCTCATAGGACAAGTCGAATTTATCAACCGACTTCATAAGACCAATACATCCAATTTGAAATAAATCCTCTAGGTCTGCCCCCCTAGAAGCAAAGCGCTGAACAATAGACCAAACCAATCTTGTATTTCCTTCTATCATTTGCTGTCTGGCAAACTTATCCCCTTCCTGCGACAAGGCAATAAGTTCTCTCATTTTCTCTTGGGTCAGTAAAATAGTTGGCTTGTTGTTCATCATTAGACGATCCTACATGATTCTTGAATTGGTACAAATTTCTTCGTGATAGTAACGGTTGTCCCCCTATCAGGAATGGAGTAAATATCCACGTCGTCACTGAAGCTTTCCATTATCGTAAAGCCCATTCCAGAGCGTTCCTGCTCAGGCTTGGTAGTATATAAAGGCTCTCTCGCCTGTGTCACATCTTGTATTCCACGCCCATAATCAACGATGGAGACCACAATCTCTCTTCCGCTTCTTTCGGCATGAATTTCAATCTTGCCTACGCCATCCTCTTCATAACCGTGCACAATAGCATTGGTTACAGCTTCTGAGATAACTGTTTTAAATTCAGATAGCTCCTCAATTGTCGGATCAATTGCTGAGATAAAACTAGACATCACCATTCTCGCTAATGCTTCATTCTCACTTTTGGCAATAAAAGATAATGTGATTTCATTGTCCATAAACTATTCCCCCTAACTTTGAAATTATTTCAATTTCTGACTCACTGTAGATGTACGGGCTTAAACCTGCAAACTGAAAAATTTTACGCATCGTTGGTGACGGGTTAACTATAATTGTTTGACCATCAATTGGCGCTAGCTCTCGCATTCTACCTAGAATTAGTCCTATACCTGAACTATCCATAAAATTTAAATCTTTCAAATTCCAAACTAGTACTTTAATAGAGCCATTTTTAATCATTGGTACTATCTCATTCCTTATTTCAGAAGTGCTATGATGGTCTAGCTCACCTTTCAATCGAATAATTACAATTTCGTCTCCTACTTTTTCAACATCATGTTTCATAAAATCGCCTCCTCATAAAGCGCAATTCCACATAGAATTCTATAATCCTTTGCGCCTGACAAAAGTAGAAGAAATCATCGAAATTTAGAAGATTTTCGACAAATGGGCTATACACATTTAGTATGGGAATATTCAACAATTTCTAATCAAAAAATAGACATCTCGTAAAAGTTTTTATAAACTTTTACGAGATGTCTATGGAAGGGCAAATTAAAGCCTATACTCTTTAAAATCTTTTACTCAATGAATATATGGTTAAAATACTAGGTGGTCTAAAAGATAATTTGAAAACAACCATTTCCAACAACTTTAAAATAGCTAACAAAAAAAGAGCGACCAAGGTCGCTCTATTACAAATATTATTCTGTAATTATTTCATAAACTAATGGTGGTGCTTCTTTTCGTTCTGCTTCGATATGAATGTTTTCGTGTAATTTATTCATAACCTCTTGAACATTTTCAGAGTTCGCGTAAATAGTAGCAAGTGATTCGCCTTCATCTACTTGGTCTCCTACTTTTTTGTTTAGCATTATACCTACTGCTAAATCGATTTCAGACTCTTTTGTAGCTCTCCCAGCACCTAATAGCATGGCAGCAGTACCAATTTCATCTGCCTCCATATAAGTTACGAAGCCTGCGTTTTTAGCAGACACTTCAAAGATGAAATTTGCCTTTGGTAATAGAGCAGTATCGTCTACTACTTTTTCATTGCCACCCTGCCATTTGATGAATTGCTTGAAGATTTCTAGTGCAGAACCATCGTCGATTGCTTTTTGTAGCATTATACGGGCTTCTTCTAGAGTATCAGCTTTTTCTCCTACAACTACCATTTGGCTACCTAAAGTTAAGCATAGCTCAGTTAAATCATCCGGACCTTTGCCTTTTAGTGTGTCAATTGCTTCTTGTACTTCTAGGGCATTTCCAATCGCTCTTCCGAGTGGTTGGCTCATATCAGAAATAATTGCCATTGTTTGACGTCCTACACTATTACCGATTTGAACCATTGCTTTTGCAAGCTTTCGAGCATCTTCAGTTGTTTTCATGAAGGCACCGTCACCAGTTTTAACGTCTAAAACAATTGCACCTGCTCCTGCTGCAATTTTCTTACTCATAATTGAACTAGCAATCAGTGGAATGCTGTTTACAGTAGAGGTAACATCTCGCAATGCATAGAGCTTTTTGTCAGCAGGTGTCAAGTTACCACTTTGCCCGATTACTGCTACTTTGATTTCATTAACCTGTTTAACAAACTGCTCGGAAGATAACTCCACATGGAAACCATCAATGGCTTCAAGTTTGTCGATTGTTCCACCTGTATGTCCAAGGCCACGTCCGCTCATTTTAGCTACTGGAACGCCACAAGCGGCAACTAGTGGACCCAAGACTAATGTCGTTGTATCACCAACTCCACCGGTAGAGTGCTTATCAACCTTAACTCCTTCAATAGCAGAGAGGTCTATTTGCTCACCAGAATTAACCATAGCCATTGTTAGGTTAGCACGTTCTTCATCGTTCATATCCTGAAAATAAATGGCCATTAGTAAAGCACTAGCTTGATAATCTGGGATTGAATTGTTTGTATAGCCTTCAATAAAGAAATTGATTTCTTCTTTTGTTAAAGCTTGGCCGTCTCTTTTCTTTTCGATAATATCATTCATTCTCATTGTCATACACGTCCTTTATTTTAATAAGGATAGGAAGCTTTCACCAAAAGCTGTTGGTTTAACACCAAAGTTTTCAGTAATGGTTGCTCCGATATCTGCAAATGTCATGCGTAAAGGCAATTCTTTTACCTCTGTGAATCTAGGCGAATAAACTGTTAAAGGAACATATTCACGCGTGTGGTCTGTTCCAGGCATCGTTGGATCATTACCGTGATCGGCAGTGATAATCAATAAGTCATCTTCTGTGAGATTAGGAAGCGCTTCCTTCAAGCGAGCATCAAACTCTTCAAGTGCTTTACCATAACCGATTGGATCTCTTCTATGACCATATAAAGCATCAAAATCTACTAAATTTAAGAAGCTTATACCTGTAAAGTCTTTTGCCAATGTCTCGATAAATTTATCCATGCCATCCATATTATCTTTCGTTCTAACTGTTGAAGTAATACCTTCTCCATTAAAAATATCATTAATCTTACCAATTGCCATAACTTCTAAACCAGCGTCTTGTAATTCATTCATTGCAGTGCGACCAAATGGCTTCAATGCATAGTCATGACGATTAGAAGTTCTCACAAAGCTTCCTGGCTCTCCGATGAACGGACGTGCGATAATACGTCCCACTAAAAATTCAGGCGACAGAGTAAGCTCTCTAGCGATTTCACAAATTCGATATAATTCTTCTAGCGGTATAATTTCTTCATGAGCAGCTATTTGCAAAACAGGGTCTGCAGAAGTATATACAATGATTGCCCCTGTTTTCATATGCTCTTCCCCAAGCTCATCTAAAATCTCTGTACCACTTGCGGGTTTGTTCCCAATTACTTTACGACCAGTTTTTTCTTCTAAAGCAGCGATCAATTCAGGTGGGAAGCCGTTAGGATACACTTTAAAAGGTTTATCGATGTTTAAGCCCATGATTTCCCAGTGACCTGTCATCGTGTCTTTTCCAACAGAAGCTTCTTGCATTTTACCAAAATAAGCTGCTGGTTTTTCTGCTGGAGCAATTCCTTTGATTGGTTCAATATTACCCAATCCTAGCTTTTGCATTTCTGGCATGTTTAAGCCATTCATCTTTTCTGCGATATGACCCAGCGTGTGTGAGCCTACGTCACCAAATGCTGCTGCATCAGGTGCTTCTCCAATTCCTACCGAATCCATAACAATAACATGTATACGCTTAAATTTTTCCATGAATAGTACCTCCTACTTGTTCTATATTAGTGTACCAAAAATTCCTCAAAAATAAATGTCAGACCTCTGACATTATGCACGAGGATGATATTGTTTGTAAACTTCTTTTAATCTTTTCTTGCTTACATGAGTGTAAATCTGTGTTGTAGAAATATCTGCATGCCCTAACATTTCCTGTACTGCCCTTAAATCAGCACCATTTTCAATTAGGTGAGTAGCAAAGGAATGCCTTAGTACATGAGGCGTAATTTCTTTTTTAATACCAGCCATAAGGGCATGTTTGTTTAGTAGTTTCCAAATACCCTGTCTTGTTAAACGTTTGCCACGCTGATTAATAAATATTGCGTCGGTACGTTCCTGTTTAAGTAACTGCGGCCTAGCATTTTCAATATAATTACTGCATGCTCGCAACGCAGCTCCTCCAAGTGGAATAATACGTTCCTTCCCGCCTTTTCCAAATACACGAACAAAGCCCATTGACAAATGTAAATCCTCGAGATTTAGATTTAGACATTCACTTATACGCATACCACTTGCATACATCAGTTCAAACATAGCCAAATCTCGAACACCCTGTGGCTTGGACACACTGATACTTCCAAGAAGACTGTTGAGTTCTTCTACTGACAAGAAGTTTGGGAGTTTCTGCTCCAACTGGGGCAGCTCTAAATGAATAGTCGGATCATTCGATGCCACTTTCTCTCTCAATAGAAATTGATGAAAGGATCGAATAGATGATATATGACGAGAAATTGTCCTTGCAGACTTACCATTCTCCTTTAAATCTCTTAAATGGATGATAATATGCTGTCTTTCTACATCACTTAAACTCTGCAAATGCTGTTTTTCATAAACAGACTTCAAATAATCCGTTAAATCTTTTTTATACGAAATTAAAGTGTTTTCCGCTAACTGCCTTTCAATACGCAGGAAATGTAAATAGTCTTCTAAATGAAGTAGGCCTTCTTTCAAATTTAAAATCTCCTTTTAAAAAATCTATGCTGATAGCTGCAAAAAAAGGGAAGGGTAATTTCCCTAATCATTGGAGCTTTTTCATTTAACCTCGCGCTATTACGCTGAACCTAGATAAGTAATTTAGTAACAGCATATCCTTTTTTAACTATTAAAAAAAGGATAGCATATAATAGCTATCCTTTCTGGTTATTTATCTTGGCAACGATGACAAATCCCATGGAAAGTCAGTCGATGATCCTTTATGATAAAGTTCCATTTCTTTTCGACGATTTCCTCTACATCCTCGAGTAAATCCTCTTGAATTTCATCCACAGCTCCACATTCAATGCAAACAAGGTGATGGTGGAAATGAGCAGCGCCCTCTTGTCTCAAATCATAGCGTGATACGCCGTCTCCGAACTGAATCTTATCTACAACATTCAATTCGTTCAATAACTCTAATGTACGATAAACTGTTGCAAGCCCTATATCAGGAGATTTTTCTCTAACTAGTAGGAAAACATCTTCCGCACTCAAATGATCTTCTTCATTCTCAAGCAATACTCGAACTGTCGCTTCACGCTGTGGCGTCAGTTTATAGCCCGCACCAGATAATTGTTTTTTAATACGATCAATACGGCTTTCCATATGACGCCTCCTTAACTACCACTATTATACCAAGAAGTGTTTTCTCATTACAAGAGATTCACATAATAATAATTATTATTTAATACTAATTATTATATACTATAAATGGTAAAAGAATAAACTCTATTATAATAGTAATTATATAGAAGGCAAGTGTAAAGAGATTTACCCGATTTGCCAAAGCCAAAAGTAGAATGCAGTAAACTAGTTGAAAAGGAAACCACCAGAAAACATACGGGAATGTAGTTTCTTGTGTCTGTAGTAAATAACTTGAACAAAAGCCATAAAAGGTTATTTTGAAGGCACAAATAACTAATGTAAACTTTTGCAAATACCGATGCTGATAAAACAGAAAAAACACGACTGCAATCATCAAATGAGGAAAGATAGTCTCTAAAAAACTAGGTGGCCCTTCAAGTAAGACTCTTGCATCCAAAAGGTTGATGATCCATTGCTGCTGTTCTGGTGAACTTCTTTCGAATAATATTAATCCACCAACAAAGCTCAAAACTAGTACGCATAGTGAAATGAAAATAGTATAAGACTGGTTCAACTTGGAATCCCCCCTATCTATTTTCATCTTATGCTTGTACTAGGTTCAAACATGCTTCATTTTAAGTAATCTTTTAACCAAATATATGCAAACGCTGTTTTAGCATCAAATATTTGCTGAGAGATTACCATTTGTTCCATTTCCTCAAGTGATACGTGCAATAGTTCCACAAACTCATCCTCATCTAAGGCAGATGCTTGTTCCATTATTGCAATATCCTCTGCCATATAAAGGTGAATAATCTCGTCAGCGAAGCCTGGTGAAGTGGCAAATGATTGGATAAATTTCATATTAGCACAGGTGTAACCTGTCTCCTCTTCTAGCTCTCGCAATGCCGTTAGCTCAGGTGCCTCATTAGGTTCAATTTTGCCAGCTGGTATTTCAATAATAGAGCGTTCCAAGGCTTTTCTATACTGTTCTACCAAGATAATCTTTTTATCGTCTGTCACAGCTATTACTGCCACTGCTCCAGGGTGCTTAACAATCTCCCTTTTAGCTGTTTTACCATTTGGCAATAGTACTTCATCCACTTGTAAGGTTATGATTCGTCCAGAAAATTCAAGATTGGTCTGCACTGTTTTTTCTTCAAATTTTTTCATTGTTTCGCTCCCTCTTATTTGAATCTACCTAGTTCTCATTGTAACATGTAAGAAAGGAAGTGATAATCTTGGAAAAAAGACAATTAGGAAAAAGTGATGTTTCAATTTCAGAAATTGGACTTGGATGTATGTCACTGCCATCAAATCTTGAAGAAGCAGAAAAGATTATTCAAACCGCATTAGAACATGGCATTACTTATTATGATACTGCAGATTTATATGATCAGGGCGAAAATGAAAAAATGCTAGGGAGCCTTCTTAAATCTCATAGACAAGAGGTAATCATTGCAACAAAGGTTGGTAATCGACCAAATGAAAATGGTGATGGCTGGCATTGGGACGCCTCTAAAGAATGGATTCAAAAAGCTATTCATGACTCCTTAAAACGTCTCCAAACAGATTATATCGATGTATACCAGCTCCATGGGGGAACAATGGAAGACAACGTGGATGAGGTTATCGACACAATGGAATCTCTCAAAAAAGATGGCCTAATTAGGGAATACGGCATCTCTTCTATTCGACCAAATGTTATCAATCGATTTTTGAATAAAAGCTCTGCAGTTTCAGTTATGATGCAATATAGTTTACTAGATAGAAGACCGGAGGAATGGCTTTCCTTACTCGAGCAAAACGATTGTTCACTACTCAGCAGGGGCTCACTTGCAAAGGGCTTGTTGACGGAAGATGAAGGTCTAATTCGAGCGAAAAAGACTGGAGATTACCTCTCCTACTCCAACAAAGAACTATTAGACACATTAGTTAAGCTTAAAGCATTAGATATACCTCTAAATTCGATTGCCCTTCATTATGTGCTTCAAAATGGTGCTGCAATCGTTGGAGCAAGCTCTAAAGAGCAACTAATGGAAACTATAGAAGCGTATAAATCCAAGGTTTCAATAGAAATACTAGAAAAAGCAGCTGAAATTACAAAAAAAGATAAATATACTGAGCATCGAATATAATAACAAAGATTTTAGCCCCTGATGGAACTATACTTAGGGGCTCTTTATGTTTTACCGAGCATGATATTGTATTGTCGTAAAATTTGTGCTTATTGTAGTAAATTAACTAAGGATTGTAGTAATATAGCTAAGGATTGTAGTAAATAAGCTATACTTTGTCGTAATTCACATAGTGTTGAAGCAATTTAGTTGGTTATTATAGAAATCTATGAGCTATTTAAAAATACGGGACATTGAACTAGAAACTACCGTTATCGCGCAAGAAGTCCATTGTAAGATGTACTCGTTCTTCCACTGAATAATCTCCTTCAATTCTCAATATCGGGCAGTTTAACGAATCCATCCATTGTTCGTGTAAAGCTTTACTCCTTACTTCTAAACCTGCGTAATCATATAAGGACGCCCATTCAATAAACTTCTTATATTGATCATGCTTAGCCCCACCTACATATATTTCATCCCCGTATCTTTCAAACTCTCTTTTCTCTAATCTTTTTAATCTAATATTTGGTGGAATCGACAAAAAAATGACCAAATCGAAATAAGATTTGAAGTTATCTCCCCAACCACATAATGCCCCTGATAAAATAGAGCTCTCATACTTATTTAGGTCTTCCTTCAGTAGATATCTTCTTTCTCCTACTTCTCTTATTTCCGTATATTTTGTTAACCAGAAATAATCATCCGTATCCAAATGTGTATTGTGAAGAACAGTTGATAATACTTGAGCCAAAGTAGTAGTGCCTGAGCCTGACGCACCTAAAATATGTATTTTCATTATTATTTCACCCCTCTTTCCATTTTCATCCTATCCATTCTAACCCAATAATTTCTCTTAATATAGTATCGTCTATATTCTTACCATCAAAATTTCAAAATTTTTTTATTTTTACATAAAAACACGTTACATCTATTTACATTTATTACATAATGGATTACAGTTAATAAATATTAACCGGTTAAAAAGGAGAATTTACATGCAGCAAAAATCCATTTTTATAATTGAAAGCTACGAACAGTTAAAGGTTATTAGTGATCCGTTACGTACTAAAATGCTGATGCTACTAGTCGAACAACCCCACACAGGACATATGCTTGCCCAGGAACTCAACTTATCTAGAGCAAAAATTCTTTATCATCTTCGAGAACTGGAGAAGCACCAAATCATTAAGCTTGTAAGAAAGGAAGAACGCGGAGGAAATATTCTAAAGTTTTACCAAGCTGTAGCAAAGGGGTTCATCCCTGCCGATAACCTATTAAGTTACGTGGAAGCAAAAGAGGCTACTAGACAGTCATATTTGGAGGTAATTGATCGTGCTAAGACCAGAGTTTTAACTGCACCTGATAAATCCTTTGAATTAAATTCGTCAAATGTCGAAGAATGGCCTAAACTCTCTATTCAAAAAGAAGTAAAAGTTAGTAAAGACAAATTCCTCGAATTTACTCGGGAGTATAGAGAGCTACTAGATGAGCTTGAAAAAGATACAGACCTTGAACAGCAAAACTATTATATTATGACCACTGCATTTCAGATTGAAGAACCTATCTTTAAAAACAAACCATAAGGTAAAAGGAGTATATCTATTGAGTAGAGAGCAAGTGTTAAGGGAAAACAAGAATGAATCCCTTTCTTCAAATTTGTTAAGAAATCGAGCATTTGTTTTTTTATGGTTATCAAGTACAACCTCTTTTTTAGCACTATCTACTTATTTATTTGCGGAGCAATGGTATATCATCAAGGTTCTAAATAAAGAAAGTGCCCTTGGGATTGTGATGATGGTAACTATGCTACCACGTATCATCTTTATGACAATTGGTGGAGTATGGGCAGACCGCTATAAAAGATCTCAAATTATGCTTGTTTCAAGTTTAGTAAGATGTGTTTTGGTTATAATTATGGTATTTTTTCTACGAATGGATATTCTTGAATTCTGGCCACTAATTTGCTTTGCATTATTATTTGGAGTATTAGATGCATTCTTTTCTCCAGCAAATACATCATTACTTCCTAACCTAGTTTCCAAAGATCTTCTTACAAGATCAAATTCATTTATTCAAAGCTCAAACCAAATTGCTATGTTTTCTGGGCCAATGATTGGTGGATGGGTACTTACTGTAGGATCTTTTAGTATTTTATTTTCGTTAATCGCATTCTTTTTGTCTTTGACTTTTGTTTTTTCCGCATTCATAAAGGAAGAAAATCGTAAACAAAACTCCTCGAAAATGGATAGTACGAAAGAGAAATTAAAAGAAGGATTTTCCTATGTTTGGAAGATGCCCTTCCTTAAAAATATGTTGTTTGTTCTAGTTGTCATTAACTTTTTCTTTTTCGGTCCGCTTCTCATGGGCATACCACTTCTAGTAGACAAAGTGATCCATGGAGTACCGTTAGATTTAAGCTTTTTACAAGGTTCTTACCAAGGTGGAATGTTAGTCGGTGCCATAATTGTAGGATTACTAAACTTAAGAAAGAAAAGAGGACTAATAGTATTACTAATCATTTCTATCCTGGGGCTTCTCTTATCTTTACTTGGTCAAATCGAAGCAGTTTGGCAAGGTATTATCTTACTTTTGATGATGGGCGTCCTTTCCTCGATAATTAATGTTTCACTCATCTCCCTTATTCAAGAGCAATGTGATGAAGAAAAAATGGGAAGAGTAATGAGCCTTATTAATGCCTCATCTAATGGTCTTGTCCCACTTTCCTATGGGTTTGTTTCATTAGCACTAATGTTGAATATAACAATTTCGAATATTATGCTTTTATGTGGCATTTTAATAGTAATTATTTCTATAATATTTACGTTGAATTCAAGAGTAATAAAAGAAGTAAATTAGTGTTTGAAGATAAATAGTCCTTATGGAAAGCTATAAAAAAGAGCTGCCCCAAAAGTCTGGTAAACTTTTGAGACAGCCCTTACTTTGAGATTATTTCCATTCTCTTTCTGTGTAGCCTTTTGCTTTAATACCTTCGTTTGTTTCCTTGATGATTGCTTCTCCACCTCGTTTCATGTACTCATCTACTAGGCTATCCCAATCAGAAATCGGTCTTTGGCCAGCAATCATTTTGGATTGCTCGTTCATAATGAACTGAGTTAGATCTGTACCTTTTTCTTGGTTAGTTGGAGACATAACCCCATATGATGGATCCACATATAATTTATTGGCTTCAAACATTTCTTGTAAAGATTGAACCATTTCCTTCATCTCTGGCATTTTGTAGTCATCAGCATATGTGATATTTGCATCTGTTGGTACTTGCTCACGATTGTCTAAGAAATAAGTTGAAGGAGAAAGCCCATCTGATGAGAAGTTTGGCAATTGAACAGCCTGCCCGTCTTCCATGTTATATCCTTTACCTTCTCCACCTAAATAGAAATCGAAATCCGCATTGTCTGGATTTTTCGTGTCTCTTGGATAGAATTTCTTCCCGAAGTCTACCATTTCTAATGCGCGGAAAATCTTACCTTCATCACCAGCCATTTTTGCATTAAGTGCTAGAATTCCTGAATAGCCAGATCCGATTGTAAAGCCTTTTGATTTATCAGGTGCTTCAAAAGGAGGAATTGCTACTAAGTGAGCGTCTGGATTTGCTGCTAATAATCCCTCAAAGTAAGCCTCTGACATACCTGAAACCCCACCAACAAATATTCCAGCCTTGCCAGAATAGAACTCAGTGTTTGTACTAGCCCAATCAAGTACTGCGAAATCCTTCGTCATCGCACCTTCTTTATAAAGGTTAGCGAAGAATTGAATCAAATCTTTTCTTCCTTCAGAAATGATACCTGGGATATAATTGCCTTCCTCGTCTTGGTGGTACCATGCATTAAAATCCCAGTATGTTCCCATGTTAAAGTTCGGGTTAATATTTTCTCCAATTGCAACCCCATAAGTATCATTTTTACCATTACCATCCGGATCTTCCTTCGTAAAGGCAATTGCAACCTTCTCTAATTCTTCATAGTTTGTTGGGATTTCTAAGCCAAGCTTATCTAACCAATCCTTACGAATAACTGGCGTTACAGGATATGGTTGAGAGTAACGAGGAATACCATATATTTTGCCATTCACCTTAAAAGAGTTATAGACATAGTCTGGAATGTTTCCTAGCGTGTCATAGTGCTTAAGATAATCATCTAGTGGCAAGAACGCTCCCTGTTCAGCCCATTGATAAAAGCGTGTATCTGTGCCTGGAAAACCGATTAAATCTGGCATAGAGCCGGATGCTACTATAGCAGAAGACTTTTCAATGTAATCTCCCTGAGGTATAATTTCTGGCTTGTAGTCTACATTGAAGCGCTCGTTGATCATATCAAGTCCTGGACTTTTTAGTGGTGGCGGATCTCCAAAACGGAATGTCATCCCTGTAATTGTATACTTCTCTGTATGATCAAAAGGATCTACTTTAGGTTCCTCTTTATTTCCTTCTTCAGTCTTTGTTTCATCTGCAGGCTCTTTCGTTGGTTCAGTTTGGGCATTTTCATCGGTACAAGCTACTAAAACAAGACCAATAATAAGAATTATAAAACCATAAAACCACTGCTTACTTCTCACATTAACCCCTCCGTTACTATTTTTGTTGGCTGGTGAAAAAAATCTGCGATGTCATTACAATAGAAAGTTATCCTTTGACAGACCCAAGCATCACTCCTTTAGCAAAGTGTTTTTGTAAGAAAGGATAGACTATCAAAATTGGTAAGGTGGCTAACAAAATAGCTGCCATCTGTACCGTTTCTGGAGGTGGTAAATTTTCAAGCATGGCTGCATGCCCACCGAGTGCAGCATTAGGTTCGTTGACAATAACGATTTGCCTTAAAATTACTTGAATCGGCCATTTTGCAGGATCATTTAAATAGAGAACTCCCGAAAAATAGCTATTCCAATGACCTACCGCGTAAAATAAACCAAACGCCGCCAATGCCGGCTTAGATAAAGGCAAGATAATACGAGTAAATATTTGAATATCATTTGCACCATCTATTAACGCTGCCTCAGTTAGTTCCTCAGGAATGCCCTTAAAAAACTGAGTAATAATAATCAAATTAAAAGGACTGATTGCAACAGGGATTATAAGTGCCCATAGGGAATTTAATAATCCTGTTTCCTTTACGACGATATAAGTTGGAATCATCCCCGCTGAAAAAAGCATTGTAAATAAAACTAGAAAAAGAATTGTACGCTGACCCAAAATGTTTCTAGTTAATGAGTAAGCCATAGTGGTTGTAAACAATAGGTTAACAAAAGTACCTATTACAGTAATATAAACTGTCACAAATAAGGATCTTACAAATTGATCAGAACCTAGTATATACGTATAGGCATCAGTCACCCATTCCTTTGGCCATATGAGGAAATCGCTATTTAATACATCACTGACGCTGGAAAAAGAAACTGAGAAAATATATAAAAATGGAAATAGCATTGCAGCAGCAATAACTAAAAGAACCGTTCCATTAAAAAAATCCATTACTTTTTCTCCTGAAGATCTGAACATTAACATACCCCCTATCAAATGAGACCTTTCTTCATAGTCTCATCATCCTAAATTATCAATCTATCAATATAAACCTTCCTCCCCAAAGCGTTTTGCTAGCCTATTTGCGAGTACTACTAATATTAATCCAATAATCCCTTTGAATAAGCCAACGGCAGTAGCAAAGCTGAAATTAGCCTGTTGTATTCCCTTGAAGTATACATATGTGTCGAGCACGTTCCCAGATTCCATGTTGAAGGGATTTAACATCAGAAAGATTTGCTCGAAACCGCTATCCATTACATTTCCTAGGCGAAGAATTAGCAGAATGACAATTGTACTTTTCAATGCAGGTAGAGTAATATGCCAAATCTGTCTCATTCGACTTGCACCATCCATTACTGCAGCCTCGTATAGATGAGGGCTGATTCCTGATAAGGCGGCCAAGAACAATATTGTTCCCCACCCAGATTCCTTCCATATTACTTGAAGGATAACAATGGGCTTAAACATAGCTGGATCTGTTAAAAAAGGAATAGGATTTATATCTAGAAAGGTTCCTAGAAAGTTATTCACCAAACCTTCACTCCGAAGAAAAATAACTGTAATACCAACAACTACTACCCATGAAAGAAAGTGGGGCATATAAACAATTGATTGAAGAAACCTTTTATAAAGTTGGTTCCTTAACTCATTTAGCATGAGGGCCAGAATAATTGAGATTGGGAAAGCAAAAACAATTTGTAGTAGAGAAATTTGTAGTGTATTCCATATAACTTGCACCACTTCAGCATCCTCAAATATTAATCGAAAGTATTTTAACCCTACCCAAGGACTATCAATAAACCCTATAAAGGGACTATAATCCTTAAATGCAAGAAGTATACCGACCATAGGAATATATCGATAGATTAAAAAATATAATGCCCCCGGCAAAAGAAGTAACAATAAATAGCGATCTCTCCATAATTTTTGTTTAATGGAATTTTTCTTGGACGGCTTGGGGTTTTTCTTCAATTCAGTTACTGGAGGTACAACTGTCTCTAAGTTCTTATTTTTAGTTACAATAACCTATTTCCCCTTTCCTTTGTACTGATTCGCTAAAATGATTACCTGTATAATACCTGTATTTATAATAATATTAGTTTAAATTTTACAACTATTCAATATTTTTCTAAAATTATTTGTGGGCCGTATTAATATTGTGCCTCTGCTTAGATTCTATGATTTGAAACATCTTATTAGAGATAAAAATCAAAGCAACACCTATTAAACTTCCACCGTAAAAAGGGATTAGTCCAGGTATCTTCATCATTAAATAATAAGGAAAATAAAACCCTAAAACCATGAAAATTGCAAATAATGGGTTGGAAAGTACAATATAAATACAATCTTTAAAGTATTGTATTAGCTTCATCTGATAACCAACATAGAGTGGAAACGCATATAATAGAGCAATCAAATAAATGACCCCTAATATAAAAAAGAAAAAGGAAGCTATTAAAGCAGCTATGTTAGGCAAACTACGGAAAAATTGTAAATCTACAAAAAGAATGATGCCAATAATAACCCATATGTAACCAAATAGATTAGATTTGAGGAATTCTTTTTTATAGATTTCTCTAAAGAGTGTAAAGGACTTTATATCTTCTTCCCCATTGCTCCATTTACGAATAATGGTAAGCATTGCAACAGTAGCTGGAAAAAACCCAAGAATCCCCAGCCCTATGACCATTCCAACTAACCAAAGGATATTTACATAAGCAAGTTTCATCCCCCAGTCCATATATCGATATAATGTACCTCTCCATCCTGTCAGTTCCATACCAAACACCTCTTAGATTTATAAGATTCACGAAATATTCCATCTATTTATAATAAAAAAGGCTTATTTATAGCGTAACCGCCACGCTATATTGGCCTTTTTCGAGGTTTAACTTAAGCATTCCATTTTGGAAGTCACAAATCCCTTGTCCCTTTATAGTCTCTTTGCCATTTATCAAAATTTGAATTGGCCTCGATATTTTTAGTGAAACTGTAGTATCTTCTTTTACCTCTAACATGATCAATACGGAAGCTTCGTAAAAATATACTGAAATATTGGCATCGTTGCTCACATGACAAAAATGATTCCCTTCTATTTCAAGCGAACTTGCACCTTTAATAGAAAACTTGGATGGATACATTTCATTGTTCAGGAAAGTTATCCAAGCCTGTTTACCTAAAAATGTCATCTTGTCAGATATTAAAGCTCTTCTACTAATCTGTTCCTCTTTAGGAAAAAATAAATAGTCTACCTTTTCTTCTATTGCTCGGTCTATCTTAAACACTAAGTGAGATTCTGTTTTAGTTAAGTTATAATAAAAACCGACTTGAGGGGCACGAGGACTAAGCAAGGCTAATTTCATGCTTTTTCTCCTCCTTTCGTAGAAATATCGCAATTCAATTGCTGCCCCAACAAACTGTTTACCTTACTATTACATTCGGAGGCATAGATAAAAAAGAAATCAATTAACCTACCTGCCGTTTCATAAAAAAACTAACTATTTTTTTACTAAGGAATTTTTTCCTTCTAGTAGGTTTTGAATTCTTTGACACGTATCCTGTGATTTTTCCATATTCGCCCATAGGAATTGCATTTCTCGTTCAACTAATTCAAATTCTTCAACAGTCAGATTTAAATCCTTTATAGTTACAGCATTTGGCATCGTTTCTATAAATGCATTATAGTGTTCCGGATGAATCCCAGTCTGTAAAAGACTATTATCTTCTGCCACAGTCCGAAGCATTGGAATCGTACAGCCATTTTTCTTTATAAGCTTCTGCGCTTCCTCACCAACCATAAAATCAATAAGTGCATGTGCAGACTCCTTCATCGTACTGTCCACATTGATTCCCAAAGCACCACCTAGTAACAGGGTGGCAGACTTTTTGTTTTTAGGAGGGGGAATTACGTCCCACTGTATTTTATGGTCCCTAAATTCATTCATGAAATAATAGGTGGTTAGAATCATTGCAGCTCCTTCACGCATAAACAAGTTTTCTGCGAGGTCATTGCTACCATGAGAAAATATTGGAGAAACTTGATGCTTATACATCAAATCTACACAAAACTCAAGCGCCTCTATATTCTCTTGACTGTTCATCACTGGCTGAGAACCATCGGAACCGATAAAACGTCCATTATTTTGCAGAAGAAATACTGGCCAACGGTTTGTAGAAGAGGAAAAACAAAAACCATACTCATTAATAAGATTATCCTCACTAACTTCATTAGTAGCCTGCTGAGAAATATGCAATAAATCCTCCCAATCCTTTATTAAAAATTCTTCAGTTATCCCCGCTTTTTTAAAAATGTCCTTATTATAGCAAATCATTACTGGCGAGAAGACGAATGGCGTCAAATGAATTTTACCTTCCGTAGTAAACATATCAAAAATCTGATGATAGCTATCCTTCTCCGAATCAAGATGTGCTGGTAAATAAGGCTCTAGCAGGTCTAAACGATTTGAATCCATCAATTGTCTAAAATGATAATCCGAAACAATAAAAACATCTGGACCATTTCCATGCTTAAAGGCTTGTGAAAGATTATAGACATACTGATTATTCGGCAAAACTTCAAGATTTACCTTTATATATGGGTTAAGCTCTTCAAATCGACTAATAATCTGACGGATTGTCTCTATTTCGTAAGAGTTGGAAAACCATCCAAGTGTAATCGTTTGCTTCTGTGTTTCACAGGGCAATGTAACTCGGTTGCCCTTTCCAGCTATTTTTTCTATTAGGCCTGCGTCCACTAGTTCTGCTAATGCTTTTCGTATGGATACTCGGCTAAGCTCATACTCTTTACTCAAAGTGTTTTCTGGAAGGATAAATTCTCCAGGCTTAATCTTTCCTGTAATTATTTCTTGCTTTACCTCATGGATAAACTTGTTATAACGACTTTCAAAGTCACTTTTTCTTTTTAGCAATGCATACAACTCCCCTGCCTCAAATCTGCCCAAATTAACTATAAATACATAATATCATGTGGAAGGTTGATAGTATCACTTTTCCTTTAACCACCTATCTAAAAATAGGTAAGCCATTTGTCTAATTTCTTTTGGAAAATCATGATCAGAGTTTCCAATAAGCGTTTTAATTCGATCCCCTTGTTCTAACCATCGATATAAGGAGTTCAAATCATTCAAGCCTTGTGCAGCCGGCTTCCAGTGTGGGAATATATAATCATTTTGCCCCATCCACATAAAAAAAGGGGTTGGTGCGACCAATGCCGCTATCTCCGTAAACTCAAAAGGAACTTTACCCTCATTTATGTATTCACTTAGCTTTGGTATATGACTGAACCATTCTCGTTTACCCCATCGATGCAGTTCTGGATCCCCAGCAATTGTTGAAAAACCGCAGCTACAAACCACTGCCTTTATTCTTCGATCAACTCCAGCTAAGAAGTAGCTATTATAGCCTCCTAAAGAGTGGCCAATAGCACCTATTCTAGTGCTATCAACGCAAGTAAAATTCTCTAACAGACTAACTCCCTGCTTGTGATCAGTAATCATCTTCGCCACAGCCGACCAATTAGGATGTTGCCTATCAAAGGTTGCTGTTTGAAAAGGTTTTTCGATATCTAGAACCCGTTCTCCTGCTGTAATAGTATCAGGTGCAAGAACTACATATCCCCTCTTGGCAAGTTCAAGTCCATATTGTCTATTTTCTCTACCTTCTGGCGTACTTACATCGTCTTTCCCTACTTCACTCGTAGGATGTAAGGCGATCACTGCTGGATGCTGTAATTTATCCGAATATAAGATTTCCAAGGCATCGTTCTTACTCGCCAGATTTTTTGAGTTAACCTCTCGTGGCAGTAGCAGGTTTGCCGGCACAGTATCTCCAAAAAACGTAGCATACCTTACTTTTAGAAAATAGTATTCAGGAAATGTCTCCCATGAGGATACTTCAAACTGCGTTTTTACTAATGGCGGGATTCCTCCAATACATTCAAGCCATGTATTTTCTAATTGACTTCTCTTTTTCTCCCAGTCTTCTTTACTTCCTATTTCGTGTAAAAGGGATGAGGCCCCTTGTTGATTTAAAGTAGTTAATGTATACATTCCTGCCCTCCATCAATCTAGACTTACGCTATACAAATGACTGCCGCTCCCATAGTAAATTCTTTTTTGATAGAGAGCAATTCCGCTACTAGCCTTTGTGGGCAATTCTTCAACTAACAAAATTTCAGTGCCTGGATATTGCATATTCTTCACGAAGAGTCCTTTACTCATCAGGCAGTAAAGAGATTGAGTGAGCTCATCAAACACGAAACAAGAGCGAATAGGCTCCCCATAATGAGAGAGATTCTTTTCAGTAATAATTGTGTTGGTTGACGGCATCCATACAAAATATAAACCTTTCTCCGTCACTCCATGAACGTAATCATAACTATCCGTATAAATAGAGATGATTTCTCGTGTTCCTTTATAGGGAGCAAATTTATACTTCAATTGTTTTGTTTTTTTATCTAACACATACAAATTGGCGTCTTGCGCTTTGACCTCGGCTCCTCCTGGGGCTTCTACACTAGTTCCACCAACGAGATCCCCGTTTCTTAGCTCGCTAAGACAGATCGTACTGTGATAGGGTAAAATATTATTATTAGAAATTACAGTATGTTTTTCTGTCTCGATATGAAAGAATGCTAAAGCACCACCAACTACCCCATAACCCGGAAATCCACCCCATACGACTTCTTTTTTATCGCTCGTGGCAAGAGCACACCGTGGACGATGAATATGCTCCTCCTCTAAAATTAAGCGAGGGCTAGTAGGTTTTTCTGATTTCTGATTCATATTATGAACATAAAGCTTGCCACCTGCATAAGCTACTCCCACAAGTAAATCGCCCTGGGAGGCATAGGCACAAATATTTCCACCGCCGCCTTTTTCTAGTGCTCCAAAATTTTTAAAGGAGTTATTAGATATATCAAATTGAAAAAATTGTAGAGGATGCATGGATGTTCCATAAATGTATCCGGATATATCGAGATAAATAGTAGAGAGTTCAGCTCCATCCGACTGATAATTTAGCTGAATGGTTGTATGAACTCCAGTTTTCTTTTCTACAATTTCTACATATCTTTCCGATAGACTGTAGCTTAATATTTCATAGGATGCTTCTTCATAATGGTGTATTTTTTGAAATCCAGTTCCTCCATAATAAGATGGTGCAACATAATTAGCAGTCTGAAATTCACCCTCTGTGAACTTTAACCACTGTGAAGCTGTTAATACATCCCTCATATCTGATGCCTCCATATGCCCATAGACAAAACCATCTGTGCCAAGGTAAATATAACCTGACCCCTTTTGCCTAAGGGAAGAGGGAATTAGATTCTTTTTCTTGCCTGTTTTTAAATGAAAGGCTATTATGTCCTTGAATTCTGTACCTACTCCAATATATACCCAGCCATATTCGTCAACTGCAAGACTACTTGGATATTTTTCTTGTGAATGCATGGAGCCGTAATCCATGACACTCTTCGTTTCTGGATTATAGGATAGTAAAAAACATCGTGGATAGGTGGTGAAATAAATGTTACCTGTTAAATCCTCCGCAAAACTAAATCCAACAATTTCTTCTTCATTTTCAATCATTTGATAATCTATGAAGCGTTCCAAGAACGGGTCCAACACCAGCAGCATATTTCCTGCACCTGTATAAAATAGCCCATTACTACTAAAGGAAGCAAAAGGATATTCTTTATTTCCCTCTGGGAAAAAAACCTGTTTGGAACTACCCATGTCTATGTCAACTATTAATACAAACCCCTTTGAAGCAATAACAAATCTAGTGCCCTCCTCCTTCGTACATAAGGCAGCAGTTCGCTCTTCCTCCGCGTCAATAGGAGTCCCATGATCTATAAATTTATTATACATAAAGACCTCTCCCTTACACACGATAATGGGCTGCTACTTTATTTAACGCCGTAATCATATCCTCTATATCTTTGTTCTCAAAAAACTCATTGATATCTAGTCGAATTGCATTCTGCAAAATTCTTTCCGCGTTCGGACAACTTCCAATAGCATAATCATAGTTACCTTGGTCAAAAGGATAATGGCTATTTAAGTAAGCCTGCTTTTGTTGAAATAAAATTTGAGCGTACAGAACCTGTGGTATGTACCCAGGTGAGTTTGGTATACCCTCTGCTAATAGTGCCGTCGAGAATTCTTCACGTGTACATTTCAAAGATTCCGAGTCCAGAGTGAACATATAAAACCAGTAGCTACACCATCCACCTTTAGTAATTTTCATTGGATGAATGCCCTTCGTATTCTGTATTCCTACGGTCAATTGTTCTCCAAGTTCGTTTCGTCTCGTACAAATCCATTCCAGCTTCTTTAATTGAGCTATACCAACTGCACCTTGTAGCTCTGTCATTCGATAATTTGGTGCCAAGTATTCGATATCCCTTATAACTGACTTTTCCTGTCTTTTATAATTTTTGTCCGCAAAAGCATGTGTTGTGTAGTAATCTTCCTCTTGACCAGAATTAATACTAACAATTCCGCCATCTCCAGTAGATATATGCTTAAAATCATTTGTGCTGAAGCACCCATAATCTCCAATTGTTCCCGTCAAACGTCCTTTGTACGTGGTTAGATAGCTTTGGGCGCAATCCTCAATCACCTTTATCTTATGTTTTTTAGCAAGCTCCATGATTGGTTCCATGTCACAGGGGTTGCCAGCAAGATGAACGACGATAATTGCTTTGGTTTTCGGTGTAATTACTCTTTCGATAGATTCAGCTGTTAGGTTATAGCTATGTGGCTCCAAATCTGCAAACACCGGGACAGCGTTTTGATACAGAATTCCGATAACGGTACCTTGGTCTGTTATCGGACTTGTTATTACTTCATCACCTACTGTAACGCCAGCAGCTCCTAAGGCTACATGAAGCGCAGCAGTACCCGAGGAGGTTGCAACACTATACTTTACTCCATACATTTCATTAAAATCGGATAAAAATTGCTTGACCTTGTTGCCAAAATGATAAAAAAGAGTATTCTGCTCTAATGCTTCAAGCAGCTCCGTGGCTTCATCTAAGCCAAAGCGCTTTCCAGTACCAAAGGGAGTCGTTTTTACTTGTTGGCCACCAAATATTGCTAAAGTATTGTTTTTCATCATAAGCCCCTCCAACATTAAGCTTCTTTTAAGATGTGATTGGCAATCGAAGCAATTTTACAGTTCAATCCAAAACGTTTGACCGTTTGTGAAGTTTCAGCCGAAACAGGCAAAAGAACGACTAACTTATCCTCATATATATTCCCTTTAAGCTCGATCTCACCTAAATCGGAAATACCTATGATTTCTACTTTTCGTCTTCCTCTTACCCAATTGTTAATTTGCTTACTGGTCCAGAACGAAAAGCCTTGCTGCTTTGCAGTATGGATTAATTGGACTATAGCTTCACGAACAGGTTGTTGCTGATAAATATGAATTTGATGAAATAGAAAATGGGCCACTCCATTCACTCTTTTTACTCCTTCAAGAAAAGGTTCAATGACCGTTGCATCAGCTAATGTATGATGATTTAAATCCTGCGTCAGGAAGCCAATCTCCAACACGTCATATAGTCGATTTTTTTCATCCGCCCAAGCCATTGGAAAATAAGGTTGGCATGTTCCAAATAGGAATCCTATATTTCCTCTTTTACTTGGCCCTCTCGACTGATCTGCTTCAATCCCATATTTCTCACACCATACAAAAAATTCTCCCCACCCTTCGAATCTCGTATAATGATTTTTATTTGAAATTATATTTTCAACTTTTGTAGATTGTTGTAGCCATGTAAGCTGTGCTTCAAAGGCTTCCTGCGACCAAATGCCATCATCCTGCTCAAGCGCATTATAATGGAGTGCTATTTCATGACCATCTTTTTTTATCTGCTCATAAATAGAAGCATTATAACCAGGCGCAATCATACACCAAGTGGATTGCACATTCTCTGATTTTAGTGTATCTAGTGTTATTTGTGCTGATTCATCAACATTAAGGTCACTATCATGAGAGATCATAGCCATATGCTTCACGTCAGTTGGCCAATAATCAATAAGAGGAATAGTAAGTTGTTTATCCATTGCACATTTAACAAGATGCTCTAGAATAACCTCTCTCCATAAGTCTGCATAAGGATGAGGAAAATACGGCATTCCTGTTTGGGTAAAGATTCTATCTAAATCCCAATCTAGCTCGAAGCCATCATCTGCCTTTAAAATATCCTCATCAATATTTGCACTCCCATCTGGTGCTGGAATACCGTCTAAAGTTACTGGAGCAGTTCCTTGCTGCATAGCAACGATCGTTTGTGGTATAGGAACTGCCCAACGCTCAATCGAGCCCTTTCCGTGCTGAATTCGCTGTAGTGCATACGCATCCTCATTTAGCAATGTCCCTAACTGGCTGTGCGATAACTCTGTCCCTTCATAGGTCCAAGGTTCCGCTTGAAGATATCGAAGAGGGGTCTGTTGATTGAGAAAAGTCGAAAGCTCTGCATATCCTGCAGTGGAAATATGTTGACTTTTAAATCCTAACTTATCCTTCAGATTATTTAGTCCACCATATGCAATCACAATTCCCCCAGACTCTACATAGTTTAGTATTTTTGCTTGAGTAGCTTCAGTATCCGGGCATTGAGCGACTATCAATAAATCAAAGGAATTAAGTTGTTCCAAACTATCTATTTTTTGATAAGGGAGTCTAAAATGGTCGAGAATTTCATAAACATAACATTCAAAAACATTGTTTCCCCTCCCCCATTGCTTCTCTGCTTCCTCTCTATCTAAAAGAACCCCCAGCCTTGCCATTTTCATTAAATGGTCACTCCTCTATAGGAACAGACAGGTATATTACATGTCTATTATATTGTTATGATAATCATAGTATAATTGGATATTTTTATCAATTAATTGTTTGAAAATTTTATATATTTTTTATAATCGAGTTTTTGTTTTTGGAAATTGGATTTTCAAATGAGAGTGAGATTGCCGTAAAACAAGGCTCCATTGTAGTAATTTACACAGTTATTGTCGTAAACTGCTGCTTCTAGGAAACAGACCGATTTCAGCATAAAAGCAAAAAAAAATGTGTTTTAATTATTTTCTTTTACTTATTGAGAGGATTGTCTGCTCTAAAGATGAAGGAAAAATAATATTCTACTTATCAAATAGCCCTATGCTAATTTTTTAAAATTCCTTATCTAATAAAAAAACCTATTCACCTTTGCGGGTGAATAGGTCTTCAATTAGAACTTAGATCCACCAAAGCCATACTCATCGAGTAGCTCTTCAAAGGTTTTGTTCTTTTCTTTTTGTTTTTTTTCAAAAGCAAGCTGTGCCTGTCTTTCCTCTTCTCTTTCTTGTTCAGCTGTCACTAACTGTTGCTTCGTTTCTTTTAACTTAGCAAGAACATCCATAGAAAGCTGATCAGAAAGAGCATTACCTTCTTCTTTTACAGAAGAGGATTTTACTTGCGGCTGTTGATGTCTTTTTTGCTTTTTTTTAGCCATTTTTTCACCTACTTTATGAGCGTTTCACAATAGTAGCTACCCCTTGACCTCCACCAATGCAAAGTGTCGCAAGTCCTGTTTTAGCATTTCTCTTCTCCATTTCATGAAGTAAAGTAACGAAAATACGAGCACCACTAGCACCGATTGGATGACCTAAAGCAATAGCTCCACCATTTACATTTAGTATATCATGATTGAAGGATAGCTCTCTATCAACTGCTATAGATTGAGCTGCAAAAGCTTCGTTTGCTTCAATAAGCTCAATATCACTAAGAGATAACTGGGATTTATTCAATGCCTTTTTCACTGCCTCTACCGGACCAATACCCATTACGCTTGGATCTACTCCAGCAGATGCGTTAGCCACAATGGTAGCCAAAGGTTTTAGGCCCAATTGATCTGCTTTTTGCTTAGACATCACAACTACAGCAGCTGCCCCGTCGTTAATACCAGAAGCATTTCCAGCGGTAACAGACCCATCTTTTTTAAATGCCGGACGCAATCCAGCTAGTTTTTCCTCAGTAGACCCTTTTTTCGGATACTCATCTTTATCAAAGATAACGGGATCTCCTTTTCTTTGTGGAATTTCCACAGGAACTATTTCTTCATCAAACTTTCCATTTTCTACAGCTTCTGCAGCTCTTGCTTGTGATCGCGCAGAGAATTTGTCCTGCTCTTCACGTGAGATGTCATAACGGTCACAAAGATTTTCTGCCGTTATACCCATGTGATAATCGTTGAATGCGCACCATAGTCCATCGGAAATCATGCTATCCACTACTTTTTGGTCTCCCATCCGGAAGCCGTCTCTAGCATTCTTTAATAGAAAAGGGGCTTGACTCATATTTTCCATTCCGCCAGCTACAATTATTTCTGCATCCCCAGCAATAATTGCTTGAGTAGCAAGATGAATTGCTTTAAGTCCTGAACCACATACTTTATTTATAGTCAGAGCTGAAACCGATTGTGGAAGTCCAGCTTGAATGGATGCCTGTCTGGCAGGGTTTTGTCCTAGACCTGCTTGAAGCACGTTCCCCATGATTACTTCATCTACTGATTCCTTTTCTACCCCTGCTTTTTCTAACGCCTTATCAATAACGATAGCCCCAAGTTTAGTTGCTGGTACATCCTTTAATCCACCCTGGAAAGAACCAATCGCTGTTCTAACAGCACTTACGATCACAACTTCATTTGTCACGTGAACTTCCTCCTTAATATTCCCTTTTTCAATAAAATCTAATAAATCAAATTAAAAGTTTGCTTGTTCAACCATCCATTCATTACAATAAAAGAGGGAGGGATGAATATGTATAGTTTACCAAATAAAGTGACAATAATCGAGGTAGGACCAAGAGATGGCCTACAAAATGAAAAAAATGAGGTTCCAACAGAAATAAAATTAGCTTTTATTGAACAGCTACAACAGGCTGGTATAGAAGAAATGGAACTAAGTTCTTTTGTATCACCAAAATGGGTTCCACAAATGAAAGACTCAAAAGAGATCGTTACGAAAGTTAAAAAAGTGGGTAGACAATTTGTACTAACACCAAATAAAAAAGGTGTAGAGCTAGCAATGGAAAATGGAGCTACTAGCTTCGCAGTTTTCGTAGGTGTATCAGATAGCTTTAACCAAAAAAATATTAACAAAACTACAAGAGAAAGTATGGATGAATTAAAGCCTATTGTGGAAAAACTAATGGAAGATGGACATTTTGTCCGAGCATGTATTTCTACTGCGTTCTATTGTCCTTTTGAGGGTGCGGTCGATCCACAAAAGACATTCGATCTATGCAAGGAATTCGTGTCATGGGGAGTAAACGAACTTAGCGTAGCAGATACCATTGGAATGGCGAATCCAAAAGAAAGCTATAATTTATTCCATGCTATAAAAAATGAATTTACGAATACGTTAATTACTGCACATTTTCATGATACTCGCAAAATGGGGATTGCCAATATATTTGCAGCCCTACAGGCCGGTATTTCAAGATTCGACACATCTGCAGGTGGCTTAGGAGGATGTCCTTTTGCACCCGGTGCCACAGGAAATGTAGCAACTGAGGATGTTGTGAATATGCTACATAAAATGGATATTTCCACCAATATCAATATGGACGAATTATTAAAAGCAGTCAATATCGTTGCTCCATATGTTTCCAGACCAATTGAGACAGGGATGTATAGATTATATAAGAGCAAGTAGGAGCTGAGCTTATGAAAAAAAGAGTTATCGTTTGGACGAGTATTTTCACAAGTATTCTTACAGCAGTAGCCACTGTGTTTGGTTTTTTTCTCACGAATAAACTCATGTACATGAAGAAAAAAGAAGATGACTTTATTTACAATCGAGAAATTACTTCCAAACGTTTAGATGAGGTCTGGTTTAATGCTGTAAACAAATTAGAACGGTGGATACCCTCCAAGAATGGTTACTCTCTGAAAGCGATTTTCATTGAACCTCTCCAAACGAAGAATTATGTCATCATTTGTCATGGTGTTACTGAGAATAAGATTAATTCGCTACGTTTTGTAAGAATGTTCGAAAGACTTGGCTTTAACAGCGTCGTCTATGATCATCGTAGACATGGTGATTCTGGAGGTAAAACGACAAGCTTTGGTTATTACGAAAAAATGGATTTACAGGCAATAGTGGAAGCAGTAAGGGAACGTGCAGGCGAAAAAGCGGTAATTGGGATACACGGGGAGTCAATGGGAGCAGCCACCACCCTACTATATGCCGGTTCAATTATTGACGATGCAGACTTCTATATCTCAGATTGCGCTTTCTCTGATTTTGAAGACCAGGTTTATCATTTACTTACCCAAACCACACCACTTCGCTCTAGCTTAGCCATCCGATTTGCTAATCTCTTTTTAAAATGGCGAGATGGTTACACCTTGAATTTGGTATCTCCGATTGATGTAGTAGATAAAATAGAAAAACCTGTTTTATTTATTCATAGTATGGAGGATGATTTCATCTTGCCAAAGATGACAGAAGATTTATACGAAAAGAAAAAAGGACCTAAAATGCTCAAATTATTCGATATAGGAGCACACGCTAAATCGTTTAATGAAAATAGCAATGAATATGAAGAAGTTGTATCAGATTTTTTAAAGCAATATAGCTTGCTAGGGTAATAATAGGCATTTCTAATTTCATTTTAAACGATTAGTATTCCATTATTTTAGCATATTTAATAAAATTTTAAGATTAGGATTCCAATATAGAATTGGAATCCTCTTTTTATTTTTATTTATAATAGATAACAAATCGTTAATAATTGAAATCTTTACATAATAAATTCAGTGTGAAAATCTCCTTAAAGAGAATCTATATTCTTTGGGAGTCTATTTAATAAAATTCAACAAATATTTTTGAAGTAATCCTTTTTCATACTAGAAATAATCCCAAAATAAAATGAGTGTATATAAAAAACTGCAAACAGCTCAATTAGTTTGAGATGTTTACAGTCAGAAAGCACCCAATTAATGAGTGCCTTTAATTATTTGTTTTGCATTTTATTCATTTGGTTCATCATTTGTTTCACTTGTTTTTCGGATGGCTTACGACCCATCTGTGCCATCATCATACGTAGCATTTGTTCATTGATTGGTGGATTTTCTTTCAAATATTTCATCATATATTGTCGTGCTGCAAAAAATCCGATTACAACACCACCGATTAAAGCGACAATTACTATAACAACCCATATCCAAGTATCCAATGTTTCTCCTCCTTTACCAACTTCTCTACGTGTACAAGACACCAATTGAAATTATACTATAAATTTCATAGGCATTCTATATAAATTCTTTGATAAATAGCAATTCGAATACTTTTAAGAAAAAGTATTCGAATTGCAAAGAAGAATATTATTTTTGTAGTAGATTTTTCATCTTAGAAACAACATTTTCTACACTAAAGCCATATTCCTTCATTACGATCTCTCCAGGTGCACTTGCACCGAATTGGTCTATTGCAATAACGTCACCTTCGAATCCAACATAACGATGCCATCCAAGAGAAGATCCCATTTCAATAGCAAGGCGTTTTGTTAAGTTAGAAGGCAACACAGCATTTTTATATGCAGTATCTTGTTTTTCAAATCTATCCCATGATGGCATAGATACTACAGAAACTTGAATTCCTTCTTCTGCTAAAGCTTTTTGAGCCTCTACTGCTAGTCCAACCTCTGAACCTGTTGCAAGTAAGATACCCTCTGCATTTTCAACTGGTGAAACGATATAAGCTCCCTTTTCCACACCTTCACTAGCTTGGTCTACAGAACCTTTAAGTGTAGGTAAGTTTTGACGAGAAAGCACTAACACAGTTGGTTGATCCTTAGAGGATACAGCTAATTTCCATGCTTCCGCTGTTTCATTTGAATCAGCTGGACGGATTACTGATAAGCCTGGCATAGCTCTTAGTGAAGCTAAATGCTCAACTGGTTCATGAGTTGGTCCATCTTCCCCTACTGCAATACTATCATGAGTGAACACATATGTTACTGGCAATCCCATTAATGCGGATAGACGAATTGCAGGGCGTACATAATCACTGAATACGAAGAATGTCCCACCGAACACATGTAGACCGCCATGAAGGGCCATACCATTAAGAGCAGTACCCATTGCAAACTCACGAACACCAAACCAGATGTTTTTGCCTGCATAGTTTTCTGCAGAGAAATCTCCAGCATTTTTAATTGTCGTTTTGTTAGAACCAGCTAAGTCAGCACTTCCTCCGAAAAATGAAGGCAGATTTTTAGCGATGGCATTAATCGCTTCACCTGAAGCTGCTCTACTTGCTTGTGAAGTTCCTTCTTCATAAGTTTTAAGTGCATCTGCAAAGTTTGCAGGCATCTCTCCATTAATCGCTTGTTTTAGAGTTTGAGCTAGCTCTGGGAACTCTTTTTCATAAGTAGCTAATCTTTCGTTCCATGTAGCTTCTTCTTGAACACCTTGACGCTCAGCAGCTTCCTTGAAAGTTTCATAAACTTCCTCTGGTACATAGAAATCTTCTTCGAATAACCATTTATATTCTGCTTTAGCTAATAGAGATTCTTCTTTACCAAGCGGCATACCATGAGCATCTGCTTTTCCAGAGCGGTTGGGAGAACCAAATCCAATAACTGTTTTCACTTCGATAATTGTTGGTTTATCGTTTTGTGATTTAGCTTTGTCGATTGCAGCTGAAATTGCTTCAATATCATTACCATCTTCTACATAAATATGGTTCCATCCGTATGATTCAAAACGTTTTTCAATGTTCTCAGAGAAAGATTTATGTAAATCTCCATCTAACGAAATATCATTACTATCATATAATACGATTAATTTATCTAATTTTAAGTGTCCCGCTAGAGAAATAGCTTCAGCAGCTACACCTTCCATCAAATCTCCATCTCCGCATAATGCATACGTATAATGATCAACAATAGAATGTCCTTCTTGATTGTAAGTAGCAGCTAAATGCGCCTCAGCCATAGCCATACCTACAGCCATACCTATACCTTGTCCTAAAGGACCAGTTGTTGCTTCTACCCCTGCTGTGTGACGAAATTCTGGATGTCCGGGAGTTTTAGAGTCCCACTGTCTGAAGTTTTTAATCTCTTCCATAGGAAGATCATAACCACCAAGGTGTAGCAAGCTATATAACAGCATTGAGCCATGACCTGCTGATAAAACAAAGCGGTCGCGGTTAAACCAATTAGGATTGCTTGGGTTGTGGCGTAAATGTTTTGTCCATAATGTGTACGCCATTGGTGCAGCTCCCATAGGAAGACCTGGATGACCAGAGTTTGCTTTATCGATTGCATCGATAGATAGAGTACGAATAGTCGTAATTGCTAATAAATCTGATTGTAATGACATGAATGACATCCTCTCGAACAAAATTTTTTCTATAATAATAGTTTAGACAACAATTCGTGTATTATCAATGGTTTCTGAAATGATTAGTTAATTCAGAAATTTACCCTTTTTCGCTTGTTGTACCTTTTCTGGTGTAACATCGTTTCCAGAAGGGTCGATAACTTTTACACTTTCTATTGTATCTCTCATTGTTGCTCTAAATGTTTCCAAATATTCTTTACGCAAAGCACTTTGTTCTTTTGCTTCCTCAATAGATAATCCACTGGACTTAGACTTTTTTGCCAGCTCATTAATACGTGCTAGTTTTTCTTTACTTAACATATTTTTCATCCTTTCAACTAACTCTTATATAAAGGTATGAAAAAAACTCAGGAAGTGCAAGTCTTTACCCTTCGTGAGTCTCTTTAAATTCCATATATCTTCTATGTACGGTTGCTTTACTTATATTAAAACCTAATCCCTTTAATGTAGAGGTGATTTCCTCGTATGTGAGCCCTGCGTTCCGTAATCGGACAATTTCATCAACAGGTATATCTATTCGCTCTCTTCCCTCAGGGTTTCCACGAGTTTTTAAATTCTTTTCTGGACGATAGCCTTTTGATATCGCGCGCTTCATTCCTCTTTTAATCTTAGCATTATGAATTTTACGTTGATATTCCTCCACCAAGGCAAGGATTTCTAAAAGCATAGAATCCATTTCATTTAAGTTTAATATCCCTTTATCCTGTAACGTATAGACCGTTGTGTTTGTTTTCTGAAGTAAATGAAGGACAGCCATTCTACCATTACCTCTACCTATTCTAGTTTCATCTTGCACAAACACCGCTTTGATATCATTTTCTTTTACATAATTGAGCATCTCTAATAGCCCGTCTCTCTCAACATCATATCCACTATGCTGATCTGCAAAAACCTGAGAAACCTCACTGCCCTGTTTTTTAGCAAAATCTATCAACTCTTCCTCTTGTCTCTCTAAAGAAGTTTCTTGTGTGGATTTGTCTGTACTTACTCGACAATAAATAACTGATTTCATTCTCCCGCTACCTCTGTTCCATAATTTAAGTGAAGGTTCTCACTTACTTTAGGAACAACTATAACATCCCCAGCTTTAATAGAGGTATCGTATAAATTATTCATTTCTATTACCTGACTCACCCATTCTTCCCTTGAATCTTCTATGCCATATTTTGTTGCAAGAGCCCATAAGGAATCCCCTTGTTCTATTTTGATGTGTGAGTCTTCCTCGGTTGTTATTGTATGTGAGATTACCATAGTTGTCATAAATATAAGATTTAGTCCTAAAAATAATGCTAAAAAATAATTGTTTTTTACCCAATTCATAAAAAAACCCCCAAAATTAGAATGTTTGTTCGGAATGTATGTTCTAATATTAATACGAACATTTGTTTTTGTCAACAAATATTAGAACCTATGTTTGCATAATTTTCAGGACACTGGTATACTATTAATAAGTATTAATCTAGTAGGGAATTTATTACTAAAAGAGGTGAACTCATTGAAGAAAGCGTCTAAAAGACAGGAAGATATTCTAGCTTTTATAAAGGAAGAAGTTCGTAAAAAAGGCTATCCACCATCCGTACGTGAAATTGGTGAGGCAGTAGGTCTTGCTTCAAGTTCTACTGTACATGGCCACTTAGCAAGATTGGAAAGTAAAGGTTTAATTCGTAGAGACCCTACGAAACCACGTGCAATAGAAATATTAGATGGTTTAGAGGCTACGGTCGAAAGGCAGGGAGTTGTGCATGTTCCTTTAGTTGGGAAGGTTACAGCTGGTATGCCTATTACTGCAATTGAAAACGTTGAAGAATTCTTCCCGCTTCCTGAAACATTTGGTACTTCAGATGATCACCTATTTATGTTAGAAATTATGGGTGATAGTATGATTGAAGCTGGAATCTTGAATGGAGATTATGTCATTGTTAAACAACAGCAATCTGCTAATAATGGGGACATCGTTGTAGCAATGACAGAAGAGGATGAAGCAACAGTAAAACGATTCTTTAAAGAAAAAACGTATTTCCGCCTTCAGCCGGAGAACTCTGCGATGGATCCGATTATTGTTAATCAAGTCTCTATTTTAGGAAAAGTAGTAGGAGTTTACCGACATATTCACTAATGATTGCTTGACTTCTACAATTTTCATAGTATGATTACTTTGAGCCGATATCATATCTAACAAGAAAGTGGACATTTTTGTTTAGATCATCGAAAAACCCCTTCATGTTCGAGACATGAAGGGGTTTTGTTTATATTATTGCTTGTTTTGATTGTTTTGGTATTACATTCATTCCCTCTAAGAGAGTCTTTGCATCTTCATTAAAATAATGTTTGATGTCTTGTCTTATTAGCAAGGACGGGTTATCTCTTATTACCATTCTCAAAGCTCTAACGTCAAATTTCATAGCATGCTTATTAATCGTGTAAATCAAGGAAACTTCTTGGCGAGTTAAAGGCTGGGCTCCTGATTCTAGGGTGTCGTTTATGTAATCTAACACACTTCTCGCATTATCAATAAGTAAATGCTTATTGATATTAACTAGATTTAGATTTTCCTCTATATATTTTCTTGCTGAAGCATAATCTAACTTTTCTATACTATGATTAATCACATTAATTAATTCATTTGCATCCACATTCTATCCCTCCACTAATTCCGGAATTACAGATATATAAGTAGCATTGTACTATATTAACATCAAATTTGTAAGCTCTTTATCCTATTTCAATTCATCGGAATATTAAAAAATCTTTAGGAATTCATAAATGAATACATTTGTTTATTAAAATTTATATTTACATTATTTAATTTATATTAATAGAAAGGATTGATTTATTTGGCTTTTCCATATCGGAATGATTACAGAAAAACGTTATTACCTTATTTGAATAGTTTACAAGAAGAAAGCTGGTTTAAAACCTCACCAACCTATCCAAATAATTTGGCATGGGTTATTTCACATATTGCTACTAGTGAGGATTTCTGGATTAATGAAGTGGCACTCCAACAAAAGTTAGTTTTGACTTTAGACAAAAATTCCTCTCCGTTCGAAATACTTAAAGCTTATCAAGATATTCGCATACATACAGACGGAATATTAAATAACTTGACTGATCAACAGTTTAATCAACTGATTGAAGTCCCTAAATTTTCTGATGGTTGGATTCCTCCTTCTCCCCCAACTTTTAACTGGGTATTCCATCATATATATAGTCACGAAGCATACCACATAGGACAAATTGGCATCATCGCTCATTTCAATGGTTTTCCTAAACCTCTTTTTTAAATTAGCTTCATTGTCTAACTGAGAATATTGTTCAAAAATTATCTAATGGGGGTGAAACAATTCATCCCATTCCCTTTCGCTACATTAATTTGGCTCTTCTATCCTCAAATCATTAGATTCAACAAAAAAGGAAGGACTAAAATAAAAATTTTTGTCTTCCTTTTTTTGTTTCCCTAGCTGATGAGTACTGAAGTTAATACATATATGCGTCCCCCCAATTCCACATCTGATTATTTAAAAGCTACATAGTAGGATTTTTCTTCTCAATGCCACCTCATGCCTCAATATTTATTTTCCATAAAAATGTTATTTAAATACATTTTCTAATCCTACTGTTCTCGTAACCTGTCGTATATATCCACTCTAACAAAAACCCGTTTTCCTTCCTTATAGCAGTGACTTCATTTTAAGAGATGAATATAGTAAATAAGTGCATATTTTAAAGCCGACTGAAATCCCCTTTCTTATCGTGAGAAATAATAAATAAAGTACAGGAACTAACGACAGACCTTACATTTGCTCAACTAAATCCTTGTAAAAGCAACTATTTTTCTATCATCTTAAACCAAGTTATACAATACGTTCTTTACTTTTTTTAATAAGCACAGGATTAAAAGCCAAAAGGAGTTTTTGATAATGCGAAAATGGTTCTTTTTAATAATGGTTTCTTGTATGTTGGGCCTTACTGCTTGCTCCGTAGCAAAGGAGGAAGAAAAACCTGAAAAAGAGATAGAGAAAGTAGTAACAAAAGAAGAGACTGCTGCTGAGGAAAACAAATCAGATTCAAAAGAAGAAGCAACAGTACCTGAGGAGGAAGTGGTATCTACAGATAAGGAACTGGTGCAATACTATGTGGACGATGTGAGAGTAGCTTATATGGAGGTAACAGATTTAGCAGTACGCTGGGATGAGCTAAGATTTGGATCATCCAATGGTGAATTGGACAGCTATACATTTGCCACTGCTATTTACGAGGAAATTCTTCCACAAAATATGTTTGTTTTAGAAAACATTGAAGCTATTATTCCTCCAAATGATGATATTGCAGCCACGCATGAAATATTAATAGATGCTATTAGCAAGCAACATATCGCATTCAGTGAAATTGCTGCTGGTCTTGATGCCAATGATCCAAACAAAATAACTAAAGCAAACGAAATTCTAAATGAAGTTAGGAAATTGGATCGCGAGTTTTCGAGAAAAATGGAGGCTCTTATTAAAGAATACGGAATCCAATAACATTGCAAATTCTATTAACCTTTTTTGATGACTGATCGCCCTTGTTTAGCGACCAGTCTTATACATACAAAAGTTTTCATTTTTATAATGTGATAATAAAACAATATTCTTCTTTCAAAATGCCTATTGAGTAATGGCCTCCCTAAGCTCCTCCAGCCTATTACCTATACACTAGAAAGACGCAATCTAAAAGAGTCTCCCCTAAATAATCGACTAACACGTTAAAGTATTTACTTTTTCTCTCGTCACTTTATTTACTGTTTGATTGTAACAACAAAATATCTCTTTGCTCTCATAAAAAACAGTAATAATGGGCATTCTGTTAATGTTTAAATGTAATTCTACATATGACAGGTGGAGAAGAATAATGGGAAATCCAAAAGAACCTTTTTATAAGAAGTGGTGGTTCTGGGTAATCGTCGTAATTTTTATTATTGCACTTGCATCAGTTGGCGGAGATGATGAGCCGGACAACGATATAGCTACCGAGAAAACCCCAGAAGACAATAAAAACGAAGCTTCAACGACAGATGATCCAAAAACAGACGAGGATAAACAAGAAAAGAAAAATGATGGAAAGATTAAATCAGGGACATACAAGGTTGGTACTGATATATCCGCAGGAGAATATATAGTGTTTGCTAACGGCTACACATATATAGAAAGTTCAAAAGACAGCTCAGGTACATTGGAAGGTATTATTTTCAATGATAATTTAAGTAAGGATTCTCATTCCTATGTGACGCTTCACGATGGAGAATATTTTAAGTTTCAGGATGGTGATATGTATTCTATTGAGCAAGCTCCTTCTATAGTTCCTAATGATGATATTTATAAAGACGGTATGTACAAAGCAGGAAAAGATATCCCGGCTGGAGAATATAAAATTATTTATAATGCTGAGACAGGATTAGGATACTACGAAGTCTCAAAGAGCAGTTCGCATCAGTTAGAGGATATCGTGACAAATGAAAACGTTGAAGCAGATACATATATTACAGTCTCTGATGGACAATATATAAAACTGCAAGGCGTAACAATCGAAGCTAAATAGAAAAAAGCGTTGAGATAGAAATCTCAACGCTTTTTCAATATAAATTATTTAATATTTTACAATGAAGGACTCCCAACTACTCACTGCATCATTGGCCTATTATTTCACTCTTAAAACCTGACCAACATAAATTGTATAATTGGAGTCTAGGCCATTCCAATCTTTAATCTGTTGAACTGTGCTTCCGTAAGTTTGACTTAAACCGTAAACTGTATCTCCACTTACTACTGTATGATACACAGCGGTACTCTTTTTAGGAAGCCCAAAGGACTTAACAATACCATTTACATGGCCTCTTGCTAGAGATTCAATGAAAGAGGATGTCTTAAGTTTAGCTGCGTCATTGGCATTATCGATGAAGCCATTTTCTGTAAGCAACGAAGGCATATTTGATTCACGCAAAACATGAAAATTAGCCGTTTTCTTTCCTCGATCTGAAAAATTAACAAGCTTTAAGATCTCTGAATGAATATTTGTTTGATATGTTGTAGTAGGAGTTCCGCTACCTGGATAGACATAATCCTCATAGCCTGTCCCCCCTCCTGCATTAATATGAATAGAAAGGAAGAAATCTGCTCCCCAGGCATTCGCTTGATTCGTACGATCCTGCAAAGTTGGAAATGTATCTCCTGTACGACTCATTAATATAGTTACATTGTTGTATTCAGCTAAAAGAATATTTTTCACACGTGTTGCAATTTGCAAAGTTAAATTTTTCTCCTGTAATCCATTACCTACAGCTCCTGGATCAGTTCCCCCATGACCTGGATCAATAAAAATTTTTACCATAATCAATCACCTCTTCTAATTTTTTGTTTTTATTTTTTTAAAGAAAACTTGTACAACCGTTGTCTACACCAATGGAATCACCCCCTTTCAATAGAAAGAGCCACCCATAAGGGCAGCTCAATTTGGTTTTTTATATGTCATTGCTCTTTTACTATCAGAGAGATCTTGTGTAGTAGGATCTTGAATCAATCCTAATGTCGCTAACAGGCCAAAAACTACATTTACCATGGCTAATATCCATTTCTCTATGTTCTCTGAAAAGGTATACTCAGTAATTCCTAGACTATTGAAAGCAATAAGCATTAGCTCTGCTAGGATAAATAATTGGGACAGGAAACTCATCACCCAAATCTTGTTTTGTAAACGCACATTCCAGTTGATATTCATACACTCGTCACCTCCTGAATAAGTGCTACTTCGTCTAATCGACGGTGAGCTTGCTTAGTACTTTCTTCCACTCTTATAAGTCTTTCTGACAAAATTTCTCGATGCTTTTCCGATGCTTTCATTTCTTGTTGAATTATCTCCACCCCTCTACTGATGTTATCGAGCTTGGTTTCAATTACCGCTGTTCTAGCTGCCTCTGCCTTCATATCCTTGTCCCTATTGCGACTATAAGTAAGCAACCCAACAAGAAAGCCTAAAACTGTGCAACTCATGCCGATGAATAATTCCATTCCCTCACTCCTTTTTAGGGAACAAAAAAAGAACGGCCCTATTGGGAACGTTCTCTTCTGTCCACTCATATTTTTATTCTTCTTAGTTTATATTAAAACATATCCAAAACGAAAATGTGTGCCAGCAATGTGCCTTCTTTTTATGAGCTCACTTTCTATTCCAAACAACAAAGTGACAATGGTTGTGTTTTAATTACAAAGCACTAATTAGGTAATTAATTTTTAAAACCATTCTATAGGTTATATTAAAACACATCTAAAACAAAAAAGTGTGCCTTAAAAGTGCCACTCGATTATTTCACTATCTTCCAGATCTATGTCCTTAATCAAGTTCTCTTGTTCTTTCCATACAACTAAATTCAGTACTATAGCAAGCTTTTGAAAGGCCGCAGCTTTAATACGATAATACTGCCGATGAGAAAGGTGAAGGTCAGTGTAAACTTCATAATCGTATACCTCCTCCTCACCAAAATATTTCATCGTAATTATAGACCTTTCCTTGTAGGATAGTTTGTTAACAGCACTTATAATTTTTTCCATTACTAGCTTTCTTTTTCGCTCATAATCTATATTTTTCACTGCTGAATTTTCAGTTGTCGAGCCACTAAAGCTTCCAGATGGCGGTACCAGGGAATACTGAGCTGTAATAGTTGGCATTTTATCTAAAGAAGATTGAAGTAGATATCTTCTAAATTCTGCAAAAGCACGTTCCACTGCTTTTTTGGTTTTACGAGTATCTATTTGCTGTATATTCATTTAAAGTCCTCCTTAATATGGAATGCACAAGTTTGTATATTTGGACATTAACGGCAAGATTACAAGAGGCATCCTTTTCCATTTGGCCTTAAACTACAACGGGTGCAAAGCAAAAAAAAGACACAAGACTTGTCTTCAAGTCTGTGTCCTGGTTATTCCAGTAACGGTTATATTCTTTTAGTCGATTGAATCTCTATATGTGTAGGCTTTCCATTTTGCCAAGTAATAATTTGTTTTCCGTAGCCATATTGTGGTTTTTCCACTAGCTCCATTTCTCCATCTTTAATCAAACATACAGCTTGCTCGATTTTTAGTTTTTCATTTTTCATACATATCAGCTCCCTCTCTTACTTTCTCTAGTCGAGCTAAGCGCTTGTCCACTTCAATCAAACAAAAGCTAAAGCTTAGAGTAACAGTAGTCAGAAGTACGTATAAAACAGACAATTAGAACTCACCCCTTTCAAACGCTTCATGCTACCAGTTCCTAAACATATTAGATAAAAGACTTTCAGAGTATGGGTTAAAGCGTATTTCACTTGACTGTTCCTTCACTTTTAAATATTCCTCATAGCCTCTGGTTTTCGTAACTACAAACCAAATCTCAAATGGATCCTTTAGAGTACCATCATTGAAATACCATACATCCAACAAATACGTTTCCTGCTTCATCTAATTTTCTCCTCCCTCTCCAAGTAACCATTTCGGTGACTTTACGATAAAAATTATTATTCATCCATTATCTTAGAAGTTCAAACCTGATTGTGAAAACAATATATCACCATATCGGTTACTTGTAAATGGTTAAATAGCATTATACCTTAATTTCACTTCCGTTATGGTGACTTTTATTATATAATTAGATAAATACTATTGCAGGAGGAAAAAAGTGACATGGAGCTGACTAATTACGTAGGAAAACAGATAAAAAAATGGAGGATTATGAGAAATATGAACCAAGAAGAATTGGCTGAAAAGTTACATACTACTAAACAAACTATTTCTCGTTATGAAAAAGGAGAAAGGAAGGCCAATCAAGAAATATTATATGAGCTTGCTAAAATCTTAAATGTTTCTATCAATGAATTTTTCCCTCCATTAGAATCTAAAAAGGGTAAGAATATCGAAACAATTGCCGCCCATATAGATGAGGATGTTACCGAGGAAGAGATGGAGGACATCAAAAAGTATATTGAGTTTATCAAATCACAAAGAAAATAATTTCCATGAAGGATTAAGGGGGTGTAATTACATGAGTTTCGAGAAACTACTGATGGAATATCCGCAAATATGTATTATGGAAAAGGACTTGCCAAAGGGGCTTTCCGGTCTATACTATGACAATAATATAGAAATCAATAAATCCAAGTCCTCTTACGAAAAACACTGTATTTTGGCTGAAGAGCTAGGACATTACGAGACGTCCACCGGGAATATAACCGATTTAGGTAATATAAACAATCAAAAGCTAGAACTGATTGCAAGAAGGTGGGGCTATGAAAAAATTGTCTCACTTGATCATTTAATCGAGTGTTATCTACATGGGTATACGACTGTCGAGGAAATTTGCTTGCACCTTGAAATTACAGCTAACTACTTAAAAGAAGCCCTTAACGTCTACAAGCAACGATATGGAATTTCCATACAATATAAGGAGTATGAGCTGTTTTTTGATCCATTAAATATTTCAAAAAAATAAATCTAATAGACTTAACTAAATTTTAACGTCTTGTGGAGGCTTCTAAATGCGATTGATAGACATAATTGGGATATGTGTGTGCGTCATTGTATTAATAAATTTATTTATTTTTTTATTTCTTAGAAAAATAATCATGCTTGCGGATATACCGATCAACTATAGAATGCATGAATTGAACTCCTTTTTCTTTCTAGTCCTACTAACTTCTTTTGTACTGATTTTACTCCTAGTATTCTCGGGGAAATTTCTCAAATTCACTATAACCATTTACGTATTATTAACGGCAGTACGAGCTTTTTTTTACTACATCGACAATAAAAACATTAATAATAACATGGTCAATGTTTTAAATGAAAATTTAATCTGGATGTTTTTATTCCCATTAATAATCGGTCTTGTTTTGTATACTAACAAAAAAACTGCCTAACTTATCCCTTAATGTTATTGGTGATGTATACCTATTAAATAGTGAGCGAAGGATTGTAGATCTCCAGTAAAACGGTCAACCCCATCCACATGATAAAAAGTGCTAGTTTGGTCAAAATCAAAACTTGAATTCGTAGAAGAATATAAAAAAATTCTTTTCTCTAACCCCAGAGCTATTCCCATCTCAATATGGCTACCCTTACCGGCTGGAAGAAGAACAACAAGAAAATCAGAATCAACTACTGCTTGTTTTTCTATTCTGCCAATCTCAGAGAGCAAGTTATACGAATCTACTCTTTCATTCTTAGTCCAATCATATGTGTGGTTCCAACCTTCAAGTTTTAAAATTCTAGCAAGTTCTCTTACTTCATGGATATTCTGAAAATTTGAGGCAATGTAAAAATTCATATTAACTCCCCCCTTTAAAATAAAGTCCAAATTCTATAAAGATATTTATTGTTTACGTTAATTTTATCTTTTTGCACAACAACCATTATATTTAGATAGTTTGCCCATTTTGGTATGAGCTTCTCGAGAGAATTAATCACTTTTTCATCTGGAGTTGTATACCCAACATTCACTTTACTAACTAAGTAGCCTAAAAAATCGCCATACAATGAATTAGACCATTCATACACTTCATTCTTAGTATCAAAAATCCTATTATCTTCTGAATATTGGCCATTTATCCAATGTATCTTCATACACAAGCTCCTTTCTGCTTCGAGCAGCAATTAAGTTTAGGAAATAATATTCTCGGTTTACTTACTTTGACTATCCTGAATAATCCATTCAGCGGCGCCTGCTAAATCAGAAAATATCGCATCAGCTAGAGGGTCACTTTTTCCAAGGAAAACACATTTTGTACCAGCTTTTTTACCCGCAATAATATCCGTATCTGTGTCTCCAACCATATAAGAAGAGGGTAAATTTATTTCATACTTCTTGGCAAGATCTTCAATTAATTTACTATTAGGCTTTCTACAGGAACAGCCTGACTTTGGCTTATGGGGACAATAGACAACATCATTCACAATCGCTCCTTTCTTCCTTAAAGCTTCCTTCATATGCTCATGTATATGAATTAACTGCTGTTCCTTCATATATCCAAGACCTACTCCACCTTGATTGGTAACCACAAACACATAATTAAAGATAGTATTTAATTTTTTTATAGCCTCTGGTACGCCTGGCAGGAAATATAAGTCCTTCGGTTTATTCACAAATTTAACTCTATTAGTTAGTACTTCGTTTATAACACCATCGCGATCTAAAAATACAGCTTTTTTCATCTCTTACACACCTTTATTATTTTCTCCTAGTGTTCCCCGGAAGAAAATAATTATCAGTCTATAAAGAAAAAACCTAAAATGTTTTCGTTTTAGGCTAAGGTGTGTACGTATGTTATTTATTATCTCTTAAAGAAAATATTTAAAACGATAATTAATATAATAATTCCTACAACCGCAATATCTATCCATTTTCTCAACTAAATACTAGCCTCTAGTAGGTCTAAACAATGATCAAAGGTTGCGTGTATTCTATGCCCTCCAAACAAATTGCCATCACGGAATTCACAATATATTTCATTTCCACTTATTTCCACATCATATAATGAAATAGACGTAGCAAACTTTTCTTTTGTTATATCATATTCCCCAGCATCCACTTCATCCCAATTTAGAGTCGGATCATTTTCATCGTATTCTGGCCAAAAATCATTTTTATAATGAATCATATTTGTTGCTACAGATACTCTTGCCTTCTCATCTATAGATGTAAAAAACTTTTCGGCGATTATCAACAGCCTCTTGGCATCGTCTAAATTACTACTATTTAAGCTCCAATGAATTTTACTTTCATGATTTTCATAGTTATTGGTTATTTCATTGAAAGTAAACAGCCCCAATTCGTTGCTGTAAATAGATGAGTTCACCTAATCATCCCCTTTGAATAGATCTTCGGAAAGAAATTTACATAATAGAACTTTCGATAGTTCACATTCACCTATGAATTGATTTTATTCATTAATTAAATTTTGCCGACGATTACATAGAAAAGCAATATATATACCACAGCTAATGAAATGGAAAGTATCGAAGCATATTTTACGAACCCCTTTTCTTTCTTAGAAAGCCAAGATTGTATGGAGTAAAAATCATATATGCTACTTTAAATTATGCAGATCAAATGATTCTTCTAAATCTCCCCATTTAACATTTACTGTAATGACAGCATCTTCGGTTAATTTTGAGCCACCTTTTGAGGCCCCTGAAGAAGAAAATGTAACGGACGATGGAGGTTCTGTGAACTCTTGAATTCTTTTCCCGCTACTATTATCAGTTTGATAAGAGTATTCAAGCTTTTGTAGTGACGACAAATCTTCTAATGAACCTTTGTATTTTAAAACGAACTCATAGCTGGCATCGTTCGAATACGTTTTTGTTCCATTTGTTTCTCCCCATTTTTCGATTCCTTTATACAAATATTCAGCTTCCCAATGATCACTTTCTCCAATAAATTTATAATCGTTTTTCGTGGTCTCAGAACAAGCAGTCAAAAATAATATTGTAAAAAACATAGCGAGTATTTTTTTCAATTTCAATTCCCCCTAAAATTTTAAATTTGAGCTCCACTTTATAACTATTTGGATTTAATACAATTACCTCTGTTTAATTTTTAGCAATACATCACGATTAAATATGATGTTTACTTGTTATTCAAACAGCATTAGACAAATGTCTACACCATTTGGATTTTGTAGGTTAACTCGTAGAGAATGTTGCATTATTATTAATCATTTATAGGTTCATATTTCATACCTTCATCTATTGATTTTCCATCATCATAGACAACTAGAACTATTTTTTTACTATTACCATTATAAAAATATTCATAACTATAAGCAGGATCATCTTCAAAAGTGACTATAAATCCATACCCACCATTCTTATAGTCTTTAATTATCTTTTTTGATGATATCTTATTATCATCTACACCTTGTTTATTCAGATATTCAGCATATTTTACTTCAGCATCCTCTTGACTGCCAGGATAGGTAGCAACTATAGCTAAAATTGCTAATCCAACCAAAACAACTAAACTTATTATTATTTTTATTTTCAATTAATACACCCCTATGGATAACTTGAACGCAATATAAAATTTAATTTAGAAATTTTCAATCATCAGTTATAGTTGTTAGTGGATAAATTAATCCATACATATAGATAGATTGGATTTACTTGCACTCATTTATAATTTATTCAGCAGATAGATACTTCAGAGTTATCGGATCGTTGTTATTCATAGTTGCTTCATATAATACGATTTCTCCTGAGGGTGGTATTGGTTCATTCGAGTTACTATTAAAGTTCTCTGATAAACCTATCATCCAAGTTGCTTCGTTATTTTGGACCAAAACAACGGCTAATGTACCAAATTGAACAACACTGTCCCATTTAAACTTTTCCGTTTTTCCGTTGTGTATAACAGTAATTCCATCCGGTGAACTGATAACCATTGCATTATCTCCTTGCCATTGTCCAGCGATAGATGGACCAACGTAAGAATAGGAACCCTCGTCACGATCCCCATAGGTACCGATATATTGGTGTATCGTACTATCAGCAGCTTTATAAGTAACAGCGGCAATGTCTTTTTCTACCCACTTCACTTTAAACTCGCTTTTAGTTTTATAGGGCAAAATTTCTTTTTCCCGAGCAAATATCCAATAATATAATCTATAGTATTTTGCCTGTTTGGCTTTCCTATCTTCCTTAATGACTAACACATTTTTAAAATCTGGTGAAATACTTAGAATATGTTTAGTTTGATAGCTATGGATAGTAATAAAAACCCCTTGTATAAATAGAAGTACGACTGTAATGCTCACTATTATCATTTTCCACTTTTTATTGACAGTGAGCAGAAGAAACAAGGAGAGGAAAATGGCTAATACTATTAATATGTTTATCACGTAAAAAAATCTATTATCCACGTACTCTATTACATATCTTGATTTTAAAAAGAAATATCCCATTTGAACACTAAACAATCCAATGGCCATTAGAAAGAATAACCAGCCTCCTATTTTTTTATATTTTCGGTTCATTTGGTGTTACCTCCATTAAAAATTCCCATGTCTTTCCGTTATCATTAGAAATGAATTTCCCTTTAACTTTCCCACCTTGGTAATCCCCATTAGGTCCTTGATTAATGTAGACGGCTAAGTAGTCATCTTCTTTAAAAGGCACCTCCGCCAGAACAAATATTTTGTTATATTTCTCTGGAATATTGATATTGGCTTCACGCCAAGAGGCCCCTCCATCTTGCGTGATATGAAGATCAGGTTCTTCAGGGTTAAGTATCCCAAATGACAAGAAGCCTATTTCTTCACTAACAAATCCCCCATCTGAAATTAATCTGGTGATATTCGAATGAGTCGCTTCTTTCCATTGCATCCCGCCATCCTTCGTAATATAAACATTTGTCCATTCCTGTGACATTGTACGATCACCTGAAATTATGACGTAACCAAAGGAATCATTTAAAAACTCAACTTTTCGAAAACGAATTAGAGGATAGCGATCTACGACAACTATATTCCCCCATGTCTTACCTTCATTTTTTGTATAAAGCAATTCGATACTGGTTTCGTTTGAATCATTTTCATTAGAATATAAAAAATAGGCATGCCCCTGTGAAAGTATATAGCTATCATCTATCAATTCTGTCTTACTTCCGGAATATTCCCCTTCAAATAACTTTTCTTTTTCAATAGGAACTTCAATCCATTCATTGCCACTATTAAAAGTAATTTGTACTTGATCATTTTCTAAAGAATATCCAGTTAAATCGTCTACATAGAATGGCTGTAGTGGCTTTGTTTGTTCTAATGTTGTTATATTATTCTGCTTGGAATCCGTTGGAATCGCATCTAAATTTTCGTAAAATAAAGTACCTACGAATATACCAACTATCATAATGCAAGCAGTACCAATTATTATTTTTTTCATTAAAAATACTCCTGTCGTTTCCTTGTTATTCCTATTTTATATTAGTTGAAGTTTCAACTGTTATTAGTCCTATTCCATTTTTTAATTCTCTTCTATTATAGCGGTTTCTACAAGGTTTTTGGAAATATTTGTAGAATATAGATAGTAGAGTAAAATGACTGTTAATGTTAACAGTACTTTAGAGGAGGATTATAGAATGAAACGTTTCTTTTGGTCTTTATTTGCCGGGATAAGTGGTCTCCTTATAGGTATATCACTTAATCAAATAATAAACGTAAATTCCTTTGACTATATTTTATTACTAATGATAGGTGTGGCTATCATGTCATTCGGTATATGGGGTTATCGTAAGTATGTCGGCAAAGGCTTACTATTCAAATCAAAATGAGATAGAACAACAAATGATAAGGAGCATTAAGATGAGGAAGGCTTACTTATTCTTATTCACTCTATTTGTGTTAATAACTGCTTGCCAAGGGCAAGATCCTAAAGTTATTACCTTAAAGGACGTAATTAGCTCCCTTGAAAATCAGCACCTTACTTTAGAAGAGCCAAAGGAGAGGATTGGTAATATTTTTGGTAATATTTTTGGCAATAAGCTAAACGGCATAAAACCAAATATATATTTGCTAGATAACAAACCATTCTTAATCTATATCTACCCTTCTGAGGAGGATCGGAAAAAAGGGCTTAAAGAATTTAAAAAAGAGACGGAAAGCATGAATGTTGTGTCCTATAATCTATACGAATTTCATAATGGCTTAATCTTTTATGTATACCAAACAGATTTAAATGAAAGCATCGAGGAAGGCTTGCAAAAAGCCTTAAGTGATTTAGAAAAGTATAGATAATAAATTTCCAGTCCAATAGATTTTGTGAAGCCGATTATTAATCGGTACATTCCTCTTCCTTGCAATCTATTAGACAGTAGCTGTATATGTTGAAAGGGACCTCTATTTTATACAAAGAGGTCCCTTTCTATTTTTAGTTAAGTGGCCTAGATATAATGAATTCATATTTTTCTACGTTCTCATCTGCTTCCATTGAAACTCCAAAAATCGTTGTGGCATCGTTACATATTTTAACATTAGGAAGTTCGTCTTGCGTCAAAGAATCAAAAATGTCAGGGTTCATTTTTATTAAGTTAATTTGTTTACCTTGTGAAGTAAGATATTCAATTCCTTCATGAATCCTATTCAATAATATTTCCATCTTTATCCCTCCTTCGTAACCTCTTTTAGTAGTTTGTCCAGAAAAACTAAAAATATTTGAGAAGCTTTTTATCCTCCTCTATTAGGACCAGTAAATTATTTTTCTACTTGTGATATTACACATGTATTTCCAACCATGAAAATAAAATATTATTGACAATTTTTAATAATAGAATTAATATATATGAGAGTTAATTGAAAATGATTATCATTACTAATTAATATCAACTTTTCTTAAAATACAAATGACAAAAAAGGAGTTTTACATGATGAAAAAGCTATTTATAACATCCTTATTTTTCTTAGTGCTTTTACTTGCAGCATGTGGGAACAATGACACGAACAAGGAAGAAACTGAAGGAGAGACAAAGTCAGATACTTTTACATATGAATCTGAAACTGGACCTATTGAGGTTCCTACAGATCCTCAAAGAGTAATAACTCTTACAAATGGCCCAAATGCACTGGCTTTAGATGCTAATATCGTTGGAATTGACGACTGGACGAAGATGAACCCTCTTTTTCAAGAAAGACTTGATGGAGTAGAAGTTGTAACAGAGGAAAATCTAGAGAAAATAATTGAATTAGATCCAGACCTGATTATAGCAGGCTCGCATATGAATAATATTGATAAATTAAATGAAATCGCACCGACTGTTGTTTTTACATGGGGAAAACTGGACTATTTAGATCAGCAGTTGGAAATTGGAAAGCTGCTGAACAAAGAAAAAGAAGCTAAAGAATGGATTGAGGATTTTAAATCACGCGCGGCATCCACTGGAGAGGCTATTAAAGCGAAAATTGGTGAAGATGCTACTGTTTCTGTTATTGAAAGTGGTAATAAGGAGTTTTATGTTTTCGGAAATAATTATGCACGTGGCACTGAAATTTTATATCAAGCCATGGGTCTAAAAATGCCGGAAAAAGTGGAGGAATTGGCTCTTGAATCTGGTATATATACATTTTCCACAGAATTACTTCCTGAATTCGCTGGAGACTATGTAATTTTTAGCAAAAATCCTGATGTAGATAACTCTTTTTTAGAAACAGATTTATGGAAGAACATCCCTGCCGTCAAAAACGGTCAAGTATATGAAATAAACACAAAAGCTTCTACTTACAGTGATCCAATTACTCTAGATACTTTGCTTGATTTCTTTGAAAGCTCCTTTTTACAGAAATAATATTAGAGAAAGCTCGCATCTTTAATGTAAGTACGATTGCATATTTTTAGATATGAAGAATACTAATTTAAACAATCAGTTGATGGTAATTTACCTGAAGCTGATTGTTTTTTACAATTGATTCAATTTCTAAAGAATTAGTAACTTTACAAAGAACAAAGTATAATTGAATTCCGCTTTCCGAGGGTGGATAAGCCATCACCGTCGCTCACGCGTCATTTTTGATGGCTTATCTATCTCCCTTCCCCCGATGGAGTCGCCTCCTGCCGATAATATGTTGTCTATCTTATTAGAGTTTAATACTCTGTATTTTGCACCACATAAAATTGCTTGTTAACTCCAATTATTGTATCAACATTCATCTTTTCTTTGATGTATCTACTGAAATAAATTCTAACGATACAATAATATTTACCCATTAGAAAGTCAATTCTACTAATTAGTAAGCACTACTTAATTCACTGAAAATTCACTCAAAATGACCGATGACTAAATTGGTACCGTTGTCTATAATTTACTTATATTTGAAAGGATGGTGAAAATAATGAAAAAGAGAATAACTAAGTTACTACTCGCTTTTGGCTTTGTGTTTGCTTTATCATCTACAACAATTGCTTCAGCAGCAACTGTACAAGCACCTCCAATTTGTAAGCCTGATTATAGTAACGCCCCATGTGTACCTAAGGACTTGTGATTATTGTAAAAGTGATTACACTCTAATATTAAGTGGGTAAGACGAAAAAACATTAAACTTTTTATCTCTGTTTTATGCCTAACAACATTTTTAATCGGCCAAAGTCCGGCATCAGCTTTTAATTGTGGCACTGGTGCATCTGCGCCATGTTTAGACAGGCCTTAATCATTTAATACAATAGCGCTTGTTTCAATCTCTAGCGCTATTGTATTGTTCAGAGATGTTATTAAAAGAAGTCGACTTCTTTGATTATGAAAGAAATTTTGTATTTGTACAGTATTCATGCCTGTACAATAAATTGTTACTTACATAAGCTAAATAACAACTGAGAAATTTATTTTACTCTCATCTCAGTTTACATGAGGACCTTAGATAAAGGTCCTTTTTTATTTTCTTAATTTTTAATGCATGTATTTCACTACCAATTGAATAAAATTATAGATAATGGTTCATGCTTCTAAAAAAGAAGAAGGAGAACAATATTGATAAAATTTGAATTACATTTAAATGACTTTTATGTAGACACCCTTAATGACTTGGTTAGACAATTCAATGAGCTTATTCCTGATAATGCACCTTACTCATATTCATCTCAGGATGTTATTGAATTACTTCTTATTCGTGAACATGTGAATAGCGAACTAAAACTGATTAGACCTTGAAGAAGGTCTTTTTTTATGTTTTTTAAACTTACGACTATGTACAGTGTTAATATATTTATTAGTTGAATTTCAACAAAAAAAGAGCCTAAGCTCCTTAAAGAAAAAATTACAAAAGTACATTTTAATAGGAACGAACAGGTGAAATAAGATGAAGATAAGATAAATTGTCAATAGGTTCAATTAGGATTGGTCTCATAGAACCGCCAAAACTTATTCTTATCTCTTCTTCCTTGATTGCTTTTAATGCGTCCATTAAAAAACTCCCATCAATTGAAATATTTAAGTTAGTTTCACCTGTAATAGCCTTAATGTTCAAAGTTTCTTCTATTTTCCCTATTTCCGACGAGTTTGAGGAAATTTGTATTTTTAAATCATTCATGATTTCTAGATGTACATTATTATTTTTCCATTCACTCGCAAAGAGACAAGCTCTATCTATACTTTTTAATAGTTGATTTGTACTGAGAGTAATTGTTGTTTTCGAGTTTTCTGGAAGTAATCCTGAAACATTTGGGTAAATTCCATCAATTAATCTAGAAAAAAATGAAAGTGTATTTGATTTACAAATCATATACCGGTCTGTAAAAAAAATATTTAATACACTATGTTCATTATTAATTATTTTAATTAGTTCATTTAAACTTGTACTCGGTACAATGAAAGTTCCATCTACATTGGAGTTTATTGCAACCTCTCTTAAAGCTAAACGTTGAGAATTTGTTGCCACACACTTAAGCCTGCTATCTTTGACTGACATGTTAACTCCTGTTAAGACAGGTCTAGCCTCGCTTTTTGATACTGCAAAAACAGTTTGTTTAATAGCCTCTATTAGATCTTCACTAGAAATTGTAACATGTTTATTTTCATCTATTTGAGGAAGAGTGGGGTATTCTTCTGCATCAAATCCGTATAAGTTTGTTACTATTTCATTGGATTGTATGGTAACTAAATGTTTTTCGTTTACTTTTATATGTATTTTCTCGGGCAATTTCTTAACAATTTCGCTTAAAAACTTTGCTGAAATTACAACACTGCCAGGATTATAAACTTCCAATACTTTCCTTCCATCAATCATTAAAGGAATAACCTTTTCAATAATAAAATCTGAATTGCTACCGACAAGGGTTAAACCATTATTATTTGCAATTATCTTAATACCTGTCAGTATAGGAAAGGTTGTTTTTAAAGATACTGCTCTATTAACATCTGATATTGCCTTATTAATACATTCATTATCTATTATAAATTCCATAGTTGATCCACCTCTTTTTAATGTAAGTGAAACTAATTCGACAAATTAAACTATAACTCCTGCTTTTGTGATAAACATTTATATATTGAGAAAGAGATGCAGCTTTGCAAGTATTTAATGCGATTAAAGGATGTATAGAGGAAATCGGTCAACTATCTTTGCCTAATCATTCAACAAGACATACACATACAGTTATGTTACTGGACGCTTGTGCTGATATGAATTTTGGACAGGAACGACTGGGCTATGGATTTATGAAAATTACATCGGACGTTTATGCACATGTTTCTAATAAGATTGCTGCACGTTCAATTGATAAGTTTGATGAGTAAATGAAAGAAATTGAATAATTTTGTGGTAGAAATGTGTTTGCATTTTAAATTCATACCACGAACCTCTTTTTACAATAAACAAAAAAGCGTTGGAAGCATAGAGCCCCAACGCTTTACTATTAATACATCTTCAAGTATTGCTCACGTTCCCATGGGTGTACAGTTGTACGGAACATATCCCATTCGATTTCTTTTGCTTCTACGAAGTTAGCGTAGATGTGTTCGCCTAGAGCTCCGCGGATAATCTCATTTTTACCAAGTTCTTGGATAGCTGCGTGTAATGATGGTGGTAAGTTATGAATACCGTTTTCAATACGCTCTTCTTCTGTCATAACATAAATGTTACGGTCTACAGCTGGCGGTGGTGTTAATTTGTTTTTGATACCATCTAATCCAGCTTGAAGAATTACAGCCATAGCTAAGTATGGGTTTGCAGCTGGGTCTACTGAGCGAACCTCGATACGAGTACTTAATCCTCTAGAAGAAGGAATTCGAATCAGTGGACTACGGTTTTGACCAGACCATGCAACGTAGCAAGGCGCTTCGTAACCAGGGACTAGACGTTTATATGAGTTTACAGTCGGGTTTGTAATTGCAGTGAAGCTTTGGACGTGTTTTAATACACCGGCCATGAATTGCATAGATGTTTCGCTCATTTTCATGTCTGCTGACTCATCGAAGAATGCATTTTCTTTACCTTTAAATAATGATACGTTAAAGTGCATTCCTGAACCGTTAACACCGAATAATGGTTTTGGCATGAATGTTGCATGCAATCCGTGTTTACGTGCAATCGTTTTAACTACTAGCTTAAATGTTTGAATGTTGTCACAAGCAGTGATAGCATCCGCATATTTGAAGTCAATTTCATGTTGCCCTGGAGCTACTTCATGGTGAGATGCTTCAATTTCAAAGCCCATTTCCTCTAACTCAAGTACGATATCACGACGGCAGTTTTCTCCAAGATCTACTGGAGCTAAATCGAAATAACCACCATGGTCATTTAAGTCTAGCGTCGGCTCACCTTGAGCATCTAATTTGAATAGGAAAAATTCCGGCTCTGGCCCTAAGTTAAAGCTAGTGAACCCTAGTTCTTCCATTTCTTTTAAAATTCTTTTTAAGTTACTACGAGGATCTCCAGCAAATGGAGTTCCGTCTGCTTTATTTACATCACAGATTAGACGAGCTACTTTCCCTTTTCCTGTAATCCAAGGGAATACTACCCACGAATTTAAATCTGGAACTAAGTACATATCAGATTCTTCAATACGAACAAATCCTTCGATAGAAGATCCGTCAAACATCATTTTATTATCAAGAGCTTTGTCGAGCTGACTCACTGGAATTTCCACGTTTTTAATCGTACCTAGTATGTCTGTAAACTGAAGACGAATAAAATTCACCTCATTCTCTTGAACGAACTTTTTGATGTCTTCTTTTGTATACTTACTCATTTTTCCACTCTCCTAAATATTTGATATTTTTTTAAACTCACTTAACGAAAAAAGCGAGATAAGTCCCCCTGCCTCAAAGAAGCTCGCTGCTGTCTTTGTGCCAATCGCATTTCTTCCTTAACAATTTCGCGTAACTCCTGATCAGAGATTACTTGTCGGACGTCCTTGGAGGTTGCAGGATTTTTCTTCATCTCAAAAATTTGTTTAATACCGGCTATGTTCACACCAGATTTCAATAAGTCTTTAATCTCTAGCAGGACATCGATATCGTCTAATGAGAACATGCGTTGCTTACCTTCCGTTCGTGCAGGCTGAACTAATTCTTGCTCTTCATAATATCGAATTTGTCTTGCTGTTAATCCTGTTAGCTGCATGACAATATTCATCGATAGCAGTGGCATGGAACGTCTCCATTCCTTTTCCATCGCTGCACCTCCTATGTAGGTTATAAACATAGTATATGTGATGTTAGCTAACATGTCAACACCATGTCAACAATTCTTACATAAAATTTTCAAAAAAATTAAACCACTCTCTATTTTTAGAAAGTGGTATTTTTTTGTTATTTATATAAAGACTGAACTGCCCCCAAAATCGCATATTTCACATGTTCATATGTCAATCCACCTTGGATAAAAGCAGTATAAGGAGGACGAATCGGTCCATCTGCAGTTAGTTCCATGCTTGAGCCTTGTATAAAGGTTCCAGCAGCCATTATTACATCATCCTCATAGCCTGGCATGTAAGCTGGTTCTGGCGCAAACTGTGCATTAATAGGTGAATGTGCTTGGATTGCCTTGCAGAACTGAATCATTTGATCTGGCGTCTGAAAGGAGACGGATTGTATTAAATCCGTACGCTTCTGTGAATAATGAGGCTCGGTTGTCATGCCTACTTCCTCCAAAACTGCTGAGGTAAAGATAGCGCCTTTTACCGCTTGCGAAACGACATGTGGAGCTAGGAAAAATCCCTGATACATATCTAATAATGTATTCAGTGAAGCACCCGCCTCTGAACCTATACCCGGTGAAGTCATTCTATAAGCGCATTTTGTAACAAATTCTTTTTTTCCTGCAATATAACCACCAGTTTTAGCGATACCGCCACCTGGGTTTTTAATAAGAGAACCAGCCATCAAATCAACTCCGACGTTAGTTGGCTCAAGGGTTTCAACGAACTCTCCATAGCAGTTGTCCACAAAGATAATGACATCCTTTTTGATCCCTCTAATTTTTTCGACCATATCCTTAATTTGATTCACTGTGAAGGAAGGACGGACTGCATAACCTTTAGACCGTTGAATCGCCACTACCTTGGTTTTGTCGTGTATTGCATTTTTTACTGCTTCCCAGTCCACAGCACCATCTTCTAAAAGGTCAATGTGCTGATAGTTAATGCCAAAGTCTTTTAGAGATCCAGTGTCCTCTTCTCCACCACTGACAATCGATTGCAATGTATCATAGGGTTTCCCAGTTATATATAATAATTCATCGTCTGGGCGTAAAACTCCAAATAGGCTGATAGAAATCGCATGAGTACCACTGATGATTTGCGGTCGAACAAGCGCCGCCTCTGCTCCAAAAGTCGTTGCATACACTTTTTCTAATGTATCACGTCCTTCATCATCGTAGCCATATCCAGTTGAAGGGTTAAAATGATGGTCACTCACGTGATGCTCCTTAAATGCATGAAGCACTTTCTGTTGATTGTGAAAAGCAATTCCTTCCACTTCTTTATGTTGTTCGACAATCTTAGATTCAGCTGATTCTGCCAGTTCTGTTACATTTTTTGATAAAGTAGTTATAAATTCCATGATGCATCTCCTAATTCTATTCGTTGTAATTTGTGTTTTGTTGGATAAAAATATACTTTCATTTATGAAAGCATTACTTCCTTTTGATAAAAGAGAAAAGACTAATTTCAAAAAATGAAATTAGCCCCTTTGTATAGTAGATATTAGAATTGTACTTCGCCGTCCCAGGCCATCATTCCGCCTGTCACATTAGTTACGTCGTAACCATTCTCTTCTAGAATTTCGCAAGCCATTGCACTGCGGCCACCAGCCTTGCAAATTATGTAATGAGGAACGGACGGGTCGATTTGATCCAAGCTTGTTTCCACTTGCCCTAATGCGATATGCTTTGCTCCAGGAATAATACCTGCATCCACTTCCTCTTGTTCACGTACATCAATAATATTTACTTGCTCGCCTGCATCTATTTTTTTTAGAAGCTCATCTGTCGTAATAGTCTTCATATTTAACCTCTCCACTTCATTTAAAGATTCTATCAAATAATAATAGGAGCAAGTGGAACTGTCAATGGATTCGATTTTACTCTTCTGATAATTTAACAGGTTTAGATGGAGCAAACGTAGAAATCGCATGCTTATAAATTAATTGTTGCTTCCCATCTGATTCAAACAATACTGTGAAATTGTCATATGATTTAACTGTTCCTTTTAATTGGAATCCATTTAAAAGAAATACTGTTACAAAAATCTCGTTCTTTCTTAACTGATTTAAATAATTGTCTTGAATATTCATCGGTTTCATCTTAATACCCCCGTTTGCATTTTACGCTAAAATACCCTAACACTTTAACTATTCGCCTTAATTATTTATTCTCCTGCAAAAAGCTATTAATTTCTTCTAAAATTCTTTTATTGTCTTCAAACGGATTAAACCAATGAATATCCATTTTGTTACGGAAATAGGTTAGCTGACGCTTGGCATACCTTCTAGAGTTTTGCTTCAATCGCTCAAGCGCTTCTTCAAGCGTTTTCTTCCCATCCAAATATTCATAAATTTCTTTGTATCCAATCGCTTGGATGGATTGCGAGTTCCTAATACCTTTGTCATAAAGTCCCTTCACTTCCTTCAACAGCCCCTGCTCCACCATGATATCTACTCGTTTGTTAATGCGCTCATAGAGCACTTCGCGGTCGATATTAAGACCAATAATATAATGGGGATAAACCTTTTCATGTCCTTGTTTTTGTTCAATTTCATCTCGCTGCATTCCAGTTAGCTCTAGCCTCTCAATTGCACGGATTACTCTTTGGACGTTGTTCGGATGGATATCCTTAGCAGCCTCCGGATCTTTTTTTAGAAGTCTTGCATATAATTCTTCCGATTTAAGGCCTTCAAGCTCCTGTATCCTTGTTCTATCTAGTTTGGGCTGTTCCGTAAAGCGGAAGTCATATAGTACCGATTGCACATAAAGACCAGTTCCCCCAACAATAATGGGCACTTTACCTCTAGAAGCAATTTCTTCTATTTTGTCTCGTACAAGTTTTTGGTATTCTGCTACAGAGAAGCCATCTGTCGGATCCTTGATGTCCAACAGATGGTGTGGAACTCCTGCCATTTCATCTTCTGTAATTTTCGCGGTACCAATGTTTAACTCTCGGTAAACCTGCATGGAGTCACCATTGATGATTTCCCCATTGTAAGCCTTTGCTAGCCCAATGCTTAACGCCGTTTTGCCTACTGCGGTTGGCCCTACAATTGCAATAACAGCTGGTTTTTTATTCATCCTTTATCATCCATTTGTAAATGTAGTCCATTGTTTTATCTTTTCCCTTTTCCTTTAAGAGTTCATGTCTTGCACCTTCCACCACTTGCACGGTTATATCCCACATACCTGCTTTTTTCATACCTTCCGCTACTTTAAAAATGTCCTTGCCGTCTTTTCCGACAGGATCCTTCCCACCGCTAATGAGCAGCACTGGCAAATCTTTGCGAATTTTCATGATTTCCGATTCCTTATGAATGGATCTCATCCCACCGAACATATCCACGTACAGCTGGTTAGATGGGATAAATCCACAAAGTGGATCTTCAATATATTTATTTACCTCTACCTTGTCAGTGCTTAACCAGTCAAACTGAGTCTCTGGTTGATCGATTTGCTTGTTGAATCCACCGAAGGCAAGCGAGTTAAGCAATGGGCTTTCCGCTTGCGGTGATTTTATCCTAGAAGCTATTTTACCAATTAACCTTCCCATGTCTCCCATTATTCCAGGATCAAATGCTGTACCACTTAGAATAACTTTTGACAGGGAGTCACTATATTTTTGCATATATCGACGGGCGACAAACGAGCCCATGCTATGACCAAATAAAATAACAGGAATTTCGCCTATTCCTTCTCGGACGGTTATCAATACTTCTCGTACATCCTCTGTTATTCTCTCGAAGCCTGAATGGTCTGCAAAATAACCTAGCTTACCATTTTTTCCAGCAGTCTTACCATGTCCCCGATGATCATGTCCACTGACGATAAAACCTTTATCGACAAGGAAATGCACAAACGCATCATAACGATCGATATGTTCAGCCAAGCCATGTAAAAGGTGTACATGGCCGATTGGTGTATCATTTGGTACATTTTTCATTACATAAATGAGATGACCATCTGACATCTTCGCTTCTAAAATTTCCTTCACTCGACAACACTACCTTCCGAAAACATAGCATCTAGTAATGCTTCTTCCAATTGTTGCGAATAACTTTCGGTCTCTTCCTTAGAATATTGGAGCAATTGCTTCATAACATTTAATACTTCATCCTTATACATTTTATACTGATCGATATGGAAATAGAGCATACCAGTTCTTCTAACTAAGAAATCCACAGGAGAATATGCCATTTCCTCATGAACTGCATAATACACCTGTGCAAGCAGACCTAGCGGTAAATTTGAAGGAACGGTAGATAGAATATGAGCGTATTGAAATACTTTATCTACATTAGAGCCATAGAGTTTAGCTAATCTTCTACCTTCCTCACGTGACAAACCATAAGAAGGAGCAATTTGTTCTTTTACTGTAACAAAACCTTCAAATTGCTCAGAGCCCCCAGTTTCTCCACCGGATAAATTTAAATGTTTCGTTACACAAGGACCATACTTTTCGTCCCCAAGCTGCTTGGAAATTTTATCTACAATCGTCTCTGCCATTTTGCGATAGCCTGTCAGCTTACCACCCGCTATTGTTAGAAGGCCAGCCTCCGATTGCCAAATCTCATCCTTCCGGGAAATTTCAGAAGGGTCTTTACCATCTTCGTATATTAAAGGTCGTACACCAGCCCATGTGGATTCTACATGCTCTACTCCAACTCTTACATCAGGGAACATATAGTGAATCGCATCTATTAAGTATTCCACATCCTCTAGCGTAGCTACTGGATTTTGAATTTTGCCTTCAAAGAAGGTGTCTGTCGTTCCAACATATGTTTTTCCATCTCTAGGTATAGCAAATACCATTCGCTTATCAGGTGTATCAAAATATATTGCCTGACGGAGAGGGAAAATAGATTGGTCAATTACTACATGAATACCTTTAGTTAGTCGCAGCTTTTTTTTGTTTTCGATTGCATCAAGTGCTCTCACACCATCAACCCATGGTCCAGTCGCATTAACTACTTTTTTAGCATGGATTGCTATTCTTTTGTTCGTTACCATGTCAACAATTTCAGCACCGACCACTTTGTTTTCGTCGTTATAAAGGAATGATCTAGCTTTAGCATAGTTTAAGCAAACAGCACCCTTTTCAATCGCTTTCTTTACAACTTCAATCGTTAGCCTTGCGTCGTCTGTCACGTACTCTACATAATATCCTCCACCAAGAAGGTCTTTACTTTTTACTAAAGGTTCTCTTTCTAATGTTTCCTTTGCAGAAAGCATCAAACGACGCTCTTCCTTTTTGACTCCTGCCAGATAATCATAAAGCTTAAGGCCAGCAGAAGTGCTTAAAGGTCCGAATGTCCCTTGCTTATGGAACGGTAGAAGCATACCGGTAGGCTTAGAAACATGAACCGCATTTTCATATACGATTTCTCGTTCTTTTCCGACCTCCGCAACCATTTTTATTTCCATTTGCTTAAGGTAACGCAAACCACCATGGATCAGCTTTGTAGATCTACTAGATGTCCCTGCTGCAAAGTCTTGCATTTCTATCAAGGCTACAGACATACCTCTTGTTACTGCATCTAGTGCAATACCTGCACCAGTAATCCCGCCTCCGATTACTAATACGTCAAATTCGTAAAAGTTTAGTGTGTTTAGTATTTGCTCACGTTCTACTGAAGATTTCACTTAGTCCACTCCTTGTTCTGATATTTTGAATAGTCTTGTTGCTTCTACGGCTAGTTTCCAGCCCTTATATAATCTCTTACGTTTTTCCTCATCCATTTCCGGCTCATACAAGCGCTGGCTTTCTCTCATGTTCGAAAGCTCTTGCTCATCCTTCCAAAATCCCGTTGCCAATCCTGCTAGGAATGCAGCACCCAGTGCTGTTGTCTCATTGAGCTTCGCTAGCTCTACAGGTAAATTTAACAAATCACTTTGGAACTGCATGAGAAATTCGTTACTTACTGCCCCACCGTCTACTCGGAGAACTTCTACCTCCACACCAGAATCCTTCATCATCGTATCTAAAACATCCTTTGATTGATAGGCAAGTGATTCCAGTGTCGCACGTATAAAGTGCTCCTTGGTTGTGCCTCGTGTGAGCCCAAAAATTGAACCTCTTGCATCAGAATCCCAATATGGGGTTCCTAAGCCAACAAAGGCAGGTACGACATAGACACCTTCTGTAGAGTCGACTCGTTTTGCGTAGTTCTCAGATTCACTTGCATGTTTTAGCATACGGAGTCCATCTCGTAGCCATTGTATGGCTGAACCAGCCACAAATACACTTCCCTCTAATGCGTATGTGACTTTACCATCCAAGCCCCAAGCAATTGTCGTTAGTAGACCAGAGTCAGATGTTACGGCTTCCTCCCCGGTATTTAATAGCATGAAGCAACCTGTACCGTAGGTATTTTTCGCCATGCCCTTTTCAAAGCAGCATTGACCGAACAAGGCAGCCTGTTGATCTCCTGCGGCACCAGCTATGTCTACCTCCTTGCCAAAGAAAACAGACGGATCTGTCTTTGCATAAACTTCTGAGGAGGAAGCAACTGTAGGTAGCATGTTCATCGGTATATTTAACTTCTCGCAAATCTCTTGATCCCACTCTTGCTCGAAAATATTATACATCATCGTTCGAGAGGCATTTGAATAATCTGTGACATGTGCTTTTCCATCTGAAAGCTTCCAGATTAACCATGTATCAATGGTCCCAAACAGCAGTTCTCCAGCCTCTGCCTGCTCTCTTGCCCCCTCGACATTATCTAAAATCCATTTGACCTTAGTTGCCGAAAAGTAAGGATCCAGCCTTAAGCCAGTTTTTTCTTGAAAGAAGGATTCTAGATCATCCTTCTTAAGGTCATCGATAATAGACTGAGTCTGTCTTGATTGCCATACAATCGCATTATATACAGGTTTGCCTGTATGCTTGTTCCAGACAACTGTCGTTTCCCGCTGATTGGTTATCCCTATTGCATGGACATCTCCCGGCTGACTTCCACTCTCCGTTAATACGGCCGCCAATACCGAGAGCACAGTTCCCCAAATTTCTTTTGCGTCATGCTCTACCCAGCCTGATTTCGGAAAATGCTGCTTGAATTCCTTTTGAGAAGAATGAACGATGTTACCTTCCTTATCAAACAGAATAGCCCTTGAACTAGTGGTTCCTTGATCAATTGATAAAATATACTTCCCCATATAACCCCTCCTACATTACTCTTTTGAACATTTTTTCAATTTCATACGTAGAAAAATGGACAATGACTGGTCTACCGTGCGGACAAGTCAGTGGATGCTTTGCATTTTTAAGGCTGACTAGCAACTGCTCCATGTCATGTAAAGTTAAATAATGGTTTGCTTTAATCGAGAGCTTACAGCTCATCATGATCGCAGCTTCTTCCCGAAGCTTTTTAATATCTGTTTTTCGGTTCGTCAATACTTGCTCGATCAGTCCTTCGATAATTTTCGTTTCATGCCCCTTAGGAAACCAAGCTGGATGGTCTCTGACAACAAAGCTGGAAGAACCAAATTCCTCTAAGAATATCCCTACTTTGTGTAGCTCCTCCAAAGATTCCTTAATACGATAGGATTCATCTAAAGAGTAGTGGAATGTGAGTGGCAATAAAAGCGCTTGGCGCTCAGTTGCATCAACCTCTCCTACCTTTTCTTTATAATACTCGTATTTGACGCGTTCTTGAGCCGCATGCTGGTCAATCAAGTAAAACCCATCCTCACTTTGCGCCACAATATATGTACCATGGATTTGACCAACCACATGAAGATCTGGAAACGGCTCTTTTTGTTCTATGATTTCTTCTGGGTATACTTCTTCCGTAAGAGGAGACGATTCCTCATAGACCTTAGGGGTTCCTCCCCAATTGGTGTCTTCAGGGCCTAATGGAGTAGAAGTAGCTATAGGAGTCGTAGTATCTTGCTCCTCATTCTGAGGAGGCTTTACCGACTCGTATGTTTGTTTAAAAAAGTCAAACTGGTAGCTAGGCTGTGGCTTTGGCCTTACGGGTTTTTCTTTAATCTCCGGCGGCTGCTGAGAGCGATGCATAACAGAACGGATGGTCTTCTTCACAAGCTCCATCAGTTCCTTTTCCTTACTCAGCCGGACTTGATGCTTCGCGGGATGAACATTAACATCCGTTAGCATTGGGTCTGTTTCTATGTTCAATACGACAATCGGATAACGACCTATTGGGAGTAAGGTATGATACGCCTCTACAATTGCATTGTTCAGCCCGTAATGCTTTACCCAACGGCCATTGACAAGAATCGTCATATAGTTTTTAGATGCTCTCGTAATCTCTGGAAGCGTACCATATCCGTAAATTTTAAAATCAGAGGACTCTGCCTCAAATTTAATCATTTTTCTAGCATTGGACACTCCGTAGATAGAGGCAAGAACCTGTCTCAAATCTCCGCGGCCACTAGTTTGTAGGATTGTTTGGTCGTTGTGTGAAAGCTTAAAAGCTATTTTAGGAAAACTAAGTGCTAGCCTATTAATAAGATCGATAGTATGACCTAGCTCCGTTTGAATAGTTTTCAAATATTTAAGTCGTGCTGGTGTGTTAAAGAACAACTGCTTCACAACGATATCAGTCCCTCGGCGAATGGGAGCCGGGGTACAAGATTGAATCTTCCCGCCTTCTAATTCCACCTTTGTACCGATGTTTTCCCCATTGGATGTCCAGAGAAGGATTTTAGATACAGAGGCAATACTAGCAAGTGCCTCCCCACGAAAACCTAGGGTGCGAATACGAAACAAATCATGCTCAGTCATTATTTTAGAAGTGGCATGTCTGGAAAAGGAACGAAGAGCATCCTCTTCATCCATACCTTTTCCGTTGTCGGTTACTTGTATTTCTGCTAGTCCTGCTTCTTGTAGCATGATTTCAATGGAGGTGCTTTCTGCATCAATGGCATTCTCCACTAATTCCTTCACGACGGAGGCAGGACGCTCCACTACTTCCCCCGCCGCTATTTTATTGGATAAAAGCTCTTCCATTACGACGATCTTCCCCATTGTTGCTCACCACCTATTATGTTTTAATCTAGCTCATTTTGCAGTTCATATAATAATTGAAGAGCCTCTAAAGGTGTAGTACCCGAAATGTTAACCTTCTTAAGCCTTTTTACTATTTTTTCGGTTGTTTCGTTGTCTGAAGTTTTCGTTTGCACTATTTTAGGAGTAGTTGATGGAGTAGGCAACTCATCAAAAAATGATAGCTGAGTATTTGACTCATTCTCCTTTTTTGATTCCTTTTTGTCCTGCTGCTCGAAGGTATCAAGGATTTCCCTAGCTCTTGAGATAATTCCTTCCGGAAGCATCGCAAGCTCTGCCACATGAATACCATAGCTTTTATCTGCTGGCCCATCCTGTAGCTTATGAAGAAATACGACCTTACCATCCTTCTCCGTAGCAGCTACATGAACATTTCGTAGATGGGACAATGTTTGCTCAAGTTCCGTCAGCTCATGATAATGGGTAGAAAATAACGTATTTGCCCCAATATGATTATGAATATACTCCATCATCGCCTGAGCAAGGCTCATGCCGTCATATGTGGACGTTCCTCGACCAATTTCATCAAATAGAAGAAGACTATTGCTTGTTGCATTGACAATGGCATGTTGCGATTCCATCATTTCAATCATAAAAGTACTTTGACCACCAGCAAGGTCATCTGCAGCTCCGATTCGTGTAAATATTTTATCTACTATCGGCAATTCTGCTGATTTAGCTGGTACATAGCAACCGATTTGTGCCATAATGACAGTTATTGCCACCTGTCTCATAAAGGTACTCTTACCAGACATATTAGGTCCAGTAATTAGCATCATATTTTCTTCTTCAGTGAGCACACAGTCATTAGGGACATATAATTGGTTGTTCATCATTTTCTCTACAACTGGGTGTCTGCCCTCTTTGATAATCATAGCTTTCGAGTTATGAAAGACAGGTCTCGTCAGACGATGTTTTTCAGCAACTTCTGCAAAGGAAATATACACATCTAGCTCACTAATTTGTTTGGCCAGCTTTTGAACAAGCGGAATATAATGTTTAATTTCCTCTCGGAGCTCGGTGAAAAGTTCGTATTCAAGCACTAAGCTTTCGTCCTCCGCAGATAGAATAAGAGATTCCTTCTCTTTCAGCTCGTCCGTTATGTACCGTTCCGCATTTGCCAGTGTCTGTTTCCGGACATATCTAGATTCATCTGCATAATGGATATTCGATTTGGTCAGCTCGATATAATATCCAAACACTCTGTTATAGCCTATTTTTAAATTTTTTGCTCCCGTGATTTCACGCTCTCTTTGCTCGAGCTCTGCTATCCACTTTTTCCCGTTAACAGAAGCATCTCGAAGCTGGTCTAAACGTTCGTTATAGCCGTTTTTAATAACCCCTCCGTCTTTCACGGAAATCGGTGGTTGATCACTAATTGCATCTGCAAGTTTTCTCCATATATCCTGACAATCCTCAATTGCTTCTCCCAAACGCTGTAACGTTTCGTCCTGCGTTTCCGATAACAGCTGTTTAATCTGCGGGATTTTAGAAAGAGACTGTCTTAGCTGGGCAAGATCTCTACCTCCTGCACTTCCAAATCCTATTCTTCCGACCAAACGCTCTAAGTCGTATACCTCTTTAAACAGTTCTTTAATTTCCTCTCTAAGCATGAAATCATCTAAGAAGCTCGTGACGATATCAAGTCGAGATTCAATCGCCTGCTTAGTGGCAAGTGGCTGATGAATCCATTGTTTTAATTTTCTTCCACCCATTGCTGTAACTGTCTCATCGAGCAACCATAATAATGTTCCCTTTTGATCTCCATTCCGGATAGAAGATACAAGTTCTAGATTGCGTTTGGAATGGTAATCCATTGCTAGGAATGCTTCTCTTTCTTGGAAAGTTAAGGGCTGAATGTGTAAAAGCGATCTCTTTTGTGTTTTTTGTATGTATTTTAGTAATCTTTTGACGGTACGATGTGTAGTAACCGGATGATCCTTGACATACTTTTCTGCTTCTTCATCTGTCAGCTCCTCCTGCTCGATAGACAGTACAAAATTGTGAATCGAGGATAATTCATTGATTACTAAATACATTTGCTCGCTTACAATCAGTTCCTTTGCTTGCAATGCTAATAGCTGCTGAACTACTTCCTTTTCGTCGCCTTTTATAATAGTAGTAAACCCATCACCAGTAGATACGTCTAGATAAGAGAAGACGATTTCATCTGTAGACAGTAAATCAGCAGATGCAATAAAATAATTCGTTTTATTTTGTAGCGACTTTCCTTCCATTAGAGTGCCTGGAGTCACGAGTTGTACAACCTCTCGTTTTACCACCCCTTTTGCTACTTTCGGATCCTCCACCTGCTCACAGATTGCCACCTTATACCCTTTTGTGATCAAGGTTTCAATATAACTCTGAGCTGCATGGTGTGGCACCCCACACATCGGAATGCCGTCCTTCCTGCTTGTTAAAGTAATTTCCAAAATAGATGCTGCTTTAATCGCATCATCATGAAAGAGTTCATAAAAATCGCCGAGACGAAAAAACAAAAAAGCATCTATGTAGTCTTCTTTAATCTTTAAGTATTGTTGCATCATTGGAGTTATTGTAGTCATTGTTAACCTCTTCTCATTGTTACTACACCTATTATAACAAATTAAATAAATGAAGCAGACATAATGCGAGCTCTTTTATTTGTTTTATGTTGGAAAAAACACATTACTAAAGAGGTGAGGCGCATCTGTTATCCTCTTTCATTGACCTTCCTCAAGTTCGGACTCAACTTCCCGCTATTACACTCCTAAAGAGTATTAACCTTCTCTAGTACAGTTGGATTCCCCTCATTCAAAATGACCTTGAGTATAAAGCCAGAGCTAGACAACAGCTTACACTTTCATATCTCCGTATGTGTCTCTACAACCAATTAGGAAAAAACATATACTATTTTAACCCATAAAAAAAAAGCCGGACTGCGCCGGCTTATTAAAGAGAGGACGAATCGTGGAAGTCTTCAGATGAGCTGGAAGAAGAGCTAGAAGAACTAGATGAGCTTTCATCTTCATAGGACCATTCTTCCTCGAAGTCTTCATCATACACTTGTATACAAACAGTTGTTTCTCCAACGACCTCAGCAAGCAATTCTCTCTCTACAGTTACTTGGAATTGACCATTGACAATGATAGCCTCCGTGCAGTTTGGTTGCTGAATAACACGCACATGCACTTCTTCACCAGTAGAGTCTTTATCTCTGAAGCTTAGTTTGATGCGGTCTTTATAGTTCACTGTCTCAGTAAATACCGATGTTTTGGAGTGATCGTGGTGGGCATACCACACATTAATATCAAATTTTCCTGTTACTTCTACAAATTTCCCATGTTTTTTGGATTGATAAGTATGATTGATAACCCAGCATCCTAAAATGCTAGAAGGTGTGTTTGGTGGTCGAAGCGTTTCACAAGATTCCGTTCTCTTCTTACCTTTAGCAACAACTGCCTTCGTCACGATATGTCGCAAATATTTCATGTTCTTCCTCCTTGTATTCAAGTCATAACATCATATGCACCGTTTGCCCAATCGGTTCATCAGTTTTAAGATGTTGTGTAGACAAAAAGGGAAAGAACTACAAATTTTTTCATTTCTCATGAGTATTCGACATTAGTTATACATCGACCTTTGGCCAAATAGCTTTCCAGTTTTTATTCATCATACGTCTTTCATAAATCGCTTTAAGGTCGCTGCTTGCATTAAATCTAGGAATTGGTCTTACATGCATCTGGAGGACGTCATCCACTCCATGGGGAGCAGTTAAAATTAACTTATCCCCCTCTAATTTTACGCCCAGAGCCGTCACCGTTTCTGGAAAATTGGCTATCCCGTCTGTCGCAGACTTATAGGGAGGGAGATTATTAACTTCATGCATTCTCGCCTGATTTTTCACTGACCAAGGGATTTCTGGCCTGATAGCGAATAACTTCTGCTCTATCCTTTTCTCCATTTCCTCATCTAGACAACTAGGGTCAAAGTAAATAACATCAATATCTGCTAGTGGAGTTCTTGCGTCATAATTATGCAATGTATCCCATATTTTGGAGCGTACAAATCCAGCACATATCCACCAATCCGGAAGCTTCAAATTCTGTACAACTCTCAATAAATCCATCATCCAAGCATCAGCCTCGATTAAAGCTGTAATTTGTTGCTCTGTTTGAATATCCATTCTATGCATCTACTTTCTGTTTTCTACTATAAAAAGTCAGCTTCCATCCTATGGAAATACTAATTATAAGCACTAAAATGTATAACCACTCGAGGCTAACTATAGTAACTATCATATGAACAAATGCCATGACACCAACTAAAAACATTGACCCAAACACTTTAATCATCGAATTATCCTGAGCTTGCTTCGGTGTATTGGAAAATGGAAAAGGATCTTTGATGAATATCCAGTAGGAAACTATTGTTAGTCCTACTGCAACTAGCAAAGCTATGATTATGTCCAACCATATTCGAAAGGAAAAAATCCAAAGGAAAACTATACTTAAAGGAATTAATATAGGCATAAAATAGTTTATAATAGTAGCCTTCAAGGTTGCACTATATACAGTAGCTCTAGTAGGAATCGGTGCTACGTAAAAAATCCAATGGGCCTTATAGTAGTTAGAAAACTCAAGCATTGGAATTACCGAAGGAACAAAGATTAGCGCAAAATAGATCACCATAAACGAATTTCCACTCGCTACTTCCTCATAACTGCTAAACCTCAAGTTATTGAAAAGCATAATAAATGGGAAAACAACTGCAAAACCTAGCATTGGATAAATTTTTAGCTTCAATTCCCTTTCTTCCTTTAACATAATGGAGGAAAATCTATAAAAAACCTTCTCTTCACTCGTTCTGCACAAAACCTTAGACCAAAAGGTAGTCAATCTTCGAGCCTTTTTCTTTCTTCTATTTGAATCGCTCTGTAATTTGGCTAGGTAGTTTTCAAAGGCAGGCATGAGTCGCACGTAAAGTAAAACAGCAAAAATAGGTATGATAATTGCAAGCACGCTGAAAACAATCGTATAAAAAGCATCATTGCCATTAAAAAACAGCTCCAAAGGTGCAGCATACCAAAAAGGTGGGAGGAACAAATGCCACCATGCGAAGCTATAGCCAATATCTAAATTTACGATGTCAAATATGCGTGCTATTAACTGATAGCTGACAGTCATACCAATCGCTAGGAAAATTTGAACGTAATTAATAACATCCTTTAGGAATTCTCCACTAAAGAAGCGTAGGATAAATAGATAAACAAAAGCTGTAAAAATGACCGTCAAACAACTTATTAAAATAATTTCAAGCAAAAATAAAAGTGCAAACAGTATACCAAACTTAAATATACTAACTACCAATGGAATAGCAACAAAAGAGCCGGTCAATAAAACAATATAAATCAAAATATGCATGGTCTTAGCAGCATTGATCGTTCTATTGCTAATTGGCTTCGGCTGTAAGATATTCTTATCTCGGATATCTAAAAGTACTGCAGAAAAGTCGGAAATCATAGAAGTCATTAAGATAAGAAACAGCGTGCTGAACATAATAGTAAAAGAAAAAAGAAAGCTATTTCCTAAAAAAAGAAATGGGGTCAACAGGATAAGTCCAAAAAGTCCATAAATCCATAAAGATTTTAGAAATTGATTTCCATCTTTTTTTACTTTAGAGCCATTGAAAATAGGAGGCATTCTACGACTATCCATCGTCAGCTTAAGCTGCAAGACCCTTCTCATCATGTCATAATCAATATCCAGCTTGAGAAAAACTGTCCTAAAGCGATCTAGCACTCTTAGCGATGCAAAATCCTTCATAGCCTTTTCCCCTCGCTTACTGTTTGTACAAAACGTTCTGCTATCTCTTCATGCTCAGTAAACCCAGTCAATTGATTAAAAATCCCCTCCAGTGAGCCCTCCTGACTTTGCTGTTTTAGCTCTTCAAAGCTTCCATCTGCTACTACCTCCCCGTTCACCAATAGCACGATTCGATTACTGATTTTTTCTACGACGTCCATAATATGAGAGGAATAGAAAATTGTTTTGCCTTGCTCAGCAAGTTTTGCAAGAATCTCTTTAATAACCATGACACTGTTGGCATCTAAGCCACTAAGTGGCTCATCGTAAAACAAAAGATCAGGGTCATGCAACAGGCTAGAAATGATTAATACCTTCTGCTTCATCCCTTTTGAAAAAGAGGAAAGCCTTTGATGAAAAGCACCTTCTAGACCAAATTCTTTCATGAGAGAAAAGGCTTTTTCCTCGGCTTTCTCGCTCGTTAGTCCATACATTTCACCAGTAAAAATTAGAAACTCAAAGGCTGTCAGGTTTTCATAAAGCTCCGCAGTTTCTGGGACATAGCCAATCCGTTTTTTATATGTATAATCACTTTTGTGTATATTTTCCCCAAAAATCTCAATCATCCCTGAATAACCTTCAATTAAACCAAGTATTAGCTTCACTGTAGTACTTTTACCTGCTCCATTCGGTCCAATATATCCGATGATCTGTCCCTCGTAGACATCTAAGTTTATCCCGCTTAGAACCTGCTTGTTCCCAAAGCTTTTGGAAACATTTACTAATGATAAAATTTTTTGTGGTTCCATCTAACTCCCCCTTTATTTATATATCTATAGTAGTTACGTGATGAAAAGAACTATCTTCTGTATCTATCTATTTCAGTGTTTCCTAGTATAATAGGATGTAATTATTCAAAATATTTACATTTATAGTGTAACATATAGATAATAGTGTTTGACATCCAATTTTCTTACTAAAATTTAATTTGTATTACTGTTGAATTTTTCAGTTAAAGAGTGTAGGATTTGCTAGAATGAAAGTACAGAAGGTGTAAGGAGAGAATTCGAATTGTTGACTACTCCAGAATCTAATAAAAAAACAATCGCCCTATTAATCATAGGGATAATTTTTATTTCCTCAACACTGCGGGCACCACTTACTGCAGTTGGTCCAATTATTTCTTATATTAGGGATGGCTTGGACATTTCTAATGTATTAGCAGGGTTTATCACTACTATCCCATTGCTTGCCTTTGCTATCATCTCCCCATTTGCTCCAAGAATAGCACGTCGGTTGGGAATGGAAATGACATTATTTCTTGCCATATTGCTACTGGCCGTAGGAATTGCAATCCGCTCCATCGGCACTCCATTTTTCTTATTATTCGGAACTGCCTTGGTAGGAGTAGCAATTGCATTTGCAAATGTATTGATCCCTAGCTTCATCAAGCTAAAATTTCCATTACAGATTGGGTTACTCACAGGTATCTTCACGGTTTCTATGAATCTATCAGCTGGCATCGGTGCCGGCATTAGCTATCCTATCGCAGAAGGAACTTCGTTTGGATGGCAGGGAGCCCTTGGTTTTTGGTCTATTTTAGCTATCGTTGCCTGTTTAGTTTGGATACCACAAATTAAGAAAAAGCAGCAGCTTGTCACAGAAGGACCGGACACCAATCCAGTGAAGGCTAAATCTATCTTAAAATCTCCACTAACATGGTCAATTACCTTATGTATGGGTTTCCAATCGCTTATTTTTTACACAACTGCTGCATGGATTCCTGAAATATTGCAGACACAAGGAATGGAAGCAGAGAAGTCAGGCTGGATGCTATCTATCATGCAATTCTCACAGCTTCCAATGACCTTTCTCATTCCGATACTCGCAGGTAGAATGAAGGATCAGCGAATTCTAGTAGCAGTGTATACAGTTTGCTATTTAATTGGTTTCACAGGGTTATTATACGGAAGTCTATCACTTGCAATACTCTGGATGGTATTCCTAGGATTAGGTGGCGGGGCATCCTTCGGGCTAGTTATGATGTTCTTCTCTCTTCGATCTAGAACACCAATGGAGGCTGCTGACTTATCCGGTGTTGCCCAGTCAATTGGATATTTACTCGCTGCTATTGGTCCTGTCTTCTTTGGCTTTGTTCACGATACGACAGGAAGCTGGAATACTCCTATGATTTTATTCATCGTGACTGCTATTCTCCTATTTTCTGCCGGAATGCATGCTGGTAGAAATCGATTTGTATCAGAGGCTTAACAAACGAGTATATTGAAGGGCATCATTTCTTAATGGAATGATGCCCTTCAAATTTTTTAATGAAGAAAGTTAAAAATACTTGGGTAACTTATAAAGAAAACCTCGATATATCGCTATATTTATTCGTTAAACCAAGACGTTACATAGAAAATTATTCATTGTTTTTTTCATTATAATTTATTATTTTATAATAAAAATACATAATTGTGACAAGGCCAATACCCAAAAGTATACTCCCAGTAGCTAAAAAATTATTTGTATAGCCCGAGATTCTCATTAAGTATATCTCTGTATCTGCCCCTCCCTCTTTTGAAAGCCAATGATCCGCGAAGGAAGTACCAAAATGCACACTGGAAAATATCATTATTAACCCGAAAATACTTAATAAGGCCCCTAGACTAACAAAGCCCTTCATTTTATCTTTAGTCATATTACTACTCCTATCTATCTTTTAGAATTGTCGTAGCTAATTTTGAAGACTTTGTTATTCACGATCTGCCTTACAATATTAGCTTTCAAATACTTTTCTACAAATTCAACATTGCTCTGAAAATCTGTTTCACATTCCTTCATGAATAATTTTAATGAACCCATCATAAAGTAAAATTTTGTTTATGGTACTTTTCATAATTCCTATTGATTTGAAATCGAACAATCTATAAATAAATTTATTCTTTTCTAATAATATAATTTTCCGCTATAGGCTGAAGCATTCCGTGAGGTGAGCGGAAAACGATCACCGTCGTTTTCGCGAGCATTCTGATGCATTATTACAACCCTCCGCTATAAGGAACAAGTAAGAAACGTTCGTTTTTAATTGGCAAAGTGCTATTTATGAAATTAACTTACCTATAACTACTTATTCAACAGTTGTATCTCATAACCCTCTTCTTTATTTGTTGACACAACAAAATGCCCCCTAATTTCTCCAATAACAAAAGACCATCAATCTTATCATTGATGGTCTTTCCATTCCTGAATAATCCATGATTAATACGGATTTGGCTGATAGGAATAATTCGGTGTTAACTTTTCATTGTTATAGGGCTTATGGAAAATATGTGTAGTAGCAGGTGACATAGGTGGGATAAGCCAAGTCCAGTTTCCGCTGACATCTCTACCTGCATCTCTTTCTATTTCCTCGAACTTTTTAAACTGATGTGCCGCAGTATGATGATCAACAATACTGACCCCATCCTCCTTAAAGGAATATAAAACGGCAGCATTCAACTCAACTAATGCGCGATCCTTCCAAAGTGAAGCGTTTGACTTAGTGTTCAGTCCCATTTTCTCAGCTATCTTAGGTAACATGTTATAACGATAATCATCCGCAAGATTCCGTGCTCCTATTTCTGTACCCATATACCAGCCGTTAAATGGAGCAGCTAAGTAGTTAATTCCACCAATCTCTAGCTTCATGTTGGAAATCATCGGAACGGCATACCATTTTAGCAGTAGGTCTTGAAACCACTCCATTTCTGGATGGCGAATGGAAACCTCTAATATATACGATTCAGGAATGTCAAAAAATCTAGCAGGCTGATCCTTCACTTGAATCACTAGTGGAAGTACATCAAATTTCGTGCCCTTCCCTTTCCACCCAAGCTCCTCACATACTTTCGTAAAAGATAGAGAGTCAGGGTCTCCAATGACCCCTACCTCCGTTTCATATCCTGCATAACGTATCAGCTGATGATTCCAAATACGGACATCACTAGGAGAAAAAATCGAAATTGTCGGCCTGATTCTTCCCTCGTTTGTAGCGTATTGAATATGGTCAAGTAGGCTCTTTAAAATATCTTCTTCTTTATGTAACTCTCGCTTATCTATGACCGTTAGACTTTGCCAAAACAAACGACCTATACATTTATTACTATTGCGCCAAGCTACTTTAGCACCGAAATTCAACTCTTCCGCTGTATGTACGTAAGTACCATCACGATTAATCTCTTCTTCTATTTCTTTCAGGCGAGCAACCAACTCTTGTTCCTCTTTACCTGTTTCTGAATAATAAAGTCTCATAAAATCCTGCGCTTCATTTAACATGATCTTATTCCCTCCCACTATCTCTTCCATCTTAGTGGAAGTCAGCAGCCACAAACAAGTACCCCATTTGGTTTATATGTGAGGATTTTATGACACCCATTCAAAAGAACCAGAAAAAAAACTATATACCGCCAACTCTCGAATATGGTAAAATCAATTTAACTTTATAAATTCCGGTCTTGTAGCTCAGTTGGGAGAGCACCACCTCGACAAGGTGGGGGTCGCTGGTTCGAGACCAGTCGGGACCATCCTGCCGAAATCCTTATACAACAAGGGATTTCGGCTTTTTTTATCTAATAAAATCATCGGTAAGTATAGGATTTTTTCCTTTTTCGTGACGATTGTGTGACGAATTAATAATAAATATTATTTTTTAGTTTGTTCTGTTAAGGATAAAGGTTTTTTTATCAAACGAAATATTTGTGTTAAAACAAAAAAGTTTGTGAAAGGGTGTAATTAAATTAACGGTGCAGGTTAGTTTAAGATTGTACTGTTGTTCAATAATCGGGACATAATGTTGAATATAAGTTAATAATTTAATCAACAAAGATATCGTATTTATTTATAAATGTGCAAATTTCTTGAATAGTATTGGAAAAAATTATATTCTATTAATAGAATTACTATTTAATTTGATATTAACTGGTTTTTGTGCAATTCAAATACTCCCGACCGCTTTAACCACATTTATGAGTACTACTGGATGGTTTGTTGGTACGTTGTATGCAGGATTGGTTTCCTCTACTGTTGCAAATGTATTAAATCTATTTAAGGAATCGGAGTGGTTTACCGTGATGAATATAAGTGTAGTGTTAGTTGCTTTGGCGCTTTGCCGGGAGACATAGTGGCCAGTTTATATGCCATAGCACTAGAAAGGATGCAGCACCACATCAAATTAATCAGCATTATTTTGATTCATGCTGTATCCTTTCGCTAGCAACTACACGAGTAAAAAGCATCTGTTATTAACAGATGCTTTTTGTTTGCAAAACGATGTCTGTCGAAGTTCTCTCAATTTTTGTTGTAGTATATAATGTGAAAGCAGTAAGAACAAATTATTTTTGACCAAGATTTAGATAAATGGACTTTTAATGATAATGGTGAAGTCATTTCAAAATAAATAAATTTTGAAACTAAAGGCGCAATTCATTTATGTAGAAAAACATGAGTTGAGATTCAAATAAGGTTTAAATAAAATTTCTATTATATATGCTGTTTTTTTATTGAACTAACGCGTGCTTTAGTAAAAAAATATTTGCAATAAGGGATTAGAGATACATTTACCAACTCATTTTTACGAACAGTTTTTTATTATATAAGACAAAAAAGCCACTCTTCGCGGAGTGGTTTTACTTCTATAAATAGATCTCATTTAATTCAAATAAAGTATTAATTCTAACGCAGACATATGTGGCAATTTTCCAGCAAAATCCAATGCATCTTCGGTCTTAAAAAAGCTGTAAGAATCCAACTCAATATCAATTTCAAATACCTTCTTCTCTGCATCCATATTAGCAGTAAAAACTCGAATGGTTGGAGGCCGTTTGTTGTCATCATGCAGATGTTCCCCAAGTATAACAATACTTGCTCCCTTCCTAGTGGAATCAACTTGAGTGCCTAGTAATTCCATATGTTCAAGTTCTTCAGGAATAATCAATTCTTTTATCATATTAAATCTCCCTTCCTTTACTTCCATCCGTTTTATTTACATGTATAAAATTAAAGAATCGTCTATGTAAATTACTTAACAATGATAAAGTATTCATTTGAAGTTTAAAAAAGTCCAACTCACAGAGAAGGACTTTTTTTAACTAAAACACTTGAACCTCTTATAAAATCATAAAATGCAAATAACTTTCCAAACTCCAGTAAATCATTACTATCCCTCTAATATTACAGTGTAAATAATATCTTCCTCATTTAGTTCAATAATTAAGAAATAATTGAATTCTTCACTTGTTGAAAAAACTTTTGATCCAACAGGTAATTTACTCGCACTAAAATCATTAAATCCCCTATAGGATTCTTTAGTTTCTTTAACTTCACCGATTTCGTCAATTTTAACTACATGGTTGAGATCAGTTAGATAATCATAATTTTCTACATTTTCATATATTAGTCCATTGTACTGTAAAATATCTGCATCCTTGTTAGACTTTAAAATATCTTTTGCTGAAGGATTACCAGGACTACCATTAGTACAAGCAGATAACACGAGTAGCAAAACAATAACTATCGTTAAATAAAACTTAATCTTCATATTGTCCACCTTTCGACAGAGGAAAAGAAATTTACTCCTATAAAAACTACATTTAATAGTTATTGGTTATTAATTAATTCTATTCTATCAATAAGTTCTTTTTCTTTAAAAGTACCATCTAATTTTTCTATATTAGTGTAATATTCCCCATTACTTTCTTTAATAGTAGCAGTGTCTGTCATTGGATAATAATATCCATCTTCACCTTTGTCTAAAAAAAGCAAGTAATTTTCTCCAGTTTCTACATAATCAAGAACTTGGTTTAGTACTATTTCATTTTCTATATTTCCTTTAATTGTCTTATCAATTGTGATATCAGAAAATTGCCTTTCTATAGAAAAGTCTTGACTTATTTTATTTAAACTCCTTTTACTATCCTTAACTTTACCAATTATTATTAGATCTGCTTTTTCAGTAAGTTCATTTATATCATAATCTGGCCAATCTGCATGAGTTTCTGCCGAAAAAGTTAATTTATTTTTGGGGTTGGAGTCAGATTTAGCCAAAACTATCAAACTGAATGCAGACCCTATTGAGAAGAGAAAAATAAGTGTGATCATTAATACTTTTTTCATAATATAAAATTCTCCTTTTTGTAAAATTAGTATCCACGCATGGCTTTCACTTCATTAATATCTTGTTTTCTAGGAACATGGTTAAATCTATCTCTTCCATTGCTCATGATTGAAACATTTAGATGACTAGCATCTAAATCAGCAAGAAATAATGCATGTCCAAATTCATGTACAGTTGTATTTATAGCTAGTTGGTTCCAATCTTGCCCCGGATATTTTTCTATTTGATACGCTTTAAGCGTTCTCTCATTTATGCTAATTGAAAATTGAGTGACTCCACCTGCGACAATAGGACTTGGTCTATATAGTCCTAAAAAACTATCAGGGTAATCCATAACCGCAACTAGATTCTTCGAAGTTGGACCAGGACCAATTCGAGTATTTACTGCGTCATTCCAATACTTAGCTGCATTAGTTGTAAAATATGTTGCGTTACTTCCTTGTAATTTATAGCCTATAACATCTAATGAGTATCCATAAGCGTATTTTGCAGCATAGGCTGTGGAGGACAAACACAGAAACATTATGGCACTTAATATAGTAATTCTCTTTAATGTAAATAATTTCTTCATCTACTATCCCTCTTTTCTTTTATTTAATATTGCGAAGTATCTTTAATTATCTGCAATGTATTTTAACTCGAGAAAATAGTTAAAACAGACATAATCCAAATTACCTCCTATATGTTAATAATTCTACTAAAATTTCAATAATCCTCCAGAAAAATTTCGACAAAAATAGACAAATAAAGCCCTGTCCACAACTAAGTGAGCAAGACTAATTATAACAAGCACTGAAATTTTGCTTTAGGTAATGTCATTATGGTAAAGAAATGCTTCCTCTTTATGTTGAAACAGCAAAAAGCTTAGTCATGAGTATGAGTGCTTGACTGGGTATGTATTAATCTAGCTATCCCTTTTTTTTCAGACATTTTAAGAGAGGTTGGTAAAACTGTCTAATTAAAACAACCACCATCCATCAGTGGTCAGCGGTTTCTTTCTGTCTATCGGCTTCTGCACTCTCTATTAACTCGCATAATTTTACTGTCGCCTCAAATTCTTCAGCTGTCATTTCGCAATACGCTCTAGGAATGAATTAACCATGCCTTTGGGGTATTTTTCATATAGTTCATTTACTGTTTGCTCAATTTTTACTTGCTCATCAGTCTTCCTCATACAACTACTCCTCAATCCATGATAGTTACATCTACTATATCATCCATTTTTATTGCCAATAAATAAAAAGGATCCTGCAGCTGAATCACCCTACGTTTTAAATCCACTTCCTCAATTGTACCTCTGTTATAAATAAACTGGCCATCTTTCCAACGTTTAATTTTAGTATCTGCATATGACGAGAAAGCAAGTTCGATTGCCTCTGATAGAAGTACATAGTCATACTCGGTTAACTCGGGTTTAGGCTCTTTCTTCACTTCCTCGTAATAGTCACGAAGCATACCTACATGTTCCGTTAACATCATCGATGTGCTACATTTAATATTTCTTCGTGGATCTACTGGGTACTTGGATTTCTTTATTTCTTCGAAAAATAAATCATGAGAACTCATATAACCTCACGTTCCTTTTGGATAACTGGAACAAAAGCAAGTACGTTTTCTATTTTAAAAATCCTTTTTGTACCTCTCAAGAAACAATAAGCCTGGAATGAATCCTTTGAAACACTTAGCACCTTTACTCTTCGTTTACTGATTTCACCATTGTTTTTCATATAGATCATTTCGGATACTTGATTGTATTTCATCGACTTTAAAATTAAAACGCGCACACTTGTTCCCTCCTTTTGTTTCATTATAAGAACGTTTGTTTGATTTTTCAACTAGGGATTTTATGAAAATAAAAAAAGTGGCTAATATAGCCACCAAATTTGATGTTATTTTTTTATATTTATTGAAACGTAATTCGTAGCTTCGGTATTTCCCTCGTTATCTATACTCCTGTATTCAAATGCTGTGACCCCGTCTTTAGTAAGAATTAAAACCTCATTATAAGGGATCCACTCACTACCATTTATTTTGTATTCAATTCGATTTACCCCTGATATATCGTCAGTTGCAGATAAATAAATTGTCACATCAGAATTGTATAAATCTTCAACAAGCGAGCTAGAGTTTATTTCAATTTTTGTCTTTGGTGGAGTGGTATCTACTATTTTCCCTTCTTTTACAGCTTGTTGAAGTTCTATAAGAGTAATCTTAGCGTAACCATTTCCTTCTCTCACATAGTATTCAATAACACCATCTTTTAATATTCCAAAGAAAGATGAACCAGAAGAACCCCCTTGATCATCCGTCCCAGAATTCTGGCCATCAGGACCTCCTGTTCCACTTTTGCCACCTAGAAATCCACCGCCGCCGCCACCATTATCGTAAATACCTTTTTCACCTGTAGAGGAATTGTTACCACCGATATCTGTTGAAAAACCTTGATCATTTTCCTCCCCTGCGCCTCCACCGCCACCAGCCACTATAATTCTGTCATTGTCTGATTTTCCACCCTTACGGATATCTGTAGCTCCACCACCGGATCCTCCAGAGTATAAACCGCCTTCACCACCGCCATTCCAACCACCAGCTACTGGATAATAGTATTTACCTTCATTTCCTTTTCCACCTACATAAATCTGTAAGATTTCTCCTTCTTTCAAATCTATACTTCCGGAACTATAAGCTCCCTTCATTCCTTCAGTTCTATTATAGCCTGACTGACCTCCTTGAGCTCCCCATACCTCTAATTGATATTTCCCCGCTTTTGGTGCAATCCAACTCTGTACTTGACCTGTGTAATCAAATTCTACTATGGTTGCAGCAAATGCATTTGATATTCCCGTAACAAAAGATATTGTTGTTAAAGCAAAAATTATTAAGTATTTTCGTAATCTTTTTGAACGGAATAAAGAATTCTTTCTTGATGATGGCCCTTCTTCTCTCAACATCTTTCAACTCCTATTCTGTTTATTGCATCATCTGACTGCTGGACGGAAGTTGTTTTTCCGTGAGCAATTGGTGAAAATGACAATATTGTCGAAACGAATAAAACAGTAACCATTATTTCTTTCTATAGCCTTCTTTTCATACTTTCTCCCCTTTAGTCGAATATCTTCGAGTAATCATAATAGTATAATTTTCCGCTTTTCTAATATTAAACTAATATAAAACATTCTAATACTGAGGAATGTTAATGGTATTGTTTTTATTCAAAAAAAAAGAACGCTCTATATTACATAATTGATTATAGAGTCCATAATGGAATAATTATATTTAGATTATTAGAATAAATAAAAAAGCCCCCCACAATTAAGTGAGCAGGGTTGAATGTTATATTGAACCTTTTTCTTCTAATTTATTTAACAAAGGCGCAAGCATGGTAATTAATCGAACATCCACCGAATCCATTACCTCATAATTAGCAGCCATTAATCCATGCTTTACTAAAGAATCCTTTGCTTTTTGTTGACCTGGCGATAATACAATTTTTTGTTCAGACACTCCTGCCACCTCTTTTTCAATAAATTTCACTCCAAAGTATTCGCAAATACCCTGTACGTGTTCCCTAGCTACTTCTTTTTGGAAATCTTTATCTACCATCAACCTTGCCTCACGCGGATTATCCATAAATCCATTCTCAGAAAGGATTGACGGCATTTTCGTCTCTCTTAACACATGAAAGTTTTGCTCTTTAATCCCTCGCCATTTTTGTGTAGTTCCTTGCTTTAAAAACTCTGCAATACACTCTGCTAGTTTTTTACTAGATGCTGATCCGGGATACACAAAAATAGAATGTCCTTCTGCAGTTCCCCATGTACTTCCCATCGCATCAAAGTGAATGGAAATAAATATATCCGCTTTGCTTGAATTCGCCAAATCGGTTCTTGCTTTTAAAGAAGTATCTGCATCAGTAGGTGCTACTAACAATGTTTTAAAACCAATATCTCTTAACATTTTATCCATGAGGTTTACTACTGCCCTGTTAAATTCATTCTCTGGGATGTATCTCCCTAGCTCCGGTATAATAGGAGTCCTCTTTCCTGCAGTTTGCATGCCGTGGCCATCATCAAGTGCGATTAGGAAATTCGATGGCTTTGACATTTATTTCACCCCTTTAGGCTTGCTAAAATTTAAAGCTTGTCTTGAATCGGAATGACCTTTAGTTGTAGGGGCAGTAAGCGTTGCATATACAGCTACAACCATTGTAAATAAAAGAAATGGGTTGCTGTATGCTTGTACAATTAAATCGACAACGATGCTCCATGTAGTCAGATTCTCAAATCTTAGGCCTGCAGATGCTAAAAGCGGTATTAGTGCTGATAACACTAATTGAAAGATAAACACAGGATTCTTAAAACGTACTTTCCAGTTGATTTTCATAATTTTTCTTCCTCCTTGATTTCTTTTATTAATAATTCCTGCTGCAGTACTTCGTTTTCTTTTAACAGCTTTACTTTGTCCATTCTCTCCATTGTAGGATGTCTAAGTATGCTCTGTTCCTTGCCTATTGGATCCTTGTGGAGTTTTTCCAAAACGTTATATAAAACCGGCGGAATAGGCAGCCCGAGTTGGGCGCAATTTTCTAAAATAGAAATTCCTTCATTAACAATAAAGAAGCTAGTAACTGCTAGAATAACTAGACCTTTTCCATCTTGTCCTGCTGATAAAGCTATATATTCAACCGCACCGGCCATCCCTATTAACACAAAGATAGCTACCTTCTTGATAATTCCTGCCATTCCGACAGTGCTGTTCCAACTCTTGGTCAAAAAGGACCTCAACACTCCTGTAACCATGTCTAATAACATGAAAAAAACGAGTACCACAATGGCCTCGTTTACTATTTGAAGCATATACATAGCAAAACTTGCAAGTAGTGCTCCAATGGATTTAAACCCGGTTATTTGCAATCTCGTCACCTACACTCTCTCCCTCCATCATTCTCAAAACTCCTCGAGATAATATGGATAAATAAAAAGAACGCCTATTAGGACGTTCCATAATACTCACAAATTTAACTTTATATTGTTGCCATCAACTTTGAATTCAATTTTCTTTTAAAGGTACTTTCCCTTTACACAGTGCCCGTGACTATCCACTGACATAGTAATAGTAATAGTAATAGTAATAGTTCTTATATTTCACTTCCAGGTTATAGGGCGTACTCATCAAAATAGTTCCGTACCCTCTACTATGTTCCCTTTTATGCAAAACCTGTAATCTCCGAAATTCATATTTATTCCATTAAATGTTAAATCAGCTTCGGAAGGATGGCTTCTATTATCTAGTATAACTGATTAAGTTAATTATATTAAACCCTCTTGAATGTTTTCGCGGTAGGTAACAAAAATCATTCTCAAAAATTTTCTGCAAGACTTGTATCGTGTTCCAGAAATGAAGGTAAAAATTAAATAGTTTCTTCCTTTTTTATTTTACAAATATCTAAATCCCATCTACTTTGTTCCTGTTACTTATACATTAAGGACTACTTCTTCTTTGTTTTGACTATTAAGAATTTCCTTTGATACTTCATTATATATAAGATCAACATCACTTTTCTGTAGCTTTTTACCTATCTCTATTTCTTTTATTATCCTTTGCCATTCTGCTTTTAGAATCACCTGTTGTGTGAAATGTAATACTGCATGACGTTTAGTATACTCCTCTCTTATAAATTTTTCTTCACTTAAAACGTCCAATAGGTTAGCGCAATCTCCGTCATGTTTAATTGAAAATTCTTCAGTGGGGTTTAATAGCAAGGATATTTTTTCAGAAGTTGCATGTAATTTGATTAGAGCATCATATAATTGTTTACTTTTTTCATGTTCTTTTTCTAAATCTTTGGCTTTATAAACATCCCATAGGATAGTATATTCCAAAGTTGTAGTAGAAAATTCAACAAAACTATTGCGTATTTTATTTAACCACTCAATTCTTTCTTTACTTATTGTATCAATGTATCTTCTTTGCTTTAAGCTACTTATGTTCCATTTTCCTATCAGAGTATTTATTATTAATGTAATTGCCCCAATTGTTGCTGTTATTATTGCTACCTGCAAAGGGACTTGTAATCCTAGAAGTGTTTGCATTTTCATACTCCTTTCTTGTGGTGAATAACTTACGTATACGAATATAGTAGAAAGAAGTTTCAAAAATATAGAATATCAAAAGAAATTTAACCTACATTATAGCCTCCCGTTTTACTAATTCTTTTCTAACACCTTCTCTTAAAAAAGACGGTACTGCAATTTCACCTTCACTTGGATTTTCTAATACTCGTAAACCTAATTCTATTAAATCTGCGTATAATGTAACCATTTTACAACACTCCTCTTATAGTTAATGTTTCTATCATTTCTGCTAATGCCAATTGATTTGTAACCTTGTCCTTTTCCTGCTTTTCCACTGCTTCGGCTAGTGCTAGCTGTAATACCATATTTTTTTCTCGGAGTTCATCCGCTTCTGAAGGAATCATAGGAACAGTTGGCGTATCTATCTCTCCTATTAATATTGACCCTTTATCCACTGTAATCTTGTGAGAGAATATTCTAGAATCGTTAGTTTGAATAGTTCCGTAAGAACTTTCATTGCCGCCTATTCCTTTCACAAAATTAGTAAAGTACGTTGAAATGCTTTCTTCAGGTAGTGATGTGATAACAGCTATGTTGTTATCCTGTTTGTTATAAATAATATAGTACATTTTTATCCTCCTTTACGATTCCATAATAAATAGCATATCCAGGTCTATCCTGAACCCTTGCTGTGGGGGGGTTTGTGTACTAGGTTTTATCTCCAATGTTATTCTGAATTCTTGTTCAAACGGCAAGTTATACGAAGTTGAATAAACCTGTGAAGAAGCTACCGCGATACCGTATCTATTGAATAATTGTATATTACTATCAGTCGTTATTAGATTACCGTCAATGTATACACGAAAGGTTAAATCATGAGGATGTCTATTTCCACTCTGTGTCATTTCCCTTACTGTTTTTAACATTCCTTTTCCTGTAATACTTATGATGTTTGTCTCAGGCATAGAGGAATTTATAGTACCGTCGATAATATTGTACTTGCGTGTTCTTGTTGTAAGCATATTGCTGTTCCCCTTTCTAAAACAGTCCCAATGTTCGTAGTTTCAATTCGTTGTCAGATGGTAATGTACTAGAAGGTATTTGCCCTTTACTATCCAGACCTACGATACCTCCAGGAATATTTTTCATAGATTCGTCTATAATAAGTTTCCATCCCCCCCATGAACTCCCGTTTCTAACTCTGTTATATAAACAAGCGTTATTCATATCTACATACACCTGGGATACGTTGTTGATATTTTTTGCAATTTGTAAAACAGAACCCGTATCTCCTACCCCTTTAGGGGTATTCAGAGCACCGGTTGTAGTAAAGTAAAAACCTGATTCCGCATTTATAGTATTTAAATCAGATAAGGCTCTAGCTGACGAACCTAAACCAAAGCTTTTTGCCCAATCGATCGCTTGTTGTGTTGAATTATGCGGGTCCGCTTCGTCTGTCAAATGAGTCTCCAGAGCTTCCCTTATATTGTTTAGTTCTTGTTCTGTAGCACCTGAAGTAATAGCATCTTGTAGAGCTTTTAATTCTCCGTCTATGATGTCCATATTATTATTTGGTACATCAACGTTATAGAAATCTTCTTGCGTTGGTTTAACTAAATTAAAGTTAGGAGTATTAGTTGGCATTAATTTAACACCTCATTTCTTAATTGTTCGTGTGTGAATTGCGATAGTTGAGCGTGCGTATATTTAGATAACAAAGCATATTGGTTGTAACGTAACTCAACCTTCAGAACCATGTTTTGAGGAGTAATACGCTCTAACATGACAACCACTGCTTCAAACATCCCTTTTACCGTTAATTCGATTTTCACGCTCAATGTTTTAGCAGAGACATCACGTTCTAACTTGTATTGCCCCTCCCCAAGTAAACTGTCTAGTATTTGTTTTAATACTTTATAGCTGTAGGGAGCTTGTTCTTGATAGCGAGTAAGCACGCGGAATCGCCTAGTTTCCAGTGAATCAGTAGCAGGTACATTGAGCTTTAACATTTTTTCATAACGAGCTATACCTCTTTCACTCGCTGTAGCCACGAATTGATCATCTAAACTCTTCTCGATTTCTTCCCACAAACTGCTGAGAACCGGATTTTCGATAGCAGCCACTTCAACCAATTCTTTAATCTCATGAAAAACTGGTGGCAAATAACTTAGAATATCTACTTCTTTAGCCACTTACTACACCCCGTTTCGGTGTAGCCTCTGGAGAAAGAACGATGTTAGAAGTACCTCCATTGAGTTGGGTATTAGCAATATCCACCACCCCAGGAACACCTAGTATCCTTGTTTCTATCTGAGATATACGAACTACTAATCCTGCATGATCCTCTTCATAGCTATTCGCCCCTGCCCAATCTTTCGCCAATTCAGTGAAATAATTATCAATTACCGTATGAACGCTTTCCTCGATATCCTGCCACGACCAATCCGTTTGATAAGTAATATTTAATACGACATCTATTGGCATCCCTTCAACTGGAAAAACAGTTACTATATGATCTATGGGAGCTAAGCCAACCCCCTCCCCTTGAGCAGATAAAGGGTCCACCTTTTCTTGAACCTCATCAACCAAGCTTTGAGTGGGTACTTTAAATTGCGAATCGATAATTACTAATTTGACCGTACCACCTCCATTCCATGCTCTGTAAACTTTGACACCACCGACACCCGGCAAAGGCCTCACCTTGTCTTTGTAATCCTTCCGGTTGCCACCAAAGGCTGTAGAATCAAAACTATCGAAGTATTGCTCACGAAAAACTTCCGTATCTTCTTCATCTTCCCCTGGAACCAAAACTTCTACTAACTCTGCAGTTGTAAGGCCATCTATATAGTTGATAGGGATTAGCGTTCCAAGGTATAAGTTACCAATCTCTCCTACTGTTTCAGCCTCTAACACGTATTCAAAGTCAGTAATCTTCTGGGTAACCACATAATTGAGGTCTTCGAGTGAAAAGCGCTCCCCTATATTCACACTCTTATTGAACACACCTCTTAGTCTAGCTCTAGTAGCCTCTAAAGGTTTCTTACCGCGCTCAGCTCCACGCCTTATTAAATATTCCCTCGGAGCAGTGTCTGCAAATACCAGGTCTATCTGATTCTTTAACGTATACAACATTTGAATAATTTCAATAGTGTTTGCTGCCGTTGCATTGTAAATAATTGATGTACCTTCCCTCTTATCAAGAGCAGGATTGACACCAGCTAATTTTTGTTCGAGTAAATCCTCGTAGGTAATATCTAAATCAATTGGCATTAGTAAACCACCTCCTTCTCGCTTTCGAAATCACCGTAGATGCTATGGACCGTATAGGTTACATGAACCTTACCTTTCTGTGTTTCAAAAACAAAGTTGTCTACCTCCTGAATTCGATCATCTTGAAGAAGACATTCGGCGATACGTCTTTTTATCTCAGGGAGAACGAAAGCAATAGGCTGTCCAAACAAGTCCTTGAATTCCACACCAAAGTTCCAAGAGTAAATAATATGGTCATATCTTTCGATGGAAAGCATTAAAAAAATCGCTTGCTTTAAGGCCTCTATCTCATCGATAAATCCTGCAATACGATTCTTGTCTAAATGTAATTTATAATTTTTAGTGGGTTGTTCTACGGCTTCTTCAAAATCGCTGAGTAGGTCATTATTCGACTGAGGTATCATTGGCTCACATCCTTATCGAGGACAATGTATTTTTGCCCTCCTTGCATTTTGATGAGCATAACGTCGTCACCCAATTTAAGCGCATTGTGTACGATGAACTTCTTTTTCCCTTTATATTCATGGGTATGTGATTCAGCCTCTTCTGTCACATGTTCTATGGTCATTTCGATTTCATAATCGCGGACATTTCGAGTCAATACCAATTGCGCATAAGTAAGTTCCTTCTTTTGTTCCACTAAGATTTTCAATGGAGAAACACTTGTAACAATACCAAATTCAATGGCCGTCGGATCTGCAGCTTCAATCGCTTCTTTAGCAGCACGCTTAAACATTTTTAGAATGTCTTCCATACTACGCATTGAACTCACCACCGATCAATTGCAAGTCCATGAAATGTTCATTTTCATTAAATGTATGTTTGACGTTCTCCACAATCATGTAATTCATGAGGCTGACATCATCCAAGTTCAAACGAACAACCAACATGTTCCCGCCACGTACATAGATGTTTCCAAAAGCCTTGTTCATACTAAGGCTTCGTGTTTTACGATTATAGAGAGCGAGTAATGCATCTGCTTTAGCCTTCCCATTCGTACCCTCTTGAATGGTTTCAAAGTGTTGTAAAACGCCCCATTCATTCATATTTTTGCTGTCCTGCGCTATATAGATTTCACGTTTACCCTTCTTCTCGTTTTCGTATGAAAGTTTGATCTTATTGTAAGTGTTGGAATCGATAGAAGATGTATAGTCAAAGTTTTCTCCCGTTTCTTCGTCCAATAATAAATCGAGTTTCATCTTTTCTAAATTTCTAAGGGTAAGTTTGCCGTTGTTATCATAAAGAATATACATCTTTTTAGTGCTGTTCATAGTTAAATCAAGGGCATTTTGAAACATATCAAACAAAGTTTTGTTATCCTCTACCCGACTAGCAATTTTAAACCCTGTATCTTCAATGGTTCCTGTGTTCATTCGGAAATCATTTGCTACCATCTTAATAAACTCGCTTGCCGTTTTATTCGTGTATACATACGTATCTTTATTTTTTAAGTAGCGCAACTGGTCATAGGCAGTAATACTGATTAAACCATCTTTAGAACGCTTCTTGGTAAAAATAAAACCAAAAAAGACATTTTGTCCATCTTTCTTGAAACGAACAGCATTTCCCTCTTCAAATTGAAGAGCTTGGTCCTTCACAACACTAAAGGTTAATTTACCGGGAGACCCTTTTCGAGAAGTCTCCCACACGATACCGTCCTCTACTGCTGGCTCCATCAACCTATCCCCATTTTGGATGATAATCTGTATGCTCAAAATTTAATCACCTGCCCAGGATAAATAATGTTAGGGTTTTTTATTCCGTTTTTAGCAGCTAACTCATCTGTCATAGTTCTAGTTACTGTTCCAAAATGTTTCTTACATATTGCCCATAATGAATCACCCTTTACAACCTTATATGACTTTGGAGGAGCCTTGGTTGAAGCTCTTTTTTTAACTGCAGTAGCCACTGGCTTAGCCTTAGCAGATGTAGCTTTTTTAACTTGAATCACCTTTGTTCCATATTCTCTATATTGTTTGAGAGTAATAGGAAATGTAATATCAAAACCGTTCTCTGCATCTTCTTCAATAGAGTAGTCTTCTAAAGATACCTTTATATTCGTATCAAATAGTAAATCGCCACTCGGCTTTAATCGAGTGACGATGAATTGAAAGGGCGTCTTAGATATTTTCAGTTTTTCTAGTTTTTCAAGATAGAAGGTTGCCGGTTGAAATCCATCTGGATAGACAGCGAAAGGATATTTTACATTAGGCAATAGAACTTCCAAACTAATATCTGTCAGCCCTGCCTGCTTTAATAAATTGACCTCCCCTTCATTGATCAAGGTGATGGTCTTGTTTTGATTATTAATTTTCATTTCTAACGAAGAAGGAGCAACAGGAAGTTGTATTCCATCTATAAAGAAACTATATGCCACCTGTTACACCCCTTCCGCTACTGATTCTAATGTTTCCTCTAACTTCTCACCAAAGTGGTCAATAACACCATCAAGATCCATCTCTGAATTGATATAGTTATCGTTCTTCATATTCACTTTTACTTCTGCAGTTGTGAATCGATTAATTACATCACGCTCAGCAATGTCTCTTAAATACTTTAAGTCTTCTGCAGAGGCATCCATTTTTTTAGCCATTTTCGCTGTGTTTCCTGCTGTATCTTTACCTGCTTCATTTAATGGATTAACAGCTCCTTGAATACCATTGAGGATATCATCAAAAGGATTTTCAAATGAAACGTCTTTTCGCCCTTCTCCAAAACTAAAATTAGATCCCTTATCATATCCAGTATCCCAAGCAGCCCTTAAATTCTTTGATTCCATTTTCGGTGCTTCCCAATAACCTTCGGGAGGTTCTCCCACCATGGCATTTACTGCATTTTTCATTGCGGATAAATCACTTGTAATGGATGTTCTATAGCTGAATTCACTTCCTTTTCCTAAGCCCAATGTGCTTGCAATATCTTTTGGTAGTAAATCAATGAACCAGTTCCATGCCTTTATAGCGCCATTAACTGCAGATATAATCGCATTAACAAATGCTGTAGCAAATCCATCCCATCCACTCGTCATTGCAAGCGCATTGTCTAAGAAGCTATTTGTTAGATTTGCAAACAGTTTCATCACTGAGTAAATTGGATGCTGCCAAACATTCACAAAAAATTCAACAACGGATGCTATGATATTCCAAAGAAGTGCAAATTGATTTTGGATAACAGCGAACATTAACATAAAATAACCTGCAACTGCACCTGTAGCGCTAATAGAAGTACCGGCAAAGTGGTTTATCGCACCAATTGCTGCATAGAATAAACCAATTAATATCATTATTGCTGCAACAATGCCTATAATGATTAGTCCAATTGGGTTTGCGGCCATTGCAGCATTCCAAGCCCATTGAGCTGCAGTGACAGCAAGAATTGCAAGTCTGGCTAATGTTAGATAAGTAGTGAAAGTCAAAATAGCTCCACCAATACCATATATTATCGGCCCTAGATAATACCATTGATCATATAAGAAACTTCCAATGCTACTTAAAGTATTTAAAGTTACTAAAGTAACTGCTGACAGGAAGTACAATGAATCGACTATAGAATTTATTGCGCCTTGGAATTTTTCGTTATTTGCTATCTCATTAAGCTTCATCAAAACTGGCTCAAAAGCTACTAAAGCGCGATTCTTAAAGCTTGTCCATATATCCGCAAAAGTCTTTGGTATTTTTTCAAAGGCAGCGTTGGTCTCTTCTGCTGCAGCAAACATGGCGTTTTTCACAATATCTGCAGTAAGTGCTCCATCAGAAGCCATTTCTCTAATTCTACCTAATGGGACATCTAGATAATCTGCTATACTTTGAATGATATTAGGTGCACTTTCAAATACTGCATTTAATTCCTCTCCTCTTAAAACACCAGATCCGAGTCCTTGTGTTAACTGAAGTATCGCAGAACTCATTTCTTCCGTTGTTGCACCAGCTATTTTGAATTTTTTATTTAACTGTTCTGCAAAAAATACCATCTCTCTCGTACTAGAAAATGCATCACCGGAATTCATTCCTACCCTTGCTACAATTTGAGCTGTATCCATATAGGAAGCCCTAGATCTCTCAGCGGACTCAAATATCATTTCTTGTAATTGTTTATTTGTCTGAAGTCCATCATTAATCATGTTTAACCGAGCGCTTGTTTGAACTAGCGAATCGGAAAGATTAAGTACATCACCTGCAGCCTGTAATCCTAAGTAAGTAGCTACTAACCCCAAAATTTTCTCTAGCAAGCCATCGGCAGAAGCAGTTCCTGCCCTTATTTCTTGATTAAACTGCTCTTGGGCATGTTCAGCTTGTCTAATCTCTTGTTCCACGTCATTAAATGCACTTTCTGCTCTGGATAATTCTTGCCTAGCTAATTGAATACTATTAGTATCGATTGCATTACCAGAAGCTTCTTGCAGTGACTCGAAACTACTTATTACCACATTCATTGCAGTATTCATCGATTGAAAGGCCTGAGACATATTATCTTGAATTTGTATGGCGGTTCTAATTGTTGCGATATTGATCACCCCTTTTTGTGCCAAAATAAAAAGCACTCAAAGAGAGTGCTTAATTCTGAGATAACATATATTGACCTTGTTTATTTCTATAAAGCTTATGCTTACAATGCGGACATTTCAAAGCGTTTGTAGCACCTTTAAATTTTCTCTCGCACTGAGGACAAACTGATGATTTTGTAAAAGCAACCTTTACAAGAGCAAATGAAAACATAATCAAGAGAATAATAATTGTTACAACAATAAGAATTAAAAGCATTGATATATATAACCTCCTTATATATAAATATTACCGTTAAGGAGTAATAATATCTAGAATCTATTTCTTTTTTCTTCCTTTTTTTCTATTACTTTCTCTCTTGGCCTCCTCTTCTTTCTTCTTGTCATTTTCCATTTTTATTTGTACAGCTGCAATGACAAAAGCCTTTTCATATTTAGGGAGAGAATCGAATTCAGACGGCCACTTATGAAGTTTATGCAAACAATAATATGCTACATTGGCATCATAGTCACCGTCGTCAATTAGTTTTTTGCTTCTTCTACAGCCTCTTCCATACCTACGTCAAAACCATTTTTATTTTGAATGAATTTTAGATAATCTGCGTACTCACCTGGTAATAACATTTTCTTCAGTAATGATTCTGCATCCAATACTTTGTAGCTATCTTGAAGTTCTTTGTTGTTTAAGTCAGGGAACAACGTACATTTCACAGCTAATGAAGCAAGGTAAGCATCATAATCAGTGGTTGGTTGAAACATATTCTTCTTACCTGGAACAGGTAAACGTTTAGTATGCTGCTTTCTTAATGACTCATCTTCATCAGAAGTTACTGCACCGACTTTCCAGTTCATCACTTTTTTTGTATCTGGATCAATAAAACGCTTGGATACCGGATGTTCTGCTATTTCTACCTTGATTGCATTTTGTGCTAAAAAAGCTGTTAAGTTACTCATTTATTTGCCCTCCGATTTTTTTATATATTCATCAAATTTAACCGAAAAATTAACTAATTCATTAATTGGTATATCTATTTCAATTTTCATTCCTCGATGTGTATCAACAATTTGATTAGCTAACCGCTCAGCATTGTCTTTAATGTGATTTCCGATTTCATCAAATACTTTTTCATATAATTCTTTAGGTTTCTCATTTTGATTATGGATAGTATCAACAATGTCAGTTACTCTCAATGGCATATATAACAAACCTCTCTTTATATTTTATAAGAGCCCACCAAGGTGAGCTCCTAAAGTGTTATTGCATTGCACCTAAGATAGAAAATTCCTCTGGCATATCCCAATCTTCGAAAGTAAAGTCGATGCTATCTTCTAGATATTCTGCATCTGCATCTAAGGATGCTATTAAACCGCCGTCTAAGTTACAGTCTATTAAAATTGTAGTTTGACGACCTACACTTGAAGAAGTATCTTCATTAGTCACTTGGATATCAAAATAAATATCTTCTCCAGTGTCCTTATAACGCTTTAACAGTTTCCGAAAGATTGAAGTATTAAAATGAAACGTTGCTGAGCCAGTACCTTCCCAACCTGTTGATTTGTTCCCCTTACCTGTGCGCCCCATAATCGGTACCTGAGTTTTGGTTTTATCCATCCGTGCCTCTAAGTTAATCAGTTGGGCAAATAAATACCGTACACCCTCTAACGTGATGTAAGCCTTTCCTTGTGCTCCATGTATGGCGTCTTTCGCATGCATGGTATCAGCAGCCGCAAAGTATTGTAGGTTTAATTTAAGTGGTAATTTAGCTTTACCGTTACTTTCTAAAAAAGTGTTCAATAGTTTTTCTGTATTTGGATGATTTAGTAATTTGTTTTCTTCCAATTTGACTACCCCCTTACGCAACCATCGTTGTCACATAAAGTTGCGACATCGTTAGTGTATTTGTAATTTCTTCTTGGACTACAACAGCTCGTTTGGACTCCCCTTGGCCAATCAATAACTTTTCTTTGTCATAGTTTTGAATAGCTCGAATTCCCTGCATTACACTACGATGCTTACCAATATCATTCCACAAAGAAATGCGACCATCTGTATCATTCGGTACTTTACCTAAATAGCGAGTATTAAATAAGTGTGCTGTATCAATTGCAATTTGATCCAAGACTCTTATAGTCTGATTAAACGAGAAATCCTCGTTTTTATCTGTTCTAAAGGAAGTGAATGTATTGACATCTTCTAGCACGTTGAATGCATCACCTACACGATGGAAAACATATTTTCCGGAATTCAAAAGCAATTTTAGTTGGGGCTGCGTTTTTGTTTCAGACATATCAATCGTATGTTCACCGTCATATGTGCGATTTGTATTTGATTGATTCACCGCTACTCCAGCTTGTACACCAGTAACCCAATATACAGCACCAAAGACCTCTTCTCCCTCACCGATTGCATCGTTTTGGACATCAATAACTCCTTCATGATTAGCAGCGCCTAACTTATGCCCAACTAACTGGAACTTACCACCAACTTCATCTCGAATACGTTTTGTGTATTCCGCATAAAGCGATTTTATAACAGGCTCTTCTGATAAACATCCAAGAGTATTAAAGCCATATGCCTCTAGCTCATCCAATGCCAATTGATGAGGTGTACCTGCAGTTAAAGCTGTAGCTCCGTTGGCTCCTCCTGTCAAAGGGGTACCTGCTGTTGCAGCTAATGTTGCATTGCTTTTGAAAGTGACAAAATCATTCGCATTTAAATCAACTGCAGTCGAGATAGACAATTGTTCATCCACTAATGTTCCATCTAACAAAGTTTTTACGTCCCATTTTGCTGGTTCGTCTACGTTAGGTTGAATAACGATGGTAATATCATTTCCGCGTAACCCTTTGTAGCTAGCTGTAGCAAAATCATTTTCGGCTCTGCTGCCTCCTAAATTTAACTTGTAAAAGAATACAGTAAGTGCACCTTTAAATAAATCACGGATCCCTTTTAATTTTGGATGTGTGTAGTCATAACCAAAAAGCTTTAAAGAATCTTTTTGCAAATCCTCTTTGGTTACTGTCATAACAGTGTCGTCAGCACCCCAGTCTAGTGCAATGGGCAATGCTGCATAACCACGATCCGATAAATTCACGAATGCACGGGCTTTACTAATAAAATTATGATACGTACCTGGCAACACTTTGTTTTGTGTTAACCAAAAACCTCCACCTAGTGCCATTATTGCAGTCCTCCTTTATCAAAATTCTTTAAAATCTCTTCCACCTGTGCAAATGAATATACTCTGTCATCCTCCAGCAATGCATTGAGTGCATCGCGACGATGAACATATCGGCGGGATTTAACAAGTTGTTCCTTCGAGAACTCCAATAAAGAAGTTCCTGTGTTTGCTGCAACTTCTGTAGTAACCTCAGCCTTTTCCAGAGCAGTTTGTTTTTTTGTCATTTGATATCACCCTTTCTTGCTTACATAGTGCTCTAACGATCCCATGAATACTTTCTCTTCAACATCTTGTAGAAAGAAGTTAAAATGAACAAAATTATGGGCTATGCCATCTATCACTTCACTATTAGAACCACTGCCTAGCATTTGAGAGCCATTTAACAGCGCTATTTGTTTTAGTGATTGTTGTGTCTTCAATGTCATATTAGAAGCCTCAGACGAACCGTTTTTGGGGAAGTACTGTACGTTGAATAGCGTAGTCACCTTCCACCTATCACCGATTTGCCGGATATGTTCTAAGTTTAAAAATTGAATCAAAAAAGCAGGAGTTATAAACCCCTGCGGTACTTCATCGATATACTTCTTGTAACCAGATCCGAAAGTTTGATGAAGCTTAATGGATATAGCTTCTTGTATGTCATTAATCTCCATCGAAAGCCTCCTTCAATAGTTTATTGAGTTTCTTTTCAAGTAACTTCGGTGCCTGTTGTTGTACTTCGTCAGCAGAAATAGTCATCATAAACCTACCCTTAACCCAGCCTTGATGGTTTCTTGTACGATGTCCAAATTCAACGTACTGAGCGTATTCCACTGGATTAATGACTTCTATTTCATATACATTCCCTCGTCTTACTACATTCGCATCAATAGTCCACCCTCTGCGTAACGTACCTCCAGTTTTACCATCCTCATATACACCAACTGGAGTACGCTTAATTGCTTTTGCTAGCAATCTAGCAGCTATTTCTTTCGCAGCATCCTCACAGAATGTTGCTAAGCCTGCAGCCTCTAGTTTTTGCATCTTCTCTTGTAGGCGTTTCAGTTGTCGATAATCCACCCTGCCCCATCTAGCCATTAGGCATACCTCTTAAAAGGTTCTAACACTATTTCTTGATGGTCCATGAACACTCCAGGTTCACCACTGCGAGTATACGCAGAAGTTTGACCATTCTGATTCACGATTATTTTGGAGCCTGCAGGAATGTCATACTCATTACCAAGAGACAATTTTACCTGTTGAACAATGATAGCTGGACCACCAGTAGAACTAGTAGCACTAAGATTTTTGTGAGACAGTTTGCATTTAAGGTTATCGTATTTAAGTACTTCTCCTTGCTTAGTGATATGGGTAAGGGGATCTTCTATTTCTCCCCACACATATACAGTGCATATGCCTTTCCAAAGTAACTCTAGAGCCTTTCTTCTACGACTTACCATGTTAACACCCTATACTTAGCAAAATCAGCATTAGGATGTTGTAGATAAGAAAGGAAGTGATTGAATTGATTCTCTAGGGACATACCTTCTTCTACTGCGAAAACAGTATTGGTATCTCCATCTTGGACCTGTTTAACCATCACCTCAAAATTGAGGGAATCAATATTAAGCAAGCCCATTGATTTTTTGGTATATAAAAATTCCCCGACGACCATATCGATAGCGATTTCTCGCAGGCCATCAGGGATTGAGTATAGATTTGTTTGATTTTTGATATGATTAGTCACCTTTTCGATAATAAAGGTTAGCATCATATCATCTGTATTTTTTGGATCATTGGAAACTGGAATACCAAACATAGCAAGTCGTAATTTAACTGCTAATAGCATCGTATCACGCCCTATTCTGTCTTATGAGCTTCTTCGATTTTCTTGATAATGCCTTTTTCTGTTGTAGCATTACCGATATCAATGTTTTGTTGTTCGGCATAAACTTTCAATTCATCAATAGACATTCCATCAAAAGGATTATCCTCTTGCTTCACTTCACCAGTGACTTTAACTAACTCTTCGTTAAAGTGATCATCATCCATTTCAAAAGAGTCACCTTTTTTATAAGTTTCTCCTTTATAACGAACTGGAACCTTTAATACTTCTACTAGTTTCATACTGTTGTCCTCCTTCTTATACGATTGGTTGGGCTTGGAATACGTTGTTTGCTTCAGGGAATGATGGGATAGCAGTAGTAGCAGCTTTAGCCCAAGTTGATACAGGGTCTAATCCTTCCTCAAATACCATACCAATAATGTTTCCTACATTCGTTACTTCTTCATTACCTTTTAGCAACAGGCGGCTTTCTTCTGGTGTAGGACCATGTAAAGTTTCACCTAGAGCACTATCACCAAACATTACGAATTTGTTTTCTGGAAAGTAGCGTTGTGTTGAATAAGTTCCATTAGCATTTTGCACACGATATTTGGAATCATATGTTGCAATGGTTGGTAATTGATGTGAAGTTAGGAAACTATTAAGATCACCTAATGTAGCAACTCGTCCACTATCTTTTCCGAATAAGTAACCAATGATTTTTGAATTACGTAATATTTGACTAGCGATTCTAGTAGAAGTTAAAGCACGTGTCGGCTTTTCATCTAATGCAGATGCCCAACGCTCTAAGTCTCCTATAATATCTTCAGTGCCAGTCCCCCAGATATCAGTGCCTGACAAAGCTTCTTTATTATCATCAGGCAATTGATAATCTACTGTTAAGGTATCACCACTTTCCATTGCAAGGCTTAACTCTCCATTTGCCAAAGCTTGCATACGCATTACTTCTACTTCAGCACGTACATCAGCTACTGCACGGTCAATTAGATTAAATACACGTTTAACCAATGTTTGTTGCTCTTGTGGAGTACGTGGGAATTGTAGAGCAATTAAATCCTTTTCTTTGATTTGATATTTCTTTTTAATATAAGCAGCTTCAAGTGCTTGGTCGTTAAAATCTAAAGAACCAATCTCAGCCTCAGTATCAAACGCATGAATCTTTGCAGCAACAGGTAAGTTGCTAGCACCTACTAGATATTCAAATTCTAGTGTGTCGTGTTTTACTTCTGGAAATAACGTTTCCCCCAAATAAGGAGTAAGTTGACGTTCTTTCAAATAATTTAGTACTGTCTTCTGATTAAATAATTCTAAAATGTCTGGCATTACTGGTTTCCACCCTTCTTTTCATTATGTTTTTATCGGAATGTTATTTTTGTCATTGCTGCTTTTGCTTCGGCTGTTGGTGCTGTCGGAAGACGTTCTTCTAAAATGTACCCCTCTACAATCAGTGCGCCTGGTTGCGGTCCATTAGTAACATCTACATCGTTGTAAATAATTCCTTTAGCTGTTGCATCATTTGCAGGGTATATAGTACCTGCTTTCACGATTTTCTTTCCTTCCACTGCAGTAACTCCTACATCACTCACCAGAGTAGTGAACGACTGTACTTTGGAAGATGCTAAAAAATTTACTCGGCTATAGTTTCTTGTTTCGCTTACATATGGCATTTGGATGCCCTCCCTTTATTATTTTTTAAATCCATGGATTTACAGCTTTTTCAGCTGGGGTTCCTTTTGAATTCGCTTCTTTAGCAAAATTACTACCAATGTCTGATGAACTGTCTTTATCGTTATTACTATCTGCTGGATCCCAACCTTTAAATGTCTGTTTTTTCTTTTCAGGGACAAACAAAAAAGGTTTCGATTCTTGCAGTGTTTTTAACTGCTCATCTAAACCTTTGGTAATCTTGCCTTCTGTGTCTAATTCAATTGTGGCCTTGTCAATCTGTGAGATAGCGATATCCGTATCATGTACTTTACCAGCAAGAGCTAGTTTGATAGCACTGGATAGCTGAGTATCCTTCAACTTTTGTTCGTACTCACCCTTGTCCGTGTCATACTTTGATTGAAGATCAGCAAGCTGAGTTTGAAGTTCTTCGCTACCTTCTGCTTTCTTCTTCAAATCTTTTAAATCCTTGTCGCGCTGTTCCAGTTGAATCTTTAGATCATCACGGTCAGTGGTTATGTCTTTTAACTTCGATTTATTCGATTCTACTGACTTTCCATGCTCACCTATAATTTTCTCAACTATTTCTTTTTCAAGTCCTAAACCTTCTAAAAATTCACGTTTCATGTATGTTTCCTCCTATTGGTTACGATTTAATTTTACGAGGTTACGTCCTCGACCAGCTTTGTTCTTTTACGTCTGCAAACGCTAAAAAGACTATATCTATATTTTCATTTTATAGTATAAAATGGAAATATTAAAAATTACTAAAAGGGTGATGAGAGTGTTAGAAGCACAAACTCGATTAATTCAATTACAATGGAAGGGACCATTTAGACATGATGAATTGCCTTCTCTCACGAATACTGAAATAGACTATGGAATTTATCAGATATATGGTAGACATCCGGTTTATGGAAGTGACATTTTACTTTACATTGGAAAGGCAGATTTTCAAACACTTGGTAAAAGAATACTGCAAGAAGGGTGGTACGATACGAATGATTCTAATAACCTAAAAATTTATATCGGTAGATTACATGGACCAATTAATCCAGATTTAGAAACTTGGTCAAAAGAAATTGATCTTGCTGAGAGACTACTAATTTATGTTCATAAACCAGCATACAATTCAAAGGGACTCGTTTCCATTTCGAAAGAATTAGAAAACGTGCACATTCTTAACTGGGCAGATTACAGAAGCCTATTACCTGAGATTTCTGGATTAAGATGGACAAGCAAATTAGATTACCTTGAATATGAAATGTACAAACTGGTGTAACATACATCTTTGTTAAATTACCATCTGTAGTAAAAACGGACATAATAAAAGCACTCAACTTTTCATTTCTGTAGTTGGGTGCTAATTTAATAAATATATAGAATCATAAACTTTTTGCGCTTCAAAATATAAATCTGTCGGATCATCATTTTCATCTAACCCTTCAATGGTTATATCGTATACTTCCGACAATAAGTCATTTATCTTTCCTTTTCGTAGCTCATCAAGGTTTGAGAGATGTTTCCTTAAAAACTCTTCATCTCTTTTTGACATTTTAATCATAGTGTCACTCCTTTGCTTTTGGTGTAGTTTGAATCAAATGACCCGATAAGATGTTTATGGTCACTATACATTTTTCATTAATATATTGACGCGCATTATTTCTACTTTCTTTAATGCTTATAGGATTCAAGAGTGCCTCTTTGACATCTTCAATTTGTACACCAGTCCTTTTTCCCTTTTGGGCCGTTCCAGCTTCAATTTGCCCAATAATTCTATCTATAAAATGTGATTTGTAGCTTGTAATTACAATACCGTCAGATGTAGTAAGGCCAACCAAGATTTCTCGAATTTCGTTAGCAACACTCTTATACGTATCATATCCCGTCAGTGCGTGAATATCACCTTTCTCAACAGCCATTTTAAAACCTTTAAGATGATACCATACATTGCTATCATTATACTTTATTTCTTGGAAGGCATCCAATGTATTAGGATTATTATTGCCTATTATTTGTTTAAAACTTGCATACTCTTTTTTATCCGCTTGTTTATTCGCTTTCTTTTTTTTAGAACTAGCCAATTTCTCTTCGCCATGTTTTTCAACTTGCGACTGATACCATTCACCATACTTCATATTGCCAGGTACATAATATGTTTGACCTTCCAAATCTCTCGCAATTCGCTTACTATAGTCATCCTCAAAATAAGGTGCCGTTGTAGTCCTACACCTAGCATGGAAAGGATTAGCTGTTACACCAGGCTCAAAGTCAGTTATATCAAATACTTTGCCATCCATGCTCCGGCATATTTCACTTGTTTTGCCATCAAGCGTTGCAATGATTTCATACTTCTCTAAACCTAACTCATTGAATGCATCCTTTTGAGCTGCAGCACTGAAGAAAGAAGCTTCGGTTTGTACTAATCGCGCTGCGTTAGAACGAGAAGAACCCATTTTCTTAGTAATTACACTGATTAATCTATCTGGAGCCTCTCCTCTTGTCACAGTTTGCATAAGATTGGTTTGTAGTAAATGTATTAATTGGTTCTGATCACGCCATATACGACGACTAAACGTCATACCATCAGCAGTCCATGGCTTACTGATGATTTTTGTAAGCTGGACTTCATCAATTGCTTGCAAGGTAAACCCGACTTCAAATCCTTTTTGTATCTCAAACGCTACATGATAATACTGATCTTGATAGGTCTCTTTCATCAGTTGCTCAAAGCCTTCTAGCTGTCCACCGTAGAGCTTTTCTACGTGATGCCTTAGCTGTAGTTGTAAACTCTCTAAACGGCTTATATGGACTCGAGAAGAGGCATTTTCTAGTTCCTTCATCCATTCTTGATTAATAGCATTCTTTTCACCGTACTTAATGTATTCCTCTACAGTCCATTGAAACTCTTTGAGCTCATCCGACTTGAGTAATCGTTTAGCTTCATCCAGGGATATTTCATTATTAACGGCAAAACGGCTATACCATTTCAAAATGTCTGCCTCAATAGCGTTGTACGTTTGAATATAGGCTTTTTCTAAGTCCTTATAGTAAGTAGCCCCCTTGTTAAATTGAGCATCTTCTAATTGTTCAAAACGTTCTCGCCAGTAATCACGTGTCTTTGCCAATTACATCACCTTGCTTCTTCTGGAAGGTAGTGTCGTAGTTATCAAAAAGATCCATTTGCTCTTTTTGCTCTTGCTTCAAACGTTTTAACTCCAGCTGCACATCACTAACATATGGATGTTGGGCAAGACGACTTTCGAGTGGCATATAAGGGGATTTCTCCAATACCTCTACAACTTCCATCTCGTTTATTAATATATCTCGGTTAAATATGACGTTTACTTGTTGTTCATCATAATCGCCTTGACCTGTATTAGCCAAATGCTTATTAACAAACCACAGAAGTTCTTCAAACGAGGCTTGGAATTCTGTCTCAATACCATTTGCATCAAGCTCGATATCACTGTACATGGACTGTATGTTCATTTGGTTAGGGTTATTGGCCATACGTTCATCTTTAGCATCATACCCACGGCCATTCTCTATGAGAGCCTTTTTAAACAGAGCTAGGATTGATTTGTAGTTATCCGCATTCACTTCCACTGTTAGGGTGTCTACCCCACCTTTTTGACCATCACCAGAACGAACTTTAACCGCACCAAACTGCGCTAGGTTACGTCGGAACTCACCTAAGTCCTGTCCATCATAGTTATGCAAAACAAGAATTGTATTACGAGCATCCTCTTGCATGTTGTTTTCAAAGTCACTGAGCATGATGTTAATTCCATCTTGTAGAGACTTCACACGCTTAATAAGTGGTATTTCTTTGTTATTAAATTTGAAAGGAATCAAAGGCACCCTAGCCCAGTTTAGTTTTTCTACTGTTTCCCCATCATCTACAGTGATATATGAAGAGTTAGGTTGGATAACATCCGGCACTAGCTGACCGTTAAACCATTCGTAATGTTCTACTCCATTCTTGGTATAGACTTCTACTTTTTCCTTTACTACTTCTTTATCACCTTCGTAAATAGAAATTGAATAAATGCGTACAGCATAATCAACAGTTGTCTTCTCGGCATCTTTCCAGAACGGAATGATATCATAAGGAGGGAATCTTTTTAGAACAAATTCTCCTTCCTCGTTATAATGAGGATATAGCCAACCTATCCCCCCATTTAATGCATCCTGTCCAATATTTCTAAGTGTTCTATGGAAGCGTTTATTGAATATAGTTTGTAGCTTCTTTAAGTAGTTATCATCCTCTGTTTCGATGGTTATAGGTTTACCTAGTTGATAATTCACCTTCTGATCTACAAGCTTAGAGTATTGATTATCAAGTATTTTGTTATTAGGGAGGTTACCAGCCTTTTCAAGAAGGCCACCCTTACCGATGATCATTCTTTCTCTTTTTAAAATATCTTGCTCACCCTCATAGTAATTCTCACCAGTAATCATCCATTGTCTTTTGAGAGACGACTTAAACTTATTAATCTCGTTCTCTAATAGCTTAAGATTGCTAATTACTTTACTGGCGTTCTCTGTAACGTGCTCATTAATTTTTTCTGTGTCTGTGCTAGCTCCTTGATATGGGAAAAATGCTGCCACTCTCTCACCTCTCTCTAATTAAAACTGTATACATCTCCTACACCAATCTTTTCGGCGATGCCTGTAGTAGCATCTGGAGCATCATCATGTTTGTTTTTACCTTCTTTTTGATACTTGCTCATAGCCTCATAATATTCTGGCCATCTATCCCTCCAGTTTGAAGGGAAGTAAATGTGATCCATCACCCAAGTAGCATTAGATAATATCCGAGCTTGCTTATTTTTCGATTGGTGGAATGAACGTACAAGCGTTTTATTGCTGTTATGATTTTGTTTTAGTAACCTTTCAACTGCACGCGCAAAGCCTCGACCGCCGTTATTCGATTCAATATCAGCATTGTTTACGTTTCCTTCAAACAACATTTTGGCTGTAGCTGGTTCAGTAACTTCCATACCGTCTTTTGTATAAAGAACATCAAGCGCATAAGCCTCGTTGTTAAACGTGACACCGTAATTGATAGAGCATAAGTAATCAGCACCTGTATCAGCTGTATCTGTATAATTCTTAATCTCTTTAAATTGTGGTAAGTTGCCATCATACGTTTTAAAGCTACTATATAAGCGACCTTTAACATCAATCGGTTCTTGCTGATAGTTTGCAGCAGCTATTTCAGGGCTCATTGCACGAACTTTACTCTCATATGATTTTCGGCTTAATATTTCATCACAAAGCATAGAGCCATCCTCTTGCTGTGCCTTTAAATTAATGTGGCGGACCTTTTTTCCCTCGTCTTTAAAATGAACAAGCGCTCGTCCTGCTAAATCTTTAGAGGACCACCGCGTCATAATGATGATTATTTTCCCACCTTCTTCAACACGAGACAGCATTGTATTAGTGAACCAATCCCAATGCTTATCAAGAACGGTTTCGTTATAAGCCTCTTCCGCATTCTTGATTAAGTCATCAATGATTAACAAAGAAGCACCGAACCCTGTTGCAGTACCAGTAGGAGAAGTAGCTAAGTAGTTGTTATACCCACCTTCTAAACTCCACAAGTTCATCGCACCATCACCATGTTTGATACGTGTTTCGGGGAAAATATCGCTATATACCACTTTATTTATGTCCGCTTTCATTTCGGATATGTCATTTCGAACGGCTTTCGAGAAAGTAGTCGATAACATTTCATTGTAGGAACCTGTCATGATCTTTTCATTTTGATTTTGTCCAAATACCCATTTAGCGAACATGGAGGCTGTACGGGATTTACCATGACGAGGGGGGACATTTACGATTAGTACCTCGTCATCCGATTGATAGAAATCTTGCATTTCATTACTCATATAAACTAAAAAAGCCCGGCTCTCTTTATAAAAAGTAGGAGCGAGCAAATTGCAAAATTTAAAAAAATTCTTTTTAGCTGTGTCAATTGCTTCAAGTTGCAATAACCTTTCCAGTTCCATTAATTCTTCATCTGTAATCATTTTAACTTCGCCTTCAATTCATCAATTCGTTTCTGACGTTCTTCTGGCGTTAACTGCTGAATAGTATTTGTTATTTCGCCACTGTGCTCTACCTGTTGTCTATCACGCCATTTGTCTGGCCTACGATTCTTTAACCAAAAAATTTGAGCAGTAGTGTCAGGGACAACTTCTTTAGTCTTTTCTTCTACCAGTACACTCTTATACTTGGATACTTGTAACTCTACTAGTCTAATTTCTTCCAATGTTGCTTCAGGATTATCCATCTTAAATCGATTCACAACAACCTGTTTTAGAGCGTAATGCTCTTCCTGTGACATTTCTACTTGTGCATACTTTTGTTCCTTAAATTCGTAGCCTAGCGCTCGTTTAAGCAAGGCGTTTTCCACTTGAAGGTCTATTATTTCCTTGCCTCTTTTTAAGGCCTCCGAAATCTCCGAATACTTCCTTTGCCAATCATATAAGGTTGATTGAGTAACCCCTATGTTTTGTGCTATTTGCTCATTAGTCAGTCCATCACGAGCCCATCCTTCCAAACGTATAAGTCCCTCTGGTGTAAGCCATTCAACATACTTCCCTTTAGCTCCACCTTTATTTTTCTTCACATTCAATGGCATCACCCCATTATGCTATTCGCTTCTATAAAAAAACATAAAAAGCCATATTCTCAATGAATATGGCTTTTTAAAAACTTATTTATATATATTTTTATGCGAGCTTTTTTTGCATTAGTGAGTTTCCCGCGTGTTCTTTCATAACCTCTAAGACATTGTGTAGAACTACACTAGCCAAACCAACGAAACCAATGTCATTTTGCACGCGTTCCCTCACCTTTTTAGGAGTACGTAAGTATTTTTTTTCGTATTCTTCTGCACATTCAAGCATAAAAAGTATATTGTCCTTAGGAGTAAGTAAATCTTTTATAGCCCATGCAACAACTAAAATTAAAAAACTTCCGCTCCCCATTTTCTTCTGCATTATTTTGTAATTTTCTAAGCTTATACTGTTCTCTTCCAATAATTCAGAAAGAAGAATATATCTTTCTTTATACATTTCAAAGTGTGCAGCAACCATAATAAACGGTAAGAAATAGATTACTGTAGAGTGGAGTAACGCTCTTAATAATGGCACCTTTTTTTCTCTAAGGACCAATATAATTCCTATTTGTATACCCAATACTGTAAAAAATAAGATAAAGAATAAGAAATTAATCATTTTTTTCTCCCTCCATCCTTTACTAACTTTTGCTGATCTTTTTTAGCTTTACTTATTTTTAATACATATTCAATTCCTGAAAACAATACAATCAATGCAACCATTACGGCGAAGAGAATATGTATATTTATTATACCCATTTTTCCTAATCTCATTACATCAGAAAAAGAAATATAAAATTGCCCTTTTATTTCTCGGATTGTCAAAAAGTCAATTACACCCATTAAACTAATAAGTGAAAAAAAGCCAAATACAATCATAGCTAATTTAATATATGCATCGGTAAACTTTTCATGATTTGAATGGTAATCTAGAATAAGCATAGCGAAAAATACTGTCATTGAGCTATAAAAACCATTCGAATCTCCGGAACTCATAATACCAACATATATTACTATAAGACTAATTATAGTTATACCTAATTTTAACATAACATATCCCCTTTGTAGCTATTACAAACTTTTGAATTGGGGTTAATTAATCTATTCGACAAAAAACAGATAAATTCCTTCCCATTCATATAAAAGCAACAAAGGTAATTATAACTAATTATGATAACAATTGCCTTACTTTTTTTTAATGCGAAAGACCTTCGGGAAAAATTACCTATATAAATAAGGTAGAAAATGGAATGCGCTAATAAACGCACCTCCACATTTTCTCCCTTCAATTATAATGATATCGTATGACTAACGTATGGCAATTGTTCTTTTAATATACTCTTTCTACCACTTTCTTTTTAGCTCTAGTAATGTAACTTTGAACTGTAGCCTTACTTACTCCTACAACTTCCGCTATTTTTCCCATACTCATACCTTGAGCTGTATAAAGAATAAAACATTGCCTTTCCCTTAATGACAAAGAAGCAAAAATATCTGCTAGTATTAATTTTTCCTCACGTGTTAAATACAGCTTTTTATTATTAATATCTAATTGCTCCATAATATCAGGTATTACTTCTATGCTTTCAAAATACTGACGTTGGTAGATCCCTCTTTTATCAATACCTCTAAAAGTACCAGGTTGTTTTCCTGTTTCCATCCATTCGATAGCAAAGGACATGCTTTCAATCATACTATTAATCTGTTTGATATCTTGCTCATCAACAGGGTTGTCTTTATCTAGGTATTCTTTTAATCTCCCGAGTTGCTCTCTACCAGCAGCATATTCACGTATTAAGTTGTCTGCCCAATTTTCCATACACTAGCCCCCTTAATATCTAAAATGGAAGATCATCACCTTGAACATCAATAGGCTTATCGTTAAATGGATCTTCATCCACCCTCGTATAATTCTGCTGATATTGTCCTGTATTATCGTTATTTTGTGAGGCCTGTCCGTTCCTTGGTTCTAAGAATTGAACGCTATCTACAACAACGTCAGTAGTATACACACGCTTACCGTCTTGCCCTTCATAACTACCTGTTTGAATTCGCCCTTCCACACCTGCTAAGCTACCTTTCTTTAAGAAATTAGCTGTATTCTCCGCTTGCTTTCTTCAAACTAGACAATTGATAAAATCAGCCTCTTTTTCACCTTGCTGATTGGTAAACGTGCGATTGACCGCTATTGTAAAACGAGCCATCGCTACGCCAGAAGGAGTGTATTTTAGTTCAGGGTCCTTGGTTAGCCTCCCAACTAGTACTACTCGGTTAATCATTGCCTCACTTCGCTTCCTTTTTTAAATTCTGATTAGATCTCATATGGCTAGGATGTTGCACCACATACTGTTGCTTGTTAAATCGAATGAGAGTAGCGATACCCTTCTTTTCTTTGATGATTTCCACTGGAGCCAAATTAGATGTGATCATCCTCAAAAACTTTGATTCTTGGGTGGTTGTGAAATCTTCAGTGATTGTCAATTTGGTCACTCCTTTGCGACGCTTTGTCTACGTAATGCGACATAATATTGTCTATATAACACTTCATTAATATGATAAAATTTACCAAAGAGGAGGCTACATAATGATTTCATTTTCATACAAAGGGATGGGTTTTGTTTTCTTATTATCCTTAGGATTTATTTATTCATTTTTACGAATCGGACAAATGACGGGAGAAATATCAGAAGCAGTAACCACACATATATATTTCAAATTATTTTTTTCCGTTTTTTTTATAATAAGTTTAATTTTATTTATTTACGGGTTAAAGAAAGATAAGTAAAATAACAAATGTTATCTGCCTGCTGTTTTATTAGAATCATTCATTCGAATTTCGCTTCCTTTTTACTTCGCTATTTGTTTCGACTGTGAGTGTCGTATTACATTTCATGAATCAATTCCAGTTGCACATCACTTAATCGTTTTTCAGCGATCTTTATATACTCTTGATTCAGCTCAATACCTACGAAATTACGACCATGTTTTAAAGAAACTAATCCTGTGGTTCCTGAACCAAAGAATGGATCCAGTACAACTCCATTTATAGGACTACCTGCCAATACACATGGCTTAATCAAATCTTCCGGAAATGTAGCAAAGTGTGCTTCTCTCAATGGTTTTGTAGTTACGGTCCATACAGATCGCTTGTTTCGCTTTTCACGAATTGCTCTAAATGCCTTGTTACCATACTTTCCGTTAAAAGAGCCTCGAACCTTATCTTCTCTTCTTTGCTTTTGTGGTTGACCGAATGTTGCTCGAGATCCTCTCACATCCTGCGTCCCATAAACCGCTTGTTCTTTTATGGTTTCATGATCGTAAAAATACTTAGGTGATTTAGATAAAAGAAAGATATATTCATGGGATTTAGTAGGTCTGTCAGTTACACTTTCGGGCATAGCATTTGGTTTATTCCAAATGATGTCTTGTCTTAAATACCAACCATCTTGTTGGAGAGCAAAAGCAACTCTCCAAGGTAAGCCAATCAAGTCTTTAGGTTTCAATCCATTCACAATTTTAGGTAACTTCACAATCCCTTTAAATTGACCTTCGCTTTGCATATGGTTATTTCCAGGATTACCTTTACCATCAGCATTTCTGCCTTTGCCACTTCCTGCATAAGCATCTCCGAGGTTTAACCATAGTGTGCCATCGTCTCGAAGGACTCTCTTAACTTGACGAAACACTTCCACCAATACATTTACATATTCATCAACAGAACTTTCCAATCCAATCTGTTCTCCCATTCCATAGTCACGAAGACCCCAATAAGGTGGACTTGTAACAACAGTATTTACACTTTCGTCTGTAAATGTTCTTAGTACATCAAGACAATGGCCTTGATAGATCTTATTAAGCTCCATCGTCTCACTCCTTAATTCGCTTTATGTTTCTAATCGACTTATCAAAAAGCAACCCTAACGACCACCCTCGGCTGCATGCTATAAAATTTCCTAACCGTTAAATTCACCACTTGGCTATCATCTTGCCAGATAACCTTGTTCAGACCGTCCTTAACACCCTTCACGTAATTATCTACATCTGGTTTAGTGGTCGGTCTTAATTCGCCTTGCTCAATAAGAGCTTGTTTTGGCTTCGTCTGATACTTTTTAGGTGTCGCCCTATAAATGTCTATGGCTAAGTCAATGGGTCCTGTTATAAGCTCTTTTGGGGCGTGCTGACCAGCTACAAGCTTTACGTATTGTTTAAAGTCCCTCGACTTATCAGGATCATAGAGGACAGTTTTACCTGTCCATGATTTTCCTGCCCTTGGTCTTCCTTGTGCTACTGGTTCACCTGGTATTTCAAAGAGTATATTGTTCATGCTCGCATTCTCTCCTGATATTCCAATTCTTCATCAATGGTCACTTGACGTTTAAGGAACTCTGCTTCAGCTTCCTCATGCTTTCTCTTACATACAGGTCCGTAACCTTCATCAATGCTTTTAGGAGTTTTCAATGGTTTGTTACATCGTTTACATGTACTCATCTCGCACCTCCAACAATTTGTTTTTCATGTAAAATCGTTTGTTTCTGAGGTCCAAATGATTCGATTAAGCATTTCCCAGAGCAAAACAGCTCAGAGCCCTTATGCCAAACCTCGTCGCCTTTATGAATGACTTTCTCGCAGCTTTCGTTTTCACATACAGCTACTGGTGATTGCATATTTCATCCTCCCAACAATTCTTGGCGTAACCTTCTACGCTCTGCTTCTATATCCATTACTACAGATTTTGTTTTAGGTGCTGGTTGATTAGCATCCTTACCAAACCATTCAGGTACTTTTTCTTCTCTGACTGATTTCGAATGTTTATGAGAATGTTGAAGCTTCCATTTTTCTTGAAGTGCAACCACTTCCTCAACTGAACTAATTTTTTTGGTGGACCAGTTCTTTAAGATTGATTCAACATAGTTCCACCTAAGAGCTCCATTCTCTATAGCAATCTTCATTGCATGTAAAACTAAGCTTTCAGATAGATCATCTATCCATGCATTAACTTTTTCTCCTACATGGGGAGTAATAGCTCCAAATCCGTTATTTTCATAAAATTCAAATGGATTGATTTCATTTTCAACTGCAACTGACGATTTTTTCTTTTCTTGTTGTTTTTCTTTTTCTTCTTCTTTTTCTTCTTCTTTTTCTTTTTCTTTTTCTTGCGCATCTAGTATAGGTACTGTACCGATACTGTATCCATACTCTATAAAAGCCTTGTTAGTATTGGACTCTAGCGCTAAAGACACATACTTTTTGACGAACAATTTATTTTTAATTAAATCCAATTCCTGAATTACTCTTGATATAACTTTTGGAGAGTTATTCCAGTTATATCTCACCCAATTAACCATAAAAATTTCTTTCGTTTTATCGTCATATTCAATTTTCTTATATTCGATAAAACGATTTAAAAGTTTTTCTACTATCTCACGGTTATAACCTGTTTCAGTTTCAATAATTCTCTTTGGTAATTCGTAGATGCCAATTTGGGAAGCCTTACTGTTCGTCATAAGATATATATAAAAATATTTTTCTTCTGGAGTAAGATCTAATACAAAAGCATCTTGCCAGAAGCTAACTTGAACGGATCTATAAATACTCACATCTAGGCTCTCCTTTCTTTAACAGAGAGAGGGGAAACCCCCTCCATTTTTTAAACCAACTTGTCCTCAAACACTTGACCTGGCATTAGTTCATCTTGGTTAGTTTTCATTTCTTCCTGTGGTTCCTCTACCACGCTATAATCTGTAACATCGATAATGTCACTCATATCAGCTGCAATCTCATTTTTAATAGTTGAGTCTGCCTCAATGGTTTTCTGAAGCTCAATTGATTTAGGAGCGTATTTCAATACCTCTTTTAATACAGTTTTCTTTGCCATTGCATCGAAATTAGTCTTCCAAGGGCTTGTCCATCCTTTTTGTACTGCTTGACTGAACTTCTGTGCATGCTGATCAATACGTTCTTTAGTCCAATACACGAAATCATATCCACCATTTTTAAGATGATAAACTGCATAGTAACCAATCGGTTCACCTTCTGGTTCAGTAGATGGTTTATGAATCAAGTCTTTATTCAATCCGTACTGAAACTTAAACTCATCGTTTCCATACACTTCATGAGCATAAATTGCCTTATACTGTCCGCTACGTACTGCTAAATCAATTAACCCTTTGTATCCTAGTTGGAACTGAACGTTCTTTCCATAAGGGATTAGATAAGCTTGACCTAGCCCTGTGTTCGGTTCGACTCCTAATTGAGCCGATTGCATGATTGCTGCTAGGAAAGAAGTTTGGTCACATTCGAGTAACTTCGGTGTAGTACGAACTGCTGTAAGTGCAATACGAGCAATTCTGTCTGCATCCATATGCTTTGGTAGAGCTCGTTGAATCTCTGGCCCCATTCTTTTTAATAGAGCGTTTAATGTATTCTCAGGAGACACCTGTTTCTGTACTCCGTTGTTTGCCTTTGTAGCTAATTGATTTTTAACATCGGCTGTTGTTGCCATGGTTGTATTCCTCCTATTTGATTAAGAATTTTCTTTCTGACGTGGTATTCGAATATTTCTTATAGAGTTCAGGCTGTTCTGCTTTCAATCGCTTAGAATCGATTCTCGTAACACTATTCGACTTCCAAGTTATCTTTCGAGTGCCTGCATATGCTTTTTCGTTAGCGCCCATTAAAGCTTTTATTTGATTTTCATACTCTTTCTTTTTAGATTCCGAATCCTTGATAGCGGATTTGATTACTTCCAATGCTTCTAAGAGTGTTTCAGCATCTTTTGAAAGGTTTATCTCTGACTCTGGTTCAGATTCTGGATAAAGAGCCTTTAATAAATCAACCGAGGCATCAGATCCATCGAATGCTGGAGGAATTTCTATCAAAACATGGTTTTCCCAAAAGTCTCTTTCAATTTGTATTAGATAGCTGATAAGCTCCTCATCGCGGTCTACTTTTTTATGGATGAACTTGTTTCCGCCAATCAGAACAGCAATGTGCCATGCTTTATATCCGGTAACTGCCATGTAATGCTGTATTTGGAGTAAGTACGCTGCAGGAATTTCTTCATCTTCCCATTCACCTCTTAAGTACTCCGAAGCTGTTTTACATTCCAGGCCTTCTTGTTTTCCAATAATCAAGCGATCCACATTTGCGAACATGAAATGATGTTCTGGATGTTTAAGAATCGCATTTTTTCGTCTAACCTTTAATCCAGTACGTATACTGAACTCTTGAGCCACGATATCCTCCATTACATTGCCCCAATAGGCAGCTTCACCAGCAGTATCTTCTATAGGAGACTGTCCTACTTTATCCAAGTAAACAGCTACTGGAGACTTCCATTTATTTAGTCCTGCGATAGCTGAGACATCACTGCCTCCAATCCCTTTACGCCTAGCTTCTAGCCATTGTTCACGACTCATGTCTACTGTTTGAATCAATGATTGAGCTTGCATAACTATCCCTCCTCTTGTCATATCCAAGGATTCTCGTTATAATAGAGACATCCGTTTTATAAGAGAATCCTTTAAGTCCGCTACTCCAATAGCGGATTTTTTTATGCACTTAAATCAACTGCCAGGTTTTCTTCAACAATGTGTTCACCCATATGCTCTGTTGAACAATACAAGTAACCATCCCACTCATAACCTTCACCTTCATATAAATCTTCCTTGCAATGTCGATAGTTGCAGCACCCAACCTTTCTAGGCTCTCTTAAAGGTTCTTCGTAGCCGTAACCTGCTACCATTGGGTTTTCCATATAATCACCTCTTTCCGATGGTTGAATCCCATCAAGAAGTCTAGGAAAGCAAAGGGGGAAATCCTAGACTTCTTGACGGGAGCCAAAAGCTCCGTCAATAAACAACACTTACTTTTAATCGTAATCAGGGTTAGATATTTCTAATTCAACATCATCCTCATCAATGATTAACTTAGCCCCACGTGCATACATCTTAAATAGTGTCTCTTCCAAACCATGAAAGCCTCTCATAATTGCACGGGCATCAAATTCTCTAATATCTCTCTTATTACTAAAACGCCCCTCTTTTATTTCGATGTTTTTAATTTTTCCAGTATCTTTCTCAACCCAAAATCCATATTTGCAATCATATTTATCCTTACCTGATTCAGAATCAAGGTAGATTATTTTCGCTAGACTGAAAGAATTATCTATGTGCATCGACATTTCGTGGTAATCGTCATATCCCAACTCATCTGTGTCAATATCATTTGCTAGTTCTTTAACTAACTCAGATAGCTTGTACTCATCTTTGGTAACTGATAACAATTCTTCAAGCGATTCATTTATTCTAGCTACACCCTCTGAAGCGATTTGATCATTTAATTTTTCTTTTACTGCTGATAGGATTGTAGCGTTATACGTTGTAAAATTTAGCTCTTTTAGGTTGATCGCAAGTTGTGACTCTACTTGTTCTTTTAGACTTTTAGAAAAATCACTCCAACTTCCGAAAGCATCTTTCACAATCGACTCAACAGTTGAAGAAACGTGCTTTTCAACAATATCCTGCACCTTACCTTCCGATTCCAATTTCGCTAAGCTAGCAATAACCATTTTGTTTAAATCCATTTTTATTTCCTCTTTTCTATTTTTGTTTAATCATCAAATAGTGGTATAATCAATTTAGATATTTGTTTAAGTGCTGATTAACTTTGCCGAGTTAGTCAGTTTTTTTATGTTCCGTGTTCAAACTTCCCCACATATTCCCCAATAGAAGTGCCGCACCAATAGAAACAACATAGATAATTACACTCTCAGGACTATTGAACATTTCGTTTCACCACCATCACATTAATACCAGCCGCACCAAATTCATCTAGAAGACCTTTCATCTTTATCTCAAGCATTTTTCTGTTAGCTAAGTTTTTTAACGTTTCCAGTGATTTTGTAATGTCACGTACAAATAATAGAGCTTCTTCTAAATCACCAGTTTTTACACAATCCTCAATCGCCTTACTGCAATCTAAGATGCTTGCACGCTCTCTTAACGCTGCATGGTAATCTTCTTTTTTAAATAAATCCGTTCTCACCCTAACCACCCTTTCGCCTTCCATCTTGGTAATAGCCCTTTAATACAGTTTTTTATGGATAACCCATAATCTTTCTGCAGCTGAATCAGCATGTTATCTATAAAACCTCTTCCATCAAGGAGTTCTTCCATAAGAGCTTTAATCTCCTCACGCTCTTCCTTAGAAATAATAGTCGGAGGCTTAGCTAGACAAACTTCTTTCATCTTGCTTATAGCTTCTTGTAATTCCTGAATCGTGTAAGCTTCAATAGATAAACGGTGTTGCTCGATATGCTTACCTCTAAACACTGGAGAGGTATATCCTTCGCTAAACTCGTGTAATACATCAGTGATATATTCTGGATTGTCATATGTTTGGATAGAAACCTTTGCAATGTCTTGTTGCATCTTCCTTCTATCATTTTTCATGTGACTTCCTAGTTGGCGACTTATATTCAAATCAAAAGCTAGTTGTTCACCATTTAATTCTTCTGATTCCATTAAACGTGCTACCTCGTTTCCCATGTTTGCGGCGTTTTTGATTGTCATTTCTCCCACATCTCCTTTGTATCTGAATGGTTATTTATTGATACGGTCACATCTCGTAGAATGAAGTTAGCTTAGAAAGAAACACTTTTTTCTTCATCCTCAATTAAAAGCCAACGATCAATTACATCTAAGTCGAAAATTAGAATGCCTGGACTTGGACGTCTGCAAGGAATATCCTTTGTTTTTAATAAACGATAGATAGTTGTTTCCGACATATCGCAGTTAATTGATTTTAGATAGTCAGACAAGGCTTTTGCTCCTCGAACTTTTCTCATGTTAGTCCCTCCTGTTTACTGGGCGGTTATTCGCCCTCCTCATTTATGCTGCTCTTCTTGGAATCCACGCTTCAATATAACGAATAGCCATTTGAAGATCTTTACGTTTAACATCTTTATAGGACGCAACACCAAATCTATCTTTAATTTCACGGTAAATTTCACGGAACATTTTAGGTCTCAATTCAGATAAACTCTCTAATTCATAAACTTTTATGGCAACCGCTTTTTGTAATCTCCTTTGCTCACCATGATCTATAGTTATTTGATTTTCTACTTTAGCTTTTAAATCCATAACTTCTACCTTCAGTACTTCTACGTCTTCAGATGTCTCTAATGATAATTTTAAAGATGCCTTTAATTGCTCTTTTTCGGACAGTACCTTAGGTTTTCTAATTTCCTTTTCCATCTCATCAAATCTTGTGACATATTCGGCGGTGAAAAGAATACCTCTTTCACCAGTCATTTTGTTTGCTACCATATCGCAGCCTTTTTTAGTAAGCAAAAAACACGGACGTTGCTCTTTTTTGGCATCTTTATAGTAATGTGGTATGAAGAATTCTGACGAGCGCAAATTTGCGCTGGTTAAAACGCTTGAATATTGCCTAATGGAACGCATTAACTCTTTATGTTCTTTGCCGGTCATTTCAGCAACTTCGCGACTATCTGTAACAAGTTGTCCATCGATTGATAATACTTTTAATTGACACATCATAATCCCTCCTAAATAACTTCTTTTATTACCGTTTCGGTAACATCGTTTTTAAAAAAAAGCTTTTCAATTGGTACCTTTAAAATAGTAGCAATCTTAGAAATGTCTTCAACACTCATGTTACGAATACCACGCTCTTTATAGTAATATGCTTGGTACCCTTCATACCCAAGTAATTTTGACATTTCTTCGATAGAATAACCCTTTGAGTTTCGAACTTCTTTGATTAAATTAAGATTAATTACCATATTTTTATCCACTTAAATCCCCCCTCCAAAATTACCTTATTGGTAACATAACTTTATATTAAATTACCTTATTGGTAATGTCAACATTTTTATTACCGATTAGGTAATATTAATTTTTACCGTTAAGGTAAATGTTAAAATAAATACATAAATATATGAGGTGAAACTAAATGGCTACTTTAGGAAGTAGAATTAAAAATCTACGTGAAAAACATGATATAAAACAAGTAGACTTCGCCAAAAAAATTGGAGTGTCCAATGTCGTACTTTCTCGATATGAGTCAGATGAAAGAAAACCTGATTATGAAATGTTACAAGCTATTGCAGATTTCTTTGAAGTATCGACTGATTATCTATTAGGAAGAACCGAAATAAAAAATCTTAATAATGATTCAAACAACGAGGAATTCGAAACCTGGATGAACGACCCTCGCTCTAAAATATTATTCAAGGAATTCAACGAGAGTTCTGAGGAACAAAAAGAAGCATTGCTAAAAATGTGGGAAATTTTGAAGAGTCAAGGTAAGTTATAGAACAGCATTACGAGATATAGTTTTTTTCTATGTCTCTTTTTTATAAATTTAATATAGTAGTATTTACGTAAATGGGCATATATTTATGTCCTACTTTTTTACCCTTTGACTTCAAATATAAAGTAATTAAGGGATAATAGGGATTCACACTAATTTTGGAGGTAATAGACTATGAGTTTTTGGAAGAAGATATTGGGCAACGAAGACTTAAGCTCTGAGAAAAAAGACGAAGTTCTACGTCAACAAGCATTAAAAAAGCGTGATAAAGAACGTATTAATGATGAAAACAGAAAACTACAGGAAAAATATCTTGGAACTGGTTTCGGAACTGGTTTTAATTATTCGCTCTACAAAAACACTATTCTTTATTTTGAACAAGTAATTTTGATGCCGGATGAATATGTACTTTCATCTATCTCAGCTGAATACGATAAAACAAAAAAACGTGAAATCAAAGGTCTTTTAGTAGCAACTAATCTTCGCTTAGTATTTGTAACTCGAGGCATAGGCTTTGGAGAATTTTTCGAAGAATTTAATTACAAAAAAATCAATGGAATATCTTTAGCACCAGATGGTTTTGGGCAACGAGAACTATTAATTGATTACGGTAGGTCTCGCAAGGTTTTCGATGACATTACCAACAACAAACGATTCACTGAATTCCTTACGACAGTAAGAGAGAAAATAAATGAAGCACGTCAGAACTCGACCTTATCAGCCAAAAAAACTGTGCCTAAACCTTCAAGCAAGTCGAATGAAGATAGATATACTCAACTAGAAAAAATTGCACAATTGAGAGATCAAGGAATACTTTCACAAACAGAATTTAATAAAGAAAAAGAAAAAATACTAAATTCTTAGGAGGTTCTATGAGAAAACGTACAATAATACTATTAATATTTTTTCTTTTCATCCCTGCATTATCAGCCGCACTTGCTGCCCCACTGAGTTTATTGGGTTGGTTAATTGCAGTGTTTGGTTATTACCAATTGAGACAACAGAGAAAAGGAAAGTTGACATTTTCAAGACCAAAGTTTTTTATTATAGGTGGTATCATCCTTGGATTTTTCATAACTGTGTTAACAGTCCCGGATGCTCCCCCTTCAGAAAAAACAATTGTAGAAATAAAGAAGGAAGTTTCAGTAAATAAAAAAGAAGCCGATCCTAAACAAGAAATTTCTCAACCCGTATCCCAGCCAATCCCACCCACAAGTAATAATGGTGCTGAAACTACTTCCAGTGAAAAAGCTACAGTAACCACTGGAACAACAGACCTTATACCAGTTACTTTGGTTTCAATAACTGATGGGGACACAATTAAAGTAATTTATAACGGAAAAGAAGAAAATGTTCGTTATTTATTAATTGATACCCCTGAAACTTCGCATCCGCAACTTGGTAAACAACCATTTGGCGAAGAAGCGAAACTAAGAAACGACGAACTTATTAATAATGGAGAGTTATCTCTAGAATTTGATGTAGGTGAAAGAGTTGATAAATATGGCCGTTTACTTGCTTATGTTTACGTCGACGGAAAAAGCGTGCAAGAAACGCTAATTGAAGAAGGTCTTGCAAGAGTTGCTTATGTTTATCCTCCAAATACCAGACACTTAACTCCTTACGAAGAAGCTCAAAAGAGTGCTAAAACCAAAGGGCTTGGCATTTGGTCAGTTGAAAATTACGCGACCGATTCTGGATTTAATAGTGAGGTTGCATCTATTACCGAGCCTGTTACCGCTACTCCGGTAGAAAATTCTACAGCTACAAATACTACAGAAACGGAATGGTTTCAAAATTGTACAGAATTAAGAACGAAATATCCAAGCGGGGTTGCATCTGATCATCCTGCTTATCAATCAAAGATGGATAGAGATAAAGACAACTGGGCTTGCGAGAAATAACATAAATTAGTTTTGGATTATAACTTGTGTAATTTCAAAAATAAGGAAATAAGGAGAAAACAAATAATGATAAAAACAAAGAGAATTAAAATCAGTGTACCAATCTTATTAGCAACGACTTTAGTAATTGGGGTTTCAACTATCTCCCCCACTCCAGCTGATGCCGCAGCCAAGACATTTAAGAACTGCACAGAGTTAAACAAGACTTACAAAGGCGGTGTTGCAAAGGCGGCGAATATTAAAAATAAAGGCGGAGCTACTAAATATGCTCCTTTTGTTTCAAAGGAAATTTATGAAGCTAATGCAAAAAGTGATCGTGATAAAGATGGGATTGCTTGTGAGAAGTAGCTACCAAAACTATCTACAATCTTTGATTTGAATTTTTTACTCCAATTTTATTATTTTTAAACATTTATTCAACATGTAATTATTTTAAATAAACTCACGTAATTGGTTTCAAGAAAATTTACAGATGATAATATATTTAAATTTAAGGAGGAAATATAGTGAGCAAACAAGAAGTTACAGTAGAAAAAGACCCAACAAAAGTAATATCTTTTATAAATATGAAAGGAGGCGTAGGCAAGACTACACTATGCATAAATATTGCTTATACTTTGGAACGTGTTTTTAGCAAAAAGGTTTTAATTGTCGATATGGATCCCCAATTCAATGCTTCACAGTCCTTATTTGAGAAATTTAAAAATTATGGATATTATTTAGAAAAGAAAAAAAGAAAAGAGACAGTAAAGTATTTATTTGATCAAGACATATCACTTGTTTATGGCGGAAATACTGCTTCAACTGAAACTAAAATTAATCCAATCGAAGAACTTACTCCTAATCTACATATCATTGCTGGTGATTTAGATATGGTAAGATTAGAATCCTCAGAGAGAGGCACAGAAAACTTATTGAAAGTTTATATTCAAAATCTGCTTAAAAATGTGGATTATGACTATATCCTCATTGACTGTCCACCTACATATTCATTTTATACAACCGCTAGTTTAATAGCTTCGGATTTATACTTTGTTCCAATTAAACCTGATATTTATTCGGCATTAGGTATAGACTTACTAAGATTTGTTATTAATAGAGTCGATACTTTGCACGGTGCGTCGGCCAAACAACTGGGAACTATTTTTACAGTTGTTCAAGATATTCCTACTGTTAATAAAACAATTAATGATATTATTAAGTCAGAACCAGACTTTAATTACTTTCAAAATAGAATGACTGAATTTAAATATGTACCTAATGGTAGTATTTCAACATTCTTGTATGATATGTCTACCACTAGAGCAGAGATTACTTCAATTACTAATGAATTTATCCAGGAGGTAGCAAAGTGTCCCAAAACCACCTAATTAAAAATATTGTTATTGTTGCAGATACAAAAAATCTAGAAGAAAAAAAAATTATTCTCTATGGTATTGTAGCTGAAATTATAATTAGTAATACTTTAATCAAAAAAAATTCCGACTTTCAAGATTTCACAGAAGATTTTTTCGGAACTAAATTTAAATTCTATGTATATAAATCTCGAACACTATTGTTAGCTCGTTGTATACGATTGATTGAGAAATATGATTTAGATATGGTCAATACATTAGTTGATAAACTACAAATTGTTTTTAATATCCAACCTCCCAAAAGCAATAAGAATAATTCAAAAAACTTAGATGTATTATTAGCTTGGAAAAAAGTGATTAACCATGAGTAGGACATACTATGATGTAAATAAAACATATAAAGATGATTTCGCTACATACTTAATTTTTGTTAATAACCGGGCTGACAACTACTGTATAAATACTGCTTCATATCAAGGTCAACTCAAAAACCTATATAAACAAGTTTTTAGTATTATGACATTTCATTCTAAAGCTCTCTCAACTACAAATGTACATTTAAAAGAAGCAATACTTAATTTACCCATCGCATTAGACCTTTTGTTTACAAATAATGTTACCGCTTTTAGATTAATGGCGAGGTGTATTATAGAACAATTTGATAGATATCTATATTCTAATGTGACAAATGGAAACTCTGACACAATAAGAAATATGCACACATTTCTTAAATCGCATTACAAAAAGTATAAACTTAAAACATTTCTTGAAATTTTAACACGTGAGTATAAAAATTTATGTGAGTATGTTCATGTAACCAAGCCAGGCTATTTTTCAACTCAAAATAACCTCTCAGACTATTACTTTAATCCTAGCCAATCAAAGAAAATTAAAACGTGTATCAAGCTGTTCAATAATATTTTACAATGCATTATTATTATTTTAATATCAGAAGAGACAACCAACTATTTAACACTCACAAGAGATGATCAAGGGCTAATAGAATCATGTTTTATGGACGACGTAAGTAAATATGTAATAATTGAAAATTATTATACTAGAACAAGCACCCCTTTCTTTTGATGGGGTTTTCTTTTATAATCAAAAAAGAACATATGTTTGTTTTTAGGGGGATAACACCATGAGATACACTTATAACTTGATGGAAGAATACGTAAAGAAAATGTACAACTCTATTGGCATATATAGGCCGCACCAGTTGGATATGGAACTTATAGCAGCTTGTTTAGGAACTACACTCATATATTTACCATATGGATCAATGACAGTGGGAAATGCAATTTTAATCGACGATAGACTATCTCCTGCTGGCCAATGGCAGGATTTTGGCCACGAACTTTGCCATATAGAATGGCATGATGGGAATCAACGTGTCCTCCCCTCTTCTTATTTAAATTATCAGGAGTGGAAAGCCTCTAATTTCGCTTATCATGCATGTATACCTACATTTATGCTTGAAGGATTAGACTTACCCGCTTCTGAATCAAAATCTATTCATCTGCTACAAGAGACATTCAATGTTGAGTATGAATTTGCAAAAAAAAGGTTAACTCAATACATAAATAACTTTCAAAGTATCGGTTAGCTTCTTTATTAATACATATAATATGCGTATTGTAATGTTACATAAGAAAGGAAGGTTTATATGTCATCATTCGAAGAATTAATTCCAAGAAAGAAATATCGGTTATATGTAGAACTCGGAAATGACATAAGAGGAAATAGAATAAGAAAAACTAGAACTGTTGAAGCCAATGGTCCGAGGAAGGCTGATGAATTATTAAAACAATTTGAAAATGAAATAAGAGCATCATTACATCTAGAAGACGAAAATGCAACCTTTTCATCGTTTGCAACAAGATGGCTAAAGCACTTTGCAGAACCAAATTTAAACGTTTCAACTGTAGAAAAATATGAAATGTCACTACGATTACTTAATGATTATTTTGGGAACAAGAAAATCCGGGACATTCAAACGTTTCATATTGTTCAATTTTTTAATGATGAAATAAAGGCTGGCCGTGGTTCATTGGATTCCAAGTATAAAACATTAAAATCTATATTTAAATATGCTGTGAAATGGAAGGTCATATCAAAAGAATCAAACCCAATGACTGATGTGGGAAAGCCTAAAGAAAAGAAAATGCGTACAGAAAAAGAACAATTCTTTACGGCTGCAGAAATTCCGACTTTGTTAGAATCTATTAACACACTAGAAACTCATCAACGTATAATTTGTAAGCTGGCGATTTTTGGAGGGCTAAGAAGAGGAGAAATACTCGGCATTACAACTAACTCTATTAATTGGCATACTAATCAAATACACATCTCCCACTCATTACAAGTAACGAAAAAAGAAGGCATAAAGCTAAAAAATACTAAGACTGATGAAGAACGAACAATTACCATTCCAGCTGCTTTAATGGAAGAAATACGACTATATTATAGTAGCCAACAAAATATCCAACAAGAAATGGGTAACTTGTATAGTCCTTTTAGAAATGAAAATGGTCATGTAGTAGAGCTTTTATTTGTTGATCCAACCGGAAAACCTTATCGCCCAGATTCTATTACACAGTTTTGGGTTAGATTTATTAAACGAAGTGGATTACGCCAAGTTAATTTTCATGGGCTAAGACATTCTTCGGCCTCCTATTTACTTAGCCAAGGTGTAAATATAAAACTTATACAAAAGAGACTTGGCCATAAGGATATCAAAACCACACTTAATATGTATTCTCATGTAACTTTGGAAGATGACTCAGCTGCAACAGAGGCATTTGATAAACTCTTTTAATATCCGTCACGCGTGACGAACGTGTGACGAACTGCAGGCAAACATTTAATAAAGAATTTCTTTTTTGACAGACAATGGAACAGAAAACGTTGATATACATAGGTTTTAGTAGCATAAAAAAGCGAGAGAAAAGTAGTAAAAGTACCATTTCTAACCTCGACAAGGTGGGGGTCGCTGGTTCGAGACCAGTCGGGACCATCCTATTCAAAAGCCTAATTAACGTTGATTTATCAATGTTTATAGGCTTTTTCTTTGTTCAGATTTCCTATACATATGCCTCAAATTTTAAAGTTTGTCCGCAATTTGTCCGCAGGATTTTACTGTATTAGTTTGTTTGACTTTGAATAGTCTGATGAAACGTATCAGCAATGTCATTGTCAGTATTTGGTAATAAATGTGCATAGAATTCTAATGTTATCTTCGGATTTGCATGACCCAATCGCTTAGAAATTTTAACGATATCTATACCGGTAGAAATAAGAATGGATGCATGTGTGTGTCGAATATCGTGGAAACGAATGTTTGGTACCTTGGCGGTCTTGACAATACGTTTCATTACTCGAACAACATTGCGCGGATCTTGTGGGCTCCCTGTACTTGTGCAAATGACTAGGTCTTTATCTGCAAATAAAGTTCCCACCTTTTCCTTCCATTCTTCTATTCGTTTTTTTTGCAAAAATAATTCATTGACAATAAACTCTGGAATAGGGATTTGTCTCTTGGAATTTTTCGTTTTCAATGAGGTGAAAACATAACCCTTTTTAGGGACATGTGCTAATGATCTTTTCACATGAATTACTTTTTGTTCCAAGTCTATATCACTCCAATACAGCCCTAATATCTCTCCTCTCCGCATGCCAGTATAGATGGCAAGTAAAAAAGTTAAATAGTGTCGCTCTTCTTTACACTGACCAAGAAACTCCTGTATATCTTTAAGTGACCATATAGACATTTCTTCGTATTTCACTGATGGCGGATCTGCATCCCCCACTGGATTGAATATTATTTTCTTCCATTTAACTGCTTGGCTGAACGCTTGATATAATAGTTGATGCATTTTCCGAATGTAACTCGTACTATAGTTTTCTTGTAACTTTTGATTATAAAACAAATCAATATCCGATGTAGTAACTTTAGCTATTTCTTTATTTGCAAACAAATTATTTTTTAAGAGGTGTTTCTCTAAAATGTACCTACTGTTCATCGCGGATGTTTGTTTAATTCTATTACTGTAATGGTCGTTGAACCATTTTAAAATATAATCTGAAAAGATTTCTTTACTAAGCTCTATATATCGATTTTCATCTAACGATAATTCAATTTTCCTTGCAGCTGCCTCAGCATCTTTCTTTTTAATAAATCCGCCTTTACTTATCTGTTTACGCTTCCCTGTTAAGGGGTCACTACCTATATCAATAGCATAAGAATAGGTTTTGCCTCTTTTTCTAATGTGCGCCAATTATTACTTACCTCCAAATCAATTTTGCACAATATAAAGTAAACAAGTGGTCTAATACCAACTTGTTCACTTTCTTCTATTTTTATAAGGATTCTTCACCACAAATATTTAATTTTTTTGTTTAGTTTTTAACCAATCAAAAAACGATGTAAATCCTTATGTTTCATCTGGTTTTGTTAGTTTCTTAAACATTTATAACAATATGATTCACAGTTACTAACGCATTCATTTAATACATCAAATGTTTTCTCGATAATTTCATCAATGCGGTTGCCCGCTTCGTATGAATACCCAGCACCAGTACGATATTGCTCGTAATCCTCGTCTGTAGCGGTTACTTTGCTTTCTAATACCTCAAATGCTTCCCTTTGTTTTGCCGTTTTTCCTCGTCTGTACCAGTAGCGAAGTTTGCCGCTGTTCTATAGCGTTGAATGTCTCCGTAAATTTATTCCTCGAATGTTTGTAAGTTTGTCATTTCATAATCCCCTCTATAGTTAGTTTTGGAAATAAAAAAGAACGTCCGTCATGGGCGTTCTTAAATACGTTATTTTGGGTGTGCTCTCTTTTATTTATTAGGCAAGTTTTATTTATTCAACAAATCTTATGTTTTCCTATTTTCTTTTTCAGCCCATTTTATCAATTTCATGATAATCATAATAACAAACAAGAACATCACTAATGAAACTATCAGAGTAATAAAAAATCCATTTCCCACGGTTGAAAAAAATATAAAGATAATAGCAAAGAGAATAATAAAACCCCACATTTTTTGCTCATCTTTTGACACATTTCTAGTACTTCTCCATCCTGCCATAAGTGTAAGCACGCCCTCAACATTATTTTTAAATATAATTATAGCAGTAGTTATACTAAATATCAGAAAAAATAGTCCAACATTAATGATATTTGATATTCACGTTATTTAGCCGTACCTCTCAGATATTCTTCTACTTCTTCTTCAGTAAGCCAACGTGCAGGCACTCGGTAGCCGATCTCCTACTGCTTTGTAAATGCGTAACCACTTTCATAAAGCACTACATTTATCTTTTTTGTATTAAAATGTCTTTGTTCACTTATAGCTCTAAACTTGCCGATATTGTAGCGAATCAGTAGCCTACGTAGTGTAATTCGATAAGGGAGTCGATTCACTCTTTCTCTTCCGTTTTCTTATTCGGCACCTCCTAGTCAGCGTTAAAGATTCGCTTTTTGTTTTTGCGAATTAGGCACTCTCCCGCAAAGTCATAAGGGTTAGTAAGTCATTTGACCTTAAAGTTAAATATAAACATATAAAAAGGACAGCAGGTTTAAATCTACTGTCCTCCACTATTAATCGTAATAGCCCTCTCTAAAAACAATTACACTTTCAACAAGACTATCTTCAGAATCCTCAAGTTCAGGAACAAAAAGTCCAATACCTAGTGTGAAAGATAATAAGCCTGTTTCATCCAATTCAATATCACTATCTTGTGAAACAATAGTTGACTTCAGTTCTCTAAAAGGTCTTCCAATCATGTGTTTATGTGTAAATTTAGGGTCTGCTGGTAGTGCCATTTCAATTGCTTCACACGTATCGTTACTATCGTAATATATGTGTATTCCATGGTCATTAAATGCATCTGTAAAAGTATCAGACATAGGCGTTTTTTTAAATTCTACTACATTTCCTCCTAAAACATTTCTAACCTCATCTCTTGTCATGCCAAAACTAATTGGACCTACTCCCTTATTAGGAGTTATTATAAGTTCATTCATTTTTTACCCCACCCCTAGATTTGTTTAATCTTTTAGTATATTCTAACATTTGTCTAATACCTTCATCATATTTATTTCCAAACTTATTTCTTAAATCATTAATGTCCATATTTTGAGCCTCATTTAATTTCCCTTGTTCTATTAAAGATTTTTGCTGTGCTCTATATGCTCTTGCTTCTCTTGAGTTACCCCAACTCGCTGTTTGTCTATGGTCTATGGTTTCCATTCTTACACCAGGACCATTACCTCTACTTATCGGACTAACAGAATTAGCTGGCATATGATGGACTTCTCCACCATTACTTGGAACATCCTTATATGCACCTCCTGAAGGAACATCTTTAGGATTTCCAGCCTCTTTGCTACCCTTCACACTATCCTTAGACTTGTTTTCAACCGTAGGAGTTTTCTTTACAGATAGATCGCCTTTATATTTAAATAGTTTGGACCCCGAGGAAAAAGCTAGCTTGACCCCTTTTTTGACAATCGCGTGCGGTCTTAGATAATCAACAAATGCAAGTTTTGTACCCTCAAAGTACCCATCGAGCTCGCGAAAACCACCATCATCGAATTCCTCATCTACTTTGTCGACCACTTCATATTGAATTGGATTTATTGTCCCAAGCTGGTATTCTTTTACTATTAGACCATTTTCGTACAGATGGAAACTTAATAGGGTAAAGCTTCCATAGGCATCTCTCTTGATTGTTTTGGTCTTTTTACCCTCGAGTGCACGAAAAGTTCCCGGGGTAATTTCTGTACCAATCAGCTGTTCCTGTTCTTTTATCCATAAGTCATTTGGATTTAAATATACTTTTGGGAACAATGCTGTTCTTATCTCACTTCTAAACGTAATTACATTCCATTGACTTGGCAAGAAGTTTATATCCTTGACCCCTGCTTGGAATAGACCAGAGATTTCTGTCAACCACGTGTCCATCATCTGCAAATCTTGTTCAATTGGATTCAGTGCGTATGTCTGGGTAGCATCGAATTCATAAAGTTGGTTTAAAGTATCATCACGTTTTCTCTTAGAACTAATCACTCCCTCTTGCACTCCGCTATCGTCTAAATGAGGCAGGGCAACAATATCACTCACTTGATCCATGATACTATTTGCCTCATCTGTTAATCTAGCAGTGAGTTTGCTAATAAGCGTAACTCCCTGTTCTAGCTCTCCCTCTAGGAAATTTTCGAGTATGTAACCAGAGGAATCAGGTTCCAGTGAATGAAGTGCTGCCTCCATCTGGCTAAGGACTTGTTTAAACTGTTCAGAAAACGACTGGAAAAAATACAGAAGTGGTAAATGGCATTCCTGATAAAAAGAGCGTATGGCATTACCCCCTGCTCCCTTTAATTGTTCCTCCATCTGAACTAGACCCTTCACTGCATCGTTGATAGCTTCCATTTCACTGCTCAGCCTGTCTAACATAATAATGTTGCTCTGCAACCCTTCTCGAAATAAATCTACATCCAATACTTTCATAGATTTTGCCTCATTGAGCATCTACAAATAGCCACTTTACAATATTCTTTATTATACAATAATACCTCACAAGTGAACATTCTTCTCCCCCTCGCAAACTATCAATAGTTATAATATTCCATTTTCTAGCAAAAAGGTAAAGGTAGAAGTTAAAACAATCGCGAAAATAATCCTTAAGTATTAGTATACCTACAAAATCCTGATACTCTTTCACCATTAACTAAAGAAAATAGTAATTAAAGAGTTTGCGATGTATATAAATTTTCATTACTATTGTCATTAATAAATTTACTTTTAATAAAGTACTTTATATTTATAGAATGTCGATTCTAATGAATGTATGTTGTTATATACTTAGAGAGTATTTTATAAGATAACACATTCTAACTGTGTAACAATTAAATCATTTTAACGATTAGTCATTACCGAACCTGTAGTAGCCTCTTTCATTAAAAGAGTAATACAGACCACCTGTTTACTCTTTTGTCCGCATAATTAATTTTCCGTACCGTTTTTATTTTGCTGAAATGATTTACTCAACGACCTTGGGACTTGACCACTATGGAGTAGATATCGAAAAGATTGCTCTCTATAATAAATCTTTATAAAAATCGAAGTGTTTCAAAGGATTCATTCCAGGCTTATTGTTTCTTGATATTTGGATTAGGATGTGGCATTTCGAAATTTTTTGTACCTGTAACCGCAAATGAGCCAGGTACTTTCCAAGATTTTGTGGCGGCAACTCCTCAAGGAATTTTACTCGTACCCTTGGAGAAGCCTTAACCAGTATTGCTTGTACAAATTATATGAAGAGTCTAGTGCTTTTTCACGTCGTATACGTACACCATCCCAAAAGCCTTCAGCAATGCCTTTTTTCAAACTGTGGTAGGATTTTACGAATAGATTTTGATCAATATCTTCTATTTATTTATATGAATAGTTGATTCAGATTTTACGTTCCAACACAAAATTACTTTTAAGTAGTATCAAATGTTCTTTAGCAATCCTAGGTTAATTCAATCAACTATTTTTCCAAGCATTTTTACCCCGAAAGCCTAGATAGTTTTACATTTTGGAAATAATATTAACTGAAACCAAATTTCTATTTATATCTAATGTATGGTGTTATACAAATAAATACTAACGTAAGACTGAAGACAAAGATTTATAATTTGCCCCTGGACTGAAGAAAATAAAATTAGATAAAAAATCATCTTACCTAATATAGTCTCTAAGAGGTAAGATGATTTTTAACATTATTATACAGTATTATATATTCAAACTATGTTTCACTTTAACCAATAAATCTGTTAACTGAGTATTTGCTGGATTTTTTCCCACTTCTTTTTTACATTTTCTTCCAAATAATAATAAAACGTTTTAAAATCTAAATAAGCCATTTGTTCAATTTCAACCGCTGGATAACCTATTTCTATCAAAACATGTTTTTCGTCTAAAGGTCTAGGTAGTTGTGCAATATCATATTCATCTAAATCAGATTGAAAAAAAGCAAATACTATCTCTTGTCCATAACCTTCTCTTTCGGCAAAGCTTTCTAATGCCTTTTCTAGATACTTTCCATTTATGAAATCAAAATATGTTAACATTAATTTATCAATTTCAGCTTTACTTTCATTTACATGATTTTCTCTACACATTTTCGTACTCCAATCAAATAATATTTTTAGTTAATCAATAACGGGGAAAAAGTTTGTTATTTCACCAGCCTCATTAAGATACCCTCTATATTTTAAACCGTTTGAAGCAGTTCCCTCCACAAGTCTCCCATTTACTTGTCCGTTCTGCATCGCTCCTGGCCCCATTGATAAATTTTCTCATCACTAATCTTAGAGGGGTCATAGACTGTTTTAGGTTCCTTAATATTTTTATACGATACTGGTTCGGCAATATTACCCGAAATATCTTTTCTAGGTATTTTATACTCAACCTCAAAAATACCTTCAATTGTTGGATGTGCTTTTTTAGATACAATTAAATCATCTGGTTTAAAACCTTGATTTTTCAAAGCTTTATTAAATTCATCCATATTAGGGCCACCAACAACACCTTTTTTTGTATTCACATTTTCAACATTTTTTAGATGATTCTTTGCATTGTCAACAAAATTAAACTTATTAGTCTCACCTACAATTGCATTTTCAGATAAGTTTTTACCTTCATCTCTTACCCTACCATCCCCTGCACCATTCCCAGGTGTCTTAACAGGGGACGCCGTGGATGTTGCCCATTTGAGTCCAAGTAAGCTTCCTACAAATCCAAAGCTATTTTGCCAATGTTCTTTGGACAAAGGATCATCTGGTAAGATTGCTTCTTTGACCATTCCACTAAAACCAAATGTAGCATAATTTAAAAAGTCCAGTTTCGTGTCGAACATCTTGGCACTTCTTTCATTGGATCCTGACACAATACTATCTGAAAGCCCAAAAGTCCAAAAGTTTATAAAATCATATGGAGAATCTAGTGCCTTTTCACGTCGTATACCTACCCCATTCCAGAAGTCTTCAGCAATGCCCTTGAAACTGTGGAAGGATTTTACGAATAGATTTTGATCAATATTTTCTTGTTCCGTCCCATTGCCCTCTGGTCTAGCACATGATAAGGCAATCATATCAGTTGCCACAAAAGGATGGTGGATGTTAATTAAACCACCATAGCCAAATCGTATGGGACCATTACCAGCTATAAATGCCTGGAGCATAGTGGTCAACTGATTTTCTCTATTTAACATGGAGGAAAGTTGAGAAATTGGAGATGTACGATAAGCCAATTCTGTCTTCAAATTATTCTTAGCAGTCAATACTCCCCAATTATCTGCTTGGAAATGAACATCCGTTAGCCCGCTATTAAACATTCTTTCTAAATCAGAGAGCCATGTTTCCATTGTCCGAATATCCTGTTCCATGGTGTTTAAAGCAGTCGTCTGTGTTGCGTCAAATTCATACAGTTGCGAGAGGGTATCATCACGTTTTCTCTTAGAACTAATAACCCCCTCCTGCACTGTACTATCATCTAGATGGGGCAGAGCTACAATGTCACTCACCTGATCCATGATACTGTTTGCTTCGTCTGTTAGACTGGCGGTAAGTTGGCCAATAAGAGTCAATCCCTGCTCCAGTTCACCCTCTAAGAATTCTTCTAATATGTAACCTGATAGGTCTGGTTCAAGAGAGTGAAGAGCTTTGCCAATTTGATAAAGTACTTGTTGAGCATCGTAGGAAAACAATTGAAAAAACTGAAGAAATGGTAAATGGCATTCCTCATAAAAGGAGCGAATGCCACCTCCTCCTTCTCCTTTTAATTGATCCTCCATCTGAACTAGTCCTTCGACTCCACGTTGGATTGTTTCTATTTCAGTATTTAATCTTTCTAATTTTTTAATGTTACGCTGTAGCCCATCTTGTAATAAATCTACATCCAATACCTTCATAGGCTTGTCCTAATCACATGTTTAGAAAAACTCATTTCATTATATCCTTTAGTATACAATAATGCCCCATAGGTGAACATTCTTCTCCCCCTCTAGCAAACTATCAATAGTTATAATATTCCATTTTCGCACGAAGAGGTAAAGGGATAAGTTAAAATAATCGCGAAATTAAACCTTACGTATTAGTATACATAAAATATCCTGATACTCTTTCACTACTGACGAAATAAAACAACGGTTAAATAGCTAGAGACGAATATAAAATTTCATTACTATTATCATTACTAAATCGTCTTTGATTGAGGGTACTTTCTATTTATGAAATGTTGGAGTCTAATGAATGTATTAGGGCTTTACATATTTTACTTAACTAATATGTAATGTTCTTTTTTTCTAATCATTGATGCTACTGATTATCGGTAAAATATCAAAATAAGCCTATATTAAAGTAATTCTACTCCAATTTGTTTATGTAATTTAACTTTTATTCTCTCTTCTTCACCCACATACATTACAAAAGCTTTATCATCTTTTTTAATACTTGTTACATTATTAAAATCACCTGTAAATACTATAGAATCATTAAATGTAATGCTTAAACTACTCGTTTGTTTATATACATCTAAAGTTAAAATTAACTTGAAATTTTGTTCATCCCTGTAAGTATAAATTAATTCTCCATCATCTATATTGCCCGTTATACTGACTGGCTCACTTTGAAAAAGCTCTACTAGATCATATTCATCATACTTTATAAACATTTGTATTCACCCTTTTATTAATTATTTGGGTATAACAGTGATCACATCGCCTTCTTGATTTACAATAACTTTGTCTTGTGTTTAGTTATCGGCTAGATGGTGCAGAGCTACAATGTCAATCACCTATCCATGATACTATTTGCTACGTCTGTTAGACTAGCGGTAAGTTGGACAATAAGTGTCAATTCCTGCTCCGCACATATTGCTTTCCTTAAATTTTACTCATTGTTCATACTTTTATTTCGCAACCATATCCTAGCTTTTTCATCCGTTAGAATTATTGGATGTTCTGGGCTTCCTATATTGATACTTTTTATAAAAGCCTCTTCTATTCCACGAATTCCAGTTAATATAGCTCCGTTTAGCAATACGCTTTCAAACGTTGCTAATCTTATATCCGCATTTAATAAAACTGCATTACGAAAATCCGTTTCGTCAAAAAGCCCTGCTACTAAATTAGCGTCTGACAGATCTGCTTTAATAAACACTGTTTTAATACATTCACTATCAGCAAGTCTAGCAGCTTTAATATTGGCATTTGTGAAGTCTGCATACGAGACATTAGATTTACCAAAATCTGCTCCCTCTAAATTTGTAGATATAAAAGTTGATGAACATAGTGAAGATGATGAGAGATCCTTGTTATTTAAATCTATGCCATCAAAGATACAATCTGTTATATTTGCTTGGTCTAGCGGGTAATGGGACAAATTCATACTCCGTAAATCAACCTCATCTATACCCAGTTTCTCTCCTAGTTCCCCAAGAGTTTCAATCCAAATTTGGTGCCATTCTAATTGAATGGTAATTTCTTTTATATCAGGTTTCATGCTTTACCCTCTCCAGATGATTTCCGACCCACATTCTAAATCCCTATTAATTTGGTTCAAAAGATTTTAAGAAAAAAACTTGAAAATATATAACCACTCAATGTCAATAGTAACTCTACTTGATCCAATATGTAGGTGTTTAGTCGACACTCCTATTATAAAAACCATGAGAAATTTCCCCATGTTTTAAACTTAGTTAAAGTTTCTTAAGTTTAGAGCTCCATAAATGATTATAAGTTATGATTTCATTTTAATAAAACCCTCTGCATCTAAGCATTTTTGACATTGAAAGATGGCCATGCTTTGCTAGAGTACCCATTACTTTATAATTTTTTTTTCACAAAGTCGAATGTTAATTGCTAATTTAGAGTGAACAATGGAACAGTATCTAATCTTTATTGAATATATAAAGCACTTCATTCGCTTAATAATTTCTATGCGAAGTTTCTATCCAAAAACAGAAGTAGAAAAATACCTGCACTTTTGCTTAAATCTTCTGTGTTCAATAAAGAAAGCCATTTCTATAAAATTTAACACTTAGGGCACTTATAAAAATATAGTGCTCTTTTATATTTTTACATTAAAACACATGAGTCACTATTTTAGCTCTAAGAACTTACTCACCTACCATACCGTCCTTATCATTATCATGCATATATGGGTATAACCAATGATCACTGGTGATTGGCATACTAAACCCTGCTGCTTTTGCTTCTTTAATGGTTACCTGTCCATTACCGTTTGTATCCACACTGGTAATATCTTCGTTTGTGTTGGAACTGGTTGAATTGGAAGGTTCACTCTCTGTTAAACCAAGGGATGCATTTACTTCATCAGGGTTCACATTGTCAAATGTATCAACGATCTTGTTACCCATTATCGTATAGGTATACTGATAGCTTGAGGGAATCTGCGTTTCTGTATTAGGATATGTGATAATTGCTACAAAATTAGTAGCTCCACCCGCTTTACGAATGGCATCTTCCATATACGCTTGATCACCATGTCGGTTAAGTGTACTTTCTTGTGGGGTAATATTATAAGCATTGGATACCCCTCCGAGAGAATCAGCAATGATATGTCCTTCATCTAAAAAGTCACGTTCGACACCCGGCACCTTAGCCTCATCAGAGTAGTATCTGCCAGACGATAATACAGGCTCGGTACTGTCATCTTGTAGAGTGATTTCTTCAGCAATGACACGTACTAGCTGCCCGTGTTCATTCGTAAATGCCCAATATTTACGTTCCCCGTAACCAATGTCAACGACCACGTTAGATTCACGATGTCCGGACAAATCCCCCCCATCAACTTCGATAAGTTTGTATCCTGAAAAAAGATTCTCTTTTGGTTGTGTTGATATTTCTTCAATTACTGGTTCCACAACAGTAGGGGTAGTTTCTTCTTTTTCACTATTTATATTTGATTCTGTGGGTATGTCTTGAGGAATTGTTACATCTGAAATGGCTGCGTCTTCTACGTTTGTACAACCAACCATTAAGATGGCCGTTAAAAGTATAATTAAATATTTCATTTTCTTTTTCACTTTAGGACTCTCCTATTATAGTTTCATATTGTTCATTCTAAAAATTTCGGAACTAGTATAGACTAACATTATTGTTAGCCTATTGATAATAGTAAATTTTAAGATTTACTGTATTTCAGCAGGTAGTTTGTCTGAAATGTGCAGAAGCCCATAAGTGAAATAAGGTTTTACTAAGTTCGTAGTCGATATTCGGAGCTTAAACCATAGTACGACGCAAAAACATTAAAGAGTTTCTTACTCAATAAGGTAAGAAACTCTTTAATGTAAGCATATTTTTCTTGGTTTTGGTTTATTCCATTTGATTGTGGCATACTTTCACGTTATTTATTATCATAACGTACTGAGCCGTAGTTTATAAAAATACTGCACAATTGGATGTTTTAACTTCATCTTCTCCGACATGTTTAAAATTCGTTTTTTGCCAAGCCGTCTGTCTACCAAAGCAAGAACATTCAATAATATATCATTACTCTCTATGCTTTCCTCTATAGGAGTGGATAAAAACTTATTAGATACAATTACAAAATTTGATTTGCTTAATGATGACTGCGCTGACAAAACTTCCTTTGCATATTCTGATAATTTTCTACCCCTTGCAATTACTTGTAAACGATCTTCTGGAATTATACCATTGCTTTCTTTTTTTACCGCTTCAATTTCCTCAATGTTGATAGGTATTTGGATAGTTGAATCATTTTTAATTTCCTGCTCAGTCAGATACCATTTGATTATGTTAGTTTTATCACTCATATTCAGTACATTCTTTCTATCTACCGTAATATAACAAAGTCCGGATTTATCAGGTAAATAACGGTAGCTGCTTGCACTGTATTCTACCCTTCCATATAATGCAGGACAGAGATAACTCTCCAATTTTTTCTTCAATTTGCTCCAGCTCATGTGATTCTCCTTAATCTTTAAATTGTAAATATTTATCGAGGCATTAGTTTTAGTATTTATAATACAATAACATCTATTCTACTAAATACAAGGTTTAAGTGTGACTAGAGTTCGTGATGTATCGAAAGTAGTGTGTGAGCAAAATATGGACGCTATGTTCATATAATAAAAAAGACATAAATTAGCTGAACTAATCTATGTCTCTTTTAATTTAATTACCCAGATACTGTATTCTCACAGTCCTCTAATTCTCTTCCTATACGATAAAAGCAAAGTATAAAATGAATAATAAACAAAGTATATACATAATTGGATGAACTTCTTTATAACGCTTTTGTGCTACTAAACAAATTGGATAAAGAACAAAACCCAATCCGATTCCAATTGCCACACTAGAAGTAAGAGGCATCATAATAATTGTTAAAAATGATGGAATGACAACTTCTAATTTAGTCCAGTTTATTTTACTGATCTCCATTGCCATTAATGCGCCTACAATAATTAATGCAGCTGCTGTAACCTCGACTGAAATAACTGCAACTAGTGGTGAAAAGAATAAAGCAATTACAAAACAAGCTGCAATCACGACAGACGTAAAGCCTGTTCTTCCTCCGACAGCAATACCAGCGGAAGATTCAACACTCGTTGCAGGTGTCGATGTACCTAAAATAGCACCAATCGCTCCAGCTGTTGAATCGGCAAGTAGACCTTTTCCGATATTTGGAATCGTGTTACCTTTCATCATTCCTGCTTGACTAGTAAGTGCAATTAATGCGCCAGCTGTATCAAAAAAGGCAACGATTAAAAAAGTGAAAATAACTGTCAGTATTTCTGGTGTAAAAATCTCATCTAAATGATAAAATACAACACCAAATGTCGGTTTAATGCTCGGTATACTTCCAACAATGGATGAAGGAACATCAATTAATCCAAAAATCATACCAATAATCGTTGTAATGACCATCCCGTAGAAAATTCCGCCCCTTATTCCACGAACTAACATAACAATAGTAAGGATAAGACTAATAATTGCTAGTAGGGTCATTGGCGAAGTTAAATCTCCGATGGAAACAAATGTATCTGGATTGCCAGTAATAATTCCTCCATTTTTCAGCCCAATAAATGTGATGAAGAAGCCTATTCCAGAAGCTATTGCATATTTTAAATCCAGTGGAATGATATTGATAATTTTCTCACGGATTTTCATTAAACTTAATAGCATAAAAATGATTCCTGCAACAAAGACACCCGTCAAAGCGACTTGCCATTCTATTCCCATCCCAATACAGACAGAAAAAGTGAAAAATGAATTCAATCCCATACTAGGTGCAATTGCGATTGGGTAGTTAGCAAGTAGACCCATAAGTAGTGTTCCGATGATTGCAGTAAGAGCAGTTGCCGTGAATACAGCTCCACTATCCATCCCAGATTGACTTAGAATAATAGGATTTACGACTAATATATAAGCGATAGATAGGAAGGTCGTTATCCCTGCGAGTGATTCCTGCTTATAGGAAGTGTTCCGTTCTGTAAATTTAAAAAAGTTTCTCATGTTGTAATCTCCTATTTCCTATAATTAAGAATTGAAAGGGAATGACTCTGAATTTAGTTTTCCAACCAAATCATTTTATTATCCTCTTAATATAAAAAAAGCTTTGACCACTAATTGGCCAAAGCTTTTCTACAAAAAATGGAATAAAAAACATCATTAATTTCCCATTCCTTGTAGACAAGCTATTTATTGGTAGCTGGTAGAAACTTTCAAGCCGTATTCTTGAAATTATACAAGGTATATCTATTCTTTTAAAAACATTAGGAGAATGATAACAAGTTTAATTTAAACCGTCAATAGTATAAATTGGAATAATTTTTTAGCAACAGATGTAAAAGAATTCTAAAAAGAGCAAAAATATTAGAAGACACTAGATCTACATATATGTATCTCTTTAGCCTGCATCTGACTTTAGCCTACTAAAGTCAAAATTATTTAGTCGTTCTTTTTCAATGAATATCATTAATTTATCGCCGTCATGCCAACACCACTCAAGACTTTCATCTGAATCAACTGTTAATAGTGGGATCCATTCTGACCCAGATGTTGGATTATATGCTAGTGTATAATTTTATTATTAAGCTAATGGCAAGATTATGGAGCATCTCTAAAGGGAATCAGCGGATATTGAATGGTACATTAAGTAACTTAAAAATATGAGGTGGGATTGGATGGAGAATAATTTTTTTATCTATGTAAATTTTTCAGAAGAAAATGGCACGCAAGATTATAAATATTGGTTTTCTTTCATTAAATATTTTATAAAATCTGCAGACTCTATAGAATTTCATTTATGGAACGAAGAAGTCGAAACTATTAAAGAGTTAAGTTTGAAAACGGATCTAAAAAAAATTTGTTTAGACCGTTTAAAAATGGTTAGTTTTGTTGGGGACATAAATCAAAACCTAATTAACTATATTTTAGAAGAAAGTTTAAATAATCACGGAGAAGTAAAATGGTTTTCGATCTTTCTAAAATTTAAGGGCAATTTATTCTTTGAATCTTCACATTGGGGTTCTGAAATTAATATAGAGAATCCTAATGAAAATGAAATTAAAATGATTAAAAGTGTGTTGCCAAAGAATGCAACATTTCATCATTTTAATAATAATGAGAGTGGATAGAAATTATTCTGTTTATATCACCAGACCCTATGTCTATTAAAACAATAAATCACCTCTATTTACTCTTGAAGTACAATCATTAACCACTCTAGTGATTTACTTGATGGTTAATTAAACTTTTTATTCAACTAACCCATTACTTGAATACTTTTCTTATATTAACTACTTCGATGTCCTTTCAAATTCACCTTCTTGTTGAACTAAACTGTTCCTTCCGTTCAGTATGAAAATGGGTACTAAGAAATATTCCAATCCAAGTACCTTTGTTAAAATTTGCAATAAAATACTTTACATCTATTAAAAAGAGAGATATTATTAACAACAGACGATTGATTAATCATTCATTAAGGAGGAGTATAATGCCTTTATCAGAAAAACAAATACTGAATATGCAGACTAGAAGACAAATAATATTAGATTCCGCTACTTACCTTTTTGCAACGGAAGGATATGAAGGAACAACTATAAAAAAAGTTGCTGAGGCTGCAAAGGTTAGCTTTGGCAGTGTGTTTACTTATTTTAAAGATAAGGAAGAGCTCTTTTATACTGTTGTTGTAGAACCTCTCGAGGAATTATCAAACCAAGTATTAGCATTTAATCCAGATGCAAAAGACCTTTTAAATGAATTAGAAAATATGATAAAAACTCATATTAGACTCTATGCAGGTATCAATAACTATCTTGGATTGGTTGTTCAGGTTGTTGGTCAGCATCAGCGATTCCCTAGAGTATTTGAGAAACTAGATGTCTTTCATGATGAATTTAAAGCAAAAGTCATTCTATTAATCAAAAACGGGCAAAAGAATAATTTATTTATACAACAAGATCCATCTATAGTCGCTACTCTTTACACTAGTCTTTTGATCGGTATTCGTCTAAATACAACAGACAATGAATCTAGTATTATGTGGGATCGCTTTATACCCTCAACAATTCATCTATTTGGAGTTAATTCCAAATAGATTCTTTTTAACAAAATAACGATTGATTAATCAATCAATAATAAAGGAGATAAAAAAAATGAGCTTCAATAAATTTCATCCGACAATTCGCATTCGTTTACTTCTATTATTTATTACATCTATAGCTACCATGGCTGTGATACCTTATTTGATAATTTATCTTTCTCATCAGGTAGGTACCTTGGTTACTGGTATATTATTTTTATTTGTTATGCTGGCTAATGTAATTGGATCACTGATGGGTGGATTCATTTCCGACAGAATTGGTCGAAAAAAAGTTATTCTCTCTGCAGAACTTATAATTTTTTTAGGATTTATAGGTGTTGCATTTGCCAATTCACCTTGGTATTTATCCCCCTATGTCACCTTTGTGTTTTTTCTATTTATTCAATTTAGCTCTGGATCGTCTTTGCCAGTATATCAAGCCTTAATCATCGATATAACCTCTCCTGAAGATCGAAGAACTGTTTATACATATTCTTATTGGATTCGTAATACTGCTATTGCTATTGGTAGTTTAATAGGCGCATTTTTATTTTTTGATTATCCATTTTATTTATTTTTGGGAGTAGCACTATGTACTTTAATTTCGGTTTTCATCACCTTTTTGTTTATACAGGAAACTTATACCCCTAACATAGAAGCGAACAATGAGAAAACTAATTCTAGTGTTAAAAGCATTATTCATTCCTATAGAATTATATTTTCTCAACGGGCCTTCACCATTTTTTCCATCGCTAGCCTTTTTATAATCTCCGTGGAAGAGCAATTGACAAATTATATAGGCGTTCGACTTACCAAAGAAATTAACAATCCAGTCCCTTTTTTTATTAACCTTTCATGGGAAATTGATGGAGCGAATCTTTTAGGATTATTAAAAGCAGAAAACACCCTTCTTGTTGTATTTTTGACAGTCATTATCGGTAGAGTCATGCAAAAGTTCAAGGATCGAAGTATTCTCCTCATAGGTCTTCTTTTCTTTTTTGTAGGATATGTTGTGATAAGCTTTAACACAACTCCCTATATACTAATATTAGCAATGCTACTTGCTTCCATTGGTGAAATAATGTATATGCCGATTAAACAAACTCTATTAGCTAATCTTGTACCAAACGAATCACGTAGTACTTATCTAGCATTTTATGAAATATCCTCCATTATCGGTATTAGTACAGCTGGAATCTTTATGATTATTAGTAGTTGGTTGCCTGCTATAGTTTTAACTTTAATGATGGGTATCATGGGAATAATAAGTATTACAATATTTTATAACTTAACGAAAGATCAGTAAAAAGTAGAGGATTTAAATGAATGCATGTCTTTTAATTAAAGGTTATTTTAAGGATAAAGGTTGATTGAAAATGCACAAAAAAAATGAGATGGAAAGCTTATCTCCAGTCTCATTCTATTAAACCTGTAGCAGTATCCCTTTTATTTAAATTTTAGGATTGTTCGAAATATAGAATCAATTTAATGCTCGGCTTCTTCACCATATAATGAACCTGTTTTATTATAATTTAGTAAGGTAAGTTATTTATTATTCTAAAATAAATAGACCATGAAATTACAAATTATAATTCATAGAATAGCTTTTCAAATCTATCTATTTTTTCAATGACTCTCGCAAAAACTCTTCCAAATAACTAACATCCGTAATATTTTTATTACATTCGGTACTATTCACACAAATTAAATTACCAATAGACTTATAATAATCTGGATTGTTGACCTTTTTCGCTTTTGTGATCGTAGAAAAATGTGTGACTTCTCCATGACAATGACAAATCGAGCAAATGTTTTTCTTTGTAGATGGTGAAAATGAACACTCGATTCCAACCAAATGGCTATCTAGCTCATACAATATATATTTTTTATTTGACCGACTATCGTTCCAGCTTAAATACGTTAAGCGATGTAAATCTATATTCGAAAGATCCGGGAGCTTTAATTTTTTACTTTTCGGAAATAGCTTTTTCAATTGTTGCTCGCTAATTGTTGGGAATGCCAATAAATAATTAGGTAATTGCTCCAGTGCCTGCTCATATGCTTCTACTGTTTTCAAACCTGAAAAATCCATTAGCTCTTTTTGCTCTGGGGTCAAAGCTGTCACACAGTTAGAGATTTTTTCATTGGATAACTCGTAAACTGAGGCTAGTACCCCCGGCGGTAAATGTTGCTTCGTACTATCCTTAATCCAGGCTACTTGCTTTCGAATAAAATTGAACTGCTCATTTTTTATAAATTTTTCTGTCATATTATATCGCTCCTACCCAGTTGATTATATCTATTTTAAAAGAAAAAAGACTTCACTAATAGACCAAGAATCGGTTAGAAACGTTTTATACATACAAACACCCCATGTAATAGCTACATGGGGTATACTTTATTTCTTATGTGAGTAAACAATTTTTTTTATCGTTTCATCGGAAAGATGATATTCCTGAGCTAATTGCTCGATTCGAATACCACTAGCAAAAGCATTTCGAATTGCTGTATTTCGGCTATCCAAACGCTGCCTGCTGCCGCTAATTGTTCCCCATTTTTGATAATCATTTTCCATCTTGGGGATATACAATGTCTCCCCCTGCACATATTTTTGAATTTCTACAATTAGTTTTTCAGGTAAGACCTGTTGTGCATTTACATACTTCAATTTTGCTCACTCCTTATTATAAATTGGAATAAGGGGCAAAGCCAATTGATTAGAAAAGCTTAGCGATAAGATGAAATTTCTCGCCCCACGCAAAGTATCGCCTTTCCAACTACTGGCTTTGCATGAGTATATGAAGCATCAGACAATCGTTTTAGATTCTCCAACTATAAGCACCACCTTTTAATTCTAACTAACTGTATTATAACCAAAATTAATTTCAACGCCAAAACAACATTACCGAATAGATGGTAGGAATGAATGTGTACCTAAGACCTAAGCTATCAAATCAAAGAAAAACATTCTACAATTTGTAACTTGTTCCCCCCCAAGAGCCCACTGTTACAGAATCAATAATTACCTTGCATTAAAAGATGACTATACAACCCTTCTTCCGTGTATTACCATTATGGTTAATATATACAAGGAGGTTTTTGTTTGAAAAAGTTATTAGTTTTATTAACAACATTATTATTAGCTGCTTGTGGTAAAGGAAGTGATGAACCTACTGCTATTGAATCTACTATTGTATCAATTACCAAAGAGGAATATAAAATATATGAAGATGAGGGTATTTACTTAATTAAAATATACGACAAAGATGCTGATGAAGGTTCGAAAAACGCTTTGTTAAAGGATACTGGGGAAATGTTAGCAGGATTATCCAAATTAGATGAAGTGAATACTGTAGAAATTAAATGGTATGCCCGACCCTTTACTGACCAATCCGGCAGTAAACCTTTTGAACAAATATTAGCAATAAGATTTGAAGCTGATACTTTCACAGAGGTTGATTGGGAAAATTATAAAACCTTGGATTTAGAAACAATTGCAAGCAGGTATGAACAGAATGAAACATTGAAGGATTAATAAAAATAATATAACCACTTTCCATCACTGGTTGGTGTTTTTCAAAAGATTTTGAAAAGGTTGTGGTAAAAAAATTAAAGGAGTTGGAGATGTTTGAAGCGAATATTATTACTAATTTTAATGGTTTGCTGCATTATAACTGGATGCGGGGAGAATAAAGTAACTATTTCAGAAATTAATTTAGAAAACGCTAATGACAATGTGAAAAACTTTATTGAGATTGTAGATTATGATGAAAAAGGTACAGGAACTGGTATTTATATATACAACGATTCTAAAAATAAACGCTTTTTGTATCTTAATCAAGATTTCTTGGATGATGGAAAAGGTTTTGGAGAAATAGATATCAAAACGGACGAAAATTCGATAAACATTTACCTGAACGACAGTTCTATTTCTGAAGAGGAAGCAGACACATATAAGTTTTACAAATTAAATTTCAAAGGGGACTATGAGTACCTGAAAGTTTTTAAAAATGGTGAGGAAACCCATTTTGAAGGAATGGGTGTTTAGTGGTTATTCTGTACTTGGGCATGATTGTTTAATATGAGCAGTTATAATTTAAAAATTCCAAACTTCGCGAAGTGGTTTTACATCTAGATAAAAGCTATCATGTCCAGTCTATCTTAATTTTTCAATTGAAGTTAAGGAGATTATTTCAGTTAATCCCAATTTATCTGTTTCATTTACTAACTCTGTGAGATTATTTAGGCATCTCCTACAAATATATATTTAAATTTCATGTCTTTCTCAAATGACATATGAATTAATTCGTATCTATCACTGTATGGACTAGAAATAAAAATAGCTTATATCCATTCCATCTGTACCTATAATAAAATTCGCAATATACATGTAATTTGAAGCCAATTCAATTGGAAATGGTTGATTGTTTTGTGGAACACCAAAATCTATTGCATCATCTTTAATTTCAAATTCAACACTATATTCCCTCTTCAATTCTTCAAATTTGCCTTCTGAGATAAGTCGTATTATATTCCTAGCCTCACGATCAGTTTCCTGTAAGGTCGTTCTATAGTCAGTGGGTGGAACTAGTTTATATGTCTAAATCTCGTCTTTCAAATCCTTAATTGCTTTTTGTTGCTCTTGTATTACCTTTTGATTCTCATCAAGCTGTTCTCATATTTATTAGTTAATTGACCTATTTCCTCTTTATCTGAGTATCCTCCAACTACTAATAATTTAATAAATAGTAAGCACAATTTTTTCATTTAAATATCCCTCCTATAATGTTGACACATCAAATGAATTTACTTAATGATTTCATAAATTTTACGAAATACAACTTATTTTAAACAAAACTATAAGACTTCCTACTAGTACACAACTCACTAAATGAATAAAGTACGCCAACTTTTAAAATTAAAAATAGCACTGCTTGGACTTTGTAATTCATTGTCGAAAATAAAGATAAAAGCTTTTTGAAACATAATATCTTATAAAGGATTTAGCATTGTGGATATACAAATTCATCCCAAACGATTGGGCAAGGTTCTGCCGAATCTCTGCAACTTTGGAATCCTTTTGTGCAAGGTTTGAACTAATCTCCGCAAGGTTTACGCTCGTCTCCGCAAGGTCTGCAAGTTTCTACGGCTTCTCTGCAACATTGGATTCCTTTTGCGCAAGGTTAGAACCATCTTTGCAAGGTTTATCCTCGTCTCCGCAAGGTTTGAACTCATCTCTGAAAGGTTTACGCAATTCTTCGTTAGTTCACCAATACCTTAGAAGCTAGCAAGTATTGTAATAGTAAAGACGATGTAGGCTAACGATAAACTTACAATTATAGTATTAGTAGAAATACTAACTAAATTTACACATATTATTATCGCGAGTATTGGATTAAAAAAATTCCTAATTCTGCAAAGTGAATCACAACGTTCATTCCCTTCCATTTTCTTAAGGCACTAAAGCATCTTAATATTAATGCTGGTCATACTTAACAAAAGCACATCGATTTTAAGAAACTTCACAACTTTTTATTTAACATCAATATCAAAAACTAAAGTAGTTTCACCATTTTTCCATTTTCCTACTACTTCATATATATAGTAGCCTTCCTCTGTTGGAACCATCAATATATTCTCGTTTAATTTGACTTCCTCAATAAGCCCATTTTCATTCCACTGATGAACGGTGATATGAGATGCTTTATCTTCAAGTAAGATCTCTATTTTACTCTCCTTAGCGACAGCTAAAGTATCAAATTGATCTGCTGCCTCCATTGGAGAAAAAGGGTCCAATTTATTTATTTCTACCTCTTCATCCTTGTAATTATAGTATCCATGTATCAAATTATAGTGTTTATCATCAAATATTATTATTCCTTCTAAATACCTTGAACTTGCTTCATCTACCGCATTTTGAGTACATCCCATAAGAACTACCGACGCTAACAATAACAGAAAAAATCTTCTCATTTGAATTCTCCTAATTATTTATTTTCATTGTAGAAAAACATTTTACCTTCTTCAGCAAACACGACACATTATTTTAAATAGAAAATTATACCATTTATATTATTGTACATGAAAAAGTATATAAAAAAAGCCCCACCCACGTTTCAAGTGAGCAGGACTATTTGTTACTATCATTCTACTTCATTATTTCCGGGCCGAATTTGGACCAATCGTTATAACCTTTCCACTCATACTCTAACAATCCATTTTGGTCTATGCCAATAACATTTATAATAACAACAACTTTGTAAGGTTTTTTATAATACATATATGCTAAACTATCTACTTTTTTTTCACCATTATTAATACAATAATTCAAATATAAACTTACATCACTAAATTTTATCTCCTTACTACTCCCACTCAATTTTATAGTTTCCCCTGGTTTTAAGTCCTTTATTGTTCCTACTTCAATATCGTCAGTATATAAAAAATTAAGTTCAGGCAAAGTCTGATTACTCATATTATTTACCTCTATAGTAACTCCTCTATCATATTTTTTATACTCGTCTGGTGAATCATCATAAAAGAATAATAAATATATAAACATTAAAAATATAGATATTAAAAATATAGATATTACAGACATTATTAGTATTATTATTTTGTGGGATTTCAAAAAAACACCTCTTCTATTAAACACATTATATTATTAGTTTATATACGTAAGTAAATATTTTACATACTAACTCCATGCACAAATAAACTAATTTATTTACTTTATTTAATAAGATTGGTGGATCACGACTCTCTTTAAATACTCGTAGTCTGTCTTTGATTTACTTCATTCGCATTTTCTAGCTTTGTTATAGCAGCTAAAGATTTTAATTCTCCTATAAATAAATCAACTAAGCCAAACATTTAAGTGACTAATTCATAACAACTAAAAAATCTTATCAGTTAATTAGTCTTACTTCTTTTTCCATTATGGTATAATTTATTTTGTTTATTTCTTACAGAAAGGAAGATTAGATGTCAAAACCTTTAAATGTATATATACGTCCATTTATACTCTCAGATGCTGAAGAATTACTAAATTTAGAAAAGAGAAATCGAGCTTTTCAACAAAACTATTCTGTATCACTTCCAGAAAATTACTGGACTATAGAAACTCAAAAAGAATTAATTGAAAAATGGGCAGAAAATATAAAAAAGGATATCGGATATCAATTTGGTATATTTAAAATCGACGGTGATGTTCTTATTGGATCTATCTCATTATTTCAAGTTTTCCGTGGGCCACGTCAGAGCGCACTTTTGGGCTATTCCTTAGACCAAGAACATAATGGTAGAGGTTACACTACAGAAGCTACTAATCTGGTTATAGAACACGCTTTTGAAAAACTAAACTTACATCGAATAGAAGCTGGTGTAATGCCGGACAACATTGGTTCTATTCGTGTTTTAGAAAAAGCTGGTTTCCACAATGAAGGATTAGCAAAAAAAAGTGTTGAAATTAACGGAAGCTGGGAAGATCATCAAATGTTTGCAATACTAAATCCTAAACACTAGCATTTGTTATCTGAGTAAATAAGAGAAGCTCGCCTACGAATTTTTATTTATAATGATATTGAATATTATAAAGTCTCATTGTTTTACTGGACGTGGGGCAGTCTTTTCAGTTATTTCTATTACTTTAGTTTTTGAAGATAGTATTTTATCCTTAATCTAAGTTATTGCTCCAAAGTTTTCTACTGTTCTCTCTTTAGCATTGTCCTAAATTGTACTCCTCATCACCCAGGTGTAAGTCGTTTAGGACTTAATGCGTATTTGCAGTGCCCACCCTGAGATACTGTTACCGCATAATTATTAATGATAGTATAACGAGATTTGCCTTCTAAACAACACAAAAACCCCGAATAGGTCCACTTTTCATGTGTCCACTATTTGAGGTTCAGTTTAGAGATTAGTGCATGTGCTAAATATTATTTATAATTCATTCACTAATGAGTTCAAATTTTGTTTCTAATTTTTTACGCATAGATAATGCTAACGAAATAGCAGTTACAACTAAAATAATAATTACTGTCGTATCAAGAATTGCACTGGATCCTCCGCTACCTAGAAATTGAATTAGATTATGAAGGCCATGAAAAAGAATTAACGGATAAATATTTCCTGTTCTAATAAATAATTGCGCTAGCACAATACCTATTAATAAAGAATATACCAATTGAAGTCCAGTTTGCCCCATACTCTGTCCAGATAACAAGTTAAGCATGTGTGTGACAGAAAATAAGATACTCGAAGTCAGAATAGCCGGAAGGATACCTAGTGGTAGTAATATTTTAATCATTATTCCTCGGTAAATACTTTCTTCCACAAAGCCAACTAAAATAGCAAAGCCAACATAGAAAACAATTGTTTTAAGAGGTTGTGAACTAAAGCCTTGTAAACATAATACGATTAAAATAACAAGTAGTGGTAAATAGGGTATCCAATTTGTTCTTGTCAATTCTCGTTTGAAACCAAAATAAGTCCACTTTCTCTTCCATGTAAAATAAATAATTAACACTAGTGCTGTTGGTATAAATGATATTAATATCGGAGAATTGTAACTTAATTGCTTTATTGTTGCGATTGCACCCGCTATAAAAAAATTTAAACTGTCTTTCTTTAAAAATCTTCCTTCAGTCGAAAAAGGGAAAGAAACGGAATCCACGCAAAAAACTATTTCTGCCTCAAACAGTTTATTTATAAAAGAAATAAGGGAGTTAACAAACAATCCATCAGATTTGATTGTAAGAGACATTACTCCTAATCTTGTTATTATTTATATTGATAATCTTGTGGATGGACAGACCTTAAATGAGCATATCCTGCGAGAGTTGCAACAAAAAAGTTATGATTCTCCAGAGTGCATTAAAGCTAATCTATCCATACCTGAAATAGACTTGTCAGATCTCCTAGATGAAGCAATTCAATCAATGGTAAATGGAACAGTATTGATTCATGTGGAAGGGAACTCTCAAGTTGTTCTAGCAAGCATCTCTAAAAATGAGTCGCGTAGTTTGTCGGCACCAGAAAACGAATCTCAAGTAATTGGCTCTCAGGTTGGGTTCAATGAGAGCATTTCAACGAATATTTCTCTTGTACGTAGATACATAATAAGTCCCGATCTAAGTTTAGAAAAATTCAAAGTTGGCAAACTAACAAACACATCAGTTACTTTATTGTACATGAACGGAATCGCCTCAGAAGAAATAGTCAACTCGTTAAGACAGAGAATTACGAGCCTCAAACTTGATGCATTGATAGATAGTGCCGCTCTTACACAAATGATTGATGATAACTCTATGTCAATCTTTCCTCAGTTTCTTCTTACTGAGAGACCTGATAGGTTTTGCGATTCCCTATTAAACGGAAAAGTGGGAGTAATTGTTGATGGTAGTTCCATGGCAATCATTTGCCCCCAATCTTTTATAGAATTTTTTCAAAGTAGAGAGGATCAAAATCTTAGATGGCAAATAGCAACCTTTCTTCGATTATTAAGGTTTAGTGCTGTAGTATTATCTATTTTTTTGACACCCATATACGTTGCTGCATTGACTTTTCATTATGAAGTTATCCCGCAAGCATTTTTAGTACCACTTAGTGAATCAAGGGCTTTGGTGCCTTTCCCCCCAGTATTTGAAGCATTATTGTTAGAAATCATTATTGAATTATTACGAGAGGCCGGCGGTCGATTGCCGACAAAGATCGGCCAAACTATTGGTATCGTTGGAGGTATTGTAATTGGGACTGCAGCTGTGCAAGCGGGAATTACCAGCAATATATTAATAATTATTATTGCTTTAAGTGCATTAGCCTCTTTTACAACTCCTAGTTACATGATGGGAAATGTAATTAGGGTCCTTAGATTTCCAATCATAATTTTAGCAGGATTCTGGGGATTTTTTGGCGTTATGCTTGCTTTTTGTTTTATCCTTATTCATCTTTTAAGACAATCCAGTATGGGGACTCCTTATACCGCTCCATTTTATCCTCCTCGTCTAAAAGACTGGAGTAATAGTATTATCAGAATGCCTTTACCATTAACAAGCAAAAGACCTACCAGTACTAAAGCAAAAAATAAGAAAAAATATGATACAGAGCCTATAAAACCTGAAAAAAGGTGAAATAATGAAAAGTTCCATAAAAATTAGCCAAAATGAAATGCTTAATGCTTTTTTACTTTTCTTTGTGATTCATAGTGCTCAAATAGGTGTTGGGGTACAAGGATTTCAGCGTGTTGTGTATCAAGATGCTAAACATGACGCTTGGATCTCAATAATTATTGCAGGACTTGCCACACATATTGTTGTTTTTTTTATGATAAAAACTTTAGAGTTATACGGTTCCGATGACCTATATGGTATCCATCAAGATGTGTATGGAAAATTGATAGGAAGTTTATTGAATGCTACCTATCTTATATATTGTAGCTTTGCCTTCTTTTCTATATTACGCAACTACATTGAAGTAATCCAAACATGGATATTCCCCGGTTTAAGTACATGGTTTATTTCTTCTTCATTGTTGTTAATCGTGATTTATGCTTTTACAGGTGGGCTCCGTGTAATTGTGGGGGTTTCTTTTTTTAGCGTCATATTGTCTTTGTGGCTACTTCCAATTTTAACAATTCCTCTTGAATATTCAACAGCTGCTAACCTCTTGCCTATTTTAGAAACAAAAATAAGCTCTATTTTAAAAGGAGCTCATTCAATGACTTTCACTATTATTGGCTTCGAAATTCTTTATAGTATTTACCCTTACATAAAGGAAAAAGAAAAGGTGAAGAAGCATGCTCACCTTGCTTTATTAGCTACTACATTGGTTTATCTTTCTATTATGTTGATTTCGATTACTTATTATAGTGAAGGAAAGTTACTTAAAACAGTTTGGGCGACTTTAACCTTATTTAGCTTCATAAGTTTTCCGTTTGTTGAAAGATTTGAGTATGTTGCTGTTTGTTACTGGATGCTGATTATTATACCAAACCTATGTTTTTACGTATGGGCAGCTTATAGAGCGACAACACGAATTGTAAAAATTAGCGGAAATAAATTCGTATGGCTATTCTCCTTTGTTGCTTTAATAGGTACTTTAGTTGTTCAAAGCAGAATTCAAATCAATACCTTTAACAACGAATTTGCCAAATACGCATTTTATATTGTCTTTGTCTACCCTATTTTCTTATACTTAGTCGCTGTGGTGAAAAAGAAATTCACAACTAAAAAGGAGCAGGAAGAATGAAAAAGTTGAGCTTCTATTTAATAACACTTTTTCTATGCATTATTTTGGCCGGGTGTGCAGAGACAAATATTCTTGATAGAATCGGATTAACCACTTTAGTTGGCTATGATATCGGTAGTGAAGAAGAAAATATTAAAACTACAGCAGTTATTCGTGAAGTGAGTCCAGAATTTCAAAGTAATGTGGAGGTTGTCACGGCAGAGGAAGCAACAAGTAAAGGTGCTCGTGTAAAAACAAATCGAAAGCTCTCTAAAAAAATTATGGTAGGACAGATGAGAGTTATTCTTTTCAGTGAAGAGATAGCTAAGGATGATATTCATTACTTTATTGATGCCCATTTAGAAAACGCTAGTGTTAGCAATGGGGTCTACATGGCAGTAGTTGAAGGACCAATGTCATCCTTACTTGAATATAAATATGAAAACATTGAAGATATTGGACAACATATATACAGATTATTAGAACAAAACATTGAATCTGAGTACATGATTTCATCAACTCTCCATGTAGTAGCACGTGATTATTACTCAGCTGGCAGAAACATTGTTATGCCAATTATTAAAAGAGAGGAAGAATTTGTTGAAATATCTGGCATTGCTCTTTTCGAAGATGGTAATATGTCAGGCAGGCTTTCCGCTGAAGATAGCTTTTTTGTAAAAATAATCAGAGATAATTATAAACATGGAAACTTTCAAACCAAACTAAAAGAAGAAGATATCTCCCCTTCATTAATGAAAAATCCTTTTGATGAGATTCCTTTAGCATTTGATACCGTAAAGACCGACAGAAAATTGAAATTAGTCAATTCGACAACTCCTGAATTCGACTTAAACATTACCATTAAGGGAAGGTTATTGGAGCTTCGATCAGACATCGATGTAGGCAACCCCAAAATAGTAGACGAGCTTGAAAAAGGTATTAGTAATAACCTAAAAAGAGAAATATCAAGAGTAATTTCTATCGGTCAAAAATATGAATCCGATGTTTTTGGATTTGGTGAATGGTATAGAAGCTCAGTAAGAAATTCCAAGCTTACCAATGAAAAGTGGCATGAGTTGTTTAAAACTATGAAAGTAAATGTTAAAGTTGACTTTGAACTAGTGAGAAATGGTGTATTCGAATAAATGAACAATTTAATTCAAATTGTATTATACTCTTCTTGTTTACCTGACATGATTAAGAGAAAGTGATTAAAAAATTTGCGATAGTTTAAATCTAGTGCTACGCGATGTTTTCTTTTGTCACTAAAGCTTGTATCCAATATACTTTGTCCTCTTGAAGCAATTTCTAAACGTTTTTCAATTTGTATTGGATACGAGAAAAACGAAAAAAATTCTGGGTGTGTGAATGCCATAAGGGTCAATACGTCATGTAAGGGACTTCCTTTAAGATGAGGATCTCGCGTCATATAAACCCTGTTATAGAACTTCAAAAGTGGTTTGAGAACTCTGCTTTTATCAAAGTAGTCTATATAATTAATCATTTGTGGCGTTATGATAGCTTTACTAGTTGCGTTTAATGGGAGCAACGTAGTGTTTTGAGCATTAGAAAGAACGATTTCTACAGCTAAAGGATCAGCATGAAAATTAGCCTCTGCGTAAGATGTCACATTTCCAGGAACATAAAATGCGCCACCCATTATATAGTATTCCTTCACTTTCTTCATTAGGCAATTGTTAAGAATAAACAACGTAGCAAGTGAAGTAAGGCGTCCCATATTAACGATTATTAACTCATTTTCATATTTTTCTATTAAATGCTCTATTTCTAAAAATTGACCTACAGAAATTCCTTGAACTTGATTTGGCGTTATGGGACCAAGACCATGCGGACCGTGTATTTCAGGATAGTAAGATGGCTGTTCCCCGGTCAAAGGGAATTCCGCTCCACGAATGATAGGGATATCCTTGGAAAGATTAAAAACTTGAAATAAATACTGACTGTTTATTAACGCTTTTTGTCTGGATACATTACCATAATCTACAACTACACCAATAATTTCAATATCCTTATTTAAATGAGCGTAATATAATGCAATAGAATCATCGATTCCCATATCAGTAAATATTAGTACCTTCTTCATCATTAAAACCCTCCGTATTATTTTTCATTTACTTATATTACGAAGAAAAGAGGGATATGTCACAAACACGATTCCATTTATAAAGTGTTAAAGAAAAAAATGCTCATCAGTCATAACTGTTACTGGTGAGCATTTTCTAAAGTAATTCTTCTTAGAGAAGTGAATCGAGGCATTACCATTGCATATTTTTCAAATTCAATACCATTACTTTTTCTCCTTGTACATCAAGTTCTCCATTAAATTTAAAACCAAACTTTTCATACATTTTAATTGCTACAAGGTTATTTTCATAAACACTTAAATAAATTCGCTCACATGAATATTTATCGGCTAGAAATGAAATGAGTAACTTGAAGTAATAGCGGCCATAGCCCTTTCCTTGATAATGTTCATCGATAAAAAAGCGGTCTAGCCATACTCTCATACCATCTGGGTATTGAAATGGACCATACATCGCAAATCCTATTGGTACATTTTCTTTATATAAACCGACTGGAATAAACCTCGGATCCTCTTTTGCTTCATTTAAGCATTGAACTACCGTTTCAATAAATCCTTCCTGTTCATCTGCTATGTGTAAACCTAAAATTTCTTGCTTATTTGAATCTGTAATGTCACGAATTTCTGTGAACATAATGTCAAAACCCTTCTTTTATATTGCCTTCCCCTTAAACTTAACCTATTCGGTAACCGTATAGTTAAGGAAACTCTTCTATTTTCCACTTAAACAAAAGGTGTCCTGTTGAATTCACAACAAGACACCTGCTAATTTTGTTTTTGTTTTTCTATTAATTGTAAACATATTTTAGTCACCTGCACTTTTTTCTCACCGAAAAATATGCCATCAAATACGTATTCCTCATATGCATTAGACCCTATATCATAGCCATTTTGCTCAGCAGCTTCTTTTAAGCCTGCATAAGTTTCTTCAGCTGTATCACCAATCTGATATCCAATCACATAATAGCCACCTGGTCGTTTATGAATATTGTCCTCTTTTGTATATTCACTCACTTTCATATAGACGTGACTATAATGATAAAAATCTTTCTCTAAAATCTGTTGCTTTTGCAAAATTGCGCCTAGAGGGTAGCCCAAATCTAAATGCTTGGATTGTATGTGATGGATAAATTCCGATAATTTCGCAATGAATTTACGTTCACTTAAATTCAGTATATTTTCACTTAACATATAGCGCTCTTCATCAAGGTATTGAATAGTGATACTGACTGAATCTTTTTCAAGCGCCTGCTCTGCAAGATTGATTTTCACTTCCAGCATCTTTTGTAAGTATGTTAGTTGTTTTATTTTGTCCTCAATCTCTATTGATTTATTTTTTAAGACATTAACAGTTTCTTTAGGATTTTTTTGATGTACAAGCGTTTTAATTTCACTAAGTGGAATATCTAATTCCTTAAATAAATTAATTATATGAAATAACTCAAATTGATCATATGAATAGTAACGATAACCGTTTTTCAATTTCACCTCAGGCGAAAGTAGCCCAATGTCATCATAATGAAATAATGTCTGTTTCTTCACATGACAAAGCTTTGCGAATTCTCCTGTTGTAAATAATCGTTTTATTTCTGAATCGGTGTACATATTGATCCCCTATCTCAATACTTATCTTACTCGTAGTAACATGTTTGACTCTGATTTAAGATATACGAAATACTCTTCTATAATACCCCTTGTTTATATTATAAAATTCTCCATTCCTCATTAAAGGTTATATTTCACGAACTATATAAAAAATAAGTACCAAAACTAACAAACTTATTATCCAACTGATTAGGTGGATAAACAGATTCATACGACATATTAATATTTGTAGAAATAAAAGAGATGCATATAAACATGAAATAAACCTAAGTATACCTAAGTCCCGGTATTCCTCTATTATTGCATGATTAAAAAAACCATCTAAACAAAAGAAATGTTATTCAAAAAATAATATATAACACTTTCTATTAACTTTCATTTTATGGAACTTTCATTCTTTGTAGAATTCATTTATATCCTCCATCATACCCTAAAAACATATTTGGAATACTAGCATTTAAATAAAAAACACTATTTAAAAATAACTTAAACCTCTGCTACATAGCTATTTTCCAAACTCTACGAATAGATTTTATTAAATTAATCCCTGGATTAAAAGTGTATATTCTTTCTCTTAAAGCTAAGGATTTCTAAATACACTTATAAATTTAGGTATTATATCCTGGTTATATCATCAGGATACTTTATACTTAAGAAACTATATTTATTGTAAATATAGTAAATATTATTTTTATATAATATACTTTATAAAGCTTATACATATAATATAAGACTATTTATCAAAATTGGAGACTATTTATGAAAAAATTATTATCTATTGTAGTAGCAATTATTATTTTCGCTAGTACACAAGTACCTTTTGCCAATGCAGAAGCTACTTCAGTATCTAAAATTGAATCTTTGTTGAAGACTGCAGAGAAACATGCAGGTGAATTAAAGTGGCAAACTTCATATGAATTTACGAAGGAAATTAAAAATCCAGATATGAAAGTTTTTAACTTAACGAAAAATGCTTACTGGAAAGCTTATTTTGAAATTGAGAAGTATAATGGGAAAGACAAAGAGAAATTTGAAAATCGCTTACACAATAATACTGGTATTCACTTTTCCCGAGCTACTTCATATATTGATGCCATTACTTCTGGAAAGAAAATAGAGCGGTTAACAGATCAATACAACAACCTATATTCTTCAGACCCGACATCTAACGTAACTGTACAAAAATACCATGATTTATCAACGGAAATTCGTAAACAAGCTCAGATTCTTTATCATGTTTACGGAAAATCAACACGAGAGGCGATACTTACAAAATATAAACAGCCAGGTGTAAAAGCTCTTCAAACATCGAAATATGTAATTTCTACAAAGATTCATTTAAATAATTTAGAGAGCTTGATTGCTAATAAAGCTCCTCAATATAAAATAGAGTCAAATGTTGCTACATTTTTCAGCCTGCAGGATATGATAAAAAATGAAGAAATTGCTGGGGACCTTTATACAATTTATTATGAAATAATTAGAAAGGACTCAAACTTCTTATCACAAGAAAAAGAAATAACAGAGTTTTTTAAAATATCTACAGAATATACAAATGCAGAAAATGTTGAGCTGCTATTTGGTCTATATAGCAAAGATTATCCTGATTACTTGAATCTCAAAAAAGAAATAGAAAGTACATTCATTGACTTTGACTTAAGGTATGAGACGCTAGGTATTGAAACTCATTTTATAATTGATGGTATAGCACTTGTCACTCATGATGAAGTTGAAACATACCAAGAGGAAAGCATTGCATATAGTTTTACTTATTTGCTGGAAAAAGATTCAGATGGTAATTGGAAATATCTTGATTTAATAGCAATTGACTAATGTTTGGGGAAGAATAAAAACTACAGCCAACCCTTAAAGCTTGGGGTAGCTGTAGTTTTTTTATTCAACTAACTTGTCTAGTTGAAATTATATGAATTAAAAATATTTTACATATAGTATTCTTTAACTCTTGGCGAGACTTGGTTTTTATAATTTTTATACATGCTCTGATTCAAAAGTTAAATACAATTCATCCTCAAACTATCATCAAGTTTTTTAGTTTTAAATTAGAATACAAATTTTTTCATATTTCTTATCAATATTATCTTTAAAGAGGCATACTAACCTTTTTAACAATTTATTGAGAACACTAGGCAGTTTCACCTTTATCATCAAGTTGATAAAGCCTTAACAACCTCTTTCCAACAAATTTTAAAATATTTATGAATATGTTCTCTGATTTACTATTACTTTTAAATCAACGATCCTTTTAAAATTTCATAGTCTATATTTACCACCCTACCTCTTTTGCTAATTGCAAAAGCACTTTTCGATCAAAGTCATCTAAAATTTGATATGAAGAAATTTCATCAATATTTTTTCCAATCTTTTGTAGAGTTACAATTGCTAAATCACCAATTTTATAATAACCCAACAACTTATCTTTTGTTTCCCTTTTGAAAGACAAATTATATAGTTTTTTCATAACATTTTCATTATATACTCCAAAATTTCCAATAGCCGACATAACATGATATAAAATTATAGGATTTTGTTCATCTAATAATTTTTCTAACTCATCAGCTGTACAACTTCCTTCATTAATTTTATCTACTATATTCATAAATTCTTCTCCTTTTTTCTTATTTTAAATGAGTAGTTAATAAGCTCCTCTCTTCAATATAATTCTCAAAAAGCATATTCGCTATATCTCTACGCCCTATACTTTCGGCAAATTCTACCTCTCTCATGTATGCATTTAATTCCATTCTTACCCTATTTTTTGTTTGAAAATGATAACTCATACCAGGAAATCCTTGTTTCATATCGTCTAAATAATGAGTGTATTCATGTATTAATGCACCAATAGAAGAATTTTCGTCATCATCTCGCCCATTTCTCTTACTTATTTAGTTCCGCCAAGTATCATAACGATACTCCTTGAAGGTACAACCATCATGAGCTTTCGATTTTCAATTAAATCATTTTCTTTTCCTCTATTTAAGAGTAGTTGATTCAAATAAAGTAAAAAACCTTGAAAGGCATTTCATAGCCAATCAAGGTCAATTAGTTTTTACTTCTTCTTCCAATTAAGCCTAATCCTCAATTAAATCTATATAATATTCATTATTATTGAGAAACTTTTTAAAAAAATCCTCTAACGATTCAGCTATTTGAATATCGAAATAATATATTGGATTATTAACTAATTGTTAATCTATTGAAATATAAACACTCTCGTTTACTTCAAAGAAAATAAGTTTATCTTCATCATTAAAAATTTCATCTAAATCTGGGTCAAATTCAAAAAAACCTTCTCTTAATCTAATATCTGCTACAGCCCCTGGTCCCAATATCCTATTTATTGCATTAGCACTTTGACCTTTAATAAAACCATAACCAACTTCTAAATATAACTGTTTTAAATCATTTGGAAAACTGATATCCATTCTTTGTTCAGCTTTTAAAATATCATCTTCAGGTACCTTATAAATTTTATTTTCTAGCTCATTAATAAATTCAAAATCAGCCATTTGCTATTTTACCTCCTTGGAAATAGTTTACCTGATGGAGCTCCCTTTCCATGTATCCCTGCTTGGTGTTCGTTAGGATATTTTGCTGGATTCACCACTCATGAGGACCCTCAAATATGATGGGCATCATACGGTTGACCGATACTCCGAGCAACCTCTCCATTCTTATAAAGCACTTCTTCTGTATATCAAGGCCACTTTTGGTTGTTTTTTCTTCTCATTCTGCAATCAATTTATCTTTTAAGATCGATGTAAATTTGCTTCTATGCTTAGCAGTCTCTTTTGGTGTCAATTTTTCATAGGTTTTGTTTCTCAAGGCTTCTTTTATAAGATGAATCTGCTCTTTATTAACCTTTCGTACAGTTCTAGCCTCTATATCCCTCAGATAAGCTTTTGCTAAATCATTATTAAGTTCACCCGAACCCTATGTTGTAATCTTAAAAGTTTCTAATAAAAAACAGCCTATCTAAAACTTCACTGATCTAAATAATGAGAAAAATAAAAATACCTTTCGTTTTTGATTCAAAACTCATTTTACTTTTAATCCCAAATATCTAAAAGTAAAAACCTTAAAAGGCAAAAGCCAATCAAGGTTCTTACTCTGTGCTATATTTCTTGCTAAAAATTTCTAAAATCATAAGCAAGTATCAAGATTCAATAGTTGTTCGATCAACAAAATTTTGATTCTCTTTAATAATCATTCTTGAAAGACGTCTTCCTGCTCTCTTAAAGAAGAATTCATCAGCGAACTCTTGTGAATCAATTTGAGATAGTTGGTTGATTACTTCATTTTTTTTATCATATTCAATTCGACCCATTAAATCCTCATTCGGTCCATATTGATATACTACCCTCTCTTCATCCTCAAACTCCTTCAACATTAAAATAAAAACTGCCATGAATCTTCACTCCTCATTGTTTTTCTCCCAATTCCAAAGCCTTCCAGATTCTATTGTTTTGTCATGAGCTGTTCTATAATTAGTCTGGAATATACTCTCAAATTTTGATTCGAAAATTTCGTGATGTAACAATTGTATATCAGAATCTACTTGTTTCCCATCAATCAATCTTTGCCATGCTTGAGCTAGTTCGAAGTCCGGATCAAATCTCCCAAATCCGTGATCCTTTATATGGGAGTTATTAAAAATATGATTTTTAATCCTTTGTACTCTAGCAACAGAAAAGCCCGTATTTTTAGCGATAGCATTCACGTCTTCTGTTCCTAAATTCCTAAATTTTTCATACATCTCTTCTGCAATAGCTTCTTCTTTGAAGAACTGCTCTGGGGATATATTTCTTCCGCCAGATTCAGCATATTGGATAGAACTATCCGTACCCTTAACCTCAACATCCCCCACGGATTTATTAGCATCCTTTGACGTATCTTTTGCTTTATCGGCTTTTTTTTGAGCTTCGATGATATGCTCTAGAATATCCTTTCCTTCCTTTGCCCCTTCAGCTACTTTTTTTAATTTTCCTACTGGTGTAAGAGATAATAGTGCTACACCTTTTTCTCTTCTCGAAGCATCTGGGTCAAATACGGTGAAAAGATCATCTAACACGAATTCTTCTACAACTATTTCACCCACTATTTTCAAACCTAGGCCCATTCCAAACAATCCATCCGGCGTTCCTGACCCGTTTCCTCCTAGCACTTTCCTCATTCCCTCATAGGTAATGGGTTCATTAGCAGTGTACGTCTGGCCTGAAGACGGATGATCAATGGCCAATTCTGGATTACTTTGTAACATTGCCGCATAAATTTCGTCCAATTCATTCGTCTCATTTTGAACGTTTTTATTTATATCTACACTGTTTGTATGAATAGGCAGACTGGCAAAACCTAGAATACTAGGACCATATAAAGCATTGGTTTTTTGGATAAGCCCTCCGTAGCCAAATTGAAGCGGAAGTGCGCCTGTTAGAAAAGTGTAAAACATGGTAGTCAAGTCATGGTTCTTTGTTTGTACAATTGTGTTTCCTGTAACCTGAATATTACGTGCCTCTAATTCCAATTTCAAAGTGTTCCGTGAAGCTAATACCCCCCAATGACTAGACTGAAAATGGACATCGGTTAGACCGCTTTGAAACATTCCTTCTATATCCGTTAGCCATGTGTCCATCGTCTGGATATCTTGTTCCACAGGATTTAATGATACTGTCTGAGAGTAATCGAACTCATTCAACTGTTGAACGGTGTCATCCCGCTTCTTTTTGGAAGTAATGACACCCTCTTGGACAGCACTGTCATCGAGATGCGGCAAGGACACGATATCACTGACACTATCCATTATACTGTTAGCCTCATTCGTGAGGGCTTCCGTCAGGTTACCGATAAGTGTTAGACCCTGCTCCAGCTCTCCCTCTAGAAATTCTTGCATTATGTATCCAGCCGAATCTGGCTCCAGTGATTGTAGTGCAGACTCTATTTGTTGTAGCTTCTGTCTGTAGGTTTCTGAAAACAGCTGAAAGAATTGTAGAAAGGGCAGGTGACATTCTGCATAGAAATCGCGGATAGCATAGCCTCCCTCTCCCTTTAACAGTTCGTCCATTTCAACTAAGCCGCTTACTGTTCTTTCTATATTCTCTGTCTCGGTTTTCAGGCGCTCCAGCATAGCCATATTTCGTTTTAGCCCATCTTGAAGTAAGTCTACGTCTAATATTTTCATAGGCAAGCACTCCACATACTGGGCACAAGGAAGGATTGCCTGTTCTCTTTATTATACAATATTTCCCTACCACTAGACATATTTTCTCCTCCTCTAGTAACCTTTCGTTAGTTATAATATTCCATTTATTCCAAAGAAACGTAAAGAGTTAAATTGCCTTTTCTCTTAAAATAATTCAGAAGGAGCATTAGTTTTCTGTACATTTAAATCTTTTGTATTAATCTCACACAAGTCTTTATACTTATTTTTTTGTATAAAAACCTATTCCGATAGCTTAAATAAATACATATGCGCTTAGTTCTTTACAAAGAAAAAAAGAGCAAACAGATCATCTGTTTACTCACTTGCACTCAATTTTAAAAAGTTATATTCATTAAATTTGCAGCAAAAGTTCATCTGCACTGTAAAACTCTACACAGTTTCTACCTTTATGCTTGGCAGCATATAACGCTTGATCGGCTTCTCTTATTAATTGTTGAATGGAGTAACTTTCCTCTCCTACTTCCAAAAGTGCATGGGATACCCCAAAACTTGATGTCACTTGAATTTCCACTTTATTAAAAGTCGTTAAACTTTCTGCAACTGCTTTTCGAATTATATTCGCTCTATTAGTGGCCTCCATTAATGTAGTTTCAGGCATACAAATAATGAACTCCTCTCCACCATAACGACCCATATAGTCTACAGAACGTAATTTTTCCTTTACTATACTTGTGACTCTAGTCAAGACTATATCTCCAGCCTCGTGTCCATATGTGTCATTTACCCTTTTAAAATAATCAATGTCAAACATTACAATAGATATATTCCCTCCATCCAACATTAAATCATCAAATAGCATTTCAGATTTTTTCATAAAAAATGTTCGATTCAACACGTTTGTTAGGCCATCTAGGCTTGCTAATTGTTTTAGTTTCGCTTCCATTTGCACTTTTTCCGTAACATTCATAAAGGTAATAATCTTACCAACCTGTACTCCATTTTTATTCTTCACTTCTGTAAAATTAATCCGAAAGTGAATAGCTCGATCCTCTAGTAAGCTAGTATAATCGAACTCTAATTCCTCATCTAATTTTCCTTTCAGTATAGGGTCATCGATGACATCTGCTATCGATTTACCGATATGATGGTTACTCAACTGAGGGATTAAAAATAATGCAGCCTTATTGTAGTCAACTATCACCTTATTTTGATTTAAAACAATTACTCCTTCCTTTAAACTTTCAAATACACTCTCCCTAGCAATCGGAGCGACATTGAACATTTGTAAGGATATAAGAGCCACGCCTTGAAAAATAAAAGCGATACTCAAAGAAATAGGACCAAGATCAATACCTTTGCTCCAGTCGTTTAAATAAAAATAATTCGCTATTATTGGGGTAATAAAACCTGCAACCATCAATAATATTTGCATACGAAACAAAAATAAAGATTTACGGTATTCTCGTAGCAATACGAAGACAGATAGAGTTAAGCATACAAATAGGAAAACGGCGTGAATATAAAACCAAGGCCCCCATTCTAGCTTTAACAATGGGAATGGTCCTTCATTATTAATGTTCATAGATTTATAATAAAGATGATGAAGGTCATTCGTTTGCATCATAAATATAGTAGTGATGGGAATGATGAAAAGAGCATAGTTCCATGTTTTTATTTTGCGTCCTACATACTCTAAACACATAAAAAGAACATATACAGGTATGAAAGGCATGGCAAGATATTCTACACCAAGCCAAAACTTCATTTCCTTTAAAGAGGTACTTGCTAATTCAAAGGCATAAGCAAAAGTGAAAATCGATGACAGTAATGTAACTAAAATATACGGCTTTACTCCTGGAGCATCCTTAGCTTTGACTCGTATATATAAGCTAAGAAACAAACTTATTGCCCCTGCCATTATTACTACCAGAATGTGTGTCAAGAAATTTTCTCCGTTCCAATTTATCTTTTGTACATATATTATATAGTAGATTAACGTCCAATGACTAGAGACTGTTTTGCTATTTTTTGCCACCAATGTAAAGGGGAAACCACTTTTTTATTCATTGAGATGAGCTCTTTACTCATTAATAAATCCCTATCTGTCTTAACGCTTAAAAACGATAAGAAGGATAGGGATTATTTTCTGCTATAAAACTTACAAAAAAATATGTTATGAAAAAGAATATTTTTGAATGATTTGATTGAATAATTGTTGTAACTCTTCTTTATCTAATCCTATTACATATGCTTCTGCTAAAAGGGATTCAAGATTAGAAGTGATATGATACAGTTTATTTTCTTTTGGAGGACTTGATTTTCCAGTGAAAACAAAAGCTTTAGATTTAGGCTTCACTACTATCAAACCTTTATTCTGAAGTTCTTTGTAGCTTTTATGAACGGTATGTAGGTTAATATTTGCTTGGATTGCCAAGTCTCTAATAGATGGTAATCGATCGCCATTTTTCAAATTTCCTTTAGCCATTTCTAATATGAGTCGCTGAGCAAGCTGTTGATAAAGAGGAATCTTGCTGCTCGGGTCTAAAGTTACATTCATTTCTCTCCTTCCTTTCATATTTAAATAGAGCGCATTACCTTTATAAATGTGAACATTGTAATTGCTACTGTTAAGAGTGCAATGATAATCGCCATTATCCATTGAGAAACATTGAACGCGAGTAAACAGAAATGACAGATGGCAATAAATATTAATATTGGAGAACCGTATACTAAGCTGATTAAAACGTTAGGATTCGATTTTACAGCTTCTGATGGTGTTTTCCAGTTTACTAACGGATGTCGCATATCATGAATAGGAGACAGTAAGTTATAACAAATAATTAAGACTAATGTAATAAATAATAGCAACAAGCTGAGAATATCGACTTTTCCAAACAACAGGTAAATAATATAGCTGATTACAACGGAAACGATACTAATAAACGAGGAAGTTGCAACTTTTGAAAGAAAAACCTTTCGGCGATCTAAAGGAAGTACAATACTAAAAGCATAATTCTTTCCCTCTCTCGAATATGGCGTACCACTAATATTGTCCACACAGCTTACAAACAAAATCATATATCCAAATATATAAAGTTCTTTGTCGATTAGCCACTCCGTCTTCAATAAATCCATCTGAGCTACAATGAGAAAGATAAAGGTGAATAGTGGAGCTAAAAACAAACTTAAAATCACTTGCAATTTAAAATATGGCTCTGATTGAATAATCCACCACTCTCTTTGTAAGTAATATGACCAAATATTTTCCGTTTTGTATATCTTAACCTTAGGCATATTTTCTACACTATTTTCTAGCAACCCATTTTTGTAATAGTTAACTGCTGTATTCTTTACTGTAGAGATGAAAAAGAGCACGCAGATTACCATTAGACTACTGACTATAACGAGAAAATCTATCATGCTAACTTTGGATAAGAGTGGAGTTACTATAACTTTTATAAGTGGCTCTTGAATTGAAAAACTATAGTACATTTTAAGCGAACTTGATAAAGTAGTGATTATGTCGGACATAGATGAGAATTGAAGACTCACTATATCAGTATTTATTATTTCAAAGAAATACATAATTGGGCTTACTCCAATTAGTACGACTAATAATGTATTTGTCACGAAGTACAATAAGGAACTTGAGTATAGTCTTCTAAAGCGGTTCGAAATAGACAATATAAATAAAATAAATAATGCTGTCATTACATTTATAAGAGTTAGAATAATCACCGCTCGGACAATTTCCCATATCTCATATTTATAAAACAATAATAAATAAATTGGTATTTGTAACGTTCCAACTATAATTATAGGAAAAGCAAGCCCACTTATAATTTTTGCTTTAACTATTTGTTTTGGTGAAATAGGAAGACTAGATAAGATATTAAAATCACGCTGATTAAATACAACTGAAACGGCAAAATAAGCTGTCAATAGATAAGTTAATGCCATGGAAATAAATAGATTGAAAAACAAATATTCTTTAGAAGTTCCTAAAAAGTAAATCATTATATTAACCCCTAGGTACTGTGAAGCTAAATAAAATATAGCTATGATTAACATAATATATATAGGTAGCTGCTGGGGCTTTGAATAGCTCGAAGCAATAAAAAATCTCACTAGTTGAAAATTAAACTTCATTTGCTTGTATCTCCATAAAAGTAGTTTCTAAATTTCCTTCTAGTAGCAAACTCTCTACAGACTCATGCAATACGATCCTACCCTCTTTTAAAAATGCTATGGATTCGCAGATTTTCTCTGCAACATCCAGTAAATGAGTAGAAAATATCACGGTTCCTCCATTCTCCACATAATCCTTCAAGCAATTTTTAAAGACAAGCACAGCAAAAGGGTCTAAACCATTTAACGGTTCATCCATAATGATAATAGGTGGACTAATCGTGAAAGCTGCTATCAATGCCATTTTGTGAAGCATTCCATAGGAATAAGTTCCCATTGGTTTATAAATACTCTTTTGCATTTCAAATGACTTTATATAGTAATCTAACTTTTCTTCATCTAATTTTTCATAGAGCTTTAAAACAAAATGTATCCAATCGTATGCAGAAATATTTTTAAAGACATGAATTGTATCCGGAATAAAATAAAACTGCTTTTTAAATATTGTTTCATGAGTTTTCGGTATATTATTTATCACTATATTTCCACCGTCTTGCTCTTCCAACCCCGTGATACAATGTAATGTAGTTGTCTTCCCAGCACCATTAGCGCCAACAAATCCTAAAATTCCTCCTTTTTTCACTTGTAAATCTACGCCTTTTAAAACTTCCTGTTTACCAAACTTTTTGGTTAAATTTAGAATAGTTAGCACCTACGCCTACCTTCCTTCACTGTTGTACTCTCCTTAATTTATTAAAATTTCTTTTTGGCAATCCAGTAGTGCATTATAGTCATCATTACAAAAATGATGAGGAGTGTTGCTATAATATCAATTGCCCAACTAGCACCCAGTTCACCTGTTATAAGAATGCTTGTAGCTCGAAGACTCATACTTGCCGGATTAAAAGTATCTATTATTGGGTGTAAACCTGCACATAAACGGCTTATTAAAAGAAAAACAATACTTATCAATGCGATAAACGCAGGGCTAGTAAAAAATGTACTCATCATGGCTACAAATGTAATGACAAATAACACCCAAATACTATATAGAACAAACGCTAAAATCATTTGCGAAATAGGAATCGGCGTAAATAAGTAAGCAGTATAGCCGTAGGACACGGTGTAACCAATTGCAATACAAAGAACTGCCAACAAATAATGGGTGAATATTTTACTTCCTATATAAGAGGAGATAGAAACTGGTCTCGTCAAAATAAATGCCAGCATTCCATTTGCTTTCTCAGATTGAATCACACTCATTACAGCAACTACCAGAACAATAATCCCTAACTGATCAAACTGTGAGTTAAGTGTCGAAGCAAGTACTTCACTACCCATAGGTTTTGTCATTGTAGGGTCAATAATAATACCCTCCACTCCACCAAGGGTTTCTAAAATAAGTGGCAAATAATACATCATAATCGGCTGAGTAAGCCCTAACAGGACAAAAACTATTGGTAGCCATATAATTTTATATTCGCTAATCATTTGATTGATTTCCTTTTTACTTAATGCTATAAACGTATTCATACATCCACCACCAATGATAAAAAGATTTCTTCAAGACTCTCTTTCATCCCTATCTCAAATTTTGTAAAACAAACTTTTTCATCCAAACCAAATTGTAATAATTGAGAAGCATTTACTTCTGGTTCATTTACGAATATTTTAAACCCGTCTTCATAGCTGACTATCTTCTTAACATAAGGCAACTGGTCAACTTTTTGTAACCATTTAAAATTTTCTTTTGGAATAGCTATGTATATAGCGCTTTCCTGATTTCGATTTAGTAAATCTGATTTTGTTGCATCTTCAATTTTCTGACCGTTTTTTATGACAACAAATCGTTCACAGATTTCTTCTGCATCTCCCAGGATATGTGTGGATAATAATATTGTCGTATCCTTTTTTATTTCTTTCATCAAATTCAAAACTTCTCTTCTCCCTATTGGGTCGAGTGCAGATACAGGTTCGTCCATGATTATTATTGTTGGCTTATGTAGGAGGGCTTGTGCAATACCTAACCGCTGCTTCATTCCACCTGAAAATATCCCTACCTTAGTTTGAGACTCATTTGCTAGTCCTACCTTTTCTAAAATAAGAGGAATATCTTGTTGCAATATGTTTTTAGCAATACCTGATAATGTCCCCATAAATAGTAAGGTTTCATAAGCAGTCATCCATGAGAAAAAATTTGGATACTGCGGTAAATAACCAATCTGATTTTTTTTTGTAGAGATTTTTTTTCCATCTAGCAAAATATTACCTTCATCAGCATTTAGAATATCTGCAATGATTTGTATTAGGGTAGACTTACCAGCACCGTTTGGACCGATTAGACCTACACATTCGTTTGAATCCATCTCCATTGAAAAATGATGAACAGCCGTTTTATGTTTAAACCTTTTAGTAATATTATTTATTTCTAATCGCATGTTCATTTACGTCCCTTCTGCCAATCACAAAATATAAAATAGGTCCAATAGTATTAAAGAAGATTATTAACAATGTCCAAAGAAACACATTTTGTCTCGTGGATCTATGACGATATAAATCAATTAAGGCAATCATTATCAATAAAAGTGTTACAAGAAAAAAAGGAATTATAATTGGCAAAAAGAATCCCCAATCAATTTCTGAAATTTCATTTATTCCAAAGTGTAATTGCATGATTTTTTCACTCCATTCTGTTATCATTATCGATAACGATAACAGAAGAATTAACCAAACTCAATAACTTTTTTCACTGTACATTTCTAAAATTTTATTTTATATTTTTTGATAATGTTCTCTGTTATAGGAATGAAACTCTTTAAATATTGATAACATCACATCTAACTTGTAGGAGGAACTAATTATGCGTAACAAAGTAGAGGTCATAATGCACCCCGTGAGAATGAAAATATTACAAGCTCTAATGAAAAATAAAGAAGAAGGCGTAAGTACATTAGAAATGATTGCCATTATTAAAGATGTGCCACAAGCAACCTTATATCGCCATATTCAAATTTTGTTGGATGAAAGTATCATAAAGATCGTCAAGGAAAGGAAGGTAAGATCCGTCATTGAAAAATTTTATGCTCTTAATGAAGAAGAGGCAGCAGGTATAAATGACGAAGATTGGAAGAGCCTTACAAAGGAACAAAAATTAAATTATATTTCCAACTATCAATTGGTTTTACTATCCCAATATCAAAATTATTTAACTTTACTAGAGGATAAGGAAAACGTTGAAGATACAGCCACATTCTCATTAATAGAATTGGCCTTATCTGATGAGCAATTTACGCTTTTCCAAAATGAACTAAACAATCTAATGATAAAATATTATAAAATGAGTAACTCAAACGAGAAAACAAACAATAAAACCGTTGCAGTTAACATAATTCCTAAGCTTTAGATTTAAGCGATACCTGCATGAGGGATTGCACATGCTTCAAGGGACGCTCAGGAAAATGCAGACGCCAGTGAGATAGCAGAGCATCGGCTGTCCCTTCGCCCATTTGAGCATTATTGAAAGTAAGTGCTCAGGTTCCTGATGACTTATTTTGTAAAAATATAACACAAAACCATCATTTTAACTTTTTTAGATTTCCCCCCTCTTTCCGTGGTATCCTTTATAGAGAAGGATGGAGAAACGTTGCTACTCTTTACGGACAAAAAAAGGGGGAAAAGATATTACAAAAGCAGATGTGTTACGTACCTACGAGGAGGCGCTTATCCTGTCTTCTACGGAGCGCTGGTTAATCATCGGGGGAGCATTTATCGTACTAGCATTAATATTGATGTGGTTCTTGTTTCGGAAGATCAGTCTGTTTGCCTTCGTCGGGGTGTTCTTTATAACCCTTCTTGCTACCGTTTTTGGCGGATTCTACCTATGGGTCATCGTGGACTCCTATGAGGAGGAACATATCACAGATTGGGAGGAACAGGTAGAAGAGAACTATATCCTTACATTTCCACTGGTGACCCTAAAGATTGATGAGTACAAGGAAATTAATTCCATGCGTGCTGAGATGGTTTCCTTCACTGACCCTCCGCGCAAGCTGTATTCCTATCAGCTGAGCGGTGGGGACATTCCAGATGGGGAAAAGCTTCGTCTTAATGTGGAGCGTGTGCGTGTCGAAGGATTGACCGAACCGTATATAACTTATCAGTACCTAGAGGAAGCCATTGCTCCTGAAGGGACGCTTCACTTCCTAGAAGGCTATTACAACGTGAAGCTGTATATACCGAAAGAGGATTGAACAAACACCCCCTATGTGGGGTGTTTTGTCTTCCGAGAAAGCAAATCTTTAGTATGACTATGCTAACAAGTTAATCATATCGGGGATGATTTGGTTTGATGGTGGTCCCCGAGCACATCAAACAAGAGGTTTTCTTATTTGTTCCGACTATTGCTTAGTGATAAATGCAAATTTCTATGTTGAATAAGATAAGTTATAAATAAAGTTACAACAACTTATACATGGTTATTGATGAGGATGTATAGCCCATTTTTTCATAAAGTCTTTGTGCATTTTTATTGTTACCAAATACACTTAATCCAATTGAATCCATTCCAAGCTCTTTTACTCTTTCTTGTAGTTCCTCTATTGCTTTAGTTGCCATCTCAGTCATACATTGCTTAAACTTAAAAAGACGCCTGTTACAATAATACAGGCGTCTTCTATCTATTCTCTTTGATAAAGTAAATTATCTATAATGTACTGGTAACAATTATCTGGAAGAAGATATCTTGGCTCCCCACCCATTGCAAACTCATCTCTTATATAGGAAGAGCTGATTTCCATTGCTAGGCCTTTGTCTATGAGGTGAAAGCCTTCATCGTTGTTTCTTAAGATAGGTGATTTGCTGATTACTTTTAGCATATCGATTCCATCTCTTGCCATAACGATAAATTTGTTTTCCTTCACAAGATCTTCTCCTCTTTGCCATTTACCAGCGCCTATGTCTACCAGTAAATCAGCTCCCATAATGAAAAACACTTCATCATTTGGATATTTTTCTTTGAAATGCTTCATCGTTTCATAAGTATTTGCATTCCAAGCTTCCTGTTTCATCTCATAGTCATCCGCTTCAAAATTTTCGTTGTTTTCGATAGCAAGTAATATCATATTCCAACGATGACTATCTGCAACATTCATCTCTTTGTCCCTTCTCTTATGCGAGCAAGGTAAAAAGACTACTTTATCCAAACGACACCTACGTCCCACTGTACTCGCCGTCCATAAATGGACATTCGTGATGGGATCAAAGGATGAACCATAGATTCCAATCCTAGCCATATTGTTTCCTCCTGCAAATCTAATTTTTTTGTTTCATCATTTTATGAGTCTTCTCTTTAATCTCCGCAATTCGAGTCATTTTGTTATCCCAACATTTTTGACTCAAATCAACTGGATATTCTTCCGGGTTAAGTGGGCGCTTATATTCATCCCAAAGCAGCTCCAAGTTTTCGGTAACATTTTCTCGAATTTCTTGAATGGAAGGAAGATCGTAAACAAGAATTCCATTTTGAAAGACCGTATGATGCAATTCCCTTGCTTCGAAATTGGTCACAAATTTGCTGATAAATGTATGGACCGGATGGAACATCTTTAATCTCTCCTCGTTTTGAGGTTCCTCTGTTTCCAATGCGATATAGTCACCTTCTGATTTTCCATTGTTTCGATTAATGATTCGGTAAACCTTTTTGAGGCCAGGGGTCGAAACCTTTTCTGGGTTCGCACTAATTTTGATAGTGTCCACCATCTCCCCATCTTTTCCTTCTATAGAAACAAGCTTATAAACAGCCCCTAATGCAGGCTGGTCGAAAGCAGTGATTAGCTTTGTTCCAATTCCCCATGTATCTATTTTTGCACCTTGTGCTTTGAGGTTCATAATGGTTTCCTCGTCTAAATCATTAGAGGCAGATATCTTTGTGTTTTTGAACCCAGCTTCGTCCAGCATCTTCCTTGCTTCTTTTGATAAATAGGCCAAGTCGCCACTGTCTAACCGAATACCCTTAAAATTAATCTTGTCCCCCTGCTCTTTTGCTACTCGAATAGCATTCGGCACACCCGACTTCAATGTGTCGTACGTATCGACTAAAAATACACAGTCCTTATGACTCTCGGCATACTTGGTGAACGCTAAATATTCATCAATATAAGCCTGAACCAATGAATGAGCGTGGGTACCGGCAATAGGGATACCAAACAGTTTTCCAGCTCTGACATTAGATGTCCCATTGAAACCTGCAATATAAGCAGCTCTTGTGCCCCAGATAGCCGCATCCATCTCTTGAGCACGACGTGTACCAAATTCTAAAGTTGTATCATCTCCAACTACTTGTTTGATTCGTGCTGCCTTAGTTGCAATAAGCGTTTGAAAATTGATGATGTTTAAAATTGGAGTTTCAATCAGCTGAGCTTCTGCCAGTGGAGCCTCTATGCGCAAAATGGGTTCATTCGGAAAAACCAGCTCTCCTTCTTTTAGACTTCTCAAAGTACCAGTGAATCGAAGACCTTTTAAGTAATTTAGATATTCCTCTTCATAGCCCTGTTCTCTTAAATAATCGATATCTGTCTCAGAAAAATGGAAGTTGTTTATAAATTGGATTACTCGCTCTAGACCGGCAAAAATAGCATAGCCGTTACCAAAGGGAAGCTTTCGAAAATAAACTTCGAACACAGATTTTTGATTGTGAAATCCATCTTTCCAATACGTTTGTGCCATATTTATTTGATAAAGGTCCGTATGAAGTGCCAAGCTATCGTCATTATATAACCTTTCCATTTAATAAAACCTCCTAGTTTTAAATTCGATTAAATAATTTCTGCTCCTAAAGAGCCTTGGAAATGCCCTAATGCCCAGTCATGTCCCACTTGGTTGAAGCTAGCAACTGCCTCCTTGTGGATGACAATCTTAAAGCCTTTGTTGTAAGCGTCCATAGCAGTATGAAGCACACAAATATCGGTACATACTCCTACTAAATGAACTTCAGTAATCCCTCTTTCGCGTAGTTTTATTTCTAAATCTGTCCCAGCGAAAGCAGAGTATCTTGTTTTGTCCATCCAATACACTTGGTTACTACTTTTATGCTTTTCATATACCTCTTGCAGTCCACCATATAATTTACGACCCTCTGTTCCTTCTAAATTGTGGGCAGGAAATAATTTGGTTTCGGGGTGATAGGGATCTCCTTGCTTGTGTAGATCAATCGCAAATACTACGTAATGATTTTCCTGAAGAAAAGATTCTGTTAGGCGTATAATTTCTTGCTCAATTTCTTGCCCTGGTTTACCACATGTTAAAGCTCCATCCATTGCAACAAAATCATTTGTGTAATCAATGTTAATAAGTGCTTTCATTTTAACTTCCTCCTAATTAATGTTATTGACAAACAAAATGTTAATCATAAATATTAAAAAAATTAATACCTAGCCGTATAAATTGACTTTATAATATCCATCTCCAAAAATTCGTATAGAGCCGCCGGTGACTTAGAAGTCCTTTGTGTCTTTTTGCCTGGCACTTTTTGAATGAAAGGAAGGGTCTTAATCTTGCGAGCAAATGATTGTTCGCTCAGTATACTTGGTTCATCAGTTACCGTTGCTAGTACCGCTTGCAGCTCCGAATAAGTGAAATTTTTCGGCAAGAAGTTTTTAGCCACCGTTGTTTGAAGCAAATCATTAGTGATTATTCGAATAGCATCTGTAATAATATTCTGGTGATCGAAAGCTAACTTAAGGTTTAATACTTCATCAATGGAATATAACTCAACTTCTGCTGCGTCATCTGCCGCTTTTCTTTTAGAAAGGTAATCCATGGGAACAATTGCATAGTGTGCGTTCGTAATAATCCATCCGCGTGGGTCTCTACCAGGTTTGTCGTACACCCCGAAATGTTTAATCAGTACATCGGCTACACCGGTTTCTTCCTCTAACTCTCTTTTAGCAGCTTCCAAAGCTGTTTCATCCTCTTGGACAAACCCTCCAGGAAGCGCCCATTTTCCCGCTTCTATATTTGTCTCTCCCTCTGCATTGAGGAACGCTCTCTGAATTAGCATAAGTTTTAGTGACATTTTTGGTGGTTTGTGTTCTTCCTTGTTTTCTGGAATGATGGTAAAAACCGCAATGTCCGATGTATAGCCATCAGGGGTTTTATATTTACTAATATTATATTGCTTTAACGCTTCTTCGTTAGACATATCTAGCACTCCTTTCGAAGACGATTTAATTCATTTTTTGATTAACGATTTGTTAATCCTTATTGTATTGTAATATCTGGAAATAAAAAAGTCAACTGAAAAGTCAAACAAAAGAAACAGCTTGGAAATTTTTTAGTGACCAATTCTTGTATACGAATTGCCCACTAAGGATTGTGGGAGACAAACAGAACATGCAAAGAGCGGGGAGAACCTTGCGGAAACAAGCATAAACCTTGCAGAAAGCCTAAAATCCGTCCAAAAAGCTTAGCTCATTAAAATGAACCAAGCCAATAATATTATATTTCCTATTTACCTAGGTTTATCCTTGAATTTCTTTAATGCTTTTCCCACTTAAAAACGCGTGACCTGATATGTATTTTTCGACTGTTTCAAATCCATATTTTTGGTAGACCTTTTCTATAGCTTCATTTATCGGCAAAACCCAAAGCATTTCTATCCCTTTTTTCTTTATCTCTTGCTGGATATAATCAATGATTTGACCGATTAATCCTTTACCTCTAAAGGCTTCTAATGTAGCAACACTTTCCATTCTAGCTTGATTGCCATCTTCAAAGATACAAGCAGTGGAGCAGGCAATACCATCGTAACGGAGAAGATAATGAGTGAAAGCTGGATGATTAAACTGCTCCTCAAAAACTTTTTCCATTACTTCAATGCCACCGAACTCTTTAATGCTACCTTCTATCTTTAGTGCTTCTTTATAGTTTTCATCTGTAACTATTTCAATCGTCACCATAGGATTAGGTGGTATATTAAGTTCTTTGTTATCCCATAATTGAACTGGGCTAATCATTTCTTCATATTTAAAATTTCTCAATTTTAATTCGGAAAGTAAATTTTGCTGATTTACTAAATCATAAATATAAAATCTAGGAACAATATTTTTTGATTGATAGAATTTTGTTGTCTCTTCAACTACTTTTTGAGGCTCTTCACAAGCATTCATTATCCTTGCATGATTTGCGTCATAGTAATTAGGCTGATTTTCATTATAAAATAGTATTCCCCAAGGCTTATCTATTTTTCTCGAAAATGTTTCACAATATGAAATGTCTAGTGCATGTATATTCTGCATGGTCATTAAATTACTCCTATCTCTTTTAATTCAATAAATCTTTTTTCAAGTAATAATGGTTAAAATCCCTACCTACGTTAGGAAGAGTTCCATATACTTCATACCCATGTTTTTTATAAAAGTCTAACGCCTGAAAGCTTAAAGTATCCAATTTGATAAAGTCACATTTTTGTTCCTTAGCAATTTCCTCTGCTTCCATTAACAACTTTGTACCAAATCCTTTATTCCGTAGCGAATCATCCATTATCAAAACATGAATTTCTAGCCAATTCCAGCAGATTTCTCCCAAAATCCCTCCAAGTACATTATCATTTTCATCCTTTAAAAAAATGTTAACCTCTTCATACCTACCTCTTAAATCCTCCGGAAAGTGTGCAAGATTAAAATAATACAATCGTTCATTAATATTTTTTTTAGATTCATTATTATCTTCTCTTATCATTCGTAGTTCCATATGTTCTCACCTCTTCTTTAATAAAGTCGATAAATCCTAAAATTGGTAAATTGATTCTTATCTAATTTTAACATGACTACAGAATGATAAATACTTTATTCTTTAAATTTTCCAATTAATTAGGGGATATATTTTAGATAAGCAAAATTGAGAAAGTTGATTGTATGAATTTGAGATGTATATTACGTAGAATTTAGAAAATAACTATTAGTTATTAGACTGTATGAAGGAGAGAATAGTTTGGATATTAAACAAGTTATGGTTGCTGGAAGTGGAGTTTTAGGAAGTCAAATAGCATTTCAAACTGCTTTTAACGGATTTAACGTTTCCGTTTATGATATTAATGATGAGGCTTTAGAGAGAGCCAAGGAAAGACTAACTGGATTGAAAGCAGATTATAAAGAAGACTTAGGGACTACCCAAGAGGCAGTTGATGCTGCTTACGAACGTTTAACTTTGTTTACTGATTTGGCTGAAGCAGTTAAGGATGCTGATTTAGTAATTGAAGCAGTCCCTGAGGTTTTAGACATCAAAAAAGCATTATATGAAAAATTGGCAAAGATTGCACCAGAAAAAACAATTTTAGCATCTAACTCTTCCACAATGATTCCTAGTCAGCTTGTTGAATTTACAGGTCGCCCTGAAAAATTCCTTCACTTGCACTTCGCTAATAGAATTTGGGTAAACAACACAGCCGAGATTATGAAGCATGATAGAACAGATGCTAGCGTATTTGAAGAAATTATTGAATTTGCTAAAGCTATAAATATGATTGCTCTTCCTATTTACAAAGAACAACCTGGATATATTTTAAATTCCTTATTAGTACCATTTTTAGACGCTGCTCAAAATTTAGTAGCTAATGGTATTGCAGACCCTGAAACAGTTGATAAGACATGGATGGCTGGCATGGGAGTATCGAGAGGTCCCTTCGGCGTTCTAGATATTATTGGGCTTAACACACCTTATAATATAGCAGTTGAAAAAGCCAAATCAGGTAATGATCAAAAGGCTAAAATAGCAGAATACTTTAAAACAGAGCTAATCGATAAAGGCAGACTTGGCATACAAACAGGTAAAGGATTCTATGATTATCCACACCCAAAATATGAAGACCCAAATTTCCTAAAATAAATTCCAAAAGAAGACTGTTCTTCAGTCTTCTTTTTCTTTGGTTCTTTGCCATTTCCTCTGATAGGGAAATTAAAGCTTATCTATGTGAATTTTCACCTATTCCTCACTATCTAATACATGGGAGTATTACTGGAATCCAAATCCTAAAGACTATTAAGACAATCTAACGCTTGTTTACTACAATGGGGCGCTACTTTACGTCAATTTCTCAATATTTTACTACAATCCATTTCTCGCTATTGTTTGTGAGGTTGGTTTACGACAATCTAGCGCTCGTTTACTACAATCGAGCTCTACTTTACGACAATCCCTCATTATTTTACTACAATCCATTTACACCTCTTGATTGTGAGGCTGATTTACGACAATCTAGTGCTCGTTTACTACAATGAGGCTCTACTTTACGACAATCCACCGATATTTTACTACAATCCATTTCCTGATCATGTTTGTGGAGCTACTTTACGACAATCTAGCGCTCGTTTACTACAATCGAGCTTTACTTTACGACAATCCCCCGATATTTTACTACAATCCATTCACCGCTCTTGTTTATGAGGCTGGTTTAGTTATTCGTTGCAATTAAATAATTTCCCCATTATTAATACTCGATTCATATGCCCTCTTCGCCATTTCATAATGGTCACCGTGCCAATTTTTCACCTCATTAAAGTGAAAAAACTTCAGCTCTAAGCTCTCAAATGATTTTTGCATTTTCCCCCCCATAATTTCACAAGCAAAAAGCGGGTGATAGGAAGTATGTGGCTGTCCAAGGTTTCCAGGCTTTCTTGTAAATATATCAATAAGTTCATTAACCTTTACAGTTAAACCCGTTTCCTCTAAAAATTCTCTTTTTAAAGATTCTTGAGGACTTTCGCCAGCTTCGCACCAACCACCAATAATGCCCCATGTTCCATCATCTGCTCGACGCTCTAAAAGAATTTTTCTATCTTCTGAAAAAATCACACCATTTACTCCGACCTTGGGCGTTACATGTCCAAGCTCTTTTAAAAATTTATCTTTAATAATGCTTTCTTTAATTTCAACAATTTCCGAATATTCTTTGCTTGCTAGGGTGAGTAGCATTTCATATCTATCTCTATCATACGGATCATTAGCATAATGAAGACCATGCTGAGCTATTGATCGAATTTGATCTAATAAAGATAATCGATTTTCCATTTATTATTTCCCTCCTTTATTAGTAAATATTATCGAGATAATCTATTTTTCTCTAAGTCTCTCAATGAAAAAGTTTAAATTATCGTGATACAAGGAGTTCCAAAATTGTCTATTATAATTATCCTCATTTATCTGTACTCTTTCATCTAATTTCATTAATTTATCCTTTAGTTCATTAAAGATGCATTTTAACTTTTCTTCGTTTTCTGTTTCTATTATTAAAAGCCAGTACTTTTTAAAACATTTCAAACAAGAAAACCAGCTATCTAATGAGGAATTTACAAAATATTTTTCTACTCTTTCCGTGATTTCGTGCTCAAGCTCATATATTTCACTTGTAGTCTGGGAGATCGTAATTAAATTTCCGGTATTGCTATTTTCAGCAATAACTAAGTATGGTTGGAACTTTTCTAAGCTAGCTAGAAAGTTTTCTTTGAAATCATTATCTAATGTTGATAAAGACCAATCATTTTTTATAGTCCATTCTTTTACATCTAATAGAAAACCGTTTGAATTAGTAAATAGCTCCACATTTAAACATTCATATTCATTTTCATCAAATCTATAATTATGTATATTTTCGTTTAGTTCCAATTTTGTCTACTCCTTTATGCATTTTTGTTAGCCACCTAGTATAATTCTACAAATTGTTCCTATTTCCTTGTTCTTTATAATGGATAGAATAAAGAGTGGAGTAAACCTTGCAGAAACGAAAGAGAACCTTGCGGAGCTTCCATTCACTTGTTAATAAACAAAAAAAGCCAGAGCGACGTAATTATCACACTGACTTTCTTTATTTATTTAGTGAAGCATTATAGATCCGCCATCAACCATAATTGTTTGGCCAGTGATATATTGAGAATCCTCACTTGCTAAAAATACTGCTACACGACCGATATCTTCTTCAACATCACCAAAGCGACCAAGGGGAATTTTGCTGCGAACGGCTTCATAATATTCTGGTTGTGCTTTCGCCCATGCTTGTACGCCTTCTGAGTTTGCAATAGGGGAAATAAGGTTTACATTAATACCGAAGCGACCCCATTCATTGGCAGCTACTCTGGAAATTCCACGAATCGCTTCTTTGGCAGCAGCGTAAGCACCTTGTGTTTCGTGTCCATTTAAACCTGCTCCAGAAGCAAAGTTAATAACATTTCCCTTAGATTCCTTTAAGTAAGGGAGTGCTGCCTGCATTAGATAGAAGGTTGGGTAAAATCCTGTTCCAAATGACAGGTCAAGATCGGCTTGCGTCGTTTCTTCAATTGTCACCTGTTTAGATGCATGTGCATTATTTACTAAAACATCAATTCTTCCGTATTTTTCTGCTACAGCTGTAACTATAGATGGAAGATTTTCTCTATCCATTAAGTTCGCTTTTAAAAACATAGATTTAGGCGAGATTTCTTGAAGTATTTTTAAACCTGCTTGTCCAGCCTCTTCGTTAACATCCACGATTGCTAATATTGCTCCTTCTCTAGCCATCGCCTTGGACATACCAAGTCCAATACCTCCAGCGCCACCAGTAACAATAATTACCTTATCTTTAAGTTTGTCCATTATATTGCCTCCTTAACTTATCTATTAAATCCTACTACTTTAACAATAAAATCTCCATTAAATCGCTTTTAGAAGTATAAAAGTTATCCGCTAAATTTTGAAAGGAGAATTTATTTGCGTTACTTATTCTCTTTTCCATATATACTTCATCTTCTGGGCTTTTGGCAATGATTGCAGAAGCATATTTAAGTCTCCATTTATAAACTTTCTGACTATATGGTAGTGTCTCCGGAGGCCGCAAACCTAGTTGGTTCACCCTCTTTGGCACCTTCCTATTTTTTGCCTAATTAGTTTAAGTAAATAGTCCATATTATTATATTCTCCCCCCAATTTGCAAATATGCAGACTATGTAGAAAACTAAGGTTTTAATCCTCTAAATAAAAAAGAGTGAATATCCTAGGGACGGATAGACACTCTTAGTTTCTTATTCTTTTCCTGAAATATAAGCCCATTTATAGCTATAGTCACCTGTAAACGGATGAGATATGATTCCGTGCACATATGGTTTTTGTAGCGACATAAGCCCTGATTGATACATGGATGCAATTGGAGCATCTTCTTCCATTATAATTTTCTCTGCTTTAGCTAGTGCTTCCCAACGTGCCTCTGGCTCCAATGCAAGTTCATTTTTTGCTTGGTCAATGAGCTTATCCAGCTCGGGGTTTGAATAGGACATATTGTTTTGTGGTGAGCCCGTGACAAACAATTCTAGGAAGGTAATTGGATCCTGGAAGTCAGGTGCCCAGCCTGTACTTTGAATGTCGTAATCCTGTGCTGCGTCTTTATCTAATTTTACATTGAAAGTGACTGGTATAAGCTTGACAGTCAATCCTTTAAGATTACCTTCCATCTGAGCTTTTAAATATTCATCCATATTTTGAGCTAGCTCACCATCATTACCGACCAATTCTAATTCTAATTCCGTCAATCCTTCCTCGGCCATTCCCTCTGCAAATAGTTTAGTAGCTTCTTCTGGATTGTACTTAGCCATATCCCCGTTAATTTCACGGAAATCCTGTTGATTTTCATCAAAAGTTAATCCTTTAGGAACTAGGAAATCTCCTGGAATAGAGCCGTTAGCTAATATCACAGATGCCAAATCCTCTTTATTGAAGGACATTGCGATTGCTTTACGGATTTTCACATTTGAAAGAGCAGTCTTTTGTCCATCACGCTCTTGGTTCAGCTTCAAATAGAATATTGTCGGTTTTAGCTCTTGTAGCACCTCTTCATGATCGGCATATTGAAGAGCAAACTCACCGGATAAACCAACACGATCTTTTTCACCATTCTCGTATAGGTTAACAGATGTAGCAGTTTCTTTAATTACGTCCACGTTAATTTTGTCTAACTGAACAACTTCCGCATCCCAATAATTTGGATTTTTCTCTAGTGACCAAGATAAGCCTGTCCCATCCCATTCAGTCAATACGAATGGTCCGTTGTATATAAGACTATCAGAATTAGAAGAATATGAACTTCCCATCTCTGTTACATACTCTTCATTTTGAGGATAAAAAGTTCCAAATGCCATTAACGAACTAAAATAAGGCACTGGTCTTTCTAGAGTTACCTTCAATGTTTTCTCATCTATTGCTTCCACACCTAATTCTTCCTTGCTCATCTCACCCATTGAAATTTGCGTTGCATTTTTTATTAATCCCTGCATCATATAAGGTCCATATGAGCTGCCTGTGTCTGGGTCAATCGCTCTTCTCCAAGCAAACACAAAATCATTTGCAGTAACTGAAGTACCATTTGACCATTTTGCATCTCGTAATTTAAACGTATAGGTCAATCCATCCTCTGAAACTTCTGGTTCTCCCTCAGCCATAGCAGGCACTGCAATGTTCTCTTGATTTAATCGGTAAAGACCTTCCATAACATTGTTTAAGTAATTGAATGAAACTGCATCGTCCGCTAAAACAGAATCCATCGATGGAATTTCAGCACCTGCAACTAAATTTAACTCTTGTGCCTCATCAAGCTCACCAGAATCCTTTCCCTCAGTAGTTTCAGGCTCTTTTGGTGTACTACTTTCTGTTTTTTCTTCTTGATTGCATGCAACTAACAAAATACTTAAGACAAGTAAAAACACACATAATAACTTTCTATTAATCTTCCTCACATAATTTTCCCCCTTTTGTACTGTAACTATATTAATATATTTTAAAAATTCTAAAAAATCAATACTTTTTCAGATTTCACTCATTCTTTCAGCTTAATTCCTTAGTAAAGAAGAAGCTAGCAAACATTCGTTTACTAGCTTCTCTATTTCACCGTTATAATTTATAATTCCCTAGCCATTTCCTTTACAATTTCATCTATTGCAGTCACTACACCGGATTTGTTTTGTACTAATACGCTGAATATATATTGTTGACCGCTACTGCCTTCTAAATAACCACTAAGTGTACTAACTCCAGTTAAAGATCCAGTTTTGGCAAAAACCTTACCTGAAGTGAGCGAATCCTTCAATCGATTTCTTAATGTACCTCCTACCATTCTTTCAGGATGTGCAGCTATAGGAAGACTATTAAAATAAGTATTGAACCAATCTTCCCCTTGCACTTTATATAGCAAGTCACTAATAGCAAAGCTAGAGACCGAGTTTGCATGAGACATTCCGGACCCGTCCTCAAACTTCCAGTCATTCATATTTAATTGGATGGACTTGCCGTATTGCTCAATTACCTTTAAACCTGCCTTCGTGCTTCCATGATGTCCCTCTACTTTACCCATCGTTTTTACTAAAATGTCAGCAATTCCATTATTACTTAGCTTCATAAAAGGAATAAGTAATTCCTTCAATGGCATAGATTCTTTCACCGAGATGAGAGTAGCACTTTTAGGAGTTGCTGCTCTAAAAAGTTTTTCTTTTTTGTACTCTATACCTTCTTCTTCTAGTATTTCTTGAAACATTGTGAGCGTATGAGTAGTAGGGTGAAGCATCGTTACCCATTCTCTTTTGGTTTTATCAATCGGTAGGTTACCATTTATGATGATTTGATTTGTTCTATAAGATCTCTCAATGGTAATGGTGTTGCTTTGACCCGCCGCAACGGTTTGAGCTTGATTGACTATTTCTAAATCTCCAAGATAAGGAGTTGCTTTTACTAAAGGAGCATTTCCGATAGCCGAACCACTTACATCTATGATAATTGTTCCAGAATCATAGTCAGCATTTGGTGATGTAGTCAATGCAGAAATTGGAGCTGCATAGTAATACGATTCATCACCTTCCCATATACCTGGAGTTAACAAATCATCATCGAACCATTTGTCATCACCAACAATTCTTCCATCAATAGATTGAATACCTTTTGCTTTTAAAGCTTGCGCAAATTGTCTTAAGTCTTCCTCCATAAGAGTAGGATCTCCTTGCCCCTGAAGATATACATCCCCTTTGAGAACTCCGTTAGACAGCTTACCACTAGTATATAAGCTTGTTTTAAAACGATAATCTTCTCCAAGAATGTCTAGTGCTGCTGCAGTGGTGATTAGTTTCATATTCGAAGCTGGTTTGACAGGAGTTTGACCATTATAGTCATACACAGCCTCACCAGTCATCCGATCGATAACCGCGATACTCACCTCTCCACCTGTCAGTTTTTCATCAATAATTTTTGAAATAGACTCATCCAAAGTCAAAACGAACGGTTCTTCTGCTTGAGCAACCTGTCCCATTCCAAGTAAACTTACAAATAATACCCAAGCCATCATTAGGCTTGTCCACTTTTTCCTCATAACCTTCCCCCTCTTCTAATTTTCATTGATAGATAAGGGTCATATTCCTCATAAAGAAAAAATTTCCTTCAATGGAATAAAAAACAGGCTTTTCGATTGAGTTTAATGTAGCCTCACTCATTCGATAAGCCTATATACACTTTCTGAATAACGCGTCTTTTGTATTAGTGGTGATTTTTTCACTTTTTAATAGAAGTAGTTACGTTTGCTGCACGATAAAAAAGTAGATTTTTAGTAATTCGTTTTGTTATGACCGTATAAAATTTTTTATGACCGTTCAGCTTAATGTAATTAAATGATTCGAAAAGTAGTTGAAAGCAGTTGATGAATCTTTTCGGTGTTTAATGATGTATCAAAGGAAAGATAAGGAGATTCCTCCTGCGAGACCATTTTCGGAAGAAAAAGTGGGCTATCCAAGCCCAGCTGCTCTAAACGTTTTTTGTAAAAAGAATAATAGCTATCCTTCTTTAACGGCCCAGCATGTAATATTCCCGTCACATCATTTTTAGCTAGCTCTAAAATAGCATTAGATAAGTCATCCACATTCACAAAGGATCTATAAACATTTGCCCACGCATGGAATGGTTTATCATCTTTAATGTTCTTTATTATTTGGTCTGTTCGATTGTCTAATTTATTCATATCGCCATACAAAGGACCTGTTCGAATTATTACATGATTTGGATGAGTATTCATAACATATCTTTCTCCCTCATGTTTAGCATTCACATATACTGCTAGCCGGGCTTCTTTAGGCAACAAACCGGTAGGATCCAATTCCTTATAGCTGCCTTTCCCTTCCACAAATACTGCATCGGTAGATACGAAGATTAGCTTGGTGGTACTTTCTAATTCTTCTAGGACATTTTTCAATCCCACGTGAATTAGTTGATCCTCTGCCTCCATACTCATAAGACACCATATTACTACATCCGGCATACTCTTCTTAATAGCTTGTACAATGGAAGGTTTGTCTGTTACATCTACATGCATTAAATTTATTTCATTTTTCAGTGATCTAGAGGTTCCTACAACGGTTAGCGAGTCATCTTCTAAAGCCCTTCGATATAGAGTAGAGCCCAAAAATCCTGTAGCACCTAATATTAGTATTTTCATCATGTCTTTCCCTTGTTATTAGATTTGGTTATTATAAGGTTTTCTATAGATTCTTGTATTGAATTTCTTCCATTCTTCTTTAAGTTTAGTCCATTCTACTATTTTCCAAGGATTAAAGAAGGTTTGACCATTTTTATTGAAGAAGAGCTTATCACCTATACAGTAAGAGGCATGTTGAATAACTCCTTCTGCATTAATCCAAGTAATAATGTCAGTATCTTCAACATCTCCTTCATGAATTAAGTACCCCGCCTTCTTAATCCCTTCTAGAAATGTTTGTGGATGTACCCATTCATGTATCATCCATTCATGCTGCGTGGCAGCGAATAATGTTGCGGATAAGCAATTACTTCCCGCCTTATAGGGAAAAGTATTTGCAAACTGTTTTAAATGTATTGGAGCTTTTTCTGGCAACTCCGAACAAGACCAACTATCCCATTTCTTTGCATATTCCAGAAGCATCTCTACTTTTAACTGATAAGAGAGAGAGTTCCACATTTTACTTTGAACTACTATGTATGTTTTATTATTTTTGAATACCAAATGATCTTCTGAAATATTACTGCTTGTATTATTTAAAGGTAAAACTAATCCTCTATTTATTTCTACTTGCCTTTTATTTAACATATTTTTTTGGTCTTTCGGTAGTTTGTTAAACCACTCAGATTTCGCCATTATAATATATTGAACATCATTTGCTATGTTCTAATACTCGTAGCTATTCACAATTTGAATATCATTATAAGAAGTGTGCTTGAAAAATTCATTCTTCGGTATAATTAGCACTTCAAAAAGATACTTATCCAATTCTAGTAAGTCCGATTCTTTAATAAAAAAGAAATCTAATTCTGGTACATATTGTTGTATCCAACTATTTATGTGTTCATTTGATGGTACTATATTCATTTCAATAACCTCTCAGCCAGTCTTCTTTTGTTATCGTATAATGCTCATGTTGTTCAGAATCTATTTGGATAGTTCCTTTAAAGCAAAAACCACATTTATGAATAACTTTGAGCGATCCAAGATTGCGAGGAAGGACTACCGTATTTAGTAGTTGAACATTTGTATATGTAAACAAATAATGGACTAATCCCTTTACAGCCTCTGAAGCATAACCACGCTTTCGATAATGCTTGGATATTGCATAAGCTATTTCTCGATTTTGTTCGGGGAGCTCCTCCTTCAAACCTGTATTGCAAAAACCGATAAATTTTCCGCTTTTCTTTAAAATAATCCCTAACTTTAAATAGTTTTGATCATCAATATTTGGCACTGCTGACAAAAAAGATTGATTTGATGGAATTTCATAGTTTGTAACCCAGCTTGCTCGTTGTTCTTTTGTAGAACGCCAATCAGGTAAAAATTCATAAACCTCTGGTTGTGATGTTAGTTAATAAATAGCACCGACATCTTCAATTGAAAACTCTCTTAATAATATTTCACCACAATCTATTGTAAATAATTGATCCATATTAAAATCCTCAGCTTCCATAAAAAAATTTATTTCAACAAATACTCTGTTACAATTTCACAGTATTGCTCTGGCGTTTCATAATGTGGGGAATGTCCGCAGTTTTCTATTAAAACCACTTCACCCTGTCGTAAATCTTTGTTAAAAACTTCTATTTGAATAGGACAAGTCACTACATCATGCTCGCCTAAGATTAATAAACAAGGTATATTTATTTCTTTAAGCAAGTGTAAGGCTGATTTAAAAATACTTCCTTCTTCTCTCAAACGATTAAAATGAATTTCTGATTTATCATAAAATATTTCCCATTGGCTCTCTGTATAGACAGTTGAATCGGTAGTATTATCAAAATTAGATGTATATATTTCCATTCTTTTATCATTTAAAAAAGAGCTAAGCTCCATATATCCTTCGACAAGCAATCTTGGCGAATAAGAGCTTTTAGCCAATTCCATGCACTGTTCTTGAAGATCTGGCTGTTTATATTTTTCAAATAAATCCGCCGTCTTACTGAGGAGTGCCTTTCCTGTCAGTTCAAAGTCAAAAGTTGGAGCTTCAAAAATAACTTTTTCAATTGAATTGGGGTAGCGATGAGCATAAAGTGCAGCTAGATAGCCTCCAAAAGAATGTCCAATAATAGACCACTCCTGTATTTCCAAATGTTTTCGAAGCTCCTCACAATCTTCTATTAAATTATCTAGACAAAAAGATTCTTCTATTTTAATAGCCTCCGACCTACAAACACCACGTTGATCTAAAGTAATTAATCTAAAGCGACTGCCTAACCTACTTGTCTGGTGATAAGAAAAATCAAAGCAGCTCTCTCCTGGTCCGCCGTGAAGAAATAAGACAGCTTTGTCACAGGTCTTACTTTCTTCAAAGTTCTTTTCCATTGATTTGTATCAACTGTCCATCGTTCATAAGTTGTCCCCTTTTATAAAATTTTACAATCCTGAACGTTGTTACTTTTACAATATGTTTCGTAAATTAATTTCAAAGCTTCTGCTATTTTCTCATCCGCCAATTGATTAATATTTCGATTCGGCAAATTTTTGGCTCCTAAAACGAATAAAATTGGAGCTTTCGAAAATTCACCGATTATCCCAATATCTATTACTACATTATCTAATCCACCTGTCATATGATTTACTAAGTGGCTTGGAATTCCTTTGATTTCTCCTCTTTGCCTAACTAGACCATTGATAAGGGGAGCCCATACTTCTGGCTCTGAATCATAGCCTTGAATACTACATTTTAAAAGTTCTAAGATTTGAGCTAACTCGCCCTCGCTACTTAAATCCTTTGGATTTTGCTTTATATTAATTTTCTTAAAATAGGTTCGAATCTTTTGATTAAAATAGTCCCAGGTTCCACAAAATTGAACTATGCTATTTGCTACATGACTATCATGGCAGGCAATCATCACCTCTACCGCTTCACAAAGCATCAGCCTGGACCTATTTTGATAATGAGGATAAAGGACATCGCTATCCTCATCAGGGTTAAAATTTATATTTTGTATTTGATCCGTCCACTTATATTTCTGCTCTTCCACCAATTTTACAACGCAAAAAGCAATTACTATCTTTGCTGCAGAAGCTAATGGCACTATTAAATCCTTATTTAAAGTATGTAAAATCTTATCTTCTGTCGTTGAGTAAAGCGTGATTCCAATTTCCCCCTGCTTAATTTCCTTTAATTTTTCTAATATGTTTTCCATTAAACCCCACCTAGCAAAAAAGAATATTATACCTAGACTACAAGAATAGGCTTTATCTTTATCATAACACACTAATAAATGGAAAATATGTTAATAGTAAATTTTCTGATACCTATATGTAATAAAGACTGTGCTTCACTCTAGTTGTCTTATTGAACGCATATAAAATTAATCATAAATCTCTATTCGTATAAGAAAAACGTCTTCAATGAATACTTTGAAGACGTTTAATGTTTTTTATATTAAATTAATGTTTTTCTAAAGGAATAGCACCATTTGTCATATTCTAATTTTTCTTCATAAAACCGATGTGCATCTATTCGTTGAATACCTGATTCTAGTGCTACATATTCTGCACCGTTTTCTTTAGCATAATCCTGTATGTATTTTAATAACTTCTTGCCGTAGCCACCTGAACGCTGGGACGCATCGGTTACTAAATCGTAGACAAATATATGACGCTTACTGTAAAAATTTGTTCTCCAGCTAAAACCGACTAATGAAGCTATTTTCCCTTGAAAGTATAAGGCGTAAAGCTTGTAACCATCCTTCTGCATTTCTTGTAATAAATCTATGTACGCTTCCAAGGTCAAATCAGTTCTCAGCTGCTTCATTATAGGATAAGCTTCTATCCACTGATCCTTTGTAGTTAACTCACTTATTATTTCTAACGTGGAATTTACAGACATATTGTTTCCTCATATTCTATAATTTTATATATGAAACTTAGATTTAATTATTTTTGCTACCTCGTCTGGACTTAAAAAAGTATTATCTATTCTTAAAAAGTTTTCACGTTTAATTTCCTCAGGAAACGAATTCAACCTATTGCTTTGCAATGTACTTAGTAAATGCTGTTCTGATTGCTCCACGTTTCTTTTTGTTGGTTTACATTCCAAACGGTGTGGATTCTTATTTCGCTTTAATCTTTCCTCTACTTGTGCTTCTAACTCAACAAAGTAAATAGAGACCCCATTAGAAGACATCAACTGACATATACTTTCAACATCATCCCAATCCTCTTTTTTATCAAAATACCAAACCTTTGTAAAAATCATTCCGTAATGATTACTTTGAGTAAATGATTGAAATATTTCCTTTCGAAATTGATGAGTGAGCCGCCACATTTCATCACTAAAGCCAAAGAGCGGCTCTAGTAGATCAATTGTCATATGATTATGAAATAGCTTTAGACCCGTCAATTTTGCGAGCTCCTGTCCAACTGACATCTTACCAACTGCTTGAGGACCAAATATAAACACAAACTTCTCCATTTTCATTTTCCTCCGTTATCTTAAAAACAAGCTTTATTGATCCTCTATCACTAACATATTGTTTTCGTCAAACTCCCAGTCTTCAGCATAAGCTATTTCCCAATAGTAGCCATCTAGGTCAGTAAAGTAGCCTCCATAGCCTCCCCAATCAGTTGCTTTCGGTGCTTTCTGAATAGTTGCCCCTGCTAAATTAGCCTTTTCCATTAACTCATCCACTTCTTCTTTGGTTTTTGCGTTGTAAGCTAATGTAATTCCTGGGAATCCACTTGATAAGACTGGGGGATTCTCTTTATTTGTATCCTTTGCAAGCTCCATAATTGGATACAATGCTATTTTCGTTCCTTCATTTTTAAAGAAAATAATATGCGGATTTGATTCTGTTCCTCTAATAGATGTGGCAAATCCAAGCTGTTTATAAAAATGGTGAGCACTGACTATATCCCTTGTACCTAGTGTAATAATATTAATTCGATTCATTTACTTTCCTCCTCCATTTTATTCCTCAGGCATCTTATAACGTGGGAAAAATTGATACACCATAAATACGCCGAACGATAGACATAGTAACGACCATATAATCGCCCCTTCCGTAAAACCGATTAGTCCAAAAAATATACAAATTAGACCAAACTAAGCTGCAAATGAACCCACAAAATATGTATAGATAGCACCGATGAAGGTCACTATTCTTCCTAGAAACTGTCCTGATTCACTATATTTCACCGTATGAAGAATACTTAAAATAATGCTCCACATTAACAAAACTGGAATTCCCCATAAGAAAACAACTCCAAATAAATCTATCATTTTAAAACCCCATTATTTAGCTTGTAATACCTATTAATTTATATATGTATAAGTTTACATGCTGTTGTAAAACCTTTTAAAAAGGAGTGATACAGATTGAAAAAGCAAGAGAATTATCTTAAAAATTCTCATAAAAAACAGAAGTTAACACTTGATAATGGTTCTACCTTTCCCAATGGCAAAAATATGCCTGGGAACTCTGTTGATGAACATAAGGCGTTTGAGGAAGCCAATATAATTCTGACTGGCGATGAAATGAAATAAAACAACAAAACGAAAACCTATAAATTCAGCCTCTCAAATACTAGAAATGTATATCCTTCTAGTATTTGAGTATGTATCATGCATAAATACTAAGAATTAACCTCTTTTCAAAACATGGAAACTCATTATACTATCCCATCCACACCCTCTCGAACCCACATGGTAATAAAAACTAAATGAAAAAAAATCTCAATTTATATAAATACGCCAAAAGTTCTTCATTTCCTTCTTAAATTGATGGCCCTTTTTGGATTTATTAATAGTCTGAGTTTTTTGCATTTACAAACAGTTTTAGTCTAGCTCATTCAAACTATTATTTAGTTACCATCTATTAATTTACTAAGCAGTTATTTGGTAAATGAGTTAAAAGTATACTATAATCAAAATACAAGACTTAAGACTTAGTTCATAAGACTCTTATTACATGATTTTAATTAGAAGATGGGAGAGAATAAAGATGAGTATCTATGATTTTGATTTTAAAGTGCCAGACATCAGCGGTAACTTAGTTTCGTTAGAGAAATTTAAAGGGAATGTAGTATTAATTGTCAATACTGCTAGTAAATGTGGCTTTACATATCAATATGAAGATCTTCAGAAGTTATACGATCGATATAAGAATAAAGGATTTGTTGTTTTAGGATTCCCCACTAATCACTTTGATAACCAGGAGCCTGGGACGAATGAGGATATTAACCAATTTTGTAAGTTAAATTATGGTGTTCAATTCCCTATGTTTTCTAAGGTAAAAGTAAGAGACGAGGGAGCTGAACCTCTTTTCAACTATCTAACTGCGGTTAAGCCCTTTAAAGGATTCAACAATTTTCATCCATCATCGCGAATCTTAAGTTCTCTCATTAATGAAAAGGTTCCACATTATATGCACGGTAACTCTATTAAATGGAACTTTACCAAGTTTTTATTAGACCGTAATGGCAATGTTCTTCATCGCTTTGAACCTACTACTGACACAGTAGATATGGAAAAGGATATTGAAGCAATATTATAGTTCCGATTGAGTTCTCAAAATACGATTCTTGTGAATTTGCAAAAATCGTGTTTTGTGACGTTTTTTTGCTGTAAAGACTATGTTGCTCTTTTTGTACTTTTTATAGTATCTACATTATTTTAAGAATCTCTTTCTAGTATTATCTAAAAATACATATTAGGTAATACTCATAACTTCTTATTTTTAAACTGAGGCTGATGAGGATGCAGCTTCGTCAGCCTTCACACAATCAATTGCGATAACAAGCGCAATAATAATAGTTTCCATTTCTTCTTTTAGAATTTGAACCTTGTAACTATCTCCCCAAGTGAACCACTCCTTGTTCACATTACCTACCACTTCCCCATGTTTAACACCTCTCTACCATTCACCTCTACAAAAAACTTTGGTAAGAAGCTGAACATTTTCTTTGTAATGAGCGCGACTTCATCTCTTGATGTATTCATAATGGAGAAAGTTTTTGGAATCTGCATAAAGCTGCCCTCCACGAAGTAAACATCGTTCTCCTGCTGATTCTTTACAGTAAACTTGCCACTTAGACTCAATACCTTTTGCTTTATATAAAGTTCCTTCATTTACTTTTCCTCCTTTTGTATATAGTAAATTTTATTTTAATTTACTTTCATTTATTTTCTCTTAAAATATCGATCCTTCTTCCAATGAAGTGAGCTTGAATAGGCGCTAAATTTAGTTCTCTTGCCCAAACTGAAAGTTGACCTATATGATGTATTTCGTGTGCGACAATATGGTGTAAAATTTCATCGATTGTATACTTTGCTTTAGCCCAAGGTACACTAACCACCTTATTCATATCAAAGTTCGACTTTAAAAATTTTGCATTTTCATCTCTCAGTTCATCTGAGATTAGTTGTACTTTTTCCAAGGTTTCGTAATTACGGAATTCAAATTGGATATCTTCTTTTCCCTGAATCCCTTGCAACCAGCTGTATTCCACTTCTGTAATATGAAAAAGGGTATGTAAAATACTTTCTACTCCACCGCATCGTTTTTTATATAACTCCTCTTTTGATAATTGCTTACACCATTCAAACCAATCATCTCTTACGTGCCAATTGTACTCAAAGAACTTTCTCATTTTCAAGACTCCCTTCCAAGTATTTAAAAACCTTTATAAAAGTCCCGGACTTAAAAGCCAATGTTGTTTGAAAGTCATTAATGAAGTTTTACTTTGTATCGGTCAATAGATTTAGGAATTCCTTTTATATACAAAGAGCCATTATAAATTAACTGTCTTATTCTATATTCTAAAAAGAACAAGTTGATATTAGCTTCTGAAGAAATTAACATCTCTCTAATCACTTCTCCAACAGGGATGAAATCTTTTTCCGTTTGCTTGGCATGAAGTCCTTCTAGTGTTTCCAGGATGAGAGAATCAAAAAAGCTCTCTGGGACGCCTAATATTTCCCCGTCATTCCAAATGCGTAATACTTCCATTCTTTCGATTAATTTTAACCATTCCTCCGAGTAATAAGAACGTTCTTCTAGGGATAGTTGGCGGCTTTCTTTATTTCGCTCAAATAAGGATTTTATTTGTTTTGAATCCATTTGACTCGTAAAAGAAATATCAGCTTTTTTCTCTTCTATCTGATTTCCTAATAGATAGATAGTATTTTTCTTTTTTCTCAATAAATACAACATAAATCGAAGTCCTATTTGTTCAGCTGCATTGCTCCCACACCATAAATAAATAGGTACTGACTCTGAAATATCCTCGATTTGGCGTAAGGAATTACTGAATTTACATGTATAAATTCCTTCTTCAAGCTCGTCATTTATATTTTCATATAGCCATTCTTCACGTATTTTTCTGTCTTCTTTTTTATCTAATTTCCCTAAAGGACCGTACGATAAGTTATCCGGAATTGCGATTACCGTCTTTGGCCTTGGAAGTCCCACATTAAGCGAACCGGCAGTAGATTCAAAGCAAACTAAATGATAAGGGCCCACAGGTTTTTGGAAATTCTTGCGAAGATAATCTTGTATTACTAGGTTGATTTCTTCTACTATTTCAACCATTAAATCCACATTGATGAAGTAGCTATAAGAAATAGCTGGTTCATAATCTTCATGATGGAAATATTCAAAGTCAATTGCTGCATTAATTTTATAAATATCACACTCATGTTTTCTTAAATCATAAACAGTTATATATTTTTGAGTTTCTATTTTATAAACCATGACTGTGTTCGGCTCAAAGAAGAAATAAATGAATGGGTGATGAATCTTTTTTTTAATGATAACTCCTCTTTTCACTAGCATTTTGTTCTAGCATTTGGCGTAAGTAATCATCTGATTTACCTTTTGGTATACTTAAGTTTTCCCATTCCTTATTTTTGATAAGCTTACCAATGTAGACTATTTGACCGACATGATAGGATTGGTGTGCTAACTGTCTTTCAATCGCCTCGATAACTGAGTGACCTTCACCACGAATATAAACTATTTTCAATAAATCCTCCTCTTTTAGTTCATTTAGTGCCTCCATTAATACATGCCATCCATTCTCCCACATAGCCTGGAGATTCCTTTTGGTTGTGTTATTGTCTTCAAATTCACTATCTCGATTTCGATTTAGCTTTTCACCGTCAGAGGTTAAAAAGTCAGTCCATCTTGATATCATATTACCGCTCATATGCTTTCCTATAATTGCAATACTGTTTGACTCTTCATTTAAAGTCCAATGTATATCTTCTTCTGATAATTGATTAAAAGTTTTATCCCCAAGTGCTTTCATACTTTCAAATCTTTTTTTAACTACCATTAAATATTCTGATCCAATACTCAAAATTCCACCCCACTTACATATTTTTTCAATATTACATATATTGTACTTTATACAACAAAATAAAACAGCTGTTTTGCAAATTCAAAATCAGCTGTTTCTTTATTATATTCCTTGTATAAATTTTACCTCATCGTAACCACAGTTATTACACATAATGAGATGTGGACAGGTGTCATCTTTGTATGTGTCTGGATAACCGTCTCCCATCTTTATAGTATTTAAATCGTTATAATGAGCATAGGGATCAAAAAAATCACTTTCCTTACCAGCATCTTCTAAAGGATTGGTACACTTTGGACAGTTTTGCTCTAAATGATTAAATGCGTTACATAGAGGACACTCGGACATTTAGGAATCTCCTTTTTGCTTTAGTATCCTTCATTTGATGAGAAATATGTAAAAAGCACCCCTTCACAAAGTTTCTCTTTATGAAGGGGTGCTATTTTATTAGGAGTGAATAATTACTTCTTTTCCTTCTTTACGATCCTTCGCATATTCTGCCGTTGCTGTGAACAATACATCTGAAGAAGAGTTTAGCGCTGTTTCACATGAATCTTGAATAACTCCAATGATGAATCCAACACCAACAACCTGCATTGCTATTTCGTTAGGAATTCCAAATAGACTACAAGCTAATGGAATAAGTAAAAGAGATCCGCCAGCTACTCCTGAAGCACCTGCAGCTGAAACGGCAGCTAGTACACTTAGGATTATTGCAGTAGCTATATCTACTTCTATATCTAAAGTGTGAACGGCAGCAAGTGTCAATACAGAAATAGTTACTGCTGCTCCAGCCATATTAATAGTAGCACCTAATGGAATTGAAACAGAGTAAGTATCCTTGTCCAATTCTAGCTTTTCACAAAGCCCCATATTTACTGGAATATTAGCAGCAGAGCTACGTGTGAAGAAGGCAGTAATACCACTTTCTCTTAACGTTCGGAATACTAATGGATAAGGATTTTTGCGTACATATATGTATACAATGAGTGGATTAATAACTAGCGCCACAAATAACATACATCCTAATAATATGATAATTAATTGGCCATATTCCTTTAGAGCAGAAAGACCGTTTGTAGCTATTGCCTCAAAAACAAGTCCTAAAATGCCGAGTGGAGCTAATTTAATAACCCATTTAACTAATTGAGAAATAGCATCAGAAAAGTTTGCAATGGCATTCTTTGTTGTTTCTGCAGCATTCTTTAAAGTTAGACCTAGTAAGATAGCCCAAGTCAAAATTCCGATATAATTGGCATTTAAAATTGCATTTACTGGATTATCAACAACGTTGAACAATAGAGTTTTCAATACCTCTACAATATCACTAGGAGGAGTTACATCCTCAACTCCTGTGGTGAGGGTTAGAGTAACCGGAAATATAAAGCTAGCAACTACACCAACTAGTGCTGCAAGGAAAGTTCCAATTCCATAAAGTATAAGAATTGACTTCATATTAGTCTGCTGGCCACTTTTGTGAGAAGAGATAGCATGCATAACTAAGAATAAAACTAATATTGGTGCAACAGCCTTCAAAGCACCTACAAATAAAGTTCCGAAAATAGTTACCCAGTTTGCAGCGTCAGGTATAGTGACAGCTAGAACCACGCCTATTACAATCCCTAGTAAAATTTGTTTAACTAGGCTTACTTGGTTCCACTTATGTATAAGATTTTTCATGTTTTTCCCCCCGATATTTAACATAATAGCATAATCTAAGATGTAATGACTCTTCATTATGTCAAATTATTGTGTTATCTAAGTATAAATGATAGTTTAACACGAAGATTAAGAATTGGTAAACAATTATTGCAAGATAATATTTACTAATTGTTACAGGTGCCTGGCACCTGTAACAATTCTTGGAAGCTGTAATAATCTTGCTTTCAGGTAACTGTTCAAGAAATGTGGGCGTCTTATTAAGAAAAGAAAGTTACAATAGATTATAGTTATAGTAGGAATTCATTAAAAGGAGAAGTGATAGATGGAAACGAAAGAATATTTATATTCTCGAATACAGGAAATTGAAGATTGGGAGAAAGACCAAAAGGGTTTATGGTTTTGGGAGAAGATAGGGCGCCTTCCTTTTAAGGTTCTTGACAAGTTAACTCCCGCTTTCATCCAGGAGAAAATTGGCGTACTTGTTTCTGAAATAGGTAGTTATATTCAAACGGGTGGAAAATACTTAATTAATGAACAAGCAATGATTAAAAAAATACAATCTTCCACTAAATATGAACCTATAGAATCTATTGAGGATATTAGGAACATCCCTTTAGAAGATATGATTATATTGAGTGAAAATCTCCAAAAGGAACGAGTGAAATTTGCCACACTGCAAGGTGCAACAACTGGGATCGGGGGTATTTTTACTTTAGCGATTGATATTCCTTTGATCCTAGGTACAGCACTTAAAACTTTGCAAGAAATTGCGATTATTCATGGTTATGATCCAAATGATAAGCAAGAGCGTGTTTTTATCGTTAAGTGCCTACAGTTTGCTTCGGCTGATATTGTGGGAAAGGAATCCATTTTAAATGAATTATCTGCTCTACATCAAAACAAGCAATCATCTGAAAATATGTTGTCTCAGTTAAAAGGATGGCTGGAGGTATTTTTCACTTATCGTGATCAATTCGGATGGAAAAAGCTCTTACAAATGGTGCCAATCGCTGGAATCATCTTCGGAGCATTTGCAAACAAAGGAATGATCCAAGACATCGCAGAGACTGGAACTATGCTTTACAGAAAAAGAAGAATTTATGAAAAGCTACAGGATATAAAAAGTGATTCGGTTTAAAAGAAAGATGCCTCACAAAGTGAACTTCCCCGTAACAGTTAGACATATTTAAACTGTTACGGGGAATTATTTGTTCAAAGAGTTAATCGGTCGATTCCATCATTATTACTCTATTCTCTTCAAGTTTAAGTTTGCCGTTTCTATTGTTCTATATTCCTATCTTTTTCATAAAATATAGAGATTCTACTATTGGAATTAATTTATTGGAAAAAGGGGAAAAGCACATGTTCGTGGTACATTTTCATGAAAATAACACAATCCTATTAACTCAAGCCTTAAGAACTATTCCTGCAGTGGACGAAGATTTAAAAATCAAAGGACGAAAGTGTAAGGTTCTAGATGTCACTTATAATGACAATAATCATGTGCATGTTCAGGTAGAGTTCGAAAAAATAGTCGAGAAAAATAAAGCTGCCTTAGAGCTCGGAAAAAAGAAAAAGAGATAAATAGTGAAAGGAGGAAAGTGAACATTCACTTCCTCCTTTTTTAAAAACCTTCATTTATCGTTAGAATTACAATTTTCAGTATATTAGTTTTTGATAGGATAGATATGTATTAAAAATGTCGCTATGTTAGTTGATATATAATACCTATCAGAAACAGATAATACTAAAGACCTTCAATTTACCAATAAAATCCTTTTCTAAAATTGAAGTTATGATTAAGCATATAAACGAAATAATTACTGCATACCAAACCAAAAAACCTACAAACAAAATACTTATTTGTAGGCTTTAATAAGAAATTAATTTAGAATTACTAGGTGACTAATGCTGCTTTCTCATCTTTTAGCATTTGCTTAAAGGAAGGAAATACAGTCTTTTATTATCATGTACCACAGTAGGTTTGGTATCCGCCGCTAGTTTTCGGAGGTAGTTCTGTATATTCCAGGTTATCAGCTGAATAATCGTAAGGATTTTTAAGCGCTGCTAGTAGCTTTTCCATCACATGATAGTCTCCTTTTTCAACTGCTGCATCTAGGGCCTCCTCTACGCGATGATTTCTTGGAATTATTGTTGGATTATGCTGTTTCATCAGTTCTATAGATTCATGCTTCGATTCCTGTTGTTTTTCTAATCTTTCTGACCACTTCGTTTGCCACTGAGCAAATTTATCGGATTTGAAAAGTTCATTTTCCTCTAGTTTCTCCATAGTAAGAGCACGGAAGGTGTTCGTATAGTCTGCATTATATTTCTCTATTAGTTCTAAAAGCTCATGAATAAGAGATAAATCCTCTTCTTTTTTATTAAATAATCCTAATTTTACTCTCATACCATTTAAATAATTTGCTTGGAAATACTCTGGATATGCGGATAGTACTTCCTGTGCTTGCCTAATAGCTTCCTCCTGCTCCTCGTGTAAAAGGGGCAATAAGCTTTCAGCAAGTCTAGCCAAGTTCCAACCACCAATACCTGGTTGGTTTCCGTAAGCGTAGCGACCTTGAGTATCAATCGAGCTAAAAACTGTTTTCATATCATACGTATCCATGAAAGCACATGGTCCGTAGTCTATTGTTTCCCCGCTGATGCTCATATTATCTGTATTCATCACGCCGTGTATAAAACCAACTAGCTGCCATTTAGAAATAAGGGCTGCTTGACGTTTTACTACCTCCTCAAGTAGCAATAAATATTTATTTTCTTTATCCTTCAATTCAGGATAATGCCTGTTAATCGTGTAGTCAGCTAATGCCTGCAAATCCTCATACTCACCCATATTTGCAGCAAATTGGAAAGTACCAACTCGAATATGACTGCTGGCAATTCTCGCCATAACTGCTCCCGGCTGTTTAGTCTCTCTAACAATAGCTTCACCAGTAGTTACAACAGACAGGCTGCGCGTTGTCGGTATTCCAAGACCATGCATTGCTTCACTAATAATATATTCTCTTAGCATTGGGCCTAGTCCCGCTCTTCCATCTCCTCCACGGGAATAAGGTGTTCTCCCTGAACCTTTTAGCTGAATATCTAAACGCACTCCGTTTGGAGTTATCTGTTCCCCATACAATAATGCACGTCCATCACCTAGCATAGTAAAATTGCCGAATTGGTGTCCTGCGTATGCCTGAGCAAGAGGCTCGCTACCTTTAGGTGCTTTGTTACCTGCAAGGATTTGTAAACTTTGTTCACTTTTCATAAGATTTGCATCTAATCCTAACTCAGCTACAAGCGATTCATTCAAGATAGCTAGCTTTGGTGACCTAACAGGATTAGGTTCTATTATTGTATAAAATATTGGTGGAAGACTTGCATAACTGTTGTCTAAATTCCATCCAGCTCGTTTTCTCTGTTCTGACATCCTATCTTCCTTTCCTCTCTAGCATTTAATAGTTATCTTCTACTTATTGTTCTCATTATACCCTTCATTGTAGGGTAATACGCTAGTTAATGACTTACCTTTATTTGATCGGTGTTTTACATATGTATAATTTATATGAAGAACAGAAAAGAGTATGAAGCAAAATTCAATTCAGTTATAGATAGACATTTTTTAGCAATGTGAGCAATAAGGAAGGCCAAATCGCTGGAGCTCCGAGTGACAAATGATCCCTAATTAGTTATAAAGACCAAACTATTTTAATGGATAGTTCAGATTTCGGATTGTCGTAAAATTTGAAATTCTTGTCGTCAACGACGCGTTGATTGTAGTAAAAATAAAGGAGGGTGTAGTAAATCGTATGGAATAGGGGAGTTGAGCATGAATTATAAAAAGGAGCTGGCACACGCCGCTCCTTCTTGTTATTTTTCATTTATTCTCTATTAAACCAATACCGATTCCTGTTGGGTCAACAAGATAAGCAAGATAGAAATCATCAAATTCCATTTTTTCTCTCAGTACCATAGCTCCATTTGCAACAGCTTTGGATAAAGAGTGATCTATCGAATTTACTTCAATTTGAACTCTAGTGCCATGTGGATAATCATGAGGTCCTTTACTGATACCACCTTGCAGATGATTACTTTCAGTGTTTTCATCTGTAGTGACCGGCCAATAATCCCAGCTTGGTTCATGTACCTTCCATCCAAATACTTCTGCGTAAAATTTCGAAGCCTTTTCTGGTTCCTGACTGTTCATCTCAAAGCCTACAACTTTACCCATCTTTTACCCACTTTCTATTGTTTTATCGATTTTTCAATCCAATTGCTCTTCAGATTTAAGTACTATAAAATCCCATGGATATTGCTCTAGACAAACTCATGTCAATATTTTCATTAGCTTCTTCATCGCATTCTCATTGCATTTGTTTTCAAAATGAGCAATCAAAAACTCTATAGCTTCCCTTTTACTAAGTTCTAGATTCTTTATACTGTTTCTTTCTGTCCATGCTTCATAGGTTTCAAATGCAGTACTATTCCACCCATTTTTCTCTCCATGCTCATCTTTTTTTTCTTGAATTCCTGCTATAACTATATCCATCGTTCCTTGGAGTTCTAATAAAGCATTCTCAAATATTTTCTTCTGATCCTTATGTGAAAGTCCCGCCCTTTTCCTTAAAACTCTAGTATCTATACCCTGTTCGTCTTCAATTAACTGAAAGATTGCTAATGCCTCTCTTGATAATTTTCCATCTGCAAAACGTTTTTCAATTGATGCTACCTCTCCTAGTACCTTTTTAAAATATGGGAGAAGCTCACGAGAAATTAGCACAGATTTTTTCTTAATAAACTTTCCGTATCCTGCTACTCCATCCGTTGAAAATTTTGTTCGCCATATCCATGGATCGAATGCCGTATCAGAATGCCAGCTATCTTTAGGTGTTACACTACTAAGTGAAGGATAATCGGGTATTAAGGGGGCAAGGGGTAATAACCCTATTTCTTCTATTATCAGAACAGCTTCTTCATATGATTTAATCTGTTTTTCCATACATTTAACCCTCCTATAAAATCCTCTTACTTATATGTTTTGTTTAAACATCTATAAAATTGTATGCAGCAGATGTTCAACAGGAAGCTGTATTAGATTCTTATTGATCATAATCACCGTATACATTGAAGTTCAGTTACTTTTCCTTAATAGGTACATAAAGATCTACCTTAGCATATCTTTTTGAGTCTTCTGCAGGGTTATTTCGGCTAAATTCCAAATTGGATCGGTTAAAATCTGGTTCGAAATCACTTGCTGGAAGCCACTGACCGTATACTTGATCATAAGCAATATGTAGATTTTGAGGTTCTCCGTAATAGGAACATAAGGCAAATAATCCACCTTCTAACGTTTGGTACTTTATTTCCTTATGTTCTCCTTTTTTAAAATTGCTAGGTAAAGTTACGCAAGCATCATGTCTGCAATTGTCTGGGGTTACTAGGCTGGGGTTGTCTAATGAGATTCCTATGAAATCTTGCGCAGGCGGAAAAAGACCTTCGGAGAACGACCATTCCATTAGTCTTCCCCAGTGTGTATTAGGTTCAAGATAACTGCCAAAACGTCTTATATATGCTACTTCATAATTAGGCAATTCCACTATAGTTATATTCATTTTTCAACCTACTCTCCTTGTTTAAGTGCTAGAATGACTGATAGATGTATATTTTCCTTAAAAGTATTAGTTGGTTCTATTGCCAATAACTCCTTCTTTAAATGTTCTTCAAATAAATGAACATTATCACCTAAAAAGTGTTTTGCTCCATAGGATGTAGAATATATATTGCCAATAATAGAATCTATGCTCCACCTTTGTTCATAGGGTGGAAGCTCCACTTTGTCCAATTTAAATTTAGAACGTTCAATTAGCTGCTCATAATTCTCACTAGGGGATTGGTAAATTGTATTTCCTGCCCTTCGCTCTGAACCATACCAATGCTTGATAACCTCATCCACTTTGTTTTGCCATAAAGAACGTTCATTTTTTTTAGAACATGGGTCGATAATTGCAATCCCTCCCCCTAGTGAAGACATGTCAAATAACATTTCAAGCGTTTTTTCTCGTTCCATCCAGTGAAAAGCTTTTGCAATAGTTATCATCTTAAACGTCTTTTTTTGCTGAGCGTTAAATTTTTCAAGATTACCTGTAAACCATTCAATATTGTCATGTCTAGATTCTTTCTGTAGATATCTAGCTTCTTCAATCATCTCTGGTTCTTGATCTACCCCTACTATCGTTTCAAACCAATCGACAAATCTTAATGCCAATCTTCCATCACCGCAACCTAAATCCAACATCTGTCCTGTACCATCTAAAGCAAATTTATGTATTAAAAATCTGATAAGAGTATCAGGGTAAAGTGGTCGATAAAGTGAATAATATCTAGCTGTTCCTGAAAACAAATCATTTCCATAGCTTCTCATATACTCATGCCCTTCCTTCATTGAAAATAAATCATTTAACGATTGATACTAAACTAAATTTCTTTCGTTTATAAAACTTCATTAATAGTTTGAATAAATAACTCTTTTTCTTCTAAAAATGGATAGTGATTACTCTGTTCAAATATATGGATGGATGCGTGCGGCAATAGCTCTTTCATCTCTATAGAAAGTTCTACAGGACATTGAACATCATGTCGTCCACAAAGAATATGTACAGGAGTTTCAACTTTATCAAGCTGGCGAGTCACATCATAGATTAAAACCTCTCTTCCAAAGAAGTTTAATCTGTTTGCAGATATTTTCTTATGTATATTACATGAAAACAATTCATCATAGTTTTCCGGGTGGTACAAAGAAAATTGTGTCCTCTCTTTTGAGAGTTGAAGTCTTACTTCTTTAGTAAGATCAGGTTTTTTTAACAGCTCCATTAAGGCTTGCATTCTTTTATAATTTGGGTGTTCCTCATTATAGATACATTTAGGAGAGGTGGAGCTATACTCCCTTGCAGAGGATCCAACTACTACAAGAGATTTCAAATAGTAGGAAAAATGAATGCCATATATTAAACCCAGCATCCCTCCTGTTGAATGTCCTGCAAAGGTCCACTTGTCATATTCAAATGCCTGACGGATTTCTTCTAAATCAAGAACTGCATCTATCATGCTTAATTCGTGTGGAAATTTAGGCTTGTCCGAGCTACCCACATCTCTCAGGTTCACAAGAAATACTTTGTTTGTAGTTGTAAAAACATCTGCAAAATAGTCACCACTATCATTGAACTCTGAGTAAAGATGGGTAACGCAAACTGGTTCCCCTTCTCCTTTAATAAACACTTCAAAAACCCCTCGACTAGTTGTTACCATTTGTCTTAACCATTTAGACATTGAAACTTCTCCTTACTCTTTATCACTTTAATGCTCAAAATTTTACTTACTATCTATCTCTTTTGAAAAATTGCTGTCATAAAACCAGCCAGGCCTAGTACTGACTGATCACTTTCTTTCATTTGTCTTATCTCTATTTCCTCAAAGTCTTTAAAGACAGCTCTTAATTTCTCTTCATCATAACCAAACCCTCCCTTTAAACTTTGAGTCCGATAAACTTCTATGTCTGAAATTGTAGACCCGCCATACTCACCATTTGGTGCAAAGCATGTGATAGCAAAATAACCACCTGTTTTTAAAGCTTTCTTTACTAATTGGATATAACTTATTCGTCGATGGGGTGCAATATGGTGAAAACAGCCAGAATCATACACGATATCATAGCTTCCTTCCTGAAAATTCAGTTCAAAAATATTTTGACAATTAAAATTGATATCTACTTGTTCTATTTTAGCTCGCTCGATAGCCCAGTTTATAGTTTCCCTCGAAAGATCAACGGCATCTACTACATATCCTTTTTTGGCAAGATAAATAGCATTTCGCCCCGGGCCACAGCCTAGCTCTAATACTCTCCCCGGCTTAAATATACCGCAATCTATATAATCGACTAAATTTTCATCGGGTACGTTACTAAAGAAAGGAATATCTTTTTTTCGATCACTATAAAACCCATTCCAAAATAATTTTGGCTCTCTTAATAGACTATCTAACAATAGATATAAATCTTCTGGTTCAGTAACTAACCTCCGCATTAGTAAACCCCATCTCGTTTAATCAATAAAGTAAGGATAATAAGTAAATGCTGTGACACAAAAGCTCACTACAATAAAAAGTAATAGACCAATAATTACTGGAGAACTCTTAAACTGAAACGGAGTAATCGCTCCACCGTTCTGCCCATTCCAGCCTTTCAGATGTGCATTTTCAGCATTGCTTTGTCTATTTGAATTAAGTTGAAAAAACCAAATCAGTCCAAATAAAGCTAATCCTCCAAGGAAGATTATATCAACCATCTTCCAATTTAATAAGATAGAAACACCCCAGATTAATGCAGTTTCCACAAGTAAAGTAGCAACTATTACGTATAAATTTTTCAACCTTAGACCCCCTTTTATGAGAACTGAAAATAGCTTTCTACTAAATTATACACCAAAATTTGTAAATATAATAATAGATTTTTAATTATTCTGTATTTTATTTTAAGAGGTATTTTACAATTATTATCGAATACTTTTAAAAACGAAGGAGGAAATTTCATGCTAAATTTTATCGATACTCTACCAACCGATAAACAAATTGCTGGGGTTCATTGTATCCCCATAAATGAGCAAGGTATGATTATGCTTGCTTGGGACAAAGATGAACAGCTAATCACCACTATTGGTGGTCGAGTTGAAAATAGCGAGACCTTAGAGGAAGCTTTGGTTCGAGAAGTAATGGAGGAAGTAGGTATTACATTAATGGAGGAAAAGATACCATTTGCATCCTGGTACTGGTCTTCTACAGATACATATACAGTTTGGTACCATTCTAAAGTAAAAACACTTGGAAAATATGACTTTCAAAACGAAAAAACCGGTTATCTTATAAGTAATTTCTTAACTTTCGAGCTGCTTATCACACAACTTGAAAACAAATATGCCCCTAGACTTCAAATTTTACAACTAGCAAAGAAAAAAGCGGTGGACATGCAATGGATCACTAGGTGAAATTGTAAATTATTAATTCATTTTATTATCAAACAGAATTTGACACTTCAAATTTGTATTAGTAATACATGGATTCCAATAGCTCTAAAGAAAGTCAGCCTTTTTTTGTCTTTATATAGACCTCCTTTTAACTGATTTACTGATAATCCATTGAGGAATACAGTTTAAGAGGAAGCTTATAAAAAATACAGTATAGGGACGGAATGGTTTAAAATAATATCCCCAGTCTACAGTCGTATTCATCATATGAATAAAATATAAAGAACTGATAATTGACAATATATTTCCTATTAACAGGACTGAAATAAAGAGAAACGACTTACATATGTAGGCAAGAACTATTGTCCCTATAATCATAATTAGGTATCCAATCATCGTTCCTTTCGTAAAGTCTAAATACATTGCATAATATCCAAATGGGAAACAATAAAACATAAGAACTAAAATAATAAAAGCTACGTTTTGTTTTTTCCACTTATATTGGGCATAGTTACTTGCCAGAATGACTAAATATATTAGAGAAACGATCAACGAAAAACTCCCATAGCTCAAATTCAATAATTTGTTTAGTCCAAACAACGGAATAACGAAAAACATATACAGTGGATATTGTATATTCGCAATTACGTCTAAAAAGGAAAAATGCAAAAATTGATTTTCCAAACTATTTATACCGAATACAGTCAATGATGCTCCAAAAGCTATTAATATCCAAATCCTCAACATCTTTTTGCCAGTGTAAATTAATAACCCTACCAAAAGACATATAGAAATAACTAAATGATAAAAGTTTAAATTGCCATCTGGAAATTTAATAGCAGGCATGAAATTAAACACCAACGCAACTAAATACAAAAGTATCAGGATATATTTTTTTATTTCCCTCATAACTAAACCTCCCTTTTAGTGTAATATTACACTAAAAGGGAGGTTTGAACAACATTATATTTTTTGACTAATAATACTCCATTTTTCTCTAGCTACCAATTCATCAAAGGTGCTAAGTATACGGTAATTTTCTTCATCCACTATTCGAAAGTGCTTGCTGAGCACATTTTGTTGAAGACGAAAACCATTTTTCTCCTCTACATTTTTCCACCATATATAGCCGCCAAGCGTTTTATCCTTTGGTCTTATAATTACATCATGGGCAGTGAGCTCAATGACCTCCATTGGATCTCCCCCAATTTGATTTTGTAGCGTAGGACTATCACGGAACAAAGCGCATATTGCGATAGTAGTCGTCCAATTTGCAAAAGTCCTTTCCTTTTCTATCTGAACCAAAGTTTTCTTTGAGATGCCTAAGAGTTCGGCCATTTTATCTTGTGTATAGTCATTTTCTACTCTAATAAGCTTAAGACTTTGAGAAGTTATATGTATTAAGAAATCACGATCCATGGGCTCACCTCGTGTAATTTTACACTAATTATAACTGAAATATACTAAATAAAATACCAAAAGCTCAGTCGGATAACTGAGCTTCTTAAACGAAAAATTAATGCTCTTTTTACTCGTTCTTAAATAAACAATCGTTTGTGCCGCAAAACTATTAAGCTTACTAGTAGTAATAGTGCACCTGAAATAATAAACACGACTCTTACACCGACCAAATCAACAGCAACACCTACTGCTAAGGAAGATATACCAAACAATCCAGTACCCACCGTCCCAAGAGATGTATAAACAGTTACTAATTTTTCTAAGGGCACACTTCTTTGAATAACAGTTTGCTGTGGTATGTTTTTTAATTGACCAAACAGACCGATTCCTATTGATAGGACAAGAGCAAGTAAAGGATAGCTTGTAGAGCCGAACAAAATAGTAAGCACACCGCTCAACAAAGCACCAAAACCGATAAAATAGTGCTTATAGGTATCTGCTAAGTGAGAATATTTTATACAAATAATGCTACCTAAAAGTAATCCTACAAAAAACGCTCCATTGATAAACCCCCACCAATGCTCTCCTTCTTTCAGTGCCTGCTCCACATATATATAGAGAATAGCTGCTATCCACACAGTCCCAGCGATTGTCTCCAAAATATCAATTAGTATAATTTTTCTAAGAACTGGTGTATCCATTATACTTATCCAGCCTACTGATAGCTGTGTGAAAAGAGACTCTTCCTTTTTTTCTACGTGATTCACATGGTCTAAAAGGTAAGTCAAAATACTTGAAACTAAAAACAAGCCACTTACTATTATGATCAACCAAAAAGGATTAAATAAAAGAAGTAACAATCCTCCAAACAACCAAGCACCAATTTGTATTATCTGGTTAACCGTTTCCACAGTGCTATTAGCTTTTACAAGCTTATCATCTGCAACATAATGAGGTAGAAAAGCCCGCATTATAGGATTAGCACATCCATCAAGAAGTGCTATCCCTGCGATGAGCACAAAAACAATCCAATAATTGGTTGATTGCATAAACATAAACAGAAAAATCCCTAGTATTATTAATAGTACAGTTTTTCCCATTTGTGACCAAACGAGCAATGTCTTCAATTTGTATTTCCCAAGAAATAAAGGTGTAAATAAACTCGATACAAACATTGCTGAAGTAATAGTAAAAGGCACAATTGATGAGATTGTTGCAGAGCCAGTTAAATTATATAAGACACTAATTACACTAACTATATAAAATACGTCCCCTAGATTCGCGAACGATTGACCAGTCAGTAACAATAGAAAATTTTTATTTTTTTTCATTTCAATCCCCCATATTAAATTTCGTTCTATTTAATAAGGTTATGGATTAAATTGGACAAGACATAAATTGTAGCCTCCTTTTGATGTGCTGATCGGAGAAGTTCTGGGGGATTACAAACTTTTCCTTTCATTGAGCACTATTTTAAATTGATTGAGTTAATTTCATATTAACACTTTACCTTTAAAATAAAAACATCTATTATTCTGTAAATTTAAGCAGGACGCGTAAAAGCTAGATTGAAGTTAGATAAGCCATCACAATCGGATGAATTCGACTGTGATGGCTTTATCGATCATAGGCTATAAAGCAACCGAGTAGAGCGAAAATGAATCATCGTCAATCTACCATTTGTTTTTTATAAACGACAGCTGTAATAATATAGATTACTACTGACCATAAAGCGATTATACCTAAATGACTCCATATTTCTCCAAATCCAGCTCCAGCATCTACTTTCGTTGCCATTTCAAGCAGCTGAAGGTTGGGTATATATTCGATTACACTAAAAATCGGATACTTTTCGCTAAAGCTAAGGATTCCTGATCCCGTGGAGAACAAAAAGATAACTGGTAATACAATTACTGATGATTCCATTACGGATTTAGCTATTAACCCTAATAACGTTCCTAAGCCTATAAAGAATATTGCACATAGAGCTAATCCTAATCCCAAAACGGGTATGTTGGCTGGAGTATACCCAGCAAGCATAACACTAGCCACAGCTACAACCATTGTTAAAACGAATGATAATGCACTTTTTCCACCAAGAATTTCATAGGTATTTGCAGGAGATAGCATTAATCCACGCAGTGTATTTTTTTCTTTTTCTTCTGCGATTAAACAACATTGAACGTACGAGCCTACCATAGTAAAAGCAAAGCCTATTGTGAAATTACTATTGACTATTGGATCCATTCCCATTCTGCTAAAAATAGCGGCCATTAAAACAGGTAAGTATATAACCATTGAGACTGCTATGTTTCTAGTAAATTCTTTAAAATCCTTTTGAAAGATTGCGTTTACGCGTTTCCATGAAAATGTCATATTAATTCTCCTCCAGTCACTTTAACAAAAATATCACCTAATGATGGTTCATTGGAATGTACAGTTGAAATACGATTCTCCTTCATCAATTGGAACATCTTATCTGCTCCAGCTTCATCTCTTTTGAGTATTACCGTTTCATTATTAGTTAGCTCTATTGTCATCGTTCCATCCGAAAACTGTTTCTTCAGCTCACTAGGTTTATCCAGTAATTGAATTTTCCCTTCATTTAAAAAAGCAACTCGGTCACAAAGCGTATCTGCTTCTTGCATATCATGGGTTGTTAAGAAGATGGTTGTTCCTTTTTCATTCAAAGCACGTAATCCGTTATAAATATGCAATGTGTTTACTGGGTCTAGAGCAGAGGTTGGTTCATCTAAGAACAATAGCTCCGGTTCATGTAGAATGGCTCTCGCAAGTACTACTCGCTGAATCATCCCTTTAGATAGTACAGATATTTTTTTCTTGCGTGCCTCCGTTAGGTTTACAAAATTTAGTGCCTCATCTACCTTGGAAATTGGCAAATCATATAGCTCGCAATATAGCTTTAAATTTTCGAAAATAGACAATCTACTATATAGTCCACTATTATCAGTAAGGACACCGAACCGCTTTCTTTCATTAGGGTTCTTGAAGTTGGATACTTTTTCACCAAAAACAAGCGCTTCCCCCTCTGTTGGGTCTAACTGACCCGTTAGTATTTTAATAGTAGTTGTTTTCCCTGAACCACTTGGGCCAAGAAATCCAAAAATCTCACCTTTTCTTACTTGAAAGTTAACATCCTCTACTGCCTTAAAATTTGAAAAATATTTGGCTAGACCTTTTACTTCAATTACATTTTCCATTTGAAAACCTCCTAATTGTTTGGTTGAACATTTCGTATCTACAACCTAAGATTATGAGATATTTAAATCGAAAACATTATATTTCCGGTGAAAGGAGTCAAATTTAGGGTGAGTGGACTCTTATTTTAGTTGAATGGAGCTTATTTAAGTCCTAACATTCCCTTTAAATCCGCCATTTTAGTCTTAGAAAGTGGAACAGATGATTTTTCTGTATCATCTAGTACCAAGCTGTAGCTATTTCGTGTCCACGTAATAACTTCCCTCACTTTTTGTAAATTCACGATATATGAACGATGGCATCGGAAGAAACCAAAGGCTAATAATCTTTCTTCTAGATCATTTAATGTAAAGGAACAAGCAAAGCTTTCTCCTTTTATATGTAAATAAGTTTGTCCTTCTGTGCTTTCAATGTAATCTATCTCTGGAGGATCAAACAATACAATTTTTTCATTTACTTTAGTTGGTATTTTTTCAAAACGAATAGGCTGAATTAATTTCTCTTCCACTGATTCATCGGTTGTTGTAATCTTAGCGGTAGGTGACTCTATTTCTTTCACTTCCTCACTTTCTTCTTCCTTTGTGTGAATTGGATGAAGTCCTTTTTCATTTAATCGGTAAACGTTATCCGAGCAAGCAACCCCACTCTCCACTTGACCTGTTAATACTAATATAATTTTTTGCGCTAGACGAAGCTCTCTTAAAATGGATAAAAGAATACGTTTCGATTCAATATCTAAATTTTGATCAGGCTCTTCCATTATGTAAATGTCTGGACTGTGAATAAGTAACCATGCTAGCTGAACGCGTTTTCTTTCAGAATACGTTAAATTCATTAATTTTTTATTTTTTTGGGCACCAAGTTGTACGGAGTGCATGATTTTGTCTATTTGTTCAGGAGAGTTATATAGTTTTTTATAAAATTTTAAGTTTTCCAAGACCGTCAGTCGTTCATATCCTCCCTCATGCAAAAAGAAAAACCCAATTTTGTTTTCAGGAATATAATCAATTTTTCCATTAGATAATCTTGTTTTTCCTAACAAAGTATTTAACAGCTGCTCCTTCACATTAACAGTAGAAACAATGGCGGTAACCTCTCCTTGTATTATGTCTAAATTGAATTCAGGAAAGAGCACCATATCATTTGTATGTTTTTCTGCTTGTATAAATTTCAAAGTCATTAATAAATCCTCTATTCTATGTATTCTAATAACTATATTATACCAATATATTCATGTTTTTCTATATACAAACAAAAACCATGAGCCGTTTTAGGCCCATGGTTTTCCTTATAGTGTAACTACCTTTTTATTGTCTTTTTCTCGAGTAGCAAGTTGAATTGCTAACAGAATACCGAATAAAGCTAAGCCAGCCATATCTGAATAGCCTTCTGGGTAAATAAGCAATAGTCCTGCGAGAATTGCAAACAACCTTTCAACAGGATTCACTTTACGGTACCAATAACCAATCATACCAGCACTAATCGCTAGCATTCCAATGATGGCAGTAAAGGTCACCCATAACACTTGCCATAATGTTGTATCTATCATCAACAGGGTTGGCGAGAATACAATCATATATGGAATGATAAATGCGGCAATTGCCAACTTGGAGGACTGAATCCCCGTTTTAATTGGGTCACCACCCGATATTCCTGATGCAGCAAAGGCGGCTAAGGCAACCGGCGGTGTTATATCTGCGACTATCCCAAAATAAAATACGAAGAAATGTGCAGATAGTAAAACAACAATCGGAATTGCATTTTGCGCTGTATCTGGTGCTAGTAACGCAATGATTGCAGGCGCTGCAATAGTCGATGTGATAACATAGTTGGCAGTTGTTGGAGCTCCCATCCCTAGAATCAGGGAGGCAATCATTACAAAGAATAATGTAAGAATAATACTACCACCTGCAAGTTTAACAAGACTAGTTGCCAGACTTAGACCAAGACCTGTCTTTACAACAACTCCTACAATAATACCTGCACAAGCCGTAGCCGCAACTACACTAAGTGCTGTACGAGCTCCATCCACTAATGCATCCATTATTTCTTTAGGACCAAGGCGCGTGTCCTTATTAATCCAGCCGACTACGATACATGCCAGAATACCATATAATGCTGAATGAATTACAGGAACACCAACCATCATTAAAATTATGATTAAGAAAATAGGCAAGATTAAATAAATCTTCTTAAAAATCTCTTTACGATCCGGCATCTGTTCATCTGTCAACCCGCGCAAACCTAAACGCTTTGCTTCAAAGTGAGTCATAATCCAAATCCCAGTAAAGTATAGAAGTGCTGGTATAGCTGCTGCTTTGGCAATATCCCAGTATGTCACTCCACGTCCGATGAATTCAACCATCAAGAAAGCAGCAGCCCCCATGATTGGTGGCATTAATTGTCCACCAGTTGAAGAGGAGGCCTCAACTGCTCCAGCAAATTCTTTCTTGTATCCTAGAGATTTCATCATCGGAATCGTATACGCCCCTGATGTAACTACGTTTGCAACGGAGCTTCCTGAAATAGTCCCTTGTAGTGCAGATGAGAAAATCGCTACTTTTGCTGGACCACCAATGAGTTTTCCGGCTACTGCAACTGACAGATCATTAAAATATTGTCCAACCCCAGTTTTAACTAAAAAGGCTCCAAATAACAGGAACGCAAAAATATAAGTAGAGGAAACCGCTAAAGGTGTTCCTAAAATACCATCTGTAGAGAAAAACATTAAATTAACGATATTATCCAAACTTTGACCTCGATGAGCCATGAAGGCTGGGAAGTACTCCCCCAGATATGCATAAAGTAAAAATAATGCTGCTATAATAGTTATTGGTAAACCTACTGCTCGACGTGCAGCCTCTAAAACTAATATTATAGCAATTAAACCTACTATAAAATCTAACGTACCCAAACTTCCTAGGCTTTGGACAAGTCTTTCATAGTTTATAACCCAATAGCTCCCAACAAAAATCGCTCCCGCCCCTAATATGAAGTCATAAAAGGGAATTTTCGTTTTAGATAGTTTCTTTCGTGCAGGAAATAAAAGAAATACAAATAATAAACCAAATCCTAAATGGACAGTACGCTGAATTTGTGCAGGAAATTGCCCAAATATAGCAGTATAAAGCTGAAATAATGAAAATGCCAACAAGCCTATATAAATAAGGTATTTCAAGTTGCCACCTATACTACGCGTATTGGATTCTGGATCATATTTTTCTAAAAGAGCTTGTTGCTCCTCTATTGATAGCTCCTGAAAATTACTGGACTCAGTGTTTTGCTTCGTTTTGTCATCATGGTTTTCTTTCATTCAGGTTAACTCCTTTCATTACTTCTACTAAGGAAAGCTTTGTCACTTCGACTTTATAAGATTTCCCTTTTTTTAATTTTTCTTTTAAATCATATTTTTTTAATCCATATTTAAAATACAATTTATCCTTCACATCTCCGATAAACAAAGTAAAATGAGGCAAAACAACTGGTTCATCATTTGACAAAGTATATGTACCTTCTTTATAAATCAGAGTTTGCCCTTTTTCTGCATAACTTGGCATCCCAATTGCTACATCACTATACTCCATTGACTGTAATAGAATCTCACTGTCCATTATTTGATAGTTTTCAATCACATCTGTTTTATGTATAGTGTGAGTAAATACAATCTGAAAGTTATTTTCTTCGTTTATCAATAGATAATATGAAACTGGCGAATCTGTACGAGTTTCTGTAAACGAAAATGCAGGTATGAACGGTATAAAAATAAATATGACCGCTATCAGTATAAAGACAAATATTACTTTATTTTTCACAAAGTTTGAAACCTCACTTAACTAGAAAAGAGACTCGAAGCTGTACGCATCAGAGCCTCTTTTCACTAAACGTTACTTGTTCACTTCATCAAAGTATTTTTGTGCACCTGGATGAACATCTATACCAATACCATCAAGAGCTGTTTCTGCTTTGATAAACTCACCTTTTGCGTGACTGATCTTATCTGTGTTTCCATAAATGCCTTTAGTTATTTTGTAGACTAAATCTTCCGAAAGGTCTTTTTTAACTGCTAGCATCGCTAATACGGATACTGCTGGTACCTCATCTGCAAGACCATAAGTTCCTTTAGGCACTGCATCTACTGCATAATATGGATATTTTTCGATAAGTTCTTTTGCTTTGTCTTCACTTACTGGGATAATGTTAACTTTGTTTGTAGCATTTAAAGCCTCAACTGCTGATGTTGGATAACCAGCTGTAATAAAAGCTGCTTGAATTTGACCAGTCGATAAACCATCGGTAGATTCTCCAAAGTCCAAGTTTTGAGCTTGAATGTCATCTTCTATAGATAGACCATGAATTTCTAAAAGCTGCTCAGCGTTTGCGTAAGTCCCTGAACCAGGAGCCCCTACAGAAACCTTCTTACCTTTTAAATCCTCAAAAGAATTAATGCCTGAGTCTGCTAAGGTAACTAATTGTACAGTTTCTGGGTAAAGAGCGCCAAGAGCCACTACTGTATCTAACTTGTTTCCTTCGAACATTTCTGTGCCTTCAGTTCCATAATAAGCTATGTCAGTTTGTACGAAGGCAATATCTCCTTCTTCTTCCTGTAAAGCTGTCATATTCGCAGCAGATGCCTGAGATACTTCTGCAGTAGTTTTTATACCTGTCTCTTCAGAAACTAATTCAGCAAAAGTACCACCTAGTGGATAATACGTTCCTTGGGTCCCACCAGTTAGAATACTTAAAAATTTTGGATCTTTTGATTTTCCTGAGTCGTCACCTGATCCACTTCCTGACTCATCTGTTCCGCATGCTGCTAAAAAAAGTATTAGAAAAATACTTAAGACAGCTAACCATTTCATTTGTCTCTTTTTCATATTTTACAATTCCTCCCTTTTTATATAAAAATACCCCAATGTTCTCTATAATTCTATCACAATTTCTCATCACTTTGTCAATCAATTGCATAAATTCCGTCAATTCAACACAAGATAATACGAAATAACCTTAACGTAAGCTAAATTTTTCTCATATGATTGTAAAATGATACCAAACAAAAAACATACATTGTATCTTGTCGATACAATGTATGTTTTGTCGTTAATAATTATGAACAGCTATCGTAAGTAGTATTTTTTACTTTAGAGCCAGTTTCACCTCTAAGTAAATCTCCTTCGGTCGATTCAATAATTTGGTTAGTAACATTGTTAGAGATTGAATTAGCAACTAACTGTAACAAACTATTCACATCGCCTTGGGATTGCTTAAACTCTTGTACAATAGGAATATTGTCGATTTCTTCTTCTATTGCAGCAATTTTACCTTCAATCATCTTTAGTGCTTTTTCTTTACCAAGATGCTGGAAGTTAACCGCTTGTTTTTGTAGGCTCTTTAAGCTAGCAATTTTTTCACGAACGGATTGATTTTCATTAATTTGTGCTTCTGCACGTTTAAAGAAGTCAACCTCTTCCGTGTTTGCAATCATTGTAGCAATTTCTCTAGCCTTTTCAATAATATCGTCTCTAGTGTATTTAGTAGCCATTATATACCCACCTTTTCTTCAATTGTCGCTTCTACTAGTTCACCTGTCAGTGACCATGTTTTAGCATCTGTAATTCTGACTTTAACAAGCTGACCAATAATATCCTTCGGTCCAACGAAATTTACTAGCTTGCTTTTTCGAGTATATCCAGCAAGTACATCAGGGTTGTTTTTACTTTCCCCCTCTACTAATACCTCTACAATATCCCCTTCATGCTTTTTCATAGCAGTGGCAGACATTTCGTTTACTAAAGCATTTAAGCTTTGAAGTCGTTCTTTTTTAACTTCCATAGGCACATTATCAATCATTTTAGCTGCAGGTGTGCCTTCCCGTGGAGAATAAATATAAGTGTAAGCAATTTCAAATCCTACTTCTTTATAAAGAGAAAGCGTTTCCTCAAACTGCTCATCAGTTTCGTTAGGGAAACCAACAATAATATCAGTAGACAATGAAGCATTTGGAATAGCTGCCTTGATTTTTCTTACAAGCTCTAGGTAGTGTTCTCTTGTATATTTGCGAGCCATGATTTTAAGAATATCTGTTGAACCTGATTGAACTGGTAAATGAATATGCTCTACCAAATTTCCACCCTTTGCTAACACTTCGATTAAATGATCATCAAAATCTCTGGGATGACTAGTCATGAAGCGAATTCTTGCTACATCTATTTTTCTTAAATCATCCATCAAATCTCCAAAACGATAGTCTAAGTCAGTAAAATCTTTACCATAGGCGTTTACATTTTGACCTAGAAGGGTAATTTCTTTATATCCTTGAGCTGCCAAATGACGGATTTCTTGAATGATATCCTCTGGTCGACGGCTACGCTCCTTACCTCGTGTATAAGGTACGATGCAATATGTACAAAACTTATCACAACCATACATGATGTTTACCCATGCTTTAATAGATCCCTTACGCACACGTGGAAGGTTCTCGATTACATCTCCTTCTTTAGACCAAACTTCAATTACCATTTCTTTTGATAGGTATGCTTCGTTTAGAATATTAGGTAGACGATGAATATTATGTGTACCGAAAATCATATCTACTTGATCGTAGGTTTTTAATATTTTCTTCACAACTGATTCTTCCTGTGACATACAGCCACAAACACCAATAAGTAAATCAGGATTGCTTCTTCTTAAATGCTTTAAATGCCCAAGCTCACCAAATACTTTGTTTTCCGCATTTTCACGAATTGCACATGTATTTAGTAGAATGACGTTGGCATCTTCCACTGTGTTAGTCGGCTCATATCCCAATTGCATGAAAATACCAGCCATTACTTCTGTATCGTGCTCATTCATTTGACATCCGTAGGTACGTATATAAAATTTACGATTTTGTCCCATCCCTTTGAATTCATCTGCAATTGAAAAGTCGTTGTGGTAAGCCACTTCTTCTTTCCCACGTTTTTTTGCATCTTTTAAGGACGGGGGAGTGTAAACTGCTTGAAAATATTTACTATAATCTTTCTCCATTTTTTTTTCTGGAGAAGTAGTTTCTTTAATTTGAGTACTTTGTAAACGTGATTCCTCGTTCATAAGAACTCCCCTTTCTTTCATTCGCCAAAATCCGTATATCCATCCTATTATACTGAATAGTGCTCCATTGCTACAAGGTATTAAGCTTAAAAGTTCTTATTTAGACAAAATATATAAGGATTTTGAGGTTTATGTGATATTTTACATAGAATTAGATAGGCTTAGAGAAACTGGGATACGTTATTTGCTTATATATTTCCATATTATAAGATTTACATTACTTAGGGGTAGTTTTCAGCTATTTATGGGCGTCCCCTGTTATAGGAGCGCTTTTCTACTTTTTAGGGGAGTTCCACTTGTCTAGGAGCACTTTACTTCTATTTACGACACTTTCTCCTATTTTAGGGGCGGGTTTCTGCTATTTAGGGGCGCTTTTCTACTTTTTAGGGGCGTTCCACTGCTTTAGGAGCACTTTACTTCCATTTACGAGACACTTTATCCTACTTTAGGAGCGGGTTTCAGCTATTTATGGGCGCTTTTCTACTATTTATGGACGTTCCACTGATTTAGGAGCACTTTGCTTCTATGTACGAGACACTTTCGCCTATTTAGGGGCGGGTTCCAGCTATTTAGGGGCGCTTCTCTACTATTTATGGGCGTTCCACTGATTTAGGAGCACTTTGCTTCTATTTACGAGACACTATCACCCTACTTCAGGGGTCCAACACCACTTTACCACTGAATTTCTAGACAGAAACTATTCAAGCATGATTGATAAACCACAAATAAAAGGCTCCTAGACATTAAAAGTCCAGGAGCCTTCTGTTATTACATAAAGTCTTTTAACAATGTGCTAAATTCTTTTTCACTCATCTTCAAGTTTTGATCAACAAGTGGGGTTGGTGCATATCCTGGTACCTGTTCTTGGTAGGATGGTGCATTTTCGTCCTGATAGATAATACCTGTTACTAATCCTTCGTTTTCCATAACTACTCGTAGTGCTTCTTCACGATTAGTTGAATCGTATCCTTCCACGTTGGATAGCTTCGTTAAATGTTCTTTGAACCAGTCGTATGTGTTTACTTTGTTATAAGTAACACATGGGCTGAAAACATTAATAAAGGAGAAGCCTTTATGCTGAATACCAGCTTCGATGATAGCCGTCAGCTCTTTTATATCTGATGAAAAGCCCTGTGCAACAAATGTAGCTCCAGATGTAAGTGCCAGCTCAAGCGGCTTAACAGAAGGTTCTATTGCTCCGCCCGGTGTTGACTTCGTTTTAAATCCTTCTGCTGAACGAGGAGACGTTTGTCCCTTTGTTAATCCATAAATTTGATTGTCCATTACTACGTATGTTAAATCAATATTACGTCTAATCGAGTGAATCGTGTGCCCCATACCGATGGCAAATCCATCTCCGTCACCGCCAGATGCGATAACGTGTAAATCCTTATTGGCCATTTTTAACCCTTGGGCGATTGGTAGAGCTCTTCCGTGAATACCATGGAAGCCGTAAGAATGGATATATCCTGAGATACGTCCTGAACATCCAATTCCGGAGATTACTGCTAGATCATGCGGTTGGATGCCGACATTTGCTGCTGCGCGTTGTATAGCCGCTTGTACAGAAAAGTCACCACATCCCGGGCACCAGTTTGGTTTTACATTGTTACGAAAATCTTTAAATGTTACCATCTGTTAGCATCTCCTTTACTTGTTTTGCAAGGCTTAATGGAAAGAATGGGGTGCCGTCGTATTTTAAGACACTCACTATTTTGTCATGACCGCCAACATTCATTTTAATAATGTTCGCCAATTGTCCTGTTGCGTTATTTTCCACAACCACTACTTTTTTAGCCTTTGATACTAAAGGCTGCATTTCTGCTGTTGGGAAAGGGTGTATCAAGCGAATATGTGCATGGTTCACTTTAACTCCGTTTTCGTTTAACGTTTGTTGTAATTCCTCTAATACCCCGCGAGTAGAATTAAAGCCTACAAATAAAATATCTGCTTCTTCATGAGGAGCGTTGACATACACCGGTTGGTCGAAGTTAACGTAGTTCAGCTTTTTCATACGCTTATCCATTTGAGCCTTACGATTTAAGGCTGCCTCTGAAGGCTTACCAGTTTCGTCATGCTCTACCCCTGTTACGTGGTGGATAGCATGCTTCATGCCAGGTAATACACGAGGAGAAATACCATCCTCTGTTACTTCATAGCGTTTAAAGTAAGCCTTATCGTCAGTTTCTGGAAGCTCTTCATCAATCATTAAGCGACCGCGACGAATTTCAATTTTAGAATAATCAAAAGGCTCTACTGTTTGCTTACCAAGTGATAATTGTAAGTCCGAAAGAATAATTACCGGTAGTTGGAGCTCTTCTGCAATGTTAAATGCTTGTATCGTATCGTAGAACGCTTCCTCACCAGTACTTGGTGCAATAACAACCTTTGGAATCTCACCATGTGTGCCGTAGATCATTTGCATCAAATCGGACTGTTCTTGTTTTGTTGGTAATCCAGTAGATGGGCCACCACGTTGAGTATCCACCACCACTAATGGTTGTTCGGTCATACCTGATAATCCGATTGCCTCCATCATTAGAGACAAACCAGGACCTGCAGATGCAGTGAATGCACGTACACCACCATAGTTAGAACCAATTGCCATTGTTGCTGCAGCAATTTCATCCTCTGTTTGAATAACTGCTCCACCGAAAAGTGGTAGCTTTTTAATCATGTATTCCATTATTTCAGAGGCTGGTGTGATTGGATACGCTGCCATAAAGCGTACTCCAGCGGCTAATGCCCCCATAGCGATTGCATCGTTTCCAATCATGAATAGACGACGGTTGCCATCAGCAGGAGCTACCTCCCATTCTCCTAAACGGTCGCCAAGCTGCTGTGCCATAGTGTCATAGCCTTGTTGAATAGCTTGCATATTTTTTTCTACAACTTCTTGCCCTTTTTTACCAAAAATTTCATCGACAACGCTCTGGAATACTGCTTTGTCTAAGTTTAATAAAGCAGACGTTGCCCCAATTGCCACCATATTCTTCATAAGAGAAGTTCCAAGCTCAGAAGCAATCTCTGTAAAAGGTACGATATACATTGGTGCTAGACAGTCCTCTGGTGCCTCAGGTGAAAATTTAGCATCTGCTAGTATTACACTCTGTTCTGTAAGCTCTTTATAATTTACATCAATGGTTTCCTGATCGAACGCCACTAAAATATCTAAGTTATCTGGAATGGTACGTACTTGAGTAGGACGTACACAAATTTTATTGTTAGTATGTCCACCTTTAATTCGAGAAGAGAAATGACGGTATCCATATAAGTAGTATCCTAGGCGATTCATAGCCATAGAGAAAATCTCGCCCGTACTCTCAATACCTTCTCCTTGCTGCCCTCCTACTTTCCAAGAAAGCTGTTGCAACATATAAACATCTCCTTACTATTCTCTTTAAATGCTTTTTTCCTTCATTAGTTTATCACGAAGTAGGGATATTCACTATGTATTCCCTGTATTTTTATAGAATTTCAGACCTTTGACGGAAATGCTTCGTCACCAATTATTCAAAAAATTAGTACTGTATGTACTTTCCCCAAAATTTAAGCCGCCACTTATAATAAGTAGCGACTTTTTGAATAACTTATATAGAGTGCAAAGTCTCCTTATGGAGAACGATTTGCAACAATATATTATTTTGTTTTCTTTTCCACCAGTAATTTCAAAGCAGTTCGGTCTTCACCAGAGATAACAATATCTGTGAAAGCCGGGGAGCAAGTTAGGTCTGTGCCACTTGGAGCAACAAATCCTCTTGCTATAGCAATAGCTTTTATCGCTTGGTTTAATGCTCCTGCGCCTACTGCTTGCATTTCTGCATAACCTTGTTCTCTTATAACTGCAACTAATGCACCAGCAACTGAATTTGGGTTTGAACGAGAAGATACTTTTAAAGAATCCACTATCATTTCTCCTTTTATCGCTATATTTATGAACTTGCTTTCGTTCATAAACTAACTTATGCTCGGAAGAAATTATTTAGACATTTTTAAGCCTCAAATGGATAATCTTCGTTAATATAAATTCTTTCCTGATGTATCGCTTTACCTGTTTTGTTATCTACCTCTACGAAAAATCCACTTAGTACCGAACGCCCACTCTTTGGCACTTCAAAGCGAGTTGGCATATTTGTTTGAAAACGGTACAGGACATCTTCTTTTTTCATACCTAATACTTCGTCATAAGGTCCTGTCATCCCTACATCTGTAATATAAGCAGTACCACCAGGCAGAATACGAGAATCTGCTGTTTGTACATGTGTATGAGTACCAACAACGACAGATGCCTGTCCGTCTAAATGCCAGCCAAAAGCAATCTTTTCACTTGTCGCTTCTGCATGAAAGTCTACAAATACGATTGGCGATAGCTTTTTTGCTTCCTCTACCATTTCCGTTGCCATCTTAAATGGATCTTCATGCGGCGGCAAGAAGGTTCTGCCGTGCATATTGATAACTGAAATAGTATGACCGTTTTTCGTAACAGAGGTCATTCCTTTTCCAGGTGCCTCTTCTGAAAAATTAGCTGGGCGAATTAAATAATCTGTATCATCAATGAAATCCATAATTTCTTTTTGATCCCATGTATGATTTCCCATAGTTACTACATCTACCCCCATATGTAAAAGGGAGTTAAAAATATTTTTTGTAATGCCTCTACCTGCTGCTGCATTCTCTCCATTTGCAATTACTACATCTGGATTATATTTTCTTTTCAATCTTGGCAAGTAGCTTTCTAACGTATCTCTACCAACAGATCCAACAATGTCACCAATAAATAAAATTTTCATTATTTTAATAACTTCCCTTCACGAAAAAAAGGCTTCATTTTCGAAGCCTTTTAATTTCAATTTCATTTTTTCTTTATTTATTTTGCATACTCGACAGCTCTTGTTTCTCTGATTACTGTTACTTTAATGTGACCTGGATAATCGAGCTCTTCTTCAATTCGCTTACGGATATCTCTAGCCAAGCGATGTGCTGTAATGTCATCGATTTGGTCTGGACGTACCATTATGCGAATCTCTCTACCCGCTTGAATAGCAAAAGATTTTTCAACACCATCATATGATTCTGAAATCTCTTCTAACTTTTCTAGACGGCGAATATAGTTTTCCAATGTTTCACTTCTTGCACCTGGTCTTGCTGCGGATAATGCATCTGCAGCAGCTACTAATACCGCAATAACAGATGTAGCCTCTGTATCACCATGGTGGGAAGCGATACTGTTAATCACTACTGGATGTTCTTTATACTTTCTAGCAAGTTCTACACCAATTTCTACGTGACTACCTTCTACTTCATGGTCAATAGCTTTACCAATGTCATGTAGTAAGCCAGCACGTCTAGCTAATGTAACGTCTTCCCCTAGTTCAGCTGCTAATAGTCCAGCTAAATATGCAACCTCTGTGGAATGTTTTAGTACGTTTTGTCCGTAACTTGTACGGTATCTTAAACGACCTAAAATTTTCATCAAATCTGGGTGTAAATTATGAACACCTACGTCAAATGTAGTCTGTTCACCAATTTCACGAATTTGTTCATCTACTTCTCTTCTAGATTTCTCTACCATTTCTTCGATTCGAGCTGGATGGATACGTCCGTCTTGTACTAATTTTTCTAGAGCAAGTCGAGCAGTCTCTCTTCTAATAGGATCGAATCCAGAAAGAATAACAGCTTCTGGCGTATCATCAATGATCAAATCAATACCTGTTAATGTTTCTAACGTACGAATGTTTCGTCCTTCGCGTCCGATAATTCGCCCTTTCATCTCATCGTTTGGTAAATTTACAACTGACACAGTTGTTTCAGCAACATGATCTGCCGCAAATCTTTGCAAAGCAAGTGAAAGTATTTCTCTAGATTTTTTGTCAGCCTCTTCTTTGGCTCTTGTTTCTGACTCTTTAGTCATCACAGCAATATCGGTTGCTAGTTCGTTTTCTACCTCTTGAAGAATAATTGTTTTTGCTTCTTCTCGTGTTAACGTAGAAATACGTTGAAGCTCGCTTTGTTGCTTATCAACTAATTCATCCACTTCACTTTCCTTCTGTTCGATATGCTGTTGTCTTTGTGTTAGAGCATCTTCTTTACGCTCAAGACTTACTTCTCTCTTGTTTAGAGCATCATCTTTACGATCTAGGTTCTCTTCTCTTTGTAATAACCGATTTTCCTGTTTTTGCAGTTCCATGCGGCGTTCTCGGATGTCAGATTCAGCTTCATTTCGTAATTGGTGAGTTTCATCTTTGGCTTCTAATAGTGCTTCTTTCTTTAATGCTTCTGCTTCTCGCTTTGCTTCCTCTAAAATGAGCGCAGAAGATTGTTTTGCACCAGTCACTTTTGAATCATTCACTTTTTTCAGATAAGTGTAACCAACAGCGCCACCAACAAGTAGACCAAGCAAAGCGGAGATGATAATTTCCATCATTTCGAACACCCCCTATTGCTATACTTTTAAGTTTCAGTTGGCACAAATATGCAATAATTAGTGCATATTTGTACAGCCTTTTTATCATTTAATAAAGAAATTATACAATTTTAATTGTATAGATGTAGAAATACTCTGTCAAGGAAACGGGAGAATATTATTAGTTTTAGGGGAGGGGGGTCTTCATATTATAAAGAGCAAAAGAAAAGTATAGGGTGATTTTGGGTAAATACTTTTTTATTGATATTATGATATGTGATAGATATGGTTAATTTTTACTTCAGATGGACGCTTTTCACAAGGAAGCATAACCCTTCTCCTTCGATTATTGCCATTGTATGATAGCTTATCTTTCTCACCAACAACAACCAAGAGTCTTCACCTAAAAAGTCGTTTGGATCAAACTTACTCATTATATAAAGCTATCAAATAATATTTTCCTTGAAAAATGAATAATAGATGAATATACATTTTCCACCGTAGGTATGATATGCCATCCCGGGGTTCTCAGCTTTAAACTTTATTTTAAAAAAAGGTATCAAGAGATAGACTCTTAATACCTTTTGTAATTCTTCCCTAAAAGAAGCTTAACTTTTTATTTTTCATCATCTAAAAGTAGCTCGAATTCGCCGTCTTCTTCCTCTTGTTCATGTGCCGCAATAACAAATGAATTTGAAGTCATTCCTAAAGATTGACGAATTTTTGATGCGATTTCGTCTTTAATAGCAGGATTTTCCTTCAAGAATTGTTTAGCGTTTTCTCGCCCTTGACCTATGCGTTCTTCATTGTATGCATACCAAGAACCGCTTTTTTGGATAATATCGTATTCAGAACCTATGTCGACGATTTCTCCTTCTTGAGAAATCCCTTCTCCATACATAATGTCTACTTCTGCAGTTTTAAATGGTGGAGCTACTTTATTTTTTACTACTTTAATTTTTGTTTTGTTACCCATAATGTCAGTACCTTGTTTAATAGCTTCTGCACGTCTTACTTCCAAGCGAACGGAACTATAGAATTTAAGCGCACGACCACCTGGTGTTACCTCTGGGTTACCAAACATTACGCCTACTTTTTCACGAATCTGGTTGATGAAAATAGCTATCGTGTTAGATTTGTTAATAACACCAGAAAGCTTACGCAAAGCCTGAGACATTAAGCGAGCTTGAAGACCGATATGAGAATCTCCCATTTCCCCTTCTATCTCTGCTTTTGGTACTAAAGCTGCTACGGAATCAATAACTATGATTTCAACCGCACCACTGCGAACTAGAGCTTCTGCGATTTCAAGGGCTTGCTCTCCAGTGTCAGGTTGAGATAATAATAATTCATCGATATTAACGCCTAGTTTTTGTGCATAGACAGGGTCCAATGCATGCTCAGCATCAATAAATGCTGCTTGGCCACCAGTTTTTTGAATTTCTGCAATTGCGTGAAGAGCTACTGTTGTTTTACCTGAGCTTTCAGGTCCATAGATTTCAATAATACGGCCACGTGGATATCCGCCTATTCCAAGAGCTGCATCCAAAGCTAGGGAACCACTTGAAGAAGTGGAGATTTCACGGTCTGTTTTCTCTCCTAGCTTCATAACTGAACCTTTCCCAAATTGCTTCTCTATTTGTTTTAAAGCCATTTCTAACGCTGCTTTACGATCATTAGCCAAATGTATTTCCTCCTAGAAACTATCATTTTTTTTACTATCTTTAGTATACTCGGTCTTTGAGAAATTTACAAGAAAAAAGCGAACGTCTATTCGTTTATTTATTAAGACTATCATAATTTGATAGGAAAAAACAGCTCAAAATAGTATTTTGGGCCGTTTTTTATAGTCAAAATTATATTTTTGAAAGTCCCTCTTCTCTGAGTAAACGAATAAGATAATGGATTGCAAATTTCACAGTTCTTAATCTATTCGTGTTTCTCATGCCAGAAAGATTCAATTTATAGGAAATTGGCGCAACGTCCCCATAGGCAATTCCAATCCAAACCGTACCGGCCGGTTGGTCGCCATGTCCGTCTGGACCTGCAGCTCCAGTGATACCTACACCAATTGTTGTATTAAATTTCTCTTTAACACGGATTGCCATCTCCTCGGCAACCTGACTAGAGACTACACTGTGTTCATCAATGGTTTCCTTCTTAACACCTAGTTGATTGATTTTTACTTCTTCAGTGTAAGTGATAACACCACCTACTAGCGCAACCCCCATTCCCGGGACCGCTGCCAACTCCGATTGGAAAAGACCTGCCGTCATACTTTCTGCAGCAGATATTGTTAGTTCATTGTCAATTAAAATATCTCTTAACTTCGAGGCAAGTGATTCGTTATTATAGCCATACACATATTTACCGACACGGTTTAAAATTTCAGCCTGTAGCATTTCAATGCTTTTCCATGCTTCTTCCTCAGTGTCTGCTTTCGCAGTAAGTCTTAACGTTACCTCTCCATCAGAAGCCAAAGGAGCTAAAGTTGGATTTGTTTGATTGTCTAACAAGTCTTGGACCTGTGTCTCTAACTCTGCTTCTCCTATTCCATAAAAGCGTATTACATGAGACATAATAACGTTTTCTTTATACAACAACTTAGGTAGTAGTGGCTTAGCCTCAAATTGGAACATCGGTTCCAATTCCTTTGGGGGCCCAGGTAATAACATATATGCATGGTTCTCTGTTGAAAGAAGCATTCCTGGAGCCATCCCATGCTTGTTTTCCAAGACTGTACAGCCTTCTAAAACCAGCGCTTGTTTTTTGTTATTCTCAGTCATCATTCTTCCTGATCTTTTAAAGAAATCTTCTATATACATAATCGCGTGATCATCAAGTACAAGATTTTTGTTAAGGTGTTTAGCAATTGTTTCTTTTGTTAGGTCGTCCTTAGTAGGCCCTAAACCTCCTGAAAAAATAATTAGGTCTGCTCGTTCTTCTGCGATTTTGATGGAGTCTAATAACCGATTGGGATTATCTCCAACTACCGTATGGTAATATACGTCTATCCCTAACTCCGCGAGCTGGGAAGATATGAATCGGGCATTTGTATTAGAAATCTGACCTAATAATAGCTCTGAACCTACCGCAATAATCTCTGCTTTCATTCCTATACTTCCTTCCTACTTTGAGTCAAGTAACACTTTACGATTCAAATAGAAATAATCAAATCCCGACCATACTGTGAAGAATAGACAAACATACAGCATAATCATATCGAATGGGAAGTTGAACATTTCAAAGAATACATTTCCTAATAGTAAGGATGAAATCGCAATTATTTGTGTCCACATTTTTATCTTGCCAAGCTGGTTTGCCGCCACTACCTCTCCAGTATTAGCTAAAATTAATCGTAGTCCAGTCACGGCAAATTCGCGGCTGATAATTAATATAACTACCCAAGCTGGTGCAACTCCAAACTGAACAAGAATTATTAATGCTGCTGACACAAGCAATTTATCTGCTAATGGGTCCAAAAATTTACCCATATTAGTTACTAAATTATATTTTCGAGCGTAATAGCCATCGATAAAGTCAGTAATAGAGGCGATAATAAAAATAATTGCACCTATTAGATGATTGGTTGGAATTGTTGCACCTAAAAAGCTAACTTCTCCCCAGTTAAAGTCTACTAGCATAAAAATCATAAAAATTGGGATTAAAAAAATTCGAAACATAGAAATTCTATTTGGTATATTCATTTTGAAAAACTCCTTTCATCTTTCAAACAAAATAGCCATCTCATCGATGACTATTTGTTGAACTGTATAACTAAATTTTGTGGGCTTTTATCCGTTGGAAATTCTACTAACTGGTCATTAATATATACCTCGCTGATTGGAACATCCCCAACACGAACACGGATTTGGGACTTATCTGTTACATCCAATTCGTATGGAGTCCCTGAATTGACCCAGCTATCATATAATTTATTACTATCCTGATCTTTTAAGTTTAACCAAGTTTTAGCACTATTAGCCACAACTTTAAGCTTAAAAGTCTCTGAACCGCTGACAGTATAAGTAGTAGTTTCTCCCGCGGTTCCCACTAAGGTAACCACTTGCTCAGGTGTAGGTTTCTCTGCCTCTTCCTCTTCCTCCACTACTGCCTCTTTTTCCTTTTCTTCCTCTTCGTTATCTACTGCTGTTTGATCAGTTGAAGGACGGTTCGTTTCTAGTGTTACATTTTCTTCAGTTTTCAATTCACTTGAATCGTCTGCTTCAGGCGAATTCTGTCTTAATACCCATACAATCACAATAATCGCTACAATAAACAATGCAACTATAATCATCGGCACTATCTCCATAAACTTATTCGAAGATCGCCCACCTAAGGTTCTTCTTGATGGTGTAGTTGGTATGCTTTTAGCAACTTCCTCATTTGCAGGGCTTGGAATTTCTGCTTTGTAAGTTTCTAAAAGTTCATCGCCATTTAAGCCGACAGCTTCTGCATATTGCTTAATAAAAGCTCTTACATAAAAGGCTCCTGGCATTGTTGAATAGTTTCCTTCTTCAATATTCGCCAAATATCTTTTTTGTATTTTAGTTATTTCTTGTAAATCCTCAATACTATAGCCTTTTGCTATTCTCGCTTCTTTTAAGCGAGTTCCAAGTTCAGTCATATAAAACACCTACCCGTTAAAAATTAAATCCGCCAAATCCGCCAAAGCCACCCATTCCCTTGTCGGACATACCGTGATTCTTCTCCATCATTTCATACGTTATTTCCTCATCAGGACTATGGCGAAGCTCAATTATATAATCAAAATCTTCAATGGAATATTCTGAATGCTGGATGAACATATCTGGATGCTCAACTACTTTAATAGTAGGCATCCTCATCATTTCCCTTACTAGCTGGAGATGTTTTTCATCGTTTGATTTTCGGGTAACAATACCATCCAGTATAAAAATATTACGATCACTGAATTCATCTCCTGCGAGCTGATTTCTAATAGTTTGCTTAATCATGGTAGACGATAAGAAAATCCACTTTTTGTTCGCACATACACTAGCCGCCACTACAGACTCTGTTTTTCCAACTCGTGGCATTCCTCTTATACCTATCAGCTTGTGTCCTTCCTGTTTAAAAATTTCAGCCATAAAATCAACAAGAAGTCCAAGCTCATCTCTTACAAAACGAAAAGTCTTTCTATCATCCGCATCTCTTTGTATGTACCTTCCATGACGAACAGCTAAACGGTCTCTTAACTTAGGCTCACGGAATTTAGTCAAATGAATCGTTTCCATTGTAGAAATGATGTGCTCAAAGCGTTCAATATTTTCTTTTTTCTCTGCCTTAATGAGCATACCACGTCTACCCTCGTCCACTCCATTAATTGTAACTATATTTACGCGTAACATACCTAATAGAGAAGAAATGTCTCCTAAAAGTCCGGGACGATTTACTTGAATTTCATATTCAAAAAACCACTCACTTGCCAACATGTATTCCTCCCTGTTTAGAATGACGTTTTCACTTCATTAATAGTTCTATCATATATGATTTTATACCTGAATAAAAGGAAAAAAGAAAAGAGAGGCAATTCTCTCTTTTCTTTTACTTAAATATACCATCCACCATTTACTCGGATAATTTGGCCGGTAATATAATATGCTTTTTCACTAGCCAAAAAGGCGATGACATTCGCTACGTCCTGAGGGTTACCGAATATACCTGAAGGAATTTCTTCTAATATAAGATTTCGTGATTCTTCGTCTAGATGAGCATTCATTTTCGTATCAATGAAACCTGGAGCGACCACATTCACCGTTGTTTTCTGCATGGCAACCTCTTTCGCATAAGCCTTAACGAAAGCATGCTGAGCACCCTTGGCAGCAGAATAGGCAACTTCATAGGAAGCACCTGTCTCACCCCAAATAGAGCCGACAAAGATGATTGAGCTATGCTCATGTTTACGTAGCTTCGGAGATAACTTCCCAACTAAAAACATTGGATGCTCAATATGAACTTGGAAAAGCTTCTGAATCTCATTTAAAGCAGTTTCCTCCAGTCCTTTATACAAGCTATGCCCTTGGGCAAATACTACAGATTGCAATGTGAATATAGAATTTGCCATTATTTCTATTGCATTAGAGTCTGAGAGGTCAGCTTGAATGGATATAAATTCCTGTTCAGGATAAGCAAGATTCAAAGTAGCTAAAAGTTCATCCATTTTTTCTTTATTGCTAGCAAAATGAAGGTATAAGGACCATCCCGACTCAGCCAGACTATGACTGACTGCAATCCCTATCTCTCCAGATGCTCCTACTACTAAAGCAAATCTTTTATCCATTATTTGTTTCTTTCGAAGGAATAATTTTAAATACGGTATGTGTATTTTCGTCCTTAAATGCTTCAAAAGCTGTTTTAACCTGCTCCATTTTCAAATTTTCTAAAGCAGGCACTACGTCGAATAAATTCATATCATTAAATTTATAGCGCGTAAATTGGTTTGCAATATATTCAATAGAATTGAGGGCTCTCAAGAAATGCCCGATTTTTTTTCTTGTAATTTGTTTTAAGTCTTTCTCTTCAAATGTCCAATTTGTTGCGGACTTGTTAATAGTTTCTTTTATACTCTGACTAAGTTCATCTACGTTTGCGGTATCTGAACCAATCATCGCAAAACCATACCCTTCTTCCATCGAGAAGTCTGCGCTGTAGGATTCATCTATTAGTCCTTTTTCATAAACATCTTGGAAAAAGGCGGAGGTTCTACCGAATATAAGTTCAACAGCAACCTGCATTGCCAACTCATAGTTTAGCATCTCTTCCCCAGTAATATTAACATTACTCGATTTGACACCGTATAGAAGCTTGGATTTTTGGACATCCATTTTAAGTGTACGCTCTTTTTTATCCACCTGCGTTTGCTCCTCTGGATAAAAACGAACAATTTCCTCAGGAGCTTTAAAATCCTTCTTCGCTTGATTATCTTTTACAAACTCCATCATCTCTTTAGGATCCACTGCTCCCACTACGAACAGCACCATATTAGATGGGTGATAGAAAGTATTGTAGCACTCGTATAAATGTTCCGCTGTAATATGGCTAATTGACTCGATTGTTCCTGCGATGTCAATTTTCACCGGATGCTCCTTATACATATTTTCAATCGTTCCAAAGTATAAACGCCAGTCCGGCTGATCATCGTACATTGTAATCTCTTGGCCGATTATACCCTTTTCCTTTTCCACCGTTTGCTCAGTAAAATATGGCTCCTGTACAAAATCAAGAAGAGTTTTTGTGTTTTCTAAAATATTGTCAGTAGAAGAAAACAGATAGGAGGTTCTAGTAAAGGAAGTAAATGCATTAGCAGAAGCCCCGTTTTCACTAAATTTTTGAAAAACATCCCCTTCTTCTTTTTCAAACATTTTATGTTCTAAAAAGTGGGCTATTCCGTCAGGCACTATGACAGGATCTTTTTTTCCAAGTGGGATAAATTCTCGGTCAATTGAACCGTATTTTGTTGTAAAGGTTACATAAGTTTTAGAGAAGCCTTTCTTTGGCAAAATATAAACATTTAATCCATTGGAAAGTTCTTCATGGTAGAGCGTTTCTTCTAATTGTTCAAAGTGAGTTTTATTCATTGTCTGCACCGTCCTTACCAGATAAGAAATAGACAAATTCTTTTTGGATGTTTGTTGCCATCTCTTGAATTTGCTCCTTCGTTACTTTTTCCCACTTAGCTGTCCAGTTCTCCACTGTGAAGGATTCATCAAGTTCTTTATATTGATCATAGATTTCTATTTGTGCCCTAGCAGAGTCAAGGGATTCTTTTAGTTGGTTTTTAAGCATTGATTTTGTTTGATTGATTTCTAAATCTGTTATTTCTCCATTTTGCATCTCTTTTAACTGTTCGTCTATCAATGCTACAGCTTTTTCCTCTACTGTAGGATCAATCCCTGCAAGAACAAAAATACGGCCATAAAGAGAAGAAAAGCTACTAGAAGCATAATATGCCATACTTTCCTTTTCACGCACATTCATAAATATTTTTGAATGTGCAAAGCCTCCCAAAATACCATTAGTAATTTGCATGATTGGAAACTCTTTAGAGTAAAACGTGACTGGAGTACGATAAGAAATATGTAATTTCCCCTGCTTCATGTCTTGTTTTTCATGGACAAAATCTGTGTTGATAGTTGAAACAGCACTTTCGGTTTCTTTAGGGATGTCTGCAGAACGGCCTTCAAATGGGAAATACTCTCCAATTTTAGCTTTCATTTCTTCTACATTTACATCTCCTACAATATAAATTGACAGTGGTTCTTTAGTAAGCAAAGTTTGATGCATTTCAACTAGCTGCTCATTAGTCACTTGTTTTACTGTTTCCACATCACCATTTGCACTAATTGAGGCAGGATGGTTTGGTAAAATATTCTCAAGTAATCTTTGTTGTGCAAAGCGGGTTTTGTCATCATACATTGACTGGATACGCTCTATAACTTGCTCTTTCTCTCTTTTTACTACTGACTCTACGAATTTCCCGTTGTCCAAGTTCGGTTTAAAAAGAACTGTCTGCAGTAATGAAAGTACCTCATCAACTACAGTTTCATTAGACAAATATGCGTCGTTTACCGTTTCAGCATTTAAAGAAAAAATATGGTTTAAACCTTTTTTAGATGTATCAAAATATAAAATAGCTCCAAACAATTCATCTAATCGCTTTCTAAAAGAAGCGTAGGTAGGATATTCTGCATTACTATACTGCAGCACATTTGCTAAGACAGCACGAATAGCTGCTGTTTCTACAGTTAATGGTTTTTTCCATTTAAAAGAAATATTAATGGTCTTAAATTGCTCAGTAGGTCTTATATAAAGCTGAACACCTTTGGCTAATTCAAAATGTTGAAACATGAAAATAATTCCCCCTTTTTCTTTCTAGTGTTGCTCATATACCTTTTCACTATACATCTTCTAATTATATCAATACAAACAAAAGGGACCAAATGATTGGTCCCTTTTACATAAATAAGATTATTTTATTAGTTGTCCCATTTAATGCCTAAAAACTTACTAGTTGAATCAATTTCAAAAGTCATTATATATGAAAATAACTCAATTAATATATTTTTATCTATTCCCTTTAATGTATGGAATTCCACTTGCCTTAGGTGCATTAGCTTTTCCTATGAATCCAGCTACAGCAAGAATAGTTAATACATACGGTAAAATGTGTAAATAAAAGCTTGGAATTTGATCAATGTAAGGAATCTGACCTCCTACAATACTTAATGCTTGTGCAAACCCGAAGAATAATGCTGCTCCTAGTGCACCAAGCGGATGCCATTTACCAAAAATCATAGCTGCTAGTGCCATGAATCCTTGACCGTTAATTGTTGTATGACTGAATTCCCCAGAAATTGATTGAGAATAAACAGCTCCACCAATACCTGCTAACATACCAGATAGTACTACCGCAATATAACGCATTTTCTTAACATTAACTCCCATTGTATCTGCAGCCATCGGATGTTCACCTACAGCACGAAGACGGAGTCCAAATGGAGTTTTATAAATAACAAACCAAGCAAGAATTGCTACTGCAACAGCTAATATAGAAGTAGAGTAAACATCCTTAAATAACATTGGACCGATTATAGGTATTTCACTTAAACCAGGGATATCAAAACGGATAAAACGTTCTTCAATATAATCTGTTTGTCCTTTGTCATAAATCATTTTTACAGAAAACAAGGCAATCGCAATACCTAGCATGTTAATTGCTACCCCTGAAATCGTTTGGTCAGCTCTAAATGAAATAGAAGCCACCGCATGAAGTAATGCAAATAGACCAGAAACAAGCATTGCTGCAATTACAGCAACCCACGGAGTCATAGAACCAAAAGTATCTACAAACGTTAAGTTAAAAATAATCCCGATAAAGGCACCCATAACCATCATACCTTCAAGTCCGATGTTAATCACACCTGATCTTTCAGAGAAAACTCCTCCAATAGCTGTGAAAACCAAAGGGGCTGCATAGAAAATTGCTGATGGAATAATGAAATATAATACGTCTAAAAAGCTCATTTAGTTCGCCTCCTTTTTCTTACTAATCTTTTCAAGGAAATAGCGAATGACATATCCACATGCAACGAAGAAAATAATAATCGCAATAACGATCGATACGATTTCTATTGGTACTCCCGCTGCGTTCGGCATATTGGTTGCTCCATATTTAAGCGAGCCAAATAATGTAGCACCAAAAATTACTCCTAGAGGTGTATTCGCCCCAAGTAAAGCTACGGCGATTCCATCAAATCCGATACCAGTAAAGGCACCCTTTGAGCTTGCGTAACCAAATGTACCCAATGCCTCCATAGCACCAGCTAGACCAGCAAAAGCACCTGAGATAACCATTGATAGAATAATATTCTTAGAAACATTCATCCCAGCATACTCTGAAGCATGTTTGTTGAAACCTACTGATTTCAGTTCATAACCAGTAGTTGTTTTTTCTAAAATAAACCACATAACTAAAACCATTGCTAGCGCAATGAAAATTCCGTAGTGTAAACGAGAGTAATCAGTAATGCTTTGGAAGAAAGCGGATGTAAGTGAAGCTGTTGGTTTAATCGCTTCGGTACTGTCTCCGCCATCCGCAACAATTTTAATAAGTGCATTAGTTGTATGGAGTGCAATATAGTTCATCATAATCGTTACAATTACTTCATGAACTTGTAGCTTTGCTTTTAATAACCCCGGAAGGAAAGCCCATAACCCACCTGCAACTGCTGCTGCAAGAACGGCTAAAGGAAGATGAATATACATCGGTAGGTCAAATGCAATTCCAACATAAGTAGCTGCAAACCACCCTACTAGTAATTGACCTTCTACACCAATATTAAACAAACCTGTTCGGAATGCAAATGCTACCGCAAGCCCTGATAATAGGTAAGGTGTAATTTGGCGTACTGTTTCACCAATTCTATAAGCGTCACCAAATATACCTTCCCATAACGCTGAATATCCTAGTATAGGATCATATCCACTTACTAGCATGACAATCGCGCCGACGATTAACCCTAGTATTACAGAAATAACAGGGACAAGTATATTTACTACTCTATTCGACATGCTCTACATCCCCCTGTTTGTTGTCTTTGTTTCTAGTTTGTCCAGCCATTAATAGACCAAGCTCTTGCTCAGTAGTTTCTTTAGGAGAAAGTGTATCGACAATTTGCCCATCATAAATAACGGCAATACGGTCAGATACATTCATTACCTCATCTAATTCAAACGAAAGAAGTAAAACTGCTTTTCCTTTATCTCTTTGCTCTATTAAACGCTGATGAATAAATTCAATGGCTCCTACGTCAAGACCACGAGTAGGAAGTGCTGCAATTAAAAGCTCAGGATCACGGACAACCTCACGACCAATAATAGCCTTCTGTTGATTACCTCCAGATAAGGATCGAGCTAATGTGTGCTCTCCTTGTGTACGAACATCATATTCTTTAATAATTTTTTGAGCTAAATTAGAAACTTTTTTATAATTAATGATTCCTCTTTTAGAAATAGGCTCTAAATAATAGGTTTGTAGTGCAATATTATGACCGATTGGAAAATCTAAAACTAAACCATGCTTATGTCTATCCTGTGGTATGTGTCCTACTCCCGCCTCAGTTACTTTACGAGGCTTTTTGTTTGTGACATCTTGTCCATTTACAAAGATAGATCCGCTTTTAGATTTACGAAGACCAGTAATGGCTTCAATCAACTCACTTTGACCGTTCCCATCAATTCCTGCAAGTCCTAGAATTTCACCCTTACGAACAGTTAAATTTAATCCTTTTACCTTTTCAATCCCACGGTAATCAGTTACCACTAACTCCTTAATAATTAACGCTTCTTCCTTAGGAGTAGCTTCTCCCTTAACTGTTTTAAATTCGACCTGACGACCGACCATTAGAGATGCCAATTCATTTGGATTTGTTTCTGCTGTTATTACAGTCCCAATCCCTTTACCTTTACGAATAACTGTCACTCTATCAGAAACATCCATAATTTCCTTTAGTTTGTGAGTTATTAGAATAATAGATTTACCTTCTTTAATAAGGCGCTTCATAATTTGTATAAGCTCATTAATCTCTTGTGGAGTTAGTGAAGCAGTTGGCTCGTCAAAAATAAGGATCTCCGCTCCACGATAAAGCGTTTTCAAAATTTCCACCCTTTGCTGCATTCCAACTGAAATATCTTCAATCTTTGCATATGGATCTACGTTTAATCCATAAGTTTCTGATAGCTGTTCAATTTTACGTGCAGCATCTTTAATATTAACTACTCCGCCACTTGTCGGCTCGTTACCTAAAATAATATTTTCAGTAACTGTAAAATTTTCTACTAACATGAAATGCTGATGAACCATGCCAATTCCAAGATCATTAGCAACATTTGGATCGGTAATTTTTACAGAATTACCTCTAACTTTTATCTCTCCGCCTTCAGGCTGATATAGACCAAATAAAACATTCATTAGAGTGGATTTTCCCGCTCCATTTTCACCTAAAAGAGCATGTATTTCTCCCTTCTTCAATTGAAGGGTTATATTATCATTTGCTACAAACGATCCAAACTCTTTCCGAATGCCTAGCATCTCTATTACATAATCCAATGAATTCACTCCCTACTTGAATACTAGTACTAAATTAATACAGGAAAGACTTTAAATATTTAAAATCTTTCTTCTACTAATTTAAAATATCATAAAGACCGAGCAAGTCGGTCTTTATGATGTTAAGTCAAATTATTCTACAGTTTCAGGAACTACGATTTCACCAGCAGCAATCTTTTTAGAATACTCATCAATTTTTGCTAAAACATCATCCGGAATAGCTCCGCGAGAATCAGCAAGTTGAACGCCTTCTTCAGCTAAACCGTAAGTAACTGTTTTTCCACCAGGGAATTTACCATCCATTGCTTCTTTTGCAATGTTTTGTACTGCAACATCTACACGTTTTTGCATAGAAGTAAGTGTTACGTTAGTATCTCCAACTGCACCCTCTTCGTATTGGTCAGAGTCAACTCCGATTACCCATACGTTAGCATTAGCATCTTTAGTTTTACGTTCTTTTGCTTCAGCAAATACACCATTACCAGTACCACCAGCTGCGTGGAAAATAATATCTACGCCTGAAGAGTACATACGATTAGCTGTTGTTTTACCAAGAGCTGCATCATCAAACTTACCAGTATATTGAACGTCTACTTTAATAGATGGATCAACTGCTTTAACACCTTCAAGGAATCCTGCTTCGAAGCGTTCAATAACAGGAATCTCCATTCCACCAACAAAACCAATTTGTTTTGATTCAGACATTAATGCTGCAGCAACTCCTGCAAGGAACGATCCTTCTTGTTCTTTAAACATTACAGAAGCTACGTTTGGAGCATCAACTATAGAGTCAATAATAGCTAATTGAGCATCTGGTTGTTGACTAGCAATAGTTCCAATTGGCTTTTCCATCAAGAAACCGATACCATAAACTACGTCAAAATCACGACGAACTAGGTTAGTAATGTTATTGATGTAATCTGCATCAGATTGAGATTGAAGATAATCATAACCGCCATCACCTTTTTTAAGGCCATGCTCTTTACCAAATGCTTCAATACCTTCCCAAGCTAGTTGGTTAAATGATTTGTCATCTACTCCACCAACGTCAGTAACCATTGCTAAAGAGAAATCTACTTTTTCTTCTGTTCCACTGCCAGTGTTTGAACCTTCGTCAGTCTTCTCTTCATCTTTAGAACCACAAGCTCCAAGAATAGTACCAGCAGCTAATACAAGTGATAAGCCTAAACCAAATTTACGTTTTGTCAACTTGAAAACCCCCATTATTTTTCTTCTTAGCAGGAACTATTTCTACACCCTTTTCCGAACTACATGAAAGCTAAATTTATCAGCTCGAAAATAATTTTTCGAATATAAAACTACACGATCATTCTCATCATAATGAAGTTGTTTTAAAACTAGCAATGAAGTCTCTGGTTCACAATTTAAAGTCGGCGTAGCTACTTCATGATATCCCACTGGATCAATGTAAGCGACTGCGTGCGAAATACGAATGTCCCCTGTTTCCTCCAAAGCAGTAAAAATGGATCCTTCTTTTCTAATTAGAAAATCCGTCGGCAAATAATCTTGTGGAACTTTATCGACACAATACACTACTGGCTCATCGTCTGCAGTTCGGACACGTTCCATCGTGACGATAGTTGCATCCTCCACACATTGGAAACGTTTGCTATCATCCTCCGAAGCAGCTGATTCCATAGAACTAAGGTAAATAGTACCAGGCTCCATACCTGCGTTTCGAATCATCGTCGAAACACTGGAGAGCTGTTCAATCCCCGATGTAAAAACTGGCTTTGAGTTAACAAAGGTTCCTACGCCATGTCTTCTTACGATAATATTTTCTTCCTCCAGCACACGTAGAGCTTCACGTAAAGTCGCTCGACTAACCCCAAGGAGCTTGGCTAATTCAAATTCAGAAGGTAATTTCTCCTTTTCTTTGAATATCCCCTTTTCAATGTCTTGTTTAAGACGATCGATCACTTGTAGGTACAAATGCCTTTGATCCATTTTTATTGTCATTTAAAACACCACCATTATGAAGAGATCAGACCTCTGATGTAAAACTTTCCTACTAATCAGTACATACTATAACATTTTTAATCCTTTAAATAAATACTTTATTTTCGAATATTAGAAAAGAATTTATACTAATATTATATAAATGTAATCATTTTGTCATAATATATGGATTAATGTGTGATACTAATTGCCAAAAAGCTTATAAACACTGAATTCTTCGATATTTGTATTCTTTACTTTATTTTAGTCTAAAAAAGTTTTTTTGGATAGAGAATTATAATTCAATTGGATGTTAGTAATATCACAGGTATACTTTTATCGAAATATAGATTCAGTAATTTCATATTTTTTCTATAGTGCTTATATATAAAACACAAATAAAAAAGATAACCGAGAAAATGCCTCTCGATTATCTTTCTTTAGTTTTTTAATAAAATTTGCTTCGTATTATAAAAATCGAGCATTAAAATAAGTCTTCTATACGCATTAATTTCTCACAGAGTATCTTGGTCATACTCTTGTTTCGATATTAACACTTGTCTTGGCTTACTTCCTTCATAAGGTCCTACGATTCCACCCAGCTCAAGCTGATCAATTATTCGAGCTGCTCTAGAATAACCTACACGGAAACGTCTTTGTATTAAGGAAACAGATGCCGTTTGCATTTCCATAACCAACTGCGCAGCATCATCGTATAAATCATCACGATCCAGCTGCTCTTGTGATTCTTCCACTTCATCTGGAATCATTTCTTCTTGGTAATTGGCCTTTTGTTGTTCAATTACAAAGTCGACAATTCTTTCCACCTCGGCATCTGATAAGTAAGCTCCCTGTACTCGAACCGGCTTAGAGCTTCCTGCTGGCAGAAATAACATATCCCCTCTACCAAGCAGTTTTTCTGCGCCACCCATATCTAGAATAGTTCGAGAATCTACGGATGAAGATACTGCAAATGCAATTCTTGAAGGTATATTAGCTTTGATAATACCTGTAATAACGTCAACACTTGGTCTTTGTGTTGCTATTATTAAATGGATTCCTGCCGCACGAGCCATTTGTGCAATTCGTGTAATAGAATCTTCTACATCACTTGAAGCTACCATCATCAAGTCAGCCAGCTCATCTACAATTACTACAATAAACGGGAGCTTTGGATGCTTCTCTTCATTTTCCTCATTCCATTTTTCAATATGATCATTATAGCCTTGGATATTACGAGTTCCTGTATGAGAGAACAGGTCATATCTTCTTTCCATCTCAGAAACGATTTTCTTTAGTGCCTGTGATGCTTTTCGCGGATCGGTTACTACAGGTGCCAATAAATGTGGAATGCCATTATAGACATTTAGCTCAACCATTTTAGGATCAATCATCATCATTTTCACTTCATGCGGTTTTGCTCGCATCATGATACTTGTAATAATCCCATTAATACATACACTCTTCCCGCTTCCAGTAGAACCTGCCACAAGTAGATGGGGCATTTTGTTTAACTCGGCTAATACCGCCTGTCCTGTTACATCTCGGCCAAAACCTATCAATAGCTTTTGGCTCGGCTTATTGTTCTCTTTTGCTTCCAATACCTCTCGCAGGCTGACTATTGCCACCTCTTTGTTAGGTACTTCTATCCCTACAGCAGATTTTCCAGGAATTGGTGCTTCAATTCGAATATCTCTAGCTGCTAACGCCAGTGCTAAATCATCATGAAGGCTCACAATTCTACTAACTTTGACACCTACGTCAGGTAGAACTTCATATTTAGTAACCGCTGGACCTAGGTGGACCTGCATAACCTTAGCTTTTACACCAAAGCTTAAGAAAGTTTGCTCCAATTTTTTAGCATTTGCTTGTATAGCATTTAACTCTCCACTTTGGTCATTATGCTCTGGAGAATCCAACAGATTAATGCTAGGCAGCTGATAATCTTCATTTTCAAGTTCATCAGCATCCATGTTAATCTCTATAGGTTCAGTTGGTTCTGTTTGTTCAGCAGGATCTTCTCTTCTCGTAATTCTTTCAGTGAATGCAGAGATGATAGGAGCGGATGCTACTTCTGGCTCTTCCTGTTGCCCAGGATTCATGTCATGTATAGTAACAGCTTGCTCAGCCTCTTCCTCTACTGCATCCTTACGAGATCTGCGAGAAACTCTTTTGGTCTCTGTTGCTGGTTTTTGCTTTTCTTTTTTCGCTCTTTTCTTAAAGCTTTCTGCCATCTTAGGTGATATCTCTACTAAGTAGGGAACTAATGCTTTTCCAGTTAATAAAACGATACCAATTAAAAGTAAGAGCCAGCTAATAACTTTAGCACCTGCAGAGTCAAACAACACATGAAATGATGCAAACAATATAGCACCAATCATACCTCCGCCAAGTGAGCTACTTCTGTTTGAAATTCCTCCACTTTCAACTAATACTCTATAACTTTCCCTTAATACAGAGTTTGACATTAATGCCTTTCCTTCAAACAATTGCTCAAAGAGTGCTAAATGGCTAAATATTAATAAACTGCTCAAAATAAATGCACCGCTTAACAGCAAACGATGATTCCATGGTGGAAACGTTTGTTTTATCATAATTATAAAAGCATAAATAACGAACATAAACGGTATTGCAATATGCCAGTTACCAAATAAGAAATAGCCTATATACGCGAAAACTTCGCCAACTAGGCCATATTCAAAGAAAGAAATTACAGCGATTCCCAATATGAGAAGTCCTATAATTTCAAACATTAATGGATGAAGTGATTTTTTCTTGTTTTTTTTGACTTTCTTTTTAGTTTTCTTCTTTGCCACGAATGTCACCTACTTTGTTTAAAAATAATCTTTTCCAATAGCATGCACTTAACAGGTAAAATATAACAGCTTCAGAAGATAAAAAAGATTTCCTTCCACAATGGGAAAGGAAATCCTGATTTTAGATATCAATATTCCATTATAATTGGAATAATCATCGGACGTCTCTTCGTTTGTTGGAATAAATATGAATTTAGCGTATCACGGATTTCTTGTTTAATGTTTGTCCATTCAAACGTTTCTTTATTCACATATTTTTCAACAATTGTTCTTACTAATTTAGCGGATTCATCCATTAACTCTTCTGATTCTCTTACGTATACAAAACCTCTTGATAGAATCTCAGGTCCTGAAGCTATTTTCTTTTGAGCACGGTTAAGTGTAATTACTACGATAAAGATTCCGTCCTGAGATAATAGTTTACGGTCTCTTAAGACAATGTTACCTACATCTCCAACGCCAATCCCATCTATTAGAACGTTGCCAGCTTGTACTCTTCCACTCATTCTAATTTTTCCATTTTTGTATTCTACAATATCGCCTTTATCAGCTATAAATATTTCTGACTTTGCCATCCCCAAGTCCTGAGCCAATTTAGAATGAGCTATCAGCATACGATACTCCCCTTGAATTGGAATAAAGTATTTAGGCTTTGTGAGGTTTAACATCATTTTTAAATCCTCTTGACTACCATGTCCTGATACGTGGACATTTTTACTAGAGGTCAAAACTTTTGCTCCAGCTTTTGCGATAAGATTCATCGTATTAAATACTCCAACTTCCATTCCTGGAGATGGTGTAAATGTTATAAGTACAGTATCCGTATCTTTAATCTTAATATCCTTATGATGCTTGCGAACCATTTTCTCTAAAGCCTCTAAAGGTTCTCCTTGATTACCAGAAACGATAATTACAATATCTTCATCGTTATATTTAGAGATTTCTTTTATCGGAATCATAGTTTCTTCTTTGACAGTAAAATAACCTAAGTCTAAACCTATAGCAAAGATATTCTCTAAGCTTTTTCCTGCAATAGCAACTTTTTTGCCAGTCTCAGCAGCTTTGTCAAATACCTGTTGAATTCTTATAAAATTGGATGCATAAAGAGATACAAGAATACGACCTTTAGCAGCGTGGAATGTTTCTGATAATTGGTTTTCAATAACTGCTTCTGATGTTGTATATCCGGGTCTTTCTGCTTCTGTTGAATCAGACATGAGGATAAACACGCCTTCTTCTCCTAGTCCTGCCATTTTTGCTATATCTGGGCGGTATTTCCCTCTAGCAGATTGATCAAACTTAAATTCTCCTGTATGCACAATAGCACCTTCAGAAGTATGGAATACGATACCTAAAGAATCCGGGATACTATGTGTTGTGTGAAAAAATGTTACGTGTGTGTTTTGGAAGTTCATTCGACTTTTATTTGTTACTTCAAAATACTTTACTTGTTGCTTTGCTGGCATTGCCTTTACATGAGTTTTTGCCAAAGCAATAGTTAGCTTGGAGCCATATACAGGCGCTTGAATCTTTTGCAGTAAATAAGCAATAGAGCCAATTGCGTCTTCATGTCCATGCGTTAAAAAGATTCCTTTAACCCGATCTTTGTTTTCCTCTAAATACGTAATATCAGGAATGACGATATCAATACCCAACATTTCGTTTTCCGGGAACATAAGACCGCTATCTACTACAAAGATTTCATCGTCTATTTCTACTACGTACATCGCTTTACCGATTTCGCCAACTCCACCGAGCGGTATAATACGAATAAGTTCATTTTTAACTTTTACCAATTCTTTTCCTCCTAATTGTTAACCCGACCAACATCCACTATTTTTTATTATATCGGACGTCACCGTTTCACACAAATAAAAAAAGCTGAAGGTTGAATTCTTCAGCTTTTCACGTAATTACTTGGCTTCTAAATATTTCTCCCAAACATTATCAAATTCCAGCTTTTCTTCCTTTGTCATTTCTACTAATGGAAGTCTTAAAGATCCAGTTTCAACTCCAATTTTAGTAAGTGCATATTTCACTACTACTGGATTCGGATGTTGGAACAACGCTTTAATCACAGGTAGCGTTTGTTGATGTATTTTAGCAGCCTTCAAATGCTCGCCTTGACGGAACAGTTGTATCATTTCTTGCATTTCTTTCCCTATTACATGGGAAGCAACCGATATAATTCCAGATCCCCCTATTGCGAGCAATGGTAAAGTCAATCCGTCATCACCACTATATACAAGGAAATCATCATCCGTATCCGCTAAAATTTTTGTCATTTGATCTAAGCTGCCACTAGCTTCTTTTACAATTTGGATCGATGGAATTTTACTTAGAGCCACAATCGAATCAGGCTCCAGATTAACAACGGAACGCCCTGGAATATTATATACTACAATGGGAATTGAAGTCGCAGATGCAATTGCTTCAAAATGTGCAATCATTCCACGCTGATTCGGCTTGTTGTAGTAAGGAGTAACAATCATTAAAGCATCAACTCCAAGAGCTTCTGCCTTTTGAGAAAGTTCTATAGATGCAGCTGTATTATTGCTACCTGTTCCAGCGATAACTGGTACTCGATTGTTTACTTTTTCTACTACAAATTGTATAAGCTTTAGTTTTTCATCTGTCGATAGTGTTGGAGATTCACCTGTTGTACCACTTACTACTAGGGAATCTGTTCCGTTTGAAAGCAAGTGTTCTAAAAGTTCTTCGGTTGCGCGAAAGTCAATAGTACCGTCTGCGTGAAACGGAGTCACCATTGCTGTAGAAATATTTCCGATATTCATTGAATTACACCTCTTATCAAATTCGCCTTTTAATAAAAGCACAAGCACTTATGTCTGCCCTGACTAGCAAATGGTAAAGCTAGGAGGCAGTTCTTAAGCCACCGCAACCCTCTTACTTGAGACGAGCTTTGCGCTGGAGCTTGACAATTAAAAAAGCACAGACTTTCTTCTTCGTTAGAAAAGGAGAAAGTTAATCTTTCTCCTTATATTACTATTCTTATATGTCGGTAGGTTTATCTAACCTATCCAACGTATATATAATATTAATTATAAGATTTTTTCATCGATGAGAGCTTCAGCAATTTGAATTGAATTAAGAGCCGCACCTTTTAAGAGATTGTCAGCAACGATCCACATATGGAAGCCATACTCACTAGAAGGATCCTTCCTAATACGTCCGATGAAAACAGCATCTTCATCCTCGGAAAAGTAAGGCATAGGATACAGTTGCTCACTAGGATCATCCTGCAGAGTAACACCTTCTGCACTTGCCAAGAGCTGCTTAATATCTGCTACTGTTACATTTTCCTTTTCTACCTCAATGTACACCGATTCAGAATGACCAGTTACTACTGGCACTCTCACACAAGTAGCAGCAATAGAGAGATCTGGAAGAGACATAATTTTTTTCGTTTCATTCATCATTTTATGTTCTTCGAATGTAAATCCATCCTCATTGAACACATCGATTTGTGGGATAACATTTCCTGCAATCGGAAAGTGCTTCTCTTCACTTTTAACAGGTAAAATTTCAGAAGTGGGTTGCTTTTCTGCTATTCTCTCACTCTGAGATGTCAATTCATGAATAGCTGCCGCTCCTGCTCCTGATACTGCCTGATAAGTTGAGACAATAACTTTTGATAATCCATATTGCTTTCGGATTGGCTCTAAAGCTACGACCATCTGAATAGTAGAGCAATTAGGGTTAGCAATGATTCCTTGCTGTTCGTGCAAGGCTTGCTTATTTACCTCTGGTACTACTAATGGAACATCTGGATCCATTCGAAATGCACTTGTATTATCCACGACTATGGCGCCTCTCTTACTAGCCTCCTTAGCTAATGCTTTCGAAATCGAACCTCCTGCAGAAAAAAATGCTATGTCAACACCTTCAAAAGCCTCTGGTGTGGCTTCTTCGATTGTATAGTTTTTTCCGTTTACTTCAATTTGTTTACCTGCTGATTTCTTAGAAGCTAACAATTTTAATTCCGCAAATGGAAAGCTTCTCTCAACTAATTTTTCAATAATTTTTTGGCCGACAGCACCTGTAGCCCCTACAATTGCTGTTGTAAATTTTTGTGACATGTAAAGCTCTCCTTTCAAAAATCAAAACATATTGGCGATATTGTATCATACATACTATAAAAATACACTATTATTAATATTTATAATTCATAATTTATGAGTAAAGGCTGTATTTGTTTGGAGGCAATTGCATGTTCAACCGTGGGCACAATCTGTTTAAAATCAGCTATTAAGGAATTAGGTTTTTTGTGAGGACTGTCTTGACCAAAGGGGATAAAGTAAATATTTTTAGTTGAGAGTAGCTTCATAATATTCATGCCATTAAGACCAAGAGCATCATTAGTTGATATCCCTAGAACGACAGGTTTACCGTTACGCAGCGTAGCCTTAGCAGCCATTAATACTGGAGAGTCCGTTTGCGCATTAGCTAGCTTACTTATTGAATTACCCGTCATTGGTGCTATCACCATACAGTCTAGTGGATTAGTAGGTCCAAAAGGCTCTGCCTCCACTATTTTTGAAACTACTTTATTGCCACTTGCAGCTTCTATTTTTTCTACCCACTCTTCTCCAGTACCGAATCGAGTGGCTGCTGTTAAAACAGAATACGTGATGATGGGCACTACAGTGGCACCAACATCCGTAAATTGCTTGATCATTGGAATTACTTCCTCATAAGTACAGTGAGAAGCGGTAATTCCAAGACCAATTCGAAGACCTTCTAACACTATTTTTCCTCCTCTAAGAAAGCCAGATGCTTTAAAACAGCTCTGGCAAGTAATTGCCCTGCATCTTGTGGAAAATACATTCCTGGTAAGCTTGTAGAGAGACTATAATTAAGAGGGGTGTTTTCTACATCTATCAGACACCCTGGATTTGATGCAAGGTCAAAAACTCTTTTAAAATAAACAGCATTTTCATTTTTTAGCCATTTGGACGGAATGGTATTTATCATGTAAAGTGAAGGTCTCATCTGTTCTTCAAGTAAGTTATCTAATGTAGATATTTGATAACCATAGCTTTTCGCTTCATAGAGCTGATGTTCGGATCGAACCGAGATAATAACCTTCGCTCCAAGATGGTGCAGTGCTAAAGCTAGCCTTTTACCTACCCGGCCATAACCTGTAATTATGAATTCTTTGTTATAGATTACTTGTTTCTCTTGCGAGTAGAAGTAATTAATGAATCCCTCAGCAGTCAAATTTGCATTGTCCCATATCCATTCTTCATCTTCTAGATAATAAAAGGTCTGTATATTATCCTTTTTTACTGCCTTCTCTATGCTTTCAGTAGATTTCCCTATAAAAACAGTTTGACAGCTTATAGGTAATTCAAAAGGGCCTTCAGTATGAATCGGTTGGATTGGCAAAAAAACTATATCTGGTTCATATGAAAAGACGGTTTCCCTTAGTTCTTTATCCCATGTCATCGTTGGATAGAGCTGGGTGTCTAAATAATCTGATACAGATTGCTGCAAGTAGTTCAAGCGTGGGTCAGTTCCAATTATCGCAATTTTTTTATTCATGGGTATACACTGGTTTCGATAGATGAGTCTGTTTCGTTAAAAAGGATACGATCTTTCCCAATGAGAATAATTTCTTCCCACGATATAAACTCTTTTTTTCTAGGTGTTTTATTGGATTGAAAGAAAGACGAAGATTTTTGAAATAATTCAAAACCTTGTATCTTACCGGTTTGTGGATTAAAAAGTAATTCAGTATCTGCAAGCCTCCCATATCTGGTACCATCTTTCACTTGAATAAGCTCTTTTTCTGCAAGTTCTGAAAGTAACAATCTGTCCCCTCCTTGTTCATCTCTACTTATGTATATGCCATTTTCAAAACAAAGTGAATTAAAATCCCATTAAAATAAAAGGCTGTTGCATAGAACACTTCCCATAGGATTCATTTAAATTGTGTAGTTCTATATATACATCCTATAAACATAGGTAAAAAGCATGGATTATAATTTGCTAATTTTCACTTTAGGTGTGTGAAAAAGTGGTATAGGTAAATATTACAAAGAATATAAAGGTTACGGGAGCATCTCAAACTATTCTAAGCAAGCTTTGTAACTTTCAGAAGATATTTGATGACGTAATCGAAAAAATGTATGTATTTGAGCTAGCTTTCTTTTAGTCTTTTGAGTCAACAAAGCTCCTATATCATTCCCTTTAATCACTTGAAAAAAGTATATGCTTTTTTAAGAACGAAAAAAAGACGCCGATTAGCACTCGACGTCTTTAGGCATGATTACCGATACCGCTGGTTCATGAGAGAATATTTCTTTTGTTAGTTCCATTACCGATTCAAGAGTAACTTCATCGATTGTGTCACTTACTTCATCTAGGGAACGATGCTTGCCATATAACAATTCGTTTTTACCGTTACGGTTCATTCTAGAATTAGAGCTTTCCAACCCTAATAGCAGGTTTCCTTTAAGTTGCTCTTTTGCATTCGAAATTTCTGTTTCGGTAAAACCTTGCTCCATGACAGTTTGAATTGTTTCATTGATTGAACTCTTTAATTCTTCTAATTGATTGCAAGATGTTCCACCATATATAGCTACTACTCCTGTGTCCTCGTAAGATGAATGATAGGAATAAATGGAATAGGCAAGCCCTTTTTCTTCTCGAATTTCTTGGAATAGTCTTGAGGACATACTACCTCCAAGTATGTTATTCAACACAACCAGACTGTATATGTTATCAGCCTTCACACTAAGTCCTGGATATGCTAGACATAAGTGAGCTTGTTCTGTGTCCTTATGACTTTCTGTATATACAGGTTTTATAGTAGGAGTACTGAACTGTGTCACTTCTGTTAACGGTTGTTTAAAGTCGCCAAATAACGCTTCAATATGACTCAATAAATCCTCTGAAATATTACCAGCTACAGAAATCACTACATTTTTTGGTGTGTAGTGTTTTTCCATATAAGAAATAATGGATTCTCTAGTAAATGTATTTAATGTTTCTTCCGTTCCTAGTATAGGTGCACCTAATGGATCATTAGGAAGCATAGCCTGCCATAAATATTCATGGACAATATCATCCGGCGTATCCTCTACCATTTTGATTTCCTCAAGTACTACTTGGCGTTCTTTATCTATTTCCATTGGGTCAAATGTGGAGTTAAAGAACATATCTGCAAGAATCTCTACAGCATATTTTGCATGATGATCGAGTACTTTCGCGTAATAACAAGTATTTTCTTTGGAAGTAAAGGCATTAATATTTCCACCAATACGATCAAATTCTTCAGCAATCTGTCTTGCGGAACGAGTAGCAGTTCCTTTAAATAGCATATGCTCGATGAAATGAGTCAACCCGTTTTCCTCTGGCAGCTCATAGCGAGATCCTGCCTGCACCCAAATCCCTACTGCAACTGAGCGCACATGTGGGATATGTTCATACACAATACGTAATCCGTTTTTACAAGTTGTTTTCTTAATCAATATAACACCTCTATCTAATCTATTCTTCGATTTATGCATATACTTTTTTGTTTCTTGTCAATGTCTAGCTCCAGCACCTTGCCCCTCGAGGTCAAATGGAAAAAGCTCCGGTGGCTGGGGAACTGCCTCCTCACTTTCCCCATTTGCTTGTCGGGGCAAACATAGGTGCCTGCGCTTTTCTTACTATTTAAAAAAAGTTGCCGTAGATTGGATCTACGGTCAACCTTGTACGTAATTATATATTATTAATTAATCTTCTTTTTGTTCAGCACGTTCTTTTTCTTCTTTTAATACTACTTTACGAGATAAGTTAACACGGCCTTGATTGTCAATTTCGATCACTTTCACTAATAACTCGTCCCCAATTTTAAGAACGTCTTCCACGTTTTTCGTACGTTCTTCTTGGATTTCTGATATATGAAGCAAACCATCTTTTCCATTAAAGATTTCTACGAAAGCACCGAATTTTTCAATACGTTTTACTTTTCCTAGGTAATATTCGCCAACCTTAGCTACGCGAACAATGTCTTCAATGATTTGTTTTGCACGAGCAATCATATCTTCATCTGGTGAAGCGATATAAATTGTACCATCTTGCTCAGTATCAATTTTTACGCCAGTTTCATCAATGATTTTGTTGATTTGCTTACCACCAGGTCCGATAACATCACGAATTTTATCAGGATTGATTTTGATAACAGTAATTTTTGGTGCGTATTTAGATAATTTTCCACGTGGCTCACTAATAGTAGCAAGCATACTTTCAAGAATCTGCATACGTCCAATTTTAGCTTGCTCAAGAGCTTCCTCTAAAATCGTTTTAGACAATCCATCGATTTTAATGTCCATTTGAAGTGCTGTTATACCTTTAGAAGTACCAGCTACTTTAAAGTCCATATCTCCAAGATGGTCTTCCATTCCTTGAATGTCTGTTAAGATTGTATAATGTTCACCTTTTTTTACAAGTCCCATAGCAATACCAGCAACTGGAGCTTTAAGTGGAACGCCTGCATCCATCATAGCAAGTGTAGAAGCACAAATACTTGCTTGCGAAGTAGAACCATTAGATTCCAGTACTTCAGCAACTAAACGTAGAGTATACGGGAAATCATTCTCATCTGGAATAACTGCTTCTAATGCACGTTCACCTAAAGCACCGTGACCGATTTCACGACGACCAGGAGCACGAATTGGGCCCGTTTCCCCTACACTAAATTGAGGGAAGTTATAATGATGCATAAAACGTTTAGATTCCTCTAAGCCGATACCATCAATAATTTGAACATCACCTAGTGGCCCTAATGTACAAATACTCAAAGCTTGAGTTTGTCCACGCGTAAATAGACCAGAACCATGTGTACGAGGTAAAACACCAACTTCAGAAGACAATGGACGAATTTCAGCTACGCCACGACCATCTGGACGTACTTTTTCTTCTGTGATCAAACGACGAACTTCTTCTTTGACCATAGCATCTAAAATTTCACGCACTTGCTTCAAAGTTTCATCGGTTGCTTCTTTTTCAGTATATTGTTCTAATACTTCAGTTTTCACTTCAGATATAGCATCTTCACGGGCATGTTTCTCTTGTACTTGAATAGCTTGAACTAGCTTAGCTTCGCAAAGCCCTTTTACTTCCGTAAAAAGCTCCTTATCTAATTCAAATAAAGGAATTTCTTTTTTCTCTTTCCCGATTTCTGCAACCACTTTTTCTTGGAATTCAATTAGCTTAACGATTTCACTGTGTCCGAACATAATAGCTTCTAGAACGACTTCCTCAGAAACTTCTTTAGCTCCTGCCTCTACCATGTTAATCGCATCTTTTGTCCCAGCTACAGTTAGATCTAACATGCTTTTTTCCATTTGCTCAACTGTTGGGTTAATGATAAACTCGTCCCCAATTAAGCCAACTTGTACACCTGCGATCGGTCCATCAAATGGAATATCCGATACACTTAGTGCTAAGGAAGAGCCAAGCATCGCTGCCATTTCAGAGGAACAGTTTTGGTCTACTGACATAACAATAGAAATTACTTGAACTTCATTACGGAAACCATCTGGGAACAATGGACGAATTGGACGGTCGATTAAGCGACTTGTTAAAATAGCTCGTTCTGAAGGGCGTCCTTCACGTTTAATAAATCCACCAGGAATTTTACCAACCGCATATAACTTCTCTTCATAATTCACTGTTAATGGAAAGAAATCAAGATTTTTTGGTTGTTTAGAAGCAGTAGCTACAGATAATACACTAGTATCTCCGTATCTTACTAATACTGCTCCATTAGCTTGTTTTGCAAGTTGTCCAATTTCTACTTGCAATGGACGGCCTGCCCATTCGTGTGTAAATACTTTCTTTTCACTCATTGCTCTGGACTCCTCTCGACTTCAAAAAACTCCTTAAATAAGGCGATGATTATTTTCTACTATGATTTTCGCAAAATCTTTCATATCCAAAGGTATATGTAAGCTCTTTTGCTCACTATCTGCTATTTCTGTACAAATTGAAATATAACACGGCCTTTAAAAAAGGACGTTCTAATGGTTATATGTATCATAAGTAGTGTATCAAAAATATCGAAACTATGCGAAATATTTTACTAAAAAAAACAAAAATTACTCGCTAATACTAATATATAACAATTTCCCTTAGAAATAAATTTTATACCAATAGAAAAAGCGGGATAAATCCCGCTTTCCTAGGTGTATCTTATCGACGTAAACCAAGTTTTGCGATTAGTTCACGGTAGCGTTGTACTTCGTTTTCACGTAAGTATTTTAATAAGTTACGACGACGTCCAACCATTTTGAATAGACCACGACGTGAGTGATGATCTTTCTTATGTGTACGTAAATGTTCGTTTAAAGAGTTAATCTCTTCAGTAAGGATTGCGATTTGGATATCTGCAGATCCTGTATCGCTTTCATGAGTTCTGAACTCAGCGATTAGTTCGTTTTTGCGTTCTTGTGTAATTGCCATTATAGGTTTCCTCCTAAAAATCTTAATATCCCCTGTTCCTGAGCAGCCGTTGGAGAATCGAGAAAGCCAAGGAAAGGTTAAGTACATTTTTGTACTTATAAAGAATAGCATAATCTCTTATACGAAGCAACTTTTATGAAAGGTATTCCATTTGTTACTTTAAAATAATAGCGAGAGGGTTAATAACCATAAAAATTTATCTTCTGGATATTAGAAATTATAAAAAGCTTACATTTTAAAGTATTCCATAGCGTAATTTTTGTCTTTCCCGATTTGTTTTTTAAGTTCGTCAATCCCATTGAACTTTTGTTCGGCACGTATACGCTTGTACCAATGCACGGATACTTCTTCTCCATAAATAGATTGGTCGAAATTTATAATATGTACTTCAATCGATAATTTCTTTTCTTCCGGGTTATTAAATGTTGGCTTATACCCAACGTTACATACTCCCTCATACCAGATTTCCTGGACCTGTATCTTCACTGCATATACACCAATAGCCGGAGTAAATTGTCCTTCCTTTGGTTGGATATTAGCAGTAGGAAAATCTATTGTTCTACCTCGTTTATCACCATGGACAACTACACCAGATAGCATAAAAGGACGACCTAAAAGCTCTTTTGCCACTTCCACTTTGCCCTCTTTTAGTGCCTCACGTATTCTAGTAGAACTTATTTTATCGCCAGCAAGCTCTTGCTTGCCAACTATAGAAACGGAATATTCTCCGTTAGAAAGCTCCTCCATATCCTGCATCGTACCTTTACCAAAAGATCCAAACGTAAAATCGAACCCTGCAGTCACATGTTTAACATTTGCATGCTTAATAAATGAGTCAATAAATTGAGCAGGCGAGAGCTTCGCAAAGTCTGAAGTAAACCTTACGACAAATAAAGCATCTACATTCATTTGTTCCAGTATCTCGATTTTCTGTTCCAAAGGTGTAATATAGAATACTTGCTCTTTTCTCCCACCTAGAACAAGAGAAGGATGAGGATCAAACGTCATAACAGCTGTCTTGATACTCTTTTCTTTACCTTTATTTAAAGCCTCTTGGATAACTGCACGGTGTCCGGTGTGGACACCATCAAAAAATCCTATTGCTAGGGAATAAGCTTCATTGTTAGTAACATTATATAAATGATTGGGATAAGATAAGTGATATACGTTCATATTATTCTCCTTTATCTGATGAAAACATTTTCTCTGGTTTCATCATACCACTTTTTGTTGGATGTTTAATATATACCGCAATTGGCTCCCCATTGTCTGTGAAGACCATTTTGTCATTTGTATTCAGCAGTGGATGTATTTCCAATACAGAGCCATTTGTAATCCATTTTTTCAATGAATTATCTAGTTCCTCGAATGGCCATTTGGATAATGCGTGTTTAAACGGTAAAATACTTTGTTCCAGAGCATCATTTTCCAAAGATTGTTGTACTTCTGAAAGAGTTAGACACTGCAATTTTGTAAAATTTCCAGAAGCAGTGCGCACTAGCGATGACATATGGGCCGGATATCCAAGTAGCTCGCCTATTTGAACGGCAAGTGTACGGATGTAGGTGCCTTTACTACAGTTAATCTCAATAGAGAATAACACTTGTTGGCCAGAAAATACGGAATCATCATCAAGTAATTTTAAATCATTAATAGTTACTTGTCTGCTGGGACGATCTACTTCTTTCCCTTCCCTTGCATACTCGTATAATTTTTTCCCATTTACTTTAACTGCAGAATACATCGGAGGTGTTTGTGTAATGACTCCCGTAAGTTGCTGCAGTACATTTAATATTTGCTCACGAGAAAATTTCTTTTCCGAGTTATCCTCTAAAACTATATCTCCATCAGCATCCTCTGTTGTAGTTGAAATTCCAATAGCAACAGTAGCCACGTAAGTTTTTCCCTCATTCATTACATATTCAGACACCTTAGTTGCCTGACCAAGACAAATTGGTAACACACCTTCAACACTTGGATCTAGTGTTCCAGTATGACCTATTCGTTTCATCTTCAAGATTTTCCGTAATTTAAAGACACAATCATGTGAGGTCATCCCTTTTTCCTTCCATAGAGGAAGTATGCCTTCGTACATATTATTCACCCCATATTCAAAATACAAGAAAGAAGTCTGCTCATTGGATAAGCAGACTTCTTTTTTGTGTTTTATTCCTCAGAAGATTTGTTAATCTGTCTTAGTAAATCGTCAATATGATTGCCATAAGCAGCAGATTCATCATATTCAAACAATAACTCAGGAGTAACTCGTAAACGGATACGCTGCCCAATTTCTGAACGGATAAAGCCTTTTGCTTTTTCTAAAGCCTTTAATGTATCGTTACGGTTACCATTTAACACTGTAATATAAATCGTCGCTTGTTGTAAGTCGCCTGTAACTGCTACATCGGTTACTGTGACAAAACCGATACGAGGATCTTTTAATTTTCGTCCTATGATTTCGCCTAACTCTTTTTTCATTTGCTCGGCAACTCGGTTAGCACGCATTGACATAATTGCTACACCTCATCTTCTATCATAAATATTCTTTGTTGATATCAATACATTCCCATTCTGGGTTAGATTCCAAAAAACGAATGGCAAGTGTTAACTCGCGTTCCACTGCACGCTTGTCAGAGGCAATGGCAACTATTCCGATTTTAGTACGCTGCCAAACGTCTTGGTGATCTAACTCAGATATTGAAACATTGAATTTTTGTTTTGTTCTAGTGAGCATACGCTGTAATACTGCTCTTTTTTCTTTCAATGAATGTGCAGTAGGGATGAGAAATTCACACTCTGCATACACAATCATTATCGTTTAATTTCTTCCATAATGTAAGCTTCGATTATATCGCTTTCTTTGACATCATTGAAGTTTTTAATCGTAATACCACATTCATAACCTTTTGCAACTTCTTTAGCATCATCTTTGAAGCGTTTAAGCGTATCTAGCTCACCTTCGAAAATAACAATTCCATCACGGATTACGCGAACGCCACTATCACGAGTGATTTTGCCATCGATTACATACGAACCAGCAATAGTTCCCACTTTAGATACTTTGAATGTTTCACGAACCTCAGCTTGACCAATGATTTTCTCTTGGAATTCTGGATCAAGTAGTCCAGTCATAGCTGCTTCGATTTCCTCAATTACTTTATAAATAATACGGTGAAGTCGAATATCTACGCCCTCTTGTTCAGCGGCACGTTTCGCATTTGTATCAGGACGTACGTTAAATCCAATTACAATTGCATTGGAAGCAGCTGCAAGGCTAATATCTGACTCAGTGATTGCTCCAGCTCCAGTATGGATAATTCGAACATTTACACCTTCAACTTCAATTTTCATCAATGAAGCAGCCATTGCTTCTACAGTACCTTGAACGTCTGCTTTCACAATTAGGTTTAGTTCTTTCATTTCCCCTTGTTTCATTTGATCAAACAAGTTGTCTAAAGTAACACGTGCTTTTTCAGAACGTTGGCTCACTTGTGCTTGAGATGCACGTGTTTCACCAACTTGACGAGCAGTTTTCTCGTCTTCAAATACAACGAAACGATCTCCTGCTTGTGGAACTTCGTTTAATCCAGTAATTTCAACCGGAGTTGAAGGACCAGCTTCTTTCACACGTCGGCCAAGGTCATTAACCATTGCACGGACACGGCCGAATGCATGACCTACTACGATTGGATCTCCAACTTTTAAAGTTCCATCTTGAACTAATAACGTAGCAACAGAACCTCTACCTTTGTCTAACTGTGCTTCAATTACTGTTCCTAAAGCAAGACGTTTAGGGTTAGCTTTTAGCTCAGCAACCTCTGAAACAAGTAGAACCATTTCAAGCAGGTTATCAATACCATCGCCTTTTAATGCAGAGATTGGTACGAAAATTGTTTCTCCACCCCAAGCTTCTGGCACTAAACCATGCTCTGTAAGTTCTTGCATTACACGATCAGGATTTGCTCCTGGTTTATCCATTTTGTTAACTGCTACGATGATTGGAACTTCTGCAGCTTTCGCATGGTTAATAGCTTCAACCGTTTGAGGCATTACTCCATCATCTGCTGCAACTACTAAAATGGTCAAATCAGTTACTTTTGCTCCGCGCGCTCGCATCGTTGTAAACGCAGCATGCCCTGGAGTATCTAAGAAAGTAATCTTTTTACCGTTATCCACTACTTGGTATGCACCAATATGCTGAGTGATACCACCCGCTTCTCCAGCTGTCACCTTAGTGTGTCTGATAGAGTCTAACAGAGTAGTTTTACCATGGTCAACGTGTCCCATGATTGTTACTACTGGTGGACGCTCTACTGTGTGTGTAGAATCTTCTTCCACAGGAGCTTCGAAATGAACTTCTAAATCAGTAATATCGATTTTGATTTCTTCTTCCACTTCTACACCGTAGTCTGCACAAATAAGTTCAATTGCATCCTTATCTAGCTCTTGGTTAATTGTTGCCATTACACCAAGTAAGAACAATTTTTTAATAATTTCTGCAGGTTCACGACCTAATTTTTTCGCAAGTTCTGTTACAGTTAGAGATTCCGTAAAAGTAATTCTTTCTGGAAGTTCTCTTTCTTTTCTTGGCACTGGTGGTTGAACAGGAGTTGTCGGTCCTTTTCTACGCTTGTTTGGACGTTGGCCTGGACGATTTTGTCCCCCTGGTCTATTTTGACCACCCGGACGATTTTGTCCTCCAGGTCGGTTATTATTATTAAAGACTTTTTTCTCTTTTGGTTGATTATTTGAACCTTGAGAATTAGATCCTTGATTATTCGACGTATTTGCAGGTCTTTGTTGTGATTGACCATTGGTTGAAGGACGTGATTGTCCCCCTGAAGATGGCCTAGATTGATTTTGGTTATTTGGTCTTTGTTGCCCTTGTGAAGACGGTCTAGATTGGTTCTGGTTGTTTGGTCTCTGTTGTCCTTGTGAAGACGGTCTAGATTGGTTCTGGTTACTTGGTCTTTGTTGCCCTTGATTAGAAGGTTTAGTCTGTTGTGAAGCTGAATTATTTCCAGCGCCACCTTTTTTATAAACGCCGTCTAATTTACTTACAGCATCCCCTTCAAGCGTAGACATATGATTCGTAACTGTAATATTCATTTTTCCTAGTTGCTCAATAACTTCTTTACTTGATTTATTAATTTGTTTCGCGTATTCATGAACTCTGATTTTAGTCATTAGCTCACCCCCGGTTATATTCGTTGAGAAGGCCGGACAGTTTTTTAGCGAAACCGTCATCCATAATGGCTATTGCCACCCTGGCCTCTTTTCCCGTCGCATGTCCGAGATCGTGCCGGTCTCCAAAGACATGCAGCTCAACGTTAAAAGATGCACATTTATCATTCAATTTTTTTGCCGTATTTTGTGAAGCATCATTAGCTAATATAACTAACTTTGCTTTTTTACTTCTAATTTCTTTTACGACTAACTCTTCACCAGATATAGTTTTTCTAGCTCTAGTTGCAAGTCCTAATAATTGAGTAATTTGTTGTTCTAAATTCATTTCAATTTTTCTCTTTCGATCATGACTATTAACTCGTCATAGATTTCATTTGGTATGCTTGCTTCTAAATGATTTCCTAAAGAATTCTTCTTCTTTGCTTGGTTAACTGCTTCTACAGTTTTAGAGACATACGCGCCGCGACCAGATTTCTTTCCAGTCGGATCCACGCTAACCTCGCCTTCTTTCGAACGAACTACTCGAATCATTTCTTTTTTAGGAAACATGTCTCCAGTAGCAACACATTTTCGTAATGGGATTTTTTTTTGAGTGGCCATACTAAATCAGCCTCCTATTCTTACTCTTCGTCTTTGTAAAAATCAAAATCATCCATATCGTTTTCTAATTCTTCTACAATTAGTTGCGGAGAATTCTCGTTAGGATAAATTCCTAGTTCTCTAGCATCCGTCTCACTTTTAATGTCAATTTTCCAACCTGTTAGCTTAGCTGCAAGTCTTGCATTTTGACCTCTTTTACCAATAGCGAGAGATAGCTGATAATCCGGGACTACTACTGTAGTGGATTTTTCCTCTTCATTTACTTGAACGTCTAAAACTTTCGAAGGACTAAGTGCATTTGCCACGAAAACTACCGGATCTTCTGACCATTCCACAATGTCAATTTTTTCTCCGCTTAGTTCGTTGACAATCGTTTGAACACGAGCACCTTTCGCACCTACACATGAACCAACTGGATCAATTTCATCGTTATGAGCGAATACAGATATTTTCGAACGATCTCCAGCTTCACGAGCGATAGATTTAATCTCTACAATACCTTCGAAAATTTCAGGCACTTCCATCTCAAATAAGCGACGAAGTAATCCTGGATGTGTTCTAGAAACAAACACTTGTGGTCCACGAGTTGTACGTTCAACCTTTGTAATATAAACTTTGATACGGTCATGAGGACGATAAGTTTCAGTCGGAATTTGTTCGTTTACTGGTAAAACAGCTTCCACTTTCCCTAATCCTACATAAATATTGCGAGCATCAAGTCGTTCAACAATACCGTTTACTATATCATCTTCACGATCAACATACTCTTCATATATTAACCCACGCTCTGCCTCACGTACTCGCTGAGTCACCACTTGTTTTGCTGTTTGTGCTGCAATACGTCCAAAGTTACGTGGAGTAACTTCTTCCTCTACTACATCTCCAAGAGCATAATGTGGGTTAATAGCTTGTGCATCCTCAAGAGAAATCTCCAGTCTGCTATCACTAACTTCCTCTACTACATCTTTTCTAGAATAAACTAACATAGAACCGTTAGCTAAATTGATATCCACTCGAACATTTTGAGCTTGATTGAAGTTTCTTTTGTATGCCGTAACTAATGCAGCCTCAATCGCCTCCATTAAGACATCTCTTGAAATTCCTTTTTGCTTCTCTAGCGCAGTTAACGCATCTAATAACTCACTACTCACAGCTGTCACTCCTCAATATACATTATGCAGAGAAATCGATTGCTAAACGAGCAAGCGCAATTTTCTCTTTTTCAATTTGAATTTTAACTCTTCTTGTTTTGATGCGAACTTCTATTAAAGCGCCTTCTTCAGCAGAATAAGAAAGTAATGTTCCTTCAAACTCTTTAGCCCCGTTAATTTGCTCATAAGTTTTAATGAAAACATATTTCCCTATAGCTGAGATAAAATCAGCTTCTTTCTTTAAAGGACGCTCTGCCCCAGGCGAGGAAACTTCTAAAAAATAATTTTCCTTAATAGGATCTTCTTCATCCAATTTTTCACTTAGCTTATTACTTACTTGGGCACATTGCTCAATATCAATGCCACCAGAAGGTGTATCAATATATACACGTAAAAACCAATCGCGACCTTCTTTAACATATTCAACATCAACGAGCTCTAAGGTCATCTCTTGCAAAATAGGTAAAACAAGCTCTTCAATTTTACTAGTTATATTACTCATAAAGGCCTCCCTACACAACCATGATTTTCTATATAACAACAGAAAAGAGCGGGAAATCCCACTCTTTCGTCACAGAACTATGAAACATTGGTAGTTTTATCTTACCATACCATAGGTTTGTTTGCAAATTAGTGACTAAAACAGAGATAGCTGATTCGCGTCAGGTAGCCCTTCTAGGCAACCCATCGAGTCCAGATACTCAATAATCGTTTTGGAAACTTTACCTCTTTGCTGCAAATCCTCTTTAGATAAGAACTCTCCATTTTGTCGAGCATTTACTATTTGAACAGCAACGTTCGTACCTAAGCCTGGAACGGCATCAAATGGAGGTATTAAAGTATTCCCTTCAATAGTAAATTCATGTGCCTTAGATTTATAAAGATCAATCTTTTGCATTCTAATTCCTCGCTCAGACATTTCCAGAGAAAGCTCTAATACAGTCGCCAAGCTTTTTTCTTTGTTAGATGCTTCTAATCCCTTTGCATTAATTTCATCTAACTTAGCTCGAATTGTATGTGAGCCATTTACAATAGAGATTAAATCAAAATCGGATGCTCGTACTGTAAAATATGCTGCATAGTATAGTATTGGGAAGTGAACTTTAAAATATGCAATACGAACGGCCATTAAAACGTAGGCAGCAGCATGAGCTTTAGGGAACATATATTTTATCTTTTTACATGATTCAATATACCAGTTAGCTACACCTTTTGATTTCATTTCTGCTTCAAATTCTGGTGTTAGTCCTTTCCCTTTCCGCACAGACTCCATTATTTTAAATGCAAGTGAAGGATCTAAGCCTTGATAGATTAGATAAACCATAATATCATCACGACAGCCAATTACATCTGAAAGCTGACATGTTCCTGCTTGTATAAGTTCTTGTGCATTGCCCAACCAAACATCCGTCCCATGAGAAAGACCTGATATTTGAACAAGTTCTGAGAAGGTTGATGGTTTTGTTTCCTCGAGCATTTGTCTTACGAATCGAGTACCGAACTCCGGAATACCTAGCGTTCCCGTTTTACAATCAATTTGTTCTTCTGTTACTCCAAGAGTTTCTGGTCCACTAAAGATCTTCATAACTTCCGGATCATCCGTCGGTATCGTTTTCGGATCAATTCCAGAAAGGTCTTGCAGCATCCGTATAACGGTCGGATCATCGTGTCCAAGAATATCTAATTTCAGTAGATTATCATGGATGGAATGGAAGTCAAAATGCGTCGTTTTCCACTCTGAATCCTGTGCATCTGCCGGAAACTGAATTGGTGAAAAATCAAATATATCCATATAGTCAGGTACAACAATAATACCTCCTGGATGCTGTCCAGTTGTACGTTTTACACCTGTACATCCTTGTACTAAGCGATCTATTTCTGCTCCACGTAATGATATATTATTATCATTCATATAACCTCGAACATATCCATACGCTGTCTTTTCCGCTACTGTTCCTATAGTACCTGCTCGGAATACATACTCTTCCCCAAACAGCTCTTTTGTATAGTTATGTGCTGTTGGTTGATATTCTCCACTAAAGTTTAAGTCAATATCAGGAACCTTATCTCCTTTAAACCCTAAGAATGTTTCGAAAGGAATATCTTGTCCTTCCTTAACGTAAGGAGTATCACATTTTTCACAGTTGGCATTGGGAAGGTCAAATCCAGATCCTACAGAACCATCTTGGAAAAATACAGAATGTTTACAGCTAGGACAAATATAATGAGGAGGCATAGGATTTACTTCAGTTATCTCCATCAAGGTTGCGACAAGTGATGAGCCTACAGATCCACGGGATCCAACCAAATAACCATCATCTAAAGATTTCTTCACTAGTTTGTGAGAGATTAAATAAATAACAGCAAATCCATGTCCAATAATAGACGTAAGCTCTTTTTCAATACGTGCCTCAACTATCTCTGGCAATTCCTCACCATAAATTTCCTTAGCTTTCGTATAGGTTAACTCTCTAACTTCGTCATCTGCTCCTTCAATTTTTGGAGTATAAAGATCGTCTTTGATTGGCTTAATGTCTTCGATCGAATCTGCAATATTGTTAGGATTCGTAATGACTATTTCTTTTGCCAGCTCTTCTCCTAAAAACGAGAAGGAATCTAGCATTTCATTGGTAGTTCTAAAGTGAACCTTTGGTAGCTCATGACGATTTAAAGGATTTGCTCCCCCTTGAGAATTCACCAAAATTTTGCGGAACATTGCATCCGTCTCATGTAAATAATGTACATTTCCAGTAGCAACAACTGGTTTCCCTAACTTTTTCCCTACTTTAATCAGCTTGCGAATAATGTCTTCTAAGTTCCATTCATCTCTTACTAGTTCCATTTCAATTAAATGAGCGTACACTTCTTTAGGATGTACCTCTAAATAATCATAGAACTTGGCAATTTCTTCAACTTGCTCCAAAGGCTTTTGCATAAGCCCTTCGAAAACCTCTCCACGATCACAACCAGAGCCAATTATTAACCCTGCTCTATGCTTTTGAAGCACCGAACGTTTAATACGTGGCACGCGATAGAAGGTAGTTGTATGGGAAAGGGAAACTAATTTAAATAGATTCTTTAGACCCTCATCGTTAACCGCTAAAATAGTACAGTGTGATGGTCTTGCTCGTTTGTAGGAATCACCTTGCCCAATATGCTTATTGAAGTCATCAAGATAATGAATGTCTTGTGCTTCAGCTTCTTTTAATAAATGCAATAAAAGATAACCTGTTGCCTCACAGTCAAAGATCGCTCTATGGGCTTGGGTTAATTCGATATTAAATTTTTTCGTTAGTGTACCTAGTTTATGTGTTTTCATTTCCGGATGTAAAAAACGAGCTAGTTCTAATGTATCGATAACTGGATGGTCAAAATGGTTAATATCGCATTTTCGATAACCCTCATACAAGAAGCCCATATCAAACGACGCATTATGCGCAACAATAATCCCGTCACCGATAAATTCATGAAAATCTCTAATAACATCCTCTATCTCTGGAGCATTACGAACCATATCATCCGTGATACCAGTTAGCTCAATTGTTGTTGCGGACAAAGCATGATGCGGATTAACAAATCTTTCAAATTTGTCAATAATAGTACCGTTGTGCATTTTTACTGCTGCAAGCTCAATGATCTTATCATAAGTAGCAGATAACCCTGTCGTTTCTACGTCAAAGACAATATACGTAGCATCTTCCAGTGCAATATGTTGTTCGTCATAAGCTATTGGCACTCCATCGTGAATTAGATTTGCCTCTAAGCCGTATAAAATTTTTATACCATTCTTCTTACCAGCTGCATACGCCTCTGGGAATGATTGTACATTGGCATGATCAGTAATCGCTACTGCTTTGTGCCCCCATTTGGCTGCTTGAGAAACTAGAGCTGAAACAGAAGAAACAGCATCCATTTGACTCATCGGGGTATGCATATGTAACTCCACTCGTTTTTCTTTTGAAGTATCATATCTTAGTACTGGATTAATCTCACACATATCTTGAGCCATTACGATTAAATCGCGCACAAATGTATCATTTTGCACGGAGCCTCTTACTTTTATCCACATTCCCTTTTTAAGACGTGCCATCATTCCAGCGTCTTCTTTGTCTCTTGAGAACATTTTAACTAGGATTGAATCTGTGTAATCCGTCACTTTTGCAGTTAATAGAGATCTTCCACTTCTAAGCTCTTTAACCTCCACGTCAAAAACAAAGCCTTCAATCGTAACTCTACGCTCCTCGTCCTGAATAGAACGTATTTCCACGCTCGCCTCTTCTTTTTTCAAAGGGGTACCTAGCTGGAATGGTCCATCTTCTCCCGCATCTCCACTATCCTGACGTTGAGATTCTCTCTTTTGTAAATCAACTAAAGCTTTTTTCCCTAGCTCTTCTTCTTCCATTCTTCTTTGTTCTAAGAAGGCAACTTGGGCTTCTGCTAGTGCTTCGGTATCCTCAACCAATTTAAAATCTATTGCGAGTTTAGGAAATCCAAAGCTTTCATACACATTTGAAATGTGTTCGATATATTTTTTTTTGAATGTACGGAGCTGTAAATCCTGCCCACAAGTAAGCTGTATCATCTGTCCATTCCACTCTGGCTCCTGACCTAGCAAGCAATCTTTTAATGGAGGAGCCATATCGCTCATTTCTTTTAAGACACTTGTCCAGTACGCTTTTACTAGCGGTTCAGAGACTTCTGGATTTTCGCTTTTTATATTTAAATAAACAGTTGCTATACCCTGAAATTTTTCTTGTAGTCTTGTTTGGAATTTAGTATAAACCTCAATCGGAAGAATGTTTGCTAAATTGATTTGAAAATGCCATTGTCTTTGCTTTTTATGGACCGTAAATCTGGTAATAGAAGCATTCTCAAAATGCTGTACAAAAGCATCTTCAGTCAGCTCTAGTTGTTGCAGCAATAAATGCATTCTCATTTTGCCATCTTGCATCTTAGCTATTCCCCCTTCTTTTAAAAGTTATTTTCTATTTATTTTATTTCTTTTCTGTATGATTGTAGGGTTAGGCGGCGACTTCTGTGGGATGAGTAACAAATAAGACATAAAAACTGCGCACATAAGCGACGGGTAATAGCTTATCGCTCACCCCACGGAAAGCGTCCTCCGAAAGCGAAATTTAATTCTACTTTATTTGAAATGCATATAGATTTCAAAAAATTGATTCCTTTATAATATGAAAGAACAATTTACAGAAAAAGAAAGGAAGTTCAGCTACTCGAACTTCCTCCCTAACGTAATTTTATCAAAACCACAAATAAATAGTTCTTCCATTTTCTCACAAAATTATTTTAAAAGAAGAATCTTTGAATATCATTCCAAGTGACTACAACCATCAATACCATAAGAAGCATGATTCCTACAAAATGAACCATTCCTTCTTTTTGTTTGTCGACTGGTTTTCCTCTAATTGCTTCAAAAAGGAAGAACAACAATCTTCCTCCATCGAGGGCTGGTAATGGTAACAAATTCATAATCCCTAGATTTATACTTAAAATAGCTGCCCAGTGCATTAGGTTATATACGCCTGATTGCGCGACTGTTTCCGTCGCTTTATATATTCCCACTGGACCAGACAAGTCATCAATAGAAAAGGAGCCAGTAACTAATGTACCTAAGATAGTAAATATTCTTTTAGTCCATTCATAGGTTTGTTCAGCCCCAAAGAAAATTGCCCCAATTGGATTTTTTTCTAAAGGACTCATATATTGAACACCAATTTGGGCAACCTTACCTGCTTCTGTCGTTACTTCCTTTGGAGTTACTATCAATTCTTCCGTAGTACCATCTCTATCTATCACGAAGGTCATCGGTTCGTTAGCGCTATCTCTAACGGCTAGCGATAGTTCTTCCCATTCGGTAATTGGCATTCCGTCAATCTCTTTAACTAAATCGCCATCTTTCATTCCTGCTAAAGCTGCTGGACTATTATCTACAACTGTTGTAATAATAGGCTCGTTAGTTGGAATTCCCTGAAGTAATCCTAAAGCTAAGAATATAAAGAATGCTAATATAAAGTTAAACAAAGGTCCTGCGAAAATCGCCATAGAACGTTGTCCAACTGTTTTGGAACCGAATTGTCGATCATAAGGGGCGATAAAGGTTTCGGTATTATTTTCAATAATAACAGCTTTTCTTGCAACTTGATAACGAACTAAACGCTCTTCTTCATCGTAGCCTTCGATATACATTTCTTTCATCAAATCAGATCTTTCTACTTCTAGAAAGAGCATATCAGGGAATTGTTTGTTCTGGTTGAGTACAATTTGATCTATTTCATTGTTCTCATTTAAGCGAACACCTAGACGATATCCAGGCTGTAATTCAATAGAATCTAAATCTTCTCCAGCCATCCGTACATAACCACCCAAAGGTAATAAACGGATTGTATACAGTGTTTCCCCTTTTGTCATACCAAAAATTTTAGGTCCAAAACCAATGGCAAATTCTCTAACCATTATTCCAGCTTTTTTTGCAAAAATAAAATGCCCTAGTTCATGAAAAAAAACAATACTTCCAAATATGATTATAAACGCAATGGCTGTTTCCATTATACCCCACCTTTTTCTCCTGCTTGTCTTTCCTCAATACATCATTTTACCATGTTTTGTACACTTTTTCTCGTTTGGCTATCAACAAATAATATAGTATCTAAATCTGGTGAAGAAACATTCGAATGCTCGTCCATTGCTCGCTCAATTAATTCATCAATTTCTAAGAATGTAATCTTTTCTTTTAAAAATAGACTAACTGCTGCTTCATTAGCCGCATTTAATACAGTTGTCATTGTTCCGCCTGCTCGTCCTGCGTCAATCGCCAGCTTTAATGCATGATATCTCTTGTAGTCCATCTCTTGAAAATGAAGCTTGCCAATTTCCGCTAAGTTTAATCGGTGTGCATTTGATCGTTCTAGACGATCTGGATAGGACAACGCATATTGAATAGGCACCCTCATATCCGGCGTCCCTAATTGGGCTATAACACTAGTATCTTTAAATTCAATCATGGAGTGGATAATACTTTCACGATGTAATAACACTTCAATGTCATCATAGGAAATATCAAAGAGGACATGAGCTTCAATTACTTCCAACCCTTTGTTCATCATCGTAGCTGAGTCAATCGTAATTTTTGAACCCATTGACCAGTTAGGATGGTTTAACGCTTCTTTTACAGTGACACTTTTTAATTCTTCACGTGTTCGATCTCTGAAGCTACCTCCAGATGCAGTAATAATAAGCTTGGAAACCTCGCTTTTCTTTTCTCCATTCATCGCTTGGAATAGCGCAGAATGTTCACTGTCAACAGGCAGGATTGGCACATTATATTGTTGGGCAGCTTGCATAACTAAATGACCAGCCGTAACCAATGTCTCTTTGTTTGCAATAGCAATGGTAATTCCCTTTTTAATAGCTTCTAATGTTGGTCTTAAACCTACACTCCCTAAAACCGCATTTACTAGAACATCCGCGTTCGTATGAGCTGCAACTTGTATCAAACCGGCATCTCCAAAAACTACTTCTATTTTTGGATATTCTTGTTGCAGTAAAAGTGCATCTTCTTCTTTTTGTACAGATACAACTTCTACATGAAACTCATTTAGTATCTTTCTTGTTTCTTCTATATTTTTACCTACCGAAAATGCAACTAATTGAAACTTATTTGGGTGCTCTCTTATTATATCCAAAGTTTGGAGCCCAATAGAACCAGTTGCACCTAATAAACTTATTCTTTTACCCATGAAATAATGTCGTCTCCCTTATATAAAATGTAAAAAGTGCAATAATGGCAAGACAAAAAGAAGACTGTCAAAGCGATCTAATATTCCACCGTGTCCAGGTAGTAGTTTACCTGAATCTTTTACATTAAAGTGTCTTTTAATACCCGATTCAACCAAATCCCCCAGTTGTCCAAAAATGGAGGCTATAATAGTAATCCCGATTAGGACAATGTATGAGGAAGTAAGTGGATTAATCCATTGGATAATTAGAGCAGTGATTATTGCCCATAGTATCCCTCCTACAAATCCTTCTACTGTTTTGTTTGGAGAAATCTCTGGCCATAGTTTTCGTTTCCCAATTTTTCTACCTGTAAAATAAGCACCTGAATCAGTAGTCCATACAATCAGTAACGCAAATATGAGATATGCCAATCCACTTTCTCGAGTTTCAATAAAATAATAAAAACCTATCCCTACATATAAAGTACTCACAAGCACGAAGGAGGCATCCTCAAATGTAAAACTGTTTTTCGTTAGCACAGTGAAAATAAGCAAGAGAAAAACAGCTACGAATACCCATTCGAGCTTTGTATGACCTGTAAGGTTAACTATATTTTCTGTATAAGCTGAAGGGAATAATAGTAAAAACAAAAGAAGTAGCGATATGATACCTGAAAAAGAAAAGAGACTTAAACCCTTCATTTTTAGTATTTCATATAATCCTACTGTAGCAATTGCGTATATAAGAACAGTAAATACAGGTCCTCCTAGCAGAACTATTGGAAGAAAGAGTGCTAAAGCGACGGCACCCGTGATAATTCTTGTTTTCAATTTGTTTCTTCCTCCTTAATTCCACCATATCTTCTATTTCGCTTTTGAAAGGTTTCAATAGCTTCTATCAAACATTCCTGATCGAAATCTGGCCACAATGTGTCTGTAAACCAGAATTCTGTATATGCGAGTTGCCAAAGCATGAAGTTACTTAAACGTACTTCCCCACTAGTTCTAATCAGTAAATCTGGTTCACTTAAATCTTTCGTCATTAAATAACTATTAATATTATTTTCTGTAATATCATTTATCTCCATATTACCTTCTTGAATATCTAGAGCAATTTTTTTTACCGCTTGAACAATTTCATCTCTGCTTCCATAGTTTAGAGCAAAGTTTAATATGAGACCGTTATTTTCGGCAGTTTGCTCCATTGCTTTTGTAACAGCCTTCTTAGTATGCTCTGGCAAAAGTTCAATATTACCCATCATTCTTACCTGAATATTTTGTTCCATTAACTCAGGTAGATAGGAGTTTAAAAATTCTTCAGGTAAACGCATTAAAAATTCAACTTCAATTTTAGGCCTTTTCCAGTTCTCTGTTGAGAATGCATATAATGTGAGCGTTTTTATACCCACTTCATTGGCAAATCTAGTTATTTTCCTTACAGTTTGCATTCCTTCATGATGTCCAGCTACTCTTGGCAAGGCTCTCTTTTTAGCCCATCTGCCATTACCATCCATAATAATGGCGATATGGTCTGGCAACTGTTCTTTTTGTGCATTTTCCACTCGTTCATTTAAATAGATACTTATCGCTTTATCATTTTTACGAATAAGTTTTTTTAGCATGCATTAACCTCCACTTTAAACCTTATCGAAGCATATAGTCTTATCATAACAAATAAAAACGAATATAAAAAGACGTCCTTCTAAAAGGACGCCTTCTTCGGATAAAGGTTCAACTGTACTACTTGCTAGAAGAGTATCTTAAACCTCTAGAATTTCTTTTTCTTTATCTTTAGTGATTGCATCGATTTTATCAATATTTGCATCCGTAATTTTTTGGATTTCTTCTGTGTAGCTTCTTAAATCATCTTCTGTGATTTCTCCAGCTTTCTCCATTTTTTTCAGGTCGTCGTTCCCATCACGACGTACATTACGGATATTCACTTTAGCTTCTTCAGCTTCTTTTTTAACTTGTTTTACTAATTCTTTACGGCGCTCTTCTGTCAGTGCAGGAATAGCAATACGAATAAGATTACCATCGTTTGTAGGAGTGATTCCTAAGTCTGATTTCATAATTGCTTTTTCGATATCTCCCAGAATGGATTTATCATAAGGTTGAATTGTTAGTAAGCGCGCTTCTGGTATCGATATACCAGCCATTTGGTTAATCGGTGTTGGCGCACCATAGTAGTCCACAGTAATTTTATCAAGTAAAGATGCGCTTGCACGACCAGCACGAATAGAAGCTAGCTCTCTTGTATACACTTGAATTGTTTTAGCCATTTTGTCTTTTGTTTGCTCTATTACTTGTTTCGGCATTATGAATTCCTCCTAACGACTGTTCCAATAGAGTCACCTAGGACAGCCCGTTTAATATTTCCATTTTCCATAATTGAGAATACAATAAGTGCAATATCATTGTCCATACATAAAGTGGAAGCCGTTGAATCCATCACCTGTAGGCCTTGCTGAATTACCTCCAAGAAAGACAATTCATCATATTTCACTGCTGTTTTATCCATTTTTGGATCAGCTGAATACACACCATCTACATTGTTTTTAGCCATTAAGATAACATCAGCTTCTATTTCAGCTGCTCTTAAAGCTGCTGTAGTATCAGTCGAGAAGTATGGATTACCCGTTCCCGCTGCAAATATTACTACACGTTTTTTTTCTAAATGACGAATCGCTCTTCTTCTTATGTACGGTTCTGCCACTTGACGCATTTCAATGGAAGACTGTACACGCGTCTCAACTCCACATTGTTCTAGAGAATCTTGCAGTGCCAATGAATTCATAACCGTAGCCAACATGCCCATATAATCGGCATTAGCACGGTCCATTCCCATTTCGCTGCCTATTTTACCTCTCCAAATATTGCCTCCTCCAACTACAACAGCAACTTCAACTCCAAGATCAACAACTTCCTTCACTTGTTCCGCTACTGATTTAATAATCTCAGGAGACAATCCAAAACCTTTTTCTCCAGCCAATGCTTCGCCACTTAGTTTTAAAACAATTCTTTTATATTGTGGTGTGCTCATAGATATCCTCCATCTCTTTTCTTGAAAAATAGGGAACACAAATTACGTGCTCCCTAGAGTTTTTCTATAAAATAAGAACAACATACGTTCTTACTATTTATTTTTTATTATTTACCTTTAACTTGGCTCATTACTTCTTCAGCAAAGTTATCTTCACGTTTCTCAATTCCTTCACCAACAGCGTAGCGTGTGAATGAAACTAGTTTACCACCAGTTGATTCCACAAATGTACGAACTTTTTGATCTGGATTTTTAACGAAAGATTGGTCTAATAAGCACACTTCTTCAAAATATTTACCAAGACGGCCTTCTACCATTTTAGCTACAATATTTTCTGGCTTACCTTCGTTTAATGCTTGTTCTGTTAATACTTTACGCTCGTGCTCTACTTCCTCAGCAGATACTTCATCACGAGAAATGTATGATGGGTTTAAAGCAGCAATGTGCATTGCAACGTCTTTTGCCGCTTGCTCATCAGTAGAACCTTCAAGTACTGTAAGAACTCCGATACGACCTCCCATGTGAAGGTATGGACCAAATGCATCCGCATCTGTTTTTGTTTCAATAACAAAGCGACGAAGAGTAATTTTTTCTCCAATTTTAGCTACTGCGTTAGAAATAGCATTTTCAACTGTAACGCCTTCTTCAATGTTAGAAGCTAATGCTTCTTCAACTGAAGCTGGTTCAGTAGTTAATAAATGAGAAGCTACTTGTTTAACTAATTGTTGGAAGCCTTCATTTTTGGCAACGAAGTCAGTTTCTGCGTTCATTTCTAATAATACAGCTTTATTGCCATCGATTTCGATGAAAGTTGTACCTTCAGCTGCGATACGATCAGCTTTTTTAGCTGCAGAAGAAAGACCTTTTTCACGTAAGAAGTCAATTGCTGCTTCTAAGTTGCCATCTGTTTCAACTAGAGCTTTCTTACAATCCATCATACCTGCGCCAGTTTTTTCACGCAATTCTTTTACCATTTGTGCTGTAACTGCCATTATAAATTCCTCCTAGTACAATTAAATGTCATTTTCTCAAAAAAAGGTGATAAGTGGTTTGGCCGCTTATCACCTGTTACTTACATGTGTCTTACTCAGCAGCAACTTCAGCTGAAGCTACTTCTGCATCTTCACCTTGTCTTGCTTCTAGTAATGCATCCGCCATTTTAGCAGTTAATAATTTCACTGCGCGAATTGCATCGTCATTTGCAGGAATTACATAGTCGATTTCATCTGGATCACAGTTTGTATCAACGATTCCTACTAATGGAATGTTCAATTTACGAGCTTCTGCAACTGCAATACGCTCTTTACGTGGGTCAACTACGAACATTACATCCGGGATAGCTTTCATGTCACGGATACCGCCTAAGAATTTAACTAGACGTTCGTGTTCTTTTTTAAGTTGAACTACTTCTTTTTTAGGAAGTACAGAGAAAGTTCCGTCTTCTTCCATTTTTTCAATTGCTTTTAAGCGTGCTACACGTTTTTGAATTGTACCGAAGTTAGTTAAAGTACCACCTAACCAACGTTGGTTAATATAGTAGTTTCCTGAACGTTCTGCTTCTTCTTTAATAGCTTCTTGAGCTTGCTTTTTAGTTCCAACGAAAAGAACTTTCCCGCCATCTTGACCTACTTGGCGCATGAAGTCATAAGCTTCTTCTAATTTTTTCACCGTTTTTTGAAGATCGATGATGTAGATTCCGTTACGCTCAACAAAAATGTATTTTTTCATTTTTGGATTCCAACGGCGAGTTTGGTGACCGAAGTGTACACCAGCCTCAAGTAATTGTTTCATAGAGATTACTGACATTTTATTTCCTCCTGGTTTGGTTTAGTCTTCCGCATTCTTCATTTTTCATCGGCTACTCTTTTGTAAGAGCACCTGCCAATTCCATCAGAAATGCGTGTATATTCATACCGTCTTGTAATATACCATAGATATAATTAACTTTCAACCATTTTAATCCTGAAATTTCAAGAAGAGCTCGACTTCTGTCTTTCCAATTTGGAGCAACTTAGCTATTTCTGTAGGGTTTTTACCTTCTTCCGAATAATACAATACTTTTTCCTTTAAAGTAATAGGAATCTCTTTTTCTGGTAAATTGGAAGATTGAACATAACTACTAGCTGCCTTTTGTTTTGAAACTAGTGGTCTTGATATTATTAATGATTGGCTTTCCTCGTTTGAAGCAGATGAAATCTCTTTTTTAGCAATAGAGATTACTTCCTTCTTTTCAGAAGAGTAATTATTTTGTTCTTTGAGCTCATGTAAAAGGCGATCATTTTCGTCCTTGATTTCTGCAATGTAGGCACTAAAAGAATTTTCTATTTCTTTAATCATCTGCTCTTGCTTGTCTTCCATACCCTTATACTTAGACATTTTCATATTCAACAATGCGATGAAATAAAAACTAATTATTTGGAGTAGAAATAAAACTGTTAAAATTATAGACGTCATTTTTACTCCTATCCGCTAAAGTCTACAAAGTTACCTTTAAAGGGGTGCTTTGTCTCTTTATTTTCTTGTTCTTTTTTTTCTCTTTTTTCATTTTCTTGCTCAGTTTGTTGCTTTGAGCCTTGTTCGGCGTCTGCTTCTATATTATTGGATTTAATAACTGTTTCTCTATTTCTCTCAATTTGCCTTTCAGTTGCAGCTTGAGCATTCGCTTGGTTTATAGCACTTTGTTGCTGCATTTGCTCAGACATTTTACCCGCATCAAATGTTTTCGGTATAGCAATCTGTAGTTCAACAACTTTTAAGCTCATAGAATTTCCCTCCGCATATTATGAATTCATCATTTCACTTGCCAAAAGCTTCCGAAGCTTAAAAAGAGCCTTGGAATGTATTTGAGAAATTCTGGAGGTTGATAGGCCTAACATTTCACCTATAACCGTCAAGGTTAACTCTTCAGTATAAAATAAGCTTAAAACTAATTGTTCGTTCTTATTTAAGTGTTGAATTTGGTTCACTAGGTCATTAAGTAACTCGCCCTTGACAAGCTGCTGCTCAGGCGTAGTCTGCGTATCATCTCTAATGACAAATGCTTTATTATCCATTTCGTCTTGGTCATGTAGCTGTTCATCGATCGATAGAACATTAGAGAAGAAATGCTCCTGCACTGTCTGATAAACTTCTTCAACCGAAACCTCAACAAATTGTGCTATTTCCTCAGGTGTTGCATGACGCATTAGTTTTTGTTCTAGCTCTTCAATCTTCTGGTCTAGCTTTTTTGCCTTTTCACGTGAGGACCTTGGTAGCCAGTCTTCTTTTCTCAAGCCGTCTATTATTGCACCTCTAACACGAAAGGATGCGTACGTATCGAACTTTAAATCTCTGGAATGATCAAATTTATTTAAAGCATCAAAAAGTCCCATCATACCAAGGCTTTTCAGTTCATCTCTTGAAACATTTTGAGGAATGCCAGCTCCAATACGCTGCACATGATAGGTTACAAGAGGAGTATATTTTCTTAGAAGTAAATCTCCTGCTTGAGGATCCTTGCTTTCTGTCCATTTCTTCCAAAGGAGCTGCTCCTCTGTCGAATTTAGTTTTGACACAATAATCCCCCTTTCGACCTTTTCCATTATATATATGGATATTATACCAAAATTTCGTATAAAAAGGGGAGGCGAAAATATATCGCCCCCCATTTATGATTCATTATTTATCATGTTTTTTATAATGTTAGCGTATTCTTTTGATGAATCTATTGGTGAGGAAGTGGTATTTTGAGATAAAAGGACCTCTTCCTCTACTTTTTTAGTTTTATCTTCTAGAACATATGATATAGCCGCTCTTCCAAAAAAGGCTAATATAAAAAATAATAGTGCACATATAAGAGATGGTATTAAAATTACAATCCCTTCTACAAAGGGGTATGAAAAAAGAAAGTAACAACTAAATGCAAGAAGAGCTACCCAGCAATTAAATAAAATTGAACCTGCCATTAAATGTCTCTCACTCCCTGATTTACTGTTCTAACGTTCAATAGCTTTGTGGATGGATCAAACTCAATAGTACGTCCACTATTTCCCCCAGTATCTTCAGATATAATGGGAATAGAGTATTTGTGTAAATACTCTTTTACTGCCTCCACATTTCTAGGACCTATTCGCATAGTATCTCTACTGGAAGAGAATTGGAACATTTGAGCACCGCCAGCTATTTTAGCGCGGAGTCTCGAAGGAGCCAACCCTTCCATTTTTAATAGTTCAATAAGCGCTGGTATACCAGTATCAGCAAATTTGGCTATATTAATCTTTTCAGATCTTCCTAAACTAGAATTCGGAAGCATTACATGCACCATGCCGGCTGTTTGATTTCTATCATCGTAAAGAACAACTCCTACACATGAACCCAATCCAGATGTCCTTATCGTATGTGGTGCCTTTGCTATATTCATATCAGCTATCCCGACTTTTACTACGTGACCAATTTGACTTTGTTCAATCATATTATTCTACTCCTAATGCTCGGAAAATAGCTTGAAATGAATCCGGCTCTGGCAATAAAAAGAAATGACCATGAACAATTTTACCACTCTCATCTTCATCTTCATGAATAGCGGTATCGATAACAATGACATAATCACTTACTTGTGAAAGCTCTACAAGCCCAAAACTTATGATAGCTCCCACCATATCAACGCAAAGTGCTGGAACTGTTGGATAAATACTAAGTTTAGTGAAATCGGACAACGCAGACAAATATGAACCGGACAAGATATTTCCTAGCTCCTGAAGCGCAGACGCTCCCATCTCTGTAACCTGTCCCTTTTCAAAGTCTAAACTTTCATCTTGGATCAATCTTCTGATGAATTGGTTTGCCTGCTCAACGGGTAAAACAAAAAACATACTACCATTGACATCTCCATCGATGCGAAGATAGATACCAGCAACTACGCTTTCTGCTCCACCAGCAAGATCCATCATTTCATCAAAAGTTACCATCTCAACTTTAGGGACATTCATGTCTATTTTCTTATTTAACAAGGTAGATAATGCAGTAGCAGCATGCGCTGCACCAATATTACCTATTTCCCTTAATACATCAAGATGCATAGACGTAATCTTATTTTCAAACATATACTAAGCTCCAGCCTTAATAGGATTTAATACTAAGTCAAGATGTAGTAAAATCAACAAACGTTTATCAATTTTAGTAACTCCTGCAATAAAATCTTGTTCTAATCCTCCTACTACTTCTGGCTGAGGCTCTATGGAGTCCATCGGTATATCTAATACATCATTTGCAGAGTCCACGATTACTCCAACATTCATATCCTCTAAAGAGATAATAATAATTCGAGAAGATTCATCTAACGTGCTCTCTCCTAGATTGAATCTGCTCTTTAAGTCAATAATAGGTGTAACTACACCACGAAGATTAATAACTCCTTTTACAAATGAAGGAGTTTTTGGAACTCTAGTTATATGGATTAGTTTTTCAATTCCTTGGACTTGACTAACAGGAATAACATATTCTTTGTCAGCTAACTGAAAAACAACTACTTTTAAGTTTTGTAAATCTAAAGCTTCTGCCATTGTTTCTCCTCCTTACATAATTAACGCGTTACAATCTACTATAAGAGCCACTTTTCCATTTCCTAAAATAGTTGCACCTGAAATAGCAAATACACTAGACAAATAGGTTCCTAGAGATTTTAGAACAATTTCTTGTTGACCAATGAATGAGTCTACAACAAGACCAGCCATTTTATCCCCTTTGCGAACTAAAACAACTGAATGGAATTCTTCTTCCTTGTGTGCTCTAGGTACTTCAAACACCTCTTCTAAAAAGACAAGTGGAACGACCTTCCCACGGAAATCAATTACTTTTTGATTGTGTGCGTTCAAAATGTCAGAAGATCGGATGATAGCAGTTTCAATGATAGAAGAAAGAGGAACAGCATAAATCTCTTCACCTAGCTCTACTAACATAACTGATATAATAGACAATGTTAAAGGTAATTGAATAGAGAATAAGGAGCCTTTCCCTTCTGTTGACGAAATCTCAATTGAACCGCCTAAAGATTCAATGGTTGTTTTCACTACGTCTAATCCTACACCACGACCAGATACATCGGATATGACTTCCGCAGTTGAAAAACCAGAAGATAAAATTAGCTCTGCTACCTGTTTATCCGACAATAAAGCAGCAGCTTCTGGCGTAACAATATTTTTAGCTATAGCTTTTTTCAATACTTTTTCTCGACTTATACCTGCTCCATCATCCTCGATTTCTATAAACACATGGTTTCCGCTGTGATAAGCTCGAAGAACTACGGTACCTTCCTCAGGCTTTCCATTTGCCTTACGAATCTCAGGACTCTCAATACCATGATCTAACGAGTTTCTAATGAGATGAACAAGGGGATCCCCGATTTCATCAATAACTGTACGATCTAGTTCCGTTTCTGCTCCAATGACTTGGAGATTGATTTTTTTGTTTAAATCTCTAGCTAATTGTCTAACCATTTTAGGGAATCGGTTAAAGACCGTATCTACAGGTACCATACGCATGTTAAGAATGATGTTTTGCAAGTCTCCTGTAATTCTAGCCATTCGTTCTACAGTCTCTTCTAATTCACTATCATGCAGGTTTTCTGAGATAGATTGAAGTCTACCTCTATCGATTACTAGCTCTTCAAACAGGTTCATCAAAATATCTAATCTCTCGATATTTACTCTGATTGTTTTGTTACCATGGGTTTGCCCATTTTTAGGTGATGATTGCTTTTCTTCCGCTTTTTTCACTTCTGAAGAAGGTTTTTCCTCAATCTTTATCTCTTCTTTTTTACTCTCTTGCTTCTCAAACTCTTCGTTTTGACGAGTTTTTAGCTGCTCTATACTAACCGGATTTACTATTACCTCTGTAACTTCCGATACTTTCATCAGTTTCTTTTGAACATCTTCTTGCTCTTCAGTCGTAACAATTGCAATGTAGAACTGTTCATCAAAGTCTTCATCCTCTAATCTTTCAACTGTAGGTGAGGATTTGATAACATCACCCATTTTTTCTAAGAGCTCAAACACCATATAAACACGTGCAGCTTTTAACAAGCAATCCTCGCGTAGCTTTACCGAGATTTCATATGTAAAATAGTTTTGCTCCGCCGATTGTTGAAGAACAGTCATTTCATAGTCGTCATAGGATAAAAAATTCTGGTGTTTTTCATTGTTATCTACTTTACTCATAACAGTAGCTGCAACTTCCATTTCACCTTTTTCGATTAAATGAAGTTTTCGAACGGTTTCTTCAACGTCTAGCTTGCCATCTCCACCATCCGCAATATTAAAAACCATTTCTTCCAGTTGATCGACTGCAACAAAAACTACATCAAGTAATTCCGGTGTAACATCTAAACGACTGTTTCTAATTTCATCGAGAACATTCTCCATTTTATGCGTTAAATTGGCAATATCCTCGTATCCCATCGTTGCAGACATACCTTTTAATGTGTGGGCAGAACGAAATACCTCATTTACGATTGAAAGATTTTGAGGATTTTTCTCTAGCTCAAGCAAATGATCATTACAAGCTTGTAAATGCTCCTTACTTTCTTCAATGAACATCTCTAAATATTGATTTGTATCCATGAACTTAACACCCCTTTAAGGCAAGTATTGTATTATTGTGTTTGCAATTTTATCTAAATCAACTACATCATTTACTAATTTTGTTTCCACCGCTGCCTTAGGCATTCCATATACAATGCACGTACTTGCGGATTCAGCTATAGCAACTACATTTCCCATCTTCTTTAATTGCTTGAGGCCATTGGAGCCATCTGACCCCATTCCTGTCATAATGACTGTAATTTTATCAAAATCATTATACATACTATTATCTTCTAAGAGTACGTCTACAGATGGTCTATGCCCTCCTCTAGGTGGTTCAATGTCGTCTAGTTTAATCGTATAAACACTTCCTGTTTTTTGAACTCTCATATGAAAGCCACCTGGAGCAATATAAGCATGGCCATCTCGAATGATATCCCCTTGCTCGGCCTCTTTCACCTCAATTTCGGATAGTTGATTTAGTCTATCCGCTAGTGATTTAGTAAATCCTGCAGGCATATGTTGAACGATGAGAACAGGTGCCTTCATATCTTTTGGTAAGTTAGGTAGAACTTCTTGTAATGCTCTCGGACCTCCCGTGGAAGTACCAATCAAAACCATCTTTTTTTTGTTTTTGTTCCATGAATGCTTAATTGGTTGTATTTCTCTTACCTCTTGCTTGTTTGAAGGTATTAATGCACGTGTTTTTATTTTCGTAATAGGAATGGTTGCTGCATGCTCTACCTTTTCAACCAATTCATCTTTAATCTTATGTAAGTCTAGTGAAATGGTACCGCTTGGTTTAGCTACAAAATCTACTGCTCCATATTCTATAGCAAGCAATGTACTTTCTGTTCCCCGTTGGGTATTGCTAGACAGCATGATAACTGCAACAGGACTTTCAGACATGATTTGCTTTAAAGCCTCTAGTCCATTCATTTCTGGCATCTCAACGTCCATAGTAACTACATCTGGTCGAAGTGATTTAATCTTTCGAATGGCATCGGCACCATTGCGCGCGATACCGACTACCTCGATTAGGGTACTTTCCTTAAAAAAATCTCCTATCAATTTGCGCATGAAGGCTGAATCATCTACTATAAGTAATTTTTTTTTAGAAATCATGCCAAATCTTTAAGGCCTCCCTTTAAAGATACTCTTTAATCTATCGATAAATTTACTAGGTTTTGAGGGTATCTCCTCTATTTGTACTTCTGTAAATTTGTTTACTATCTTGTAAAGCTTTTTACTAATTTCTGCCTGTGGATATAACACAGAAAATGGTTCTTGTTGTTGGACAGCTTTGCGAACATATGGATCTTCTGGCAAGGAACCAAGGACTAATACTTCCTTAGAGAGAAATTTAGACATTGCCAATTTAAGTCTAGCTGTAGTGTCTTTTCCCTCCTCCTCTGAAAACGCTCGATTACACAAAAGAAAAAAGTTCTTTTCAGGATCCTTATAATGTATATATTTCATCATAGAATAAGCATCTGTAATCGAAGTAGGCTCAGCAGTTGAAATAACGATAATATCATCCACTGCAACAATTAAATCTAATGCCTGTGAAGTTGCTCCGGCTCCCATATCAAACACGATAAAATCGAAGGATTTTTGAAGATATTCAAAGGCTTCAATCAGTCGTTGAAACATAGTATCGGTCCATTCCATAACACCATTTAATCCAGATCCTCCTGAGATATATTGAAGTCCGTATGGCCCTTCATACATGACACTCTCCAATAATTTTTCTCCAAGTAAATAATCCTTTAAATTAGTAGGAACAGTTTTACCTAGTAAAATATGGATGTTACCCATACCGATATCCATATCTATTAATACTACTTTTTTTCCTTGAGCACTAAGCATTGTTGTAAAGTTGGTTGAAAAATTACTTTTACCTACTCCCCCTTTACCGCTGACAACAGCTATAGAGCGACCTAATTTACTGTGGCTTCGAAGCATCTTCATTCTTAATTCCTCAGCTTGATCTCTCATAGTGAATCCCCTTTAATAATAAATCAAGTAATTCTTCTAGACTAGCTTCAACGATATCTTCAGGTACTTCTTGACCATCTGTGTAGTACGCAAGGCCCTTGTTATATTTAACCATTAAATTAATAATGGAGCCAATAGAATTTGTTTCATCTATTTTAGTAAAAATTAATTTTTCAATAGGAAAATCTACAAATTGTTCTATAATTACACTCATGTCTGTTTCTTTTGAGGTTGAAGAGAGAACAAGATACGTTTCTGTATTACTCTTAAAATCTATCAGTTTTTGTAAATCCTCAACGAATTTCTTTTCCTTGTAATTCCGACCAGCGGTGTCTATAAATACAAGATCCAATGATTCAAACTTCTCAACAGCTTGCTGAAAATCTTTAGGACTGTAAACTATTTCAATGGGTGCCTGAAGAAGACCGGCGTAAGTCTTCAACTGCTCAATAGCAGCAATCCGATAAGTATCAGTTGTGATGAATCCAACCTTTTTCTTTTTCTCTAAAACAGCACGAGCAGCCATTTTTGCTATAGTCGTTGTTTTACCAACCCCAGTTGGGCCTAACACATTGATGAATTTTCTTTCATAGGATATACCTCCGAAAGGGAGATCCTTAAGCAAGTTATAAATATAGTCTTTTGTAAGCTCAATCTGTTCCTCTATATTTATAGAATCTCTATTTATTTCATGCACAAAAAGCTCATCACTCATGCTAGTGATAAGCTCCTCTGCCAATTCCTGCTGCTTAAGATGATTTATAAGTATTTGAAATTCTTCCGGGTATTGCTGCTCTAGCTGCGGACGTTGGATAGATTTCACCATTTTCTTTAAGTCTTCTAGTTCTTTTTTTATCTCTGACGCATGGTTAACGTCGGGCTCTTGCTTAAAGACGGGATAATCAGGTGTATGAACGGGAGGTTCAACTGTGTCTATGCCAGCTAATACTTCAATAGACTTCTTTTTGAACATTCCAATGAAGCCCTTTGAATATACTACTTTAGAGCTTAAGATTACCGCTTCCTCACCCAATTCATTTCGAATAGCCTTCATCGCTTCTGGCATTGTAGCTGCTACATATTTTTTCATCTTCACTCCACATTCACCACCCCGACGCTTTGTACCTCAATTGATGATTCTAACTCGTTATAGGAAAGAATCGGTATTTGAGGGAAATATCTCTCTGTCATTTGTCTTAAATACATTCTTACTGCTGGAGAGCATAGTATAATTGGTGACTGCTCCATCAGTGAAGCACGTTCAATTTCTCTAGCCATAGATTCTAAAATAGCCTGTGAGTCATTCGGATCGATGGAAAGGTAATTCCCATGCTCCGTTTGTTGAATACTATCCGCGACAATTTTTTCAACTCTGCCAGATACTGTTAAAACTTTTAGCACATTACTATTACCAGCATATTGAGAAGTTATTTGCTTCGCTAATGCTTGTCTCGTATACTCAGTTAATATATCGACATCAGATGTCATTTTTGAATAATCAGCTAGTGTTTCAAAAATAATAGGTAAGTTTCTTATCGATACATGCTCTCTTAGCAGGTTGCCTAAAACCTTTTGAATCTCTCCTATAGTCATCGGAGTTGGAGTTAATTCATCCACTAATATAGGTGAAGTCTCGCGAATATGATCGATTAATTGCTTAGTTTCCTGTCTACCTAATAATTCATGTGCATGATTTCGAATAATTTCCGTCATATGCGTTGAGACTACGCTTGGTGGGTCAACCACTGTATAGCCCATTATCTCTGCTTCCTCTTTTACAGCCTCTGTTATCCATTTAGCTGGAAGACCGAAAGATGGTTCTACTGTGTCTATTCCATCGATTGTATCGTCATCACCAGGGCTCATCGCCAAATAATGATCGAGCAATAGCTCTCCTCTAGCCATCTCGTTCCCTTTAATCTTTATACGGTACTCATTTGGCTGAAGCTGGATATTGTCTCGAATCCGTACAACCGGTATAACTATTCCAAGCTCTAATGCAAGCTGTCTTCTTATCATAACTACTCGATCAAGTAAATCTCCGCCCTGTGCAGTATCCACAAGTGGTATCAATCCATAGCCGAACTCAAATTCTATTGGATCTACGTTTAATAGATTAATAACATTCTCTGGACTTTTCATATTATCTGTGGCTGCTTCCTCTTGAAATTCCTCTAGCTCTTCTGGGTCTTCTTTTTCTGCCTTACTCATCATATAAGCGCCAATGACAAGTATAAGAGAAATAGGTAAAGTTAAAAGAAGTCCAATAGGGGTTACTATCCCTAGAAGTGCAATTGTCCCCGCAGCTACATAAAGAAGCTTAGGCTGATTCAATAGCTGTCCAGTAATATCTCCGCCCAAATTTCCTTTTGACGCAGCTCTTGTAACAACTATACCCGTCGCGGTAGAGATTAAAAGCGCCGGAATTTGTGACACAAGTCCGTCCCCTACAGTCAATGTAGAGAATAATACCGCTGCTTCTCCAAAAGGCAAACCAAACTGAACGACTCCAATGATGACACCAAATAGAAGGTTGATAATTACGATAATAATACCCGCAATAGCATCACCTTTTACGAATTTCGTAGCACCGTCCATTGCCCCGTAAAAATCTGCTTCTCCGCTGACTTTTTCACGTCGTTCTCTTGCTTCTTTTTCAGAAATCATCCCAGCATTAAGATCCGCATCAATACTCATCTGTTTACCAGGCATAGCATCTAATGTAAAGCGCGCTGCAACCTCTGATACACGCTCAGCACCTTTTGTTATTACAATGAATTGAATAATTACTAAAATAGCAAAAACGACTAGACCAACTAACATATTCCCCCCGGTTACAAAAGTACCAAAGGTTTCAACTACCTTCCCTGCATCTCCCTCGGACAAAATCGCACGTGTCGTTGAGACATTAAGTGCAAGCCTAAACAAAGTTACTAGTAATAACAGTGTAGGAAAGACGGAAAATTGTAGCGCCTCCTGCATATTCATTGCGGTCATTAAAATTAATAAAGCTATAGTAATATTAACGATTATTAAAAAACTCAATAACCAATGAGGAAGAGGTATCACGAGCATAGCCACAATAGAAATTACTGCTGCTAATACGGATATATCGCGAACTTGCATATACTTCCACCTCAATCTTTAAATTTTTTGTTTAATGCGATATACATAAGCTAGAACCTCTGCAACAGCCTTAAAAAATTCATCAGGAATTCTTTGACCAATTTCAACTTGATCGTACATTGCTCTAGCAAGTGGCCGGTTTTCAACCATGACTACATTATTTTCTTTAGCAATCAATTTAATCTTCTGAGCAACAAAGTCTGCCCCCTTAGCTATTACTACTGGCGCATCCATAGAGGAATCATCATACTTTAAAGCAATTGCAAAATGGGTAGGGTTCGTAATAACAACATCTGCTGTTGGAATTTCCTGCATCATTCTCCGCATGGCCATTTCTCTTTGACGCTGACGAATTCGGGATTTAATGATAGGATCTCCCTCTGTGTTCTTATGCTCGTCTTTTATATCCTGCTTAGACATCTTCAAATTTTTCTCATAATCAAAGCGTTGATAGAAGAAATCTAAGATCGATATAAACAACAATACAAAGGAAGCTGCTATTCCCATCATTCCTGTAAGCCATCCGATGGTAGATAAGGTATCCCAAGCAGTTTTAAAAGAAAGGGAAAGCACTTGCTCCAGATTCATCCATATAATAAGAGTCGTAACCGATCCAATAAAAGAAATTTTAAGAATGGACTTTAATAGTTCAATTATTGCCTTCATCGAGAAGATTCGTTTTAACCCTTTTATAGGGTCTATTTTTTTTAAGTCAAACTTTAAGGGCTCAGTCGTAAAGAGCAACCCAAACTGAAAAAAATTAGCTGCAATAGCTGCAACCACAGCTACCAGCATGATAGGTAACAAGATAAAAGCCATTTCCATCAGCATATCTTTATAAATTTCTAAGGCTATTTCTATAGTTACTGTATTCATCAGCATATATTTAGTAAAAGTAACATTAAAAAATGTAAATATTTCATTGCGTAAAAACCCCGCAAAGAAAAACATGAAGAGGAATACTGCAAGCAACACAATGGCGCTTGTAACATCCTGGCTCTTTAACACTTGTCCTTTTTTTCTAGAATCCTGCCGTTTTTTAGGAGTAGCTTTTTCTGTTTTTTCTCCTGCGAAATACTGTAGATCCAATCGGAGCATCAACATATTAGCCACCACCTAAAATAATCATTAAATCTCGCATACTTATAATCATGATTTCAAACATTTTCTGCATAACTGCTAGTAAAACTCCCATCATGACTAACAAAACAATAAATGTAACTCCTATTTTAATAGGGAAACCCACTACAAATATATTCAGTTGAGGAACTGTACGAGCAGTTATCCCTAATGCAATATCTACTAAAAACAAAGTTGCTACTATAGGAATAGACATCTGAAAGGCAACTGCAAACACTCCTGCAAATGTCTTCATGATGAACTCCACATAGTTTTCTTGCCCAAATGCTAGCGATGAAGTTTCCATAGGAATAAATTGATAGCTATAAAAAATTCCATCCAATAGCAAATGATGCCCATTTAATGCTAGTAATAGAAGAAGAGCAATAATGTTTAGAAATTGACCGATTAGAGGACTTTGAGCTCCCGTTTGGGGGTCTATAACATTCGCTATCGCAAATCCCATTTGGAAATCGATAAATCCACCAGCAATTTGTATGGCAGAAAGAATTATGTAAGCAAGTAACCCTATAAATAACCCAACCATAACTTCCTTTATAATTAGTAATATGTACTCTCCATTTATTTCAAATGGTGTAACATCCAACGTATAATACATCATCCATGAAAGAACAATTGCAAAGCCTATTCGATGCGTGGCTGGAATAGTACGATGTGAAAATAAAGGTAAAGTAACAAAAAACGCAGAAACTCTTGCAATGATCAATAATAATATAGTTAGGCTTGGTATTATTTCTTCCATTGAACTAACCAATATATCTCACTAAATTTTCAAAAATATCTGCTGCATAGGAGGTTACTTGTGACAGCATCCATGGCCCAAAAAAGACAATAGCCACTAATACTGCAATAATTTTAGGAACAAATGCAAGAGTTTGTTCCTGAATCTGTGTGGTCGCCTGAAAGATAGACACCGCAAGACCAGTTATTAATGCAACCAACAAAAGAGGACCTGATGCAAGAAGAATGACCCAAATGGCTCTTTCTGCAATTGATATTACCATTTCATTACTCAATACAATCAGCTCCTAAAAACTTTGTAAGATGGATTTCATGACTAAATACCATCCATCTACTAACACAAATAGTAAAATCTTAAATGGTAATGAAATCATTACCGGAGGTAACATCATCATCCCCATAGACATCAATACACTAGCGACGATCATGTCAATCACTAGGAAAGGGATAAAAATCATAAAGCCTATTTGAAAGGCTGTCTTAATCTCACTTAAAGCAAAAGCTGGAACCATCACCGTTAATGGAATATCATCAATCGTTTCTGGTCGTTCTGCCTCGGTATATCGTAAGAATAACTCTAAATCCTTTTGCCTTGTATGCTCACTCATAAACTCTTTAAAAGGTCCACTAGCATTCTCATATGCCTCTTCCAAAGTTATCTCTTCGTCAAATAGAGGAGTTAAGGCTGTTTCATTCACTTCCTGGAGCGTTGGCGCCATGATAAAAAACGTAAGGAAAAGTGCCAATCCAACTAATACTTGGTTTGGTGGCATTTGCTGTGTTGCTAGAGCAGTACGAACAAAAGACAAAATTATAATGATTCTTGCAAAAGATGTCATTAATATTAATATACTCGGCGCCAAAGACAAGACCGTAAGTAATAGCATTAATTTGATAGAAGTGGAGACATTTGACGGATCGCTGTCCGAGAAAAATTGGACGAAATCATTCATTGTTTTTGCGCTCCTTTGTCTTCCAATCCTTTAATACTTCACTACGGTCTCTTTTAATATCTTCTAATTTCTTTTGGAACGTTTCATTGAATGAAGGATTTTCATTATTTTTAGTAGAACTAGTCTTGTTTTTAATCACTTTGTTCATTAATTCCATTACATGAGGTAGTGTTGGCCCACTACCAAGCTTGTCTTCATATATCTTAGTTAACTCTTCTATTTCTTGAGGATCAGTGATTTCTTTTAATAAGTTAATATTTTCTCCAATTCCAACTAAATAGAGTGAGTTGCCCACTTGCAATAATTGAATTGATTTTCCCTGCCCCATTCCAACTCCTCCAAGATTATGGATGAGTTGGTTATGCTGGAAGCTTCTATTTCTTTTATTGAGGAAACGTAATAGTCCATAAAGTAAAGCAATCACAAATAACAAAGCGAATATCATTTTGATGTAATCCCAAGCTGTAATAGATACTCCACTTGACTTCGAATCTTGCGAAGTATTTTCTTCAGGTACTACCGCATTATCTTCCTCAATATTTTGTTCTGACTTTTTAGTTGCATCGGATTCGTTATTTACACGTTCCAGATGTTCCTTGATGCTTTCATTTGAATCTACAGAAGCTTCTGCTCCCATTGGAAAAGGTAAAACTAATAAAAATAATGCGATGCAAATACTGAGGTAAAGCTTCCACATCATTAATTACCCTATCGCTTTTGAGATTGCTTCAATTACTCGATCTGCTTGGAATGGTTTAACGATAAAATCCTTTGCTCCTGCTTGAATGGCATCAATAACCATTGCTTGTTGCCCCATTGCTGAACACATAATAATAGTTGCGCTAGGATCTTTTTCTTTAATCTTCTTCAATGCAGCAATACCGTCCATTTCAGGCATAGTGATATCCATTGTCACTAAATCTGGTTTAAGCTCAGCGTATTTTTCAACTGCTTGTGCCCCGTCAGCCGCCTCACCTACTACTTCAAAACCATTTTTAGATAAAATATCCTTAATCATCATGCGCATAAATGCAGCATCGTCCACTATTAAAATTCTTTTCGACATAATATGTCTCCTCCAGTACTTATCGTAAATTATTAATTCGTTCTGCTTGGCTTAGAATATCTGTAATACGAACACCAAAGTTCTCATCAATTACTACTACCTCGCCTTTTGCAATATGACGATTATTGACAAGAATATCTACAGGCTCTCCTGCCAATTTGTCCAGTTCTATGATTGAACCACTAGTAAGTTCCAGAATTTCCTTTACCGTTCTTCTAGTACGTCCTAATTCTACTGTTACTTGAAGCGGTATATCAAGAAGTAAATTTAAATTTCTTGACTCGTTAGGAGTAAGGTTTGATGCTTCAAAGCTTGCAAATTGCGCTTGTTGCACTTCTACCGGACGTGTATTACTTTGTCTAGATTGTTGAGGTTGCTGTGGAGCAACGGGCTGTTGAATCTGTGGTGCCTCATAATAATCTGGTTCCGGTGCAGATACGTGATTGTTATTAACTCTTTCTTCGTATACAGTGGCAGCAGCTTCTGGTTCTGCTTCTTCCTCTCCCAATAATGATTTAACAAGATTCAGACCGAATTCCAGAGGGATTAGCTGCATAATATTGGAGTCTATTAAACTTCCTACACGCAATCTAAATGACACTTTAATTAGTAAGTCATCATTAGGAATTGCTTCTTCGCCTTCACCTTCTAATAAATTTAGAATGTCTATGGATGGTGGGGAGATGTCCACTTTTTTATTGAATACAGTTGACATAGAAGTAGCAGCCGAACCCATCATTTGGTTCATTGCTTCCTGAACTGCACTTAATTGAATTTCACTTAGTTGAGGACTAGGATCTATTCCGTCTCCGCCTAACATTAAATCTGCAATTATTGCTGCATCTGATTGCTTAATGACTAATAGGTTCATACCTATTAATCCAGCAGTATATTGAACTTGTACAGCAACATACGGATGTGGAAACTCCTCTACTAATTTACTTCTATTAATCATGCTTATATTTGGAGTTGTAATATCAACTTTCTGACCCAATAGCGAAGATAATGCAGTCGCTGAGCTTCCAAAGGATATATTACCAATTTCTCCTAAAGTATCGATTGCAAAAGAGTCTAAATAATCTTCTACATTTGTTGTATTTGTGTCTGTTTCATTTCCACTTATATTGTCAACCGTTCCTCGTAGGAGGGCTTCAATTTCTTCTTGGGAGAGCATATCATCACTCATCATCATCCTCTCCTCCTTTCAAAGTTTCAATAATTTGTACTGCCATATGTTTCTTTAGTTTTCCTGGTTGTGCTTTAAATTTTGGTATGTCTCCTACTTTTATTGTAAGGGCATCCTCAATTTTAGCGTTTAGTTGTACAACATCCCCAAGCTGTAAATATAATAAATCTTCAATCGATATATCAGTGGAACCAAGCTCAGCTACGACTGGTATTTCAGCAGATTTAACTCGTTTTTTCAGTACAGCCAATTGCTCTGGGGATACCTCTTTCTTATTAGTCTGCATCCAGTAACGAACAGAAAGATTTGGCACAATCGGCTCTAATACTACATGAGGGATACAAATATTTATCATTCCGCTAGTTTCACCAATAACAGTATTAAAGGATATCACAACCACTGTTTCATTTGGCGAAATCATTTGAAGAAATTGAGGATTTACCTCTAACTCCGTCAATATAGGATCGATATCTGCTATATTAACCCAGGCTTCTCTCAGGTTATCAAAGGAACGTTCGAATAAATTAGTCATTATTTTCGTTTCAATCTCTGTTAAATTATCTACCTTTGTATGCGCCTGCCCTTTCCCACCCATCAACAAATCTAGCATAGAATAGGCGATGTTTGGGTTAATCTCCATTAGTATATTTCCTTCTAATGGTGGTACCTCAAAAACATTTATAAGAGTCATATGTGGTACAGAACGTATAAACTCTTCAAAAGGGATTTGGTCAACCGATACTACAGATATTTGGACATATGTTCTTAACTGGGCAGAAAAAAATGTGGTTAAAAGACGAGCAAAATTTTCATGTATACGAGTAAGACTGCGTATTTGATCTTTCGAGAAACGCAAAGCTCTTTTAAAATCGTAGGAACGAATTTTTTTTGATTCTTGTTCGCTCTTCATTTCATCTGCTGTCATTTCACCGGTTGAAAGGGCACTTAACAATGCATCTATTTCTGATTGAGATAATATATCTCCTGCCAATCTGCCCACCTCCATTCAAAAAAGTACTTTACTGAATAATATAAGAAGTAATATATACTTGCTGTACTTCCCCATCATCCATTAATTCATTTATTTTAGTTTTTAAAGAAGATTCCAATATTATCTTTCCTTGCTTACCTTCTAAATCCTCTGGCGTCATTTCTGAAAGCTCAGTGATTAGAATATTTTTCACTTGAAAATCACGTTTTGTAAGCTCCTCAGCTGCCTCAGTACTATCCGTTTGTACCTTCATAGAAATTCGGATAAATTTGTCGCCAGCTAAATTGGTTGTGATTTCCTGAATGTCTACAGAGGATTCGACAATTTCATCTATTGTAGGCTCTTTGCTTTCATCCCCGTTATTCAATTGTAAAAATACAATAAGTGCAACTACACCTACTAAAGTAAGTGAAACTAAAATTATTAACATAATAGTCAATACCTTGCTGTTACTCTTCATCCTGTTCACCTCTTAAATAAGGATTCGATAAAATATGTACTTCCTTGTAAAACTGAGCGATTTTATAATACACATCTTCTCGAGATTCTAACGCCACATATTTATGACCATTCGTTAGCGTTATCGTAGTATCCGGAAAAGATTCAACCGTCTCTATGTATAATGCATTTAACGAAAACTCTTTACCGTTTAAACGAGTCAAACTAATCATTTATTAAGGGCCGGACCGTTCAAGGAACGGCCCAACCCTCCCTTACATTGAAACTATCAGATTATCGTTTTAAGTTAACTAATTCTTCTAGAATTTGGTCTGAAGTTGTTATAATACGAGTATTTGCTTGGAATCCGCGTTGTGCCACAATCATATCTGTGAACTCTTCAGATAAGTCAACGTTAGACATTTCTAGGAAGCCTGATTGGATTGAGCCTACACCATTTTTTGTGGCAAAGCTGAACAAAGGATCCCCAGAGTTACTTGATGGTGTATAATAGTTGCTGCCCGATTTCTCTAAACCACCCGCGTTTGGAAATTTAGCAGTAATAAGTTTTCCTGCATACTGAAGTTCATTGAATGCATCAACAAAAGTTACAGTACCATCTTGAGATATTGACATACTTTTAGCGTTTGTAGGAATTCGGATGGGTCCTACTGTCCCTGTAGGTGTTCCATCTGGGTCGATGGAATAGTTAGGGTCTGTCCCTGGACCTGCTGGAGTTCCAGTTGTATCAATATCCTCCATATTTTCACTAAAACCATAAACATACTTTCCTTCTCCATTTACTAAGTAACCATTTGCATCCATGTAAAAATTCCCAGCTCGAGTGTACTGAAAATTCTGCAATCCTGCTGCAGCTCCTCCAGGAACAGGCGTGGCATTTGTCTCTCCTACAATAAAGAACCCGTCTCCAGACAATCCAAGATCTAGTGTATTACCTGTTGATTGAAGGGATCCCCCAGTATGAATAGTATCAATTGATGCTAATTGAGATCCTAAACCTACTTGCTTTGGATTTACTCCTCCTCTATTTTCTGAAGCACCAGAGGCACCGGAAGTTGTTTGAGAGATTAAATCTTTAAAAACAGTACGACCTTTTTTAAATCCGTAAGTATTTACGTTTGAGATATTGTTACCTATAACGTCTAATTTTGTTTGAAAGTTTTTTAGTCCTGAGATACCTGAGTACATTGAACGAATCATTGATTAATTTCTCCCTTCGATTTGTGTGCTAGCTTCAATCAGTCCACTGCACATAGCATCCTATAAAGGTCCTGCTATCCTAGCACGATTGTGCCGTCAATATTGGTAAACAATTGGTTTTTCGCTTCCGTGCGATCCATAGCAGTAATAACCGTTGCATTTTTTGCACTTACGATTAGAGCTGCTTGATCCATCAATACTAATGAGTCATTGACACCTTTTGAGCGCGCTTCTGATACTTTATCACTTACAAGCTGCCACTGCGCATCTGATATATGAATATCTCTTTCTATTAATCGCTGATTAGCATGTTTGCTTACCTTTAGTTCCGTTTTAACCGTGGCTTCATGTAAATGCTGTAAAAACGCTTGCTTTGACGATGTGACTTGTTTAGAAGTGATTGGTTGACGGATACTTGGCTGCAGCGTGACGCGGTTAATAGTAACTTGGTCCATTGCATGTCTCCGTTCTATTTATTATTGAATAGAATTAATTTTGTCTGATGTTATTGTTGTTCCTCCAACAAGATTAAACACGATTACTCCGTCTTTTTTTGATACTGACTCAACAACACCTGTCGCTTCCTCAGCTTCAGTAGTGTAGCCAACAGTTTTTCCTATCATCATACTTGCCTCTACTAAACTATTAGAGTTTGCATTGCTTGATAGTACTTCAGATATATTACCCGGTGTAATTTTCTTTCCATCCGAAAGCGTGAACTCTACACTTCCATTGACAAATTTAACTCCCGAGATTGAACCGATACCTTCATTGGTAATTGGCTTACCTGCTTCATCTAGCTTGTCTGTCAGTTCATGCCATTTCACTTGTTTTCCAACAAAGTTACTATATTCAATCATTTGAGTTTGCTCTTGTGCCTCTGCAAACTTCTCAAATGCAGCTGTTAGGTTTGTCATTTGCTCTAAAGATGAAAATTGAGCCATTTGGGCAATGAATTCATTGTCTTTCATCGGATTTGTCGGATCTTGATTTTGAAGCTGTGCCATTAATATCTTTAAGAATTCATCCTTACCAAGGGTACTATTACCCGTAGTTTTAGTAGTCTTCTTAGACGATAAATACATATTACTCGTAATTGGTGATAAGTCGGCCATAGTTATACCTCTATTTCATTTAAAAATTCTTGGAAAGTAGTTTGAGTATCCTGATTTTCTGTATTAGAATCTTGTTGCTCCTGCTCTTGTTGCTGCTTAAAGGACGAATCTTGGAAGCCTTGATTTCTCTCCTGCTTAGCAGTGTCCTGCAATGCTTGAGTAATCTCTAGTTTTTCAACCTGTATGTTCTGATTTGCCAATCCTTGTCTTAATTGACCAGAATGTGTATCTAACATTTCTTTCCCTAAAGCAGTTGAGGCTAACATTTTTGCAGTAAGGATTCCATCCTTTTGTATCAACTCGATACGAATCGTCCCAAGCTGTTCTGGATATAGTTTAATAACTAACCTATTAGCTCCACCAGCTTGTCCAAATTGTACTCGGCTCATGACCTTTTGAAGCTCTTTCAAAAACTCCTCTGACTGAGCAGGTTTTTCAGTAGGAAGAGTCATTGTTACTGTTTCTACCTTTGTTTGTACAGTGGCCGTTTGACCTTGAACCAAAGAACTTATCTCTTTACTTTCCGTCACTACTTCTGTATTCGCTCCTTTTACAACAGTTTGATTCATCATCATTTGCTGTAAAAAGGCTTTAGGAATAGGAATTGTACTCTTTCCTTGATTAAGAGAGACATTCATTAAGTTTTCCTTTAATGTTTCTAACGTTTGCTTTAAATCAAACAGCGTAGATTCTTGTTTAAAAGTTAAATCACTTTTGTTACCGATAAGTTGAGCAATTTTTAAAAGCTCCACCGCTTGTTTTGCTTCAACAGGGCTTATTACTATTTGCATCGACTCAACTGGGTTTGCCATCGCTTGTCCATTCAAGGATAAAAGGATAGATTCAACAAGCTTATTAGGTTGTTCCGAAACGACAGCGAGAATATCCCATATGTCCTGTTTTTGATCTTCCAGCTCGGACAAATCATCAGTTTCGCCTAGAAGCTTATTTAACAATTGTTTTAGTGAACTAGAATCTACCGTTAAATCATTAGCTTGTAGCAACTCCTGTGCTTCTTCAATAGATTGAACATCTAAAAGGGAAAGTAAATCCTGAATAAAATTTAGCTCTTTATCTGCCCCATTCGATACATCTGAAGGTTGCATAGATTGACTAGAAAGAATTTGTCCAAATACATTACCAAAAGCCTGTCCGTTACCTGCTTGTAACTGTGGTTTGGATTGTACTGCTACTGAATTTCCCATATTAATCATTGCCGCTATGTTCATTTTTTCACCTCCCTTCAAATACAAGAAGCATGCTCTATTGTTTAGTCATTAGCTCGGTATATTTTGCTGCATCCTTAGGGGACATTTTTTCGTAAATTTTTGCAACTGTATCTGGTTTTAAACTTGCTAAGATTCTTAGCGCCTCAGCATCACTCATATTTGTAATAACAGGTGCTGCAGTCTTCGCTGACATTTTTTCAAAAGTAGAAACTACTTCTGCATAATCTCTTTTAGATTGTTCGTTTTGTCTCTTTAATTCCTCAATTTGCTGTAATAGACTCTCCTGTTCCAATAACAATGATTCTTGAGATTTCTCTGAACCATCTACTTCGGCTTGGAGCTTATCGATTTGGACTTCTTTTTGCTGGATCTCTGCTTGAAGAGAAACAACTCTCTCCTCTAAGCGAGATGTTTTCTTGTTTTCATCTATGGGCTCTTCTTGGCCTAGAGAGGTTAGTTCTTTAGCCTTTTCAAAAACATTAATATTTGTTATCTGTGCAAAAGTTAAAAGGAGAGCCAAAGCAAAGAGAAGCGGTATGATAAACAAATATAGTATTTTCTTGCCTAAGCCCACTTTCTTCGGCTCTTTGTCCATCGTTTGTATGCTTTTCTTTTTGTTATTCGGTTTAGCCATGCCTTTACTCACCTAATCTCTTTGTTTTGAAACTTTAAGGAAGATATCTCATCTAATACAATTGACTCTAATCGAAACTGTTCTTGTTGAAAGTTTTCAAAATCTTTTTCTTTCATTTTTTCAAACTTACGAACTTCTAAGCTTTTTTCTAATAACTTTTCTTCATACCAATTCATCTTTGCTCTAGCTTGAACTACTTCCTTCTGCACTACTTCAATTCTTTTTTGTAAGCCTTCCAAAAAGTTGGAGTAATGATGTATTCCATCTATACTTAAACCATTTACTAAAAGATTATTTTGTGCATCTAATGTATTTTCTCTTTTTTTCAAAAGATTATATAGCTCAGTAGCAACCTCTTCAAAAGAATTCACCGATTCCTTATATGCTATTTCTGTCTCTGACTTTTCTTGTTCTCGAACCGTAAGTACCTTAGCAAATTTATATTGATAAGCAACCATCTTAAGCTCCACCACCCGATAATGTCACTAATTCATTTACGCTATTTTCCAAAGAAACCTTATCGAGATATCCTTGCTTTAAAAAGGAGGTTATTAAAGGTTCAAATTGGATTGCCTCATCGATTTCCCGAGAGGTTCCACGTTTATATGCACCGATATTGATCAAATCCTCTGATTTATTGTAAGTAAAGTAGAGTTCTCTAAGTCTTTCTGCTGCTTTTACATGGTCTTCATCTGAAATATGGTTCATTAGTCGACTAATACTTTTCAACACATTGATGGCAGGAAATTGTCCTTTGTTAGCAAGAGATCTATCCAGAACAATATGCCCGTCTAATATCCCTCGTACAGTATCTGCTATTGGCTCATTCATATCGTCACCATCTACTAAAACTGTGTAGAAAGCAGTAATAGTTCCTCGTTCATTTGTACCTGTTCTCTCCAACAACTTCGGAAGAATAGAGAAAACAGAAGGTGTATAGCCCCTTGTTGCTGGTGGCTCACCTACCGCTAGTCCAATTTCACGTTGAGCCATTGCCACACGGGTAACAGAATCCATCATCAGCATGACATTTAAGCCCTTATCACGGAAATATTCTGCAATAGCAGTCGCAGTAAAAGCTCCTTTTATACGCATGAGTGCTGGTTGATCAGATGTAGCTGCAACAACTATAGATTTTTCCAGCCCCTCTTTGCCGAGATCACGTTCGATAAACTCTCGAACCTCTCTTCCACGTTCTCCAATTAGAGCTATAACGTTTAAATCAGCGTTAGTATTCCTTGCTATCATTCCCAATAAGGTACTTTTACCTACACCCGAACCAGCAAATATACCAACCCTTTGTCCCTTTCCGACTGTAAGCATACCATCAATCGCCTTCACACCCACCTCAATTTGCTCATGGATAGGTGGTCTCGTTAATGGATTTGGCGGATCTTGTTCGGTACCAACCGCGCTTAACCCTTTAGGTAATACTGTTCCATCTATCGGGTTTCCCATAGAATCTAATACTTTACCTATCAGCTCTGGCCCTACTTTTATCTCTAAAGGACTATTAGTTCCTTCCACTAAGCAACCTGTTGAAATTTCGCGAATGTTTGTATAAGGCATTAAAATAACTATTTCCTCTTTAAAACCGACTACCTCTGCAAGTATTACTGACGGTCCATTTTTAACGGAATTAATATGAATTTTACATACATCACCAATGGAGCTCTCGGGGCCTTGGGATTCAATCATTAATCCAACAACACGATTTACGCGACCATACTTTTTAAAGGTGGATACGTTTGGTATTTGTTGAATTAAATCGATTGCTTTCATTTACTTTCACTCCATACTTTCAAGAATATCGACTAGCTTACGTCTCAATTCTTTTACTTGTTCATCAATACTTACAACAATCCGACCATGGTTTGTCTCAATATAGCAATCGGTATCATTCATTTCCTCATCAACAAAAATCATAAAAGGTACGTCTACCGGAAAAATAGATGCAAGCTCTTCTCGATTCTCAGAGACTAATGAAAAGTATACTGGAGAAACATATATTTTGATTTCTTTCATTTCTCTAGCTTCCTTTAATCCCCTTCTAACAATAGATAAAAACAACTCGTGTTCATCTTCTAACTTAACACCTAAAATACGTTCCGCATTTCGAATACTTAACTCAAGAATCACCTGTTCTTGTTGCTGTAAGTAAGCAGCGGCATTCGTATACGCTGTTTGCATTGCTTCATTGGCTACGGCTAGCTTATTTTGCATGTCAGCCATAGCCTTTAGTCTTCCCTCTTCTAGTCCCTGCGCAAAACCCTCATCATAAGCACTTTTTTGATAACTAAGCTTTTGCTCGTTCCACTCATTTAACTCGTTTTGAATAATGTTCCTACTATGTTCTAGTTCTTGTTGAAGTTCTTGTTGTTTTTTAGCTATTTCCTGATTTACTTCCTCTAACATTCTGTTTCGATCAGCAGAAAAATTTTCATGTACAACTGACTCTTCTGTTGTATCCTCTTCCACATAAAGATTTTTTATGTGAATGGGACGAATTTTTTCAGAGTTCTCATTCATTTGTACGTTTCGGAAAATTCTAGACAATAATGTCATCTCCTCCACCACGGGCAATAATGATTTCACCAGCGTCTTCTAAGCGTCTGATTACTGACACAATTCTGCTCTGTGCTTCCTCTACGTCGCGTAGTCGAACAGGTCCCATGATTTCCATCTCTTCTTTGAATGTCTCCGCCATGCGTGTAGACATATTACGGAAGATTATATCTTTTACTTCCTCACTCGACACCTTCATGGACAGAATAAGATCCTCGTTTTCACAATCACGAATAACTCGTTGTATAGAACGATTGTCCAAAGTAACAATATCTTCGAATACGAACATTCTCTTCTTAATCTCTTCAGCAAGCTCTGGATCTTGAATTTCTAGAGCATCCAAAATCGTTTTTTCTGTAGTACGATCTACTCCATTTAGAACTTCTACTACTGCATCTACTCCACCGGTTTCTGTATAATCCTGTGTCACTGTGGATGAGAGCTTTCGTTCTAAAACTGCTTCAATTTCACTAATCACTTCAGGCGAAGTGGAGTCCATAGTAGCTATCCTTCTTGCTATATCCGCTTGTACCTCCTGAGGCAGTGAAGATAATATAATCCCTGCTTGCTGCGGTTCAAGATACGATAAAATAAGAGCAATAGTTTGTGGGTGCTCATTTTGAATGAAATTAAACAATTGGGTTGGCTCTGCTCTTCTAGCAAAATCGAAAGGGCGAACCTGTAGCGAAGATGTCAATCGGTTAATGATTGCTTGTGCATGTTCACTACCTAACGCCTTTTCAAGAACAGTTCTAGCGTAACCAATACCGCCCTGTGAAATATAATCCTGTGCTAGGGCAATATTGTGAAACTCTTCTATAATGTCTTCTTTTATTTCTGGCTCTACTCTTTTCACTCCAGAGATTTCTAGAGTTAACCGCTCGATTTCTTCTTCATTTAAATGCTTATAAATAGAAGCAGACACTTCCGGTCCTAGAGAAATTAATAAGAGCGCGGCTTTTTGCTTACCAGTTAGTCCTTTTTCTTTTTTGTTCATAGCCGTCCCCCCTTAATCCTCTGCTATCCAAGTACGTAACAATTTAGCAAAGTCTTCAGGCTTATCTTTTGCCATTTTTTCTAGTTGCTTACGTCTTAAAGTAGATTCTGTTTCTTTTTCATTATTAATATCATCAACTTCTGGTATTTCTCTTGTTTCTTCAAGAATAATTAGTTCTTCCTCTTCCTCACTTCTTCTAGATCGTAACAAGGATACAACAAGGAGAATAATTGCTACTAATAAAACCCCACCTATCACATAAATCCACCAAGGAATTGTTGAGGAAGCGACATCAGCAAGTTCATTTTTACCTTTAAGCTCTTGAACAGAGACAACAACTTTTTCTTCAATCTGTTCCTCTGTTAGTTCGCCAGCATCTTTATCAATAGATGTGCGAACAATCGTTGCAAGAATCTGTTCTATATCTCCTTGGACATCAGCTGGTAAAGAAGTAACATCGTCAGCTTGAGGAGGTTCCACCATCACTTGAATGCCTATATCTCTTATTTTATATGGGCTTTCGACAATTTCTTTTCTAATACGATTTACTTCATTGTTAATCGTATCTTCTGTTCTCTCATAGTCACCATCTGCTGTAGAACCTTCTACGTAATTAGTAAAATTATCAGTAGCGTCTTCTGATTGAGGAGTACCGCCCGTTAATGGACTATTACCAGTAAAAGTTTCAGAGATTCGTTGAGCACTAATTTCGATACCCGCCATATTTTCGACATCAACAGGTTCCACTAGATTTTCTTCTCGGTTTTCTTGTTTAAAGTCTATATCTGTAGTTACAGATACAACAACTTTATTGTGCCCCATCAAAGTACCTAGCATTGTTTGTACTTGGCGTTGTAGGTCGCGCTCAATGGTTTTCTTTAATGTCATTTGATCTGTAACATTTGTCCCGCCAGAACCGTTTGCTTTCTCCAAATCAAAGTATTCTAGGAATTGATTTCTAATAACGATATCTTCAGTAGATAAATTAGGTATAGATTTAGATACTAAATTATATAAGGACGCTATTTGAGTTTCTGAAAATTGATAACCTGGTTCTGTGTTAAGTACTATAGATGCACTAGCGGATTCATTGCTTTGAGATAAAAATACCCCTTCTTCAGGCAATGTAATCATTACCTTAGCTTCTTTAACCCCTTCTACACTTCCAATCAAATTCGCTAGCTCTGTTTGCGTAGTGGCAAGCTTAAGTACATTAAACTCGTTATCTGTCATCCCAAAACCTGCATTTTGAGAGAAAAAGCTATAATCTATCATTCCCGATTGAGGAAATCCTTCGGCCGCCATTTGCACTAGCAGTGTATCCTTCTGTTCCTTAGGAACTAATATAGAAGTCCCTCCAGTTGCAATTTCATTTGGTATGCCTTTTGAATCTAAATTTTCTTTAATGCGCCCTACTTCCGAAGGGGTTACTTCTGAATATAGAGGAACCATTTCAGTTTTTGTCAGGAAAAAAGTTAGTATAGCCGCAAGAGCGATTACTCCTAAAAGACCACCTATCATAGTTCCTTTTTGGCCTTTAGAACGACTTTTCCAAAAGGTTGTTATATCATTTTTTATTTTCTTTATACGTTCATTCATTTTTATCCTCCGGTTATGGTGAATATTTTAGCTCGATATATTAACTTTAACCGAGGACTAAACTTGCATACGCATGATTTCTTGATAAGCCTCCACGACTTTGTTTCGAATTTCTAATGTAGCATTTAAAGCAATACTTGATTTTTGAGAGGCAATCATCACTTCATGAAGCTCTATATCTCCACCATTGATAAGCTTATTTGTTGCTACATCTGAAGCTTTTTGAGTCTCATTCACCGAGTTAATAGCACTTTGCAGAAAATCTCCAAAGTTTTCTTGTGCCTGCGACGGACTTACCTTATTAGTCGCCATGGGTGCATTTACCTGAGCAACATTAAACATTGATACTGATTCAATAGCCATAAAGAGTTAAACCTTCTTTCCTATTTTCCGATTTCAAGAGCCTTTGAAAGCATTGCTTTATTCGCGTTAAACACAGTGACGTTTGCCTCATAAGAACGAGTAGCTGAAATTAGGTCAACCATTTCTCTTAAAGGATCTACATTAGGCATTTCAACATAACCTTCTTCGTTTGCGTCCATATGACTTGGATCATATACGAGCTTAAATGGTGTTTCAGTATCCTCTTTTACTTGAGATACCTTTACTCCATTACCAACACCATTTTTATTTGATGTGCCTCTTGCTACATTTAAAAAACTTGAAAATGAACCTTCATTTGGTTGCAATGTTACTGTTTTCCGTCTATATGCTTGCCACTCACCATCAACCATTTTCGCTCGAGTTGTTTCTGCATTAGCCATATTAGATGAGATAACATCCATACGTAAACGCTGAGCAGTAAGAGCTGATGCTGTAGTATTCATCCCGTGAAATATTGACATTATCAACTGCCTCCTTTAATCACCGTTTGTAAGGTGTTCAGCTTTCCGCTCATACGATCAACTAAAGCATTGTAATAGAGTTGATTGGTCGCTAGGTTAGCCTGCTCCTTATCCATATCTACTCCATTGCCATTGTTGCTATATCTTAGATTGGAATAATCGAATACTGCGGAAGAACTAGAACTAGCTTGAAAGTTAATATGTTTCTCTTCTGTTCGATAAGCAGAAATTGATGTTTTCTTAGCATTATCTAAATAATCATTGAAACTTACGCTTTTTGCCTTGTAATTCGGCGTGTCAACATTCGCTATATTTTGCGCAATAGTCTTTTGTTTCATAGCTGAGAAATTTAAACCTCGTTCTAAATTCTCAATTGTACCACTAAAAATACCCATAAATTACTCACCCCTATTTTTCTAACGTCCTAATTTTAGTAATAATCTGTTAAAATCACAATAATTTAATTGTAAAGAATTAGATGCACAGTGTCTATTCTATTTTTTGCATTTTTGTAGGTCTTTTTTCCTTTTTTTCTTATTGTTCGTCAAAATATTTGTCACATTTGGGGAACCTTGACGAATTTTAGCATGCAATTACAAATTCTACTCTACTTTTCAATAAATAAAAAGAGCCAATTCTAGAATTATCTAGAATTGGCTCCATTTTTTAGTAAATTATCGCATTTTAAGCTGAGCAAGTTCAGCTAAGAATTTATCATTTAGAACTTTAATATAAGTTCCTTTCATACCTAATGATCTTGACTCAATAACTCCTGCACTTTCTAATTTGCGTAGTGCATTTACGATTACTGAACGAGTGATTCCTACACGGTCAGCGATTTTAGAAGCTACTAATAAGCCTTCGTTACCGTCTAGCTCTTCAAAGATATGCTCAATAGCTTCTAATTCACTGTAAGACAATGAGTTGATAGCCATTTGAACGACAGCCTTGCTTCTTGCTTCCTCTTCAATTTCTTCTGATTTTTCACGTAAGATTTCCATACCAACAACAGTAGCACCGTATTCACCAAGGATTAAATCATCATTTTGGAATTCGTTTTTCAAACGTCCAAGTATTAAAGTACCAAGACGCTCACCACCACCGATAATCGGAACAATAGTAGTTAAGCCATCTTTAAATAATTCTCTATTTTCAACTGGGAATACAGAATGTTCGCTGTACACATCTAGGTTAGAAGATGTTTCATTAACATGGAAAAGGTTTTTTGTGTAATCCTCTGGGAATTGACGCTCTTCCATCATTTTAATAATACGGTCATTTTCGATTTGTTGATGTACTTCATGCCCTAGTAATTTTCCTTTTCTACTAACGATAAATGCATTACATTCTATAACTTCACTTAATGTTGCAGCCATCTCTTTAAAGTTAACTGGTTTCCCAGCAGATGCTTGTAACATCGAGTTAATTTTGCGTGTTTTGTCTAATAAGTTCATTGAATAAATCCTCCATTGTAGTTTTCATATTTATTTTAATATTCTAAAGGTTTTTAATTGTTTTTGAAAGTAATAAGAATCGGATTTTATAATATAAATTGTGATAAATCTTTGTTTTTCACAATATTGTCAAGTTTAGAGTCAATATAAGCAGGAGTAATTTGAATTTGTGCCGGAGAAATCTCCGAAGCCTCGTAAGAAAGGTCTTCTAATATTTTCTCTAGAATCGTATGAAGACGTCTTGCCCCAATGTTATCTGTTTCTTGGTTTACCTGATATGCTATATCTCCGATTCTTTCAATCGCTTCATCAGAAAAAGTAATACTCACTTCCTCCGTTTGTAGCAGTGCTTCATATTGCTTTATAAGCGATTGATGAGGTTCCTTTAGAATTCGGACAAAGTCTTCCTTCGAAAGCTTTTCAAGCTCTACACGAATAGGAAAGCGTCCTTGAAGCTCTGGAATTAAATCAGAAGGCTTAGACATATGGAAAGCTCCTGCAGCTATAAATAATATATAGTCCGTTCTAACTGCTCCATATTTTGTCGTCACCGTCGAACCTTCTACAATTGGTAAAATATCTCTTTGGACACCTTCGCGAGAGACGTCAACAGAAGAGCTTCCACCACTTTTGCTAGCGATTTTATCCATCTCGTCTATAAAAATAATACCCGTTTGTTCAGTCTTTTCAATGGCAATTTGTGACAACTCATCGTTATCTATTAATTTACCCGCTTCTTCTTGAATTAATACTTTTCTCGCATCTTTTACTTTCATTTTTCTTTTTTTCTTTTTCTTTGGCATTAAGTTAGAAAAAGCATCTTGCATATTCATTCCCATACTTTCCATACCGCCGCCTTGCAATGCATCAAATATGGAAGGAGCTTGTTCTGTCACTTCAACTGTTACCATTTCATCTTCCAGCTTGCCATCTCTTAAGTCTTCGGCAATTTGGGATCGTTTTATACGTACTTCTGTATCATCATTGTCAGATGAATCATCTTCAGGCTTTCCACCGAACAGAGCCTCAAATGGATTTTGCGTAGCATTCTTCTTCTTTAAGGAAGGTACAAGAAGCTTTACAATGGCATCATTGGCCAATCGAACTGCCTGATCCTTTACCTCTTCCATTTTTTCTTCCCTAACGATACGTATAGCAGCCTCTACTAGATCTCTAACCATAGACTCTACATCTCTACCTACATACCCTACTTCCGTGAATTTGGTCGCTTCAACCTTCACAAAAGGAGCTTTAGTCAGCTTTGCAATTCTTCTAGCTATTTCTGTTTTCCCTACTCCTGTAGGACCAATCATTAAAATATTTTTAGGAATTACTTCTGCTCTTAATTCCTCGTCTAGCAGTTGTCTTCTATAACGATTTCGTAAAGCAACTGCCACTGCTTTTTTAGCCGTTTCCTGGCCTACAATATACTTATTTAAGTGCTCAGTTATTTGTTTAGGGGTTAAGTTAGTTTCCTTCATGTTCACCTAATACCTCCACAACTATTTGATGGTTTGTAAAAACACAAATGTCTGCCGCCGTTGTTAAAGAGGCCTTTGCTATTTCCTTTGCAGTTAATTTATCACCCGCAAATTGCTTCAACGCTCTACCTGCTGCCAGTGCATAATTACCACCGGAACCAATGGCTAATATTCCGTCATCAGGTTCAATAACCTCTCCTGTACCTGATACAAGTAATAAATTGTTTTTGTCCATCACTAATAGCATTGCTTCTAACTGACGGAGCATTTTATCACCACGCCACTGTTTAGCTAGCTCAACCGCTGCTCTTTGAAGATTGCCGTTATACTCTAGCAGTTTACCTTCAAACATTTCAAAAAGCGTAAATGCATCTGCGACAGATCCCGCAAAACCTGCTATGACTTGACCGTTAAACAGTCTTCTAACTTTTTTAGCAGTATGCTTCATTACCACTTGATTTCCTAAAGTAACTTGACCATCGCCTGCCATTGCACAACTTCCATTATGACTTACCGCAAATATAGTAGTTGCATGAATTGAACTCATTTGTATGACCTCCTATAATTACGCCCTTGGATGGGCATTCATATATGTTTTTCTTAGATGCTCTTTCGTAACGTGTGTATAAACTTGAGTCGAGGAAAGATGAGTGTGTCCCAACAATTCTTGGACACTCCTTAAATCTGCTCCATTATTAAGCAGATGAGTAGCAAATGTATGGCGTAGCATATGAGGATATATTTTCGTATGCAGAGAAGCTTTTTTAATCATGCTATTAAGAATGTAACGTACACCATCTGTGGTAAGATGCTCACCTCGACTATTTACAAATAAGTATGGATGAGTAGTTTTTTTCATCAATTTTGGTCGACTATTTTGCATATATTCTTCTACCGCAGCAAGTGCATAATCTCCAACAGGTATGTATCTTTCTTTCCTTCCCTTACCCATTACTCGGACTACTCCATAGCTACTATCTATATGACTGTTTTCAATCGAAATAAGTTCGCTCACACGCATTCCAGTTGCATATAATAATTCAAGTATGGCAATATTTCGAACAGACAATAAATCCGTCCCTTTATTTTCTTCAAATAACTTTTCCATTTCTTCTTCATAGAAAAACTGTGGCAATCTTGTTTCTTTTTTGGGATGATACAATGACTGGAAAGCGTCGTCTCGAATACTATATTCCTTGTTTAAAAATTTATAATATGATCTTATGGATGAAATTTTCCTAGAAATAGACGTCCTTGCTAATTTTTCTTCATATAGCTTAGTAATATACAATCGTGCATGAATATATTCCACGTCATTTAATTCCTTAACACCCTCAGCTTCTAAAAACTTTAAAAATTGAATAATATCTTTTTCATACTCTCGGACTGTAAGATTAGAATAATTTTTTTCCAGTTGTATGTGTGCAATAAAAGAATGAAGTTCATCTTTCCCAATCACAACTAACCACTCCAATTTATACATTGTAAAAGCCTCTAAAAGTATACAACTTTTTAGAGGCTTTTAGCAATTATATCGCTGTATTTTTCATAAAATTTTGAATTGTTGTCAACGCTCTATTTGCAAGCTGTTCAGTTCTAACTTTTTTGTCTCTAACTTTCGGTTGTAGTTCAGGAAACAAACCAAAGTTAACATTCATCGGCTGGAAATTCTTCGGGTTTGCCTCAGTGATGTAACGCGCCATGCTGCCTAGAGCCGTCTCGGCTGGGAACACAATTAATTCTTCACCTTTTGCCAATTTCGCAGCGTTTATGCCTGCTAATAAACCACTTCCTGCAGACTCTACATAGCCTTCAACACCAGTCATTTGTCCAGCAAAGAACACATTTTGTTTGGCTTTTAGTTGGTATGTCGGCTTTAAAACATATGGCGAATTAATGAACGTATTTCGATGCATCACGCCATAACGAACGATTTCTACATTTTCAAGACCAGGAATTAACTTTAATACTTCCTTTTGAGGTCCCCATTTTAAATGTGTTTGAAACCCTACAATATTATATAGAGTCCCTGCAGCATCGTCCTGTCTAAGCTGGACTACCGCATATGGTCGTTTACCGGTTTTAGGGTCTTCCAGACCAACTGGCTTCATTGGCCCAAATAACAGCGTCTTTCTTCCTCTTGCCGCCATTACCTCTACTGGCATACAACCTTCAAAATAAATTTCTTTTTCAAATTCTTTTAAAGGAACAACCTCTGCCTCGATTAATGCGTCGTAGAAGCGGTTAAACTCCTCCTCAGTCATCGGACAGTTTAGGTAAGCTGCTTCTCCTTTGTCGTATCTAGACTTTAAGTATACCTTATCCATGTCAATACTGTCTTTTTCTACGATTGGCGCAGCAGCATCATAAAAGTAAAGATAATCTTGTCCTGTAACTTCTCTCACTTTTTCTGCTAGTGCAGGAGATGTCAAAGGACCAGTAGCTATAACTGTTATTCCTTCAGGTATTTCAGTTACCTCTTCATTTATTATTTCTATTAACGGATGGTTTCTAATTGAATCAGTTACTCTTCCCGCAAAGTCATGTCTGTCTACCGCAAGTGCGCCACCAGCCGGCACACTGCTGTTATCTGCCGATGATATGATGAGGGAGTTGAGCATACGCATTTCTTCTTTAATAACGCCTACAGCATTAGTTAAATTATTTGCTCTTAATGAATTGGAACAAACCAATTCAGCAAATTTATCCGTATGATGAGCCGGTGTCTGTTTAACAGGTCGCATTTCATAGAGGCGTACCTTCACACCTCTACTAGCTATTTGCCATGCCGCCTCGCTTCCTGCTAAGCCAGCACCAATAACGTTTACTATTTCAGTCATGTCGTATCCTTCTTTCTAACTTTGCGGATCTTCTTTATAATCACACGCAACACATTGTATTTGTATTCCTTTTTTCAACTTCTTCTCTACCAGCATCTCATTACATTTTGGACATTGTCTACTTATCGGCTTATCCCATGATAAGAAATCACACGTAGGATATTGATCGCAGCCATAGAATAAGCGTTTCGTTTTACTTTTTCGCTCAACGATCTGTCCTTCTTCACACGCTGGGCACTTAACTCCAATTTCTTTAACGATAGCTTTTGTATTTCTACAATCTGGAAAATTACTACATGCCATGAATTTACCATAACGACCAAGCTTGTAAACCATAGGAGAACCGCATTCTTCACAATCCTCACCAGTAGGCTCATCTTTAATCACTATTTTTTCCATTTCAGCTTCAGCATGCTTCAAATGTTTTTCAAATTCTACATAGAATTCGTCTATTATTTTTTTCCATTCCACTTGCCCTTCTTCTATACTATCCAAATCTTTTTCCATTTGGGCAGTAAATTTTATATCTACGATATTTGGGAAGAATTCTAATACAAGTTGATGGATGATTGTTCCTAGTTCAGTAGGAACAAATCTCTTTGTTTCTAGAGTCACATAACCTCTTTTTTGAATTGTATCTAATGTTGGAGCATATGTAGATGGTCTACCTATGCCCAGTTCTTCAAGTGTTTTAACAAGTCTTGCCTCGGAATAACGTGGTGGAGGCTGAGTAAAATGCTGCTTAGGCTCAATTTCTATAGCGTTAACTTTATCTCCAACATCCATAACAGGTAACAATTTATCTTTGTCATCCGTCTGGTCATCCGAACCTTCTACATATACCTTCATAAAACCAGGAAACTTCACTTGGGAACCATTTGCTCTAAAAATAACTTCTCCATTTTTAAGGTCCACAGCAACGGTATCTAATGTTGCTGGAGCCATTTGGCTTGCTATAAATCTTTCCCAAATCAGTTTGTATAAGCGGAAAAGATCGCGTGATAATATAGCCTTTAAGGACTCAGGTGTTCTTAATACACTTGTAGGTCGAACAGCCTCATGTGCATCCTGTGCTTTCTTATCTTGTTTTTCAGCTTTCTTAATCGAAAGAAACTCTGAGCCATATTCATTTTTAATAAATTCAGCAGCGTCTGTCTTAGCTGTATCTGAGATTCTAGTAGAATCCGTTCTCATATAAGTTATTAGACCGACGGTACCTTCTTTTTTACCAAGATCTATTCCTTCATATAGTTGTTGCGCAAGCATCATTGTTTTTCTAGCTCTAAAGTTTAACTTTCTTGCTGCCTCCTGCTGTAAGGAAGAAGTTGTAAATGATGGAGCTGGATTACGTTTTCTTTCTTTTTTCGTCACATTAGTGACTTCAAACTTTTTGCCCTTCATGAGTTTTAATACTGCCTTAACCTCATCTTCGTTAGTAAGCTTAGCTTTCTCTTTTTCTTTTCCGAAATAAAGCGCTTCAAAGGTTTTTTTACCCTTTTCAAATTCAGCTTCGATAGACCAGTATTCCTCAGGAACAAATCGTTCTATTTCTTGTTCACGATCAATTATTAGACGTAAAGCTACTGATTGAACTCTTCCCGCCGAAAGACCCTTTTTTACTTTCTTCCATAGAATAGGGCTTATATTGTATCCAACTAAACGGTCTAAAACACGTCTTGCTTGCTGTGCATCTACCAAATCCAAATCAAGTGGTCTTGGATGTTTGAAAGATTCTAGTATAGCATCTTTTGTTATTTCATTAAATACAACTCGACAGTCTGAATCTATATCCACATTTAGAGAGTTAGCTAAATGCCAAGCAATAGCTTCCCCTTCTCTGTCGGGGTCAGCAGCGAGATAAACTTTCTTCGCTTTTTTGGCAGCATTTTTTAAATCCTGAAGGACAGGACCTTTACCGCGTATTGTAATATATTTGGGCTCATAATTATTTTCCACATCGACACCCATTTGACTTCTAGGTAAATCTCTTACATGTCCAATCGATGCTTTTACTTTATATTTTTTCCCTAGATATCGCTCAATCGTTTTTGCTTTCGCTGGCGATTCTACTATTACTAAATAATCCGACATAGATGTGCCTCCTTATAGAAGGTAACTCGCTTCAATCTGCAAAACAAATACCTGTTGCAAAATGTATAACAGTTTTCTGAGTTTTGCAAGTCTAAACTTCAATATTTTTTTATTCTTGTTTAACTAGGTATATCTAGCTGTATATTTCAACATACGTAAATAATACTTTTTTGAACACCTTTAAAATTTTTTATTATTTTTTAGTTGGTCACTATTTTGGTCACTAAGTGACTACTAATTAACCTGTATTATAAATTAATTCTCAATCTGTTACAATCTGTATTAGAAAATATTTATCGACATACTAGGCCACTTTTAAAAAAGTGGTCTTTCTTCTATTAAATATGTCGAAACTTGAAATATTATACTCCTGCCACCGAAACAATTCTCCATACAAACAATCTTATTCTCTTCTAATCGACAATAAGAATCCTTCTTTTAATTAAGCTCATATCTATGCTTGTAATATATACATGCTACTACCCAAAGCATCGCAAAATGAATTAATTTATTTTGAATAACTGAAATGTAATATTCTACAAAGAATTACAATTGGATATGTTAGAATATGATTAGTTTAGTTGAAGAAAGAATTTTTTTATAAGAATTGATTTATACTTTAAGTGATAGGTATGGAAAGGAGTAGATTTATAATGGAGAAGGTAACATCATTCTTAATGTTTCAAGATGACAATGCAGAAGAGGCAATGAATTATTACACATCCCTCATCGAGGATTCTCAAATTACAAGCATTGTTCGATACGGACCTAATGAATCTGGGAAAGAAGGAACTGTAATACAAGCTACTTTTACTTTAAAAGGGCAAGAATTTATGTGTATTGACAGTAATGTGAAGCATCAATTTTCTTTCACTCCTTCATTCTCGATCTTTGTGACTTGTGATACTGAAGAGGAACTTGACAATATTTATGATAAACTCATTGAAGGTGGACAAGCACTCATGCCTTTAGGTGATTATGGTTTCAGTAAAAAGTTCGGTTGGCTAAATGACCGCTTTGGAGTTTCGTGGCAACTAAATCTTCCTAAATAATATGAAGAACTTAGTATTGTCGTGCTGATTTCAAAAATAAAAATATACCATTTACCCCCCTCCTTTGGTTTGCTTTAATTCATTGCCTGTGTAGAGTCAGAATGACCTTTAGTTGTTGAATCAATAAATTATAACTTGCATAAAGCATAGCAACTAATAGGATAGGATTACCATAAGCTTGTACAAATAGGTCTCCTAGTGTGTTCCATGTTGTATGTTCTGTGAAACTTCACGAAATTAAAGAAGGGGAAATATGGGTTAGAATATTTGCCTGATCTAAACGTTGAATTTGGTTGTCTGTTTTTTCTGTCCTATAAACATATTTATCATCTTCTTTTGAATTACAACCAAATAAAAGTACTAACAATCTTATAAATAAGACCCCCTTAAACTATGAATAATTAATATTATATTAACTATAATTTCCATTAGTTTGACTAGGAACTTGCGCATTATGTTCCAAAGGTTCATTGTGTGGATATTCTTTAACAAAATTTCCCTTTATCTTGTAAGTACTCTATCCATTGATCAATCAAATTATTTATTGGTAATACTGCTTCACCAATTAACATGGGATTCTCAGGCGATCGTTCATTTTGAACATTTGATGAATCGAATAATTTTAAACAAATTTAAAGTGATTATATAAATTGCTATGATCATTGCTCATATAGGATAGTTTATAAAAAACACTCTTTTTCTTGAATATCAGCTAGTTAAGTTGCCTCTTTAAAATTATATTGGTCTCGCATAAAGCTGTTTTTTTATTGGATCCCAAATGATAATTCCAACATTTTGTTTTAGATCTGTAAAAGTAATAGTAATAGGTATTGGAAGATAATCAACTAAAACAGTATTTATTTTATCACCAGTGAGTTGTAAAAGACCAATTAATTCAGGATCATTTATTAAAGGCACACTAACATCTATTTTTAAATCAATTAATTCGCCGTTTTGATATCGAAGTTTGCCACTTATTTTAGGATTTAAATGTCCAAAAAGTTTCTGAATATCTTCTTTGAAAATTAATAATTTATCATACGTTCCTTTGTCTAAACTATATAATGAATCTGAAGGGAAAGTATAATTTTTTATATCTATATCAGTCCATTTATCTATTCTATCTCCTTCTGGAATAAATGTTTCAGCTAAAAATATTCCTGGAAGTATACCATTTATATTTGATTCTTGGTATAAAGTTAAATAAATAGGGACATTAGGTATTTTATTATTGTTTCTAATATCTTTAATTATAACTTCGGCTATTTCCTTACCATAATTTTCCACATAATTTACATTATCATCGTTACTATCGACCTTAACTTGACCTGTATGAACTAAACCATTATCATCAGTTACTCTAAAGTCGTAAAATTCATTTAAAGATATTGCTAAAGATATTCCCTCTAATTTTCCATTTTCTTTATTAATAAAATTTTGTTCTAATACATGAGATAAGATCCTAGGATTATTTTTTTGATCTTTTACAACATCTCCCGTACTATCTTTTATAGATGGGTTTAAACCAAAACCTTCTTTTGATTTTCTATCTAACCATTGACTAATAATATTTTCTTCTAAATATTGACCTTCCTGCATATAAAACTTGTTTGTAGAAAAGTGATTTACTGATAATTCCATTAGTCCTTGCTCAATTTCAGTTACATTTAATATATTGTTTATATTAATCAGTATCAATCCTCTTGAAACGTTAGACTTTGCAGGTTGCATAATTTCATATATGTTCTTTTCTTGAAAAAGTGATATTTTATTTTCAACAACAATTTGATCATCATTACTACAAGAAACTAAAAAAAATAGTGGTGTTATAAAAAACAATATCCTCTTCCATAATTCCATTTACCGGAACCTCCTTACCAATTTACATATAATTATTACTTACATTTCCATTTTAGGTAACTTAGACTAAAAAGTAAAACAGAGAACCAAATTAGTTATATAAGTCTAACTTAAGATACGTTAAAAAACACTTGGAAAGAGACTTTTTTAAAGGCGTATGATTACCTACTTTAAATCGTATTTTCTTTCGGCTCTTTAATGTACCCAGTTTGATATCATGTTTTTCAGCTAATGTAGCTAATGTTACTTTTGTGGATTCCCACTCTTGTTTTATCTCATTCCAGTTGACCATGTCACATCACCTACAAACTCCTTTATTTTTAGGCATGAAAAAAGCACCCACAACCTGCGAGCGCCTTATATAAATATATTAAGTTAGTATTACTATCACATCACCACAAGCGTACACGTGGTCTCTTTGTTTCAATTATAATTCTATTTAGCATCTGTTGTCATGACTTTGTCACATTATTTTCATTAGTTTAGAATTTAACTAAAGATTTTTATGCTTCATTTGAATACAATCATTATAAATAATTTAAATACAGTTCCATTTAAATTAACTACTTAAGTAAATTAATTTCTTCACAGATCAACGTAATTTTTTATTATTTCCATACTTTCACTCCTTAATATCTAATGACAGATCATCAACTGATACCTCAAACGGATTTTCATTCATTTTAATACAGTATTTATAAAGATAGTCTATACCTAATTCATAATTGGTCCCTAATTATATCGCTTAGCCCAATCTCGGTATTATTTACTTGAATATGTTGTAACTGTAGACATTACAAATTCCCTGAGAGATGCTTGCACCTCCCTTTGCTTCATCACTCAGGCGTTATTAATAAAATAATAACTAAATAAGCAAATGAACCAATCAACCATAACTAAAGTACATAATATGAACTATCTTAGTTAGCGGAGGTGTAGAAAATGAGTTATTCAACTGGATGTGGTCCTGAATATGTTAGACCATCTGGTGCAGGATTTGCATTACTTATTGTATTGTTTATATTGTTAATAATTATTGGTGCGACTTTTATAAATCACCGCGGACATCACGGTAACTATTGCTAAAATCAGCAATATAGTCGATAGAATAAGACAGGATTTTTGACCTGTCTTATTTATTTCCCAACATCTTATACCAGATTTATAATTTTTCTGAAGTTATCGGAAACTAGGAGATCAATAAAATCTAGGCTCTAGTATTTATCTAGTTAACAAGTTTAAGATATTGCTTCTTATAACCTATTTTTCAACTACATTTTTCATCTTAATCAAATCTGACACTGTTACAAATTCATAACCTCGTTCTTGAAGTTTCTCAACAATATTATCCAAAGCTTTAACAGTTTGACTTCGATTGCCTCCACCATCATGAAATAAAATTATGTTTCCAGGCTCTACTCCCTTTAATACTGTTTTTTCTATACGATGAACTCCCGGACTTTTCCAATCCTCTGTATCTTGATGCCAAGACCACATCACCACTCTATAACCCTTTTTTACAACACTTTGAATCATTTGGTCGGTATATTGTCCTTCAACGGGTCGGAAAAGTTCTGGATGATACCCAGTGATACTAAAAATTAAATCATCTGTTTGTTTTAACTCAATCTCTAATTTGGATAGTGTTGTTTTTAGCGGATGAGTAAAGGTATGATTTGCTATTTCATGTCCCTCGCTGTATTGTCGTAAAATTAACTCTGGGTTTTTTTCAGCATTTTCACCAATAACAAAAAAGGTTGCTTTCGCGTTATGTTTTGCTAAAATATCTAATATCTCCGCTGTGTATTTTGGATGAGGTCCATCGTCAAACGTAAGAGCCACTACTTTTTCTTCCGTATCAATTTCCCACATTATTTCCCCTGTTTTCTCATAATAAAATCTGTCCTTCTCAGCTGAAGCCCATATATCGGATTCAAGTGCAAGTATTAACCCGAAAAACAGCAAGCATATAAATAAAGTGAATACCTTTTTCATTAATCATCACAATCCAATCTCTTAAAAAATCACCAACCTTTGTTTACTTTTTACTTAATAAAAGGTTTTATACAATCATAAAACTTTTGGTCTTCAGGCATAATATTCCACAGATTATGCCTAATTGGTTATTTCTTTTCAGGTTCTATTCCTCCAGTTCGTGTGGAATCATGGGGATCAAGTGAATGAGGACGTTCCTTATATTCGGTAGCAGATGGCCTAAACAAAGATTTTTTAATAGTGGACCAACTAAGGTCCGTTGCAATGTTCATGTAAGACACCCCAAATATTCTCATATTTGATAAATAAAGAAGTAATAGATATATGGTGATAAAAAACCCAAATAAGCCAAATATTGATGTTATGAGAATCATAATGATTCGAACAATACTCACAGAAGTAACAAGGGATTGATTGACTAGAGTAAAAGTAGCAATAGTTGATATAGCAATAATTACAATCATTGCAGGACTAGTCAACCCTGCCCGAATTGCCGCGTCCCCGACTATTATTCCTCCTATTACGCTGATAGTTCCTCCAATAACACTCGGTAATCGAAGGCTTGCTTCTCTAAAAAGTTCAAACATGATTAACATAATGAGCATCTCCAACACAGAAGGCAGTGGGAGACCAGTATTATTTTGGACAACTGTGGCCAATAATTGAAAGGGCAGCTGATCCTGATGAAAGGTTGTTAACGCTAACCAAAAAGCTGGTAATGCCACACCTATCATAAGGCCAATTATTCTTAATAGCCTTTCTGCAGAGCTATATATAACAGGATATTCTATATCCTCACCGGCCTTTAAAAGCAAAAATAAATTCACTGGGGTAATCACAACATACGAAACCCCATCTACTAGTATAAGAAATCTTCCTCGTACCAACGCTTGTACTGCAAAATCTGGTCTTCCTGTATAATCATTTTTCGGAAAAATAAGTGATCGCTTGTTCACCCTTTCCATAAACAACTCTCCACTAAATACGATATCTATATCAACTTTTTTTATTTGATTTAAAATATCCTGGAGTATATCCTTACTGGCAATGTCCTCCATATAAAGGATGGCTACCGTTGTCTTTGACCTTTTCCCTATCTCCATTTTTTCAACACTTAAAGAATTGGTAGGCAATCTTTTTCTTATTATGGCGATATTAACCGATATATCCTCAATAAAGTTATCTCTTGGTCCCTTAATAAGTACTTCCATTTTGGACTCTTCTGGACTTCTATTGGGCTTCTTTGATATATTGCTTGAAAAAGTATGATTTCCATCCTCAAAATATAAAATTAAATAACCATTAAATAGCTTTGTGATAACTTCTTCTTTTGTGTTTAGTATTTTTAGTTCTGGGATATGAAGTTTCTCTAGTATAGTTTCCTCAACCGATGTTTGCTCTATCTGAGTGCATGTCTCTTGAACTCGGGGGACAATCACTTCATTCAAAAGCTGAATGTTTACCATAGAGTCACAAGTTATAAAATGAACTTTAAATTCTCCATAGGTATACAATTGAAAGATTACATCTGCATTCTTCTTAAATAGATTTTTATATGTTTGAAGATCCATCGGTTCCTCTATTGGATTCACTATATCCCCTCCTTCCGTATATTTTTTCTTTATATTCTTTACTTATTTAAGAAAGCTATAAACAAAAAACGGATAATATAAAAGTTTGAAAGTCATTCTGAGAACTAATTACATTGAGGTATGGCATACTCCAAAAAAGTGAACATTTTATTCATTAATCATCACAATCGACTTATTAATACAAATCAATAATCTTTTTTACTTTTAACTTTATAAAAGGATTTATACAGTCCTAAAATATTTTGTCACTATTCATAAAATTTGTTTAAGAATACTATTTTAATTAATATCCCCCTATACAATAATTTTCCCTTAACTTAGACTGTAAGTACTACTAAGTTGTGTGTTTAATTCTGCCCTCCTTCTGGGTAATTCTCAGCTGTTTTTAGGACCTTTTTTTGATGGGTCCTATTTTTATTAAGTTTCTTTTGAAAAACGCCCATACTTATTCAATTTATGTGAATAATATGTTTTAAGGCGTTGTTGCTTATAATATAAACAAGGAAGTATGCTAATGAAAAATAATAATAACTTTAAAAATGGTCAAGGTGAAGAATCTACGGATATTTTAGTGGCTAAACTAGCTTTTTTTGGAGGCACACTTGCTACATTAGGTGATGGGATAACAGCCTTAGCTGCAGGAATCGCTCTTCAAGAATTGGAAAAGTCAAATGCTCAAAATTCTTCCGAGCAATCAAATCAAACAGCTCAATTAGAGCAAATGCAAAAACAAATTAACGAATTAACAAGAAAGTTAAATAATATTGAGCGCAGTAAGGGATAAAAATTTATCTCTTACTTTTTTATTTTTTTAATATCCTGGATAAAGTAGTATACATAAAATAACTTAATTAAACCTTTAAAATACCATTATTGAGAATAGTTCTATACTAATCGGTCACAATATGTAGAAGTAATTTTTAAAGGAGCACTGTTCATAATGAATGATATAAATTTTTGGGAAATGATATGGAGAACTACCTCTTCATTTTTAATTTTGCTATTTTTAGCACGCATATTAGGTAAGAAGCAGATAAGTCAGCTCACTTTCTTTCATTACATCACTGGTATAACTATCGGGTCAATTGCTTCAGAAATAGCTTCACAAAAAGAGACTCCCTATTTTGACGGAATAATTTCATTAATATGGTGGGCTGTACTCACGATCCTTATGACTTATCTTTCTCAGCTTTCTCCTAAAATACGTCTACTTTTAGATGATGAACCGACTATTATTATTAAAGATGGAAAAATATCTTTAAAATCCTTGAAATCTTTACGCATGAACATGGACGAAGTTATGATGTTATTAAGAGAACAATCCATCTTCTCTATAGATGACGTTCTGTTTGCGGTATTAGAAACAAATGGAGAGCTTAGTGTATTCAAAAAGCCTTCGGAACAAAACGCAACAAAACAAGATGTGAAGGCAGATGTTTCTTTACCTACCTTTATGCCAACAGAAATCATATCAGATGGCAAACTTCTAGTTAAAAATTTAAAAGAATTAAATTTAGACGAAGAATGGGTAATGAAAAAGCTACGTAAACAAGGGGTTCAATTGATTGAAGAGGTGTACTTTGCACAATTACAAACTAATGGATCGCTTTCGGTTAACCTGAAAGATAACGGTTTATAACTATTCGTTATGACAGCACTATGCTTGCAAATTGAAAAAAACTTAAATAAAGTGCTAAACCATTGCACCTTTCTAGACAAATACCCATTCAATAATTTTCCCCACTCATATGCTATAAAACAGCTGGGGTGTGTGTCTGTTTTTAACCTCCGCTTTATTGTCCAGTTGGTCTCAGGATCTTCTTTAGAAGATCCTTTTTATATTGCGACGTACTATCTACGAACTATGACACATTCTTTACATATTATTAACACTCAATTAAAATTGGTAAGCGTTCTTATAAGGAGTGGAAATATGTTTAGAAAAATATGTATTAATTTACATTGGATTGCTTTGTCCATTTTATTATTGCTTGTAATCCCAATTGCCATAATGAATAATTTACATACAATTGACGGTGGGCAACTTGGTCATGACATCATCATGGTTTCATTAAATATTTTTTTTACTTGGCTTCTATTTAGAAATAAAGATGCTAGATATGAAGATGCAAGAAAATAGAGTTGTTGCTCATTATGTTTCTAGTGCGACCTATAAGTCACTTACTTTCTAATCAACTAGCCTATTTACCTATTACTCATTCAGTGTTTTCAAAATATTTATAATATTATATAGTTTAATTATTAGTGTTGAAGGAGGTGAAAATATGAAAAAGTGGATTACTACAGCATTGTTAACTTCTGCACTTATTTTAGTTGTTTCCTCACCTGCACATGCTGATAAAAAAGTTGAAGTAATAAAGGCTGTTGTCAGTGATTCAAGCGGTGTATAGTGCGATTATGAGATGTAAATATTAAATCGAACAGAATATCCATTACTTAATCAGTTTGCTTCTGAGCCTCTATGGCTCTTTTTTTTCGCTACATTACTTTATAATAATGGTAAGGAGTTGATTTTCACTTGAATATTAAAAATTTGAGTACATCCATTTTTTATGAAGATATTATTATTACTAATTTGACAGGTTACATAACCACTACTGATGTAGATACTTGGTTTAATTCATTCGAGAAAGCATGCTATCCCTTTATTAGTCAGGAAAAAAAGTTTAAGTTGTTCGTTAATCGTAAAGGTTATACTCCAGAACATTTTTCTGTTCAAAAATTATGGAAAGATAAATTTTTTTCTAATAATATACTAGACAACACTATTGCAATCGCTTTTTTATTAGAAGAAGGGGATATTTTAAATCATCTTCAAAATTCTAATAGCAAGGAGAATGTATTATTCTCTAGTAACTATGAGCAATTATTTGACTGGCTTAGTACTTTTAGGCAATAGATTCCTAATTCACCATCTCATAACACCACGTTTTTTAAATTTTCAATAAATTATCCACAGCTGTGGTAATAGTGTTGATAATTACCATTCCACCTTCACTACAGCCCTCGGATTCTCCGAGTAAAATTTACGAACATTCATTTTTACAATTTGAGCATCATCATGCCATATCACTTTACTCATTCCATCAGCTAGGTTACGCTTCTCATTTGCCTTACGTGTTAAGCTAACTGTAACCTTTCTAGCTTTCTTATGGTCCGTATTTGGGTCAGCAATGTTATCAAGAGCTATCTGCAACTCGATATTTACCTTTTCAGCTAGTGCACCACTTGCAAATGTATTTAAATCGATAATTGGTTTCTTGAATGTTCCCTCCTCTAGGTTTGTACTGGTATTCCTGTTTTATTGATTTGTGGTTGTTCTAATCGCCAACCCTCCGTTTAAAACTACTAATCTCTTGTTTGTTTAAATGTCCACTAACTGTCATCACTTGGCGGTCCACGGCCATGTACATAGTTGGGATTAGCAATGTGGATCACATCCTAGTAGCCATCAAATCTGCCTGTTCTATGATGCTTCATTTATCTCACATTGATTTGAGCGGTGTATTTTAACTTCTCAAGCATTACTTATTACTCGAGCAAGTTCAGTACTTTGTTTACGATAATCGACCTCTAGTTTGCGGTACTCAGCTTGGTATTGATGAGATTTCCAAAAAAGTATAACATTTTTCTGAGAAATGCAATTTTTAAAAAGCAAAATTTAGGTGATTTTGATCAATTCTTCTATGATTTGATGGCCGTTCCAAATTGGCTTTGCCCCTTCTAAAATAAGGTGATGTGGCCCTTCTGAAAGATCTGAATCGATTGAACCCGGGATTGCGAAAATTTCTTTTCCATTTTCTAAGGCATGCTCCATTGTAGAAACTGTACCACTCTTTTTTTTCGCCTCTGTAATAACGACACCTAACGACAAACCGCTAATAATTCGATTCCTCATGGGGAAATTCCACTTTTTAGGGGTAATATATGGAGGGTATTCTGTTACTAATAAGTGATGCTTCGACATAAAATTAGCTAGTTCCTTATTATCTTTTGGATACATATTAAAAAGCCCTGTGCCTAGCACTCCTATTGTTTTGCCGCCCATTTCAATCGTTTTCCGATGAGCTATTGTGTCTGCACCGCTTGCTAGTCCACTTACTATGATAAAATCTTTTTCAATTAGAGGAGGTAATATCTTCTCAATACTAGTTTCTGAATAAGAGGTTGCCTTTCTAGAACCTATTATAGCAATCTTCCTTTTGTTTGCTAGGAAACGAATATCCCCTTGTACGTATAAAATAGCTGGAGGATCGTACAAATTTAGAAGACTTTCTGGATAAATATCATCATTGTAAATAATCGGAAGGATATTGTGCTTCTCATATGTTTCGAGGATTGGATGTCGAATAAACTCTTTGTACATATTCTTCAGATGAATAGCTCGTTCTATAGTAATATTACACAATTTTGCTAGAAGGCTTGGTTGGATTTCTTCAAGTTGTGATAAATCTGGATCTTGCTTAAGAAGTGAGTATATTTTGGGAAGAGGGACTGGGAATACATAATGGAGGGCAAGTATGCGGTTTTTAAATCGTACTGTCATCTATTTGCTCCTTTTTAATTGGATTGTTAATGATGATTATAACTAGCTGTTTTAATTTTTATTAAAAAGCACGGCCCATCATTGATGAGCCGCACAAATATTATTAATGTGTTTTACAAGCGTCGTAAATTCCGGCTTCTTTAATAGCTTCGATTAAAGTCTCACCGATTACAGATGGTGTAGCCGCTACTTTCATGCCAGCTGCTTCCATTGCTTTAATCTTACCTTCTGCTGTACCTTGGCCACCAGAGATAATTGCTCCAGCATGACCCATACGTTTACCTGGAGGTGCAGTTTGTCCACCGATAAATCCAACTACTGGTTTTTTCATGTTAGCTTTAATCCATTCAGCAGCCTCTTCTTCAGCAGTACCACCGATTTCTCCGATCATAACAACTGCATAAGTATCTTCATCTTCATTAAATTCTTTTAATACATCGATAAAGTTTGTGCCGTTTACTGGGTCTCCACCAATACCAACGGCAGTAGTTTGACCAATGCCTTCTTGAGTTAGTTGATGAACAGCTTCGTAAGTTAAAGTACCAGAGCGTGAAACAACTCCTACATGACCTTTTGTATGAATATATCCTGGCATAATACCAATTTTACACTCATCAGCAGTGATAACACCTGGGCAGTTTGGTCCCACTAAACGTGTTTTCTTACCTTCCATATAGCGCTTCACATTTACCATGTCTAAAACTGGAATATGTTCTGTAATACAAATAGCCATATCTAGCTCAGCGTCAACCGCTTCCATAATCGCATCAGCAGCAAATGGTGCTGGTACATAAATTACAGATACATTAGCACCTGTAGCTTTTACAGCGTCAGTTACTGTATTGAATACAGGTACGCCTTCTACTTCTGTTCCACCTTTACCAGGAGTAACCCCAGCAACGATTTTTGTACCATATTCTAGCATTTGTTTTGTATGGAAAAGAGCAGTTGAGCCCGTAATTCCTTGAACAATTACTTTAGTATCTTTATTAATATATACGCTCATTTTATGTCCCTGCCTTTCTTATCCTACAAGATTAACGATTTTTTGAGCACCGTCTGCCATTGAATCTGCCGCAACAATGTTTAAGCCTGATTCATTTAATAATTTTTTACCTAAATCTACATTAGTTCCTTCTAAACGAACTACTAGTGGTACTTGAAGTCCAACTTCTTTTGCCGCGATGATAACACCCTCAGCAATAACGTCACATTTCATAATCCCACCAAAAATATTTACGAAAATACCTTTAACGTTTGGATCAGCTAAGATAATTTTGAATGCTTCAGTAACTTTCTCAGCTGTAGCACCGCCCCCAACGTCCAGGAAGTTAGCGGGTGAGCCGCCATAGTAGCTAATTGTATCCATAGTTGCCATAGCTAAACCTGCTCCGTTAACCATACATCCGATATTCCCATCTAAAGAAATATAGCTTAAGTCATATTTAGATGCTTCGATTTCTTTTGGATCCTCTTCATCGAAATCACGAAGTTCTAAAATGTCTTTATGACGGTATAATGCATTACTGTCAAAGTTAAATTTTGCGTCTAACGCTAAAACATTGTCGTCCTCAGTTACTACTAATGGGTTAATCTCAACGATAGATGCATCTTTTTCTTTGTACACTTGGTATAGACCAAGCATAAATTTAGCTGCTTTGTTCACAAGTTTCGCTGGAATATTCATGTTGAATGCCATACGACGAGCTTGGAATCCAGTTAATCCTACAACAGGATCAATTTCTTCATAAAATAATTTTTCTGGAGAATTTGCTGCTACTTCCTCGATGTCCATACCGCCCTCTTCAGAGCCCATTAATGTTACACGTGAAGTTGCACGGTCTAATACTAAGCCTACATAATATTCTTTTTTAATTTTGCTACCTTCTTCGATAAGTAGACGTTTAATCTCTTTACCTTCTGGTCCTGTTTGGTGAGTAACTAGAACTTTGCCTAAAAGTTCTTTAGCATATTCACGTACTTCGTCCAAATTTTTTGCAATTTTAACTCCACCAGCTTTACCACGTCCACCTGCGTGGATTTGCGCTTTTACAACAATAACGTCAGAGCCTAATTCTTTAGCTGCCTTCACCGCTTCTTCTGGTGAGAAAGCAACGATTCCATTAGAAACTGCTACGCCATATTGTCTAAGGAGCTGTTTACCTTGATATTCATGGATATTCATTTATACATCCTCCCTCAAACTAATGTCACTAATCTGCTACCTCTATCATTGTAATAAAGCTGTCACAACTTGTCCACAAAAGTCTAATGATTCTTAAAAACATAGAATATTCAAAATAGATGTCGAAAAAGGTAAAATATTATACTTTGCCCTTTTCTTTATCCACCTTATATATAAATGCAAAGACTTCAGCTACTGCTTGGTATAACTCTTCTGGAATAGATTGATTAATATCTAGTTGTCCAAGGAGCTCCACTAGGCTAGCATCCTCCTGTATAGGTACTGAGTGCTCTTTAGCTTTTTCTAATATGTTCTCAGCGATCTTCCCTTTTCCCTTTGCTACAACTGTTGGAGCTTCATTGTTCCCTGGTTTATAAGTTAAAGCAACTGCTTCTTTTCTGACGAACTTCCCCTCTGTCATATTCGTATATCCACTCCTTGCTCTATAGAAGTGTTTTTTTGTTTCCATAGCGCATTAGATTTCTGTTCATCAAATGTTTTTACGAAAACTCCAGATAATTGATACCCTGTGGAAGCGAGACCATCCTTGAGTGAAGCTTTAAACTGATTAGCAATCATACCAATCGTTTGATCATCATTGAAGACATTAATAGTGACAATCTTGTTTTGAACTTGCATATCAACAACCGTTTCCTTTAGAGAGTCTAATTGAAGATAGAACATGATTCTTGCAAATTCTGAATCTATCTTCCCGTCTTCCTTCATTCTTCCATTCCATTCTAATGTCGCATCCATTCGTTTGCCTAAAAATTCTAACGGAATTTGCATTAGTAACTGATGCTGTGGACCATTTTCTCCAGAAAGGAGCTGCAAGCCATTCATTCTTCCAAGAATTGATTCTGCTCCTTCTCTAATGACATTAGGTAAATTAGACATTTGCAGTAGCTCAACAAGTTGTGGCTTTAACTGGTTTGCTAGTTGTCTAACATTTTCTTTTTCACTTCCAAGACTCCCCTCATAGCTAAAGCCAAGAGATTTTAATACTTCTTTCATCGCGTGTTCAAAAGCCTTGCCATCTAATTGACTTAGCGCTGCTTGCTCTGCATGATTTCTCTGAGTAGCAAAGGATAAGTCCTTACTTAATAGGCTTACTTGGTCTAAGGATTGGTTAATCATTTCATTTGAAGAACCTTTTCCTAACAAAGAAACTAAGTGGTCTTTAGGCGTAAACCCATTTAAGTCCCTCATAAAAATGGCTTGTTGACTTTGCTCTGAAAAAACTTTTACCAAGGATTGTGCTACAACATTCGGACTAACTTCCCCATTTTTCAAGGTTGCTAAAATTTGATCCTTTTGTGTTGCTGTAAGCAAAGGCTGAGCTTGAATCCATTGACGCACTTGCTCTATAGCCCCACCTCTATTTTCTATATTAGGTTGTATTAATTTACTAACTATTTCACCCGCTGTTTGTGTTAGTGCCTGCTTGCTTGAAGTTGGCACAGGATTATTTAATGTAGCTTCTGAAGGTAAAATAGCAGCATTTTTCAACTGTTGTAATATTGGTAGTCGGGTGCTTGTAGGAAGCTGTAAATTTTGAAGTATTTCCAGCTGTTTACCTAAAATAGCACCTGCCACGGGCATGTTAAAAGGTTCTCCTACCTTCTGTAGACTTTGAAGAATAAGTGTTTTAGAGGAGGGAGAGAGTATTTGATCCTGTTGTAATACATTTTTCATGTTAGCAATTAAGGAAGAAAAACCATCAGTAGATTTCCCACTCAATATTGTTTCAAACATATTTGATGTCAAAGGAACCTTCAAGTCTATCATTTTTTGAATTGCTTCCAATCCTTCTCTTACAGAAATATTGGCAGGAAGTTGCTTGATCAGCTGTTCTGCCTGTAATAGCAATTCCTTGGAAATAGGAATTTGTTCTTTTATAAAAAACTGAACAATTGCTTGTAGTTCACTAGACTTGTTCAGGTTCATCGCCTGTAGCAGTTGCTGTGCCTGTTGTACTGCTGTGTTTCCGCCTAAGGGACCTGCGACTACTTTCAACTGTACTTCAGGTTCGGATTTAGTTACTTGAAAAAAGTGAGCATCTCCTGCCTTCAAAGGAGTCTCTAGCTTAGCAATAATCTTTTGATTACCTATTTGAACTTCTGCTGTTTGATTTGGGAAAAGCTTCTTAATAGTACCATGTACTACTTGTCCATCTTTCATAGTCATTGGCATTTTCGAAGAAATGGCGTTTGGCATATGCGCTTGAATAGATGAAAAAGAGGATCCAGTCATAGTTTCACCTCGCTCAATAAAGTTTTAATCGGTTCAAAAGTTTTACGGTGGTGCACGGTTGGACCATGCTGCATAATCATTTCAATATGTTCTTTCGTTCCATAACCAGCATGCTTGTTAAATAGATAGACAGGAAACTTTTCATGAAGTTCGTCCATATATTCATCTCTTGCCGTCTTGGCAAGAATGGAAGCCGCTGCAATCGCTAAGCTTTGTGCATCGCCTTTAATTATGGAATGATTCTCTATTTCTATTGGCAACTTCATAGCATCTACTAATACAACAGCAGGTTGTTTTTTTAGGTTATAGACAGCTTCCACCATCGATTGCTTCGTTGCTTCATAAATATTTAACTCATCAATTTTTTCAACAGGTTGAAAATGTACATAATAGCTTATAGCATTTTCTTTAATCTTCATAGCTAGTTCGTTTCTTTTAACCCTAGAAACCTGCTTAGAGTCATTTAGTCCAATTAAGCTATCTGTATTGTCGTTTAAAATCACAGCGGCAGTGACAACTGGGCCCGCTAATGGCCCTCTGCCTGCCTCATCTACTCCTGCAATGAGTCCACTTTGGTTAATGTCAAAACTCTTATCAAACATTACTTTCTCTATATGCGCTTCTCTTTCTAGTTGCTGAATTAGCTGTTTTCTCTTCCAGCTTCCTAATAACTTCTGCGCCCCTGCCCTTGGATCCTGTTCTAATTCTTTCATCCACGATTCTGTACCATCTGCAAAGTTTAATTTTTCTTTTAATTCCTGTAAACGTAGCATTTTATTCACTTCATCTTTCTTTCAATTTATATATGTATCGGCTAAAAATATTATAAATCGAGAAAACCCTCTTTACCAAAAGGTAAAAAGGGTAAAATTTTTCACTCATATTCATTTACAAAGTCAAAAGTTAGCTTTCCTAATTGCTGATTTCTAATATCACGAACAATTAACTCAGCAACCTGATCGTAGTCAACCTCTCCACCGGGTCCATAGCATCTTCTTAGCTTCCCGATATGATCAAAGGTTTCCACTAGGTCTTCACTCACTGTTGTAACTTTATATCGTTCTTCCATTCTTCTCGGATAATGGCTCTCCAAAAAGCGCAGTCCATATATCGCCAAGTCTTCCATATTTATGACCGCATCCTTAATAGCGCCAGTAAGAGCTAACTTGTAACCTATTTCTTGGTCTTCAAATTTCGGCCATAAAATACCCGGAGTATCCAGCAGCTCTATTTCCTTCTCAACCTTAATCCATTGCTGTCTTTTTGTTACACCTGGAGTATTTCCAGTTTTAGCAATGTTCTTTTTAGCGAATCGATTAATCAATGTGGATTTCCCTACGTTCGGAATACCCACTATCATGGCTCTAATAGCTCTCGGTTTAATCCCACGCTCTTTCATACGGTCCCATTTAGGCTTTAAAAGCTCTTTAGAGGCCTTAAAAACAGTTTGTAGACCTTTTCCTTCTAAAGAGTTTATCGCTACTGTAGGATGCCCTTTTGATTCAAAATACGCTATCCATTTTTTTGTTTGAGTATCGTCTGCCATATCCATTTTGTTTAAAATAAGTAGCCTTGTCTTTTGATGGACTACCTCGTCTAACATTGGATTTCTTGAAGACAAAGGCAAACGTGCATCAATTAATTCAAATATAATATCTACTAGCTTTAGGTTTTCGGTAACTTCTCTTCTCGCTTTGGCCATATGACCTGGAAACCATTGTATCGTCATATCGCACCTCCTTCTTGAAGCACTCAGCTAATTCGTCAAAATAGCCGGAAGAGGTAATTACCTCCTTACTTTCGTAAATGCTTATTTAACAAAGCCAACCTCACCAATTGGCCAAAAAACAAAGTTTGTTTTTCCTATAATTTCATCAATTTCAATTAAACCAATCATTCGACTATCTTTACTATATCTGCGGTTGTCTCCCATTACGAAAACATAACCTTCCGGAATTTCTTTATCCCCAGTTATACTTTCAAGAGTAAAGTCATCGGTTAGTGTTCCCTCAGTTATATCATCCTTATACTGGTCTAAATAGGGTTCAGATACTTCTTTACCATTAATGTAAAGTTGGTCATTTTTGTATTCAACATGATCACCAGGTAGTCCAATTACACGTTTGATATAATTTTTCTGCTCAGGAGCATGAAATACAACAATGTCAAATCGTTTTGGCTCACCAACTATATAACCAATTTTGTTAACTAGCATACTATCCCCGTTTTCTAAGGTCGGCATCATTGATTCTCCGTCCACAATTATAGGGGTAAACAAAAAGAGGCGAATTATTGCCGCTAGTCCAAAAGCAATTAAAAGTGCTTTTGACCATTCCCATAACTCATTCTTCTTTTCTTTTTGTGCTTGTCTCATTCATTTGCCCCCTTTATATACTCTTTATATTGTACAAGGAAAATGTTAGAGAGGCAAAAAGATTTCCATCGACAATAATAAATTCTCATAAATTTAATGCTTAAGTCATTTTAAATTTAGAACTATGTACTCCATTATTGTAATTACAACAAACAGAGGTAAATGAATGCGTTTTTTGACATAGTTTTAAAAGCTATTTAATTATATATGCCCTAAAACGCAAGAATTATATATTAGATTAATAAAACACCTATACTATAAATTCCTAAAAGTAAAAAATGTTGTAGCAAAAGTGAGTTCACTTCCACTACAACATTTACATTAGGCATTTCTGCCTTACTTACACTATTAGCGACGCTCTTTAATACGAGCAGCTTTACCGCGTAGTTCACGTAGGTAGTACAATTTAGCACGACGAACTTTACCACGACGAATAACTTCTAAGTTTGCAATTTTTGGTGTGTGTACTGGGAAAGTACGTTCTACACCAACACCGGAAGAGATTTTACGAACTGTAAAAGTTTCGCTAATTCCGCCTCCACGACGTTTGATTACAACACCTTCGTACATTTGGATACGTTCGCGAGTTCCCTCAACAACCTTAACGTGTACACGTACTGTGTCACCAGGACGGAAAGTTGGAAGATCCGTACGTAATTGTTCTTTTGTGATTTCTGAAATAATGTTTTGCATCATTTTCTCTCCTTATATAGAATGCTCTTACACACATTACCTGTTGCAGCGGAACACCCAAAATCAGTACTTTACATAAAAGCACATAGTAAAATATATCATACCTACTAGCAATATGCAATCATAATTTATAACCCTTTGATAGATTGAAGCATTTGTTTTTCTGCTTCAGTTAAATCAGCATTCTCTAGTAGATCATTCCTTCTATCGAACGTCCGTTTTAAGGACTGATCTCTTCTCCATTTATCTATAGCAGCATGATTACCTGACAATAAAACATCAGGTACCTTATATCCACGATATTCTACTGGACGTGTATAATGAGGATGCTCAAGAAGTCCGGTCGAGAAAGAGTCCTGTTCATGAGATGCAGCCTTACCGAGAACATTTGGCAGTAATCTCACAACGCTATCCACTACTGTCATTGCTGCTAATTCTCCACCTGTCAAAACAAAATCGCCAATCGAAATTTCGTCTGTCACTAAATGCTCTCTGATACGCTCATCATATCCTTCATAATGACCGCATATAAAAACAAGCTCCTCTTCCTTCGCTAATTCCTCTGCTTTTTGCTGGTTAAAACGCTCTCCTTGGGGACATAGCAATATAATTCTTCTTTTCCCATTAGTACTTGGAGGAAGAGCTTCTACTGCATTAAAAATAGGCTCTGGCTTTAATACCATACCTGCTCCACCACCATAAGGATAATCGTCCACCTGATGATGTTTGTTTCCTGAATACTCTCTGAAATTTACTACATCAATAGATACTTCATTCTTCTCTTGCGCTTTTTTCAAAATAGATGAATTAAATACACCTGTAAACATTTCTGGAAATAGCGAAAGAATATGAATTTTCATCATGATAATAAACCTTCTAGCACTTCAATCGTGATTTCCTTCTTGTCCACATCTATTTTCTTCACTACATCCTCAATGTAAGGGATGTAGTGCGCCTTTCCTTTAGAAGGTTGCACTGTCCAAACGTCGTTCGCACCCGTTTGTAGAATTTCAGTAACTGTTCCGATTGTTTCTCCTTCAGTAGAAATAACTGTACAGTCAATAATTTCGTGGTAGTAATATTCATTTTCGTCTAACTCTGTCAGATATTTCTCTGATACTTTCAATGTCGCATCACGGAAAGCTTCCACATCCTTAAGCAATGTATAACCTTCAAAAGTTAGCAAATCAAAGTTTTTATGCTTTCTGTAACTTGTAATCTTTACGATAATCGGCTTAGAGCCATCTGTCTTAAAAAGTCCAAGTTCATTTCCTACCTGATAACGCTCGTCCGGAAAGTCTGTAGTAGAAATGACACGTACCTCTCCCCAAATCCCATGGGTATTGACGATTTTTCCAACATTGTACCATTCCATATAATATATTTCCTCCTATCAAAAAAGGAAGAACAAATTGTTCTCCCTCTTCTTAATATTACATTTACCTAAAGCAAAATATATTCGCTAGTGGTATTAGCTTCATTCTAAAATGAAGTTAATCTAATATGTCGACATATGTTTTCTTTTGGTGACTGCCTGCTGCTGAGTAAACAATAGTACGAATAGATTTAGCTACTCTTCCTTGTTTGCCAATTACTTTTCCCATATCTTCAGGATGTACAGAAAGTTTGTAAACTATACGGTTTGCACTTTCTTCCTTTTCCACCTGAACTTTGTCCGGATAATCAACTAATGGTTTAACGATTGCTTCGATCAGCTGCTTCACAATGTCCCCTCCGATTATTTGCCGAGTTTTGCGTTATGGAATTTTTCCATAATACCTTGTTCAGAGAACAAGTTACGTACTGTATCAGATGGTTTTGCACCATCTTGAAGCCATTTTAACGCTAATTCTTCGTTAATTTTAACTTCTGCTGGTTTAGTAAGTGGGTTGTAAGTACCTACTGTTTCAATTTGACGACCGTCACGTGGTGAGCGAGAGTCTGCTACTACAATACGATAGAAAGGAGATTTTTTTGCTCCCATACGTTTTAAACGAATTTTAACTGCCATTTTTATTGCACCTCCGAATAGTTTCACACAAGATAGTATATTATCAAGGTTTTAATTGTTTGTAAAGTGTTTTTTCTTAACACCTTATTTTTTTCTAGGAAATTTACTTGAAAAGAGAGTCAAAACCAGGCATTTTCATCTTTTTCTTTCCTTTTTGTTGCATATTAGTCATTTGCTTCATCATTTTTTTCATGTCTTCAAATTGCTTCAAAAGTCTGTTAATATCTTGAATTGTTGTTCCAGACCCTTTAGCAATTCTTTTCTTTCTTGGTCCATTAATAATCTCAGGATTCGTCTTCTCTTGCGTAGTCATAGAGTATATAATCGCTTCTACACGATCCATTTGCTTCTCATCGACCTTTGCATTTTCCAACCCTTTAATTTTATTTGCTCCTGGAAGCATTTTTAAAATTTCATCTAGTGGACCCATTTGTTTAACTTGGCTAAGCTGCTCTAAAAAGTCATCGAATGTAAAAGACTGCGTACGGAATTTTTCTTCCAATTCCTTCGCCTTTTCTTCATCCACATTCGCTTGTGCTTTTTCAATTAGAGACATCATATCGCCCATGCCTAAAATCCGAGAAGCCATACGCTCCGGGTGGAACGGCTCTAGAGCATCCATTTTTTCTCCCATTCCGACGAATTTAATCGGTTTTTGAGTGATTGAACGTATGGAAAGAGCTGCTCCTCCTCGAGTATCCCCATCTAACTTTGTAAGAACTACCCCAGTTATTCCAATCGATTCATTGAAATTATTAGCTACATTGACTGCATCCTGCCCTGTCATTGCATCTACTACTAAGAATACTTCATCTGGTTCTTTTAAGGCGCGAATATCTTTAAGCTCTTGCATTAAAGTCTCATCAATATGAAGACGACCAGCCGTATCGACGATCACAACGTCATAATGCTCCTCTTTTGCATGCTCTAGACCCTTTTTAACTATTTCTACTGGTGAAATATCAGTACCAAGTTGAAAAACAGGTAAAGAAAGCTGTTTTCCAATCGTTTCAAGCTGCTTAACAGCAGCAGGACGATAAATATCCGCAGCAATCAATAAAGGTTTTTTATTGTATTTTTTACGAAGTACGTTGGCTAGCTTACCTGTAGTAGTTGTTTTACCGGCACCTTGAAGCCCCACCATCATAATCACAGTTGGTGGTCTAGAAGAGAAAGCTATTTGACTTTGTTCTCCACCCATCAACTGGGTCAATTCGTCTTTTACAATTTTAATGACCTGTTGACCTGGAGTTAGACTTTTCATAACCTCTTGACCAACAGCTCGTTCTGAAACATTTTTGACGAACTCTTTTACTACCTTTAAGTTAACGTCCGCTTCCAATAACGCATAGCGAACCTCACGCATCATCTCTTTGACATCAGCCTCAGAAATTTTGCCTTTTCCTTTGATTTTCTGAATCGTCCCTTGAAGACGCTCAGCTAATCCTTCAAATGCCATGCAAGCTCGCCTCCTAATCCCATTCTTTTAATTGCTCAATGAGTTGAGTCAGTTCTACTGATGATTTATCTTTTGCTATTTGTAAAAGCTGTTTAATGGTTTCTTGTCGTTTTTCAAACTTAGATAGAAGATTTAATTTATCTTCATATTCTTCTAACATTGCTTCAGTGCGACGAATATTATCATAAACAGCCTGTCTAGAGATATTATATTCTTCTGCAATCTCTCCAAGTGATAAATCATCTAAATAATAAAGCTGCATATAGCTTCGTTGTTTATCTGTCAATAAAGCCTGGTAAAAATCGAAGAGAAAATTCATGCGAGTTGTTTTTTCAATCATGCCCATCTCTCCTTACCATGTGTAATGGTTCATCTTATAGTTTATAAACAGAGTCTTTAACTGTCAAGTAAAATTACTTGTCTTCTGTTGTTTCTTCTAACTCTAAGCCTTCTGCAAATAATCCATATACGTATTTCTCTGCATCAAAAGGCTGAAGGTCATCCATTTGCTCTCCCAGACCAACAAATTTAACTGGAATATGCAGTTTGTTACGAATGGCAAGTACTATACCGCCCTTAGCCGTGCCGTCAAGCTTTGTTAAAACAATTCCGGTAACATTTGTTGCTTCCTTGAAAGTTTGAGCTTGAACAAGCGCATTTTGACCTGTAGTGGCATCTAGAGCTAATAATACCTCATGAGGGGCATTTGGTACTTCTCTTGAAATGACACGATGGATCTTTTCTAATTCATTCATTAAATTGACCTTATTTTGTAGGCGACCAGCAGTGTCACAAATCAAGACATCCGCCTTTCTTGTCTTTGCAGCTCGAATTGCATCATACATAACAGCAGCAGGGTCCGATCCTTCCGCCTGCTTAATAACCTCTACTCCTACACGATCTCCCCATACCTGAAGCTGATCGATTGCGCCCGCACGGAATGTATCTCCAGCAGCAAGCATAACTTTCTTGCCATCATTATTTAATCGATGTGCAAGCTTGCCAATGGTCGTAGTTTTTCCTACTCCATTTACTCCTACAAAAAGAATAACAGTCAACCCATCTTCTTCTAGCTGAAGCTCTGTTAAATCTTTATCTCCAGCTTCATAAATTTCTACCAATTTTTCTGAAATAACCGATTGAATACCAGCTGTATCCTTGATGTTTTTTCGTTGAACTTCAAAGCGGAGTTTGTCCATTAACTCCACTACTGTTTCAAATCCAACATCTGCTTGAAGTAAAATTTCTTCTAATTCCTCAAAGAAATCCTCATCGACCTTACGATACTTTGCTACTAAGTCATTTACTTTAGAAGTAAACTGATTTCGTGTTTTCGATAGACCTTCTTTAAATTTATTGGTAATGGAGACTGTTTCTTCCGCCTCTGGTGTAGAACCTAACATCTTTTCTTTCATTTTTTTAAAAAAGCTCATAGTTAAACTCCTTTTAAGTTACTAATTCTTCTTCTAATTTTACAGAAACGAGCTTGGATATTCCTGATTCCTGCATAGTGATTCCATACAGGACATCCGCTCCCTCCATAGTGCCCTTGCGATGAGTAATAACGATAAACTGCGTATCATGACTAAATTTCTTCAAGTAATCACTATAGCGAGTTACATTAGCTTCATCCAGTGCAGCCTCCACCTCATCCAAAATACAGAATGGAACCGGACGTGTGTGCAGGATAGAAAATAATAAGGCAATAGCTGTTAGCGCACGCTCTCCACCAGATAAGAGAGAAAGATTTTGGAGCTTTTTGCCTGGTGGCTGCGCCACGATATCTATACCAGTATCAAGCATTGAACTAGGATCCGTTAACACTAAGTCTGCCTGTCCTCCACCAAATAATTGTCTAAATACCACTTTAAAATTCCTTTGAATTTCATTAAAGGTAGTTTCGAAACGGATGGTCATTTCTTCATCCATTTCCTTAATGACTTCATGAAGTGTCTCTTGAGCAGAAAGCAAATCTTCCCGTTGTTCAGTCAAGAAAGAATGGCGTTCACTTACTTGTTCAAATTCTTGTATAGACCCTAAGTTAATAGGACCTAACTCTTCAATAGAACGCTTTAACAATTTGACCTTTTTACGAGCAAGCTCCTCATCCATATTAAATGGGTAATCTCGTTTTGCTTCTTCTAAAGTTAATTCATATGTTTCTTCTAGTTGATTTTGAAGCGAGTTAGATTCTACTTCTAGCTTTCCAAGCCTTAATTCTAATGTACGCTCATCATTGGCGTATATATTTACATGCTGCTGAAGTTGCTTTAGATGATTTTCGGAATCATTAACTTTTTGAGAAAGTACTAGTCTTTTCTCTTTGTCAGTTTTGATTTGATCAATCAAATAATCTTTTTTCTCTTTAAAGTTTATAATCATTTGACTGATTTCTTCCGGTGATGGTCCAGACTGATCATCATTTTCAAACCAGCTAATTTCTTTTTCTAATGTACCGATTTTTTGTGAACAATTTTGAATCTCTTGTTCCAGTTGCTTCTTTTCTTTGTCCTGCTGATTTACTTGTTCATTGACTACAGCAATAGAGGATAAAAGTTCACCAAGCTCATTTTGTACTTGGTCTTTTTCCTGCATCGACTGTTGTTTTAATAATTGCAATTGATCAATTGTTTGCTGAATGGAATTTAAGGATTCATTAATTTCTGCACTACGTTTAGCTGTTTGTTCTTTTTTGCGGACTAAATCCTCATGTAGGTGATTTTTTTCAGTCTGCACCTCGTCAAACTCTAATAATCGATTGGTCAGCCGAGAAATAATTGCCACACATTCTCTGTCTTCTGATAATAGCTTATGCTCTTCCTCGCGCAATGCTTCTCCGGATAGACGAGCTTCTTCTAGCTCTATTTTCAGTTGCTGAACCTGTTGCCTTTTAAAGGAAACGGATTTTTCGGCTTGTAGAACAGATTGTTGTAGCTCCACTAGCTTGTCATTCAATTGTTCTAGCTCAGCTTTTCTAGTAAAGACGGATGACTGCTGCTTCACGGAACCCCCAGTCAAGGAACCGCCAGCATTTACTACATCTCCATCTAACGTTACAAAACGATATCGATATTGTAATCGGGCTGCCATTTCGTTAGCACCCTTTAGATCAGTCGCTATAATAATATTTCCTAGCAGGCTTTCGATAATAATTTTATAATCAGGATTATAATTCACTAGCATATCAGCAGTATTTACAAATGATGGATGCTGTTTAATAGGGGCCAATGCTTGCTCCGTTAATTTACGAGACTTCATAACCTGTAATGGAAGGAAGGTAGCTCTTCCCACCCTTTTCTTTTTCAACCATTCAATTGCCAGTCGAGCATCTTGACTTGTATCTGTAATAATATGTTGCGATTGCTGGCCTATGGCCGTATCAATTGCATTCATATAATCCGATGGAATCTGAATTAGTTCCGCAACTGCTCCATGAATACCTTTTAGTTCTTTTTTGTCGCGAGCCATCAGTACTTCCTTAACTCCTTGGAAATATCCGGAAAACTCTGACTCAAGCTCCTCCAAAGAGTCTTTTCTTGCCTGCATTTGATGCTTCATTTGATAGGCTTTTTGAAGCATTGACTGTTGTTCTTCATAGGAGGCCTCTAATTTATCAGAGGTTTCTCGTTTAGTTTTAAAGTCTAGCACCTTTTGCGCCAAATTCTTTTGACAACTTTCTAGCTGCTTCTCTATCTCTTTTTTTCTATTTGTAAGCTTTTCGAGCTCTTCTTTAATCTCACGGTAATCCTCTACCATTTTTTCTGAAGAAACTAGTTCAAATTGAAGCTGCTGTTCCATATGCTTCATTTCATTTTTCATCGTTGCTTCTTCGTTTAACAAATCAATGTAAGAGCCCTTCAAGTTTTCGATTTCTTCTTCTACTTCGGAGGCCGATTTGCTAAGTACATGGTCTATTTGAAGTTTCTTTGCTCTTAGTTCTTTTAATAATATTTTTTTCTCAGAACTGGATACTACGTTTTCTTCCAATTGCTTTTCAAATGTTTGCAGCTTGGTCTTTTCTTCTTCCAAAGCTCTTTTAAGCTGTGATATTTGTTGACTTGCATTCTGTTTTTTCTCGGCAAGTAGCAGTTTTCTTCCCTCTAAACGTTCTAGCTCAGAGCTTACTTCAAGTAATTCCCCTTGATCTTTATCTAGCTTTTCATCAGTTGTACCAATAATTCTTCTAACAGTAAGAATATCAGCTTCTGCCTCACTAACCTGTGTTAGAAGAAGCTTCTTCTGTTCGTCTATTTGCTGAAGTTGATTATGTAGCTCTGCACTTTCCTGCTTAAAAAGATTTAAATCATGAGCAATGACCGCTATTTCAATATCCTTTAGTTCCGTAGACATCTCTAAATAATCAGAAGCCAATGAGGATTGAATTTTCAGAGGTTCCATTCGTCCATCTAGCTCATGAAGAATATCGAGCACTCGGTTTAAATTGTCATCGGTTTCGATAAGTTTGAATTCTGCTTTTTTCTTGCGTTGCTTGTATTTTAGAACACCTGCTGTTTCCTCGAATATCGTTCTTCTGTCCTCTGGACGACTGTTTAATATCTCATCCACTCGTCCCTGAGAAATAATAGAGAACGCTTCTTTTCCAAGTCCTGAATCCATAAATAAATCTGTTATATCCTTCAATCTACACTGTTGCTTGTTCAGAAGATATTCACTATCACCAGAACGATAAACTCTTCTTGTTACGCTGATTTCAGCAAAATCAAGAGGGACGCGATTATCAGAATTATCTAGTATTAAGGTTACTTCTGCAAAGTTTAATGCCTTTCTAGAATCACTTCCTGCAAAGATTACGTCTTCCATCTTTGCTCCACGTAGCGACTTTGCAGACTGTTCCCCTAGTACCCATCTGATAGCATCCGTTACATTACTTTTCCCACTACCATTTGGACCTACCACTGCTGTTACCCCTGGAACGAAATCTATTCCAATTCTGTCAGCAAATGATTTAAATCCAATAATTTCTAATCTCTTAAGGAACAACGATTATTCCTCCTGTTCTTGATCCTTTATTGCGAGTATCGCCAGTCTGGCAGCTTGCTGCTCTGCCTCTTTCTTAGAACGTCCTATACCGACGCCAAGTTCTTTAGTATTTAAAATAACACGTGAAACAAAGGTACGGTTATGTGCCGGACCTTTTTCCTCTACAATTTCATAGCTAAGTGTACCATTGTTTTTTTGTTGAATTACTTCTTGTAGCTGGCTTTTATAATCCATCACATGCGAAAAAGCACCGACTTCGATTTTAGGAAAGACAATCTTTTCTAGAAAAGAAACGACTACCTCTAATCCCTGATCTAAATATAATGCACCGATAAATGCTTCGAACACGTCTGCTAAAAGTGCCGGTCTTTCACGCCCGCCGGTTAATTCTTCTCCTTTACCAAGCAATACATATTTACCAAATCCTAATTCATTGGCAAATACAACTAAAGAAGGCTCGCATACAATAGCTGCGCGAAGCTTAGTAAGCTGACCTTCACTCATTACCTCATATTGCTGAAATAGGTACTGAGAAACCGATAATTCTAATACGGCATCTCCAAGAAACTCTAAGCGTTCGTTATCGGTGAAAAACTTACGTCGATGCTCATTCACATAGGATGAATGGGTAAAGGCTTGATACAATAATGTCGGATTATTGAATTGGATTTCAAAATGATTTTGAAATTTTTGGAACTGTTGTTTAACGCTTTCTGGGAACCCCGTTTTTTTAGGGTGGTTGTTTTTTCTATTTACTTTCATCCTGATCTGCCTTTCTTACTTAACATCTATCTGTTTAAGTTTACCTGTTTATAAAGCAATGTGCAAAAAGAAATAGAGACGCTTTTTATTCGGAAGAATAAAAAACGTCTCTGTTGCTATTTAACTTTATCCACCTTCGTATATAGAGCAACTATATAAAAATGTGACTATTTGATATTAGCCTTGTTTGCTTTCAATATAGCTAACTGCGCTACCCACAGTTGAAATATTCTCAGCATCTTCATCCGAAATCTCCATATCGAACTCATCTTCAAGCTCCATTACTAACTCAACTACATCTAGTGAGTCGGCACCTAAATCATCACGGAAGGATGCTTCTAATTTTACTTCGCTTTCGTCTACTCCAAGACGATCTACGATAACTTTAGTTACACGTTCTAAAACTGTTGACACATTTGTCACCTCCCCTCAATGATTATACAAAAAACTTCTTGTCTATGAAAGGCTATTTCACATGAAATATAATACATTCTAAATCAGATAGTGCTTACTTAAGTTCCGTCTGGCATTACATATACATGCCGCCATTGACGTGGATAGTTTGCCCAGTAATATAACTAGCATCGTCTGATGCTAAAAATGCTACCGCGTTAGCAATGTCTTCAGGATTACCGAATTTTGCCAAAGGTATTTGGCTAAGCATTTGTTTTTTGATATCTTCAGGTAAAGCATCAGTCATATCAGTTGTGATAAAACCAGGAGCAACTGAGTTAACTGTAATATTACGAGAAGCTAATTCCTTTGCAGAGGATTTTGTTAAACCTATTACACCCGCCTTAGCAGCTACATAATTGGCTTGTCCAGCATTTCCAGATACCCCGACAATGGAAGTTATATTTATAATACGCCCTTTGCGCTGTTTCATCATTTGTCTCGTAACAGCCTTTGTACAGAGAAACACACCTTTTAGGTTTGTATTCAAAACATCATCCCACTCTTGCTCCTTCATACGCATCAGTAGATTATCACGAGTAATGCCAGCATTGTTAACTAAAATATCAATGGAGCCGAAGGTTTCAATGGTTTGATTGACCAAGTTTTGGACATCCTCAGCTTGATCTACATTTGCTTGAATAGCAAAGGCTTCACCACCGCGCGATTGAATTTCTTTCACTACGGCTTCTGCCTTTTCTTTGCTCCCACTATAATTTACCGCTACCTTTGCTCCTTCGCTTGCTAGGTAAAGTGCAATATCCCTACCAATACCTCGAGATGCACCTGTGACAATTGTGGATTTACCATCTAATTTACCCATTGATAACCTCTCCTATTTCAGTAATCGCTTGCTGCATGGAAGCCTCATCATAAACACAATAAGTAGCAACAGAGCGATCTACTTTTTTGACTAGACCACTTAATACTTTACCAGGACCACATTCGATAAATATATCCACACCAAGATCAAGCATTTGTCGAATAGACTCTTCCCAGCGGACTGGAGAATACAATTGCTCCACTAATAGATCCTTCATATCTGCCGCCTTCTCTACTGGCAAGGCTGTCACATTTGAAATAACTGGAGGTATTGCATCCGAAAGATTAATAGAATCAATTGCTGCATCTAGTTTATGTGCAGCTGGTCTCATTAATTCGGAATGGAATGGTCCGCTTACGGCTAAGGGGATTGCTCTTTTAGCACCTACCTCCTTCGCTTTAGCAGAAGCCTTTTCTACTCCTGCCGCTGTTCCTGAAATAACAATTTGACCAGGGCAGTTAAGATTTGCAATTTGCACTATATCTCCATTGGTTGAAACTTCCTGCGTGACCTCTTTTAACAAAGAAGCTTCGAGGCCTAATATTGCAGCCATGGCCCCTTCTCCAGCTGGAACAGCTTCATTCATATAAAGACCACGCTGGTGAACTAGCGAAACTGCATCTTCAAAGCTAAGTGCTCCAGATGCTACTAACGCAGAGTATTCACCTAAGCTATGACCAGCAGTATAATCTGGCGTAATACCTATGTCAATCAAAGATTTTGCAATCATTATGCTTGTTGTTAGTAATGCTGGCTGCGCGTGATAAGTTTTAGTAAGTTCCTCAGATGGACCATTCAACATGATGTCCGATAGGGAGAACCCTAACTTTTGATCTGCTCGTTCATAAAATTTCTTTCTTTCACTGTTACTTTCGATTAGCTGTTGCCCCATCCCGACAGTCTGGGAACCTTGTCCTGGAAATATAAAAGCTATTTTAGTCATTGGAGGATTCCTTTCGTAATGTTGTGTAGATAATGTCGGAAACATTATTTTCTACCATTGTTCGCGCTTGTCTAATCGCATGGAATACCGCACGTCCATTAGAAGAACCATGTGCCTTGATAACAGGAGCCTTTAAGCCAAAAAGCCCTGCTCCACCATACTCTGAGTAATCCAATTTATTTTTTAATACTTTTAGTTGATCCTTTACAAGCAATGCTGAGATTTTAGTTTTTGTCGAAGTATTAAAAGCTTCTTTTAATAAGGTAAATATCCCTGCTGCCGTACCTTCAATCGTTTTTAATACCATATTGCCTGTAAATCCGTCTGTAACCACTACATCCGCCACACCATACAATAAATCTCTAGCTTCTATATTGCCTATAAAATTAACAGGGGTCTCGTTCAAAAGTGTAAACGCGGCTTTCGTTAGCTCATTTCCCTTTTTATCTTCCGTTCCAATATTCAAAAGACCAACGCGCGGATTAGAAATCCCACGAACCTTCTCCGCATAGACACTTCCCATTACTGCGAATTGCTGCAAATGCTCGGGCTTTGCATCTGCATTTGCACCAAGATCAAGCATTACAAACCCTTTTCCATCAATTGTTGGTAGAGTAGGAGCCAATGCCGGACGATCTACTTGGTCAATTCTGCCGACTATGAATAATCCCGCTGCCATCAGTGCCCCTGTGTTACCAGCAGAAACACAAGCATCCGCTTCACCGTTTTTGACCGATTCTGCCATTTTGACCATAGAGGAATTTTTCTTTTTACGGATGGCACGCACTGGCTCATCTGTTCCTTCAATCACTTCATCTGTATGGACAACCTTCAAACGTTCATGCTTAGTTACAAGCGTTTCTAGTTTATTCTCGTCCCCAAACATAATAATTTCTAGATCGTCGAAAGCCTCTAAAGCTTCATAGACCCCTTTAACTATTTCATGAGGGGCGTTATCTCCGCCCATTGCATCTATAGATATTTTCATTTTTAATCACCTTTTTTAAGTCATAGTTTCTCGATACATGTTAAATTCGCCAACAAACACTGTTTCATTTTCTACCTTGCTTGTGACTTTAATAAGTGTGCTGTTTTTTTCAGGATCACTGGAAAGAACTACAGCTTTTGCTATAACTCGGTCTCCAGCCTTCACTGGCTGCACAAATGTAATGTTGGATTTTCTCGTTAAAGCCAGCTCATCGTTAATGACCGCGACCGCCAATGAATTTGCTTGGGCAAATAGATGATGTCCTCTAGCTATACCATTTCTAGCAAAAACATGGTCTTGCGTTATATCCAATAAGGATATTGCTTGCTTATCTAAATCTATATCTATAATTTCTCCAATCACTTCATCGATTGGGAGTGATTTAACCTCTTCTTCAAAATTATGAGCAGCTACAGACTTAATTCTCTCACGCAACTCAGGAATGGACAACTCCATTCGATCCAAACGAATAGTTTGCACACTCACTTTAAAGGTAGATGCTAAATTTTCATCCGTTATAAAAGGATTTTTATCTAGAGTTTCTAATAAAAGCCTTTGTCTTTCTTTTTTCGTATATTTCAAGCTATTCACCGCCATTTTAGCACTTGGTACTAATATCAGTATATAAACATTAAAAAAAGAATGCAAGGAATGATTTCACATCATCCATGCATTCTTTTTAGTTAATCCTTTCTCCATCCAATGCTTTTGAATTTATCAGAGTGTTTCGAAGACCTTCCATTTCATCGGATTTCCAGAAATGCTCAGATTCTAGTAGACGTTCTGCATCTATTTTAGCTGTATTTAAAGCTCTATAATCATGAACCAAATCGGCAATTTTGAATTCAGGTAAGCCACTTTGCTTTTTCCCGAAGAAATCCCCAGGTCCACGAAGTTCTAAATCTTTTTCTGCCAAAACGAATCCATCGTTAGTTTCCGTCATAGACATCATGCGTTCCTTTCCTTCTTCTGTTTTAGGATCTGCAAGAAGTATACAATAAGATTGATGCTCTCCACGTCCTACCCTTCCGCGAAGTTGGTGCAGTTGAGCAAGTCCAAAGCGTTCTGCATCAAAAATAATCATGAACGAAGCATTAGGAACATTTACTCCTACTTCCACAACTGTTGTAGAAACTAACACATGAATATTTCCATCCGTGAATTCTCTCATCACTTCATCCTTTTCATCGGAGTGAAGTCGACCGTGCATTAAGCCAACAGTGTAATCTTTACCAAGTTCATTTGACATCATATTGTAAACATCGACAGCATTTTGAACGTCTAATTTTTCAGACTCCTCAATTAGGGGACAGATAATATAGGCTTGTCTACCATTTGCTAGTTCTTTTTTCAACCGACTAATTAGTTTAGGAAGTTGGTCCTCCTTCATCCAATGTGTATCAATTGATTTTCTTCCAGCTGGCATTTGATCGATAATAGAAACATCCATTTCTCCAAATGCTGTTATCGCTAAAGTTCGTGGAATAGGAGTTGCCGTCATAAAAAGTACATCAGGATTCTCTCCTTTTTCCTTTAATACTTTTCTTTGCTCTACACCGAAACGATGCTGCTCATCGGTTATAACCAAACCAAGCTTTTTAAAAGAAACTTCAGGTTGGATTAATGCATGAGTACCTATGAGCAAATCAATATTACCTTCTGCTAAATTTTCCAATACAATTCTTCTTGCTTTTTGTTTGGTAGATCCTGTTAAAAGTGCAATTCTAACTCCAAGCGGAGCGAGCCATGCATCTAAGGAAGCGGCGTGCTGCTCTGCAAGTATCTCTGTTGGCGCCATCAAAGCTCCTTGATATCCAGCAGTAATAATTGCATATAAACAAATAGCGGCCACGACTGTCTTTCCAGATCCCACATCCCCTTGCAAAAGTCTATTCATACGATGTGGCTCCTTCAAATCTCGACAAATCTCATTGACAACTCTCTTTTGAGCATCCGTTAGCTCATAAGGTAAGGATTCAATGAGGATTTTTAATCGTTCATTGTCAAAAGCAATACTATTCCCAACATTTTGTTCTTTTCGGACTTTCTTAATCGCCTGCATTTTTAGTTGAAAGTTAAGTAATTCCTCATAAACAAACCGTCTTCTTGCATTTTTTGAATGATTGGCATCCTGCGGAAAATGTATCCCCTCGAGAGCTTCTACTATGTCGGGTAGTTTATAAGCGGAACGGATAGATTCCGGTAAAGGGTCCATAATATACCCTTTTAACTCATCTAAAGCTTGTCTCATGAATCGTCTGAAAATCTTTTGGCTTATGGACCCTTTTAGCGAATAGACAGGTTCAAAATCCTGTTGGTCCGTTTTCGGTCCTGCAGAAAAGGTAGAGACATTAATAACCTGACGCCCTCTGTCCCACTTGCCAGTAACCGTGATTACAGATCCAGGTGTAATTTTAGATTTCAAATAGGCTTGGTTAAAAAATACTGCCTTAATCAGATGCTGTCCAGCCAACAAACGAACCTGCAATCTGGATTTATTTTTTCCTAAAAAAAGAAGAGAAGGTTCACTTTCGACCCTTCCTTCCACTGTTACTCTCTCATTATGAGCTGTTTCTGCTAAGTTTTTTAATCGAAAATCTTCATGTCTATAAGGAAAGGTCATCACTAAATCCTCTAATGTGATAATCCCTAGCTCTTCTAACGCCTTAGCAGTCCCACTTCCAACACCCTTTAAAGAGGTAACTAATTCGTCTACCTTATTTTCCACTGCTGACCACAGCCCCGCCAAAGATCTTTGCTTCTAACCATTTTCCTGTTGGTGTAGCAGCTAATCCTCCTTGAGCAGTTTCTTTTAATGCTGTTGGCATTGTTTGACCTATTTTATACATAGCATCTATTACTTCATCGCATGGTATTCGACTAGTAACCCCGGCTAAAGCCATATCTGCTGCCACTAAAGAATTAGAGGCACCCATTGCATTTCTCTTCACACAAGGTACTTCCACTAATCCGGCAACAGGGTCACAAACTAATCCAAGCATGTTTTTTAGTGTAATAGCAAATGCTTCTGAGCATTGCGACGGTGTACCACCAGCCATCTCTACAATAGCGGCCGCGGCCATACCCGCTGCAGACCCTACCTCTGCTTGACAACCACCCGCAGCTCCAGATATAGAAGCATTGTTAGCTACGACAAACCCGAATGCACCTGCAGTAAAAAGATATCGGATCATCTGTTCACGAGTTGGATTTAATTTATTTTTGACAGCAAATAAAGTTCCTGGCACAACACCTGCAGATCCAGCTGTAGGTGTTGCACAGATAGTACCCATTGCCGCGTTTACCTCATTGGTTGCCACTGCTTTACTTACAGCATCCAGCATTAACTCTCCTGAAAGAGAGTTCCCCTTTTGCATATAAGCTTGTAAAAGTACCGCATCTCCTCCAGTCAACCCAGAAGTTGAATGAACTCCCTTTAGTCCCTTCTCTACAGCTTCTTCCATAACCGTTAGATTACGATCCATTTGTGTTAAAATTTCTTCACGGGTGCGTTCTGTCATAAGAATTTCTTGCTCGATCATTATTTCAGATATCAGCTTATTTTCTTTGTTAGCTCTATCTACTAATTCACGCACATTCCGAAATAAGACTTCCATCGTACCCCTCCTTAATCTACTATCCTTGTAACCTTGGTTATATTCGGCAAGGTCTTAAGTTCTTCTAATATATCCTCGTTCACATTTTGGTCAACTTCAATAACCATCAGGGCCATATTCCCTTTCTCTTTTCGAGAAACCTCCATATGACCGATATTTATATCATACTTTGCCAAGCAATTGGCAACGCTTGCAATACATCCTGAACGATCTTCATGAACTACTAATATAGCAGCTAAGTTGCCGGATAACCTTAATGGAAAACCATTAAGTTCAGTTATTTCTGTCTTACCTCCACCAATAGAAATACCAACCATCGACATTTCTCGTTCGTCGTCTCCTAACACAATCCTTGCTGTGTTTGGATGCTCGGTATGTCCTGTCTCAGGGATAAATTCATAAGACAAGCCAACTTTTTCTGCATCACTAAACGCAGTTTTAATCCGCTCATCAAAAGTGTCGTAATCAAGTAAGCCGCCGATAATTGCGACATCCGTTCCATGTCCTTTATATGTCTCGGCAAAGGAACCATAAAGATGGATTTTTGCCCATGTAGGTTGCTTTCCAAATAAATCTCTTGCCACCCGCCCTATACGTGCTGCTCCAGCAGTGTGAGAAGAGGATGGTCCAATCATAACCGGTCCAATTATGTCAAAAACAGACTTGAATTTCAATTGACAGACCTCTCTTTCATGTTAATAATTCTATTTTACACTTATTGGGATGTTTAAACAAAAGTATTGTACGAAAGAAATACAATACTCATCCTTGTTAAAGGATGATTAAATTAACATATCCTAATTGTTTGATGAAAATGTCAGCAAATATTTTTTTAATAATTCAGCCTCACATCTTAAAAAAAACGCGTGGGATTTCTCCCACGCGGAGTCGCTCTTCTTTATTCGACCGATAAGATATATGGATATAACGGTTGTTTACCGTTATAAAGTTCTACTTCAACATCCTCAAATTGTTCTTCGATATAAGCAGCAAACTTGCCTGCTTCTTCTTCAGAAACATCTTCGCCGTATATAACAGTTACTATTTCTGAATCATTATCAATCAATTCATTTGCCAGTTTAGTGGCTGCTTCGACTCTAGAAGGCTGAGAAAGAATAATTTTACCTTCTGCTAAAGACATGAAATCATCTTTTTTAATCTCAACGCCGTCAATGGACGTATCACGAACAGCAAAGGTAACCTGACCAGTTTTTACATGAGAAAATGCTGCAGTCATATTCTTTTTGTTTTCTTCAACACTTACTTGAGCATTGAATGCCAAAATTGCAGCCATCCCTTGAGGAATCGTTTTTGTTGGCACAACAGCTGCTTCTATTCCTAATACTTCAGCCGCTTGTTCAGCAGCCATTACAATATTTTTGTTATTTGGAAGGATTAATACACGCTCTGCACCTACCGATTCAATTGCTTTTACAATATCCTCTGTAGAAGGGTTCATTGTTTGTCCACCTTCTATTACAGCTGAAGCACCTAAGCTTCTTAATAATTCTGCAACTCCGGTACCCATTGCAACAGTAACCACTGCATATGGATGCACTTCAGCTTTTTTTACAGCAGCTTCAGCTGAATGGCCTTCACCAACTATTTCCGTATGTTGCTGACGCATATTTTCAATTTTAATTTTGATAAGATCTCCATATTGCTGACCATACGTCAATACTTCACCTGGAGTTTCAGAGTGTATATGAATTTTAGCAATCTCATCGTCAGAAATTACTAATAGAGAATCTCCATATGCACTTAAATCATTGCGGAAATCATTTTCGTCAAAGGATTTTTTCCCTTCTTCGAAACGAACCATAAACTCCGTACAAAATCCGAATTCAATGTCTGCCGTGTCCATAAATCCTTGAACACTTTTATGATGCTCGGCACTTACCAAATCATCCATAGAGTTACTAACCGTTTTCTCAGGAAGTTCTTCTCCCTTTAAGCTTGCTAAGAAGCCCTCATATACAAATACTAAGCCTTGTCCACCACTATCTACTACCCCAACTTCTTTTAAAACAGGTAATAGGTCTGGAGTTCTATTCAGTGATTGTTTTGCCTCTTCTACAACAGCTGCCATTAATTCAGGGATATCTGTAACAGTTTCACTAACTTCCACTGCTTTTTTAGCAGAGTCTTTAGCAACAGTCAAAATTGTACCTTCGACCGGCTTCATAACCGCTTTATAGGCAGTTTCCACGCCGTATTGCAGAGCTTGAGCAAATTGCTTCGCATCCAAAGTAGCATATTGCTCAATAGATTTACCGAAGCCTCTGAAAAGCTGAGATAAGATAACTCCTGAGTTTCCCCTTGCCCCCATCAATAACCCCTTGGATAATGCTTGAGCAGTTTTACCGATGTGCTCACTCGTGTGGGCAGCAGTTTCTTTAGCTCCCGAGGTCATTGAAAGATTCATATTTGTCCCTGTGTCACCATCAGGAACAGGAAATACGTTTAATGCATCGACATAGTCCGCGTTTTGAAAAAGATGGTGTGCTCCCATCTTGACCATATCTGCAAATTGATTACCATTGATTGATTTCATTGTTTTCTCTCCTTAATCACACGTTTGCCACGCGAACTCCTTGTACGTAAACATTTACGGATTTCACCGACATACCAAGAGATTTATTCAGTGTATATTTCACTTTGGATTGGACTTGATAAGCGATTTCAGAAATTTTTGTTCCGTAACTCACAATAATATACATATCGATATGTAGATCTTCTTTGTCCTGTCTAACAATAACACCTTTAGTAAAATTTTCTTTTCTTAATATATCTGTTAAACCATCTCTGATTTGATGCTTTGATGCCATACCTACGATACCATAGCATTCAATCGCGGCTCCGCCAGCAATCTGTGCAATTGTATCTTGTGATATATCAATGTGCCCGAATTCATTTGTTAATTCTATTGACATGTTGAAACCTCCCAAGTCCTTTTTGACTATCCCTTATTGTACTACACCCTTTAAAATTATAAAAGACACGTTTCTATTCGTCTACTTTTTGCATAAAGTGTAATTAGATTGCCATTTCGTGAAAATACAATTCCTGATACTATAGTAACTATGTAAAGACCATTACTGCAAGTCAAAGCCAAACCAACTTTTCTATTTTATAGTGTAAAGGTTTTTTTCTTGATATACTTGCTTATCAAAAGAGACTGTGGTAAATTATTAAAGTATGTGAAATATCGAACTGAAAAATCTTTCAGCTTCTTTTTTAAAGGAGGAAATTATAATGCCAAAAGTATGTGCAATCACTGGGCGTAAAGCTCGTTCTGGTAATGCTCGTTCTCACGCAATGAACGCTAACAAGCGTACATGGGGGGCAAACCTTCAAAAGGTCCGTATTCTTGTAGACGGTAAACCTAAACGTGTATGGGTTTCTGCTAGAGCTTTAAAATCAGGAAAAATTGAGCGCGTATAATCGCTCTCATAGTTAATGCCAGGTTGACTATTCGTCGACCTGGCATTATTTCTGTCTAAAACTATTTTTTCTCCTCGTCCTTTTTAAACAGACGAATACATACCTTCATAATACTACTAACTGATTTAGGTAATTTAAAAGTGTAGACCTTCACACATATTTCCTCCCTTTTAGTCACTGCTTCTTATCATTAAACATATGCCCGACTCAAAGGAGATAGTACTTGTTCGTTCTACTTGTTCATTACTAGTAAACTTCGCATTACCATAATTCACTACTTCATTTTCTACATTGTATAAGAAACCATCAAGATTCACGTTCCCAATCTTCTCACCAAAAGGGTAGAGGGAAATATATTTGTATTCTTCCTGTTTTTGTATGTAATGAGTACCAGGTAGTAAAAATTGAAGTTTATTTTTATTGTTTTGAATATAAAAGGATACTTTTGGATACCGTTTCTGGAAGTAATAAACGTCATGTAAAGCAGCTTGATAGTGATCTAAGCGTGCGCCACTTGCACCAGTTAAAATGACTTCTGTTGGATTATATTTCATAGCCTCTAATAACGCTAAGTGTGTATCTGTCTCATCCTTATCCGTAGGCAAAATAGATATATGAGTTATTTTTTCACGTAAAACGTTCAGCTCTTCCTCGCTAATAGAATCGAAATCACCAATAATCTCATTTGGAATAATGTTAGCATTGATTAAATGAAAGGCACCTCTATCTGCTCCAATGAAAATAGTTTCTTCTTGAAAAAAAGGAAGCTGTCTAAGATCAACAACTTCCTCTAAAGGGCCTCCAGAACAAATGAAGACACGTTTCATCTAGAAACCGCGCTTAATCCAGCAGCTTTAATTCTTTGAAGAGCTTTAGCTTTATCTGGTGCGTTGTATATAGCAGAGCCAGCTACAAGAATAGTTGCACCAGCTTCTACACAAGGAACAATAGTTTCTTCGTTAATACCACCATCAATCTCTATTTCTATAGAAAGATTTCTTTCTTTAATAATCTGTGAAAGCTGTTTTACTTTCGGTACAACAGAATGAATAAACTTTTGACCACCAAATCCTGGATTCACTGTCATAAATAAAACCATGTCTATATCCTCTAACACATGTTGAATAGTTTCTATTGGTGTATGTGGGTTTAATACGATCCCGGGCTTAACTCCAAAGGAACGAATCAGTTGAATAGTTCTATGTAGATGCGGACAAGCCTCCACATGTACTGTAATATAATCAGCTCCTGCCTTAGCGAAAGCTTCAATGTACTGGTCTGCATTTTCAATCATTAAATGTACATCCAGCGGTAGATTTGTTAGTGGACGAAGAGCTTCCACAACAATTGGACCCATCGTAATATTGGGAACAAAGTGGCCGTCCATCACATCAATATGAATAAGTTCAGCTCCAGCCTTTTCAACCTCTAAAACTTCTTCTCCTAATTTAGCAAAATTTGCGGCTAAGATGGAAGGTGCAATTTTTATCATTTTTAGTACCTCGGCTTTCTTTCTACGATTTCTTCATAAAACTGTAGATAATGTTTATATCGGTAATCTTTTATTTCTCCTAGCTCTACTGCTTGCTTAACTGCACATTTAGGTTCATTTACGTGTAAGCATCCACGATATTTACAACCATCTTGACGTTCTACAAAGTCTGGAAAACAACTAGATAGTTCTTCTTTTTCCATTAAATCGAATTCAAAGGAACTAAAACCAGGCGTATCCGCTAAAAGACCATCACAAACCTCTATTAACTCTACATGTCTGGTCGTATGCTTTCCTCTTCCTAAAGCATCAGAAATTACACCTGTTTTTAAATCTAGCGAAGGTAGAATTGTATTCAGTAAAGTAGATTTCCCTACTCCAGACTGACCAGCTAGTACCGTGGTTTTTCCTTTTAAAACCGGGGAAATTTTTTCATGAAAAGCCGGATCATCTTTATAGGTCATTAATATTTCATAACCAATTTTTTCATAGTCAGAAATATATACTGCCATTGTTTTTTTCATTTTTTCATCCATTAAATCACTTTTCGTCAAGCAAATGATTGGCTCAATATTAAACGATTCGAGAACTACTAAAAAGCGATCCAATAAAATGGTATTAAAATCTGGTTCTTTAATAGAAAAAACTAAAATCGCTTGATCAATATTAGCAATTGGCGGACGAACTAGGTTATTTTTTCTTTCATGAAGAACGGTGATAGTTCCATCGTTTTCTCCTTCTACCGTATAGTCGACAAAATCACCTACTAGAGGAGACTCGCCTCTATTTCTAAAGACGCCTCTCCCTCTGCATTGTATGATGTTACCGTTGTCATATACATAGTAAAATCCACTAAGTGCTTTTCTTATTTGTCCGTTTGGCATCCTATGCCTCCCTAATTTATTCATATGATACGCTATCTTGCGCTACAACCTCTTGATCCCTTTTGATAAGGTATCCACCTGTCTCGCCTTCTACAATTTCTAATGAAATCTTTTTATCGATTGTTGAAGTAATTTCAAATTCTTCCACAGGGGGATCAGTTAATTTATGGTTTTTGTCTTGGATGTAGATACGAATAATTTGTGGAACCACTTCCTGTTCCATCTCTCCGTCCTCTTCTCCGTCCTCTCCATCTATTTCTGGAGGTAAATATTCAATGGTTACGGTTTTCACAACTGTCTGAGTCTTCTTTTGCTGAGGTCCTTTAGAAATTACTACCTCTACCGTACTCCCTTTAACTATCTTCACATTAGGTGCAGGGGATTGTTCTACAACTGCTCCCTTTGGAATCTTATCATGATGTACTTCTTTTGTTCTTACGACCTTTATACCTGTACTTGTTGCATATTCGTTAAGGTTTTTTTCATTATATTCCCTTAAGTCTCTTAGTGTAATCATTTCTGGTCCAAGACTAACTTGGAAATAGATGTCAGTTTCTTCTGGTATAATATCTTCTCCAGCTGCAGGTTCTTGCTTTAAGATGGTACCAGCGGAAGCAGAAGAGTATATTTTATCACTATCATCGATACTACGAAATCCTTGCTTTTGTAACAAAGCCTTCACCTGATCAATATCCTGGTTTTCATAGTTACTCATTGCTGATGTTTTTTTACCTTGAGATACGTAAAGATCTACTTCAGTTTCTTTATCGCGCATTTTCCCCTCTTCCGGAGTTGTACGAATAACATGATCCTTTTCAATCTCATCGTCAAATTCCAATATTTGCTCCCCAATGACGAAGCCTTCTGATTCAAGTAGCTTTATGGCAGCCTCTAATTCTAACCCAGCAATAGGTGGAACCTCTATCTTGTCTGGTTTAAACAATCCCGGGAAAGCAATAATGATGATTAATGCAAGTAAAATCAAGCCAGCAATTATCCCTGTTATAACTTTCCATTTTTTTATTTTTTTCTTTGGCTTCTTTGTTGATACTGGTGAAGGAGCCTCCGTAGGTATTTTTTTTGTTTCTGCTACATCCTCGAAAGAAACAGGCTCTTTAATAATAGGAAGCACCTTGGTAGCTCCATCGTCTACCGGTACAACAAATTTTGGTTCATTAGACCTTTCTGGTGACATGGCAGTTGATAAGTCTCTTTCCATTTCCTCAGCAGAACGATATCTATTTCTAGGATCTTTTGCAGTTGCTTTTAATACTACGTTTTCAAGACTTTGTGGGATTGCAGGATTAATTGCTCTAACTGAAGGTGTTTCAGCCTGTAAGTGCTTTAAGGCAATCGAAACAGCTGATTCTCCCGAAAAAGGAAGCTGTCCTGTTAGAAGTTCAAATAATACTATACCTAATGCATATATATCAGATTCTCTAGTTGCTGTGCCCCCACGTGCTTGTTCTGGTGATAAATAATGTACTGTACCTAATACTGAATTGGTCTGCGTATGGGAGGTCGCACTCAATGCCATCGCTATTCCAAAATCAGTTATTTTCACATTTTCTTGCTCGTCCAATAAAATATTCTGGGGTTTAATATCCCGATGAATAATATGATTATTATGTGCATTAGAAATTGCAGAAGTTAACTGTTTCATAATAGTGATTGATTTGATCGGTGAAACCGGTGCATTACTCTGTATGTATTGTTTTAACGTTTCACCTTTTACATGTTCCATAACAATATAATGAATATCTTCATCTTCTCCGACATCATAAATATTGACTATATTAGGGTGTGTAAGGCTTGTTGCAGATAGTGCTTCACGTTGAAAGCGACGACGTAATTCTTCTTCGTTAGAAAAATCATATCGCAATACTTTAATCGCGACATCTCTGTCTAAAATCATGTCATGTGCCAAATAAACATTGGACATGCCGCCTCCACCAATCATTTCTAGCAATTTATATCTGCCGCTAACTCTTTTACCGATTAACATCCTTACACCTCCTCATCCTTGTTTGTTAACAAAATCAGAGAGATATTATCTTCTCCACCTGACTTGTTCGCTTCCTCCACTAATTCATCTCCCATTACTTGAAGAGACTTCTTGGAGTAAAGCAGGCTTTGTATAAAGGAATCACTTAATTTGTTACTTAATCCGTCTGTGCAAAAAAGAAAATAAGAATTAGCGACAAATTCTACCTCAAAAAAATCTGGATGAATAGTTTTTTCTGTTCCGACAGCCTTCATAATTGCATTTTTCATAGGATGAGTTTTTGCTTGCTCTTCATTAATTTCTCCTGAATCGAGCAGTACATTTACAAAAGAGTGATCTCTTGTAATCTGTTGAACCAAATTTTCGGTAATTTGATAAACACGGCTATCTCCTATATGCGCAATAATTCCTTTACTGCCTTTACTGTTTTCAAACAAGCCGGCAATTAATGTAGTCCCCATTCCTTCACAGCCTGTATTTGAGGTAGAATGCTGAGCTATAAGCTGATTTATCGTTTGGAAAGTGTACATTAACCATTCTTTTTCTGGAACAACAGAAGGATTATAAGCATGAAAATATTTTTCAAATTCTGTAATGGCCATTTCACTTGCTACATCCCCGGCATTATGTCCGCCCATTCCGTCTGCAACAACCGCTAATACACGACCATCCTCTCGCTGAAATACACCCACACGATCTTCATTGATCGTTCTTTTCATGCCTACATCAGTTTTAACAACGAACCTCATTTATACCTTCACCTCTTCATAGATAGAGCTCGTTGCAATCAGCTCTGTTTTTGAAAAACTGCTACAAAAAATCCGTCACTTCTTAAGTCTTGAGGAAACAGCTGTAACATACCATCCTCTTCTTGTTGTTTTATATTTTTTACAACGTCTGGAAAAGATTTTAGTTGCATATCTGGGTGATTTTCCAAAAATAGTTTAGCGGTTCCTTCATTTTCTTCCTTATCCACTGTACACGTACTATAAACCATTAATCCATTTGGCTTCAATAGCTTATATGCTTCATCTAACAATTTGAGCTGAATAGGCTTTAATGAATCAAAATCCTTTTCATTTTTTGTGTATTTAATATCTGGCTTTCTTTTCATAACACCTAAACCACTGCAAGGAGCGTCCACTAAAATACGGTCAAATGTTTGCTCTGGGAATAACTCAGAAGCTTTGCGTCCATCCTTTTCAACTGTTTCTATGAAACTAAAGCCCAGCCTTTCCGCATTTTCTTTTACTAGCTTCAATTTATGTTGATGGATATCCATAGCTACAAGCTTACCAGTGTTTTTCATTTTTTCAGCAATATGTGTTGTTTTTCCTCCTGGTGCTGAGCACATATCTAAAACAATCATGCCCGGTTCAGGTTGAAGGGCATACGCTGGGATCATGGAGCTTTCGTCTTGAATCGTAACAAATCCTTTTTGGAAAGCGGTGGTTTTTGCTGCCTGGCCATTAAACAAATAAATACACTCTGGAATAACTTCGCTTTGTGCAACGACATATCCTTCTTGTGTCATCAAATGCATCACTTGCTCTACAGTTCGTTTAAACAAATTGACACGCAAAGTTGTTACTGGTGGCTCATTGTTTTCCTCAAGCATTTTCTTAGTTGTTTCGAAACCATATTCTGATATAAATCGTTTAACCATCCAAAGAGGGTGACTTGTTTCAATAGAAAGACGCTCGACATCGTCCACAATACTTTCTGTCGAACTAACCCCCTCTCGAAGAATTGAACGCAAAATACCGTTCACTACTCCAGAAATTCCTTTATGACCTCTTCTCTTTGCTATATTAACCGCTTCATTCACTGCTGCATGATCAGGAATTCTAGATAAATAATGGATTTGATATAGAGATAATCGAAGAAGCTGTCTAACCCAATCGTCAAGCTTTCCTTTTATAAATGGTTTTAGATAATAATCCAAAGTCATTTTATGCTGAAGTGTTCCATAGGTTAACTCGGTTAACAACGCTCGATCTTTTGGCTCAATATTGTACTTTTCAATTGTCTGATGCAGCAAAAGGTTACTATATGCTTGTTGTTTTTCAACCGCCATTAAAATAGTTAAGGCTGCATCCCTAACATTACCAGTCCATATTTTTTCGTTCTTTTTTGTCATTCAAATTTATCTCCTATTCGCAATTTAGAACCAACGCCACGCAAATAGTCATTTGCAGACATTCTTTTCTTTCCAGCTGGCTGTAGTTCGTCAATTCGAATTGCTTCTTCAGCGCCTGTTTGGACAACAAGGTAATCCGATTCTATTTTTACAACTGTACCTGGCAGTTCATTTGTATTTACTTCTATTATATCCGCTTTCCAAAGCTTCACTGTTTGTCCATCCAATGTTGTATATGCTACTGGCCATGGATGAAGACCACGTATTTGGTTGTGAATTTCTAAAGCAGATTTAGTCCAGTCTATTCTTTCCTGCTCACGTGAAATATTTTTCGCATAGGTCACAAGCGATTCATCTTGTACTATGCGTTCGTTTCGACCTGTGATGATTAGCGGCAAAGTCTCTTTTAAAAGCAGTGTACCTACTTCGCTTAATTTATCAAAAAGAATTCCGGTATCATCTAAATGAGTAATAGGGATTTCACGTTGCGATATAATATCTCCTGCATCTAGCTTTTCTTCCATATACATGATGGTAACCCCGGTTTTATCTTGACCATCTATTATTGCTTGGTGTATTGGAGCTCCTCCACGATAGGAAGGAAGCAAGGAAGCATGCACATTAATACAACCGTATTTTGGAGCCTCTAAGAGCTCCTTCGGCAATATTTGTCCAAAGGCAGCAGTTATGATTAAATCTGGAGCAAGATTAAGTATTTGATTGAGCTCCTCAGAGCCCTTTAACTTGTTAGGTTGAATAATCGGTAATCCAAGTTCTAAAGCCTCTTCCTTTACAGGTGACGGCGTTAAAACTTTTTTTCTTCCAACTGGGCGGTCAGGTTGAGTTACGACTGCACTTACTTCATAACCCTCTTCCACTAGCATGCGTAAAATAGGAGCCGAAAAGGCAGGTGTACCCATAAATACAATGGATGTCATAGCTCTTCCTCCAGTTCATTCTCCAATTCTTCCACATCAACATAACGAGTAATTTTAGTAGTGAATAGAACCCCGTGTAGATGATCAATTTCATGAAGGATTGCTCTTGCTTCATAGTCCTCTGCCTCTAACTCATATAAAGCGCCATCACGATCCTGTGCCTCTACCTTCACATAAAAAGGTCGCTCCACCTCTCCATAAATATCCGGGAAGCTTAAACAGCCTTCAACTTCTACTTCTGATCCACCTATTTCGACGACTTCTGGATTGACCATTTCGATCACCTCTTGTCCTTCTCCTAGATCCACGATAGCCACTTGAATCGTTTCGCCGACCTGTGGCGCAGCAAGACCAATTCCATCTGAGGCGATCATCGTGTCATACATATCATCCAATAAATTTGCAAGCTTCTCATCAAATACATGAACCTCTTCACATTTTTTAGTCAATAAATCATTTGGGTGTGTAATAATATTTCTAATTGCCATTTCTTAGTCCTCTTTTCAAACAGCCTATAAAATTGTGGATGGGTCAAGGTCTACCGTAAGCACGATACCTTTTTTTATCCACTCCGTACGATAAATTTTAATCAGTTGCTGTAGTTTTTCGATTAATAGTGGTTCTTTTTTGTATTTTATCAAACATTGGTAACGATATCTATTTTGTATCTTGCTTATTGCGCTTGCTGTTGGTCCTATTACCATACTCGTGCTTGATAAATTATCTCTTAACCAATCGGTAGCAAGTTTCGCATATTCAGCTGCAAGGAGTACATTTTCATGAGTCACTTGCACAAGTGTTACGAAATAGAAGGGTGGATATTCATATTGCTTACGCATGATCATTTCATTGTGATAAAAAGGCTCGTACAACTGATCCTTTGAGTACTCTATCGCATAGTGCTCTGGAGTATATGTTTGAATATATACAACTCCTTCTTTATCATGCCTTCCTGCTCTACCACTAACCTGCGTCATAAGCTGAAACGTCTTTTCAGCAGCCCGAAAATCTGCAATATGCAAAGTTGTATCTGCATTTAAAACCCCGACTAAAGTAATATTAGGAAAGTCCAATCCCTTGGCTATCATTTGTGTACCTAATAAAATATCTGCTTCGCCATCGCCAAACTTTTTAAGTATACGTTCATGTGATCCCTTTGTCCTTGTAGTATCCACATCCATACGCAATACTCTGGCATAAGGAAATAATTTAGTTATTTCCTCTTCAACTTTTTGTGTACCCGTACCAAAAAAACGGATGTGCTCACTTTGACATTCAGGGCACTCTTGGGGCACAGGCTCCTCATGTCCACAATAGTGACATTTTAATCGCTCGCCTTCTCGATGGTAGGTTAAGGAAATATCACATTGGTCGCATTCTACAACTGTCCCACAATCTCTACAAAGTACAAAGGAAGAGAACCCTCTTTTGTTAAGGAATAATACAATTTGTTCCTTCATTTCTAATTTTTCTCGAATTGCATCTGCTAAAGGTAGACTAAACATGGAACGATTGCCACTTTTCAGTTCCGCGCGCATATCCACTATGTTAACTGTTGGAAGAGCCTGCTCTTTTGCTCTCATGCTTAACGATAATAGTGTATAAACTCCCTTTGATGCACGTGCATATGATTCTAATGAGGGGGTGGCACTACCTAAAATAACGGGGCATTTGTGAAACTCACTTCTCCAAATTGCCACATCTCTAGCATGATAGCGAGGTGTGTCCTCCTGTTTATAAGAGGACTCATGCTCCTCATCTAAAATAATGACACCTAAATTCTTAAATGGAGCAAATACTGCGGATCTTGCCCCGACAACAACCATAACTTCACCACGCCAAATTTTGCGCCACTCATCAAATTTCTCTCCGGTAGATAAACCGCTATGCATGACAGCCACCTGATCACCAAAGCGAAGCTTGAAACGGCGTGTCATTTGAGGTGTCAAGGAAATTTCAGGTACTAGCATTATTGCCTGTTTTCCTTCTGCTATAGATTTTTCAATTGCATGTAAGTAGATTTCTGTTTTACCACTGCCAGTAATGCCATGAAGTAGGAAAGTTGTATTCTCTTCGTTGTTTTGAGCTTTAGTTATATGAGATAATGCTGTTTCCTGTTCAACTGTTAGCTGAACGTGATTGTCACGATCCTGATAATCGAGCGAAGTAATCTCTCGATACACTTCTTCTTGCTCTTTCACTAATATTTTTTTATTAATAAGAGTATTGACGGTAGCATTACTAACATTTGCAGCCTGAATTAATTCCTGCATTGTAAATGAGTTTTTTTCTTGAGCTAATAGCCACTCGATTAACTCTTTTTGTCTCACTGCTTGTTTTGTGAGTTTATTGAGCTGGCCAACAACAAAATCCTTATCATCTACAAGCGTATATTTAGTAACTGTTTTGACCCTTGCTTGTTGCTTGATAACATTTTCGAGCTCTAAACTTCCTTCAGTTAAATGCTTTTTCATCATCTTTAGCATTCCCGATTTTTCAAAAGCTTCATAAGGAAGCACTTCTTTTCTACCAAAAAGCTCTAGAATCTCTTTTTCCAATTGGGTGGGGTCTACAATTTTAATATTTTTTTTATAAGACGCTCGCAATGCTGCGGGAAGCATTACTTGAAGTGCATCAATTTCATAGCAGAGAGTTTTCTTTGTCATCCACTTGGATAATTTGAGCAGTTCCTCTGTAATAACTGGCTCTACATCTATTATAGATTGAACTTCCTTTAGCTTCGATCTATCTACTTCTGTTTCTCGTTTTATATTCGTGATAAATCCTTGCACTTTTCGATTACCGAAAGGAACATGGACACGGCTTCCTCGCTCCACTAAATCCTCTAAATGCCCTGGCACTACATAATCAAATGGCCGATCAATAGGATATGCAGCTACGTCAACTATGACCTCTACAATCATAGAGCCTCATCTTTTTCAAGCTCAATAATAGTGTGAAATAACTGAAGAGCAAGCTCCTTCTTACTGTTTTGAGGGAAATGAACTTCTATATCGTTCTTTCCAACCAGCGTAACAGAATTAGTTTCTGTCCCAAAACCTGAACCCTCTTCAGTAACATCATTAGCTATTATATAGTCTGCATTCTTCTTCTCTAATTTACCTTTAGCATAATGGACTACATCATTCGTTTCAGCTGCAAAACCAACTAGTATTTGATGTGATTTACGTTTTCCAAGCTCTGACAATATATCCGTAGTTTTTTCAAGAGCTATAGTGACTTCACCATCTTTTTTCTTCATCTTTTGAGGGTGTATTTCTTTCGCTTTATAATCAGCTACTGCAGCTGTTTTGACTATAATTGATGCACTATCAAAATGCTCCAGTACTGCAACAAACATGTCTTCAGTACTTTCAACATTAACTACCTTAACATTCCTTGGCGCTTCTATAGCAACTGGACCCGAAACGAGAATAGTCTCTGCACCTAGCCTAGATGCAGCCTCTGCCATTGCATAACCCATTTTTCCGCTAGAAAAATTAGTCAAAAAGCGGACTGGATCTAATTTTTCTCTAGTTGGACCAGCGGTGACAACTACTCTTTTACCTTTTAAAGGCAAATCACAAGGTGCAAAATGTTCTTCCACTAGCTTAACTATTTTTTCTGGCTCCTCTAGTCTTCCCTTACCAATATAACCACATGCTAAAAAGCCTTCAGATGGCTCGATAAATGAATAACCGTCGTTTGAAAGCTTTTCAATATTACGTTTTACTGCAGGATTGTCGTACATATGTACATTCATAGCAGGTGCGATCCAAACATCTGCGGTAGTTGCTAAAAGGGTAGTGGTCACCATATTATCAGCAATTCCATTTGCTAACTTTGCGATAGTATTAGCTGTTGCAGGAGCAACAATAACTAAATCTGCCCAGTCTGCTAAATCTATATGGGCAATGACTTTAGAGTTTTTTTCATCAAACGTGTCAAAGTAAACATCATTTCGTGACATCGCCTGAAAACTTAAAGGCTTTACAAATTCCATAGCGGATTCTGTCATAATCACTTTTACTTCAGCTCCAGCCTGTGAAAGCTTGCTTACTAAAGCAACCGCTTTATAAACAGCTATACCTCCCGTAACACAAACAAGAATTCTTTTAGAAGTTAACATTATTAATCCCCTCTCTAAACAACAACCTCCCAAAGAACAGATACATTCTTTGGGAGGTGTCTTCATCATCCGATTAGCCTTGCGGGTTTACTCCTAAGGTATCCGTCGAGGCTTTTAACAATTCCTTTAGCTAACAATATCTAAGCTAAATGAAGGTTATTTTATACTTCGTCCTCGTATACAGCGTTTTCGTTAGCTGATTCGATTTTAAGTTCGCCAGCTGCTACTTCTTCTAACGCTTTTCCAACTTGTTTTGCAGAAACGTAGATGCCGAGACGCTCTCCACCCTCTTCTTGCAATTGACGTGCTCTCTTAGAAGCAACGCTTACTAATGAATATTTTGAATCGATTTGATTTTTTAATGAATCTACTGATGGATATAACATTTAAAATTCCCCTTCCAACATGGATAAATATCTTTTTTCTACACGTTCGCGCCGACAATGCTCTGCAGCAACAATTGCATTAATCTTTGAACAAGCTTTTGTTACTTCATCATTCTCCACGACATAATCATACAGATGCATCATCTCTAGTTCCTGCCTTGCAGCAAGAATACGTGAATTGATGACATCTTCTGTTTCAGTTCCTCTACCTATTAAACGTTGCTCCAACTCACTCAAGCTAGGAGGTGCAAGGAATATAAAAAGCGCATCTGGTGCTTTTTCACGTACCAATGCAGCTCCTTGGACTTCAATTTCTAAAAAGACATCTCGACCTGAGTCAAGCGTTTCATTCACATAATCGATTGGGGTTCCATAGTAATTCCCTACGTAAGAGGCATACTCTAACAACTTACCTTGCTCAATTAACTCTTCGAATTCTTCTTTCTTTTTAAAGAAATAATCCACACCATCTACTTCACCTTCGCGCGGAAGTCTTGTCGTCATAGATATGGAATATTCGTAGTTTGTTCCCGGTTCCGAGAATAATTCTTTTCTCACTGTCCCTTTACCAACTCCGGATGGACCTGATAATACGATTAGTATACCTTTTTCTCTTCGCATAAAATCTCCTTCAATTACATGCTATCTCAGACTGCTAACTTTAATACATACTTTACTGATTATAACACAAGTCCTCTATAAAATGATAAGATTAAAAGAAAAGCAAAGACTTGTTTGTTACTTTTATAATGTAACAATGACTTTTTACTTTTTTTCTAGTCTTTTTTATAAAAGTAGAGCTAGATGAATCACTTTAAAGATTAGCAAATTAGACAGATATACATCTCTCACAATTATAGCTAGCACTCGATTGATAAAAAAATGTTTTTGAAAGAGGAATTATTATGGCTTTTGATGGATTATTTACTATCTCAATGACAACTGAATTACAACAAATAGTAACAGGCCGTATTTCTAAAATACACCAGCCAAACGCTCAGGAAATATTAATGCAAGTCCGTGCTCAAGGAAAGAATTTCAAATTACTGTTTTCTGTTCATCCTTCATACTCGCGCATACAAATTACACATGAGACAATCGATAACCCATCTTCTCCCCCAATGTTTTGCATGGTACTTCGCAAGCATTTAGAAGGAGGAATCATCACCGCAGTACGCCAGCATGAAACGGACCGCATTATTGTCCTTGAAATACTCGGAAAAAATGAGATAGGTGATGAGATTACACGTGAGATTCATATGGAGGTTATGGGTCGTCATAGTAATCTACTTTTAATAGACCCTAGCAGAAATCTTATATTAGAAAGCATAAAACACTTATCACCATCTATGAACAGCTATCGGACGATTTTACCTGGTCAACCCTATATCTCGCCACCATCTCAGAACAAGCTCAACCCACTAGTATATTCAGAGGACCTGAAAAATGTGATTCTTTCGGTTCAGGATTCTAAAGAAATAGTTGAGCAAATTTCGGGTTTTTCTCCACTTCATGCCAAGGAATTACTTCATCGTATGGATGGCGTTTCTGATCGTCTAATGATATATAAATCATTTATGGACGAATTTGTAAAAGGTGGAATCGCTAAGCAAATTGTAGAGGTAAATGGTAAAACATATTACTCTCCGAACGCACTTACTCATTTGGATGGAGATAAATTCAATGAACAAACACTAGGTAATTTACTAGATCGCGTTTATTTTGCTAAGGCTGAACGTGACAGAGTGAAGCAGCAGGCAGGAGACTTGGAAAGATGGCTCCAAAACGAACTAAATAAGCTAAAACTAAAAATGAAAAAACTCCAGAAGGATTTCGAGCAGGCCGAAAGATTAGATACATTCCAATTATACGGTGAATTACTGATGGCGAATGCTTACGCGATCGAAAAAGGGTTGTCTGAGGTTGAGCTCGTTAACTATTACGATGAAACACAAGGAACAATAGTTATCCCTTTAGATAGTAGAAAGACGGCTACACAGAATGCACAGAGCTACTATAGCCGCTATACAAAAGCTAAAACTGCCTTATTAAAAATTGAACAGCAATTTGAAATTACTAAAGAAGATATCGACTATTTTGAATTGCTACTTCAGCAAGTGATGCAAGCCTCTCCAACGGATATAGAGGAAATCCGAGAAGAATTGATGGAGCAGGGATTACTAAAAATGCGTGCTTCAAAAAAGAAGAAAAAGCCGGTAAAACCAACACCTGAAAAGTATATAGCTTCAGATGGCACAGAAATTTCTGTTGGAAAGAACAATAAACAAAACGACTATGTTACCTTCAAACTAGCGAAGAAATCAGACACATGGCTGCATACAAAGGATATACCTGGTTCCCACGTAGTTATACATTCTGATAAACCATCAGAAATTGCATTGTCAGAAGCAGCTAACCTCGCAGCATATTATAGTAAAGCACGTGAATCTTCCTCAGTACCAGTTGATTACACAGTTGTAAAACAAGTAAAAAAGCCAAATGGCTCAAAACCTGGATTTGTCATTTATTTTGAACAAACTACCCTGTTCGTTACTCCAGACGAGGAGAAAATAAGACAGATGAAAAGATAATTTAGAAACGACTGATAGGGCTATCCCTGCCAGTCGTTTTTTTAGTCTAATACATCAATAAAACACACAAATATTTTCAGAATTATATCTCATAACCTTTGATAATAGAATAAAGTAATAGTAAATTAGTAGAAATATAATTTTAATAAACTAGGAGGCAAATTCTATGACATTTCAAACCGCTGATTTATGTGATGATTATTCAAATGAGCTACAGGTAATAGGTTCCGAATTTAAATCTTACGGTAAAATCCATAGCTTTTCTGGCCCTATTTGTACCGTTAAAGTTTTTGAGGACAATGTGTTAGTAAGTCATGCTTTAGAAAGCATTCCAGCAGGTAATGTTTTAGTAATCGATGGAGGGGGATCTAAAAAGTGCGCTCTATTGGGAGATCGGCTAGCAAGGACTGCCGAAAGTCGAAATTTAGCCGGAATTATTATAAATGGCTGTATTCGAGATTCTAAAGATTTGTCTCTGCTAGATATTGGAATACTAGCACTTGGAAGCAATCCTTTAAAAAGTAAAAAAGAAGGGACCGGTGAAGAAGATATCCCATTGTTTTTCTTAGGGGTTGATTGGCATCCAGGAGATTATGTTTATGTCGATGAGGATGGCCTAGTTATTTCTAAGAGAAAATTGATTGACTAAACAACAGCGGTCGAAATATATTTTGGCCGCTTTGTATTGTTTAAAAAGTCATCTTACATTCCCTACATACATATACTTTTAAGATGTATAGAATGAAGTGGAGGAAAGGCATGGATGTTTTTGTAAGACAAGGGGATTCCCTTTATTATTATAGTCAGTTGTTTAATATTCCACTACAGTTAATTCTCGATTCTAACCAAAGCGTAAACCCTCAACAAATTCCATTAGGTCAGCGTATACAAGTCCCTGGATACGTAGGATTGGATTACCAAATCAGACGAGGAGAATCTCTGTGGGCGCTTGCTCAAAGTCGAAATGTTTCAGTAGATGAAATTCTTTTAGCTAACCCCAATATTGATCCAAGCTCTTTGCAGATTGGTCAAACAATTAAAATTCCCCTAAGAATTACATGGAGAGTCGTTAATGGTAAACAAAATTACGACTACGAGGCATTGTCTATCGATATTAGACGCCTCCAAACAGTGTATCCATTTATTAAAGTTTCTTCGATTGGCAGCTCTGTTATGGGCAAAGACCTCCAAGAAATTATAATCGGCAATGGAAACAAGCGAGTCCATTATGATGGGTCCTTCCACGCAAATGAATGGATCACCACACCAATTATTATGACTTTTTTAAATGACTATTTGCTCTCTTTGACAAGTCAAGGTTCGATTAGAGGGATTCTTACAACACCATTATATGAGCAAACCTTCCTTTCTATAGTGCCGATGGTCAATCCAGACGGTGTAAACTTAGTCATTAATGGTCCTCCAACTGAGGAGCCATATAGAAGCAACGTTACCGAATGGAATAGCGGAAGTACTAACTTTTCTGGATGGAAGGCCAATATAAACGGTGTAGACTTAAATGATCAGTTTCCCGCACTATGGGAGCTAGAAAGAGATAGAAACCCTAAAACTCCCGGACCGAGAGATTACGGTGGAGAAAGCCCCCTTTCTGAACCAGAGGCAATCGCAATGGCTGATTTAACTAGAAAAAGAGACTTTGCTCGAGTACTCCCTTTTCACACACAAGGCCAAGTCATATATTGGGGTTTTGAAGATCTTCAGCCTCCTGAAAACGAGGTCCTCGCTATTCAATTTGGTGAAGCTAGCGGCTATATTCCTGTAGAAACAACTAATAGCTATGCTGGCTATAAAGACTGGTTCATACAAGATTGGAGGAGGCCAGGATTCACTATTGAGCTTGGCATTGGTACCAATCCCCTTCCACTATCTCAATTTGATGAAATTTATGAGGACGCACTAGGAATCTTTCTATCAGCCTTATATTTGTAAGCAAAAATCCGGTTTCCTTTTGCGAAACCGGATTAAGTGCTTTAACCTATGAATACGACAATATAATTTCTATTTGGTTATATATTCTTTCTCTAAAATCCATTTTTTAATAACAATTGCAGTTTGTTCTGGTTCATCCCATTGAAGCATATGTCCTGAATGTTCCATAGCAATAATGGTTACGTCTTTGATAGCTGTTTCTATCTGATGTATACCTAGTAAACGAGCTTTATCTAAAAACTTCGGATAGGTTGCGTGAATAAGCAATAATGGAGCACGTATGGATGGATAGGTATCGGCAAAAGGCTCTAGGAAGAAAGCTTTTATAATCGATATGACCGTATATTTAGTTGAGATTAAAGTATATCGATTCTCTTCTTTTCGAAAAAGTGAACTTACAAACTCCTCCTTTTCATTATTCCATTGTTTTGTATAAGTCTTGTATTCCTTTATAATAGTATCCCAATCTACTAATGTGGAATTATCCATATATGTATCCCATCCACTTAACGCTACGTCAAATGTCATTTCTGGTTGATTCACAGGAAATGTAAATCCTCCATCCAACAAAATAATCCCTAATAGATCCGTAGGATGATACCGTGTATAATGAAGTGCTAAATCAGCTCCCCAGGAGTGACCCATTATATAAAAAGGCTTTATAGTAATTTGTTTAATAACTTTTTGCAACCACTGTGCCAATGAAGAAAATAAATAATCGTCTTCTCCCTTTAAAGAGCTCGAGCCACCATGACCAGGAAGATCCAACATGATAAGATGAAAATCCTTGTCTAATAGAACAGATAACTCACTGTATGTGTAAATAGAGTTCCCAGCCAGTCCATGTAGACAAATAATTAAAGGATTTCGTTTATCACCAGCTTCATAGTAATTAATAATATTTCTTCTATCTATTAATAGTTGTTTATCCTTCAAGCACTCACTCCCTATCTTCATCTCCTGTATATATTCGATTTAAATATAGAGATACCCTCTTCTAAAATAATAATATGAGGCTGGAAAATGAGTAGTTTAATGCTAGTTAAAAATGCCGGGAATTGATTCTTGTTATAATTTCTAACCAAAAGGACACTTCATTCTGAGTGATTTTCTTGTTTCGTAAATATTAATTTAAGTGAAGTTGTCCTCTTTTATACCTGAAATTATGTACAGTTTTCACTTGATGTCGAAGAAAACTATAGTTGTTCGGAGCGAAGACGGCGACACCTAGGGGACAAGCTCGCAGGAGAGACTAAAGGCTCGACCCATGCCCCAGGAAAGCTGCCGCCGCAACGGAGAACAACGGCTATGCAGTAGAAAAAAGCCCTAAAAATTAACTAATCGATAAATTTTTAGGGCGTATAAATTTTTATGTTGGATTTTGACCCGTCCACTTACTTGAATCTCTTTTATTTCGCTCATATTCTTGCAAAGCGATGGTAGACATCGTTTAACGTCTCGCAGCCAACCTCTTTTGCTTTATTCACATAAATACTCCATAGCTTAGCAGTCATTTTAGCATCTCCTAGAGCATGATGGCGTCCAATTACTGGAATATTATTATAATCACACAAATCTTCTAATGCTATTATATTCAAATTAGGCTCTATTACTTTTAAAAGAAAAGATGTATCTACAATCCGATGCTTAAATGGTGTTCGAAATAAGGTTGAACTGGTATGTTCCATAAAGTTCCTTTCATGTGTAGCATGATGAGCAACCAAGGTGCTATTTTGTTTAAATTGAAGAAACTTAATAAATACCTCCTCAAGTGACAATGCATCCCTTAATTGTTCATTTGTAATGCCAGTTAATTGAACAATTTCATCAGGAATTTCTCGTTTGACATGTACAAGAGAATAAAAAAAATCTTCTTCTATAATCTTTTCCCCTGTCATTTTAATAGCTCCAATAGAAATGATGCAATCACCTTTTTCAGGAAAGAAGCCCGTTGTTTCAATATCAAAGACTACAACATTTAAATTCTCCAAAGGGATATTCAGCACATCTTGAGTTATTTCCTTTTGCAAATTACGTAAAAATGCCATTTGCTGAGCATTTTGTACGTCACTAATACCCACATTTGTCCGCTTCCCTTGTAGCCCTCTCAATATTTGCATAAACGGTTCAAAAGCCATCGCCAACCAACACCCTTTATTTCATTAACTTATACTAGTTAGTTCAATTACTTCCGCATGTAGCCTTTTTCCATCCTTTAATATTCTTTTCATATTTTGCAGTTGTTCCTTGTTTAAGTTGTTTATATTTAAGTAATGCGTATCCTCATATTCTTCTTTTTGAAGTAAAATCATCCGGTATTTTAATAACTCCATGAAATTTTTTTCGCAATTTTGAAGCATTTTTTTATAATCATTTAGCCTAGTCAATTGATTCATCCTATTTAAAGTAGAGGTCTCCAAAACACATTCCTTTATCGACAATAAGCGCACTGCGTTTACATATGGCAAAAAAGCTGCGTACTTAAAATTCACATTTCCTTGATAGGGTCCATGTCTTTCTACCAATATTTGACCAAAAGGACCAATCACATTTTTTATATGCTTTATATTGGAGGAGAAGCGTGGAAGGGTGGAAGGATGTTGCCGTACGAATTCACAAATAATAGATTTTAATTGATGTGTATAACTTTGATTGCCGTACAATGCTCTTGCATCAAAGAATATTTGTAGATATCTAATAGCTTCCCATCCTTCATCACTCAACCAATCACCCAATTGTTCTTGCCACTGCTCAAACGATTTGCACCACATAGGATTGGAACTCATAATATTCCCTTTACAATAAGGATAACCCACTACGTACAGGCCAAGCGCAAGCTCATCTCCCAGTGTTTTAAAATAAGTATCATTTTTTTCACTCGACCATTCGTATACAATTCCATGGTCTTGGTCACTGATCAAGCCTTGCTCTTTTCTCCCACCACTCCCCGTGATGAACCACGTAAAATCACAAGGAGGTGTTCCTGCCGTGGTTTTAGCAACATCCATTACTTTGTGCATTACTTGATCATGAAAAACATTGAGAGAAATGGTATCTTTCAAATAGGACATTATTTGCCGGTCCTTCCATTCTCTTATGGATTCATATGTTTCCACGACCACACTCCCTTTAAGCAAAAAGCCTCTGAACCAGAGGCTTTTGTTTCTATTTTATTCGAATCAATTAGTGCCTTTTGCTTCCTCTAAAACCATTTGCTCTGGATAACCATAGTTTCCATGCTCGCTCATGTCTAAGCCCATAATTTCTTCTTCTTCAGTCACTCGAATACCACCCATGACTTTTTTCATTATAAATAGGATAGCATATGACACTGCAAATGCGAATACTCCACACGCCGCTACTCCCATTAATTGGACTAATAATTGGTCAATCCCACCTCCATAAAATAAACCTGGTTTACCAGTAGTCGCAAGTTCTGTTGTAGCAAAGAAACCAGTTGATAAAGTTCCCCAAATACCAGCAGTTCCATGAACCGAAAGAGCATATATTGGGTCGTCAATTTTTCTCTTTTCAAAGAATCGCGCACTATAAAATACTAAAACGCCAGCGATTAAACCAATCACAACCGACGCCCATACATCCACAAAAGCACAAGACGCAGTAATAGCAACCAACCCAGCTAAAGCACCGTTTAAAATAGTCGGTATATCCGATTTCCCTAAAGCTACCCACGATATAAATGTCGCCGCTACAGCTCCTGCACCGGCTGCAAGCGCAGTATTTAAGGCTACATACCCAAAGAATGCCGCATCTACAGAAACAGTACTGCCTGCATTAAATCCAAACCAGCCAACCCATAGGATCAATACGCCTAATGCAGTATACACTTGGTTATGACCCGCTAAATTATTGGCAGAGCCATCTTTATTATATTTTCCAATTCTAGGCTTAAGAATCATTGTTGCAGCAAGTGCAGCCGCTGCACCTGTTAAATGAACTACTGTAGATCCAGCAAAATCTTGCTTACCATGCTCCGCTAGCCATCCGCCTCCCCATACCCAATGAGCGATTACCGGATAAACGATTATGCCGAATAGAATGGTAAAAATAACATACGCAGATAATTTTGCACGCTCTGCAAATCCACCAAGAGCAATGGTAACTGCAATCCCAGCAAACGCTAATTGAAAGACAAAAAAGACAGTCGGAGAAACGCTCGCTCCCTCCTGTATTCCACCACCATAGAAGAAATCAGTCATTCCTACAAAAAAGTTAGCATTTCCTCCAAATATAAATCCATATCCGACGGCCCAAAATACTAATGAAGCCAAGCCGAATGTAAAAATTGTTTTACCAGCAACGTGACCAGCATTCTTCATTCTTGTTGAACCAGCTTCTAAAAGTATAAATCCACCAATCATAAAAATAACTAAAATTGCAGCAACCATGGTCCATAAGCTGTTCATCAAATACATGACATCTTCCATTCTAACTCCCCCTTTTATTTATGTTATGTTTACTCCCTTTATCATGTTATGAAATATAACATAAATTATTTATATTTTTATTTTACTGGTTTTATAACGAATGTCAATATTATTTTCTGAATTTAATTTATTTTATGTGAATATATGTGACATGGACTTGTGAATACGATTTATGAATAAATCCTTCCCTTTTCCTTGTCACACAAGGCTAATAACTGCTTTAAGCTTTTTTTAAAGATGACATGACAAACAACTCCAATAGAAAGAAGAATAGTCGAGAGGTGCATGCAAATTTATTGGAATTAGTACAGACATATGAAATGTATCTCAGTGCCTTTCACAAATCCACATTAATCCTCGAGCTTATTATCTAAAAGATCACCTACCAGCAGACATGAAATGTCCATTGAAATAAAATTTAATGTGTCACCACTTAAATACAGTGTTATTCCTATCATTTCAATTATCCGTTACGCAAAAGTATTTCCCAGAAAATAATAACTCTATCGCTTTGTTACTTCTTTATACGGTTTTCGGTTTCTTAATAATAAAAAAAGCTTACTGGATTATACAATCTATCCAGTAAGCTTTTATGTTGTGTGAATCACTTTTCCATTAGGAATTAACACGGTTATTTACTGCACACCATTCCTTGGAAGATATTTAAATTCTATTTTTCAAATTATTTCTAGCTGAGTTAACCTTAAAATTCCTTTTATTGTCCCACTTAGATTTGTTAGGATTCAAGCATTAAATCCTCCGGGTTTTCCAGTAGCTCTTTTACGGTTTTTAAAAATCCCACGGAATCCTTTCCGTCAATTACGCGATGATCATAAGACAAAGCCACATACATCATTGGACGAATTTCTATTTCGAGACCCACAGCTACCGGACGTTTCTGTATCGTATGCATACCTAAAATACCAACCTGAGTCCCATTTAAGATTGGCGTCGACATGAGTGAACCAAATACACCACCATTTGTTATGGTAAAGGAGCCTCCAGTCATGTCAGAAAGAGCTAGCTTGTTATCTCGAGCTTTTTTAGCAAGGCCAGCAATATCTCCTTCAATTTCCGCAAAATTTTTGCGATCTGCATCACGGACGATAGGTACTACAAGACCTCCCTCTGTAGATACAGCAATACCGATATCATAGAAGTTGTTTTTGACAATATATTCTCCATCGAGTTGAGAATTGACATAAGGATATTTTTTAAGAGCAGCAACTACAGCTTTTGTGAAAAATGACATAAATCCTAAACGAACATCGTTATCCTCAAAGAATTTATCTTTTTTACGAGAGCGTAAAGCCATAACATTCGTCATATCGATTTCATTAAACGTCGTTAGCATTGCAGTGCTTTGTCTAACTTCTAACAAACGTGAAGCAATGGTTTGGCGTCGACGAGACATTTTTTCGCGAGTGGTACGCCCATCATTTTCATTAACAGGAGCAGATGCTAATTTAGGCGACTCTGTTGTTTGTTTTGAACCATGAGCAGATACATCTTGTACACGAACCCGTCCCATTGGATCGACAGGTGATACATCATTTAAGTCAATACCTTTTTCTCTTGCAAGTTTTCGTGCAGCAGGACTAGCAATTGGTCGACCTTGATGATCAGAGGTCCCTTCTGTATTAGTAATCGGTGCATTTTCTGCCTTAGGTATTTCTGGTACTTTCTCTTCTACTTCCACTTTCTCATTTTTAGGTTGTGAAGCAGGAGCTCCAGATCCTTCACCAACAATCGCAATAACTTCTCCTACTTGCACTGTATCTCCTTCACCAAATAATAGCTCACTAACTACTCCTGCTTCCTCCGAAATAACCTCAACATTTACTTTATCTGTCTCAAGCTCAACAATGAACTCACCTTTTTCAACAGTATCACCTGGTTTTTTTAACCACTGAGCGATAGTGCCCTCTGTAATAGACTCTGCTAGTTCTGGAACAATAATTTCAGCCACTTAAACTACCTCCTCTTAGTTGCTTACAAGCCTTTCAATGCTTCTTCTATAATTCTTGCCTGTTCTACTTTATAAGTATCTGCATCACCTTCGGCGGGACTCGCACGATGAACTCGTCCTGTATAAACAATGTTTCTTCCATCTGCTATATGCAACAAATACGGAAGAGCATAATTCCAAGAACCCATGTTTTCAGGTTCTTCTTGTGCCCAAGTGAGTTGTTCTACATTAGGGTAACGTTTCACAATATCAGTAATTTCTTCTTTTGGGAAAGGATAAAGCTGCTCCACGCGAATAATATGCAAATAATTAAATTCAGAGCTGTCCTTTATTTTTTCTGCTAAATCAATTGCTAATTTACCACTTGCAAAGACGATTTTTTTCACTTTTTCAGGTTGTCCACCAAGACCAGACTGTTCAATCACAACTTGGAAACTACCTTCAGTCAAATCTGACACATCAGCACCTACTAAAGGATTTCGTAACAGAGATTTTGGTGAAACGATTAATAACGGACGAACAAACTCTTCATTTAATGATGCCGCTTGTCTGCGCAATATATGGAAGTAGTTTGCTGCACTCGAAAGATTAGCCACTGTCCAGTTATTTTCAGCAGAAAGCTGTAAATAACGTTCTAACCTTGCACTTGTATGCTCTGCTCCTTGCCCTTCAGCACCGTGTGGCAGCAACATAACAAGCCCTGATTTTAACCCCCACTTAGCTCGTGCGGAGCTAATAAAGTTATCAAACATTACTTGGGCCATATTTGCAAAATCCCCGTATTGCGCTTCCCAAATTGTCAAAGTATTTTTGTCCTCTAGGCTGTATCCAAACTCATAGCCTAAAATAGCTGATTCGGTTAATGGGCTATTATAGACAACGAAGGATGCATTTGAACTGTCAATAAAATGCATAGGAATTAATTCTTCACCATTTTTTTCATCATGTAAAACTAAATGTCTATGAGAGAACGTTCCACGTTGAGCGTCTTGTCCGGATAAACGCACGGAAATTCCTTCTTGCAAGATTGTGGCAAATGCAAGTGTTTCCGCATGCCCCCAGTCAATTTTACCATTGCTAGTAAAAGGCTCTTCTCGGCGTTTCAATATTTTCTCAAGCTTTTTAAATGGAGTAAATTCTTTTGTCCAAGTTAAAAGTTCCTCATTAACCTTTCTTAACTTTTCACCCTCTACTCCTGTTGTAAATTTGGGATAACCAGTTAACACTGCTTCTGGAATAATCACTTCATGTGCAGTTGTTTGAGGTAACTCTTTGACACGATCATATGCCTGTTGCATTTCCTCTAAGATCATTTCATCTAGTGCATCTACTTCAGTCGATTCAATTACCTTCTCTTCTACAAGCTGATCTCCATAAATTTTTCTTGCAGTAGGATGCTTATGGACTATATGGTACATCATTGGATTAGTTACCGAAGGCTCATCCATCTCATTGTGCCCATAACGACGATAACCAATGAGGTCAATAACTATATCCTTGCCAAATTGTCTACGATATTCAAACGCAAGTTGAGCTACTCCTATAACCGCTTCAGGATTATCCGCATTTACATGAATAACCGGAACTTCAAATCCTTTAGCAGGGTCAGAAGAATAGTTAGTGGAGCGTGAATCGTATTGCTCTGTCGTAAATCCAATCATATTATTAGCTATAATATGAATAGAGCCCCCTGTTTGAAAACCGCGCACACGACTATAATTTAGTACCTCAGTTACAACTCCTTGTCCTGGAAAAGCTGCATCTCCATGTATTAAAATTGCGAAAGCCGCGTTTTTGTCTTGCTCTGGATAGCCAGGAACATTTTTCACTTCCTGAGCTGCTCGTGTTTGACCAGTTACTACTGGGCTTACAACTTCGAGATGGGATGGGTTATAGGCAAGTTTAATGGTCATTCCATCACCTGAATGATAGGTTGCCCCTTTATGATATTTCACATCTCCATACCAACCCTCTGAAATCTCCAATGAACCATCTTTTGGTAAAAAAGATTCAGATGGAACGTGGGCAAATTCAGCGAACATCATTTCATAAGGTTTTTTCAAAACATGTGTTAGTACATTTAATCGACCACGGTGTGCCATTCCAATATTAATCTGCTTTGTATTGGTTAGATTTGCTTGAGATACTAATTCATCAATTAAGACCACCAAGGAATCTAATCCTTCTATAGAGAACCGTTTAGCTCCTACAAACGTACGATGTATGAATTTTTCAAAGCCCTCAATTTTGGTTAAACGCTTCAAAAGTTCTTTCTTTTCCCCAGTCGAAAGATTTGCCTTGATAGCATTTCCTTCAATTTTTTTTTGAAGCCATTGTCGTTCCTCAGAGTTAACTATATGCCCAATTTCAAATGCTATATTATCTGTGTATATAGACTTTAAATAATTTATAGCTTGTAGACCATTAACTATGTCACCAGGAGGATTAGGTATTATTAGTACAGCTGGTACATCCATAAGGTCCTGTTCAGAAAGACCATATCCTTGCATATCAATTCTAGAAGGGTCCTTCATGCCGTTATTAAGCGGATAAATATTAGCGTTGTGGTGTCCATGTCTTCGAATGGAATCTGCTAATTCAATAGCTCGAAGAATCTTTTCTAGGTTTTCCGAACTCCCTCTTCCTACAACCGCTTCATTTTTGTTTAAAGAATCGACCGGTGCCCCGTATTGTTTAAAGAGATTCGCTATATCCTCTGAAACATTTTCAGGAGAATTTAAATATAGATCATACTGTTCTAAAAGGTAGGCCAAATTGGGACCTTGAAATTCATTCCACGGATATAAATTACTTTTCATTTTACTAACACATCCTAATCTTTTTAGTTCGTACCTCGTCTTAAAGTAGTCCCACCCATTGCCAATAAGTCATACTGAAGATAATGATTAACGCGTACCCAATAATAGTAATTGGTAGCCCAGATTTTAAAAGGTCTTTTGTTGTAAATGCTCCAGTACCATATGCGAGCATGTTTTGAGGCGCACTAACTGGAAGCAAAAAACCAAAGCAAACAACAAATTGCTGGATCAATACTAGACCTGGACCGTTAAACGAAGTAGGTTGCATTGAAACCACCAACGCAATAACGATAGGGATAAACGCCGAAGCTAAGCTTGTTGCGCTTGCAAAACCTAGGTGAATCAATATATTAAACAGTGAGAGAACCATGATAATGAAAATAAGTGGCATTTCTGTTAACCCGACTGCCTCTAATGTATTTTCAGATAACCAAGATGCACCTTCTGTTTGTAAAAGTACTGTTCCCATAGAGATTCCAACTGCGAATACTACTAGAGTTCCCCAAGGAATCTTATTTTGGACTTCTTTCCAAGTGAAAATTCCAATACCCGGCAAGAGCATAACCATTACAGCTATAAATGTAACAGTCGTTGAATCTAGTGGGTGAAGTATGCCTTCAGTTGCCCAAAGAATTAATAAAGCAATTGAAATAATGATTAACCGTTTTTCTTTACCAGTTATTTGACCTAATTCTTTTAATTGATTTTTAATGACTACATCGCCATTTTCTAATTCAGATAGCTCCGGTTTAATAAGCTTGTTCATGATGAAGAATAATACGAAAGACATTAAAATTGACCACGGCCCAGCATATATAAACCATTGACCCCAAGTAATATTGATACCAAAGTTTTCTTCAATGAATCCTAGAGCGACCATGTTTTGAGCGGCTGCTGTTTTAATCCCTATGTTCCAGATAGAAATAGACTGAACTGCTGTGACTACTAATAGCGCAGAAAGTCTACTTGTTTTAGGAAGGTTGAAGGCAGCGACAACCCCTAATAGAATAGGCAAGATAGTACCTGCCCTAGCTGTAGCACTTGGAACAAATAACGCTAGCACGATACTTACAACTATTGTTCCAAAAACTAGGCTTTTCGTTTTTGTACCTACCTTAGACATGATGAACAGTGCTAAACGTTTATGTAATCCAGTAAGTTCCATTGCTGCAGCTATGAATGTTGCTCCAGCAACTAGGCCGACAGCCGAGGAACTAAAACCTCCTAATGCTAACTTTAAAGCACCTGAAGTTGTGTAATCTATTGAAGGATCATCGATGGTTGGTGCTAGACCGATGAATACAGAAATAAGTACAATGATTATTGCCGCACTCACTGGAAACGATACAGCTTCCGTTACCCATAGAATTACCGCCAACGCAAGAATAGCTAGAGCTCTCTGCCCTGCAACCGGAAGTCCTTCAGGATTGGGAAATAATACAATAATTAAAAATACTGCAAAAGCTAGGAGAATAAAAAACGTTTTATTCTTTTTCATTACAATTCCTCCTCTATTTCTATAGAATATTATTGTAAAATAGAATATATCTTAAAATTTTAATATAGTTTTATTTTGCAAACTATAGGGGTACACTTTCTATTACTGTGATTCTTCAAAAATCTTACCTATTCCATTAATTATGACCCTTTGAGAATCCATGCTAGTTATCGTTACTTATTTTGCTAATAGAAGTCATTTTTATACGATGCTTTCTAAACAAATTTGACTGGCGTTTTCCGACTCAATCCAAGATCTAATTAGCTGGAATAAATCTCTAATTTTTTCACTATAAACTACTATGCCTCTCTCGGGGTAATAGATATTGTCATTCCTTGCATATGTACTATTAACTTTTAGATTTTCTTCCGAAAGGATATTAAAAATGCATTTCAGTTAGGTTATCTCTACCTTTCTTTGTTACTTAGTAAGCTCGGAAGAACTATATATCATTAAATAATGTGAATTAATTCACAATAAGTATACCTCTACAAATTCTTTTTGTTTATATATACCAATCTTTTTCATAAAATTTTCAATATTTTTTAATCTTTTGTTCATATTTTTGTCATTTTTTTATGGTTTACAAGGTATATACTCACATTTAATCCACTTTTTCAATAGTACTTAATAAGTAAATTCGAATTATTAAGTGTCTAGCTAATCAATCGATGCGTCTGTCCTCAGTGAGCTAAACGACTTTGTAGAACTTCACATGAGTTGGGATGATTTTTCTCCCTGCTCAAGAAGCGGGCACATTTAAAACGCATATAATTTTAAATAAGTTCAATTAGTGTTTGAATAAATGAGATTAAAATAATTCTCTCTTTTTCCATTTTTTATGAGAGAATGGTTATAAGAAGAAGTTCTCTAGAAATGAAAGGAGGAACTCTATGAAGCCTTGGTTAGCGCGAATTTCCCTACTTTTCCTACTATGTTTTCTAACAGCTTGCAATAAAGATTCCAGCTCTCTTGAAAAACCCTTAACAAAAGAGCAGACCAATATTGTGCCTATAGCTATGCAAGAAGATGATTATGAAGCGATAGTAGAAGAAAAAAACAAAAGCATAAACCTCCTCCCGCTTGATATCACATCCCCTAATGCAAGCGAGCTTGGTATTACTTTTTCTGAACCAAAATACAAGAAATTTTCTGCTAATGGAGAAATCACCATTGCTGGGAAAATAGATAAAATAGATGACTTAAAATCACACTATATATGGATTAACATCCAAGCAGAAAAAGTAGGAGTTGCAGGAAAAGAACAGAATTATTTCGTTCCTATTAATGATGGGGAATTCAATCAAACAGTTCATTTTTTTAACGGAGAAGGAAAATATAAAATAAAAGTTCAAGTCCCTAGCACGGAGCGAGAAAACTATTATTATGATACAGCAAACTTTGAGGTTATTAATATCAGCCCAGAAAGGATAAGAGACGTTACTTATACACCACTTGGTTTAGAAGCTGGACTAGGTCTTGATACTAAGGTTAGTTACGTAGTAGCAGAAGATGGTGTATTTACATTGAACGGGGAAATCCTGAAAGCCGCAGGTTACCAGGATATTATGGTTCGGTTGACTAAGGATGGCCAGATATGGAGCAAAGTGATTCCTGTTAAAAATGGAACTTTTACTACTAAGATTCCCCTTTTATATGGTCAAGGATTACATACACTAGAGGTAATGATTCCTGATTCAGATAAAGAAAACTATTACAAAACTGCAACAGATTTACTCATAGAAAATACATCTATTGAAGAAATGGAGCCTATTCATTACTCCTCCCTATATACCGAACGAGGAGTTAATCTATTAGAGCCCATCTATGCTAGTAGCGTTAGCGGGCATAAATTTCATATAAAAGGTTTTATCGATCCAGAAGCGTTACTATCAGCGGAAACAACTCACCTCTATGTACAAACTAAAAAAGGAGAAGACCTAGCCTTAGAAGTAATTCCTATTAGTAATTATGCATTTGATCATTCTTTTTACTTGAGGTTTGGTCCTGGAAAATATGAGATTTCTATTAGCGTTCCTGAAATCACTAGCACAAAGAATAACTTTTTTAGATACTATGAGGTAGCAAAATTTGAAGTACTTTCAACTATAGAACAAGATAAACGAGATATCCTTCCTTCTAGAGGAGTAGAATCAGATTCACCTCAAATTATTGAACTAGCAAACAATCTCATAAAAGACAAAGTTTCCGAAAGAGATAAAACAAAAGCCATCTATGACTTTGTTGCAAACAATATTTCCTACGACGTTACTAAATTTCAAAATGAAGATTTTAATTGGGATGATAGCGCTTTAAAAACGCTGGAGTTAAAAACGGGAGTTTGTCAGGACTATGCCTATTTAACAATTGCCCTTTTACGAGCAGTCCATATTGAGGCTCGCTTTGTAGAAGGATACACAACAGATAGGCATGCTTGGGTTGAGGCAAGGGTGGATGACAGTTGGTTAACTATGGATCCAACCTGGGGGGCTGGCTATATTAAAGAAAACAAATTTATAGCAAGCTTTAGTGAAGATTACTTTGACCCTGCTGATGAAGATTTTAACAAAACCCATACACGCAATGGTATAGTCTACTAAATTTATTCTTAAGAAAAACTCAAACACCTAATACCTTACAAATTTAGACAAAGCTAGTTGATCAAAAGGAAGCCCTGTTGTTCAACTGCCTTTGTCTTTTTTTATGAAAAAAATATATTTAAGGTGACTGCTATCAAGTACCTTCATTTTTACCCTCTAGCCTAAAAACTCTCCCTTCTTCTCCTTTTTTTATAAACCACGGATTATTCGGTCTTTCCAAAGGAGTGATATTCATAATAAAATATCCTACAATTAAAATGAGAATAACTAGCGAGTAAAGAAGTGTATCAATAGGGTGATCATGTTCTACAATAATGAGGCGAATCATAGCGGTAATACCTACGTATAAAAAATACCTGAGAGGAAAGTGGTAGTCTTCTTTGAAATACTTCACAATCATGGTGATGAACTCAAAATATAAAAAGAATATGAGGATGTTAGCAAGGAACATCTTATAGTCGCTGGTACCTACAGTGACTAACATTTGGATAAAAATTGTAAGTTCCTTCATTAGCAAAAATGCTAATATAAATGCCAAGAGGACTAAACAGAGATTTAAAAAAACTTGCAAGGCTTTTGGGATGATCGATAACATAGCTGTAAATTTAACCATTCAATTCCTCCTTTTTAATAATACATTATTATAATGTAAGATAACCTAACATGTCTATATTTTTCTGAAATTTTAAATTTTTTCTTTAAAAGGTATTCAGTCTATTTTTAAAGGCGTCTATTTGTTGATAAAACTTATTTAATTTTATTTAATGAATCAGATGTCTAGTGATAAGAGCAAAAACTGCTACGAATTGGATAAAAGAACAAACCCCCGAAAATTTTACGAATGATAAAATTTCCGGGGGTTTTGAATTTAAAAGACAAGTTTTGTCCAAGCCTCTTTTATCTAACCTATTCGATTAAGTCGACAAATTTTGTGGCAGCTGTTGATAGGGGTACTCTTTTTAAAAAGCATACCCCTATATTTCTTTTAGGTATGTCCTCTTTTAATTGCACCTCTTTTAATATTCCCTTATTTAAATATTCTTTAGCAAATTGTTTAGTCACACAAGCAATACCTAGGTTTATTTTAGCAAATTCTAATAATAAATCATGAGAACCCAATTCAAACTCGGGAGAAATTTTCACTCCTTTTGTGAGCATATAATCTTCTACATATCGTCTAGAAATAGATTTTGACTCGAGAAATATTAAAGGTAATTTTACTAGCTCATTTAAACTAATTGGCTTTGACAAGACTTTATTAAACTTTTCCCCATAAACAAAAATGTCCTGCACCTCTAAGCAAGGTCTTTGTCCAAGACTATCGTCCTCTACTGGAAAATTGCAAAAAGCAATATCCACCTCGCCTGCTTTTAAGATGGCACAAAGCTCTGTTGTTGTACCATTCACAATTGTAAATTTAATACTAGGATATTTATTATGAAATTCTTCTAAGTAAGGGAGCAAGAAAAATCGTGAAATTGTATCTCCTACCCCAATTTTAAGCTCCCCTGCTGTTAGATTTTTAAATTCTAGTATTTTTTCCTCCCCTGTATCAATTAGTTTCAAGGCAGAGCTAGCATATTCAAACAATACAGAGCCCTCTGTTGTCAAAGTTACTCCCTTAGTTGTTCGATAAAACAACCTTGTGTCTAGTTCTCTTTCAAGTTGCATAATTGCTTGGCTAATTGCTGGTTGTGTCATAAACAAATCTTTTGCAGCCTTTGAGAAGCTACTACTTTTACTAACCACACAAAATATTTTATATAAATCCAGTTTCTCTGACATATAAGCACCTCTTATATCTATTATTATATATATTAATTTTACTTATATCATTGTATTGAGTAATATTACAAGTGGAAATAATATATATATATTACAGTTGAAGGAGCGTTCAATTTGGAAAGAGTAGTTGGTACAGTTGTTAGAGGTCTTCGTGGCCCTATTATAAATAAAGGTGACAATATTGAAGAGATTGTTGTAGATAGCGTTTTAAAAGCTTCAGAAGTGGAAGGTTTTTCTATTAACGATCAAGATATCGTGACAGTGACTGAATCGATCGTTGCACGTGCTCAAGGAAATTATGCAACCATTGACCAAATTGCAAAAGATGTTCATTCAAAATTTGGAGACACCACACTGGGTGTTATTTTCCCTATTCTAAGTCGTAACCGTTTCGCGGTCGTTCTACGTGGTATTGCAAAAGGTACGAAGAAAATTGTTTTGATGCTTAGCTACCCCTCAGATGAAGTCGGTAATCATCTAGTAGATATCGATGAGTTAGATGAAAAGGGAGTTAACCCTTGGACTGATGTTCTTACAGAAAAACAATTCCGTGACCACTTTGGTTATAAGCTACATCCTTTTACTGGAGTAGATTACATTGCTTACTATAAATCTCTAATAGAAGAATATGGAGTTGAATGTGAAGTAATATTCTCTAACAACCCGAAATCTATTTTGGATTATACTAAGAACGTACTAACTTGTGATATTCATTCGAGATTTAGAACGAAAAAAATCCTTAAATCCAATGGCGGAGAAAAAATTTATAGCCTGGATAACTTACTCTCTGATTCAGTAGATGGAAGTGGCTTTAATGAAGAATATGGTTTACTTGGGTCCAACAAATCCACTGAAGATAGTGTAAAGTTATTCCCGCGTAATTGCCAACCAATTGTTGATAATATTCAAGATATGCTTAAAGAAAAAACAGGTAAACATGTGGAAGTAATGGTATACGGAGACGGAGCATTTAAAGATCCGGTCGGACATATTTGGGAGCTTGCTGATCCAGTTGTTTCACCTGCCTTTACTGCTGGATTAGAAGGGACACCAAACGAAGTAAAATTAAAATATCTTGCCGATAATAATTTTGCACATTTGAGAGGCGAAGAACTGAAAAAAGCAATTACCGAGCATATTAACAACAAAGGTGATGATCTCGTTGGTGCAATGGAGGCGCAAGGCACTACTCCTAGAAGATTAACAGACCTTATTGGATCGCTTTCTGATTTAACCTCAGGTAGTGGAGATAAGGGTACTCCAATGATATATATTCAGGGCTACTTTGATAATTACACTAAATAACGTCCTTACATATGGGGGCTTGGACTTAATGTCTCGAGCCTTCTTTTTTTTGTACTTAATATATTGCAAATTAGCGAGGTATAGTTAAATGTTAAATCGCTAATCTTACAATCGTAAGGCTATCGAAAACAAATTTGCCCTCCAATAAGAGAAGGAAAAGAAATGATTTCTCATCTCTTTTCCTATTACAAATCATAATGTTGATTCATTGAATGATCGACTTACAAGACTCTCATCTTTTCTAATAGAAAAACATAGAAAAATCACTGTTACAGCTAGGAATGATATAACCAGTCCCTCTCTCCACAAATTGAAAGACTCTATACTCATTGTATTAATCAAGGAAAATAAACTTTGAAATACAAATAAAGGATATAAATTTCGAGTGATTACAAATACTTGAGCCAGTACAATGCCTAACAAAAAGCATAAAACAATATGAACACTCGTCTCAGTCAGATTGTTGCCTGTTAGGAGAAGAAACCACCCATCTTGTGAATACAATATTCCTGATGCTAAGATGGCAGCTATGTTGCCTAAAGGTAATAAAGTGGTAACCACTATCCCAATAAATATGCCTAGTAACACAAAGCTGATTAATATAGCATAAGCAATAAGGAAAGTGGTCATTAAAAATGATTCTTTAGAAAAATCTTGATTGCTTAATATAACGATTACTAAAATAAGTGGTAAAAAAAAGACGAGACTTTCACTTTTAAGTTGGAGATTAAATCCATAAAAGCTCCATTTTTTTATCCACGAAAAATAAATAGTAAGAACTAGCGCAAGGGGAATGAAGGAAAGTAATGTTGGCATATAGGTACCTTCCCAAAAGAAGTTACTAATTGATGAACCGGTTATGAGAATAATAATGTAAAATATTTCAATACTGATTATCGCTAAAATTGGAATAGCCCATTTCGTCTTCCTGCCACGTATCATACTAAAACTCCTTCTGTTATCTTCTTAATGAAGAACAAATTGGCCAATTGATTAAGGATTATTTTTTGATAAATACTACTGGTTTAAGAAGAAAGCAATAAAAATTCTATAAACAAAACTTGGGGGAATACTTTTCATACATCTTTTTATAGTCCTCCAGCTAACATAACCCTATTTTTGTACATTTATAAGTAATTAAAAGCTTTAGGGGGTTATATATATGCCCATAAGAGTACGGGAAAGGAAATTCTCTATTCATCACCTCTTTCCACTTGATTTTTAGGGTTTAGGATAAACAAATAAAGACATACACCTTCTCTAAGCTAAGTGTATGTCTTTATTTATATTTTTAAAACTCTTCGTTGAACATGCTTTCTTTGTGAACATCTGGCTTAGACGCTTCAAGCATTAATATGACGGCTGTTATAATATGCATTATCATTCCAACAATAGGTATAAAGCCGATACAAGAGGTTACTATTCCAAGAATACTCCCAGTCGTAGTTTCCCCTCCCTCTTTTTTCGTTATGACAAGGGTAACGATATGCAAAGCCAACATAATTACCAAAGGTATCCAGAGAAAGCTCATGATTATAATTCCACCTAGAACTGGTATCCCTAAAAGTGCCTCCAATCCTCCTGTAACCCATTTTAATATTTTTGTGTTTGACATAATTGCGACATCCTTTGTTTGAATTATTTTTAATATTATTAAAAATATACCATATTCATTCTCGTATGTCTTGGCTTTCTTATGTTTTTTTACCTATTAAATAATAATAAACTTAAGTTAAGTTCACCAATTTTAATCCATAATTTGGAACATATCATCTTTAGTACTTAAGGTTTTTATAACAAGTTGGGTAAAAGAATGTAATTATTTAAAAGGTGGATAAAAAGATTATCTGAGAATAGCGATGAAGTTGCGGTTAATCTAAAGATTTCTTCATATGGAAGCGAAAATTTTAAAGATATAGCTTCTTGTGAAGGTCAATTACAGAGGTTTTTTTGTTAAAATTTATTAGTACTTAATTTCCCATATAAATATAACAATAATACTTAACATTAAAACCCCGGAATGTTTTACAAACCTCTAACATCTCCGGGGAAGTAAATTATTTCAACAAGCCGTGCTTTAAATCATTTTGCCATTTAGAAAGCATAGGAATATCTGCCTCCGTAATTGTGCCTACCTCATATGCTGCATCAACTAAAGCGTCATAATTAGTCAAGCTAATAAAGTTAATACCTACTTCATTAAACGAATCCTCTGCCTTTGGAAGTCCATATGTAAAAATACTTACAACTCCAAGTACTTCTAATCCTGATTTTCTTAACGCTTCTACAGCTGTTAAGCTACTGCCACCTGTGGATATTAAATCCTCAATGACTACTACCCTTTGACCGGGTACTACTTTTCCTTCAATTTGATTTCCCCTACCATGTTCCTTTGCCTTCGACCGTACGTACAGCATAGGAAGGTCTAACACATCACTTACCCATGCAGCATGAGGAATACCAGCTGTGGCTGTTCCCGCTACTGCTTCTGTCCCCGGGAAATTGTTGTTAATGGCTTCTGCAAGGCCATTTGCAATTTCTTTCCGAATGGCTGGAGAAGACATAGTTATACGATTATCACAATAGATTGGTGATTTAATGCCTGAAGCCCAAGTAAAAAGGTTGTTTGGCTGTAACTCTACTGCTCCTACCTCAAGTAGTGCCTTTGCAATTTTATGATCAAGTTTCATGCGTATTCCTCCCACATATTAAAGATAGTTTTGTAAGCCTCAACTGGATTATCCGCCTTTGTGATAGCACGTCCAACTACAATGTGAGATGAGCCTTGCTTTCTAGCATTAGAGGGAGTTGCCACTCTTACCTGGTCGTGTGCATCTCCAGAAGAAAGTCGTATACCTGGTGTCACTCGTAAAAAGCCTTCCCCACAAGATTCAACTATTTTTTTTGCCTCGAGCACAGAGCATACCACTCCATCTAATCCCGCTTTTTTTGAAAGCCTAGCATAATGAAGGACAGATTCCTCCAAAGAAGTATTGATAAGCTGCTCCTCCTGCATTTGTTGCTCTGATGTAGAGGTTAACTGAGTAACGCCGATAATAGCAGGTCTCATTTTTCCAGCTTGGGTTCCCGCTTCCAGTCCTTCACGAGCTTTAATCATCATTGCCTCTCCTCCAGCAGCATGAACATTGATAAGATCGACTCCTAAACGAGCTAGTCCTTTCATAGCTTGGCCAACTGTGTTTGGAATATCATGTAGCTTTAAATCGAGAAATACATCATGCCCCATTTCCTTCAGCTTATAAACTATAGCTGGGCCTTCCTGCATATAAAGTTCCATTCCTACCTTAACAAAGAGAGATTCGTTAAAGGGGGTTAAAAAACTGTACACTTCCTCAGCAGAAGCAAAGTCTAATGCAATAATCGGATTGTTTATCATGATCGATGGCTCCTTCCAACTAAATCGTTTACTGTTTCATACCCTAGCTCGTCAAGCTTATCAGGTAACTGCTCGATTAACGACGGACAAATGAATGGATCAACAAAGTTAGCTGTTCCAATAGCGACTGCGCTTGCCCCTGCAGATAAGAAGTCAATAACATCATCTATGTTAGATACCCCACCCATTCCGATAATAGGTAGTGAAACTTGATTAGCAACGTCATATACCATGCGTAATGCAACAGGCTTAATAGCAGGGCCAGAGAGACCGCCTGTTACATTAGCAATAACAGGACGGCCCGTTCGAGTATCCAACCGTAAACCAAGTAAAGTATTAATCATTGTTATACCATCTGCACCACCGGCTTCCACAGCTTTGGCAATTTCTACAACGTTTGTGACATTCGGAGACAGCTTCACATACACAGCTACAGAAGATACTGCTTTAACTGCTTTTGTCAGCTCTTCTGCTATTTGAGGGTCTGTTCCAAACGTAATTCCACCTTGTTTAACGTTTGGACAAGATATATTCAACTCAAGTGCATGCACATTTGGAGCTTTGGAAATAGCTTCCGCAACTGCAACGTAATCCTCCGTTAAGGTGCCAGCAACATTTGCGATAATGGGTACATCAAATTGCTCTAACCAAGGAAGCTCATTTGCCATTACCTTTGTAAGACCAGGGTTTTGTAATCCAATTGCATTAAGCATTCCCGCAGGAGTTTCTGCGACACGAGGAGTGGGATTTCCTAGTCTAGTTTCTAGTGTGGTAGCTTTTATCATAACTGCACCTAATTTAGACAAATCATAAAGCTGTGCATACTCTTTACCAAATCCGAAGCACCCAGAAGCTGGCATTATTGGATTTTTTAACGACAGACCTGGTAACTCTACCGCTAATCTGTTCATACTCGAATCACTCCTGACTGGAAGACTGGACCATCAGAACAAACCTTCAAATAGTCAACATCCGTTTTTTCCGTTGTTTCGCATACACAAGCAAAGCATGCTCCGATACCGCAGCCCATACGTTGCTCAAAAGAAAGATAGCCTTCTTTATGTGGATACATTTTTTCAAGTGCTGCAAGCATAGGAGTTGGACCGCAGCTATAATATATGACAAAGTCGTCAGCAATTTTGTCTAAAACGTTTGTGACAAATCCTTTATGTCCATAGCTTCCGTCTACTGTTACTATATAAGTTTCACCTAGTTGTTTAAACAGCTCCTCATAAAAAACAACATCTAGTGATTGAAAGCCCAATACGTGGATGGGTTGCACACCTCTTTCCACCAGTCTTTTGGACAGTTCATAAAGAGGTGGAACACCAATACCCCCACCTACTAGCAGAGCTTTCTCTCCAGCTGTAATTTTATCTAAAGGAAAACCTTGACCTAAGGGACCAAGCACATCTACAATATCCCCTGGTTTTTTCTTCGAAAGTAGAACTGTTCCACTTCCCTCTGCACGATAAATCACTGTAAACTCTAAAGCTTCGTTGTTTATAGAACAAATACTAATTGGTCTACGCAATAAAGGTTCTATTTGATCAGACACTCGTATATGAACGAATTGGCCTGGCTGTTTCATATCCTGCACGAGCTGACCTTTTAATGTAAGCTCAAAAATGTTCGTTGCTATCTTTTGCTGATGTACAACGTACATTTGCTCTTGTCTAATCATGCGCGAACCTCCTGTAATTTCATCGTATCTGTAGAAAAACTCATCGACTCAATTACTCGAACCATAGCTTCTGCAGTATCTAATGAAGTTAAGCAAGGTATTCCATTTTCGACTGACTCTCTTCGAATACGGAAGCCATCACGCTCTGGCTGCATTCCTTTCGTCAAAGTGTTAATAACAAATTGAGCTTCCCCTTTTTGTATCACATCTAATAAAGTAGTTCCCTTCGAGCCAATTTTGTCTACGATATCTACTGGAATACCTGCGGATAGAATCGCTTTTGCCGTCCCTTCTGTCGCAATGATACGGAATCCAATTGCGTGAAAACGCTTAGCAATATCTGTTGCTTCCTCTTTATCTTTGTCAGAAATAGTCATTAGTACAGATCCATGATCTTTAATTTCCATACCTGCTGCCACTAAGCCTTTATAAAGTGCTTTTTCTAGTGTTATATCTTTCCCCATTACCTCTCCTGTTGATTTCATCTCAGGTCCTAGTGTAATATCAACTCTACGAAGCTTAGCAAAACTGAAAACTGGTACTTTTACGAATACTCCTGGACTATTTGGTGCCAGTCCTGTTTTGTATCCCTGTTCAACAATAGAGTGTCCTAGGATCGCTTTTGTTGCAATGTTTGCCATTGGTATAGAGGTTATTTTACTTAAAAATGGTACAGTACGGCTTGAGCGTGGGTTTACCTCAATCACATAAACCTCATCTTTAGAAATTACATATTGAATATTCATCAGACCTACGATTTTTAAGCCTCTAGCAAGCATTGTTGTGTAGTCAACCAGGGTGTCTATATGCTTTTGAGATAACTTTTGTGGTGGATATACGGCAATAGAATCGCCTGAATGGACTCCTGCTCGCTCAATATGCTCCATAATACCGGGTATTAAGACATTCTCTCCATCACAGATTGCATCTACTTCAACCTCTGTTCCAGTTAAATAACGGTCGATTAGAACCGGCTTTTCAGGGCTCGCTTCTACAGCATTTTCCATATAGTGCTTTATCTCATCTTCGTTATAAACGATTTGCATTGCGCGTCCACCAAGTACGTAAGAAGGTCTCACTAATACCGGGTAACCAATTTCATTAGCAATTTCAATTGCTTCTTCTACAGATACTGCAGTTTTACCTAGTGGTTGAGGTATTCCAATTTCGTGAAGAGCAGATTCAAATTTATTACGGTTTTCTGCTCGATCGATATCCTCTAAAGTAGTACCTAATATTTTTACTCCTCTTTCTTCTAATGCTTCTGCTAGGTTTATCGCTGTTTGACCACCAAACTGTACAACTACACCTTTTGGCTGCTCAAGATCCACGATATGCATAACGTCTTCCACAGTTAACGGTTCAAAGTATAATTTATCTGAAATAGAGAAATCAGTCGAAACTGTCTCTGGATTGTTATTGATAATAATTGCTTCATAACCGGCTTCTTTTATCGCCCATACAGAGTGAACAGTTGCATAGTCGAATTCTACACCTTGCCCGATTCTAATTGGACCAGAACCAAGCACAATCACGCTTTCTTTATCCGTACGAATAGATTCATTTTCCTCTTCATACGTTCCATAGAAATAAGGCGTTTCTGATTCAAACTCTCCTGCACATGTATCTACCATTTTATAAACTGGGACAATACCGCTTTCCTTTTTAAAGTTATATACTTCTATCTCTTTCACATTCCAATATTTTGCGATTGTTTTGTCTGCAAAACCCATTCTCTTTGATTTATATAAAATTTCCTTATTGAAAGGATTATCTTGAATTACCTTTTCATATTTAACGATATTTTGTAATTTATTTAAGAAAAATAAATCAATTTGACTCCACGCATGAATTTGCTCGATTGTCACTCCACGGCGTAAAGCTTCACCGATAAAGAATAAGCGCTCATCTCCTGCGCGGCGAATTCTCTTAGCAATCCATTCATCTGTAATAGAATCACTATTTTTCATTTCAAGATGAAAGTGACCTGTTTCCAAAGAGCGAACTGATTTTAGAATTGCTTCTTCAAAAGTACGACCAAGGGACATTACTTCTCCTGTTGCCTTCATTTGGGTTCCAAGATTACGTTTAGCTGATTCAAATTTGTCAAATGGCCATCTAGGTATTTTCGCTACAATATAATCTAAAGCTGGCTCGAAGCAAGCATATGTTTTTCCAGTGACAGGATTCATCATTTCATCTAATGTAAGTCCTACCGCTATTTTTGCTGCGAGCTTTGCAATTGGATAACCTGTCGCCTTTGAAGCAAGCGCAGATGAACGGCTTACACGTGGGTTAACCTCAATAATATAGTAATTGAAGCTATGTGGATCTAAAGCAAGTTGTACGTTACATCCACCTTCTATTTTCAAAGCACGAATAATCTTTAAGGATACATTTCGAAGCATTTGGTTTTCACGATCAGATAATGTTTGTGTCGGAGCCACTACAATTGAATCTCCAGTATGAATCCCTACTGGGTCTACGTTTTCCATATTACATACGACGATTGCATTGTCAGAAGAATCTCTCATTACCTCATATTCTATTTCTTTATAGCCAGCAATGGATTTCTCCAATAGACATTGAGTCACGGGACTATACTTTAAACCACTTGTAACGATTTCGACTAGGTCTGCATCATTATGGCAAATACCCCCTCCAGTTCCACCTAATGTGAATGCTGGTCTTACGATTACTGGGTATCCAATACGCTCCACAAAGGTTTTTGCTTCCTCAAGATTGTGGATAATGTCACTTTCAGGTACTGGCTCGTTCAGTTCATTCATTAATGTTCTGAACAAATCCCGGTCCTCTGCTTTGTGAATTGCTTCTAGCTTCGTACCAAGAATTTCTATCCCTAACTCGTCCAATATGCCAGATTCATCTAGCTGAATAGCCATGTTTAAGCCAGTTTGACCGCCTAAAGTCGGAAGTATTGCATCTGGGCGCTCTTTACGGATAATCTTACTTACGAATGGAAGAGTTATTGGCTCAATATATACTTTGTCCGCAATTTCCGTATCTGTCATAATAGTTGCGGGATTGGAGTTAACTAGTATTACTTTATAGCCTTCTTCTTTTAGGGAAATACATGCTTGTGTCCCCGCATAGTCAAACTCTGCAGCTTGACCGATTACAATTGGACCAGATCCGATTACTAAAATAGTTTTTATATCTTTACGTTTAGGCATGTGAAGTCTCCTTTTTGCTTTCTTTATTCATTAACTCTATAAATTGATCAAATAAGTGTGTGGAATCCTCTGGTCCACATGAACCTTCCGGATGGAACTGTACACAGAAGACAGGATATGTTTTATGTCTGACACCTTCAACTGTTCCATCATTTAAAGCTACATGAGTAATTTCAAGCTCAGTATTGGATATAGAATCTGCATCAATCGCATAGCCATGGTTTTGAGAAGTTAGCTCAGTTCTTCCAGTAATTAAGTCTTTTACTGGATGATTCCCACCTCGATGACCAAATTTTAATTTAAATGAAGTGGCACCACTTGCTAAAGAAATTAACTGATGACCAAGACAAACTCCAAAGATCGGGACGTTACCGATTAAGTCCTTTACCATCTCAATTGCTTCTGGTATATCTGTTGGGTCCCCAGGTCCGTTAGATAACATGACCCCATCGGGACGCATTGCTAGAATTTCTTTTGCTGATGTGTTGAAAGGTACTACAATCACGTCACAGTCACGCTTGTTTAGCTCTCTTAAAATACCATGCTTCATGCCAAAATCTACTAATACTACTCGTTTTCCACGTCCAGGACTTGGATACGGCCTAGTAATAGATGACTGCTCGACTACGTTTTTAGGTATTTCAATAGCTTTTAGTATAGCTACAATTTCTTCCACATTTACTTCTTCTCCAGCGTTTGTCAGCTTACCCTTTAGTGAACCATGCTTTCGAATAATGCGTGTTAGCTTACGCGTATCTATTCCTTCAATTCCTGGTACATTTTTTAATGTTAAAAATTCATCTAATGTACTTTGGTTGCGAAAGTTAGATGGATGCTCCGCTAATTCACGAACAACGATTCCTGACAAGCCTATTTCAATAGCTTCAAAATCGTCTGGATTTATACCGTAGTTACCAACCATTGGATACGTGAAAGTCAGAATTTGACTACAATTGGATGGGTCCGAAATAGATTCCTGATAGCCTGTCATTGCTGTAGTGAAAATAACCTCACCAATAGTTCCTTTTTCACTTCCAAAAGCATTCCCCTTAAATACCGTACCGTCCTCTAATATTAAATATCTAGTTTTCATGCTTGTTCCTCCTGCCATACGATTTCACCGTTAAAGATAGTAACTTGTGGCCAACCTGCACAAACCCAGCCATCAAATGGTGTATTCTTCCCTTTAGATAAGAATGCTTCTTTTTCTATTTTTTGTTCTTTATTTAAATCTATCAATACTAAATCTGCTGGAGCTCCAATATCTAACTTACCGAATTCAAAGCCAAACACGTTCGCCGGTTTGATCGTTAAGAAATCTAAAAGTTGCTTTAACGTCCATTCTCCAGTTTTCACAAAATGTGTATATAACAATGGAAATGCCGTTTCTAATCCAACGATTCCAAATGGAGCCTTTTCAAATCCTAGTGCTTTTTCCTCCTCTGTGTGAGGTGCATGATCTGTCGCAATAAAATCTAATGTTCCATCTAATAGTCCCTCACGCAATGCCATCATATCGTCCCTTCCTCTTAAGGGGGGATTCATCTTCCAAGTTGCATCATTGGATGGAATATCTTCCTCACAAAGTATTAAATGGTGAGGACTTACTTCTGCCGTTACATGGATGCCTGCCTTCTTTGCGTCTCGTATCACTCGAACAGATTCCTTAGTGCTAACATGGCATACGTGATAATGTGCACCTGCAGCTTCAGCTAGTAATATATCTCTCGCAATATGTACTGATTCTGAAACAGAGTGGATTCCTTTTAATCCAAGCTCTTCATTTCGTTTCCCTTTATGCATTACTCCACCATATAAAAGTGAATTATCCTCACAGTGCGCTACTACAGGAATATGGTACTTTGCTGCTTCTTGCATTGCTTCTAGCATAGTCCCGGCCGTCTGTACTCCCACGCCGTCATCGGTTAAAGCAAATGCCCCAAGCTCTTTAAGTGAAGCAATATCTGTACGTACTTTACCAGCTTGGCGTATTGTAATTGAAGCATATGGAAGCACTCTTATAAGTGCATTTTTTTCTACTAGGTTTAGTACATGTGAGAAGTTTTCAGCTGTATCTGGGACTGGACGAGTATTAGGCATTGCACAGATAGTTGTATACCCACCCTTTGCAGCAGCTTTTGTACCAGTTTCAATCGTTTCTTTTTGTTCACCACCTGGCTCACGTAGATGCACATGTACGTCAATAAAACCTGCTGAAAGTAACATTCCTTTACCATCGATTTCTTGTGCCTCTGCTAAAGTTGGAGTAGGGTGGATTTCTGCTATTTTCCCTTCTTTAACTACAACAGAAGTAGTTTCTAATTCACCTGATTGGTTTACTAGTTGAACGTTTTGAATTATTTTTGTCATGTTATTCTCTCCCTTTCAAGATCATCTCAATAACAGCCATTCGGATATAAACACCATTTTCCATTTGCTTAAAAATCCTAGAACGCTCACATTCTACTAATTCGTTTGCAATTTCCACATCACGATTAAACGGAGCAGGGTGCATAATAATTGATCCTTCTTTCATCCTGCTTTCTCGCTCCAAAGTCAGACCATAGGATTGATGGTATTCTTCCTTTGAAAATGATATCGAACCATCGTGCCTTTCATGTTGCACTCGTAGCATCATTAAAACATCACTTACTTCAATTACATCATCAAAATTATTAGTAGATTCAAATTCTGCTTGCCATTCACGTGGACACACAAAATGAATTTTAGCTCCTAGCCTAGTTAAAGCATCTGCATTCGATCTTGCCACTCTACTATGCGCTATGTCCCCTACTATTGTGACTATTTTATCCTTCATTCCCCCAAATTCTTGCCAAATAGTAAAGATATCTAAAAGGCTTTGAGTGGGATGGTTTCCAGTTCCGTCCCCTCCATTGATGATTGCAGGTCTCAATTTCCCTACCAGTTCATTGAAATAGTTATTTTGTTCATGTCTTATAACTAATGCATCCAAGCCTATAGATTCTAGTACTTTTACTGTGTCATATAGTGTCTCACCCTTTAATGTACTAGAAAAATCCGCATCAAAAGGTAACACCTCCAGCTGTAGCTTTCTTTCAGCCATTTCAAAGCTCATTTTCGTTCTTGTACTCGGTTCGAAGAATAAGTTAGCCATTGTATATTTGTTTTTTAAAGTTGAGACGGCGCCTTCACGAAACGCTTGTGCTTGTTTTAAAATAGCTAGTATTTGTTCAACTGACAAATCTTTCATTGATACTAAATTTTTCATGAATATCCGCCTTTCTTTTATAAAAAAAACCTCCTCGAAAAATTCGAGAAGGTCCGTTAAGCATAACCAAAGTAGAGATTCTATAAGTAAAAATCTCTTTTTTGGTCCGAACCCTTCGCTGACTCTCTGTTCAACTTATTAAAAGGTCATTATTCTATTGTGTCATTTCCAGATGATTCAGCTTCTTTTCTTCCCGGAAGAATCCAGTTTAAAACTACTCCAACGATGGCAGCTAGTGCCATTCCTTCTATACTTAATGCTTCCGTTACGATAAATTTAGCTCCACCAATACCGATTACTAAGATAACAGATGCAATAACTAGGTTGCGACTGTTTCCAAAATCAATATTTGCTTCTACTAGCATGCGCAACCCACTAGAGGCAATAATCCCAAACAGCAGGATAGATACCCCTCCGAGAACTGCGGTAGGTATTGTTGTGATAAGCGCCATTCCTTTACCAAAGAAGGATAGCAAGATTGCAACAACTGCTGCTCCCATTATTACGTACACACTATAAACTCGTGTAATGGCTAACACACCAATATTTTCGCCATAAGTAGTCTTTGGTGGACCGCCGATTAGAGCACTTACAAATGTTCCTAACCCATCTCCAAGAAGTGAGCGATGTAAACCAGGCTCTTTAATATAGTCTCGATTTACAACCTTCCCTAATACTAATTGATGCCCAATATGTTCAGAGATAGTAACAATGACTATAGGAACCATAATGAGCAAGATTTTAGAAGTAACTTCAAAATCATAATGAACTCCTGGTACTAAGAAATCGGGTAACGCTAGGAAGCTTGCCTCTTTAACAGGAGTAAAATCTACAATTCCAATTAGTATAGAATAGAGATATCCAACTACTAAGCCAATCAAAATTGGCATGGTACTAATAATGTTTTTAAAGAAGATAGTACAAATGATTGCTGTAAACAATGTTACAAGTGCAGCAGAAAAATGTAAGAAACTATACTCTTTTAAACCTGTCTCTACATTTGTGATATTCATCGCCATGTCCACAGCAACTCCTGCTAATCCCAGACCAATAACCATAATTACCGGACCAACAACGATTGGTGGCAATAGCTTCATAATCCACTTGTATCCACTTTTCCAAATGATCAGTGACACAATACCATATACTAAACCTACAAATACTGCTCCAATCATTGCATTACCTGGATCAATAGCTTTACCCGATTCGCCAAGTCCATTTACTGCCAATAAAATTGGTGCTATGAAAGCAAATGAGGAACCTAGATAAGCCGGCACTTGAAATCGGGTTATCATTAAGAAAATGATTGTTGCTATACCACTAGTCAGTAACGCGATTGCGGGACTTAACCCTACAAGCTGTGGTACTAATATTGTTGAGCCAAACATCGCAAACATATGCTGAAAACTTAGAGTAATCAGTTGTCCGCTTGTAGGCTTGTCATTTACATCTAATATCGCTTTCGACATTTAAGGTCCCCACCTTTCTAGGATTATTCAAATATTGTTACAGCATCTACTTCGTCCGTCTCTGTAACTTTAACCACTATTTTTTCACTACTAGAGGTAGGAATGTTTTTACCTACATAATCTGCTCGGATTGGTAGCTCTCTGTGACCTCTATCTATCAACACGGCAAGTTGTATTTGGGATGGCCTTCCTAAATCCATTACTGCGTCCATCGCTGCTCGAACCGTTCTCCCAGTAAACAGAACATCGTCTACTAAAATAACCTTTTTGTTTGTAACATCATGTGTAATATCAACTTGTTGTACGAGTGGCTCGTTAGAAGCATTTTTTAAAGATAAATCATCTCTATACAATGTAATATCTAACTCACCCGTTTTGATTGGTTTACCTTCAATTTTTACGATTCTTTCTGCAAGTCTTTGCGCTAAAAATGTACCTCTAGTTTTTATCCCTACTAATATACACTCTTCAATTCCTTTGTTACGTTCAATAATTTCATGGGCAATTCTAGTGAGTGCCCTGTTGATAGCTTGCTCATCCAATATGCTTGCCTTTTCTTCCATACGATTACATCCTCCTATCCATAATATAAAAAAACCTCTTAAGCTAGAGAAGCCCAAGAGGTTGTATGTGCGCGATAAAATATAGTGAACCTATTAATCCGCAGAATAATAGTGAGTCACTTTCACATGTACCTTCTCAGCCTCTCTGGACTGTTATTAAAGGTGAAGCTATTCAATTTATTGTAATTAGTATAACGGACTATTCTTCTTTTGGCAATGATTGTTTTCGCAAGTCTTGCAACAAATCTGTAAAGTCCTCTGGTAGAGGATAAGAAAATTCTAAATACTCCCCTGTTCTTGGCTGTATGAAACCGAGAACTCCTGCATGTAGAACTTGACCATTAAAATCTATAGTCTTCTTCGGTCCATATTTAGGATCTCCTGCTAATGGATAACCGATATACTTCATATGAACACGAATTTGATGCGTTCTTCCAGTTTCCAACTGACATTCCACTAAAGTGAATTTGTTAAAACGTTCTAAAACACGGAAATGTGTTACAGCATGCTTACCGTTATCCACAACCGCCATGTTTTGACGCTCTTTTTTATCACGAGCAATCGGCGCATCAATTGTTCCTTTATCATGCGCGATATGTCCATGAACAAGTGCAGTGTATTTACGAGTAACTGTTTTCTTTACTAGCTGATCAACTAACGAAACATGGGCAACATCGTTTTTAGCAACCATTAGAAGGCCAGTTGTATCTTTATCAATACGATGGACAATTCCTGGGCGCAAAACTCCATTGATACCTGAAAGGTCCTTAATTTGATGCATTAGACCATTAACGAGCGTACCACTTAGATGACCAGGAGCAGGATGAACAACCATACCTCGTGGCTTGTACACTACCACTACATCCTCGTCTTCATAAACGATTTCAAGATTCAAGTTTTCTGCAACTATATCTAGCTCAACCGCTTCTGGTGGAGTTACTACAATTACATCGCCCTCTTTTACCTTGTAGCTTGTTTTTGCAGGCTCATTGTTGACTAAAACACTACCATCTTTTATAAAATTTTGAATTTGTGTACGAGACCAATCTGTTTCAAAAGAGGCAATTGCTTTATCAATTCTCTCTTTTTCCTGGTCCTTTTCAATAATAAACGTTAATTCTTCCATTATTTCACCTTTTTCTTTTCAGCTCGTTCTTCTCGTAGTATAAAAATAATTACAACCACAACTCCTAATGTTAGGGCAGCATCTGCAATATTAAAAATCGGAAAATCATAGTTAACAACCGGAATGAGTACATCTACAAAATCGACTACTTCACCTTTCCAAAGTCGATCTATAAAGTTTCCAATTGCTCCTCCTAATAAAAGCATTAATCCTACTTGAAAAAGAGGTTTCCCTTTTGCTTCCTTATGAAAGTAATAAATAATCGCAACAATCACAACTACAGTGATAACTGCAAAAAAACCTATTTGTCCTTGTAGCATACCCCATGCAGCACCACGATTACGATGTGAAAGCAGTGCAAAGTATGGGTCCCAAATCATAATTTGTTCACCAAGCGTCATATTTTTAACAACAAGCCATTTTGTCCATTGATCTAATGCAATGACAAATGCTGCTAGTCCATAAAATTTCCACACATTAATTCCCCCGATAATCAAATAAGCCTTAAAGACCTCTCTACGTTTGTTGCAGTGAATATTATATCCACCCACTAATTATTTAAAAAGATTTTTGCTGAATAATATTAAACAATCTACAATAGTTTACCATAGAAACCTATCCTACGTAAAAGAGCATCTATGATTTACAAAAGAAAAAATTAATTCTTTTATCTATTATTCAAACTTTTAGTGTAATTCATATTCATGTGATCTATCTTTCTAATCAAATGCTCTGTCTTAATTTTTTTAAAAAAGTGGCCCTATTTAGCATAGGGCCACTTTGTATATATTATACGTAATGTTTTTCTACTACTTCTGCACAGCGAGAGCAAAGTGTCGGGTGAGCTTCACTTTCTCCTACTGTTTCAGCAATAGTCCAGCAACGCTCACATTTTTCTCCGTCTGCTTTTTCAACTACAACGGATGAATTTTCAAGCACTAAACTGTTTGCTGGTGCTTCAGATTGAGAACCACCTAAAACAAACTTAGATACGATAAACAGTTGCGCGAAATCAATTGCGTCTGTGTCGAACAACGCTTTATATTCATCACTAACATACAACGTTACTTTTGCTTCTAATGATTTACCAATTGTTTTCGCATTACGAGCTTCCTCTAATGCTTTTAATACATCATCACGTAATCCCATGATTTTTTCCCATTTTGGAGCAAGTGCTTCAAATGCAGGATAGTCAAGAGCTTCTGGCATATCTGTTAATTGAACACTTTCTTCCTTCTCAAACTCCAAATAAGCCCAAAGCTCATCTGCTGTATGTGGAAGTATTGGTGTCAATAATTTTAATAAAGCAAGAAGTGTATCATACATCACAGTTTGCATTGCACGACGATCTTTGTCATCTGTTCCGTAAATATAAACAACGTCTTTAGCGATATCAAGATAGAATGAGCTCAATTCACCAGAAACAAAGTTATTAACAGTGTGATAAACTGTAGCAAAATCATAACGGTCATAAGCAGCTCTTACCGTTTTGATAACCTCTTGTAATTTCATATACATATATTGGTCTACTTCACGTAAGTTCTCAAATGCCACACGATCACTTGTTGGATTAAAGTCGCTAATATTCCCGTGTAAGAAACGAAGCGTATTACGGATTTTACGATAGACTTCTGTAACTTGTTTAATGATTGCATCAGATACACGAACATCCGCTGTATAATCTACAGATGCAACCCATAAACGTAGAATATCAGCACCTAATTGATTCATTACTTTAGCAGGGACTACAACATTCCCTAATGATTTACTCATTTTTCGACCATTACCGTCTAAAATGAAGCCGTGGCTTAATAACCCTTTGTATGGAGCATGACCATACATTGCAGTACTCGTAATTAGAGAAGAGTTAAACCATCCGCGATATTGGTCAGATCCTTCTAGATATAAATCTGCTGGGAATACTAAATCATCACGTTCCTCTAAGACACCATGGTAGGAAGAACCAGAGTCAAACCAAACGTCCATAATATCTGTTTCTTTTGTGAAAATTCCATTTGGACTATGTGGATGTGTGAACCCTTCAGGAAGTAACTCTTTTGCTTCTCTTTCAAACCAAATATTTGAACCATACTCACGGAATAGATTTGATACATGAGAGATAGTCTCTTCTGTTAAAATTGGTTCGCCGTCCTCTGCATAAAATACTGGAATTGGCACACCCCATACACGCTGACGAGAGATACACCAATCTCCACGATCACGAATCATATTATACAGACGAGTTTCTCCCCATGCTGGTGTAAATTTAGTATTGAGGATAGACTGCAATAATTCATCTCTGAAAGCCTCAATTGATGCAAACCATTGAGGAGTTGCACGATAGATAACAGGTTTTTTCGTACGCCAGTCATGTGGATATGAGTGAGTAAAGAATGTAAGCTTCTCTAATGCTCCTACTTTCTCTAATGCCTCAGTAATTGCTTTGTTTGCTGTATCATAGAATAGCCCTTCGAAGCCTGGTGCCTCAGCTGTCAGTACCCCACGCTCGTCAACAGGACAAAGCACATCTAGACCGTAAGCTTTTCCTACGTAGAAGTCGTCTTCCCCGTGGCCAGGTGCTGTATGAACACAGCCAGTACCTGATTCAGTTGTAACATGCTCTCCAAGGATTATTAAAGAGTCACGGTCATATAATGGGTGCTTAGCAACTAGACGATCCAATTCTTGACCAAGAATTGTTCGTTCAATAGAGTATTCTTCCCATCCTAGCTCAGCTGCTACAGATTCTGCTAAGTCTTTTGCAATTACATATTTGTTCCCTTTTGTTAGTACTACTGCGTATTCTACTCGTGGATGTAATGAAATTGCCAAGTTTGCAGGAATGGTCCAAGGAGTAGTAGTCCAAATAATGAACTTTGTCCCTTCTTCTAAAACACCCTTGCCATCTGTTACAGCAAAGCTAACATAAATAGAAGGAGATTTTTTGTCTTGGTATTCAATCTCAGCTTCTGCAAGGGCAGATTCACTTGAAGGTGACCAATAAACAGGCTTCAATCCTTTGTAGATGTAACCTTTCTTAGCCATAGCACCAAATACTTCAATTTGTCGCGATTCGAATTCAGGCTTTAATGTTACATAAGGATTATCCCAATCTCCACGAACGCCTAAACGTTTAAACTGTGATCGTTGGTTGTCAATTTGTTGGTATGCATAATCCTCACATAGCTTTCTAAATTCAGCCAGTGATAATTCCTTACGTTTAACACCTTTGTTAGTTAGAGCTTGTTCAATTGGTAGTCCATGTGTATCCCAACCTGGAACATAAGGAGCATGGAAGCCTGTCATCGATTTGTGACGAACAATCATGTCTTTAAGAACTTTGTTTAAAGCATGCCCAATATGAATATCACCATTCGCATACGGTGGGCCATCATGTAGAACAAAGAATGGACGCCCTTCCGTTCTTTCTAAAACTTTTTTATAAATATCCTGTTCTTCCCATTTTGCTTGGATATCTAACTCTTTCACTGGTAGATTTCCACGCATAGGAAAATCTGTTTTTGGCATTAATAGTGTGTCTTTGTACTCCATTTTTCTTCCTCCTTTGTTTTTCGCAGGTGCTGGTATAATTCATGGAAAATAAAAAAACCCCTCATCCCAAAAGGGACGAGAAGTTATGCTCGCGGTACCACCCTACTTGCGATCACTAAAAGTAACCGCCGCTTAGTATGTCGTAACGGGACATAATCCGAAGACACTTAAAAATTCAGTATCCTTGCTCCAAAGTGATCCACTAAAACGTTTCATTGCTTGAGCTCACACCATCCTCAAGTCGCTTTACAGAAATCATTTTTAGACGTCTTTTTCAATGCATATATATATGATATGAAATTATTATAGGAAATGTACGACCATCAGTCAAGAAATCTCTTATTCCTCTGTAGCAGAAATACGATCTACAGCTGTTGTATCTACATCATACTCCATCAAATGATTCCAGTCATCAGTATTAATAAGATCTAGTTGTGCCTCTACAAGCATTTTAAATCGATTTCGGAAAACTTTAGACTGTTTCTTCAACTCTTCAATTTCTAAGGCTATTTTTCGAGCTTTAGAAAGAGCTTCGTTGACAATACGATCTGCATTTTTCTCTGCTTCTTTTACTATGAGCTTTGCTTCTTTTTGTGAGTTGCGTCTAACTTCCTCAGCAGCCTCTTGCGCAACTACAATAGACTTATGTAAGGTTTCTTCTATAGACGTGAAATGACCAACCTTTTCACTGGAGGACTTTAATTTGAGCTCTAACTCTTTTTTTTCTTTGATAAGTATTTCTAAGTCCTTCATAATCTGATCAAGAAATTCATTTACTTCATCTTCATTGTAACCTCTAAATCCCTTACTGAACTCCTTGTTATGTATATCAAGTGGTGTTAGTGGCATCCTATCCATCTCCTTTACATACTAATGTTCTTCCCTCTATTATACATTTCAGACTGGTTGAATACATCTAAATTTCAAATTAAATTTAAGAAAATTATTTTTTTGGCTCTATTCTACCAATTTGAAGTCTTATTTTGTCTTTTTTGGTTCTTCCCTCTATCATCAATAATTTTATGCGACCAAATCCACGAATAGAAATCATATCTAGCTCTTGTAATTCCATAGACGGTTGGTCTTTTTCAGTCCAATTGACCTTTACTTTACCACTTTGAATAAGAGAAGCAGATTTTTGTCTAGATATATTGAAAATAGATGAAATAACAGTATCTAGCCTTAAAGAACTCACCGTGTGATTTTCTGATACCCATTCCTCGTGTTGTCTGAAATAATTGGAAGAGTCATCTACTACTTCGATATGAACCTTCACTTTTCCAATCCCAACAAAATTCGCCCTCACATAATCTAAAACCTCTGTAGCAACAACAAATTGAATCGAGCCTTCCTCCACTCGAATGTCTCCAAATTTACTCCGGTCAATTCCTAGGGACATCATCGAGCCAAGCACGTCTTTATGCTTTAAGGTAACAAACTTTTGAGGATATTTTACTTCAACTACAGTCATATTATAATCTTCTTCTGTTGGTTCAAAATATGACGGATATAGAAGTACTCTTCTTCTTTCAGCATCTTCTAATGCTCCTGCTGCACTTGACTCAATAGAATCATATTGTCCGCGCACAGAATTTAAAATAAACTGCTGCCTAGGATCTAGAAAATCAGTTAGCCTTGGAGCATAACGATCTTCAACTTCGCGCATCATATTAGTGGTTTGTTCAATAAATGGTTGCTCTTCTTTTCTAAAATGCTGTAATAGATGTTCCATACTGCTGAGACCTCGCTGAAATTTATAGTAAGAAAACACGCTAGCATCCTTGCAGGGATACTTTTCCAATAAGACATGGATCAAAGTCTTTGTTTACCCTTTAAGCGCGCTTGGCATTGGTTTTATCGATAAGAGCCACTTGCTCCTACAAAAAAACCTCACTAATGTGAGGTTAAATGAATTGACCTAAAGATAAAATTCCTCTCATAGCTATATTTAAAACAAAAATAGCTACAATCGGAGAAATATCAATCATACCGATTGGTGGAATGATTTTGCGAAATGGCTCTAAATAGGGCTCACATATTTTCCCTAAAAACTGCCCTATTGCAGATTCACGCACATTGGGTACCCACGACATAAAGATATAAATAATCAATGCAAATGAGTATATTTGTACTAATTGAGCTAACAAAACTAATATTAAATCCATTGTAAGTAACTCCTCTATTAATCTAGATCGTTATAGTAATAATCTGAAATCGAACCTGCAACTTCTACGGAATCAGGAGCACATAGGAAAATATCTGTTCCAATTCGTTGAATGTCTCCACCTAAAGCATATACTGTTCCACTTAGAAAGTCGATTATTCGGATTCCTTGTTCCTTATCGATTCGTTGCAAATTAACTATAACGGCTTTTTTATTCTTTAAATGCTCAGAAATATCTTGCGCCTCCGCATATACTCTTGGCTCGATTAAGATTACCTTAGAGGATTTTTGCATATTTTGTATACTTACAAGATTGGTTGCAGCAGTTTCCTTAGGAGCAGTATTGAATTTTCGTTCCTTAGCGTAAGACTTAACAGGCTGTTGTTTTATTTGTTGAGGTTCTACAGGCTGCTGCTGTGGTCTTTGCTGTTGTTGTGGAACAGATGTATCTTCATCCTCTTCTAAATAGAAAAAGTTTTTTACCCAATTTTTCATACTCATTCATCCTCCTTGTCTTTACCGACTAATGCAGTTCCTATTCTTACAAATGTTGCTCCTTCTTCAATAGCAATTTCATAATCTCCAGACATACCCATAGATAATTCTGTACAAGGAGCATGAGGCTGTTGTTTTGCAGCTATTCTCGTTTGTAGCTTTTTTAAATCACTGAAAACCTGTCTTATAAGCGAATCATCATCCGTATTAGGTGCCATTGTCATAAGACCAACAACACGTATTCGAGAATAGTCTTTAAGTTCATCAATAAATAACTCGGCTTCTTCTAAAGAAAGGCCATGCTTAGACTCTTCCTTCGAAACATTTACCTGAACAAAGCAATCTTTCACTGTGCTTGCTCTTTTTTCAATTTCGTCAGCTAAGCTTTTCCGGTCTAAAGAGTGCAAGTAATCTATCTCATTAATAACCGATTTTACTTTTCTAGTTTGTAAAGAGCCTATGTAGTGCCATTTAACATCAGCTGAAATAGCTTCAATTTTTTTCATTAATCCTTCTGGTCGATTCTCACCAAGATGTAAAATTTCATTTTGTATAACTTCCTCTGTCCGCTTTACAGAAACTTCTTTTGTAACTGCGATCAGAGTTACATCCTTTATATTTCGATTAGCTCGTACGCAAGATTTTTCTATATTCTTTTGGATACTGATTAAATTACTTTTAACATTTGACATATAAAACCAACTCTTCATCTTTTGTTTTGTTCATTGTATCAATGAAATGGCGTTTTATCAATAAAGAACAGTACCTATTCTCGGTTTTTTGAAACGATTATTACATCTTTTCCAATTATCGCTATATTTTGTATGTCAATTTTTTTAGTTTCTCTTTTTTTATTAAAAAATGTGGGGTATGCCCCATTAGTTTCCACTATAAAAGAAGTTATAAAACCTGTTTCTTTGTCTATTTCAGCGTCTACTATAAACCCTAGCAATTGGCCGGAGTTTGCCTCGATGACTTCTTTTTGCTGTGCATCTGAAAATTTCATCAGTTCCCTCCCTTTTTCTTAGTATATTCATGAAAATAGAAAAAAACGCTTTTTCGAATGAAGAAAAAGCGTCAATTTGTTTTTTAAGTTACTTTGGATTTAACTGGCTTTGAATAGTAGATAACGCACTTTTTTCTAAACGTGATATTTGAGCCTGGGATAATCCCAAGTCTGTAGCTATTTCTGTTTGGGTAGCACCAAAATAAATTCTCTTCGTTAGAATTTTTCGCTGTCTAGAATCTAAATTCTGAAAGCTTTCCTTTACGGTGAAATATGTTACCCACTGATCTTCCGATACATCATTATCACATAATTGGTCCATCATATAGATAGCATCTCCCCCATCACTAAAAATAGGTTCTTGTAGGGAAACAGGGTCTTGAATAGCGTCTAAAGAAAGTAATATATCTTCAACAGGAATTTCTAATATTTTTGATAAATCTTCTAATGTCGGTTCTTCCAGATGTTCGTTAATATATTGTTCTTTCGCTTTCATCGCCTTGTAAGCGATATCTCTTAAAGAACGAGAAACACGTACAGAATGATGGTCACGTAGATGCCTTTTTATCTCCCCTATAATCATAGGCACCGCATACGTAGAAAACCGAACATTATGTTTTAAATCAAAATTTTCAATGGACTTAATTAATCCTATACAGCCGACTTGAAACAAATCGTCCGCCTGTTCTCCTCTATATGCGAATCGTTGAACTAGACTTAAAACTAGTCTTAAATTACCCATAACTAATTCATCTTTAACTGATTCTTCTCCACCCTGTAAACGTATAAATAATGCTTTCATTTCTTCATGGGATAGTAAAGGAAGCTTTGATGTGTCAATGCCGCATAATTCTACTTTTGTTCTCGTCATAGTTCTTCCTCCGGACTTTTTAATAGTTCTTAGTCAGTTTGTCCTGAGGTTAAAAGATTATTCCGAGCTCGGCTATCCAATTTCACCCATTAGGCGATTGGCTCGTTCAACACTTCTTTTAAATCTAATATGATTTTTTTCTCTAAACGTGATATATATGACTGTGAAATTCCGAGATGATCCGCAACCTCTTTTTGTGTCATTTCCTCTTGTCCATTGAGTCCGAATCTGCATTGCATAATATATTTCTCTCGATTTCCCAATAAGTTAATTGCTTCAAAAACATGCTGTCTCTCTAATTTTTTTTCTACATCCTCGATGATTAAATCCTCGCTTGTACCTAAAATATCAGATAGTAATAATTCATTTCCATCCGAATCAGAATTCAATGGTTCATCAAAGGAAACCTCTGATTTCATACGATTTGTTTTTCTTAAATGCATGAGAATTTCGTTTTCTATACATCTAGAAGCATAGGTAGCCAGTTTAATTCCTTTATCTAAATTAAATGTTTCAACTGCTTTTATAAGACCAATTGAACCAATGCTTATCAAATCTTCTATGTTAGTGTTTGTTTGATCAAACCTTCTTGCAATATATACAACTAATCGTAAATTTCTTTCGATTAATACGTCTCTAGCATGCTCATCTCCATCCATAAAGGCTAACAACATTTCACGTTCCTCATCTCTCGTCAATGGTTTTGGCAGCGACTCACTTCCACCAATATAATGGACTCCCTTTCTTTTAAACGAGAGAATCCAAAAGTAAAATCGACGTAGCAAATTTAATATCATTATTTAACACTCCTTTTTTTAAGATGATAGTAAGTGGAACTATGCAATATCCCATCTGCTTCATGAGGAAATTTGTCCTTGCCTCTAGTTAAAACAATATAACCTTTTGGTAATGGTTGATCGTTAACAATCCATTCTTCATATTTAATACCTATAACCCACGACTTCTCTTTCTGCACTGTAGCAATCGGTATTAAACGTACTTTGCTGGCATATTCTTTTGGAAGCATATCCAAACCTTTGTAATGCGTACTATCCCAGCTATTAATCACTTCATAAAGAATATCTGGAAGGATTGGTTTGAGAGCTTCTGCGGCTATAAAATGTACTGGATCATTAGAAAGAGGCTCCGTGCATACGTTTCCCGAATCGATAAATAATATGAGTTCTTTAGTTTGATCGAATAGCCTGATGCTTGAAGGATAAATAAGTTCTCTTTCCGTTTGTGAGATATGAAGGTGCAATACATGTTTAGTAAGAAGGTATAGACCACCTGTAGCAATAACTGCATAGTTAAGAATCATGAATGAATTGCTAGCGTTACTGTACATAGGGGCAATGGCTGTAAGTAATCCACCTGCAAAAATACTTGCGAGTAAAGTTAATGTAATAGCCTTGACGATTTGTGTCCTTTTTTTCCAGAATGCTATTCCTATCATGAGAAAGAAAGTTAAAAATAGCGTACTGAAATGATTTGAAAAAACAACTGTTATCACTCCCGCAACAAAGGCCGACAGAAGCAGGTATCTTTTTTGGTTTTCAATCCAGCCAATTCTGTTTGCAAACGCTAAAACGGTATAGTTGAAAAATGTGTTTGTTGCAATCATAACTTCTGCGTACATAGCTCTCCTCCTTTTGATAAAAGCTTAACACCCAATTTATAAGAAATTTGTCAAAGGAACGTCCAAAAGTAAATTTTTTAAACGACAAAATCCCATAAGTAAATATTAAATAAGTAACGATTGTAGCTAATAAATAAGAGACTTTTAAGAAGAGAAAGAAGACTAAATATGCAAAAAATAAGTGAAAGGTTATTTAATTGTTATTCGACTTTAAATATCTCTTGAATGGTCATAAAATTTTCTATCCGGTCATAAATGTCGGCCCAAGGACGTATACTTGCTGATTCTGATATTATTTTCTTCAATAATATCTTCCTAAAAGATAGTAATGATTAAAGAATGCATCTTTCTATATTTTTTTGGCCATTTAATATTCTTTATTAAACACAAAAAAGCAACCACCATTAATGGTGATTGCTTTTTATCTAGAAACGTTTAGATTAGCTTCTACGATTACGATTACGCAAGAATGTTGGAATATCTAACGCATCGTCTTGTTGATGATGAGTTGGATTTGGACGTTCTTGTTGAAAAGAAGGCTGTTGTGGCTGTGGTTCTTCTTTTCTAGTTTCACGGTGTGGAGTTGTAGCTGCCTGTTGTGCACGTGCAGCTCCAAAGCCTGTCCCTCTTGGTTGTTTTTGTGTAATCACTTCTTCGTTAAAACCTGTTGCAATAACTGTTACTACGATTTCATCCTTCAGATTATCATTGATTACAGAACCGAAAATCATGTTAACTTCCTCATCAGACGCAGATGCTACAATGTCCGCAGCTTCTTGTACCTCAAATAGAGAAAGGTTAGATCCACCTGTAATATTCATTAAAACACCTGTAGCTCCGTCAATAGAAGTTTCAAGTAATGGGCTTGAGATTGCTTTTTTAGCAGCCTCTGCAGCACGATTCTCTCCAGCAGAGATACCTATACCCATAAGTGCTGCTCCTTTATTGGACATAATAGTTTTAACGTCAGCAAAGTCGAGGTTTATAAGACCAGGAACAGCGATTAAGTCAGAGATACCTTGAACCCCTTGACGAAGAACGTTATCAGCTTCTCTAAATGCTTCAAGCATCGGAGTATTTTTGTCTACGATTTCTAATAGACGGTCATTAGGAATAACGATTAACGTATCGACAGCTTCCTTCATCATACCAATCCCGCCTACAGCCTGTGTAGAGCGTTTACGGCCTTCAAATGTAAATGGACGTGTAACTACTCCGACAGTCAAAGCCCCTAAATCACGAGCGATTTGAGCGATTACAGGTGCAGCTCCAGTACCGGTTCCTCCACCCATACCAGCAGTAACGAAAACCATGTCTGCTCCTCTAAGCGCTTCTTCGATTAACTCTTTGCTTTCTTCTGCTGCTTTTTTTCCTACTTCTGGGTTAGCTCCTGCACCAAGCCCACGAGTCAGCTTGCCTCCGATTTGTAGCTTTACTTCGGCTTTTGACATGTTAAGAGCTTGAGCATCTGTATTAACCGCAATAAAGTCTACACCTTGAACTCCATGTTCAATCATTCGATTTACTGCGTTGTTACCGCCGCCACCTACTCCAATAACTTTAATAATTGCTAATTGATCTTCATTTGTTTCAAATTCTAACATGCTATTGCCTCCTATATCTTTCAACTATGATAAAGTTTTTTCATTCAAAGAACTTGTCAAACAGTTTCTTCGCTTTACTCATTGCACTCTCTTTGTTCTCATTGTTTGCATTTTTTTGTGGTTGTTTTTGTTTTTTAGTACTTGCTACTACTTCATTGTGTGCCGTTTGAGATAATGCATGGCTATTGCCAATTTTACCATAGAAAAGATCTTCTTTATAGGCATATCTTATAAGGCCAACAGCTGTTGTATATTGTGGTTCCCTAACGCCGATATAATCTGGTGTATATAGGCGGACACGTGATTGTAATATATGTCTCGCTAATTGACCAATACCTTCAAGCTTAGCTACACCGCCGGTAATTACTACTCCACCCGGTAGATCTTGCAAGCCCATGCGGTAGAATTCTTCTAAGATTAACTCGAACAATTCCTCTAAGCGCACACCGATAATTTCGGCAATATAACGTTGGGAATATTGTTCTTTCATGTCTGCTCCAATAACTGGTACTTCAAACAACTCATCATCTGAAGCATCATCGTAAAAGGCATGTCCATATCTTAATTTTATCATTTCCGCTTGTTCAGTTGGTGTTTTCAACACAATCGATAAATCTTTAGTAATATGGTCACCACCTACAGGTATAACAGAAGTATTAACTAAATGCCCTTCTCTGAAAATAGCAATGGTTGTAGAACCTCCACCTATGTCAATATAAGCGGTTCCGTGATTCTTTTCATCTTCTGTTAATGCAAAATGTCCTGCTGCCAAAGGTTGTAAGTAAATCTCTCTAATTTGAAGACCAGCTCTTTCCACACATCGTAGAACGTTATGTAAAATTGTTTTTGATGTAGTCATCATTATACCGTCCAATTCAAGACGAGTACCAATCATGCCTCGAGGGTCTTTAATCTCTTCTAAGTGATCCACGATAAATTGTTTTGGAGCTATGTTAATAAGTTCTCTTTCTGGTGGGATAGACATTACCTGTGCAGATTCTAATACACGATCTAAATCAGCATCTGTTATTTCTCTGTCCTCACGATTGACAGCTACTACACCTTTGACATTTTGTATATTTGCTAAATTAGCGGGTATACCTAGCACAATTTCTTGAATGGACATCCCTATCATTCTCTCAGCCTCACCAACGGCCTTTTTAATGGATTGAACAGTTGCATCTATATCAACAATGGTGCCTTTTCGTATACCGTTCGATTTAACATTTCCTACTCCTATTACATGCAGCGAGTCATCACTCATTTCGCCTATTAATACTTTAATGGAAGACGATCCAATATCCAATGATACGTACAATTCTGATTGATTCACCCGTGGCACCTCCTAATAACTCTTTATTTATTATTCTATTGTAAAAAACATATAAAGTCTAAAATTTTCTAAACAAATAGTAAATTGACACTTAAATCATTATCTTTTTGTTCTTTCTGCCCATTTAGTTAATAAAATTCGACGAATTACAGCAATATTTTGAAACAGTCGAACTCCAAAAGCAAAGATTGCCGCTAAATATAAATCTACTCCTAAATGAACTCCCAGAAACGCAAGTGCAGCTGCTAATGCAATATTAAAGAAGAAACCTGAAACAAATACTTTGTCATCGTAAACATGCTGTAATTGTGCTCGTATTCCACCAAACAAAGTATCTAGTGCTGCTAAAACAGCAATGGATAGATAGCTCTCATATATTTCTGGAATTTGAATATCAGTCATTAAACCAAGTGAAATCCCAAGTAATAAACCTAAAAACGGCAACCACATAATACTACTCTCCCCCTGGAACTTCTTGTAAAAATTGCATATTTACAGACTGGTCAAACGCTGGTATTGTAATGATATTTTCAGGTTGACCTATTGTCAGTCTCAAATTATCTATATAGAAATCATCGCCGATAGGGGATGCTTCTAACTGGTTATACATTTTTTTCGCATCCTCAAATGATAGCGTCCCAATTTTAATGGTGAAGGGGGCCTTTTTGATAGCCAGGTTATTCACAGTAGTCCTGCCATTTACATCACGAATAGCTGTGGAATAAATAATCCGTTTTCCATCCACCTCTACTGCTTCTGCTTTAAAACGATTAATTTCGTTTATGAGTCTTATTAACAAATCTGGAGAAATCTCTTCTATTTGTTCTCCTACAATCATACTCTCTATAGAAGGCTCAATTGTAATGGACAGCCCTGGCCCTTTAAACGCATCTAAACCAATTTCTTGCTTTAACTGTTTAATTGTTTCATTTAGAGCTACTTCAGGACTAGCATTGACCATATTTTCATACTTACCTACTGTTTCCTCTAAAACGCGAACCTCTGACAACAGTTCTGAATGTAACTGTGTTTCCGTGGCTAGCTCTTGTCGTATTTCCCATACATCTCGTGTATCACGGGTTTCTGGGTCTTTTACTGTATTATATTGAACTGCTATCATAAAACCAACGATTAACAAAATTATAGTAAACCGAATATAGACGGTTTTTTTCATGTATTCGGCCTCCTTCACCTTTGTTAATTTTGGTCACCTCGCAAAGCAGGCATGACTATTTTACTTTTTTCTTCTACTGTAACTACAATATTGTCACTTGTTAATTGATCGACAACACCACCACCTAAATTTACAGAGGCTAGTAAAACCTTTGGATCTCCAACTACCTCTATAACAAAAGGAGCAGGAAATGCTCTACCATCCACGGTAATTACAGGACCAGTACAGCTTATGTACGATTGTGCATGGAGCCTTTGTCCATTAATAGAAATGGCCTCGGCGCCGGATATTTTTAACTCATTTATCACTTTGAATATGTGACTTTCATGAACAATATAATCATTTGGATTTTCCTGTGAGGGATTATATTCACCATCCTGCAACGAAATGGATAATCCTTTTCCTTGCGACTGCATATCCCCCATTAACAAACGAAGCATCTCTGCCTCCTTTACTAACTCCTCAACACTTTCTTCACTTTCCACAAACGATTTTTCATATTCTCTAATCTCTTGCTGTTTTGTATTTATTTCTTCTGTTAATTCCTTGTTCATTTCTTTCTGATCAATCAGCTTTTCCCTATACTTTTCAAGCTCAAGTGAATAATCGCTATTTCCGCCCGTTTCTTTATCAGCAGAAGCCAAACTGTAGGAATAAGCTAGAATGAAACCTAAAACTAAACTAACCAGCGAAATCAGAATTCGTCCTCGAAAAGGGACATTAAGGAGTCTCCTCTTCTTCATCTTCAATCGCCTCCTCATCAGTTGTCTCGTTAAAAACCTCTACATAAGGTTCAAAAAATGAACCTACCTCCATATCGATTACGCCCTTTTGATCTGGATTTAGTTGCGAAACTATCGAAGGGTAGTAATTCATTTTTTCCGAAAAAGATGGAATCAAGGCTTGTACTTCATTCCCGTCATTCATGTATACCTGAATGGAATATTTGTCATTCTCTTTCGGTACATAACTTATTTGAGAAATCGTCAATAATACTTCATTTTTCATTTTTTTAAGTTCTTTTATTAGACGTAATCGAATCTTTTCGTTTTCGAATCCTGTGATAATAGGTCCCTCCATTGGAACAATATGTCCTTCTGGAGCTATCGTTTTGCCATTCTCCAATACTATTTGAAGAGTATTCTCGCTTTCCACATATCCAACCTGTTTATATTCTTCTACCTGGATATGTATGCTGGAAAGCCATTTCCTTTTAACTTGTACATTTTCAACCCAATCACTTTTCTCTAAAGCTTCTTCTATATCTTTTTCCTTGAAGCTCCACATAGAGTCCCCAATCGTCAAACCTGTCTGTTTAATATATTCTTCTTTAGAGAAAAGATTAGATCCTTCCAAATCTATTTGTTGTATTTGACTATAGGATGATTGGAAGTACAAAACAACGAGCAGTGTAAAGATAAAGAGAAAAAGTAGAATGGAAAATTTTTTATTTGTTCTACGTCTTCTTTTTTCTTTTAAAGTGGGTATACGATCTTCAATATCGATGATTTTTTCCATTCTACCGCCTCCCTTCTGTACCAGATGTGTTTGCCAAATTCAAAATAATTCCAATAATTCCCCAAGTCATGACTAAGGATGACCCTCCGTAACTGATGAAAGGTAACGTTACCCCTGTTACCGGAAGTAAGCCTGTCACAACACCCATATTTAAAAATGTCTGTACTACAAGCAAGGATGTTAATGCGACTATCACTAATTGAGCCTCTCGTGTCTTTGCTCGCGCCGCCATTGTATAGCTGGTTGTGAAAAAGACAACAAAGGCCATAATAACAATCAACCCACCTATAAACCCTGTTTCCTCTAACAAGATAGAGAAAATGAAATCATTTTGTGGCTCTGGTAAGTATAAGAATTTCTGGCGGCTGTTACCATATCCAAAACCAAACAAACCTGCTGGACCAATCGCTAATAAGGATTGAATAGCTTGAAACCCAGAACCAAGAGGGTCTTTCCAAGGGTCTAAAAAGGCTTGGATACGAACTAGCCTATACGGGGCAGAAATAATTAGGGCAGCTAAACCGATTACACCTGACAAACCAATAGCAAAGAAAAATTTTAAAGGAAGTCCTGCAACGAATAGAAGCATGAAGACTGCTACTACTAATACAAATGCTGAACCAAAGTCAGGCTGAACCATAATAAGCCCAATTGGAAGCAAAAGCAACAAAGCACTTCTCATATATAGTTTGCCTTTGTTTTTAGGCTCTTTTGCTAAAGCTAGCGCTAAAACTCCTAACACTGCAATTTTGGATAATTCCGCAGGCTGAAAATTTGTGAAACCAAGTGATATCCAACTTTGCGATCCATTCCGTACAACACCGATACCTGGGATCAGTACCCCTATAAGCAATACCACCGATATGATATATAAAACGTGCCAAAATGTGGTAAGCCGCAAAAATGATTTATTTTGAATAAAAAATGCTCCGGCTACTCCCACTATTAGGTACATTCCTTGTTTTAAAGCAAACGGTGTTTGTCCTTGATAATGTACCTCGCTCCAATAAGAGCCAGCAGAGTGTACAAACAAAATACCGATAATAGATAAAAATAATACAGACGATAAGAATAATAACTTTCTTTTATCTTTCGATTATTTCATCCTTTCAACTTGTCGATAACGCCTTTACGATTTCGATGAATTCATCTCCTCGCAGTTCAAAGCTTTCATATTGATCCCAGCTTGCACAAGCTGGCGAAAGTAGAACAACATCACCTTTTTGGGAGACTTCTACAGCTAAGCTTGTAGCGTCCTTCAAATTAGACACTTTTTTGACAAAAGGAATGTTGTTCTCCTCACCAAACTTTTGGAGCCTTTCACTAGTTTCACCAAAGTGTACTAAAGCACGGACATTTGGAAGATAAGGAATAAGTTCATCAAAGGAATGCCCTCTATCTACCCCACCAGCAATCCATACTACTGGCTCTGTAAAGCCTGCTAAAGCACTTTTAGTAGCCAGCGTATTTGTTGCCTTAGAATCATTGTAATATTTACGTCCATTAGATTCTAAAACAAATTGTGTACGATGTTTGACACCTTGGAAGGATTGCAATACTGCCTTGATGCTTTCTAAAGAGCAATCTAACAATATAGCGGTTGCAGTTGCAGCTAACACATTTTCTAAATTATGCTTTCCGCGAAGAGCAATGATAGAGCGTTCGAAAAGCTCCACCCCATTCCAGTATATATACTGATCGTCTGCACTTATTCCTTCGGTTGTTTTTTTACTCACGTAAAAAGGAACCTTTTGTGCTAAGCTTTTTTCTGCATAATCTTTAACAATTTTTTGTTCACCATTATAAACAAACCAATCGGAATCATCTTGTTTCTTAGTAATATTGAATTTAGCATCGGTGTATTCCTTATAGGTTTTATGATAGTCTAAATGCGCCTCATATAAATTCATTAGCACAGCTATTTTAGGTTTCAATAGTTCAGTTCCCATTAATTGGAAGGAAGATAATTCCATTACAATGTTATTTTCCTTAGTCGCCGTTTTAGCTACCCCAGAGGCAACCGTACCAATATTACCAGCGATTAATGGCTGTTTATGAGCGTGTGCAAGCATTTCATAAATAAGTGTTGTAGTAGTAGTTTTACCATTCGATCCTGTGATACCTATTATTGGAGCTTCACTAATACGATAAGCAAGCTCTACCTCTGTCCAGACAGGAATATTTCTTTTAATAGCTTCTGCAACCACAGAATTTGTATAAGGAATTCCTGGATTTTTTACTATCAAGCTAAACCCTTCGTCCAATAAGTCCTCTGGATGGCTCCCACAAATTACAGTCAAGCCTTTAGATAGGAGATATTGAGCGTTTTCATTTTGTTCAAAAGGCTTGGAGTCATTGACCGTTACAAATGCTCCTAAGTCATGTAGGATTTCCGCAGCAGCTGTTCCGCTTTTGGCTAAGCCTAGCACGAGAATTTTTTTATGATACACAAATGGTAGCTGATTCAATTTACATTACCTCCATGATTACTACAATCATTGCCGAAATAAAGTTAATTGCCCAAAAGGTCGTTACAACTTTACGCTCACTCCAGCCAGACAATTCAAAGTGATGATGAATAGGACTCATCTTAAATATTCGCTTTCCAGTTGTTTTAAAGCTGATAACTTGTAAAATAACCGATAAAGTTTCTATTACAAATATAATCCCCACTATAAGTAAAAGAATTTCTTGTTTTACAAGAATAGATACCATTGCTAATGCTCCACCTAAAGCAAGAGAACCAGTATCACCCATAAATACCTTTGCTGGGTTTTTATTGAACAACAGGAAGCCTAGCAAAGCACCTGCTACACTAAATGTGAAAATTGCTATGTCTGTTTGTTCGTAGATTAATGCAAGTACACCGAAAGTAGCGAATGACACTGATGCTGTACCAGATACTAAGCCATCTAGTCCATCCGATAGATTTACTGCGTTGGAGAAACCAACTAGCCAGAAGACTAAAAAAGCCACATAAAATTGACCTAATGAGAATCTAATATCTGTCCACGGTATAGACAAGGATGTATCAAATGGTCCTAATTTTAATAAGAAGTAGCCGATAATCGCTACAATGATTTGACCGATTAGCTTTTGCCATGAAGTCAAACCTAAATTTCGTTTTAAAACTACTTTTATAAAGTCATCCAAGAAACCTATTAATCCAAATCCAACTAATATTAATAGTAATACAATGGATTGAGTAGTAATTTTGTCAAAAATAAAGGAAATGGCAAGCGTTGTCACAATAATGGAGATTAAAAATATTAATCCTCCCATTGTAGGTGTACCAGCTTTTTTCTGATGAGACTCTGGGCCCTCTTCTCTAATACTCTGCCCAAATTTCATTTTTCTTAGATAAGGAATAATAATCGGGGCAAGTAAAACAGATACTAGAAAGCTAACAATAAGTGTAATAATCGTTGTAGACAATGTCATAAAAAAATCTCCTTAAATACGCACAACTATTTACGAATGTACTATAGTTATTTTTATTTTGTGTAAACATGTATCGTCCCATCTAACGGAATAAGACTGTTTTCTTTAGGTAATTGGGTTAAAATTTCATCCCCATCCCCGTGCCAAACAATTTTAAATGGATACATATAAGATGTAATTTCTTTTCTTTTGGTACCTACTAAGTCAGGAACTCTAACAGTTTGGACGTCACCCCATCTGTAATCTTTTTCTAGCTGAGTACCACTGCCAGTAACTTCAAGTGAATCTTCAATTATTTGACCAACAATTGGCGCTGCTATAACTCCTCCGAACTGTGTGCTATGTTTAGGATTATCAATCGCCACGTATACAATAAGCTCTGGGTTATCAGCTGGCGCGAAACCAATGAAAGAAACAATATATTCCCCTTCCATGTATCGACCGTTTTGAACCTTTTGTGCAGTCCCAGTTTTTCCACCGATACGCAATTGGTCTCGATAAGCATTTCTTCCAGATCCATGGGCCACAACATGTTCAAGAGCCTCACGAACCTTTTGAGATGTAGCCTCCGAAATTACTTGAGTTTTCATCTCCGGTTCAGCTTTCGATAAAACTTCTTTTGTTTCTCCATCCAATATATTTTTTACGATATATGGCTTATATAGATAACCGCCATTAATAGCAGCTGCCACTGCCTGTACTTGTTGGATTGGTGTTACAGAGATACCTTGACCAAAAGAAGTCGTAGCATGTTCGACAGGTCCGTATGCATCCTTGCTAAATAGAATACCCGAGGATTCTCCAGCCATTCCAGAACCAGTGGATTGACCAAAACCAAATTTTTTAATGTACTCTGAAAGCTTATCAGGTCCAACTCTTCTGCCTAATTCTATGAAGCCTGGGTTGCAGGAATTTTCAACAACCTCCAAAAATGTCTGACTGCCATGTCCTTGACGCTTCCAGCATCGCAATCTCGCACCCTCTACTATCGTATAACCTGCATCATGGAAATGATCATTGTCTAAATCCACCACATTTTCTTCTAAGGCTGCGCTCAATGTAATAATTTTAAATGTAGATCCTGGCTCAAAAGTCATCCAAACTGGTAAGTTACGATTATAAACAGTAGAATCGACTTCTTGATAGGAGGACGGATCAAAGTTCGGTGCGGAAGCAAGCGCAAGAATTTCCCCGTTGTTTGGATTCATTACTATAGCAATACCTTGAGTAGCTTCATATTTGTCCATAGCTTGAGACAGTTCTCTTTCTACAACAGTCTGTATCTTCATATCAATAGTCAGCTGAACATGGTTGCCATTTTGTCCATTTTTCCAGCCGTCATCTACATGGGGAAGTGGAATCCCCTTTGCATCCGTAAACATACGAATGGCTGATTCTTTCCCCTTCAGTACGGAATCGTATTGATATTCAATCCCAGCAAGTCCCTGTGCATCATATCCAGTAAAACCAAGTAATCTGGACAACATTCTGCCATGCGGGTAATCTCTTACATAGTCAATCCCAGCATACAATCCTTTAATATTTTTATCTTGAATTTGCATAGCCAAATCAGAGGTAATATTTTTTCCATCAGGAGCTATTTTAACAAGATATGCTCTTTTGTTAATTTGGTCGTATAATTTTTGCTCTTCTACCTCTAATAGTGGAGCTATCTCTTCTGCAACCTTGTCAGGCTCTTTGTTTTGAGATGGCATATAAAATAGAGTTGGTGATAGCCTATTCCCAACAATTACCTCACCATTTCTATCGAGTATATTACCCCTCTCGGAAGCATAGGGTAATTCTCTGTCCCAACTTTCCTTCGCTTTAGTAGTTAGTTCCTCAAATTGGACAAACTGAAGCTGAATAAGCTTTCCTGCTACCGCTATAAACAACAGAAGCGTGATAATCCATATCATCCGTAATCGAATAACTTGCTTAAGTTTAGATATAAAGTTTTCTCCTTTAGCCCGTTTTAGATAGCTTATGAAAAAACGTCAGTAACTATTCTATCACTCTTCTAGTCTTGTGGTAGTTGCTCTGTTTCTTCGACTTCTTCTGTTTCTTCTTTTTCTACGACTGGATCAGCTACTTCCTGAGGAGTAGATAGTTGAACAACTATCGGTGTCTCGCTTGTAACAATTGATCCTGCTGTTAAACTTTGCTTAGAAACATAACCATCACCAATTATTTCAATAGGTAGTCCAGAAAGTGACTTATAAATCATTAGATTTCTTTTAGACCAACCATTAAAGTTAGGAAGCTGTATTTCCCCACTACCTTTAACAAAGACCGTTCCTTTAGAAATAACTGAAGTACCCGCCTTAGGATATTGTTCAACAACCTTATCCGCCTGACCAATTATAACAGTTTTCAAGCCTTGTGCTTCTAAATCCATTTGGATATCAACCAAATTTTTTCCAACTAAATCTGGCATTGTAATAGGCTTAGACAATTCAAGATTTTCAGGTTCTATGTTTAAATACTTTAAGCTACTTTCTGTAACGGAATTAAATATCTCTGCTACTGGCTGAGAACCTACTTCCGTATCTTTAATCTTAGGTTTATGAACTGCTACATAAACTATTAACTGTGGGTCCTCTACCGGCGCCATACCTAAGAATGAGTATAGGAATAATTGTCTCCCCCATAAATAGGAACCATCACCTTTTGGAATTTGAGCTGTACCAGTTTTACCTGCAGAAGTATATCCTTCTAGCTTGAATCGTTGGGCAGTTCCATGATCCGAAGTAACTGTACTTTCTAAAATGTCCTTCACCTGATTTGCAGTACTAGCTGAAATTGGAGATTTCTTTTCAACTGGTTCATTGTCTTCGATAATTTCGCCTGTATTGGGATTTACAATTTTATCAATAACAAATGGTTGCATCATAGTACCTTCATTTGCAATAGCTGTCATAGCTTGAACCATTTGAATTGGCGTTACAGTTACTCCCTGCCCATAGGTAGTGGTAACTCTATTGATAGGATATTTATCATTTACAATTCCAGCTGCTTCATTTGGAAGGTCTATACCCGTGGGCTGCCCAAAACCAAAACGACGAATATACTCTATAAAGGTTTCATCGCCAATCTTATTTAGTAAAAAAGCCATAGAAACGTTAGAAGACCTTTGGAAACCCTCTAAATATGAAATTTGTCCCCAACCTAACCCATTGTTATGGTCTCTAATTGTACGGTCAAACACTTTATAAGTACCCGATTTAAATTTTTCATTTGGATTCCAGACACCCTCCTCTATTGCAGAGGCAAGTGTAAAAATCTTCATCGTGGAACCTGGTTCTATTGTTTGCTCTATTGCTTCATTTAACCAGTTAGTTGATAATCCTTCGCGTGTATTAGGTTCAAATGTTGGCCTTTGAGACATCGCTAAAATCTCTCCAGTTTTAGCATTTGCAACGATTGCTGTCATTTTTTCTGGCTTATACTTTTCTTCTGCTTTATTCATAGCATCTTCTAGAAAGTTTTCTATCGTTTTATCTAGTGTTAAATGAATGTTATAGCCGTCTTGTGCATCTGTGACCATTTTGTCTGCCTTAGGAAGTAAAAACCCTTTTGTGTCGCTTTGATATTCCACTTTTCCTGGTGTCCCAGTTAGTGCTTTGTCGTAAATATATTCTAGTCCCATTTTACCAACCGCTTTAGATTTGCCATCCTCTGTTTCTTCCTTTAAAGCAAATCCGATTAAATGAGAAGCAAAAGTGCCGTTAGGATATAATCTTTTTAAATCCTGGATAAACATAATTCCAGGTAATTCTAAACTCTTAATCTCTAACATTTTTTGGTGACTTAAATCCCGTCCAGCTTTCCCAAACTCTACCTGATACTTGTCCTTTTCTATTCCATTGTTCAATATTTCTAGTATTTCTTCCTGTGGGAGGTCTATATATTCAGCAAGTATGTTTGCTGTATCCCCTGGATCTACTACATGACGAGGAATAGAACTGTTGTTAGATACATCTTCCCTAGTAACTGCAATCATTTTATAACTAAGTGTATCTTCAGCGATGACTTCCCCATTGCGATCTAGAATTTCTCCTCTGCTCGCTGGAATTTCTTGAACTCTATTATATTTAGATTCTGCCTTAGTTGCCAAAGACTGTCCTTCTGCTGTTCCTGTCACTTGAATAAATACGAAGCGGCTAAGTAATACAAAAAAGAGCCCTCCATAAAGTAAAAACATTAGAAAGGCTCCCCATTGAAAACGAAATTTCTTATTCATTGTCCTGGTACTACCTTTACATTTTGCTCATTTAGTTTCAAGCCGAGTTCCTCCGCCTTTTTCCAAATTCGATCATAGGTAGATAATTCACGCACTTGTATGGACAAGTCTGTATTTTCTTTTGAAGTAGTATCTATTTGTTGTTCTAGTAAGGATATATCCTTTGTAGTTGCTCTTACAGTTGATTGAGTTTGGACAATCATTAAAGACAGAATAGTAACAATGCTTAATAAACCTAAAAACAAAACTTTTTCACCTTTTGAAAATATTTTACTTTTCTGTATTGCTGGCTTCTTTGGTTGTGGTGGTTGCTCCGGAAAAGAAGGCCTAGCTATGTATGGTTCGGATTGGTAATTACGTAAAGCCATTTAAACACTTCCCTTTTCGATTAGTTTTTCCACAATTCGTAGCTTAGCAGATCTTGAACGATTATTAACTTCTAGCTCAGCCTCAGACGGCAAAATAGGCTTTTTAGTAACTAGCTTTAACATTGGCTCCATTCCTGCAGGTATGACCGGCAAGTTTGGCGGTAAGTTTGGTAAAGATGAAGCTTCTTTAAAAATAGTCTTAGTAAGTCTGTCCTCTAAGGAATGGAAGGTAATCACACTTATTCTTCCACCTACTTTAATAAGCTGTATTGCGTCCTCCAGAGATTCCTCCGCTGCTCCAAGCTCATCGTTAACCGCAATTCTAACTGCTTGAAAAATTCGTTTTGCAGGATGCCCACCTGTTCTCCTAGCTGCAGCTGGTATTCCTGCTTTGATCAACTCTACTAGCTGGAAGGTAGTTTCGACAGGTGATACTTCTCTTGCCTGTTCAATTTTCCTAGCAATTTGCTTAGAAAACTTTTCTTCTCCATAACGGAAAAAGATTTTAACTAATTTTTCATAGGGCCATTCATTGATCACATGATAGGCTGTTAGTTCGCTTGTTTGGTCCATTCTCATATCAAGAGGGGCATCGTAGTTATAGCTAAAGCCTCGTTCAGGGGTATCTAGCTGAGGAGAAGAAACTCCTAAGTCGTATAAAATCCCATCGACCTTTTCTATTCCTAAATCATATAATGATTCTTTTAAGTATCGAAAGTTCGCATGAACAAACGTTACTTGCTCTAGGTATGGCGCTAACTTAATCTTTGCATTTTCTATTGCTACGGTATCTTGGTCGAAACAGATTAATCTACCTTTTTCATTAAGCTGTTTTACTAAATACTCACTGTGACCTGCTCCGCCTAGCGTGCAGTCTACATAGATTCCATCGGGACGAATAGCTAGTCCATCTACCGTCTCGTGGAGTAATACTGTTGTATGATGAAACAAGCTCTTCCCTCCATTTCTTATATATCAAAGCCGATCATATTTTCTGCAATATCGTTAAATGAATCCTCAGAGTCTTCAAAGTATGTTTCCCATGCTTCCTTAGCCCATATCTCTAAACGATTAGAAACACCAAGGATAATACACTCCTTGTCCATCTTTGCATAAGACCGAAGATTATTCGGTATATTAATGCGGCCTTGCTTATCAATTTCTACCTCAGTGGCACCAGAAAAGAAAAAACGAGTAAATGCCCGTGCATCTTTTTTAGTAACGGGTAGTTCTTTTAACTTTTCTTCGAGCTTTCGCCATTCATTCATAGGATAACCAAATAAGCAATTATCAAGACCACGGGTTAAAACAAAACATTCCTCTAAATGCTCTCTAAATTTAGAAGGTATGATTATTCTCCCTTTGGGATCGACGTTATGCTGGTATTCGCCCATGAACATGCTACTCACCCCACTTTATGTCAATAACATACCACATCCCTCCACTTTCCTCCACATTTTTTTCTTAAATAAGCATACAATTTTTCAAAATGCGTAATAAGTACTTGTTGAAACAAGTTTAGAGCGAATACGACAGGGTTTTATAAGATAAAAAGCATACCCGTATTCAGAAAATATAAACCTGTTTTATATTAAATTTAGAATAAATTTAAATGAAAACTGAAATATAATTTTCAAATCAAAAAAAGATATTCATTCTTCTCGTCTTTATAAGTTTCTTAATGACACTGAGTTATGCTGAATGTATAATTACCACCGAGAAATAAGCAATTTTTCTAATCCTAAAAAAATACCAAATTATCATTCTTACTATTTTTGTAATTAGCGAAAATAATAGAATAATAGATAATCCTATAGTTGAGGGCGACGAGAAATCTATCCATTCACCAAAATAACACCGTACATATCAAAGTAAACGCTCAAAGCTACAAAAACGAAAAAATCCCCCACCAGTTAAGGTGGGGAATTGATAAACCTTATAGAAAAACTACTTGATGCTTACCATTGAATTTGTATGGAATTTGCAACAATTCCTGGATGAGAGTTGGACCCATTTCATTTAACACTTGAACAGGACAGTAAACTCTTTCCTGTAAACCATCGTTAGGCATTAACTCCATCATTAATTGGTCGTAACGATAAATAGACGAATCTAATTTAGATAAAAGTGTATCTTCCACAGCATGGTCGATAAAGGTAAGCTGTTTGAAATGAAAATTCAAGTTTTTTTCTACTAAAGGTGTTAACTTAAGATCGTTTTCTAGTAGTAGTTCCTCAAGTTTTTCATACTTATTGGACAGCTCATCCTTAATAGACTGGATGTATTTTGGAATATCTTCATTTCTATTTTGTTCGATAAACTGTACCTTAGATTGTCCCACTACTCCACTCCATACATCTGGAACTGAAAATTCAAGTTTCTTAAGAATCGTCTGAACCTTAGGTGTAACAAGTGTTACGCTAAGTCTTGGTGTTATAACTGGCATTTTCATATCGAATAATTCAAATGCCGGCTTTAAGGTTGCCCAATACGCAATTTCGCCAGGACCGCCGATGAAGCTTAAAACAGGAAAAACCATTTCCTGCATAATTGGACGAGTAACTACGTTGTTGCTAAGCTTTTCAGGGGTATTTTGAGCGATAAGGAGAAGTTCCTCTTTTGTAAAGGCAATACCTTTTGCTTCATGTATAAAAAGATTGTTTTCTCTCTCTAGAAGGAATCGTTCGCCGTCCTCTACATAAAACAGGTTTGCTGCAGTTTCTTTCGCTTGAATTGGTGTTCCGTAGTCTAATCGTTCAAGCTTTTGCTCTTGATGAAAAACTAATGATCCTAATTCAGCCGAGCGGTTAATCATTTCTAGAAAAAAAGCTGATTCTAATTCACGAAGTGGCTTATACGCAGCATCAATCATCAGCAATCCTTCTTCATAAAACAATTCATTCATTACTGCCGTAAAGAAAGATGTATAGGTTGAATGTTCATCTATAAGAATAACGAATTTATTATATAGATCTTTTGTGTATGCTGTTTCAGGTAAGCTTTTGAAAATTTCCTCTAAATATACAATCATCATTTCTTTCGTATATGTTGTTTCAGAGGCTATTTTCTTTAACTTTGATTTTTCAGGGAAGACGAGCTTATGAAGCATTCTACTTTTCTCTATGTAAATATGATTAATTTCATCGATATCATGATCTTCGCCCGCAATCCAAAATACAGGAATTACTGGTACTCCTTGTATTTCTCTTTGTTGCTTTGCAAGAGCAATTACAGAAATTGCTTTATGGATGGAATACATAGGGCCTGTCAGTAAACCTGCCTGCTGTCCGCCAATTACAACCACACCATTATTTTTCAATTCCTCTAAATGCTTTTTACTTTTTTCTGAAATTCCAAACATGTTCATATAGCTAGTAATTACTTCTACCAGTTCGGTTCTTTTATGATTAGTAAAATCAGTTTCCTGAATTCTTTTGTTTAAAGCCTCTTGGTTCCAGTTATAGTGAAAGAATGAAGATAGGCTTTCAGTATCCTCTAAATATGTTTGATAGAATGAGGAAACAAATGGTTGTGTGTATTGCTCTAATCGCACGATTTTCCACCTCTTTAATATAATCCTTTTAGAGTATATCATTTCATGATAAAGAGATAAAAATTATTAGCTTATATACTTTAAAACATATCGGATTACTCCGATTAACCATAAAAGTGCATAAGTTACGCAAAGCAAAATAAAAAATAGCCTCCATATTTTACGGAGTAATGATTGGACCTCTATTTCTTTTTTGCTACGCCATTCCAAAATAGTAAGTAGCGTGGCTATCAGGATGGCAATAATTATGATTAAAAAGCCTATCTCCTTATCAAAAACAATATTGAAAACGATGGATACAGAGAAAAATAATAGAAAAGTAGTAATGTCTGCCGCAATTCCAATAGACTTTTTTCGTTTCTTTAGAGCATACTTAGCAACTGCGAAAGTAAATATAAATAAAATGGCTGGAATTAAAATAAATGCAGAAATTAGATTAATAATGTCATTCACCTGCTTTATTCATTTCTTTTAACAATAAATAAAAAGTATTTAAGATTGGTAAGGCTTTATTTCTATTTTCAGCTTCTCTTAAAATCGCTCCCACTATGGTCTCCACTTCCATGATACGACCACTTTGATAATCCTTTAACATAGATGAGTAGTTTTTTTCTGTATTTTGGCAGAGTGACACTACTTCCTCCCACGATAAAAGTTCCTTGCACTCAACGAATGCCTCTAAAATTTCTTCATAAATACTTCGTAATATCTCTTTATACGATTCATTTTTAATAAGCTCTCCGTTTTGTACATGAGCAATTGTCGTCAGTGGATTTATTAAACTATTAAGCAATGCTTTTTTAAACAGGATTTGGTATATATTTTGAGAATATTGAATAGGGAAATTTTCTATATTACTATGTAGGAATTGCTCTAGAGATGTCCATTTCCCTTTATATATCCCTATTGATGTCACACCGACTCCTAAATGTTGGACTGTAGCAGGGTTACTTTTGGTCGCTCCATGAAGCACAGACCCAAGTATAATGTTTGATTGTTTTAAAGTATCTATAAATTGTATATGGAGTAAACCATTTTGTATAAACATTAGAGGAATTTCTCTTGGTAAGGAATCTAAATCTTTTTTTAAGGAAGAGAGATGGTGGTATTTCACTGCCACTATAATTAACTCCATTTGATTCATAGTTGCTATTGAAGAGACTATTTGACATTTAATCGGCTCTGGCTCAGACAAATTTTCTTGCTGTATGTATAGTTGTTCTATGTTTTTATTTCTTACTAAAAAGGTTATGTCATGTCCATGCTTTGATAAATAGCCACCAAATAACATACCTATTGCTCCCGCCCCTACAATTCCAATGCGCAAATTCATTTCCTCCCTATATTATTTATTACATTTTGTTTAAGAAACTCTTTAAGCAAAGTACAAGTCCTATGTTAAACGACAAATATAAACCTTGAAAAAAATATATATCCTTTGAAAAAGGCCTACCTCTAGGGTAGACCTTAGTTAAAAAAGATTATACAGGAAGTACTGGATGTTTTCGAGGTGCAATTGTTATTTCTTTATTTTCATAATATCTTAAACGGTCAGCCAATTCATTGCGTAGATCACTTGGCTTAACAATCTCATCAATAATCATTTCGGAAGCAAGTTTATAAATATCAATTTCTTCCTTATATTCTGCATGCTTTTCCTGAACAAACTTCAGTTTCTCTTTTGGATCCTCAATTGCTTCAATCTTGTTTGAATAGACCGCATTTACAGCAGCCTCAGGTCCCATAACAGCAATTTGAGCTGTTGGAAGAGCAATACACACATCAGGCTCAAATGCAGGGCCTGCCATAGCATATAATCCAGCCCCATATGCTTTACGTACAATTACCGAAATTTTAGGTACTGTTGCTGAGCTCATGGCTGCAATTAGCTTTGCTCCGTGACGGATAATTCCTGCTCGTTCCACTTTGGTTCCAATCATAAATCCTGGCACATCTGCTAAGAACAATAAAGGGATAGAGAAAGCGTCACAAAGCGAAATAAATTTAGCTGCCTTGTCTGCCGAATCAACAAATAGTACTCCGCCTTTTGCTTTAGGTTGGTTAGCTATAATGCCAACAGCTTGTCCTTCAATTCGAGCGAATCCAGTAATTAACTCTGGAGCAAAAAGTTTTTTAACATCAAAGAACGAACCCTCATCTATTAGAGCATCAATTGCCTCGTACATATCAAAAGGAGCATTTTGATTTTCTGGAATAATTGCTTCAAGCGTTCTGCCAACTTTAATGTCCTTAGGTTCTATTTTTTTAGGCTTTTCTGTGTAGTTAGCGGGGAAATAGCTTAAGTACTTTTTCGCCTCTTCAATTGCTTCTTCTTCTGTTGATACAAGGACATCGCCAACTCCACTTACTGTGCAGTGCATTCTTGCACCGCCCATTTCTTCTAATGTAACCTTTTCCCCAATAACTTTTTCAGCCATACGTGGAGAACCTAAATACATAGAGGCATTGCCTTCTACCATGAATACAATATCACAAAATGCTGGAATATATGCTCCTCCAGCAGCAGAAGGTCCAAACAACAAGCAGATTTGAGGGATAAACCCAGAAAGTCTTACTTGATTATGGAAGATTCTTCCCGCCCCCCTGCGATTAGGGAACATAGCCAACTGGTCTGTAATACGAGCACCAGCAGAATCAACTAAATATAACAAAGGTACTCTATTTTTTTCAGCAATTTCTTGTATACGAATTATTTTCTCAACTGTTCTAAAGCCCCATGACCCCGCTTTTACTGTTGAGTCGTTTGCCATTACGCAAACAGTTTGCCCATTCACTTTACCAGTAGCAGTAACTACGCCATCCGCTGGTAGGTCACTAGCCTCCACGTTTGCAAAGCGACCATCCTCAACGTATTCTCCATTATCAAATAATAGCTTAAGACGGTCACGAACGAATAGCTTGCCCTGTTCCTTCATTTTTTCATGATATTTAGAATGTCCCCCTGCATATATGGACGATAGCTTTTCTTCTAATTTGTCGTTATACCCTTTTGTTTCTCCCACTTTGCAAAACCCCCAATTCAAGTAGTTTCAGCCGGCCATTCCACCGACTGATACAAACTTGATAGAATAAACTACTAAACAATGATTTTATACATAGTTGCGTCAATTCCAATAATATTCAATAGAGCACCACCAATGTAAATGGTATCCTCTGTTTTAATTATCTTGAATAATTACAAACTAAAAACTTATTCAAAGGTTACTAATACGTCACCTTCGTTAACGAAGTCTCCAACTTGTGCTTTGATTTCTGAAACTTTCCCAGAAGTGTCTGCTTCTACTGGTATTTCCATTTTCATCGATTCAAGAACCATTACTACTTGTCCTGCCTCTACTTCTTCACCAACTGCTACATTTACTGTAAATACTGTCCCTGCCATCGTTGATTCTAAATTCTTCATTTTGAAATTTCCTCCCTTTGTTTGGCCATCCATTCCCCTAAAACGGACGTTGAATATATTCCACTTGTAAAGTTACTATCATGTAAAAACTGATTAAACAGTGGAATATTAGTTTTTACTCCTTCTATTTTAGCAGAAGAAAACAATTTTTGTGCTTTCTCAATTGCTAATTTTCTGTTATCTGCATGGATAATGACTTTTGAGATCATCGGATCATAGAAAGGCGTTACTTTATCACCTTCCTCATACCCAGCATCTACTCGCACCTCAGTCAGGTCTCCCCATGAAAGAGTTGAGATAGTTCCCGGAGAAGGGAAAAATGTTTTTGGATCTTCAGCATAGATTCTAAATTCAAACGCGTGCCCATTGGAAGTAATATTTTGCTGTTCCTTAACAGGCAACTCCTCTCCCTCAGCAACCTTTAGCTGCCATTCTACCAAGTCAAAGCCCGTTACTGCTTCTGTGACAGGATGCTCCACTTGTAAGCGCGTGTTCATTTCTAGAAAATAAAATTGATGCTCTTGATCTACGATAAATTCAACAGTACCAGCATTTACATAATCGACCGCTTTAGCTGCGTTTACTGCTGCTTCATATAGTTTTAAACGAGCTTCCTCAGGAAAGTTAGGAGATGGAGATTCCTCCAATACTTTTTGATTTCTTCTTTGTACAGAGCAATTACGCTCGAACAAATGAACAATATTTCCTTTTGTATCCCCGAAGATTTGTACTTCAATGTGCCTTGAAGCCTCTATAAATTTTTCTAAAAATACTATATCGCTTCCAAAATAGGATTTTGCTCTTGTTTTAATGGAATCAAAATGCTTGCTAAGAGTCGCCTCATCATCACATTTAATCATTCCAATTCCACCGCCACCTGCACTTGCCTTCAGCATAATGGGGTAGCCAATTTGATTAGCTGCCTCTAGTGCAGCCTCTAAAGAGTTAAGCCCTTCTTCCGTACCCGGAACTACTGGAACATTTGCTTTAATCATTGTTATACGTGACTCAATCTTATCACCCATTTTTTCAATTGTTTCGGGCTTAGGTCCAATGAATTTAATCCCAGCAGCCTCCGCTTTTCTAGCAAACTCTGCATTTTCTGATAGAAAACCATAGCCTGGGTGAATAGCGTCAACGCCTTCTCTCTTTGCCAGTTCAATGATTTCGTCTGCTTTTAAATACGATTGCTGTACCTGGCTTGGTCCGATATGAAAAGAATAATCAGCCTCTTTTACATAAGGCAACTGTTCATCCGCCTCCGAATAAATAGCGACTGTCTCAATATTCAACCGTTTGCATGTTTTAATAATACGTCTTGCAATTTCTCCCCTATTTGCTATTAATAGCTTTTTCATATGTATCTCCCCTTTGTCAAAAAATTTCTCCCCCCTATTAGTCTATACGATAAATGAAAGCGAATTCAACTTTCATCCTAAAAATGGGTAAATTCCTCCTGTTTACTAGATGACAACTTTGTTACAGGTGCCAGGCACCTGTAACAAAGTTGTCATCTCTCCTCAAAAGCTAACATGGTCGTAGCCATAATAAAAAGTCTCTATAATTTAGAGACTTCTTGGCTAATTTCTGTCTATATGTTGAACACCTTGTTTGGCCCAGTTCACTAATACCTCGTAATCTCTTTTCAGTAAATTATACGCAGTAGATATTTCATCATAGGAATTTTTCATCTGGTCATAGCTTTGCATTGCAAGCTGCAAATGGTTTTGAAGGGAAGAGGGATCAGTTACTGTTTCCTTGTAGCTTTCTTCCTTCGGGGAATCTTCTTTTGGGAAAAGTTGTGGGCGAAGATTTTTGTTCCATCTAAATGCACAAGCCTGTTTAGAACGTCCTAACAAAACACTTGCTTCCTGGAATCCGGAGATTTGGGTGTGGCCTTGTTCAATCTTTTTTAATACTATTTCTTTTAGTAGATTGTCTTCTTCGAGGGTCCAGCTATCTTTTCTCAATTTAACATTCACATTAATCACCCTTTGCTTTTTTATTAATATATGCAAAGTGGGTATAAATAGACTCTTATTTTACTTCTTTTTTGTTAAAAAAGAATTTACTGCCTCATGGTGCACATCTGCCTCCCAAAGAATTGAACATTCTTTTACTTCCTCCATTATTCTCTCGAATAATTGAGATTGCTCCCATTTTCTTATGAGTTGTTTTTTGTATGCCTTCAAAACTGTTGAATGAGGAACAATCATTTTTGCGATAAATTCATTGAGTGCATCTAATTTATCCCCCTCAAAGAGATCAGTAGCCCAACCGATTGATAGAAGCTCATTTGAATCATATGGAGTTGCTTCAGTTAGCATTTTTAAAGCTTTGTCATAGCGCATTCCTTTTTCAAAAAGGTATGTTCCACCACCCCATCCAGTGGTAATCGCTAATTTTCCTTGAATAAAACCACATTTCGCTTCTTTTTTAACAAGTCTATAGTCACATAATGTAGCTATCTCGCAGCCTCCGCCAACTGCTGTTCCATTGATTAAGGCAACTGTCGGAACCTCTAGCGTAGCCACATCATAAAGCACCTCAGCGACAGTACTTAACATACTATAAGATTCCTCAGCAGTTTTTAGCTTATGAAAAACGGACAAGTCTCCGCCTGAGCAAAATGATTTTTCACCTACACCTGTAATAACGACCAGCTTAGAAGTTTTGTTTGTTCTAACATTATTAACAAGCTGTCTAAATCCTTCTATTACTTCTAAGTTGATAGCGTTATGTATATTTGGTCGATTAATTTCAAAAAATAGGATGCCTTCTTTTTCTATCATTGTATAAGCCACAAAACGTACCTCCTAAAATGAATATAGAGAAAAAGGCTACCGAAGAGCCATGGTCTCTTTGGTAGCCTTTTAAGGAACAAATACTGTATTATTTGCTCACTACTTCTTTCCCTTTGTATTGACCGCATGATTTACAAACTCGGTGAGCCAATTTCATTTCACCACAATTTGAACAAGCAACCATACCAGGTACGGATAATTTAAAATGTGTACGACGTTTTCTTTTTACAGTTTTAGAAGTTCTTCTAGCTGGTACTGCCATTGGTGGCACCTCCTTACAGATCTATTATTCGTCTGTTTGATCAAAATACTTAGCTAATTCAGCAAGTCTTGGATCCAATTTTGGTTGTTCATCTTCTTGCAAATCATTCAGATCTTCATCTGTTGTGTAGCTCCAGCCTGTACCACCCTCGTGTTTAAATTGGTCTGCACCTTCTTTATACACTTGCAATGGTATTTCTAAAAGAACTAGTTCTTCTAGAACAGGGTCGACATTAATGACATCCCCTTCTACAACATGAAAATTATCATACGCTCTTGCAGAAGCGAGTGCACTATCAGACCAACTGAATACTTCATCAGATTGAATCTCAAATGGATATTCTACATCTTCCCAAGTGCGTGCACATGGTAATGTTAGAGTTCCTGAAAGCTGAAAATGACAAGTCATTTGCGCTGCACCAAATGTGCAGTGCCCTTTTACATGAACGGGTGAAATCTTTCGAACGTCCTGATTTCGTTTCTTCACATTTTCGAGTTCCACGAATTCATCTAATTCTAGACCGTTCTCACGATATTTGGATAGCTGATGAATTGCCCATTTCATACGATTATCACCTCAAGACAACAAAGTTGATTATATAATGACTGGTTTTAGATGTCAAGATAATTTCTTGTCACTACTTTATTTTAACATTATACTTTCAGTAAGGAAAGTAAATGCATTCCATATATTTTTAACAGACGAATTAAAGATTCAGATGGCTCCACCAATGAAAATCTGGCTAGAAACACTAAATACGCCAGCGCCTTTCTATACCCCCAACAAGTAGAGGAGAAATTGTGAGTAGGCATTTTCTCAGCAACAGTAAACGCACTTATTTTAGATTTGCTTGCGCAGCTTTTTACCCATTTGAACTCGATGGGCAAAGTAAAGAAACTAGATAACAAGAAATTAAATATTTTTACCTTTAAAAAAGAAGGGAATGGAAATCATGAAGGCTACAGGAATTGTCGTTGAATATAACCCATTTCATAATGGTCATTTACATCATTTAAAGCAATCTCAAATTCAGACATCTAGCGACATAACAATTGCTGTCATGTCGGGCAATTTCCTCCAACGAGGAGAACCTGCCCTTGTGGACAAATGGACTAGAGCTAAAATGGCTTTAGACGCTGGAGTAGATTTAATTGTTGAGCTACCGTATGCATTTGCCACTGCTCAAGCAAGTGATTTTGCTAAGGGAGCTATTTTCCTATTAGACGCTCTAAAATGTGATACTTTTTGTTTTGGAAGCGAGGAGGGATCCATAGCATCCTTTGAACATACGTATAATTTGCTTTCTTCCAAAAAAATAGAGTATAACGAGGCTATTTCTCAATTTGTGAAGCAAGGGATTAGTTATCCAAAGGCTTTAAACGAGGCATACAAAAGTATTTCACGGTATTCTGAAGAACCACTTGTAGATCTCTCTAAGCCAAATAACATTTTAGGCTTTCACTACCTTGAAGCAGCGCGTCAATTAAATTCACCAATTCAGCCTGCGACTATACAAAGAATAGTTGCCAATTACCACGATGATGCGAAGGAAACAGAATCCATTGCAAGTGCAACTGGAATTCGAAAGGTGCTTTTTGAAGAGAAAGAGCTATCCAAGGTTCATTCTTTTTTACCATCAACAAGTATTGCTGGTCTGGAGCATTGGTTAGAGCATGCAGAAAGCTTCGGTAGCTGGGAACGCTTTTATCCGTTATTAAGGTTAATTATTTTGCGTCAGAACAAAAAAAGCATAGCTAAATATGCTGAGGTTACAGAAGGGATAGAAAATGCAATTTGGAATGCCGGTGTCAAGAATGAACACTTCCAGCCTTTCATGGAGCAAATTAAGTCAAAACGCTTCACATGGACAAGGATTCAAAGAATGCTGACACATATCTATACTGATTTTACTTGGGAGCAGTTAAGAGCGATAGAGTATCCGACATATATTCGTCCACTAGCGATGAGTAGTAGTGGTCAAGCCTATCTGCAATCCATAAAAAAAGACTTGCAGCTCCCTCTAGTTAGTAGAGTGGCTGCAAGCAAGGAAAATATACTACTCCAACTTGATATTAAAGCTGCAAATCTTTATTATTTGGGTCTTCAAACAAATTATGGAGCATCTATGGTTGGAAGCGATTTTCGTCAAATTCCTTTCCGTCAATAATCATTTGGGCTCCAGCTTATCTAAATAAGCTAGTGCGTCATCAATAGTTTTCACAGGCACAATTTTCATCTTTGTGCCTATTTTTTCTGCAGATTTCACAGCCTCTTCATAATTAGAAATTAGATCAGGATTTTTAGCAAGAATTTCCTCTGCAATCTCATCATCAGGAGCAAACATTATTTCTGCTCCCTTTTTGTCTGCCGCAATCACCTTTAAATCAATTCCACCAATTCTTCCAACTGTACCGTCTGGTAACATTTCACCAGTTCCAGCAATATTGTAGCCTTTTGTAATGTCTTCTGGTAGCAACTGATTTAGAATTTCAAGAGTAAACATTAGACCTGCAGATGGTCCACCAATATCTTCAGAATGAATCTCAACTACAGGGGTAGTTTCCACTACCTTATTTTCCGTATAGGAAATACCGATTCCTGCCTTTTCAAGCACTCCTGGCACCGCCTTAAGGGTTACCTCCTTTGTCAGCTCATCTCCATCTCTTTCGACCTTCAAACGAATTTTATCGCCCTCTTTTTTACTTGCCAGATAGTCAGCGATGATCTCACCTGTCAAATCAGTTAATTCATCCATTTCTAATATTTTATCCCCGGCTTTAAGGATATTGTCTGCTCCACCGCCATCTATAACATTAAAAATAAAAATGCCATGGTTAATAACCGTAAAAGGTTTTTTAGCCCGATCGAAGGCTACCGAAATAGCATTAAATTGAGAATCAGACATAAGCTTTAATTGACGGACATTATACTCCTCTTCATCCTCATCTTCTTGACGAATTTGATTGGCTTTATAAATTTTTTGACTATCCATTACTTTGGCATAGGCATACGTCAGTGGTGTCGCCTTGGACAAGGCAATTGTCAAAAGACTAAAAGTTCCTTCATCATCTTTATCTCCGCCATCGACCTCAACGAATGGCGTAAGCTCATAAGCTCCACCTGGTCTAGAAATATAGGATTCCATTGGATAGAAGCCCAGCACTAAAATGATTACAACAACAAAAAGAAGGATGATTGGTTTAATCTTCTTCATAAGTTATCCCTCTCTTTCATAAATAATTAAATGTAAGTATAAGTTTATCACTTACATTTTTGACTGACAAAACATATCAAGAAAATTTTACTAATGATGGGAGTAAAAATGAACACACAGCTCATAAAAACTGAGCAACTATAAAACTAAGCTTGAGAGAAAAGGCATTTTTCTCTTTAGAAGACAAGGAATGAATTAGAATGCATATTATTGTTACGATTGGCAGTTGGGCACTAATTATTCTCCTATTCTTGCAGCCAGGGGTTTCACATAAGGGTGCCTTAGAGGGTATGCGCATCTTTACTACTGCTCTCATGCCCTATTTATTGCCTTATTTAGTTATTACTCAGATGTTCATTCGCTCCCAACAAGGATTTTTAAAGACTGAGAACAAATTTAAACTTTATTTTAATATTTACCTCCTGACTGCTCTAGGAGGCTTTCCTAGCGGAGCAGCTATTATCTCTTCTTTAAAAGAAATAGGCACATTAAATGCAAGAAATGCGAGCTGGCTGTTGGCTATCTGTCATGCACCGAGTCCCATGTTTGTTATTGGATTTGTAGGAATTGAAATATTTAACGCCGAGATAGCAGGACTTAAATTGTTAATCATCATTCATGTAGTAAATATTTTGTTCCTCCTAGTATTCATTATTTTTTCAAAGCCTATTCAAATGAATAACCATGAAAAAGTAATAAGTGGGTCTCCATTCCAAGAAAGTATTAGAGAAACCTCTCAAATACTATTGCTTATTGGGACGACCGTTATATTTTTTACAACTGTCAGCTATATCGTTTTTGAATCCTTAAAAGAGATCATTCCTTCTATTTCCTCCTTCGCTCTAGTGTTTGTATCATCATTTTTTGAAATGACTGGAGGAATAAGCCTTGCGGGAGATATACTTTCTGGATCTACTTCTTTGCCCTTTGTTGTTGCTCTTATCATTGCATTTAGTGGCTTAAGTATTCATATGCAAATTATTGTACTTGCCCAAAAAGCAGGGATATCTATTCGAAAGTATATCCTATTCCGAATTCTCCATATGTTAATCATTCCACTAATCTTTGTAATAATATAAACAAAAGTGTTACAGGTGCCAGGCACCTGTTACACTTTTGCAACAAACCTCTAATATCTATCTAAAAAATAGATATTTTCTTTTCGTAAAAAAAACCTCACCAATAGGTAAGGTTTTTAATGTTTATATTTTTCCTTTAGGGCTTGTTCCACTTGGGAAGGAACAAGTTCTCCTATATTACCACCGTACTTGGCAACTTCTTTTACTATACTAGAGCTTAAAAAGGAATATTGATTTTTGGTCATGATAAAAAAAGTCTCGATTTCATCATTTAAAACTCGGTTCATAGAGGTGATCTGCATTTCGTATTCAAAGTCCGACACTGCTCTTAGCCCCCTAATGATAGCACTTGCCCCTACTTCTTGTGCATAGTCCATTAGTAGACCAGAGAAGGTTTCCACTCTCACGTTTGGCAAATGAGCTGTTACTTCTTGAATAAGCTTTACTCGCTCTTCTACTGAAAACAGAGGGTTTTTAGAGGAATTATTCAAGACAACCACATAGACCTCTGAGAAAATAGAAGCACCTCGAGTAATGATATCAAGATGTCCGTAAGTAATGGGATCAAAACTTCCTGGAACGACTGCAATTTTACTCATCTAAATTCTCCTCTTCTACTTGATGGCGGTAAATTGAAATAACCGTTCCTCCATAATTCTCTCTACGTGAAAGCTCAAAGTTACCATAGGAATCTGGCAAATCGACCATTTTCTCATGCTCACATACGATAATACCTGTATCAGACATAAGACCCTTCTCGACTATCTCTCCAACTAAGTTGTAAAAAGGGGTCTTACTGTAAGGTGGATCAACGAATAACAATTCGAGTTTTAATGATCTTTTTTCAAAAGCCTTTACAGCACGAGAAGCATCAATTTTATAAATCTCACTTGCATCCTCTAACCGACATTTTTTCAAATTTTCATTGATGGTTTGAACAGCCTTTTGATCTTTTTCGATAAAAATACATATATCGATTCCTCTACTTAACGATTCAATGCCAAGACCTCCACTACCAGCAAACAAATCTACTGCAGTCCCACCGTCAAAATATGGACCGATCATATTAAATATTGATTCCTTTACTTTATCAGTAGTTGGTCTAGTGTTAGTACCTGGAACCGCCTTTAAAGGAAGCCCTCTTCTACTACCTGAAATAACTCTCATACAATTTCTCCTAGCATTAGTTAGACGTAGCTTCCTGCAAGTTTATCCGTTCTTCATTTTTATCAGTGTTCAATAAAAACAAACGAATCATCCACGTCTCTTCTATATAGAATTTTGAACCAATTTTTTCAAATGGCTCTGACATAGCATCATATCTCTTCTGATTATAAACATAAAATGGCTCTTGAATCGGAAATCTAAAAGCTCTAGTTGCATTCTGAACATATAATCCTTTATCTGTGTCATCATAAGTATAGCCAAGAACATCTAACAATGGCTCCGCAGCATATAGAACCTTTCCATCCTTTAGCAACACATGTATATCTTTTTGCAGGCTATTATTCACATACACTTCTCGAAAATCCTCAAACAGCAATGGAAATTTCTCTGTAGTCTGTTCATTTAAATGAAAGAACGAGGTCTTTGAATCAATGATGGATGATAAAAGATTATCTAATTTCTCTGCACTTAGCTGTTTCTGCCCCTCTAACTTAGTCTTCCATTCTAGAGCCTGGCTACTTGTAAGATAATTAATAAGTGTCTCATACATCCAAATTGATTTTTCGGTTCCAACAGGGGATTCCATTATAAAGCTGCTTACCACTTCTGCAAGTAGAAGATTATCGGCAGGAAGCTTATAACCCATTTGAACATTTTTAACAATTAGCTCCCTCTGTATAGATGGTAAATCATCTGTTTGGACAAATAAAATACTGCTTGGATTCACATCATTCTTGTTTGGTGTAAATAAAACCGAGGAATGACTAGCATTAGGTAAGTGCAATTCATCCAATAGTTCTTTAAGCCCGGTTGTGATTGGATCCTTGGAGTAAATGGTAAAGTTCTGATTTTCGTATTGTATAGGTAGAACCTCTTGTTGCCAATATAAATCCTGTACTGGGCCTTCACCAAAAAACAGAGAATAGTCAATTAAGTCTAACGATGAATTACCAACATTGGGCAAACCACTTACCCAAACTCCTCCCCTTTTTAAAGAATCAGTAATATGTAGGGTAGAATAGGAAACACCGCCATTTTCAATCTTACTTAGAAAATCTGAAAGAATAATTCCTTCCTGTAAGCCTTTTTTTAAAGGTATAGTGTAAGAAATACTTTGACTAGAAGATTCTCCCTCTTGAAAGCTAGCTAAATCTTCAGTTAATCTATCGCAGCTGTCTATGTTGTTGCTAATACAGCTTCTGTTTTCGCTGGATAGTGGCCAAGCGATAGAAAGCTTTTCTGAAGGAAGATCGAAAAAGTGCTGATTCACTTGAACGCTATCCTTTAATAACTGAATATCAATTTCTTGTTCATATAAAAAGGCTTGTCCCTCTTCATCTATATTAGAAGAGTAAACCTCATACTGAAATAATAATAAAACACAGTTTGTAACAACTAAAAACATGGATAAAAAGCCAACAATAATTTTCATGGAATTGTCCTCCAACAAAGTGGTAAGATGGATTGGAAAGGAAGTGTTTTCATTGATCCAACGTTTTATAGAGCTTGGCGAAGGTTACGGAGATTCATTTGAGCTTTGTGAACTCGCACGAGTAAACAAAGATCGTATATACAGAGCATTTATCTTCACATCCCCGAAAAACGGGAAGGAAGTTATATCAATAGCAATTGCTCTAAAACCCGTGAATGATACTAATTTTTTCCCAATTTATATTTGCCGTGAAGGGATTCCCCAAACACAGCCTGAATCCAAAAGACTAAGTACATTTACAGAAACATTAAAAGAGTTACATGTGGAACCTATTCGGATTTCTATCAAGCATTCGTCTACTTTTGCAGACAATGATTTATTTTATCAGTATATTATTGGCATATTAAGATTAAACCATTATATACCACCATTCCATTAATGGGTATTTTATAACCCAATTTTATAATCGTACTCTTTCGCTTTATCTGGTTTACTATTTTCAAACTCAGTTTTTAAAAATGGTCGATACGATTCTAAAATTTCTTTTACAAAAGGAAGTTTATTCATTTTTTGTTTAGCTACTTCTATTTGGTCTTGGTCGCAATACAAAACTACATATTTCATCTTTTTAGAAATATAATGTACATGACCGTATTTTCTTAAAGATTTTGCCTGTTTTAAATGATGCACATAGACAATTAGTCCTTGTCGTTCTGTCATACGTTTCCCTCATTTCTTCCTTCAAGAATAACATATGGAGGATTTTGATAGCAACAACAACTAGCTGACAGTTAAATATACATTAGCTATAATAAAAGAAAAAAGACATTTAAAATTAGATAGATGAGAGCATATTATCTTGCTATAATTTTAGTTAGTTTATAAAAAGGGGGATAAGAATGGGGAAAAAATCTAATGTAGCTATCGCCATTGCAGCTGCCGCTGGTGCCGCATGGGCAAGTACAAAAGCTTTGTCAAAGCCAACTGGCCGTCCTTCAAAAGAAGCACTAAAGTATGATCATCCCATTATTCTTGCACACCGTGGAGGAGCTGCCCTGGCACCTGAAGGTTCGATGGCTGCCTTCGAAAACGCTGCAAAATTAGGAGTTCATGGCTTCGAGATTGATTTGAGATTAACAAAAGATGAAGAAATTATCGTTTTCCATGATGAAACACTAGAAAGAGTAACAGATTTCACAGGCAAAGTCTCCGATTACACATTATCAGAACTTAAGGCTGCTGACCTGGGTTATTATTTCAAAGATTTAAGTGATGCTTATTCATTTAGAGGAACGGGAGAACAAGTATTGACTTTAGGTGAATTGCTTGATGCCTATCCCCAAATGCTTATTAACATGGATATTAAGGACAACCCTGAAACCTATGAAGGTAGTCTAATGCCCTCTAAGCTATGGAGATTGATAGAAGAAAAACAAGCTTTCGATCGAGTGGTAGTAACTAGCTTCTTTGATGAGCAAATTGATCGTTTCAATCTTTATGCACAAAACACTGTTGCCCTAGGAGCCGGGGAAAAAGAGGTTAAAAAAGCATATACCGCTTATACAAGTCAGTTTAGACATTTATATCACCCTAGATCAGACGTCTTTCAGCTACCATTAAAAGCTAGAATGGTATCTTTAGATAGCCCAGGATTTATAAAATTTTTATCAACTTTAAATATTCCTGTACACTATTGGTCTATCAACGATCCTGTGGTGATGAAAAAGCTCATCCAAAATGGAGCTAAGGGAATTATTACAGACAGACCTGATTTAGCTATTGACGCACTAAAGTTAGACTAAGATATAAAAAATAGCTTGCTTTCCACTTTAGGCCGACGCTTTCCGAGGTAGTCACCGTCTGTTACACCAATAAATAAAAAATAGATAGCATGTATGTAATTAACTTCAATTTTTAAAAAATAATTCACCCCTTTTCCTGTTTGAAATAAAGGGAGCTTGCTTTAGTTTATACACGAAATGAAAAAGCATATGCTTTCTTGTCATTAAAAAGGATGTGTGCAAATAAATGCACACATCCTTCCTAATTTATGCAGAACAAGAACACGAACCACCAGATCCACATCCGCTTCCACAGCTTGAGCTACTAGAAGCGAAAAATGGGTTGCTTACAGGGACTTTGACACCTTCTGATACAGATTTACCTACAATCAAGCTTACTTCATCTAGAAGGTCTTGTAATTCGTTTTCTGCTACTCTTAAAGCAGCTACTTCGTCTACCATATCAAGGTTACGTTTAGTTACACGAATATCCTTCATTACTCTTGAATAATCTGGATGGTATTTTCCAAAGCGCTGAACCTCTTCATATTGGTCCTTCAGTCTGGTGAAGTAGTTGATCTCCCGAACGAGTTCAGGTTTTGTATATACAGCACGATGTGCATCTAAGTAATGGTAAAATTGTTCAGAGGATAAAACCATAGTACATAGTAAATCTGAGTGGTCCATAATATCGACCCATTCATCGGTCATAATCATAAATAAAACCTCCAATCCTGTCTATCATAACAGAAAAATGGAGACAATTGCTAAACTAATATCTTAAATGTCAGGAGAATATATTATGAATGAATTACAAACGCTCTTTGAACAAGTTACCAAGGAAGCTTCCGATACAGAAAAAGGGTTACTGACTGACTTCCTTCTAGGTCTACAGCATAAACGACAAGGCACTGCTCCTACTTATTTAAATGCAACATTTCAGATGGATACTCGCTACGAAGATAACCATTGTATCGTGACTCTTCCAGTTACTCCTTTAATCTATAATAGCTTTGATATGCCACACGGAGGAGTTATTGCAACGCTAGTAGACAATGCAATGGGATTCTTAGTCAACAAAGATCTCCATGCAGAAGGTAAAGGTGCAGTTACAACAAATATGACAATCCACTACATAAAAGCATCATCTGAAAAACAACTGATTGCTACTTCTACATACTTACATAAAGGACGACAAACGTTAGTTATGGAATGTACGGTAACCCAGCCAGATGGAAAAAAAATTGCTTATGCAACCGGATCATTTTTTGTTATAACACCGACATCCATTTCTTTAAAATAGGAATGGACAACTTCCACATCGGAAAAAGGTAAAACAACATCTTTGATAATTTGTTCTTTTTCGTGTCCCTTCCCAGCTACAAGAACGACGTCTCCCACTTTTGCGGTGGCAAGTGCCAATTCAATAGCTTTTCTACGGTTAATCTCCACAATCACTTTGCTTGGCACCATGCCTTGAACAATATCTGCAATAATTGCTTCTGGTTTCTCATTACGTGGGTTATCAGAAGTAACAATTGCCTTAGTAGCATACTTTGACGCAACTTCTCCCATTGATTTTCTCTTTTGCTTATCTCGATTACCGCCACAACCGAATACTACGTAAATATTGTGCTTCGCATAACTATGAATAGAGCTTAAGCAGGCTTCTAATGCGTCGGGGGTATGAGCATAGTCTATTAGCACCTCAATACCCATTTTGTTTTCCACTCTCTGTAATCTTCCAGCTGGGAGGCTTACAGGTTTAATGGATTCACAGGAAATACCTAATCCTAGCATAACTCCAATTGCTGCTGCTAAATTCATACCATTGTGATAACCACTGTTTCTCATAGTAACTTCTGTTTTTCTGCCGTTCACATCATACTCATATTTAACATTTTCATCTAAATGCTTCTCTCTCTTGAAAAAGACATCATTTTCTTCTCGGTCTCCAAATCGGATAGTAGGGATATATGACTTTTGAGCAACTGAGCGACACCATTCGTCATTATTATTAATAACCAATTGTTTAGCTAATGGAATTAGCAGTTCTTTAGATTTCTTATATGGTACCATGCCCCCGTGGAACTCTAAATGATCCTTACCTATATTTAAAAATACTGCTATGTCCATTGGGTAACTGCCTAACCGATTGTCCAATAATCCTTGAGATGAGGCCTCTAAAACTATATATTCAACATCATGTTCATAACAGTACCTCACAACTTGGATAAAATCGTAAAAAGGGAGCGTTGTATTACTTCTAAACTGTTTCTCTAATTTATTTCCATTTACGAATACACCTAATGTACCAACAACACATACAGATTTGTTTTGTTGCATTAACAGTTGCCCAGTAAAGGATGCAACAGTTGTTTTTCCGTTAGTTCCAGTAATTCCTACTGTTTTTATTTTTTGACCATACATTTTGTGCGTTAAGTATGCAATTTTGTCTTGCAAAAGGCACATATCCGAAGGAAGGACAATTTGGGGAATACTACAATCTGATACATAATATTTTGTAATAACTATTTTTGCCCCATTTTGAATTGCCTCTTCTATATACGCTCGATTGTTCGATTCTGAAACAAATACATCCCCTATTTGAATTTGCTTGGAATGATCAATAAAACGATCAATAGTCAAACCGCTTAAATCACCAAAAATTTTATACTCCAACCCGTCTAATAGCTCTTTTAATGAATAAATAGTAACTCAACTCCCTACACCATTCTAGTTACATCGCATACAGTAAAATGAATTCCTTGTATCGTATGAACGGAGTGTTTGAAATGTCACGAGAAGAGTGGTTGAAAATATGATTGTGCAAAAATATGGTGGTATTGCGATGCAGGATTCTTCGAATAGACGTCTAGTCATCGAAAGAATCCAAAAAGCAGTCACTACCCATAAGAAAGTGTTGGTTGTTGTATCTGCCATGGGAAGAAGAGGTCAACATTACGCTACAGATACTTTACTAGATCTTATTCCAAATACACCACATAGCATTGAAACAGATTTACTTTCTGCTTGCGGAGAGCTCATATCTGCCTCTGTATTAGTAGCCGAACTAAAAAATGAGGGGCTTCACTCAACTATTTTATATGGCAAAAATGCTGGAATTATTACAAACGAGTCATATGGTAATGCAAATATTGAATACGTTGATATATCTGAGATTAATAAAGCCTTTGAAACCTATCATTGTGTAGTTGTTCCTGGATTTCAAGGCGTCTCCAAATATTCAAACAACTTTACAACGTTAGGTAGAGGAGGAAGTGATTTAACAGCTGTTGTATATGGACATTATTTAAAGGCAGATGTCGTAGAATTTTATAAAAATGTTCCAGGAGTCATGACATCAGATCCATCTACAAATAAACAAGTTGAATTAATATCTTATATGACCTATGAAGAGCTCCAGCTTAAAATAAATGAACCAGTTGAAGTCATACAAAAAAGAGCAGCAAAATTCGCTGCCCTTCATAGCGTTCCCCTTCATATTCGTTCTTTGTATGAAGAAACGAATGGTACGTTTGTATATCAATAAATAATCATTCAAGATTATCCTTTTTCTCAATAAAGTTTTGCGTGTAGTAATTACTGTATACTCCAACTCCTGTATGAGTATAAGATCTTCCTAGCAAAGTTTCTCGATGCTCTTTTGAATTCAACCATCCATTCACAGCTTCACCTGCATCAAAATAAAACGCTGCAGTATTACCCCCTGCTCTGGAGAAGTCTAATGAGGCTTCTTTAAGCTTATCTTTAAACTTCGGTATTTCAAATTTTTCGTTAGTTACAATATTATTCTTCGCCATTTCAGCACTGTGCTCGTAGGATATATTTTGTAATCCTACATCAGACTCTAACACCCGTAGACCATGGCGAAGTCTTAAGACATTGGTTATTTCTACAACTTGTTTAGCAGTTGCTCTGTCAGCTGCTGCTTGGAGAACAGAAGATGGTGTTTTGGATTCTATAACGTCCCCACTATATAAAATATCATAGGGTTTATGCATCAATAGAGTTTTGGAATCACTAAATCTCACCGCTTCCAGCTGCTGATCAAGTTGATCGATATAGAGTATTGCATATAAATCATCGAACTGGACTAACAGCCTTGTGTTAATGTCCTCTTCATTTAAAGAAAAAATATAAGTATTTTCACCAATGGTCATAGTTATTTCAGATTGAACAAGTGTAAATCGATATATATCCTCAAGTGATTGACCAATTTTGTATGGGGATGCATCCACATTTCTTCCTAGAGCATACGCTTGTGTAACTATATTATCTTCTACTCCTATTAGCTTATAAGTAGAGAACGAGTCATTATATACCCACCAATCATATCCAAACGTTGAGGGATCGATTCTAGTCGGAGTACCATAAAGTGCTGTCACTTCTTCAGCTGCTTTACCGATCAGCGAAGAAATACCTTCTTTTGGTCTAGTGAATATATTGACCGCTTCTACTATTTCCTCTTTTTCCACAGGAATTAGTTGTCCTGAGTTATTTGAACCTGTTATTAGATCATTTTCTTGGATTGGTGTATCAAAATATATAAATATTAATAGCAAAATAGCAATGCCAACTAAAATATGAAAGAGAGTTTTCATTTTATCTTGGCTCCTTCGAAGTTACTTCGTATTCCTAGTATATCAAGGATATATACAAATACACAATGTTGTCATTGCAACATTTTTGAATTTGAATTAATATTAATAAGAACAGATTCTTAGGATAACTTCAATGTGAAGGAGGACAATTCGATGTATTTTGAAAATACAGGTATAGAAAACAAAGTCTTAGATCTTAACGTATTAGACGATGTTATGAAAAAACATGGCTTAATTCGTGCAGGGCAATGGGATTATGAGCGTGTGACTTATGATAAGAAATTTGAAATAAAAGAGGGTACATTTTATCTTCGAATTTTCGGCTTTACAAAAGAAGGCGATGTAGGCGCTCATGAAGCTAACATTACTCTTTTAAAACCGGTTTTAGGAAAACACTATTATCCGCATGGTGTAGAGTACGGAGAAAATGAAGTATTTCCAAACCACTTAGTTAAATCTTGTGATCAAACGTTAAAAGCTTTGAGTGCTGAACTAACTGAGTTTGCTATTCAATCAAAATAATTTCTAGACGTTAGAGATAATTTCTCTAACGTTTTTTTAGCTGTTAAAACTGGTATTTCTTGTCTATACTTAAAAGAACGACCTACAAAGGAGCAAAATGGAATGGCTTTTAAAGCTTTAAAAAAAGAGCATATTAAATATATAATCCTCTTTCTTTTTTTCCTGTTAATTTCTATTTTCATCCTTCCTGTATCGGTTCCAATTATTTTGGCATTACTAACCGCTATAATTATTGAACCAATTGTAAAATTTACTGAAAAGATATTTAAATGGAAGAGAAAACCTGCAGTTATTACTAATTTTATTTTTTTCATGACTATTATTTCAGCTCTCTTATACTTCACTGTAACGAAGCTGATAAGCCAACTCTTATATACTTCCAAAGTGATTCCATTTCATCTAAATAGCTTGACTGGTGTGTGGATCAATGTCCAAAATAATATTTTTAAATATACCGAGGGCTTACCTCTCGAAGTAGTAGAATCTATACAAGACAAGTTTGACTCTGCATTAACCAGCATGAGAGATGCCCTCCTTGATCTTCTTAGCTACTCTAACATCTCTGCATTGCTAACAAATATTCCTAACTTTCTTGTTAATTTTATTGTGTTTATAATTGCCCTTTTTTTGTTTATGTTGGACTTAGAAAATATAAGAGCAAAATTCTTTTATTTCCTCTCTGAAGGAACGGCCGAAAAGGTACGTGTCATGTCTTCGAGCATAAAAAAGGTTGTAATCGGCTTTATGAAAGCTCAAATATTAGCTAGCTTTATCATATTAGGTGCTTCTTTAATAGGGCTGTTATTTATAGTAAGCCCTAAGGTGGCTGTTATTATGTCCATAGTTATTTGGATTATAGATGTAATACCAATTCTTGGTTCTATTGCTATACTCGCTCCTTGGGCAGGTTACTTGTTTCTAGTTGGTGACACTGTATTTGCCACGAAATTGACCGTTTTAGCTCTTATTTTACTAATCATTAGAAGAGCTGTGGAACCTAAACTAATGGGTACTCAAATGGGTATTTCCCCCCTTGCTATCCTTATTGCCATGTTCATCGGTGCCAAGTTGTTTGGCTTCCTCGGATTTTTAATCGGACCACTAGTAGTCATATTGTTTATTACAGCAAGAGAAGCAGGTATGATCCGCTTAAACTTTAAAATATGAATATTTACAAAGTCATTATTATTAACGAAATAGCAATTTAAGGCCTTACTGTTCTTCTTAACAGAATGCCTTATTTTTTTGCCTGCTATCGGTTTAATAGCTTACGAAAATAGACCGCTTGTATTTGTTTCACCTATTACATACGATTATAATAGTACAAAAACAAAGGCAATCAAGAATTAATAATCTTGATTGCCTTTGTGTATTTTAGTTGTTAATTATCCACCTAGGATTGCTTTAAAAACGGAAGTCGTTTCGCCGCCCTCATAAATTACGTAAAGTAACGCATAAACCGCTACTCCTGTTATTGCAACAAAGAACCATATGACACTAGTAATTGGTCCAAGTTTACGGTGTTTCTTTATATTATTTTTGTAGCCTAGATAAATTGTAACTAGCCCAAATACTGCTCCTGTTGTAGCTAAGATAATATGAAAAACTAGGAAAACCGTATAGTAAATTTTTATATCGTCTGGTCCACCAAACGCAGTATTCCCTATAAACAATGTACGAGAAACATAAATGATAAAAAATGTTAATGCTGATATTGCTGCAGCAAACATCGTCTTTTTATGTGCCTCAATTTTCCTTTGCTTCACTAAAATCCAACCAATTGCAACAAGTACAGCACTTAAGACAATAAAAAACGTGCTTATTGTAGGTAATACTGGAACACTCATCTTCATTCTCCTCTAATATAAAAAATTATAGTTTAGCTTGTACCTTTAAGTCGTCTAATGCTTTTTGAGTTATTTCATCTGCATTATCCTGCTCATTTTTATACCATGCAAAGAATATGGAGAATAAGAAGGCAGCATATATAAGCTCTTGAATAATCTTCATCACAATTCCACCTAGTTGCTGATCCTCAAGAGGATCCAAGTTAGAAAATAACTCTGGGCCAGATAGACTTAGACCAGCTAAAGTGTCAGAAGGAACACAAAGTTCCATATTTTTTAGCCAAACATCTGAATCTGTATAAGTATCATACATTGGGCTATTAGAGAAAATGATTAGAGCACAGGCTGGAGTGATTAATATAGCACTAGCAACAATAAAACCAATTTTCTTTAAACCATGTAGTTTTTTCTCTGATTCAATTACGTCAACAATAGACCACCACATAAATACAGCTGCAAAGAATAACAATAATGTATATGTTCCATGGAGTACCTCATTCATCTTAATCGCGTCAAAGACTAATGGAATATGATAGAGCGAGAATGTCATGGTAAACAATACTAAAGAAAATAGTGGTTTAGTCAAGAAAGGAATCACTTTTCTTAAAACCGGCAGCTCAATAACTACCTTCCACACCCACCATGGAATCCCTTTCATAAGTAGTGGCGGAACTAATAATAACAATAGTGCCATTTGCACCATATGGAAGGTAAACATAATATGTGCCATTAAATCTAACGGAGAACCTTTTACAATATATAAAAGCAATAAACCAGATACAAAAAATACCGCTTCTTTTCTTTTTAATGGCTCAGAAACTTTAAAATCATTTCTCCATTTGACGGTGATCAAAAAATATAGAATAGCTATACAAACTAAAAGTCCTAATAAAATAGGACTCCATAAAGCCTGGAAGCCGAATATGCTAATTGACATTCTATTACGCTCCTTTTTAAGTTGCTACCTTTATTATATAGGGCAGTACAAGTAACATCAAATGAACGAACTATGACAATTATTACTATATACTTATGAGTTGAATGTTTCAAATTAATATCCAATATAGGCCCTCATTAATGGGTACAACTATTCCCAACAAAATTAATGGACGCTAAGGAGACTCCCTCATTCTTTCGAGCTTTGTACTCAATCAATCTTAACATAATTCTAGAAAAGTCTTTTGTTTAAAACAAACAAAAGAGAGCTAAGAAAATCTTAGCTCTCTTTTTGTAATTACCACCAAACAATTGTTATAAAAGTTAGTAGGAAAGTAAATCCAACCATTGCCGCAAAGTAAATAAAGTATGCTGGAATGTTATGATTTTTTTCACTCATATGCATGAAGTAGTAAAGTTGTAAAACTACTTGTACTGCAGCTAACAATAAAATAATCGGGATGATGTAGTATTTTGAGAAACCTGCAACCACTGCTGTGAAAGAGATTAATGTCAAGAAAATCATAATAGAGAATGTAGTTACTTGCGTACGCATACTCTCTTTTCTTTTTCGCTTCAAGTACTCAAATTCAGTTTGAGATCTTACGTAAACATGATTGTCGTGTGATGACATATTAACCAACAACTCCCATCAAGTATACTACTGTAAAGATGAATACCCACACAACGTCAATAAAGTGCCAGTATAGTGAAGCAGTATAGTATTTTGGTGCGTTATATAAGCTGAAACCACGTTTAGCATTACGTAAAAGTAATAGAGTAATCCAGCCTAAACCAATTACTACGTGAAGACCGTGAGTACCAACTAAAGTAAAGAACGCAGTTGAGAAAGCACTTTGTCCATAATGGAATCCTAAATGTACATAGTGATTAAACTCATAAATTTCTAGGCCTAAGAAAGTAAAACCTAATAGTACTGTAATAGCCATCCATGTTTGCGTACCACGGAAATTATGATTTTTCAAATGGTACATTGCATATACACTTGTTAACGAAGATGTTAACAGGATCATGGTCATAACAAAAACTAGAGGTAATTCAAACAATGTTTGAGTGGAGAATTCCATACCTTCTGGTCCTTTGTTTTTAAGAGCTAAATAAGTAGCAAATAAACTAGAAAACAGTACAGTTTCTCCAGCTAGGAACAACCAGAAGCCTAAGAATTTATTCTTACCTTCCATTGTTGCTTGTTCCGGATGATCTGGCCAAGTTTGTGGGGAGTACTTTTTATTCAAGTCCATTCTTATTTACCCCCTTCGTCATTCATTAAATCTTCTTTATGGATATGATATCCATGGTCGTCTTTCAGTGAACGAACAGCCATAGATGCAACTGTGATTGCTAAACCAAGTACTAATACTGGAACAGCCCAATCTTTTTCTCCGTTGTAAAGTGCACCGAATGCTGCGATAAATAAACCTAATGTCATTACGAAAGGAATGAAAGAGTTGTTTGGCATATGGATATCAGAGATTGGCTCTGCATATGTCATACCTACTTTGTTTCCTTCTTGTTTTTCAATCCAGAAAGTATCTAATCCACGAACAAGTGGAGTTTGTTTAAAGTTGTAGAATGGAATTGGTTGTGGAATAGCCCACTCCAATGTACGTCCATCTTCCCAAGGGTCATTTCCAACTTTTTCGTTTTTAGCTACAGTCATAATAATATTAATTACAAGGATTATTACCCCGATTGCCATGAATACTGCACCACCAGAACTGATTGCGTTGAATAAATCCCAACCTTGATCTGCTCCGAATGTGAATACACGACGTGGCATACCCATTAAACCTAAGAAATGTTGAATAAAGAATGTCATATGGAAACCGATAAAGAAGAACCAGAAAGTCCATTTACCTAATTTCTCACTTAACATTTGGTTGAACATTAAAGGCCAATATAAATGTAATGCCGCTAAGATAGCAAGTACTACCCCACCAACGATTACATAGTGGAAATGGGCAACGATAAAGTATGAATCATGTAATTGGTAGTCAAGTGGAGCCGCAGCTTGCATGACACCAGTTACCCCACCTGCTACGAATGAAGGGATAAATCCTAATGCGTAAAGCATTGGAACCGTAACTTTAATACTTCCTCCCCAAATTGTAAGCAGCCAGTTGAATATTTTCATACCAGTTGGAACAGCAATAGCCATTGTCGCAACAGCGAAAATTGCGTTAGCTGTTGGTCCTAAACCAACTGTAAACATGTGATGGGCCCAAACCATGAATCCTAAGAAACCGATTAATACGGTCGCAAATACCATGGATGAATATCCAAATAAACGTTTGCGAGCAAATAACGAGAAGATTTCTGAGAAAATACCGAAAGCAGGTAAAATCAGAATGTATACTTCAGGGTGTCCAAAGATCCAGAATAAATGCTCCCAGATAATTGTATTTCCTCCCATTTCATGATTGAAGAATTGTCCTCCAAACATACGGTCAATGATTAGGAAGAAAAGACCGATTGTAAGTGGTGGGAATGCAAATAAGATCAATGCACTTGCCACGAATGTAGTCCAAGTGAACAATGGCATACGCATATACGTCATACCAGGTGCACGCATATTAATAATCGTTACAAGGAAGTTAATCCCGGCAATATACGTACCTGCACCGGATATTTGAAGTCCGAGTGCATAGAAGTCAATACCATGACCAGGGGATGCTAAAGATAGAGATGCATATGAAGTCCATCCAGCATCAGGAGCTCCTCCCATAAACCAAGAAAGGTTTAAGAAGATACCACCAAATAAGAATAACCAAAAACCAAGTGCATTTAAGAATGGGAATGCTACGTCACGTGCACCAATTTGAAGTGGTACAACGGCATTCATATAACCAAATAATATCGGCATGGCCGCAAGGAAAATCATTGTCGTACCATGCATTGTTATAATTTCATTGAAAAGACCTGCACTAACAAAGTCGTTATCCGGTTTAGCTAATTGGATACGAATTAGCATTGCCTCTATACCACCGATTACGAAAAATAAACCACCGGCAGCGAGGTACAGGACAGCAATCTTTTTATGGTCTACTGTTGTTAAATAGTCCCATAAAGTTGCGCCAAAGCCCTTTTTCTTAGCTATAGAACTCACAACTTTTACCTCCCTCATTTTTATCTATGGAATTATTTTTCAATAGATAGTCCCATTAAGTATTCTGCAAGAGCATCTAACTGCTCGTCTGTAAATTCTTTACCGCCATTTAATTCTGTATCATCAGGCATTACGTTACCTGGTTTGTACTTTTGAGGATCACTGATCCAAGCTTTTACATTTTCTTTCGTATGATCCATGAAGCCGGCTACACGATTACGATCTCCAAAAGTAGCTAAACTTGGTCCTGTCTGTGGAGCCATACCCTCGCCACCTGTAGCATGACATCCGATACAAGAAGCTGTTTGGAAAAGTTCTTCCCCTTGTTTTGCAAGATCCCCTTCTGCAGTATGTACAGTGGTTTTCATTGCTTCAGCCCACTCGTTAAAATCATCACGGTTCATCGATTTTACTTTAAAGTCCATTAAAGCATGTGAAGGTCCACATAGCTCGGCACACTTACCGTAGAACACTCCGTCTTCTAAGCCCGCTGATTCTTTATCGAATACAAGGTAGAATTTGTTTACATTTTCAACGTTAGTATCTAATTTACCACCAATTGATGGAATCCAGAATGAGTGTTTTACATCAGCAGCCTTCAAATTGAAGAACACCTGCTCATCTGTAGGTACTACTAATTCTTGTGCTGTAACAATACCAAGCTCTGGGTACTCAAATTCCCACCAGTATAACTTTGCAGTTACGTTTACTGTAAGATGTGTTTTGTTTCCTTCTTCATCCACTTGATCCATTGCAGCAACATCTGCGTGCTTGTAAGTGTAATATACAGTTGGAATTGCAAGAATAACTAAAAGTAAAATTGGAATAACTGTCCAAATTATCTCAAGCGTATGGCTTCCTTCAACTTGTTTAGGAATCACATTTTCTCCAACTTTTTTGCGACTATATCTTGTTAGAGCAATTACATAGATTATTACTACCACTATAATAACTAATGCCATAATAGCAGATGCAAGTAGTAATAGATTGAATTGATCTCTCCCGACTTGTCCCGCAGGTGCTAGCGTTGATAAGTATTCTTCGCCACAACCCGACAGAAAAATCGTAAGAGCTGCTAACAGTGAAAAAAGTCGCCATTTTTTAAGCCCTTTCATCATAGCTAAATCAAACCCCTCTTTCATTATTGTGTTCAAGTACATTTGGACTGTGGTTCTTTTATATGAATTCTTGTTGACTAAGAAAGAATCCCAAAAATTAAACAAACATTGAGAAGATAATCATTGATACAAATAGAATAGTCATATAGTTCAATGAATAAACGAACATTTTTGTCGCCCATTTAATATCGTCTTCTACTTTAAATCCTTTAATAGCTAATACTAGCCATCCAACATTTAATGCTGTAGCCAATACGACAAAAGCAGTACCTAGCTCCATTAAAAACAATGGAAGTGGGAATAATAAAATCACCCAAAGAAGCATAGAAACCTTTGTACGCTTGAATCCTTTTACAACAGGTAACATTGGAATATTAGCTGCTCTGTACTCTTCCGTACGTTTCATAGCAAGAGCATAGAAATGAGGTGGTTGCCAAGCAAACATTATTAAGAACAAGCCTAATGCACCCAAACTTAGTCCTGGCTCTACAGCAGCCCAACCGATTAACGGTGGGATTGCACCAGAAATACTACCGACAATTGTGTTACTAACATGCTTTCTTTTAGACCACATAGAGTAAAGAACGACATAACTGATTATACCAGCTAATCCCCAAATCCCAGCAGAGGTAGATGCCATAAATAAGAAAATCTCGCCTACAATTAGAAACGTGAAAGAAGTCATCAGCACGGCTGAGGGACTAAATCTTCCAGTGACAGTTGGTCTGCCTTTTTTACTCTTCATAACGGGGTCAATATCACGATCAATGAAATTGTTCATCGCAGCAGAACCTGCAATTATTAAAGCCGATCCAAAAAGCGTAAAGAACAATAAATCTAGTTCATGAAGAAAATTTGTATTAGTAAACTGGAAAGCTAGCCATAAACCTGTGAAAGTTGTAACTAAATTAGAATTCACGATTCCAATTTTTATCAATGAAAGAAAGTCTTTCATAAAAGATGAAGCCACAGGCTGGCTCTCCGTTTCGGTATTAGCGGTTATAGAATGACTATTTGACATGCTGCACCCTCCTTTCTAAGTTGTAAGCATACTCCGCTACCTTATACTATAGCGAAAACTCTAACATATTTCTACACTCAAAGAAATTTTCGCATAATAGTCCTACTGTTAAGTGTTTCTTTACTGAACATATCAATAGTAAATCATTTCCCCCCCTTATGTGTGAATCTTAATCAACGATTTTATGAACAATTTGTGAATGGAATTTGTCATATTTAAGTGTTCGGTTGTTTTACATTGTTTTTTTGCTCAGGTTTCGATATTATCTAGTAGCAGACACCGCTTTTTGAAAGCGAGCATATATACATAGAGTAGGTGAGGTATTGCAAATAAACAAGTATTTAAAATGGCTGGCTGTAGCTTCTTCAATAGGTATGCTTCTTATACTTTTAGGTGGCGCACTTGTTACAAAAACAGACAGTGGCATGGGGTGTGGTAGACATTGGCCTGGATGTAATGGACAGCTTATACCCGACGTTATCACAGCTGAAGTCTTAATTGAATTTTCACATCGCCTAGTTACAGGGGCAGTTGGAATATTAATCGTAGCATTATCTATATGGTCATGGCGTGCATTGGGACATGTCCGAGAAACAAAGTTCTTATCATTTATGGCCTTCTTTTTTCTAGTATTACAAGCTTTAATTGGTGCCGCTCAAGTTAAATGGGGCCAAGGAGATTTTATCCTAGCATTACACTTTGGTATATCACTTATTTCATTTGCAGCTGTTTTACTTTTAACGCTTTTAATATTTGAGGTAGATAGGAAATTTGATACTGACAAAATTAGAATCGGTAAAACATTAAGGTTTCATACTATTGGTGTAACTTTATATTCTTATATTGTTATTTATACTGGAGCTTTAGTACGCCATACAGAGTCTAGTTTAATCTGTAAAGACTGGCCGCTTTGTAACAACAAGGAATTTGCTCTGCCAACCAATATGTACGAATGGGTTCAAATGGGACATAGAGCTGCTGCTGGCCTTATATTCATTTGGATTTTAATCATAGCTATTCACGTGATCAAGTACTATAAAAGCCAACGAGCAATATATTGGAGTTGGATTATCTCCTTAACCCTTGTTACTTGCCAAGTAATTACAGGTATGATTGTAGTGCTTTCAAGTCTAAATCTTTATATTGCATTATTACATTCCTTATTCATTTCTCTTTTATTTGGTTTGTTATGCTATTTGATATTACTTTTATCCAGAAGCAAGTTAAACAACCAAAAATAGAAAACAAAATTTCATTCCTCTACTTCTATTTTAAGTAATTATAGAAATAAAAGCATCAAATACGCCTTTTCAACCCTTTGTTTAGCCCTTTAGATAGAATTTATCTTGTAATACTGCGGAGTATAGCTTTATTTTTAAATTATCTAATAGGTTCAAAGTGACTAAGCAAATAGTTCAAGGCAATTTAGTTTAATAAAAACTAAAAACGTAAGCATACTAGATTCTCTAGCTTGCTTACGTTTTTTGTATTCTAGTATCTATTATTAGAAGCTTTGCTCCAGATTTTTAAACTTTACGCTTTATCCATTTCAATTAATAAATCCCCTGTTGATATTGCTTCTCCAGCGCTTACATGAATAGTTTTTATCACTCCGTCGAACGGGGCCTGGACGGTAGTTTCCATCTTCATCGCTTCTGTAATAATCAGATGCTGACCTCGTTTCACATTCTCGCCAGTTGCAACTACCATCTTCAGCACAGTCCCTGGCATTGTAGCACCAATATGACTTTCATCTGACACATCGGCCTTAAGCTTAGAAAGATGACTTACCTCTTTGTTCATATCCTGTATCTTAATTTCACGTGGTTGACCATTAAGCTCGAAATAGATAATACGATTTCCTTCCGTGTCAGACTTACTGATTGAAACTAATTTGATGATTAATGTTTTACCAACCTCTATTTCAACCTCGATTTCCTCACCTAATCTCATACCATACAAGAAAGTAGGGGTGTCTAGAACAGAAACATCACCGAAGTTTTTTTCAGTTGCACAATACTCATCAAACACTTTAGGATATAATGTATAGGCTAATATTTCTTGACTAGTTACAGGACGCTCTAATTTGTTAAATAATAGCTCCTTAACAGCTTGGAAGTCTACTGGTTCTAATAGTTCTCCAGGTCTTACTGTAATAGGCTTACGGTCCTTTAAAACGACTTTTTGAAGCTCCTCTGGGAATCCGCCATATGGTTGCCCTATATACCCTTCGAAAAATTCGATAACGGAATCAGGGAAGTCAATCTTTTTCCCTCTTGTCACAACAGACAGCTCATCTAAATTGTTTTGTACCATAAATAGGGCCATATCACCGACAATTTTAGAGGATGGAGTAACCTTAACTACATCTCCAAACATAAGATTTACACGGGAATACATTTCTTTTACTTCTTCCCAACGCTCACCTAGTCCAACTGCCTTCGCCTGTTGCTGGAGGTTACTGTACTGTCCTCCCGGCATCTCGTGTACATATATTTCAGAATGAGGGCTCATCATTCCACTTTCAAAGTCCTGATAATATTTGCGCACGTCTTCCCAGTAACAAGAAATTTTTTCAAATGCTTCTACATCACCAATAACTCCACGTTTAGAACCTTGCATCGCATAACTCAAACTGCTAGCACTCGGCTGAGATGTTAAGCCTGCCATTGTACTTAAAGCCGTATCTACGATATCTACTCCTGCATCTATTGCTTTTGCGTAAGTGTAAATCCCATTTCCACTAGTATCGTGGGTATGTAAGTGAATTGGAATATCTACTGTTTCTTTTAATTCGGAAACTAAACGATAAGCTGCTTCTGGCTTCAACAAACCTGCCATATCCTTAATCGCTAAAATATGTGCCCCTAATGCCTCTAACTCCTTCGCCATATCTTTGTAGTACTGAACTGTATATTTATCTCTGGAATCATCTAAAATGTCCCCTGTGTAACAAATAGCAGCTTCAGCAATTTTGCCGGATTGTCTTGTTGCATCAATAGCTACTTCCATTCCCTTTATCCAGTTAAGACTATCAAAAATTCGGAATACATCTATGCCTGCTTCAGCAGATTTCGCTATAAATTCTCGAATCACATTGTCCGGATAATTTTTATAGCCTACTGCATTTGCTCCACGGAAGAGCATCTGGAATAACGTGTTAGGAATCATTTCTCTCATTTTAATCAAACGGTCCCAAGGGTTTTCCTTCAAGAAACGATAGGCAACGTCAAAGGTTGCTCCTCCCCACATTTCATATGAGAAAAGATTAGGCATACCGTGAGCAGACTCTTTTGCAATGTTGAACATATCATACGAACGCACCCGAGTAGCAAGTAAGGATTGATGTGCGTCCCTGAAGGTTGTATCTGTTAATAATACATCCTTTTGCTCTTTCACCCATTGAAGTAGTCCTTCAACACCCTTTTGCTCTAATATATCCTTTGTACCTGGCTGAAGAGGAGCTGATAAATCAAAATTGGGTTTTCTTACTTGCCCAAATTCGGGCTTGATTTTCTTTTCTATGCCTGGGAATCCATTTATCGTCACATTACCAATATAATTTAATAATTTTGTACCTCTGTCTTTTCTCTTAGGGAAAAGGAACAATTCAGGAGTTGTATCAATGAAACTTGTATTAAATTGGCCAGAAAGAAAAGAAGGATGCTTTACAACGTTCTCCAAGAATGGAATATTCGTTTTAATACCACGAATCCTAAACTCTTGCAAATTTCTATCCATCTTAGCAGCAGCTTCCTTAAAGGACATTCCCCATGTAGATACCTTTACAAGTAAAGAATCATAGTAAGGAGAAATAATAGCTCCTTGGAACCCATTCCCTGCGTCTAGGCGAACACCAAATCCACCGCCTGATCGATAAACAGCCAGTTTACCAGTATCAGGCATGAAATTATTCAACGGATCCTCAGTAGTCACACGAGATTGTATCGCAAATCCGAAAAGCGGAATATTCTTCTGATCCGGTATGCCCATATTCGTATCCTTTAATGATATACCATCCGCAATTTTGATTTGAGCATGGACAATATCTATTCCTGTAATCATTTCCGTAATAGTATGCTCCACCTGGATTCGGGGGTTTACTTCGATAAAGTAAAACTCATCATCGGTTACTAAAAACTCGACAGTTCCCGCATTTATATAACTGACATTTTTCATTAATTTAACTGCTGCATCACAAATTTCATCTCTCAATTCAGTGCTTAATGAATTTGAAGGAGCAATCTCTACGACTTTTTGATGTCTACGTTGAATAGAACAATCACGCTCATAAAGGTGAATGAGGTTTCCTTCTTTATCTCCTAATATTTGTACTTCAATATGCTTAGGTTTGAATATACACTTTTCTACGTAAACCTCGTCAGATCCAAAAGCTGCCTTAGCTTCAGATTTGGCTCTATCGTAAGCACTCTCCAATTCGCTCTCTGTTTGGACAACCCGCATTCCCCGTCCACCCCCCCCTAGGGAAGCTTTGATCATTAATGGATAACCATGTTCATTGCCGAAAGCACGAATGTCTTCCAAGCTATCTAATGGTCCGTCACTACCTGGTATAACAGGAATGCCAGCTTTAACAGCTTGCTCACGGGCCTTCACCTTATCTCCAAACATATCTAAATGCTTAGAGGTTGGACCGATAAATATAATTCCTTCTTCTTCACATCTTTTGGCGAACTCTACATTCTCCGATAGGAAACCATATCCAGGATGTATAGCATCAGCTTTACTTTCTTTGGCAATGCGAATAATATCTTCAATGTCTAGATAAGCATCAATTGGCTTTTTACCTTTTCCTACTAAATAGGACTCATCCGACTTAAAACGGTGAAAGGCACCGCTATCTTCTTTTGAATAAATAGCCACGGTACGCAAATTTAACTCTGTACAAGCCCGAAAAATACGAATAGCAATCTCGCCTCTATTTGCTACTACTATTTTCTTAATATTATTCATCTCATTGCCAACTCCCTATGTTTTAGTCTTTTCTAGTTTAACAAACATTGATACATTCATCAGTATCCCAATTGCTGCCGATAAAATGATGATTGAAGTACCCCCGTAGCTAATGAATGGGAGAGGGACTCCTGTAAGTGGGATAATGCCAAGCATTCCACCCAAATTTACAAATGTTTGAAAACCGATGATACTTGCTATCCCAGCAGCTATCATTCTTGCTTGAGGATCTCTAGTTTTAATACTTATCATAATTGCCTTAAATACCAGAAAGAACAATCCACATAACACAATGAGGACACCTATCAAACCTAATTCCTCTGCTATTATAGCCATTATAAAATCTGTATGTGGCTCTGGTAAATATCCATATTTTTGATTAGAATTCCCTAATCCTAAACCACTCAAACCTCCGGACCCGATAGCTATATAGCCGTTTACTATTTGGTAACCGAAGCCCTGCTCATAATCAAAAGGGTTAAAAAAGGCTTCTAGTCTGCCTCTTCTCCGATCTGTAAGAAGAGAATCTTTTAAAAAATAGAGAAACACTAATGCCACAGTTAACAAAATTCCTATTAAACCAATAATTTTAGAAAATGACTTAAACTTTATGCCACTTGCTGCAATAACTGAAATAGCTACAAAGCTTATAATCAATGTATTACCAACATCCGTTTCAAGCATGATCAGAAGGAAGACAAAGAATAAAACGATTAATGGAGGACCAACTGATTCATTCAATTTGTCTAAAGTTCCATTTTGATATTTTTTTGTAAATATTCCTGCAAAATATAATACTATTACTATTTTAGCAATCTCTGAAGGCTGTATATTACCAAAACCAAGGTTAAGCCAGCTTTGAGAGCCACTCTCTCCCCCAACACCAATGATGTGTACGAGAATAAGGAGGATAAACATTACTCCAAGCATTAACTGCATCATAAATCTACTTTTATAATGTTTGTATGGAAACAAAGCAGCCACAAAGAATACAGGAATGGACAATGCCAAATTTATTTTTTGCTTGTTAAAGAAATGATCCGGCTCCCAGCCGTACCTTTCAACAGCCCAAACCATGCTGGCACTATAGATCATGACAAGCCCAAACAAACATAGGGCAATATAAACGAAAAACAAAGGGTAATCAAAATTTTTAAAAAAACGTTTAAAATAAATATTCATAATAGGTACCTCAATTTCTTTATAGAAAAAAACTCAAACAGTCTGATTGTTTGAGTTTCAACTTTATTTTTCTGTATGGATATCGTGTAAATTGGACAATTCTTTTTCAAGAGAAGCTATAATTTCTTTACCTTCACTCTTCTCTAGAAGTCCAAGTTTCACCGCAAAATCTATTTCGCGAGATAATCCAAACATTTGCGTGTCTAAAACCTCTTCATAAAGAGGGCATTGAGGCATTGTTAAGTTATCCATTTGCACTTTTATCAATTGGGCGATTTTTTCTGCATCTTTTTTTAAAAGCTCTAACGCCTTATCTTGATAGGAAAGTTGTATATTAGTATCCATGAGGACGCCCCCATTATTATTATTTCTAATTCTTCACCTCCCTAAAGTGTATCTTTTGATAAGCAAAATTGCAAGTGTTCTCTTATATAGATTACATATATAAGGAATTATTCTTTTTAACTTTAACTTTTATCTGTATACTAATATAGATTAGACAGTATAGAGGAGGCAATTTCCATGGAATTTATTATACCTATTACAGGAGCAGTTAAATTTAATATAACGCTTGATCCCACTGTGTGGATTTTTGATGATCGCCGAATCGATCTAGATGAGTTTTTTGAGGGCAAGTATGAATACAAAGATGCCGATGAAGAATATACAAAGGTAACATCTGCTCATTGGTCTCGAGAAATAATTGAAGGTTCAACAAATCCACCTACCTTAAAATCTGAAAAAAAATATGAGAAAACCAAGATGCTTTCAAACACTTACGGCATAGAGCTTAAACAATTTATCCTTAACGCCGAGCCATTAAATGAGGCTAAGAATTTAGTCATCGAAACAAATGAAGGTAATCATACCATTTCATTAGAGGAAGTAGACAATATTCTAGTTAAATTTAGTCATAAAGGAAAACCATTGCGAGAAGATGGTCCTGTCCACATTATTAAAAAAGATGGCTCTAACTTAAACGACCCAATCAGAAACGTAACTGCATTTCGATTAGAGTAGGAGTGAAGGACTATGAAGGTACAATGTGTTATTTGTGACCGAATCGATGAAATTTCTACCGATTTACCATTAGCAAAAAAACTAAGAAATCGACCGATTCATACGTATATGTGCGATGAATGCCACGACCGCATTGAAGTTAAAACAAAAGAAAGGCTTGCTACTGGTAAGTTTATCTTTTACAAAAGCTCTCGATTAATTGAAAATGAGTTTTAAAAAAACACTAGAGACACAATGTGCCTCTAGTGTTTTTTGTCGTCAAAATATTAAATGCCACAAAAGATTCCTTCTTTATATTTAAACATAAAAAAAAGCTCGACTAATTAAGTAGTCGAGCCTCTTTTTTCTAGCTTTAATCGTATTTTGTATATAATTAAAATCAACGCAGCAACTAACAATGCTTCTACTACTGGGAGGAAAAATGCCAAGAAAGTCAACATTAAACAACCCAATAATAAGAAAATGTAAATAACAACATTTTGCTTTAACTTCAGTTTCTTTGCAAACCCAAGCTTATACACTAGCACTGACAATAAAAATATAACGATAAATAAAATATAGCCTGCCACAGTAAAGGATGGCATTGTTTCATATATAAACCTAGCTATAGAAGACATTCTACCAAAGACTAGATCTTGTTCCTCCAAGGCTTGTCACCCTTTCAGTTACTATTCCTGATCTGCACTTTTCTTTTTCTTAGTTACACGTTCACGTTCGCTCTTCTCAAGAATTTTTTTACGTAAGCGAATTGACTCTGGTGTTACTTCTAGATACTCATCATCGCCTAGGAATTCTAAAGCTTCTTCTAGAGTTAAAATACGTGGGCGCTTAATAACATTAGTTTGGTCTTTATTTGCTGAACGGATATTTGTTTTTTGTTTCATTTTAGTGATATTTACAGTGATATCAGCATCACGAGTATTTTCACCAACGATCATACCTTCATAAATTTCAGTACCTGGTTCTACGAATAGTGTACCACGGTCTTCAATTTGCATCATACCATATGTTGTTGCTTTTCCTGTTTCCATAGAAACAAGCACACCTTGGTGACGCCCACCAACACGACCTGCAACTACTGGTTGGTAGCTATCAAATGTATGGTTTATGATTCCGAATCCTTTAGTTAATGACATGAATTCAGTTGAATACCCGATTAATCCACGTGCAGGAACCATGAAGATCAAACGAACTTGTCCGTTCCCACTGTTAATCATATCTACCATTTCACCTTTACGTGTTCCCATGGACTCAATAATAGAACCTACGCTATCTTCTGGTACATCAATTTGTACACGCTCAACTGGTTCGCATTTTCTACCATCAATTTCACGAATGATAACTTCTGGTTTAGAAACTTGAATCTCATAGCCTTCACGACGCATATTTTCTATTAAGATAGATAAATGTAGTTCTCCACGGCCTGAAACAACCCAAGCATCTGGTGAATCTGTATCTTCTACTCGTAGAGATACATCTGTTTGAAGCTGTGAACGAAGACGTTCTTCAATTTTACGTGATGTAACCCATTTACCTTCACGACCAGCAAACGGAGAATTGTTTGTTAAGAAAGTCATTTGTAAAGTTGGTTCATCGATACGTAATGGTGTTAATGCGTCAGGATGATCAGTAGGACAAACTGTTTCCCCTACGTTAATCTCTTCCATACCTGATACTGCGATTAAATCACCAGCTTTTGCTGTTTGAATTTCTTCACGTTTCAAACCGAAGAAACCAAATAATTTTGTAACTCGGTAGTTTTTAACTTTGCCATCTAATTTCATCAATGAAACTTGTTGACCAACTTCAATTGTTCCGCGGAACACACGGCCAATACCGATACGTCCTACATAATCATTATAGTCCAGTAATGCAACTTGGAACTGTAAAGGTTCGTCTGAATTGTCAACTGGCGCTGGAATAGATTCGATAATTTTTTCAAATAGACACTTCATATCTTCTTCTTGATTTGCAGGGTCTGCGTCTAAAGAAGCAGTTCCGTTCACACCAGAAGCATAAACTACTGGGAAGTCTAATTGATCGTCATCTGCACCTAACTCGATGAAAAGTTCTAAAACTTCATCTACTACTTCTAGTGGACGAGCAGAATCTTTATCAACTTTGTTAACTACAACGATAGGTGTTAATTTTTGTTCTAATGCTTTCTTCAATACAAAACGTGTTTGAGGCATACAACCTTCATATGCATCTACTACTAGTAAAACACCATCTACCATTTTTAAGATACGCTCTACTTCACCACCAAAATCGGCATGTCCAGGTGTGTCCAAAATGTTAATGCGTGTGTCATGATAATTTACAGCTGTGTTTTTTGCTAATATAGTAATCCCACGCTCGCGTTCGATGTCGTTTGAATCCATTGCTCTTTCGTCAACGTGTTCATTTGAACGGAACGTTCCAGATTGTTTTAATAATTGATCGACTAATGTCGTTTTTCCGTGGTCAACGTGTGCTATAATAGCTATGTTTCTTAAATCTTGACGTAATTTTGTCATATTTCCACTCCATATTCTTTTTTCATGTCCATAACTGTGCTATTATAACACAAGTGGAACTAAAGTTATATTATTTTTCATTATTTTCTTGGGGGTAATTGTTTTGGGTAACATAAAATGGGTTTTTGTATTGTTTTCTTTAGGCGCAATGTTGTCTATGGGTTTAATAGGAATTGCAATTGCATTACGTAATATTCCGTTGGCTTTACTGTTTTTAGTATTGTTATTTGTTGTCATGGGATTTGGCTTTAAAACGAAAAAGAAAATGCGTGAACAAGGATTATTAGAATAACTAAAGCATTAACAACTTTTAGTGCCATATCTCCTCATTTCAGGTAGACTTGCACTTAATCTATATTATCATCGCAGAACCTTTGAGAGGCTGTTCATGGCTTAAGTCATGAATAGCCTCTTTTTAGTATAAATTTTGCTCTTCCACCTACAGCTCGGAGAACCAGCTTAAAGATAATTTAGTTAATAAGGTCTATATTGCTTTAGTGATAGCTTTTCGGTTTATCATGCGAAACACTTCCATCTAGATTGGAAAGCAACTGTTGTTTGTTCATGCTTAGTTCTAAATTCTCAAAACCGCAATAAGCCTGTTTTCCATTTTACTTTAAAATAATATATTTTGATAACAGTTGTTCATGAAGATTAGGTTTAGAAACTATAAATGAATTTTGTTTTAACAGATTTATAGGTTCGTTAGATAAGGTAGTGACAATAGCTCCTACTTCTTTTGCTACTACCATACCACCAGCTATGTCCCAAGGTGAGAGTCTCATGGACATATAGGCGTCTAGTCTTCCAGTGGCAACATACGCAATCTCAATGGCTGCCGACCCAAATGATCTAGTACCTCTAGCTGTTTGCATTAGTTCTATCATTTGATCATGTTGGACAAATTTGTTGGGAATAACCCAGCTTGCGTTAACTCCAATTATGGATTTCTCTACACTAGCTTTTTCAAGCATAGGGATTCTCACATCGTTCAAATAAGCACCCTGTCCTTGAGCTGCACTTATTAAATCATCATCCATTACATTGTAAATGTAGCCGAGTATTCCTTCACCATCCTTGTAGATACCTAAGGATATGGCAAAGTTTTTCTTGAAGTGTATAAAGTTTGTAGTCCCATCTATAGGATCTAGCATCCAAACATAGCCGTCCAAATTATCTATCTTGTCACCAAAGCCTTCCTCCCCAAATATACGATGGTCTGGAAAATCACTTTTTATATGTCGAATAAAAAATTTTTCCGTTTCTTTGTCTATATTAGTAACCAAATCATTCGCTTCTGATTTAGATTCGATGATAAGTTCTTCAGAAAATGAACTTCTTATTTGAATAGCCGCTTGTTTAATCAATGATTTTGCATATTTGTCTAGCATATGTATGTTCATAAAAGCACCCCTTTTAATATTTCCCTAGTTATAACTAGTTCATCTGTTTTATCATTTCTTCAAAATGAGCAGTCTAAGTATAAGTATAAAGAAAAAAACACCGGCTGTCTTTTTAATTAGCTGGTGTTTTTTCATGGCACTATTGGAGAATTCAATTCACGTAAACGCATTTAATTCATCCAGTGACTTGTGAAGCTCTGACAATTGCATCTTCGCATCTTTAATCTCTTCTTCATTTCCATCTTGCATTGCATCATATAAAGTGGCTAATTGGTAATCCAACTCTAATTTTAGCGTTTGAATTTTTTCCTTTTCCATATCATATTTACGAATAATATGCACAACCTGTTTCATAGTTAACACCTCTCCATTATTTTATCGTAATATTCGGAACTTTTATCTTACATTATGCTATAAATTGAATTGTGTTAATAAAAACTACTTACAAGATTTTTACCCAAAAATCCGCTAAAATAAACATAGAAATTGAAAGGAGTTAATATATGAGTAAAACTTTCTGGCAAGATACAGATTTTGAAGTGTTTCAAATCGAAGGATTAGAAAATAGAATGACTGCGCTTATAGAGAATGTTCGACCTAAATTTGAAGAATTAGGGAAACAATATAGCCTTTATTTTTCAGGAGTATTAGGAGATGAATATTATAGTCATGTAGCTAAGCATGCTCGACGATCTGTTAACCCTCCAAAGGATAGCTGGGTTGCATTTGCTCCTTATAAAAGAGGATATAAGGCGCTGCCACACTTCCAAATTGGATTATGGGGTACGCATTTATTTATTATAGTTGCAGTTATTTACGAAGCTCCCGATAAAGTTGCAATTGCTGAGCGACTCCTTCAAAAAAAGAGTCTATTAAAAAAACTGCCAAATGATTTTATCGTTTCAGGGGACCATATGAAGCCTGAGGCTACTTCTATAAAGGATATTACTCCAAAGGATTTTGAAGAACTTCTAACGCGCCTTAGAGACGTTAAGAAGGGTGAATTTTTGGTTGGCCGTCACATTCCTAAAGAACAAGCGGTTAAATTAACAGAGGAAGAGTTATTCCAGTTAGTAGAAAATACATTTGAACAACTTCTTCCCATTTACAAAACCATGATTAATTTAAAATAAGAAAGCTATCCCTCCACTCTGGAGGGATTTAATTTATCCTTTAATAATTGATTCGCTTCCTTGTTCTTTCATTTTTTTTATTATTGGAAAGCTTGCATAGCCACTTTCTTTTTCAAATTCACGAAAATAAGTTTTTTCTTCGGCTATGGAAGGAACTATTTCTTTAAAGCGACGATATTTTTTCATAAGATCTTCTCGCTTAATTCCTTTCTCATATGCGTTTTCAATTGCTTCAAAAAACTGTACTACATCTACAATTTCTTCTGTAGACCAATCTAACGAAAAAGGGTATGTGTATTCCATTTTCAACTCTCCTATAATTCCCATTTTTTTCTAATGTCCATTGCCTCAACTACCATTCGATCGATTAACTCTTTAGTAGTTGGGATGTCATGAATCATACCTATGACCTGGCCTGCCCATGCAAAACCCTGGTCCTCTAATCCCTTATAAATAAATTGTTTGTTCGCTTCTCCACTAATATGTTGCTTCAAATGCTCATATGATGGATTTTCCTTTTCCATAGAAAGAATGGTTTCTGTCCACTCGTTTCGAATGGCTCGTGCTGGTGATCCCAACTCTTTTTTAATAACAACTGTGTCAGTTTCTTCTTTAGTTAATATGGCATTTTTATAAGCTTCTGATGCATGGACGCATTCTCTCGTTGCGATAAAACGAGTACCCATCTCTATTCCTTCTGCGCCAAGAGCATGAGCAGCCATCCACCCTCTACCATCTCCGATACCACCAGAAGCAATTACAGGGATATTCACGGCATCCACTACTTGCGGGATAAGAACCATCGTGCCGACGTCATCTCTCCCTAGATGCCCTCCTCCTTCTTGACCTACAACCATTACTGCATCTGCTCCTAGTTGTTCAGCTTTTTGAGCTTGCCGCTTGGAAGCAACCAGCACCAACTTCTTAATATCTGTCTTTGCCAATTTTTCTAAAATAGGTGCCGGGTTGCCTCCAGTCATGGAAATTACTGGCACCTTTTCATCAATAGCTATTTGAAGCATATGCTCATAGGGTCTGCCTGTTTGACCAATAGCAAAATTTACTCCAAAAGGTTTTTCTGTTTGCTCTCTCACTTTATTAATCTCTTGGCGAAGCTCATCCGGCGTTGAGAGACTCATAGCTGTTATCTGACCTAATCCCCCTGCTTCCGATACTGCCACACAAAGCTCTGAGTATGCAAGATATGCTAGTCCACCCTGCACGATTGGATACTCAATTCCCAATAGATCTGTGACTCTTGTTTGAAATGACATTACTTAGCCCTCCCCTTTTATACTAGTGTAAAGATATTTTAAAAAGGATTCAATTGATCTATATCCTAAAGTAGGGTATCTCCAATATTTGTTTTAGGTGGATATTCCGATTTAATTTAAAAGTATTAATGTATTTATTTAATTTTCGCCTCAGTTATTAATTAATTCATTTACATATTAAAAACCAACACTTTTTTGACACCTGTGGGATGAGTAATCTCTCACACCCTCGGAAAGTGACCGCAGAAAGCGCAAATCAGCTATTTTTTATTCATATATTATTAATTTTCTCCTATTGCCCATGTTTTTTACAATTCAATTTAATTATGAAATTGAATCATTAACTAAATTTTGATGTTTTTTATAGTAATAAATTTCCTTAAATGCTATAATTCATTTGTTTTAAAATAGCATCTACGTCTCTATAACTACTAGGATCGTTTACATGCGCAAAATTTTAAATTAGAGGTGGTATGAACGTTGTCACAATTAGAAACTCCTATCTTCGATGCGCTATTAAAGCATCGAAATCGTCATCCAATTCAATTCCATATTCCTGGTCATAAAAAAGGGAAAGGAATGGACCCTGCATTTCGAGAGTTTGTTGGAGATAATGTACTTTCAATCGATTTGATAAACATTGCCCCATTAGATGATTTACATTCGCCTAAGGGAGCTATAAAAAAAGCTCAACATTTAGCCGCAGAGGCATTTGGGGCAGATGAAACTTTTTTCTCCGTTCAAGGAACGAGCGGAGCTATTATGACTATGATACTTACTATTTGTGGACCTGGTGATAAGATTCTCGTTCCACGAAATGTTCATAAATCCATTATGTCTGCCATCGTATTTGCCGGTGCTATACCCGTATTTATACACCCTGAGGTAGATAAAGAGCTTGGTGTTTCCCATGGCATATCTGTTGAATCCGTAGAAAAAGCGATAGAAGCGCATCCGGATGCAAAAGGTTTACTTGTAATTAATCCTACCTATTTTGGACTAGCTGCTGATTTAAAGAGAATCGTAGATATATCCCATGAAAAAGGTATTCCTGTAGTAGTTGATGAAGCTCACGGAGTTCATATCCACTTCCATGACGACCTTCCAATTTCAGCTATGGCTGCAGGTGCGGATATGGCTGCTACGTCTGTACACAAACTAGGCGGATCTATGACACAAAGCTCGGTCCTTAATGTAAGAGAAGGCTTAGTATCAGCTAAAAGGGTGCAATCCATTCTTTCCATGCTTACAACAACTTCTACATCCTATCCTCTTTTAGCATCATTGGATACGGCTAGAAGACAATTAGCTATACATGGTGAGGATTTAATAGGTGAAGCAATAACAATTGCCGAGGAAACTCGTAGACGAATAAATGAAATTGAGCATATTCATTGCGTTGGCAGAGAAATATTACAAAGCTCAGCTACTTATGATATTGATCCAACTAAGCTTCTTATAAGCGTTAAAAATTTAGGAATCACAGGATTTGAAGCAGAAATTTGGCTCCGCGAAAAAGCAAATATCGAAGTAGAACTCTCAGATTTATATAATATTCTATGCCTCATTACTCTTGGGGATACGAAAAAAGAAACAGATATGCTTGTTAATGCTTTATCGCGTATGGTGGTTGCCCATGAATCTGAAGCAACCATTGTAGAGTCATCTGTAACCCTGCCTGATATTCCTGGTCTAGCAATGTCTCCTCGTGATGCTTTCTACGCAGAAACTGAATCTATCCCATTATTAGAGGCAAGTGGTAGGATCTCTGCAGAATTCGTAATGGTTTACCCTCCTGGGATTCCAATTTTTATTCCCGGGGAAATAATCACACCTGGGAACATTGACTATATTCAAATGAATTTAAAGGCTGGATTACCAGTTCAAGGTCCAGAGGACGACACTTTAGAAATGATTCATGTGATTAAAGAGCATCAAGCAATTATTTGAACACACTAATCTAAAACAGTCATTTGACTACTGTCAAATGACTGTTTTATTTAATACAAAATAATTTTACTCTCATTAAAAAATTATAAGCGCAAATATCGGACATATAAAGGCTCCTAATATAGCGCTAAGAGTCATCGCTACCGATCCCATAGTCATCGTTTCTTCCCCGTATTCTGCCAGCTTAGATAAGCCTATTCCATGGGATGCACTTCCTACAGAGATTCCTCTACCAATTGCGGTATCTATCCTACATAATTTAAATAGCAAAGAGCCTGTTAATGCTCCTATTAAACCAGCTAAAATGACAAAAACTGCTGTCAAAGCAGGGATTCCTCCAATTGATTCACTAATTGGCATAGCAATCGGAGACGTAATGGACTTTGGTAATAAGGATCTTTGAAGAAAATCCTCGAAGGACATCAGTTTAGATAAGATAGCAATACTAATAAGTCCTGAAAGCATTGCTACTGTAACGCCTAATATAATTGGAACTTTGTTTTTTATGATTTTTTCTCGTTGTGTATATAAAGGATAGGCCATCCCAACTACTGCAGGGCCTAGCATACCATCAATCCACTTAGCTCCCGACATATATGTATCATATGTAACTCCAGATAAACTTAAGATAACTACCAAAACAATAGTAGTAGTTAATATTGGTAACAACAAAGGATACGTAAATTTTCTATAGACAAAGGTCATTCCGATAAAAATGAGAATTGTCGCTATAATCATTCCTATAGCAATCATTTAACATCCTCCTTTATCATTTTGCCTTCAATGTATTGACATATTTTACCTGTCAATACAATAGTGACCATGGTACTGATGATTAGTGCAAGAACAATCAATACTCCTGTGACTGAAAATAATTGAGGATAATCCATAATTCCAACTGTTGCAGGAACAAATAACAACGCAAGAAAGGCAAGTAAAAACCCTGCTCCATCTTTTATAAGATTAACTGGAACTATTTTTAGTAGGAGACATGCAAGTAGTATCAACAATCCAGCAATACTACCTGGGAACGAAAATGGTAGCAATCCCACAGTAAAAGATCCAAGTAGAAAAAACAAATATAGAATAATAACTTGAAAGATTATTTGAATTAATTTTGTGATTTTTTCCATATACACTTTAAAAGTTATATCTTTTAAAGTTTCACCTCCACTAAACGATAATAGAAATTATTTTACGCCTTCTCTTTTAGTATGTCTATGTAAAGAAAATCACCTCTGTTAAACAAACAGAGGTGAAAGAAATTATTCTTTTACTTTAATGGCATGTGGATCAATCAACTCGTACCCTTTTGCACGTAATCCATCTACAATTTGAGGTAAAGCTGCTAAAGTCCATTCACGGTCATGCATTAATAAATTTGCACCATCAACTAAGTACTCTGTATTAACCATTATATCTGCTAAACTAGTAGCCTCCATATATTGCTTTTCCCAATCGTAACCGTATGTCCAATTCATCAAGACCATATTTTCTTGTTCTACTAGAGATTTACTAAAATCAGTATTGACTCCAAAAGGCGCTCGGAAGAATTTAGGTTTCTCTCCAATCACTGATTCTACAGTCTCATTTACGTTTAATATTTCCTCTTGCTGTTGTTCTTCTGAACTATTTTTAAGGTTTGCATGAGTTTGTGTATGGTTTCCTATCTCAAATCCTAAATCAAAGATTTCCTTTAAGTTAGCTTTTTCCTCCTCTGAATCTATGAAATGACCATTCACAAAAAAGATTGCAGGAGCGTCAAGCTCTTTTAACACCTTCGCCATTTCTAAAGCATATTTATCAGGTGCATCATCAATAGTTAAAAGGACCGCCTTAGGATTTGCATCTCCAATTGGTTTTATTGTCCAATTGGCTTCATTAATTTCATATTGTATTTCAGTAACAGGTTCTTCTACTACTTCTTCTGCTGATTCAACTTCTTCCGTTTCCTCTTCTAATTCTGGTTGTTGAGTAACTTCTATTGTGTCGCCAACTTCTTTTTCAACTTCTGTCTCCTCTTCAGAGCATCCGGAGAGTAATAGTAATATTGCTGCGGGTAATAACCAAGTTGTAAGTTTCAATTTAATCACCATATCCCTTCTATTTCCATTCTAACAGGCATAAGGAAAACCGTGTAGAGTAATTCTACACGGTTTTTTGGTCCTACATGATTATTTAGAAAGAATATGAATAGGGTGGCCCATTACTACTTCAGCAGCTTCCATTGCAATTTCTCCAAGTGTTGGATGTGCATGAATAGTCATTGCAATATCCTCTACAGTCATTCCAGCTTCAATTGCTAAGCCTAGTTCAGCAATCATGTCAGAAGCTCCCTGACCAACGATTTGTGCTCCAAGCAATAATCCGTCCTCTTTACGAGAGACTAGTTTTACAAAGCCTTCTGTAGCGTTAAGTGCAAGTGCACGACCGTTAGCTCCGAATGGGAACTTACCAGCTGCTACATCAAACCCTTGTTCTTTCGCTTGAGCTTCAGATAAACCAACAGTAGCAAGTTCTGGATCAGTGAAACATACAGCTGGAATTGCAAGATAATCAACTACAGATGATTGACCAGCAATTGCTTCAGCTGCTACTTTACCTTCGTAAGAAGCTTTGTGAGCAAGCTGAGGACCAGCTACAACATCACCAATAGCAAAGATATTGCTAATGCTTGTGCGACATTGCTTATCTACTTCGATTAATCCGCGTTCTGCGAATTTAATACCAAGTTCTTCTAAACCAATTTCATCAGTATTCGGACGACGACCAACAGTTACTAATACATAGTCAGCCTCAACTTTTTTCTCTTCGCCACCAACCTCATAGCTTACTACTACACCAGTATCTGATTCTTCGACACCTTTTGCAGAAGCTTTTACTACAATGTCCACACCTTTTTTCTTCAAGCCTTTTTTAACAATTGTAGTCATTTGTTTTTCAAATCCAGCTAAGATATCGTCTCCGCCTTCGATAATTGTTACTTGAGAACCAAGGTTAGCATAAGCAGAGCCTAACTCAGTTCCAATATAACCTCCACCGATCACTACTAGTTTTTCAGGTACTTCTTGAAGATTTAAAGCGCCAGTCGAATTTATAACGCGTTTTGTATATTTAAATGTAGGTATTTCAACTGGTCTAGATCCAGTTGCGATAATCGCATGCTTAAAAGTATAAGTTTGTGCAGATTTTTCATCCATTACACGAACTGTATTTGCATCTACGAAGTATGCTTCACCAGAAACCACTTCAATGTTATTTCCTTTTAACAGACCTGAAACACCACTTGTTAATTTTTTTACAACGCTTTCTTTGAAAGCTTGTGCTTTTGAAAAGTCTATTTTAACATCACTCGCTGTAATACCCATATCATCTGAATGTTTAGCTTGTTCGAAACGGTGACCAACTGAAATAAGTGCTTTAGAAGGAATACATCCAACGTTTAAGCAAACTCCACCGATATGTTCTTTTTCTACAACTAATACCTTTTGACCAGTTTGTGCAGCACGAATTGCAGCTACATAACCTCCAGGGCCTGAACCTATTACTAAAGTGTCTGTTTCAATCGGGAAATCTCCTACTACCATTTTTTACGCCTCCATTAATAATAATTCTGGACTGCTTAATAAACGTTTTATATGGTTCAACGCATGTTGGGCAGTCGCACCATCGATCATGCGATGATCAAAGCTCAATGATAATGCTAACACAGGAGCAGCTACAATTTCACTATTTTTTATTACAGGTTTTTCTGAAATTCGACCAATTCCGAGAATTGCTACTTCTGGATGGTTGATAACAGGTGTAAACCATTGCCCTCCAGCAGAGCCAATGTTTGAAATCGAACATGAAGCGCCCTTCATTTCAGCTGGAGATAACTTACCATCACGAGCTTTTGTTGCTAAAGAGTTAATTTCATCCGAAATTGCAAATACAGACTTACGATCTGCATTTTTAATAACAGGAACTAATAAACCTTTGTCCGTATCTGCTGCGATTCCTATATTGTAGTAATGCTTTTGAATTACTTCATTTGACTCGTCATCATAAGAAGTGTTCAATGCAGGGAATTCACGTAACGTACTTACAAGTGCTTTAACCACATAAGGTAAATACGTTAATTTGATATTTTTTTCTGCAGCAATTTCTTTAAACTTCTTGCGATGTGCAACTAGCTCAGTCACGTCAACTTCATCCATTAGCGTAACATGTGGAGCAGTATGCTTAGAATTGACCATTGCTTTCGCTATAGCTTTTCGCATTGGAGATAGCTTTTCGCGAGTTTCAGGGAACTCTCCTTCTAAATTAACTGGAGCAGAAGCTTTCGTTTCTTGTACTTTTTCTTTTTCTTCAGCTACAGAAGTAGATGTATCTTCTACTTTTTGGTCTCCAGATAAGAATGCTTCGATGTCTTCTTTTAATATACGACCATTTTTTCCTGTGCCATTAACGTCTGCAATATTTACCTCGTTTTCACGAGCAAATTTACGAACTGAAGGCATTGCAATTACACGAGTATCACCTTTTGGCTCAGGCTTCGCTTCTTGAGAAGTTTCTTTCACTTCCGTTTTTGTAGCTGGTTGCTGATTTTTAGAAGCATTAACTGGTTCTTTTTCAACCTCCTGGCCGTTCTCTAGAGTAGATTGAACTTGCGCCTCTGTTTTTTCTTCGCCGTGATCTCCCTTGAATTGAAGATCCTCATAGCCAGGTGCGTCTAATTTGACAAGTACGTCACCAACTACCGCAACAGTTCCTTCACTAACCAATACCTCTGTTACTTTTCCTTTAACAGGCGAAGGAATTTCAACTACAGCTTTATCATTTTGTACCTCACAAAGAATATCATCTTCGTCTATTTCGTCACCGGCTTTAACAAACCATTTAACGATTTCTCCTTCATGTATACCTTCTCCAATATCCGGTAGGCGGAATTCAAATGCCAAAGTGCTCACCCTTTCTATTGTTTGTTTTTATTAGAAGTTTAATACTTTCTTCGCTGTTTCTACTATATCCTTTGAGTTTGGCAGCCAAACTGTTTCTGCTTGAGAGAATGGGAATACAGTATCTGGTGCAGCTACACGTAATACAGGAGCCTCTAAGCTTAATATAGCTCTTTCAGTAATTTCTGCTACTACATTTGCTGCTATACCTGCTTGTTTTTGAGCTTCTTGTACAACGATAGCACGATTCGTTTTTTCAACAGAAGCAATAATTGTTTCAATATCTAATGGTTGCACAGTGCGAAGATCAACTACTTCAACGGAATGACCTTCTTTTTCTAGTTCCTCAGCAGCTTTTAAGCTCTCCTGCACCATTGCCCCGTAAGCAATAATTGTTAAGTCAGTGCCCTCACGCTTTACATCTGCTTTTCCAAGTGGAATTGTATATTCTTCCTCTGGCACCTCACCACGGAAAGAACGATATAATTTCATATGTTCTAAGAAGATTACAGGGTCATTATCACGAATGGCAGATATCAATAAACCTTTTGCATCGTACGGTGTAGATGGAATAACTACTTTTACTCCTGGAGTAGAAGTCATTAGAAGCTCCAAGCTATCTGCATGCATCTCAGGTGTATGAACGCCTCCACCAAACGGAGAACGAATTGTAACAGGCGCATTAAATGCTCCACCTGTACGGAAACGCATACGAGCTAATTGCCCACTGATAGAATCCATTACCTCGTATACGAAACCAAAGAATTGAATCTCTGGAACTGGACGGAATCCTTGTAGAGAAAGACCCACTGCCAACCCGCCAATACCTGATTCTGCAAGGGGTGTATCAAATACTCGATCTTCCCCAAACTCTTTTTGTAGACCTTCAGTTGCACGGAATACACCGCCGTTATTACCAACGTCTTCACCGAAGACTAACACATTTTCATCATTTTTAAGCTCATTACGGAGAGCATCCGTAATTGCTTGAATCATCGTCATTTGTGCCATCGGTTACTTCGACTCCTTCTCTGTATAGTAAGCTAATTGCTCATCTAAGTTATATGGATTTTCTTCATACATAATATTAATCAAATCTGTCACTTTTTGTTTTGGAGCAGCATCTGCTTTTTTGATAGCGTCTTTAATTTCTTCTTTCGCTCTCTCAATTACTTCTGCTTCCTTTTCTTCACTCCAAATACCTTTACCTTCTAAATATTTGCGGAAACGTACTAGAGGATCTTTCTTTTCCCACTCTGAATCTGTTTCAGAAGTACGGTAACGTGTTGGGTCATCTCCAGCCATTGTATGCGGACCATAACGGTAACAAACTGTCTCAATTAGGCTTGGCCCTTCTCCTTTAACAGCACGGTCTCTTGCATCCTTTGTAGCCACGTATACAGCAAGCGGATCCATTCCATCTACAACAATACTTGGTAATCCCGCTGCAATACCTTTTTGTGCAATTGTTTTTGCTGCTGTTTGTAGCTCACGAGGAGTTGAAATAGCGTATTGGTTGTTTTGGACGATAAACACAGCTGGCACACGGAAAGCACCTGCGAAGTTAATACCTTCGTAGAAGTCACCTTGTGAAGAACCACCATCTCCTGTATATGTAATAGCAATAGATTTTTTACCGCGTTTTTGCATTCCTAAAGCTACTCCAGCTGCTTGAATAAATTGTGCACCAATAATAATTTGTGGTGGGAACACGTTTACACCTTCTGGAATTTGGTTACCCATAAAATGACCACGTGAAAATAGGAACGCTTGCCATAAAGGTAAACCATGCCATACTATTTGTGGAACATCACGATAGCCAGGTAAGATGAAGTCTTCTTTTTCACAAGCAAAATGAGATGCAAGCTGTGAAGCCTCTTGCCCTGCTGTAGGCGCGTAGAAGCCAAGACGTCCTTGACGATTTAAGGAAATAGAACGTTGATCCAGAATTCTTGTATAAACCATGCGACTCATTAGTTCTACTAAATCTTCATCAGATAAATTAGGGTTCGCTTGTTCGTTAACAATTTCCCCTTCTTCGTTCAATATCTGGAACATTTCAAATTTTTCTTCGATCTCATGAAGCGTTTTCATTGGGTCAAACTGTTTTTCCTTGTTTGAAGCCATAAAGCACCTCTCCTTTTCCTCTGTATTAAAATTTATTTACTTCTTGATTGGTACAAGCTCAATTCCATTTAAGTATACTCAAGAATAAATGGTCGGTCAATCATCTAGAATTCTACTAATTTTATATTAGAATATTATAAACATTCTTTTCTGTACTACTAATTAATTATGTCTGTACTATATCAGTTTGAAGTATTATGCTTAAAATTTATTTTATTAATAGTAATAATATACAAGGGGGATCTTTTTGCTGGTCGATCTTTTAGTCAATCATTACAGTTCACGCTTCTTTTTGAGTAATTTTATCGATGAAATTCACTTAATATAGTAAAGAACATCCTCTAAACACCTTGTATGAAATTAAAATATTTTAAATCTTACTTATAACTGAAACAACATAAGCATATGGTTTAACAACCTCTTCAATATACATACCACCTCTGTTATTTTTTACACTTCCTATCTTCTTTATGCATTCTAATCAAAAGAAATCTCAAGTGCTTCATCACTTGTCGTGTGATTTTTCCAACAATAATCGCTGTAAGGTATTCTTAATCCTTCATACTATAAATAGTCGTTAGATGTGTAACACTTTGCAATAGCTTCGAAATAATAAAAATACCATGAACATCTGTTTCATGGCGCTAAATTTATATTATTTTTTTACAAAAAAAGCAGCCCTTTAATAGGGCTGCATTAGTAGAAATTATTCTTGATTTTGAAGTGTTGAAAAGGCTTGATCCTTCACTTCGTTTAAATGCGTAGTTAAATCATTAAATTCCTTGACAGATTGTTGTACCACTTCATTTTGCTTATTGACCTCTGCAACCTTCTCCTGAATCGAAGTAACATTAGCTTCCTCATCAACCAGCATGTTATAAAGCGATTCTTGCAAACTAGCAAGAGAATTGTATTGTTCAACCAACTTATCATGGGCAGCGTAGCGATTCTTTAAGGCCTCTTCCACTAAACGTATACTTTCCTTGTCAGATTCCTCTTTTGCATCAGAGATGACTGCTTCTAAATCTACAAGTTTTTCATTTGCCTTAGCAATCGATTCTTTTTCTTTTTTCACCAATGCTAAACGTTCCTCTAAAAGAGTAGCAGTTGCCTCTACTTGAGCACTCAGCTCATCCTGTTGGTCTTGAGTTAACTCCATCATACTTTGAAAATTGGTTAGTTCTTTTAACTCAGTTTCCGCTAATAAGGGTTGCACTTCTCTGTACCCTTTCTCAGTTTCATAGATTTCGGTTAATACATTGGACAGTTTTTCCTCCGTGCTCTCTCCAAAAGAACAAGCCGTAAGGAGTAGAAGCATACTTAAAGGAATTATGAATTTAATTATTTTCATACAGCAACCTCCTATACCATTTTCAACTATAATTGTTCTAGTTATTAAATTCAACTGACGATATACCTTTTTGTTTAGTAAAACGACATAATTCGATATAATAGGAATATGAAATTTGAAAGGACGATTATGATGATTTTAATGCAAGATATAATTAGAGATGGCCATCCTACTCTACGTAAGAAAACAGATGAGTTAACATTTCCACTTTCAGAAGAGGAACAAACACTTGCTCATGACTTATTGCAATATGTTATAAATAGTCAAGATGATGAAATGGTGAAGAAATACAACCTTCGACCGGGGATTGGAATTGCTGCTCCGCAAGTAAACGTATCTAAAAGGATGTTCGCCTTACATTTAACCGACGAAGATGAAAATGAAGTCAGCTTTGTGGCAGTTAACCCTAAAATTATTAGCCATTCTGTAGAGAAAACGTACATAGCGGCTGGAGAAGGATGTCTCTCAGTGGACGAAGTTATTGAAGGTTATGTTCCACGATATGCACGTATTACCGCTACAGGTTTTCATCCAGACGGTACTCCCTTCAAAAAACGTTTAAAAGGCTTAGCAGCTATCGCATTTCAACATGAATTAGATCATTTAAATGGAATTATGTTTTATGACCATATCAATCCACAAAATCCATATGAGGAAATTCCTGACGCATTCCCATATGAACGTAAATAGTATCTTATTATTGTTATACCGAAGAAAGGTTTGCCTTTAAAAAGGCGAACCTTTTTAGTATTGGAAAAAATAACAAGGTTAGAAAAAGACTATAGATAAACACCACCAGATGGATGCTGTACGTCTATAGTCTTACTGCAAATTATTTTAAATCAGATAGTCTTGGCATCGCAGATAGTGCACCAAACTTAGTTGCACAAATAGAACCAAGTTTATTTCCAAAAGCGATATACTCGATCCATTCTTCTTTTGCTTCTGGCTTACCCTCTGCTTGGATTTTCGATAAAATTCCAGCCATAAAGGCATCGCCAGCCCCAGTTGTATCTATAGCCACTACTTTTTCAACAGGGATATGAACCAATTCTCCGTTAATAAGTGCGTACGTTCCCTCTGAACCAACTGTTACAAGAACAATTGGAATATTGTAAGGAGCTAGCTTATTAAGTCCTTCCAATCGGGAACTAGTTTCTGTCAAAAAGAATAGCTCTTCTTCCGTCAATTTAAAAATATCTATATCATGAAGAAAAGAGCAAATCGTTTCTCTACAATTCTGTTCTGTTTCCCAGCGCAAAGGTCGTATGTTTGCGTCACAAGATAAAAGAGCACTAGATTTTTTTATTTTATTAACAATGTTCCGTGTAGTTTTACGTGCTGTTGGATGAAATAACGTCCCAGAGCAAAAATGGAATACTGCCGCTTGTTCAAAAGCTTTTTCGTTAATCAGGGAGAAATCTACTTGCAAATCAGGAGTATCATCAACGTACGTGTGAAAATGCCGATCATTATTTTCAGTCAAATGAACATAGACACCACTTACACATTTCTCTGAATTCACTTGGGCATACGAAAGATTTACTCCTTCTGCCTCCAATTCTCTTCTGACAAACTTCGAGGTTTCATCCTCTCCAATTATCGTAATAAAAGATGAGGAAGCCCCTAGTCTACCAATACCTGCAGCAACATTTACTGTAGCCCCACCTAAAAATTTTGTGAATTTTCTATTTGTCTGATCCTCTGCAATATAATCAACGAAGGCATCTCCATAAATTAATACATTTTTGTTTTTTTGCTCGTTCATATGTAACTCCTTTAAATTAACTCTAATTTCTTCATTGCATTTACTAACCCATTTTCAGCAACATGATCTGTCACTATTGTAGCGTGTTTCTTAAGTTCTTCCACTGCATTACCCATTGCGACTCCTGTACCTACAAATTTCAACATTTCTACATCATTTAAACCATCACCAAAAGCAATTGCATCTTTTCTGTCTTTACCTAAATAATCTAAAAGAATTTCTATCCCTATTGCTTTAGACATCCCTTTTGGAAGCACATCACATGAAACTCTGTGCCACCGTACAAACGACAAGTTGGGAAATGCCTCTTCATATTCCTTTTGGATTTCTTCATTGCAAAAGACAAGAGATTGATGAATATCATTGTTCAAATAGAAATCTTCTGCTTTCCGAGGAAAGCCAACTTTTAATGTTGAAATACTTTCAATTACATCTTGATGATCTGGAACATTGGAAACCATTTCATTGATGTCCATGTATACTAAAGGCTGATCTTTCAAAGCAGCAAATTCAGAAAGCTTTTTTAGTTCGTCCTTATCAATAATTCCTTTATGTATAGTCTTACCTTCAAATTGGACAATTTGACCATTGTAGCTAATATAGGAATCTATTTGTAACTGGTCTACGATTGCTTTGGCAAGAAATGGAGCTCTTCCAGTAGCAATCACAGTGATATGTCCATTTGCTCTTGCTTGTTTAAATGCTTCTTCTACACCTGTAGGTATATTTTTCTCCATATCTAAAATAGTGCCATCAATGTCAAAAATCAATACTTTTTGTACCATCAAAATTTTCCTCTTTTCCGATTCGAATTATTTGACTTTTCTGTTAAAAACCTTTACAAATTTAATTTTTTCGTATATAATACGTCTTAAGGAGTGGATTGCCATGTTGAAACGCCTGAAAAGGAAATTGTTGAGACGACTCGGCGGAATGCTCAGAAATAAAACTATTGCTTAAGTCAAATGTCTTGCCCTTCAAAATTTGGAGGGCTTTTCTTTATTTTAAAGAAGTGGCGTGATAATATAAAGAGAATTGATTTATTATGAACGTGAAAAAGGAGAGTATAAAAATGATTTATAAAGTTTATTATCAAGAAAATGCACTAGAAGTACCAGTTCGCGAAAACACAAAGAGCTTATATGTTGAGGGTGAATCCGAACGCGAAGTTCGCTCCCTTCTAAAGGACCGCAAGTATAATATTGAGCTTATCCAGCTGCTTGAAGGAAACCACTTGGAATACGAACAAGCAAGCCCAAATTTCAAAGTAGAAGAGTTATAATTTATGAAATTTGTAAAAAATGATCAAACTGCTGTTTTCGCCCTCGGCGGACTAGGTGAAATCGGCAAAAATACGTATGGAGTTCAGTTTCAAGATGAAATCATTCTGATTGATGCTGGTATTAAATTCCCTGAGGATGACCTTCTTGGGATTGATTATGTTATTCCGGACTACACTTATTTAGTTAAAAATGTAGACAAGATTAAAGGATTATTCATTACGCATGGTCACGAAGACCATATCGGTGGAATCCCTTACTTACTAAAGCAACTTAATGTTCCAGTATACGGGAGCAAACTAGCACTAGGATTACTTCGCAATAAATTAGAAGAGCATGGTTTACTTCGTCAAACAAAGATGAATGTGATTGAAGAAGACGATATAATTAAATTTAGAAAAACCGCAGTTAGCTTTTTTAGGACTACGCATAGTATACCTGATGCTTTCGGGATTGTGGTGAAAACCCCTCCTGGTAATATTGTGCATACAGGAGATTTCAAGTTTGATTTTACACCTGTTGGCGAACCAGCCAATTTGACTAAAATGGCTGAAATCGGACGCGATGGTGTTCTTTGTCTACTTTCTGATAGTACTAATGCAGAGGTTCCTAATTTCACAATGTCCGAACGTAAAGTTGGAGAAAGTATGGATTCCATTTTCCGTAAAGTGAATGGCCGTATTATTTTTGCAACCTTCGCTTCTAACATCCATAGACTTCAACAGGTTATCGATGCCGCAGTGCATCATAATCGTAAAATTGCTGTTTTTGGAAGAAGTATGGATAATAACATTACCATCGGGAGAGAGCTGGGATATATTACAGCCCCTAAGGAAATGTTTATAGATACAAGTGCTTTAAATAGACTACCGGCAAACGAAGTATTAATACTATGTACCGGTAGCCAAGGTGAACCAATGGCTGCCCTATCTAGAATTGCTAACGGTACTCACCGACAAATTCAAATTCAGCCTGGAGATACCGTTGTATTTTCTTCTTCACCTATTCCAGGTAATAGAGCAAGCGTAAACAGAACGATTAACCTATTGTTCCGTGCTGGCGCAGAAGTAATTCATGGTTCCTTAAATAACGTCCATACATCTGGGCATGGTTCTCAAGAAGAACAAAAGCTTATGCTGCGTTTGATGAAGCCTAAATTTTTTATGCCTATTCATGGGGAGTTCCGTATGTTAAAACTTCATACCGAGCTTGCTGCAGATTGTGATGTACCAATTGAAAATACATTTATTATGGAAAATGGCGACGTTCTTGCTTTGAGCTCAACTGAAGCTCACGTGGCAGGACGTATCCCTTCTGGTGATGTATATATTGATGGTAGCGGTATTGGAGACATTGGGAATATTGTGCTAAGAGATCGCCGTATTCTTTCAGAAGAAGGCCTAGTAATTGTAGTTGTTAGTGCTGATATGGAAAGAAAGAAAATTGTGTCAGGTCCAGATATTATTTCTAGAGGATTCGTTTACATGAGAGAATCAGGCACGATGATCAATGAAGCTCAGCAAATGTTAAACAAGCATTTAAGATACACTATACAGGACAAGTCTATTGAATGGTCTGAGCTAAAAAATGAAATTACTGATGTGTTAAGCCCTTATTTATATGAAAAAACAAAACGTCGCCCAATGATTTTACCAATCATTATGGAAGTATAAATTATATAAAAGCATCCAATATTTTATTTGGTGCTTCGGACTGTAGGCAAATTCAAAGAAATTTGAAATTGTCTACAGTCTTTTTTTTACAATATATAGTAAGAAATCGTCGATTCAGATATTCATAAGCCACGCTTTCCAAAAGACTTATAAACGAGCAATTATTGATTCTCATCTTTTGCTGCTCAGAAGGCTCTTCACTTGGGTCCGGCTCATTTTCATCGGTATCGTTGCATCCGAATAGTATACCTGTTGATAAAATAACAGACATAATAGTAAGAACATTCCTTTTATCCTTCATCCTAATCCCTCCATTCTTATGCTTAATGTGTCTATCTTTTAGAAAAATATATAAAAATAAAAGAGCGCTCCAATTGGAACGCTCTTAACATTTTAAGGACTCATCTATACTTTGTTTGTTTATTTCATATTGAACGAATGTTTTATAATCTAAAATTTATTTATTTTAATAAATATAAAAGCCAAGGGATTAGTCCCTTGGCTTAGTTAAGATAAGACTTTCTTTTCAAAACGATTAATATCAACATCTGCACCAATTATAATAAGTACATCATTAAGTTGCATTTTATCGTGGGCTTGAGGTGAGACAATGATATCCTTTCCTCGTTTAACCGCAACGATGTTAATGCCATATCTCGCACGGATATCCAAATCTATAATTGAGAATCCGGCAATTTTCTCGTTTACTTTGATTTCCATAATCGAATGCTCATCGGATAGCTCCAAATAATCTAATACATTATTAGATATGATGTTATTGGCAATTCGTATCCCCATGTCTCGTTCTGGATGAACTACTTGATCTGCACCTATTTTTCGTAACACTTTTTCATGATAATCATTTTGAGCCTTCACAGTAATTTTTTTCACACCTATTTCTTTTAGCATAAGTGTAGTCAAAATACTTGATTGAATGTCATCCCCTATTGCAACAATCACGTGTTCAAAATTTCTTATTCCAAGGGATTTTAAAACTGCCTCGTCTGTTGTATCTGCAATCACCGCATGAGTTGCTATTGTAGCGAACTCATCTACTCGTTCTTGAATTTTATCGATTGCCATTACATCCGCGCCTTGCTCCATTAACTCTTTTACGATACTTCCTCCGAAACGACCCAAACCAATAACAACAAATTCCTTATGCATAACTGCGCCTCCTAGAACTAATTGCCATTAGTTTAACACATCAGCTGTTCCTCGGCTATGAGATTTCACTATAGCCATTTTCATAACTAACGTTCATTTATCAACAACACAAGTCGCTTTTCTAGCATATGCCAACCGTACTCCCCCGTTTGCCTATGTCTTAGCTGTCCCTTTTTATCAAACAAGTAAAAGTTAGGAACCATTTGATTTTGAAATTTTTTAGAAATGGTTAAATCATGATCTAAGAATATCGAATGATTTATACCGATAGCAGCAGCTGTAGATTGAACAATATTTGTATTAGCATCCTCTTGGAATCTTGGCATATGAACAGCGATTACATTAAAACGATCTCCGTATTTGCTTTTCCATAAGTTAATCACTGATGGAGCCCTTTTGCAGGCTTGACAGCTAACAGACCAAAAATAGACAAGAACAGGCTTTTCTCCCATTAGTTGTTCCTTTGACCATGCTCCGTTTAACCATATTGCCGAATTCGGAAACTCCGGTAACTCCTCTCTTAAACGCATTAAATTCTCTCCTTTTTCTGTCATCCATTGTTATAGTATGCAGTACAAAAACTATCGATTATTTCATTCAATAAAAAATGGAATAATTTTTTTTGTAAAATCATTAAAAAGTTGTTAAAGTAAACTTAAAGTTATGTTAAAATAAACTTTGTTTTATGGAAAAGCTCTTTATTTCAAATAAGAGAAGGAGCGTAATTACATGCAAATAGGTAAAAAAATTAAGCAATTACGGTTGAAAAAAGGACTTACCCAAGAGGAGCTTGGAGAAAGGACAGATTTAAGTAAGGGATTTATTTCTCAGCTTGAACGTGACCTCAATTCTCCTTCTATTGAAACTCTTTTTTCCATCTTAAATGTTTTAGGTTGTAAGCCTAAGGATTTCTTTGATGATGAACACAGTAGAACAAAGGTTGTTTTTGAAAAAGAAGAACAAACCGTTAATGTAGATGAAGAAAAAAAGTATACACTGCACTGGCTTATCTCAGAATCCAATGAAAATGATATGGAGCCAGTACTTATTATTCTTGATAAAGGCGGGCAATTTAAAGAGTTCGAACCGTCCCTATCTCAAACATTCATATATGTTTTACACGGTCGCGTCCAGTTAACATTAGGCAAGCAGCACTACTTCGCATCAATAGGAGAATCCCTCTATTTTGAAGCATCTGATCACCATCTTTTACAAAATGCATCGGATGATATCGCGAAGGTTATTTATGTCGTCACCAATTCTTACTTATGAAAATGGAGGGTTATTATGTCAGAGACACCTATTATTCGCTTTGAAAACGTCACTAAATTTTATGATGAGGACACTACCGTACTTAGTAACATTAATTTTGAATTAGAACGCGGAAAATTTTATACGTTATTAGGACCATCAGGTTGTGGGAAAACAACTATTCTCCGCTTAATCGCAGGATTTATGCAGCCTTCAAGTGGGAGCATTTATTTTAATGGAAAACTAATCAACAATGTACCAGCCAACGAACGCCAAGTTAATACCGTATTTCAGGACTACGCTTTGTTTCCTCACTTAAATGTTTTTGAAAACGTAGCATTTGGTCTACGCATAAAAAAATTAGCAAAAAAAGATATAGAAGACAAAGTATTAGAAGCATTGAGATTTGTTAATTTAAGCGGTTATGAGTATAGAGAAATAGCAGAAATGTCTGGGGGACAAAGACAACGTGTTGCTATCGCCCGTGCAATAGTCAATGACCCTGAAATTATATTACTAGACGAGCCACTTTCAGCGCTTGACCTAAAGCTACGTTCAGAAATGCAGTACGAGCTTCGTGAGTTACAGCAACGTCTCGGAAAAACTTTTATCTTTGTTACGCATGACCAAGAAGAAGCACTTGCTATGTCCGATGAAATATTTGTATTGAATGCCGGAAATATTGAACAAAGTGGAACTCCTATGGATATTTATGATGAACCTATCAATCGCTTTGTTGCGGACTTTATCGGTGAATCTAATATTGTAGAAGGAACAATGGTCGCAGATTTCCGTGTGCATATTGGTGGTAAGGAATTTGAATGTGTGGACCAAGGGTTAAATCCAAATGAGAAGGTTGATATCGTTATTCGCCCAGAGGATTTAGAAATTACTGGAGTAGATAATGGGAAGATGAAAGTGAAAGTAGATACCCAACTATTTAGAGGCGTTCACTATGAGCTATCCACTTACGATGAAGAAGGAAATGAGTGGTTAGTTCATTCAACTAAAAAAGCAGCTGTAGGTGAAATGATTGGATTAGATTTCGATCCGGAGTCTATTCATGTTATGCGTCTAAATGAAACAGAAGAAGAATTTGACAAACGACTTGAGTCTTATGGGGAAGACGCTTATGGAAACTAAAAAAGCTAAAACGCTTTATCTGATACCCTACTATGCTTGGATACTATTCTTTGTCATAGCTCCAATAGCATTAATCGCTTATTATTCCTTCTTCGACTTAAGCGGAAGCTTTACATTAGATAACTATAAGAACTTTTTTACTTCTGTATATTTAAAGTTAACACTTAGCTCTTTTTGGTACGCATTTTTAATTACCTTATTTTCTTTGCTCATTGCGTATCCAACAGCTTATCTTTTGACTAAAACAAAGCACAAACAATTATGGTTACTTTTAATCATTATTCCATCATGGATTAACCTTCTATTAAAAACATATGCGTTTATCGGGATCTTTGGTTTATATGGTCCAATCAATGCATTTTTAAATGTTTTTGGGATAGGTGAACAGCAAATACTATTTACTGATTTTAGTTTTATTTTTGTATCGGTGTACATTTTCATACCATTTATGATTCTCCCTATCTTTAACTCGCTCGATAAGTTAAATCCATCTCTGATAGATGCAAGTAGAGACTTAGGGGCTTCAAGCTGGACAACTTTTTCTAAGGTCATCTTTCCTTTAACTATTAATGGTGTAAAGGCCGGGATTCAAGCTGTATTCATCCCCTCCCTTTCATTATTTATGATTACTCGATTAATTGCAGGGAACAAAGTAATTACACTAGGTACTGCTATTGAACAACAGTTCCTTGTAACACAAAACTGGGGAATGGGTTCAACCATCGCCGTGTTTTTAATTATCTTTATGGTAATTGTCATGATCATTACCGGACAAAGAGAAAAGGGGGCCACTTCTAATGGAAAAAACAAGTAAGTCGGCAAAAATATTTTTAGCCCTGATCTTCGTTATTCTTTATGTACCTATTTTTTATTTGATATTCTATTCATTTAATAGCGGTGGTACGATGAATGACTTTGAGTCCTTTACTTGGGAGCACTATGCAGCAGTGTTTTCTGACACTCGTCTAATTATGATTCTTATCAACACTGTTATTGTGGCGTTACTATCTGCTTTAATTTCGACCGTAATAGGTGTTCTTGGCTCCTTAGGTATAGTTTATATTAGAAACAAATCCTTAAGGAACTCAATATTATCATTGAATAACGTATTGATTGTTAGCCCAGACGTTGTTATTGGTGCTTCCTTCTTGATCCTATTTACTATGGTTGGGGTTAAGTTAGGCTTTGCCTCAGTATTAATTTCTCATATTGCTTTTAGTATTCCAATCGTAGTCTTAATGGTATTGCCAAAACTTCAAGAAATGAACAGCTCGTTAATAGATGCAGCAGCCGATCTAGGCGCTACTAGAAGAGACATCTTAAGAAGAGTTATTATCCCTTTCATCAAACCGGGAATCTTTGCAGGATTCTTCCTAGCATTGACTTACTCATTAGATGACTTTGCAGTGACTTTCTTTGTCACTGGGAATGGTTTTAGTACATTATCAGTGGAGATTTATTCTATGGCTCGTGCCGGAATCACTCTAACGATTAATGCACTATCAGGAATTATTTTCATCGTCACTTTATTGTTAGTAGTGGGCTATTACTTTATTAGCCAACGTGGCGGGAAAAACCCTACAGGAATGGGGGTAAGAAAATGAAAGATATTGTGAAAGCGTCAGTAGCAATTATTATTGTTTGTATAGGATTGTTTATAGCGAATGACTACTTAGGGAAAAGCTCCGGCAATGCTGGTAGTGATACAGTTACTATTTACAACTGGGGTGAATATATAGATCCTGAGTTAATCGATCAATTCGAAGAAGAGTCTGGTTATCGTGTTGTCTATGAAACGTTCGATTCTAATGAAGCGATGATGACGAAAATTGAACAAGGTGGAACTTCCTATGACATAGCTGTACCTTCTGAGTATGCTATCGAAAAAATGAAGGAAAATGACTTACTTCTTCCAATTGATCAATCGAAAATCCCAAACATGGCAAATATAGATCCTTACTTTTTAGATTTATCCTTCGATCCTAAAAATGAATTTTCAGTTCCCTACTTTTGGGGAACAGTAGGAATCGTTTATAATCCTTCCCTTTTAGATGGCCAGTCATTTGAAAGTTGGGATGATTTGTGGGATTCTTCACTACAAGGCAAGGTCCTTTTAGTAGATGGAGCGCGTGAGGTAATCGGAATGGGGTTAAATAGCCTTGGCCATTCCTTAAACTCAACTGATGAAACTGAGCTTCAAGAGGCTTTAGAGAAACTTCAAAAGCTATCGCCTAATGTAAAGGCTATTATTGGTGATGAAGTAACACAGCTTATGGTAAACGAGGAAGCAGCCGTTGCGCTTACTTGGTCGGGACAAGCTGCTGATATGATGTGGGAAAATGAAGAACTAGATTACTCTGTTCCTGAAGAAGGTTCTAATCTATGGTTTGACAACATGGTAATCCCTAAAACCTCGGCAAACATCGAAGGTGCTCATGCATTTATCAACTTCATGTTAGATCCAGAGGTCGCTGCACAAAATGCAGATTATGTAGGGTACTCTACACCTAATACTGCAGCAATGGAGCTAATGGACGAAGAAGTCATAACAGACGAACGCTTCTATCCTTCCGAAGAAGCTCGAGACAATTTAGAAGTATACAATAACCTAGGACTTGAAATGTTAGGTGTTTATAACGAGTTGTTCTTGAAATTTAAAATGGGTTCAAAGTAAATTAGCAAATTAACATTTACCCTTTAATTAACTTAAATATTATTAAAAAATTATAGAGAGGATGGTCGCGACTCACGTCACGGCCATCCTCCTTTTGCCTTTCCAATGAAACCAGCAAAATTTTTTTTAGCTTAAACTACACCATAATTAGTACACCATATATGATTATAACTGCAAGCTGGCGGTGATGACTTATCGCTCCCCCCGCGAAAAGCGTTCGCCTGAAAATCAGTCATCTATTATCCAAAATTTTACTGTAATTTTATTAATAGGATTGATCATATAACCATACAATATGTTCTTGAGGTAGTTTCTCCGTACTACTTTATCATTACTATATATGATTGTAGCGACAGGCGACGACTCCTGCGGGATTAGGGAGACAGATAAGACATCACAACCGACGCACAAGCGACGGGGATGGCTTATTGCTCCCCCCGCGGAAAGCGTTCGCCTAAAGTGAAAATTAGCCATGTATTATCAAGTTTTTCAAGAAGGTCGCAAGTGAAATTTTTTCGGGACACGAAGGTATGTATTATAGAGAAAATATGATATTATCGATAGATGATAATAGTATGAAAGAAAGCAGGAACCATTATGACAGAAAAAAGAAATAAATTTGCATTATATATACTAATGTTCAATATGTTTATCGTAATGTCAGGGATAGGAATTGTTATCCCAGTAATGCCTTCATATTTGGAGACTTTTGGCGTCGCTGGGCAAGCATTAGGATTTATCATTGCTTCCTATGCTTTAGGACAATTTATATTTTCACCATTAGCTGGTGAACTATCCGATAAATACGGAAGAAAAAAATTAATCATTATTGGTTTGATCGTCTTCTCCTTATCACAATTATGGTTTGGTTTAGCCACAGACGAATGGATGCTCTATATTGCAAGGTTTATGGGGGGAGTTGGCGGAGCATTTTTAGTACCAGCTACTATGGCATTTGTCGCTGACTTAACAAGCCTTGAAGATCGTGGAAAAGGCATGGGCTACATTGGGGCTTCCATGTCATTAGGCTTTATGATAGGGCCGGCTATCGGAGGGTTTTTAGCAGGTGTAAGTTTATCCTTTCCATTTTACATGGCTGCAGTTGTATCTTTTCTTTCCGCAATAGTCTCCTTAGTTATCTTGCCTGACATTAAAAATGTAATTAGTGAACTAACACCTACTATTAAAAAACGTGAAAATATCCTTTCACAGATGAAAAGCTCTATATACACGCCTTACTTTATGATGTTATTTATCATTTTTGTTTTCTCATTTGGAATTGCTAACTTCCAATCAACCTTTTCATTGTATGTAGATCACAAATATGATTATAGTCCTCAACGAATCGCTGCTATTTTAACTGTGGGTGGATTTGTAGGGGTAGTTATCCAAACTGTTGTGATAGACCGACTCTTTAAACGCTTTGGCGAATTAAATGTTATTCTTGTTAACTTAGTGGTTGCGGCTGTATCATTAGTACTTTTCTTTTTAGTAGACTCTTTCTGGCTTATTTTATTTTTAGCAACTGCCTTCTCAATTGCTACAACATTGATTCGTCCAGCTGTAAATACAATTGTCTCTAAACTTGCTGGCAATGAACAAGGGTTTGCTGCTGGTATGAACAATGCGTATATGAGTTTAGGTAATATGATTGGTCCGGCTCTAGCAGGTATTTTATTTGATGTGAATATCAACATACCATTTGTAGTCGGTGCAGTAATCTTAATCTGTACTTGGGTTATCACTCTTGTCTGGGTTAAAAAGAAAAATCCAGTCATTTTATAACATAAGTTATTTTAAAGCTCACAATAAAAGCGCAATGGAGGTACATCTCTTCCATTGCGCTTTTATCTATCTTTTTTTCTTTTCTCTCACAAGCTTTTCCATATTACTGGTCGTTTTTGTAGCGGGAGAAGTTGCTTCTTTTTTATTTTTTCTAAAAGGTGCTATAAGCTGTTTAAATCCAAATCTCCTAATTGTTATGTCTATAAACAATAGGATGATTGCCGCCAAGATTAAAAACTGTCTTATAGGTTGCTTTTCCGAGCTAGTCATACCGATATCTCGAAATACCTCTGCTGGTTCACTTAAAAGTTCTCCATCAGTTCTACTAGTGATTAACTGAAGGTTTTGTACATTTGGCTGTTGAACCTTATATTCTTCACTGTAGGGAATGGATATCCCTGCTTGATAGATAGCATCCTTCTCATTAGAAACTCGGAAAAATACTAGTCCCGGCTCGCTCTCAACCGTAACTCTGGATTTTCCAGGTGCCAATGGTTCGGAGGTTACAGCTAACTCTTCCCCTTTTTCATTAACTGCTGCCACCTCGATAAAGGATGAGCTTCCCGAAGGATCTGTCACCGTATAACTTCCATCGGTAGATTTTTGAATGGTAAAAGGTACTTCACTATAAGATGGAAGCATTCTAGAAATAGCTGTGTTCCAAAAATCACCCCAATTATTCCAACGTGCAAAATCTCCGCTCCAAGCACCCGTAGAATCAGAAGTGAAGGCAAGAGTTCTTCCTAAGCCATACATCCATTCAGCCAAAACTGGGTCTTCCTTCTCGCTCTGAGCTATTACACTTGCAGTTTGCTTGGCAGTAGTTGCTATATATGCATTCATCTGTGGAACACCATCAACGAACAGACTAGACCATGCAGGGTCTCCATAAATGGTAGGATAAAATGGGTTATCCTCTATATAGGTTCTAGAGATGATAGCTGTTTCAGTAGACATAATGGCAGGAATTGTAGATTCATCCTGTACTTCATAAAAAGTTCCGCCTCCCATTTCTGCAAGGCTTTCTAGCAAAGCACGGTCTGCATCCTGTCCAACGGCTACTGTTGAAACAGTAATATTATTCTCTTTTCCCTCTTCGATTAAAGTTTGATAGTCATTAGAGGAACTAGATTGACCATCTGTCAGTAAAATAATATGTTTTCGTTGTAGTTTTAATGGCTGTAACTGCTCATATGCTAGGGCAAGACTTGTATATATCTCAGTTCCTCCACCAGCACCTACAGACAAGATTTTTTCAACAGCTGCTTCTCTATCTTTAAGAGGCTCTGTCTCAATAATTTGCCATGGACGATCATCGAACGCTATGAAGCCTAAATGATCATCATCTCTAAGCATTTCTACTGAACGAGCAGCTGCCTCTTTCGCATATTCCATTTTCGAACCAGACATGCTTCCTGATCTATCCATTACAATAATAAGCCCTAATGAAGGTAATTGTTGCTTCCCTTTAACTTCCATCTCAACAGGTAATAACTTTTCGATTGGAGTTTTAAAATAACCACCTAATCCAAAGCTATTCTGCCCACCCACCATCATAAAGCCGGTACCAAAATTTTTAACTGCCTGCTCAATCACATTCATTTTTTGCTCGCCAACTATGTGTCCTGGCACGTTGTCAAAAATAATTGCATCATACGCAAGATAATTAGATAAATCATATGGAAGAGAGTTTGCGGTGATAACATCTGTTGTAATGGCTTCTTTGTCAATAACTAAAGGAATATTAGTAGAAGTATCCTCATTTGTAACAACCAGTAGCCTTGGAGAACTCTCTACATTAGTTACACTCGTAAGCTTATTATTTTCAATCAAGGCATCCCCCTGAACAATTACCTGTACTTCATATTTTAACAGACCCTCACCCTTGGAGGTGTTGCGGAAAGTATAACTATTAGATCCTTGCTCCAAGGCGACTTGCTCTCTACTTAGTAGTTGATCATTTTGATAAAGTAATAATTCGCCATTTGTAGCCTTAGTCGCTTGGAGTTCTACATTAAGCTGCTGTTGCTCTCCTTCGAAGGCTACAGGAGGTGTTTCAAAGGATGTAACAGCAACGTCCTCCGATGATACTCTCTCAAGCTGTACTACATCTACGGTTACATTACTGCCAGCTATTTTCATAAGCTCGTCTGCTATAGTTCCGCTAGTCTCAATTCCGTCTGTAAATAGAACAATTCTTGTTGCTTTGTTTGGTTCTATTATTCCGGTTGATAACTGTAACGCTCTAGCGATATCGGTGTTACCTGGTGATTTCATAGGACTAAAAACAGGAAGTTTTATTTCCTCATCAGTCAGGGGTATCTCCGTTTGAAAATCCTCTGCAAATGTATATACGCCTACTAAATGTCTATCTTTTCGAGAATCTAAGCTTGCTTCAATCCATTCACTTACCTGCTGATCAGTTCCTTGTACTGAAGCGGAACGGTCAATCAGAAAAACAATCTGTTCCTCTTTAATGGGCAGCAATAAATAAGGATTTGTAAGACCCAGCACTAAGCAAAATATAGCAAGCACTCGTATAAAGAAGACAGTCCTTCCCTCTTTCCTCAATATATTTTTGTCCTTTTTCCATGTCCAAACAAAATAAATGAGAATAGGTACTAATAATAGTAAAAGTAGTGGTTGATCAACTCGTAAATCCACGGCGTCTTTGCACCTCCCACTCGATAACAAACAACAATAATAATAAAACAATTAAAAATGGAACAATGGAATACTTTTCATAGTTCTCATCCTGCTGTTCTACTCCCAGTCCTCCAATAGAATATGAGGAACCTTTTATAATTTCTTTTTCTTTTTGAGATATTGCTACTGAAAAATATTTTTCTTTCTCACCAGAACGTATAACATATAAACCTGGTTTTCTAGGAGCAACAAATGCTCCTCCATTCTCAATAGAATATTCATAAGAATCGTCTAGCGTATAAATTTCCCACTCATTAGTAGCGCTACCTAAGGATTGTGGTTTTCTCTCATTCGGAGTGAAAGATCCTAAATAAGTATTACTATTAGATAGCTGCTCTTTCACACTCCACATAAACAATGGGAAAGAAGGACTTAACGGCCAATCTGTCATTTGTATATCGGAAAGTACAATAATATCTCCCCTTGGAGAGATCTGTATAAAGGGCTGCTCAGCAACTGTTGCTATCGTTTTATAGCCCTCCACACCCGGATATACGCTACTTACATAGATATCCGAAAGGTCAGCAAAGGAAAACAAAGGGTGATCATCCGTTTGAACAGTTCCATTAACCTCTACAGGATTTTCATCATTCCTTCCGATAAATAAGGCAGGTCTTTCTAATTGATCTACTAAGCTAAATTGATTAGTAACTAGAATTCCCTCCTCCTTCACTAGGCTTACCTGTTCAGCTGGTATACTACTCATGTCAACACCAAGTGATTGAAAGGCAGTGCGTACCAAAGTGTGAAGAGAGCTATCTATGAAAATCTTAGAGAGTTGATCCTGCAAGAACACGGTCATCTCGTTATCCATGAGATAATCGTCTTCCACATCTATAGTTGCCTTCAGAAAAATTGCCTCCTGTAACTCATCAAAGGAAAGGGTGACTGTTTCACCCGCAGGCAATCTAATGGATTCTTTAACCAATTCACCTTCTCCATTTGACAAGGTTAAGGACACTGTTTGCTCTTCTCTATTTTGACTAGCTAATTGGATCAAGGCTGAAGTTCCATTTTTCATCTTGGTTGCCCCAAGGCGTTTGATAGATATGTTGGATACTTCCTTAGTTTGACCGATTACATTCCAGCTTACATTTTCATATTGTAACGGCAAGGTCTGACGATCTATCTGATCTGTAAACACATATACCGAAGTAGCTTTATTTTGAAAAAAGGATTGAGCAAAATCCAAAGTTTTTGAAAGATTCTCATCCTCATAAGTCACTTCTAACTTATTTATTACTCTTTTAATTTCATTGATATTCGTTTCCTGCCTTAAAGCTGCGACAGGTTCATTTCCCGTAGTAATAAGTGTCAATGGCTTTCCAGATAACTGTTCAACCAGATCGAGCATTTCCTGCTTATGTTTGTTAAATAAGATAGCGTCATCCACGTTAACCTCCATCGTGGCAGAAGTATCCACAATAAAGACAATTTGCTCACCAGCAAGTGCTTCTTTTTTCAAAAAAGGTTGAATAAGTGCAATTACGAGCAAAATCATTGCTAACATTTGCAAATAAAATAACGCATTACGTTGAAGATGCTGTAAATAAGGAGAGGCCTTTGTCTCTTTCATCACTTCATCCCAAAAAAGAGTTGAGGAGACAGATTGCTTTTTATATTTCTTTCGAAAAAAGTAATATAATAGAACGGCAATCGGAAATATTACTGTCCATAAATATGGTAATTGACTAAAACCCATATATACTCACCTCATTGCACCCAATTTGCTCGTAGTAATTGATGAAATATTACATGAGAGATACCTTCATCTGCATTTACCTGTAGAAGTCTCACTCCGAATTTACTACAAATATTCTCTAAACCACGCTGATGTAACTGATGTTCTTGTTCGTATGTCTCTATTACTCTAGATGACATAGAAATATTTAATCGCTGAGAAGTTTCTACATCCTCTAGTTGAATATCTCCAGAATAAGACGGAACAAGTTCCTCATTTGTGACAACTTGTAAAATTCGTATATCTCCAGCAAAACGAGGTAGCTTTTGTATAAGAGATTTTAATGTTTCCAAGTCTTCTAGGCAATCTGTAATAAGGAATAATACCGTACTGTCTTTAGGTAGAAATGAGACGGCGTTTTTTGCAAAGGAGTCTGCCATGGTAGGCTCTTCTAAATCAGTTATTACTTGGGTAAATGCTTTCCGGTAGGTTGCTCCTTTTCTTCTAAAAGGTAAATTTTTATCATTAGTAACGGCAGCAAATGATAATCTGTCATCTCTTTGGAGTACAAGAATTCCTAAAGAAGCTGCTAACTGTCTTGCAAAATTCCACTTTAGAGGATCACCCATCGACTTAGATGAGTCTAATAAAATATGTACTCTCATTTCCTGCTCATCTAAAAAACGCTTAATAAAGTATTTATCTGTCCGAGCATAAACATTCCAATCGATTTGGCGAACGTCATCTCCTGGTGTATATTCTCGGAAATCAGAGAAATCTAGAGAAGCACCAAATCTTTGCGAGCGATGAGACCCTTTATGTTGCCCGCGTAGTTTAGACTTGGTTGCTAAAGACAAGCGACTTAGCTTTCCGCTCCAATCCTTTGGGATTAAATATTCTTTACTCATACATTTTGTCCTTGCTTAACTGTTTGTAGAATAATTTCTATTAAGTCATCCGCGCTTTTACCTTCCGCTTCTCCCTCATAATTAAGCAGCAAACGATGCCTTAAAACTGGTTTTACCACTGTTTTAATATCTGCTATAGAAACATGATAGCGCCCTGCTACTAGGGCACGTGCTTTCGCCAATTTTATAAGGCTCTGTAAACCACGAGGTCCACTTCCATATTGAACATATTGCTGTACCTCTGAAACTACAGAAGATTCTGGGTGAGTGGCAGCGATAATATCTACCGCGTACTCCAACATATCATCAGCTATCAATACTTCCTTCACCATTTGCTGTGCTGTCACAATATCTTGTGCATTCATTATTTTACTCAACTCAATAATTTGGCTTCCAGTAGTTCGCTTAGAAATTTCCATTAACTCTTCCTTAGTTGGGTAAGAAACAATTATTTTACATAAAAATCTGTCCATTTGTGCTTCTGGTAAGGGATAAGTCCCTTCCATTTCTATTGGATTCTGAGTAGCTAACACAAAAAATGGTCTATCCATCTGCTTAGTTTCTCCAAGCACAGTTACTGTTTTCTCTCCCATTGCTTCTAAGAGAGCACTTTGAGTCTTAGGAGTAGCTCGGTTAATTTCATCAGCTAACACCATCTGACTAAATATTGGCCCCTTTTGAAAATTAAATTGCTGTTTTCCATTCTCTAATCGTTCAATCATGCTCGTACCTGTAATATCAGATGGCATTAGATCTGGCGTAAATTGAATACGTGAGAAAGAAAGGTCAAGCACTTCAGAAATGGTACGAATGAGCATAGTTTTACCTAGTCCAGGCAATCCCTCTAAAAGAGCATGACCATCTGCTAAAACACAATAAATTGAAAACTCTACTGCCTCTTTTTGGCCAACTATAAATTGACCAATCTCTTGGCGCACTTCCTCTAATCTTTTACTCATATTCATATAGTCTTCAGTTGTTAACTCCATAGTTTCCTCCATTAGTTATTATTTTCTACGGACGAGAAGTAATCCTGAACAATCCGCTGTAAATCAGAAGGTAGTTGCATTCGTTCTGAGCTTTTCAAATAGGAATCTGAATATTCATTAATAACTTCTTCATAAGGTTTGGCTGTGCCTCTAGTAGTTGGCGCCTCCGCTGGTTCTTCGCTAGAGAAATTTCCTTCACCAAGATTTCCACCATCTATAGTAGTTTCTCCAGTGCCCCCAATTCTTGATGGAATCGATAACAGATCTCTTCCTCCAGAACCTTTACCAGCCCCCGTACCTTGGCCTTGACCTTGGCCCTGACCCTGACCCTGGCCTTGACCCTGACCTTGACCTTGACCTTGACCTTGACCTTGACCCTGACCCTGGCCTTGACCTTGACCTTGACCCTGGCCTTGACCTTGACCTTGACCCTGGCCTTGACCTTGACCTTGACCCTGGCCTTGACCTTGCTGATTCTGACCTTGTTGGCCTTGTTGACCTTGCTGATTCTGACCTTGTTGACCTTGTTGATTCTGACCTTGTTGACCTTGTTGCCCTTGTTGATTATTAGAACTAGTATTAGGACTGTTATTATTAGAATTCTGATTACCTTGTGCTACATTATTTGATGAAAACGGAAGCTTTTTACCCATTTTGCTAAGAGTAGACTGCGCAGTGGCAGAACTTCGAGATAATGCGCTATTCGCTGTTTCCAAGGAAGCAAGTTCTTTCTGCTCTTTCTCTGACAAAGCTGAACTTTCTTTACCTTCATTGTTCGCTAATTCTTTCTTTTCCTCTAATTTTTGTTCCTTTAATGCAAGTTCCTTCTGTTTTTTTATTAATTCTCTAAGTGCTTCTTCGGCCAATTCAGTATTTTTCAGTTTCTCTTTTAATTCCTCTAAGTCTTTTTTTACTGACTTAGCTAATTCTTTTTTCTCTAATTTTTCTACTTCCTTCTTAATGTCATTGATCACTTGCTTTTCTTGTTCAATGTCCTTTGCCTCTAACTGCGTGGTAGCAGGAAATGATGCTAATAAAAACACCACTGCAAGGGAGATTAAAAAGCCTATGGACCACCTAGCCTGAAAATAATGCTTTTCTCTTTTTTTAAATTTATCCAAAGCTTCCTGGCCATTCTTTGCTGCTTTTTGCAAAACTCCTTGAGCAAGTGGAGAATTATTATTTAAAAATGATTCGGCAGTTAAAAGGACATTATCAGAAAAAAAAGAATCCAATTTATACAATGCTGTTTCTTTCGTAGGTCTCTTCCAAAAAGCTCTTCCTAAAAGAAGAAAAAATACAATACCCGCTAAAGACCAGGCATATATTGTGTAATAGGGAAAAACAAATAAGCGAGATACTAGTAGAATTACAGCAACAGAAAGAAAGGCGTAAAACAAAGCTCCTTGTAACATTTTAAAATAATGCTCTGTTGTAAGGCTGCGTTTTGCTCTTTTAATCCATAGCAATAATCTGTTTCTGTTCTCCATTTATTTTCCTCCTTACTTATATTTCTTCATATTAACCCGCAGTTTCTTTACTGCTATAAAGATTGTTAAAACCGTTAGCAAAACATAAAAAATTGCATATCCAGCCCAAATTGGAAAATCTATATTTGTAGTTTGGCCTATAAAGTCTGTTGAACTAGACATTGTTAAATTGATCATTAGTATAACCGGGTTAATCGTTGCAAAAAAATGGGCAATGGGTTGAGGAGTCGTGGCCAATGCCCCAGTTGCCAAGCTATTCATTCCTGTAAGAACGAGATAAATGAAACCTGTCACCCCAGCTAGAAAAATCATCGTACCATATGTTGCAATCATCGACACAATCGTTTTTCGAATAATTGTAGAATACATAATTCCTATTCCACCAACCGCCAACATAGTTAAAAAGAAAAACAAAAATATTAGTCCGAGCTGCCCTGGTGAAACTCCACCGAATAGAAAAACAAAGCTATACACTGGTAAGCCCGCTACTAACAGTAATAGCAAGAATGCAATCGATGATGACAATTTACCCATAATAATTTGAAAAGAAGTTTGCGATGTTGTTAATAATATGTTCAATGTTTGTTTCTCTCGCTCCGAACTGATAGCACCCGCCGTGAGACCCGGAGTGATAAAAAGTATCAAACCGAGCTGGATATAAGTAAGCATTACAAACATGAAAAAGCTTTCCTCGGGTCTAAAATAACCTGTGCCCGTAAAAGAGGTCGTTAACAGGATAAAACCAAACACAAAAATAGACATAGCAATAAGATAAAATAGGATTCCTGTGAAACTTTTTAGAGAGCGAAAACGTAATTTTATCTCTTTAATAAGCACTGGATTACTTAATGCTTGCTTCATCTTATTTCGCCCCCTTTGTAATTTCCATAAAGACATCCTCTAAATCTGTCTCTGTTTCTGCAAATGATATAACCTTTATTTCCTGTTCCACTGCCTTTTTAAGCAGACTAATTTGATCTTCCTCTGTACCTCTATAGTTAAAGGTAATTATATTTTTAACCGGGTCAGTCTCTACTTTAGAGGCAAAAGGATCCTCTTCAAAGAAGGCTGTAGCATTTTCAAGCAAACCTTTCACTTTGACGGTTATATGCCTTTCGCCAGCAAGCTGTGCTTGAATTTCTGACACCGAACCATGGGCAATCAATCGGCCTCCGTCAATGACTCCAATCTCGTCACACATTTCTGCAAGCTCTGGCAATATATGAGAGGAGATTAAGATTGTTTTCCCCATATCCTTTAACTGTCTTAATATGTCTCTCATTTCGATTCTAGCTCTCGGATCTAGACCAGAGGCTGGCTCATCTAAAATCAAAACCTTTGGATCATGTATCAATGCTCTTGCTAAGCATAAGCGTTGTTTCATACCTCTAGAAAGAAGATCTACATATTCGTATCTTTTATGTGTTAGGTTGACTAGCTCTAATAATTGAGGAATTAGAACCGCTCTCTCTGCTTCCGGTATGCCATAAGAAGCTCCATAGAAGTCCAAATACTCATTTGCCTTTAGTTGGTCGTATACACCAAAAAAGTCTGGCATATATCCAATCTGTTTTCGAACCTCATGTGGCTCTGTTTTAACACTTTTACCATTCACCAGCGCATCACCAGAGGTTGGCTGAAGTAGTGTTGCTAATATGGAGAAGGTGGTAGATTTACCAGCTCCATTTGCTCCAACAAATCCAAAAACAGTTCCCTCTTGTAAAGTTAAATTTAAATCATTTAAAGCATAGAACGAGCCATACTTTTTAGTTAGTCCTTTAATCTCTATCATTACTTAACCTCCCCTTTAATACGTACCTCTGGAAGTCGTGTATATGGATCCCCATTATTGGAATCCTTAATTAATTTATAAATAATTTCTCCATCCTGATTGATATAATCTAATATATTTTCTTTTATTGTAAATCTACTTTCTTCAATAGGCTCATATAGTTCTGTTTTATTGTTTAATAACTCGATAGTATGGGAGTTTCGATCTGTATTAGCTATTTGTAATTGTGTGTAATTTACACCTTCTACAGGAAGATTCTGAGGTAGTTTCCATGACGTAATATACTCACCGTCGTCTAAATACCACTCAAAATTACTATTCTCTACTGGTTCCATATACTTTCCAAAAGAATTTGTTTCAACATTTACCATAAAGCTAGTTGCAGGTAGTGTAAACTCGCCTGATAAAATTGTCTCTGCCTCAAAAGGTTGAATTAGCAAGTTTAGAGAAGACATTTCTACTTTTTTACCTTTTAGTTCAATTGGAACAATATTCTCCTCTACTAATGCAGTAATCGCTGGCTTACCACCAGTTTGTTCAATTAATTTGCTTGTAGAGTATAAGGATTGTTTACGTTGAGTTATTAAATCTTCTTGGTTCATTGTATTTTGTCCCCAATTACCACTAGTATTAATAAAAGGATTAGAAGTTGGGCTTAACATTACGGATCCTAAGTCTTTGTCGACCTGCATTTGTTCTCCAGGTTTTAGGTCTCCTAGCACAATTAGTTTTGAACCGGACCAAATCGAAACTTCTTTAAGAGAAAATGGGAAATTATTAGTTAAAGTACCGGTTATTTTACTGGCCTCCACTTTAAGATCAGAAGCTAGTTGCCCTGCATTTGGAATATAGGTTTCTCCATAAAAAGAAGATACGGACCAATACCCTAAATCCCTGAATGTAAGATCTGAACTGTTGGAACTTTTTTCTAGAATAACATTTTCATGTATATTAGTAGTATTCCCTGTAAAGGAATTAAAATTTCGTTGTGCTACCATAGAAGTTGAATTTGGTGAAGTAAAAGAGAATTCTCCACCCTTATTGCTTAAAATCGATTCGGCATAATAGCCATTTAAACTACCATCTTCATTAACATATAAGAAAGAGGATTGTTGCACTTGAGGTCGAGCGATGCGATCCTTTGCACCATAGCCAAATATCCCAGCCGAAGTTAAAATAGCGATCAATGGGATAATCCCCCAAGCATATTCTCTTTTATCCTTTCGTTTCAAGATAAAGTAAAGAAGCGGACCGACTAGAAGCATATAAATGATTACAATACCAATCATCAGAGGCGTCGAAACTTTAAAAGAAGCAAACAATGAATTTGTCTCTCCAATTTCATAGACTAGCTGATCCTTAAGATTGTTTCCATACATATAATTAGTTGCCTGCGTATTTACAGGCTGCAACACTGCTTTTATTAGCTCTTTATAAACGTCATCTTTTGCAAGAGGTGAATCACCTAAGGAAAAGGTTGTTTGAATAATGGCTCCACTACCTAGTGATTTTTTAGCAGCTATCAATGTCCCATCTAAGTTGATTAAGGGCTGCCCTCCATCTGTTAATGTTGCATCGTGTAGAGTAAGATCTTGTGATAGTAATTTACCACCAGTTATAGTACTAATTTTTTCAGGTGAAAGATTTTTTGTAACTCCTTGCAAATTTAATGGAAGATGTTGAGATAGTAATCCAAGCTCGGCCGATGTATTTTCAGAAGCTCCGACAAGGATATATCCCCCAGAACTCACATAATCAATAAGCGCATTCTGCTGAACTTCTGAAAGATCCGCAAGGACAAATTCATCAATAACTATATAATCCGCCATTTGCCAGGCTACACCCTCTGATGGAAAAATAAAGTTATTTAGTTGACCTAAATGAATTACTTGAGCATTCGATTGCTTTAACTGATTTAAAACAGTTAAACGGTCGGCACTGTTAGACAGTGTCATGTAAAATACAGAAGAAGGATCCATCATGTTAGCTTTAAGATTTTTAGATCCTTTATAATCAATTGACTTTCCTTTTTCCCAGCCACCTTCGTAAAAATGAACAAGTTGAATATTGGAGCCTGAGTATAAGTAATCATCGCTTAAACCAGAAGAAGCTATTTGGAGCGTTTTTGTTTCTCCAGCCCCTATTTCAAATGGTATAGCTTGCCCATTACCTAAATTATAAGATTCAAACATATCAAGAACGATATCCCCCGAAAAGGCATCACCTGAATTTTCCACAGTAATGGTTATAGGAAGTCCTTCCCCATACTTTGCCTTTCCGTCAAAACCAAGATTTATCTTGACCTGTAAGCTTGGAGCTGCTGAGGCATCTGATGGATATATACTAAAAATGATAAAAAGTGCAACGATGACCAAAGCAAACTTGCGTATCTGCATATTTTTTCCCTCCTATTATGTATATATTTTAGTACGTTTTTCCTCAAAGAAAGTTCCTTTATTGGAATTTCTTCGCATGTTCATTAACAATTTTTACAAAAGCGTCAACTTGTGGAAGGTCAAAAGAGGCGTCGTAACCTATTAACCATGTATCTCGAGTGAGTTCAAACTCTTTTTCGTTATTCGTTAAAGGTATCTTATTCACATTTTCATGGCCTGTCAGCGTAATTGAAGGTAAAATAGCATAGCCAATCCCATTTAGCGCCATTTGTTTACATGTTTCTATTTGGTCGACAATAATCTGACGCTTAGGATTTACAGAAAAGTGCTTTTGCCACCATTGCTGAATTTCTTGGTAATAGTTCGAGTCACTCTTAAATTGGATTAATGGCTTTTCTGTAGTCAAAACATCGTCAATAGCTGTCATGTCTTTGTCAACCAAGTATAGCGTGTCTCTAAATAAGTGCATTTTGTTCCCTTTCCAATCTGTTTGCCCACGCACAATTCCTATTTGAGCTTCCCCGTCATATATTGCCTTTACAATTTCGGAGCTCCAGCCGGTTAACAAGGAAATTTTAGCCTCCGGATAAGTTTGTACAAAGTCCTTTAGCACTTTGGGTAGCCAGTTTTGACCTACAATAGAGGCACAAGCAATTTTTAATGTTCCATGAACCTTAGAGCTCAATGATTGAATAGCTTCGAATACTTCTTCTCTTTGCTGTAGCATATTATTGGCAAACTCAATTACTAGCTCTCCTTCTGGAGTAGCAGTGAGACCTTTTTGCGAACGTAAAAACAATTTTGTCTGCCATTCCTTCTCAATTGTTTGTAGGCGAAGAGATAACGCTGGCTGAGAAAGGAATAGTCTCTCTGCAGCTTTACGCATATTTTGTTCTTCCGCTAGTGTTTTGATAATAAGATAGTCCGAATTCATTTTTTAGCCTCTTTCTTTAGAATGTATTCTTTTAATAACAGGAGTTAACTATTAGGTGGATTTACTATAAAAAAAAGGCCCTCTGTAAAAGGCCTTTTTTTTTCTGTCTATATATAATTATACTTGAGATTCCTGGGATTGGTATAAATACTTCTTCATTTGCTTTAGAATAACTCTTCTAGTTAAAATTCCCATAAATGTTCCTTCATCATCCACGACACATACATATGGATTATTAACTAACAGATCTAAACCTTTTTGGAATTTTTCTTCAATATGAATAGAGGCAATGTCTTTTTTCATAATTTGATCAACTTTTAGATCTGGCAAACGCTCATATTCAATATGCTCTAAACCAAGTATTTCATCTGTAATCTGTTGAGTGCTAATCAATCCTTGAAGGCGATATTTAACGTCAAGCACAGGAATGGATGAATATCCAGTTTTCGTTAATACCAAAAGTGCATGTTCTGCATTGTTGCCTAATTGCACATGAGCAACCTTCTCGGCTGAAATAATGAAATCCTTAATAGGAATTTGTAAAAAATCCTTACTACTTACAAATATCATTGAATCCTACTCCTTTGTCTGTTTTCATTAATTGAAAACACAACCTATAAAACTATGATAGCATATGAAAGGAATAAAAAACTATGAAATCGCTTACAATTTATTTATATTTTTTTAGACTTAGTTGGTCAATTTAACACCAAGGTACTCCACTAATGCTCTCTCAGCATATCCCACTTATATTTTTATCTAACTTATATCTAAAACAAATGATTAGTTAAAATGGGAATTGATTTAACCATTGTCCACCATCAAGTGTTACTATTTCTCCATTCATATAGGATGCTTTATCGGACATAATAAATGTTGCCAGATCTCCTATTTCCTCAGGCTTACCTAAACGTTTTAAAGGCACTGCTTGAATTGTTCTTTTCGCTGCTTCTTCTGATTCCCACAGCTTTCCTGCTCCCCCAGTTCGCTCGATAGGACCTGGAGCGATTCCATTTACTCGTATGCCGTATTTACTGCCCCATTCAACTGCAAGAGTTCTAGTTAAAGACATAACACCTGCTTTTGCTGCTGCAGAGTGGGCCACACCGGCTCCTGCTCCCCATGCATATGTGGCTAACATATTTATAATGGAGCCCTTCGTTCCTTTATTGATCCAATAGTTGCCTACAGCACTAGAACAATAAAAAGTACCATTAAGTACAATATCAATCACTGCCTTCCAGCCATTTGGAGAAAGCTTGGCTGTCTCTACAATAAAGTTACCAGCAGCATTGTTAACTAATCCATCTATACTGCCAAATGTCTTGTCAGTAAATTCTACCATTGCAGCAACATGATCGGGATCTCTTACATCCATTTGAAAAACTTCAATATGGTCCCCATGCTGCGCTATTTCTAGCTTTGCATTTTCAAGCCTTTCCTTGTCCCGACCCGTAATAACTACGTTCGCTCCCTCAGCAACGAAACTCATTGCCATGTATTTACCCATACCGTTAGATCCACCAGTAACAATAATCGTTTTCCCTTTCAACAACATATAAACACCCCTTTATAAATTGAATGAACATTCACTCAATATTTTAGCATAACCAGTATGTAAAAGCACTCTCTCTTTTATTACATTGATTAAGTGTAAGAGCGGTTAGATTTCCTCTTCTATTCTTAATGATTTTCCTATAAGGCAATAAAAAATAACAAGCATCTCAAAATACTTCCCCCTTTATCTAGAAACACTAAACAAAGCCTTTACAATATTAAAGATTAATATCCATTAAAAAAATCACCTCTCAGAAAATCAGAGAGGTGATTTTAATTTATAATCGAACTAAAATGTGAATATTAATGCATAACTTTACAACTACGGTTACTAACTAAGTTGTAAATGGACAAATTGTCCAATGACATTATAGTTGGTAGCTCAAAATTCAATAGTTTTAAAAGTCCAAGTACAATTAAAATACGCGGTCATGCCTAGATATATAAACAAAATTTCATATTTTATTTCAGAAATGTCGTCTTTAAAAACTCCTGAGTTCGCTCTTCCTTTGGATGGCTGAAAAATTGCTCAGGGTTGCCACGCTCGACAATTTTTCCATCGTGCATATACACAATCCAATCCGCTACTTCTCTAGCAAATTCCATTTCATGGGTAACAACAACCATCGTCATTCCTTCTTCAGCCAATTTTTTCATGGTTGTTAAAACTTCTCCCACAAGCTCGGGATCGAGTGCCGATGTTGGCTCATCAAAAAGCATAATTTCTGGTTCCATCGCAAGTGCTCTAGCAATCGCCACCCGTTGCTTTTGCCCGCCTGATAGTTTACTGGGATAGACATCTAACTTATCCTCCAAGCCTACTTTATTCAGTAATTGTTTTGCTTTCGAGATAGCCTCCTCTTTGTCAACTCCTTTTACCATAATAGGTGCTTCGATAATATTTTCCAAAACAGTTTTGTGTGGGAACAAGTTAAAATGCTGAAATACCATTCCTACCTTTTCCCTAATTTTATTGTGGTTATCGGTGCCTGGGTCGACTTCATTTCCTTTAATTATAATATTGCCGTTATCCTTCCTTTCTAAAAAGTTCAAACAGCGAAGAAGAGTACTTTTACCCGAGCCACTCGCTCCTATTAAACAAACGACATCGCCCTCGTAAACTGTCATATCGATATTTTTTAATACATGTAAGTCTCCATATGATTTATTCAATTGATTAATTTTAATCATTTCCTTTGTGTCCAATGTCCTCGTCTCCTATCTGTCACTTACTGCTAATTTCAGTTCAAATCGGTTCACTACGAATGTCAACAGCGCCACTAGCAATAAATAGTAGACTGCTACAATGAGTAAATAGGTCATTTCGTCAAAATTATTGGATCCTAGTGTTGTCGCCACATTGAACAGTTCATTCATGGAGATAAATGCGGCTAACGAAGAATCTTTTAACCCGATGATAAATTGGTTGCCTAAAGGCGGCAGCGCTCGGCGGAATGCCTGCGGAAGAATAACCCTCCGTAATGTCAGTACTTTTGTCATCCCCAAAGAGCGTCCTGCCTCCATCTGTCCTTTATCGATTGCCTGAATCGCTCCTCGAAGGATTTCGGAAATATAAGCTCCATTATGTAACGCGAGGGCAAATGAAGCAGCCCAGAAATCAGGAAGGAGGAAAATCTCGCTTATTCCGAAGTAGAGGATAAATATTTGAACAATTAGCGGTGTTCCGCGGACCAAATAGACATATGCATCTGAAATGAATTCTAATATTTTTATTTTAGAGATTTTTAATAAGGCAAAGAAAAGACCAATAATTATTCCGAATAAGATAGAAACAGCAGTCAGCTCTAATGTTAAAATCATGGCTTGTATGAATACATCTTTTGTTTCTATAAGTGTGTGAAAAAAATGTGAAAAACTTGGCAATGTATCTTCTTCCTTTCTTTCCCTGGTATTGATTTATTCCGGTTTAATGGTAATATCCTCACCAAAATATTTGATGCTAATTCGAGTTAGGGTCCCATTTTCCCGGAGTTTCTCCAGCGCTTCGTTTACTCGCTTCAATAGTTTTGGATTATCCTGGGGCAGCACAATCGCTTGTTCACTACGATCAATTAACTGCTGCTCTTTAATCTTAAATCCTCCCTTTGCAGCATTTTTCCCAGTAACAAAATCTGTGATTACCGCATCATGACGTCCGCTGCTTAATGCTTGTAAAGCTGTAATATCACTGTCATATGTTTTTATTTTGTCTGTATACTTAGAGGCTGTATCGGCATAAGTCGAACCTTTTGCTACAGCAACTTCTTTTCCCGCTAAATCGTCGACAGTCTTAATTTGACTGTCCGGTCTGGTGAAAATTTGCGGTCCAGAATAATAGTAAGGCGTAGTGAAGGAAACATGTTCGCTCCGCTGCGAATTAATCGTGTGGCTAGCAACAGCTGCATCCGCACGGCCTGTTTTTACCCCTTCTACAATCCCTTTGAATTTAATTCGCTTTTGAACCGGCTTAAGACCCATTTCCTTAGCGATGGCTTCGCCAACCTCAATATCAAAGCCTGACATGGTGAGATCATCATTCATATAACTAAATGGTTTAAACTCACCAGAAGCAGCAAAAACAAATTGATCTTTATGTATAAGTTCAGATCCGTCGGCAAGCTTATCCTTCTCGGCACAAGCAGATAAAAAGCAAATCACGATCAAACTGAAAACCAATATTAACTTTTTGTTCAACCACATGCTAACTATCAATCCCTTTCACTCTTTTTTATTTCTACAATACCCTTAGCTAACTGAGTAGCTAACTAATGAATGTTAATTACCCCATTTACTCCCCGCATAAACAAAAGAGTGTCAGGCACCTTTAATGGTGACTGACACTCTTTGTATATCACATACCTTACACGTTTCATTTATGAAAGGGCTAGTCTCGTAGATGGGTACCTACTGCCTTTTTACTGCTACGGCTAGAAATGATCTAATTATACCTCATTTACTTATGATATTTTCTCTAAGGAGCTCCGATTCTCTACCTGTAGTTGCTTTCATAACCATCTATTCTTCCTCAGCGTATAGTTCTGATTTGAGTTTTTCATTTAACCAAGCAGCTTGCAATAAAGCGCGACTGTCTTTAAGTATTTCCTCCGGTTGATTAGCTTCTCCAATAATATAAGATGAAAAAGGCATATTTAAAAAGTCAAATGTATATTGAAACTGCTGAATAAGAGGCAGCCCCTTTATCCTTGGGTCATCGCCACCAACAACTACAACGATTGCTCGTATTGTTTTTAAATGCTCTCTCAAATTTGGATATCTTTCATCTCGAATTGCTTGACTAAATCGGTCTATCATATTCTTCATTAAACTTGACATACTATACCAGTAAATCGGTGTTGCAAAGATTAACACGTCGCTTTTCATTATTGCTTCAACCAATCTATCATAATCATCATTAACTGCCTGAAAGCCATTTCTTGTATGACGTAAATCCTCAATCGGTCGAATGTATAAGTCTTTTATATACACTTTTTCATGTTCAATATCTTGTACTACAAAATCCGCCAAGAGTTCGCTATTTCCACCTTTTCTCGAACTACCAACAAGTATTGTAATCTTCATATTCCGTACTCCTTCCTATGCATCGCTGTGTAAAAAGTATATAATTGCCTCAAGAATCAATAAAGCTGAATATAATGATTAAATCAATCGGATATTTCGATATAGAGGTGGAAGCATTGGAAACAAAGCATTTATATACATTCTTAACTGCTGCAAAGACTTTAAATTTTACTCAAACAGCTAAAATGTTGGATTATGCACAGTCAAGTATTACAGCACAAATCAAATCAATAGAGGAAGAGCTAGGAACACCTCTATTTGAACGATTAGGGAAACGGATTTTCCTTACAGAGGCTGGTATGCAATTAAAACATTTTGCCGAAAAGATGATCAAACTCGATAAAGAAATGCGCGATGCAGTAACAGGTGAAAATGAACTTAAACCAATCTTGACAATTGGTGCACAAGAAAGTCAATGTACATACAGATTACCGGTTATACTACAGGAATTTATACAGTTGCATCCTCAAGTCAAACTAATATTTAAACCTGTCCATACGAACGAAATTGCAAAGAACTTATTACAAACTGATACTCTAGACTTGGCATTCATCACCGATACACGAAAGATTGTGTCAACCATCCATACTGAAACTTTGCTAGAAGAAAATATAATGCTAGTCGCACCCCCTACACATCATTTGCATAAAAAAGAAAAACTGACTTTAGAGGAAGTAGCAAAAGAAACGATTTTATTAACCGAGAAAGGCTGTTCTTATAGAACACAATTTGAAAGTAAGTTCCAACTAGAAGGAATATACCCTGACAACGTGATAGAATTTGTCAGTATTGAAGCTATTAAACAATGTGCGATTGCCGGATTGGGCATTGCACTTTTACCCAGAATGGTTGTGGAAAAGGAACTTAACAGTGGTTCGTTACTACAATTACCTATTTCTTTAGCATTGAATCAAATTTATACAGAGATAGCTTGGCATAAAGACAAGCATATCCCCTCTTATTTAGAGGATTTTATTCAAATCGTTCGCGGGCATTACAAGAACATTCAATGTAAAATGAAAGAAACCTGAAATACTGCCTTCAGGTTTCTTGTAAGTAAAGATACTGTACATCAATTTTTTTTTATTCAAGTTCTCCCCCCCTTTAAAACTCTTATTAAATTAAACTAAACTGCTGCATAAGTTCAATAGAAAAAAAGCTTTACTCCTTCTTGGAGTGAAGCACCCATTAGTTGAACAAGATACTAAAAAATATTAATTATTATAGGCACACTAAATACATTATTTCATAACTCTCTCTAATATCTCACTAACAAATTTAGTTTTACCCTCAGTGTAAGTTGCTCTGTCTATCGCATTCTTTGCCAAATATTTCTTTAACTGTTCATACTCAGCAACTGCCTCTGTATTGTTACGAAGATAATTTCTAAATGCTAAATGTCTGGCTAGTTCTTTACTATCTTTATTGCACACATATAAATGGTGTTCAATCCAATTTGTATTTTTTTCATCCCACGGAACTAATGGATCCTTTCTTCCAAAGGCTTCTCTACCCTCAAAACTCCAATTTTCTTGATGATAGTAACCTATCTTTTTAAGACCTTCTATAACAGCAGGGAAAACACAATAATCTTCTATTACTACATCTATATCTAGAATTGGTTTGGCACTCAGCCCTTTAACTGATGTGCTTCCAACGTGTTCCACGCATATTATTAAATCACCTAAAGTTTTTTTAAGGAAACCTTCTAATAATATGAATGATTTTTCCCATTTCTCGTTGTATGTAACTATTACAATACCAGACAGATTACTCATCCGAATTCATTAAAACTAATTTAATCATTATTTTTCTCCCCCTTATAATTGTAACTTCTATAAAACAGTATTCAGTTCCTTCTTATTAATATTCCTAACCAGCCTCTCGGAGGAAAAGTATTTCCCATTGCAATGTCTTGGAAGGATGAACAATGTGCCAGCATTTTGGCAACATCCATTTTACCCCATTGTGGTTTTGAATTTCGGCTTAAATTGTCTATTCGTTAAAATTTCCTCTGAGTCCGATTGATTAAAAATATCCTTCATTTTTGTAACCCCTTTGCATATTTGTTACCACATATCGCTAATTGATTACTGAACTAAATGCCCATTTATTTCAACAAGAAAATACCATTACCCCATCTTGAAGTAAAGCACCCGTTAGCCATCCATGAAGCGCAAAATCAGTGCTTAACCACAGAGAATGAGAATGATTAGTGGAGTCTATACTAATAATCTACCGGAAATAATAGACTTATTAATGTCCAATCTCACTTTTTCTAACTATTAGACAGGGGTCTTCTTAATTATTAATTTGGATATATCTTCTTCCCCATAAAACACTCTAACTCCTTGATTACAAATTCTAAGAAATAGCTGGAAAAACAGCGGCTCCTTTATTTACTAACATTTTATAAAAGAATGAATAAATACGTTTAAAATATTCAAACACATCAGATTTCCATCACTAAAACTTAATTCAGCAGTTGATTATAATCGTACCCACTTCACCATTTGCTTCTTTTTCATCTGAGGGTTCGTTTTTAGAATAAGGTAGATCTTTTATTGTAGTTTATAATCCGAATCGTTTCTTGCACAGATGCCTGTTTCTTATTTACTGACAAAAAAGGCAGCTCCCCCATGAGGGATAGCTACCTTCGTTTAAGATTATTATGAAAAGGTAGGAGCAGGGAATTCATCAATTCTCATACGAAATAAACTGTATGGTTTTTCCCGCAAGTCTCTTCCATAATGAAATCTCGCCTGCCGATGTAATTGATTCACTATGACATATAAGTATTGATCGGGGCCAATCGAAAAAGTATCCGGCCATAAAATTCTCGGGTCATGTGCGATGGTTTCCATTACGCCATTCGGCAATATCTTCCGGATACTGTTGTTTTCGTAGTCTCCCGTATAAATGGTTCCTTTTGCGCCGGTGATCATTCCATCAGACGCGCCTTTTTCCCCCCAATACTGCACATATTGGGATAAATTAATGTCCTGTATCCTACTGTCTCTTAGGGCTTCTGTTGAGATTGAGAACAGCTGTCGGCTGGTTAGCGGAGCATAAAATAAAACCTTTCCATCAGAAGAAATTGCTAAACTATCGGAAGCCAATTTAAATGGGAAAGTCGAGCCGTCCGGGTTTCGATTCATCAAAATTTCACCTTCTACTTTCGGTAAAAAATAGGGATCAGGTGAAGTTGATATTGCCCCATTTAACCGTCTAAACGCGTTCCCACTTTCTAAATCTACGACAATAATGCCCCCTGGCCCTCTGGAAGAAGAATCTGTTATATATGCATAGCCTGCTCTTCCAACCCGAAAATCCAAACGGATATCATTCAAATAAGTTGTTAGCAAGACAACATCTTCTGTAAAGGTATATACTCTCCTTATTGTATTCGTGCTTAAATCAACAGCAATTAATTTTGCTCCCCCTTGAATAGGTTCAGAAAAATTTGGTGCCCCTGTGTCTAATACCCAAAGTGTTCCTCTTCCATCAGCAACAATACTTTGGACACTGACGAAAGACATCGTAATATTTCTAGTATTAACCAAATTAGCTTCTAAACTGGGATAAGGCTGCAATTCACCCTCAACAATTTCCGCCACAGTAAATTGAACGTTGTCTCCCCATTTCGGAAAGCAAACAAAAATACGACCAGTTTCGGAAACGCTGACACCTGTAGGCATAGCCCCATAAAAAGCATGCACCAGTTCAAACTGCCCAAAATATTTTTCCATAGGTAAAATAGGTTGCATGTTATCCTCCTCATCAAATTTGAACGAATATACCTATATATGCTGAAGTTTTCTTTTAATGCCTAGTAATTGATAATTATTTCTATCGTGATTGGATGGGGACAATCCATGTTTATACAACAAATTAACAAATTCTGATTAAATAATATTTCATCACGAGCATTTTTCTATAAAGGAATAAAATTATTAGTCTTTCCAAAATCTAAAAAAGCATCTCATAAGAGATGCTCGAAAACTAACCCGGTATATTTACGGTTTTAGTACAACTTTTATACAGTCTTCCATTTTGGTGTCAAATATTTCATAACCATGCTTAGCTTGATCTAAAGGAAGTACATGAGTGACAATATCACTTGGATCAACCTTACCTTCTGCAATTAAATTATATATATGCGGCATGTAGTGAATAACTGGAGCTTGGCCAGTCCTAATATTCACATTTCGTTGAAAGATGTCACCCAATGGGAATGCATTATAACGTGCCCCATAAACTCCTGTAATTTGAATTGTTCCACCTTTGCGAACAGCTTGACTTGCAATTACTAGAGCTCCCATGGCTCCTCCTTGTAATTTTAGACCAGATGCAAGAAATTCCAGTGGAGTCATTTTTCCACTCATTCCTACGCAGTCAATGACTACATCTGCTCCACCCTTTGTTATTTCCTTTAAATATTCACCACAATTTTCATGATCTTCAAAGTTAACTATTTCTACGTTATTCGTACGTTTTGCATGTTTTAAACGATAACCAACGTAATCAACTGCAATAACTCTTTTAGCACCTTTTAGCCACGCGAATTTTTGTGCTAACAGACCAACTGGGCCGCATCCTAAAATTACGACCGTATCCCCTGCTTTCACTCCCGCATTGTCTACACTCCAAAATGCTGTTGATGCAGCATCTGCAAGTAACACTAAACTTTCATCCGCTACTTCACTGTTTTCTGGAATCTTAAAAGGTGTAAAATTAGCATATGGAACTCGCATAAATTCCGCTTGACCACCTGGGAACCCACCCGTCGTATCTGAGTAACCAAAATATGCGCCCATTTCTCCATTTTCATTCGCATTGTCGCATTGACTTTCTAATTCATTATTACAGTACCAACACTGACCACATGCTATATTAAATGGGATTATAACACGATCCCCTTTTTTAACTTTCGTTACATCCTTACCGACTTCTTCTACAATTCCCATAGGTTCATGTCCAATAACATAATCCTCTCCTAGGTTCGGTATCATCCCATGAATTAAGTGTAAGTCTGATCCGCAAATGGCAGTAGTAGTAAGTTTAACTATAATATCATCCGTTTTTTGGATGCTTGGGTCTTTCACGTTTTTTACCTGAACATTTTTAACACCTTGAAAAGTAACAGCTTTCATTATTGAAATCTCCTTCTTTATTCATTATTTCTTCGGTGGGCTTGGAAACATTCCTTTCCGATTTGTAACCCCCGGAAAGAGATTTAAATTAGCTATATCTACTGCATTTTGAGCGGATTTAATATCCAAAAGTTTTTGAAGTTCCAAATCATATGGGTTTAACCATTGTTTTTTTATCATGAGATCTACAATTTCGGAATATAAGGCAATGGTTACATCAAGTTGCTCCTGTAATAACTTTCTAATTGTAGATGTTGCCGTTTCTGTCAATGCAATTGAAAGGTTTCTAATCCCAGTTTTTGTTGATAACAAAAATTCAAGGGCTATCCCTGAATCAGTAAGTTCCGGCATGCCAACAGAATTTATAGGGTCTAAATAGTCATTCATACGATCTGACCTCCGATTATTTTAATTCAGAATTTGAATATAATTTAATCATTGCAGTTAAAGCAGGTATAGATTGTTTTACGTCCTTCTCCAGTAGTGCTTTTAGATCTTGGTCAAAAACGATACCTTGCATCATTTTAGATTTGAGTAAACATACTGTCTTAAAGTTAATTACTTCATGAAATTCCAAAGTTTCATGAAGTGCTAATTTTTTTTCAAACATTCCTCCACCTCCGAATTTTATCATCCATTGAAGATTGCCCTAAAAATGAGATTTATATTCAGAAAAATTAAGATCCTTAAACGGTGTGTATGATTAAAATAGATTTATAATCTTCAAGAGAAATCTTCCATTTGACTTTTATTCGTGACTAATCTTTTTCCAATGTGTTTAAAAAGGTTCTTTCATGAAAAAGATGGGATGAAATAGAAAGGTATTTGAGCTATGTTTTCATTTTTAAAACGAAAGAATCCAAAAAATGATAGAAAGATCCAAAGGATAAACAATCAAAATCAATCCAACAATAGATCACCAAACCTCATTGAAAGCTCTTTGTCCAAGAATCTTGAAGGCATTAAACAAAAAACAGGAAACAGTTCAGATATCGTAATCCGCCCTTTAAAAATTGGTCATAATTCTCAAATAAAAATAGCCATTATATATAAAAGGAATGGTTGACAATCAATCGGTTAAGGATTTTATAATCGAATCAATTATGAATAACCAAAATTTAAGTGAAAAACTCATACCATAAGACGTGTTAGAAGTTCTCACCGAAGATGTAATTGCTGTAGGCGAAATTAAAGTAGTTAGCGACTGGAAAAAACTACTAACCGCATTAATGGCGGGTGAAACTATTACGCTCATCGACGGAATAAGCAAAGGGGTTTGTGCGAGCACACAAGGTGGACAGAGACGGTCTGTTCAGCAATCTACTACAGATGTTTGATCATTCAAATTCGTTTCTAAAGAAGTCCCTTGCAAGTGTTGTGAATCTGATTTTACCTTCATATTCTCTTCTCTTTACCGATAAAAAATAAGATTAAGAAGTAAATTATGTTGGGTCATTAGGGGGTTACAATGAAAGAGCGAAATATAAAAGGATTAAGCCAGACAGAGTTGACTTTGATTGAATACTCATATGGTTTGGATTCTTCAATAGATGGAATTGGCATTACAGATGAAGATGGTAAATTTGTATTTGCAAATGAAGCTCATGCCACCATGTATGGATTTACTAAAGAACATCTGTTGAATAACACCTGGCATATTTGCTACGATGAAGAAGCATTGCAAGGAATTTTAAATTCTTCTGTTATTCCCATCTTAAATGAAAGAGGGCTTTGGAGAGGCGAAACAGTTGGAACCAGAGTAGACGGAACGAAATTTCCGCAAGAGCTTACGCTTTCCAAAGTCGAAGAAACAAACAAAATTGTTTGCGTTGTAAGGGATTTAACCGACATTAAAATCAAGGAACAACATATCGATTTCCTAGCAAATCATAATGAATTAACCAATCTTCCTAACAGAAGAAGTCTTGAAAGAAAACTTGCCGACATAAAGCATTCCAATACAGTTTCAGTTCTATTTATGGACATCGACAGGTTGAAGCTGATAAATGATAAGTTTGGACATAGAGTGGGTGATGCGTTGCTAGAAGGAATAGCTGAAACATTAAAATCAATCCAAAATGAATCCATCTCTGTGTTCCATTTAAGCGGTGATGAATTTATCGTATTAATCACCAATAAAAGCCAAGATGTTTCTCTTATGATTGCTGAACAGATTATTGAACAAATCAAGGTTCCTTATTTCATTGAAGGAAATGAAATATATGTTACTACTAGCATAGGCGTAAGCTACTTTCCTTCTGATAGTACCGACTTAACTGAACTGGTAAATCTTGCGGACATGGCTATGTACTCTGCAAAACAAGCTGGCAAAAATAATTTCAAGATCTTTAATAAACGCCTAAAGGAAAAGCAAGACCAAAAAATTACAGTTGAAACAGAACTGCGGAAAGCAATTGAAAATAATGAGTTTCTTCTTCATTATCAGCCTAAGATAGATTTGGCCACTTTAGAACTCAATGGACTGGAAGCGCTAATTCGTTGGAGAAACCCCGTGCTTGGTAATGTACCTCCTATGGATTTTATTCCAATTGCTGAAGAAACAGGCTTAATAGATGAAATCGGGAAATGGGTTATCAAAGAGGCTTTAAATCAGATCTCTAGATGGGAGGCAAAAGGATATTCTCTTGTTAAAGTGTCAGTGAACGTTTCTCCTCATCAGTTTCGCTATACCAAATTAACTGAGTATATAGAAATGTGCATGATGTCCACAAATGTGGAACCTAAATATTTTGAGGTTGAAGTGACAGAAAGCGTTTTTGAAGATTTTGAAATAGTACTTCCTATCCTTTCACAATTTAAAAAAATGGGTATTGGCATTTCGATAGACGACTTTGGGACGGGTTACTCTTCTCTAAGTCTATTAACGAAACTACCCGTAGATACGTTGAAGATTGATCAGTCTTTTATTCGTGGCGGAATGCACGATTCCAAGGACTTGGCTCTTGTTAAATCAATAATTGATATAGGAATAAATTTAAACCTAAATGTAGTTGCTGAAGGAATTGAAACAGACAAGCATGTAAATCTCCTTAGGAAGTTTGGATGTCCCAGTGGCCAAGGGTATCTGTTCAACCCACCTTTAACTGCGGATGAAATTGAAGAAACCTACCTAATTCCTTTAGTCCAATAAGAAAAACTTTTATGGCCAACAAAAAAATATCTAAAAACAGCCACCTACCAAATTAACGGTTGGTGGTTTCTATTTCATCTGACATACAACAATATTCTGTCAGCTCATCAAAGTTTTCATTTGATATATGTAGTAGTTGGCTTAATTTATCCATTGCTTTTTCTCGAGGCATTTTCTTTATCATGGCCTCTATCAATCGTTTTACTTCTTCTTTTTGTTTATTATCTCATGTTTAACAACTCGACTCTATTTTCATACAAAAACATCCACATTCATCCAAATGTATTAAATGCGATTTAGTTTCAAATTGTTCTTTTTAGATCAATCCAGGTTATTCTTCCTCTTAGAAAAATGAACTTTCATTTTTTTCCTGTCTTGACTTCGATATCTACATTTCGTTAAATGGCAATTTGAATATGTTCTTGTATTTATATCAAGGTCCCAATGATCCAACGTGGATTTAGGTATTTTCTTTTGATTATCAACATATTTAAAAATAAGGTTCAAATGTTCCAGCCTCATCATCCATACTTGCTAAAATACTTTTCTCGGTTGCCATAATTTCATTATCCAACGCTTGGATTTGAGCCATAATTTGGTCAATTTTGGACTCATTTGTATCAATCTTCGTTTCAGTTTCTTTAATATTTGTTTGAATAGAACATTTCTTTACTTGAATGTTTTGCTGTTCTTTTTAAGGTCATTCAATGAATAGAGCACTTGGTGTGTTAAATAAAAGCGCTCTAGATACTTCCACTGCAAATATGCGCAGCACCAATTTCGACTCAAATGAAGTTGCCAAAATACATAGGCATACAAAAAAAGGATTTTGAAAACAATCCTCAATTTTGGAAGAATCTCGTTTGTCCTTAAGATATGAACCTAGTTGAAAGTCATATAGAAAAGCTATTATTAGGTATGGCATCTGATGCTGAGTACAAAATTAACCGATTAGATGGGTTCAAGATAGCATCAATATTGTAAAAAAACAAACAAGGAAAAGTTGAATTAACTCTTGGTATATTACCGCAATTCATTTTGATTGGAATGTTTTTTAGTGTCCGTTTGAATCCGTCAAAGGCTGAATATTAAATTGATAATCAATCTTAATTTCCATCTTCTCGAAAAGTTTAATCCATTTTTTTTCATCCATTGGTTTTGAGAATGGTTTTAATGTATGAATGCCTAGCTGTAGTGGATCCACATTCAATTCTTGCATCTTTTTTAATAGTTCTTGTGTTTGTCTTTCAAGATTGGATTGAATATCTTTTTTCAAATCTTCTAAATCCTTTGGGTCAAATAATTGCTTTTCTCCCCGGTATTCTTCAATTCTTGAATCTACATTAACTGTATAGGTCATTTTAGACAAGCTTTTATTGATATCCACTTTCGTTTTAGACCTAACATGACCTAGAACAACTTCTATTTCTGGGATCGGTAAAACCGCTAAGTAGTGATCATTGTTTAACAGCTGGAAGATACGATCATCAAAAGTTGTTATTATTTCAGCTAGTTTATCATTTTGAAACAGGGCTGTACCTTCATAGATGATAGCGTCATTTTCTATTTTGAATACAGGTAAGAAAGGAGCTGAATAAGGAGTATATAACAAATTTTTAAATTCATGTAGATTAATGACACTTAATTCTCCCTGATTTTTTTCCTCATAGTGCTTCAGCATTCGGTAAAAAGAGTAATCAAGATTTTCTTGTTGGTCTAATTGATTTTCCAAGTATTCTTCAAAATTTCCTTTTACGATAACTAAATAGATTCTCAAAGAAATATCCGGATCATTCAATAACACATTAATAACGGACATAATCCCCTCTTTTCCGAGGTCTTCATTAATTATCAGCATTCGCATTTGCCCGGATTTCATTTCCTGGTAGAAGTTAAAATTAAAATCCATTAATCCCTCCTTTATTAAGCTTACTTCTTGCGTCATTACACTCTTTTTTTCTTTGCTTAGAGGGGGCAATATCGTACTGATTTTTATTTTCCCTTCATCCCCTTTACTAAGTGATAAAAATGTGACTGGAGCAAGCTCTTCAATAATGTTATTTTCAGTAAAAGGAGCACATCCAGTTAACCATAATGCAAAAAATATAATTGAAAATTTTTTAGCCATTTTCTTTCGTAGTCTCATGTTTATTAACCCCCTTTATCTTCATCGCTACGATAATAATTGGAACCACTAAATAACTTAAGCTCCCTGCTAAAATTTGAAGATTAAGTAAAATAACCTGCTTTTCATCTGACTTCCAAATCCATTCATTCACAAGAATCATTCCAATTAAAATAATGAATACACTGAATAAAAAGCCTACTCGACTGGGTGGTTTATCCACTTTTCCATTAGCTATTTTAGATGCTCCATAAAACAACAGAAGAAAAATTGAGCTCGCAAAGACGATGTTAAATAATTCCAAAGAAAGCATGACCATATCAATGCGTTCAATTACTGGATTTTGAAAATAACGGGCCATAGTGACAATTGGAAATGGACTTTTGCTTAAATAATTGGAACCGAAATAGAATAAGGAAGCCATATATAAGGATACATACTCTATAACGGTTAGAGCATTCCCATATGACAAATAACGAAATGTCTTATTATTTGTTTTAAACCATGATCCCAAAAATACCAGAAATTCAGGCCCGGAAAATGAAGACAAAATCAATAATATTCCTTTCCAGGAATCCCCACTTAATTCCATTGGAATAATTGGATACAAATCACTGAGTTGAGCTATTGGAGGAAAGAAGAAAAAAGCAAAGAAAAAGAACATCCAAAATGTGCACAAAAATGAAATTACGACAAAACGGATAGTTTTTTCAATGCCCTTCCATGCTACATACAAACAAGACAACAGAATAAAAAAGATAAGCCAATTTGAATCTGTAGCTGGAAACATAAATATTTGTACCATTTCCGTGAATCCTAACATAATCACGAAAAGTTTAAGCAGGATAAAGAACAAACCGAAGAATGAGAGGAGACGAACAAGTTTTTTTCCGAATAATTGGACAAATCCGTTGTAACCGGCACTAGAAAATCGGGTTAAAAACCATTTGGATAAAAGAAGAATGTTTAGTTGAGACAATATGCCGACCACTATAATCACCCAAATCATATATGAATGGATTAAAAACCTTGGCATAATCAAAAAAAAGTAAAGCATTTGGAGGCGATTTACCATCAACATGATATAGAACCCATTGTAGGTTTCATTCTTATTAAATAATTGAAGGGCTTCCATCAGTTCATCTCCTAGTTTGATATCTCTTCATTTTCAGCGGTTTAAGATGTTCTGGACGCTTCTTCATTTTGACTAAAGGCCCTCGAATGAATAAGTCAAGCCAATCTTTCCCGTAGAAAGGAGCAACAGGAGATAAATATGGCTGCTTGAGTGAAGACAAACCATTAAGGTGGGCTAAAACAATAATCATTGCCAGAACAATCCCTACTATCCCAAGAAACGAAGAAAAAATAAGAAGAATGAATTGAATCAATGAATTCGCCTTTGTCACAAGGTAATTAGGAACAAGAAAGGATCCGATAGTTGAAATACCTACCATGACAATCAACACCTTACTTGCCAAACCAGCCTCAACTGCTGCTTGACCAATTACTATGCCCCCAATAACCCCAAGTGTTTGACCAGTCTTTGTTGGCATCCTTAAGCTTGCTTCTTTTATAATTTCAATAAAAATCAACATGATAAATGCTTCCCAAAAAGGAGCGAAAGGAAGCTTGCTCCTTGACTCTACCAAGACGAAAAGTGTTTGTAAAGGAATCATTTGATAGTGATGAGTTGTTAATGCCACGTAGAATGGGATTAATGTGATAGACAGAATAAAACTTACATATCGGATTATGCGTAAAAAACTGGCAACTACCCATCGATTAATATAATCCTCTGGTGATTGGAACAAATGAAAAATAGTAATTGGAGCAACGAGAGCAAAAGGTGTATTATCTACCAGAATCGTAATTTTTCCTAATCCCAGTGAATAAGCAACAACATCAGGTCGGTCAGTTTGCTGAAACTGAGGGAAAATACTGTCTTGATGTTCCTCAATGAATGCCGCTACTTGAGAAGAATCAAAGAAGAGATCATAACTAATTTCCGAAATCTTCTTTTTGGCGATTGAAACAAATTCTGGATTGGTCAGCCCTTCTATGTACAATAAGACCACATTTGTCTCACTTAAAGAACCAACGGTGAACTTCTCTGTTTTCAGATCATGTGTTGGAAGACGTCTACGAATGAGCGTAATATTTTGTTCTAGCTGTTCACTGAAGCTGTCTTTTGCTCCTAAAAGGATGGTTTCAGTATCAGATGGTTCAATTGCACGTCCAAGTGGATTTTTTAAAGGGATAGCGAACCAAAGGTTTGACGAATTGTCAAATAACAAGACTGATCCTTTAAACAGTTGCTTTTTTGCCTCTTTAAACGTGGAAATGGAGTTTATTTTTGAGTGAACATTGTATTCCTGAATGGATTGTTTGGAAAAGTTTGATAAAGGTTTTACAATGCTTTCATTTAATCTTTCTTGGTCAATCAGGGTTCTTACGTAGATAAGATTAACATTTTGATTTTCAGAAATGTTGATTTCCAAAAATTCCGCATCATCCATTTGAACCAGGGCTTTTTTTAGAGCTTCTATTGATAATTCTGATTCTGCGTTTGATTGAGAAACAGGCTTATTTTCATTTGATTGTTTTTTCCAAAACATGTACATCCCTCACCTCTATATGTTTTTGGAAGAACGGTAAAATTCCATATTAATCCCATTGTTAGCTTTTTAAGTTTAAAATATACGAAACTAAATTTATAAGATGCAGAGGCACATCTTTAACCACTCAAGAAATCAACGGCGATCCATAAAATAAATGGAAGGACAAAATTTAAATTTGCTCACTATATTAGTGTCATTCCTGTTTTCTCTTTAAATTTCACCTCATATTTTGCATTCCATTCCTCTATTGTCATTACGCATATTTTTATCCAGCTTTTTTTCTTTCTCAGACTGTCTCCTAATAACTTGAAGGAGTCCCTTGCATTGAGGAAATTTATCAATTTTTTTCTCAAATCTTGCTTGAATATCTAATCTTTGATAAATCTTAGTCTTTGTTACCCTAACTTGAGGAATCTTTATCGTTTCCCTAATGATCAATTTTTCTTGACACTCTATTAGCTGGTTTAGTTTAAGTACAATATTTCACAAACTTTCTTTTGGTAAAAGAAAAAGAGGGAATTCACCCCATAATCCATTCATATAAAAAATATCCGCCTGTACCTATTAAAAAGTATTTAAGGAAAATCAAAAGTTTACTTGGCTTATCGTGATTTGCAAGTAACATAACTAATCCAAATAGAACCCCAAATCCAAGTGATTTAAATAAAAGTATCATTTTAACCATCCTTAAACAAAAGTTAATGTGAATATAAATTTCAGATAACAGTATTTTTTAAAAAGTAATCTGCCCCTTTAGTTGCATATCTAGGATCAACTTAATGTTTTGACATAAAAATAGACCATCTAAAAGATGACCATATTTTGCTAAGCACCCGTTACTTTAAGTACATCTTTTCACAATCTTTTAGGTATTTAAAATGAAGAACTCAGGAAGTAGGGTTCTTTTAATACGTCTCTATTTTAAGTCTTTTATTTTTACCAATTCTTATTCTATTCCACTCATTATTTTAAACATCCCATCGAATTCTCGCACCGCATGAACGAAGGATTTCAAACGCTACTTTTTTGCTGTTCCTGTGAGGTTCCTAACGAAACAGCAAACATTGCACCCCCCAGTGAAAAGCTAGTAGATTCTTATTACACATTACTTAAGAATTTTATTTCAATGTAACTTTTAGGATACCCCTTTATTTTGGTGAATTAAAAGATAAAATTATTTATAGAAATGAATCCTGACAGAACAGAGCATTTAAAGACAGGTATTTAATGTGAAATAATTTTACTATTTAATTAAGGAGGAAATAGCATGTCAGCTTGGTTAGAATCGTTACAAAAAGCAATTAACTATATCGAAGAAAATTTATTAGAAGAAATTTCGATAGAGGACATTGCAAATGAAGTAAACTCTTCTGCATTCAATTTTCAACGAACATTTGGATTATTAACAGAGATCTCAGTAGGTGAATATATTCGGCGGAGAAGATTGACTTTGGCGGCAGATGAGTTAAAAAGAACAGACTGTAAGGTTATCGACCTTGCATTTAAGTACGGCTATGATTCTCCCGAGGCTTTTTCAAAAGCCTTTAGGCGTCAGCATGAGGTTTCACCAAGTGACGCTAGGAAAAATATTGGCAAGATCAAATCATATAGCCGCCTCGTAATAGAGGTGAGATTGAAAGGGGCAGAACCAATGAAATATCAAATCGTAGAACGTGAAGGCTTCCAAGCAATAGGTGTAAAGAAAGAATTTTTACTTGAGAATGAGGGCAATTTAATCGGAATTCCTAAAATGTGGGATGAATTAAATGGTGATGGCACTACTAACAAGCTAGCACAAATTAATAATGGACAAATTAAAGGAGTTCTTGGTATTTGTGTAGCAAAACCTAATGAGAAAATTGACTATTGGGTTGCTACAGAATATGCAGGTGACATTAAAGAAGGATTTGAAGTAATCGAACTTCCAGCTTCTAAATGGGGTGTTTTTGAAGTACATGGTCCAATGCCTGATGCAATGACAATAGTTTGGAAACAAATTTTTTCTGAATGGTTCCCTGCTAACGGATATCAACATGCAGGTACTCCAGAGTTCGAAATGTATACAGAAGATGATCCATTCAGTCCAGATTGCTATTCAGAAATTTGGGTTCCATTAAAATAATTTGAAATAGATGTCCCATTAGTCGACGCCAAAACGACTAGTGGGATTTTTGAATGGAGGCTAGATATCCTTTCCGAGACTTAACGGAGTGTTATCAGAGACCAAACCATGCAAGGAGGCTTTATCTTTGAGTAAACTAATATTTATATAAGCACGGTGTATCTGCTGGTTTTTGAATAAAGATTGATTAAAACACAGCTACAAATGTTGATTCTAATAGTAAATTATAGCCCCTATTTTGAACAAAGATTGATTATTTCGGTAAGCGAATATTTAACGAAGCACCTGTTAGCCATCCATGTAGCGCAAAATCAGCGCTACACCACAGAGGATGAAAATATTTGTAGAACGGGTATAGGATACTACGGCTGGGAAAGGAAGGTCGATCAACTATGGTGCCATAGAGCCCATCCGTTAGTCTGACTACAACGACCACGGTGCATCACAGACTGTCGCTCCCTTACGGGAAGCACTCATGGGAGATTAATCCTACTCTGGTTATTGCACCAGCCTTCAATACTATTTGCCGTAGAAAGGATGATTACAATGGAAGTAATCATTGATCGTGCATGTAGAATGGAGGTCCATAAAGACTCCATTACTGCTTGTATTATTACGCCTTTCTTATTGAACTAAAGGGGAAGGTTAGTTTAATAAGAAGTATTGAAGCTAGGATTAATACCTAAAGTAAATTGGAGGACAGATAATGGAGAGGCTTTACTCCTTCTTGAAGTAAAGCACCTCGTAAGTTGAATAAAGAATTGTTAACTTTGATGAAAACTTGTTTCATCGGGAATTAAACTTTTGATTAATGCAACATCACTTTTTAATGCATTAGGTACAAAGAATTCCGTCCCCCAGTGCCCCGAATGAAACGCAGACACCATATCCTTGTCTAAATTAACAGTGAACCACTTGAACTCTCCTATTTTATTTAAATAGTTATTCAATAAATAATCTGAAAGGGGAGCCTGTTTTTGACACCTAAATATAGTGAGATTTTCTCCCTTAACGATCTCTTGTTCATTTTTACAGAGAGATTTAATCTCTGAAATAGTTTCAATCTCTTCGTTCCAACAATGAATTTCAATTGTATTTGAACATGTTAAAAAGTGTTCGAATAATACTGTCCAATAATCGTAATTTCCGTTTAATGGCTTTGGAAAAGTTGATTCATCATCCGTGTAGGTTGGTATATTGAAAGCTAAATTATATTGCATACTATTCCTACCTCACATGCCGTTTTGTAACTAACCACTAATGATAATTCAATAAGAAAAAAGAATTGCCTAAGCAACACACATTTTTAACTAAAGCATTCGTTAGTTTAATAAGAATCCTCAAAATTGGCATTATATATGTTTATGAAAATGATCTTTCATAATTTTTTCCAAATTTGCAAGTCCTGATTAAACAACCTGCACCTTTAGTTGAATAACATTAATGGCCGTTTACTGATAGCCCTGTTCCTATAAAGCACACCGTTAGTTGAACAATAACCCTAATTTTTGGGAATCAATTTCAACAATTTTTCGCCACGCTGTTTATAAGCCTCAATGTGTTCTCTTAATATTTCTTCATTATTAGTTTCTAAGATTTTAGTTGTATTTCTTACGAAGTTCCAATTTATGCAGCCAGATAACCATATTAGTGAAGATAGACGGCCAATATCATTTTTACAAAGAAAATCATTTATTTTGTAACCATTTATAAAGGCATTTGCAACAATTGGAGACATCTCAGTTGAAGCTATTCCATTTGTTCGGGAATACCATTTGATTAGCCAAGCTAACCCCTCAATCCTATCGCTGTAGCCTATAGACTCAAAGTCAACAATTCCTTTTATTTTTTTACTTTTATCCCAGATAATATTAAGTGGATTTAAATCTGATTGTATTATAAAGTCATAATGCTTCGTTCTTGCATTTTCTATATGATATTCGGTTGTTTCAAGATATTCATCGAACATTTTTAAATTGTTTAATGAAATGTAAGTTGATTTTAATTTATTTCGAAGATTATCAACAAATTGGGAATAACCAACAAGTTGAGATTTCTTCGGGAAAACAGAACTTTTACTTTTATATAAACTGGAAATATCGTGAATTTTTCTTGCCATTTTACCAAATTCCTCTGCAATGTACTCATCACAATGAGTTAAATGTTGGCCTTCAATCCATTCAAAAAGTATAAAACGATAAATTCCATTTTCCCATTCAATAGTAGTAAAAGGTATATCTTCTAAAGCGGGTAGTAACTGCATAAACGGAATTTGATTATTTACAAGGAATCGACAAAAGCTTGTTTGTTCAATTAAAGCATTATTTGAGATTTCACCAAATGCATTGTTTGGGGAACGATTATTACTAATGAATCTTGCTGAAAAAGATTTTCCATCAGCAATTATTTTGTAATGGAGGTCACTATTCCAACTTCCTTTGTGTAACTCTTTTTCAATGAATAATGATTCGTTTCCTAATGAGTAAGGTTCAAGTGCTTTTTTTAATAATTGGTACAATTTTTATTTCCCCTTAGAGTTACTTCTTTTAACTATAGAATTAGGCTGTTTTACTTGTTCAATTAAATTGCTGCGTTCGTTCAATTAGGAGTAATGATTTTAATTTAATGGATCCTGTATTAATATTTGGAGAAGGTGCTATTTCTTCTTCTTTTAAATATCGTTAGTGCTACTCGTATTGAGCGCGATAGTCTGTAGTGCACCGTCGCTGTTGGAGTCAGGCTATTGAATTGTTGTATGCAAGTATCTTCCGGTTCAAAATCTTAGCCCAAGAAGCTAAACTATTTACATTCAAGGATAAAAAAAGCCACATTTAGAAAAAGACGTCTCCAAATGTGACCTTCAAATTTAATAATAATTCATATATGACTTGTTTATGTCCTCTATCGGAACTGGACGACTGAAAAAGAAACCTTGGGCCTTTTGACAGTTGGCTGCTTTTAGTATTTCCACTTGAGTATCCTTTTCTACTCCTTCAGCTATTACTTCCATACCAAGGCTATGAGCGAGACGAATAATTGTAGTTGCGATTGCAGCACTCTTTTCATCTGTTTCCATATCCTTTATAAATGACTGGTCAATTTTAATAATGTCAATTGGATATTTTCTTAAATAGCTAAGAGAAGAGTAACCCGTCCCAAAATCATCAATTGAAATTACCACCCCTATGTCCTTTAATTCCTTAAGAATAGTGAAGGTATCCTGTAGATCAGTCATCGCACTTTCTGTAATTTCAACTTCTAACGATGAAGGCAATAAATTATACTTATTTATCTTTTCTCTAATTTTTGAGGCAAAGTTATCTTGCTTAAATTGCTGTGGAGAAATATTCATAGCGATTCTAACCATTCGGTAGCCCTTATCTTGCCAAAGCTTTAATTGGCTACAAACCTCTTCCAATACCCAATCTCCCAATTTGAAAATGATTCCTGACTTTTCAGCTATTGGTATGAAGTGCATAGGCGATACATATCCAAATTTTCTATTGTTCCAGCGTAACAAAGCCTCGAATGAATTAATCTCCCCAGTTAATAGATTAACTTGCGGCTGATAATGAATAGATAGCTCTTCCTTTTCAATTGCTCTTCTTAAATGCGACTCCATCAAGGCCTCGTTTGGAAAAGATAGATTCATTTGCTCCTGAAAATATCGATAATGGGCTCTTCCTCTATCTTTAGCTACATATAAAGCTTGATCTGCCTTTAATAAAAGTTCATCTTGTTTCTGTCCATCATACGGGAACATTGAAATTCCAATAGAAGCTGTACCGAAGTATTCTTGATGATCTAGATAAATAGGCTTGGCAAGCTCTGTTAATATGCTTTCTGCAAACTGGCTAGTTTCATCCTTCGTTTTATCTTTTAACAAAAAGACAAACTCATCTCCGCTTTGTCTATAAAGGTTACTCGATTTATCAATATAAAGGCTTAACCGGTCAGCAATTTTTTTTAAAAGCTCATCTCCAGAAGTGTATCCCAAAGATTCATTAATCAATTTAAACCGATCCAGATCTATTCGAATAATAGAGATTTCACTATTTGTTTTAGAAGCTTGCTTGATATTTTCACTTAGGTGCTCCTTCAATGCACGTCTATTCCATAAACCAGTTAAGTGATCATGGTATACAAGATAAAATAATTGGTCTTGTTCCTCGGAATCACTAATTGTATTACGAAGCACTAAATGTAAACCTTTAACCGTACCACCACTAATGATTGGTATTGCTTTTAAATAAGTGGAGATGAAATGTCCTTTTTCATGCTGAATTAAGCAATTTTGCATTTCTGTAGAATAACCACTCATTGTCTGTTTAATAATAAGCTGAAAGTTTCTTAGAGATTCCTCACTGATATATTGCTCAATCGGCTGATGCAAAAGAGTTTTCTCTTCGTAGCCGAAAACCTTTAAAATAATTTTATTGGCGTATTGAATAATACCCACTTGGTCAATAATAAGAACTGTATCTATATTATTCTCAATAAGAGAAATGTATTTATCTGTAATCTCTGAGGAATCATTTATAGGAAGTTGATTTGTTTTATCGTACATCATCATTCCATATATATCTTTCTCTTCAATAGCTATTATAGAGATATCAAAAGTGTATCGTTTATCATTTAACAACAATTCATAATTGCTATTAACATTTTGTTGTTCATTTTTAATACTTGTAAATAGTGGTAACAGTTGAGACAATAATTCCTCACTAAAAGTGTTGTTTTTTATATGTGCCTCTCCCCAAAAATTGGTTGCCGCTTTATTTGTATAAATAATCGTATAGGTACTGTTTTTGTTTTTTTTAAATAGGCAGGTTAGTAGGTTTTGCTGTTCATGAATCATATCTACTAAGTAATTATTCTTCTTAAGCTGTTCGTTATTGTTCATGTAATCCTCCAGTTGCCTCATACTAAGACATATCACTAAATCCACACATTATACTATATTATATCGTCAGATAATTACATCTCTTAACGTAGCGGTTACAAAATATTTTCATATAGTATTTTTTGATTAGTGTACACAATTTTTGTATAAGTTGGTATGATAGTATATAAGAGAGAAAGAGAAAGATAAAAAGAAAGGAGTGAACTATTTATGATTTCTGAATCAGACAAGCAATTGGCTACTGCTATATATACGGTTAATAGGCATGCAAAAACCGCTTTAGACAATAAACCACTTTATGAACTGAAAAGGCTAGCTATCAAAAAAATGATTAAAGAAAAAAGAGCAAGTAAAATTGGACTCCATTTTGTTAGAAACCCTAAAAATAGCCAACAGCAATCCTCCGTTTTAGTACAGTGCGCAGATTATTACTTCCATATTCTACCGGTAAAAGAAGATTTCAAAACTTTACAGCATCTTGGTCACTTAGATGATACTTATAGAAACCCTATCAGGAAAATGAATTTAAAAACGGCAAAACAACTATTAACCGATTATATAGGGCCTCCCCAAGCTACTACAAGAAAGTCCACTAATCACTCTACATCTTGCACCGCTAAGTTTACGCGTGTATCCAACAAGCGTCCAAGCTCGATGAAATCTTATTTAGATAGATGAATTGTTTTTGTCAAGAGGACAGGCCTTTTCAGGGCTAGCATCTATTAAAGAACGCTTATGTAATCTCATAACTAAAATACTGTTATGAAATTACAGTAGGTTACTTAACGTACTAAAAGAAATTAAGAAAGGCTACCAATTCATTACGAATTGATAGCCTTTTTTTTAGAAATATTACTCATAAAATATATTGATCAATTTTGAGAACAAGTTCTGTTATTTCTGGCTTACTTACTTGATCTTCTGCTCCAACTTGATCTCCTTTGTGACGCAAGTCGTCGGTGATCAAACTAGAAAAAATAACGACAGGAAGCTTTGATAAATTATTATTTCCTTTAATCATCTTTGTTAATGCATGACCGTCCATTTGCGGCATTTCAATATCAGTGACTATCATTTGGACATGCTCTGAGACATCAGGAGATATTTTTTCTAAACTCTCAAGATAGTTTAGTGCATCCTTTCCATTCTCGAAGAATTCTAAATTAACATAACCCGCCTCATTAAGGGTGTCATGAAGTAATTTTCTTAATAGAGGGGAATCTTCAGCAATTACAATTTTTTTGTTGGAGCGCTCCCGTTTACCCATTTTTTTCACGGAATCCACACTTATACCTGATTCGGGATTGATGTCCATGATAATTCTTTCAAAGTCCAGCAATAAGAGCATCTCTTCTTCTCTTTTGATGACTCCGATAACATGAGATGTTCCTCCCTGATAAAGGTCAGATGGTTTTTCGATCTGGTTCCATGAGATACGATGAATCTGTGTAACATTATCAACATGAAACACTACTTTTTGTTTATTGAACTCGGCCACCACATATTTTTCTTGCTCGGTATTGGATACTATAGGAAGACCTAAGACTTTCCCCACCTGGATAACTGGTAATACCTCTCCACGTAATTGAATGATTCCTTCCACATGAGGATGTGCATGTGGGATAAAGGTTACTGGTATAGGCTGAATAATTTCCTTTACTTTTATAACATTAATACCAAATCTATTTGAACCAACTTGAAATTCAACAATTTCTAACTCGTTTGTACCGCTCTCTAGTAATATTCCTTTGTGGTCGTTCACAAAACTCTTCCTTTCTATGTCCTTCGATTAATTCGATTGTATCATACAAAGGTAAAATATTACTATATTATTCATAGAACTTTATTAGTGCTTGAGTACCTTTATTTTCATAACCCTCTGCTAAAAGTTCCTCATACATCGACTTAGCCAGCTCCAGACCTGGCAATGTTAAATTCATTCTTTCCGATTCTTCTAAAGCTATCTTCATATCTTTAATAAAGTGTTTAATATAAAAACCAGGATTCAAATCGCCACCGATTATTCGAGGAGCCAAATTACTCAAAGACCATGATCCTGCAGCACCGGTAGTAATAGAACGTAGTACTTGTTCTAAGTCTAAACCAGCTTTCTTACCATATGCAAGAGCTTCACAAACACCAATCATATTAGAAGCAATAGTTATTTGGTTGCACATTTTAGTATGTTGACCTGCACCTGCTGTTCCTTGATACAGTATAGTCTCTCCAAAAAGCTCTAACACTGGCAATATAGAATCCAAGATTTGCTTTTCTCCCCCACACATGATGGAAAGCTTACCTAACTGAGCCCCTATATCGCCTCCCGATACTGGCGCATCTATGGAGTTCATTTCAAGTTCCTTCGCTTTGTCATAAATCTTCTTTGCTAACGTAGGGGTAGAGGTTGTAAGATCAACAACCGTTAAACCTTGATTTTCAATAGAAAAAACTCCATCATCTCCAAAATATACTTCTTCTACATCATGGGGATAGCCAACCATTGTAAACAAATACTGTGTATATCTAGCAACTTCACTTGGTTTCGAAGCCCAAGTTGCCCCTAAAGAAATCAGTTCGTCTGCTTTTTCTTTTGTACGTGTATAAACAATCACATTATGTCCTGCTTTCAACAAATGCTTTCCTATACTTTTCCCCATCACACCAGTACCAATAAATCCGATATTCAATCGTTCAGACATTTCACATTCCTCCATTAACTATGTATTAAATATAGTGTATCAAAAAAAATAGTTCTGTATATTTCATTAGAATGTTTATTTTTCGAAAAAATATAAAAAAAGAGGGCCATCCTATAGATGGCCCTTAAAAAGGGGGAAATGAGAATGTTGCTGTGTTCTTTATTAATATGCCCCATTCACAATAATTTAAACCTCTTTGTGTAAAAAAAGTTTTTTTATTTTTTCTATTTCTTGCACAAATAATTCTGCCTTATCTTTTTTGACGGTATGGCCACCGCCACCATATCTTACTTCTTCGTATATAAAAAAGAACTCATCTTTTGCAAGCCATTGCATTCTTTGAAACCATTCCCTCACGGTTTCACTCTTCTCTCTCTCAAAGCCAAAAGAATTAGCCTCTTTTTCAAAACTCAAATATAATTCTCTCAAAATAGAAGACTCTACTCTATATAAAGTATTTTCAGAAGATGATTCTTCTTGAAGCGGGACAACTAACTCCTCATTTTTATATATAATATCATTACTTGCCTTTTCTTTTGACTGCTCTATTTTTTTACTAATCAAATAAGCAATAACACCAAAAATAGCTAACCCTATCACTCCCAAAACAATCCATTCAAAATTGAATGTATAAGAGGAGGCTTCCTGTGTATTTGGTAGAAGATCTTCCATCATGGCTCCATTTGCTCCAACGTCCTTCTGCTCTTCCTCCGTTGGCTTTTTTGTTATTCCACTTAAAAACTTCTCTAAAACATTTAGAAGAGGCATTAAAGGAATCATTACTACAGCCAATATTCCTTGGAAAACCCAGTTAAATAGTGTCCGTATTGGAGGGGTGAGAAAATACGTAAACAGAGTTAAGAGAAATATACCTATTATTCCTATCATATAAAAAAGTGAGACCTTTAAAAATGATTCATTTTTTTGTTTATGGGATGTTCTCCGTACATTAAATAATCGAGCCCCTGCAAAAAATATGACTCCACCTATAAATACACTATACAAAGGGAGTTTATAATCTTCAATAGCTAATAGATAACATAAGAAATGAACCGAGAGAAATGTTGCAAAAAATACTAATGAATATGGTGAATCACTATTTGGGTCAGATTGTATCAAATTATATCTAGCATGTAAGCTCCAAGCACTTATTAATACACTTATAACATATAACCATATTGGAATACCGAACAATAATAACACAGTTAATAAAACAGGCGGCAGACCTATTGCTACTAAAATATTTGGCCCAGATTTAGAAAAAATGTAATTGGCAACAAACACCGTTATGAACTGTAGAATAATCCATAAAAGAGGCGTGCTAACAATTGCCTCGTTTAATAATATGACAAATATAATTGCGAAAATCCACATATCCTGAAGGTATTTTTCAAATGACACTATTTGAATTTTATGCGTAGGGTTTGAATTATTAATCATAATTTTCTCCCTCGTATTCCAAAAGATAGTTAACACTCGTTTTTTGTTCCCAAGTCCTTAAAATTGGTTGATACTTCTCCATCTGTTGGGACAGGATATATGCAGACATCGGTAACTCCTCATGGGCTTCTATATATCTAATTATATTTTCAAAAGGAACAGTGATATTACTAGTTGATAAAATGGAAAGCCACTCTAACGCTTGTACTCTGTGTGTATCTCCTGAACCTATTGGAATATAAATAAACGGCCTCTTTCCAGATGATCGAATATTGATACCAAAAGCAAATGGGACATTTGCTTTGTAGCAAGCCTCTATATGAGAAGCAAGCCACTCTATCTTTTTTTCAAAATCATGGACCATTCTATACCCATCTGCAAGATTCACCAAAAACAATACAGACACATTAGCAACTTTGGTAAATACTTTTGTTTGAAGTTGCTGGGTTTTAGCACTTGCTTTCCAATGAATATGATTAAATTGATCTCCTGGCTCGTAATCTCTCGTTCCAACAGGAAAGTAGGGATCAATAAACAAAGAAGAATTTAACTCCAACTCCCCTGACTTTAAACGTGAAGGATAAAATTCTTCTTTTATTGTATAAATAGCTGGATATACAATTGCATCCATTAATATGTATGGTTCATAATTCAAAATAATTGACCCTTCAGTCAATGGATGCGGAATATTAACTTCAATTCCTTTTATCCTAGAAAGTCCTCTTCGTATACCTACTACAGGAATTTGAACTGTGACTGATTTTTTGTATCCAATTGAAAAAGGAACATTTACTTCATAAAAACCTGAGGCAGAGTTATAATCTGCATCGAATGGAGCAATACAATCCTGAAATGTTAATACGATGGCACCGTTCCAAATTGGTAAACCATTGTTCTGAAAAGACAATTCCAAATAAGCAGTAGTCCCTTTCATTAAACGAATCCTTTTTTTGTCATTTACAAACACTAGTCCATTTCCAACCTTCCGAAAATAATACAACTGGAAAAGTACAAGAAATAACGGAAACGAAATAATAACAAGGAGTAATGTTTGTTTAAAGAAGAAACATGCTACAGCACATATTAATAATATCTCTACATATTTTTTTGTATATTTAAAACTTAAATCTTGCCGTTTCCAAATCATTGAATTTTCGCCTCAACAGGCACTTCTATTTCTCTAATCAATTCACTCATAATTTCTTGTAAATCATGAATGAGCATACCTTGTGAAGAAAGCCTTAATCGATGAAGACAAACTGGATCTATGATGTTCTTAATATCATCAGGAATAACATAATCTCTACCATTTAAAAAGGCGTACGCTTTAGCAGCCTGTAGCATTGCCAAAGAAGCTCGACTACTTAATCCCAGTTCTATGTATGGGTGTTTCCTTGAACTTTGGACTATTTGCACAATATAAGTATATATATCATCATGCACTTTAATATTATTTACTTGCTTTGACCATTCTTCTATTTGTTGCAAAGTTACAACTTGTTTTGTTTTCACTTCTCCAGGTGTTTTACCAAATTGTTTAAGAATATCATTTTCTTCCTTCATAGTTGGATAACCAATGTTAAGCTTAAAAAGAAAACGATCTAACTGAGCAGCTGGTAACGGAAAAGTTCCTTGTTGAGACTCTATTGGATTTTGTGTTGCTAAAACCATAAAAGGATATGGTAGCTTAATAGTTTCTCCATCAATTGAGACTTGCTTTTCTTCCATAGCCTCTAAGAGGCTAGATTGAGTTCTGGGAGTCGCACGATTGATCTCATCTGCAAGTAAAATATTGCTCATCACTGGCCCCACCCGTAATACGAATTCTTGTTGCTTCGGGTGAAAATAACTGATCCCTGTTACATCTGTGGGAAGTACATCTGGTGTAAATTGTATTCTTTTAAACACCCCTTGAATAGCTTCGGCAAATGACTTGGCCATCATTGTTTTACCAGAACCCGGAACACTTTCCAACAATACGTGACCTTGAACTAATAACCCTATTAACATAAAATCAAGTTCTCTTTCTCTACCAATGATTGAACTATTCAACTCTTTTTTTAGTTTGATTAAAGCTGCGTCCATTTCTAATCTCTCCCCAAATACTATTCAAGCTGTTCAGAAGTACTATGCTGCTTTACTTGAGAATGAAATTCATTCAGTAAATGATCAAGTTCTTCACTTAGGCGAATAGTTTCTCTATTAGTTACACCATTTTCTATAGCAGATTGAATCATCTTTTCTCTTGTAGTCTCTAGCCTATTTAAAATAGATTCCATCATGAGAGAACTCCCCTTTTTGCAAAATGTATATTTTCCTCATTTTACTTACAGTTAAACCTTTAGAAATCAGAATATACCGACTATTTTAGGTAGGTTAATGCACGAACACATTAACTTCTAGGATTATTAAGATAAGTATATATTATATTCCCACCTTGCATAGCGTTGCCACTAAAGTGTTTAAAATCCTCTCTTCTAACAAGTACTTCCCTAAAATTTAAAAAATCTTCTTTGGATACTTGAATGCTTTCTATTTCTCCTCGTTTTAACATATCAAGTTGTTCATCTATCGGATGCATAATGTTTCTCCTTTTGTCTAAGAAATGTATAGTTTCAAAACTTTTGATAAAAATACTTTACGTACCTCTTTTTTTAAGGCAAACTGTATTATATTATGTTCTTAAAGGGGATGGGACAATCTATGAAAATCGCTGAAGTCGGCAACATTATTGAGTTTAAAGATGGTCTTCAAGGTATAGTAGAAAAAGTAAATGAAAACTCTGTAATAGTTGATCTAACTTATATGGAGAACTTCAACGAGCTTGAACTAGAAGAAAAAACGGTAATCAATCATAAGCGTTATAAAATATTATATAGTAATGAAGATTAAACGTCATGCCGTTCCTCTTCGTAAGAAGAACGGTTTTTTTCTAAGTAGCAAGCAATTCTTTTTACTATACTGTCATGATTATCAATAAATTTCATTGTTGTGACTATGGTAAGGATGTGCTTTTATGAATAACCGCAAACTCTTTTTAGGATTAATAATATCCTTATTGCTGGCTTTTGTTTTTTGCTGGCTAACTTTTTCAAATGAAAAAGTATTTTGGTACTTTTATTCTTTTACAACTCTATTTTTAACAGCTGGTGCTTTCTATTTTTCAAAAATAGAAGATCAACTGAGAACGTTTAGTTACTTATTTTGGGGTATAGTATATGGTGTAGCAACTTATTTATTATTTGTTTTAGGTTATCAGCTATTAGATTTTCTACCATCTAAAACTACCAAAGAAGTTTCTAACTTTTTAGGAACCTTTGCACCTACTGCTTTGTGGCATTACATTTTATTATTCTTCATCATTATTCCCGGTGAAGAACTATTCTGGAGAGGTTTTATCCAAGTAGCCCTTAAAAATTGGCTTTCCCCTACTAACGCTATAATTATAAGCTCCATCTTGTACGGAGCAGTCTTTATTGCAAGTGGCTTTTACATTGGTGTACTCGCCGCTATTATAATGGGAGTAATTTTTGGCCTACTCTATGAAAAGAAAAAAAGTATGCCACTTAATATCGTAGCTCATATTGTGTTACTATTACTTTTATTCCTGGTGCTACCAATAATATGAAACGTTGCAATTAATACCGTTACTTAAAAGGGAGCTGTTCATATGAAGAAAATTTTCTCTATTTTATCTATTTTGTTATTAACATTTCTAATTGCTGCTTGTGGCACGTCAGATGAAGAAGCAACGTCTAACGATAACAATAGCCCGTCCGAAGATACTACTAGCAATGGGGCTACTGAAAACGAGCAAGAGAAAGATTCTACCGAAGTTTCAGGAAATACTGTAAAAAGTGAAAACCAAGACTACTCTATTACAATATTAGATGGCTACGAACTAACAGCCGAAGAACCTAATAAGGACTTGTTATTCAACAAAGAAAATGATGTTCAATCTATGCGAATCGAAGTCTATAATGCTTCTGAAGTCAATATGTCTGATATAACAAATAATTTAGTAGAAATTTTAAAAGCTTCCACTTCTGAAGGCAAGGTAGATGAGATAACAGATGCTAACCTTATTCCTTCAGGAAAACTTCTAGAAGATGTCAGAGCTTATGAAGCAGAAGGCACTGAGAACAAAGTATATGGCTACACATTTTTACAAGACGGCTTAGGCGTGAGATTGACGATCTTTGATACGAACGAATCTCCAGCTTTAGAGGATTTTGTTAAAATGGCAGAAACAATTAAAATCGATTAAAATAAAAACTTCGGGCCGTGCAAAGGCTCGAAGTTTTTTTTAGGATAAATTTTTAATCGATAAACCTAATTTTTTTAGCAGCTCAATAGCCTCTAATTTTTCCTCTTCTGACAAGGCATTCATTAATTGAATAAGCTGTTGCTCATGTCGGGGGAAAAGTTCGTTCATAAACTCTGTTCCTGCTTCTGTTATTTCCGCATAGGTAACTCGTCGATCCGTATCACTCGACACTCTCTTGATGAAGCCTCTTCCCTCCAGTTTATCCACCACATAAGTAATGGAACCACTAGCAAGCAAAATTTTATTGCCTATCTGTTGTAAAGGTTGTTTTCCTTTATGAAACAAAAGCTCTAAAACTGCAAATTCAGTTGGATTTAGTCCATTCTCTTGAAAAAAATGATTGGTACATTCATGTATTACTTTATGTGCTCGGGAAAGTACTATAAATAATTTTAAAGCACTACTCGCTGAATCATTTGTCATTGTCGTCATCCTCACCTATATTAAAAATTACATTACCAATTATTATATAGGGCAGACTAATAGATTGTCAAAATAGCTCAGCAGGTTCCGTGCAATGGAAGCAGAAAATTAAAGGTTGTACCTATTCCTACATTGCTCTCTACTTCTATTTTCCCTCCATGAGCTTCAATAACTTCATAGGAATGGGAAAGCCCAAGTCCTGTTCCTGCAGATTTAGTAGTAAAAAAAGGATTGAAAATGTTTTCTATATCCTGTTTTTCTATCCCACTACCCTGATCCACAACTTTAACGCTAATTGTACAATTAGAATATAATGATATTCTAATCTCTATATTACCACTTTTTTCCATAGATTCAATAGCATTTTTAATCGCATTTATAAAAACTTGTTTTAATAAGTTTCTATTCCCAAAAACCTTATTATTGGGACAAATTTCATTAATTATATTAATCTCAATTGCTTTCATAAGAGATTGAGGGGACATGAAGCCAGCTACTTCTGTTATAAGTTGATCTACTTCAAAGTATGTGTATTCATTGTTGCACGGCTTGGATACTTGCAAGAATTCGGTTAATATATCTTCCATTCTGTTAATCTCGTGATCGATGACATCTAAATATCTCTTACCGTCATCCGTAGCTGTTTTGAGTAGTAATTGGGTGAACCCCTTTAAGGAAGTCATGGGATTTCGTATCTCGTGGGCTATACTAGCAGCAAGTTGTCCGAGAGTACTTAGCGATTCGTTATGATCGAGCCTTTTCTTCATAAACATTTTTTCAGATTCATCATGTATTTCCATAAGAAAGATATTGGAATCACTTTGTTTGGATACAATAGAATGTAGATACTTGTAGTCACCCATATACGTTTGAAGCTCACAAAAGAATTCTGCTTGTCCATTAGTCGATAAATCTTGTAGAAAAGTTTTCTTTATCTCTCCTTTAAGAGATAGCATATTCAAAAGAGCTTTGGAACTCATCTTCAATAATTCGGTGCGGTCCAGCCCCAACACTTTTTCTATATAAGGATTAGCATCTATAATTTTACCTTCTTCACTTATAAATATTAATCCACTCGAAAAGAGTTGAAAAACCTGTTCAAATCTTTGCTTGTATTCGTATTCTGCTAACATTACCTCACCCTGCCTCTCATAAGAATCTGAGAAAACCATTTCAAATTTTTAAATTATTAATTAATTCTGATTATTTCACATTAATTCTAATCTGGAAATGGTTATATTTGACTATATTGTCGACACGAATATTCACTGTTACAATAGTTAAGCAAACCTAAAGGAGTTAAGAAAAAATGAATATAATATTAACTACATTGAACGCAAAGTTCATTCATACTAATTTAGCCTTACGCTGTCTTAAAGCTTACGCTGAGCCTGAATATTCCCCCCTTATTGTCGAATATACTATTAAAGATCCTACTTTTAATATAGTAGCTGATTTGTACCAGAAAAAACCGAGCATTGTAGGCTTTAGCTGCTATATTTGGAATATTGAAGAGACTATAAAAGTGATAAAAATGCTGAAAACAGTTGATCCATCCATAACGATTATCCTAGGTGGCCCTGAAGTCTCATACGATACGAATGTATGGCTTAGACAAGTGAAAGAAATTGATTACATTGTTGTTGGTGAAGGAGAGCAAGCCTTCAAGGAGACGCTGGACTTTCTTTCCGATAAAAAAGATGTAAAAGATGTACCTGGACTAGCATATGTCCAAAACGACAAATTTATTCTAAATCCGCTACCACCAAAATTAGATTTACGAGAGTCTCCCTCGCCTTACCGTTTTGAAGAGGATTTAGCATATCTATCCAAGCGAATTGTCTACATTGAGACTAGTAGAGGGTGCCCTTTTTCATGTCAGTTTTGTCTTTCTTCTATTGAAGTTGGAGTTAGATACTTTAATCGCGAAAAGGTAAAAGAAGATATACGCTATCTAATGCAAAACGGAGCAAAGACGATTAAGTTTGTAGACCGTACATTTAATATTAGCAGAAGCTATGCAATGGAAATGTTCCAGTTTTTAATAGACGAACATTTGCCAGGAGTAGTTTTTCAATTTGAAATAACAGCAGATATTATGAGACCTGAGGTAATTCAATTTTTAAATGATAACGCACCTGCCGGACTTTTCCGCTTTGAAATAGGAGTCCAATCTACGAATGATTTAACAAATGAGTTAGTAAAACGTAGACAAAATTTTGAGAAACTTAAACGAACTGTCACAATGGTGAAGAGTGGCGGTAAAATTGATCAGCATCTAGATTTAATCGCAGGCCTGCCAGAGGAAGATTATACATCCTTTAGAAGGACGTTTAACGAAGTATTTGAAATGCGACCTGAAGAACTGCAACTTGGATTTTTAAAGCTCCTTAGAGGTACTGGCTTACGAGTTGAAGCAGAGAAATATGGGTACGTATATGTTGACCAAGCTCCTTATGAAATCTTTTCGAATAATGTCTTAAGCTTCAACGACATATTACGCATTAAGCAAGTAGAAGACGTATTAGAAAAATATTGGAATGCACATAGAATGGATCAGACATTAGAATTTCTTTTCAATCATATATTTGAAACACCTTTCGACTTTTTCCAACAATTCGGGACTTTTTGGGAAGACAAAAATTGGTCTAGAATCGGTCATCAATTAGAGGATCTTTATACACGTCTATTTGATTTCTTAGGAAATCTAGAGGGGATTCCCTTAAATACTGTTAAAAGTGTCATGAAGCTTGATTATTTATCCAAACAAAAATTTCAGCCTCGCAAGCCTTGGTGGGAAAACGATATGAGTAAGGAAGAACAGTCTGCTATCTACAAGCTCCTTCTAGAGAGTCCGTCTATAGCGGGAAAAGAATTTGCGCAGATGGATTTGACCGAAAGAGAGATTTACAAACAAACATTTATTACACCTATTTCTATAGACATGAATTTGTTTAAACAAGGAGTCATAAAAGAAGAGCAAGGTTTCCTTCTAACAACTTTCCATAAAGGCAATACACCGCATTTTTCTTATATTCAAAAGAACAACAACTTAGCAGATTTTATTCTATAAGTTATTCTCTCAAGCGGTTTAATGGATAGAATGGTATCACGTTTAAATGCTGTACTTTCAGTTTATAATGGGCAACCGAGTAGATAAAAGCTATGATATAAAAAATGAGGTTGGTTATGACTAATGTCATAACCAACCTCATTTTAATTTTCCGGTTATACATAAACTCTAGAGCCAGTGAAACAAATTGAATAAAGTTACCCGATAATAACTCTTTCTTTTGGAAAGTGATATTTTGTAATTTTTCTTTTTCCTCCTAATGTAAACAGGAAGGATATCAAGCCAACTCTTCCGATGAACATGAGGATCATAATAACTACTTTACCAAAAGAAGAAAGCTCCTCAGTAACACCTAGCGACATACCACATGTCCCGAAGGCTGAGGTTATCTCAAATAGAAGTGAAGTTACCGGTACATCTGGTTCCGAAATTGACAAAACAATAGTAGCTGCAAATACCATAAGGAATGCTAATACAATTACCGCAAATGCCCTGAAAACATCCAACAGATGAATTTCCCTATTAAATATTTGAATGTTCTCTCTGCCTCTAGAAAAATTAATCAAAAACAAAATAGCTATTGCAAATGTAGTAGTGCGAATACCCCCACCAACAGAACTAGGTGAAGCCCCGATAAACATTAGTGCACTCATTAGTAAATTGGTGCCTTCATTAAATAAAGTCACATCAACTGTTGTGAGGCCTGCAGAACGAGTAGAAACGGAATGAAATAAGGCAGTAAAGAATTTTTCATGCCAAGGCATATCTTTGAATGTGTTAAACATTTCTAGTAAGAATATCATTATCGTACCTAATACTAATAATGCTCCGTAAGTTAGTGTAGTCAGCTTTGTAAATAAAGAAAAACGAAAATTTTTATTTTTATTAGACAAAAATTCCTTGACCTCTATAAGAACAGGAAATCCAATTGCTCCAAATATAATCATCAAACTTGTAATAATTTGTACAAAATAATCATGATGGTAACGTACTAAGGATTCACCTGTTATATCAAATCCGGCATTAGTAGTAGCTGAAACAGAAGTAAACACCCCATGCATTAGGGCAACTTTAAATGTATCGTAGTATTGTGTAAAGTAAATGGTTAATAATATGGAGCCAACTAACTGAATTACCAAAAGAATTTTGACAATCTCCTTTATCAGTAAAACAGCGCCTGACATTTTAGATTGATTATGATCAACCATGATTAATTGTCTTTCTCTTAATCCGATTCTTCTTCCAGCTAGAAGCCAAATAAAAGTCCCTAATGACATAATTCCTATTCCCCCGAGCTGGAGAATCAAAATAAGCATAATATAACCAAAAGGTGTGTATGTATCTGCAACATTTATAGTTGTCAATCCAGTAACACTAACTGCGCTAACTGCTGTAAACAAGCTATCAATAAAATCTACATGTACTCCGGGTCTATGTACTCCGGGTAGGCAGAGTAATATAACCGAAACTGCAATTGCTATAAAATAATACGACACAATAATCTGGGCTGGTGTCATTTTGAACCTTGCTTTAAAAGTATTATTTATCATCTTAGATGTTCCTTTCAACAAGAAGCCTATTTCATCATTGTAAAAAAAAAAAGCATAAAAAGATAGCTTTAACTAAACTATCTTTTTATGCTTTTAACTTCTTAAACATCCAAGTGCTTCAATACAATATACTTACACTACTTTTTATTATATATTAAGCTGTCTTTTTATTTTTAGCTACACCTAGTAAATAACCACCTATTGCAATTACCAGTAATACTACCCAGAATGTCAATTTCCAGCCAGTTGAATGTGGAAAATGCTCATCTAGAATTCCTACATTAGGATGAGACAATGTCAGTACGGTCAATTTAACCCCTACCCAACCTACAATTAAAAATGCTGCAGTTTCGAGTGTTGGATATTTTTCGAGTAATTGAACAAATTTATGAGCAGCAAAACGCATAATAATTAATCCAATGATACCACCAATGAACATAACTGCAAATTGTCCTCCATTGATGCCACCAATCTCAAATTCTCCCCAATATGGTAAGGTTACTGCAATAGCCACAGCAGCAAGCATTGAGTCAATAGCAAAAGCGATATCCGCAAGCTCTACTTTTAATACAGTCATCCAGAAACCTGAACCTTTTGCGCCTTCTTCAAGATTGTCCGTTTCAATATGCGGTCCTGGATTTTTCCGTTGATCGTAAATATGTTTAATAGATATGAACAATAGATAAGCAGCACCTATTGCCTGTACCTGCCAAATATTAACCAAGAAAGTGATCATAAATAAAGCGAGAAATCTAAATACGAACGCTCCTAGCAAACCATAAAACAATGCCTTTTTTTGTTGAGCTTTCGGTAAATGCTTAACCATTACCGCCATAACTACTGCATTGTCAGCTGCTAGTAGTCCCTCTAGTCCTACTAGAACTAGTAAAACCCACCCGTACTCCAATAAAATTCCGTAATCCATTAAATATCCTCCTTTTTTTTTGCAAATAAAAAGACCCCTGCCTAAAAAGGCAAAGGTCTTGCTAAGCAAATTTTAAATAATTGCTATCATAACCGATGGCTAAGCCATGTAATGACGACTATGAAATAGGTTTCCCTATAGCTACTCCCCTTTGACAAATGTCAAAAGTCTATTTAGTTATATAAACTATAATAACACATTTTCCAAATTAGTAAAGAAAAATTACTTAATATGGATATGATAATTTGAATCATCTTTATGTTTATTATAAAAACAAATCATAGCGGGAACCGATTCAATAAAATCTGGACAAGTAATATTACCCTTTGATAAAACTTTTTCAGCATTTGTTGTATCAAAAGAAGAATTCCATGTAAGATAGTCTAATGTTTCTTTTTCTACTTGAAGAAATTTTCTTATTGGTAAAATAGACACTGATACCTTTGCTAGTCCTAGTGGTAATCTCCCCTTTGGATATTTTCCAGTAAGTTCTTTTACAAAAGCTCTATATACCTCTTCCACCGGGTAAGGTTTAGGGTCTGTTAAATGTATAGTCAATCCTTCTGCTTCTTTATCAAAGCAACTATATATGGACGCTTTTGTTATGTAATCTGATGGAACTACATTAATAAAAGATGATGATTTTCCCATATAAGGTAAAAATGGAAGACCTTTTAGCTTATTAATCATGTTGATAAAGAAATAAGGTCCATCAAATTTAATCGTTTCTCCTGTTTTAGAATGGCCTCTCACTATTCCCGGTCTAATAATAGTAAGTGGAATTTGTTTTTTTAGTTTATCAACTAATACTTCTGCCTCGTATTTTGTTTCCTCGTAATGGTTTTTAAAATCATTAGGCTTAACGAGCTCTGTCTCTAATAGCTTGCCTTCTCTTCTTCCAGCCACGTATGCAGTACTAAAATACATATACCTTTTTAATTTTGGTAACTGAAGGACCAATTCATTAAACAGCTTCGTCCCTTGAACATTAACTTTCCATGCGATATCTTTAGGAACAGCTAAATCATAAATAGCAGCTAAATGCCAAACATAATCGATTTTATGCTTTAATTCTTCTAATATATGCCCATCTAACCCTGCATTAGGTAGTGTAATATCTCCTTCAATAACCACAATTCGTTGATCGTCCAAACCATCCGCGTATATTTCTGCTATTACTTCCTCTGCTTTTTTTAGTTGAGATGGTAGAACTAGCACATAAATAGTTGTATAAGCCTTTTGTTGCCTTAATTCTATTATGATATTTTTAGATAAAAATCCTGGAAATCCGGTCATTAGTGCATTTTTCATACTAGTAATCAGCCCCTTTTATAAAATTATACTGAAAAAGGGTCTTCAACAGAAGACCCTTCCTTATATTTTTCTGAATGTTATGATGATTTTATTTTTCTTGTTTCTTTATCAAATAAACTATAAATTACTGGTACTACATACAAGGTTAAGAAGGTAGAACTGATTAATCCCCCAATTACAGTTAAAGCCATAGGCTGATTAATCTCCGTCCCTTCACCAATCCCAAGCGCTAAAGGAATTAATCCCAAAATGGTAGTTAAAGCAGTCATCAATATTGGACGTACTCTATCTTTAACAGAGGTCGTGATTGCCTCATAAGAAGAATAGCCCTCTGCTTTACGTTGGTTAATATAATCCACAAGGACTATACCGTTATTTACTACAATTCCGACTAGTATAAGGATCCCGATAACTGCTGAAATGCTAATTGGTGTACTAGTAAAAAATAATGCAATAGCGATTCCGATAAGACTTAAAGGAACTGTAAACATAATAACCAAAGGATATTTAAAGGATTCAAATTGAGCTGCCATTACAATGTAAACAAGAACAACTGCTAATAATACCGCCAAAATCATATCACTTTTCGCGTTATCTAATAGCTCGCGGTCCCCACCGAATTTGACATTTATTTTATCTCCAAAATTTTGATTTTCAATTACTTGGTCAATTTGATCGGACATATCTCCTAGTGTGTTTTCTGACTCATATTTTATAGAAAATGCCACAGCATTTGCTTGGTTTAAACTACGAATCGCCACTGGACCTTCTGACACTTCTATATTGGCCACTTCTTCTAAATTTACAAATTGACCAGCTGGAGTACGTAATTTTAACTTTTTAAGCTTTTCAATACTCTCCCGATCTGACTCATTATACTTTACATACACTCCATATACTTCATCTTCTTCTGAAATAATCTGGGAAGCTAAAACTCCTCTTGTCACATTATTAACCATCTGAGCAATTTGAGCTGGAGCTAAGCCTAATTCGTTAGCTGCGTCACGTTTAACCGTCATTTGTACTTCTTCTACAGTAGAAATTAAATCATTATTAACTTTTGTAACTCCTTCTAATTTCTCTAGGTCACTTTGGAGTTCCTCCACTGCCTGATAAAGCTCCTGTTTATCGGAGGAAGATACATTAAAGGAAACAACATTTGGCGAAGAGCCCGAAGCAGTTTGGACGTTAAAATTAATATCTGCTTTTCCATTAACAGCTTTTACGATTGTAGGCTGTACTTGATCTACAAATTCAAAAGTGGATTGATCTCTTTCACTCAATGGCTTAAGCTTCACGGATATCTCAGCCATATTAGATCGAGATGTTCCTCTCGACATACCTTCTTGACTACCGCCAACAAAGCTTACATACACATCTACTTCTTCCTGCTCTTTTAGTATATCTTCAATTTTATTTACTATTTCGTCTGTCGCAGTAAATGATGAGCCATTTTCAAGCTTTACTGAGATAGAAACAAACCCTTCATCTGTAGGAGGTAAAAATTCTGTTCCAACTCGGAATACCCCTAGTACAGAAAGAACTAGCAATACTACTGTAAGGGAGAGAACAATTGCCCGATGTTGCAATGACCATTTGATAGACTTATCTAAATTATTGTATGCCTTTGACCTTCTTCTTCTCGCCTCAATGTTACCTTTTGGCTTCTTAAGCATTCTGCTTGCCATCATAGGAATAACGGTTATTGCAACCACAAGGGAAGCAAACAAACTAAAGGATATAGTTAAAGCAAATTCTGTGAAAATTTGTCCTATAAGACCAGAGAGAAAAATGACTGGCAAGAAAACAGCTACCGTTGTTAGAGTCGAAGCGGTAATAGCTCCAAGCACCTCTTTTGTTCCAGTAATTGCGGCAGCCTTTGGATCCTTTCCTAATCCCAAATGTCTTTCTATATTTTCAATAACTACAATCGAATTATCTACTAGCATCCCTATTCCTAATGCCAGTGCACCAAGCGTCATAATGTTCAAGGAGAAGCCGGCAAAATACATTAATACAAATGTCACAATGACCGAATAGGGAATAGCTACCCCAATAATAATAGGACTTCTAACTCCTCTAAGGAATACAAATAACACTAGCATTGCCAGTAATCCGCCAGTTATTAAAGTGGAACCAATATTGTTTATAGCAATTTTGACGTAATCTCCTTGGTCAAAGAGAATATCTGCGGTTACACCCTTGTACTCATCTTTTTCTAATTGCTTGTCCAATGCTTCTTGAAAAGCTGTTGAAACCTTCGCAGTATTGGCACTAGACTCTTGGAGCACTGATAAAAGTACAGCAGGATTTTCGTTTGCTCTTGTTTCGGTATTAGTTTCCTGCTCCGCTAACTGAACGGTTGCTACATCTGCAATCGTCACCTTGGATCCATCTAACGGATTTACCGTAACAACCAGGTTTTGAATATCCTCCACAGATGTGAGAGTGCTGATGATGCGAGTTGTCAGCGACATATTTTCTTCTGTCTCTACGGGGTTTCCAGGTAAAGAGATATTATTCGCCTGAATAAGCTGCACAATATCACTCTGTGTAAGACCTTTGCTTTGGAGGTTCTCTTGGTTTAATAGTATTTGAACCTCTTCCACTAAAGTTCCAGAAATATTTACACTTGCTACCCCTTCCGTGCCAACTAATTCTTTTTCTAGCTCTTCCGCTATTAATCGAATATCTTGTTCTCCCGTTGCTCTAAGAGATAGCTGAATAACTGGAAATTGAGCAGGATCAAATTTTAAAAATCTAGGCTTCTCTGCTCCATTGGGTACCGGCACCATATCAATACGCTGCATGATATCTAGTTGAACATCGTCCATATCCATAGACCAGTCAAATTCTAATAAGATGAAATTGGCCCCCTCTTGGGAGGTACTGTAAATGGACTTAATTCCTTGAAGCGTACTTAGGGAAGTTTCCAATGGTTTCGTTATTTTTTCATCCACTTCCACAGGACTTGCACCAGGGTAATTTGTTACAACAACAGCTATAGGAGGGTTAAGCTCGGGGATTAATGTGATTGGTATTTTGAAAAACGATACCCCGCCTAAAATAATTACTAAAAACATAATAACAGTAGTAAATACGGGTCTTTTTATGGAGAAATCACTTATTTTCATATATAGGGGACCACCTTCTTTTTAGCTATTTCTATCATATGCTCTAGAAAGCAAGAGTTCAAATTTTATTATTATCTATCGCATTAATTAACTTACTTTTTTTGTATTTTATAGATAAGAATCACAAACGACGCCTAAACGACGGAGATAATGGCTTATCGATCAGAGCGAAATATTCAGCCATATCTATTTTATATTTAAGTAATATGACTTGATGTTGAGTTAGTTGAAACACACACAACTCTCCCATTTTTCTTAACTTATAATTGGAGCGACATACGGCGACTCCGGTGGGATGAGTGAGACAGATAAGACCTTACAAACGGCGCGTCAGCGACGGTAAGGGCTTATCTCTCAACCCACGGAAAGCGACCGCCGAAAGCGGAAATCAGCTTCTCTAAGCTATATTTAAGTAATAAGTATTTAGATATTGTGTTAGTTGAAACACATTCAACTCTCCCATTTTTCTTAACTTATAATTGGAGCGACAGGCGGCGACTCCGGTGGAATGAGGGAGTCAGATAAGACCTTACAAACGGCGCGTCAGCGACGGTAAGGGCTTATCGCTCACCCCACGGAAAGCGACCGCCGAAAGCGGAAATCAGCTTCTCTAATTAGAACTTTATTCATGCTTGAAGGATAGATTGAAATAATAACCATCTATTTTATATACTCGTTCCAAACCCAATTTGCGATTGGAGCGACAGGCGGCGACTCCAGTGGGATGAGGGAGTCAGATAAGACCTTACAAAACGGCGCGTCAGCGACGGTAAGAGCTTATCGCTCACCCCACGGAAAGCGACCGCCGAAAGCGGAAATCAGCCATCTCCCAATCAAACTTCCATACTTTTAAAGAATAGATTCATATAATTTATAACCTTCAACTCTAAAAAAGCGAGAAAGTGAACGATTTGTCATTCACTTCCTCGCATATATAGGAATTTTATTATAGTAAGTTATACAATTTGATATGCTCATATTTGTCCTGGAACCAACGAGTCGCAAACTCATTTTCAAACAGGAACACGTAATGATCATAGCGATCTTTCACAAGCATACTTCTTGGACCTGTCATGGATTCTTTTACTTCTTCCTCATTTTCAATCCATCGAGCTACCTTCGAGCCAATTGGTTCCATGCGTACATCCACATTATACTCGTTCTTCATACGATGCTCGAATACCTCAAATTGCAACTGTCCAACCGCTCCAAGAATTACTTCTTCAGTATGAAGTGTTTTGTAGTACTGAATAGCTCCTTCTTGTACAAGCTGTAAGATCCCTTTATGGAAATGCTTAGACTTCAGTACGTTTTTTGCAGTAACCTTAACGAACATTTCAGGAGTGAATTGAGGAAGCTTTTCATAATTGAATGCCTTCTTCCCTCCAACTACCGTATCTCCAATTTGATAATTTCCTACATCATAAAGACCGATAATATCGCCCGCTACTGCTGTTTCAACAGTTTCGCGGTCATCCGCTAAAAATTGAGTGGATTGAGTTACTTTAAATGTTTTACCAGTACGAGCTAAAGTAACGGTCATACCACGTTCGAATTTTCCGGAAACGATACGGACGAAAGCAATTCTATCCCGGTGAGCAGGATTCATATTCGCTTGAATTTTGAATATAAAACCAGAGAAATCTTCGTTAAGAGGATTTACTTCCTCTTCCACATCTGTCATTCGAGGTTGCGGAGTTGGGGCAAACTGAAGATAAGTTTCTAAGAAGGTTTGCACACCAAAATTTGTTAATGCACTACCAAAAAATACAGGTGTTAAATCTCCAGAAAGTACTTTATCCTTATCAAAATCATTTCCAGCCTCATTTAACAGCATAATATCTTCGATAGCTTGAGTATAATACGATGTTTCTTTCATAGAATGCTCTACTGCAAGTTCTCCCTCTTCGTCTAGCGGAAGGAATCTTTCAGCTTCATCGGTGCGGAATTGTTCAATACGACGATTAAAGCGGTCGTATATACCTAAGAACTCTTTACCCATACCAATAGGCCAATTCATTGCATAAGATTGAATTCCAAGTACCTCTTCTAGCTCTTCCATCAATTCTAAAGGTTCTTTCCCTTGGCGATCAAGCTTGTTTATAAATGTGAAGATAGGAATACCGCGCATACGACAAACCTTAAATAGTTTTAAAGTTTGCGCCTCTATCCCTTTGGCAGCATCCACAATCATTACTGCACTGTCCACGGCCATTAACGTGCGATACGTGTCTTCACTGAAATCCTGATGTCCTGGTGTATCTAGTATATTTATACGACAATCATTAAAGTCAAATTGCATAACAGATGATGTTACAGAAATCCCACGTTGTTTTTCAATTTCCATCCAGTCTGATGTTGCAAATTTCCCTGTTTTCTTCCCTTTTACTGTACCTGCATCACGAATTGCTCCTCCAAAATATAGCAGCTTCTCCGTTATAGTTGTTTTACCAGCATCGGGGTGGGAAATGATTGCAAAAGTTCTTCTTTTTAATATTTCTTCTTGTAATTTATTGTCCATATTTGTATATCTCCTTCTTATTCACTTTTTTATCATATGGATTTAACGCCAAAAATACAAGTAAAAAAAGAACTAGCAAACAATTTTACAAATTTCTCGTAAAAATGTCTACTAGTATCCATTACAATATTTCAGAATTAATATAAGAATATAGAAGTTTAGCGGTATTTTCTAATGAATCTACATGAGTTCGCTCATAAGCATGGGATGCTTCAATCCCTGGACCGAACAGTGCATGTTTGACATCAAAACCAGCTCTTATCGCTGCTGAAGCATCCGAGCCGTAATATGGATAGATGTCTAATTTGTAATCGATTCCCTCTTTTTTAGCTAGCTCTACAAGATTTCGCGTTAATTCATAATGGTATGGACCAGAAGAATCCTTCGCACAAATTGAGACTGTATACTCATCAGAAGCCTGTCCGTCACCAATAGCTCCCATATCTACAGCAATGTATTCTACTGTCTGTTCTGGAATACTAGAATTTCCCCCAAAACCAATTTCTTCATTATTAGAAATATAAAAGTGGGTAGTATAAGGAAGAGTCCAACTGTTTTCCTTAATAGCTTTCATTAATTGAAGTAAAAGGGCTGTACTTGCTTTGTCGTCTAAATGACGAGACTTGATAAAGCCAGTGTCCGTTTGCTCAAATCTAGGATCGAATGATACAAAATCCCCTACTTCTATTCCTAGCTTTCTTGTTTCGTCTGCATTTGTAACTTTTTCATCTATTCTTACCTCGATATTTTGCTCATCTCTAGCTAATGCAGTTGCGTTTTTGTATACATGGACCGTTGTTTGGTGCATAAGAATGGTTCCTCGTATTTTTTTACCTTCTGCTGTGTGAATAGTACAATACTCACCTTCTACTGCGTTCCAGTTAAAGCCACCCACCATAGAAAGCTTCAATCGTCCAGAAGACTTAACTTCCTTAACCATTGCTCCTAAAGTATCTGTGTGAGCCGTCAATAAACGATGTTTTGTGTCATTATCTCCTTTGATTGTGGCGATTAATGCACCCTTGTTTGTACGTTTATAGTCAACATTAATTTCCTTTAAAAATTGCTCCATAAAATCCATGATTTCTTTTGTGTAACCAGAGGGACTTGGAATTTCTACTAATTGCTTTAATAAAGAAACTGTCTCTTGCTGTTGAAATGTAAATGACATCGTTATTCCTCCTTTAATCTTACTTAATTTTATCAAAATCTTGTATTTTCAGATACCTATAAATACGCTAATATAAGAAGTAACTGAAGGAGGTGGAAAAAATGGAATTTTTTAATACTACAAAAGACAAAAATAAGCTATTTCTCATTATTTTTTCTGTTTTTACAATATGCCATATTTTCTTTGCAGCCCTTTTACAAAACAAGGACATCTTAACTTATCTTGTCGTTTCAATTATTTATTTATTAATATTAGCTCTGTTGTATTGTGGGAACTCCGAAAATGAAATCATTCAGTATGTTATGTTCATATCCTTAAACTTGTATCTTTTAGTCGTCAATATTTACAGTGAAAACGTAGTAATGATTGCTTTTTTTATTTATCCCATTTACATAGCGGTTCTCTATTATTCTATTGGACCAAGGATATTCTTGTTCTTTCTCACATTAGCAGAAATTTTCGGGCTAATATACTTCAAGTATTCAACCTATACATACATATTTACTCTAGGTGACCTTATCGCATTTATACTGCTCCTCATGATGCTTATCTTTACTTCTATATTAAATACATACTTTGATAGAAAATATTGGAACAAAATAACTGAGTTAAATTCTTCAATGAGGCAGGAACGATATTCACGTGAAAGTTACTTACAGCTCTTTTTCGATAATGCCAAGGATAGTATAACTGTTTTCGATAAAAATAATAAAATAATTGAAGTAAATCCTGCCTTTGAAGAATTATATGGGTGGAAAAGAGAAGAGGTTATTGGACAAAGCGTAACCATTATTTCTCCCCAGTATCAACTAGACGAGGCTAGAAGACAAGAAGTATTAAACGGTGCTAGCTATCACTTTCTTGAAACAACAGATCGAAAAAAAGATGGTACTTATTTTGATGCTCAAATCACTTTTTCTCCTATATATGATTACAACAAGAAGCTTATTGCTCTCTCTATCATTAGTAGAGATGTCAGCTTTAAAAAAGAGACAGAAACCTTATTATTACAATCAGAAAAGTTGAAAATTGCTGGAGAAATGGCTGCTGGAGTAGCTCATGAAATTAGGAATCCAATTACCGTAATTTCTGGGTTTATGCAAATTATGAACGGTGATCCATCCCAACCTTATTATCGCTACACAAAAGTAATTGAAAATGAGATTGAAAGAATAAATTATATAATTAGTGAATTTCTTGTTTTAGCAAAGCCTCATGCGAAATTACCTAAAAAGTATGACCTTAAGAAATCTTTAGATGATATTCTCGTTTTGTTTCAGCCGGAGATTAACTTAAATGGTATCCTTCTTACAACTGAGCTATTAGAAGGACCTATCATTCTCTATGGAGAAGAAGGTCAGATGAAACAAGTACTCATCAACCTTGTTAAAAACGCAATTGAGGCAATTACTGACAACGGAGAAATTCATATTAGCTGCTCCATTGAACCATCAGAAATTGTAATAATTAAAATAAGAGACAATGGAGTTGGAATGGACACGCATACTGCTGGAAAGGTATTTGATCCGTTTTTTTCAACTAAAGTTAATGGAACAGGGCTTGGAATGATGATTTCTGAAAAGATTATATCTGAACACGGTGGAAATATTTTGATTGAAAGCGATAAAAATCACGGAACAACTGTGACTATCCAATTACCTTATAGTAATAATTCCTGACTAGAGTAGCCGTTGTATAACAGTGATATTTAAACAAAGATTATTAACCATCATTTTAGACAAAATATTTCCTTGTAGTAATTGAATACTTAATAAGGCGGTCACTATAGCGGTATGAAGGAGACAGATAAGACATCACAAACGTCGCATTGATGTCTTATCGCCCCTCCCGAGAGCCCGCCTAATTATTTATTCTTCATCTATTTGAAGAAGAGGATAACCATAATCTCTGTACTTTCTTATTAAATCTTACCATATCTTATTTGACCATTAGATTGAAGTCGGGTACATCTCTGGCATTTAAAGGCTTTGAGTAATAAAAACCTTGAACAATCTTACATTTATGTCGTTTTAAAAACTGAATAACTTCCTCTGTCTCTACACCTTCAGCTACTACCTCTAGTCCAAGGCTAAGCCCTATTCGAATGATAGAGGAGACAATCACTTCATTTCGCCTTTCAAATATACGGTTCATAAACATACTGTCTATTTTTAATGTATGAATAGGGAGTTCACTTAAATAGCGAAAGTTAGAAAAACCTGCCCCAAAGTCATCCATTGCTATGCGAATTCCGTAGTTTTTTAATTCTGTTAGAATGCTCAATAGCTTATTTAAATTTTTCATTAAAACATTTTCCGTTATTTCTAGCTCTAAATATTGAGGTGGCAGTCCCGTTTTCAAGAGAATATCTTTAACATTGTTTACAAAATCGTTTTGCTCTAATTCGGCAGGACTTATATTCACAGACACTGTATCAAAAGCTATGCCTTTATGTAGCCATTCAGCAGCTTGTCTACATGCCTCATAGAGAACGTACCTACCTAAAGGGATGATTAACCCAGTCTCTTCAGCAAACGGGATGTAATCATTTGGAGTAATGATATTTTTACCCTTTCTATTCCATCGGATAAGAGCTTCATAACCATGAACTTCATTAGTAACTAAATTTACTTTAGGTTGGTAGACTAGGAAGAATTCATTGTTCTCTAATCCAAAACGGATATCACTCTCTAAACGAACCTTATTAATATAACCTTCTTCTAAATTTTTTTCATATAATACTGCAGTTCCTCTTCCCTGCTCTTTAGACACATTCAATGCTAAGTCAGCTGCCCTGTGTAAAGTAGCATATTCAGAGCCATGAAGAGGAAAGCAGGATAGCCCTATTGAACACGAAATGTACAATTCCATTTCATCTATATAAAAAGGCTTTTCAATTTCTTTTATCAGTTGCTGAGCATTATGTAAGTAATTTTTACAAGGGAATTCTTGATCATCCAAAAGGATTACAAATTCATCTCCACCCATACGATAGATTTGTGCTCCTTCTTTATAGAAGGATTTCATTCTTCTGGAAACCTTTTGCAATAAAATATCCCCAGTGACATGGCCTAGTGAATCGTTAATATTTTTGAAACGATCTAAGTCTATATATAGAAAACTAAAGGGCTCCTTTAGTAATATTTTTAGCTGTATATCTCTATTTAAAGCCGCCGTGTTATATGTATTGGTCAGGTGATCTTTGTATGCAAGTTCGGATAGAGTTGTTCGAGTGTTCTCAAGCTCGGTTATATCATTTCCAATACCAATCGCACCAGTTACTTTCCCATTTTGCTCAATAGGAGAAATAGTAATATGAATACATTTAGAACCAAACCATTCCTTGTAGGCAACTTCTTCTCCTAAGAAAACCTTTGTAATATTTTCATTTAATTTATCGGATACTTCCTTAGGGAAATAACTCATTGCTAACTTTAAGCTTTGAAATGGTTGTTCTCCAAACATTTCACTAGAGGGATGGATTGCCTGTATTCCTCTTTCCTTAAAATATTCCGTAGCAATTTTACCAGTTAATAAGGAAAAGTAATACTCATTATTATAATCTTTATCTACTCTAAAAATCAGATTATTTACGTGGCTTACCACGGTCTCAAAGGAATTTAGTAAACTTGCCTGCAGTCTTTGTTCCTTTTCTTTTTCAGCTGTTATGTCCGTACGAATACTTAAAAAATAAGTATCCTTGTATTCTTCGCCAATTGGAAGAATATATGTTTTAACCCAATATAACTCACCAGTTTTACGTTTGTTGCATATTTCGCCTTCCCAGGTTTGACCCTGTAAAATCGTATCCCACATTTCCTTAAAAAATTGAGTGGAATGATGAGAGGATTTGATGACACGGTGAGTTTTACCTATAAGCTCTTCAGGTGAATAACCAGAAATTTCAACGAATCTGTCATTCACATATATTATTTGTCCAGCTCTGTTTGTAAGGGCTAGAATCATCGTTTCATTTACTGCATAGCTCATGAGCTTCATCTTAAAAAAAGCATCCTCAAGCATTATTTCAAGTTTATCATGTTCTTTAATAGATTCTTTACGCAATGCATTTTTTACTGTTAGCAATAAATCTTCAGACTCTGTGCCAAATATGGACTCCATTTCTTGTCCTCCATTTTATTTAATCAATAAAATACAAACCTTTGTCTACATATTAGTAAATAAGTCATTTCATGTCAATAATTTATTGATAGAATAGAATTATAACAAGTAATTTAATGGTCTAATATTAAATCTAATGAACTAAGAGTTGTGGTAAATTAATACCACAACTCTCGGATGTATCATTATTTTAATAAGCCTCTTACTAACTTAATTTTATTTTTATACGGAGGGAACGCTACGTTTAATGGGATAGCTGTACTTTTTTTCACAATAGATTTTTGATGGGTGAACATTTCAAAGCTTGATGCGCCGTGATAAGCTCCCATTCCGGAGTTTCCAACCCCACCAAAAGGTAAGTGGGCACTACCAGCATGCATAATTGTATCATTGATACATCCTCCACCAAAGGAAAGCTCTTCTAGAAAATAATTTTGTGCTCCTTCATGCTCACTGAACATATAGGCTGCTAGGGGCTTTGGAAATTTTCTAATTTGGCGAATAATAGTAGGTAAATCTTTGTAACTAATCACTGGCAAGATTGGCCCAAAAATCTCTTCCTGCATAGAAGGACTAGAGAAATGTACTCCATCTAAAATGGTAGGTTCTATATATAAATCTTCCTTGTCCATTTTACCTCCAAAAACAATATGGTCTTTCTCTTGTAAAACCATTTTTTGTAATCTTCTAAAATGATTGGTATTTACTATTCGCCCATAATCAGGGCTTTTTTGAACGTTTTCACCGTAGAAATGTTGAATAGCTTCCCGCAATTTTTCAAGAAGCTTTTCTTTGACAGTTTCTTCTACGAGTAAATAATCTGGAGCAATACAGGTTTGTCCAGAGTTAACTAATTTGCCCCAAATGATTCGCTTTGCAGCCTGGTCTAAATTAGCCGTATGATCAACGATAGCTGGGCTTTTTCCACCTAACTCTAATGCAATTGGAGTCAACCTTTTAGAGGCAGCCTCCATCACTACCTTCCCAACGTTTACACTACCAGTGAAGAAGATAAAATCGAAAGGAGCATGTATCAATAAAGAGGTTTCTTCTTTTTCTCCCTCAACGACTCTAATATAATGAGGATGAAAGGCTTCAGCTATAATCTTTTTTACTATATTGGTAGTAAAAGGAGTTGTTTCAGAAGGTTTGATAACTACACAATTTCCGCCTGCTATAGCTCCAAGTAAAGGCTCCATTATTAACTGAAATGGATAGTTAAATGGAGCAATAATTAAAACTGTTCCATAAGGCTCGCTAATAATTTGGCTTTTTGATGGCATGAGCGCCAATGGTGTTTTCACCTGTTTTGGCTCCATCCATTTATCCAAATTTTTCTTCATATGAGTAATACTTTCATATATCAACCCTATTTCAGTTGTATACGCTTCAAACTCACTCTTCCTTAAATCTTTATAAAGTGCTTTAACTACTTCATTTTCATATTTTTTAATCGTTTTTTTCAAAATGTCTAATTGGTCGATTCGAAACTTTGCAGATTTAGTTATGCCTGAGTAAAAATACGTTTGGTGTTCCTCTAACATCTGATCTAGCTGCTGTGATGTAAAATTCACATTATCATCTCCTCATCAACTTTTAAATGCACTATGTTTGGTGAACAAATAAACCTTTGACTACTTTTTGTTATCATATATAGTCTACTCTCTAAAGCATACTATTATTTTTCAGTTGACGAAAGAATTTGTATTTTTATCCTTGTACATTAAATAACTTTAAAATGGCATACTACTTTCATAAGGGAGATTTGAAACCATTCAATAAGTCCCTCTATGTACTCCATCCCTTATGAAAAAAGTCATGTTTTTGAAATAATTGTTTGGTTATGAATCATATTGGGGTATATAAAAGTCAAATGATAAAATTAATAAGTTTTTTGGAAAAGGAGAGGAAATATAATGACTGAAACTCAAACTTGGTGGGAGCCTATTTTTCAAGGTCCGAAGTCTATCGGATTAAATAAGGAACGTTTACTAAATGAATTAGAAGAGGAGACTTTCTTATATTTCCAGCAAGATGACTCAGCTTTAATGGAAACTGCTACAATGGAATAGATTATAATCCATAAATTCATCTTTCCTCTTACTAGGATGGCTGACTATTATGGAATACTTAGCTTGAGTAATCTACATTAGCTTGTTGGATTTGACTTAAGCAATTGCGCTTTTCTAATTAAATAAATCATTATCAATATTTTATCGAAGAGGAGATTCTGTTTAGATTCTCCTCTTTTCATATGTCTTCATATTGTGAGCCGTGTGCTTTTCTCCATAACAATCTATGTATTGAACACACTCAACTATATTTGAAGGACTGTAGTGAATAGTAAGCTCTTCATCCACAAATTCAGTCTTAAAAGTAATACTCAACAAATCCTGCTTCACGGGTATTAGTTTATATTTGTATAGCGCATTATACATTTTTGAAACAGTTAAGAAAATACTGTTATTTTCTTGAGATATTGATATGGATTGAGTGGGTCGATCTATAACTTGATATTTCCCGATTATACAAAGTTTTTTATGTGAATCGTCCACTCCAATTGCATCTATAGATGCTGGCAGAGACACACTTCCACCAAACATTACTTCAGATATCTCTTCAGTTAGTTTAATTACGGGTGTTATACTCAAATTACTTAAATAGATTACCGTTATATTCTCCTCAGAAAATCGAAGAAAATTACTACAGAAACCACTAATATCTCCATAATGATGCGAACATTTTTTGTTAAATTTATTTGAAATTACCCAACCAGAAGCATAATTACTTCTATTTACTTCAAACATTTTTTTCGTTAACACTTCGTCTAATATAGTAAAGGAGCTTAACGCCTTGTCCCAAATGAAAAGGTCTTCGACTGTTGAATAGAGACCATAAGCACCAAGAGGAAAAGACATATCCGAATATTCTGCTCGGATAACTTTCTCCCAAACCGAATACCCTGTCGCCATATCAGCTATTACTTTCCTGCCATCATCACAGCCAGTATTAACCATCCCTAACGGATTAAAAATATAATCGCTCAAATATTTTGCATAAGGCATATTTGAGACCTGCTCAATTATTGCCGTTAAGATAGAGTAGCCTGAATTAGAGTATTCAAATTCGCTACCTGGTTTAAAATGTAGTGGCTTATCTTTAAAGGCGTCAATTAGTTGGGCTAGAGTTAGAGGCAATCTCATATTCCTAGACCAAAAATCTGAGTCTGCTGTAAAATTGGGAATCCCCGAGGTATTTGTTAAACAGTGATAAATGGTGATTTCCCCTCCATTAGGATAATTCACTAAATATTTTCCTATAGCTTCATTTATATTTAAGTTACCATTTTTATGTAACTGATAAATTGCAAAAGAAGTGAAAGCTTTGGACAGGGATCCTATACGAAATTTAGTATGAGAAAAATTAGGAATTTTATGTTCCCAGTTCGCAAATCCATATCCTTTATTCACTATAATTCGATCACTTGACGCTACAAGAATTGTTCCATTTATATACCCATTTTTATCGTAAGCGTCTAAAAGCCGTTTTACTTTCTCATCAATCCCCATACTTCTTCCACCTCAAAAATTCATTTTATTCTGTTTTTATTACTGTAGCATAGAATGAACATGCTGATTTCAATATTCGGCTTAGACTTTGGCATGAAGTATGCGATAGTGTAAGCATTACTCAAAGCAAATCACGCGTGTATATATGTACGATTAGCTAGATGAGTATGGTTAGTAACTTATTTTTAATACTTTCTAGTCTAAAAAAAAACAGCCACGAGTGGCTGCTCTCTTTTTAAGTAGTTGCTCCCTTGATATTAGTTTCCGGTGCTGTTTCTTCTGGAGCTATATCCTCGAAGGTTTCGTCAGCCTCTTGCAAGTCTCTTGTTCGATGAGCAAGTCTAGATGCAGCACTTGCCGCTATACTTGCAACCAAGTCATCTAGAAAGGTATGAATGCTACCTCCTGCCTTTGTATCAAGCTTAGATATTATACCAATCTTATTTTTGTCTAGATGTCCAAACGTGGTGACGGCTATACTTCCGTATGTAAATACAGCGCCTAACGCAATTGTTTCATCTACGCCAAATAATCCTTCATCTGCTTCTACAATCTGTTGTAGTGGAGCTGATAACATTTTTTTCTCTGCAAGTTCGTCTAATTCAATTCCTACAAGAATTGCATGTTGCATTTCTCTTTTTTTCATGACACTCTTGATCGACTCAATACAGTGTTCAATAGTTAGTCCTTTGTTATATGGAAATTGCATTTCATACACTATTTTAGCAATCTCTTCGATTGTAACTCCTCTACGCTTTAACGCATCCACCGTTGCTTGCTCTACTGTGCGGGAATGCACTCTAGATGTTTGTTTATCCAAAAAATAACCTCCTTTTTCTATTTTGAGTCTGTAAAAAGAATACCTATAAGCTGCTCTCATTATACCTCTTTCCCAGTATATGTTACAATTTCTATATAACATGACAACGAGGTGTAAGAATGAACAAAGAGACTTTACAAGATACAACTATATACAGCAAAGCTTTGGATGAAGAAATACAGTTATTAATTTATTTGCCGCCAAATTACTCTCCATTATATAAATATTCAGTCCTTATAGCATCTGACGGTAAAGATTATTTTCAATTAGGAAGAATTTCTCGTGTAGCAGATGAATTGTATGATAATCAAGAAATAGAAAATCTAATAATTGTCGGTGTTCCTTATAAAAGTGTCAAAGAACGTAGAAGCATGTATCACCCAGATGGAGAAAAACAGCTAGCGTATTCACGTTTTATAGCACAAGAGCTAGTTCCTTATATAGATGAAAATTATCCGACTTATCAAATTGGAATGGGAAGAGCTTTGATAGGGGATTCCTTAGCTGGCACAATTTCCTTACTTACAGCCCTTAGGTATCCAAATACTTTTGGGAAAGTTATAATGCATTCCCCTCTCATCAATGAGGACATATTAGAAATGGTTGAAAATCATAAAGAAGTACATGCATTTTCTCTATACCAGGTGGTTGGTAACCAAGAGACTGCTGTTAAAACGGGAGATGGTTTAGAAACTGATTTCCTTACACCAAACAGAAAATTGCATAATTTACTCCTAAATAAAGGGTTTTCTACTTTTTATGACGAATTAGAAGGAGACCATACTTGGAAGCTATGGCAACCAGACATTAAAAGATCACTGCAAAACAATTTCAGTCTTTAAGATGTTTTTGGTATAATAGAAATATATTGTAAGATAATTTTAAGGAGGTCATGATTATGAAATACGGTATTGTTGCTTTTCCATCAAAAAAGGTGCAAGATTTTGCGAACTCTTATAGAAAGCGTTATGATCCCCATTATGCTCTTATTACTCCTCATATGACTTTAAAGGGAGTTTTTGAAGCAGATGAAGCCCAAATTAAAACAATAGCTAACCAAATTAATGAAATAGCTAAGACCCATAAGCCCTTTATAATGAAAACAACAAAAGTAAGTTCTTTTGCTCCTGTAACAAATGCTATCTACTTCAATATTCAATCTACACAAGAGCTTGAAAAATTACATGAGGATCTGAATTCAATTGAGTATCATGATGATGAAACCTATTCATTTGTACCTCATATTACTATTGCACAAAAACTTAGTGCAAGTGAGCATGACGATATATTGCCACAATTAAAAATGATTGGAGCAGAATTCGAGGAAGAGATAGATCGAATTCATCTGTTGTATCAGCTAGAAGACGGTTCCTGGACCGTATATGAAACATTTAGATTGTCTGGAGCTGAGTAACCATTGGTATTTGCAAAGATTGTTGAAACTGAGAAAGAGTACGATGATGCAATATATATAAGAAGAAAAGTATTTGTAGAGGAACAAGACGTTCCTCTGCATTTAGAGTTAGACGAATACGACATGAAAGCAACACATTTTGTTGCTTATGACGGAGATACTCCTTTTGGAGCTGGTCGGATTCGCATTGCTGAGCCCACTATTGGTAAAGTAGAACGCGTATGTATCTTACCTGAATATAGAGGGAAAAAACTAGGTAATTTGATGATGGAATGTATGGAAGATTACGCAAAGGATCATCAATTTAAAAAACTAAAGTTAAACGCTCAGAGTCACGCAATACCCTTTTATGAAAAAAGAGATTATGTCATCACGTCTCCTGAATTTTTGGAAGCTGGTATCCCTCATAGAGCGATGGAAAAAGAATTATAAAGAGTAAAACCCGCTAACTATAGGTTAGCGGGTTTTACTCTTTGCTTAAATATAGGTATTCACATAGTTACCTTTACCTGATATTTCTGCAATGATAGGTGATAAATTAACGGGATTTGGTTGGATAAAGCCTTTAGATAATGGCAAGCTAGAAAGTTCTTTATTACCCGATAACTGCTTTTCTTCTTGTTGTTCTATTCCTTCTTTTTGTTGAAGGTCAGCTAAGTGATCATCGAAAATCGATTTCATTTTAACATTTTGAACATTATTGATTTGAGCAAAATTATATTCTTCCATTTGCATACGATTCGCATAAATTTGCGACTGCAAAGGTTGAACTGGAATAATATACCCCATTCTTATCCACCTCCATTATGAAACTATATGCTCTTTACCCTTGTTTAATTTACCTTAAACCTATTTTTTAAATATTACAGCATTTTTTCAATATCGGTTAAACTGATTGAACTTCCTTTTTGGAGGATTGAGTTCGTCAGTTGATCTTCTAATTCTTTAGAAACAGGTTTGTTGGCAAGCCTGCCTACTTTTCTTACGATTTTACGAACTTGATGTTCATTGGTAAAATCAGCATTTGAAATGGCGTTAGCTAGTGTGAAAAGCTCATCCATTGATACACCGGTTTTATTCTCAATCGCTCTGAAAAAAGAATTTTGCATGTAATTTCCCCCTCGCATTATTTATAATCAGGTTTAAGGGAGAAAGCTAGCTCCGACAATGATCAATAAAATGAATAAAACAACGATTAATACAAATGTTGAGCCTGCACCTTTATTTCCACCGTAGCCACCCTCATATCCGTAGCCTCCGCCGTAACCGTAACATCCTCCATCACAATAACCGTACATATCCTTTCCCCCCTTCCTTTCAACTTATAGTATGCAAGGGGGGCGCAAGAAATAGGGCATTTTGCTTAATAGGTTGTTTTTCGTTTTTGGAATATAAAAGCACCAATTATTCCGAATAATATAGCTGCACTGATACCGGAACTCGTTACCTCAAACATTCCAGTTATTACTCCAACTAAGCCATGTTTTTCAGCTTCTGCGAGTGCACCATGGGTTAATGAGTTTCCAAAGGAAGTGATCGGAATTGTTGCCCCCGCTCCTGCAAAATCAATAAGGGGCTCATATAAACCAAAACCATCTAAAATTGCCCCTGCTACCACCATACCGCTTAATGTATGAGCTGGTGTTAGTTTACAAACATCCATTAGAATTTGTCCAATTACACAAATTAAACCTCCGACGATAAAAGCTGTAATTAATGATGAAATCATATTATCCCTTCTTCTCCATTCGACATTCAATAGCATGTGCTATGCATGGGATGGTTTCTCCCTGTTGATAAGTTAATGGAGAAAGCAATGCACCTGTAGCTATTAGTAAAACCCGTTTAAATGTACCTTTTTTGAGTTGACTGTATATATGACTAAAAAATACTGAAGCAGAACAGCCAGGACCACTCGCACCGGCATTAAAGAATTGGTCATCTCCATAATATTGAGCTCCAGCATCCTGCAAAATTACTCCGCTATTTTCATCCTGAAACATCTCTTTTAATATAGAAAGTCCTATCTTTCCTAAGTCACCTGTCATTATCAAATCATAATCTGACATTTTACTGTTTGTGTTTTTTAAGTGACGTTCGATTGTATCTCTAGCAGCTGGGGCCATAGCAGCTCCCATATGGAGAGGATTCGATTGCTTTCCATCCACTACTCTTCCCATCGTCGCATGAGAAATATAGGGTGCATTTTTAGCATTGCTCTGTAAAAGAGCAAAAGCAGCAGCCGTTACTGTCCATTGTGCAGTTTTAGGCTTTTGCGCCCCATACTCCAAAGGATATCTGAACTGTCTTTCCACAGTGGGATGATGACTTGAAGCACCAGCAAGGATACTTTTCGAATTTCCCGTTTCTAACAGGAGGCAGCCAATGATAGTTGCTTCCATAGAACTTGCACAAGCAGAAAATACGCCAAAGTAAGGAATTGCAAGCTTTCTTGCTGCAAAGCTGGAAGGCGACATTTGATTGACTAGGTCTCCTCCAATAAACAAATCAATATTATCCATCTTTTCATGAACCTTACTAACAGCAATTGAGCAAGCCTTTTCTATAAATCGACTAGCGGCCTGTTCATAAGTTTCGTTTTTTTCCTTTTCTGTCGTTAATATTTCATCAAAAGACTCCGCAAATGGGCTCACTTTTTCCACAGGTCCAACAACAACGCCTGCACTTGCGATGCTCGGCCTTTGTGTAAATGAAATAGTTCCACCGGTATTTACCATGAGACCACTCCCAATTTGACGAGAATTGTTTTAACTAGAGCCACAAAAAATGCAGAAAGCACGCCAAATACGATAACTGATCCTGCAAGCTTAAACATGTTACCACCGACCCCTAATACATAACCCTCTGTTTTATGTTCTATGGAAGCGGAGATAACTGCATTACCAAATCCGGTAACGGGCACCGCAGATCCCGCTCCTCCAAACTGGGAAATTTTTTTATATAAGCCTGTCCCTGTTAAAATCATAGCTATGAATATCATCGTTGCAACAGTAGGATTCCCTGCTGTTTTTTCAGTAAAAGGAAAAAAGCGCATATAGAAGAATGTTATTAATTGACCTACTGTACAAAATATTCCACCTACTATAAAAGCTTTTAAACAATTCATAAACACCGGGGCTTTGGGAGTCTGCTTATCAACAACTTTTTGAAATTGTTTTTGATCCATTAGGTCTCTTCCTTCGATAGGGTTTTAATTTCTTCGATAGCTTTTTTCAATTTTTCATTTTTCTTTTCTTTATTCATGATTTTTTCAATTTCCCATTTGATTTTGATATCCCCTGTCACTATAACCTCTTTATCCGGGAACTCTTTTTCAATTTCCTTTTTTACTTCATCTTCGATTTTCACTTTTTGAAATCGTTTTAATCTTGCTATATCAATCGCTACCAGAACATCATTGTTATCCATTACACTTTTATATCCAACAATTTTATCCTGCTCTTTAAGGAGCTCTTCAAGTTTGGAAGTATCTCCATCAGAATACACCTTATATTCTGGGCCTGAACAAGCAGCCATTAAGAATAATAACAGGAGAACACACACTATTTTTTTCATAGGTTCTTTGCTCCTTTTTTAGTTAGTATGTACGCGCAAAATTGAATTATGCAATTCTATCTGAGCTATTTGCCCCTATCCAAAACTGTACCCCTACATAAATTACTTAAGAAGAGACAAAGGAGGTGAATATTTATGGGTTGTGGAAATAATGAACACGTTTCTGGTCACCATGATAAAAATCAACGTTGCGTATGTGACGTAGTTCGAGCTATTAAAGATATACAAGATCAAGCAGAAAATAATTGCGGTCCGTGTCCAACTAGTTGCTTTTTAGAGCCACTTGGAGGACTTGTAAGTCCATCAAGAAATAATGCAGATACACGTGTTTTCATGTTATTGACAAAAGATGGAGATCCCTTCAAAGCTTTTTTCCGTGATTTAACACCTAGACCACATGATAATGATTGCGTATCAGTATTTTTCCGTGTAGAAGATATCTTTGATAACTGTTGTGCTACATTAAGAGTTTTAGAACCACTTGACGCTCAACGACACGGAGTAAATTTATTAAACGGTGATGGTACTAAAATTGATTTCAAACAAATTTGTAAGGTACGTAATTTCGATTTAACTGGTAGCTGTGTAACCGTAGATTTAAACTGTTTCTGTGGTATTGAATGCGTAGCGGATGTATTTTTAGATGTATGTGACTAATCGTTTCAATAATGTAGTGTCTATTCCGTTCGGGCTAACCACCGAACGGTTTTTAATCATTGTTTTTTTAAAGCATTAGCTGTACTTGTACTACCTTCTTTTGATCTTATTTGGATTTTTTTGTAAATGAATAGCTTTGTTTGAAATTAACCGAAGCAATTATTGAATAGATAAAAGACACGTACCCTTAGGGACGTGTCTTTTATCTACTGCTTTTCTCGTAAAAAAGCTAATCATATATTAACCATTATTTATTTCATTATACTTCCTCGCCAAGTAATTTTTATAACTTGCTCAATTGGATAGACAGCATTTTCTCCTGAGTTCAATTTAATTGTAACGCTTTTTCCGTTCACTTCCTCAACTTCTCCCTGCAGTATTCCCCCACCTTTTAAATGAAAGTTTAATGGGCGGTATACTTGGCGTTGAAATGGCTTTGCTAAAAAATATAATTTATCTAAAATAGCTGAAGTTGTGCCGGACATTTCTCTGTTTTTTTCATAAATCGAAGTACTTTCTTCCTCTCCATCTTCTACTAGCTTTTCGAATTCTATAACTTCTTTAAATTCGGGAGGAAGATGAAAAACCGGTGGCCCTTGTATAAAAAGTAAAGGATCATTTAATGAGCTCATTGACACATCCTTTTTCCTTTACCTTATGCAAAAAACATTGAATTGGTTAATTTATAAAGAAGAGATGAACAATGTCGCTAAGCCCAGATAGATTAAAATACTAATTAAATCATTGATGGTCGTTATGAATGGTCCAGATGCTACAGCTGGATCGATTTTCATGCGATGGATGAGTAAAGGAATAAATGATCCTCCAAGTGTAGCAAAAAATATCGATCCAAATATTGCAGCTCCAACGAGCATCCCGATTAAAAGATCATGTTTCCAAAAGTAAATAACTCCTATCACAAGTAGCCCGCAGATTAATCCTGTTATTAAGCCTGTACCAGCTTCACGAAATAATAGTTTAGTTTTACTTTGCTCCTCGATATCGCCTGTTGCGATCCCGCGTACAGCAACGGCTAGCGCCTGTGTCCCACTATTACCGGCCATACCCGCAATTAGAGGGATAAACACCGCAAGAAGTGCAACCTTGTCTAATGTTTGCTCAAAAATACTCATCAGATTTGCCGTCATCATCCCCAAGAATAGAAGAATGATTAGCCATGGTAGTCTCTTTCTTGCAGCCGAAAATGGACCCTTATCAAATGTATCCATATCAGATACTGCGGCAAGTTTGGAATAATCATCTGACGCTTCTTCATCTAATACGTCGATAATATCATCTACTGTTACAATTCCAAGTAAATGGTTCTCAAAGTCTAGAACAGGGACAGCTAAAAAGTCATAATCCTTAATCATTTTAGCGACTTCTTCTTGATCTTCGTTTACTAGAACACTTACAACACGCTCATTCATAATATCTTTTATCAAAGTATCTTCATCTGCTACGATAAGGTCTCTCAATGATATGACCCCTGCAAGCCTATGTGATTCATCTACAACGAATAAATAATAAATCGTTTCGGCATCAGGGGCTGCATTTCTTAATATTGTCATGGCAGAACGACAAGTGGAGTTTTCTGGAATAGCGACATATTCAGTTGTCATTATAGATCCAGCTGTATATTCTTCATAATCTAACAGGTCCTTGATTTCCTGTGCAGATTCTTTGTCCATAATATTTAAATAACTTGCTACTTGTGCATCCTCTAGTTCGTTTAGTACGTCTACTGCATTATCAGCATACATGAACGAAAGCATATCGGCTGCATACGTTGTGTCCATTTCTTTTAAGTAAAATTCATACAGTTCTTCATCAAACTTAGTTGCCTCAAAAAGCTCTGCCATCTCTTTCGGAGAAAGATAATGAAAGATTTTCTGTCGTAATTCTGGCTCTACCTTCTCAAAAAATATTGACTGATCGTAAGGATGAAGTTCCATAAAAATCTCTCTAAAATCATCCATAGAATCTGTAAGCAAAAAATGAATTAAATTTGATTCCTCAAGTTCCAATAGATCCACTTTTTCCTCTTTCATATCTTTCCCTCCTTCCGGCATATAACCTTTACTATTGTATGACCACTGTTTTTAATAAGCAATAGCTTTCTTAAAATGGCAACAAAAGTTACATCAATATATTATTCCCTGGGAAATTTTTTTGAAACTATATGGAAATAATGAACCTCAAAAATGTTTAGGAAAATTATTCAAAAATAATCAAGGGTAGTGATCATTGTCACTCCCCTTGTTTTAATATTTCATTCACTTTTCCTTTTAAATGATATCAAAAATAGCTTGCAAGTCCATAGGATATTTATCTTCTATATATAATGGTTGTTTAGTAAAAGGATGAACCAATTCTAATTGTTTGGCGTGCAAAGCCTGACGGCATATTAAATTAAGTCTTCCACCATATAGATCATCTCCTAATAGTGGGTGTCCAACAGACATCATATGTACCCTAATCTGATGGGTTCTACCAGTAAAGAGCTTTAATCTGACATGACTCAACTTTTCACCTTTAACAGTAAATCGACTCAACACTTCTACCGATGTTTTAGCCTGTTTTCCTTCTGGGTCTATCATTCGCTCGATTATACTATTGTCTTTTCGTCCAATGGGTGCATCAATGAGGAAGGAATCTTGTCCTACATAACCATGTACAATCGCTTCATAAGTTCTTGAAATTGCACCTGCCTTTTGCATTTCACTCAGTAAGTGATGAGCATGACGATGCTTTGCAATACACACTATTCCTGACGTATCTTTGTCTAGCCTAGTAACAATATGTACAGTTGAAGCAGAAGAATTCTTTTCTAAATATCCACAAATCCCATTCGCTAATGTTCCCATAGGATGTTCCCGGGAAGGAATTGTACTTATTCCAGCTTTTTTAGATATAACAAGTAAATGCTCATCTTCAAATAATATAGGAAAGAACATTTCCTCCGCGATTAATCCTTCGCTTTTTTTCTCTCGTGGAAACACGATAGTGACTATATCACCCTTAGCAAGAGTATGTCTTACTGTCTTTTCTTCCCCGTTAACTAAAATTTGACCGCCATCATATTTAATACTTGTAAGAGCTTTTTTGGATATTCCATACTGACTGATAGCATCTCTTAGTAGAACAGATTCGTTAATAGAAAAAGAAAGCTTTATCTGATTTTCTGTCATTATTTTAAATCACTATCTATGAAGCTGTCATGTACCCTTGTCCAAAATGGGAAGGAACGGAATCTAGCAAAACGAACTCTTTCCTCTGCTACTCTATATTCGATTGAAGCAACATCTTTGTGCAACAAGTGAAGATGATCCACAGTTACCATAAAATCTGGACCATTAACAGGTCTCAATAGGCACGTATGGTGTTTTGGTAAAACTAAAGAAGAGCCAACTGTCCTAAATACTCGATTGTTAATTGAAGCAATTTCAGCTAACTGCATCGCCTCTAGGGATGGATGTACTATCGCTCCACCAAGTGCTTTATTATAGGCTGTACTACCCGATGGAGTAGACATACACAAGCCGTCTCCTCTAAATCTTTCAAACAAACTTCCATTTAACTCAACATCCATTACTAGCGTTACATCTGGGGATTTAACGGTAGATTCGTTTAACGCCAGATAAACGGAGTTATCCTCTTCGTGCTTATAGTTAATAGTAACCTCCAATAAAGGATACTCTATTACTTTAAATTCTTTTTTCGCAATACTAATCACTAGCTTTTCTATTTCTGATGGCTTCCAATCTGCATAAAAACCAAGATGTCCGGTGTGGATACCAACAAACGCAACAGAATCTGTCATATGTTTGTATTTATGAAAGGCATGCAACAAAGTTCCATCTCCACCTATTGATAGGACAATATCCGGGGTCTCTTCATCTAATACAAGCCCAAAGTCAGTAAGATACATTTTGGCAGTTTCCATTAATTGATTGGAGAGTTCATCATTTCGAGACTGTATAAAAAACTTCATTATTACCACGGCCTCTCTTTATATTTTTTCTTCTTTGATGCGAGGAGTGGATAGCTCCTTGTTTTCACTAAAATACTTTTGGGCTTCCTGTATTTCCCCTCTGATAAGAGACATCTCTTCATCTAAACGAAAAGCAGCCTCAGCTGCATATTGCAAACGATTTTTTATCTCTTCTGGAAATACGCCTTTATATTTATAATTTAACGAATGCTCAATGGAGGCCCAAAAATTCATTGCTAAAGTGCGGATTTGAATTTCCGCTAATATATTTACCTCTCCATGAATGGTTTGAACAGGGTATTCAATAATCACATGAAAGGATCGATAACCACTTTGTTTTTTATGACTTATATAATCTCTCTCTTCAACAATAGTGATGTCTTTTCTACTTCGAAGTAACTGAACCACCGTTTCTATATCATCGACAAATTGACACATCATTCGCAGTCCCGCAATATCCGGTATTTCTTTTGCAAGCGTTACAGAAGGTTCAAACACAATTCCCTTTTCTAATGACTTATCGTATATACTTGCGAGTGGTTTCACTCTACCAGTTACAAATTCAATCGGGGAATTTGTATTCTCAATATCAAATTGAGTACGCATTCCTTTTAATTTAACTTTTAACTCTGCAACTGCCTGTTTATATGGTTCTAAAAAACGTTCCCATTGGCCCATACTAATAAACCTCCACTTGAACACTTATTCCGCTTTTAAAATTTCATTAAAAGCATTCTCAACTGACTGAGCAAAATCTGCTCCATAGTTATCATTTCCTTCAATATTAAATATAAGCATTTCTAATTCTTCTTTAAATTTTTCTAAGACGATTCTTTTATCCCCAATTTGTAATACGGGATCTTGCACCGCCTTAAGTGTGCTGACAAGCAATGGCCAAACATCCTGACCGAATTTCAGATAGTGATATTCAGTCTCTCCCTCCAATAAATATACGAAGGCTAATGAATCAGAATCTGTAATCATCTGACCACCTGCTTTTATAGTCAATCCTTGAGGTACATCTTCTAAAGTAAAGCGAATATCATTTTCCAGTTGTACTCCGCTTTGTACTTGAAATGTAATAGGCAAAACACATCGTTCCCTTCTGTCTATTCTGTAACTATTTTAACATATTGAAACTCCTTGCAAACCGTCTATAATGAAATAATAAGAAAGGTGTGAGACTATGCAATCGGAGCAAGAGATTGAATTTAAAAACTTATTAACTAAAGAAGAATTCACGAGAATAAGTGATTTCTTTAACATTAAACCAAATGAATTTAAAACTCAGGTTAATTATTATTACGATACAGCAGACCAATTCTTTAAAAATAATCGCATGGGGTTTCGTTTAAGAGTTCTTGATGATCGCAATGAGCTTACACTGAAGACTCCAATTGAAGAGCATATTATGAATGAGCAAACAGTTTTGGTTACTGATGATGAAAGAGATATAATTATACAGAAAGCTATTTTTCCTTCCATTCCGTTTATAGAGGAGATTATTTCTACTAAACCTCTTACTTGCTTTGGTAGCATACAAACTAATCGCGCCCAATTGAAGTTAGAAGAAGGAACACTTTTCTTGGATCACTCCTTATATAGTAACGTAGAAGATTATGAGATAGAATTTGAATGTAAAGATGTCGAAGAAGGGCAAAAATTCTTTTTTAAATTACTGGATAGGCATCAAATTCCCCTTCGTTCGACCGATAAAAAGATTGCACGCCTTGTAAAGGCTATGAATTCTTTGAAAGGTTGATGACTTATAGATATTAAGTCTTTAAAAACATTGATGGATATAAATGCAATGCAAATACTGGGAAGTGTCCAAAGCACCCAAAACAATAGCACATCCGCCCTGTTTTCAGAAATGCTTGGCCAGGTTCTGCAAGGTAATACTAATAGCAGTTCATCTGATAATATAGATTCACTATTTTATAGTGGCGACTTACCAGTTTATATACCCGAAAATGGTATAAATAATTCCTTAAATATAAGACAAGCCTCTACTTCTATAGGTTCCTCATCAATAGATGAACTTATAAATAGAGCTTCAGAAGCATATAATGTGCCAGCAAAGCTTATTTCTTCTGTCATTAAACAAGAGTCCAATTATAATCCAAATGCAGTTAGCTCTGCGGGAGCTTCCGGATTGATGCAGCTAATGCCAGGAACAGCTAAGTATTTAGGAGTACAGAACATTCTTGACCCGGAACAAAATATTATGGGTGGGACAAAGTATTTGAAGCAAATGCTTGAACAATTTGATGGTAATATAGAAAATGCTTTGGCTGCCTATAACGCAGGACCCGGTTCAGTAAAAAAGTATAATGGTATTCCTCCTTATAAAGAAACAGAGAATTATGTGAAAAAAGTTCTAAACAACTTCTTGGCATAACGTATAAACGACCTTTAAAAATGGTCGTTTTTTCTATATTTATTTTTATCACAGTCTAATTGTTTGAGATATTCGTATTAGATTGCTAAAATGTATTTAGCGCTAAAGCAAAGGAGTAAACAACTATGACACAGAGCCCGATTTTACCATACGACGAGATAGGTGCAGAAAAATTATCACTCCTTGTTGATACGTTTTATAGCAAAGTAGCAAAACATCCAAAGCTAAAGCCAATTTTTCCAGATGATTTAACGGAAACCGCGCGTAAACAAAAACAATTTTTAACCCAATATCTTGGGGGACCTAACTTATATACAGAAGAACATGGCCATCCAATGTTAAAGATGCGTCATAACCCTTTCTCGATTACACCTGAACGTGCAGAAGCATGGCTAAGCTGCATGTCAGAAGCCATGGACGAAGTCGGACTGGAAGGAAAGGTGCGACATGATTTATATAGAAGACTTGTGCTTACTGCCAACCACATGGTCAATCAAATGAGTCATGAGGAGGAAAAGATGTGACAAGAATACAAATTCCGGTTGAGCCGATCGCAACTCCTATTACAAACAAGCCACTTGAAATGTATATGTTTTTAGATCCACTTTGTTCTGCTTGTTGGGATTTGCAACCGATTATTCGGAAATTGCAAGTAGAGTACGGTCAGTACTTTACAATTCGTACAGTCCTTAGCACTCGACTTAACAACTTGAATACTGTTTGCAACGCCACAAGTGAAACATCAGTAGACGATAATATAAACTATCCATATAGCCAGCATTCTGTCTTACCTTCAATTGCAGTAAAAGCGGCAGAATTTCAAGGTAGAAAAGCAGCACTTCGTTTTTTCAACAAAATACAGGAATATTTATTTCTTCAAACAAAGAATGTTACTTCCTTTTCTGTATTACAGGAGCTAGCTAGTGAAGCCAAAATTGATGTAGAGGAATTTTCACGTGACTTTCAGTCGAAAGAATGCCTACGTTCCTTCCAAAGTGATTTATCCATCACATGTGAAATGGAAGTAGACACATTTCCTACGATTGTCTTTTTCAATGAACATATTGAAGATGAAGGCATTAAAATATCCGGCACTTATTCTTATGATATATACGTACAAATTTTACAAGAAATGTTAGATGATCTTCCAAGAAGACAAGATCCACCCGGACTAGATAAATTATTTAATCGTTTTCATTCATTAACCACTAAGGAAATCGCCGATTATTATGGTTTAACAGAGCAACAAGCTGAATTTGAGCTCAAAAAGCTTCTCTTACGACAAGAAGTCGAAAGAGTTTTGCTCCCAAATCTAGTATTATGGCGTTTAAAAAATAGATAAATATATACTGAAGCTAACTGTAAACAATTCTATTATGAATTGTTTACAGTTCTTTTTATTACATTGGATTTTATATAAGAATCATTGAAAAATAGAGGGACATTTCCGTTTTACGGACGCTTTCTGCTGAGGAGTAGCCATCTGTTGCTACAAATAACTAGGTTGGAGTAAGCATAGTTAAATTAGATGCTAATTTGAAGCCCTGAGGTGATTGTTAAGCCATCATAGCCGCATGCCGCATTCACGTTTGTTTGCCTTAGTCAACCCACTGGAGTCGCGGCTTGTTTCTTTTATCAAAACATATAAATGTACGAGTATGATTTACAAACTACTTATTGAAGCTGCTTAAAAGAACTTTTTTTCTTATTTATCAAAAAAAAGAAAAAGCCCTTTCCTCAGTTAGGAAAGGGCTTTTTACAAAGGGGATGGGAGAAATGTTCACGTTCAAACAAAGGGGTGTATGTTATCTTGTGATTTATTTCACACTCTTACTTTAGCATGCTCCAGTGATAAAAACAACCGATTAAGCTCCACTTTCACAAATTCGTCAATATTAAAGAATACATCTAAGTTTCCTTAAGTTTGTATGAATTAAAAAACGTCCAATCCTTTAATGGATTGGACGTCATAAACAATTACGATAATAGTTTCTCTAACTCATTTAACTTCTCTTCAAATACACGGCAAGCCTCTTCTATTGGAGCAGCTGTATTCATATCTACTCCTGCTTTTTTCAATACTTCAATTGGATAATCCGAGCATCCGGCCTTTAAGAATTCATTGATATAGCGTTCAACTGCTGGTTTGCCCTCAGATAAAATCTGATTGCTCAGAGCGGTTGCAGCACTTAGACCAGTAGCATATTGATATACATAATAGTTGTAATAGAAGTGTGGAATTCTCGCCCATTCTAATCCAATTTGCTCATCAATTACTATATCATCACCAAAATACTTTTTATTCAATTCATAGTAGACCTCTGTTAACTTATCTGCTGTTAAAGCTTCTCCGTCTTGGTCTAATTGATGAATAATATGCTCAAACTCTGCAAACATTGTTTGTCTGAATACTGTCCCTCTAAATCCTTCTAGCCAATGATTTAACAAGTAAATGCGCTTTTTAGGATCTTCTATTGTTTTGAGTAAGTGATCATTCAGCAATGCCTCGTTACAAGTAGAGGCAACCTCTGCAACAAAAATAGAATAATCTCCATATACATATGGTTGATTTTCTCTTGTATGATAGCTATGAATACTATGTCCAAACTCATGAGCAAGTGTAAATAAGTTATTCACATTATCTTGCCAGTTCATTAGAATATATGGATTTGTTCCATAGGTACCCGATGAATATGCTCCTGACCGCTTACCTTTCGTTTCTACAACGTCCACCCAGCGATTCTCAAGGCCGTTTTTTACTATTGATACGTATTCTTCACCTAATGGTTCAAAGCTCTCTAGCATCGTCTTACAGGCCTCTTCATACGTATACTCCATTTTAAGCTCTTTAACAAGTGGCGTATATAAATCCCACATATGTAACTCCTCTAGGCCTAAAACTTTTTTACGTAGACTAACATACCTATGAAGTAAATGAACATTTTTATTTATTGTTCCAACTAAATTATCATATACAGATTCAGGAATGTGATTTGTCGATAGTGCAGCTTCTCTTGCAGATGCATAATTTCTAATTTGAGCATTAACATTATCGCCTTTAATATTTCCACTTAAAGTGGATGCAAAAGTATTGCGAAACTTACCATAAGTTTCATACATAGCTTTAAATGCATCTTCCCGTACTCTTCTATCTTCACTTTCTAAAAAGCGTGAGTAACGACCATGTGTTATTTGTACTTCATTACCCTCTTCATCCTTTATAAACGGAAATTCTAAATCAGCATTATTTAATTTTCCAAAGGTATCTGCCGAGGCTCCAGCAATTTCAGCAAACTGCGCGAGTAAAGCCTCCTGTTCTTTTGGAAGTACATGCGGACGTTCCTTGTTTATTTCTTCAAGCATTTGGCGATAAACTTGTAAGCCTTTATTTTCTTGTAAATAATTTTTTAGAGTCGTTTCATCTAAAGATAATATTTCAGGCACCAAAAATGAAAGCTCTGTAGAAACCTTTACAAATAAAGATTTTATCCGACTATCCATCGCTTGATATTTGCTATTTGCAGTATCTTGGTCACTGCGCATATGGGCATAAGTGTAGAGCTTACGCAATCTCATAGTTAACTCATCACGATATGTTAATACATTTAATAATGCTTCCGGTCCATTTTCTACCGTCCCTTGATAAGAAGATGCCTTTTTAGCTAATTCTGCTACCTCGCTAAAATCTTTTTCCCATTCATCCTCTGTAGGAAAAATATCCTCTAATCTCCAAGTAAGATTTTCTTCAACTTCATTTCTTGTTAATATTTTATTCTTAACGTCTGCTGACATTTTTACCTCTCCTTCCATTGTTTCGTGCAACGAATCAGTTCTATTTTCTCAATTTTCTGCTCCCTTTGCAAGGAAATGCTGATAAAGTATCTTATACATTTTTGGGTAATTAAATGTACTATCTGAGATATTTTTATCCGTCTGTTCTAAGCATTCCTGAATTACATCTATATATGCTTGTATAGCCTTCATTCGTTTTTCTATTTGTTCTGACTTTCTCCAACGGCTAGTTGCTAGGAATGAACTATAATGATGAACAGAAACTGAATTTAAAGCAATCTTATTTACTTGTAAGAAGTCGATTAATTGTAGCTGCCATTCACAGCTATGTTCAAGAAAGGCTTCTGCTTCAAGTGATGGTATGCCTATGAACATAGGTATCTGCTGAGGATGAATTCTCCATCTATAGCAAACCTTCAAAAATTCGGATTGAATCCCCTTTCTATTATAAAGATATAAATTGTTTAACCGATTTAGACGTTTTTTATTGTAAATAATGAGATATTCCTGGAATTCTTCCTCTGTTATTTTTTTTACCATTGCTAATGGCCATGTTTGTAGACTAATGGGTAATTTATTTACTTTAACGACAAAATAATTGGAATAAGCATGGAGAAAATTAGATAAGTAGCAAAAGTTTTTTGTTTGAGGACAAAAGGTGATAAGAATTCTACCATACGCTTTGGTAGACAGGATAAATTCAAGTTGAAAAGGAGCTATTTTCATCGAACCTATCGATTTCGAAGAAAAATCGGCTAAGTCGGGGGTTTTTAAGATCCAAAGGGGTTGGATATTTGAGTTTTGATATCCCAAATTACGTTTTCGAATAACCTCGGGAGTTATTTTACTGCACTGATATTCTAATGCTACTTTTTCCTGGGCTTGGACTAAAATATCTGGCCTTTGTTTAATATCTTGGAGATAGGGCTCCAGTTCACAAGGAATTTTTAAGCGTTCTAGAAAATCATAAAGCTGGATTTTTCCATTCAAATGATCTTGGCTTTCTCCTTCTGAAAAAGAATGGGCACACGACGAGTTGCGGTAATGTGCAAAATGGGGCACTTTTATATTCCCTATTCTTAATATTACCTTTTCATGACATTCAGCACATTGAAAATGAACGGAGCGCTTACTATACTTTAAAATGTCATACGAATAGTGAGAAGGGATAAAAACCTTACCTTCCGTAGTTAAAGCTGTTAATATGAAAATCACCTCCAACCCCTACTATACAGATGATTCAAAAAAATCACAATAATGTAATTTTTATATGTTAACTACTTTTTCATATATTTTGTTTTTGAATCATTCATAAAAAAAAGATTGTAGAAAAAGTTAAAAAATAACTTCACCTACAATCTGAAACCTTCTTTAAAGAAGGCATTAAAAATGTCTATTAAGTTCTTCCATTACATTATTAGCAATTATTTCTTTGCCGTATTCTTGAATTATGTGAATGGTTGTTTTAGTGCTTTGTCCAAATTCTGAAATAACACTTAATGTATTTAATATAGCTTCTAACTCAACCAAATCCATATCAAACGCTACATGTAAGTAATATTTTTCGTTATAATGATATAAGGAAGTATCAAAATCTAAATCCTCAAGTTTTTTAGACAAGCCAATTACATCTTCAAAATTTTCAAATACAAATGTATATTCGGAAGGTATTTCATCTAGGTCATCCATATAGTTCGAAAAATCATCAAACTCATGTGGCCCCATATTGGAGACAGCATTCTTAAAAATCTTATTTGATAAATCTTCTGATCTTAAGCTATCGTCTGATTGTTCATCTTTTGCCATTTCTGTTCGAGTGACAATCACTTCTAAACCTTTTTCCATCGCATGAACTTGTATCCACAAAGGACCATCTAACTCTTCAAAATGATCATCATCATGAACTTCATCCATCATTTCCCAAAAAAGCTGCTCGCTCTTATCTTTATTAAACCAAATTTCATCTCGGCTGAAGCCTCTTTCTTCAATGTCGATGTATGAAATGTATACTTTGAAAGTGTTGTCATTGATGCGCTCGATATCCATTTAACACATCTCCTTTCGCTTCTTACCGCCTCATTACTGTAGTGTCTAATACTATTGTATGTTGTTTAAGAAAAAAAGAAAAGGATTCCAGCTTCACTTTTAAAAAAATTGATACAACATTTTACAGTATGTAAAAATTATAACACGCGGCGAGTAAAACTGATAAAGAAAAGCTGGTGGTTTTTCAAATTTTCTTTGAAAAACCACCAGCTTTATTATGCACTAATTAACAAGTCGTTGTGCTTCCAATAACTGATAAGCACGGACCTTTCTAGGTAAAAATCTACGAATTTCGTCTTCATTATATCCGACTTGTAAACGTTTTTCATCTAATATAATTGGTCTACGTAGTAAACCAGGATATTCTTGTATTAACTCGTACAATCTTTGAAGTGGCAAGCTCTCCACATCTACATTTAACTTTTGAAAAATTTTAGATCGGGTTGAAATAATTTCATCTGTACCGTCTTCTGTCATGCGAAGTATTTCTTTAATTTCACTAATACTCAAAGGTTCTGAGAAAATATTACGTTCCGTGTAAGGAATTTCATGCTCTTCTAACCATGCTTTTGCTTTTCTACATGAAGTACAGCTTGGTGAAGTAAATAATGTAACCATCATTCAAAAAACACTTCCTCTCGATTGTTACTTGTGTTATATAAAGTAGATTATAATTAATTTAATTAAGTTGAATACTTTTATTAGTATACACTAATATATAGGTATTTAAAATACATTTATTTGAAATATTTTCTGAAAGCATTAGTATTTGAAAGAACGTTCATAAAGTGTACATTTTAATATATTTCTAAAATAATAATGTGCCTTTTAATACATTAATACCCATTTTCATAAGATCCTAAACATAATTTTATAAAAAATATCATTCTCATTTAGTCAGCTACTAATGAAAATTGCTGTTACACTATATAGTACGTTTTCCATGAAGAAAAGTTTCATTATGACAAAAAAACTACATTTCTCTGATGGCAAAATTCTTAAAATGAATTGATCTAATCATTGCACTTCTATTATATAATTAGTTATTCCCAAAGATACAATTTGTAAAACCTCTCTGTTGCCTCCTTTCGAATAAAAAAATTGCTTGAGGAGCACAGATAACTCCGAGTAAAATGATTCTTCTTACTTTCTAAATCAAAAAAAGTAGGCAATCGCCTACTTTTTAATGGATTAATTTATCGGAGTGTAATCTACACCAGAAGAATATTTATTGCCTGCATTCCATAATAAGAATTCATTTATCCCTGCTTCATTTAACGCCTTAATTTGTGCTTCAACCTCTTCTTTTCCGTATACAAGGTAATTGCCTTTACCTAAGTATGAAGCTGTAAAGTCTTGAAGCCATGGTCTTGATACCGGAGGGCTTTCTAATTCTGCTAGTTTAGCATTCTCCACCTTTGCATACTCTTGAACAAGACGGTAAGGCTCTAAATCCGGCTTAGCAATGCCGAAATAGGATGTCCAGTGACTTGGATAAATCATAGATGAAATCACATCTACGTTTTCGGAGATTTTAGAAAAATTTTGCCCAATACCTGGTGCTTCAGGAAGTGTTGCTGAATACCCAAATATATCCACAGATACTTGGACTCCATAAGGCTTAAGTTTTTCTCTTGCATAAGCAACAAAGTCAGTTACCGCTGATACTCTTTTTTGCGTAGAATCCAAATCCGATTCGCCATATTTACCTATGCCATATTTAAGTGTTGTATCCCTTTTTTCAAAGCCCTCTGGAAAACGAACATAGTCAAACTGTATTTCTTTAAAGCCCATTTTTGCAGCTTCGATAGCAATTTCTACATTATAATCCCATACTTCTTGCATAAAGGGATTGACAAATGCTTCACCTCTTCCATTCTTCCAAACGGAACCGTTCTCTACAAACGATAATTCCGGTTTTCTTTCAGCTAGTTCAGTATCTTTAAATACTACGACTCGGGCAATTGGATAGATTTCTTTTTCCTCCATCGTTTCAAGTACTCCTCTAAGATCCTTTATGTATGGTTTACCTATTTCATATTTAACCAAAGGAGAATCCTCTTTAGGTTTATAAGTAAGATTTCCAAAATCATCTTTAATGTCAATTACCATGGCATTTAACTCTGTTGCATCCATTAACTCGACTAATTGATTGAATTTTTCCCCGCCTGCAGAGTGACCTGTCACATAAACACCTCTTACTGCATCTGGGTAGTTAAAAGTCAGACCTGAATCGTAGACAAATAGTTTGGACGAGGTTACTAATGATTCCTCGATTGTTTTGTAGCCATATTCTTTTGCAGTAAATTCATTTGAGAAAGATTTTGTCTCTGCTGCAGTTACTACAGGTGCTACGATAAACACACCTAACATCGTTGCAAAAATTCCTTTTATTATTCTGTGCATGATAACCGTCTTCCTTTCTTTACGTCTAACATTCTAACAACTATATCCTTCGATGAAAAGAGTCAATAAGTCTAATATGGATATAAAATTCCTAATTAATCAAAAATTTAACTTTATTATTTGTCTCTCTTCGTATTAAAGTTTAATTAGACATTTTTAGGGTATATATTTATTTATCCATAATAGCATTTAACTAAACTTTTTTTGCGAAGTTTAGAACTTTATAATTTTTAAATTCTTCCATAGATATAGGTTACTATGGTTTATTGACAAGGTTTTAACTTTGTAAAGATAAACCAACCAATAAAAAAAGTAGGCTAATTCGAATTTCTTCGATTCAGCCTACTATTATTAAAAGTTTTATTAAGCACGTGATTGAGAAATAGCTTTTAGTTCTTGGAATTCTTTCTCTGAACAAAATACAAAGTGACCTGGAGTAACTTCTCGCATTGCAATTTCTTCTCCATCTGCATAATTATGAACTGACGGATCATAAGATTTACGCACACGTGTACGCTCGTAATTAGGATCCGGAAGAGGTATAGCAGACAATAGAGATTGCGTATAAGGATGTAATGGGTTTAAGTACAATTCTTCAGCAGGAGCAAGCTCCACTAGCTTACCGAAATACATAACTCCAATTCGATCCGAAATATATTTAACCATTGAAAGGTCATGCGCAATGAAAAGGTAAGTTAATCCTTTTTCTTCTTGCAGTTCCTTCAATAAGTTAACTACTTGTGCTTGGATTGATACATCTAGAGCTGAGATTGGTTCATCCGCTATAATAAACTCAGGTTCAACTGCTAAAGCTCTTGCAATACCAAGACGTTGACGTTGACCTCCAGAGAATTCATGTGGATAACGTTCAGCATGTTCTTTATTAAGTCCAACTGTTTCCAATAACTGAATAACCCGTGCCTTGCGTTCTGTTTGATTTTTAACTAGTCCATGAATATCTAAACCTTCCGCAATTATATCCAACACTTTCATACGTGGATTTAATGATGCGTAAGGATCTTGGAAAATCATTTGCATTTTACGATTAAAGATTTTCAAATCTTTTTTAGATTTTTTGTCATGTACATTAACACCATCATAAATTACTTTTCCTTCAGTGGCGTCATATAGTCGAATAATAGTTCGTCCAGTTGTGGATTTACCACAGCCTGATTCTCCTACTAAACCTAACGTTTCACCTTTATAGATGTCAAAGCTAATGTCATCTACGGCACGAACTTCATTTTCTTTACCTTCATTAAAATATTGTTTTAAATTTTTTATTTCAAGTAATTTTTCAGCCATTAGTTTACACTCCCTTCGTAGTAACGACTTCCAGGGAACTTTTTCATACGTTCAACTATTGATGCAGGTGGCTCTACTTTTGGTGCATCTGGATGCAATAACCAAGTAGCAGCATAATGTGTATCACTAACTTTAAAGAATGGAGGAGATTCCTCTAAATCTATTTTCAGTGCATAGTCACTACGAAGGGCAAAAGCATCCCCTTTAGGCGGATTTAACAAATCAGGAGGTGTTCCTGGAATTGCATATAATTTTTCTTCTGCAGTGTCTAAAGAAGGCATTGAACTCAACAAGCCCCATGTATATGGATGCTGAGGATTATAGAAAATCTCATCTACAGTTCCTGTTTCTACAATTTTCCCACCATACATTACCGCTACTCGATCTGCAACATTAGCTACTACACCTAAATCATGTGTAATAAAGATGATTGATGTATCAATCTTCTTCTGTAAATCTTTCATTAACTCTAATATTTGCGCTTGAATAGTTACATCTAATGCTGTTGTTGGTTCATCTGCAATTAATATTTGTGGATTACAAGCAAGAGCAATAGCTATAACAATACGTTGGCGCTGTCCGCCAGAAAATTGGTGAGGGTATTGTTTAATACGTGCCTCAGGTTTTGGCATACCAACTAGTCGCAATAAATCTACTGCTATTTTTCTCGCCTCTGCCTTACTTACTTTACGATGCTTTAAAATTGGCTCCATAATTTGCTTACCTATTGTCATCGTTGGATTCAAGGATGTCATAGGATCCTGAAAAATCATGGAGATGTCTTTCCCACGAATCTTTTGCATTTCTTTATCAGTAAGCTTTGTTAAATCTTTTCCATTGAAAAGAATTTGTCCATTTTTAAATTCTGAGCTAGACTCAGGTAGTAAACGCATAATCGCCTTAGTTGTAACTGACTTACCAGAACCAGACTCCCCTACAATTGCAAGTGTTTCACCTTTTAAAAGATCGAAATTAACACCACGAATGGCTTTAACCTCTCCTGCAAAAGTATGGAAGGAAAGCTCTAGATCTTTAACTTCTAATATTTTTTCCATCCTTGCTTTCCTCCTTTAGTCTTTCATCTTCGGATCTAGTGCATCCCTTAAACCATCACCTAGCAAGTTAAAGGACAGCATTAGTAAGCTTATGATTACAGCTGGGTATACTAAAATATGTGGTTGGAATTTAAGTAATTTAACACCATCATTAATCAACGTACCTAAAGATGCAGCAGGTGGCTGTAATCCCAACCCGATAAAGCTTAAGAAAGCTTCGAAGAAAATTGCACTAGGTATTGTAAACATCGTATTTATAACAACAATACTCAAAACATTCGGAAGAATATGTTTTGTTATGATTCTATTATTTGAAGCACCTAGCGTACGGGCAGCCAAAACGAACTCTTGGTTCTTATATTTCAAAACCTGTGCTCGAACTACACGAGACATACCAATCCATCCGGTTATCGTAATGGCAATAATAATCGCTGTGATACCAGGATCCATAAACATAATCATGAGAATAACGATTACTAAATTTGGAATACCGATAAGAATTTCTACTATACGCTGCATGACGTCGTCTACACGACCACCGTAGTAACCAGAAATTCCTCCATAGGCTACTCCAATTACCATGTCAATTAACGCAGCCATAAAGGCAATGAAAAGAGATACCTGGGTTCCTTCCCATACTCGCGCAAACATGTCACGGCCCAAACCGTCAGTTCCGAACCAATAATATGTGTCTACTTTCTTTAATTCATATAAATCTACTTCTTTACCTGCCAAGTTGCCGTACCCATCCATAATACCCAGTTTTTCAATTCCAGGAACTTTTGGTGGTAAGTTAGCATGGGTAATTGTTTGTGTCTCTGCATCATGCGGGCCAATATGTGGACCAATAAGTGACATAACAAGAATAATCAATAGTATAAAAACACTAACGATAGCAGCTTTATTCTTTCTTATACGGTACCAGGCATCTTTCCAAAAGCTAACACTTGGCTTAGAAATTTTTTCTGCTTGGCTACTATCTACTTGAACTCTGTTAAATGATTCAGCAGGTAACTTTTTTAAGTCTTGACTCATTAGTTCTTACCTCCTGACAAACGAATACGCGGATCAATAATTCCATAAAGCAAATCTATAATGAATATTACAACAATTAAGAATACAGAGAAGAAAATAGTAGTACCCATAATAATAGAATAATCATTTGTATTAATAGATTTAACGAATTGTTCACCGATTCCTGGGATTGCAAATATTTGTTCAATTACTAATGACCCAGTTAGCAATCCAGCCGCCATTGGACCAAGTACTGTTACTAATGGTATTAAAGCATTACGCAAAGCATGTTTAAATGCAATTTCAGTACCATTTGCTCCTTTAGATTTTGCTAGTGTAATATAATCAGAGCTCAATACTTCGACCATCTCTGTTCGAATAAAACGTGCAGCGGTAGCTAACGGTCCCATAGCTAATGCAATCGACGGCATAATACTTGAAGCCCATCCATCTTTCCATAAAGCCACAGGAAGTATTTGCCATTTCACACCTAACCAATATTGTAATAATGTTGCAAATACAAAAGATGGTATAGAAATACCGATAATAGCAACGATTGTACTGCTATAATCCCAAATTGTATTTTGTTTTAAAGCAGCAATCATTCCAAGAATAATTCCTACTAAAACACCTGCAATCAGACCTTGAGCACCAATTTGGAAAGACGGTCCGATTCGGCTAAGAATTAAATCAGTAACTTCAGCATTTTTAAACTGAAACGAGTTACCTAAATCACCTTGAACTAAGTTAAGCATGTAATTTGCATACTGGACGGGAATGGGATCATTCAATCCATATTTCGCTTCCACTATTTCAAGTTGAGCTGGGGATAGTTTTGAAGCAGAGCTTATAGGGGATCCTGGTAGCGTCTTCATCAAGAAAAATGTAGCTGTAGCAATCAGGAAAAGCGTGATAAACATATAAAAAACACGACGCAGAATATATTTTGCCATCTTTGCACCTCCTAAATTTTATAAATAATTTTACTAATCTATATATTAAACAAAAAAAATAGTAATTTGTCAAAATTATATTTTATAGTAAAAATATTTCGTATATTTCGACTCATTTAAAAAGAGAGTATATGTTCCTAAAGGAATACATATACTCTCATTTTATGAGATTTTTACAGCTTTATACTAATTAGTTCTTACCTTCGATATATGCCCATTTGTAGCTATAGTCTCCACCAATTTGGTGAGATACAACACCTTTAACATATGGTTTTAGAAGTTGCATAGTACCACGTTGGTAAATCGGTCCAATACCGAAATCTTCATCAATTAGAAGTTTTTCAGCATCAGCAAGTGCTTGCCAACGAGCTTCTGCGTCTAGTGCTAATTCAGTGTTAGCAGAATTTACTAGCTCATCATATTTAGGGTTTGAATAAGACATTTGGTTGTTACCACCGTCAGTTAACCATAAATTCATGAAAGTGTAAGGATCTTGGTAATCTGGTCCCCAACCTGCAACTTGAATGTCATAGTCTTGATTTGTGTCAAGATCTAAGCGCACAGCAAATGGTACTTCTTTAAGAGTAACAGTTAAACCTGGTAGGTTTGTTTCTAATTGGTTTTTGAAATACTCATCCATTTTTTTAGAAATATCAGTGTCTCCACCAAGAATTTCTAGAGTAAGCTCAGTAACGCCTAATTCTTTTAATCCTTTATCCCAAGCTGCTTTCGCTTCTTCTACGTTAAAAACAGACATATCTCCATTTACATCGCGGAAGTCATTAGCATCAGCATCAAAAGTAAATCCTTTTGGTACTAAGTAGTGAGCTGGAACAGAACCATTAGCTAAAACTACATCAACTAAATCTTGCTTATTGATTGCTTTTGAAACTGCTTCACGAATATTTACATTAGCAAGTGGAGTTGGCTCTCCATTACGTTGTTGATTGTACTTGAAGTAGAATACAGATGCATCCATTTCAGTTACTAGTTCTGGATCATTAGCATATTGCATTGCGTATTCACCAGATAGACCAGCACGGTCTTTTTCACCATTACTGTAAAGGTTAACAGCAGTAGCTGTCTCTTTTACTACATCGTAGTTAATTTCAGTAAGTTTAACAGTGTCTTTATCCCAATATTGTTCATTTTTAACTAGTTTCCAGTTTAACCCTGTTCCATCCCAATCTTGTAATGCGAATGGACCGTTGTATAAAAGTGCTTCAGAGTTTTTAGAGTAATTTGCACCTTGAGTTGTAACGAATTCTTCTTTTTGTGGTAAGAATGTTCCAAATGACATTAATGACAAGAAGTAAGGAACTGGTTTTTCAAGAGTAACTTCTAATGTTTTCTCATCAAGAGCTTTAACACCTAATTCAGTATACTCAACTTCACCTGCAACAATTTGAGTTGCATTTTTGATAACGCCTTCCATCATGTATGGACCGTATTCAGATGCAGTATCTGGGTTCATAGCGCGTTTCCAAGCAAATTCAAAGTCATTTGCAGTTACTGGAGAACCATCAGACCAATTAGCATCACGTAATTTGAACGTATAAACTAATCCATCTTCAGAAATAGTTGGCTCACCTTCAGCAATAGCAGGTATAGCTACGTTTTCTTGGTTCAAACGATAAAGACCTTCATTTATGTTGCCTAGTAGATCGAAACCTACTGAGTCAGTTACTAAAGCAGAGTCAAGAGTTGGAATTTCAGCACCCGCGATTAAGTTTAGTACTTGCTCTTCATCAATTTTTGCTTCTTCTGGAGCTTCTGTTTCTGGTGTGTCTGTTGAGTCTGGTTTGTCAGCTGGTTCTGCTTCCTTTTCGCCGCCACATGCAGCTAGGAATAGCCCTACAACTAACAGTAGGCTTAATAGCCATACTAATTTGCTATTCTTCAAAAAAATAACCTCCCTAATATTCAGAAAAATTCATTACATTTATTATTATACATTTTATAAGAGAGTTGTACATAGCTTTTTATAAATATTTTTACAGTCTTGTAACAAAATCATTACATTGTCCTAACGATTGTGAAAATTTAGTAACTATTTTGTTAATTATTTTCTTTGTTTTTTATTAGTTTTGATTATTTTAAACAAATCTTCTATAATATTTTTGATAGAGGTGAAATATGAAAAAGAAGATAATATATTTTTTAAGTGCACAGATTATAATCTTTTTGCTAATACTTTTAATATATAAACATATCGATTTGGAAACATACGCTAATATTTCCTTCTATATAGGAGGAGGTATAACATTTTTAGGATTAGTAACATATGTTGTTTCAGGCGGATTTTTTGATTTATATGTATCTAGCTCCAGAAAATTTTTTACGCGAAAGCACTTAAGAGATGAAATAGAAAATATGCGACTTCCTTCCGAAGTTTTCTCCTTCTCCCCTAAGCCAATTCTCGCGTTAGGGTTATCTATTTTAGCTTGTACTTGTATTGCATTATTTTTCTATTATGGATAATTTTATCCCTTGATTTTTGAGTTTCTTCTATATATAATAATCAAAACTATATAAAAGAGCTTTGAGGAAGAAAAGTACATTTATATCGTATGTTTAGAGAGTCTGCGGGTGCTGTGAGCAGATCATACCTTAAATGGAATGGGCTTCTGAGCAGTATGAGTGAATCTTAAGTAGCTTATACCGTTTCCTTCACGTTATGAAGAAGAGTGGCTATTTTTATAGCAAGCTGGGTGGTACCACGGATATTACATCATTCGTCCCTTTTTAGGGATGCATGATGTTTTTTTATATTCTAAGGAGGAAAATTGAATGAAAACACTTTTTTCAGGCGTACAACCAACTGGTACAATTACATTAGGGAATTATATTGGTGCATTTAGACAGTTTATAGATTTACAAAATGAGAATGAATGTATTTTTTGTATCGTGGACCAGCATGCGATTACAGTTGCACAGGATCCACAGGAGCTACAAAAACATATTCGTTCCCTAGCAGCCTTATATCTAGCTGTAGGAATTGATCCAGAAAAATCTATTCTGTTTGTACAATCAGAAGTTCCCGCTCACGCAAAAGCAGGATGGATGATGCAATGTATTTCTCATATTGGGGAATTAGAAAGAATGACTCAATTTAAAGATAAATCGGATGGCAAAGACGGAGTTACTGCTGGGCTATTAACTTACCCACCGCTAATGGCGGCTGACATTCTTCTTTACCAAACAAATATTGTGCCTGTTGGGGATGACCAGAAGCAGCATATTGAACTAACTCGGGATTTGGCTGAACGATTTAATAAAAGATATGGGAATGTTTTAACTATACCCGAAATTCAGCTACCTAAATACGGCGCTCGTATTAAATCACTTCAAGATCCAATGAAGAAAATGAGCAAGTCGGATCCCAACCAAAAAGCAACCATTCGTATTTTAGATACACCAAAGCAAATAGAAAAGAAAATTAAAAGCTCTGTCACCGATTCAGAAGGTATCGTAGCCTTTGACCCTGAAAACAAACCAGGAGTTTCAAATTTATTAACAATAGAATCAGCTTTAACAGGTACACCGATTCCTACGCTCGTTGCAAACTACGAAGGAAAAGGCTACGGAGATTTTAAAGCATCTGTTGCTGAAGCAATTATTAATCATTTTGCTCCTATTCAACAAAGATATGAGGAATTACTAAATTCATCAGAATTAGATTCCATTCTAGATCGCGGAGCAGAAAAGGCTAACCAATTGGCAAATGATACACTTGCTAAGATGGAAGCCGCAATGGGTCTCGGTAGAAGACGCTAATCGTTAATCCCAATATTGATATACAAAAGATTATAAAGTCCTTAGAGTTAAGCATATATAGTAAAACAGAACTCCAAGAATAGCCTAAAGATAGAAAGTTTAAATATAACACTAGGTGGGAGCAGCTGATAATTGCTATTCCATAGCTTATTAAGAATATTAGTAGTCTCATTAGTATCACATCCTTCTTAAAACATATGAAAAACCGCTCCTAAACTTTCGTCTAGGAGCGGTTTTTTTATCAATATTATTTAGCAGATTTAATTGGCTCTTCAGCAGTTAGCTCAAGTTCATGTAAGTAAGTGCCTTCTGAGTAATCAATATTATAGTTTTTAAGTCTTTTGTTAACTGGAATGATCTCAAATCTGTAAGTTAGTGGAATTACAACTGCCATTTCTTCCATATGCTCTTGGAATGCTCTAAATTGCTCAGCGCGATATGCTGAGTCAAAAGCTTTTGGTGAGTTTATGTTAGCTAATGTATCCTCTAAGAAGTCAGATGTGTAACGACTATAGTTAAACTTTGCTTTCTTTGAATATAAGCCCGATGGTGATGGGTCAGATCCTGTTCCAAATGCTGCCGTATACATGTCAATTTCAGGATCATCTGCTTCTACCATGTCATAGAATGCATTAAATTCAATTGTGCGTCCAGTAGTTAACTTAACATTTAAGCCAACATCTTTCCAATTTTGCAAGAAGAATTGAGTGATATCTTCCGCTATATCATCACCAGCAGCTGTAGCATACTTAATTTCAAATGGTTTACCTTCTGGATCTTCGCGAAGACCATCATTATTAACATCTTTATAACCAGCTTCATCTAATAATGCATTCGCTTTATCTGGATCATAAGTGTAACCTTGTAAAGATTTATCATAGAATGATTTAAATACTGGTGGTAACATAGAGTTCGCACGTTCACGGAGGTTATTATAATATACTTCAGCAACTTGTTCTACATCTAAAGCATATCCCATTGCTTGACGTAATTTTTGATCTCCCATTTTAGCGTTTTCGATGTCTGTTACTACTTCCCCTTTTGTAGAATCCCATTTACCTACTTTAAACGCTAGGTATTGGTAATACAATTCTTGTCGTCCTAAAATTTCAAGATTATCAAAGTTTTTAATTTCTTCAATTTTTGCTGCACTGAAATTTGAAGCGATATCATACTCTCCAGATTGCATAGCAACTGAAATAGAAGTTGGTGGTACTACTTTTACTAATACGCCATCTAATTTTGGTTTACCTCTCCAGTGATTTTCATTTGCTACTAATTGTACTGATTCACCAGGGACAATTTTTTCTATCACGAACGCACCAAGTGTGACTGGATTTTTTCGAACTGGATCAGATTCAATTAGAGTAGCCACTGGTAAATCTTTAACAATATGGCTTGGCTCTGCATAAGTCCACAGTCCATCTCCTCCACTAAATATTGCCGGTGAGACTTGAATTAGTGAAATTTCTAAAGTTGTTTCATCAATTTTCTTTAACCCGGAAATAGTATCTGCTTTACCATCATGATACTCAATTGCGCCAACTATATTTTGAAAATCTGCATCATAACGTACACCAGTATAATCTGGATGACCAATAATTAAATATGGTTGAATTAAATCTTCCACTTTAAGAGGTTCTCCGTCAGACCATTTTATCCCCTCACGGATTTTAATAGTTGCTTTTTTGTTTTCTTGATCTACTTCTAGGCTTGCAATTCCTTTATCACTAATCAAGAAGTCTCCATCTATTTCAAAGATAGAATTAGATGCATATTGTAAAATTTCTGCATCATAGGCATCTTCATAAAGCGAATAAGCGAATACCCCTTGGAATGGGCTATCCTTAACTAACGCAACTTTTAAGGTACCTCCAGAAATTGCGTTTCCTTCTGTTTCCATAGAGATTGGGAATGGAGAATCATTTTCTTCAGTTGCAGTCTCTTTCTCCGCTTCCTCTTTCTCTTCCTTCTCTCCATCATCTTTTTTCCCAGAATCGGAAGTTTCAGCTGGAGCTGGAGTTGTTTCTTCCTTATTATTACACGCTCCAAGGACCAACATAAAAGCTATCAATACTACTAATAATGTCCAAAGCTTCTTAGTCATTCATATTCCTCCTTTTTAGTCTCTTTTTTCTATATTAAACATGTTACGTCTAATACCAATTATTAGTTATCTGATGGTGTTATCCAAGACGTTGTCTTGCATCTGCCGAACGCCGTAATGCTTGCCCAACGTAGTTTATTCCTAACATCATTAATAAGATGAAAAGTGATGCTGGAAGCCATACCCACCATTTCTCCTGTAAAACGAGTGGGTTATTTGCGTAAGCAACCAGTGTACCCAAACTAGGAGTTGCTGGCGGTAAACCAAACCCAAGATAACTCAGCCCAGTCTCGATTCCTACGTTACCTGCAAAGTTAAGAGTTAACTCAACTATTAATATAGAACTGATATTAGGCATAATTTCTTTGAATATTATGATAATTCCGGGCGTACCCATTGTCTTCGAAGCATTTACATAATCCCTTCGACTTTCTGTTAGTGCCTTGCTCCTCACGAGTCTTGCTGTAGAGGTCCACATGAAAATACTCATTATTATTACAAACGTTGTCATTGTATATTTTGGTACAATTGTTACAAACACAATTATTAACATTAAAGAAGGGATAGTGATAAAGAAATCTATAATTCTCATAAAGATATTATCTATCCATCCTCCAAAGTATCCACAAACCAAGCCGACTACTATCCCAACAAATCCCGTTATCAATGTAATAGCTATTGCAATTCCTATGGAGTTTTTTGCTCCTATGATCAGTTGTCCCAAAATATCTTTCCCACCTTGATCTGCCCCTAAAAAGAACTTATCACCTGGTGGTGCATATTTATCTCTTAAACTTACTCTCATAATAGCTTCCTTATCAATCGTATATGCCCATATGAATACACCAACTATAATGATGACTAATGATATAAGAGAAAACATTGCAAGTTTATCTTTTTTAAATTCCCTCAATATAACTTGAAATCCGGTAGGTGGAGCATTCAAGGTAGCCTCTTTTTTTACGTTCAATTGTTTTCCCATATTATTCACCTCTCCTTAACATGTAATCTCCTACTCTATCCTAATTCTTGGGTCAACAATACTCATGATAATATCGGACAGTAGACTACCTAATAATGTTAAGAAGCCATATAACATAACAAGTGCAGTAATTACACTATAATCACGAGATAGTATAGATGAAATAAACAACTGTCCCATTCCTGGATATCCAAAAATAGTCTCTATAAAGATAGAGCCTCCTAGTAGTCCCGTAATCGTGAATCCTAAAAATGCAGCAATTGGTAATAAAGAGTTTCTAAAAATATGCCTAGAGTACACTTTTCTTATTGGTATTCCTTTACTTCTTGCGGTTCTAACATAATCCATCGATTTAGAATCAATAATTTCCGAACGTAAAAACTGAATAACAGTAGTAGTTGCCAATATGGCATAAGTGAGAGCAGGGAGCATCATATGATAGATTTTGCTCCATAGATACCCAAATGTTCCAGCATCATATTTAATATCCACGCTTCCTATTGTTGGAAACCAATGTAATTTATAACCAAAAAAGAACAAAAATAATAGAGACAATACAAATGTAGGAATTGCATAAGTAATAAAACTATATAAGACAATCGTTTTATCTAAGAAAGTGTCTTGAAAACGTCCTGCTAAAACTCCTAGCGGTATTGCCAAAAGGTAAAGTAGCACTACGCTCAATAAAGATAACCAAAAGGTATTCATTGCTCTCTCACCTATTAGAGCTGAAACTTGAACCTTGTAAGTATAACTTTTGCCAAAATCTCCTTGGACTGCATTAACCATCCATCGGGCATATTGCTCATACCAGGGGTCATTTAAACCTGCTAGTTCTCTCAACTCGTCTAATCTGTTAGGGTCAGTTTCAGGACTAATCATTCCAGTGAAAGGATCCCCTGGCATAAATTTCGCCATAATGAAAATCAATAAACTTAAAGCAATTAGTTGTGGAATCATTATCAATACTCGGCGAACAATCGTTTTCCACATATTAACTGCCTCCCTTCGTATTAGCATTCATTGCTACATAATGGGAATCAGACAGCTTCATCAAATCAAACACTTTTCCAGTTTCGTCATAATAGATTTTATGATTGGTCATATAATCAGATTCCACCTGCATCCTTTGCACTTTTCGATCTTCTCTTCCTATAGGATTGATATCAGGAATTGATGACAACAAGCGTTTAGTATATATATGCTGTGGATTAGTATAAATATCATTTCGTGTACCTGATTCAACAAATCTTCCTTTATACATGATGGAAATATGGTCACACATATGTTTAACAACCCCAAGGTCATGCGATATAAAAAGGTAACTTAAGCCATATTCTTGCTGAATTTCCTTTAAAAAATTTAAGACTTGGGCCTGCACGGATAGGTCAAGAGCTGAAACAGGCTCATCACAAATAATTAGCTTTGGATCACATGCGATTGCTCGAGCAATCCCTATTCTTTGCTTTTGTCCTCCTGAGAATTCATGAGGATATTTAAGCTTTGCATCTTCACTCATTCCTACAATTGCCAGCAATTCATTGATCCTTCTATTCTCTTCTTCTGGAGTTAGATTTAAGAAATTACGAATTGGTTCCGCAATAATATCCCTTACTCTTTTTCGAGGATTCAAACTAGAGTGAACATCTTGAAATATCATTTGAATATCACGGTTGTAAGAAGAAGATTTATTTCGTTGTTTATTTGTTACATCTTTTCCCTCATAAATAATACTTCCTGAAGTTATTTTCTCAAGACCTATTATCGACTTACCAGTAGTGGATTTTCCACACCCTGATTCTCCTACAAGGCCATATGTTTTTCCTTTTTCAATCTCCATATTTATCCCATCGACAGCATGTACTCGATCTATAATTGTGTTGAAAAATCCTCCTCGTATTGGATAATGTACATGAAGGTCATTAATTTGCATAAAGCTCATTGAGCATAGCCTCCCTCTTCACCTTCAAAATGGAAGTGTTGCCAACAAGTACATCTTACCAAGTGTCCTGGGGAAACCTCATGAAGGGCTGGTTGCTTTTCATGAGCATTTTCTGAGATCCAAGGTATGCGTCCTGAAAATCTACATCCTTCTCTAGGAAGGTTCATGAGAGTAGGTACCATGCCTTTAATCACTTCCAGTTTTTCAGTCTCACTATTTATTTGTGGAATTGAATTAAATAATGAACGAGTATAAGGATGTAAGGGATTTGAAAATAGTTCCGTTACTGGTGCTTCCTCGATTATTTGCCCCGCATACATAACGGCCACTCTATCAGCAACTTCTGCAACAACTCCTAAGTCATGAGTAATAAGAATTATTCCTGCCCCTGTCTCCCTTTGAAGATCCATAAGTAAATCGAGAATTTGCGCTTGAATTGTTACATCTAAAGCGGTTGTTGGCTCATCGGCTATGATTACCTTAGGTTTACATGCAATTGCTATTGCTATAATTACCCTTTGTCTCATCCCTCCAGAAAGCTGGTGTGGAAATTGTTTTACTGTTCTTTGAGGATTAGTTATTCCCACCTGATTTAGTAATTCTATTACTCTTGCACTTCTTTGCGCTTTACTTAGCTTCGTGTGGTAGACTAGACTCTCTTCAATTTGTTCGCCAACCCTCATTAAAGGATTGAGTGCTGATAAAGGATCTTGAAAGATCATCCCTATTTCTTCCCCTCGTACAGCATTAAACTTTTCATCATTCAGTTTGGCTAAGTTGACACCGTTATATATAATTTCTCCTTCTACTCTAGTTTTGTTGTGATCATGTAGCCCAACAATGGATGTAGCTAAAGTAGATTTACCACAACCTGATTCCCCCACTATCGCAAGGATTTCATTTTTCTTTAAAGAAATTGAAACTCCATCAACGGCATCATAATATGTATCTTTGATTCTAAATCCTGTATGTAAATCGTTAATGGTTAATAGCTGTTTTGAATTGTTCAAAGTAATTCTCCTTTCACAATCAATACTATTTTATTTCTCATTTCATTTATTTGACTTTTTGAACTTTTCTGTTTATTCGATTCTTTATTTGTAAAGTCTATTACAGTATGATTACGAGTGCAATAATATTTTTTATATAATTATTTAATCTAGTATATTAAAAACAAATAGATTTTATTAAAAATTAAGAAGTAATAAGGATTTAATATATATAATTTTTGGAAAATATGTATTTTTATTTTTTAAATTAATATCATTTTTAAATCATTATTATCATTTTATTACTATTTATTCCATTAAACTAAAAAAAATCCTTGTTTATAAACAAGGATTCAGACATTAAACCATCTGAAGAAATTGGAAATTGTCTTCGACATATTTCTGCAGGAATTATCAAGAATTCCAATCCAATCGAATAATGTTGTTTAATGGAAGGTACTGTAGGAATTACGATAACATTTTTTCAATTTGTCTTCGGCATACGTTTAATGCGTGGACCATCCAAGAGATTAAAACGAACCAAAATAAAAGGATTGGAAATCCAATTGATTTCCAATCCTTTTATCTATACTATGAAACCCTTGATTAGGTAACATGCATTTCTTTACTTATTTCATTTTTTTAAATAATATACTAGCATTATGACCGCCAAACCCTAAGGAATTGCTCAATGCGTAGTCAATATCTTCTTTTCTTGCAACGTTTGGTACATAATCCAAATCACACAAAGGATCTGGTGTTTCTAGATTAGTTGTAGGTGGCAAGATGCCTTCGTGAAGAGCCAGTACGCTGAAAATAGCTTCTACTCCTCCTGCAGCTCCTAACAAGTGACCTGTCATGGACTTTGTTGAACTCATTGCCAAGTTATATGCATGTTCACCAAAAACTGTTTTTACTGCCATTGTTTCAAACTGATCATTGTAAGGTGTGCTTGTTCCATGTGCATTAATATAATTAATTTGTTCAGGAGAAACTCCCGCGTCATCTAAAGCTTGCTTCATTGCTCTAGCTGCTCCTTCTCCTTCTGGGGCTGGAGCAGTTATATGATGCGCATCTCCAGTAGATCCATAACCAATAATTTCTGCATATATTTTTGCTCCACGAGCTACTGCATGTTCATACTCCTCGAGTATTATTATTCCTGCACCTTCGCCAATGACAAATCCATCTCTATTAGCATCAAATGGTTTAGATGCAGTTTGAGGGTCTGTATTTAAAGAAAGTGCAGTATTAGAACAGAAGCCAGCTACCGACATATGAGTAATAGGGGACTCTGCTCCCCCAGTAATCATGACATCCGCGTCGCCTCGCTCGATTACTTTAAAAGCATCACCGATAGAGTTAGTACCTGATGCACAGGCTGTTACTGTACATGAGTTAATAGCCTTCGCTCCAAAGTGAATAGATACCTGACCAGCAGCCATATCTGGAATCATCATTGGTACAAAGAACGGGCTAACTCGTCTAGTTCCTTTTTCTAAAAATACTCGGAACTGATTTTCGTATGTCTCCATTCCACCGATACCTGAACCAATCCATACTCCTGTTCGTAGACCGAGCTCCTCGGTAATAGTCAAATTCGCATCCTCCACTGCCATAATCGAAGCAGCTAAAGCGTAATGAGTAAAGCGATCCATTTTACGTGCATCTTTCTTTTCAATGTACTTTTCTATATCAAAGTCTTTTACTTCTGCAGCAACCTTTGCTGGAAACAATGATGCGTCAAGTCTTGTCAGCATTCCAACCCCTGATTTACCTGCTTTAATGCCAGCCCAAGTAGTTTCCACATCATTACCTAGCGGTGTAACAGCTCCAAGTCCTGTTACTACAACCCTGCGTTTTTTCATATATTTTCGTCCCCTCGAATTTTAGTTTATTTTCCCCATTTTAGAGCTATTGCTCCCCAAGTTAAACCGCCACCAAAACCTACCATCACGATAACATCATCATCTTTTACTTTTCCACTTTTTACTTCTTCTTTTAAAGCCAATGGTATAGAGGACGATGAAGTATTACCATATTTATGAATAGTTTTAGCCATTTTCTCTTTTGGTAATTCTAGTCTTTCTCTCGATGCTTCCATAATACGAATATTCGCTTGATGTGGGATTAACAAATCTATGTCTCCCTTTTGAAGGCCAGCCTTCTCTATAACATTAAGTGCAGACTCACCCATTTGTCGTACTGCGAATTTAAATACCTCTCTACCATTCATTGTAATGTAAGGTCCATCCTGCAATAAATATTTACCTCCACTACCATTCGCTCCAAGCTCAAATGATAAAATACCTCTGCCTTCAGATACTTCTCCAATTACTACAGCACCAGCTCCGTCTCCAAAAAGTACTGCAGTGTTGCGGTCTTCCCAGTTTGTAATTTTAGAAAGTTTCTCTACTCCCACTACTAAAATATGAGAATAAGTTTTGGACTCTATAAATTGCTTGGCTGTAACTATCCCATACATAAATCCTGCACATGCTGCAGATATATCCATTGCAGCAGCATTCGTTGCTCCTAATTGCTCCTGAATCATTGTAGCTACACTAGGAAAAGGACGATCTGGAGTAACTGTCGCTACCAAAATAAGCCCTATTTGTTCTGGAGAAATCCCTGCATCCTCTATTGCTTCTTGAGCAGCCTTTACAGCCATATGTGAACTTTCTTCTTCTGGAGCAGCTATTCTTCGCTCCTCTATACCAGTCATTGTTTTGATCCATTCATCTGAAGTATCCATTCTTTTTTCAAGATCTTGATTCGTTAAGACTTTCTCAGGTGCATAAGTTCCTAACCCTATAATTCCTGCATTCATGGAATTCCTCTTTTCTTATAATCTATTATTAGTACCTGGTATTAATAATAACGAATATATGAACATTTTTCAACATAGTTGTTCGATTGTAAGAATAATTCTTTTGTATAGAACCGCCATGTGTTATGATACTTATAGATAAATTCATTTTTGAGGTGAAAATTTTATGCATTATATTATGACAGTTATCTGGTCATTTATCTTGGTTACCATGTTAAATTATGTAGTAAGCTCTGTTAATGGCGTTGATTTTAACTTTTATCATGGTTTATATATGACTATTCCAGCAGCCATCATAATTATCCTAATTACTAAAGTTATTCCGGACGAGCCTGTAGCTGCTGAACACCATTAAAAAAAACTCCCTTTTGATAGGGAGTTTTTTTATTGGATATAGTATAGTGACTGTTTATTTAACTACTAGCTGACCATCTTCCACTACTGCCACAATGTTACTACCAGGAACCACATTTCCTCCAATTAGCATTTTCGCTACAGCAGTTTCAAGATGTCGTTGTATAAATCTTCTTAATGGTCTTGCACCATAAGCTGCATCCGTTCCTTCCTCAACTATCCATGCATAGACATTTTCCTCGACTTTCAAAGTAACTTCCTGTTCTAATAAACGATCCTGCAATTGTTTTACATACTTTTTTGCAATCATTTCAAAATGATGAGTCGTTAATGAATGGAACATAATAATATCGTCCATCCGATTTAACAGTTCGGGCTTGAAGTGTGCACGAAGTGCTGACATGACAAGTTCCTCGTCTGTTTCAGACACTTCTCCAGTTGTGTTAGATAAGTATTGCGAGCCTATATTAGATGTCAGAATCACTACAGTGTTTGTAAAGTTGACAATGCGACCTTGGCTATCCGTAATTCGACCGTCATCCATTAACTGCAATAAAATATTCGCTACGTCCGGATGAGCCTTCTCGATTTCGTCCAATAATACTACAGAGTATGGGTTTCTTCGAACAGCCTCTGTTAGCTGACCGCCCTCCTCATATCCGATATATCCTGGAGGTGCCCCAACCAATCGGGAAACGCTATGCTTTTCCATGTATTCAGACATGTCTATTCGGATGAAATGCTCTTCAGAGTCAAACAGGTTAGCTGCCAAAGATTTAGCTAGCTCTGTTTTACCTACTCCTGTCGGTCCTAAAAATAGAAATGAGCCTATAGGTTTGTTAGGATCTTTTATGCCTGCTCGTGCTCGCCAAACAGCCTCTGTCACTAATTGAACTGCTTGCTCCTGGCCAACTACACGTTCTCCTAAAGTCTCTTTTAATCGAAGTAGTTTTTCTCTTTCTCCTTCTACAAGCTTAGTAACAGGTATCCCGGTCCACCTAGAAATAATATGTGCTATTTCATCGGCGGTCACCTCTTCACGTAGTAAGCGTGAATCATAATCGCTATTTATTTCATCCTCATAAACTTGCAACTCTTTTTCTAAAGGTGGTATTTTTCCATGACGTAGCTCCGCAGCTTTATTTAAGTCGTAATTATTTTCAGCTTCCTCAAGTTCTCGGCGATAACGGTCTAGCTTTTCTCTTTTTTGTTGGACTACTTGAATTGATTCCTTTTCTGTTTCCCATTTTTGACGCATATCAGCTGAAGATTTCTCTAACTCTTCTAATTCATTACGGAGTTGTTCTAATCTTTTTTTGCTTGCTGCATCCTTTTCCTTCATCAAAGCTTGTTCTTCAATTTGGAGTTGCATCATTCTTCTCGTTACTTCGTCCAGCTCCTGAGGCATAGAATCTATTTCTGTTCGAATCATTGCACAAGCTTCATCTATTAAGTCAATCGCTTTGTCTGGTAGAAAGCGTTCTGTAATATAGCGGTTTGAAAGCTGTGAAGCCGCCACGATTGCCCGGTCATGAATGCGAACACCATGATGCAATTCAAATCTTTCCTTTAATCCACGCAGAATGGAAACAGTATCCTCCACAGAAGGTTCTCTCACCAATACTTGCTGAAAACGACGCTCTAATGCTGGATCTTTTTCAATATACATACGATATTCATCTAAAGTAGTAGCTCCAATACAATGAAGCTCCCCTCGAGCAAGCATTGGCTTCAGCATATTCCCGGCGTCCATTGCTCCATCCGTTTTGCCCGCTCCAACAATAGTGTGAATTTCATCAATAAATAAAATAATTTTACCTTCACTTTCTTTAATCTGTTTTAAAACCGCTTGAAGGCGTTCCTCAAATTCACCACGATATTTTGCACCTGCAATTAATGAGCTCATATCCAATTCAAAAATCTCTTTATCCTTTAATCCTTCAGGAACGTCTTTTTTTACAATACGTTGGGCAAGTCCTTCGACTATAGCTGTTTTCCCCACTCCTGGCTCGCCGATGAGAACAGGATTATTTTTTGTTTTTCTTGATAAAATTCGTATTACATTTCTTATTTCCTGATCTCTACCGATCACTGGATCCATCTTTCCGTCCTTTACAGCGTTTACTAAATTACGACCGTACGTTTCTAAAGGACTTTTTTGATCTTGTTGGTTCATTTGCATATTAACAGCTCCGTTTCACAAAAGTTTGACCTTTATTGACTAATATAACTATATAGCTTATTAGCATATTTTGTAAAGAAATTAGCTTAATTTTTATGAAATTATGCTATTATTTAAAGGTATTAGTAAAGGCGGTGATGGGGTGGATAATAGTTTAGTATCCCCGAATATAGGCTTATTATTTAAACAATATGGCTCTATTATAAAATTGGAAAAAGATCGCTCCGTTTATGTTGAAGGTGAGCTAGCAGAAGAGATTTATCTTGTGATTAGCGGATCTATTGCTATAAATAAAGATACAGAAGGCGGCAAACTACTGACTCTGAGAATTGTAGGTCCAGACAACTGTATAGGAGAATCTGGTGTTTTTGCAGATAATGCGCATCATAGTTTTTCTGCCCATACATTAGAGACCACTCAGCTATTGATGCTTCCTAAGAATAAATTTGAAAGTTTTCTCGTGAGTTCTACAGAGCTAATGGTAGAATGGACAAAATATATACAACTCGTATACTTAAAAAATCAGACAAGATTTCGAGATTTAATGCTTCATGGAAAAAAAGGAGCACTATTTTCAACTTTAATACGTCTGGCTAATACTTATGGGGAAAAACTCCCTGATGATAGTATTAAAATAAATTTTCAGCTAACTAATCAGGAAATAGCTAATCTATGTGCTATGAGTAGAGAAGTAGTCAATCGTATGCTAAATGATTTGAAGAATGAAGGTATTGTTTCTTTTCAAAAAGGAGTTATTACCATTCACGATATAGAATTATTAAAAAGAGAAAACCAATGCGAGAGCTGTCCTCTATGTGTTTGTAGAATAGATTAGTTTTATTTTTTGATTTGACTCTAGGTGGATGATTTTCGCGGAGGAAGCGATACTATGCTCCGTTTGTGATGTTTTATGTGTCTCCCTCTCCCGCTAATTCGCCACCTAATGCTTCAATAACAGTTTGTGTATTAATCCCGCAACTAAAATTTAATATCCAAGCAAATAAAAAACATTCCGCCCACATATGGACGGAATGTTTTTTATCTAATACCTAATGCAATTTTAGCGTAACGAGACATATTGTCTTTTGACCATGGCGGATTCCAAACAATGTTAACCTCGGTTTCTTTTACTTCTGGTAATTCTCCAAGCGCAGTTTTTACTTGATCGACAATCATCGGTCCCATTGGGCAACCAATAGAAGTTAGCGTCATCGTAACTGTAGCCTGTCCTTCATCTGTTAAATCTACATCATATACTAAGCCTAAATTGACAATATCAACGCCCAGCTCTGGGTCAATAACATTCTCAAGTGCAGACATCATACTATCTTTCATATCTTGATCCATACTGATAACCTCCTTACTTCTTTCATTCATCATAACAAAGAAGTAGCTTTTATGCCAAACAGTTTGCTAGCCATTCTGTAGCTCGTAGCATACCTTTTCTGGAAACAGCATGGCCAGAATTTTTTTCCTTCATAAATTCAATCTGAGACTCACCGTATTTTACAATCAAATCATCAACAAATTTCGAGGTTGGTGCAAAAGGTACTACTTCGTCCTTCGAACCGTGCCAGAAAAATAGCGGCTTGTTTGCTAACTTTTCTATTTGGTTAGATGCATCAAATACAGACAGCGTTTCAAACATTTTTCTTTTTTCTTCTTCATTCAATGGAACTTTAAAGCCTCTTTTTTCTATTAATTCAATTTGAGCTTTTGCTAACTCTACATATCCTGGAGTACCCATCATAATTGCTGCTGTATCTATCCAAGGATACGCAGTTAAACACCCAAGAGTAGTTATGCCCCCCATAGAGGTTCCAGCAACCCCAATTTTTTGTCCATTATCATAACCACGAGTACTTAGTTCCTGCTTTAGTTTACCAAGCTCTTCTATGGAAGTTAAAACTATTTCCCAAAATCTAAGGCTTATTTCTACTTGGTCTAACTTCATATCGCGATCTCCATGTAAATGAGCGTCGGGCATAATCACTCTACAGCCTTTACTAACTAACTGGTACGCATAATGAAGATTATGTTCTTTTCCACTTTCAAATCCATGTAGGAAAAAAACTACTGGTGCATTTTTATCAAAGTTATCATTAAATATATGTAAGACAGGAATTTCTCCCCAATTTTCTAAATTAGTAATCATTTAAGTCACCCCTCATTTGTATTATTACTATTTTAACAAAGCAAATCTTTTTTTACAAAATCGCAACATTCTACATTTTGACGTTGTCTTTGGAACAAGATAAACTTTATATAGAATAGAGGGGGAATTTTCTCATGGAACGTCACTTAATTGTATTAGATTTAGATGGTACTTTGTTAACAGACGAAAAAGTAATATCGGAAAACACTAAAACTACATTATTAAAAGCTAAGAGTGAAGGTCATGAAGTTATGATTGCAACAGGCAGACCTTTTCGATCTAGTGAAATGTACTATAGAGAGCTTGGCTTGACTACACCAATAGTTAATTTTAACGGTGCCTTTGTTCATCACCCAAATAATCGTTCATGGGATATGATACACAAACCGATAAGCCTAAACGTAGTAAAAGAAGTTGTAGAAGCTGTTCAGAGCTATTCTATAAAAAATATGCTCGCTGAAGTTCTAGATGACGTATACTTACATTATCATGATGAACAAATGTTATCTGCCTTTGCACTGGGAAATCCACAAATAACAACTGGAGATTTACGTACCTTTCTTAAAGCTGATCCTACTAGTCTTCTCATACATGCTGACGAAAATTCTGTAGACCTGGTAAGGAAGCATTTACGGGATGTACATGCAGAGGTTATTGACCATCGAAGATGGGGTGCGCCATGGGATGTTATTGAAATTGTTAGGCATGGCTTAAATAAAGCTGTAGGCTTAGACCATGTTTCTAAATATTTGAATATCCCTAAGGATAGAATTATTGCATTCGGAGATGAAGACAACGATCTTGAAATGATTGAATATGCTGGAGTTGGAGTAGCTATGGGAAATGCGATTTCACCGCTTCAAAACATAGCCAATGAAATTACTTCCACAAATAATGAAGATGGTATTGCAGAGTTCTTAAAAGAAAGATTAAAATTGAATTAACAAATTCACAATTTTTAGGAGGGTTAAAATGAAATTATTTGCTGACAGTGCTTGTGATTTGCCTAAGTCATTTTTTGAGTTAAGCCAAGTTGAACTAGCACCTCTTCGTGTTCATGTTGGTAATAAAGAATATGAAGATATTAATGATATAGAATCTACAGAGGTGTATGCGGCTATTCGTAGAGGTGAACAGCCTAAAACCTCTCAGGCTTCTCCAGAGCACTTCCTTCGAATTTTTGAGGAGTTAGCTAAATCAGGCGATGAGGGACTATACATAGCTTTCTCTTCTGAACTATCTGGCACATACTCTACGGCTGTCATGATGAAGGAACAACTATTAGAAACCTATCCCGATTTAAAACTAACGATAATCGACTCCAAATGTGCTTCACTTGGATATGGTCTTCTTGTGAAGGAAGCAGTTAAATTAAAAGAAGAAGGTCTTGATTTAGCATCTATAGAAGATAAAATTAGAAGAAATGCTAAGAATATGGAGCATTTGTTTACGGTAGATGACTTAGATTATTTGGCACGTGGTGGTCGAGTATCGAAAGCAAGTGCTTTTATTGGTGGACTTTTAAATATTAAACCAATTCTTCATGTAGAAGATGGCAAACTTGTACCAATCGAGAAAATACGCGGTACAAAAAAAGTGATGAAACGTATTATTGAATTAATCGAGGAACGTGGCGGAAATCTTGCAGGTCAAGTAGTTGCCATTAGCCATGCCGAAGTAGAAGAAAGAGCTAATGAGCTCAAACAAATGATACAAGAACGCTTTCAACCAGAAGATGTAGAGATTCATCTGATAGGGTCAACTATCGGAGCACATACTGGACCTGGAGCAATCTCTGTGTTCTTTTTAAATAAAGAAGCTTAAAAGTTTAAAAGACATTTCTATTAATAGATTTGTCTTTTTTATTTGTAAGGATATTTTACACCTCTTAGCACATAATAAGTTGGACTTATGTCGACATTTGCTGAAATGGAGTGAAATAATGGGTATTTTATCTGGAAATCAAAAAGAACAGCCTTTACATTGTGGTGAAGTGTTTGCTATTTGGACCAATCTAACAACAAACCAAGGTTTAATCGCAGCTCACCAAACTTTTTATAACCACACTGGAGATACCGAATTAAAGAAAATCATTGAAGACTCTGTTGAAGACATGAAAGAAGAAAATAAACAATTAGAAAAGATTTTGAAAGAAAATGGGATTGGACTACCTCCTGCTCCACCTGAACGACCAGTAGCAAATTTAGAGGACATCCCTACAGGTGCTAGATTCAATGATCCTGAAATTGCTGCCGCTTTAGCTATTGATGGCGCTGCTGGTTTGGTAGCATGCAGTAAAGCAATGGGTATTTCCACAAGAGAAGACATCGGCATGATGTATGGTCAATTTCATATGAAAAAGGCGCAATTAGGTGCTAAATTATTGAGATTGAGCAAGGAAAAGGGCTGGTTAATCCTCCCTCCTCTTCATCCAGAGCCTAAATGATTTTAAAGGGACGTGACTATCACGTCCCTTTAATCTTTTCATCAGAATATCAAATGTTGAGTTGTAGGAATAAGTTCTATAGATGATGACAAATTCTCTTATTCGAATTCTCAGCTCATACTTGAAACAAAAAATTCGAAGTCCTTCAAATTAATTAAATCCTTAATAAAAAAACTATCTCTTAGCTATAAGCCAAGAGATAGTCATTATTTTCATTTCGCTTTTTTACGATCGTCATCTCTTCTTCTTTGTTTTCCTTTTTTCCAAACTACTACTAGGAAAACAATGAATAATAGGTATGAGATTCCCATAGCAACAATATAGGCTGTGTTTAGACCTTTTCGTTCTGTTACTTGGAAGACTTCTACTATTTCACGGTCAATAACTAAACGGTAAGATCCATTATCTGAAGGCCTAACGATATCTGATTCAAAAAGCCCCTTAAGCTCTTTATCTTCTCCAACAATATCGCTAGAAAGATCAATTCGCTGTGTGGCGCTTGTATTATTGATTACAATAATAAAGGTTTCATCATTTGAAGAACGTTTATAAACAACATAACCGTTTTCATTTTTTAATAGTTCTGTATCTCCTGAGCGTATGGTATCTGATTTTGCTCGAATAGAGTTAATATCTTTAATATATTCAATGAGTTCCTCATCTACTCGAAAGTTCATGATTTGATGACTTTCTTCTGGAATTTGTCCATTCATCGCAATCTCTGTACCATACGTCATATAAGGCACTCCCGGTAAAGTCAGCATTGTCCCAATTGCTGTACGAATACGAGTTGGTGGAAACATGTTTTCCAATGCACTATGATAAGTAAATCTTTCAGACGTTAAACTATCAATCATCAATAAATCATTGAAATCTGTAGCGCCAATTACCTCAGAAGGATAATCTGTATTTTTAAAAGCATCCCTAAAATCAATCATTCGCTGTTCTGAATAATTGACATCAAAGTCTGCCTCACTCTCTTCTAATGCAATAATGTACATTGGGTCACGCACTTCTTTTAATGCTTCTATTAATTCATTTAAAAAATCAGTAGGAGCCCCTTCAAGTTCTGATAGCTTAACACCATCAAATTTATATTTTGTAGCAAACTCAACAATACTTTCCTTTAAGGCTGCTTGTACTTCTTCATTTTTCAAGTCTAAAGTCAGTTTTCCATTGTCAGTCGAAGTTATCCAGTCTTGTTTATCTGCTTCTGAAGCCCAAGCATGGTTAGCACTGTAATTATTCAATGGGAATTCAATCATTAATTTCATTTCTTTATCGTGCGTAGTCTTAATAAGCTTTTCAAACTCTTCAGAAGTCCCAAATTGCTTTTCTACTTCATTAAAATTTAAAACTGCCTTTCCATCATAGGATTCAGTGGAAAAAACCGGACCAATCGAGATAATAGTAAATCCCATGTCTCTTATATGATCCATCTTATCTATTATTCCTATAAAATCTCCCCCCGCAAAAGCAAGGTGGTCTTTAATATCTACATTGTAGTCGTTAGCTACGGTACTGTTAAAGTATCGGTCAACATATAAGTCATAAATACTTTCATTATGTATAGATGAACCTGTTTCCGCTTGAGCGCTATATGCTGTCGTTATCCATAGACTACTAATAAGTAATATAGAAACAAGCCATTTTTTAAGTTTCAAGGTAATCCTCCTCTACATCGGGTTAACATATAAAATCATCTTGTCTATTTATACCCAAAAAAACAAGACTTATCACCGTTAATTTTAACAAAGCTACGTTTTAATCGCTATGTTTTATACTGAAATAGCTAAAAAAATATAAAAGTATTCGTCCAAACTGTGTCTTAAAAAGAACTCCCATTTAGTGATTGTAAATTTAACACTAAGCACAATGTATTAACTCTGAAGGTTCATTATAAAATATTTGGTGGGTTGAGTGAGCAAGATAAGACATTACACTCGACCGGCTTATCGTTCTCCCCCGCAGAAAGCGTCCTTCTAAAGCAGAAATCAACTATACTATATTCTGTAGAACAAGATACTTTTTTAAAAACAACCTATATTATTAATTTTCAAGCTCAATTTTTACAAATAAAAAAGGCTCTCAAGATGAGAGCCTTTTGTTTGTTACGCTAAGAAATTGATACCCATTGGTAGCTTAAATCCTAGGAATAACGTGATAAGGAAAAATACAAACACTAGCACAAGGAAGGTTGTATAAGGTTTTCCTTTTGTCTTTTTAACTAATGTCATTTCCATCATTCCGATTACTAGAAGGCCTGCTATAAACTTCAAGCCATAAAGCATACCTTCACCAAAGTCCATTCCTTTCATGAATAGAGCAACTCCGGTAATGATGATTAGTAAATAGTCTAAACGCAAAATCATGTGAACTACTTTCGGGTTAGCCATTGCTAAAGCAACCAAAAATAGGATTAGGGCTACTACCCAAGTTGTTATGTGTAAGTGCGTGCTTGCTAAGAAATCCATTGTTTCACCTCAACGTTAATTTTAATATATCTCTAATATACCACTTCTAAACTACCATTACTCAAATTTGTTTACAAGCGTTCCGATTCCTTCAATGGAAACTTTCACAATATCGCCAGATTTCAAAAATTTTGGAGGGTTAAATCCTTTTCCAACCCCTGCAGGCGTTCCTGTTAGAATGACATCCCCTGGCTCAAGTGTCACTACTTTAGAAATTTCACAGATAATATTCTCTACAGAATATATCATGTCTGATGTTACGCCGTTTTGACGGATTTCATCATTCACTTTAGTCACAATTGTTAAGTCCTGTGGATTTGGAATTTCATCCTTTGTAACCACGTAAGGACCCATTGGACATGAACAATCTAAGCTTTTTCCAAGGAAAAATTGCTGATGTTTCTTTTGTAGGTCACGAGCTGTAATATCATTTGCAATAGTATATCCAAATACATAATCGTAAGCTAATTTAGTAGGAATGTTCTTCCCTTCCTTACCAATAATGATTGCTAGCTCTCCTTCATAATCTAATGAGGAAGTTAGCTCCGCATGAACTGGTAATGTTTGTTCGTCAGCAGCAATGGAAGTTGGAGCCTTAGTGAATACTACGAAATCCTCTGCTACTCCACCCATTTCCTTTGCATGGTCGGCATAGTTTTTACCAATAGCCATCACATTTTTAGGAGTACGAGGAATAGGTGATAACCATTCAATTTCCGTAAATGAGCGTTTAAAACGATTAGGATCCTCTTCTTTTAAAGCTGTCTCGACTAAAACTCGAATCTGTTCAATAAAATCCATCCCGAAACTGACACCTTGGACAATAGTAGCTGGAAAGTTCGGTAACACTTGTAGTTCTTCTTGAATAGAAAGAACATCCCATACTGCCTCTTCCTTTTTCACTTTTGGTCCAAAATAAATTTTATCGTTTACTCGGTATGACAATAGCTTCATCCATAAACACTCCTCTAAAGAAATTTGAATCTATTAGTATAGTCTATTACAAATAACCTTTATTTTCATCTTTTTCGAATTAAATTTTTGAATAAGTCAGTTTTCTCCACAATGCTTCCACAGGCCCTTGTTTAAATTTAAGGAACCAAATTTCTGCAAATATAACTTGAATTACATAAATACCTACTGCCATCCATGTACCTGTTGCCACATCTACTTGACCATATAATCCGAAGCCATAGCTATAGAAAATAGTCGTTGCAATAATAGATTGCATTAGATAAATCGTCATCGACATTCTTCCTGCTTTTCCGAACGGCGAAAGTATTTTCCCAATAATAGGTATTGCACAGATTAAAGCAATAATCCCTCCGTATGCAATTGCCTGAAGTGGTCCGCCAAACGTATCCTGTACTGTCATTGTAAACAAGTCATCGCCTTTACTAAACGGAAGCCACTTAATAGCTGTACCTGATGCCATTGTTATCAATATGGTGATAATCCAGAAAAGCTTTAGCTCTCTTGCTCGTTCTATTAACTTCAGCTTTGCTGCAGCCGCTCCCACCATCAAAAGTGGAAGAATTGTACATATAATTAGCACTATATTTAATCCGTACCCTTGCATATAAAGCCAGTCAGTAATTCTTTGGCTAGATACATCAAACCAAGAGCCTTGGGAAAATGCGACGATGGAATTCTCTACTTCTTGAATTCCTGTATAAAGAGTAGCTTCCTCTGGAGCCGCTTTTACTAAAAAGTATAAAAGCCCACTCAACAAGCCATTTGGTATTAAAAATAATAATGCGCTGATTAAAAACAACCAAATCGGCTTCAATTTCATCAGTACAATTAACAACAATCCTGCTAGGGCATAAGTTATTAATATATCACCAGACCAAATAAGAAAAGCATGAATACATCCGATTCCTAGCAATATTAACAGCCTTCTAACTGCTAGTCGGTTAAAGGATGTTCCCTTTTCCTCCGATTTCATAAACTGCATCGCTAATCCATATCCAAATAGCATTGAAAACAAAGGATAAACACTGCCCTGTACAAAAATATCAATCCACTTATAGCTTTCTTGGTCGCCTGGGGTCTGATACCAGTCATATGGATTCACATAAATATAAGGACCATGAAAAAACAACATATTGACGACAAAAATACCTAATAAAGCAAATCCTCTCATTACATCAATGGATATGATTCTTTCTTTCTCTTGCGTTGGTATAATCACCAAATTTCCCCCTAAAGTGTTACAGTTTTATTTATGTCAAATAGATATAGAACTCTTTCTTTTATCCCTACTTGCATGATGTCTTGAATAGCCCTTGCATACAAGGAAAGCTGTAGCTCGTATCTATTTTTCAATTCCTGAACTAAATGATCTTCATTATTTTGCAGATGTTTTACTCTATCTGTCTTATAATCTAGCAGCACCCATTGACCATCTTCTTCTTGAAACAAGCAATCTACAACCCCTTGAATAATTTGCTTGTCACCATCTGGATCAACTAAAGCATATGTGAAAGGAAATTCTCTCATTACTTGTGTAGCTGCTCTCAATCGATCCGCTATTTCTGAATGGAAGAATGGAACCATCTTGTTTGGGTCTATTGCCGCTTGCTCCGCAGCAGTTAATATCTCTCTCTCTTTTAAACGCTCAGCAAAAGCTAAAACTTGCTCCGACGTTTTCTTTTCCTCTAAATCTACGTTTTGCATGAATGCATGGACAGCGGTACCAGCCTCGGCACCAGTCAGCTTCTCTTCCTGTTGCAAAAAGAATGGTCGTTTTGCTGTCTTGTCACTTAAAGTGTTTGTAGTTGGACCAAAAAACTCTTCATCTTCACGCTCTAACAAAAGTTGAAGTTTTTTCATGTCACTTACTGATTGCTTTGAACGCTTGTGGGTAGAAACCTCAAATGGATAAATTGTGTCAAATATATTTTTGATATCCTCTAACATCGCTGGCTCTTCCGTTTTAATGAGTTCGGAAAGCGTTACTTGCTCCTTTTCTTCCTCTACATGTTGGACTTTAAACTCTTCTATATGCTTAGCGATAATGTTCCATTTAGATGGACCCTCCAATAAATTGGCCTCGTTTACTTCAGATAGTTGTTTATAGTCTGGATGACGAGCAAGGGCTGGACCAATCCAGTCTAAATAACCTTTTGCTTTAGCTCGTACATAGTCAGGGATCATTTCATCGCTCAGCAGTGTTTGAGAATCCTCCCATTTTTCCAATGTTTTTGTCAGGTCCTTGATCGTAGCAACTAAATATAAATGTTCCTTGGCACGGGTCATCGCCACATATAGAACTCGCATTTCCTCTGCCTTTAGCTCCATCTGTTTTTTTTCCTTAATCGCAAGAAATGGTAACGAGGTAAAAGAAATACGCTTTATAGGGTCAATCGCCTTTACTGCTAACCCAAAGTTTTGATCAAATAAATACGACTCATTGAAATCCATTTGGTTAAACGGTCTGCCCATGCCTGCTAAAAAGACTACAGGAAACTCGAGACCCTTAGAGGAATGAATTGTCATTAATCGAACAACATTTTCTTTCTCACTGATAGCACGAGCAGCTCCCAGGTCATCCCCACGTTTTCTCATACGATCAATAAAGCGAAGGAAACGGAAGAGACCACGGAACGAGGTCTTTTCATAAGTTACTGCTCTGTCATGCAAAACACGCAAATTTGCCTGTCGTTGCTTACCGTTTGGCATAGATCCTACAATTTCGTAATAATGTGTATCTAAATATATTTGCCAGATTAAATCTGCTAGAGATCCTCTTCTACTTAGATTCCGCCAATCCTCAAATTGCAGAAGAAATCTTTGCAACTTCTCTGCAGTTTCTACTGTCAGTCCTGCACCCCCACTTGAGACAAATACTTTTAATGCCTCATAGAAAGGCTCCTTAGGCGCTGCTAGTCTAATTAAAGCTAATTCAGATTCTGTTAAGCCTACGAATGGAGCACGCAAAACAGAAGCTAGTGAGATATCCTGATATGGATTGTCAATTGTTCGCAGCGTATGTAGCATGATTAGTACTTCTACTGCCTCAAAGTAACCCTTAGAAAGCTCCGCGTACAATGGAATACCTGCTTCCTTAAATTGCTCGTTGACTTCTTGAGACCAAGTCATGGAGCGCATTAAAATAACGATGTCGCTATACTGTAACGGCCGTTCTTTTTTCTTCCACGGATCATAGACAGTATGACCGCTGCCAATCATTTCTTTTATCTTAGAAATAATATAACGAGCCTCTGCCTGAGATTTTTTTAACTCCTCCTCAGCGTCAACTGTTTTAAAATCATCCTCATCTTCCTCTGATTCTGCGTTGCCATCTTCTACCTCATATAGCAAGGCGAGTTCAATGGCCGCATCTCTATCATCATAAGGAGCTTGTGGCTTCAAGGAAGCAGCATCGTCGTAGTCAATTTCTCCAACACTTTCTCCCATTACTTGCTGAAAAATATAGTTTGTTCCGTGCAATACCTCTTGACGGCTACGGAAGTTGGCATTTAAATCTATCTTAACTCCTGAGTCATAGGGCTCTTCTTTAAATTTTCGATATTTCCCTAAGAAAAGCATCGGCTCGGCAAGTCTAAATCGATAGATGGACTGCTTTACATCTCCTACCATAAACATGTTTCCCGTGAGTTCTTCTCCACTCTTAACTAGCTGTAGAATTGTCTCTTGGAGTCTGTTTGTATCCTGATATTCATCGACCAGTACTTCCTTAAAGCGAGCTTGGTAATCCTCCGCTATAGCAGAAGGCATTAAATTACCTTCCTCATCGCGCTCCGTTAATATTTCCAGAGCATAATGCTCCAAGTCAGAAAAATCCACTAAACCTTTTTCATTTTTTGCAGCAGTATATCTTTCCCCATAAGAGATTGCCAAATCTACTAAGGTTTTTAAATGAGGTGCCATTAGACGCATTTCTTCTAATAAGCGTTCAGGTGTACGGGTAAAATATTTATCCTTAAGATCATTTACGATCTTTTTCACTTTATTTCGTTTATTCGCTGCCTGCTTTTTGAGCACCTCATCGCAGGAATCTTTTCGAATAGATGCTGCTTTTCCCCATTTTAACCCTTGAAAATAGTAATACACTTCTTGCCAAGTACCCATTTTTAACAAGCGGACTGCTTCCTGTATTAGGGTTTGATCGTTAATAGCAGTATCGGCAAGTGGGGCTGGTCCGTTCGGAAGATTAGCAAGTCTTTTAATTTCATCTGATACGGCAATTGCTTCCTCCAACTGATAAGTCAAAGCAAGCTTCAATGGTTCAATAAACGGAAGCTCATCAATAGTCATCTGCTCATCTAATTCGTATTCCTTTGGAATTGCTAATAGCCATTTACTTGGCTCCGGATGAACACGAGCATAGCTGTATAGTTTGTCTATCATAACCTCAATCGATTGATCATCACGGTCTGAAGTAAAGCTATCGGACAACAAATACATGGCTTCTGGATTGTCTGTTTGATATGCTTCTTCTAGAATTTCTGCCAATACATCATCTCTCATTAGTGCAGCCTCTGTATCGTCCGCTATTCGAAAGCCAGGATCAATCGTGAGCATATATGAATATTGCCTTACGATATTTAAGCAAAACGAATGCAAGGTGGAAATTTGCGCCTTGTTTAACAAAGTCAGCTGCTTTCTCAAATGAGTAGAATCTGGATCTAGGACGATTGCCTTTTCTAGTGCCTCTCTCATTCGATGACGCATTTCTGCTGCGGAAGCATTTGTGAATGTTACTACTAGTAACTCATCCACATTAATCGGATTTTCTTTTGCAATTACTTTCTGGATAAGTCGATCGATGAGTACAGCTGTTTTACCAGAACCTGCGGCAGCTGCTACTAATACATCTGAACCAGTAGCCCAGATTGCCTTCCACTGTGCCGGGGTCCATGTTAAATCGGCCGGCATGTTAGGAATCTTCATTTGTACTCATCTCCTTTTGAATCTTTTCCGTTATAACGTCTGGTTTTTCTACTTTAATCACTCGAACCTTTTGCTCCGGGTCCTGAGGGTCAAATTGACATACACTTTTGTATGAGCAGTATTGGCATGGCATCTTGTCCTTCATGACATACGGATAAACTCGAGTGTCTCCCGCATTCATACCGTTACCGGCTTGTTCATGTTTTTTACGGACAAAGGATTGTAAAAGTTTCATTTGTTCTGGTTCTACTACTTTGGAGGAGGATTTAGATAGATTCCCATCCTTGTTCATGCGAACCGGTATCACTTTTGAAAATCCATCTATTTGCTCGTCCATTTCCATAACTACCTCCGGATCATCCAAAAGCAAGCCATTCATCTTATATGACTTATAAATAGCGTCCTGTAGCTCTGTGTCTTCAAGTTCCTTCTGGCTTTGAATAAATGGATTATGCATATGCACGTATAACACACCTGCTGGTTCAGCTTCCTCTTGCAACCAAATTTTTGCATTTTCTACTGCTACATCTAAATAGGTTAAAAGCTGAAGTGATATACCATGATATACTTCATTCAAATCAATGCCTTTCTTAGATGACTTGTAATCTATAATTCGCATGAACATATTACCATTCACGTTTGCAGCGTCGACCCTGTCAATTCTTCCTCGTAACTGCATTCTACGGCTATTTTTTAATGGAATTTCCATAGGTGGTAATATCTCACCTGGACCAAATCCAGCTTCAATGGCAATGGGCACGAAGCTAGATACTTGTGAATGTCTGCTTAATGCCACTAAGGTATTGCCTACTATCTGCTCTAATTTTCGTTGAATGTAACGATATCTATTTGTACTTAACAAGAGCTGATGTACAAAGACCGGAACTATATGGTCTACAGCCTTCTTTGCAAGCTGCGTGCACTCTGCTTTAGTTAGCTGGCCCCACGTTAAATTTAAGCGTGATGTCTCGTCAGATATCCACTTCATAGCAGCATGGAATAAGTCCCCCATAGCTGGTGCCTCCAAGCGATACTCTGCTCGCTCCTCCAACTTTAGTCCGTAGCCTGCGAAATGAGCGAAAGGACAGCTATAATACTTTTCAACACGCGAAACGCTTGAATTGATAGTTTCACCGTATAACGCAGCGGTTATATCCTGAGACAACAGCTCGGTTTTGTTTCCACGAAGCATCGGTCTAATAATCCGCTTTAAGAGCGTGGACCAGTATGGGTCCTCCATATAATAGTGATACACTGCCTGCCATGCATCCGCCAATTCACCGGTTTGTAAAGCCTGACGGAGCTGCATCGACAAATATGCCAGAGTTGTTCTAGGATGACTAATTAATGTGATATCAAAGCTCTGATCTTTAATATCAGAAGGATCGATTACAGCTAATTCCAATGGAACACCATCTACTAACTGTTGAAGCTTGCTAATATACATAGAAGGCAGCTGAGCCTTCCCTTCACTATCCGCAATAGCATAAGATACATACAAATAATGAGAAGGAGTTGCAAAAGCTTTATACGTCAAATAATTTTCATCGAGCAATCTCATCCGAGAGGTTGGCGCTAGCTCAAAGCCTACTTTAGTAAACCATTCCCGCTCAGTATCGGATAGCAACCCCTCATGATCTATTCTTTTTGGGAACACGCCATCGTTTACACCTACTACAAATACAGCTTTTATATTTGTCAGACGCGCGGTATCTACGTTTCCTACGATTACCTGATCTATTGTAGGAGGAATTCGAGAAAAGGTCAGCTGGTCATAGCCTTCATCGAGGATTTTCATCGTTTCCTCTAGTGACATTTCTTTCTCCCCAAACATTAAAACAAACTGGTCAAGCACATCGACCCAATCGTTCCATGCCTGGTCATGCTCTGTAGCCAACAATAGCTGTCCGCTCTCCTCCTCCGCTTTTTTGAGACTTTGCAATTTTTCATAAACCTGCAAGGATTCCATAAAGGTATAGAGTGCGGTGGCTATTTCTTTTCCTGTACTGCATTCGCCTAAGGAATCGGCCAGCTTCTTAATAGGTTGAATGAGAACATCTCTTACTGCATGGATCTCCGCTTGTATACTTAGTTCTTCATCAGTCTGGACTTTCGAATAAAACTCCAATCCACGATACTTTTTATAAGTCCATCTTCGTTCATCAAACCAACGATCGCCGTATATACCAAAAGACAAAACAAAATTTTCTAAGCGATCCGCACGTTCCCTCCACATCGTTTTAGGCGCATCTAGCGGAAAAAAGAGATCAGTCTTAATCGCCCGGAACATGGGTTCATATTTCCAATCCGTTCGAATAATCTCTAAAACTGTTCTACTAAGCTCGATGAGAGGATGATGTAGCATGGATTTCTTTTTACTTATGAAAAATGGAATTTCATATTGCGGAAAAGTTGTCTCAATTAGTCCTTCATAGTTTTCTGCATCACGATGCAATATAGCAATCTCGTTATATCTAACGCTTTTAAACTGAGCTAAGTCTCTGATATGTCTAGCTACCGCATGAATTTCTGCACGTTTATTCATCGCCTCTGTAAGCCTTAAAGCTCCTTTAGAGACAATTTCTGTTGGTGGCAATTGATCAAAGTTTGCTTCGATATGAGCTAGCTCCGCAGCAACAAACCTTCTTTGCTCGCTAAAATGAACTGTGTTCTCAACTTCTACACCCACTGACTGAGCCATCTCTATTAATCTAACTGCTGTATTGGCAGGCTGAAAGAACAAGGATTGCTCATCATAAGCATCAGACAGGCTCCCTAGTGGAAAAGCGATAGAAATTCTTCTTGCTTTCTTCATCAACGCTTGAATGATTTCAAGCTCTCTTGTTGTAAAAGAGGTAAAACCATCAATATAAATTTCAGCAGTTTCTAGTAAATACGAGTCTTCTATCTTATTGGCAAGCAGAGTTAAATATCCCTCTCCATCTACATAACTCGTTCCTAGCTTCTGTTCTATTAAATCTAACATCATCATGATGTCAGATGATTTGTCTAACAATGTTTGAGGCGCATCTACAGCCCTTAAGTCACTAACTGCATTGCTCATCGAAGAATAATCTAAGCAATACCGACTAAACTCCTTTAGTAAAACCTCTATTTGATCTGTGAATCCCCGTTTAGTAGAGGCACGCTTAAATAAAGTGAATTCCTCTTTATTTTCCTCTAGCAAGCTACGGATGAGCATTCGATAACCGAAACCGCTAATCTCTTCTTTTGCGATTCCCCCTGTTTCCTGAAGGACACGCCAGGCAAGACGTTTAAAGGTGGTCACTTGAGCACGGATGATTCCGCTTAACCCTGAGTCTGCAGCCAAGTCATATTCACTGGAAAAAGACATTTGGTCAGGAACTATATAAAAAATAGGGTCTCCAATCGGAGCCGCTTTTACTGTTTGGACGATTTCTTCCTGCATAAATTTTGTTTTACCAGAGCCCGATCGACCACTAATAATTCGTAATGACAAGCTAAACTAGCTCCTTTCATAAAAAAACCGAATAATTCCCTACTCTCATTGTACAAAACATAATCGAGTGAGGGAAATTATTCGGATGAAAAATTAAACGTGGCATCAGCTATTGGAAGATACTTCATCTTTACTTCACCAATAACTTCATCTTTATCTATAAAATGAAAATAGCGGCTATCGAGACTGGCCATTCTATTGTCCCCAAGTACAAATAGTTTACCTTTGGGTACAGTTTTATAACCCGTTAAATCATATAATTCAAAGTCTTCTGTAAAATGCTCGTCTGGATTATTATATGCGATGTTACCCTTTAAAAAAGGCTCATCTACCTTTTTTCCGTTTACGAATAGTTCATCATTTTCATATTTAATCGTATCTCCAGGTACACCAATGACACGTTTGACGAAATCTTCTTCTCCATTGTTAAAAATAATTATGTCCATGCGGTTAATCGGTGAAATCTTACTAATTAGGACCCTGTCTTGATCTGAAAGCGTGGGCATCATTGACTTACCACTAACTTCATAATTAGTTACAATAAACAGTCGAACTACGAGTACTATAGCTACAGCAATTGTTATGGCAATTACCCATTCAATTGTCTCCTGCTTTAATTTACTCAAATGTCTCTCCTCTTTTTCTCTTTCTTTTGGCCTTGATGCCTCTAAAATCATCTTCTACTTTCTTTTCAATTCTTTTTTCCACTCGCTTTCCAATGAACCATAATATTGCAATGACAATAACAACTATTGCTGTTCGAATTGGTTGGGTCACAAGTGCTTTAAGGTCAGACCCGATAAAGCTCACAACAAAAATCATGATCAGTTTACCGGATGCTACCGTCCATAAATATGTATGCTTTTTAATATTTGACAACCCAGCTACTATATTTACCAAGGCAGAAGGAGTGAAAGGAAAACATATCAATAAGAATAGTGGACCAAAACCATTTCTCTCTACCCATAATATTAATTTTTGTATTCTTTCATGCCTAGTTATAAAACCTAATACGCGTGCTCGTCCATATTTTCTAATGACTAAGAATACTGTATAAGCTCCAACGAAGGAACCAACCCACGATATTAAAAAACCAAATAACAACCCATAGGCTGCTACGTTTGCCACAATAAACACCACTAGAGGTAAAAATGGTAAAAAAGCTTCTAGAAAGGGCAGTAGGATACCAAATATCGGTCCGAGCGCCCGATAGTCATGCGTTAAATTAGTGAGTGTGTCTAAAGAAAACCAATCTGGCATATTTCTCTCCTCCGCCTATGTATATTTGTACTTTTCCCTTTTATTTTATACATAAAACTATTTTCTTATAGTATAATTTTTTCATTATGTAAAAAGGATGTGAATATTTTGTGAATAAGCATTTTGTAAATGGACTCCGAGATGGATCAAGCATCGCTATCGGATATTTTCCTGTTGCACTAACCTTCGGGCTTTTGGCAAAAACGTCTGGATTATCTCTGTTAGAGGCAACTGCCATGAGCCTCTTTGTATATGCGGGAGCTGCTCAATACATGTCTTTGACTCTTATCACAAAATCGGTAGATCCGATTTTAATTGTGTTAAATACTTTTGTTGTAAACATTCGTCACTTCCTTATGACGGCATCATTGAATGAAAAGATGCAAAGTGAAAAAAGATGGATCAAAGGAATTTATGCTTTTGGAATTACAGATGAAGCCTTCTCTGTTCTTGCTACTAAGAAAGAAGACAAGATTCCAACCCCCTTCGCATTTGGTGTTGTCGTTATTGCTTATACTAGTTGGGTTGTTTTCACTGCGATAGGTCATGTTATCGGGGCAAATCTTCCTGCTTTCCTTCAAGCGGCTATGGCCATCGCTTTATATGCAATGTTCATCGGTCTATTGGTCCCATCTATGAAGGGTAACCGAAAAGTTGTTATGTTAGCCCTAATAGCCGCGCTAATTAATGCTTTTTTTTATTGGACTAGCTTGCTATCGACTGGATGGTCCATTTTGGTTGCGACTCTTGCTTCTTCTATCATAGTTGAAATCGTTTATGCAAGAAAACAAAAAAGTTTGCCGAAAGGAGTTTAATGAATGAGTGGTTGGTATTGGTGGATGCTTCTTGGTATGGCAATTGTGACTTATATCCCTCGGGCGTTCCCTTTAACCTTCTTGGAAGGTAAGGAGCTTCCTCCTGTTATCTCTGGTGTTTTACGTAATATCCCCTATGCTGTTTTAGGGGCATTGATATTTCCTGCTGTTATATACATACAAGAAGGCAATATATTATTTGGTGTCTTTGGTTCTATTGTTGCCTTTGCGCTTGCTTTTTTGTTTCAAAACGTAATGATTGTCGTCTTAGGTACTATAGGATTTTTAGCCATTTATAGTTTATTATTTTAATAGTCTGAATTATTTTACTTTTTAAATATACTTGACTACTAGGTTTTGATTGTTTAAAGTTGAAAACAATTCTTACAACAATTAAATAGCACATCACTTTCTTATCTAGAGAAACCGAGGGATCAGGCCCCATGACGTTTCGGCAACAGGTTCATTTGAATACTGTGCCAACTCCTGCAAGCGTAATGCTTGAAAGATGAGAAAAGTTGGTTTTTCGTATATTTTGAAGAGCTTTCTTTTTCTTATCGTTTATTAGATAAGAAAATGGAAGCTCTTTTTTCTCGTGATAGAAAGGTAGATGACTATCATTTGTCTGTAACGAATGATGATGCCTAAGGAGGTTGTTATAAATGATTGAGTTTAAAAATGTTTCCAAGACTTTTCGTCTTGGCAAACGGGAGGTGCATGCCGTTAAAAATGTCTCTCTAAAAGTTAATGCAGGAGAAATATTTGGCATCATTGGGTTTAGTGGAGCTGGGAAAAGTACACTCCTTAGATTAGTGAATATGTTAGAACGCCCATCTAAGGGCTCCGTATTTATTCAGGACATTGATGTAAATTCTTTGTCTTCAAAAGAACTACGAACTAGAAGAAGAAATATCGGCATGATTTTTCAAAACTTTAACCTATTCCATTCTCGTTCAGTTGCTGGTAATATCGCTTACCCATTAAAGCTTGCTGGTCTTAGTAAAAGTGAAATTAATACACGTGTTAATGAGCTATTAAGTTTTGTAGGCCTCTCTGACAAGGCAAAGGATTATCCAAGTCAGCTATCTGGGGGACAAAAGCAAAGAGTAGGAATAGCTCGTGCACTAGCAACTTCCCCAGATATTTTAATTTGTGATGAAGCGACATCAGCTTTAGATCCAGAAACTACTGGTGAAATACTTAGACTTCTAAAAAAGGTCAATAAAGAATTTGGTATAACCATTTTATTGATTACTCATGAAATGCACGTTATCCAGTCCATTTGCCAAAGAGTAGCAGTGATGGAGGACGGTGTGGTTATTGAATCGGGAGATGTGTTCGATGTCTTTACCGAACCACAGCACCTTACCTCACAGCGTTTTATCCAATCAGTACAGCAGGACCTTCCCTCCCCAAGGATATTAGAGGAATGGCGTGCTCGAGGTGGCAATGGCTTCTACCGAGTGATTTTTAAAGGAGAGATCACTAACGAAGCGGTTTTATCGCATATAACTCAGAAGCACAAGGTTCATTTTAATATTGTATACGGCTCTATACGCGAATTGCAGGAAAGACTGTTTGGAGACTTAGTTATCTCGTTCGAAGGTGATCCAGTAGCTATTCAACATGCGATTGCAGAGTTAGAAACTATTGTGGATATAAAGGAGGTGGCAAAGCATGAAGGTTGATTGGAGTACTTTTTGGCCAAGAATTGTGGAGTCGACAGGCGAAACAATCATAATGGTAATCGCCACCCTTATATTCGGCTCTATTTTAGGAATAACGATTGGATTACTGTTGTTTGTCACACGTGAAAGGAACATATTAGAAAATAAATTAGTTTTTCAAGTTTTAAATATCTTGATCAATATCATACGTCCGATACCTTTCATTATTTTTTTAGTAGCTATTTCACAGCTTACAAGATTAGTAATGGGAACAACAATAGGTACAGCAGCTGCAATTTTCCCCATGACAATTGTTGCGAGTTTTTCGATTGCTAGAGTAGTTGAAAATAACTTAGTTAGTATAGATCCGGGTGTTATTGAAGCAGCGCAAGCAATGGGAGCAAGTCCCTTACGCATTATATTTACGGTATTAATCCCTGAAGCTTTAGGGCCTCTTATCCTAGGATTAACATTTATAACTGTTAGCTTAATAGACTTTTCAGCAGTGGCAGGAACTGTTGGTGGCGGTGGTCTCGGTCATATTGCTATGACATACGGCTATCAGCGTTTTGACGGAAGCGTAATGCTCGTAACAGTCATTATTCTTATTATTCTTGTTCAGCTTGCGCAATGGTTAGGAAATGCTTTGTCAAAAAAATTCATGAGAAGATAAGGAGAGATTTCGATGAAAAAATTTAGTTTATTATTTTTCGCTCTAATAACTGCTTTAATACTGACGGCTTGTGGTGACTCATCTGCTGCTACAGATAAAGATACAGTTAAAGTGAAAATTGGTGTAAATGGTTCAGATGGCATTCAATGGCCAATTTTACAGAAGAAAGCTGCTAAGGAAGGTATTGAAATTGAACTAGTAGAATTTGCAGATTATACATTACCGAATAATGCATTGGCTCAAGGAGATATCGATTTAAATGCTTTCCAACACTTATCCTTCCTATCCCAATACGTGAAGGAAAGTGGCAATGATATTGTTCCAATCGGCTCTACAATGTTTGCACCTTTAGGAGTTTATTCGGAAAAAATTAAAGACATAAATGAAATAAAAAAAGGAGATAAAATTGCTATCCCAGATGACCCAGCTAACCAAGCGCGTGCTCTTCGTCTTTTAGAGTCTGCAAAGCTCATCACATTATCAGATGATTTTGGCCTATTCGGAGATCCCACTGGTATTGTAGAAAACCCATTAAATTTAGATATCATTCCAATGGTTGCTCAACAAACTCCACGAGTATTACCGGACGTTGCTGCCTCCATTATCAATAATGGCGTTGCCGGCCAGGCTGGGTTTTCCCCTGGAGAAGATCCTATTTATAGAGAGGCTGGAGAAGATGAATCTATCTATCCTTACGTTAACTTAATAGCAGCTCGCGGAGAAGACAAAGACAACGAAGCCTATCTTCGCATCGTCGAACTTTATCAAGAGGAAGACATTCAAAAAGCAATCACTGAGGACACGAAGGGTGGCTCATCTCTAGTAATTTTAACTCAGGAACAACTAGATGAGACATTTGAAAATCTATTGAAATAAATAAATGAAAATATAAGGAGGAAAAAAGATGAGTATTGTAAAAGAACCGAAAGAACTTCTGATTAAGTCAATTGAGGAAAATAAAGAACTGTATATTCAAGTCAGCCAGGAGATTCATGCTAACCCGGAGATTGGTAATCAGGAATTCTTTGCTAGTGCCAAGCATATTAAGTTGCTACGTGACGCTGGCTTTGAGGTAACTACTGCCGTTGCAGGTCATGAAACCTCCTTCTATGCTATAAAAAAAGGAGTAAAAGAAGGTCCTACTGTAGCTTATCTAGCCGAGTATGATGCTCTTCCAGGCATCGGTCATGCCTGTGGTCATAATATTATCGGCACTACTAGCGTAGCAGCTGGTATTGCTCTAGCAGAGGCACTTCCCCTTACAGGTGGCAACGTGGTCATACTAGGAACCCCTGCCGAGGAAGGTGGCCCCAATGGAAGTGCAAAAGGAAGCTTCGTAAAGCATGGCTTCTTAAAGGATGTAGATGTCGCATTAATGATTCACCCTTCCGGGAAAACATCTTTAACTAGTGAGACATTGGCTGTAGATCCACTAGACTTTCATTTTTACGGTAAAGCTGCACATGCATCTGGGTCTCCAGAGCAAGGAATAAACGCTCTAGATGCAGTCATTCTGCTATTCAATGGTATTAATGCCCTTCGTCAACAGTTGCCAAGCAATGTACGTATTCATGGCATTATCACTCACGGAGGTGATGCACCGAATATCATACCCGATTATGCCTCAGCCCGCTTTTATATCCGCGCTGAAAGCTGGAAACATACAGAGGAAGTAGCACAAAAGGTTCATGCTATCGCTAACGGCGCAGCGTTAGCAACCGGTGCCTCGGTAAGAATTGAGCGATTCCAAAACGAGGTTCAGGACTTTGTATTAAATTCAAAATTGGACGAAATCCTACATTCCGAACTAGAAGCAGTGGGAGAATTCGTGCATACGGAAAAACGAAAAGGAAAAGGCTCCACAGATGCTGGAAATATTAGCTACGCAGTCCCTACTGCCCACCCGCATATCAAGATTGGCCCTGATGATTTAGTTGGTCACACAATCGAGTTTCGGGAAGCAGCTAAATCCCAGCTAGGTAACGAGGCACTCATCAAAGGCGCCAAAGCTCTAGCCTCCACTGGCTACCGCATCCTCACAGATGCAGAATTGCTACACAACATCCGCAAGGACCACGAAGTAGCGCTAGCTAAGAAAACCGGTGGAAATTGAGGAATAGCCGGCTCGATAATAGGTAGGTAAAGTTGAGTGTGTAGGGATGTATGGTAGGAGTGTTGCTGGTTTATGAGAAGTGTTGCGCATTCTGCCAAAGTGTTGCAGAGATTGTGATAACTGTTGCGTGTTTCTCCCAAAGTGTTGCGCATTCTGCCAAACTGTTGCAGAGATTGCGATAACTGTTGCGTGTTTCTCCCAAAGTGTTGCGCAAACGGAGGAAACTGTTGCGCGTTTGATGAGTAGTGTTGCAGATAAACAAGTATCTACAAATGGTTCCCCCCAACCCAGAAGATAATTAATAGCTTTGCAATATTACTTTAACGTTGCACAGATGAGAGTAAACATTGCAGTAATCACTAATAACCTTGCACAGATCACTATAAACATTGCGGTATTCGCTTCAAACCTTGCAGTGATGACTCACAACCTTGCACTTACCAAAGTTCCTTGCACTATGATGTGGGTCTTTCCCTTTCCCAATTCCTTTCACCAAAAGCAAAATAAAAAATCCGCCTTCATGAGGCGGATTTTTTGTCGCGTGCTTTCATATGGCTTGCATACCAGAATCCAACTGTCAGGGATGCTGCATCTAAAATGTATATCCACCAACGATGGGTGTATCCTGCATAGACCGATGCTGCAAATAGCGCGACAGTTAGTAATAGGGCAACATAGCGGTTGAAGGTTATGCGAGTAAATAGCACAACTAATAAAGCAGGTGTCACGATAGCCAGTATCACTTGTGTTGGTATAGATAAAGTTTCCATTATTTCTCCTACCTTACTAAGATTAATCCTAGTCTGTAATGATCGTGTCTAAACAAAACATGCTGTCTCAATCGTAGCTCTCCATTGTGATCTAATACTTCTAATCTGCAATGAGCTGCATTGATTTGGACGGCTTCGTATAGCTCTTGCTCATCTGTTACTTTTTGTCCATTTACTTTAACGATGCATTCTCCAATTTTTAAGCCCATTTTTTCTGCTGGAGAGTCCGATAGCACACCTGCAATCATCACTCCATTAGATTGAGGTGAAACGGCATACGAACCATTACGCTCTTTTGTATATTCAATATAAGATATTAATAGTCTCGCTATAACTCCTAATCCCACCGCAATTATAGCTATAAGTGGTTCTAGATAGCCAAAAGCAGCGATGACCGTCACTACTATTCCTAACTGCCAAACTCTTTTTCCATAGTGAGGGAAAAATTTCTCTGCCAACGAATGCCTGCTTTTTTGTTGGAAACCTATCACAAATGGGAACAATATTAAAGAAAACGTTGATTCTCCTAAAGTAAACTGCGGCCAGTAGGGTAGATATGTATGTATAACATCTCCCGGTATGACTAATAGAATCGGTAACAACCAAAGTCGTTTGGTTACATATTCCATTGCCTCGCTGCCTCTTGCCGTTTTTACCAATTTAGGTGACGCATTAGTTGCTCCATGCTTTTGAATGATGAATCCCTCAGCCACTAATAGCAATCCTGCTAAAATAGCAATCGGTACGATCATTTCACTAAATATATCTTGTCCAATAAAATCCCATGTCAATAATTCGAAGGACCACTCATACAAGTACATGATATATAAAGTAACTGCTCCTAATGCGATTGCATATATCGCAGAACCAGCCTGATACATAAAGAGTATCACAAAAATAATCATCCATACACTATAGACCATCAACCATGAAGAAGGTACAACTAAACCCGCTGCTACACTTATAACAGATATAATAATTGCCCATACATAACCGTCTAACAAGAAATGCTTGGCCTCTGTCCAGCCCCAAAGAATTCTAGCTCGGAACTGTTTTCTCTCTCTTTTTACTCGAAAATATCCGATTAACACAGAAAAAAGAAGCGTAATATATACGGCTGGATGAAGGAAGAATCGTCCTATTCCTTTTACCAATTCTATTAATATTTCTTGTACCATACGCATCCTCCTCGCTCGTAACATAGTGTAACTATTATTGTATCAAACGAGGAGAACTTCCGTATAGGTTTATTGTATCAAGTTATTTATTTAACTTATGAATTATATAACTTACTCCCATTTGTAACTGTTGATCGTTCTCTTTTCTAGACTTATAATTGTTAATTGTGTTAGTCATATTCTGAAAGAATAACTCATCAAGCTTTGAATTTACTTCCAATTTATTCGTCTCACGATATTTGTCTACTGCTTCTAGAGTATTTTCATCAAAATAGCCATCCTTGCGAGCTACATTATAGCCAAGCCCCCCAAGTACTTGCTGTACGTACTTCACTTCCTCACCATAATCTCCAAGCTGGAACTCACCGTGATAGTATTTCATATCGATATCGAATAATTCGTCTTGCTCCACCTTCAGATCTGCCTCAATCCCTTTGTGATGAATCCATTGTTGTTTGGGAGTTAACCATTTATGTGTAGATATTTTTAATTTGCCACCGTTGGATAATGGGTGAGTTTCTTGAACAGTTCCTTTACCAAAGCTTGTTTCACCAACGATCATGGCGCGGTTATTATCCTTCAATGCACCTGCTAAAACCTCACTGGCTGAAGCACTTCCACCATTTTGCAATAAAACAACTGGTACCTTGTTAAGATAAGGTGTGTCCTTATTTACTGTATTCAACATTTCTAAAACTCCATTGGAATCCTGCATATATGCAAATGTGCTACCGTTTTGTAAAAGTGTACCTATAATAGAAGAAACACTAAATAAATAACCACCTGGATTACCTCGGACATCCACAACTAGTCCGTGTATGCCACGTTCTACTAGAGCTTTTGTTTGCTTCTCCCACTCTTCAGCTGTTTTCTCTCCAAAAATAGAAATCGTTACGATTCCAATAGACTTACCATCGACCTCTAAAACCTCACTAGAAACAGTATGCAACGCGATTGTGTCTCGTTTCATATGTAACTCCACATGACGATTCTCGCTTGGACGATATACCGTCAATTTAAGACTACTTCCTTTTTCGCCGCTTAACAGTTGGACTAACTCCGCCATTGATTTAGCAGTTAATCTTTCTCCGTTTACTCGAACAATTTCATCCTGAGGTTTTAAACCCGCTTTAAACGCTGGGGAATCTTTGATTGGTGCAACAACGATAAACTTACCACCAGACTGCATAATTTCCACACCGATTCCTACTCGCTCTTCTGCAAGAGAAGATTCCTGAGCCTCCGCTTCCTCTTTTGTTAAATAAGAAGAATGTGGATCCTCCAGTGCATCAGCCATACCTCTTATAGCACCTTCCACTAATAGTTTCTCGTTCTTAGAAAAAACAGCTTCTTTCTTTATTAAGTCATAAGCTTCATCAATGACCTTGCTACTACTAACCTCACTCTCCTCACCCTTAGGTGATTTTCCTGACAACCATAAATACCCTAAAACTAATGCGACAACTAATATAAAGCCGTATAAAAAAATCCGATTTTTGCGCAAATTCAACCTCCTACTTTTCCACTAATATATGTGAGAAAAACGAAGTTTAATACTTGCCCAAAAATCAGATTCTTAATTTAATTTATTGACATAATCTATAATCATTTGTTCATCCATCGGTCCAACTATTTTATTTTGTATCGTTCCAGTCGTATCGATCATGTAAGTAGTTGGGATAGTAATGGCTTGATATACATCTCCTATCTCCCCTTCTTCATCCAGTGGGATAGGAAAAGTTAAACCATAATCATCCACGAATGAACTAACCTTATCAATACCATAATCACCTTTCGTAAGGTTGACCGCAAGTATCTCTACGTTAGCTTCTTCTGCCATATCCTCATAATAGTTTTGCATATGAGGCATTTCGGCCTTACAAGGTGGGCACCACGTTGCCCAAAAGTTTAAAACAACTTTTTTTCCCTTATAATCTGAAAGCGATACTTCTTCACCAGCCAGAGTGGTCAGAGTAAATTCAGGAGCAATATCTCCTTTACCAGTCCCTTTGTTTGCAGGGTTTTCAGCAAGATCTGTGCCCATCTGCTCCCCTTCAAACGGATCTGCTTTTTCATCGATATTCTCTTTGACAAAGGATATAGTAGCAATAGCTACTAAACAACCAACAATTAGTAACCCAATGATTTTCTTCACTTTGTACCTCCATATTACCTATTAAATATCATTACTCTAATTATATGCATAAGTAGAATTAGAATACTATTCTATTCCTTTTGTTTTGTTATAAATGTGTACAAAAAAAGACACTCCTAAGTAATAGAAGTGTCTTTTCATTTTATAAAGAAATATATCTTAATGGGTTAACTGAGTTACTTGCCATGCCTTCCCAATATCCTAGATGAGTTTCGAAGTGAAGATGTGGTCCAGTTGAGTTACCAGTAGTTCCAATCGCGCCAATATGCTGGCCTTTTGAAACAACTTGTCCAACGCTTACTTTAATGCTGCTTAAATGAGCATATAAGGAAGTAATAGTCTGGCCATCAATAGAATGTGTAACCATAATAACATTACCGTATGTGCTTAAAGGTGATGCATATGAAACTACGCCATCAGCTGCCGATAATACTGGTGTACCTGTGCTGTTTGCAATATCGATTCCGTAATGCATTTTGCCTTTCCCATATATCGGATGCATTCTATATCCATATCCAGAAGTAAATCGACCGGATGCAGGTTTAGTCCAGTTACCAGAAGAAACTTCTGGGATAGATGTTGTAGATCCGCTAGCGGCTTGCTGACGCTCACGTTCTGCAGCCTCTCTTTTCTTTTTCTCTTCTGCTGCTTTTCTAGCTATTTCTGCTTGTCGTTTTTGTTCTGCGACGATTTTATCTTGAATTGCTTTATCTAAGTTTAAAACTTCTTCATATTCAGTTTCCATTTGCTCTTTATCTTCTAAAAGTTTTGCTTGTTCTGCCTCTAGCTGGTCAACCAAAGTACCCTTAGAAGATTTTTGGCTATCTAAATTAGCTTTTAATGAAAGAAGTTGTGCTTTGCTATCTTCTTGCTCTTGAAGTTTTTTCTCTAAGCTTGCTGTTTGCTCTTCTAGTTTTGCTTTATCTTCCGCTTGCTCTTTTAAAATTTTTCGATCGGCTTCCATCAATGTATTAACTGCTGAAAAACGGTCGATAAAATCTACGAAGCTATTAGCTCCAAGTAAAACATCTAAATAATTTACAGATCCACCACTAACTTGAACTGCGCGAATTCTTTCTTTCAAAAGTTTATCACGGTCTGCAATTTTCTGTTCTAGCTCAGCAATAGAAGCCTTAAGAGCTTCTATTTCAGTCGTGGTTTTTTCAATCTCACTTAAAACTGCTGAAATACTTTTCTCGGTTGCCATAATTTCATTATCCAACGCTTGGATTTGAGCCATAATTTGGTCAATTTTGGACTCATTTGTATCAATCTTCGTTTCAGTTTCTTTAATATTTGATTGAATAGAACTTTTCTTTTCTTGAATGTTTTGCTGTTCTTTTTTAAGGTCATTCAATGAATTGGCAAGAGCACTTGGCGTGTTAAATAAAAGCGCTCCAGATGCTGCCACTGCAAATATGCGCAGCACCCATTTCGACTGTTTTCTCAAATCTCCCTGCTCCCTTCAAGCTACCTACTTATACTCGTAAAAATTTTCGTACAGACATGAAACTGCCCCATACACCGATTAAAACTCCCATTAACAAGATCAAGCCGTTTAACTGATAGATAAATGGGGAAAACTCTAGTAAATTAAATAAATTTCCTGATTCTAATTTAGGCTGCAATGCATTATAAAGATTGTAGTAAAGCACCGTAACTAGTGTGATTGGTAGTATCGCTCCTAATATACCAAGCCACATACCCTCCAATATGAAAGGAATTCGGATAAACCAGTTTGTAGCTCCAACTAGCTTCATAATCTCTATGTCTCTTCTTCTAGCAACTATCGTAATACGAATAGTATTCGATATTAAAAACATCGCTGTGAACAATAGCGCTAAAATAAGTACAATACCTACGTTTCTACCCATATTTAAGGCAGAAAATAGTCTTTCTATTTTTCCTTCTCCATAACTAACCTCAAAAGTGTTATCTAACTGATCGATCTCCTTCGCAACCTTCTCAGTTTCTTGAGGGTTTTTTGCTTTTACGTAAAAAACATTATGTAAAGGGTTTTCTTGCTCGAATAATTCAAGGTCTTCCCCAAAATCCATAACAAGCTTCTTTAATTCTTCTCCCTTAGTAGCGTAAGTTAACTCAGAAACTCCGGGAATGCTTTTTATATTTTCTTGTAACGTAGTGACAGATGCTTCGTCTGCAGTCAATTCCACGTAAACTTTTATCTCTACGTCTCGTTCTAAATCATCGGCTACTTTATTTAAATTCATCATAATCATGACGAACACGCCTACAAGTAATAATGTAACGGTTACAGCACTAACGGATGCAAAGGTCATCCAACCATTTCGGCTAATACTTTTCAAACTATCTCGGAAGTGTCGTCCTGCTGTTCTAGCCTTCATATCCGTAATCTCCTCCGTACTCGTCTCGAGTGATTAATCCACCCTCAACTACAATAACACGGTGTCGAATTGTGTTTACAATTTCTCTATTGTGAGTTGCCATAACAATTGTAGTTCCACGGGAATTAATCTCTTCGAAAATATTCATAATTTCCCATGATGTTTCGGGGTCTAAGTTTCCTGTTGGCTCATCTGCAATTACTAGTTTAGGAGTATTTACAATGGAACGCGCAATCGAAACACGTTGTTGTTCTCCACCTGATAATTCAGTTGGGAACATTCTTGCCTTATTTTTTAATCCAACTAACTCCAACACATCCATTACTTTTTTACGAATAATCTTAGGGGATTCCTCGATTACTTCTAATGCAAAAGCAACGTTTTCATATACATTCAAACGTGGGAGTAATTTAAAGTCTTGAAAGACAACTCCAATTTGTCTTCTCAAGTAAGGAACATTTTTGTTTTTTAATGTAGCTAAGTTCATACCATTGACTACAATCGTACCTGACGTTGAGCGTTCTTCTCGATACATCATTTTGATAAATGTCGATTTACCTGCTCCACTTGGGCCAACTACGTATACGAATTCACCCTGTTTAATTGCTACGTCAATCCCATTAGCAGCAACAATACCATTAGGATATTTTTTATAGACGTTAGTCATTTCTATCATTTGTATACCACCTAATTACTTTCTTTGATTAAATACAACAATGCCTATTATAACACTTGAGACCTTTGTTAATGTTACAATTAGATTTCAATTTGTAGGTAAATATAGTCAAAAAAACTAAATAATTATCGATTTTTCAGTTTTTTTGGTATTTTATGCCCCCTTACAAAAGGACTATACCCCTTATTTCTACACATTCATTCAAATCTCCTGCTATAAAATCGATTAAGAGAAAATTTTTACAGTAAAGTCTATTTTCCACCAATAAATTGAACATTTCGTGATATTGCTCTGATTATTTAAACTATTTTTCATTAATTTCCTTCAATATATGTCATTTACTAGCATTTAAAAGAGAGTATTTAGCATCATACAGGGGCAGGTATCCGTTATATTTTAAATAGTAGACTGGATTTCCGCTTTCCGATGAGTGAGCGATATGCCATCACCGTCGCTTCCGCGTCAGATGTGATTGCTTCTATTTCTCCCTCCTCCCACTGGAGTCGCCGCCTGTCGTCTCAATCAATCAATCAATCAATAATGAATGCTTTTGAATAATTGCAAACTCAAAATCTTAGTTCCTGAAAATGCTCTCATTCTTAAGTTGTGTGTCATTGATCGATTTTAAATATATACTTTGAATTCATGTAGTACTTACTTCATTTATTTCTTATCTTTTAAGAAGGCTGTTTTATTTCTGCTAAAATTATTTAAACGGAGAAAAATAGGAGTGGATTAGAATGAAAGTAGAGTATTTTATAGGAATTGTCCCACCAGAAGAATATTTAGAACGAATTGAGCATTTTCAACGTAAATGGATTAAGCAATTAGGTGTTGAGCCACATATTACTTTGAAAGCACAAGGGGGATTAACCGCAGATAAAAAGTGGATAGACAAAGTACAAAAGACGTGTAAGGATTTTAAGTCTTTTCAAGTGTCATTTGATAAGCCAAAGTATTTTGGAGATAACATTTTATATTTGAGTGTTCGCTCAAATAGTTTACACGAATTGCATCAAAAAATAGTAAAGGAGGTTTCACCGTCAGAAGTCTCAATAAAACAGTATTTTGAACTCGATGACTTTGTACCTCACTTAACTCTTGGGAAAGCACAGTATGGTGGAAACGTTTCTACTGGGCTCTCAAAAAAAGAACTAAAAGAAATGGAAAGATTAGCAGATATAGAATTGACACCATACCCTCAATTCGAAGTTAATTTTATTAGAGTTTATGAATTAAACAATGAAAAGCAAAGATATGAAAAATATTTAGATATTTCTTTAAGCAATTGACCTCTCAAAAATTAGTTTTACATATGTACTACTCAATATTTTTTTCTACATTCTTTTCTTATCATTCAAAAAAGCAGCTACTTTTACAAGTAGCTGCTTTCGTTCAATCGATTATTTTTTCTCAGCTAACCATGCAGCAACTGCTTCTGCTTCTTCACCTTGAATGATTTTTGGTGGCATTGCGCCTTGTCCATTTAAAATAACATTTAAGATTTCATCTTCAGATAAGCGAGAGCCTACATCAGCAATTGCTGGGAAGCTACCTTGTCCTTCTAAGTTTCCACCATGACAAGTAATACATTTAGAATTGACAATCTTCTCTGCATCTACAGAAGCAGTTTCAGAAGAACCAGTCGATCCATCATCAGTTGTTGAAGTGTCTTTTGCTTCATCGTCTCCACCACCACAAGCAGCAAGCATTAGACCTGCTCCAAAGATGACAGCTAGTAATTTTTTGTTCATTAATTTAACCTCCCTCAACATTATGGAATTGCAATCTTATTATACCAAATTTAGTACCTTTTAAAACCTTCTCCTAATACCTCATAGGCATCAGAAACTATGACAAACGCAGTGGGGTCAATGATTTGGACTACTTGTTTCAGCTTTGTGAACTCTGTTTGATAGGCCACCACCATAAGGATGGATTTCTCTTCATTGGTATATCCGCCATAGGCAGGAAGCTTCGTCACACCTCGATCAATCTCCTTATATATAGCTTCCCTTATTTCATCCTGTTTATTCGTAATTATATAAATCATTTTAGATTGGCTAAATCCTAGCTGCACGATATCTATCGTTTTTGTTGTAACAAATAACCCAATCAACGCGTATAAAGCCTTTTCTATATCAAATACTACTGCTGCACTCAGTACAATTAAGCCATCGATAAGTAAAACACTTCTTCCTAATGAAAAACCTGTGTACTTTGTGATAATTTGAGCAGCTAGATCCGTTCCACCTGTGGAAGCACCACCTCTGAAGACAATTCCTAATCCAAGCCCTACTGTGATTCCACCGAACAAAGCGCCTAACAATGGATTATATGTCCATGGTTCCCAGCTTGCTGTTAATAAGACAACAGCTGGTAGCACTAAGGTTCCTACTAATGATTTGATACCAAACCTTGCTCCAAGAAATATTAAACCTGCTATAAATAATGGAATATTGAAAGCATATTGAACAAGTCCTGGCTCCCAGCCAAATACTCCTGTTAATATCGTACTTATTCCACTAACTCCCCCGGAGGCTACTTGGTTCGGCAATAAAAATACGTTAAAGCCAAGAGCTATTATTGCTGCTCCTATTATGACGTAAAAATAATCTCTCGCTTGTACCATCCATGGAGCCATTTCTTTATGAACTCTATTATTTGTCGTTGTAGTCATCGTAATTCCTCTTTCATGTAAATACTTTTATTCAACCTGAAATAGTATAACAACAGAAGACATTTTTGTGAACTTCAGCAAGATGACGTATTAATAGATTGATTTGATTAGTATGTACTATATAGTTAAATAAAATCATACATAAAAACTGCGTTTCTAAAATTAATTAGATACGCAGTTTAAACATAATAGATTAGTTATTAATGGACTGTGCTTCCTTATAGGTTTCCTCAATATAATCGGCAATGGCTAGCTGATCCTCTGTAATATTTACTAGTGTCGCATTTAGTTCCTCCACAGTTGCCGTACTTTCCTCGATAATTGCAGCAAACTCAGTAGTGCTTATGTTAATTTCTTCACTGTTTTTTGCAATCGTATCAATCTCTTTTAAATAGATTGCCAACGACTGTTGAAGTGAGCTCATCGTTTCAAATAGATTTTTGAACGATTTGTTAGATTGTTCAGCTGTTTCTGACTGATTGTGAATTTGTGCTAAACCTATTTCAAGCTTTTGCAGAGCTGCCTCATTAAACTTGTTGACATTGTTTAGATTATCATCTATTTTCTCTACCGTTTGATTGGTTACACCAGCTAGTTTTCGTATTTCTTCAGCTACTACTGCAAATCCCTTACCGTGTTCTCCAGCGCGTGCAGCTTCAATAGATGCATTTAATGCTAAAAGATTTGTTTGCTCTGTAATTTGACGAATGTCACTGGCAAACTGATTTGTTTCAGTAATTTTTTCAAAAAGATTTTGAAACGTTTGGTTTAATTCCTCGAAAAAGATTGTAAATTGATTAATGTCTTTCGTCATTTCCTCCATGACCAGTGACCCATCTGAAGCGTTTTTTCCTGCTACTTCTGCCTTCTGAACTATCGACTCTAAGTTAATAGCCATTTCTTTCACTGAGCTAGATGTAGCTTCTGTATTATGGACAATATCAGCTACATTGTCAGCTTGACGTTGAGCCCCGCTACTGACTTCCCCTACTGCAATAAGCATTTCCTGTTGAGCTATATTAGCAGATTGTGTACTTTGACGAATTTGTTCTAAATTTGAAGTAATGATATGTACTGCATTTTCCAATTTATCGTTAAGAAGGCTGTCTTCTTTAGCTTTAAGAGCGGCTTCACCCATTAATCTTTCTACATTTGAGAACAAAGATTTACTTTGAGTAACCTGTAAATAGATGCCCAATGCCATTATAAAATGTATAAAGAACACATTTACTGTTTGCCCCTCAAATAAGTTTGGCTCATCCCTTACAACATTTATAGACATGGCAATAATTGATAAAACAAAACCATATATAAAAACGAAACGATCATTATGAATACTACTTAATATAAGTACGAAGAATGCTAAAATAATTGTCGCTATACTGATTACATTGAAATAAGCTGTACTACCTGCAGTAATTGCGGTAGCCAATATAATAATATAAGGAAACATTTTGGCAATATTCATCGATTTTCTAGCAAAATAGTAAAAAATAAAAGAAGCAACAAAGGGTATACCTATTGAAATAATAATTGCAGTTTTCGCTTGCATCATAACTTGCACTAATAGCCCTAATCCAGCTGCTAATGCATAAGCAATATAAAGTATGGTATTTTTTCTTAATAGATCTTTCTGCTTCAACTCATTAATGTTCATTTCCTTTTCTCCATTCCCAATATAAAATAACACATAAAAACTCCCATGTAATTTTATTATAACATGGGAGTTTTTACCGTCTATTAATTTATTTTGGAGCGTAGGTATGCATGAATGAATGGGTCTATTTCACCATCTACAACCGCATGGACGTTTCCACTTTCCTCATTCGTACGGTGGTCTTTAACCATTGAGTATGGATGAAATACATAAGATCGAATTTGACTACCCCATCCGATTTCTTTTTGCTCTCCACGAATCTCAGCAAGCTGTGCTTCCTGTTCTTCAATTTTTAATTGGTATAGCTTAGATTTTAAAAGCTTCATTGCGTGTTCACGGTTTTTAATCTGTGAACGCTCCGTTTGACAAGTTACTACTGTGTTGGTCGGCAAGTGAGTAATTCGAACTGCTGAGTCAGTTGTATTGATATGCTGACCACCGGCACCTGTTGCACGGTACGTATCTATTTTTAAATCTTCTGTGCGGATTTCAATTTCTATTTCATCATTAAACTCTGGCATAACCTCACACGAAACAAACGATGTATGACGGCGACCAGATGAATCGAAAGGAGATATACGGACAAGACGATGAACGCCTTTTTCTGCTTTTAAGTAACCGTAAGCATTATGACCCTTTATCAGTAAGGTAACGGATTTAATACCAGCTTCATCACCAGGTAAGTAATCAATTGTCTCAACCTTAAAGCCGCGTTTATCTGCCCAACGCTGATACATACGTAGAAGGATGGAACCCCAGTCCTGTGATTCTGTTCCACCCGCACCAGGATGCAATTCTAAAATAGCATTGTGCTTATCATATTCTTCACTTAGTAATAATTGAAGTTCAAATTCTTCTAGAGCAGTAGTGAATTCTTTTAACTCTTTTCCAAGCTCTTCTTGTAATTCTTCATCTGGCTCTTCTTTCAATAATTCAAGAGTCATTTCCAGATTTTCTTGTGTAGATACAAGATTATAATATTGTTCAACAATTCCTTTTAAACCATTTAACTCATTAATAACCTTTTGAGCTCCTTGAGAATCATCCCAAAAATCTGGGAAAGTCATTAACTCCTCTAATTCCTGAATACGAACCTCTTTGTTTTCTAAGTCAAAGAGACCCCCTAAAGTCTTTTAACTTACCGGCTGTACGGTCTAATTCATTTCTTACAACTGAAATTTCTATCATTTTTTTGTTCCTCCGAATATCTCTATTATCTAACTGCACCATGACAGTTTTTAAACTTTTCTCCGCTACCACATGGACATGGCTCATTGCGACCTACATTGGCCTGCTTGCGAACTGGTTTTTTCTTAACAGGACCGCCTTCTTCTTTTGGATTCACAGCTTGCCCTTTAGCTACCTCTTCACGCTCCAGGTTGTTGCGGATTTCTGCTTTCATAGCATACTTCGCTACATCCTCTTGGATAGCCTCTACCATGGATTCGAACATGGCGAACCCTTCACTTTGGTATTCACGAAGTGGATCATTTTGTCCATATGCACGTAAGTGAATACCTTGACGAAGCTGATCCATCGCATCGATATGATCAATCCATTTAGAGTCAATTGAACGAAGTAAAACAACTTTTTCGAATTCGCGCATGCGCTCAGCAGTCATTTCCGCTTCTTTTGCATCATAAAAGCTAATTACTTCATCTTTAATCTTCTCAATAACTTCATCTTGAGAAATATTTTCTAACATTGCTTGAGTGATGACACCTTCTGGAAGCAGATTAGCTTGAACATAATCCTCTATTGCCTTATAGTTCCACTCTGCTTTATTTTCTGCATTGGTATGAGCAGTAACTAAACGCTCAATAGCAGCAAAGATCATTGTCTCAACTAAAGCACGCATATTTTCTGTTTCCAATACTTCGTTACGTTCTTTGTATATAATTTCACGTTGCTGACGCAAAACATCATCATATTGTAATAGACGCTTACGAGAATCGAAGTTGTTACCCTCTACACGTTTTTGAGCAGATTCCACTGCACGGGATACCATTTTAGATTGGATAGGCTGTGAATCGTCCATTCCAAGCTTAGACATCATAGTGCGCATATTGTCTGAACCAAATCGACGCATCAATTCATCTTCCATAGAAAGATAGAATTGAGTTACACCAGGATCCCCTTGACGACCAGAACGTCCTCGTAGCTGATTATCAATACGACGCGACTCATGACGCTCAGTACCAATTACTGCTAACCCACCAGCATCTAAAACCCCGTCTCCAAGCTTGATATCTGTACCACGCCCAGCCATGTTAGTGGCAATTGTTACAGAACCAAGATGTCCTGCAGTTGCGATAATTTCTGCTTCATGCTCATGGTTTTTTGCATTTAATACATTATGCTTGATGCCATGCTTTGTTAACAGCTTTGAAATAATTTCAGAAGTCTCGATCGCAACAGTACCTATTAAAACTGGTTGTCCATTTTTATGACGTTCTGCTATATCAGCTGCAACCGCTTCGAACTTTCCATTCATGGATGCATAGATTAAATCTGGACGATCATCTCTAGCAATCGGTTTATTCGTTGGAATAGCAATAACATTCATATTATAAATATTACGGAATTCCTCTTCCTCTGTTTTAGCAGTACCTGTCATCCCTGACAGCTTGTCATACATACGGAAAAAGTTTTGGAAGGTAATCGTAGCCATTGTCATCGATTCATTTTGTACTTCTAAGCCTTCCTTAGCCTCAATCGCTTGATGCAATCCGTCACTATAACGACGGCCCTTCATCAGTCGTCCGGTGAAGGAGTCAACGATGACTACGTCACCTTCTTGCACAACATAATCAACATCTAAATGCATGGAAACATGTGCTTTTAGAGATTGGTTGATCGCATGATTCAATCGAACATGAGTTAAGTCGAATAAGTTCTCGATATGGAAAGCTTTTTCTACTTTTTCAACTCCTGTATCAGTCAAAGTTACACCTTTAGTTGACTCTTCATACGTATAATCATCTTCTTTATTCAAAGTGCGAACAAATGCGTTTGCTTGCTTGTAAAGTGCAGCAGCCTTGTTTGCTTGTCCGGAAATGATTAAAGGCGTTCTCGCTTCATCGATTAAGATGGAGTCAACCTCATCTATTACGGCATAGTGAAGCGGACGTTGTACTTTTTCTTCCTTGTACAACACCATATTATCTCTAAGATAATCAAATCCTAGCTCATTGTTTGTGGAATACGTAACATCAGCAGCATATGCTTCACGCTTTTCATCTTTAGAAAGAGAATTTAAATTTAGTCCAACAGATAGACCTAAGAAATTATATAGTTTACCCATTTCCGCAGCATCACGGCTAGACAGGTATTCGTTTACTGTTACTACGTGGACTCCTTGTCCTGTTAGGGCATTTAAATAAACAGACATAGTAGACGTTAGGGTTTTACCTTCCCCAGTTTTCATCTCTGCAATATTACCCTCATGCAGTGCTGCTGCACCCATGATTTGCACTCGGAATGGATACAAACCTAGTACTCGTTTAGCTCCCTCACGCGCAACGGCAAATGCCTCTGGTAAAAGCTGATCTAAAGTCTCACCCTTAGAGAACCTTTCACGGAATTCCTCCGTTTTTGCGCTTAGTGCATCATCAGTAAGAGCTTCCATTTCACTAGCCAATGCTTCTACTTTATCAGCGATTTTTTCTAATCGTTTTAAATCACGTTTATTTAAATCGAACACTTTATTAAGAACATTAAGCATTTATATTCACTTCCCATTTAGTCTTACTCTCCATTTTACCATTCGTTACATACTCACGCAAATGAGGTGAGCCATAAATACAAAAACTCTTCTCTATGAAAAGAGAAGAGTTTTTGTCACTTTATGTCGATATGCTTACTTTAGGTATAATTTTTATTGGTTTAATTAATTTGTTTCGATTAAACCGTATTTTCCATCCTTACGTTTATAGACGATATGCGTACCATTTGAATCGGCATCAGTAAAGATAAAGAAGCTGTGACCAAGCATATTCATCTGTAATACTGCTTCTTCCTGATCCATCGGTTTTAAATCAAACTGTTTTGTACGGACGATATTGTACTCGTCTTCCTCTGAAAGAGAAACTGGAGCATCCGGTGGATCGATAGCAGCAAAATATGCTCCTACTCCCTCACGCTCACGGCTTTTACGATTTACTTTAGTTTTATATTTTCGAATTTGACGCTCTAATTTATCTACTATAAGATCAATAGCGGCATACATATCAGTATGACGTTCTTCCGCTCTTAAAGTTAAATTCTTCATCGGGATTGTTACTTCGACCTTAGTTTGTTTGTCATTGTACACTTTTAAGTTGACGTTTGCAGTCGCTTGAATTTCTTCGTTAAAGTAACGACCGACTTTTTCGACCTTACCTTCAACGTACTCACGAATTGCAGGAGTCACCTCAATGTTTTCTCCACGAATGTTAAAGTTTAGCATGTAAACTCCTCCTTTAATTTAACTCTATATAATATTTCAACATTTCCTTTTAAATATCCTTCTTTTCGTAAAATAAAATAATTATTTTTTGTCGAATCTTGACACATTTTTGGTTTTTAATTCCATTTCTTTTCGACTTCGTACTTTAAGGTCATTTACGATTTTTTGCTCGTTATTTTGATCTCCACTCAATCGCACTCCGTATTCGAAGCCATTGACATTTTTCTTAGACCACACGAGCTCCCCAATCATGCTAAGTGGTGTCTCATCAATGATAAAATTCACTTCTATCACTTTTAATAGCTCAATTACAATAGAAAGCTCTGTAATTATCCTTAAGCCATTGGGACTTATATCTATGATTTGACACTTCCCTTTATTCGAGAATTCTGTAGGGCGGTCACCTCCCGTGTCCTTTATTAAACGAAATGTTGCCTCACAAGGTTCACCGAAAGTGTATCGAAAATATTCATTTCTCTTATACTGCATTGTAATTCCTCCCACACACACCAATATTAACCTATTTATATCCCTCCATTATGACTAACGGAAGAATAATTATCAAGAAATTAATGGTGTGCAAACTCCATATTGTGGTTATAGAGTGGAAGTTATTATTAGCCTATATACCTCTCTTTAGTTATCTTAAAACCACCGCATAATTATTCAAATTACAAAAGGTCCAAAAGCGCTTATGCTGATGGTCATTCGCCCGTATTAATTTATTTAGTAATAAAAAAATACCTTATCGCACTATACGATAAGGTATCCGGGTATATGTTTTTATTTATTTGCTGTCATTGTTACATCTGCGACTCTTTTTGCTCCAACAAAGCGTTTGCCCCAATAATAAGGATCACTTAACTTATCTACCTTCACGCCTTTAGAAGTCGATGAATGAATAAATTTTCCATCCCCAATGTATATTCCAACATGTGAAATGCCTTTACCAGATGTATTAAAGAAAACAAGATCTCCTGAAGCCAGGTTATCTTTTTCAACTTTAGAACCAGTTGCATACATACCTGCGGATGATCTTGGAAGATTAATGCCTAAATCATCAAATACGTAGCCTACAAAGCCTGAACAATCGAATCCAGCAGTTGTAGTTCCGCCTCCGCGATATTTAATACCTATTAAGTTTTTAGCGGTTGCTACTAATTCAGATGAATCTATTGAGCTAGAAGCTTCGGTGCTTGCTGCAAATGGAAGTGTGACTAAAAGCATGGATAAAATTATTATACCAATGACTTTTTGCGATATAGACTTCAAGTTCATGTAGTTCCTCCGACGTCATAAATTTTCTGAAAACTTAACTGAATTCATCTTATCACTTTTTAAACCTTTTTTATTTTACAGTTATGTAACAATTTCATTACAAAGGACGTCTAATGTAACAGAGCATTTTTCATTGGAATTATGGACAACCCTTGATATATATGGATTTATATAAAAAAACATCGACAAAAGTCGATGTTTTTCATTATAAATATTGTGAAATCTTTTTAAAATAGATATTGGGACAATTATCATAAATTAAGTTCAAAGAGCATATGAAAAATTTTTATCGCTAGAAGGTGCAATTTTAAAACATTTAACAAACTATTTACCTATATACTTTTAAGTCATATTTTAATCTCATATACATAATTTTTTTTAAAGTTCGAAGCGAGTTGTAGATTGTTCTAAAATTTCTGCTTGATCGCTTAAATCACCAATTAGCTTCGATAAGGATTTAATATTTTTGACATTAAGGAAAAGCAATTGAACGGTTTCATCCATATAGCCTGAATTTATATCGATTGACTTTGCGAGTTCTATTATTCTATTTTCTGTTTCGTTTTTGTCATTCTCTATAGTCTGCATAGATAAAGCCATTTGATTATTTTGTTCGTTTGATTGATGGATATAATTAATGATGACCTCTAATTTTTCCTTTAATAAATGAAACACTAACTCACTGGAATTTGCTGTCGTAAGACCTTCGGCAAATACTTTTTTCAGGTCATTTCCTTGCTCGGTTATATAGATGGAAGTTTCGCGAATAATTGCTGCGGTTTCCGAGACATCATCTGCTAGTTTCTTTACCTCCTCTGCTACCACGCTGAACCCCTTGCCATGTTCCCCAGCTCTCGCAGCTTCAATCCCAGCATTTAATGCTAATAAATTTGTTTGCTTAGAAATAGATTGTACCTTTGAGGTTAATTTTACTATTTCTTCTGTTTTCTTCTGTAGTAATTTTCTTTCTTGGTCAGCGGACTTAAATAAAGATCTAAGAATCCCAACCTCCGAAATTGCATTATTTAAAGTGATTGCACTTGCATCTGCAATACTTACAGCACTTTTAGCTTGTAATTTTACTTCATTGGCATGATCCGCTACCATTGTTAAGGTCTCTGAGAATCTTTCTAGGAAAGATTTTATATCTGATGACATATTTCTTTGCTCGTTCATATTAACGCTTGCCTCTTCGATTGCCTCTTGTACGCTGTTAACTCCAGCAACGGATTGGTAAGAATTCTCTTTTAATAAAACGCTATCTTCACTTAGCTTGTTAGATGTAGCTTTTATAATAGTAACCATCTCCTTGAGGTTATCCTTCATATCGTTCATAGCACTCGAAACCTCTCCTAATTCATCCTGACTTAGTATAGGAATTGGAGCTATTTTTAGTTTTCCTTTAGAAATTTCTTTAGCAGAATAGGCAACTATTGATAATTGCTCTTTAATTTGCTTGTTAGTCAAAAGTAGCAAGCCAATTGAACAGACTCCTGATATAAGAAACGAACCAATCATCCATTGGATTGTTTGTAATTGGCTTTCATTCATTTCTTCTATAATTGTTTCTCTATTATTCGACTCTTTCTCTCTTTGATCATTTAGGAGAGATGTAAGTTCATTGTATTGAGTATGTATAGCATTCAGTTGCCTTCGTTTGGCAACATTTTCTTTATTTAGTACAGATGTTCTAAGATTGGTTTCATAGATAGTTTGGATACCTTGGATCGTACTTAACACCTTTTCCTTCTCTGCTTGAGTAAATCTGTTTTTTTCATTTAAAAGTAACTCCAGGTTCTTTTTATATGTTTGATAATCAGTTTCATACTGTTCAATTGGATCTCCTGTAAAGTGAGTAATGGCAATATACATTCCTGCATTTTCATTCATCATCCTGTCTACATATTCCACATTCTTAGAAGATAATTCTAGCTCATTTGTAAGATTGTAGTTTTTTGTCACTTGGTATATTACCAATATTGTCATGACTCCAAACAAGAGAAAAGAACTAAAAAAAGCAACGTTATACTTCATTCTAATTGGCATTTTAGACCACTTCAACATAGGTATTCAGCCCCCCTAAATGAAAATATAGCATATAATTTTCTAAAACAGTTTTGATTTACGTATTCTTAATATTACCTTTACACTGACAAAACAGAATATTAAATGTAAAATTATTATTAACATATATTTACGGAAAGGCAGTGATCAATAATGGATTTAGGACTTCAAAATAAACGCGTGATTGTGACTGCATCAAGTAAAGGTTTAGGAAAGGCAACAGCTTTACAGTTTGCTAAAGAAGGAGCTAGGGTGCTTATCTCTAGTAGAAATGAAGAAGAATTAAAAACAACATTAGAGGAAATCAAACAAAATAGCGGTAATGCTGAAATTTTTTATACCGTCTGTGACGTTACGAAGGAAGATGATATTGTTCAATTGTTCAAAGAAGCAAAGACAAAGCTTGGTGGCGTAGATATTCTTGTCAATAATGCAGGAGGCCCGACACCCGGAGGATTTGGCCAAGTAACCGATCAGGACTGGGCAAATGCTTTTGAAAAAAATTTGCTTAGCTATATACGCACTATTCGACAAGCCCTTCCATACATGCAAGCGCAAAAATTCGGCAGAATAGTTAACATTTCGTCATCTTCTACAAAAGAGGTCTTAGATGGTTTAATTTTGTCGAACACTTTCCGTTTAGGTATGGTTGGTTTGTCGAAAAGCATAGCGAGAGAATATGGGAATGATAATATTCTGATTAATACAGCGGGGCCTGGTCGGATTCAAACAGATCGCGTAACAGAGCTAGATGAAATTGCTGCTAAAAAGCGAGATATCTCAATAGAAGAAGTTCGTGATGGATTCAAACAAGTGATTCCGATGGGCAGATATGGGGAGCCAGCAGAATTTGCCAAAGTGATTACGTTTTTATGCTCCGAAGCAAATACTTATATGACTGGTCAAAGTTTAGTTATCGATGGCGGAATGTTAAAGGCTCTATAAATGAGGGAGAAGACGTGCATTGCTTTGAAAAATTTTATATGTTGAGATAACCTCTACTTACTTAAAGAGGTTGGAGCGTTTTATCGATAAACATTAAATTAGTGAAGCTGTCTTATATAGAAGGAAATGAAATAATACGCAAAATGCCCCCTAGAATTTAGGAGGCATTTTTATTTATTTAACAATCATTTTTATTTTATTTTCAGAAGGGTCCTTTGTATAAAAAATATCGTTTTCTTCAAGAACAGAAATATTTTTTTTTCTTAAATTAGTAATCGCAGAGTCTCTTTCTTGTATAGAAGGATAGATAATATTGAATGCTTCTAATCCGGTCATTTCTTCTGTAGCGGGTTTGGCCCCTGCACCAGCCCAAGTGTTCAATCCAATATGGTGATGGTATTTTCCAGTGGACATAAATAGTGCACCTGGATAAGGTGTAACAACTTCAAAGCCCAATAGCTCATAGAACTCTTTGGCTTCCTCGATATCAACCACCTGCAAGTGAATATGTCCCATTACTGTTCCACTAGGCAATCCTTTCCACTCTGTTCCTGCTCCAGCTGCTAAAATATCTTGAGCATTAATTGCCAATGTATCCATTGCAACAAACTCATTATCCCATTTCCATCCAGAATCAGGACGATCGCTATAAATCTCTATCCCGTTACCATCTGGGTCATTTAAATAGAGTGCCTCACTCACTAAGTGGTCTCCTGCACCAATGCGAATTCCGTTTTCTGCAAAGAATCTTAAAACAGCCCCCAAATCTTCACGACTAGGTAATAGTAATGCAAAATGATAAAGACCTGTCGTTTTAGGTAGCTTTGGCTCTACATTGTCAGGCTGTTCAATTGATAACAACGCCGTTTGTCCATCAGCCGTTAGCCATATCTTGTTTGCTTGTTTATCTAATACTCTAAACCCGATTACTTCTTCATAAAATTTAAGTGATTGCTCTAAGTCTGATACCTTTAACTCTACTAGCTCTACGTAAGTCCATGGTTTTTGATGAAATTTCATAGTTATTGGCTCCTCTAATTAACTTACTTTTCGTAAGTAATTATATTTTAATTACCTAAGAAAGTCAACTCTCTTTCATTGTAGACAAACACGGGAATTATATTACCTGTTTTTAGAACTATTGGCGCAATGGGGATAACTTTTGTTACAAGATGAACCTAGACCAAAAACTGCATTTGATGCGATCGGATGTCTATACTAAATCCTCTTTTCTAGATTAAATAGCCATTAATTGCATTGGGAATTGCCGTTATTGCAAAATAAATCTGCTCCAAAGTCCATTTTTGATGCGAACGGTTATAAATTTTTCTATGCGGTCATAAGCTATTTTTCTAGTTAAAATGTCGATACTAAATCCTATTTTCTAATTAAATAACCACTAAATGCATATAGAATTGCCGTTATTACAAAATAATCTGCTCCAAAGTCTATTTTTGCTGCGAACGGTTATAAATTTTTCTATGCGGTCATAAAAAATTCTATCCTGTCATAAATCTCTCTTGAACGGTCATAAATGTGCTCTATCCGGTCATAAAGCTATTTTTCTGCTTAAAATGTCTATGCTAAATTCTCTTTTCTAATAAATAGCCATTAATTGCATTGGGAATTGCCGTTATTGCAGAATAAATCTGCTCCAAAGTCTATTTTTGTTGCGAACGGTTATAAATTTTTCTATGCGGTCATAAAAAAATCTATCCGGTCATAAATCTCTCTTGAACGGTCATAAATATTTTTATCCGGTCATAAATGTGCTCTATCCGGTCATAAAGCTATTTTATGCTTAGAATGTCTATGCTAAATCCTAGTTCAGCTGCAAAAACTATGTTTTATCAATAAAAAGCCACTAATCTTCTTTAGATTAGTGGCTAAATCTTTATAATTGTGCTCCTGCAAGTTTCTTTTCTTCGTAGTCTTTAATGTGGTCTTCGTATTGGAAGGTTAAGGAGATTTCATCCCAGCCATTTAGGAGCATTTTCTTTTGGTAGGGGTCGATTGGGAATGAGTATGTTACTTCATCTTCTCCGATTATTGTTTGTGACTCTAAGTTTACTTCCACAGAGTAGTTTTCCTTGCTGAGGATTGCTTCTACTTCTTCAACTGATAGTTTAATAGGAAGAATGCCATTTTTCATGCAGTTGTTATAGAAGATATCTGCAAAGCTTGGCGCGATAACTACTCGGAAGCCATAGTCCAAAATCGCCCATGGCGCATGCTCTCTTGAGGAGCCACAGCCAAAGTTATCATGTGCTACTAAAATAGTTGAATCTTTATAGCGTTCATCGTTTAATACAAAATCTGTTCGTTCTTTTCCTTCCTCGTCGAAGCGCCAATGGTAGAACAGGTATTTACCGAAGCCAGTGCGCTCGATTCTTTTGAGAAATTCTTTAGAGATGATTTGGTCTGTATCGACGTTTTTTCTATTTAAAGGTGTTATGACACTTTTAATTTCATTGATTGGCTCCATGGTTCTCCTCCTTATGCATGCGTTAGCTGAAATTTGCGTACATCTACAATATGCCCCTCTATTGCAGCTGCAGCTGCCATTGCTGGACTCATTAAATGAGTTTTCGCTCCTGCTCCTTGGCGGCCTTCAAAGTTGCGATTTGAAGTTGAGGCACAATGCTCACCTGAAGGTACTATGTCATCATTCATTGCTAGACACATGCTACAGCCAGATTCGCGCCATTCAAAGCCCGCTGCCTTGAAAATTCGGTCTATTCCTTCGTCTTCTGCTTGTTTTTTTACAGTTTGAGAACCTGGTACAACAATTGCTTTGACATTCGGATGCACCGTACGTCCTTCCACTATGTTAGCAGCATCGCGTAGATCACTTAGACGAGCATTAGTGCATGAGCCGATGAAGACGTTACTAATATGAATATCAGTTAAAGCCATACCTTCCTGCAGGCCCATATAAGTAAGTGCTTTTTCATGAGCCTGCTGATCGGATGACTCATGAAAATCTTTTATATAAGGAATGCTTTGGGAGACTCCAGATCCCATAGATGGATTCGTTCCCCAAGTAACAAATGGTTCAATTTCATTGGCATTGATTTCTAAGGTTTTATCGTAAATAGCTCCATTATCCGATGCCAACTGTAGCCATCGTGACGCTTCTCGGTCGAATGCTTCACCTTCTGGTACGTATTCTCGACCTCTTAAAAATTCTACAGTAGTCTCGTCGGGACTAATCAATCCTGCTCTTGCTCCTGCTTCAATAGACATATTGCAGATTGTCATGCGCTCCTCCATAGTTAGCTTGCGAATAGCTTCACCAGTATATTCCACGATATAACCCGTTCCCATATCGATTCCGAATTTAGCGATAATAGCCAGAATAATATCTTTAGCTGTTACTCCTATCCCTAGCTCACCAGTTACCTTTATCTCCATTGTCTTTGGTTTAGCCTGCCAAAGAGTTTGTGTAGACAGGACATGCTCTACTTCACTTGTTCCGATACCAAAAGCGATTGCACCAAAGGCACCGTGTGTCGAAGTATGGCTATCACCACAAACAATTGTCTTTCCAGGCTGTGTTAGCCCTAGCTCCGGGCCAATTATATGAACGATCCCTTGGTCAGGATGACCGATATTAGCTAAAGGAACTCCAAATTCATCACAGTTTTGCTGTAATGTATTAATCTGTTTACGTGCAATTACATCTTTTATTTCTTCCCGGTTTCTAGTCGGCACATTATGGTCCATTGTCGCGTAGCACAGGTCTGGTCGGCGAACTTTACGATTATTTAAACGTAAGCCCTCAAACGCCTGTGGAGAAGTCACCTCATGAAGCAAATGAAGATCGATATAGAGAAGGTCTGGTTTCCCTTCTTCCTCATACACAATATGTTCATCCCAAATTTTCTCAATAATCGTTTTTGCCATTTAGTCCCTCTCCCTTTTAAACGTATGAATACATAATGCTTTCTGAAACAAACTCTGAATCCAATTCATCCAACACTTTGTCGGTCCAATCACTTGTTGAAAGAACGCGTCTTCCTTTAGTCTGCAAGTCTCCTGTAAAATATCCATCATTTAATACACTAAACACAGCCTCTTCAATTGCCGCAGCTTCTGTTTCCATTTGGAACGCCTCTCGTAGCATCATTGCCGCTGATAAAATGCAGGCAGCTGGATTTGCCTTATTTTGACCAGCGATATCTGGTGCAGACCCGTGAACCGGTTCATAAAGTCCAAAACCATCACCTCGTGTACTTGCGGATGGCAACATTCCTAGAGATCCTGTGATTACAGATGCCTCATCACTTAAAATATCGCCAAACATATTCTCTGTAACGATTACATCAAATGCACCTGGTTTTGTAATCAGCTTCATCGCTGTTGAATCGACTAGCATATGCTCTACCTCAACGTCCGGATATCCTTGCTTTTTCTCTTCCACTATTTCTCTCCATAGCTTACTGGAGTCAAGTACGTTCGCTTTGTCTACAGAGGCCAGCTTTCCTCGTCTACTTCTTGCAAGTTGGAACGCTGTGTCAACAATTCGTTCAATTTCTGGTCGAGTATAAACAAGCGTATCCAACGCGTAATCCTCTGTTTTCTTACGAGGCTCTGCAAAATACAATCCACCTGTTAGCTCACGAACAATAACCATGTCAACATTCTCCGCTATTTCTTTTTTGAGTGGAGAAGATTCTAGTAAAGCAGGAATTGCCTTCACTGGACGAATGTTTGCATAAAGACCAAAGTGCTTGCGAATTGCTAGCAATCCTTTTTCGGGGCGTAAATGAGATGGGTTTTGATCCCATTTAGGCCCACCTACAGCACCTAAGAGGATGGCACCACTATCACTACATAAGCTGATTGTTTCTTCTGGTAGTGGATTTTCACAAGCATCAATCGCTGCTCCTCCTATTAACGCAAATTGCAGCTTGAATGTATGATTATATCGCTTTGCAATTGTTTCAAGCACCTTTACCGCCGCTTCCGTTACTTCAGGACCGATTCCATCACCAGGTAATACCGTTATCGTTTTTTCCATCCCATTCACTCCCATAGATTTATTTATTGATTGACTGCCACACGCTCTTGATAATGTGCATTCATTAATTGTCGATTGACTGCATTGATATAAGCTCTTGCAGATGCTTTTAAAACGTCTTGCGAAGCATTTCTTCCAGAGGAAGTTACGCCATTATAGGTTAGATTAATAACTGCCTCGCCTAAAGCATCTCGACCTTTCGAAACAGATGACACCCGATAATCTAAAATTCGAACATCTCCATTTACTAGTTTTTCTAATGTATTGAAAATTGCCTCCACTGCCCCTGAACCGCTACATTTTTCTTTTATTTGCTCTCCTGTTGGAACCTTCACTGTAATAGTTGATGTCGGTATGTTGTTTTCATAATTAATGATTAATTCCTCTAATTCATAAACCTCAACTTCTCCATTGTCGACTTGCTGATCCGTCAATAAAACAAATAAGTCCTCATCGGATATTTCCTTTTTGCGATCTGCAAGCTTTTTAAACGCTGCAAATGCTGCATTTAGTTTTTCCTCGCTAAGCTGGAATCCCATTTGCACTGCACGGCTAAAGAATGCGTGACGACCAGAATGCTTTCCTAGTACTAGCTCTGTTGCGACATCTCCGATTAACTCTGGAGTAATAATTTCATATGTTTCTGGATTTTTCAGCATACCGTCTTGATGAATGCCTGATTCATGAGCAAAGGCATTTTTCCCTACAACTGCTTTGTTCGGCTGGATCACTACTCCGGTAAGCTTACTTACTAACTGGCTCGTGCGCTTTGTTTCCTTTAGGATAATTCCTGATTCCGCTTGGTAGTAATCGCTACGAATATGTAAAGCGACTGCGACCTCTTCTAGTGCAGCATTACCTGCTCGTTCACCAATTCCGTTAATGGTTCCCTCTACTTGTGTTGCACCATTTTCAATTGCTGCCAGTGTGTTGGACACTGCAAGACCTAAATCATCATGACAGTGAGCGGAAAGCTTCACTCTCTCAATTCCTGTCACATTTTCAGACAAGTATCTAAATAGCGCACCGTATTCAATTGGTGTTGCATAGCCTACTGTATCTGGGATATTGATAGTAGTAGCTCCTGCTTTAATAACTTCATTGATAATGCGAACTAAAAAATTCTTATCCGAACGCGTTGCATCCTCGGCTGACCATTGCACTAAAGGAAAATACTTACGCGCCAGTTTAACTGATTCAACTGCAATTTCAATCACCTGCTCTGGTGTTTTATTGAGTTTGTATTGCATATGGATTGGAGACGTAGCGATAAATGTATGGAGATGAGGCTGGACCCCTCCTCTTAATGCCTCCCATGACGTTTCAATGTCGCTTTTTATAGAACGAGCGAGACCTGTGACGACCGAATTTCTTACAGTATTCGCAATTTGTTGGACTGCGTTAAAATCTCCTGGTGACGAAGCAGGAAAACCTGCCTCGATAATAGACACTCCAAATTTCTCTAGCTGACGAGCAATCTCTAACTTCTCTTGGGAGTTTAGGTTAATCCCTGCCGATTGTTCTCCGTCTCTTAAGGTTGTGTCAAAAATATCAATTTTGCCCACTCGTCACCACTTCTTTCTTCGCTTTTTTCCCTTCATTGATGAAAGGCATCATTTCTCTTAGCTGTGCACCTACCGTTTCAATTTGATGCTCTGATTCGGCTTGTTTGATTGCATTATATTTTGGACGCCCTGTTTCATTTTCTTGAATCCATTCCTTCGCAAACTTACCATTTTGAATATCTGTTAATACATCCTTCATACGATCCTTAACAGATGAATCAATGATGCGTGGGCCTGACACGAAATCTCCCCACTCCGCTGTGTCGGAAATAGAAGAGCGCATTGTTGCCATTCCACCTTCATACATAAGGTCTACAATCAGTTTTAATTCATGTAATGTTTCAAAGTAAGCTAGCTCGGGCTGATAGCCAGCTTCCACTAGCGTTTCAAAGCCTGCTTTTACGATTGCTGTTGTACTACCACATAAAACTGCTTGTTCTCCGAATAAATCCGTTTCAGTTTCTTCCTTGAACGTTGTTTCTAATACTCCTGCACGTGCAGCCCCGATGCCTTTTGCATAAGCTAAAGCTAAGTCTTTTGCTTGCCCGGTCGCATCTTGATATACCGCAAACAAGCCAGGTACTCCTGCTCCAGATTCAAATGTACGGCGAACTAGATGTCCTGGTCCTTTCGGTGCTACTAAGAATACATCCACATCTGCCGGAGGAACGATTTGGTCGAAGTGAATGTTAAAACCATGCGCGAATACTAAAGCTTTACCTGCTGTTAAAGCTGCTTCTATTTCTGCCTCATACACTGCCTTTTGTCTTTCATCTGGCAATAAAATCATAATCACATCTGCTTTTTCTGCCGCCTCTTGAACGGAGTAAACCTCCTGCCCATCTTCTGCCGCCTGGTCAAATGATTTTCCAGCACGAATTCCTACGATAACGTTAAATCCTGAATCCTTTAAATTTTGTGCATGTGCATGACCCTGTGATCCGTAACCGATGATTGCAATTGTTTTTTCCTTTAAATTTCCTTCATTGATATCCCCGTTATAATACATTTTCGCCATTTTCTTTTCCTCCTCAGAATGTTTGTTTTGTTATTGCAATATAGAAAGATAAGGTGCATTTGTAACCTTTTGTGTTTCTCTTACAAAGGCTGTCACACCTGTTCTTGTTAGTTCTTTAATGCCATAAGGCTTGACGAGCTCGATAAAAGCGTCTATTTTCTCTGGGTTTCCAGTGACCTGGAATGTGACAACATTTTTTCCTGTGTCAATGGTAGATGCTCTGAAAGGCTCTACTAAGCTTTTAATCTCTGCAATTGCAGACGGAGGAGATACTACCTTTACTAAGGCGAGCTCCCTAACTACTATCGATTTTTCCGTAATATCATTTACTTTTAAAACATCTACCTGCTTTTGTAGCTGCTTTAACAGCTGCTCCAGCTTCTGTTCATCCTCCACATTTACGACGAAGGTCATTTTAGATATTTGAGGCTGTTCTGTATGTCCTACCGTAATACTTTCAATATTGAATTGGCGCTTCATGAGTAGACCGGTAACCCGATTGAGTACACCGCTTTGGTTGATAACCGTTACGGTAATAATGCGTTTCATTCTGGCTTCACTCCAATCATTTCATGTAATCCTCTGCCAGGGGCAACCATTGGCAGAACGCTTTCCTTTTGTACTACTCGGCAATCGATGAGCACTGGCTCATCCGAAGCTAATGCTTCTTTTAATTGAACCTTTGCATCTTCGTATGTCTCAATCTTGTATCCCTTAATATCATAGGCAGCAGCCAGCTTGACGAAATCGGGTTGAACTGAGATTAATGACTGAGAATACCTTTCTCCGTGGAACGTCTCCTGCCACTGACGAACCATTCCGAGTGCCTGATTGTTTAAAATAATGACCTTCACTGGTATACGCATTTCTTGTAGCAGTGACAGCTCCTGAAGCGTCATCTGAAAGCCAGCATCTCCAACAATGGAAACAACCTTTGCATCCGGCTTAGCAATTTGAGCCCCAATTGCCGCTGGGAATCCAAAGCCCATCGTCCCTAGGCCACCTGACGTTACCCAATTATGTGGCTGGCTGAATTTGTAGTATTGTGCAGTCCACATTTGGTGCTGCCCAACGTCTGTTGTTACAACGGCATCACCATTCGTGTACTCATGTACTAATTCCAATACTTGCTGTGGAAGAAGTCCTCGATCTCCACTTGCATCGTAATGTAATGGATATTGCACTTGGTTGACATTCAAGCTCTCAAGCCAAGCTGCTGTATTTCCATTAGGTACATTTTGGTTCAATAAAGCCTCTAAAGCCTCTTTCGCATCACCGACAATTGGAATCTCTGTTGGAACGTTTTTTCCGATTTCTGCGGGATCTATATCAATGTGAATTACTTTTGCATTAGGAGCAAAGTAATTTAAGTTTCCTGTCAAGCGATCATCAAATCTTGCCCCCACATTAATGAGTAGGTCGCATGTTTGAATGGCCATGTTTGCTGTGTATGTACCATGCATACCAGCCATCCCTAAAAATAATGGGTGTGTACCTTCTATACTTCCTAGTCCTAGAAGTGTATTTGTAATCGGTATTTGATATTTTTCCGCTAGTTCTTTCAATTGCTCGTTGGCTTTCGCAAAAAGTACTCCTGCGCCTGCTAGAATTAATGGCTGTTTGGCGTTTGTAATCGCCTGTGACGCCTTTTGAATTTGCAGGAAGTTCGGCGTAGTTGTCGGTTGATAGCCTGGTAAGTTTACAGTTTCGGTTACCCCTTCCTTCGGGACAAAAATACCTGTTGCCATATTTTTAGGTATATCTACAACGACTGGTCCTGGACGACCTGTGGAAGCAATGTGAAAAGCTTCGTTTATAATTCTTGGGAAATCTGCTACATCTTTTACTTGATAGTTATGCTTCGTAATTGGCTGAGTAATACCAATGATGTCTGCCTCCTGAAAGGCATCTGTTCCGATGACTGTTGTAGCAACCTGACCAGTAAACACAACTAAAGGAATAGAGTCCATCATTGCATCTGCAATTCCTGTCACTACATTAGTTGCACCTGGGCCAGATGTTGCAATCACGACTCCAACTTTACCGGAGACCCTTGCATATCCTTCTGCCGCATGGATAGCACCCTGTTCATGCCGGGCCAGAATATGCTTAATCGGATTTTTATAAAGCGCATCATAAATCGGTAAAACCGCACCACCTGGATAACCAAATACTACTTCCACCTGATGCTTTTTCAGTGTCTCAATAAATACTTCTGCACCATTCATTTCCTTGAGAGCTACACTGGTTGCAGGTTCTTCTTTTAAACGTTCCGCTTCTACAGTAAACTTCATCATCATTCCTCCTATTCCTCAATCGTCCAGTTACTCTTAAACCTAGGACACCCTCGTAAGGCAGGGGCCAGAAGCTAGATATGAATCATCTAGCTCATCTAAATAAAAAGAAAAGAATTTCCTCCCACACAAAGAAACCATAGTTCTTTTGTATAGGGATGAAATTCTTTTCATGGTACCACCCTAGTTCGCAGCGCAACCGCTACCTCGCAGACATACGACTAAGCATCGAATGTCCATTTTTAACGAGAGTAGCTTTTTACTACACCCGGAAGTATCTAAAGGGGGAAATCCCGTTCAACACCTCACTCCGAGGGGATGTCGTTAAAGGTTGTATTGCCGGCTCCCAGCTATACCAGCTCTCTGTGAATACAAAATTCCTTTAACTTTTACCTCATCAATGATTTACAGCAATATTTATATTTTCATGACTCCACCTGTGCTTGCAGATGTAACGAGTTTTGAATACCTTGCTAAATATCCTTTTTTAATCTTTGGTTCGAACGGTGGAAGCTCTGCTCTTCTGCTAGCGAGTTCTTCTTCACTAACCTGCAGCTCTATCGTTCTATTTATAAGATCAATAGCGATAATATCGCCATTCTCTACTAAAGCAATCGGCCCTCCATCAGCCGCCTCTGGTGAGATATGTCCGATGGAAATTCCTCTAGAAGCACCTGAAAATCTTCCATCTGTGATGAGTGCTACCTTTGTTCCTAATCCTCGACCTTGTATCGCTGATGTCGGAGCAAGCATTTCTGGCATACCAGGACCACCTCTTGGTCCCTCGTAGCGAATTACTACTACATGACCTGCCTTAACAGTTCCATTGTCAATTGCTTCCTGTGAAGCCTCCTGTGAATCAAAGACAATTGCCTCGCCCGTAAACTCCTTAATAGAAGGGTCCACAGCGCCAACCTTTATCACACCACCCTCAGGAGCAATGTTTCCAAACAGTACAGATAATCCACCTACAGGACTATAAGGATTTTCTTTTCTTCTAATTACTTGCTCGTTCTTAATCTCACAATCTTTTACGTTTTCATAGAGTGACTTACCGGTAATCGTCAAACGATCTGGGTGAACCGCTCCAGGTATTTCACAAAGTTCCTTTATAATGGCACTGACTCCTCCTGCTAAGTGAACATCATGCATGGAGTAATCAGATGCTGGCATGATTTTTGATAAATATGGAATTCTTTTAGCTACTTCATTAATTTCATTTACGTTATATTCAATTTCTGCCTCGTGAGCGATAGCTAATGTATGTAATACAGTGTTAGTTGATCCACCCATTGCCATATCTAGCGCAAAAGCATCATCAATTGTTTCTTTCGTGATTAAGTCTCTAGGCTTTACATCTTCTTTAACCATTCTTACAAGATGCTTTGCAGCTTCTCGAATGAGCTGGTGTCTCTCGTCTGATGTAGCAACAATCGTTCCGTTACCTGGTAAAGTTACTCCTAGCATTTCCATTAGAGAGTTCATCGAGTTTGCTGTGAACATCCCTGAGCAGGAGCCGCATGTTGGACATGCATTTTGTTCGATATCTAAGAGCTGCTCTGCAGTCATTGAACCAGATTTATAAGATCCCACACCTTCAAATACGGAGGTTAAGGAAAGCTGCTTTCCATCAGCAGATACACCTGCCTCCATAGGACCGCCTGACACAAATACGGATGGGACGTTCGTTCTGACTGCTGCCATTAGCATTCCTGGAGTAATCTTGTCACAGTTTGGAATGTAGAAGACACCGTCAAACCAGTGAGCATTAATAACGGTTTCCGCTGAGTCTGCTATCAACTCACGACTCGGAAGTGAATATCGCATTCCGATATGTCCCATTGCAATTCCATCGTCTACACCGATTGTGTTGAATTCGAATGGAATTCCACCTGCCTCACGAATCGCCTCCTTTACAACCTCTGCAAATTTATTTAAATGCATATGGCCAGGAATAATATCGATATAGGAGTTACATACACCAATAAATGGTTTATCTAAATCTCTTGTTTTTACTCCCGTAGCATAAAGTAAGCTACGATGAGGAGCTCGATCTACGCCTTTTTTTATCATGTCACTTCTCATTTAAATCGCCCCTATACTTTACCGCTTCAACGCGTTTACCTGTGCAAAATTCGTGAAATTCATTTTTAAATACTATGTGAATTTTCTTGCAATATTTAATATATTGAAGCTATCATAACGCCTTTAAATCCTTGCGTCAACAGTATTTTAGTAAATTTTCTGTTAGTTTTGAATATTCGTAAATGTTGTAATCGCTTACAATAGCGATATATCGCATTTTAAATAAAGAAAAATTATTTTTAATTTTATTTATACATAACATGATTGTGGGAGGCATATGCATGTTGGTCTTTGAAGCGAACAAAAGGAAGGTGGAAGGATAATTTTCAAGAATTAGACGAGAGATATTATAGGAGAATCACTAGATTGATTTTGCAGTGATATGACAAAATAACCCTGATTTTCGCTCTATGCGGACGCTTTCCGCGGGGTGAGTGATAAGCCATCACCGTCGCTTACGCGTCGGTTGTGATGTCTTATCTATCTCACTCATCCCACTGGAGTCGCCGCATATCGCTTCAATCAGATATGTAAAGAAGTAATATAGTGTAAATTAAATCAATTTATAAATTAGCCTGTTATATGAATACTCATATAGATGCAATTCACATGAAAAACATATATGTAAATCTTGATTTTCGCTCTATGCGGACGCTTTCCGCGGGGTGAGTGATAAGCCATCACCGTCGCTTACGCGTCGGTTGTGATGTCTTATCTATCTCACTCATCCCACTGGAGTCGCCGCATATCGCTTCAATCAACAAATAATGGATGACTTGTAGAATGAGAAACTACTATCCTACCCATTAAAGAAATTAAATACTTTTTTGCCTAAAAAATACCATGAACACAAGGTTCACGGCATAAATATTAAATCATGATGAAATTCTTTAGAAAAAGATACGCATTCTTAAACAAGATCCTTTAGAAACAATTTTTACCATAGGATTGGTTTTGCAACCATGAACCAAAGCATAATCATTAGCATGAAAATATACTTCCATACGGAGGAGCGTAGCTTTGAAATAAGTGTCTCTACATTCATCTCACCAGCATAAAACTGCCGAATTTTCGGTTTAAAGGCTCTAGCTAAAAAGATGATAGAGCTTACCATGACAATAATTGTCATTATTACCCATGAAGTCGTCCATTGCCAATTCCCTTGCCACATAAGCAGGATACCAGAGAAAACCAAGACATGTCCCGCATGCTTTACAATTCGAATAGCTGCCTGAAATACCTCTATCTGTGTATCTAACTCTATTCCTGCTTTGCCTTTCATACGATTCAGTAATGGAAACAATACAAAGAATGGACCTACGGAAAGAATAGCGCTAATCACGTGCATATACATAATGAATGAATACATAGTTGATCACCTATCCTTATTATACTAAAAAGTTTTCCTTTTAATTGTGACTAGGTGAGGAATTATCATGATAAATAGAATTTAAAATTTGAGCCTGCTAGACTACACTAATTGTTCGGTTGAAGAAAACTTATAAATCTCTTCCTCTATCATTAAAGAAGGCATTGCCACAGTATGTGACAATGCCTTAGTGCTCATGAGATTAAAGCTTTTCTGTCTTTTAGTTAAGACAAGTGGACTCTACCCAATACTTTATTTATTAAATTTTAAAATGACTTACTTCACTTTGTAATTTTTCTGCAAGAGTAGCTAAAGTTTGAGCGTTTGTAGAAATTTCCTCGTTTGCAGCTAATTGTTGCTCAGTTGCTGCACTCGTATCGCTTGCTCCATCTGCAGCATGACTTGCCAAGCCTTGGACCTGTTGAGCATTATGCGTTACTGAGCTAGCCATTTCTTTAATTTGCTCGATTGCAGTAGTAACTGATTCAACCTTTTCAGCTACGGCTTCTACACTAGATTCAATTTCATTGAAAACATCTAATGATTCAGTAGTTTTAGACAGACCGTCCTCTACTTTGTCACCACCGGTTGTAATCGCCTTTACAGCTTCTGTTGAAGCAGACTGAATCAATTTAACCATAGATTCAATTTCGGAAGCAGAGTTTTTTGATTGCTCTGCAAGCTTACGAACTTCTTCTGCTACAACCGCAAAGCCTTTACCATATTCCCCAGCGCGAGCTGCCTCGATTGCAGCGTTCAATGCTAGTAAATTCGTTTGTTCTGAAATATCCGTGATCAATGCAGTAATCGATTGAATTTCATGGGAATGCTTAGCCATATTATTCATAATCTCTGTTGTTTCTTTGAATGTTTCATGGATAGTATTCATTTGACTTGCTACACCAGATACTACTGTAGAGCCTTTTGTTACTAATTTTTTCACGCCATCAGTTGCTTGAAGCATCTCGTTATTGTTTTGCGAAATATCTTCCACACCTTGTTGCATTTCTGACATAGATCTAACAGAGCTTTCTAAATGCTTCACTTGCTCCTCGCTCGCTGCCATTTGTTCTTCTGCAGATTTTGCAACCATTTGAGAGGAAGCTAAACTTTCTTCTGAGCTTGCTGAAAGTTCTTCCGCATTTGCAGCAAGCTGCATGGAAGAATCACGTACATTGGAAACGATACGCTGTAAATCGCTCGTCATTTTGTTGAATGTTAAAGCCATTGCTCCAACTTCGTCTCTATTTTTTATAACGATTGGCTCTACATTCAGATTACCATCCGCTATTTCTCCTAAGCCTTCTGTAACCTTGCGGATTGGGCTAGATATACCTTTGCTAATGAAATGTGATACTAAAACCCCAATAATAATACTTGCAATGGCTAAAATAATAATAGTTATATTAACGTTAGTTTGATATGTATCTAAGTCTTCTCTAGTTTTTTGCATATTTTCTTGTTGAATTTGCTTTAATTCACCTAAAATCATTAATGTCTTCTCATTTAATTCCGATGATTGAGCTGCATATTGATCAAAGGGCTGGTTGCTTTTTTTCAATGAGATAATCTTATCATTTGATTCAAACAGTTGAACTGTCTCCGTTTGTAGGTCTTTCATTAATTTTAAAGATTCTTCATCCTTAACAGACTCTATTAATTTACGAGCTGCTATAGAACCCTTTTCTATTTCCTCATCAAATTTATCGGTAGCATCCTCCGAGCCGAACATGACGAATTCTAGTACAGCAGTCGCCATATCTTTTTGAATTACTTCAATTTCTGATACTAGATTAATTTTTTCAATGTCCTTATCAATAATAGATTTATATTTGTCTGCAACATCATAAGAAGTAAAGATAGATATAACACTTATAAAAATTAATAAAAGTAAAACAAATGAAAAACCGAACCACATTTTCTTTGAAATTGACAATTTCATTTTGGAACTCCTTTTCCTTTAAAATATTTAGCGCTAGTAAAAATGCACCTCTATAATTATACTCTTTTTAAGGTATTTAGACATAGATAAATGTACATATTTATTCATAATAAAATAAAAAAGATCTATACTACGAAACATAATATAGATCCCTTTTACCTATATCTTAAAATGACTTACATTATTTTGTAATGTTTCAGCAAGGTTTGCTAGAGACTGGGCATTAGAGGTAATTTCTTCGTTAGAAGCAAGCTGCTGCTCTGTTGCGGAGCTTGTGTCATTTGCTCCTTGGGCAACGATTTCAGCAAGTCTTTGAACCTCCAAGGAGCCCTCTGACACCGATTGAGCAATTGCCTGAATTTGCTCAATTGCTGTAGAAACAGATTCTACTTTCTCTCCTACCTCCACTACCGCTGATTCAATAAGCTGGAAGACCTCTAAAGACTCGTTTGTTTTGTTCATGCCCTCTTTGATCTTGTTCTCCCCAGTTGTAATAGCCTCTACCGCAGTACCAGATGCTCCCTGAATCAATTCAATCATTTTAGCAATTTCAGATGCTGCATCTTTCGACTGCTCCGCTAGCTTTCTTACCTCGTCTGCAACGACCGCAAAGCCTTTGCCATACTCTCCAGCACGGGCAGCCTCAATAGCCGCATTCAATGCTAGTAAATTGGTTTGCTCTGAAATTTCTGTAATGAGAGAAGTGATTCCCTGGATATCATGTGAGTGCTTCTCCATATCTCTCATATTATTTGCCGTTTCATTGAACGTATTATGAATCATATTCATCTGAGTGGCCACAGCCGCTATTACATCAGAACCCTGCTTCACTAGGTGTCCTACATTTTCTGCGGAGTTCAACATTTCCCCATTACTTGCTGCAATGTCACTAACGCCTTGAGATAGCTCAGACATGCCTGCCATCGAAGTGGTCATATGTTCTACTTGTTGCTCACTGCTAGTCATTTGCTCATGTGCCGAGCTTGCTACTAATTGAGAGCTAGCAAGACTTTCTTCTGCAATGGCTGATAGTTCCTCCGCATTTGCTGCTAGTTGCATAGAGGTGTCTTGGACGTTGGAAACAATTGTACGAAGATCCTCTGACATTATGTTAAATGCTGCTGCCATTTCGCCTGCTTCATCCTTGTTCTTAATATGAATTGGCTCTACATGCAAGTTGCCTCCTGCAATTTCTGTAAGACCTAAGGTAACACGCTTAATTGGACGTGCAATACTTCTGCCTATGTAAAATGCAATAATTGCCCCAAGGATAGCCCCTACAATCGTAATAGCCATGATGAAAATGTTCGCACCACGCTCGTAGTCCTGCAGCTCATTCACTGTTACAGCCATATCATTTTGAAGTTGTTCCTCTATCTTGTTTAATATAGATACCATATTGTCATTAATAGTTTTTACATCTTTCGTTAACGTATTTATTTGAGTCGGGTCAACAAGAATTTGGTTAGAGATGAGCTTTTCATTAGCCTCTACAAACATTACGTACTTTCTTTCATAGTCCTCGATGAAAGGAAGAGACTCCTTTGAATTTATCCCCTGTTTGAGCTCTTCCATCAGCGTCCCAGTGGTCTCCAGATGCGAGCTGACTCCCTTTCGAGAAGCATCCATTTTCGTTAATAAAAAATCATAAAGATTTTCTGTAGTTTCATTTTGAGACATTTTGATTTCCTGGATAAGCCTCACATTTACGCTATCCACCTCAAGAATCTCTCTATACTGTTTATTTGTTTCCTTGCCTGCTAAGCTACTGAAAAAAGAAACAACAATCATCAATAGGATAATTGCGGAGAAGCCCAACCACATTTTCTTTGTAATTGTCCACTTCATAATATATCTCCTGTCTGATTATTTACTTTTGAACAAAACGGTTAAAGGATACAAAATGCTCTTTCCAATACACATTATCTAGCTTTGTGATCTCTACTCCCTTAGATCCTGCATGGACAAATTGATTGTCTCCAAGATAGATACCCATATGAGAAATTCCTTCTTTATACGTGTTTTGGAAGAACACTAAATCTCCAGGAATCGGGTTAGTCACCACAATACTTTCTAAATAGTAGGACTCGCTACTCTTACGTTCGATTTTCATACCAGCTTGCGTATGTAGGAAATAAATAAACCCACTACAATCAAATCCAGCCATCGTATTACCTGCATACAAATAAGGAATGCCCTCCAGGCGTTTAGCAAAATCAATGATCAATGGGTAATAAGCATAACCTTCTCCAGATACATTGCTAGGTACTGTAATAACAGGAGCCGGTGAGACAACCAACTCATTTTTTACAGGTGCTGTTACTACAGGAGCTGTTTTAACTGGCGTTGTATTCGTTGTCCCCTTAACAGTTGCCGGCTTTTGAACGACAAGCTTTTGCTTAATAAAAATATTATCCTTTGTCAGCTTGTTCCAAGTACGTAAATCAGCGACTGTTACATTATGTAATTTAGCAATTTTAGTAAGCGAATCGCCTTTTTTCACTTCATAAAGCGTACTAGCACTTGCAGTTTCTGTAATAAAAAACAGTATAAATGCTATAATCAGCACTTTCTTTCTCATACTTTAAACCCCCTTTCTTTTTATATCGGTAAAACTTTGGTAACATCCACAACTTTCAACAAAATATTACCTGGGAAATAAATGCTCGTAAATTATCAGAAAATATGGCATGATAATTAATGAATAACCATTCAGTAAATACAAAGGGGACATGATACATGAACGAAACCTGGAACCAAATCGAAAACACAATGAATAACCACCCAACTCCAATCCAAAACCAAAACGTCCGTTACGAATTCCACCTAACCGGCGACGAACCATCCGTCAAACAGCTAGTCCTAGCTGACGGTCGAGCATTTGTAACCGATGATACTAGCTCAAAAGCTGATTGCACCCTTACATTAAGCTCAAAGGATTTTGTAAAGCTCATTAACGGGGATTTAAATAGCACTTCTGCATTTATGTTTGGGAAGCTGAAGGTTGACGGGAGTATTGGATTGGCATTGAAGCTGGAGGGATTGTTGAAGGAGTATAGTTTTTAAGAGAAAAAGAAAAACGACTTTCATAGCGAAAGTCGTTTTTTGTATTATTTTTTATTATCAAAATACATACCATCAATCATTTGAGTAGCCGCATAAGGGTTAGTGTAAGAACCTTCATGGCGTTTCTTTTGCTGAAGCTCCTTAATATCTTTCTTAACAAGAGCCATCACAGTAGTTAGCTGTTTATTGATCCCATGATCTAACTCTATTAATTTGCCATAAACTGATAGCTTGGATATTTGTTCAAGATCTAAGGATTGTAATGCCATTTCACGAGCATCCAATAACTCATTAATTTTTTCAATAAATTCTGTACGCTCATCATCAGATGGTGTTTTTAAAAGATGGCTGTATAGCTCTTCAGAGACCGCTAAAAATTGGTCGACACTAGCCATCACGCTTGTCCGCCAGTAGTAAATTGCTTTTGACGATTCAATTGAATGACTTGCTTCCATGTGTCGCGGAAATCAAGGACATATGCTTCCACTTCCTCAATAATAGCAGTGTCATTCTTCATATTTGCTTCAATTAAGCGATGGTTCATATATTCATACATTTGCATCATTGACTTAGAAACTTCAATATCCATATTTAAGGTCATCATAAGCTCTTGAATAATTTTCTGTGCCTTCTGCAAGTTTGTATTTTTTTCTTGAATATTCTTTTCTGCTACCGCAATTTTTGCTTTACCTAAAAATTTTAAACAACCATTGTATAACATCAAAGTCAACTCACCTGGCGATGCAGTACTCACACTATTATTTTTATAAGCTTGGTGAACCGATTGTGCTGACAAATCTTACAACTCCTTTTGTTGAAAAACATAATTATATTTAGCTTTGGCCGAATTGTGATAGATAACCTGATTGTGAATTGGCTTTGCTAATTGCCTGCTCCATTGCAGTGAACTGTTTCCAGTAACGAGTTTCTATATCTTCTAATCTGCGTTGGAAGTTAGAAATACGAGTATTCATGTCAATTAAGCTTTTACCAAGAGTATATTGTTGATCAGTGGCGCTAGCCTTCCCTGCCTTAGATTCAATTTTGGCAGTTAATTCCTTCATAGAATCACGAAGTCTATTGACAATACCACGAGTGTCTCCTGTTGCAGTTTTTTCTCCTGATTGAGTTAAAGTTTGTACCACTTTATCAGGATTGTCTGTTATTGCTTTTCGTAGTTTATCCTCACTAATTACTAGTTTACCACCATCTGAGTAAACACTAGAAGTAGTAATCCCCATTTCAGCAAGAGTATCAATTAAATCGTCACCTATACCATCTACTCTACCATAAATTGCATTACGCATACTAGATAAACCGCTGCTAACTATGGAATCACTGCGAAGAAGTCCACTTTTAGCTTTTTCATCCCATAATTCTTGCTCTTTATCAGACATATCTTTGCGCTGTTCATCTGTTAATGGAGGATAATCACGATATTTTTTTTCTTTTAAAGAATCATTCATTCCAGTAATTAATTCGTTATACTTTGCAACAAACTCTTTTACTTTATCTACCATGGAGTCTATATCAGCACTAGCTGTAAGTTGAACAGGAGCTACAGTTGTATCAGGTGATGTAGCATTATTTATAGCAACAGCATCATTATAATCATCATTCAACTGAGTACTTTTCAGTTCTTTTGCTGCTAGATCATTTGTTGCATTCGTTGCGGTCAAAGTTGCTATTTCCGCTTGAATATCCTTTTCAGCTACATTTTTTAAAGCAGTAAAATCTCCTGTACTCATTTCCTGTAAATTTTTTCTCTCATCAGCTGATAAATTTTTCAGCATTTTTTTTTGCTCAGCAGTTAGATCAGAACCATCTATATCTTCATCTGAAGTAGAAGCAAGTGCTTTATATTTTTCGAAATTTTCTTCACTTAAATTTGCTAAAGTATTTTTAACATTAGAATTTCCACTAACAAAATCTGTATAGGTTGTTTGCAAACTAGAAGATAAATTCTCATAAGTAGATGTATAGTTTGCATTGGCGACACGTTGAGCCTCCAACGCAGCTGTTTTGGAGTTTTCTGCATTCACCACATCTTGAGCGGCTTGATTTTTTGCTATTTCTAATCGTGCCACTTGTTCTTGCAAAGTATTTTTAACATTAAACGTAGAATTTAATGTCACTGTATATCCTGAGATATTGAAAGTGTTAGAAGATCTTTCCGTTGTAATACCGTTCACTTGGAAAACAGCATTAGTTCCTCCAGATGCTAAATTAGTTGAATCTGCCATGCCTAATTTTGAAAATACATCATTCCCTGCAACTACTTGGACTTCAGCTCCGCCCTTTACATCACCTGTATTTTTTGCAGTAATAGATAGCTTACCATTCTCAAATAATGCTGATACTCCCGCATTACTATTGTTTATTTTAGATACTACTTGAGCAATAGTATCCGTAGAACTTATTTCTATCTCTGTTGCTTTTGCTGCAAGATTGCCATCTGCTTGGATAGCCTTCAAAGAAATTGTCGTGTCCCCAACACCAAGTTCGCTCATTTGAGTAGTACCAGATACTGTTCCCCCGCTTGTAGTAGAGATAGTATTTCCAATCTGTCTCGCTGCAGTAGCCAATTGGGATACCCCTTCAAGAGATAAAGCACTTGAAGCAGAGGAATTTGCAGTTGCAGTTACTAGACTTGAATTAGAGCTCTGTACAGTTTTTTTGTTAAAGTTTCTGGACAATGTGAAATTATCAAGTAAGTAATCACTAAAGGTTTTTAATTTTGTATTTATAGAACGATAAGAATCTCTTTGCCATTCCGTTGTAGTTTTCTTTTGAAATAATTTATCTAATGGTATTCTCTCTGCCTTCATCAAATCTCCAACAATTTGATCAATATCCATTCCCGATGCTAATCCACCAACTCTTAAACCTGCCATTTTATAACCCCCTAAATTTTTTCGTCAATTATCATGCCTAAAAATTTTTGCATCGTGTAAAATGCATCCAATAGCTTTCGAGGTGGAACTTCTCTTATTACCTCTTCCGTCTCTGCGTCTATAACTTCTACATAGTAGCGATCTAAACCATCATGCATAACAAATTTTGAGTTTCTGTTTTGGATAGTCATAAACTCATTTAATGCATCTATTGCCTTTTGTACTTTTTCTTTTGGAATTAATTCCTTTTCATTTGCTTTTTGCTCAGCTTGCATAATTTGTCTTAGAGAATTTTCTGTTACATTTGATTTTGTTATATCTCCCACTACTTCTTTTTTTAGCTGAGATGTAATTGCAACATCTTTTGACTGTGCCTGTGCTGATAGACGCATACTAGGCTCTCCCCCTATGCTAACAATGTTCTTATATTCATTATCGGCAATTTAATATTAATTTTCAGTTGTTAGCAAAATTTCCATTTAAACTGACGATAATAATAGAGTAGTAAAATAATTCACATGGAGGTGAATGAATTGAAAATACAAAACCAGGCAGGGATAGCCTTCTCTATCAATCGTTATCAGAAAAATGACAATGCAATAACTAGAACACTAGAAAAACTTTCAGGTGGCGACAAATTGACTCGTGCTGCAGATAATGCTTCAGGTTTGTCCATCTCGGAAACAATGCGTGGGCAAATTCGTGGACTTGCAAGGGCTCAGCTTAATATGCAGGATGGGCTTTCAGTACTTGAGACAACGGATGCAGGTCTTCAACATGTTAGCGGTGTATTACAGCGGATAAGGGAATTAGCAGTACAAACATCTACTGATACTGTTTCAGATCAAGACAGAGGAGCAGCCCAAAAGGAATTAGACCAGCTTCTCCAATCAATTGATGATACTGCCGACAAAATGGAGTTTAACACTCAAACTATTCTCGGTGACGTCCGACCATTGTACATACACGTGGGTGCTAACTCTGGACAGGCACTTCGTATTGATACAGTAAATGTGAGTACGGCTTCTTTAGGTATAGCAATCGCTGAGATTTCTACACGCGAAAAAGCAGAGGATTTAATAACAAACGTGGATAAAGCCCAAGGTATTATTTCTAGTCACCTTGCAAATACTGGAGCAGACTACGAAGCACTAACTCACCATAAGGATAACGTGTCGAATACCGAGGCAAGTCTTCAAAAGTCAGAATCTCTTATTCGAGATCCAGATTTGGCTTATGAAATGATGGAATTTGTTAAACAAGGAATACGCCAAAAGGGCGATGAAATGCTAATTAAGCATACGAATCAGAATGTTAATGATGTACTGAGATTATTTAGTTAAAAAAAGACTAGGAAACCATTTTAAGGTTTCTAGTCTTTTTTTATGTATACCTACAATAACCTTCTATTAAAAATCGGAAGTCCCCGAGAGTAGTCAACTTGAATCATTGTATTTGATAATGTAATTTCATATTTAGTTGATAGGTCTATACCATTAAGATGTACTCCTAATTCTTTAACTCCACAGTCAAACATTGTCAAAAAATCAGCATCTAATCCATGTTTATTAGATTTAAATATTTGCCCATCTACTCTTTTTTCATCAACTAAAATAAACTTTGTCCCAGGTATACTTTTGATCAGTTTTTCTTTTTCCAAATGGTTAATTAAATTATCATTATTTCCTTGAAATGAAATAATTTTTGCCACGTTATTAAAGTCATTATACACAGTGAATAAATTAAGTGATTGTTTATCTTCTATAATTTCTTTTGCAAAGTAATCAAATTCAATTTGTAATATCATTTCCCCATACTTCTGAAATAAATAGCGATTAGCAGTTAAATAAACTGGTTCAATCCATGCAGAGTTATCTATAATATGAGAAAAAAGATGAGGTGCTAAACGGTTACTTAAATGAATTAGATAAGCACCATGAGAATGACCATATCCTATTATTTTTTTTTCGTTAAATATAAAATTATTGTCTTTTAATATAATTCGTATCGCTTCAATTGACGTAATAATATCAATTGCTTGCATATAGCCCATATCATTAAAGTAATCATTTGTTTCTTTTATATCTGCTTTTACAGAGAGATTTATTGTTTTATTTGATAATATATCTAATAGTTTAGATGTATTATTCTTTATAGAATCTCTTTCCTCAGGAGTTAGGGAAATCATTACCTGTTCCAAATCACTTTTTAAATTAAAGGATGAAGCACTTTGCATAAAGTCACTGCCAAAATACTCACATTGTACTGTAACTAAATTATGTTTTTCTGCAAATGTTTCTCTCATCTTCTTATACACACTTGAATCAATATTTCCCCCATAGCCTGGAGCTAGTATTACAATGCCAGTATTCTCATTTGTTCCTTTTTCAGGAAGCGAAAAGTCAATTCTCAACTCTCTATTTGAGTACCCAGTATATATGTTATGATGTGCTGGGATTTTGATGCTTTGATTTTCAGGCAATTACTCTCAACACCTAACTTTAACTGAATTATAATATTCTAAGGAGATAATAAGTACTTCTTTTTTTCATTTATTTTCTACCTTTAAACACTAATTATCTATATTATCTTTTAACAAAATCAATTCAAAAAAACAATAATAAAACATTAACAACTTCCATTAAATTTACAAATCTATTTTCAAACGATTAAAAATGAGTATAGATTTTAACTCAATTATTTTTATTTATTTTCCCAAAATATAATGAATCTACCCAACGTCCTGTTGTCCAATGAGTCTCTTTTAAGTGACCTTCCTGTTCAAATTGCAATTTATTAAAAAACTTTATTTTCTTTTCATCAATTGAGTAGATTTCAGCCCAGAGTCTATGAAGATTTAATTCTTCAAATGCATACTTTTCCATTGAAAGAGCAGCATCTATTGATAATATATCATCAATATATAAATCATTTTTTCCTATATATATTGAGAAATCTGCGCTTCTGTTCACCCAATCAATATAGCAAAGACCACAAGCGCCAATCAACTCTTGTGTGCTTAGTTCGATAATTGCAAACATTCTAGTATTAGAATCAAGTATTACATAATTATCAAACCAAGATTGTTGATTTTCCATATTTAGTTCTTTATGTTCTCTAAAAAACATACGAAATTCAGGTTTATTCCTCCATTCTAAGAGAATGGGCAAATCTGTTCTTTCAATTGCTCTAAGTCCAGTAAACTTACCCTTTATCATTGTAAATCTCCTTTAATTAAAGGCTCTCCTACCTTCTTTTCATATTTCATTTCCATTCCAACAAGTTCTTCTGCTTCATAAGGAAAATATCCACTCTTAAGTGCTGGCCTTAAAAACTCAAAATCTTTTATAGTAAGAAAATGTCCTTTAGTTACATTCTCTTTTAAATAGATTCCTCTTTGTTGAACAATAACTGTTTCCTTTTCGTTTTCTTCTATTACTTTAACCCCGTCACCAAGGGCATTTTCTAATTCTCTTGTCCTATTCACCATTTCACACCAACTAGATGGGTTCATAGAAAATGGATGATCTGGTCCAATACGGTTATTATCATCTGTGAAATGCTTCTCTATTACTCTTGCCCCCAGTGCTATGGCTCCTAAAACAGTAGAGTGGCCTGGTGTATGATCAGACAAACCCAAAATCATATTTGGATACATTAAAGAATAAGTTTTTAATACATTTAGATTAATATATTTAAAATTTTCTAAACTTCCCGTATAATTTGTATTGCACTGCATTAGTACAATCTTAGGATTAATATTCGTTATTGCATTGACCGCACGCTTTACATCAGAAAAATCTGATGCCCCAGTTGCTAATAAAGTCGGCTTACCTTTTTGTGCTATATATTTAATAAATTCAATCCATGAAATATCACCAGAACCAATTTTGAATGCAGACAAATGATTATTTATTTCATCAACAGCATCAATATCATATGGTGTTGTAAGAAATTCAATTTTTGCTTTTTGGGCTTCTTTAACTAATTCTAGATTCCAATCTCTGTTTAGCTCATATTTTTTAAAAACATCGTATACACTTTTATCCCATTTCGATTGATGACTACTTTGTCTTCCAAGACTCTTAAATCCTTGATCACTTACTATTTTGTCAGCATGAAAATGCTGAAATTTTACTGCATCTGCCCCAGCTTCCTTCGACAACCAAATCAATTCTTTAGCACGAGCTAAATCTCCATCATGATTCGAAGCAACATCTGCAATAAAATAAGTTGGATCATTTATAGAGATTTTTTGACTACCTATATTAATCTCACTATGATAATTCATGAAATTCACCTTCTTTAAATTTTTCGTATAATCGGTTGATAACCTCTTTACTTGAAGGAACCTGTTGTTTATGAAGAACTTTTTGTAATTTAGAAATGTCTAAACCTAATGAATTTGCTCTTTTAATTTCTTGAAAATCGTTTAATTTCCCTCTAACTACATTTCCTTCTTTTCCAAATTTTTTTGCAAGCTCATAAATAAAATCATACTTACTATATACATCTTTAGCACCTATATTAATGATACCTTTATATTTTTGCTCAATTAGTTCTATTAAAATATTTGAAAAACTATAAATATCAATACTTGATGTGTAAAAATCTTCAAAACCTACAATAGTTTGTTCTTGTACTAATGACTTAATAACCCATTCAATAAAAGTTGGTTCATCCTTTTTATTTCTAAATCCTACTATGTTTGTTCTTACGACAAGAGAATTGTTATTTGTTAATGCAAAGACTTCGCCTGCATACTTTGTTCGAGCATACTCATTCAATAAAACAACAGTATCATTTTCAGAGTGTTGTAGATTCTTATCATTTTCATAGTAATGATCAGTAGAAATTTGAATAAAATAACAGTTAATTTCACTACAAGCTCTTGCAATAATGGATGGTAACCTAGCATTTAACATATATGCATTATTAACGTTTTTTTCACATTCTTTTAAATTTATCATTGCTGCACAATTCACTACGATATTTGGTTTTTCTTGGGTGATTAAATCTGTTACCTTTTTAGAATCTATTAATAAATCAACATTATTTGTACTGTTTGATCTTGATATGGTCAAGATCTCAAAATCCTTTTGCGAGAACTTTTTGTACAACTCTTGCCCAAGCATTCCTGTTGAACCGATTAATATAATTTTCATTATAATTACTCACCCAATTTTTTTTGCTCGATATGAGCATTAATTTTAGCAAGACTTGTATCTTTTTCTAACTCTTCAATAATATTATTTAAACCAAAATCTCCATTTTTAAGATACAATTTTTCCAATAAGATCGTTATCAACTCTAAATCTTCTTTTGTATCTACTGTAAGGCGAAAATTGCTTTTATCATCTTCATATATCACTTGCCCAATTGAAAAAAGCTCCTTATTCAAATAAAAATAAGGGGTAACATGTTCTCTTTCATAGTCTTTGCTACCATTATTAAAAGCTAATTCTAAATCTTCAAGAGAAAATACTTCTGTATCCATTCCTCTAGGGAAACTTCTCACTTGTGTATTTGAAACATAATCATAATTATGATTAAGATAATAATTAATTACTTGATCTATTATTTCAGGATCTATAAGTGGACAATCTGATGTAAGTCTTACTACTATGTCCGCTTTATGTTCTATTGCTGCTTCGTAGTATCTTGAGAGAACATCCAATTCGGAACCGCGATAACATGATATGCTTAACTGCTCACATAATTCGACGATGGGTATATCGGTATCATTTAATGTTGTTGCTACAACAATCTCATCAATAAGTTTTGATAACTTCACACGTTCTAACTGATATGCTAGTAACGGCTTATTCATTACTTGCATTAAAACTTTTCCTGGTAAACGTGTGGAAGTCATTCTAGCTTGAATTATCGCTACTATTTTCATAAAACGTCACTCTTCGCTTTCTTTCAAAAAATTATCTGATATGTAAATGCTTAAAACGGTGCCTAAATCTCTTCCACCAATTCTTTTAATTGTTCAACAGATAACCATTCATTATTAATATCGCTTGCATATTTAAACCCTTCTGGAAGAAGCTTTCCTCCCGTAGCAAATTCTTTGGACCACCAAGAAAATTCAGGTTGTATGATAAAATAATCATCAAACTCAACTGTATGACGAGCGTCATCTTCGGTAATCATAGCTTCATGTAATTTTTCCCCTGCACGAATCCCTACAATTTTAGTTTCACATTCAGGCGCTATTGCAATTGCTAAATCTGTAACTTTCATACTTGGAATTTTAGGAATAAAAATCTCTCCACCATGCATTCGCTCTAAATTATCTAAAACAAACTGAACTCCTTGATCAAGAGTAATCCAAAATCGTGTCATACGCTCATCAGTAATAGGCAAGGTACCTGTCTCCTTTAACTTTTTGAAGAATGGTACTACACTTCCTCGACTACCAACGACATTTCCGTATCTAACAACAGAAAAACGAGTTTTCTTTTCACCAACGTAAGAATTTCCCGCAACAAATAATTTGTCCGATGCTAGTTTAGTTGCTCCGTAAAGATTCACTGGGCTACATGCTTTATCTGTACTAAGAGCTATGACTTTCTCTACACCACGGTCTATAGCAGCTTCTATAATATTTTGCGCACCATGAATATTTGTCTTTACAGCTTCAAAGGGATTGTATTCACATGCTTCAACATGCTTCATTGCTGCTGCATGAATGACAATATCTACTCCATCAAATGCACGATAAAGTCTATCTTTATCTCTAACATCACCTATAAAGAACCTAATTCTATTATCATGAAATTCCTGTGCCATCTCATATTGTTTTAACTCATCTCTACTGAAAACAATAACCTTTTTTATATCAAATTCTAGTAATTTACGTATAATTTTTTTCCCGAATGATCCAGTTCCACCCGTTACTAATATTGTTTTTTTAGATAATGTCTTATTTTGCATTGATTTCACCTTTTTTAGTTTTTCAACTTATTTTCTAATACTTGTTTAAACTGACAATCTGAAAGAGATTGGAGATATTCTACAAAAATATCTTGTTTTATCATTGGAACATTCTCAATTTTAGCTCCATCTTTTGCCGTGTTAAAAATTTTCATTTTTGACTTTCTTGCCTTTCTTTCTATCCAACGATGATAGGTACTTAAATTAGGAGTTGTATTAATCATTTCCCCGTTGTTAGAAAGTATTTTTCTAAAGTTAAAACTTTCAGCTATTTCAATCCCAGAAGTGGATGTATTAGAATGTGTTCTCTTACCTTTAAACCCCAAATCTTGACCAAATAAAAAAAGTTTTTTAAAGCCTAAATATTCAATAAGCGAAATTGCAGTGGTTGCAACAGACCCACCCGTCTCCATTAGTGGACTTTCGTTTTTTAATACATATTGCTCTGCCAGAAAATATCCCTGCTGAAATAACAATATTTTAGGACCATCATGTTTCTTTGACATTTCATTATTAGCTGTTGATAAATAAAACAAAAGGCCTTTATATCGACTATCTTCTATTTGTTTTACAACATTTATTGACGGATCCGTGATGATAATTGCATCAGGAACAACATCATGCATTAATAATGTTTTCAATGAAGAACCTACACTTAAAATGAAAGTTTTGTTTTTTGCTTTTTGAAGCCATTTCACAGTCTCATTTAAAGATGGGCCACCTGATACCAGACAGGCACTTTTATTTTCAAAAGTATTTTTTAATCCATTAACATACAAGTTTCTATTTTGAATATTACTTAAAAAGTTACTTTTTAAAAGTTGCGCTGTAGAGTTATAACTCATTTGTCTAATTTTAATATCCTCTAAAATTGTAAAATATGGATGGTTTTCAGAAATTGCTTTTAACCAGACATTCGGTAAAATCACTTGATAGTCTAAATAGTCTTGAATTTTATCTCCTGCTTTAATAAGATTAACATTTTTCTGACAGATTATTTGCTTGTCTCTGGAATGTTTTTTAAAAATATTCATTTCTTCTATGTCTAACAATAATAACAATATATTTTTATTGGGAGCTAGATTTAATAAACTTTCTAAATGATAACCTAATCCTAAACCAACCAATAAATACCCTTTTGCGTCAAAGTCTACTTCATTCTCAATAAACTTTTCGGCATCTTTGGAAGGATTATATTTGCTATAAATATATTTTCCATTAAAGAGTAAGGTGTTTTCCCCATTTTTGGCAACCTCAACCTTAAATTCCATAATCAGTTTGTAAATTCTATTGCTGGACATTCGTCAAAAAAAGGTTTTATTTCGTATTCAAACATATCAGCAATAAGAATATAATCTTGAATTTCTAATCCACTATTTACTTCGTATAAAAACTCATGAATTTTTTTAGCATTTAATTCACTTTGTAAGTTACTCTTTAAAAAAAAGTCGTTAGCAGTTGTTAACCATATAACTCCTTCACTAAAATTAGTAATTAAATTCATGGCATCCATAATATGATCTTTTCTAAGTAAGTCCGAAATTTCTTGGCAACCTATAGGCAATCTTACTAAATAATTATTGTAACTCTCTACTGTATCTTTTAATAAATCGCTCATTAATTTCATCCTCTTCAACTCTCTATTTTTTTTACTAAGTTCTCTGTATATTTTTTTGATATTATTGCAGCTTCTAGTAATCTAGAATAAAGTTCTTTATTTTGGTTATAAATTCGATTGAAGGTTTCAATTGTTGTTTCACCTTCTTTTTCTTGAAATTTTTTTAAAATATCTATTGTAATAGGATTTATTATTGTGCTCATAGACACTTTAGAGAACAACCTTCCTATTTCCTCATCCACATTTTTCAATTTCCTTAAACTATTATTTGAAAAAGCTACATTGTTTTTATTATTATTCAATTCCCGTAAACCTATATTTAAATAACTAATAATTTTATTATAATTTGTCATTTCCTCTTTAATTTTTTCTGTAAATCCATTATAATCATTAATTTCATTAGGAAATAAAATATCCTTTTGAATTTTGTTCCCTACGTATTTTCTGCAGAAATTATTAAAGGTATCATGTTTAAATCCTTCTATAAACACACCACCTTCTGTACAATTATAGATAGAATTTTCATGTTTTACTATACTCACAAGTCTTTCAAAAGTGTCTTTCATTGACAAAAATGCATAATCAGTAAGGACATCTTCGTTATTATAACCCTTAACGTAAAACATCCCTCTTTCTTCTCTATATTGATCATCAATTATCTTATAGTGTTTATTATGCTCTGCATGTGTTTTATTGGAAGTATATGCTAGGTCTTGACCTATCAATGCTATAGGTCCATTTGAGATGTAACTTGCTATGGAAAATGCATAGTTTGCTACAGAGCCTCCACCAAATATGATTGGAACTTCCCTATTTAAAGTATACTCAATATTATCCTTTGAGTTCACAAATTCATTTGAAACGAAAAAGAAACACTTAGAATGAAATGAGTCTCTAATTTTATAATGATTTGTCATACTATATATAAGGTGTGGCTTTTTTAACTTTAATTCTTGAAAATGATTGTAATTCTCTATTCCACCATCAACTGAAATTACAAAATCAGGTTCAATTCCATGTGAAAGCAGAGTATTTACAGTTGAACCCGCTGCAATTAACAAGACATTTTCCAATTTTTCTTTTAACATAGGAATTTGTTTTGTTAATGATGGTCCACCTGATGCTATGATAACGGGACAGTTAAATTTTTTATTTAATATTTTCACTGAGTAATCCTTCTGAGCCAAGAAGAGATTATTAATATAATTTTTCTGCCAAGTGTCAGCAAAAAAACGAACTGTATTTTCATTTATGATATTTAAATTTAATTTATTTTTGACTAATTTTAATAGTTCTTTGTACTCTTTTGGGAATAACTTATCGTAATTTGGTGAAGAAAAAATAGTGACATTTCTATTATAATTATCAAGGCTTGCTCCCAAATAAGTTCCAAAGTTTTCGTTTGTAAGTTGCTTTATAATAGTTGCTTTATTTGTATTTTTACTATATTTATATAATTCATCTACTAACGGATCCACTACCAATAATGTACTTTTAGCGTCCATTTTCGAAAGTAAAGCTTCTGTTATATACCCCAAACCATTACCAAACAGTATATGGATATGATTTTTTTTAAAATGATTAATGGCTAATTGTTCGGCTTCTTTAACTGGATTATATTTACTATGCAAAAAATATCCGTTTATTCTCAAAGTAAATCCATTTGTTTTAGTTTTAATATTTTCTATTTCAAGATTCACAAATTCCACCTCTTGTTCTATATCGGCGAGAATAAATAAATATCAATAAAAAAAACCGAATTCCAAAAGGAATTCGGTTTTTCATTTACGATTATTGTAATAATTGAAGTACACCTTGTGGTTGTTGGTTAGCTTGAGCAAGCATAGATTGAGCTGCTTGAGTCAAGATATTATTTTTAGTGAAGTTCATCATTTCTTTAGCCATATCTACGTCACGGATACGAGATTCAGCTGCAGTTAAGTTCTCTGATGAAGTTCCAAGGTTGTTGATTGTGTGTTCTAGACGGTTTTGGTTAGCACCAAGTTTTGCACGCTCAGCAGAAACATCATCAATAGCTTTTTGAATAGTAGTGATAGCAGCATCCGCAGTTGCTTGTGAAGAGATAGTAATAGCATCTACACCTAAAGCAGTTGCTCTCATATCAGAAATAGCTAATGTAATACTTTGTCCTTCGTTAGCTCCAATATGGAAGTTAAGTGCAGAAGCAGAACCATTTAATAATTTCTTTGTATTGAATTCTGTATCGCTAGCAATACGTCCAATTTCAGTGATTAATTCTTTAACTTCTTTTTGTAATTCTCCACGGTCAGAAGTTGTATTAGTATCATTTGAAGATTGAACTGCTAATTCACGCATACGTTGTAGAATTGAATGCGTTTCGTTAAGAGCACCCTCAGCAGTTTGGATTAGAGAGATTGAATCTTGAGAGTTTTTAGTAGCCATATCTAAACCGCGGATTTGTCCACGCATTTTTTCAGAGATTGCAAGACCAGCAGCGTCGTCTCCAGCGCGGTTGATTTTGAAACCTGAAGAAAGTTTTTCTAAGTTTTTAGCAGATGAACCTTGGTTAGCTGTTAAGTTTCTGTGTGTGTTTAAAGCTGAAATGTTGTGTTGAATTCTCATTGTGAGATTCCTCCTTGAATTTTGGTTTAATTAGTTCCACGTCCTTGTGGAATTTGTTTGGCAGTATAAGGTCGGCCGCCCCATTTCTGCCTTACACTAGTATTATCGTACAAGTTAAAGATAGTTTAATAGTTTATTAAATATTTTTTTTTGAAATTTGTTCAATTAATGATTTAGAGATATTTAATGCCTCTTTGTTTTGCTGTTGAATGCTTTCATACACTTCAGAACGGTATACTTTTACATTTTGGGGAGCTACAATTCCTAGCTTCACCTGATCTCCGTCTACGCTCAATATTTTTAATTCTATCTTATCACCAATCATTATAGATTCATCTTTCTTTCTTGAAAGAACAAGCATTAAATAGCACTCCCTTCAATAGGAAACCTAATCGGATAAGTGGTTGCATCTTGTAATACTAATTGTTTTGCAAGTCGCTTTTTGTAATTAATCAACAAGGGTGCTTGTAAATTTAAAGTGGAACTATGGAATGGATCTCTTAATGTAACAATGGAGTAGGTGATTAAATCTTCACTTTTTTCTATTTGCAAGTCCTCTTTATCGTCCTCTGAAACATCAAATGTATAATCATTTTTAAATGCAAAAGGGAAAGCAATAACAAACCCAATTTCTTGTTCTTTAATTGATTGAAGTACTGCGAAAGGTGAATCTTTTTCTAAGGGTAAAATTACAAATTCCTTTATTTCTTCAAATCCTGGTATTCCATCTGGAAATTGAATAATATCTTTTTCATCTATTGCCATTGATCCTAAAAATTTTGTTTCAATGTTCATGTTTTTTACTCCTTTAGACTATGAAGTCGATTTCAATCGTTGGATTTTGCATCATAACCCCTGATACTTTACCTGGTGTATAGCCGTAAACCGGTTTGTTAATTTGAGCATTTATTATAGGCTTTTGCGTTTGAACATTTATATCCAGCTTAGCTGGCTCATAATCTAATTTTACAGAACCTACCGATGGAATAAAATCTATACCTAAAGCCTTTTTATGAGGAAATGTGTTTTGCTTCGCAATAGATGGTACTGCATTTTGGTTATGTGCGATATCCATCATTTGGTTTCCTTCCCTAACACGCCTGGCTATCCCTTGCATGGCTTTTTTCCGACCCTCTGCCGCAAAGTTAGAAGCAGATTCGAGGGGTCCTATTAATCCTATATCTCTTCTTGCTTGAGAAGAATCAATCTTCATAATACCACGAGTTGTTTCTATATCTACAATAGCAGCAGGTTGTTCAATATGTTGAGTTGCCTTCGGTTGTTTAATTGTTTGCTTAGCATTAACGATATTAAGTCCTAGCTTTGCATCTGTGGTCCGTATTTGAAGCTTTGGAAAATTCATTTGTCTCACCTCGAAAGAAAGCGTTTGAACAGGTTGTCCAAACGCCTTGAATTATCTAATAAAATCTACTAATGTGGATTGAATGATTTTGGCACCTACTGAAAGTGCTGCTTGGTGAATAGATTCTTGGGTAATCATATCTGTAATAACACGTTCATAATCAATGTCTTCGTTATCAGAAAGCTGCTTTGTTACAACTACTTCTTGTGTTGCAAGACGATTAATCATCATATCTACTCGATTTTGTCGAGCACCAATATCTGCACGGTTTTCAAGCACTTTATTTTGCACAGTACTTATTGTACTTAAATGCTCACCAATTTTACTTCCTATTGTTCCAGCAGGATCAGCTAAATCTTTTTGAATACTTGTTAGCATGTCGTCAATTTGAGCAAACATATCAACTGCTTTTGTATTCACATCTAAATTAACTCCATCATACACTTCAATTTCTACAGAGTTTGAAAATCCAGGGTTAGCGGTATTAACTAAATTAGTTAAGCTATCACCTTCTGTAAAAGTTTGACCAGCAAATTTCCCATTTTCAAAAACAGGACTCAGGGTATTTGTTCCACTAAACAAATATTTTTCCCCAACTTTGGTGTTTGCTAAATCACGGATTTGAAGTTTAATTTGATCTATTTCTTTTTTCATTTTTTCTCGGTCTTCATCTGTATTCGTGTCACTTGCTGCATTGGTTACGAGCTCCTGAACACGACGAAGAGCAATTCCAACATGATCAAGGGTATCATCAGAAGTATCTAACCAATTTTCTACTTCCCCCATATTGCGCTTATATTGTTCTACTTTGTTTAGATTTGTTCGATAACCTATTCCTTTTACAGCTATTACTGGATCATCTGAAGGACGGCTAATTTTTGAACCCGTATTAATTTGATCCTGTAGCTTCCCCATTTTGGAATAGCTGTTTGAGAGATTACGAAGCATATTACTAGAAAGCATCGATTGTGTTACACGCATTTAAATATCCCCTTTCTACAAGCCTACTCGACCCATGCCGTTTATTATTTTGTCTAGAGTCTCATCAATTACCGTAATCATACGGGCATTCGCATTGTACGCTTGTTGGAATGTAATCATATTAGTCATTTCCTCATCAAGAGATACGGAGCTTACTGAAGCACGATTATTTGCAACTGTTAGAAGTATTGTTCCAGCATTCTTTGTTAATCGATTCGCTTGCTCACCATCTACTCCTAGTTTACCAATAACTCCTTGATAAAAAGATTGTACCGTTGCGCCATCCAAATCAGTTAACTTATTAAATTTCATGTTCGCTAATTTAATTGCATTTTTTCCATTTCCTACTTCCCCAGCAGCGTCAGAAACAGCAATTAAATTTGGATTCTTTACAATATCCTCTAGTACTTCAATACCTGAAGCTCCTACTCCAGTAAAGAACTCCTGATTATTAGTACTAGCAGTCGCACCTTCTGCAAGAGTGAATCCTTGTTTATGAATATCATTAAACTCTTTCATAAATGCATTGGCCATATCATCTAATTTCGCTAATGTTTCTGTGAAATAACCGGTGGCAGGATCTCCGTGACCAAATGAGTCAATTAGTGAAACTAACTTTCCTTTTGAAGGATCTAATTGATCATAGGTAATTGTTTCGCCACCTAAACCTGTAATTTTAATTTCCTTAAATCCTGCTGTGAGGTCTGTACCATCCAACTTGTTATTAGAAGTATCTAAAGTTTCAAGTTGTGCAAAGTTTTTCCCGTTTACTAGTTCTACTTTAGTACCGTCTTTTAACTTCATAGTAACAGTCAAGCTTCCCTCTGCAATCGCTAAAGCGTTACCACCTGATGGTACACGTTCAGTTTCAATTGGCATGTACTGGGATAACTCATCGATTAGAGAGTCTCTAGCATCATACAAGTCATTGGGCATATAGCCATTTGGCTCAATTGCTTGAATTTGTTCATTAATAGAAGCTATTTGTTTTAATATAGAATTAATATCGTCAGTAGATACTTTTATTTCATTTCCTAGATTTGCTTGAATATCAGACAGTTGCTTGTGTGTATAGTTAAATGAATCTGCTACATGTAGCGCACGTTGTACGACAACTTTACGAGTCGCTGCGTTTTCAGGACTACCACTTAAGTCCTGTAAAGAGTTCCAAAATTGATCAAGGGCCGCGTTTAAACCATAATCTGAAGGTTCTGTTACAATATCCTCAATTTGGCTAATTGCATTAGAACGTGATTCCCAATAACCTAGTTTTGTGGTTTCTTGACGATATTGTCTATCAATAAAATTATCTCTTATTCTTTGTACTGACTGTGCCTGTACACCCGTACCTATATGACCGGCAGTCTTTGGTGCATTTAAACCTGTCCCTGGATAACCTAAAGTAGCTTCCATGTTTACTCTTTGACGAGAGTACCCAAGAGTGTTGGCATTTGAAATATTATGTCCTGTTGTATATAGTGCTGACTGCTGTGTGAATAATCCTCTTTTACTTGCTTCTAATCCCATAAATGTGGAGCGCATGGGTTGGCCTCCTTAAGCTTGAGAATCGAAGTAGGATTTATCCTTTGAAGGACGCTTTACTTCGTTCTTTGAGTAGTTTATTTGGTCTGGCTTTGGTCGTAGCATATCTAACGTCATATTGACGAATTGTAATGATTGGAATGTTAGCTTTTGATTTAAGTCATTTTGGTTTTTCAATGTTTCCAATGTGAGAAGAAGCTGTTTACGTGCAGTACTTAGCTGCTCCTTTTCTTCCTCAGTGTTGGTGTTTTCTAAGACATGTGCAACAGTTGGGTTGTCGATCGGAGCAATTCCTTTTGCTCTAAGGTAATCCGTTACCTCTAATTGACGCTGTTGCTCTAGCTGAGAAATACCGGCTACGTGCGCCTGCTCATCCTTGAGCAGTTGGTTAAGACTGTCCATGTCCCCAGTTTTGATGGCCTCTGTTTTTTTGTACGCAATTTCTAACAAACTTTTGTGAAGCATATTTAGGTTCGTTAGAGAGTGCAGAATCTTATCGATGGACATGCTCGGGTCTCCTTTAAATTTGGTAGTATTTCAAAATGTTTGTAGCTAGCTGCTTTGCATCCACTTTGTAAGTGCCTGCTTCGATGTCTGCTTTAATAGCAGCAACGCGCTCTGCCTGCTCTACCTCTATCGGAGATTTCGTCTGCATACTTTTTGCTGCTGATGAAATTTCCAACTGGTCTGCAGTTGCCTTCAAAGCATTTTGTGTTTTTTCTGTTTGCATTTGATTGCGTTTGTATGGATTGATCTGATTGACACCTAGATTTGTGATTTTCATATACATACCCCTTTCGTTCTCTTAGTATCTATTCTATATTTCGGTAAGTTTTAAAAAGTGTTTAGAGTTCTTTTGTAGGAAAAGATTGGTATAGGAAATGAGCCTTAGGGCATTACCATTTGACTAGAATTCTATGACTGAAGCAAGTAGGTAGAACTATCGACCGAAGCTTATTCCAGTTGACCTTAAAGGGCAACACGTGCTGATTCAGACAAAAAACTCTCACACAAGGTGAGAGTTACTTTTGATCCTTATAATAGACTGCCTCTTGATTATTTACCTTATCACGAAATTCTTTTGCGGCCTCAAACTGGCGTAGCCCAGATTTCAATTCATCGGAGCATTTCGCACAAAGCTTTCCTACCTGTGTCAATTTGCCACAGCTGTCACATGGATAGCCTAAGTTTGGAAATAGAGCTGGCTGTAATCTTCCCTTGCGAACCCATTTATGTAAGAGATCCTCATCCACTCCTGTCACCTCTACGATTCTATCAACAGTAGCTGCGCGGTTTTCTCGTTTTCTTAAAAATCGATAGACGATTTCGTATAGCTTTTCCTCATTCATCGCACAAGGATTACACACTTCTCTTAACCCAGTATAGTTAAAAAACTCGCCACATGATGGACAATTCTTTAGTTCTCCCATGACCATACCTCCACTATTTCTGCTAGTTGTCTTTTATATCGGCAGATTACCCTTTTATTAAAGTAAATGCCTCTACACTCTTAGCACCAGCATCCTTCAGCACTTTTGCAGCATGATGAATGGTAGCACCTGTTGTGTAAATATCATCAAATAAAATATAGTGTACTGGCTGGACATCTTTTATAGATTCAAATAAAATGCCGGCTTCCAGACGTTCCTTCTTTGACTTTTTTCCCTGCACACTACTAGTAGTTTTCACAAGAAGGTTTTGGAATGGAATCTCGGCTTTATTTAGAAGTTCCTCCACTTGGGAGAAGGTTCTTTCCTTTAATTTTTCCGGGTGCATAGGTATTGGGACAACTGTTCCTTGCTTAAGGCGAAGAAATTCATTTATTTCATGAGCAAATACGCCAGCAAGTGCAACATCCTGTAGAAACTTATATTGATGGAGATAGTTTTTCATCGCTTCATTGTAAGTATAAAGTGATGTAACTTCATAGACTGCTCCTTCATAGGGGGTCCCAATAAAGTCAGAGAAATCAAATGAGGCTTCCGCTCTCTCAAATTTTTGGTAGCATCGATCACAGCTAGCATTCTTGATTTCATAGAGAAATAATCGCCTCCATGTCGCAGGGCGTGAAAATATACTCCCACAAATCAAACAGTTTATAGCTCATTCCACCTTTCAATTTCCTCCTTTGCCTCATCCATCGCATGGCTTATTCCATGATGAAAGAAAACAATATCACCATCTGGGTGCTTGATGGATCGTCCTACTCTCCCGCTAATTTGTATGAGAGCGCTAGCAGTAAAAATATCCTGCTCTGCTCCTACTACTGCAACGTGAACATTTTCTATAGTGATTCCTCTTTCTAAAATTGTAGTTGTTAATAAACCAGGCACTTTCTTTTCGCGAAGCTGCATGACTCTTTCCTTTCTATCTGGATGCTCAGCATAGACCCGAGGTAAGTCACCAGGGAATTGCTCTAGCATTTCAATAGTTGGGAGGAATACGAGAAATGGGATATTTTTTTGAATTTTTTCATCTACCCATTGCTGTAGTTTGCGCGGGACTTTACCTTTTTTTAATTGTCTAGCGTATCCCCAAAGGCTATCGAATTTAGGCACAGGCAATGGATAACCATGATATCGCTTGGAGAGAATGGATTGGTTGACTGTTTGAAGGGAATCGGTGGGCGTGGCTGTTACATAGTGAATAGCGGCATTTGGTTTTGCAGCATTTACAACCGCTTGTCTAAGAGTCTCATCTGCATAATAAGGGAAGGCATCTGCTTCATCGACAAATACGACATCAAAAGCATCTTCGAATCGGTATAGCTGATGGGTAGTGGCCAGGATTAATGTGGCAAAGCCTTCCTGGTCTGGGGCTCCTCCGTAAAGTGCATGGATGATAGTTTTTGGGAACACCTTTTGAAAACGAGGGAACAGCTCTAAAATGACATCAGTTCTTGGTGCAGCGACGCATACTCTTTTGCCTGCTAGCAAAGAGGCAAAGATAGATGGGAAAAGTAGCTCTGTTTTGCCTGCTCCACAGACTGCATGTAAAAGGTGAGACTGATTATTTTGGACACTGTTTAAAAGCTCTTCACTTGCCCTTTGTTGAAGTGCAGTTAACTGACCGGACCAATCAAAAATGTCCTCGGTTGTTCCGATAGCTGGCTCCTTGACCCAAGTTATCAGTTCAGAGCAACTACTAACTCGTCCCATACGGATGCAATGACGACAGTAGGTACAGGTTTCATTACAATGGGCGCATTGGAAAGAGTAAAATAATGATGGATTTGTGTTGTGACATCGATTGCAGATGTGTTTCGTTGATTGAAATATTGTTTGAGGTTTAATCGTTTTGATTCCTGGTTTTAGATGAATGTGGCCGCTGAGGATATGGTCGTCTATGACCTCGCGCGGAAAAGGCGTGTGTGCGCGAAGCCATATGCGTCCAGTGAGAAATTGCTGTAATTGCTCGTTTACTTGTTTCATTATGATTCTACGTGGTACCAGCCTAGTCCCATGGAGCCTTCTCCAAGGTGCGTACCGATAACCGGACCAAAGTAGCTGATTGTAAATTCAACGTTTGGCATAATTGCTTCTAAAAGAATTTTCCATTCTATAGCCTCTTGCTCGTTGTTGGCATGAATAATAGTAGCCTTGATTTTATCGTATTTGCTTGCATCTTCCTCTAGCATATCTGCAATTCGTTTCATTGCCTTCTTGCGAGTGCGAACTTTTTCAAATGGAACGATGACTTTATTTTCAAAATGAAGGATTGGTTTCACTTGAAGCACAGATCCAATGACACGCTCGAAGCCGTTTAGACGGCCGCCACGGTGAAGATGATCTAGGTTGTCCACCATGAAGTATGCACGCATCGATTGTTTCATCTTGTTTAATTCTTGTAAAATTACTTCTGGAGTTTCACCGGCCTGCGCCATTTCTGCAGCACGGATTACATAGAAGCCTTGAACCATACAAGAAATCTCTGTATCGAATGTATACACATCAATACCTTCGACCATACCTCCTGCTTGCTCTGCTCCTGCCAATGTTCCACTAATTCCGCTAGAAAGATGGATAGAAATGATGGTGTCATAATCTTTCTCTAACTCTTCGAAGGTGTTAACGAAGTTTCCTAGAGAAGGCTGTGAGGTTTTTGGAAGTGCTTTTTCATTTCGGATTTTATCGTAAAATTCATAAGCGTTAATATCTATTTCTTCTCTATATGTGTCGTTACCAATTACGACACTAAGAGGAACCATTTTAATGTTTAAACTTGCTCGTTTATCTTCTGGAATATAAGCTGTACTATCAGTCACTATTACCGTTTTTGTCATGTAAGAAATCACTCTCCTAACTCTAGTTTACTGAATATGGATAGGAAAGGAAAGCATAAAAAGACCCCAAACATGATATTTGTCATATATGCTGGGGATATGGTGATTTATTCAGTTGTTTCGCCTATAAAATAGACACTTGTTACCACCCATTTGCCTTCTTCCTTCACAAAAACCGTCACCTGACGACCATTACGATCGAGTTTTGCTCCAGACCCTGGCTCGTGAAGTGCAATATGGATATTTGAATATACTTGAGCTTCTTTGTCATTATATTCAATAATAGTAACGTCCTCAGCTGTACGTACAGTATCGTAGTTTTCGAAGGTCTCCAATACTAGTTCTTTTTCGGATTCATAGTTGAAGCCCTCTGGTTTTTTGGAGATTACACTCAAATAGCGGTCTATATCTTCTTCGTTAAATGCTTCAATGTATTCGTTAAATGCATTTAATACTGTTGTTTTTTCTTCCTCGGGTACATTAGCTGCCTCTTCAATGTCTCCACCAGAAGACATTTGGAAGCCTACGTCTGATTTATCCTCTGCTCCATGATCGATTGCTGACTCCGTTTGTGATGGAGTTGAATCGTTCACTGATCCCGAACTTGGATTTACCTCTTCTTTATCATTACAAGCAGCAAGTCCTAGTGTAATTGCTGCGAGAGTAAGTACTTGGATTATTAGTCTCATCTGTTTCCCTCCTGCTGTTGGTTATTTTGTCATAGTTATGACGAAAACTCAATGAATAAGTTTCAATTTATAAAATAATGAAATTTTCTGACTTTTGAAGTAACATATATAATTAGAATGGAGGTGAATATTAGTATTGTATCCTGTACAGAAGATTTTATTAAAAAGATTGTTAGGTGAGCATGAGAAATCTATGCTGGTGGCAGATGATATTCGTCGTAGTGAAGCTGGTGACCGAGGAGAAGATCGGTTGGTAGCTAAGCTAGATGAATTAAGGCTTTCTGGAAATTTACAAGTGTTTTCTGATGTGGGATTGGTGTTAGAAGATTGGAAAGTACAAATTGATTGTTTAATAGTTAGCGATCGCTGCTGTATGGTTATCGAATCCAAAAATATGAGTGGTAACTTGTATTTTAAAGAGGAAGAATTTTATAAAGAAGTTGATGGAACAGAAACTCCCTTCCCTAATCCCTACTTTCAACTCACACGCAACATTCGCTTCATGAAAGAATTTCTCCGAAACGTGTGCCCTACCATGAAAGTTACTGGTGCAGTCATTATAACCGCTAAATCCAGTCGCATTCGCGAAAAACCTTCCCACTATCCTATATTTAAGCTAGAAAGCATGATGGAAAAAATTTATCAAATGCATAGCAACGGCTTGAGTGAGCCAGTTTCTTTGGTCAAGTTTGAAGAAATTACGTCGCACATCGAGAAAAATCTATCACCGTACATTATGCCTCCGTTATGTGAATATTATCGTATTTCACCTAGAGATTTAGTGCCAGGAGTGGAATGTCCAAAGTGTGGTACGTTCGGAATGCTTAGACACTACTCCACTTGGAAATGTCCGAGCTGTGGGAAGAATGATCGGAATGCACATAAGGTAGCTATTAGAGAATTCTATTTGCTAATTAGCTCTCAAATGACCGTTAAGGATTTTCGTCACTTTTGTCTTGTGGAATCTCCTTACACAGCATCCCGTTTATTAAACAATTTTGAGAGTTTAGAAGGTCATGGAAATGGTAGAAAGAGATATTTTGTTTGGAAGCAATAATTAAAGGTAATCTTTATGCAAGGTTTCGTGCTATTTCCGCAAGGTTCTGTCCCTTCTTTGCAACATTGTTCTTTTGTGCAACTTTCGTGCTCGTTTCTGCAAGATTTAGCTCTTTCTCTGCAAGGTTTCATGCCGTTTTTGCAAGGTTCTGTCCCTTCTCTGCAACGTTTTTCTTTTGTGCAAGGTTCGTGTTCGTTTCCGCAAGGTTTAGCTCGGTCTCTGCAAGGTTTCGTGCCGTTTCCGCAAGGTTCTGTCTCATCTCTGCAACGTTTTTTCGTTTGTGCAAGGTTCGTGTTCGTTTCCGCAAGATTTAGCTCTTTCTCTGCAATGTTCTATTCCATTTCCGCAAGGTTCTGTCTCGTCTACGCAATGTTTTTTCGTTTGTGCAACGTTCGTGCTCGTTTCCGCAAGGTTTAGCTCGGTCTCTGCAAGGTTCTATTCCATTTCCGCAAGGTTCTGTCGCTTCTCTGCAACATTTTTATGTTTACTGTTGGTTCGTTACTTCTCCCAATAGTTTAGCTTCTCTTCTCCCCGGTATTACCAAAAAAACAAAACCCCCTCCAATCAAAAGATTAGAGGGGGTGTAAATGTCATATGAAGTATTATCGAACTTCAACCCAACCGTTTTTGATGCCGGTTACTACGGCTTGGGTACGGTCGTTTACGTTCATTTTTTGTAGAATGCTAGATACATGGTTTTTTACTGTTTTTTCGGAGATGAAAAGTGTTTCTCCGATTGTGCGGTTGCTTTGTCCGTCTGTTAATAATTGTAAAACTTCACATTCGCGTTTCGTTAATAAATGGAATGGACGACGGATTTCTGTTTGGTGGAAGTTTCCTTTGTTTTCGCGCTCGCTTAAACGACGGAATTCTGCCACTAGATTACGTGTTACTTTTGGATGTAAATAAGAGCCGCCTTTAGCTACTACTTTAATCGCTGATACGATTGCCACAGCATCCATCTCTTTTAACATATAGCCTAATGCACCAGTTTTCAACGCGTGCGATACGTATGATTCATCGTCGTGGATAGAAAGCATGATAACTTTTGCATCTGGAAATTTTTCCATTAGTTCTTCTGTAGCGTCTACGCCATTTTTTGTAGGCATGTTGATGTCCATTAGTACAACATCTGGTAAGTATTGTTCATATAAGCGTAGTACATCGCTACCGTCGCTTCCTTCTGCCACCACTTCAAACGTATCTTCGAAGTCTAGTATTCTCTTTACTCCCTCGCGGAAAAGTTGGTGATCATCTATAATGATAATTTTTGTCATTGGTCATTTCCTCCTATTAAAAACGGCTGTAGTTACTATTCCTCATTTAGCGGAATACTAAACAAAATTGTTGTTCCATTTCCTGGTGACGATATAATTTTCATCGTACCGTCTAATAAATCGACTCTCTCTTGCATACCGATTAAGCCAAATGATTTTTCTTTTACTACCTTTGGATCAAAACCGACCCCATTGTCTTTGACGATAATGTTTATTTTGTGTTTCACCCATTCAATCTTCACCCAAGCTTCTGTAAATTGACCATGCTTCAGTCCATTTGTCAGGCATTCTTGGATTAGACGGAAAATAGCTACTTCAAAATTTGGCTGTAAGCGAAGTTCTTCTCCAAACGTTTGAAAATGTATTTTTTTTGCAGGGTTGTATTCCCCAGTAGTTGTAATATATTTTCTAAGCGTTGGGATTAAACCTAGGTCGTCCAAAGCCATCGGACGGAGATCATAGATGATTCGGCGAACTTCAGAAAGGGCATCTCGAACGGTGCTCTTCAATTCGATAATTTCTTTCATCGCCTCATCCCCACCTCGTTGCTGATACGTAAGGTTGATCAAATCTGTTCTGAGCAACACATTAGCTAGCATTTGAGCTGGGCCATCATGAATTTCTCGTGAGAGACGTTTTCTTTCTTCTTCTTGGGCTTCAATAATTTTCAATGTAAAATCTTGTTTAATTTTTGCGTTTTCAAGCGCTTCTCCAACTTCCTTTAAATCAGAAGTAAGATAATTGATGACAATATTGACTTGATTGACAAGCTGATCTGCACGTTCTATCATTTCTAATAGTCCTTGCAATCTTCGTTCTAGTTCATCTCTACGCTGTCTTAGTTGTTTTTCTTCATTGCGTTTGATTAAAAGATTAATTTGAAGCTCATTTGCATTTTCGTAAGCGCTTCGGACTTGTGGTTCATCATATGAGTTAAAATTCTTCGAAACCTCTGCTAATCTGTTACGAGCAAGTCTCGATTTTGCCTCAAGCGAGTCGCCTTCCAGTATGACAGCCTCAATGCTTCCGCGAATTATTTCCAACTCAACTTTCATTTCTTCGAAGCTTTGACGACTTTGTTCGCTTATAATGAATATATCCTTTTTCGAATGGTCCATTACTTCGACCATTCTATCGAAAATAACATCTAACGATTGCAATTCGAGATTCTTGTTCGTCATCTGTTTTTTCTCCTTTAGACATTCAACATGAGTCTTCATTCATTTTTACTGACAAACTCTATTATAGCACTAATTGACTAAAAATAAATTAAATTTACTTTACAAGTATGTTTCAAAGCCTTTAGGAGGGAAATTTATTATGAGAAACAATTATAAAACAGTTAAGGGTCACGGAGAAAGTGAAATTATTATTCAAAAGTCCCGATTTATTACTTATATTGAACGAGCTGAGTCTGAGGAGGAAGCGCAAGATTTTATTAATAAAATTAAACAAAAGCATAAAGATGCTACTCATAACTGCTCTGCCTACATTATTGGAGAGCATGATCATATTCAAAAAGCAAACGATGATGGTGAACCAAGCGGTACAGCCGGAGTTCCTATGCTTGAAGTCCTTAAAAAAAGAGCACTAAAGGATACAGTAGTAGTAGTGACGCGTTACTTTGGTGGTATTAAACTGGGAGGCGGAGGCCTTATAAGGGCTTATGGCAAAGCTACTACAGAAGGGATAGATGCTACTGGGGAAGTAGAATGCCAGCTTCATCACTTAATGAAAGTCTCCATAGATTATACATGGCTAGGTAAAGTGGAGAATGAAATAAGAAACTCTATTTTCCAATTAAAAGAAATTGCCTATGCAGATTTAGTGGAAATTTATGTATACACAAAAGCGGAGGATGAGGTAAAATTTTTAGAGTGGGTAACAGAAATAACAAACGGACAAGCAATAATCGACACCGTAGAGAAAGTATTTTTGGAGTTTGACGTCGTTTGATTTATAATAAAGTAATGAGGAGTGATGGAAAAACATGAAAAAATTCTCAATTTTATTTCTTTTATTATTCGGATTAAGTATTGCTCCGGCAATAACTTTTGCAGCTGATTGTCCAGAAAAGGTCGTCTGGGACGGAGTAGAGTTAAAAAAAGGACAAATTGGTAGGGTGCTCATCCAAAAGCCTACAACCATATACAAAAATGTGAATGGAAGCTTTGAATCCTCTCGAACAGTAAAGCCAGGTGAAAATTTTCGAGTTTATGCAAATAAATCTACATACTACCATCTTGGTGGCGGATTAGTAATTAAGGACGATTCAACAATTTTATATCAAACGCCGTCTAAAACTAAGCTCAATCAATTAAATTGCAAGCCGACAAAGGCTGCAACTACAAACTTTACAATTGGTAACAATATTTCAACTGTGAACGCTCAATTGGGAGCAGCCAAGAAATCAGTAGTAAATGAGTTTGGAGCTATTACTGGAATTTACCATAATAATTACGATAAATTTTATGCAATCAGTACATTAAGTAATAAAATATCTTCCTTATATACTAAGGACAAAGCCTTTCAAGTAAACGGAATTTCCGTATCAAATACTATAAGTCAGCTAGAAAATGAGTTTGGTAAAAGCTATGAAACTACTGGAAACACATATCCTGTGGAAATCATTACATACTCCTTACCAAAGTATGAAGCGAATTTCTTTATAGACGTGCATAATGACAATAAAATCTCGGCAATCTACTTAGTAGACTACCAATTGATCAATAAAAATCCAAATCTATATCCTAAAAAATCTACTACTCTAGAAACAGGCTACGAGAATCTATTATTTCATTTGATTAATGCAGAAAGAAAAGCTCATGGGGTTCCTGTGCTACAGTCCGCTCCAAAGGTAGCAGATGTGGCAAGAAAGCATAGTGTAGACATGGGTGTCAATGATTACTTCAATCATAATAACTTAAAAGGTGAATCTCCTTTTGACCGCTTAGCAAATGGCGGGGTAAAATTTAGAAATGCCGGGGAAAATATCGCAATGGGCTACACAGATCCATATTTTGCCCATGAAGCATTGATGAATTCATTAGGACATCGTAAAAACGTTATAAACACTGCATACACTCATGTAGGAGTTGGCGTCTACTTTGCCAAATGGACACATGGCTCCATTCCTTATTACACTCAAAACTTTATCAAACCATAATAATAGCTTTCAGAGTGTAGACAAAGTTATTCTTTACTTTGTCTACGCTCTTTTTAATGAATAATAACATCAAGAATAATGAGGGAACTGTATGAAAAAAAATTTTGGAAAAGCACTTGGTATTCTTATAGTTATCCTTATCGTCATCGGGACACTTGCTATCTCCATTGCAGCTGAGATTGGAATCCTATTGCTTGTAGGAATTGATTTTGAACGTTGGTCAAGTTTAATTTGGTTTATTGTTGTTTATGGAGTCGTTGAATTTATCATCATAATGGCGCTAGATGCTTTCATAGAACTAAAGGCAAATAGTCATCAAAAATTCCATAAATATTTTGGGCATATGATCGTATCATTTACGCTCATTATGGCAATTTCACTTTTCATAGAGACGATTTACTTACCAATTACGGGGGCAGTCATTTTTGCTATTGCTACGGCTACAATGTATTTACTGTTTAGTTTTGGGGATAAAAAAGAAATACATGAAGACTAGAACTCATTAAATATATAAAGGCAAGAATGTTGATTTAACAACATTCTTGCCTTTTCTTTTGGTAGGTTAATATTTTTCAATTGTAACGCCTTGATAGTAATGCTTCAATATCCGATCGTATGTCCAACCAGCTTCTGCACGTGACTTCGCTCCATACTGACTCATACCGATTCGGTGTCCGTAGCCTTTACCGTTCACTGTAACTGACTGAATGCCTGTTTGAACAGTATCTGTGTTTACGACGCCACTACTTGTTTGAATGCTTACTGAGCCATCCGGTATAGATACGACACCGTTAGCAGTTTGAACAGAAACACCATTTAACGAATCTATCGGAGTTGTTCCATTTACCTGCTGCACTGTAATGTCATTTACACCGCCTGTTGGCTTGGTGAATGAAATATCAAACCAGTTCGATTTTAAAGATTTGTTGCCTGCATCTAAGAAAACGTTTCTCATTACTGTTTCGTTACCTGTGATAGTTTTCTCTCCAGAGTTTGTGACAGCTGTTACTGCTGTTACCTCTCCATTTGCTCCGCCCTTTGTTAGCTTAACATCTAGCAACTGATCAGATGTGCTAAAACCAAACTTCTTCAAAATATTAGTTGCTGAAATTTGAACAGACCAGTTTTTGTAAGGGGATTGCTCAATTGAATCATCTACTGAAACAAATTGTGGCACCTGTGTTGAATTCCAAACATCACTAATATTTGCCGTTCTACCTCCACTAGTGGAATAATAGTATGCCTGTACAAGCTTACCATTATATTTAACTACTAAATCCTTCGTAGCATCTACAGCTGCATTTGAGTTTTTGTGCTCAGATGTATAGCCTTTGTACATCTGGTCCTTAGTAGTACTACTTAAGATTCCCGCTTTGCTCAAAGTGTAACTGCGTGCTGCTACTGTTTGAGCTTTTAACGCTTCAATATGCCAAGAAGCAGGCGACTCATTAGGAATAACGCCTTTTAAATAATTTTCTAAGTCTAGTCTGTTAACAATTTGTACGTTAGTTGCTGATTTTACTACATTGAAGCTACCTCGATACTGTGTTCCAGTTGGTGTTTTACCAAGTGGTTGAGATACAACAGATTCTACGGTTGCATTTGTTGCTGGAACCCAAGAGGAGGCACCTTGTTCATCGGTTATAGAATACCAAAGCTCTCCCTTTACATTCGTGAACTCAGCTACATATTTTGCACCTTGGAATGGCTTATAGGACTTAACAACTGCATAATCTGCGGTTGCACCCTTTCTTCCATCTACCGGAGCATTAAAAACAACTATTTTTTCATTTCCTGTAAGAGCATGTAACGCATATCCTTGGGAAGAATACATTGCTGCTCCCTTTTGATAAATGGAAACCTCACCATTTACCTGTGAAAATGTTATAGGTGTATTAGGTAAAGCAAAAAACATTTCTTTTGTTGTAAGATTTTCTAATTTATATATACCATTTAGGTTCAAGGAGGATGTAAAGGTGTTGTGTACCTCAACTTGTATTTGCTTCGAATAAGTCTCTTGATTATATGCAAATGCTGTATTAGCACAAGCACAGCTTAAAGAAATTGCCGCTAATACTGCTATAAATTTTTTATTCAATTATCTCACCTCAGTTAGCGTACTTAGCACCCAACCTTTGTTTCCTTTTGGGGATTGAACATTATACCATGTTTCACCTTTTGCATTTTTAAAGGAGCTTATGTATTTTAAAGAAGTTCCTTTAGCTACTAGCTCGATTGAAGCATAGCTAGTTGTAGCACCTTTGCGTATATTAAGTGCTTCTTTTGCTACAACGGAACTTGGTGTTGCAGTGCTAGGTTTTGTTGTTGTAACATCCTCTGAATGAACCCAACCTTTTACAGTTGAAGATATTTCTACACGGTACCATAAATTAGTGCCTGAACCATGCTTGTCAATTACGTTTAATGATTTGTTTGCTGTAAATGTTGCAAGCACCTTGTAATTACGAGTTGCTCCACTATGTACCTTCACATTATTAGCATTTGTATACACAACTGATGGTAAATCCGTAGAGTTATCAGGTGGAGTAGGTGTTGTAGTAGGAGGAGTTATAACTGTTCCACCCTCTGCAACTGCTTTTTGTAGCTGCTTAATCAAAGCATCCTGTTCTTTTATTTGTTTTTCTAGAGTAGATACTCTTGTAGTTAAAGGGTTCAATTGTGATTGTACCCAGTCAACGGAAGCTAATAGTAGATTAGAATTTGCTTTTGTAGTCGCTGGTGTATTAATTGCAATTAGAAAGCTTAAACCTAATACGATACCAACCGTTGCTAGAATTTTCTTTTTCATTTTGTTTACCTTCCTCGCTCTTATTATTTTATCGCTAGAAATAACACAACATTTGGACATATCGACAAATATTTTTGTTATAAAAAAGCGGCAGCGCCTATGTGCCCCGAAAAGCAAATGGAGAATAAGCAAAGAGGCAGCTAACAAGCCACCACAGTATTTTCCCATTTTCCTCGAGAGACAAGGCGCTGGAGCTAAACTAACTATTTGAAAAAAATCTGTCAAAAAAACTCCCGATATGCCCTCCTAGGAGTTATTCCTAGGAGATTTATCGGTTACTTTTTCCTAATCTTAAATTTTTACTGTTTAAAGAACTCTTCCATTCCTTTACGAATTCCAACTGCTGCTTTTTTACGGAATGCATCTGAAGCTAATAATGCCTCTTCAGAAGGATTTGAAATGAATGCCAACTCTACTAATACTGATGGAATTTCATTCATACGGTTTACATAGAATGTTTGCTGTTTCACGCCACGATTGTATGTTCCAACCGCTTTGACAAGGTTCGCTTGGACACTCTTTGCAAGGGTAAAGCTCTTAGGACCATTAAAGCTTACAGACGAATTGTAGTAAGTAGTAGTCCCTTTAGATGTAGAAGAGAATGAATCTGCATGGATACTGATAAATGCATCATAATCAGAAGCATTAGAAATATCTGTTCTGTCCTTTAGCTCTAAAAATACATCTGTGCTTCGCGTTAAGGTTACAATAGCACCTGCTGCTTCAAGCTCAGCCTTTAGAAACTTAGCTGTTCCAAGGTTTACATCCTTCTCCTTTGTACCTTTAGATCCTACTGCGCCAGGATCCTTCGCACCATGCCCAGCATCAATAATTATTTTCTTACCTGCCAATCCTTTAGGCACGACTTTAATCGTTAACTCTTTATCGTAATCTCTTATTGTGTACGTATAATTTGGATCAAATGTCACAGTCAATACTGATGTTCCACCGGATACTTTTTCAACCTTCATGCTTTTTACTCCCGTTAAGCCTGAGGCAATCTCGCTAATATTCGATAGATTACCATTAACTTTTAATACATTTGCTGAAGGCATTGTGTAAGTAATATTAAACTTTGAAGGCTTCGTCCAAACTAAATAATTTTGCCCATTGCGTACTTCTGCTCTTCCATTGATAAGTGAGATTGGAGACGCATCGCCTACTAGAGAAGCTTGAATCCATCCGCGTTTTCCACTTTGTGTTTCAACGTTTAACCAGCTGTTTAATGAACGTAAAATTCTTAGTGGCGAGCTAGCAGAAATAGATTCTATCTTTTTAGAGGTAGCACTTGCACTGCTGTAAACAGTGGACGCCTTTGTAGCATACTTAGTCGGTATACTTTCACTTACCTCAAAATCTGGAACCCAACCTACAACAGAGCCTGCTTTAATGTTTAACCACTTCGTCCCGTCCGTACCAGTTACTTTATTTAACACAGTGAATGTTGTATTTCTCGGTAACCCCTGTAATACTGCTGAGTTAAACTTACTATCTGCATAAATTAAAGCATTATATCGTTGAATAGTGCCAGTTTCCCCATTGCCTGGATTCACATCGCCACCAACGGTTACTACTGATTGATGTAGCCATGCTTCTCCGCTTGTTGTACCTACTTTATACCATTTTTCATTGTTTGCATCTAATGCATAATGGGTAGAGATAAATGAATCGTTTAATCGAGATTGAGTTACAACATCGTAGGAAGTACCAGGGCCTGAACGCATATTAGCGACAGAAACGGAGACTACTAGATTTGTATTCTGTTCAATAGCTTGTCCAATATCAGGTGTTTCAGTTGGTGGTGTTTCTGGTGAAGTAGATACACTATCAAATGCTTCTCCAGATATCCATCCTTTCTTGCCTGTAGCATAGGTCACTTGATACCACTTTTCTTTTGCGGCATTTGTAAATTCCTGATGGATAGTTAATTTCGTTCCTACTTTAATCGTAGCTACGACCTTATAGCTTTTTGTAGCTCCTGAATGTACTGTAGATGCTTTTACAACTGTCTTCGAATCAACTGTAGCTTGTTCAAAAGCTGTAGCTTGAATCCAGCCTTTTTTACCTGTTGCATAGGTTACCTGCATCCATTTTTCTTTAGCAGCATTCGTAAACTCTTGGTGAACAGTCAAAGTTGTTCCTGCCTTCACTGTAGCTACTGCTGCATAACTTGTGGTTGCTCCTTTATGTACAGTAGATTGTTTAACTACCTTCATAGAAGTCGCAGTATCTCCATTCGTAGCATTTAAAAGAAATAGCTCCGAAAGTACCCACCCTTTTTTGCCTTTATACTCAACATTAAACCAAACTTCATTTTGAGCATTAGTAAAGCTGCTTAATATTTTTAGTGAAGTTCCAGCAGGAATTGTCTCTATTAACTTATATGAAGTAGTTGCGCCACTTCTCAAATTTGTTGCAGACTTTCCTATTTTCTGTGTCGAACCGACATAAGAGTTGCCATTTATAGTCGAATTTCCACCAACAGCATTGGAAACCTCTTTTACATAATTACTAATCACCCAGCCAGTCGTTGAATCAAAGTTCACTTTATACCATAATTCACCGCTAGCGTTTGTAAAGCGGTCAATTATAGTAACTAGCTGTCCATTTTGGACCTTTCCAACACTGCTATAGCTAGTTGTAGCTCCTTTTCTAATATTGACATTGTTAGATGTTATCATTGCCTTACCTGATAACTGAGCAGAAGTGATCGCTGAATTAGTAGCAGCACTTGTGTGAAGTGTATCACTCGTTAGAAGATTAATGGGCAAAAGGACAGAAGTTGCTAAAACAGATGATGCGATTACTTTTTTCATTTGTTCCTCCTTGAAACGTGTGTTTTCTACATTTTAATGCACATTTTACCATAAAACAATCCAACAAATGGATTAATAGGTGTTTAATTATCGGTTAAAATAGCAAAAAGAGTAAAAGGAACAGTCCAAATGACTGTTCCTTTTACTCTCCTATTGTTAAATCTGTAATTTTAGTTGATTGATTCAATTCTGTTTTAGCATTTTGTCCAAAGTCATCTAAGTTAAGTTTCAATTGCTCACTGATCTCATCTAAAGCTTCTTCCTCAGGAATGAAATAGTAAACTCCATTACGTGTGTCATCGTAACCCTTTAATTGGAGTTGTTCAAATGGAGTAGATTTTAACTTTTGATATGTTTTGATCAATCCAAAATATTCAGATGATGGTATGTTCGTTTTGACATTGTTACCAATATCCTCGATCATGTTATCTATCTTAGTTATGTTTGATAAGCTCGTGCCTTTATCAATTATTTCTTGAATAATTTGCTTTTGTCGTTTATTGCGTCCTAAATCGCCCTCTGGATCACTCTTTCTCATACGAACATAAGCAAGAGCTTCGTTACCGTTAAGATCCATTGTACCTTGTGTATACGTCTTCCATTTTAAACTGCCTGTTAGCTGTGCTTTAAACGTAAATGGCACATCTACTTCAATTCCACCAACAGTATCTACGATGTCCTCGAAGCCTTGAAAGTCTGTTGAAACATAGTAATCTATTGGGATATCTAATAATTCTTCTATCGTATTAATAGTATAATTTATACCACCGTTTGCATACGAGTGATTAATCTTATCGTTATATCCTAAATCAGGAATATAAACTCTAGTATCACGTGGGATGCTAACCATAGATACTTTATTTGTCTTTGGATTTACTGTTGCGACAATAAGAACATCGGAACGACCATATTTTGCTTTTTCTTGATTTTCAATACCGGCTAACAAAATGGTAAAAGCAGAATCCTCCGCCTTAGCTTTGTCATATTTGTCTATTGCCTCGTTCTCTGTTTTTTCCTCACGCTCTAGTGGCTCATAAATTTTATTTACAGCATTTTTGGTTTGAAACGACAAATTAGTTGCAAAGACGATAACTCCAGACAATAACACCATCGCAACGATAAGTATTGTATATAAAATTTTTCTTCTCGTCTTCGTTTTCCTGTTCTTTTGACGTGAAGTAGTCATATTAGTTCCCTACTTTACTTTTAAATTTTATCTAATTTATTATACATAATTTAATGGATGGTGTATATTGCAAAGAAAATTACTTTTGTGTAATATTTTGTAGTAATTCTTTTACGATGGTAGTCCAACTAAATTCTCCCATTGCTAGCTGTCTTCCATTTTCTTTCATGGCATTTCTATCATTTACCTGCATTTCCACAAATTCAAACATTTTTTCAGAAATTGAGTCAACATTTTCTGGTTGTGCTACTAAACCTATGTTATTTTGAGTAATGATATTCGCACTTTCTCCTTTTCCACAGTAAAGCACAGGAACTGCTGATGAAGCAGCCGGAAAAATTTTAGAAGGTCGAGCTCCCTCAAATAATTGTATATCACGAAGTGGAACAATACTTACATCACTCACTGAAAATAGTTTAGGCATTTCTTTTAAAGGTAGATGCCCTAAAAATGTTGTATTTTGCAAGCCAAGCTCTTCTTTGAGCTTATGTAGCTTTTCTTCTTCAGGACCCGCTCCTGCAATTAAGAAATGTGCATGAGGAACTGTTTCTTGCATCTGTTTAGCAGCGTATAGAATGTACTCTAAGCCTTGCGCATAACCTAGATTCCCTCCATATGAAAAAACAAATTTTTCATGGAGATTGTATTTTTCTAAGAATTCTACATTTTTTTCCTGTGGATAAAAGAAATTTGTATTTACACCATTCGGTAATACAAATACTTTTTCCTCCGGCTGGGAATGGTTAATAATATATGATTTAATGCCATCTGTGGCAGTTGCAATTTTCCATGAATGCTTATATAGAAACGACTCTAATATCTCAGCTAGCTTGATGAACATTTTGTTTTTCACAAGTCCTAGCTTTACTGCAGATTCAGGCCATACATCAGCTACATTAAAAACAAATTTTGCTCCTTTAAGTTTAGCGCCAATTAGACCTGTTAACCCTAAAAAGATCGGGGGAGAATTGACGATAATCACATCTACCTTCCCTGTTTTCATCAATCCATAGAAGGAGCTAAAGGTGAATGAGAAATAGGAGACTAAACGCTTCCAAAAGGTACCCTTTTTAGAAGGATAAATCCATGTGCGATGAACGGGAATGTCATCCCACATTTCAAATTCATATTTTTTCCCCTTGTACTCATCCGGTATAATCCCATGAGGATGATGTGGGAATGCAGTCACGACTTGAATATCATGTCCTTGAGCAAGTAATTCTTTACTTACCTCATAAACACGGATTTGGGGTGCACCAGTTTCAGGTGGGAAATGTTGACATAAATATACAATACGCATAGCTATCACCGTTAATCTTTCAATTTATTCTTCAAATAAGCAAGTAACGGTTCTCTTAAATCGTCACGCTTTAATGCAAAGTCAAATGTTGCTTGTAAAAATCCAAACTTGTCCCCAACGTCATAGCGTTTTCCTTCAAACATATAGGAGTAAATTGATTCTTTCTTAACCAAAGAATCAATAGCATCCGTTAACTGGATTTCTCCCTTAGCGTCCGGTGCTACTTTTTCTAATTCCTCAAAAATTCCTGGGGTTAAAATATATCGCCCAACAATAGCTTGGTTTGATGGTGCCTCTTGAGCAGACGGCTTTTCCACTAATCGCTTTACCGAAAACAAACCATTTTCAGCAGCACTGTAATCCACGATTCCATATTTATGTACATCTTCTGTAGGTACTTCATTTACTCCTAAGATACTGCTATGTACTTCCTCATATTTTGAAATCATTTGCTGCAATGCTGGAACCTCAGCATCGATAATGTCATCCGGAAGTAACACTGCAAATGGCTCGTTACCGATGAATTTTTTCGTACATAATATAGCATGCCCAAGTCCAAGAGGTTCTTTCTGTCTCATATAATGGATATCAACTAGATTAGAGATATTTTCTACCTGCTCTAACAGCTCTAGTTTTCCTGTATTTTTTAGTAAAAGCTCTAATTCAATGGATTTGTCAAAATGATCTTCCATTGATTTTTTGTTTCGTCCAGTGACGATGATAATATCTTCAATTCCTGAAGCAATTGCTTCCTCGATGATATATTGAAGGTTGGGCTTATCAACTATTGGAAGCATTTCCTTAGGCAATGCTTTTGTTGCAGGAAGAAATCTTGTTCCAAAGCCTGCTGCAGGGATAACTGCTTTCTTAATCATATAATCACCTTTTCTTCTTGAGAGCGTAAGAAGTAACCTTTATCGCTCTAAATTATATTTTTCATACAATGTCAGCATATAATTTGCGTTATCTATCCAGCTGTAATGATTCTTAACATGAGCGACACCAGCTTCACCCATTTTCATTCTCATCTCATTATTTCTAGCTAGCTTTTTAAAAGCAGCTGCGAGTTGGTCTGGACTTTCCTTGTCTGTGACAATGCCAGTAACATCCTTAACTACAACCTCGGGTAACCCACCAACATTTGAAACGACGACGGGAACGCCACATGCCATTGCTTCAACTGCTGCAACTCCAAAGCTTTCACTGTCTTCTGTAGAAGGTACAGCAAAGATGGACATCTTGCGAATTATATTCGGAACTTCTGTGTTAGGAACCTTCCCCGTGAAAGTCGTCACATCAGAAATTCCTAAATCAGTTGCGAGTTGTTCATATTCTTTTCTTTGAGGACCATCACCAGTGATAAGCAATTCTGAGTTAGGATATTCTTTATTAAATAAGGCAAAGCCCTTTACTAAGTCTGCAATCCCATACTTGTCCTCTAATGCTTTCACCGTTCCAACAATAATTTTATCTGTAAACTCAGTATCCTCTTGAGCAGGGTGGAATATCCCTAAATCAACTCCAAACGGTGTAACATAAACCGGACGATCTGTATAAAGATTAGTTTCTTTTGCCATAATATGGCTTGTAGAACATATGGCAGTTGCCTTACTTAAAGTAAATCTTACTAGCTTTTCATTTAACTTATTTTTCTTAGGAAAATCAAATATATCTTTACCCCATACAGAAACAAAATGTACTTTATAATCGACTATTGCTCCTAATAAACCATAACTTGAGATGAAATGAGAGTGCAGAATATCTGGATTCCATTCCTTAAGAAGCTTCTTTAAAGCAGGTGCTGCGGCAATATAAGAAGCCTTACCTGGTAAAACCTTTGGCAATATTTCTGTTGGCACCTGTTTTGCATTGTTCTCTGAATAGTGATCCTTAAATGTATAAACTTTCACATCAATACCTTTAGACTGATAAAATAAAGCCCACTTATGAGTATGAATTGACTTACTTGGAGCTAATACTGCTATTTTCATTTTTTACCTCCTAGAAGTGCTTGTGCAGCTTGTTCAGCACGTGTATTCCATGCATGCTGCTGTAAAAAGCTTTGTTGAATATTTTTCTTAAACTGCAAATAGTCTGGTTGTATAGCCTGCATACCTTCTACTAATCCCTCTGCGCTGTCCTCTGTGATAACACCGTAGGGACCCGATTGGATAAAATCCTCCTGAGCGGAGCAATTTGTAGCTACAATTGGCAAGCCTGCAGTTAAATACTCTACTAATTTGATTGGGACAGCAAAATCATTATATGTAGATCTTTTACGTGGGATAAAAGCAAAATCAACCTGCTCATACAATGCTTGAAGCTCTGTTCCACTCACATGCTTTAACTCAATATATGCTTTGTTTAGCTTTTCTTTTTCCTCTTTGCTTAGCTGCGTGTATTCTTCTTCTCGACAGACAATTACCAATTCACCATTAGTCTGCGTTTCATTTAATATTGCATACGCTTCTACTAAAGTTGGCAAACCATAATCCTCACTGTTTATACCACCCACATAGATACCCTTAAATGGTGATTGAATATTTTGATCATTAGTAGTTATATCAGTGAAGCGTCCTCCCGGGGGAAGTGCCATTTTAGCTGTATCAATATTAACAAATTTACCCATAGCGTCACTAGGCAAAAATAAAGTGTGCACATACTTTTTATAAAACTTTTCTTCCATCTTATAAATGGTCTTCATAACAGTCTTTTTAATACCCTTTAACTTATAAAGCTCGTCAAACTTCCAATATACATCTCTATAAAAAACACCAATAGGTACATGAAGTCTCTTCAATGTCTTAAACACATCATGATCGATAATCCAATCCTTCGGAATATGTCCAGGATCTGTAAGCCATAAGGGAATCGTCTGATTTTCAGAGTAGCAAAACAATGTTTGCTCTTGCTTTTTCTCGGCTATCATCTTGTTCCAAAGCTGTCTTCTTTCGGTACTTGTGCCGGAGATGACAATTACTTCTACGTTATTTTTCTGAGCATAATTTTCAAATGCTTTAATCATTTCAATGGGACGAATTGCAGAACCACTTTTAGGATTAGTAGCAAGAGTAAAAGGATAGTAAATTAAAATATTCTTCATTGTGTTACTCCTTTTTTTCGTACTTTGCTTAATAGGAATTTCCAAATAACATGGAAATACTGCTCCAGAATAAACAAACCTCCTAATACAACGGTCATAATAATCCAAATAGGATTAAAGAAAAAGTCTGCAACTCCCCCTACAAGCGTTCTAGGAATATTAATCGTAAAGTAAACAAATAATGCAATGACAACTGGTGTTTTCGGTAAACGTAAAAAGATAATATATAACACCTGAATGACAGTAGCGATATAAATGATAGCTACAATAACTCCAAGATATCCATATGATGCAAAGGCTTCACCAAGGAAAATAGTGTTAAGTACTCCACCCGTACCTTTATCTATATTTTCCGGAAACACATTTTCCATTACCATTCGTGCCGAGCGCACTTGCTCAATATCAAAAATACCAGCGATAAAAGATGGTAATCCCTTCGCCTCTAATGGGCTCAAGGAATGAGAGAAAGTATCCAGATGTAAAAAGAAAGGAGAAATTTGTGCTAACAATATTCGTCCAATTGGTCCGGAATTATAAGCCAAAAAGCTTTCTAGCTCAGTTACCCCTTGTATAGCTACATACATAACAATCAATAATGCGCTACCTGCTATAATATAACCGCTTATTCTCTTCCAATTTAGCTTGAGCTTTTGAGTATATACACCCGCCAACAATAACATGATTAGATAGAAGAATATTGGAGATTTCGCTAAATCATAAGTAGAAATCAATATACTAGATATAAACAATGTGAAAAAAACTACTTTCCAGTATAGAGCTCTCGACTTAGTCATATATACAAATGCAACAATTGAGAGCACTGGTGTTAATGCAATTCCAAAGATGTTTCGGATATATACATCAATTCCACTAAAGCCTCTGCTAGCATCAATCCGAAGCTTTGCAAGCTCTGATGTGTTCCCCTTTAATAGTTCTAACAACGGAACGTTCGCCGTCTTCAATAAGGTATAAGCGACTGCTAAAACAGAAATAGCGGATAAAGCCCCAAATGCCAATCTAAAAATACGCTTATTTTTATCTACACTTGTACGAACGGGTTCTTGTAGATACTTGTTGAATTCTAGTTCCGCATTAAAGCCTAAAATTCTACCTACAACTAACTGAGTTAGTGGGAATAAAATCATTAATAGGGTCAATAAAATAAAACCTATGATTCGATATTCCTCATGGTCCATTCTTTTGATCATATAGTAATCATCTATTCCTAAAGCTATTAATAATCCGCCAATATAACTGGAGATAAGGAAAGAATAATAATAAACGATAGAAATCATGTTTGGCTTTACAAGAGAAAGGCTTCCAGAAACCTTTTTGAAAAGGTATGTGGAAGCCACCACAGTAAAGAGCCATATGCTAAATATTAACAATGCTCACACCTACTTTATTTACTTGAATATTCCTTTAGTAAAGCTAACACTTTTTCCGATGTTTTTCCATCACCAAAAACAGGAGTATAAGAAGGAGTTACTTCTTTTTTAACCGCTTCAACGATTTTGTTTGTATCAGTTCCAGTTAAAATGTTGGCATCCTCAATTAATGTCTCTACCCACTCTGTTTGATCACGAACTGTCACACAAGGGACCTCTGCAAAATAGGCTTCCTTCTGAACGCCACCGGAGTCAGTTACGATTTTCTTTGCATTTGTTTCTAAAGAAAGCATATCTAGGTATCCAACTGGGTCAATTACTTTTAAATTAGGAATTTCGTTTAATTGGAATCCATAATCCTCTAACTTTTTCTTAGTGCGTGGATGTATTGGCCAAACCTTTTTCTCAGGTATTTGAGTAAACGCATCTAAAATGGCTTTCATACGCTCTACATCATCCGTATTTTCAGCACGATGTATCGTTATTAATAAATAGTCTTTCGGAGTAAGCTCTTCATTTTTTAAAATAGTAGAAGAAGACTGTGCCAATGTTTTATTGTACAGCACTGCATCATACATAACGTCACCAATATTATAAACACCAGCAGTAATATTTTCGTTAGTTAAATTTTGGATAGCAGTGTCTGTTGGACATAGTAACAAAGTCGATACATGATCCGTTAAAATACGGTTAACCTCTTCTGGCATTCTCATGTTAAAGCTGCGTAAACCTGCTTCGATATGCACAATTGGAATATGCAATTTAGCAGCGGCAAGCGCCCCAGCTAAAGTTGAATTAGTGTCGCCATATACTAGCAAGAAATCTGGATTTTCCTTTAAAATAATTTCCTCAATTTTTGCTAACATTTCACCGGTTTGTTTGCCGTGATTCCCAGAACCAATTCCTAAGTGATAATCTGGCTTTGGAATATTTAACTCCTCGAAGAAAATATCAGACATATTGGCATCATAATGTTGTCCAGTATGTACAATAAGCTCCGTTACCTCTTCACGAATAACGCGTGAAATAGCGGCGGCTTTAATAAACTGAGGTCTTGCTCCTAATATCGTTAGAACTTTCATTTTGTAATCTCCTTCATCATTTGAATCATATCTTTTACGATAAACGAATTTATATTATACGGATGCTCATACTTCTGCCCATTTCGTTTAAATGTCAGAGATTGAACATATTGCTTGTAGGTTGGATAGATCCCATACCATTCCATCGGCTCATCAAAATATTTGCGATATAGATTTTTCTTTCTATATATTTTGCGCAACATAGGGTAGAGAATTCCATATTTATTTTTAAGAGAATTTTCAGGTCCGGGTTTTTGTGGCAATGGATAATATTCTGGATACATTTGATGCAATGTATAATCATATAAATACTTTTTATACTTTAAATTCGCTGGTATTTTACTAAAGAAGTGAATCAAACGGTCATCCCATAATGGAATGGACCATCCTTGTCCAAAATACTCATATACCCGAACAGAATTAATGATAAATTTTGCTTGTCTTTCACGCCAGTTCCATTCGTCTATTAATGAAGTAACTCGTTCATTGGTATAATTCGAATGTGCTTCAATATCTTGATACAACCCTTTTCCAATAGCCGTTTCTGCGTAACTATCTTTCCCAGAAAGCTCCCACAAACGGAAATGTTTGTTCATGATAAAGGTTTGAATTTCACTCTTTTCAAATTGCTTATCTACAATGGATTCATAGGGCAAATGACCGCCAGCTAGATAATCTAATGAATGACCTGGTAAAAATACAGCATCCTGTAAGCCTTCTTGCTCAACAAGTAACTTGGTACTTGGAAAGTCTTGCAAGTGTGCTACTGAAACACCATTGCTAGAATACACTACATAGTCCTTCCATTCCTCAGACTTGTACATATCTTCCCACATCTTTTTGTCGTAGGCAAAATACTTCCACTTTAAACCAAGTTTGTCGGCAATCTGCTTACTTACAGTGGATTCTCCATTTCCTGGCCTACCGTATGTAAAGGCAGTAATATTATCCTTTAAACCACGTTCCACTAAGTTTAATGCTATTAACCGTGAGTCATACCCACCACTTAGCGGAATGACAATTTGACGATCCTTTAATCTATCTGCTAAATCATCAAACAAGTCATTGAAAACTTGCTTAAGCTCTTTTGCGAATACATCAATTGGCTCTGTCTCTTTTGGTAATACATATGAATAATAATAGTGTTGGAATGCTTCTTCTTTTAAAATAAGATAAGACACTGCAGGAACTTGCTTCCATTCCTCAAATAAGGTCTTGTCTCTAAAAACAAAGCCCGTAATGAGGAATTCTTCCTCTGCCTCCGAATTCATCTTCATTCCTTCATGAGGCTGTATGAAGTCTTGTACTAGCCAGTTTCCTGAGTCATCCATTGAATAGAACAGCGGAATAGAACGTTTCATATCCGTAACAAGAGTTGTGCACCCATCAGTAGTAAAGACAAGTGCATATTCTCCATTCCACTTAGCAAAGTCCTTGGAAGCTAATATTTCTTCATCAATAATGCTAGCGAAGTTTTCATGGGTGACATATTGATTTTCATAGTAGAAGTATCCTCTCAAAAAACCTTCATACCCAGCGCCTTTTATAGGATAAAAATCTTTATGCCTAAGGTTAGTTATACATTTTTTCGACATGCCTTATCCCCCATTACTTTCTTTTTACAAAATATTTATCCATGCGAACTAGTAAAACCAGGATGATAAATGCTATCCATACTCCTAGGATTAACCAGCTATTTAAATCATTTAATTGAATATATACAATTCCAAGTGTTGCAGCTATTAGCCATAATATTGTCCAAGCCATTTTAAATCCCGAAAAAGGTACATAATATAGTTTCTGACTTTTACGAAATACCATAAACAAGGCTAAACAATATGCTGCTACATATGAAATAACAGTTCCCCAAATAGTAAGGTACGGCACGAATATAAAGTTCAATACAACCGAAACAACTGCTGCAATACCAAATGCTATAGAAATATGTTTTGTCTGTTTAGAGTAAAATATCCCTGTAGAAACAATCATATAGTAAAAACTTAAAAATGTTGCAATCGATATTGGTGCCACATATTGAAATGCAATTCTAAAATTCTCCGGCATAACCAAAATAATCAGTGGCATGAAGGTCGCTAAAGCTAAAACTCCAAAGCTGCCAATTATTAAAAATGCCGCATATAATGTTGCAAATAATTGAGGGCTATCTTTTTTATCCTTTAAAGACATAGAGAATGGTCTCCAGGCTAGCTGGATCCCACTAGTCAATAATGTGATAAATGTTGCAAACTTAATAGCTGTCCCATATATACCAACATCATCTAACGTACCATATGCGCGTATAAAGAAATTATTGGCATTGGCAATTATCCAAAATGCTAAAGACGCTGGCACTAAAGGAGCTGCGTAAACTAAGATTTTCTTTAAAATTACTTTATCGAACAGTGGTTTTAAATATACTCTAGTAGGCTTTATTAAGACTACTACAATAATTGCGACACTGATTAAACGTGCTACAAGTATTCCTTCTAGAGAAGTCCATACAAACATTAAGAAAAGTATCGAAACAACTGCGATTAATAACATTTTACCTATAGTTGTAAATACCACTCTTTTAGTATGAAACTCGTATCTTAGAATGGTTAAAACAAGTGTAATGATTGTATCTAAACACAACGTACCTAAAGCAATATAGAATAGCTGTGAGTAGCCTGCCGATTCTAATATTATAGCAGCCAGCCAATCTCCACCGATTAAAAATATGGCAAAAAGTAAGATAACCATAGATAAACGGAAAGTCATAACTGAGCGAACGTACTTCTCCCGGGTTTCTTTGTCTTTATATTCAAAATAATAATAGGCAAGAGCAGAATCGGTTCCAAATATCACTAGGAAGGTAAGCATAGATACGGTAGTATCTACCATTTGAAGCACACCAATTAGGGATTCTTTTTCAAGATAATGTGCATACAAAGGAAACAATATAAAAGCGATTAGTTTAGTTCCTACGTTCATAAATGCATAAAGGAGCGAATCCGCTCCTAAACGTTTTAACTGAGAGAACACTTAGAGAAGCTCCTCCTCAGGTACATTTTTCAAGAATTTTGCTGGGAATCCCTTAATTACAGTTTTTTCTTCCGTATCCTTTGTCACAATTGCTCCAGCCGCTACGAATGTTTCTTCAGCTATTGTTATACCAGGTAGAATAATAGATGCTCCGCCCACACGAGCACCACGCTTAACAATTGCACCTTTAATCTTGTCAAATCGTGCCTCTGTTCTACCCATGAAGTTATCATTAGTAGTAGTTACACAAGGCGCAATGAATACATGATCCTCTAAAGTAGAATGTGCAGTAATGTATGAGTTAGATTGAATTTTTGTACGATCTCCGATAGTAACAAAATTTTCAACTGTTACATTGCGACCAATGATTACATAAGAACCAATTTCCACATCTTCACGTACAGTTGCTAAATCAGCGATTAATGTACTTTCTCCAACTTTAGCCCCTCTATAGACAATTGTATTTGCACCAATTGTACATTCCTTACCTAGCTCAAGCGGCGGTATCTCTTTAGTAATTTGCATTGTGCTTGTTTTAGCAGGCTTTGGCTGTTTACCAACTACTGCACCATCATCGATGGTGGTACCATCTCCAATGATGGTACCAGCGTGAATTGTAACACGATTGCCTACGCGAACATTATCGCCAATTTTTGCTCCTTCTTCTATTACAGAAAAATGTCCAACTGTCGTATTTTCGCCTATTTCGGCAGTTTCATGTATAAAATTCATTTATAATCCCGCCCTTAAAGTTTAATGTAACGATTTGGTGTTTCGATTCCTTTAAACGCGTTACGAGTGTCAAAAATAACTTTAGATTTTTGAGCAATGTTCGCATAGTCAAAACCAGTATGATCCGTAGCTAACACAACGATATCTGCTGACTCCAATAATTCGTCAGTTAACTCAACTGTTTCAATTACTTGTCCTGCTACTCTGTATGAAGTTACATGCGGATCGACCGTTTTAAATTCTGCACCTTGTTGCATTAATAACTCAACTAATTTTAGGGATGGAGATTCACGCATATCATCGATATCTTTTTTATAAGCTACGCCCAATAAAAGAACCTTAGCATTACGTAACGCTTTACCATCATCATTTAAAATTTGCATTGCACGAGTAATTACATATTCCGGCATTGAGTTGTTAATTTCACCAGCAAGCTCGATTAGTCTTGTGTGATAGTTATATTCTCTTGCTTTCCAAGTTAAGTAGAATGGATCGATTGGAATACAGTGACCGCCTAGCCCTGGCCCTGGGTAAAATGCCATGAAGCCGTATGGTTTTGTTTTAGCTGCATCAATTACTTCCCATACATCGATACCCATTTTTTCGCAAAGAATTGCCATTTCATTAGCAAGTGCAATATTGATATGACGGAATGTATTTTCAAAAATTTTCTCCATTTCAGCAATAGCTGGACTAGAAACTTTATGTACGTCTCCGTCTAAAACATTGCTGTATAGAGCCGCTGCAACTGTTGTACAGTTATCAGTTATACCACCAACTACTTTTGGAGTGTTTTTAGTATTAAAGCTTTTATTACCTGGATCGATACGTTCAGGCGAATAAGCAATAAAGATGTCTTCTCCAACTACAAACCCTTTCTCTTCAAGCGCTGTTTTAATAATTTCCTCTGTTGTACCAGGGTATGTAGTAGATTCAAGTACAACTAATGTTCCCTTTTTAGCGTATTTAGCAATTTCATGTACTGAGCTTTCTACATAAGAAGTATCAGGCTGTTGATAAATATCTAAAGGTGTTGGTACGCAAATAGCTACAGCATCAACGGAACTAATTGAACCGTAATCAGAAGAAGCTTTTAAATGACCAGACTCTACCATTTGCTTCAAATCAACATCTACTACGTCACCAATGTAGTTAATACCTTCATTTACTTGTTGTACTTTAGATTCCTGTACATCAAAGCCAATAACGTGATAACCAGCTTTAGCTTTTTCTACTGCTAGCGGTAAGCCAACATAACCTAAACCTACAACCCCAATAACAGCGGTATGATTTTCAATTTTTGCCAATAATTCTTCATAATATGTAGACATTATTTTTCTCTCCTTTTATAGGTGTTGCTCAATTATTCACTAATCTAAGATAACTCAAAATATCAATAGTAAATTATCACACCATCATATCCTAAGCAATTTATCATTTAATATTCTTCACTTTAATAACGTACAATAGCATCTCTAGGATTCATATATCAACCCACTATTTAATAATTGATGCTATTGTCACGTCTTATAAGACTGGGTTCTTTATTTAAGCTCTTTTGCTCTTTCTAGCATCTATAATATACTTCCACATAGATAAAGTAAGAATTGCTAATAAAATCCCTAATATGAATCCTGCTATTGCACCTTCTAATCCATATGTCTTTGTTTTTACAACATAAGTTTCAGCAGCAAGGCTTGGCTTTTCATAAGCAATGATGTCATTTCTAACTCTTTGCTCTGTTGCTAGTGCATTAGTTAAATCCATCTCTGCTGTGGATAACAATGTTGTGAAATTATTAATTACTGTTAGATTATCTGATTCGTTTAATACTTTTCTGTAATCCTCTATAGCAGTTTTTAGAGATTCAATACGTTCTGTTTGTATAGATGCATATTTTTCTGTTCCACCAATGACTTTATCATGTTGCTCCATTAAACCTGCGAGTAATTGATCATTAAATTGCGTTAATTCTTTTGATACTTGTTCTTCATTATCTCCAAAAGTCTCTGTTTTTATGTAACTTCTTGTAGGAACAAAAACTTCTGTCTCACCAGTAAAATGTTCTCCATATTTTGTCATAATATGGTCTGGATTAGTTAAGGCCTCTAGCTTTACCGAGCCGGTAAAGATTGTGCTTTTACCAACATACTTTCCGTCTGATGGCACTAGGAATGATGCTCCGTAACCTATTAAAGCTGCAATGATCGGTATAATAATGAACCAAATCTTTTTCCTCCAGAAAAACTCTAGAGAGTCATATAGACGATACGATTTATTTTCTGACATATCTCTTCTCCTTTAAATACATTCATATAGGTAGTTAAAGGGAAACGCAAAAACGTCTCCCTTTACTTGTTCAATCATTATTTTCCAGAAAAGAATTCAGCAATTTTTTCTACTACATATTTTTGCTGTTCTTCTTTTAGCTCAGGGAACATTGGTAAAGAAAGAGCCTCATTGGCTGCTTTTTCAGCTTTAGGATAATCCCCATTTTTATACCCTAAGCTTTCAAATACCGGTTGTATATGTAGTGGAAGTGGATAGTAAATCATAGTTTCCACACCATTTTCTTTTAAGTAAGCTTGAAGCTCATCTCGACGCTCAGTTAGAATTGTGTACTGATGGAATACATGATGGAAACCTTCTACCTTAACAGGAGTTTTAACATAGTTTCCAACTTTTTCATTCAATAGCTGAGTATAAAAATCCGCATGAGTTCTGCGTAGTTTACTCCAATCTTCTAAATGAGGGAACTTAACGTTCAATACAGCAGCTTGAAGTTCATCAAGTCGGCTGTTGTAACCTAATACACTATGATAGTATTTTGGCTTACTACCGTGTACACGGATTACACGGCACTTTTCAGCGATATCTTCATTATTAGTAACGATCATACCACCGTCACCATATGCCCCAAGGTTTTTCGTTGGGAAGAAACTGTAAGTTGCAGCATCCCCTAACTCTCCAACAGTAAAATCTCCTTGTCGAGCTCCTATTGCTTGTGCGGCATCCTCAATAACAATTAAATTATGCTTGTCCGCTATTTTACGAATACTTACCATATCAGCCATTTGGCCGTATAAATGGACCGGTATAATCGCCTTTGTTTTATCTGTGATATGCTTTTCTATTTCAGCTGGATCTATATTGAAAGAAACAGGGTCAATATCTGCATAAACAGGTGTTGCACCAGCTCTAACGATTGCTCCACCAGTAGCAAAAAAAGTAAATGGAGTTGTAATTACTTCATCTCCAGGTCCTACTCCTGCTGCTTGTAGTGCAATGTGGATTGCATCACTACCATTACCGCAACCAATACCATGCGCCACATGGCTATACTCAGCAATATCTGCTTCTAGTTTTTTTACATTGCTTCCTAGAATAAAGACCGAATTACTCATAACTCCATCTAATGCTTCTAAAACTTCTGTTTTCAGCGATGCATATTGCTCCGATAAATCTAACATTGGTACTTTCATTTTGTTTACACCAACCCTGTATGAATTATTTAATATGTGAAAAGCGTAAACCACTCATAAGTGGCCAAATGAACTTCTAAAGAGTTTTCTAGTGGTTAATTACGCTTATACCCAACAACTTTTTGAAAAACAGAAATAATTGGTCGATATTCCTCATTCACAAGTCCAATTTTCTCTGCAATTATTTCAAATGCAATTAAGATAAATAAAATAATGAAAATCGCCCAGCGTAACGTTAGTGTTTCAAAAGTAATGGCTGATATACTAAATATCAAACCAAAACCATATATTACCAACACGGTATCTCTGTGCGAAAGTCCAAGAGCTAATAATCTATGGTGTAAATGTGATTTATCTGCCATTGAAATAGGCTTCCTGTTAACCAATCGCCGTATTATCGCGAACGAAGTATCAAAAATTGGTACTCCTAAAATCATAATTGGAACTACAAAACTAAAGAGTGTAACACTTTTGTATAGTCCTAAAAGAGACAAAATAGCAATAGCGTACCCTAAAAACATTGAACCCGTATCCCCCATGAAAATTTTCGCAGGGTGGAAATTATGAAATAGAAACCCTAATGTACTTCCAAGTAATATTAAAGAAAGTGTAAGGATTAACATTTTATCTGCAGAAAATGCTAAAAATGCGATACTTGCAAATACAATGGATGAGATTCCAGCTGATAGTCCATCTAATCCATCGATTAAATTTATAGCATTAGTAATTGCTAAAATCCAAAAAAGAGTTACTACATATGAGAAGATACCAAGATCAAATACTCCTAAGAAAGGGATATTTAAAACCTCAATAGTTAGTCCACTACCCATTACTGCACAAGCTGCTAAAATTTGACCTAATAATTTTACTTTGGCGGAGATTTCATGTCTATCATCGATAATACCTAAGACAATAATAATTATAGCCCCAACCATAATTCCAGTAATCTTTGCTTCATACAATCCCGCAACGAAATAACCAACTGTTACTGCTATAAAAATCGCAAGTCCGCCTAAACGAGGCATCACTTTTTGATGTACTTTTCTTTCAGAAGGTTTATCCACAGCCCCTATTTTATGAGCAAGCTTGATTACTAACGGGGTAACTGCGATTGCCGTGGCCATAGATATGATAAAAGCAAGAAGTAATTTTATATCCAAAAATATCATCCTTGTTTTTTTATTTTCATTTATCGCTAGGTTCTACAAAATAGACGAACTAACGACATGAAAGTTTCTTCAATAAATGATTATACTATAAAAATAGCTTTGTAACCAAATTTAATATAAAGAAAGAAAAGACTGACTTTTCGCTTTAGTATGAGCAAAAATCAGTCCTTTCTATTCCAGTAAAAAGTTTTACTTGTTCTCTAGTACTTTATTACGAGAATTCTGGCCAATTAACCTGATAAGTGTCGCCTTCTATCTTTTCAATCGTTCGATACTTAAGTGGAAGCAGTCCTTCCATTTCAGGTTCTTCTAGCAATATCTCTAATGGCAATAGTTTAAAGCTATCATCTTCTTCCATAATCATATAAGCCCCAGCTACTTTCCCATTTTCTTTCAGGTTTATTCTCATAAAGGCAGGAAAGTATAAGTTGTTGCTTGATTGAATAATAGAAGAAACAAGTACTATTCCATTTCCATCTTCTACAATATTTTCTTGTTCTATTTTTTCAAAAACCTTAGCCGCCCAAGCCTGTCTCTTATAGAAACCTATTACTTTCTGGGCACTTTCTTCAGTTTTGTTTTCATTACTTTTTTCTTCCGAAGTCATGTACTTCCCTCCAAGTTAGCAAAAATCGATACTTATTAAATTATCATACCTTAAATTGCTACGCAACAACTACTACTATTTACTCATTTTAATCCTTGTAAATAGCTTGAATGTCATCAATGATAATCTCACCATTTGCTTTCTTAGCATTTTCTGTTTGCATATAACGAACAGGAAGGTCCATTTTTAACGGATAAGAAAGTCCAGCGGGTACCTCAGCAGTAACAAATCTCCAATCAGTCCAAGTTACGTTTTTATCAAAGTCCAATTGTACCGTTTTACCTGTAGCATCTATTACTTGGGACCTTAACCAGTTCCCTTTACCATCTCCTTTAACCCACATACCAACTTTCTTTAAAGGAGTACTAATTGTTAAATTAGTTTTAGCATTAATATATGCACCGGAAGTTCCCGTAGTATTATTAAAATCATAAGTTAGTTTTATAGCTTTCGAGCCATCACGATCATTGGTTACAGATGAGATAGTAACATTATTAGCTCGGTCGTTAGTAGCTTCATAGTTAAATATCCCTTTGTTAAATGATTCTAGAATAGTTGGTGGAACGTCACCTATTATAATAGGAATACTTAACGATTTAGAACCATATTTAACAGTTATAGTACCAATACCATCTTTATTTGGTGCAGTATATTTACCGTTTGCTTGGACTTTACCTACCGAACTAGTCCAAGTAAACGCGCTTGCATCTGTTAATACCGCTTGTCCATTTTTCATACCGCTTACTGACAGCTGTACAGTTTGTCCTTTAGCTACTTGCAGAGAGCTTTCTGAAGCTTTTATACTATCAAGCGTGTTTGTTACTCTTAATTGTATATTAGTAGTTTTTCCTTCATAATTGACTATCCCTGCATAGGTACCAGGTTTTGCATTTACGACCTGCTTCCCATTTGAGTTAGTTAAAATAGAGGATGTTACTTTTCCTGATCCAGAAATTGCTACGGGATTCATAAATTGGTCTATCCCTTTAACAGGTACTGATAAATTAGTATAAGAAGCACCTTGGAACACTTCTACCACATCAGATGCAGGAGCAATTGTTGCGACTGGACCCGTTTTATATGTGCTAACAAATAGAAGAGAATTAGCTACAGAACGTTCGTAGCCATCCGAGGGTTTGTTGGCAACAGTTACTTTATTGTTTCCAAGCTCTCTTACTACTATTGTGGAAGAGCCCCCGCCGTCAAAAGTCATCGCGTAGTTAGCTCCCAGATCTTTCATTAGCTTTGCAGTATTTTGTAATGTAAGTCCTTTACTTCCAGTTGTACGCCCGTCTACTACAGCTGTAAATAGACTTCCGTCTTTTCTGACTCCGACCGCTGTTCTAGGTGCAACTCCCGCAACTTTAATAGTTTGAAGTGCCCCATTTTTAACTAAGTGATATCTTCCACTTACTGATTCTCTAACATCATTCCATTCAGCTGGAGTAAACTTAGTAGCAATTTGAATTTGGTCACCAACAGTTATACCTTGTAAGAAATCACCTGCAAAATGATGTCCAGACAAAATAATCTCATTTGGATTTAAAGCAGCATTTCCAGCGCCGCTTATTATCTCTGTAACTGTACCTACTAGCGTCTCTCCGCCATTGAGCTTCCCTGAGTCAATTTTGACACGAACTTCAGTACCTAACTCATTCGTATTAGTAGTTGGAGCAAAATCTCTTGTATATACTACTAAATGGTTGGCTAACCTTTTTCTATTAACAGAGTTAATTGGATAAGATTTTCCGTTTACAGAAAGGTTCATCGCTACTTGAGGAGCACCAATAATTGCCTTTCCGTTCGATGTAATACCTAGTACTGCTAGATCACTTAATGCTGTTTGTGGTGTCGATACAATTGTTCCATCAATCATCATTAAATCAACAGGCTGGCCTTGCTTATCAAAATAATCTCCATTGACACCTGCTACTACGTGATAAGAATCATTTTGAGGAACACTATTTGCTTGAGAAGAAGTAGTCTCAAACCCGATTATTTGATCTTTAGCAAGCTCTGTCTTCATTTGGATATTGGATGTTTTACCATCATAATCAATGACAAATAACTTTTGAGGACCTACAGCCCCCTCAATATCTATAAGCTTCTTCCTTACTCCAGGAGCTATTTGCGTAATTGCCTGAGCTGCTACCTTTCCAATAGATAGGTTAGGAATAGCTTCCTTGGGAAACAGATTTGATGAAGGATTTCCTACTGAAGGAGTTCCTCCCTGAGCGTTTTCCAATTCTTTTAGCTTTGCTTTAGACGGTGTTTTGTACTCCACATATCCCGCCATTTTTGTTATATACATTCCTCCACCTAGACCGTACTGGCCACCGTATAAATTATCATATCGGTAAACACGATATTGTTCCCCTGGCTTTAGAATTTTCTCAAACACTAGACCATTTGAAGTACGTTTCCATAGGTTGATCGGTTTTACTACTTTAATTTTTCCCACTTGACCTGGAACCATTAAAATACCGTCCCAATATACTTTCGTTGCTTGCGCTTCTACTTGACTTGGTTGGAATAGTGAACTCGTGACAACTGCAAAAACGACAAAAAGGTATAGCAATTTTCGTTTCATTTTAATTTAATTCTCCTTTAATTCTCAGCTTTTTCAGCTTGTTTTCCTCTATTCTTCTCAATCGTATATCTCCAAAGGTTGCTTCCATCGTAGTAATAAAGGTTACCGTTTAAGTCCTGTTCAAGCCCATAAACTCCTTTATCCTTCAACCATTCAACCTGTAAAGTATCTTTAGTAACGCGGAATAGCTTACCTTCCACACTTCCGTAAATGTAGCCATCGACACCTTCTAAGATTTGTGCATTACGGAAACGACCGGATATAAGAGGTAATAATTCAACTGTTTTTACATCTGTCCATTCATCTGTATAATTAAATAGCTTTCCATCTGCCATACCCCAAATTTTATTCTCTTTATCTACTATTAAACTTGTAATCATACTTGCACTAAATGGAAGATGAATGTATTTTTTATCTTCAGGGTTGTATCTATTAAAGTAGAATAGTCTTGCTCCACGAGGATTTATTTGTTGGTTCGCATGAATAGAAGTTCCTCCAAATACTTGTGTACCCCGGCTTACCAATGAAACGATGCTTTGGTTATAAATGTAGTTTTCAAATATCTCCGTTTTATTCGTAGCGGTATCATAGAACACTAATGCCCCACCACCGACGCTTGTATCAGGAAGCGTGCCTAATATTATTTCTTTACCACCGTTGTATGGTGTAACAGCTGTTGAACGTTCTTGTCCATATTCACTCATTCTAATGACTTCTGTTGGATTCCCATTTCCCCATGGATTAGAGCGATCGTATACTAGCAGTCTAGCAAGTGGATACGCACCAATATAGAGCTTGTTGTTAATGTCATACATGGATTCAATTTGACTCACATTTCGGTAAAGTTCTTTATTTCCAGTTTGAACATCATAAACCCCTAGACCTCCGGACATATATCCATTTGCAAAAATCTTTTTCCCATCGGAACTGGATGCTAATGTATATAATTCCACTGGTTGCTCTGGCAAATCAAAAGATTGATGTTTAATTTCACCTGTTTGCGGATTATATTCAAAGATTTGACCTAAGTTATCGACCATCCCTGATAAAATCCATTCTTTCGTTTCCTCTTCAATAGGTGCTTCAATGTTATCTTCTTCAGTCGGATTCCCAATAACCGGAGGTAATGTAGTAGGGATATTAGAATCCACGGTAATTTTACCTGAATTGTTTTTAATTGATGGGTCTGTTACCTTTGGATTTTCAGGTAAGCTATTTTCCTTGGCTTCAACATTTTCATCTTTTGCAGGTTTTGGGCTTGTTATAATGAAATCTAAATTAATCGCTTCAGTTCCCTTAGGTAAAAACAGGCCAAGTTCTGTATGCTCTTTAGTATCAAAATCATACTTTACCAACTGTTGACCTTTTGTATAATACATACCTTCTCCGTTAGGAGATATTGTAGAGACAGTCTTTGAATTCAATTCAAATTCATCAACTATCTTAAGTGTTTTTCTATCAAAAATTACTGCCATATTGGATGGATGCAATCTTGCTATAACATAATCCTCTGTTAGAACTAAATCTTGAGCATACTTCTCTGACATGTATTTAACAGGAAGAAAGCTTGTAAAATTTTTTGTATTTGGCTTTTTAATAAGTAAGTCCATAGGAGAGCCAATAGAAACATACACTTCATCATTTTCTTCATCTGCTACAATAGCTTTTACAAATTCTTTGCGTTTACGAATTTGTCCGAACTCTTCAATCTCTTTTGTTTCCGTATCGAAAGCTACCAATGATCCTCCGTATGCAGAGCCTGCATATACTTTTTTACCAGATACAATTAAATCCTGAATAGAAGTGTCGCTTTTGTTTGAAAAAATAGCTCCATGTTTTTCAAATACTTCCTCATTAGGATCATAGCTATAAAGCACACTAGAAACAGATCCACCAATCCAAAGCTTACCGTTTTCATCCACATCTAATCCCCATGCACTTTTTGAATCTTCTAACGTAAACGTATGTAAGATTTCCTTTGACTTATAGTCAACAACAACTAGAGCCGCTGGAGAGCCATGCATGATGTAATAAATAAAATAGTCGCCCTCACTATTTGGTGCGATTTTGGCAGATACAGCAGAAGATTTAAAAATCATAGGCCCTAAATTTTCATAGCCTTCTTCAATAACTTCTTCCACAGGTTTTTCTTCAATGATATCGTCCAACCATTCTTCTGAGTTATCTACCTCAACAGTTTCCTCTATTGGCTCTTCTCTTACTAAACTTTCTATCTCTTTAACTTGTTCAGCACTTGTCTCTTTTACAATATTTTCAGCATAGACATTACTCATTGGCGAAGCTAACATAACAGCAATCATCGTCAAACTAATTTTTTTCAACATTCTAACCCCTTTCATAACTATTCTAACTTTAACATGATTTGGTAACTTTTAAAATATAATCATGTAACTAAAATGTAATGTTAGCAATATATATAGCAAATGCTACCACTAATGTTTCATGATATAATAATACTGGAAATAAAAGATAGGAGATTAGACATATATGCTAGAATCTATTAAGAAAATGATTTCAGGAGAAATTATAGAGTTAAAACAGCTGAATAAGATTGTAAATAAAATAAATTCCTTAGAGGAAACTTTTGCTCAAAAAAGTGATACAGAACTTAAAGCATATACTGATAAATTCCGAGAGCAATTAAATAATGGAATATCTCCTGAGGAACTAATTATTGAAGCCTTTGCTGTAGTGCGTGAAGCTTCTAAGAGAGTATTAGGAATGAGACACTATGAGTCTCAGTTAATGGGAGGCGCTGTCTTAACTCAGTCGCAAATTGCACAAATGCAAACAGGTGAAGGTAAGACTTTAGTAGCCACTCTACCTGCTTATGTAATGGCTGCTTATGGTAAAGGTACTCATATTATTACTGCCAACGAATATTTGGCTACACGGGACTATGAGCAAATGAAACCACTCTTTGAATTTCTAGGTCTTACAGTAGGGTTAAATGTAGCAGGCTTAGAAAGTGATGAAAAACAAGCTGCTTATAATAGCGATATCACTTACGGAACAGGAACAGAATTTGGTTTTGATTATTTAAGAGATCATATGATTCAAAGTAAAGACCAGCTAGTTCAACGACCACTTTTCTATGCATTAATAGATGAGGTAGATAGCATCTTAATCGATGAGGCAAGAACTCCGTTGATTATTGCCGGCAAATCAAATGCAAGTTTAAACCTTTTTCCAATAATGCATATGGTGATCGACACTTTCGAGGATAAAAAGGAATATGATTATTATCCAGAAACAAAACAAATTGTCCTATTAGATAAAGGGGCAGATAAACTAGAAGCAGCATTTGGAATAAAAAATGTCTATGATAGTGAACATCGTGAGTTCATGCACATCGCTATGCAATCACTTCGAGCAAAAGTGATAATGCGCAAAGACGTAGATTATATTGTAAAGGATGACAAAATTCAGATTGTTGATCCGTACACAGGTCGCATAATGGAGGGCAGAACTTATAGTGATGGTTTACATCAAGCTATAGAAGCTAAAGAGAAGGTTTCCATTAAAGAAGAAAACAACACCCAAGCATCTATTACTATTCAACATTATTTTAGACTATATCAACATGTTTCTGGAATGACAGGTAGTGCTGTTCCTTCGAAAGAGGAGTTTTGGGAAACTTATAGCTTAAGAGTAACGGAAATTCCTACAAATAAGCCTAACAAAAGAATTGACATGGATACTCTAGTGTATTTAACGCATGAAGATAAAACCAAGAGAATTGTGGAAGAAACAAAAAAACTTCACGAGACTGGTAGACCAGTTTTGATTGGTACAACTTCAATCGAACAATCAGAATTGCTCTCTTTACGTCTGAAAGAAGCTGGTCTTGAACACAACATTTTAAATGCTAAAACTGAAGAAGATGAAGCCGCTATCATTTCAAATGCTGGTCAGATGCATAAAATCATGCTCGCTACAAACATGGCTGGTCGAGGAACTGATATTCTACTTGGTGATGGAGTTGCAGAACTTGGGGGCTTACACATTATCGGAACCGAGCTACACAGCAGTGCTCGTATAGATATGCAACTGAGGGGGCGTAGTGGTCGCCAAGGAGATCCTGGTAGTACGCAATTTATTGTATCTTTAGAGGATGAGCTATTTTATTATTATGACGAAGAAGAGTTTGCTAGGTATAAAAACAAAGTAAAAACAGACGAAACGGGCCTTATTGTTTCACCAAATCCAACAAAATTTGTTTATAATGTTCAAAAGGTTATTGAAGGCATTCATTTTTCAAGCCGCTCCCACCTTTTAAAACTAGATGAAATAAATAATGACCAGCAAAAAGTTATTTATAGCTATCGGGAAAGAGCACTTCATGTTGAGAACATGAAGCATTTAATTGAAAAAGCACTTCAAGAACGTTACTTTGGCTTTGTACAAGAGATTCCTGAATTAAACTCAGAAGAGTCCACTTCGTCAATCCTTAATGAAATTATGGATGAAGTAAGAATAATGACAATGCTGACTACAAAAGATGATAGTAAATTTACAGTGTTAGACCCTGAAAACAAAGAACAACTAACAAAAGCATTGGAGTCAGTATACAATCAATCTTTTGAAACACTCGAAAGTATAGATTCAAAAGACGAAAGTTGGAATGATATTCAAGCCATTTATATTGAAACCTTGGATCGTTACTGGATTACCCATTTAGATAACTTACATCATTTAAGAGAAGGAATTTCCATCAGAGGATATGCGCAAGAAGATCCTTATCGATTATATTCATTTGATGCTTTGGATCTTTTCAATAAAATGATTAACTCCTTCTTCCGTGATGTCATTCGTTATTACCTACAAGTACAAGTAACAAAGGATATGGAATAAAAAACAGTCTAGAGGATTTCCTCTAGACTGTTTTTTTATAGTGTTTGTGGAACCATTTCAATTTTCCATGAACTAAAATCAGGATTCTCTTTTTGGAAAACTTCTTTTGAAAAGGAAAGGCTAATTGGTCTTGCCTGTTTAGATGCGATTTGAAATTCCCCAATTGGGAAACCAAGCTTACAAACTATAGCTCCTGTAGCATCAAACAATTGTATAGGCAGATTTTCTATAGTTAATGATTGAGAAAAAGCATTTCGTATAATGATAAATATATTAACAGCTTGTTCAGATTCTTCGAAATGGAACCCTACTATAGAAATCTCATTTACTTTAATAGGCTCTAGACTTGATACTAAATTTTTAACATATCCTTGTTGATCTACTGTAAGGCCGTTAGACCAGTTTTCATCTAAATATAATTCAAAGTCACTTATAACTTTTTCATAATATTCAAATGCCATTTCAAAGTCCATCTCGTTTTCAATTTCATCAAGCGGCACTAATAGATCAGCCTCTTCAAATAAGAACTTCCATGGTCTCGCAGTACATGGTTCTAATTCTCCGAATAAAGCCATATCAAATTGCTTTTTAGCAAGCTCTTTACCATCCTTATTTTTTACTAGTAGGACGACTTGTTCTAACAATAACTTTTTAGGAAGGGAGTGTCTTAAAATTGCTGTAACGACTATACTTGATTCTACTTTATATAGCTTTACTCCATGTACATGTAATTGGTTAGCTTCTAAATCCTCTAATTGTTGATGAAAAAATTGGAAAATATACTTATCCTGTGTTGAAATGTCCCAGTCATTTGAGAAATTAATTTCTGTTTTATATTTTTGGGGTGAATTTGACATCATTTAAAACTCCTCTATTTAATAAAAATATGTATCTATTATAACATAGAAAGAAGATAAACCATATTTTGCATATTCTATTATAGGAGTTCGAATGTTCCATTAGTTATGAAGTTATAACTATCAAATATTTCATTCAAATCTCGATACCAAGTCATGCATGTTTTCTGCCTCATCTTGAAGTTGAAGAGCTGAATTCATAATAGAAGCAATTGCATTACTTTGTTCTTCTATAGAAGCATTCATCTGCTCAGTGGCAGCTGCAGATTCCTCTGCAACTGCAGCAATATTAGAAATTGCTCCGACAACTACTTCTCTATTAGAGTACATTTTATTCATTAAATCGTTTAAATAAATAAGCCCTTCCTTTATTCGTTGGATTGAATTAGATAGTTCGAGGTAGGCCTGTTTTGTATATCCTACTGAAATAATTTGTTCATTTGAGATAAATTGGGTTTCTCTCATTTTTTCTTCTGCCGAATGTGTATCCTGTTCAATTTGTTTTAAGAGACTGCCTACACTGTTCGTAGCAACTTGGGTACCTTCTGAAAGCTTTCTAACTTCCTCTGCCACCACCGCGAAACCCTTGCCATGCTCTCCTGCCCTAGCAGCCTCTATACTAGCATTTAAAGCAAGTAGATTAGTTTGAGCAGAAATATCATTTATCGTTTGAACAATTTGCCCTATTTCTCCCATCCGACTAGTAAGCTGAGTAAAGTTCGACTGAAGCACATCCATAACGATTTGAAATCTATCGGTATTGTTAGTCAAAATATTTATGTTAGATACGGCATTCTCTTGCACGTTCGTCATTTGGCTAACACCATCTATAATCTCTTTATATTGCTCAAGCGTTTTTTCTATCACAGCAGAAAGGTCATTTACTTTGCCAGAAGCAACTTCCGCATCTTCCGCTTGTATAACTGCCCCCTTAGAGATTTCTGTGATGACATGAGAAATTTCACTAGTTGCTGCAGTTGTTTCTTCCGTCACCGCACTAAGTGCTTCAGAGGAATCTCTCATATGCTCTAATGATATTTTTGTTTGACTTACCATTTCCTCTAGACTCTTTTTCATGTTATTTACATTTATAGCTAGCTGACCTAGCTCGTCCTTTGTTTCTATAGGAATAACGTTTCCGCTAAGCTTTCCGCCCGCTATATCCGAGGTTGTAACCATAATCTTCTTTATATAAGAGGTCATTTTTCCCGCAAAGAACCAGAAGAGCCCAATTCCCAATAAAAGAGATATAATAATAGTGACAATGGTAGTAAGTAAAATGGTGTTTGCACCTTTATTAAATTCCATTTCATACGTGCCAGCAACAACCACCCAACCCCAGTTAGGTTCTAATATGCTGTATGTAATTTTAGGCTCCACTTGCTCTTGGTCACTAGGGAGTGGCCATTTATAAGAAACGAACCCCCCACCATTTTTTGCTTTTTCTATTACATCTCTTATAAAATACTTACCATCTTCGGATTGATTATTATATAAATTTTCTCCTTCCATGCTAGGGTGCACCAATAATGTACCTTTCTCGTCCATTACATAATAATAGAAGTTGTCCCCAAAGGTTGCCGGATTAGTGATCGATCGTTTGTCGTCTTCATTTAAAGGGCCTATGATTTTATCGGCCGCTCGGCCCTGTGCCTCTTCTAAAGTTAAATTACCTTTTTCTACCTCTTTGCTTAACTCATCAATTAAATCCAAAATTGCGTAGGTACCATTTTGAATTCCTAATTTGCCTAATTCATCTAATTCGTTTTTTGCCAATAAATAATTGTTTAGACCTACCATTAGTAAAGGTATTGATATCACGATTGAAGCTAGGACTAAAAGTTTACTTCTCACAGACCCCTTCATATAATTACACCCCTTTCACGAATAATTATACCTATATTCAATCGAACACCCTGTGATAATTATCACAAAATTACATTAAACAACTATTTTTTAATCATTTTATGAATCGGTGCTGATGGAGAATGCAGAAGAATCTAAATCAAATATTCAATAAAAATCTATCTATATATTGAAATATTCAATTTACTAGCTCAAGCATAAAAAATACTTTTCTAACAGGACATATATTACTACTACTTACTTCAATAAATTCATACAAATACATAAGAATATGTTATTTAAGGAGACTTTTTATGTCTAAAAAGAATATCATCCTGTTAGTTCTATTATTTTTCTTTTGTATTTTTATAGGTTTATTTTTTTATGCCCAAAATGTATATAGTGACGTTACGACCACTCTTCAAGAAATACATGAGCCAGAGCTAAGAAAAGTTTCTGTATTAAGAAAAGATGAGATTGTGTTACAGAAGAAAATCCCTTTTTCCTTATTAATCTTAGGCGTGGATAAAAGAGAAGGAGATAAAGGACGTTCTGATACAATTCTCTTCCTAACAGTGAACCCTACTAGCGAATCCATTAAAATGGTTAGCATTCCTCGCGATACTTATACAGAGATCATCGGAAAAGAAATTCAAGACAAAATCAATCATGCCTATGCATTCGGGGGCATAGAAATGTCTGTAAATACAGTTGAAAATCTACTAAATGTTCCAATTGACTATGTGATTCAAATAGATATGGAAGGATTTAAGGACATTGTGGATTTTATAGGTGGCGTGACAGTTAACAATGACAGGAGCTTCCAGGTGAATGATACTATCTTCAAAGAAGGAGAAATTAGCTTACACGGAGATCAGGCTTTAGATTATGTACAAATGCGTAAGGATGATCCACGGGGAGATTTTGGAAGGCAATTACGTCAAAAACAAGTAATTCAATCCCTACTAAAAAAGGGAGCCAACTTTAACATACTCTTAAAGCATAATGAGCTCCTCCATATTATCGAAGAAAATATACAAACCAATATGACCTTCGAGCAGATGCTAAATATACAAAAGGAATATAAAAAAAGCATAAATACGATTGAATCTTTATCCTTTGAGGACGGTGTCGGAGAGTTAAAGAATGGTATTTGGTATTATATGATGAACGAGGATGAATTAAATGATATTTCCAGGGAAATGAACGAGCATTTAAAAATGTAGTGAAAGCTCTGTAGAAGCGCAAATATTATCTTTTACAAACCAGCTATAAATATCATTTTTTAGAACTGTCATAAAATACGGTAACTCTATACTCGTAAATTATGACAGTTTAGTTAAATAATCCATTGAAAATGTATTATACCACCAATTTTCAACTGAGAAACCTTCCACAAATCCTCCTCAGCTATCTTTCCTATTGTTGCGTATCCGCCAACTGTCTGTGCATCTGCCATTAAAATAACAGGCTGACCATTATTAGAGACTTGGATAGTACCAAACTGTGTAGCCTCGGATAAGATGTCTCCATTTGAAACAAATTCCAGCTCTGGGCCCTCTATGTAGTACCCCATTCGATCACCAGCTTTATAAATGTATGCCGAGTCCAAAAAAGTCTCGATACTTTTTGGTTTAAACAAAGACAAATGGGGGCTTTTCCATACATTTACAGTAACTTCTTTTTCATAATTAGGAATAAAAGATGGTATTAAACCAGTTTGCACTTTACTATAAGGGATATCTGGGACAAACAAGATCATTCCTGGCTTCAACAAACCCCCTATGTCAGCTCGTGGATATGCAGATTTACTGTTCATGACTGTGTCAGCACAAAACCCTCCTACTGGTATTATATATGCAATACTTCCACCCCTTGGTCCTTTAAAAGTTAAGACTTGTCCCTTAAAGACACTAAAAGACTTCCATAAAGTTATGGGCTTTCCATCTAAAGCAGCTTCGAGGTCTGCTCCACAGATGACTATTTTATGAGTATCTAATACTTCTAGAGAAATTCCTCCTAAAAATATTTCTAAAGTAAGGGAATTTGGAGAATTATTCATTATTTTATTACCTATTTGAAAAGCAAACTTGTCCATCGCCCCCGCCACTGGCATACCAAATTTTCGATACCCTGTTCTTCCTAAATCTTGATAGGAGGCGTATACCCCCTCTTTTATTACTTTAAATAGTGCTTTCACTTACTCAACTCCACAGGTGCAACCTTTACGTTATTTTCCTCTAGCACCATTCTCACTTTCTTAACTATAGACGAGACATTTTTTCCATCACCATGAAAGCACAAAGTATCGGCATGAATACTTATTATATTACCTGTCTTGGTCCTTACTTCATTTCCTTTTACAATTCGTAATGCTTGATTGACAACATCCTCCACAGTAGCTAACACAGCATTTGGTTCAGTTCGACTAACGAGATAACCTTCTTCATCATAAAGTCGATCAGCAAAAGCCTCTTGGGCAGTTTGAAGTCCAAGATCTTTCCCAGCGACTATTATTTCACTGTTACTTAAGCCAAATAGAATCGCATTCGGTTCTATATCATAGACTGCTCGAGCTACCGCTCTAGCAATAGAACTATTTATAGCTGCCATATTATATAGTGCTCCATGAGGTTTTATATGAGCAAGCTGTACATTATGAATCTGACAAAAAGCCTTTAACGCCCCTATTTGATAAATGATCATTTCATAAATTTCATTTGGAGACATATTCATATTTCTACGTCCAAATCCTTGTTTATCAGGAAAACCAGGATGAGCACCAATAGATAAATTATTTTTCTTTGCCCCTTGAACTGTACTGTTCATTACCGTGAAATCTCCAGCATGAAATCCGCAAGCAATATTTGCAGATGTAATGACTTTAAATAATTCTTCATCCTCTCCTACCTTAAAGCTACCAAAGCTTTCTCCAACATCAGCATTTATGTCAATCCTCATGGTCACAGCTCCTCTACAAAACGATAAATTGCCTCTGGATCCTTTTCCAATTCGATTTCTAACTCTTTGTAGTCATTCAAAGAAATAGGATAAAATTGAAGAAGGTCTCTTGCTTTCAATAAAAATGGTGATTTTCGATTAACCGAATATATTTCCAAAGGGGTCCTACCAATTATATTCCACCCTCCTGGGGAGTCGATTGGATATATACCTGTTTGACTTCCACCAATTCCAACAGATCCTTTTGGTACAAAAGCTCTGGGTTTATCTAAACGTGATACGCAAATATCTTTATTTAAATCACCCAAATAAGGAAAACCAGGCAAGAATCCAACCATATAAACGGTGTATAAAGTTTGCGTATGAAGTTTAATAATCTCTTCTTTAGATAATTTATTAATAGAAGTTACTCTATCTATATCAATTGAAAATGACTCTTCATAACAAACCGGAATATGTACTAATATAGTCGATTTGTTTTTATCCATTTGCTTTTGTTGTTGCCATTTTATTAGTAATTCCTCTATATTTGCCTTCTCTAAAGTAGACGAAGTGTAGAAAAAAACAGTAACCGTATGGTAGCTTGGTACGATTTCTTCTATATAATGACTCCATTCCAAAGAAATCATTTCAGCAAAGGAATGTACGTTACTTAGTATTTCGTGACTAATAGCCTCCTGGAAACTAAAACGCAGGGTTCTCTCACCTGTTCTAAAGAACTTAGGCTTATCACTATTCATTAGAATCTAAAACACTTATACAAGTGATAACACTATTTTTTAAATCTTCATGAGACCAGCTTGGAACTTTACCATGCTCAATAGCCAGTTCATGAGAGGCTGGGATATGAATAAACCCTGATATTATAGAACTATTAGTCGTATTCACGTAATGTAATGCTTCATACATCACATTATTACAAAGATAAGTGCCAGCGGTATTAGAAATTTCTGAAGGAAAACCATTTTCTATTAGCTTATCAACCATTTTGCGAATTGGTAGCGTGGAATAGTAACCTGGCTCTCCCTCTGGTTGAATAGGTTCATCAATTGGTCTATTTCCTACATTGTCTGCATCTCCATCTTTAACATTAATAGCAATTCTCTCCGGTGTGACTTTATATCTGCCAGCTGCTAAGCCCAATGAAATGTGGACATTTGGCTTTTCATCCTCCAATAATTGAAGTAATTGTTGCCCAGACAAAAGAAAGTCTACCGTTAGGATTCTACTAACCACTTTATAACCATTGATTTCTAAACCATCCAATTCATCTACAATTTTCATAGTTGGATTCACTGTATAATTTAAAAACGGTTCAAATCCTGTTAAAAGAAGTTTCTTCATTTATTTTCCTCCTCGAAAGCAATTATAAAGTTATTAGAATTTTCTATATTAGTAATTCTAACATTCTTTCAAACAAAAAATAACAACCAACAAGTTTATAACCCATTGGTTGTTAGAAATTCATATATTAGTAAGGAGTAAAAATATCCACAATTCTCCATTCCTTACTTTCTTTTTTCAGTAAGTATACATTTAGAATAGATTCCTTCTGATTCCCAGTTGTCGCCAAGTCCTCCACTTCAACATAGGCATAATCACTAATGATTGTATAGACATATGCATTTAACAATTCGAATTTTGTATCATTTTCATTGAAAGAGCCTTGAATATCTTCTTTCAAATATTGATAGTCCGGAAATTCCTCACTATACAATGCAAAAACTCCAGCTATATCCTTTTTATTTATTAGCAGATTCATATGTTCAAAATAAGCTGTTAATTCTTTTTCTTGAGAAAGAAAATTAGAGTCTTTTCGAATTATCTTGCTGTATTCATCAAATAATTGATAATACATAGAATCATCTTTTAGCGCTTCTAAACTTAAAAACAACTGATTTAAAATAGAATCCTTTTCCTGTTGTTTTGCTTTCTTTTGAATCGCCTGATCCAGGTCATTGATTAAGCCTGTAGCTGTTTTCGCAGATTTTACATTAAGTAGCATCTGTTCGGCAGGCGACTTATATTTAGTAATAAAAGCTTCACGCGTAGACTTGCCGTATACTTTATAGAGAAGCTTTCCTTGTTTTTTAATCTCCTCAGACAAGGCACGATAAGCTGTTTCCGTAAGTTTAGAGCTTGGGTCCTTCCTGTACTCTAGTTCCAGGGTATCTGATAGTTTCTGAATTTTATTTCCAGACGTGATTGCATCCACGTATCCCATGGAACGCTTATAATGGCTCCCTACCGTTTCCTCTAACCTTTTTTCTAGTTCAGCTCTTTTTGCAGAGTCATTGATCGATGCAATTTCTTTTTGTGCCGCTAGGTAAGCTGATTTAGTCGAATTAAAAACCCTCATATCTGGAGTTTTAATAGACTTAGTATGCTCGTAGGAAATTTGCCATTTTAGAGCCGTCGCTTCTTTCTGCGCTCTCTGAACAAGTGTTTCCGCTTTTGTTAGAGAAGCCGCATGTACATTAGCCACTGGAGTAAAAAGAGCACTACTAAAAATACCAATTGCAAGTGAATACGAAATAATTTTTTTCATTGTATTCTCCATTTCGTCATGTAATAGAAATCTTTGGGACTATTAATTATAGTTTTTCTATAAAACGTTCTAAACGATTTAAACCCTCTTCTAAAACTGCCATGGAATAAGCGTAGGAAATTCTAATATATCCTTCTCCATATGGAGTAAATGTACTACCCGGAACAACAGCAACACCGCCTTCATGTAGCAACTTAGTAGCAAAATCAAATGACTTTATTCCAAATGCTTCTATAGAAGGGAATATATAAAATGCTCCGTTAGGCTTAATGACAGGTAGGCCCATTTCTAACAAACGATTATATACATAATCACGTCTTGTTACATACTCTACATTCATCGCACTTGGGATATCTTTCGAATTCGTTAATGCCTCTAACGCACCATACTGTGATGGCAAGGAAGCGCAAATTGAATTGTATAAATGTACTTTAAGCACATGCTCCATAATTTTTTCAGGCCCTAATATAAATCCAATTCTCCAGCCTGTCATTGAATGGGATTTTGAAACACCGTGGATATAAAATAATTTCTCTCTTAGCACCGGATATGAAGCAAAGGAAACATGCTCTCCTAAAAAGGTATTTTCACTATAAATCTCATCAGAGACAATATAAACTTCCTTATCCTTCAGCATTTCAACTAGGTCATCCATTACGTTCTTTTCAATGACCATGCCCGTAGGATTTGATGGATTATTAAACAAAATAGCTTTTGTTTTATCGGTTATAAGTTTTTCCAGTGCATCGGCTGATGGTTGAAGACCAGTGTTTGTCGTATCTAGATAAATAATCTTAGCTCCACAAAATTTAATGACAGGTTCATAGCCGGAATAGATAGGAGCTGGCAATATAACTTCATCGCCCTCTTCCAAAATTGTTCGAAATACTGTGTCGATGGCTTCACTGGCCCCGTTCGTAATGACAATTTCCTTAGCAGGATTGTAGGAGAAACCATATTTGTCTGTAAAAAAATTATTAACTGCTTCTCGTAATTCTATTAATCCAGCATTATGAGAATATCCAGTTAAATTATTTTGAATAGCATTTATTCCAGCATCCTTTACTGCCTGTGGAGTTGGAAAATCTGGTTGTCCTATTGTAAGATTAATAGCATTTGGGAAGTTAACGAGCTGATTAGAAAACTGACGAATGCCAGGTTGTTCAAGTGCTCTTGCACGTGGATTAATGTTTAAAGACATATCTATTTATCCTTCTTTCACAATTATTTATTGCCTAGAATGCTTGGAAGCCATAAAGATAGACTCGGTAAGAAAGTAATTAGGATTAAGCAAACGATCATGCTGAATAAAAACGGAATGACAGCCATTACTATTTTTTCAAACTTTACATTACCTACACTAGAAGCTACAAACAAGTTTACACCAAGTGGTGGTGTGATAAAACCAATCGCTAAGTTGGTAACTAATATTACCCCAAAATGAATAGGGTCGACACCAACGGCAATAACAATTGGCAAAAGGATCGGTGTTAGGATGACTAATGCAGATATTGTATCGATAAACATTCCTACTATTAATAGTATGATGTTAATAGCTATTAAAATGACAATTGGATTGGTAGATAATTCAGTCAAGAAAGAAGAAATATCATTGGGTACCTGTTCTAAAGTCATAAAATACGCAAAAGATACTGAAAGTCCAATAATAATCATCGTAGTAGCATTAATGACGACCGCTTCACGAAAGCATTCAAAAACGGATTTCCAAGTAAGCTCCTTGTACACGAACAATCCAATTATTAATGCATAGACGACTGCTACTACTGCAGCTTCTGTAGGAGAGAAAAAGCCCCCGTAAATCCCACCCAAAATAATTATAGGTATTAGCAATGCCCATTTTGCATCGTATGTAGCTTTTAATACATCCTTAAATGAAAAGCTTGCGTTGTCCTCTGACTTATAGCCACGTTTTTTAGCAATAAAATAAGCAGTGATCATAAGACCAATACCGATAATAATACCAGGTAATATTCCTGCAAGGAACATACTTCCTACGGACACACTCCCAATTACTCCATAAAGAACAAAAGGAATACTTGGTGGAATAATCACACCTATGGATCCTGCAGAAGCGGAAACAGCAGCCGCAAATCCACCATCATATTTCTTTTTTTTCATTTCAGGAATCATAAAACCACCAATTGCTGCTACCGTTGCAGGTCCTGATCCTGATATAGCTGCAAAAAACATAGATGCCACTATAGTTACTAAAGATAACCCTCCAACAATCCAACCTACTAAGGCTGCAGCCATATCCAATAACCTTTTAGAGACTCCTCCTTTACTCATCAGAACCCCTGCTAACATGAAAAAAGGGATTGCCAATAGTGGGAAAGAATCCAAAGATGTAAATGCTTTTTGAGCTATAATGCCGAGTGGAAGGTTCGAACCAAAATAAATAGCGACTAAAGCAGAAACCCCTAACGAAATTGCAATAGGAACGCCAATCAATAGGCAAATAAACAAAGTACCAAACAAAAGAGCTACCGTCATAGTATGATCTCCTCTTCTACAGGTTTTTCATAATTGCCGCGTATGACTTCTTTTATTTGAATCACTAATCGGATTGCCATTCCAATTCCACCAAGTGGTATAGCCAAATAAGGAATCCAAATAGGAATTTGCATAGCGGGTGCCAGTTGACCATGATTAATGCTACTCAGAACAAGTTCTGTACCAAATACCGCCAAAAATAGTGCCATTGCAAACCAAATCAGGATAGATAATATTTCTAGTACTTGGCGAAACACCCCGTGGAAGCGAGTAATAAACGCTTCCACTCTAATGTGCTGTCTTAATTTGACCGCATAGCTTGCGCCAATCCAAACTTGGAAAATATGAATATATCTTGCCATTTCCTCTGTCCAGCTTGGTGCTGAGGAGAAGACATATCTGCCTATTACTTGACCAAAAATTAGTGCAACCATTAAAACTAGGGAGAAGACTAGCAATATCTCTTCGAACTTGGCAAATTTCTTTAGCATATACATTTCACCCCTGCTCCATTATTGTTTGTTTGCTTCCTCTGCCATATGGACAAGATCCTCTCCTATTTCAGTTACGTATTTGTCATAAACGGATTGAGTTGCATCTTTGAATTCTTTGCGTTGCTCTTCAGTCAGTTCATTGACTTTCATTCCTTCTTCTTGTAATTTTTTTAGGAATTCTACATCTTGTTTTTGTGCAATTTCTCGTTGTTCTGTTCTGTATTCCTCAGAAGCAGTTTGTACTAGCTCCTGCAAGTCATCAGGTAAGCTATTATAGAAATCATTGTTCATCAACAAAATAGTTGCAGCGTAAACATGACTAGTAAGAGTTAGATAATCCTGAACCTCATAAAATTTGTTAGTATAATACAAAGAAATTGGAGACTCCATTGCTTCGTATGTATTTTGTTGAAGTGCTGTGTATAATTCGCCAAAAGCAAATGGAGAGGCATTTGCCCCAAAGGCCTTAAAGGTATCCGTATGTACGGGGTTTTCAAGCGTTCGATATTTCAACCCCTTCAGATTTGCTATACCTTCAATTGGACCTTTGTTATTAGACATATGACGGAAGCCGTTCTCAGCGAAAACCAATCCCTTCATATCATTACTCTCTAATTCCGCAAGCAACTTATCCCCTAAATCTCCATCAAGCGCTCTATATGCTGCCTCATGATCATTAAACAAAAATGGCAAATCAAAAACCATGAACTTTTTATTGAAAGATGCCAATGGTGCTACTGCTGGAATAGTCATTTCGATGTTACCTAACTGAACAGCTTCAATAGCCTCTCTGTCTGAAGGGTATAGCTGTCCATTTGGAAATAACTCTACTTTTAAACGTCCATCAGATTCTTCTTCTAGCTTTTCCTTAAATGTTTTGGCTGCTAAATGTGTGGACTGCTCTTCGGACACCAAATATGCAAGATTAATAGTATATTGATCTTGTTCTTCCCCCGAGCTAGATGTTGATGTATTGGTGGATGGTCTTCCACATGCACTTAACGTAATTAATGTAATAATTAGTAATGTGAATAATTTCTTCATTTCTTATCCTCCTCATTAAAATATGATAAAAATCTTCTTTCTACATTATCTAGATGACGAGTCATAAGTTGTTTGGCTAAATCGTTATGATGTATTCGAAGCGCTTTTAAAATTTCTTCATGCTCATAATAGGCTTCCTCTGCACTGACCTCTAACGTGTTGGAGAGTATTAAAAAAGCACGATTACTTCCAGCATTGGCTTCATTTATCAGCTCACTCAATTTGCGATTGGCTCCTATACTTCCGATTAGCAAATGAAATTGTTGGTCTAAGTCAATAAATGTATTGTAGCTTTCGTTTTTAATCGATGCTAATTGCTCCACTAGGTTATCCTGTAAGGCGCACAGTATCTCCTCAGAGATTTGATGGGCATGTTTGTCGATGTTGTAGATTTCTAAAAGCCTTCGTATCTCCATATAATGAAGTCCGTCCTCTTTCTTAAAAGTTGCTACAGTTGCTGGTTTAGACTTATTTAACTGTACAAGACCCTCGACTGCTAGCCTTTTTATAGCTTCACGTATTGGAGTTCTGCTAATCCCTAAATCTACCGCTAACTTTTCTTCTGGTAATTCTTCCTGCTGGGGAAGTTTGCCCGTAATAATTGCATCCTTTAAAGCCTTAAAAGCTTGATCAGCAAGAGATTCTTTTGGAAATAGCTTTTTCACAAAGAGCATTCTCCTTTCTGTATACTGTATACATGAATAATATATTATGTTAATATTATTGTAAATAAATATTTTGAATTTTTAGATTTACAGGAGGATTGTCATGGAAACCTATTTATATGAGCAATTTGTAGAGGTACTTGGAAAAGAAAAAATAAGTAAAAGCGAATCAGAATTATATAGACATAGTCGAGATGAATCCTCCCATCCCTACGTGGAGCCAGATTTTGTGTACTTTCCAGAAGGCGTAGAAGATATTGTGAAAGTATTGAAAATAGCAAATGAGCATAAAATTCCTGTTACCCCCTATGGAGCAGGATCCGGACTAGAAGGTCAAGCTATTCCGATTCACAAAGGAATTTCTATGAACTTCGATAATATGAAAAAAATTATAGAATTCTATCCTGAGGATTTGATGATAACAGTAGAGCCAGGCATCACCCGACTTCAGCTAAACGAATTTATAAATAAGCATGGACTTTACTTTCCAATTGATCCCGGTGCGGATGCATCGATTGGTGGAATGATCGCAAATAATGCAAGCGGCACAACGGCCGTACGATATGGGTCTATGAGAGACCAAATATTAGATTTAGAGGTTGTTCTAGCAAATGGCACTGTCATACATACTGGTTCAAAGGCGAAGAAGTCCTCTTCTGGCTACAACTTGAATGGAATAATGGCTGGCTCCGAAGGGACGTTAGGAGTTATTACAAAGGCTACACTCAAGCTACATGGCATACCTGAAAAGGTTTTAGCTGCACGTTGTACATTTAATACACCTGGAGAATGTGCAGAAGCTGCTCAGGCAGTCTTGTCCTGTGGGATACAAGTACTTAGAATGGAGCTAGTAGATGCTGAGAGTATTAAACAAGTGAATAGTTATGGGGGCTATGCGTTCCCAGAAGAGCATTCACTATTCTTTGAATTTGCTGGAACACCTAACATTGTTGAAGAGGAAGCTTCGGTTGTAGAAGAATTAATGAAGGATTTCGGTTGTAGCAATTGGGAACGCGCCAATACCCCAAAAGATCGTGCCGATTTGTGGAAGGCTCGTCATGAGCTAGCCTATTCTTACAAGCATATTAAAGGAAAAGCTTCTACTGGTGCCGATGCATGCGTACCTATCTCTAAGCTAGCCGAGATGGTAGTATTCGGTCGTACACTATTAGAGGAAAGCGGTCTTATCGGTGGTGTGTTTGGACACGTAGGTGACGGTAATTTCCATACGATGGTCATGTATGATCCTAACGATCCTGTAGAAAAAGCTAAAGCCAAATATACAGACGACCAAATTGCCATGAAAGCAATAGAATTAGGTGGGAGCTGTACAGGTGAGCATGGTGTAGGTGTCGGGAAGATGAAGTATCAACTAAAAGAGCATGGCGAAGCGGTAGAATTGATGAAGTCTATTAAATTACTTTTTGATCCGAATGGTATTTTAAATCCAGGCAAGATATTTATTTAAGATAGCGTGTGGGAGATACTATGGGCTCGATCCGTGCCCTAGGAAAGCGTCCACTGTAGCGGAGAACACCACTAAGTAATAGAAAAGAGTCCCGAAAATTTACTAATCGGTAAATTTTCGGGACTCGTAATTTTCTAAGGTGGGTTTTGTCCCAGCCTCTTTAAAATGTACTAATGGTTATTCATTTCAAGGCTCAATTGCCACTCAATCCCGAATCTATCTGTTACAATTCCGTAGCACTTACTCCAAAAGGTTTCTTGTATATCCATACCAACTTTTCCACCCTCTTTAAGAGTTTCAAAAGCGGCTTTAATTTCTGCCTCGTCTTCGCTCATATAAGCTAAACTAATATTATTTCCAACAACAAAAGGATAATCAGGGAAAGTATCTGAAAACATCACATTACTACCACCAATATTAAGACGAGTATGCATAACTAAATCTTTGACCTCATCTGGAAGACTAAAGTTTGGATCTTTTGGTGCTTCACCAAAAGTCATTATTTGTGGCTCTTCTGTTTTAAAAACTTGGCTATAATATTCTACTGCTTCTCGACAATTCCCATTAAAGTTTATATATACATTAACAGCCATATGAAACACTCCCTATTTTTTGTTATTGAAATAATAATAATAATCTCAGAGAAATTGTACCATATCACCTTGTTAATTAATAGAAATTATTTCCAAAAAAGATACTTTTTAATATACTTTATCTCCATTAAAGATGGAGTTTTTAACGACTACATAGTCTACATTACGTATAGCGTCAAGTTTGTTTCCACCTGCATAAGAAATAGAAGATTGTAAATCCTGCTCCATCTCTCTTAAGGTATCCTCAAGATTCCCTTTATGCTCAACGAACATTTTTTTGCCTTCTACATTTTTCTTTTCACCTTTTTGAAACTCAGAAGCTGATCCAAAATACTCTTTAAAACGTTTACCATCTTTTTCAATTGTTACTCCAGGAGATTCCTCATGTCCTGCAAATAGCGAACCGATCATTACCATGGATGCTCCAAATCTTACAGACTTAGCTATGTCACCATGGGTACGAATTCCACCGTCCGCTATAATTGGTTTACTAGCAGCTTTTGCGCACCAGCGTAATGCAGCTAATTGCCAACCGCCAGTTCCAAAGCCAGTTTTGATTTTTGTAATGCACACCTTGCCTGGTCCAATTCCTACCTTCGTAGCGTCTGCACCAGCGTTTTCTAACTCACGCACAGCTTCAGGCGTTCCCACGTTACCAGCAATGACAAAGCTTTTCGGTATATGTTTTTTAATATGCTTTATCATATCGATTACTGCGTTAGAATGACCATGAGCAATATCTATTGTAATAAATTCAGGAACTAATGCTTCATTAGCCAATTGTTCAACAAAATCATATTCTTCTTTTTTTACACCTACACTAATAGATGCGATTAAACCTTTGGATTGCATATTCTTAATAAAATCTACACGTTCCTCTGGCTGAAAACGATGCATAATATAAAAATATCCATTTTCCGCTAAATACAATGCAATTTTTTCATCAATGATTGTTTGCATGTTTGCAGGCACAACCGGTAATTTAAATTTATGTCCACCTAAAGAAACTGTAGTATCACATTCAGAACGACTGTTAACCACACACTTCGCAGGAATTAATTGAATATCCTCATAATCAAATACGTTTTCCACGTTACAACACTCCAAACACGAATATTTTTATTGTATAAAAGATAAATTGTTCGTCCATTGGATAATTTACACGATTTATTATAGCTTGTCAAAGGTTTTATAACTTTATTTCCAGGAGGTCGCGAAAACCATTAGGACGACTGAGACAGTTACAGCATCAAAAAGATCCATAGGCTTCATGGAGAACTTGTCGCTTTCCAAAGCTAATGCGTTCATAGTTAGTAGAAATCACCATACTTTATGCAACTTAACTTCTGCATTTGTTATCTCATCTTTATGTGAAATTAACAGTTGTAAGAGAGATACTAAATTCATAGCTTTAGCATGCCATTGTTAACATTTTTACATTCAATAAAAGTCTAATAAATAAAAGATAGACATTAGTGGAGTTCTTTTCCTCTCGTCGCAATATGATAGAAAAGAGGAGGTGTTATGATGTTGCCAGCAATATTTTTACAATTAGCATATTTGTTTATTTTCATATGGTCAGTAGCTATGACTGTACAGGATTTCCAAAGCTCGAGCAAAAACTGGTTAACAGTTTTAATGCACATCTCAGTAGCAGTTGTTTCACTAAACTTTTTACTACTTTCTACCGGTATTAGCTTGTAGCCGATTTGTTTTGAATCATGTTTACTTTTATGTAAACATGATTCATTTTTTGGGCTTTTTGAGGGGTATTAGCTACGTTCGCGTTCTACTAGCAACTGTATAATGATAGAGCAAAAAAATCCTACCTCGAAAATTACTTTACTTTCTATATGGAAAAATTAATTCAATTCGTTTCATTGACTCGTTTATAAATTCTTTAAAATACCATTCATCAAAAAGCTTAAAATATAAATTTTCATCATCTAAATATTTAAAATTAGGAACTTGATTTGCATCATCTACAGGTAAGTGTTCCCAATACGCCCACCAGTTTAAGAGCTCGGGATTTAAATGAGGAATATGAAGTTTAATTTCTTCTTCAGTTAAAACCTGTTGAGTAAGCTCTGAATTTTTAGCCACGACAAATCCAGCATCTAAATAATCTTCTATTTCAAGTCGAAACCAAATATCCACTCCTGGCTTCACATTTTCTTTATATAAATAACTAATCCCTGGACAAGTACTGCCCTTTACATCATAAAAGGTTTCTATTTTTTTCATGTTATTAAATTCATAATCATATGTATTATGTAATTTTCCCAACCCTATGCGTTCTTCTAATCCTTTAAATATACGAAGCAATAAATCAGTTTTTACCCCTTTTAAACTCTTCTCAATTGCAACAGCACTTTTCATTGATGCAGACGAGGTTTTTAGCAGCTCTTTTATTTCCATCTCTTGCTCATCCTCCAATTGGTTTGTAAAATTCCTAATAGCTGATTGAAACTGAAAAAGTACCTCTCGTATGGATGCAACCTTGATAATATCACGGTGCTCAAGACATTTATCTAACCATTTGATAATATCTAGAGAAAAAGAGATTGGAGTAATGTGTTTCTTCTCTGTAATGCTATTATCAGAAGGCATTTCACCAAAACGAGTTAAATAAAAAACGTTGGCATTTTGGGCTACTTTTAAATAGTCTGCGCACTGATTTTCTTGATCTGTTGCAAAAATTTTAACTTCAATTGGAATAAAATAATTAGGCGTCTGAATGACTAAATCAATTCTCCGATTATTTTCAATTAAGAATTCACGATATACATTAACGTGTTCTATTTCCGTTAAAGGTATTTCTAATTGAAGGACATGTTCGATAAAAAGTTGTAAATAAATATTTCCTTGATAATGACTACCCTTCGGATTTAATAAATCATAGAGGAAACGGCATATCCGTACCTCATCATGAGCAATATTGGTAATCTCAAAAATATTATAGTAGCCTCCAGTTTTCCGTTGAATAAGTTCATGATTTCCCTTAATATTCTTTACTTCATTTAAAAGCAATTCTAATTTCATTTACATACACAATCCTTTTGTATTTATTACCTATTAGTTACTAAAATCTTATGTATATAAATCCCTTTACACTATATACATTCCACATTGTACCATTTAAAAAGACAAATATAATATAATTATATTTATATATTTTTCTATACAAACTAGATGTTAACTCTGCTTTATATATAAGAAAATATAATACTAAAGCCATTGATAACTATTAAAAGATCAATTATTGGGTAAAGTACAAATAAATCATTCTTACAGAAGGAAGTTGATTTAATGCCTAATAATAAACCTAATAGACTAATCACTGAAAAATCTCCTTATTTACTGCAACATGCTTATAATCCAGTCGAATGGTTTACATGGAGCAAGGAGGCATTTGAAAAAGCACAACTAGAGAACAAGCCGGTCTTTGTTAGTATTGGATATAGTAGTTGTCATTGGTGTCACGTGATGGAACAAGAATCTTTTGTGGATCAAGAAATCGCCGACATTTTAAATAAGTATTTTATATCCATAAAGGTTGATCGAGAGGAACGCCCGGATATTGATTCTATTTATATGACCGTTTGCCAGATGCTAACTGGAGAAGGAGGATGGCCACTCCATGTCTTTTTAACACCTGAGCAAAAGCCCTTTTATGCAGGAACTTACTTTCCAAAGGAACAAAAGTACGGAAAACCCGGCTTGCTTGAATTGCTGCCACGATTACATAATGTATTTCAAAACGAATTTGAACATATAGAAGAGATTAGTGAAAAGCTCACTGCGGCACTTCAAGCTACCGAAAAGGAAATGGGTCAAGACAAAACTCTACCACCTTCTATATTTGAAACTGCGTTCAAACATTTATCGAGTATGTTTGATTCCCAATATGGCGGATTCGGAAAAGAGCCAAAGTTTCCCTCTCCTCTTAACCTGCTCTTTTTGATGAGATACTATGATACAACAAAGGATGCAGACGCTCTAAACATAGTAGAAACTACTTTAGATGGGATTGCTCGTGGTGGAATTTATGATCATCTTGGCTATGGATTTGCTAGATACTCTACAGATGAGGTTTGGCTTGTACCTCACTTTGAAAAAATGTTATATGATCAAGCCTTACTTCTAATGGTTTATACAGAGGCGTACCAAATCACCAGAATCCCGCAATATGAAGAAATTGTTTATAATACGGTTAAATTTCTTAAAAGAGAAATGTTACATCCAAATGGTGCATTTTATTCTGCTTTTGATGCAGACAGTGAAGGTAAAGAAGGTACGTATTATACTTGGTCTTATCATGAAATAATGGAGGTCTTAGGAGACGTGGAAGGCTTACTTTTTGCTAAGACCTATGATATTACGGAAGAAGGAAATTTCGAGGGCGAAAACATACCGAACCTGATTTATATCGATCCAGCTTCTATTCTAGAAGAGTTTAATATATCAGAGGATGAATGGGAGGAACGTATAGAGAATTCAAGGACCTTGCTATTAATGCAGCGTCAATCACGTGTCTCCCCTCATTTGGATGACAAAGTGATTACTTCTTGGAATGCGTTGATGATCGCTGCACTTGCAAAGGCAGGAGCCGTATTTACTAACTCTCCCTTTATCGAATTAGCAAAAGATGCACTTCAATTTATAGAATCCCATCTTATAAGGGAAGGCACACTATATGCAACATATCGAGAAGGCGAGACAAAGCATATCGCATATTTGGGTGACTATGCTAATTTATTATGGGCATTTATCGAACTATATGAGGCTACAGGAAAAGAAAAATATATAGAAAAAGCTAAAAAAACAGCAATAATAATTACACAGCAATTTAAGGATGAAGTAAACGGAGGATTTTATTTTACAAGCAATAATGCCGAAAAACTATTGGTTCGAGAAAAAATCGTGATGGATCAGGTTATTCCTTCCGGAAACGGAACCATTGCCTGGCAGTTATGGAAACTAGCAAAAATTACAGATGACATGGCTCTACTGAAAGAGGCTGAAAGAACAGTCACAACTTTTGCTGAGGAAATCACACTGTACCCTACCTCTCATCTTTCTTTACTAATTGGCTTTATGTCACAAAATAGTAATGGTAGACAAATAAAATTAAGCGGTCATCCATTTGGAGATATTACCACTCTCCTGCAGACAACATACAGACCATTTGATGTGTGGTCAATGAACGAATCGCCACAGGCTTTATCTGTGCAAATATGTCAAAACAATATTTGTCATCCACCTTTGACAGAGATCACAAAAATTGCTGAGGCACTTTCTTACGAGTCTTTATAACCTGGGCCTGCTTAAATATTTGTTAAAAGAAATGACATTAAGAGATGTCTTTTCTTTTTTCCATATTAATATATGTTTCAATCAGTTTTACTTTTTCACTTAGTTCTAGTAAAGCTTGCATAATTTGTTGTTGTTCCGCCTTAGTCATACTCGTTTGAAATACCATTTGTTCTACAGATTTTTCGACATGACTAATACTTTTATTCATTCCATGGACAAAATGTTTAACTGGCACGATTAACGCTCCCCTCTATTAATTTTATTTTACTATTTCATTTTATTTTTACAATTATCAGAATCATTTTTTTGACGTGATTATTACATTTTGTGATTTAATTCCTGCACATAATACAAATTTAAGCAATTTTTTATGGACAAAATATTTTTTTGGACTTTTTTCTTTTTTGAAAGAATATATTGAAGTAAAAGTTGAGAGGGGATAATAATTGCATTCAAATCCTGTTGATCCGAATGAAATGAAAAGAAGGCGAGATTTAGATGAGATCGCCTCTCTTAACATGGTTGGAGAAGGTTGTCCTGATTTTGACGCCGAAGAGGATAAAAAAAACGAGAAAAAAGAAAATACAAAATAATTTCAACCCACTAATAAGTGGGTTTTTTCGTTTTATGATTAAGCTATTATAAACAATTTACGTAATAATTACCATTTACCAAAAAGTAATTGTAATCAATGGAATATTATGATAAATTAAGCAATAATAGAAAATGAAGCTTCTACTTCAAAAAGGATCTCAAATAATGCCTTAACTTCAAAAGGAGAACAATGTGATATTACATAATCTGATTCGAGATAACTTCGTTAGGTTGTCTAAAAGTCAAAAAAAGATGGCTACTTATGTACTAGATCATCCTAGGGATATTGCGCTTTGTTCCGCCGCCGAATTAGGTGGAAGAATAGGGATAAGTGAATCAACTGTTATACGATTTTCATATTCTCTTGGCTTTTCAGGCTATGTGGAGCTTCAAAAACGAATGCGAGAACATTTTTTTATAAATGAACCCACGACTAGCCCCTATCAGCACACAGAAATTGAGCTGTCTCAAGAAGATAGTTTTCATAAACAGGTTATGGAGAAAGATCGCCAATCCATCCTCACAACTATGGATCAAATAGATGCTGCTTCTTATTATGCAGCTGTTCAGCGCCTGTCAAAGGCTAAAGCAATATACGTTTTGGGCCTACGTACTTCATATCCAGCAGCGAATTGGCTTTCCTTTTCTTTAGGGCTAGTAAAAGAAAATGTTCACTTTATAAGACCAGATACTGAAGATGTGATTAGAACTGTCTCCCAGATGAACTCGAATTCAGTTGTCATCATTATATCGTTTCATCGTTATTTGAAGGAAACACTTCAAATTGCTGAGCTTGTCAAAAAACAAAAGGCTTATGTTATTGGTATCAGTGATTCTATGCTCGCTCCTATTCATGAATTTAGCGACGTATTATTTCCTGTGTTTTCTCAAAATAAATCGACCTTTGATGCAGTAGCCCCCTTATTTTCATTTATGAATGCTATCGTTTCTGGGTTAATTGTGGAGCAAAAGGATGCCTTCAAAAATAGGCAGATTATGTATCAAAGTATTCCGAGTCATTTTCTTTTTGAAAGTACTGACGAGGATTCATAAAATTACATGGAATATCAATGAAACAGTTATGAAAAAGTGGTAGATTAAGAGTGAGAAAGTGGAGGATAATTGGATGTCGGAAAATAAAACTTTTAAACAACCATTTCAAATTGCCATTACAGAACATAATTATCCAGTATTAATTGAACCTTGTTTATTTATTCCGACAGAGGACGCATATGAGGTGCCAATTCCTCAACTGATACAGGAAATGCGGGTTACCGAGCCTGATTTAGCATTAAAGTGGAATCTGCAAATTAGAAAAATTATTCAAACTTTATTTATAGAGGATTACTCTATTATTGCAGTTCGAAAAACCAATGAGCCGGTGAATTATTATCAGTTTATTAAAAAATCCTGAAGTACCTCCAAACAAAGGAGCCATATAAAATTGATCATTCAACAAATAACGTTACATCATCTGAATATGAATATGAAAACCCCTTTTGTCACTAGCTTTGGTAGTGTTCAAGAGAAGCCTTTCCTACTCGTTGAAGTCATGGATAAAGAGGGAAATATCGGCTGGGGTGAGACTACTGCCTTCCAAGCGCCTTGGTATAACGAGGAAACCTTTCAAACCAATTTACATATCATAAAAGATTTTTTAATCCCTTTAGTGTTAAATAAACAAATAAACCACCCTGACGAAGTATCTGCCATATTCTCTCCTATAAGAAAAAACAATATGGCAAAGGCCGGTATAGAGGGAGCCATTTGGGACCTTTACGCAAAAAGAAATCACTTAACACTTTCCGAGGCACTCGGTGGTTCAGTTAAAAAAATTGAAGTAGGAGTAAGTATTGGTTTACAAAAGAGCACAGAGCAGCTATTAAACGTAGTCCGTCGTTACATACATGAAGGTTATAAACGTATTAAAGTCAAAATAAAACCTGGACAAGATGTCAATTTAATAGCAGCTCTAAGAGAAGCTTTCCCAAATATACCTTTAATGGCCGATGCTAATTCAGCTTATACACTTAAAGACATCTCATTATTAAAAGAGCTCGACCAATATAATCTATTAATGATAGAGCAACCACTAGATTACGATGATATTGTAGACCACGCTAAGCTACAGAATGAAATACAAACTCCCATCTGCTTGGATGAAAGTATTCTCTCACTAGAGGATGTTAAAAAAGCAGTAGAATTAGGCAGCGCTAAAGTTATTAATATTAAAATAGGTCGTGTTGGCGGACTTACAGAAGCGAAAAAAATACATGACTATTGCATGGAAAAAAATATACCTGTTTGGTGTGGAGGTATGCTAGAAGCCGGTATCGGTAGGGCACACAACATTGCGCTTACAACCTTACCAAACTTTACTCTTCCAGGAGATACATCTAGTTCTTCCCGTTATTGGGATGAGGATATTATTAGTCCAGAGGTTATTGCTAAAGATGGATACATTACTGCCCCGACTGGATACGGAATAGGCTATGAACCGAATATGGAGACTATAAAAAAATTCACAATAGACCGTTGGATATTTAAATCAGCATATTAAGAAATCAAGTTAGTAAACAATTAAACGACCATCTACTATAGCTTTTTCTATAGAGGCTCGCTGTAGATAAAAAGAAAGCATATACTTTACTAAAAGGGTTGTAAGTGCCAAGCTACACTTACAACCCTTTTATTAATTTTATTCTGTTTAAGCTATCAAATTACAACTTAGCAAGTAAGGGAGATCACTTTATTAAAGCCTATAGTTGCTTAGAGAAAGTTTGATCTGGGAGATCATTTTTTACATTTTCCTCTAAAGCATTTACTTTATTCACTATGTCCTTTTGTAAAGCATTGTTTTCCACATTGTCTAATTTGCTCGCTAGTACTTTAAGTTTCTCAATTTTTTTCCATGCCTTCGCTACATTACCTTCATCCAGCTCTTTTTCAGCTTGGACTAGTCCTGTATAAATGGACAATGGTAAAGCTAGCTTTCCCCTTGCTTCTTCTGCAGGTGCTTTATAGTTAACGATCAGGGTACTTCTATTTTCTTCACCGGTCGTTTTATAAAAAATAGCCGTGCCATATTTTAATTCCTTAGATAGCAGATGATAATTTTCTGCAAGGACTGGCCAATCTAAGTTTGCCTCTGCTGTATTAATGTTTGCTAACAGTGGCAAAATAGTATTTTTACCATAAGCGTCTGCTACTGCAAAAGTAACTCCTGAAACTTCTGGCATATTTGGTTTCACATGTTCCCTATCCTGATGGGCCACTCCCGCATTTCCTTTACTTCTATCAATTTTTTTATCCTGTACATTACTGACGTTATCAACATTATTGTTCCACTGGCCACGTTTCTGCTCTAATCCGTCTCTACGCTCATCTTTCTGCTGTTCCCTTTTCTCCATCATTTGATGAGATTTATATCCGTTTTTTGAATGTCCCTTATCTTTACTAGGGCCACCGTGATCTCCTGGTCCTCCATGTGCACTGCCAACTAAAGGTCCTCCTAAAATTGTAGCTGATAGAAGGGCTGTTGCAGCTGTTGCTTTTATACCTGTTTTCTTCATAAGAAAACGCCTCCTCTTTCTTTTGGAAAGTAAGCACTCGCTTCGACTTGAAGCTGGAAGTTAGATATACACCTAAGTGTAAATATCAGGTGCCTAATCTTTAAAATACCCCGCATAATTCTTACTAAACGGTTGTAAAATCATTGTTAATCAACTGTTATGAAAGAGAAGGTTCTGACATAATATTACGAACAAATAAAAAAGAAGTGAATTTTAGAGTAATAGAAATCCATTTCCGACCACACATACAATATATTTGTTTATTTTTTACGTTATGTTGGAAATAAGTGTGCATATAAAAACCCCCTATCTATTTTAAAAAGATAAGGGGTTTAAAGGATTTATTTTATTTTTTTACATCAACAATTCTACCTTCAATTTCTGTAGGTATTTTAACAAGAGACTCTAATTGTTCACGTAGGTTTTCCCAATCCGAAAGACCTAAATCAGTTACTTTACCAGCTTCGTAGATTTTCTTAAACACATCATAGCTATCTCCACCTTTAGCGGTGAACGCATTTGTGGCAACTACATATGTCTCATTATCCTTAATATCTACTAATTTACCATCTGCTCCATAGTATTGAATGGAAACGACTCTCTCTCCAGCAGGTTTAGAAGAATCAAATGTTACCTTACCACCTGCCACATGTAAGAATCCGCCATTTTCCTTTGGATAGGTTTTGAAGCTAATCTCAAATGCTGCTTTTAAGTCAGCACCACTGATTTCCATTGTAGCTAGTGTATTACCGAAAGGAAGAACAGTAATTACATCACCAACTGTGATTGGTCCCGCTTTGATTTCTGAGCGTATACCTCCGCCATTTTGAAGCGCCATAATTACTTTATTATCATACTTTTTAGCTTTAGCTAGCATACCATCTGTAATGATATTACCTAAAATTGTTTCGTTTTTACGTACGCTTGGCTGTGAATCATCTTCGCTTACTCGAGGATTTTCTAAATCCTTCTCCGTAGATACACCAATTTCTTTTGATTCAATTTCTTTTACTTTAGTTGAGTACTTTTCAAAAAGCTTTAGGGCTTCCTCATCATCTTTTTGATCTTTAATTGGAATTAACTCACCTTCATGAGCAATTACTTTACCTTCTTTATCAAAGTCTACCTCTAAAGTTCCTAGGAAATCACTATATTGATAAGCTTGCACAATAACAGTAGGATCCTTTTCAGCACCTTTACTATCTTTACTTACAACTACAGGCTTTTTCAGCTCTGTATGGCTATGTCCACCAACTATTACATCAATTCCAGTAACTGCAGCTGCTAGCATTAAGTCATTATCTACTGCCGGGTTGTCATCATAACCAATATGAGTGACAGCCATAACCTTATTAATTCCTTGCTTTTCGAACTCATCAACCATAGTTTGAGCTGCTTTAATGTAGTCAGTGAATTTTACTTTTTCTGGACTTGAGATACCTTCTGTTTCAGCAGTAGTTAAACCGAAGATACCAACTTTTTGACCGTTTATTTCTTTTACAATACCGCTGTAGATTTGTCCATTTTTAGGATCATCTGATACTTTTACATTAAATAACCCTTTGAACAAATCATCTTGTGAGAAGTCCACGTTTGAACTAACAAACGGAAAATTAGATTTTTCGATAAACTCTTTTAATGCTTTATGTCCTTCTGTAGAAGTTCCTAAATCAAATTCATGATTACCAAATGTCATCACATCATATTTCATTAGATTCATAAATTCTAAATCTGCTTGGCCTTTAAATTCATTGAAGTAAAGCGTTCCAGAGAATACATCCCCTGCATCTATAAGTAGAGCGTCTTTGTGAGAAGCTCTATACTCCTTTACTGCAGTGACTCGCTTTGGTGCTTTCTCCACATGACCATGAGTATCATTTACATGCATTAGAGATAGAGAAAAATCTGCGTCAACTTGAGAATTTAAGCTGTGTACCATCTCCAAAAGCTGGTTAACCGCTGGTAGATCCTTTTCATTCGGGAGTTTCTCTAGAAGTGGCTGGATTGTTGCAATCACTTTGTTTGCTTCATCCTGTTTTCCTGCAGAAAGTAGGGCTTCAGCTTGGTTAACTTTCATAAATACAGTTACAGGAACCATCAATTCATTTCTTACTTCGTTAGCTGGATCTTTATATTGAGTTAGTAATAGATGACGAGCGTCTCTTCCTGTAAAGCGGTATAAGATAGCAGTTCTAGTTTTTAATTGAGCAGATAGCTTATGGTAACCTTTTTCGATCTTAGCCCAGTCTTTGTTAGCTTCTGCTGCTTCAATTTCATTCATAATCGGTGTTAAATATTTGTCAGCATAGTTATACGCATCGATATACGGAATAAGTCCTTTTGTTACACGTTCATAATATAAATCGTCTAAGCTTTTTAGAAGTGCTGCTTTATTCTTTACATTAGATTTGTTAATTTCGTTTTTAGCTTTTTGATAATTTGCTTTTGCTTTATTTAATATAGGGTATAATTCTTTGCTCGTTGCCAATTTGCCTGCTTGAGCAGGTGTCGAATAAGAATAAGAAGCTTGTTTGATATCTTTTCTTGCGTTGTCAATCACCTGTTGGATAGATGTACTTGCGAAGGAAATACTAGATGCAGAAAATAATGATGTCGCCACAATTGCAGCTACCGCCGTTTTTTTGATCGTCTTGTTCTTCATGTCTTACCTCCTAGTTTATCTAATATATGATCTGTCAAAATATTCATATACTACTAAAAGTTATCGTAATTCAATAGATTTAGCAAGATGTTTTCAAATATTTATAATATCTTAATAATTCATCATTTTTCTTGTTAATTCCCTGTCGACTCACGCTAATTTTTACGAATGAAAGTGATTTATGTTATAATTAGTTATCCCAATAGAGATAGGAGTATTATCATGTTAAAAGATATTTTTATGACATTATCAGAAAACAAAGCATTAAACGGAGCAGCTAAAAAATATGGTTTAAAAATGGGTGCTCAACATGTTGTAGCAGGAACGAATATCGAAGAAACAATGCAAAGTATTAAAAAACTTAATGCTCAAGGTATCTCTTGTACGGTAGATAATTTAGGTGAGTTTGTTTTTGAAAAAGAAGAAGCTTTAGAAGCAAAAGCTCAAATTATCGCTGTTATTGAAGCAATTGAAGAACATCAGGTTGATGCTCATATTTCATTAAAACCCTCTCAATTAGGGCTAGATATAGATTATGATTTTGCATTACAAAACTTAAAAGATATCGCAGCAGTAGCAAAAAAATACGATACATTTATTAATATCGATATGGAATCTAACAAACATTTACAACCTTCCTTTGATATCCTAGACGAATTGTCTAAGGAATTTGATAACGTAGGTACAGTAATTCAAGCATACTTCTTCCGAGCTGCTGAAGATATTCAAAAGTATAAAAACTTCCGACTTCGAATCGTAAAAGGTGCTTATAAAGAACCAGCAGATGTAGCCTACCAAACAAAAGAAGAAATCGATAAAAATTACATTGAATTAATTGAATGGCATTTATTGAATGGTAAATTCACTTCAATCGCAACACATGATCATAATGTGATTAACCATATTAAACAATTTATCAAAGACAACAATATTTCATATGACAAATTTGAATTCCAAATGCTATATGGTTTCCGCACGGATATGCAACTAGAGCTTGCTAAAGAAGGTTATAACTTCTGCACATACGTTCCTTTCGGTAAAGACTGGTATGGATACTTCATGCGTCGCCTTGCAGAACGACCAGCGAACATGAACCTTGTCGTAAAACAAGTTTTCAACAAAAAAACAAATACAATCCTTGGTATTGCAGCTGGTGCATTTGCCATCGGAAGACTAACAAAAAGAAAATAGTAAACAAAAAAACTGCACTACCAACAGGTAGTGCAGTTTTTTTCGTTAATAGCATGAAGATAATTCAAAAATATTTTATTTCTTAATTATATTTTATGGTTTGCCTCTTGGAACTGAGTAATATCCTTTAAATCTGGAAGAGCAGGTATGCCACCTCTCTTAGTAGCAGCTAATGCTCCTGCAGCATTTGCAAAGAGCACACTAGATTTTAGACCTTCTATATTCATTTCTTCAATAGGAGATTTCTCTAAAATTTTGTACAACAATGCTCCGAAGAATGCATCACCGGATCCGGTTGTATCAATAGCTCTCACTACATAAGGTGGAATAATTTCAGTTTTATCCTTATATCTAAAAAAGCATCCATTTTCTCCAAGAGTTACAAAAATTAATGAGATTCCGTAGTTTCTATATAATGTTTCTGTTCCCTCTTTATAGTCAGATGAATCGGTTAAAAAAAGAAGCTCTTCTTCAGATACTTTTAATATATCCGCAAAGTATAAGCTATCGGAGATTATTTTCTTCGCTTCTTTCAAATCCTCCCACAGGTTTTCACGTAAATTGGGGTCATAAGAAATAAGTAATCCTTTATCTTTAGCATATTGAATTGCACTAAGAGTGGCTTGCCTTGCAGGTTCATTAGTCATTGAAACAGAACCAAAATGAAATAATTTGGCTCTGTCTATTAATTTGTAGTTCACTTCTTTTTCCTCCAAAGTAATATCTGCACCTGGTTTTCGATAAAAACTGAAAGAGCGATCTCCATTAGGCTGCAGATGAACAAAAGCCAAAGTGGTGTTCACTTCGTCAGTTATAGCTAGTCCAGTTGTATCTACTTTATAGGAATCTAAAGTTTCCTTTAGAAATTTTCCGAATTCGTCTGCACCTACTTTACTGATGAAGGACGTTTTTAATCCAAGCTTACTCAGCATAACTAGTACATTTGCTGGTGCTCCGCCCGGATTTCTTTCAAATAAAATATTCCCATTTTCGGATTTACCATAAGGAGTGAAGTCGATTAATATTTCACCTAATGCTACTACGTCATACATTTGTCTTTCACCTCTATTAATATTGTAAGCTAAAATTATTCAGTACTTTTATTTAGATTATTTATTCAAAACAATTTTTCCATATTGCTCCTATATTGTCCATTTATTTTAAACTAGGAATAAAAGCGAAATCAAATAGAGGTCCGATCATACAAATTGTATACTCTCTAGGCAATTATCTTTAGACATAATAAAAACATCTCATTCTACGGGGATGGTAGAATGAGATGTTTTTCCTTGTTATCGCTCAAGGGTATATTTAAATCGCCGTAATTTTTTACCTTCGTTACTTCCACATCGTTTTATCGCTCGTGTGTAAAAAGTATCCCCTATTATGCTTAGTTGGTGAAAAAGCTCCTTCAAAACTTGTTCAACAACTTATATTAATTTTGCTATAAGTTCATCATATAGGAACTAAATGAGAATACACAGAGAGTTTTATTAGAAATTGATGAGAATTAATTACTCCCATGTCACAGAAAGAATTTTTCCAGAAATCGCATGCACCTGAATCGTTGCTTTCGTTTTCTTATCCTTACTATCCTTTGACTCACCATCTGTAGACGCTGTTTGCATTACTATTAAATAGTAACCGCCTTCGTTTGTTTTTATAAAGGAATTACTTTCAACTGTACCCTTATGTTGTTGCTGTGCTATTTTTGTTGCTTGCTCAGCTGTGATCAAAACAGTAGCTGGCTTCTCTGGTTTTAGTTCTTCAGGCTTTTTAGACTCACTTTGAGTAGTGCTAGTAGTGGAAGATTTAGAGTCATCCTCTTCTTTTTTTGCTTCCTCTTTTTTTGTTTCTTCTGCTTTGGGTGTTTCTGTTTTACTAGTTTCAGTTTTAACGGATTCCACTTTACCAGACTCCGTTTTATTACTCTCTGTCTTAGAAGTTTCAGTCTTAGATACTTCATTTTTTAAAGGTTCTGATTTTGATGAATCGGTTTTGATACCCTCGATTTTAATAGAGTCTGTTTTTACTTCAGTTTTTGTGTCATCCGCTTTTGCAACGTTTTCTTTGACGGTGTCTTTTTTAACTTCCTCTACTTTAGTATTTTCAGTTTTCAAGGCATCCTTTATTGCATTTTTAATCACTTCTGTTATCGGCTTATCAACTTTAGTATCGTTAGTCTTTTCCTCAATCTTAGAAGTTGCAGAAATACTAGACTTGATTAACTTAATCTCAGTTGCTTGGGCAGTTTCTACTTTATTTATAGAGTTTTTATTGTTTTCTTTTATTTCAATTTGCGTGATTGGACTCATTTCTACCACAATATTATTATTACTTTCTATTTGTCGAATATTGCTAGTCAATGGGTATTCCATTACTTCAAAAGTATCGTCAAATGTAGCACTTTGTGTTTTACCTGCATAATAAGCTGAATCCTCAATCATATATTCAGTAGTTTGCTCCAATGAATACACGTCACCGTTTTCAGGGTTAATCTCAACTAAATAAACTGTCCCGCTTTTCATAATAAGTGCTTTATACACATTTTCTTTTAATGTTATATCTGTTACCTCTGCACCATATAATTGCTCTAGCTGGGAACGAACTTCACTTTCTGATATAGAATTTCTGTTCGATTGGGTGACATTCAACAAGAACCCAGTGCCCAAAATAACTGTCACTGATACAAAAATCAATGAGTACTTTTTGATTTTAGTAAATTTCATTCATGCTTTCCCTCCCCCCAATTCTATTTTAAAAGACAAACATTAAAAATTGATGAGAATTGGAGATTTTGGAATAAAAATATAAATTGTAGTACCAAATCCAACTGTGCTATCTATTTCCAATTTTATAGATAGTCGATTTGCTATCTCTTTAGCAATAGATAGTCCCAGACCCGTTCCCCCAGTTTTCCTATTTCTAGCCTCATCCACTCGGTAAAAACGATCAAAAATATAATTAATATCTTTTTTAGGAATTCCATTACCGTAGTCCAGAATCGCAACCACTGTATTTTCCTCATCCTCTGATATTGTTGTTTTTATTTCCTTTTCACTATATTTTCTAGCGTTATCCAGAATAATAAAAAGAAGTTGCGTTAGCTGCTCCATATCTGTGTTTACATAAATTGGTCCCTCACCTTTTAGGATAAAGTTTCGATTATAAGCTGTACGCATAGATTGTAGAGTGCTTTCAACAAGTTCGTATAAATCAATTGTTTCTGTTTTTTGTGTTTGCTGACCATTCCCTTTAGCTAATACAAGCATTTGAGTAATCATCTCTTTCATTCTGGCCGTTTCATTAATAATCGCATTCACTGATTCCTCAGCTATCGCTTTATTCTTAAAGCCATGTCGAGACAATAGCTTCGCATAACTCTCTATGACAGTTAGAGGCGTTTTTAATTCATGAGAGGCATCAGACACAAATTGCTCCTGCTTGTTGTAGTTTTCCTCTAACTGCTCCATCATTTCATTAAAGGCAATGCCCATCTGTGTCATTTCATCTTTACGGTTTTTACTTAACTCTATTTTTTGATATTTTCCAGATAGTCTACTTTGAGACATCGTATTGATCAATTTGTTAATAGGCTTCGTAATGATGTTTCCCAAAGCGACACTTGAAATAGTCATAAGCAGCATCCCTATTAATGTCACACTGATTAAAGTCCATCGTAGAAAGTCCAAGTTTTTATCCACTTCAATAAGCTGTTTCATAGTTTGTACTTCGACTACTTCACCATTCGCCCAAATTACCGGCTTTATAATCGTAAGAACCGGTACACCATGAAAATAACCTGAGGTATATCGTTCTCCCTCTTGTAATTCTGGAAAATATTCATTCATCTCTTCGATAGATTCTACAAATACAATGGGTGTTTTTTCACTATTGAAAACTCTAATACCCCCATTTGGTGGAATAAAAGCTCTCAGAATTGTAGCCGGGTCATCATCTACTCCCATCTTACTGAGAGCAGAGACTAGCTCGTCCACGTCACTATTCAATTGATTGTATTCAGTGTCGAATGCCATTTGTTCATATATAAAATAGATTCCTACATTCATTAAGCCTAAAATAATTAACGTCAAAAAAGTTGAGAATAAATGAATCTTAACTTTAAGCTTCATTTCTCAGCTCCTTTAAAACATATCCAACGCCTCTTACCGTATGAATGTAAGAGAGGCGATCGTTTTCCTCTAATTTTTTTCTCACATATCTTATGTAAACATCCACTATATTCGTATCACCATAATAATCAAATCCCCATACCGCATCCAACAGTTGTTCCCTTGTTAACACTTGGTTAGGATGCTTCATTAGATACAGCAACAAATCATATTCGCGCGGAGTCAGATTTACCTGATCCCCTTCATTAGTAATCTCTCTAGTTTGCTCGTTTAAAACGATAGAATGAAAGACATGAACATTCTCCTGCTTAACCGGTATAGGGAGAGAGGACTTGTTGAAGCGAATGGCAGAGCGCACTCGCGCAAGTAATTCTTCAATTTCAAAAGGTTTCGTCACATAATCATTCGCTCCTAAATCCAAACCCTTTACTTTGTCTTCTAGGCCGCTCTTTGCTGTCAACAAAATAACTGGAGTATTAGCCTCAGTCGCTCTTATGCGTCTTAAAACATCCAGCCCATTTAAGCCAGGTAACATCAAATCTAGCAACACAAGATCCCATGCTTGCTCTCTATATTTTATAAGGCCATCTGTACCTGTATAAGCAATCTCTACAGAATAACCCTCGAATTCCAGCTCCAACTGAAGAACACGCGCAATATTTTCCTCATCTTCTATAATTAATACATTCTCTTTCATACGCACCCCTCCTCTTTATACCTATTTTAACACAATCTACTACAACCTATTTAAGCAACCTAAACCAAACATTACGAGAGTATTACTGGTGCCAGGCACCAGTAATACTCTCGTAATAAAGCTGCTTTATAATATTTTAGGCTATAATTTAGCGACAAAATAGGAATTCAAACGACTTTTTACATCGAAAATCAAATCATTGTGAATATTACATAATTTAAGTCATTGAAGAACTGCGAGCTTTATAGTATGTTAGTTTAAAAGGACAGATGGAGGTAACTGGAATGGGCAGAATGAGGAGGATTTGGCAGCCGGAGCTTTATTATCACGTAACAATGAGAGGGAATAATCGACAGAATATATTCTTAAATGAGGGCGATGTATCTCTCTTTTTTAGAGCTTTACAACGTACATATAAAAAATCAAAATTTACTATTGTTGCTTATTGCATTATGAATAATCATTATCACCTTTTAATACGCTCCCCTGAAACACCACTTTCGGATGTTATGTTATCCATTAACAAGACCTACTCTGAATACTTCAAACGAAAATATAATTATTTTGGACAACTTTACGAAACAAGATTTTTTTCCAGTATGGTTTCTGATCCCATTGGATTATTAAATGTTAGTAGTTATATTCACCAAAATCCACTTACAACTTCTAAAGCTATGGCTAGTAGAATGGAATATTATCCTTATAGCTCCTTTGCCTTTTACTTTTACGATAAAAAAAGTGACTATCCTTTTGTAAACACCGAACTACTCCCCTCTTTGATAGCAAAATATCCAGAAATCAAAGAAGAAAACTATGTAGCTTATTGTGAAAACTTTCGTACTAGACAGGACTTGCACTTTAGTTACGAGATGAATTTTAATTGATATAATTCAAACTTAAGAGAGCCATAAAAAAATCGCTCCTAATTTTAGGAGCGATACTTATTACTGCTTTAGTTCAACGACCCATCCAAATGGATCTTCAATAGTGCCATGTTGTATACCTGTCAAAGTATCATATAGTTTCTTAGATATCTCGCCAGTTTCTCCATTATTCACATAGAATAATTCGCCTTTCCAACGTAACTCACCAATAGGAGAAATAACTGCAGCAGTCCCGGTACCAAATGCCTCATCTAGCTTACCGTCTAAATAAGCTTCGCGTATTTCCTCCATAGACACCTTACGTTCTGTTACTGGCACTCCCCAATATTTTAATAATTCAATAATGGATTTTCTAGTAATACCATCTAAAATAGAACCATTCAATGATGGAGTAACAACCTCTCCGTCTATTTTAAAGAACACATTCATGCTTCCTACTTCTTCAATATATTTACGTTCAATTCCGTCTAACCATAGAACTTGTGAATAGCCTTCTCTGTCAGCCACTTCCTGCGCCTTTAAGCTTGATGCATAGTTTCCAGCTGTTTTAGCCATTCCTGTTCCACCTGCAACAGCACGAACATATTCACTTTCTACTAATATCTTAACAGGATGAATACCTTCTTTATAATAAGAACCAACTGGCGACATAATGATCATAAAGCTGTACGTTTTAGAAGCGGAAACACCCAAATGAGCCTCCGTTGCAATCATGAATGGTCGAATATATAGAGAGGTTCCTGGCTCAGTTGGAATCCACTCCTTATCAATCTCTAGCAATTCTTTTAATGCTTCCAAAGCAAAATCTTCATCTATTTGAGGCATGCTCAATCTGTCACATGAACTATTCATTCGTTTCATATTTTGTTCGGGACGAAACAGTCTGACTACTCCATCCTCCGATAAATATGCCTTCATTCCTTCAAATACAGTTTGCCCATAATGTAATATCGTAGCTGAAGGATCTAACGTAAGCGGTTGATAAGGGACAATACGGTGATCATGCCACCCAATTCTTGCAGTATAGTCCGCAATAAACATATGATCTGTAAATTTCGTACCAAAGGCAAGTTGACTAGCTGGCGTTTTTTCGTTCTTCATTTCATTTTCAGTGATTCTAATTTTTACACTATTCATGACGTATTTCCCCAATCAATTAAATATTTTGTAAATTGCGACTTTTATAGATGTGCAATATATTATATGCAATTATACTCCTTTTATTAAATTTGAAAATACCTTTTTATAAAATTTTCAAAACATTTTGTGGATTTTTTAGAAATTTTTATTTTCCTCCTATGATTAATTAAATTGAAGCTTTGCTGTCTAAATATCCCCTTCTTTAATCCGATAGATAAAGTATATGAAAATACCAAAAGATAGGAGGTAAATATGTGTTTAGAAATACTTTATACATATTAAGCTTATTACTTTTAATAAGCACCATTTTTTCGTCCACTCCTGCTAAAGCATCTTCGATGGTAAGCGGCGTGTTCGTCAAAACAATTTATGAAGAGGTCATACTAGCTGACAAAACAACAGAGAAAAAATTGACTCACATAATTTTGATGAATCAAAACGGGAAAGAAATAACGTTAAGTATAGACAAATATACCCCTCTATACATGGACTCAACCCCTACCTCTATTGGAGCCTTTAAGGAAGGTGTATGGGTCGAAGCAGAGCTTCAGGGAAACAAAATAATAGAACTGAACGGTCTGGTTCAAATTGAGCAAGATTCACCTGACAAGAGTGACCTTGAAGCCATTGGTCAAATCCTTACAGGTACTATAAACGAAATAGACAAAAGCGGAAAATTTATCTCAATAAATTTAAAAGACAAAAAATCAACCAGGTTCTATTTAGATTCTGAAACAGAATTATATAAAGACAATAAAATAGTAGATTTAAGTGTTTTATATGTCGGAGATCGAGTGAAACTCCAAACATCCGAATATGACAATTCTATTTTATCCTCCATTGAAATTACTAAAGATGGTGTCAAGGTAGAAAATATATATAAAGGTGTCATTCAACAAATTGACTCCAAACAAAATAAGCTAGTCATTAAAGAAGAGAAAGCATTTATTAATTGGACTTGGAGCAACACTAACGGCAATACTATAAATTCAAAGAGTTTTACAGATAAGACACCAATCTTTCTCGGTACTAAAAAAATTGATAAAAGCCAACTTCGTAATTATCGAAACAACGAGATTTACTATGTGACAGTGAAGCAATCCGGAAAAGAAGTAATCCAAAAAATGATTATTAAAAAGACAAATGAGCGAACACTTCACGAGAATTTGAATGCAGTAGATACGAAAAACAAGACAATTAAATTATCCGCTTCTGGAAACATTCCATATCATAGTGGAACAATTATTATTAGAAATGGCCGGTTAGTGGATCCTATTGCTCTTCAGCCTAGTGGAAAAGCTTTTGTCATTTCCAATGGAGCTTCTTCTAATCAATATGCTAATGTCATCCATATAACAAACGACGGTTTCCAAAGCGCTAACTTAGCTGATCATCAATTGTATTTTGGACAAATTAGTTATACGAATCAATATCATCTTTCATTAACTAATACTCAAATGCTTTCTAATAATTATTGGTACTCAACAGGGAACGCTAACTTCAGCTTCAGCAATGATACAGTAGTAACGGAGGATTCTAATACCTCTACAAAAGATTTTACTTATAGTACGGGGAAAAACGCTTACTTCTACGTGAAGGATAACCATATTGTTGCGGCTAAAATAGTTGGTTATACTACACCGGAAACATCCGTTTCCATTGGTAGATTAAATAATTTATACAACTTTAATAATTGGGACCACCGGCTTAGTTTAAAAGATGTAAGTGAATGGCTATACGGCGATTGGCTTGCTGCCTCTCAGCGGAACTATATAGATTTCACTAACGCTATGTTCATAAAAGAAGGAAAAGTGATAAAAGCAGAGGATATTAAAAGAAATGATCGACTTTATATGATCCACAGCAGCTATTACCAGGCAAAAATTATTTTAGTAGACTAACAACTTGGAGGGTATGAAGTTTCATACCCTCAATTACATACAGAAAGAGGTAAATGAAATTAAAATGAAAAACAAATTAATGAACAAGACAATTGTTTCCTTGATGGCTATATTCCTTGTACTAAATCTAGGTATAAATGAGGCTAGCGCCAAGGTTCCAGATTTTAATGGTGGCATTTTAGATGAATATTCCTATGAAGAGGTTTTCTTTCTAGATGGTTCTCCGATTACATTCACAGGAAAAGCAACTGTAACTGAAAAAGAAAATAAAAATCAATTAACCTCTACCTACAAATTCAATTTAAGTAATCAGTATGGAGATAAATTAACGAGAAGCGTTGTCTATGTTTCTGATTTAACAATTCATACAAAGAAGAATCAAACGACTGCTAACACTACTATTAAGAGTTATTCCGAAAAAGTGACATTGGCTAATAAAACTACATTTACATTAGATGATTATCAGTTTTCTCAAGGTTCGGTTATTGATAATCGTCCAGCAACTGATTATTATTCTGGGAATATAATCGCACGTAAAATTTACAAACGCACTCAAAAAAATGGAAAAACAACAACGAATGATTTAATAACTGTCTATATGGAAGGAAATAATGTTGGTTACAAAAATTTCTGGGGCTCTACAGACACCCAATTGATTGATTATGAAATAGATTCTCCAGAAGGGACATCATTTGTGACTAGCAAGGTTTCTGACAGTAAATCTAGAGTGTTAGAATATGAAAAACATATTCCCTCTCTTTCTAGCTTTGTTGGAGGACACTCTGTTATAAGCAAGTCTAACATGGTTGCCCAGTATGATTATCAAATACCTTTTAATCTGTATAACCCCACGGGAACTGAGTACTTATACAAAGATAAAACACCTACCGTGGAAAGATTGATCGTCCCTAAATTCCGAGACATCGAAAAACATTGGTCAAAACCAAATATAGAGAAACTTTATTCTTTAGGTATTTTCGATGAATCAAGTAACTTCTTCTCTCCAGACGCAGCAATGAAAAAGGATCTCTTTACTGTGGCGGTAGCAAAGGCAGTAGATTTACGTGTCTTAGAAGAAAAACCAAAGAATAATAAAAATGTAAAAAAAGCTATATTTACAGATTTAGATGTTAAAGATCCCAACTATGTCTATATCGAAAGTGCTTTAAATAAAGAAATTGTGAATCCGGTGAACGCTGACATTTTTGGTGCAAATAAATCCATCACTAGAGCAGAAGCAGTAACTATTATTGTACGCTCGCTTGGTTTGGAAGGACGTGCTCCAACTCCTGGCTATACAACGAAATTTATCGATGATAACAAAATACCGAAAGCTGCAAAAGATAGTATCTATGTAGCAAGTGAATTAGGATTAATCGATCCTGACAAAAAGAATCGTATTAACCCTAACGAAGTTCTTACTCGAGGAAAAGCTTCACAATTGCTCGTTCGTTACATGAATTTCCTTGAATCTGACTTAAAACAAAACTATCGCGACGACATGATGAACTTCAAGTAAATTCTAAAACCCCGTCTAAGCACTGGCAAGCAGTGTCTAAATGGGGTTTTTTACTTTGCAATTTTTTATTTTACAGGGTGTATTATGTTACAGGTGCCAGGCACCTGTAACATACTAGTCAACCTCTTAAACGACTTACACAAATATGAACCAAAGAATTGCTGTGACGATGATAGTGGTAATACCTTGCAGTAGTGTTGCCATTGTTTGCGCCTTGTAAGCATCTGTAACTTTCATACCGCTAAATTGTGTCACTACCCAGAAATAGCTATCATTGACATGGCTGACTGTCATTGCACCTGCTCCTACCGCCATTACGACTAATGCAAGCGGTAATGCTCCCTCTATTCCTAAAGTTGGAAGCATTGGGGCTACTAAAGATGATGTAATAACAAGCGCCGCTGTAGAGGAGCCTTGAGCAGTTTTCAAAGCTGCCGCAATTAGGAATGGTACTAACAGGAATAATGCTCCATTTGCCAGAACTCCTAAATCCATTTCTTGCAGTAATTCTGCTACTCCCGAGTTTTTAATAACAGTACCAAACGCACCACCAGCTCCTGTGATTAATAGAATCGGTGCTGCCTCTTTTAAACTTTCACCGATCCAGCCTGACAACGTTTTTTCACTAATTTCAGGTAACAATAGGAAAGATGCAAACACACCAAACAACAGTGCTACTGTAGGTGAACCTAGGAATCTAAGGAAATTCGTCCATCCTGACTCATCCCCAACTAATGCAGCTACTGACCCGATTCCTATTAATAATATAGGCAAGACGATTGGCAAGAAAGATTTAAATGTAGAAGGCATTTTCCCAAAAGACTTGATAACCTCTTCATAATCTAGCGCCTCTTCATGGTCAGCAGGTACATCAATTTTTGTACCTACCTTAACAGCCCATAAGTACCCAACAATAGTAGCTGGAATTGCAACAAATAAACCAACTAAAATAATTGTACCTAAATAATCTGTTGCCCCAATGTTACCTGCCGCTGCGATAGGACCGGGTGTAGGAGGAACTAATGTATGAGTCGCATAAAGACCTGTAGATAAAGCGACTGCCATTGAAGCTACCTTGACCTTCGCACGTTTTGCTAATGATTTTTTTAAGCTTGATAGAATAATAAAACCAGAATCACAAAATACAGGAATTGAAACAATAAAGCCTATGATTGACATAGCGAGCTGTGGTCGTTTTTCACCTAAAATACGAAGGACAACCTCTGCCATCCGATATGCTGCACCAGACTTTTCTAGGATAACTCCAATAATTGTTCCCGCAACAATTACAATACCAATACTTGTCATCAACCCACCAAAACCACTGTTTACGTTCTCTACCACTGTTAGCAATGGCATACCAGAGGCAATTCCTACAAAGAAAGCACTAATTAATAAAGCTAAAAAAGGGTGGAGCTTAAAAATGGCTGTAGCAACAACAACAAAAATTACCCCTAACAATATAACTAAAAACAACATCTTCCTACACCTCTTTCTTTAGGATAGCTTGCATTATTTCCTTTGTTTTTGCCTTCAAATGATGAATCGGATTTTCCATAGATTCATCTACACTTACGGAATCGTCTACTATACTCACAAGCTTATAAAAGTAGGATGACAATTCACCTTTATCTTCAGCCTCTATGAATCCTGAGACTAATATAACCGGAATACCTCTTTTATTTGCAGCTTTAGCAATACCCATTGGTGCTTTTCCAGATAGAGTTTGTTGATCTGTTTTTCCTTCACCTGTAATAATAAAATCAGCACCCTCTATTTGATTTTCAAAATGAATGGCTTCCATAACCACCTCAATACCAGGCTTCAAATGGACAGGAAAAAATGCAAGAAATGCACCTCCAAGTCCTCCAGCTGCACCGGCACCAGGTGTATGATGCACATGAATACCTGTTACTTCAGCAATTTTGTCTGCTAGAACATGTAAATTCGCATCCAAATGACTGATCATATCAGGGGTCACGCCTTTTTGAGGACCAAAGACAGCAGTTGCTCCATTAGCACCTATCAAAGGATTGTCTACATCACAAGCCAATTTAAACTGGGAACCTTGCAATCTTTCGTCCAATCCACTAATATCAATTTCTTCTATGTCCCCAAGATAGCCCCCTCCATTAGGGATTATCTCTTTTACTTTATTCTTAAATTTCATACCTAATGCACGAAGCATTCCTACCCCGCCATCATTGGTTGCACTTCCACCTATCCCAATGATGAATTTTCTAAATCCCTGATCGAGAGCATGTCGAATAAGCTCTCCAGTTCCATAGGTAGATGTCTCTAGCGGATTTTTTTCCTGTTCAGTTAAAAGAGTAAGACCTGAAGCCCTTGCCATTTCTATGACACAGGTTTCTCCATCTCCTAAAACGCCATACAATGCCTGTATAGGTCTTCCTAACGGGTCACTTACAGTAGCATTCACAAAACGTCCCTTAGTTGCAAAAATAAGAGGCTCTAATGTCCCCTCTCCACCATCTGCTACAGGAAGTAATACAGTTTCAATAGTTGGGTTAATTTGATTAATAGTTTCTACAATGGCTCTTGCAACTTCAGTTGCAGACAATGAACCCTTGTAGGAATCAGGGCTAACAACAATTTTAATAAGATCTCCTCCTTTTAAGTGAAGCGCTTACAAAAATTATAGTGCAAAGGAAAAGTCATTGCATTATACTTAAAGTATAAATTATCTGTATTATAACAGAAGATTTTTTATACATTGAGGTGAATACTTTGATAACCAAACAATTAGCCGAGCAAATTGTCCAACAGACTATGCTTCGTCTTCACCGAAACATTAATATTATGCAAACTAATGGAGTCATTCTTGCCTCGGGAGACAAGATGAGAGTTAACCGAATTCATGAAGGAGCAATTGAAGTAGCCCGAACTAAGTCTCCTCTATGGATTACAAAAGATAATAATCACCTTTTTCCTAGAACAAAACCAGGCATTAATTTGCCTATATTTTTTCAGGAGGATTTAGTTGGAGTCATGGGAGTCACCGGAGAGCCACAAGAGATTGAAGAAATCTCAAAACTCGTTCAACTCACAACAGAAATGATGGTTCATCAAGCCTTAATCGTTTCAGAAAGAGAGTGGAAACGAAAAATTCAAGAGTTGGTATTTGAAGAATTAATGAGTGGACAGCCTATCCAGAAGTATTTACAGGAACGACTAAATAAAATTGGCTTTCAAAATAAAGCTCCATTTTATGCTATGATGCTTGAGGTTGATCCTGAGTCTCCCTCCTATCAAAATATTATAGAGGAGATAGAGTTTTATTTAGAAACTGACTCCATTTTAGTAGGACATTATCAGGCGAGTGAGCATTTTATTTTAATATCTGGGTTAGATCAAGAAACGTTTTCCCGTAAGGTTTCTTTACTCGCTGATAAATTGACAAAATATTATTCTATTTCTTTAGGATTGGGAAGAGAAGTTGCCAACCTAGAACAGGTTCATTATGCATACCAAACTGCTAAGCTTGCCCATCAGTATGGTAATCCTAATAAACCAATCGTTTCCTTTGAGGAAGTAGAAATATATTCACTTTTCAAAAGTAAAGAAGCCTTTGAAATTCAAACGTATACAGAAAGATTACTTCAACACCTTGACTCGAAGTTACAGCTAACTTTACAAAAATATTTTGAAAGCAATCTGCAACTAGGTATTTGCGCGGAAGAACTAGGAATTCATCGCCATACGCTTACCTATCGATTAAACAAAATAGCCCATTTGACAGGCTATAATCCTAATAACTTTCAGGATGCATTAGCACTCCAACTAGCCCTATTATTAAAAGACTAACCTTAGAGTTTATGCACACAAAAAACCGTTTCAGCTTTAGCCGAAACGGTTTTATTTATCTCATTATTTTTTCGCTACTTGTACGTTCGCTACTTTTTTAGCGCCTACGTATTTCTTGCCCCAATAATATGGATCGTTTATTTTATCAACTCTTACTCCTTTTGAAGTAGAAGCATGAATGAATTTTCCGTTGCCGATGAACATTCCAACATGTGAAACACCTTTACCTGATGTATTAAAGAAAACTAGATCACCAACAGCTAAGTTAGCTTTTTTTACTGATGTTCCTTTACTATACATTCCAGCAGCTGTTCTAGGAAGAGAGATTCCGTTGCTTTTGTATACATATCCAATAAATCCTGAGCAATCAAATCCTGCTTTAGTTGTACCACCATATCGATATTTTATTCCTATTAAATTATTCGCACTTGATACTATTTTGTTGGACGCTACAGTGCTAGCAGCTTCTGTATTTCCTGCAAATGTTCCCATGGCTAAAACTAGAGTCAGAGTAAAGATAGTGATGATTTTTTTTAACATAGATTTCAAAGTTGATGTTCCCCCAAAGAAGTATTGAAAAATTTCTCTATTACTTTCTCGTTGAAATTTTATCTATACCCATCCTAACATGGAATAAACACTAGCGCTTTTACATTTGTGTAACAAAAAGATTACAAGCAAAAATTATGCTAATACTCTCTCCCTAATTAAAAATATGTATTTTTAAGTAAATATGCCTAATTATTATGTAAGTATTATAAGTAATATGTACATTTCCTCTATCTTTTATTAGTAAAAACGTGTTATAAATAGAAGGTTAATAAGTTTTCATCAATTAAAAAATAGAATAGGAGATATCTATTGTGAAATGGAAATGGAAGAATACTCTTACAACCCATCTTGGGGCTATTATTGTGGGCGTAATGATTGTCATGCTAACTATCACTTCTATCGCTACCTATAAAACTGCCTATGGGGAACTATATAAAGCAGCTGGTATTGAAGCATATGGGTGCGCTAATATAACTACTGGCCTACTGACGCCAGAGGATGTCCAAAAAATTCTATCCGGAGACTCTGCTGCAGTTAACAGCATAGGTGAAAAGCTAAATTGGACAACTGCACACAAAGATATATTTGAAACGCAATATATACTAGATTTAGATGGAAAGATATTAGCTCTAGACGATAATTTAAAAGAAACCGGCTTTAAAGCAGGAGATCAATTTTACATAGACGAAGAAGCTATAAATATGCTTGTCTCGATGGGTCACTCTACTTATTCAGAAAGCTACGAATATGCTGGGATGAATCGCTTATCAGGATATGCACCTATTTTTGAGGATCACGATCCTACGAAAGAAATAATTGCAATTAGTGTAATAGATTTCAATGCAGACATCGTATCGGAGCGTACTTGGGACGTAGTAAGCAAGGGATTATTAGTAAGTATAATTCCTTTAATCTTAGCTTCTCTTGCGACTTTATTTTTAATAAGAAGAAAGACGAAACCTTTATCGGTTTTGATTGCTCACGCTGGAGAGATTGCAAAAGGAAATCTGTCCGTTAAGGATACGAATTTTACTAGCAAGGATGAGATTGGCGATTTAAGTATAACGCTTAATACAGTAGCTGAAAATTTACGCACTATCATTGGCACTGTCCAAAATACCTCCTCCCAACTTACGAGAAATTCCGAGGAGACTTCCTTCTCTTTAAATGAAATGAAGGAAGCCATTCACCAAATCGCCAATAATATGAGTGAAAACGTTGCATCTATTTCTACTGGAACAGCTTCCGCAGAAAGTTCCTCCGCTATTTTAAACAATCTAGCAGAAGGGTTACAACATTCTAAAGGAACTGCAGACCAATGTGCGACACACTCCATGTCCACAATGCAAACTGCTCAAGAAGGGCTTAAACGTGCTGCAGAAACAAGCAGGGATATGGAGAAAATACACAGCTCCTCCATTGAAACTGGTGCAACAATTGTAAAATTGAATGAAGCAACTAATAAAATTCAGCAAATTACCGGATCCATTGCAGGAATTGCAGCTCAAACAAATCTATTAGCTCTAAATGCATCAATAGAAGCCGCTCGTGCTGGAGAGCACGGAAAAGGCTTTGCAGTAGTAGCAGAGGAAGTTCGTAAGCTTGCAGAACAATCTAATCTAGAAGTCAGTCAGGTTGAAAAAATTGTAAGTGAAATCACTGAGAGCATTGGCCATGTAGTTAATTCCACTAATGAAAGCACAAAGCTAATCGAAAATGGAAATGCTACAGTTCAGCAAACCTCTCAATCGTTACGTGACATCTCTACAGCAGTTTCTAAAACAGTTGAAGAAATTTCTCTTATATCCAAAATGACAACCAAAGAAGCCAACAATTCTAAACAAGTAGTGGCACTTATTGAAAGTCTGACTGAATCTATGCGTGAAATAGAAGAGGTTACTACTAGCATCTCAGCAGTGACAGAAGAAACAACCGCTTCTATCGATGAGATATCCAATCGTTCAGCAGAAACCCATGAGGTTGCACAGGAACTCCAAAACCTCATTAACAAATTCAAACTATAAACAACAAAGCTGCTCATTAAACCTGAGCAGCTTTTTGTATTAATCGATAAATTATATTACAGAATTATTGCAGGTGCCTAGCACCTGCAATAATTCTGTAATTCCTATTCCCACTTTTAAAGGAAAAATGTATACTTACTAAAAAAGATTTGAAGGAAGGAAGTTAATTTTTATGAAGATTAGTACCTCTTTAAATTCATGGATTGTTGAGCAAAGAAGACATTTACATAAAAACCCTGAATTATCTCATTTCGAGACAAAAACGAAAATTTATATTGAAGAGAGACTCAATGAACTTAATATTTACACCTATTCTATTACCGGTAAGGATATAGTTGGAGTTATAGAGGGAGCTCATCCTGGGGAAACTGTCGCTATCCGTTCAGACATGGATGCCCTACCAATATTAGAGGAAACCGGCCTATCATTTTCATCAGACAATAGTGGAGTAATGCACGCTTGTGGCCATGATGGGCATATGGCCATTTTACTTGGAATCGCCAAAGTTTTAGTAGAGAACAAAGATAAAATATATGGAAAAATTCATCTTTTATTTCAGCATGCTGAGGAAGAAGTTCCTGGCGGTGCGGTAGAAATAGTTGAAGCAAATGGACTTCAAGGTATAGATGCTATATTTGGTTATCATTTGTGGGAGCCAATTCCAACAGGAATAATTGGTGTAAGAGAAGGAGCAACAATGGCAGGAGTTGATCGCTTCTCTATTAAAATCCTTGGACGTGGAGGTCATGGCTCTATGCCAGAAACTACTATTGATCCGACACTTGTCATTTCACATATCATTACTCAGCTTCATACTATTGTTAGTCGCAGTATTAAGGCAATAGACCATGCCGTTATCAGTATTGGAGAATTAAGCGCTGGCAGTAATTACAATGTTATTCCTGACACTGCTTTTGCATCTGGAACTGTTCGCTACTTTAACAAAGACATCTCCCTATTAATCCATAAGCGAGTCGAAGAAATTGTAGACGGCGTTTGTAAGTCATTTGGAGCTAAATATGAGTTAGAATACCTTCATGGTGATCCACCGTTAATGAATGACAAAGACCTTACTCTTTCTATAAAACAAACATCAACTCGTTTATTTGGAGCAGAGAGAGTAATCGATATAGATCCAATTCTCGGAGGAGAAGACTTTGCTTATTATTCACATGAAATCCCTGCATCATTTACATTTATCGGCATCGGAAAAGAAAACTCTTTCGGTCATCACCATCCAAAATTCGATATTGACGAAAATATGCTTTCCGTAGGTGTAGAATTATTTACAACCGGCGTTCTTCATTATCTAAAAAACCACATAGAGAAAACAGAAGAAGCCCTTTCGTGATTAAATTGTTACAGGTGCCTGGCACCTGTAACAATTCATTTATTTCCCGGTCAATAAATTTTCAGAATGGCAAATTCTAATCATGAACCAATAAAAAAGGTGTAGAAAAAGTCAAAATGACTTTCCCTACACTTTTAAGAACCAAGCAATATTCTGTATATATCAGTATAAACTTTTGATGAGTGTTTCCAACATTACAGGCATTTCAACAAAAGCACTATCTATATGTAATCTCTCTGTTTTTTGATGAGCATCTTTCCCAAATGGACCAACGTTTAATACCGGTCCTTTTAGTTCTGCCATATCTCCAAATGGAATGCTATACGTATCACCCCATACTGGCGTGTTACTTTCAAATGAGGTCCAGCCATTTCCTTCGTCCTCATAATTTACATAGCTTAAATCACATATTCCATTAAAATAGTGAACTTGCTTTACTGTATTATCAAAGGATTTGGCCGATTTCTTCATTAGCTCAACCGCATTTTTGATGATTGAATCATGAGAAGTATTCACTGCAGGATAATAAGGTGGTGCAAATAGTAGAACCGTCGCTGGCGCCAGCTCCTGACATTGAATCATCAAACTATCGACTATACGAAGAGATTTTTCTCTGTCATCCCATTCCTCATCTAGCAAAGCCTCTTGCTTTAACCTAAGTACTTCTTCTTCTCCAAGCTTTTTATTTGCATAAGCAAGCAGTTCTTCATATTTTAAGACTTTGACCTGTCCTACCCCTTTTACATGTTCACGCTCGCAAATGTTTTTATAAGTTTGATTCAACTCCGTCATTGCCTCATTAGCTACCTGTTCAAACAAATCCATAATTTCTTTAGCTGTTCTTTTAAATAAAAATACATTATATAGAGCAACTGCTCGGTAAGGAGTCTGTGTAGAATAAGACATTTTCAAGTCCTTTTGCTGCAAAGATACAGGTAGAGGCGTACTTTCACCAAGATCCTTTTCTGTAAACAAAGGGTTAAATTCCATACGTTGCGTTAAGAAAGAAGCAATATAGTTTGCCGTCATCCCCTTCATTGGCTCTCCTACATGTGTTTCTTTACCATAGAACAATGCGGCAGGCATTATTTTACCGATAGTTCCTGAATATATATATTCGTCTATGTCAGTAGGATTTTGAGAAAAGGAAGGCTCACTGTTTAAAAACAGTTTATAGTTAAGTCCAAATTCTTCTCGCAGCCTTACTAGCTGAGTTACTGCGGCTCGCATCCCTGCAGAGTTTACCTCTTCGTCTGGGACACTTGTAAGAATTAAATTAATTGGCCACTCTTCAAAAGTTGCTTTTTCTATTAATTGCAGATGTAAGGCTAAACCCATCTTCATATCCATAGTCCCACGGCCAAATAAATATTTACCTGTTTCTAAATCAGCGCGTGCTCCCTCAGGCAGTTCACTTGGATTCTCCATTAGCACTTTCGTCAGTTCCTCTGGGAAATATGCCAGTGGCTCCAATGTTCCATACTCTTCCGTTTGAACTGTATCAAAATGACTGATAAGCACTACTGTCTCAGTCGCTTCTGGATGCTTATATAAAGCTGTAACCGCTTGTCTCCCCAAACCAGCATCATGCATTTGCAGTTGACTTGGATGATTTTTAAAATATTCTATTTCTCTAATTTTTTCTAATAATTTTGGTGCAAATTCTCTTTCTCCGTCAGTTAAGGTGATACTATTCCAGCTCACTAGCTCGCATAATAATTCGCGAAGCTTTTGGGGAGTATTCCATAATAGTTGTGTCACTGTATTCCCTCCATTTCAATAAATATAATTAAATCCAAGCACCCATTTACCTCAAAGGATAGGAGCTGGGCTAGAATAAAAATTAAAACTTTTCCTAAAATAATATTATACTCTATCTTTAAAGTTAATTTTATATAAATATTTAAAAAATTCAAAGAACTATAAAGTTAATCAAGTTTTTGTACAAATAAAATCTCTCAAGCTATTTATATAAAGCCAGAAATCATGTATTTTATAATAAAAAAAGGCCAATCATCTAGCTCGATTGACCTTGTTCTAAAAGGTTACTTTAAATTTTTCCACTCTTCTTCTAACCAGTCTAAGCCCTTTTCACCCTCATATGCATCATAAACATCGATTCTCATTCTTTTTAGCTTAGTTAAATACTCATCAAAAGTATGATCTTTTGGTAAGCTTTTTTTCACTCGAACGAACACCTTGTTCGCTCCTTTAACTAGTTCAAACTTTTTACGCTTAGGTAATTCTACATTTTCTCCTAATTCTAGCAATGCGCGGAAAGCCTCTTCTTGAATTTGGAATACAGGATCATGGGTTAATCTAACTTTTAAGATATCTATTACTTGGCTTGTATTATAATTTCCTAATTCTTCAACGGCACTAAGACGAGTTCTCCAGCTTCCAGTACGATTGGCTGCTTTCTTTAGCTCTTCATAGTTTTCAGGCAACTCATTTTTTATAGACTTTTTACTCAATCAATTCAAACTCCTTTTAGCTTCTATTAAAACAATTATGTTTGTCCACTTATTATATACCAAGAAAGGGCTTATACCTATTTATATTTACTTAGCAAATACAATGAGTAAATTTTCACACTTTATTACCAATTATATTGAAATTAATTTATTCAAATGATACTATCGATTAAAAGGGGGTGAAAAATTGGAGAACGTCGATGAAATAAAAAAATATAAATTTTTATTATCTTTTCACGATGGCCATCAACTATTATTTGAAACAAACACGGATATTAGAACAGCAGAGCGCGAATACATAAATGGTGGAATGTTCGTGGTGACAGATAACCAATACACCATTAATCTAAACCAAGTTGCACGAATTCAAGTTAAGAAACAGCGATAACCACGTTGGAGCTAGAAGTTAACATTAAAGAGTTATTCTTATACCAAATAAAACGAAACGCATCCTTCTTAAAAGGATGCGTTTTCAAAATGTCTATACTCTTATGAATTATGACCAATATATTACAAGTGCCTGGCACCTGTAATAAATAATAAGCAAGCCCATACCATCACGGGTACAGGCTTTAATAAGGGCTCTTGAATTTTCATCTTCAAAATGCTACAAACCGGGCACTTATTAACCTTAAAATACGCCTAAGCTCATTTCCACGTATGTAGAATTAGTTGTATGCATTTTTTTCATTTGAATGAAAAGTGGGGTCTTCTGAACATATTTTTTTTGCTCCATATAGCTAAATAACTCCCAGTATTTTTCTTGAGATTTTAAAACGAAATCATCTTTTACTCTAGTCATCAGTAAATTGTCTACGCAAAAATAGCTAGTAAATTTAACAGCTTCCTCACTAGGAATAACTAAGCTATCTTCATTTATTGTCAAAAATATCTCTGCGGTTGGTTCACTAAGAATAGTATAAAATACTACACCTGCTGGTGAATAATTATGCTTCGATAATAGCTGTACGAAGTCTTGAAAGGCTAATTCAATCTCTTCTGGAACAAAATTATATTTTTTTGATACTACGTTACGATAAGCAATTTGATGGTCCTCTACTATCATTATTCATCACCCTGGCTTTTTAATGGTACATATAAATCTACTATGTATTCCCCATAAACATTTAGAAGGATACAATAATAATAATCCTCAATTTCTATATTATTTAAATTGGAATAGGATTTTATTTCATCGAACGCAGTGTTTATATTAAGTTTTTCATCCGCCTGGCGTAATAATAATGCTCTATCCACTTTAAAGTGTTTTTGAAAAGAAAAGTTCGCATCTTCTGCAACTTCCACTTGACTATTTATCGGAAGATAATAAGTAAATTTTCCAAAAGACTCGTTATCTTTCACACTTTTAAACGAGAAAAACAAAGGTCCATTTCTATATACATCCTTGGTTAATGCAATATCCTCTAAATGATAAATACCTTCCTGCCAATCTTCCTTATTCCCCTCGGCATTAAAGACTAGCAAATTTTCAAACATTAGTGCACATAATTCAATCCCCATCAAGTTCACCCTCTCAGATCAGTTTCCAAACCATTTAAATAACCACGTTCATTATAATTAAAGCTTTTAAAACGCATTTTACAATATAGAATAATAAGCTGCTCCGGAAGAATAAAAAGCATAACATAAAAAAGAGTTATACCAATTAGGACTACACCGTACATATTGAAATCATTGATAGCAGATTTCCTAATGATAAATTGGAGAACCAATACTAAACCAATTCCCACAAATATAGCAGTAGATAACAAGGACTTCTTCTCAAATTTTGTTCGAAGTTGCTCTTTACGAGAACCCTTTCTATACTGCCCTTTTCTTAATAAAATATAAAATCTTATAAATGTTACAACAAAAACCAGTAAACCAATAAATAATAAAACATATGTAAAGTTTAGAAGAGATTCAGGCGTAGCCTTCATCCCTTCTCCGTCTCTCCCGATGAAAAATAAAGCACAAATAAATAAGGGAAATGTAAAAAGATTTTGAGAAACTAGTATGCTTAATAAATATTGGAATTTTTGGCTTCTACGATAAATGAATGGAATAGCATAAACAATTGACAAAGCGGCTAAAATAATTGTAAACCAAAAGTGCACATTCAGAATTTCCTGTTTATAAGGAAAAATACTATCGTATGATGCCACATAGTATTCTAAAGCATATATCAGTGGCATAAAAATTGCCCCTAAAATTAATGCTACTGCCAATTGAGCTGGCCCTTGTCTCCCGGACTCTAAAGGAATCCTTAATACCTCAAAATCCTCTTCCTTTAACCTACTTGCCAAATTTCTCTCCTCTTTCTTAATGGAACCACCCCTTCAGTGTATCCAAAGCGGATTTACCATCTTTCCCTTTAGCGTTTAGTAACATATTGACCCCAACTCCTGCTATTGCTCCAACAAATGTTCCTAATCCTGGTATTGGTATAAATGCAGTACCAGCTGCAGTCAGGCCTACTTGAATGGCACTCCCAATCGCGACATCAGCAGCGGTATCTGCTGTAGCTCTTGCTACGGCTTCTCCTCCACTCAATCCATCATCCTTAGCGGTATTATAATTATCATTAAAACTCAACGCAGCAGTAAGAGGGGCAACTCCTTTAGTAGCTCCTTTTAGTAATCCTTTTGCCACACCATTTTGTGTAACTCCTTTAAAGTCTACTAAATCAGTAAAACCAGTTCCAGCTCCTTTAAACGTTGCAGAACCAACGGTCTTTACCTTCTCACCAAAAGTGGCACTATCTCCCCAATACCGAAGATGGGGATGTTTTTCTAAAACCATTTCTCCTTTTGCTGACCAGCCTGACTGTCCAGGTTTCTTTCCAGCATATTTAAGCATTCCTCCAGATTCATTAGGAAAACCTAATTTCCCCATAGCTGTAGCACTAGCATTAATTCGGTAGGAAGTTTTACCATATTCAGGAACAAAATGCCTAGAAGTAGATAGTTGCCCGTTTTTAGTAGCATTATACATGTGAATACCCGATTTAGTGTCAGTTATGATAGTGCTAGCATTACCATAATGACCTACATACTCACTAAAATTACCATCTTTTGAAACATCCCCAGTACTTTCAGAAGCATCTTTTTCCGCTACAGAACCTGGATCGTTTACACTGCTCGATAGATTACTCAAAATTGGGGTATAAGCCGTATATTGAGCCCAAGCTTCCGCAGGAAAATGAATGTCGGAGAGCCCTGAGCTCATCATTCCTTCCATTTCCTGTAACCATGTATCCATTGTTTTTATATTCGATTCGACTGATAGCATAGAGGATACTTGAGTTGAGTCAAACTCATTCAAGTCAGTTATTGTGTCATCTTTCTTTTTTCTAGAATCGATGACCCCTTGCTGAACGTCACTATCATCTAAATGAGGAAGTGCCACAATATCGGACACCTGGTCCATTATGGCATTGGACTCATCTGTTAAATTACCAGTAATTCTAGATATTTCAGCTAATCCTTCTTCTACCTCATTTAAAAGGAAACTTTCCTGAATATACCCCTCTGTGTCTGGCTCCAATGAATCTAAAGCAGATTTTAGCTGGTCAAGCTTTGTTTTAAAATTTTGTTTAAATTGTAAAAAGAATTTCAGAAAAGGAAGATGGCAATCATTGTAATAGGAGCGAATAGCTTCTCCACCCTGCCCTTTTAGACTACTATCCATTCCCACTAAGCCTGTTATAGTCTTCTCTATTTCTTTTATTTCTTCTTCCAAACGAGTCAACATATCCAAATTGCTCTTTATACCAGTTTGAAGTAAATCTACATCTAGTACCTTCATTGCGCCAACATCCTATATCCTCCAGAGCCTTTGATACCCGTGGATAATGTTTCATCCGTTTCCTTCATAAATTCAACAGAACTAGTAGTAGTAAGGATATTTTCATTCAATAAATTCTGGTATTTAGTCAATAAGGTTTCTAGATTTGTAGAAAGTTCATTTAGTTTATCAACGACATCTAATACATTTCCTTCAATGGGCGACTCTTTTGTAGGATTTAGTCCCTCATTTGCAGCCGTCATTTCCTTTAATTGATTTTCTACATCAGCGTAGACAATTTTTACCTCAGTCATAAAAAGACCTCCTTTGTTATACTCCTGTATATCTTCCCGGATTAGCAGCTTCCTCCGCCGCTATTCTTGCGATTGTTGCCCTTAGAGCGGCAATTTCTGCTTGAATTTCTGCTATTTTAGCTGAAATTGCGCTAAACACCGCGCTAAATTGCGTCCCAATAATTTCTTGGTAAGGAGCCTTTATTCCTGACTCACGTATTTCATCAAAAGCAGTGGCTAACGTCCCGTACCAGGTTGTAGTAGTTAACTCCGGTTCCATACATTTCGGTTCATTCGATGTAAACTCAGATTGTTTTCCAGTTAAAGAGGATTGACACTCGTTCAATCTTCTTATTTCCTCTTCTTTTTTTGCTATCATGGCATAATAATGTGCGATCAATTCTATTACCCCTCTCCTAAAGGTTTTTGATCTTTTCTTCTAGAAACACCATTTGCTGGTTGAGCAAGCTTCGGTAAAAATACAGTGAAAAGAATGATAATCCCAATGACTATAATGGAAAGAAAAATGAAGATAAGAAGATTGTTGCTTGAGCTTTCTTCCTCTTGAAAAGAGGTGTTCGTTTGTACTTTTGTCTCTTTGTCGCCTGAAGTAAATAGCTTTAATTCTACCGATCTTGCTGCTACCGTACTATTCTCTCCTCTTTCAGCATGTTGAAATAAGAACGAGGAGTCGTTTCGATCAGGTAACTTATTTCTACCATCAAAATAGATATTAAATTGCTTAACAGGAATAGTATTTTTCATTTCGGTCTTCTTTACATCGTGTAGATAATCGGTATTCTTCTTGAATTCTAATTTTTCATATAGCAAAGGTTCTAATTCATCAATTGTTTTATTTTCATCTGCTAGCACTTCTCCACTTTTAAAAAAACAGAGTAGTGCTGCACAGAAGATAATCAAAATAATTTTGTTAGCTTTCATAGGCTTCATCTACAGTTGTAGCATTTTGGCCATTATTCTTGCTCACAAAATACGAAATTACTAGCATCACTATAGCAATAGCGCCTGTAATAATTACTCCCACCAAAAAGTTTGTGTCTGCCTCATATTTAATAGATAAATATACATTCGATAAAATATCTGGAACACTTACATCTGGAACTGCAAGTATTAGTAAAGGAACGATATACACACACATAAGTGCTATACTAGCCAGCCAGCCTGCTGCCTGACCAAATTCTAATGCCGCTCGAACTATAGAAGCACTTGCCAATAGCAATAGCACTGTAAAAATCGTCCACTGAATGGCACGTTCATCATTAAGAATATACATATTGACACTGTATAAGCTGATAATTATTCCTACTAGAACGGATAAAATTATCGTCATCGCTACGCGAAGCCCAATTGCCCCATCCTTTAATTGATAAGTAAAATACCCTATTAATAAACTGCTAATGAGTAATATGATAAATAAAATAACTGGCGGAACTTTTTGTCCATCTTCTGATACGGCAGTTGCTCCTTTTACTCCTAATGGATTAACAAAATGGTTAAATGCATATCCATTCTCCTGTCCATCCACATATGTGTTAGCTAGGAAACTTTGTATGTCTCCATCAAAGTCGGTCATTGCATCCACGTTAGTTTCCCATTTGCTACTAAACTCGTTAGAAGTTGACTTAATATCATCTGCTTTAGCATGTAAATCATTCGCATAATTCACTAGGTTATTCTGGCGCTCTGATAAGGTGTTCATCATTTCGCTAAGTGAAAGAAGCTGATTACTTACATTTTGTTGACTAGAAACAACCTCTCCTTCACCTACCGTTTGTTGAGGCTCACCAGTGCCTAACATAGTAGCTGGGTTTTGAATCTGTTGTAGCAAAAGATTTGCCTGCTTATCAATAGTGTCTAAATCATTGAGTAGTGATAAATGCTGTTCTTCTACCGTTTCTCTTTGACCTGACATAATAGCCGCAAACGTTGTGCTAAGGTCTGTCATACCTAATTGCGTTTGCGGAATACTTTCTTCAACCGCAGTCCAGCTTTCTAATTCCAAATCTTTTACGTCTACGACATTTTTTAGTAAAGCAGTTAAAATTTCATCCTCAAGCAGTGCATCCTTATTGACGCTATCTCCACCTTCATTTAATGTGAATTCGAACTGCTCTAGTGTTGCGTAATAGGACAATAAAGAGCTTAGCTCCGTATTGGTAACTCTTTTACTAAATAATTCTTGTAATCTAGTTTTCTGTTCTGCTGTTAGTTGAGCGTGATTCAATAGAGCTTCTTCTTTTTGGCTAATCTCTAATCCCAATCTCACTGTATCAGCCGGATAGGTGTCGATGATTTGTTGAACGGATTTGTATTCTCCATATACCGTATTATAGTTAGTTAAAAGATTTTTATATTCCTCAGTTGCTGCAGCATAATCATTTGTTCCTTCTTGCTTTGAGTTATTCCAAATACCTTCCTTTTGAGAAATAAGAGCAGTAACATTCGTCAGCTCTCCTTGCAGCTGCTCTAAATCAGTTACTAAAGTAGAAGTAGGGTCTGTTTCTGCTACTTTTGTTTTTAAAGATTGTAGCGCGGTCAGAATTTCATTGACCTTTGTACGCTCTTCCTCTAAGCCTGGAAGAAGAGTTTCCGACTTAGCTGCAGCCTTGCGCTCCATTTCTTCGCGAATTGTATTTAGCTGCTGTGGATCTGTCCCAATATCCATTAGACCTAAAACAGCTGTACCATTCTTTCTAGCCTCAATTCCTTTTTCTAAACTATTAAGAACAGAGAAATTGTAACGATCAATTGCAGTTTTTTGGACGGCAAGCAGATCATTCAATTGTCTGTCTACCTCACCTTTTCTTAGCTCAGACAAAGCATTAAATTTTTCTTGATTGACATCTATGATTTCATTGACCTTATATATTTCATCGTTTAACTTTTCATTGCTTTCTTCAAGCTGTTGTACTGTTTTGTTAAATTTCTCCGCCTGCGAAAATGCCGCTACTTTTATCTTGGCCAAGCTATCATCCTGAACCTGCTTCAAAATTTCTTTTTGGCTATCTTGGAAGACTTTATATTGCTGAACATAGCTTATAAATCCATCCATTTGGTTACCAAAGGTCTCTGCGTTTTGAATTCTAGATGCATGGGAATTATTTGCGGAGCTGATCGTGGAAAGCAATCCGGCCATTTGCTCTTTTTGTCGTTTCATTTCCTCAGCAAGCGTTTCAGATTCAGGTTTATAGTAATCAGACATTGTCGTTAAAAACTCAGTCTCTTTACCTAAAATGTTGGCGAATTCCTTTTTGATGTGATCCATCTCTTGAGCCACATACGTCCAATATAGAGTTGATACTTTTTCATTCACTCGATTGCTAGCTGACTCTATTTCATGTAGTACACGCTCTTTACGAAGACCAGCCTTTTGAGAGTGCACTTTATACGAAAACTCTGCCTTGGCAGGGTTTTGCTGATCATAGGACATAATATTGGATGAAAAGTTAGAAGGAATATACACGATTGCCTCATATTGATTGGATTTTAGCCCATTCTCAGCAGCCCCTCGACCAACTACCTTCCATTCATATGGTGAGTCGGTAGCTAGAATTGTAACTACCTCTACCCCCATGTCAATATTCTCCTGCCCCTTTGTAATACCTTGGTCCTCATTTACAATTGCGATAACCCGTTTATTTGGGTTATCCAAATCCAATATACTGACCCCCATCAGTTGGAAGAACAAAATAGGGAGAGCTAATATTAAAACAATCCCAGCAACTATTTTCCACAACCCCGAGCTTTTTAAGTTTTTCATTGCGTGATCTTCCTCTCCATCTTACATAACGGAATTAAAACCTTTGTAGCATTTCCATTGAATACGTAATGAGCATAGCCTAGTGGCAGCTCAGCCTCTTTTCTTTCATAAGGAACTGTATATAGCGTTTGCTCCGATTTTTTCATAAAGACTAATCCTTGTCGAACTAGCTTCAATTCATTAGTGAACGCATCGAATCCCTTAGTTATTTCTGAATTGTTAGCAGATACAATCACATTAAAGCCTAGATGTGTATATTTCTTCATAAGCTTAGATAGGCGATCTTGGATGCCCACATCTGCCACCTGTAAAAATCTTGTATAGCCATCAATGATAAAGTGAGCAGGTATAATCTTTGGTGATTGACCATTTTGTAAGCTCTCTAGATAACTGTTTTCTACCTCTGTGTAATGTTGCTCTACGCGTGCAATCCATTCGATCAATCGATCCTTCGTTTCCAAATATTCCACCTGTGGATCGTCTGAGAAAGTTGCAAGTCCCCGATCGAATGAATCAAAGATAGCAACAAAACCATTCTCTTGGTCCATTAATTGGTGTATTAACCACTTGATTGTGTTCGTTTTGCCTCGTTGAACAGGTCCGATTAACATTAGATGACGATTCTTTTTGAAGTTAATCATGATTGGTCGAACCGTCTCTTCGTCTAAGCCCAGTGGAACCATACCTTGGGCAGGCTTTTCTTCTAGATAATTTTGGAAGTTGTTGCTGCTTAGCTCAAGCGGCAACATTGGTATAGGCTTAGGACCTTGCTGACTTGCATAAGCAGCTCTTAATGTTTGTACTTCTGATTTTAAAGATTCAAGTACCTCAAAATCATCTTTCCCTTGCACTGGTAGGAAAAGCTGTGCAAATTTAGCGTCTTCCTTCTTAATAATGGCTCTCCCTGGGAAAGGCTCTAAGTCAAATGGGACTCTACCGATTACACCGTAAGACTCCGTGTTATCCATTAGATAATGAACTATTTTCGTTTTTAAATTGTTCATGAGAGACTGTCTGATCGATTGCACTCTAGTTGCGGAAATAAGAAGATGAATACCTAAAGATTGACCGTCTCGACCAAACTGTATCAGCTGTGCTTCTAGCTCTTCCATTTCTTCACGCACAATATCGTAATTATCCACGGCAACATAAATTAATGGTAAAGGAGTATCCGATAATTTATTGTACATATGGATATTGCTTACCTCGGCATTTTGGAAGGCTACCTTTCTATTGGAAATTTCATCTTTTAATAGCTTAACTAGCTTGTCACGCTTTAATTCCTCATCCATGGTAAAGTAATCCGCCGTATGCGGAAGTCGTTTTAAAGGAAGAAGGGAACCATTTCCGTAATCTAAAATATATAGATGAGCCTCTGTAGGTTTAAGATTCTGCGCTATGCCTAGTAGGATTCTTAATAGGGTATACGATTTTCCATATCCAGAGGAACCAAAAATACCTACATTCCCATCCTTCTTCCACTCGTAATAGATTGGATTTTGTGCCTGTTTTTCTGGTTCATCAATCATACCTAACAAAAATGAATCCTTTTGTGGTTCTGCATACTCGAACGGGGTGATTCTTAATGCTAAAGGAGGCAGCCACGGACTTTGTAGCTTTTGAATTGACATATCATCTTGCGTTTGTGCAATTTTAGCTGCCATTGCTTCGATTTCGGTCATATTGCTTTTTTTCTTACTTACCTTCGTTTCGATTCCGGTAAGCGGAATGAGTCCTAAATCAGTTACAACAGCAATGTCTTCTTCTCCTTCAAGTGTTTCCTCCATATAAGGTGCCCCGCTCCAAGCCGATTGGAATAGCTCATAAACCTCGTTGTTCCCTACCTGCAAATAACCTCTACCTGTGACTGTAATAGAAGCAGCATCACTATTTTTTAGGATTTCTTTACTATCATTTGCATCTTGTACCTTCAGAGCAACACGAAAACGAGCGTTACTCCAAATTTGCTCATCAATAATCCCGCCAGGCTTTTGAGTTGCCAGTATTAGATGAACTCCTAAGCTACGCCCAATCCGAGCAGTACTTACTAGCTCTCGAATAAATTCTGGCTCCTCACTCTTTAGCTCCGCAAACTCATCAGAAATAAGAAATAAGTGCGGGAGAGGCTCTAATGCCACACCATTTTTATAAAGCGTTGTATAGTCATCAATATGAGAAACCTCATAGCGATCAAAGAGCCTCTGTCTCCGCTTTAGTTCGCTATTAATCGAAGCAAGGGCACGCATACTAAAGTTCTTACTACCTTCAATATTTGTGATTGTTCCTAATAAGTGAGGAATATTCTTAAATGGCTGAGCCATACCTCCTCCTTTATAGTCGATTAATAGAAACGCAACCTCATGTGGGTGGAAATGAACTGCTAGCGATAAAATATATGTTTGAAGGAATTCACTTTTACCAGAACCTGTCGTCCCTGCCAACAATCCATGGGGACCATGAGCTTTTTCATGCAAATTTAAATGAACAAGCTCTTTCTTACCCTTTAATCCAATGGGAACGGCTAATGATTTAGCTGATTCATTCATTTTCCAGTATTGGCTAATCGGAATATCATCCACATCTTTGACGTCGAACATTTCTAAGAAACTTACAGAATTAGGAATAGAATTTTTCATCCCAATTTGATGATTTAAAGTTCTTAGCATACGAGAAAATCGTTCATTCGTAGCTGAATCGTACTCATCCAGATGAAATGGCTTGTTAACTGCCTTCCCTTCTTCTATTAAAATATCTCCTTCTTGTTCATTTACATATCGGACAAGTGTATGAACATTCTCAGTCATTCGTTCCTCAGCAGATTCCGCAAAAATAACAGAGAAGCCTAATTCTCTCGTGTCTTTTTTCTCTAAATATTCCATAATGACATGCTCCGCTATTAAGGAGGTATCCGAGATGATAAAAACAAGATGGGGAGCAAATCTCACTTTCCCTTTCATCTCATCGACGTCGCGTTCTCGAATTATTTCATATAGAGAAGAAAGAAGTTGATCGCGAGTTTCCTCGTTATGGATCAAGCCTTTCGCGTGCATATTTGGAAGGGTGGAATGGGGAAGCCACTTCATCCATTCATAATCCTCATATTCTTCATGTTTAAAAATATTAATAAAACGAATATCATGATAGCTATGAGCAAATGCCAATTGTCCAATAATCTGTTGAAGCTCGCGTTTAATAACACTTTCCTTACCTATCAAACCTAAAATACCTTTATGGAGGTCAGTTGTGACTGGCGCAGATGGAATCGTTTGATATACTTTTTCCATTCTTTGAGCCTCTTCTAACAAATCATCGACTTCTCTGTTTGCCAGGTCTCCTGATGTAAGCTTTATCTCGTAGCTAGAAGGAATTTCCCCCTTACCCAATCTAAACTGTAGGAAGTCATGACTCTCTAAGCTTTTTTCCCAAATACGACCGGATAACTCCTCAGTCATTTGTTTCATTTCGTCGAATGAAGGAAAATGATATTCTAAAACAAATTTTTGTTTTTCGGAGAGCTCATACAACTCTTCACGCAAATTAGCCATATACGCTGCATATACTCTTCTTCGCTTCTCTTCGTTTTCTTTTCGCTTTTTTCGTTCCTTAAAATAGTTAATCGTCGAGGTTACAAGAACCGCCATGAACATCGTAATGGAGATAATGACAAATAGTCCTCGTGGTACAAAGATCGTGATTGTACCTATCGCAATAAGCATTACAAGTGGTAGGGCAATCGTTAATAACAAACTTCTTCCTGTTGAATCACTTTCCTGAGCTGGAAAGGATATGGATACTTTATCCTCCGGGAGGTCATATATCATCCGAGGAGTTCGTCTATATTCAGGATACATACTATATCTTTCGGATTTGGGAAGCTCTATTTCAGGTAGTAAACTTGTATAGTTTGAGCTAGTAACTACCTCGATTAAATCCCTTTTAACGAGCTTTATCTCCATGAAAGCCCATTGAAGGACATCCCCTAATTGGATAATTTGATTTGCTTGACATCTTTTTCCGTTCAAATATAAGGGACAAAGAAAATCCTTCTTTATTATCCAACCATCATTAATTTTATTTACAGAGAAATGTCCAAGCTCTATCTCAGGAAACTGTAAATTATGACGATAAAACGTTGCATTATCCCCTTTACTGTCAAAAGATACCTCATTTTCATAGTCGGTATAGTATGTCTTTGCTTGGAGCGCAGCTGATGTTATATAGAGCTTTAGAAATCTTTCTCTTTGCTCGATCGTTAAACTGTTTTCATCTGTTAACTCACCAACCTCCTGGGACCCATCGTTAACTACTAAACGATTTTCCTTTTTTTCTATCTTAATTTCTCCAAAAAGAAACGGAAAGTTTTGTACGGTCACATCGTGCTCAATAGCTGGGCCAATGGTAAGCGCTGTGAAGTCTTTTTCTTTTAGTTCTATTCGTTGATAATCTTCTCCATAAAACACCCATAGCTGTAACAATCTGAACACCTTCTTTCAATCACTCATAATTTTGTGCGAGCAAATACTGAATACATAATAAAACGAATAGAACGCTATATGTCGTATTTACAATGTTAGTTCTTAGAATTTTCTTCCGCTTCTTTTTCAGCCTCTTCTGCTTCTAACATTAATTTTTCGTATTCTTCTACCTCTTGATCTATTTCATTAAGCTGTATTTGCATTTCTTCCCCACTCAGATCCTTATCTGCCTTAACTTCTTCACGTCTTTTTAATAAACCAAATGTAATTAACTCACCGTCTTCCATTCCTCGCGCTAGGTCAACGGCCTCTTCTGCCTCCCCACGCCCTAAATGTATCCAATATTTTAAATAGGAGGAATCGGTCTGTAACGTGATATTGGATAGTACGTTTTTCTTCTGTTCCTCATCAAGTCTTTCATTTGTTACAGAGGCGTAAGCTAGCTCATAAAGAACAACATAAGGCATCCCTTTTACGCTATATGGACTTAATAATGTCACTACCTGACTATAATTCTGGCCAAGAAAGTATTCGTGACTCAATGTATATGCCTCATGTTTAGGCTTTTCATGTACGAAATAAATAATAGTAAATATGATTGCAGGAAGAATTAAAATGCCTAGACCTATAGCTAAATATTTTGTCCAATTCCATTTCTTTCTTGGTAGTTTTACATTGCTCCTTTCTTTTATTTCTAGTTGTTCCATTTGTTCTGCAATGTAGTCTAAAAGGGATTGACTATTCTTCATCCCCATTATGGTAGCTCCAATTTCTTTTAGCTCTAATATTTCGGAGTACTTTAAATACTCTTCAAAGGTAAATGAACCATCAATTGCAGCTGCTACTACTGCTTTTGTCTCTAGCCAAAGCCTCTCTTCATCCGTTTCATATGGCGGAAGACTCCCTAGAACACCGTAGTAGAGAAACATCGGCTCAACAGCCTTGCTATATACAATATTTTCAGGACATACAATCAGATTTAATCGAGGATATGGATGTGAGTATACTTTTTCTACTAGCTGATAACCAAGCATCCATCTGGATTTTTCCTCTTCCCTCTGAATGTCTTTAAAACGCATATAATCCTTTGGAATCATTGCCTGAAGAATTAGCTCGTCATCTGTGATAACTATATCTTTAGATATTTTAGGATTTACTTCTTTTAAGAAGATAATTTCCTCTGTACGTTTAAAAGCAACTCGTTCCTTCTGGAATACAAATGTGGTTTTATTTGATTCTTCATTTATTTCCGCACCGGTTCTGTTTTTTAAATATGTATAAGTTTTAATTGTTTTAGCTCTTTGTTTAATCTTTTCTTTCTTTTTAGAGGCCATATCCATTTCTCCTTAAATGATTTCAATTCGATCGCCGGTCGTAATTCCACAGTCAGACATAGTTAAATGCCCTGGAAACAACTTATCTTTGTTTACCACGCGTATCCAATGCCCTTCTCGCTTTGGTTCTGAGATGGAAGCAGCCTGCCAGGCAATATCAATCATTTTTTTCATCGTGTAATAATCGGATAGCCGGAGGTCAATAATTTTCCCGTTATACTTAGAAAGGTCTACTGTAATCTCTATATACACATATCTCACCTCTCGAAAAGAGTATTAAAGCTAACCAAAATAGAAGAAAAAGAAGGAAAAGCGCCTTCCGCAGTGGAATGACGCTCTATGTTTTCATCCTTCACATTGCAACTCTTACCCTCTGATTTGGCTAGCAATTTGTTGGTCAGCATCTTGAAGAGCTTGACCAGTACGACTTAATTGCACACTAACCTCACTTAAAAGCTCACGCATATCGTTGAAATGCGGTTTAAGTCTTTCATATTGTTCTGCAAAGGCTGCACTAGAAGCACCCTCCCACATGGATTGCAATTCGCCAATCATTCCGTCCAAACGGCCGATTTGAGAAGCAACCTCACTTGACTCATGACTGTAACGTGATGACATAGCATCCAATTCTGCTGGTGTTACGCGAATAATTCCTGACATTCATTACATCTCCCTTGTGTTTAAGTTTTTTAGCAATTTATAAAATAACTGTGATAGCTAACGTAAAGAAGTTCTTTATGTTCCTCCACAGGTACTTCCTCTTTTTACTCCTTTATCCAATTAGATTACAAATATTTTACATAAAATATTTGTAAATGGATATATTTTACTTTTTGATACTTTTTACCATGAATTATACTAAATAAATCCAATTCTTATAGTCTTATCCCCCTGTTTGGCAATCTATAAACCTATTAATAAAAATATTTTTTAAGGGGTATAAAACACATTATTTCCATTGCCTAATATAATAAATAACATTCTCTTTTTAAGGAGTCAAAGAATTCCAAAATTGCTATTTTTAATTTCTAGCACTAATAACTCACAGACTTTCGTCACGTTTTTTTAATAATTAAAATTTATAACAAATTTCTAGCTATTATCTCCATAAAAACTTTTTCTAAATATCAACATTTTATTATCCTTAACATAAACCAAGTAATTTGCCTCATTTTCTGTAATATAGCATCGCCCAAATATCTTAGTTCAAAGATACTTGAACCTATGACAAATCCCAACTCAAACTCCATCACTAAACACCCTTATATTACAAAAGTGTTACAGGTGCCAGGCACCTGTAACACTCCTGACACGATTATCTATTTAATATATAGAACTGAAAAAACCATCATCTATTTTTTAATAGATGATGGTTTTTAATTTAGTAAGTATAGAACCCTTTGCCAGTTTTTCGACCAAGTTTACCCGCCCTTACATTTTTTCTAAGTAGAGGTGGGACTCTGTATTTGCTGTCTCCAGTTTCTTCAAACAATGTTTCTGCTACTGATAAAAGTGTATCTAAACCAATCAAATCAGCTAATGCTAGTGGACCGATTGGTTGGTTTGTTCCAAGCATCATACCTTTGTCTATATCCTCAGCGGTTGCGATTCCCTCGCCTAAGACAAAAATTGCTTCATTGATCATAGGAACTAGAATACGGTTAACAACAAATAACGGAGCATCTTGTATCGTGATACTTTCTTTCCCGATGTGCTGGACTAACCCTTTCACCATTTCATACGTCTCATCACTTGTATCAGAGCCTTTTATAATCTCTACTAGCTTCATCACAGGCACTGGGTTGAAGAAATGCATTCCGATCACTCGGTCCGGACGCTCAGTTGCTGCTCCTATTTCTGTTATGCTAAGGCCTGAAGTGTTAGAAGCTAGAATTGTCTTTGAATCACAAATAACATCTAATTCAGCAAACACTCTTTTCTTTATTTCGCTGTTTTCTAATATAGCTTCTATTACGATGTCTAACCCTACTAGCTTTGTTTTATCAGCTGTAAATGTGATTCTACCTAGCACCTGTCCAATTTCACTAAACTCTTTGTTCTCTTTTTTATAGAGTCTCCATAAATTAGCATCAATCGTGGAAGCTGCTGTTCTCAGTGTTTCGTTGTCAATATCGCATAGCGTCACTTCATGCCCTGCTGAAGCCATCACTTGTGCGATTCCGTTCCCCATGGTTCCTGCTCCTAATACACCAATCTTCATCATGGTTACCTCCTAAAACTCTAAGATGTTCTTTCTAACTTCTCTTTTGATATAACTATTTAAAGCCACTTCAATTATCAGAAAATTGCCCGATAATATTATTATACTTCCAATAGAAATACTTATCTAGCGAAACATGATAAATATTGGTAAATTATTATTAGCCCTAGGGACAGCTTATAGAATCCTTGCATAAATTTCTTCCTTAGCTCACATTTTCAATAATAATAGCAATACCTTGACCGCCACCGATGCAAAGGCTGGCTATCCCATACTTTAACCCTCGTCTTTTTAGCTCATATGCCAAAGAAATAAAGATACGTGTTCCGCTCGCTCCAACAGGATGTCCCAAAGCAATTGCTCCCCCATTGACGTTAGTCTTTTCTCTGTTAAGACCTAATTCTTTTTCCACAGCTAAATATTGAGAGGCAAATGCTTCATTTATTTCTACTAGATCCATATCCTCTAAAGTTAAATCTGCTCGAGAAAGTGCTTGTTTAATTGCTGGAACGGGACCAATTCCCATTATGGAAGGATCTACGCCAGCTATGCCCCAAGACACAATTTTTGCAATTGGCTTTAGACCATGCTCATCTACAGCTTCTCCGCTTGCAATCACTACTGAGGCAGCACCATCATTAATGCCGCTTGCATTACCAGCAGTAACTGTACCGTCCTTCTGAAATGAAGGCTTTAATGAAGCGAGCTTTTCTGCAGTTACCTGACCTTTAATATGCTCATCCTGATCGACTAAAGTTGTGCCCTTTCTACTCGATACTTCAACGCCTACGATTTCCTCTGCAAATCTACCAGACTCTTGTGCATAGGTTGCACGTTTTTGACTAAGTAGAGCAAACTCATCCTGTTCTTCTCGTGATGTTCTGTATTGTTCTGCTAATTTCTCCGCAGTCAACCCCATACCACTTCCGATGTACTCATCCGTTAACGTGCTCAGTACCATATCTTCGTACTTCATTGTTCCCATTTTGCTACCACCAAATCTAGCAGTAAAGTTTGCATAAGGTGACATCGACATATTTTCTGCACCACCAGCAAGAACTATATTAGCTTCTCCCAGCAAAATCATTTGAGCCGCAGAAACAATAGATTGACAACCGGAGCCACATAGGCGATTGACATTCATGGCTGGAACCTCAATTGGTATTCCTGCTTTTAAACCGATATGTCGAGAAAGAAAAGCGGCGTTGGTGCTGGAATGTATGACATTTCCGTAAATAACATGATCTATTTGGTCCGGTTTAACTTGTGACCGCTCCATCGCCTCTTTTGCAGTTACTGCTCCTAAATCATCCGCTTTTACACTTGCTAGGGACCCACCAAAACTCGTAAAAGCCGTCCTTGCACCATCAATTAAAAATACTGTTTTCATATTTTCCTCCTAACCGTTTCGAAGAGAATTCTTCAAAACCTTTCCGCTTGCATTTCTAGGTAAGCCATCAATGAAATCTACCTCTGCTGGCATCTTAAATTTCGCTAAGTGTTTGGAACAAAAAGCTAAAACCTCTTCTTCCGTAGTTTGCTGACCGTCTTTAATCACTGCAAACGCCTTCGGAACCTCTCCGTAAACCGGGTGAGGGACCCCTATTACAGCAGCCTCTAGCAGTTTAGGGATTTGATACAATACCTCTTCTACCTCGACTGGATACACGTTTTCACCACCGCGAATGATCATATCCTTTTTACGATCTACAATATAAAGCAGACCCTCTTCGTCAAACTTCCCAAGGTCCCCGCTATATAGCCAGCCATTTTGGATAGCTCTGTTTGTCTCTTCCTCATTTTTTAAATAGCCCTTCATGACCTGAGGACCTTTTATAACTATTTCTCCAACCTGCCCAGTCGGCAAAGACTCACCAAACTCATCGACAACTTGAACTTCGGTCAGCGGTAGAGGTTCTCCAACTGAACCCACTTTTTCCAAAGCATAATAGTCCTTCAACGTAGTTGCAGCTGGAGAGTTTTCCGTTTGACCATACAGATTTTGTACATTTACCGTTGGAAATAAAGCCTTCACCTTTCGAACAAGTTCATAGGGCATAGGAGCAGCTCCATAAGTCAATAACCTTAAGTGAGGAAGCTTCATCTGCTGAATTTTTGGTGTGTTTAATAGAATGCTATACATTGCTGGAACGCCAAAGAAAATGGTAATTTTCTCTTTCTCCATCGTATTTAACGCTTGCTCTGGAGAAAAAGCCTCTTCTATGACAATAGTTCCTCCCGCATAAATAACTGGAATGCTAAATACATGACTTGCTGCACAATGAAACAGCGGAGCTACTATTTGCATTCTATCCCTGCCATTCAGCTCCATTGCCTCTCCCCATATTTGTGCCGTCGAATATACATTCTTAGCAGATAGCATTACTCCTTTAGGCTTGCCAGTAGTTCCTGAAGTATAAAAAATCACACTTGTTTTCTCTTCCATTGGTGGTATTTCATTCATCTGTATACTCGAGTCTCCAAGGATGGCTTCTAGCGTGTTATCTTCACCAACCTCAAGTACATCATGAAAACTTTCAAATGTCTCCGTAATTTCATTTAGCACAGATTCTAATCGAACGTCATATATAAGGGCCTTTGCCTCCGAATGCTTGAATATATACTCTATCTCAGGAGCAGCTAACTTGGTGTTGACTGGCATCACCGTAAAACCACCTAGCTGACATGCGTAATAACAAACTAAAAAATAATCGGAGTTTTGTAGGTATAGGGCGATAATATCCTCTTGTTTATAGCCTTTTTCTTGAAAGTAACCAGCTAGACGTTTTGCTTGCTCATAAAACTCCCTATAGGTTGTCTCTTTTCCATTGAATTGCGTGATAATGTGATTAGGTTGCTCCTTTACATGCCATGCCAATTTTTCAGTAATAAACATATTAACCAATCCCCTTTTTAATTGATTAGACTTACTTCATTACTTTCAATAGATAATCACTATAAATATTTTGCAATTCTAAAAGAGAATTCTCCCCATCTTTCTTGTACCATTGCTGAATCCAGTTTAAGGATCCCAATAAAAGCATTCTTGCCATCTTAGATTCTTTAATGCTAAACTCTCCACAGTCAATTCCTGCTATAATAACGCGATCGAACCAACTAGCGTATTCATTTCTTTTCTTCAAAATCGGATGAAGCTGATCTGTAGAAAATGTTTCATCTGGCTTGATAATCATATTAAAGGATTCCTTCTCTAGCACCGCATATTTAATATGAACAGCAATCATTTGGCGAAGTATTTCTTCATTTGAAATACCATTATGAAAAACCTCTCGAAGCTCTCCGATGGCTTGTTCCAGTACTAGCTCATGACATTGGAAAATAAGATCTTCCTTATTTTTAAAATAATAATAGAGTGATCCCTTCGTCATTTGTAGCTCAGCTGCTATTTCTTCCATCGTGGCTCGCTGATATCCCTTTTCATTCATAATTTTGACCGCTGATAAGATAATTTCCTCTTTCTTCTTCCTGATTTTATTCTCAGAGAGCGTCAAAATAGAACCTCCTTGCATGCCTTATAGATCTAGCTTTTTAGCTATAATTGTTTTCATGATCTCCGTCGTACCGGCGTAAATACTAGCTACTGGAATATCTCGATATCTTCTAGCAATCTCATACTCTTCCATATACCCGTAGCCACCGTGTAGATGTAAGCACTCTGCTGCAACACGTTTTGCCATTTCACTAATCCACCATTTAGCCATAGAAACTTCCTTGACTAAATCTTCGCCATCAATATGACGCGCTGTCAATTGGTTTATATAGGTTCTTCCGATATCAATTTCCGTTGCCATTTCAGCAATTTTAAATTGGGTGTTTTGAAATTTACTAATAGACTGTCCAAAGGCTTTTCTACTTTTTACATAATCTATCGTGATTCGAAGCATTTCCTCTGCTTCCACCTGACATTGAATAGCCACAATCAGTCGTTCTTGTTGAAGGTTTTGCATTAAATAATAAAAGCCTTTGCCCTCTTCCCCAAGTAAATTTTCTACGGGAACTTTGACGTCCTCAAATATTAATTCACCAGTGTCTCCACTATGAATCCCAATTTTATCTAACTTCTTCCCATGCTTGAAGCCCTCCATCCCCTTTTCCACAACAAGTAAGCTAATACCTCTGTGGGCAGGCTGAGCTGTTGGATCTGTCTTACAAACCACGATAGCAAAATCAGCTATCGTACCATTTGTGATAAAGGTCTTTTCTCCGTTTAAGATATAATGGTCACCATTTCGACGTGCATATGTTTTGATACCTGCCAAATCAGAGCCAGCACCCGGTTCAGTCATACCAATCGCATTTATTAGCTCCCCACTAACACAACCGGGTAGCCATCTTTGCTTTTGCTCTTCTGTTCCAAGCTCCGCGATGTAAGGGCTTACAATATCAGAATGGAGGCACATACCACTAGCTAAACCCTGTCCAACACGTTCCAACTCTTCTATTAACACCATAGAATAAGAGAAATCCAAGCCTAATCCGCCATATGTCTCATCGACCCAAGGACACAAGAAACCATTCTCCCCCATCTTAGTCCAAAAGGAACGAGGTATCTCTCGCTCAGCCTCCCATTTCTCATAAAAAGGATAAGCCTCCTTATCTAACATCTTCCTTAAAGACTTTCGAAACAGCTCATGCTCCTCTGTTAAAAACGTACCCTTCATTTAATCACACCCTTCCGTATATTATTCAGAAAATTGTCATTATTATTTATTATATAGATTAGAGAAACAAAATAAAACTAAAAATTGAACGCCGTTCAAATTACAGATATATTGCAGGTGCCAGGCACCTGTAATATATCTGTAATCTAGCTCCCACTATCAATCAATTAAAATATCGCATCATCTGTTGCACAAGAAAACACTCTAGCAATTAATGCTAGAGTGTTCCTAAAATGCTTATTTATTCGGTTTATTATTATCATTTGGAGGCAAGTCCTCATATGGATGTAAGTCATCCGTTGATGGGATATTATAGCCTGTGCTTGGAGAATCCTCTTCATGAGCTTGCTTCATAGGATTTCCAGTTGGGTAGTCTTCGCCAGTTTGTTGATCAAAATCACCTACTGGTTTGACCTCGTCAATGTGAGGTCCTTTTCCTCTTTTTAAACTCTTTTCCGCTTCTGAAGGATCACGAAAATTCTCTTTAAATGATTCTTTTATGCCTTCTTTTTCTGTTTCGTATCTTTCCTTTGAAACATCAGCTTCCTCTATGCTTTTTTCCATTTTACTCAAGTAACGAGATGCGTGCTCGCGTCCACCTAGACCAAACGCTAGGCCAAATGCTAGTGCAACTCCTCCAAGAATTAATATAAAAGCAGAGTTAATGATTGCTGCTGCGATCCCTAGCTGACTCAATGCCATGAAAAACGCAAATGCTAGAATAGCATATTTAGCAACGTAGCGTAAGAAATGTGGAGTTCCTGAAGAATGCTTCATCACGCTTCCTACTAATTTCTCTGCTAGATTAGCTAGCCAGAAGCCTACCGCCAATATAACTACCGCTGCAATGACATGTGGTAAATAAGCAAATATTGCCGTAGCAAGGGTTACCATGAATTCTAGGTCTAACACTTGTAATGCTTCAACAACAAACAATAAAATAATGACAACCTGTACGATAGTACCAATTATACCCGCAAACGAAGGTGCTGAACCTCCAGTAGAAGAAAAGCCCATTTTGCCAAAGATAGAATTGATTCCTAGGTTTTGCAGTAAAGTAACAACTACATCTTTAATCCACTTAGCAACTACAATACCAACAAGAACAAGCACAATTGCTACGAAAATCTTAGGTAGCATTGCTAAGATATTATTTAACATTCCAATCGCTGGTTGTGATATTCCTTGTAAATCTAAAATATCGAGTGCTGTAATTGAAACTGGAATTATAATCAGTACGAATACAATAATTCCTGCAATCTTAGAAATACTTGTACCTTCTATGAAACTAGAAAGCCTTAATTTGTCTGCTAGTTTATCTGCTCCAGCAGCCTGTAGAAATTTTTCTACTAAAGTGCGAACAAGCTTAGCCACAAACCATCCAATAGCAAACACGATTGCTGCCGACACTAATTTAGGAATGAAATTAAAGAAGCTAGCAAGCATACCTTCAAAAGGTCCACTCAATCCATCAATTCCAAGTGCACTTAATACTGCTGGAATGAATAAAAGGAAAATTAAATAATACGCAACATTCGCTGCAGTATCTGTCCATTTTACTTGGTCTACCTTTGAAGGATCTCCTCCAGTTTTCATAATGTATTTATTTAGGCTAAACTTATTACCAACCATTTTAATCACTTTTTTAACTAACGTAGCTAGAACCCATGCAAACAGTAAGATGAGACCTGCTTTTAAAATATTTAATATAGCTTCTGTAATCCCTGAATACATAGATACAAATGGAGATACTAAGGTACCCATGTTTAGAATAGAGAAGAATAGAATAAATGCAAAGATTAGAACAATAAAGAATACTACCTTGCTAAGTATTTTCTCTACTGACCACTCCCCTTTAACATTTCCAAGACGTTCATTTACTCGATATTTTCTTAAAAGCTTAAACGTAGCATTTTCTAGTAGCTTGGCTACAAAAAATCCTATTAACAAGACTAATAATGCTAATAAAAACTCTGGTAAGAAATGAAGAGTGTCCCTCCAATAGAATTCATCAAACATTCTGTGTCCTCCTTTTGTTTGTTAAATGTTCACAATAACCAATTACCCTTAGCTTTATACTTCAAACTATAAATTCTCAATAATTTATTAAAAGTAAAAATACCCCACTTTATATTCAAAAATGAAAACCTATTTCCCCCCTTTTCTTAGTGCTTTATGTACAAAAACAAATCCTCTTCCTTCCTTATTCCAACTTATTTGAAGTTGTATGTCCTTTGGACAGAGAAAGTTTCTTAAGACCGATTAAACACTTTTAAAATAGTTTAGACTGATCTCCATCCTGCAATTAAAAACACTAACAAAAAAAACCGTTCCAGTAGAACGGTGAATTAGAGTTTTACACTTTCTATCGCTTGTTTGACACTTCCAAAGGTTTGAAAAGAAGAAAAATCTATACCTGCTTTAACAATTACCATCGATAAGTTAGGACGGATTCCTGTAAACAGCACTTGGATACCAAGTAGCTGAAGCACATTGTGAATAGCAAAGATATGTTGGGCAATTTCTTCGTCAATGGTTAAAATACCTGAAAAATCAATGATTAATACATCAATATTCATGTTGGGAATAGTAGGAAGGACATAAGATAACAAATGCTGAACACGAATATAATCGATTGCTCCAACAAGCGGAAGAACTGCTACTCCACTTTGAATTGGAACGATTGGAGCACTTAATTCATTGATTGCTTTTTGATGTTCTCTCATCATTTGGTCTTTAAATCCCTCGTAGGCATACATCTTATCTACGAGCCACACATCAATTAGATGGCTAACTTGGTTGTTAATATTCACTATGTTTTCAGCTGAAATTTTTAGCTTTAAACACACTTCATTGATATATTCCAAAAAGATAGACTTACTTTTCACGTTCGGCTTAATATAAGCAGAAAAGCTATAAAAATCTGCTATCCCTTCTTCTTTAACTTCCTTAATCCAACTAACTAATTGTTCCTCTGCAAGCGCTCTTGGTTTAGTTAAAGCATCACCAAGAATGGCAATGAGCTGTTGATTTTTATTTTTATTGATCAAATAGGGTTCAAGCTTAATATTTTTTTCTATACTATTTAATTCTGCTAATATTCGTTCTGTAAGCTCATCACCAATGGATTCTGCATTTTTTACTAAATACTCGCTTACTGTTAAAATCTCGTTCATTTAAGTACACACCCTCTAGAAAGATTCCGTGGCGTTAGCTAGTTCCTTTTTTGTAATCTTCCAATGTGATGCCCCCCAGGAGGCCTTCCCATCTACAATCAAAAAGGACTGTGGAGACTCATGTTTAACTCCAAGATCATGTTCTATCTCATTAGACACAGCCCTGCTTTCAATTACCTTCACTAAATATTTTTCCACTGGCGATTCAAAAGAAGTAAACTCCGCATATGCATGAGCGCTAACCGGACAAGTAGTGCTATGTTTTAAAAGTAATAACTTATGGCTTTTTGACTGTTCCAACACATCTTTCCACTCTTCAATATTTGTAATTTCCTTAAAATTGGACACTAAATCACCTTCCTTATTCCTTACTCTTACCCTCCATAAGCCACTTTAAACAATTATTACAAAAGTGTTACTGGTGCCAGGCACCAGTAACACTTTTGTAATAAAAATATCCTATCAAACAAAACTCATTCTTACGCTCTTTGCTGTTAAAAAGGTACAGTATTTGTACAAATCATCAATCCTGATTAATTATTGTTTAGGGCTCTATCAAGAAGAGAATATTAAATATATATTAAATACTTTAGAAATGAGGTTTACCAATGAAAAATAGCTTAGTTTCTTCATTATTTTTGATCTCTACTTTGTTGCTCTCAGGTTGTGGGGATAGTAAAGAGGATACTCAAGCAATTCCGGAAGGCATGGCTTCAGATCCAAAACAAGATGCAACTGTTGAACAGCCAGCTAATGTGGAAGAGCAAATTAAAGATCTTCCATATAATAAATTTAAGCTAGCTATCTATACAAAAGAAAATAAGGATGCAACTGTGCTAGCAGAGTTTGATAAAAAAGACGGTGAAACCGAGGCTATATATAGTAATGATTATGCTTCTACCGATCTTAAGGGAGACCCTGCATTTGCTCTTTTACAGCCCATTCTCATCGAGCTTCAGTTAAATCAAGAGATGAGCGAAGAGGAAGTTATTCAGCATGTGATGAATACTTTTGGAGCGGAAGATTATTCTAGCTTCGAATTGGAGATTGACTATGTGGGGGGAAAAGAAATTAAATATAATCGAACAAAATAAAACAAGCCTAGCTTGGAGAAATCTTGAATCTCCCATGCTAGGTTTTTTACTTTAGTGACCATGTTAAAATTATCCGCATTAGCTAACTAGAACTCCATTCACTGATAGTATTTTACCGCTTCAATAGATTATGACCATAGTTTTTAAAAATAGCTTCATTAATAAATGGTAAATAATTGTTTAACCTATATTATATTTGGATATTAAAAGAATAGGCACTATAACGTCTAGGAGGGAATATTTAAATGATATATAAAAAACGAACGTTAATAATGGCATCTATATTTTCCACTGCCTTGTTGTTAGGAGCTTGTGGTGATAATAACGATGACAAAGATGAAAATGTCTTAAAATCGGACGTTGTTGAACCTAATCCAGAAGAAAAGTCAGGAGAAGCAATTTCTGAACCTGAAACGGATTATGGATTTCAAGAATTTACATTAACCATTGATACACCTGATAACCAGAAATCTGTAATAGTCGAATATAAAGTAGATTCTTCTTCAGCAGTGTATAAAAATATGCATACTGCTGTAAATACAGAAGGAGATGGAGCTGCAGAAACGCTAGACCCAGTCTTTAAGGAATTAAACCTGAAAAAAGACATGAACACCGAAGAAGTTGTGCAACAGGTTACAGCAGCATTCGAAGTAGATGAATATACAGCCTTTAACTTAGATGTACAATACGATGACGGTGAAACCATGAATTATACAGTTAACTAAAATACAAAGTGCCAAGGGGACATTTTTTCCCCTTGGCGCTTTTTTATATTTCAAGTATATTACAGGTGCCAGGCACCTGTAATATACTTGGCATGGTTATCGGTCTTCGAAACGGGCGCATGCAATGCCAAATACTGTGCCTAGGGCTGCTCCCGCCAACACTTCGATTGGTTGGTGACCCAGTAGCTCTTTTAGTTCTTCCTCTCTTTGAACTAATTCGAAGCTTGGAAAATTTCCAGAAAGCGCCACGACATTGTCCTCTAGGTCGTTAACTAGTTGTGCAATTTCCCCAGTGTGACGACGAATACCTTGTGCGTCGTACATGACGATTGCACCAAAAACAACGGCTAATGCTGTTTCTGTGTGTCGTGTTCCTTTGTTAGCTGCTACATATGATGCAAGGGCTGCAACACCTGCTGAGTGAGAGCTTGGCATTCCTCCTGTTGTAAATGCCTGCTTGATGTCCCATTCCCCTGTTAGTTTTTTATGCGTGAGCACCTTTAAACCTTGAGCCAACCCTATTGCCGATAAAGCAGTAATAATGCCTCGATTCATTTTTGTCATCTATGCAACCTCCATTGAACTATGTATTTTATTGTTTTAAGAATAATTAATTATAATTATAGCCTTATTAAAGTACCCTATATACAGAAAAATAATCTTTCCAGCTATAAGAAACACGTAAATATATATAACTCTTATACATTTAAATAGGCTCACCTCGAATATTATTTCTCCAATCACTAGCTTCTTCCTATTTATCTTCGAGTGAAAAGATATACAATTTCTGCTTTCTTATAAATTAAAAAATCTCTTTAAAGCACTCGGCTCTAAAGAGATTTCCTTATATTATTGTTCCTCGTCTTGTACTATATTAGATGTCTCTGGTGCTTCGAATATTACTTGTAAGCCTACCTCTAATCGCTGTGTAGGAGTGCTGTTAGACACCTCCACTGGCAGCTGGAAGAACTGACTAGTTAAAGAAGTTGTACCAGGTTTTTTATAGTTAGTGAACTGAAATGGTCGAACATCCCAAGAAATTGCCACTGTATGCTCATCACCATCCGAATCAACAATAGTCGTTTGCTTCGGCAGTTGTGCAAGGAACTCATCGTAAGTAATGTCAGAAGGAACTGTTAAAGGCTCTAATGGATTAATAGATTGTAAAGTAACCTCTGACTTTAAAACAATCTTTACATAAGCCGTTTTATTCTTCGTAATTACCAGTGGGTTGGAGTCTGCATGATAAGTTGTTTCTTTATACGCTTCTCCTAATTCAATTTTGTCTACACTCATCGTATCTAACGTATCGAAATGAATCGTGTAAGCACCTTCTGGAATGTCCTTCATTTGATACACATGCTTCTGATTACTTGGCGTGGTGCCTACTTGATAAACTTTATTTGTTTTTTTGTTCTTTAAGCTAAAGTTGCTAATATTGGTGAAATCTATCTTATTCATAGAGGAAGTGCTATCTCTGAATAAACTGACTTGTGTATTCCCCTTTTCCGGTTCTGCAAAAGTCACTTGAATTGTCATATCTAGACGTTGTGCTGGCGTACTATTAGATACCTCTATAGGTAAACTGAAGAATTCACTGGAAAGGGTCATAGTCCCCGGCTTTTTATAATTTTCAAATTGAAAAGGTCGTATGTCCCATTTCAATGCAACAGCATGTTCCTCGCCTGTTGAATCGACAATTTTACCTTGTTTTGGTAAGGCTCCTTGGAACTCCTCGAAGGTAATATCATAAGGAACAGTTATGTTCTCTAATGGTTTAATATCCTGTAATGTAATCTCTGATTTTAATACAAGTTTTACATAAGTCGTTTTATCCTTCGCAATTACTACAGGATTAGTATCTGGGTGGTAGACTGTTTCTTTATAAGTATCTCCAAGGTCAATGCGCTCTACAAGGAATACGTCTGGAGTATTTACCTCGATCGTATAAGAGCCCGCTGGGAGGTCCTTCATTTGAAATACATGCTTCTGATTGCTTGGAGAAGTCCCTACATTATAAACTTTGTTTGTTTTTTTATTCTTCAATGCAAAATTAGAAACAGTTGCAAAGTCAATTTTATTCATAGAAGAGGTACTATCCTTGTATAAACTTATGTGAACAAGACCTTTCTCAACCTTTACTTTAGCCTTTACTGTAAGCTCTACGGAATGCTCAACCTTTGTGCCATCAGCTCTAGTCAACAACATTACAACTGTGCCTGACTTCGCTTCTTCACCAATTTCCGGCTGTACAATTCGACCGTCTACAACCATACCCTCAGGTGTAGATGTTAATGCCACTGAATAATCTTCACCAATTAAAGCTGATATTTTATCGAGCAAAATATCTCCTTCTACCAATTCTCCAATTGTGCTTGGAGTAATTTTAGCCGCCTCTGCTTCAGCAGCTTTCAAATCAGCTACTTCCTTAATTAGCTTGTCCGAGTTTGTAACTAAAGCTTTTTGATTATTAGTTAGTTTACTATACTCAGCTTGCGCTACTGAAATCGCATTTTTATATTCTGAAGCACTTGAATCTTTTTTAATTTGATCAATTAATGCTACTACCTTTGCAGCAATTAACTTATCTTCCTTAGCCGCTTTTAACGCTATTAATGCATTTTCTGCGTCCACTAATCTAGTTATGTCTACTAGCTTTTTCTGGTTTTTGGTCAACTTCTCATATGTAGCACGGACTACTTTAATAACTTTTTCATCGCTTTCCTTCACCTTTGAAGCTGGTGGTACTACATAGAGCATTGCCATAAATAGCTTTGCTACAGTTTGATCAATTATTGAACTCAAAAAAGGAGACTTAGAAGAAGTCTTCATCGTATTTTCTATTTGGATTTGAGCCTTTTCTACAGTATCAATTGGAGATGCATAAGCTGCACCCACAAAAGAATTAGAAAGAAGAGATATTACTAAGACAAACGCAACTACTATTTTTTTCATATGCTTCCCAATCATCGAATTCCCCCTATTTTGTATGAATCTTCTTTAAATATTATCAAACTTGAATATTTTCCAAAGATATACATATTATTCTCAATTCTATCTATCTCTACTTTTAATTTCAAGAAAATTTAGTTTATTAATAAATGACCTATGATTCCAAAGGCATTTCTCTTTTCAAAGTAAAAAAATATAAATGTAAAAATATTACTTAAAATATTAAAATAATACAAAAATTTTAAAATAATTAAATATTTCAGGTTATATTATTTTAATTTTATTCCATAAAAAGGGTTAAAAAGTTTTTTTAAATATCATACTACTAAGACTATTTTTTCAAAATATAAAACAATGTTAGGGAGTTCTTCTCATATGGAAATAAAAATTAAAAACGAACCTATCGAACATAATAGGTGGCTTTTTACAACGTTTCTTCTTTTAGTATTAGCTATTTGCGATAGCTTAATCACCCATTTCGGTTTAAGTAACAGTTATATAGAAGAATCCAATCCACTTATGCGCTATGTATATGAAAACAGTGTATTTATATTCTTCTCGATTAAAATCGTTTTGCCGCTTCTGTTTATGTATATTATGACAAAATTAAAGCCTAAAGCTTATTTGCAGCTCCTTATAGCGGGTGCCCTATTCCTTTATGCATTTGTACTGTTCAAACATATATTTTGGTTATATATGTTGTTTATTGCATAAGTAAAATTTGCATGGCGAAAAAAATCCAGCAACTATTGAGCCGCTGGATTTAGCTTATATCGGATTTTTTCTTCACGTTCCCATTTTTGCAGTAAAGGAAACGGATCGTAGGCCCATTCTGTACGTCCATTGTATTTGTACATTCCATAATGTAAATGTGGTGCAAACTTACCAGAAGTACCTTTCTTGCCGTAGCCAGAACTTCCGACATAGCCGACAACTGTGCCTGGCTCTACAATGCTTCCTTCCTCTATTCCTTTAGCGTAGCCTGAAAGATGGGCATAATAATGATACGTATTATTAACATCTCTAATCCCTACTCGCCAGCCGCCATAGTCATTCCACCCTTTAGTTTCCACTATCCCGTACGTGGCTGATTTTACTGGAACTCCGCTATAGGCAAAAAGGTCTGTACCCTCATGCATACGTCTACCGCCCCATCCCCGTCTGTCTCCCCACGTACTGCGGTAGCTGTAGTCATGTCGAATAGATAATACAAAGGCTCTTTTATCTAAATTTAACACTTCATATGTCTTATAAATTTTAGCATTCGTCAGGATTTGTTTTACTGTTATTTCTTTGTCGTAATATTCCCTTAAAGCCCTTTGGAAATCCTTTTCAGAATGCACTCTTGGACTTAAATACTGGACAAGCGTAAACATGACGTCCTCATCATTTTGACGATCAGCAAATCCGTCATTATTACCATCTCGGCCTTGTCCATCAAAAAATGAAATAGTGGTTAAATTAGTATCATCCCCTAGCGGATTCAGTGGTCCCACCCAAAAGTCATCTGTAAACTGAATAGCTACAACTCCATCGCGCTCTGGTAAATCTTTTCTAACCTCTTGAATATTTCTTTCGTATTGGTCCACTGCCGCCAAGTAATACCAAGGTAACGTATCTGTAGAATACCTTATATAATAATCCATCCGCTTGTCTAAAATTTGCTCGCGCGTGAGTTCCTCGGCTGCCGAAACCTCGGAGGTAAAGAACAGAAATAGGAAGCCGATGGATAAAGATTTTACAAGTAAGCGCATCAAATCAAAATACCTCCTTTTTTATTCTTTCAGTAGTTTCCCCAAACAAACTAATTTCATGAATCAAAAAAGGAAACATATTTAATGGTCTTTTGAACAAAATAAAAACGACTGTCCAATGTAAGACAGTCGTTAAAGTCAATTTTTACACGCTTCAATAAATTTTTTGAAAATGGCAATAGATGGGGCATCTTCTTTATTTACCAAGCATTCTGGATGCCACTGTAAACCTAATACAAAAGGATGATTTTCACTTTCAAATGCTTCTATAATTCCATCACTAGCTAAACCCGAAATTTTGTATCCCTTAGGAACTTCTCGTACAGCCTGATGGTGAAAGCTGTTTACTTTTATGCGATTTTCTCCAATTATTTGCTTCAGAACTGTTCCTTCATTGACCTGAACATAGTGTGAGGCGTGAGTTCTTGTTGCTTTTTGATCGTGCTGCAGGAGATCTACTTTCACCTGATCGTATATATCCTGATACATATCACCGCCAGCAGCTATGCTTAGGATTTGAGCCCCTCTACAAATTCCTAAGATTGGTTTATTTTGCTCAAGCATCTTTTTAATCAGAGCTATTTCAAATTCATCCCGTTCTGGTACGATATTTCCGAGACCTCTATGGGGCTCTTCGCCAAAAAGAGTTGGGTCAATATCTCCGCCACCTGTTAATAGTAGTCCATCTATTAAATTTGAAATAGACTCAATGACATCGATCTCCATATTTGGTAACACAATAGGGACGCCACCGAATCTTGCAATCGCATGAATATTGTCGGTCGGTACAGAAAGTACAAGATTCGTTAAATTCGAGGAAACACCAATGACTGGTTTCATAGAAACCTCCTTAAACTTTTCCTATAATTATACAATAAATATAAATATAGTGAATAATGTAAAATGACTATTAATTCTTCTGTAAAACAGGTAAATTCATAAAGTTTTTGTAAGCAAATCCCTGTACCTCTTCTTCTGAATAGCATTTCAATAACTCATTTATCAATACTGGGAAATCAGAGGATTTGTGAAGACCATTTGTATAGAAATCCATGCCATCAAAATCAGAGCCTAATCCAATTCGCTTAACTCCTCCCAACGAACATAGATGATCAATATGCTTGATGAGATCAGATATTTCGGCTGTGTCCTTACCATTAATAAAAGGAGGATAAAAAACGACATGGATATGCCCACCCTTATCAAACATTGATTTTATTTGTTCATCATTTAAATTTCTTGGATGTTCACATAGATTACTTGTATTCGAGTGAGAAGCAAATGGATAATTCGCTAGATTCATCACATCCCAAAATCCGTTTTCACTTAGATGCGACACATCTGTTAAAACTTTATGCTCATTGTTTAAGAGCACAACCTCCTTACCAAGTAGCGTTAGTCCTCCTCCTCTTGGCTCTCCTGCTCCATCTGCGCATAAATTGGCATTATTCCACGTTAGTCCAATGGAAAGCACACCGAGCCTATATAAATGACGCAGCTTCATCAGATCGTTCCCAAACGCATCTGCTCCCTCTAATGCTAAAATGGCACCAATCTCTCCATCCTTTAACTTTCCTAAGTCCTCCCACTTTTTTATATGCTTCATCCTTGGATTTTTTCCCAACACTTCCGTATAGAACAAATCGATTTGCTCTAAAGCATATGCCCATTTCTGATCATCTGGTATATTCGGGTAAATAAAAACGGCAAAAAATTGCGCAAGGACATTTCCCTCTGACAATCGCTCAACATTTGTTTCTATTTCAGGAGCATCCGTAAAGGAAAGGGGATTTACTTGATAAACTCTTCCACGTTTGGCTAGCTGTAGTTTTAACAGTGCATCACAATGCGTATCAATTATTTTCATTTTTTCATTTCCTTTCCCGAGCGAGTTGCTTCTTATTTATTCTCATAATGGAGAGAGTTGCCTCTATAATCGGACCGCTCGCTATCATAAGCAGACACTACATTCTTAATAGGACAAATTTTAAGCGTAACTTTTAAATATTTGACGAGAGCTATAAAAAATACGATTTATTTCCCCGTTATCGTCTTTTAAAAACTCGATTAGATTTTCTTGGTCCTCCAACGTACCGATAAACAAAGTACCCTCTATAAATCGGAGAGGATTATTGCCTGCATTAGATATAATAGCCAAACTGCCATCCACAATGTCTACATTAACCTTCATACCTTCACCAGATACGAACTTTCCTCTGTATTTTTGAAGCTTTTCTAAAGGCAAATCTTTGGTTGTAAACTGAATATGCTTTGCAGTTGGCTCCCTACTCTCCAGCACATTTAATGCTCCTAGGAAAAGCTTGTCAGATGGGACATCCGCTAAACTACTTAATAGCACACCAGAAATTCCTTTGTCGGGTAAGATACCCATAAAAGAAGATACTCCCTTCAATCCACCACCATGATTAATAAAGGCTGTTCCAAAATAGTCAGGAACCACACGTAGTCCATAACCATAAAAGCGTCCTTTTTCAAACTCCACATGAGGGTAAATCATCTGCTCTACACTTTGCTCTTGAAGGATTCTCTTATCCCCAGCCATGCCTTTGTTTAGAAAAATATTCAAATACTTAAGTATGTCATTTTGAGTGGATTTCAAATAACCTGCTGCTCTCATAGAAGGCGCATCCCACCATAGGGGAGCCTCATAAACTTCTAGTCCCTTAGAGGTATGCCTAGACATATATAAGCTCGTTACATTATCTTTTTCTTCTATTTTTGATAGGTCAAAAAAGCTATTATCCATTTGAATCGGCTGTAAAATATGTTCTATAATATAGTCCTCATAGGTTTGTCCACTGACACGATTAATGATAATCCCAAGCAACCCATAGCAATCATTAGAGTAGCTAAACTCCATTCCTGGTTCTCCAAGCAATTGAAAATCTTGATTAGAGATGTAAGAGATTAGCTCTTCGTACGTATCAATAGCCGCCTCCGGATTATTTACTAAATCCAGCCCATAATCCTTGGCCGACGGATCTTGGTCAATGCTTCGCTTCCTAGCATAAACATGAGTTGCAATAGGGGGTAGCCCTGAGGTATGGGTCATTAGATGGTGAATCGTGATTTTCTTTGTTTTCTTTTCATCCTTGGTCTTAAATTCAGGGAGATACTTTACAATTTCATCATGAACAGATAGTTTTCCAGCCTCCTGAAGCTGCATAATCGCAACACAGGTAAAGGATTTTGTCATAGAGGCTATCCCAAATACAGTATCAGCATTGATTGGGAGAAGATTCTCGACATTTCTGTATCCAAATGCTTTTTCATATATTCGTTTGTTGTTTTGGTTAAAAGCAATTCCCACTCCAGGGATCAAATGCTCATCTATTAAATCATTCGCATATTGCTCGAAAAGATCCATCTTCTCAATTTTGTTTACCATTATGAAGTCCCCCTTTATTAGCACATTTAAGCTTGTCCATTCTCTTGGAAATATTTTAGCATAATACTATCTTCAAAAGACTAAATTTTTAGAAAATAAAAATAATATTTTGCTATATCCGTTTGAAAACATAGGACTCTTCATCTCAAATAAGGCAATCGTCCAAAAATATATATGAAGTACAAGGATAAGCTAGAACTCAATCCTCTTGTTGATCTAGCTTATCGTAATACCGTTGTAGAAACCCTTTAAAAATAGAAGCCAGCACTTGTTGAAACAACATCCCAAGAACTACTGGTATGGCTACGGCTGGTTGGAAATACGTAGTTGCTAGCACTACACCGGCACTAATATTGCGCATTCCTCCCGTAAAGGTCATCGCGATAACGGTAACTTTTTCTTGTTTTAATAGCTTTCCAGCTAGAAAGGAAAAGACATAGCCTAATATGGAAATAATAATTACTACTATTCCAAGTCCTATTAACCTATAGTTCTCCTCCAATAAATACGGAGCAACAACTGCACCATTTAGCATGACTACAATACTCATCCCTAATTTCGAAAATGGTGATAGCCTGGCACTTAAAATGTCTACTACCTTCCCCTTGGTCACCTGGTTTAAAATCATCCCTGCAATAGATGGGATAACTATAGTCCAAAGTAAACCAAGCATCATACCCACTGCATTAATTTCCACAGTTCCTCCTACAAGGAGGTCTAGCGTTAGAGGAACAATAACTGGAGAAAGAAGTGCACCTATTAAAATTATAGTCAGTGCTAGCACATTGTTTCCCTTTGAAATTGCAACCCATACAAAGCTCGTAATTCCAGTAGGAATCGCCATGGCTAAGACCATCCCTGTAATAGTTAGGGTTTCTCCCGGGAACATAAGATGACCGATTCCAAGTGAGACTAGTGGCATGATAATATGCAAAATAGTTAATGTAACAAATATTGGTAACGGGTGTAAAACAGCATCTTTAAACGAAGCAAAGTTTGAATTTAAACTTCCGGCAAAGGTCATGAACGCGAAAATCCAAGGTATTAACCAAGCAAAATCTACAATATAGTCAGAGATCAGTACGCCGATAACAACACTTATTGGAATAAAATACGCCATCGTCTTCTCAAGAAATTTATTTATGTGGAACATGATTGCAGCCCTCCCCATCTATCTTTTATGTATTTCATGAACCTCACACAAAAGAATAACCATATCTATTCTTTCATATATTTATATATCGGTTAAAAAGGGAGGCTTATATGGGATATTATGTAAAGGTTGAAAAAGGTGTGAATATTTACATAGAGGATGTCAATCCTTCCGCTAATAAAACCATCTTATTCATTCATGGATGGCCAGCTAATCATCAAATGTTTGAATATCAATTCAACCAACTCCCTGTACTAGGATATCGTTGCATCGGCGTTGACTTGCGCGGCTTTGGAAAATCCTCCAATCCATGGAGTAGCTACTCGTACGATCGGATGGCAGACGACATTCGAGTTATTATAGACACCCTTCAGCTAGAAAGTATTACTCTAATCGGTCATTCGATGGGGGGAGCGGTAGCTATCCGTTATATGTCCCGTTATAAAGGACACCAAGTAAATAAACTTACTCTTGCTGGTGCAGCAGCCCCGGTTTTCACAATGCAGCCCGACTTCCCTTATGGCACCTCAGTAGAAGTAGTAAATGAATTATTAAACAAGACTAATAGTGATAGACCTAGGATGGTACAGGATTTTAGTGACATCTTCTTTAAAAGTTACTTAAGCGAAAGTTTCCAACATTGGTTTCAAAGTCTATGCCTAACCGCTTCCGGACACGCAACAGCAAAGTGTCTTGAAACGTTACGAGACGAAGACTTAAGGAGAGATCTCCCTGGCATTCAAGTACCAACACTCATCCTTCATGGTAAATGGGATAAAATTTGTCCCTATGTGCTAGGTGAACTCATGCATGTCTATATTAAAGACTCTACATTAGTGTCATTTGAATATAGCGGTCATGGATTGTTTTACGAGGAAAAAGAGAAATTTAACGAAGAAATTGCAAAGTTTATAGACTAAAATCAAATAGGAGGAAAAAGATGATATGTCCAAATTGTAGTCATGATCAAGTGGTAGGGAATTATTGCTCAGGTTGTGGTAATTATTTGTTAAGACATCAAAGAGAGGCTGTCAAGGAATCGGTAATCGCTACAAGCATTCCCTCCGTTGCAGCAAAAGATCACTTAGCCACTTTAAAGAATTATGCAAGGCAATATAGTAGCTACTTTATTCGCCAGTTAAAAAGCCCTTCGCATGCATTCAGCAAAGGGGAAGGTGACTATTCAAATGCAGTTGTCAGTATTCTATTATTTGTAGCTCTTTTTTGTATATCTATTTATTTATTTACACTCAATCAACATTGGAGTAATCCACCGAGCTTCCTATCTTCATTTACAGAAATGTATTTTGTCACCATTATTTTAGTAGTGATAGCGGTACTTTCGATATTTTTTATTAATACTATTTTTGGACCGCAGCATTCTTTTAAGAGTATTATCAGCTTTTATGGTGGGCAGTTACCAATTTTATTAATAGGTGCAACGCTATCCCTTATCCTTATGTTTTTAAAATCATTTTCCTTTGGAAATGGGATTCTTACTATTTGTTTAATTTTGGCTATATTATTTATACCCCTTTATATCATTAGCGCTATATTGACGAGCAAACAAGAAAGCTTTGAACCATTGTATGGATTCCTTTTATATATTGTTCTTTTCTTTATGCTTATGCTAATGATTACTATGATGATTGGCAATCTGACCATTAATAGCTATGTACAAAATTTAACTTATTTGTTGAAGTAGCTGCATTGTCTATCCTTTTACACGGTTGTTAATTTTAAGTAAGCAATATCAAACTAGCGAAAGGTTTTGCGTAACTGGAGCTAGACTAATATAAAAAAGAGAAACCCAAAAGGATTTCTCTTTTTTTAATTCACCCAATAGGTGGATGAATTGGAATGGAATTAGAATCATCTGGACTAAAACTGTGACCAATTGGCGGATGAATTGGAATGGATGCTACATCACTTGCTGCGCTAGATCCAATTGGTGGATGAATCGGTATCAGTGTAATCACTACACCTGTTAGTGTAGCCAAAAACAAAGCCTTTACTGATTTTTTCATGGTTTACACTCTCCTCTATTGATTAGTAAGCTGAACTACCTTTTCAAACTTCCCTTCTTGTCTATAGTAATCTGTCAAAATAACTAAAAATTGATGGTGGGCCTCTTTAAAATCCTCTACCCTTGCTGTATAAGGTACTAATTTTTCCTCTAAAAAAAGCATAGCCTTTTCCTTTTCATCATCTAACAATAACAAGTAAAAGTTTGTGAACAAACGATAATGTATGACTTTCTGTTTTTTCGTCTCCATTTTCAATAATGTAAAACTCTCCCGGCACTCATCCCATTGTTCCAAACGAAACTGGGTTTGTGCCAAATTATATAAACAGAGGAGATAATTTTCCGTATCTTTGGGGATAATCGCGGCGCTTTTCTGAAAGTATTCCACAGCTTGCTTGTAATCTCCCATACGTTGATGGAGATCACCTATATTATGATAAATTTTTGGAAGCAAGTGCTTCTGATTTAGCATCTCTATGCTTCTTAATAAATGATTATATGTTTCCAAAGCCTCATTAAAAATTTTGGCACGTGAATAGTTTATAGCCAGTGACATTAGTGTATGAAGGATTCTCTTAAAATTGTATTGATTGCTATAAAATTGCAATGCTTTTTTGCCATAAATAATGGCTAGGCTAGCTTCATCCACATGCCCCTTCACTACTGCAAGATGGTAATAAATCTCGCCTTCAAATGTTCCCATTTCTGCTTTATCTTGAATGATTCGCGTTAGCTGCCTGTCTGCCTCTTCATATCTCCCCCTTAACATTAAAATTAAAGCACCAAAGTATAAAAGTAAATACTTCTCATATTGGGAAAAATTTTGCCTTTGTGCATGGAGCCATTTTAACTGATAATCTGCTGCTTCTCTGTTATTTATTAATAAATAATAGCGTAATTTATAAAGCTCATATAAATAGATAAAGTCCGTAAAAACGATTATTTCTCTATAACCTTCTAGTTGCTTATAAGCATTCTTTGCCTTTTCCTCTTCTAAATAGTGGATATGACTTAAAAACTCTTTTAATAATTCTAGAATATTCCATTCGTTAGCTTGAACGTCCTGTAAGTCGATGCTTAACCGTTCAAGCAACAAGCGGATTGTCTCTACATTTGCTTCCTTGCTATTGTTTTCTATTTTACTGAGATGAGGCACGGAACATATTCCCATGGCAAGACTATTTTGTGTTAACCCTCTTTTTGTACGATAAAATTTGATCAAAGAGCCAATCCTCATGGTATCCCTCCTGATTATTGCAAAATATTATTTCCCAATAAACAAAATATTCAAAATATGGTAGTTTTATTATTGTACTACAAAACTAAGACGAAAAGGAGTTTTCACAGATGAGCAAAGTAAAAATGGCAATCGCAAGTCTCTTAATCGCAGGGTCACTAGCAGCACCAGTACAAGCTAGCTCTGTGGCAGAAACACCATCTTCTAGCGAGGACAGAAATTCTGGAATCGTCCAAGAAAAGTTTAGAGTTTATGTAGAAACGAACAACAAGTCATCCAAAGCATCTCTAGCAAGCCAATATGAAGTGAGGTGGGAGCTTTCGGATAATGGATTTTCTACCGATATGAACGAAAAGCAGTTCCAGGCTTTACAAAACAATAAAAATATTACCGTTACAAAGGTACCTGTTGTAACGCTAGATTTACCAGCAGAAAAATCATCTATTAATGAAATAGCAGATAACGAGATTTCTGCTAGAGCATCCCAGCAAGTTCCTTGGGGCATTAAAGCTATTTATAATGATAGTAGTTTAACTACTACTTCTGGAGGAAGTGGTATCAATATTGCCGTACTGGACACTGGAGCAAATGTAGCCCATCCAGATTTAGCTAATAGAGTAGAACAATGTAAAAACTTTACTGGAGCAACTACAGTCATCAATAATAGCTGTGCGGATGGGAATGGTCATGGTACCCACGTTGCGGGAACAGCTCTCGCAGATGGAGGAAGTGACAAAGGTGGAGTATATGGGGTAGCACCTGCTGCTGACCTATGGGCATACAAAGTACTAAGCGATAGCGGTTCTGGTTATTCGGACGATATTGCAGCAGCAATCAGACACGCTGCAGATCAAGCTTCTTCTACAGGAACAAAAACAGTTATTAATATGTCTTTAGGATCTTCTGGAAATAATAGTTTAATATCAAATGCCGTTAACTACGCTTATGGTAAAGGTGTTTTAATCATCGCTGCAGCTGGTAACTCTGGGTACGCACAAGGAACAATCGGTTACCCAGGTGCTTTAGTCAATGCAGTAGCGGTAGCAGCTCTTGAAAATACACAAGAAAATGGAACTTATCGCGTAGCTAACTATTCTTCTCGCGGATATACTTCCACAGACGGTGACTATGTCATCCAACAAGGTGACATCGAAATCTCAGCTCCAGGCTCAGCTGTATACTCTACTTGGTATAACGGTGGGTACAACACAATTAGCGGAACCTCAATGGCAACACCACATGTCGCAGGATTAGCTGCAAAAATTTGGGCACAAAATCCTTCATGGTCTCATACTCAACTACGCTCAAACTTACAAAATAGAGCAAAAGCAGTAGACATTAAAGGCGGATACGGAGCAGCAACTGGAGACGACTACGCTTCTGGCTTTGGTTTTGCTCGCGTACAATAATAACTAAATAGAATTATTACAGGCTTGTATCAGGTGCCAGGCACCTGATACAAGCCTGTAATATTGTTGTTTAGTAGTTGATGATTTGGTCTCCGTTTTTGGTTTTGAGCATTAGACCGTATTCGTTTGTAACACCTTCAATTGATACAATAGATAATGGACCAGATAGTTTGCCATCCTTGCCTTTGTCTATTAGTTGCTCTCCGTTTCTTTTTGGATTGATCGGACCAAAGTCAATAGAGAAAGCATTTTTTTCTGTGGCAAAGACAGTTTTGTTTTGGCTGTTTGTATATTTCACCTTTGTACCATCTGCATCAACCACTATTATGGATGCCTGTTTGGAAATAGTAGCTTGATCTTGGGCTAGAACTGCCCCATTTAAATACTTTATTGGTGCTAACGTAAACGTAATCTTTTCGTTATCCAGGTCGTTATCCTTAGTTTTCCCTTCACTTACTTCTCCAATTGAGAATGGTCCTTCTATCACTCTTAAAGCTACTTCCCCCCATCCAACAAATGCTGGAATTGCTTTTCCGGCTGGTTGCTGAAGAATGGAGAAATCAGTTATCGAATTTGTTTCTACATTTGCAGTAAATGTCCAATTCCCCTTACTATCAGCCTTTACTTTCCCAATAGAAAGCCCATTATTTTGGAAAAAGAATAATTCGTAGTTTGGCTGTGCTGTGCCTTTTAACTCTATTTTGCTGGCGTTAACACGATAACCAGATGTTCCTGCTTTAACGTTAAACTTAGTATCCAGCTTGACTGGGGCTACAGAGACATTAGCGGAAATATTAAATAATGAACTGGATGTCAAATGATAGGTCCCGTTAATCACATCACCAATATCAAGCTCTGCTTTAAATGAATCTAAGGAAATATTCACTCCTTCATTTTGGAATATATCATTATAAAGCTTCCAGCTATATTTGACCCCTTCCGTAGACACAAAATAATTATTTTTAATGTCAATATACCTTATTTTTTTCTTGGTAATTGCAGCTTCCTTTGCAGGAGAATAAAGATTAAATACTCCTGAAGTTTGAGATTCTACTACTTTATTTTTACTGATTTTATGAAAGGAAACTGTCTTATCCAAAGCTGGAGTGCTAGTATCCTTAGCGGTGAATACAATGCTGACTACCCCATTATTATCAGTAGTTGCATTTACTGACTTAGATCCTGCGGTGTTATTTGCCACTCCATTAACAGAAATCAATTTGAGACCAGCTGGCACATCAATCCGAATAGATTGGTTACTTGCGTTATTAAAAGCAGCAGTAAGCGCTAAAACATCAGTTGTCTCTTTGTGTTGGACAGTTTGGTCTCCAATAAAAATCGGTGAAATATTACCAGGAACAGTAAAACTGACTGAACTAGTTTTGTATTTAATCGTGTAAGCCGTGCCTGGAAGTTGAACGGAAGTTTTTAATGTAACGCTAAAACCATCGCCACTTAACGTAGCACTGCTAACGGTCATACCATTATTAGCTGTAAATTCAGCTGCCTTTACCGAAGATATAGACCGGTTCAATTTAATAAGAACAGTTGTGTTATCCACTCTAGAGACAGAAACAACTTGAATCGGTAAAATAGTTTGGATATTATTTATTCTAGCTTGGAGGCTGTTTTCCCATCTTAATGTTTCAGCATTTAAAATGGCCTGTGCCTCATTTATTTTTTTCGCGGCCTCTGTATGTCTGTTCTTCCTCATATCCTCTTCTGCACCCTTAGCTAGCATATGAACCGTCACATCATTTTTTAACTCTGCAATTAGCTTTTCAGCCGGTCCTTTAACTGCACCTCTTATACGATCACGAGTCGACTGACCATAAACCCGATCTAACAGTATCGTCTGCTTTCGGAATTCTGCAGTCATTTCATGATAGGCTTTTTCCACCTGTTCTAAATTATTTGCCTGTACAGCTAAGGAAAGTGCATTTGTTTTGGCATGAATTTTAGTGCTTGCCGTAATAGCATCCAAATAACCTTGAGCTCGCTGAAGTTGAATTTTTGGCTCTATTAACATAGATTCATACTTCAATCTCTCTGAAAAGCTTTCCTTTGCAATTGCTGCCTCCGCATTTCCTATTGCTTGCTTAACATTATTAAATTGTTCCCATGGCTGAGTTATTCCATCTGCAGAGCCTGCGACAGAAATAGCCCATTTCAACACATTTCCTGCGTTTTGGGCATCAACCACTAGCTGTTTTATATTAATAGCAGCCTCCACTTGCAAAGTGGGTGACACAACAACAATGGCAGAAGCAGCAACCATTGCTGAAGCGGTCATCCTTTTCATTTTTTCCCTCATTGAATATTTCTCCCTTCCTTTCGTTTGTCGCTTAAGTTAATATATGTTACTCCCAAATAAACTTATGAAAATAATAGATATTCCATACTATTAGCCCATAAAGTTAACCGAACGATAAAGCCTTACTATGAAAGGAAGTCACCTAGACAAATAGATTTAAAATAAAAGAATTATTTTTCACTATCAAAAAACTCCACCAAAGCTCATAAGCTATAAGTGGAGTCTTTTACATTGAGTTTTAGGTAAATATAATTCTTCTGCTTTTTTAGGTAATAGTTTCTGACTTAATCAAACCTGTGTAAGATATTTAAAGAAATTTGTTAGGCTTCACGAGAAAGATATATTATTAACTTTTGTTGCCTATCTTTTTTCCAGTATATTAAGCTTAATTACTATTAGATTTTTACTCGTTTATTAAAAGATAACAATCCATTAAAAGTAATTAGTAAAAGCTCCATATCCAAAGTAAACTGTCAATAACGATAATACGGCAAATACAATACTTTCAACTATACTACCTGTTCTAGTCGTAATTGGTAATCGTACTGTTACCTTTAATGGAAAAAATAGTTTTACTCCGTTCTTTGTCGCCATGTCCAATATAAGATGGCTAGCTACTCCAACGGATATCCCCATCATAATTGCCTTATTCCAACTAAAATAATTCATCATAGCAGCTAATAGTAATATAAATAACAGACTGTGTGTGAAGGAGCGGTGTCCGAAAATCTTGTTAATAATTTTGGACAAGAAAGGGAAAGTTCTTCCTATCTTACTTCCACCGTGACAAATGTCCGGTAAAATAGCTCCTATTACACCCCCTACTACTAAAAGCACTGGGTCATAATCTGTTACCTGTGAAATAGCAAGACTTGCTGCAAGACCGCCAATGATGTGAGTGTTTCCTGTCATGCTAAATTATTCTCCTTTTTCTTATGTATGACAAAGCATGAATCATTCTACACTATTTGTTTTTATTTCTAAATAGGTGAAATCTCGCATCCTAGCAATCTGTTTAGGCATATCGTTCCGATTTTTTAAAAATAATCTTTCTCCCCTATAAAAAACTACCAATCTCTGCTCAGAAGATTGGTTATTTCATTTTATAATTTTATATGAATTGCTAGATTTTTAATTTGCACATAGTTTTGAACGGCTAAATGACTTTTTTCTCTTCCAATCCCACTCTTTTTATAGCCACCAAAAGGCATCTGCACACCACCAGCTGCTCCATATGTATTTACAAACACCTGACCTGCCTCCACACGGGCAGCCACATAATGAGCAACGTCAATATCCTTTGACCATACGCCCGCAACGAGACCATATTCCGTATCATTGGCAAGCCCAATCGCTTCTTCTATTGAATGAAAGCGGACAACACTTAAAACAGGACCGAAAATTTCTTCCTGTACATAATTATCATCATGACTAGACGCCTCAATGATTGTGGGGCTAATATAAAAGCCATTTTCAAAGGCACTTACTTGTATCGCTTTTCCACCAACTAACACCCTTCCACGCTTGGTCGCTACATCCAATATCTCCAAAATTCGAGTATATTGTTTCTGGTTAATGATTGGACCCACGTCTGCATTGCTTGAGGCTGGTCCTACCGTGAGTTCTCCAAACCTTATAACAAGCTGCTCTAACAGCTCATCTGCTATTGTATCCTGTACTAATAAGCGTGACCCAGCTGAACAAGTTTGTCCAGCATTCTGAGTAATGGAATTAACAATTGCAGGCAATGCACGTTCTAAATCAGCATCCTGAAACACAATATTAGGTGACTTTCCACCTAACTCTAGTGTGACAGGAACAACATTTTCTGCGGCAGCCTGCATCACTGAAATTCCAGTGGAAACAGAACCAGTAAAGGTAATCTGGTTTATTTTCTTATGGGAGCTTAACGCTACTCCAATTTCTGCACCATAGCCAGTCAGATGCTGGAAAACACCCTTTGGAAGCTTGTCATGAAACCATTTAGCTAAGAAATTTGTAGACAGTGGCGTATCCTCCGAGCTTTTTACAATTACTACATTTCCTGTCGCAAGTGCCGCACCCACGCTTCGAGCTGTAATTTGGATAGGATAATTCCAAGGGATAATATGTACGGTTACACCTATTGGCTCCACCACTGTGACATTTAACAAATTTTCTTCAATAGGAATGCTATCCCCAAATACTTTATCGGCAATTCCTCCATAAAACTCGAAATATCGGGCGGCTGCTTCTACATCCCCTCTAGCTTGAGGCAGTGGCTTCCCTACATCATTAGATTCGAGCACTGCTAGCTCCTCTGCATTCTCTCGAACATAGTTTGCCAATTCAACTAACAACTGTCCTCTTTCATAGGGCTTTATAGCTTTCCATTCTTTACTTTTCAATGCTTTGCTTGCTGCATTGACTGCCTGATCTGCATGGGCTGCATTACCTCGGACGATTTGAGCAATTACATCATTTGAAGCAGGATTCCGAACCTCAATCCATTCATCACCGCCAATCCATTCTCCACCAATTAGCATTTTGATGTTATCCATGATAATTACCTCCCTTAAATATTTCTTCCACCGTCTACATGAATGACGGAGCCTGTTATGATTTGAGCTCCATCGGATAATAAATGAATAACCGTCGCGGAAATATCAGATGGTTTAATCAATCTACCTAGAGGAACACTCTCTGCAAAAATATTTTTATTTAACACTACTTCCCCTTCTTGTGATGAAAATTGTCCAAGCATATTTGTATCAGATGGTCCTGGATGTAATACATTTACTCGTACATTATAAGGCGCCGTTTCTAAAGCAAGTGCTTTAGAGAATGCCTCAACTGCCCCCTTAGAAGCGACATAGCTTTGAAGACCTGGACGCGGTCTGGTTACAGAAACTGACCCTACATTTATAATGGACCCGTTTTTAGCAGCCTTCATATAGCGAACTGCTTCCTTACAAGTTAAAAAGATTGCCGTAGCATTTATATTTATTAGCTTATGCCATTCAGATAGTTCTACATCTACTATTGATTTTGCTGCTTGTGCAATACCAGCTATGTTGACCAAGCCATCAATTTTATTAAACTCCTCATATATCTCTTTAAAGACGTTTTGGATACTATCTTCATTTAACAAATCAATTTTCATTACTCGTAAGTTTGCATGTGTCACATCACTAAGGGGGTCCAGATTAATATCTAGTGCTACTACGATTGCTCCTTCTTCAAGCAAATCTCGCACTACTGCATTCCCCATTCCACCGCCTGCACCTGTAACTACGATTATTTTATGTTCTACTACGCCCATGCTCTATCCCTCCTATGCATAATTTATAATATGTTTCATAATTTCCTCTGCAAATTCAGTCGTGTTGGCACTACCTCCTAAGTCGGGGGTTCGGACCTTACCCTCGACTAACGTGTCTTCTATTCCATCCACGATTACTTTTGCCAAATCAGGATATCCTAAATGCTCTAACATCAATGAAGTACTCCAAATCTGAGCAATCGGATTGGCAATGCCCTTCCCAGCAATATCTGGAGCAGAGCCATGAATTGCCTCAAACATCGATGGATACTTCTTCTCTGGATTGATGTTCCCTGACGGTGTGATACCTAGTCCGCCTGAAATAGCAGCACCTAAATCCGTTAAAATATCCCCAAATAAATTGCTGCCAACAACAACCTCAAAGATTTCAGGCTTAGTAACGAAGAATGCTACAAGTGCATCTATATGATAAAATTTTGGTTCAATCTCTGGGTACCCTTCTCCTATCTCTTTTGCGACTTCATCCCAAAACGGCATGGAGTAATTGATTGCATTTGATTTCGTAGCTACGGATAAATGCTTGGAGCCTTTTTTCTGCGCAAGATCATATGCGTATTTAATCACTCGCTCGCTACCCATGCGGGTAAATACGCTATTTTGAACAACTACTTCATGAGGTGTTCCAGTGTGAAGACGACCACCACTATTTGAATACTCTCCTTCAGTGTTTTCTCGAACAACCACAAAGTCTATATCATCAACACCTTTACCTGCCAAAGGACTCTGAATTCCTTTTAATAGCTTTATTGGGCGCAAATTAATATACTGTTGAAACTTCCTCCTAATTGGTAAGATTAACTCCCATACTGATATGTGATCCGGTACTTTAGGATCTCCAACCGCTCCAAATAAAATAGCCTCATAGTCTTCTAGAATAGAAAGACCATTTTCTGGCATCATTCTACCGTGTTTTAAATAATAATCACAATTCCATTTATATGGGGTAATATCAAATGTGATACCACCATGCAAATCACTAGCAAGCTTAAGAACTTTTTGCGCTTCGACAATAACCTCTGGACCGATACCATCCCCAGGAATACAAGCAATTTTATGTATCATATATTCACTCCTTCCTCTTATTTTCTAATAAATTATTATCATATTAACATTCATAGATTAATATGGTAAAGTTATTTGACAAACTCTTTTAAATTATCAAATAATTTAATTTGCCATAAATTAAAACAGTTAAAAATAGTTGTGTATATAATAAATTAATATATAATCAGTTTTATGATATGACACAAGCATATAAATTAGGAGGAAAGTAATGAAAACACTTAAATCCATTAGCGACGTTGCGGGAAAGTATTTTGCATTCATCGTTATCCTGTTTTCGATATTAGCTTTTATAATACCAAGTGCCTTTACCATGTTTTCTTCTTACATAACGATTTTACTTGGAATAGTTATGTTTGGAATGGGACTTACCTTAAAAGCTTCAGATTTTAAACTAGTGTTTACTAATCCTATTCCAGTCCTCATTGGAGTGGTTGCTCAATTTTCCATCATGCCTACAATTGCTTTTGTTATTGCTTACCTTTTACAGCTTTCTCCCGATTTGGCAGCAGGGTTAGTATTACTCGGTAGTGTCCCTGGAGGTACATCCTCTAATGTCATGGTTTTCTTAGCAAAGGGAAATGTGCCATTATCTATAACAATGACAAGCGTCTCTACCATACTGGCACCTGTTATGACCCCTTTACTTTTACTGATTTTTGCAGGTCAATGGCTTCCAGTCGATCCGATGTCTATGTTTATGTCCATTGTACAGGTCATAATTGTCCCAATTATTTTAGGATTGATTATTAGTAAATTTTTGCCTTCCGTAACTGAAAAAAGTATCCCAATACTACCTCTAGTATCGATTGTTGCTATTACAATTATCATTTCAGCAATTGTCGCAGGAAACAAAGAAAATATCGCAACAGCTGGATTATTAGTCTTCGTTGCTGTTTTAATGCATAATGCCTTTGGTTTACTCCTAGGATACATTGCTGCAAAATTATTTAAATTATCCAAGCAGGACCAACGTGCTATTGCTATAGAAGTTGGAATGCAAAACTCAGGCCTTGGAGTATCATTGGCTAATAGTTACTTCTCGCCTTTAGCGGCTTTACCAAGCGCTTTTGCCTCAGCCTGGCAAGTTATTACTGGCACCTTCCTAGCATCCTATTGGGCTAAGCATAATATCAAAGAAGATGAAAACACTGCTACATCTGCAAAAGTAAAACATATATAAAAAGAAGGCTCGCCGCTAGCTATTAATTAACTTAACGATTAAGGGATTGTCGTAAATCAGCCACCTATTGTCGTAAACTAGGCTCGGATTGTAGTAAAGCAGCCAGGAGTTGTCCCAACAAGAAGGCATTGTCGTAAAGTACCGTGGGATTGTAGTAATCCGGCTACTGATTGTAGTAAATCAGCTACTGATTGTCGTAAACTAGGCTCGGATTGTAGTAAAGCAGCCAGCCAGGAGTTGTCCCAATTGGAAGGCATTGTCGTAAAGCAGCCCAGAACTTTTGAATAAAATAAAAACGAACACCAAATCATCACATGTAAAGCCCTATGACAAACTTAATTGTCATAGGGCTTTTCTATTTTATATGACGCTTGGGCGTAAATCTGCCGGTAAAGGATTTTTGTACCCATCTCCTACCTGCTTCAACAATTCTTTCTTCGCTTCATCAATGAGCTGTGGATTATCAAATAGTTCCACTGCACTTGCTGCTATTACTTTACCTGCATTGAGGAGACCTTTATGTGCCAAAGTGGTTTTCCCTTGTGAAACAAGCTGCCATGTATGCAACGGTGTTCCTGCTACAAAACAAGTCGTGAAAAATTGAGCGGTTGGAACGATCCAACTGACATCGCCAACATCCGTAGAACCTTGCATAACCTCACGATTTTTCACATAAGGAATGATTTCAGTGAAAAATGGTGATTCCTCAGAATAAAATCCTTCCGATACTGTGTATGCCGAAAGCTTTTCTGCATCAATCACTGCAGCCTCCACTTCCTCGGCAGTAATCGTTGCAGCCATCGCCTTAGCATATGCCATCTCTTCTTCATTATAAGTAGGCAAGCCAAAGTACTGTAGCTTTTCATTTACTACAACATTCAACGCATGGTTAGGGATATAGTTAGAGCAAGCTTTATCAAATTTCACGGTCATCTTGGTGCCTGTCATTAATGCAGCTCCCTCGGCAATTTTAACAACACGCTGGTAGATGGATTCCACATCTTTTAAATGAGGGGCACGGATTAAATACAATACCTCCGCATCTGATTGCACAACATTTGGTGATGCTCCCCCTGAATTGGTTATCGCATAATGAACCTTTGCCTCTGAGATAATATGCTCTCTTAAATAGTTAACCCCGACATTCATAAGCTCCACCGCATCTAAAGCACTTCTGCCAAGGTGAGGTGAGTTTGCTGCGTGGGCTGCCTTCCCTTCAAACGAGAAATATACCTGATAGTTTGCAAGAGATGAAAAAGAAAATATTCCTGAATATGAATTTGGATGCCATGTAAGAGCGGCATCAATTCCTTCAAACACTCCATCACGAACCATATATGTCTTACCTGACCCGCCTTCTTCTCCAGGGCATCCAAAGTATTTAATCGTTCCCTTCACTCTGCCTTCTTTTATTAAATCCTTTAAAGCAAGGGCTGCGGCAATGCCTGCAGTTCCCAATAAATTATGCCCACAGCCATGGCCATTGCCGTTTTCAATGAGTGGCTCTCTTACTGGCGAACCTGCTCTTTGGCTAAGACCAGACAACGCATCAAATTCACCTAATACGCCGATGACCGGTCCACCGTCACCATAGGTAGCAGTAAATGCTGTCTCAATGTCACCTATTCCACGCTCTACCTTAAAGCCCTTTCTCTCTAGAAAATTACTCAATATCTTAAACGATTTATATTCTTGAAAGCGTGTTTCAGGAATATCCCAAATGCGATCACTCAATTGAATAACTTCTTCTTGATATGACTCTATTAAACTAGCAATTTGATCTTCTATGTTAATCATTAGCGCCCCTTCTTTCATGTTGATAAATTTGTTCGATTGTAGCTAACCAAGTATGCAATGCAATGGGTAGCACCGCTTCGTCGATATCAAATTTTTCATGATGATGGCCAGCTGCTAGTGTAGTACCAAAAATGGAATAAGTGGACAGACCGCCATTTTGTTGGACACGCTCCATCATGAATGTCGCATCCTCAGAGCCAGCTGCAAAATCAGCAATTGGAATTGTTTGATTTACATCTGACACATCTTTGGCTGCCTTTATCACAAGTTCTGCCAATTCTCTTGAAGACGAACAGGTTCTTGCGGCTCCAACAATTTCATAGGAAAGGTTTGCACCGTGCATTAGGGCTGCTCCTTCTAATACAGAAATAGCCTGGTCATGAACATATGTATGCACCTCGCTATTCTCACCACGAGTTTCTAGCTTCAATGTGGCATGAGAGGGAATAATATTTCGGCCATCCCCTGCCACACAAGTTCCTACATTAATCCGCGAGGCTCCTCCGCTATGTCGTGAAATAGAATGGAGACCAAGAATTGCAGACGCTGCTGCCAATAATGCATTTGTTCCCTTTTCAGGTTCTGCTCCAGCGTGTGCAGCCTTCCCAGTAAATTTTGCATCTATTTTGGAAGTAGCTAAAAACCCATTTGATCCCCCAATAACTGTACCTAAAGGGGCACCGGTGCCAACATGCATACTTAGGAAATAATCGACATCATCCACAACACCTGCATCTACCATCGATTTTGCTCCACGAACCCCTTCTTCTGCTGGCTGGAATATAATTTTAATGGTACCTTCTATCTTTTCTTTATTTTGCGATAGTACGGTTGCTAGTCCTAAGCCTAGCGAGCTGTGGGCATCATGACCACAAGCATGCATCCTTCCAGCATGAGTAGAGCTAAACCCGTTTAACTCAGGAGCATGACCTGCTTCTTTTGATTCCAAAATGTCTAAAGCATCCATATCAAAACGGAAGGCAATCGTTGGTCCTGTTTTAGTTCCTTCTATCGTACCTACTACTCCAGTATAGCCACCGACCATTTTGTCTATAAATCCAATATTTCCGCCATTCGTTCTAGCACTTTCATAAACCTTCGTCAAAATTTCCTCTGAAGGGACACCCATGCGTTCCTCCAAAACCACTTCTTTTCCAACCTGCACTTGAAAGCCTAAACTCTGCAGTTCATAGGCGATAATTGAGGCTGTACGAAACTCCGTCCAGCCTACCTCCGGATACTTATGAAAATCTCTTCTCCATGCAATCATTTGCCTCAATGAATTAGAAGGGATTGTAAATAAATTCAATACGTTCACTCCTCATTCATTTATTTATAAATATAAAGACACTCCTGGTCCAATCGGAATTCCGAAAAATGCAAAAACTAACATTAGAGCTATCCATACGATTAAGAAGATGATCGTATATGGAATCATTAACGACATAAGCGTACCAATACCTGCTTTCTTATCATAAATATGCATAAACGATAAGATAATCGCAAAATAAGGATTTAAGGGAGTCACCATGTTCGTCGAGGATTCCCCGATACGGTAAGCAAGCTGGATAAACGCTGGATGATACCCTAATAGCATAAAGATTGGGATAAACACTGGACCAACTAGTGCCCATAATGCCGAACCACTGATGATAAATAAACTTAGAAATGCAACCAAAATAACAAATAATACAATGACAAAAATATTCGTCATATTGAGTGCACTCAAAATATCCGCACAATTGACGGCTAACCAAATGGCTATATTAGACCAGTTAAAATAGGCAACAAATTGAGCAATCATAAAGATTAACACTATGTAACCAGACAAACTACCAATAGCCTCTGTCATAATTTTAGGTACATCAGCTGTGGATTGTATTTTTTTAATAGAAACGCCATATACAATACCAACAGTTACAAAGAACAAGAATAATATTGGAACAATTCCTGACAAAAATGGAGAGCGTAAAAGAGTGCCATCCTCATTTAAAAGTGGTGAATTAGGAATTAGCATACCAATAACTACAATGGCAATAAAAATAATGGCAGCAATTAGCGTATTACGTAAGCCCTTCTTTTCCAGAGGACTAATTTCTTTTGTAAACGCTTGTTGCTCCCCTGTATAAGTACCAAGGCGCGGTTCAACATATTTTTCAGTAATAATCGTACCTACAGCTGCGAGTAAAAACGTAGAGGCACTCATAAAAAACCAATTATCTAAAGGTGTTACTATTACGTCGGGATTTATTCCCTTAGCAATTTCTGTGGAAATGCCGGAAAGTAATGCATCCGTACCAGCAATAAGTACATTTGCTGTAAAACCAATGCCGGTACTCGCTACCCCTACAGCTAAACCAGCAAGAGGATGTCTTCCGACCGATAAGAAAACTAAGGCAGCCAATGGCGGAATTACTACGAAAGCAGCATCTGAAGCAATATTTCCTAAAATACCAATGAAGAATACAGCAAAGGTAATAATTTTTTTAGGTGTGTTAACAATTGCACGCTTCATAAGCATTTCTAACAAGCCTACTTTTTCAGCTAATCCAATTCCCAACATGATCGTCAGTACTAGACCAAGTGGAGCAAAACTAGTAAAATTTGTAAGAGTATTAGCTAGAATAAACTGCAGACCTTCCCCTGACAAAATACTCTTAACTACAACCGTTTCCTGAGTATTCGGATGGATGACCTCTGCTTGGAAGAAATTTAAAATCCAAGAAACTATCGTTAATGCAAGAGTTAGATAGAAAAAAAGAATAAATGGGTCTGGTAACTTGTTACCTATCCTTTCAATCAAAGATAGAAACTTGGAAAACTTGCCGTTCTCATTCACCTCTACACTGTTAGTTGTAATAATAATCACCCCTTCTGTTATTAAAAGACACTTTTTGCACCTGTCTTTAAACAATAGGGTAAACTATAATAAAACAAAATTCAACAAATTTTTAGAAAAAGGAGAACATTAAAACAATGGCTCGTATATTAATTTTTACGACTGAAAACTCACTGGGATGGGTCAAGAAGGTAGAATTTCTTCCGACTGATCCTTGTGAATATATTTTTAGGATATATGAATCTCTTGAACATTTAAAAGAGATATTTTTAAAGCAAATTACCTTAGTCGACGGTATTTTATTTAGTGGTCAAATCCCACATTTTTTTGTGAAAGAGCACTTCCCTCAAGTTGACATCCCTATGTTGCATTTTGATGTCACTCCAAATGATTTCTATCGCACATTGACGGAGTATATGTATACTAACAAAGACTTTCAAATGAAAAGATGTTTGATTGATTTTTTATATGATGAGAACGATTATTTAGGGGTAAAGGAATGGACAACCGAGGAGGACTTTCCATATATCTTTGGAGCTACTATGCAATCTTATGCTGATCAGCAAGTGTACGAAAAAATGTCAGAATATCACATAAAGCTATGGCAGGAAAATAAAGTAGATGTATGTATGACTAGACTAAGCCGACTACCTGACATGTTAAAGCCTTACGGAGTTAACCTTATACTAGTTGTTCCATCAGAAAGAAGTATGATTATCCAGATTGAGGCATTACTAAAAGAAATTCAACTTCTACAACTAATCGAAAATCAAGTAGTCATTGCCCATTTGGAGTTTACCATCAGCCGCGATAATATCCGAGATTTAGAATACCGCCAAATGTCACTTTATAAGGCGATATTAGATTTCAGCAGAAAGAATAATATGAAGTTTATCATTCATCAAAGCGCTCTGTATTATGAAATTATTACAAACTTTAGCGATTTCAAAATTATTACCGGGGAAATGAAACAATGTCAGCTAGTTACTTTTCTAACAACCGAACTACCCTTTGCAGTTAAAATTGGTTGGGGAATTGGTCATTCCATACAGGTTGCTCAGTTAAACGCAGAAAAGGCATCTCATCTTTGTACAGCAACCGAAACACAATCTTACATATTAACAAAGGAAGCTCATTTGATAGGACCTTTAGGTAACGAGGAGCAGATTCTTGTAGACACAAAATACGATTCCAAAATAGAACTATTAAGCGCAAAATTACACACCTCGTCGCTACAAATAAAAAAAATAATAGCCGTGATGGACAAATTGCAAACTAACATCCTTGCGGCAGAGGATTTAAGCATTCATTTAGGTATTACCGAAAGAGCTGCCAACCGAGTTTTAAAAAAATTAGAGGAGAGTGGTGCTGCAATTGTTACTACTCAACAGCAAAAGAAGCTGAGAGGGAGACCTAAAAAAGTTTATCAGATCCAGTTGGAAGATATTTAAAGATTGTTTGATTTAAGATTCGTGTTCCATCTATGCAATTTTTAAAGCCTGATTAATTATTTCTGCTTTTTAATTTGAAGCTCATACAGCTTTCTAAGTGCTTATTTGATCGCTTAATAAAGAAAATAAGTTATTAATATTAGCTGAGAATGCTTCAACATAATACAACTTTCCTATTTGACCTAAAGGGACAAGGCATCGCAGCAAGAATTTAAAACTATCCTCTATTCTTAAGAAAAACAGCTGAAAAACTCAGCTGTTTTCTATATTTTAATATATGGATTTAAAAGCTTTTTGTACATAATAGGTTCTCCGCTTTGTTGAAATGGGTAAAAGCCAAGATGTTTAAAATAAACAGGTAGTTCGCTAGTATTATCCTTACTTATTTCATCTTCACAGGTGGTAAGTAAGATCATTTCAACATTTAATAAAGCAAGCTGCTCCTCAATCTTCTTATAAAAAACTTGACCAACCCCCTTGCCACTCCAGCTAGCATCAATTTTTAAAGAATGAAAAATCGCAATAAGTCCAGAGAGTTTATTAATATCGCATAACCTGTCTAAGTTTCGGAGAGAATAGGATAAACTTTTAGATAAACAATCTGCTTCACCACAAACTTCTATATAAGAACTCTTTTGCGTATTGAATAAATGTAAGCAAGCTTCACCGATTTGAATTGGTTCTTCTGTTCCATCCTCATATACAATTCCCTGCGCAAGAACATTAATGAGAGAAGTACCTTCCTCCATATTAAGCTGATAATCTATGTACACATTAGCTGTATCCATCATTTTCTCCCCTTAGTATTGTGAATAGTTCTTATTTTCTATCTTCATTTATCATAATAGATATTTAGACTTAAAAGTATAGTTATTTTTGACAATAATATGAACTTCAAATTTTATTGTTTCATAAAAAAAGCGACTGCGTATGGAGCCAACAGTCGTTTCCTCAAGGAGAAACCCTATATATTTTTTCGTCAAGCAGTCAGCAATAAGTCATCCTTGTATGTCGGAGTATCTGCCTAACAAGCCAAAAGTATTAATCATCGCGTGCATTCTTTCCTGTTGTTTAATAAGGACGTATTTGGAAGCGGCAACCTTAACAGTCATTCTGTTATAAAACGTAAGAAGACATTCCCCTTGTCCTAGCTCCTCTATATGAAACAAGTGATTAAATATCCATATACACTCCAAATTATTATAGGACATCGTTGGAAAAGCAGCAATCTTCCCTGGTTCTATTATAATTGGAGGTTTTTGAAAATAACTCATTAACCTTTTAGTCGCCTGTATTCGACCTTCTAGTGTAGAAGCATGACGAAGACAAGCATTTTCTAGCAATTGAACCACTGATAAATTGGATTGAAGGATCCCATGCTTAGTAGTTATTCTGGAATTATATCCATTAGTAAAACCTGACTCAAGCATAAGAGTATTCATCGTTATGAACAAAGAATCACAATAAATCAGCTAACTCCCTCCCCAAGTTTCTCCTTAGTTAAATAATACTAAAACATTTATCTCTTGTATAGTTAAATTATACTGAATAATTGTAATTATTAATATATTATGTAATTTTATATATTTTATTATCTTATATTAAGATTTCTTAGTATGTTCTTCACGTTTCCCCAGGCATACTTTAAATTCGGTTATTCGCTCCTTTTATTTTGACAGGTTATATTGTTGCTACCTAGGAAAAAACAATCATGCATGATGGAACAGGGATATATAGTGAATAATTTTGAACAGGTTCTAGAGAAATATAAACCAATGATTTCTGCCTGCTTAAGAAGATTAAACATTTATAAAAATCATGATGCATTCAAACAAGCAGGATTTATCGCTCTATGGAGGGCTTGGATAAAATATGACTCTTCGAAAGGAGATTTTACTCCATTTGCTTATAGAACCATTTATGGAGCAATGCTAGATGAATTAAAAAAAGAAAACCTCATAGAAGAACGATTTCAATTACTAGAACATGACCGGTTGAGCAATCTGATAGATCATGACCAGCTTTTGCATATAGAAAATGAGCAATTGCCAACCGTGTTAAAAAGACTTCCTTCCCATGAAATAGAATTATTACTATGGATATATGTTGAAGAAGTTTCCCTACAGCAAGCTGCAATAAAAGCCGGAATATCTCTTTCCGGTATAAAAAAACGCAAAGAACGGTTGCTAAAAAAATTGAGGAAGGAGATGAGTAATTAACTGCATCATTACTGGTAAATGAAATCCTCTTAGCGTTTGTGCCACCGTTTGTTTTTATTTTTATAAGTTTAGAATACCTAAGAATTTACTGCTTTAAGAACGTTACATTAGTAAATAGCTCCAGCACATTTAAATTTTTCTGTGTTTGGTTAACTTTTTAAATGGGTATTATTAGAACAAGACCAAGAGGGAGTGATAGGAATGTCAAAAATCGACAAGCAAGCAGTACTCATTGGAGGCATCGCTGCCTTCGCCATTATGTATTTATATAAATTAGAAAATCGTGAAAAAGCAAAGGTTGCAATGAAAAACACTAAAGCTAAAGTGGAATCTTATAGAGACTCACGAAGACACGCACCTACTCAAATGACAAAAGCAGGTTTCTCGGATCCTGGAGATCCAGATGATAACCGTATGATTGAAGAAGGTGTAATGACAAGCGTGCAATATTACAATGAAAAAGTACAAGACGGGAATGGCAAAAAAGATTTCCCTAAATCACAAAAAAAGAAACAAGCACCAATTACGGAGGAATCTCTGCAGGAAGATAACAATGATTCCCCCGCTAAACAAGAAAACACTAAAAGAATGCCACCTAAATAATGATGAAAAGCCTGTACTTTGTTATTTGCAAAGTACAGGCTTTTCATCTTAATACCAAATAGATGCGTCTTGTAAGATTATCTATTAAACTTAAAGGGTAATAACAAAAGTAAACTAATCTAAGCAGGATGGGAGAAATGTAGAATGAACTTTATTACTTTGAACAATGGATTAACAATGCCTCAGCTAGGGTTCGGAGTTTGGCAAGTACCTAATGATGAAGCAACTGCTGCTGTCTCCACAGCCCTTGAAGTGGGCTATCGTTCAATTGATACTGCAATGATATACAAAAATGAACATGGTGTAGGAAAAGCTTTAAAGGATTCAGATGTTCCTCGCGAGAAGTTATTTATCACTACAAAGGTCTGGAACAGCGACCAAGGCTATGATAATACATTACGTGCATTTGATGAGAGTCTTGAACGTTTAGGGCTTGACTATGTGGACTTGTATTTAATTCACTGGCCGACTCCCCAGTTTGATGAATATGTTGAGACTTATAAAGCTATGGAAAAGCTTTATAAAGAAGGGCGCGTAAAAGCAATTGGTGTATGTAATTTTGAAGTCGAACATTTAGAGCGTCTATTAAAAGAGTGTGAAATTAAGCCTGTATTGAACCAAATTGAATGCCATCCATACTTAGCGCAAAATGAAATTAAGAATTTCTGCGCCCAACATGATATTTTTGTGGAAGCTTGGAGCCCACTTGACCAAGGTGGAGAAGTTTTGCAGGATGAGACTATTCAACAAATTGCAAAATCACATGGCAAATCACCTGCACAAATTGTGCTGCGTTGGCATTTACAAAACAATACAATCGTTATTCCTAAATCGGTGACTCCTTCTAGAATAGAAGAGAATTTCCAGGTTTTTGATTTTGAGCTGACCAATAATGATATAGAACTTATTAACAACTTAAATAAGGACCGACGAAAAGGCTCTCATCCAAACGAGATGAATCTTCGTTAATACATGCCATAAAAAATCCCACATCCTTGACTTATTGGATGTGGGTTTTTCTACTGTAATTTAAGCCTTGAATTTGCTCTAAGTAGCTTTATAATAATTCGCTGTTTGCCAGGATTTCTATCCCGTTTAACGCCTGGGTTGCTAATCGATCTGCCTCGCTATTTTCTTTACGGGGAATTAGCTCGTATGTGGGATCAATTCCTAGTTTCTTCATTTTCGCTTCTATACGATCTGCCCATCCTGAAAGACTTGGCTCAATCACTGACCACTCTCCACTCAATTGGTTAATGACCACTTGGGAATCCCCAATAAATGTCACAGGTATATGGTTAACACCTAGTATATCTAGCTCTTGTAAGCACATATTGAGTGCTGCATACTCTGCTTCATTATTTGATATTAAATGCTCGGATGGCGCATTGCTTCGAAGTCTATAGAATTTTCCGTTTTGTTCATAATAGATAACACATCCCATGCCTGATATCTTTGTTTGTATGTCAAAACCCCCATCAAAAAATACACGTACATTGTGTGGCTCGGTTTCGATACTTTTAAGATAGCTTTTTAACTCCTTCATCATCCATGAACTATCATACTGATCGATGAAATCTAGATGTTTTACCCTGCCAGTTTTCTGTATATCCTCCGCCATGAGAAGCGCCTGAGCAACAGGCATTTCATCTGAGCGAAAAAATGTTTCTGCTCCTCTAGGCGTAGTATAGGTCCATTCTATACGAATTTTCATCTCTAGCTCCTCCTCACATTTTGTTGCTACTTACGGAATATTTTCTAATAGTTTACCCTTTTTCCAACACTTTATGTTACTAATCTATAGACTTCCGGAAAAAGCAATAAAATCCAATTAAGATGAGGCTGTCCTTCGCTAAAATAGTCGTTCATGGTTTGTCCATGAACGACTATTTGCTTGTTCTTAGTTATTAAGCCGTGGTTTAACGTAACCATATCGATGAAATGAAACTTCTCCTGCAATTTCTATGTAAGTTTTTGCTTGATTCGGCGAACAATAGAGAGCTCCGTTTTCAATAATGGGCTCCGTTTCATCCAAATGATTATAGTCCATGACAATTAGGATATTCTCGTAGTCCTCCTGTAATTTTTTAATCATGTACTCCGTAAAGGATGTTTTACCTAGAATAACATTTACCTTTAGCACTTTATCACCCTTTTTCAATATTAGATATTGCTACTTTATATTCTATAGAAAGGATACTAAAAAAAATGTCGAAACCGGTCAGAAACCCAATAAATATTTTTTAATAATTTTTCCTAGACAAAACTATCCTCTGCTTTAATAAAATTCCCCGGGAAATATGTCGAGGAATAGCTTAATAGGATGTCTTTTTTAGAAGTGTTCCCTCTAATTTTGAAGCCTCCACACTATACTTTAACTGGTCTTGATTAATTATTCCTGTAGTGGACGTAATAACAAACAAAGAGGATTTAAAGTTAAAGCCTTCTTCTCTGGAGATAAAGTCGATTACCTTTAATGTGTTCCCGTCTATGTAATCTACTTTAACCACAACAGATTTCCCTAACCCGTCATTAATAGTTAACGTTCCAGATAATGACCGTTTAAAAGAATGACCGTAGGAAGGATTCAAAAAGGAAAAATCAAACGTGTCTGTTATAGAGATACCATTAGATCCTTCATCATGGTAAGTAATTGCTGTAGAGGCAAAAGCTCCTTCCAAAATAGTATTAGTTGCAGTATTGATTGCCCCTTCACCATCAATTCCGTCCTGTCCAGGTGTATACTGATAGGCAACAAATGTATTTTCCATATTTTGAAGAAGGCTTACTGTTCCTAGGCTCCAATATCCATCTTCATCTACTGTTACCATTCCTACATAAACACTGTTCCGATAAACCTTCACCTTGTTACCTGGGTGTGCTGTGCCACTTATTTCATAGAAAGAACCATCAAAGGTAAGTGGGCTTTGAGCCGGGTTTGTAATTTTTACAGCTGCGTGTTGAGTGATATCAGATACTATATTCCAAGTGGATGCATTCTCTAATCTCACATCATAGCCCAAGGTTAGCATATCTCCCTTAGTCAAAGCTCTTTCAAATTCTTCCTTAGAGATAAGCTGACCATGAATAAAGAATAAATCATTCGCATCCCATTTATATTTCATCCCATTAACTACTATATAACCAGCTTCCTTATGTATGGTTTCATTTTCTATCTGAAAATCATATACACCTGAGTTAGTTTGCAGCTGATAAAAATGAGTGACCGCTGCTTGTTTACTCGTTTCATTGCCATCTAGCTTTTGAATGGTTGGCTGCACATTAGTATATGTACCAGCACCTGCCGTAACAGTGAAAACAACATGTCCATTCTGATCCGCATAGGATCTCCACTCCTGACTCGCTTCTTCTACGTGGCCATTTACTGAAGTTATTACTCCAGTCGTTGGTTCTCCATTATTATTTGCTAGACTTATTCTTACCCGGCCATTATAAGGAGAATTATCACTGTTCGTAAGTTTAGCGATGTATACATGCGTATCTGTAGTTTCGAGATATCGCTCCTCTAAATCATTTAACAATATACCAGAATTATCCGGAACCTCTGGTGTAGTAAAGATTATTTCACTTCCTTTCCAGGTAAGTAAATAATCAGTGTCTCCGTTTAAATCGGTGGTTGTTAATGTAATGGACTTCTTATCCTCCGATAATCTGGCATGCTGAACAATTTCCCCGGAAATTTTAAACTGGCCAGCCTCTAAATTAGAAGAGTTGGTTAACAGAGCTTTAGATAGTTTCACAGTCACAGTATTTTTTCCATCTGTAGTTGCAAAAAGTGGAAGCAACGGAACTGAATTTAGTGTGGATTCATAGTTATTTTGTAACTTTGAGTAAAAACTTAAGCTATCCTTATAGCCATTTAAGTATTCATAAGCCTTCATTAATTCAAGATCGGTTTCTATGTATTTTTCTTCCTTTAGTAATTTCTTCGCCTTTTCTAAATGCATATGTATAGTTACATCATATTGAACAGAATTCATTAGTGCTTCAAAAGTAGGCTTCACTGAGTTCCGAATTCCATCACGTGTGGACTGCCCATAGACTCGATCTAGCAGCTTAGTTTGTTTTCGATATTCGGCAGTTGCCAAATGGTACGTTGCCTCAATCCTATCAAGTTCCCCCGATGCTATAGATGAATTCATATTGTTGGTGAGTTCTTTAATTTTTTCACTGGAGGTGATTGCGTCTATGTATGCCTGTGCTCGTTTTACTTGTATTTTAGCATCGACCAATCTAGCTTGCACATTTAACTTTTCCGATTGGGAAAGTTGTGACGAAGCTTTTTCGGCAGCTTCTATGTAATTTTTCGTTGTATTATATTCCGCATACGGCCTTGTTTTAAAGTTCGCAAAGCCTTCAACAGATATTGCCCATTTTAATATAGTGCCTGCGTTTATCGCATTGGTGACTAACTGATTTACATTCCCAGCAGCATTAACTGAAGGGACGGGGGCCGTAGCAATAAAGACCGTGGCAATAACTGCAATTTTAGTAGCTTTAATCATAGATAGTATTATGCTCCTTCTTTTTGTTTAATCATAACATGTAAATTCAGGTAAAATTTTTACTAAATTAAGGAAGAATTTTTTACCAATTAATTTTATTTAATTTCCTTTATTATCCTTAAATTTCCGAAAACGTGTGCCTACAAAAAAAACGGAACCTGACTTTATCAAGCGTTCCGATTAAGACCTTTTTTACATTGAGTACGAACGATAAAAGTATATTTATCCTCCTGCTTAAATGTACAATTAATTGGACTTTAAGATTATTGAATAATTACTTGCCTTGTTATAACTAATAATCCGGATATATACTAGAGTGGTTTCGCTCTAAATAATAAAAATACCGCGAACATTAAGTTCACGGTATATTTTCTAGAAGTATAAAATTTTTATAAAAACTGCCCCTTATAATAAGACAGTCACTTCATTAATCCACAGAAATAACCTCCACCTTATCGGTTATAGGTGGCTCAACTGGGAGAGTATCGCCAGGTTTTGGGTTAGCAGGAGTTTCTACTACATCCGGCTTGTCACCGTTTAACTGCTTTAATTTAGCTTTGCTAGGTGTTTCATATTTAATAGAAATATCCTTTTTCACAAAGTTCCCTCCGCCTACCCCATAAAGACCATTGTGATCATTTGTATAACGATACACTCGATACTCCTCTCCCTTCTTCAAATCTCTCACCTTTATCAATGACTGATCCGGACCTATTTTCCAAAGAGTTGTATTAGATTGTACAGTTACTTTTCCAATTTGCCCTACTTTTAATTCTGTTTTTCCCCACATGACTTTTACCGCGGCTTCAGCATACACACTAGTAAGAAGAATAAAAGAAACTGTAATTACAAACAAAGAGAGATACCTTTTAATTTCCATTGTCATAAGCCCTCCACCTTAATATCAGAATATTAATTCTACTTACTAGAATAACATATATTTAAGAAAAAAATAACAAAATACCCTCCAACTTATTTCAAATGTATTACAGGTGCCTGGCACCTGTAATACATTTGAAATAATAGGCCTAAAAAACTAGAACTATTTGTTTAGACTTTTTTTAGTCACAAAGAATAAGCCATTAATACTATTTAATAAATCTAAATAAATTTTTTTCCTTTTTTTAATTAAAAATGTCTTTTTTTATGAAATAAGTCCTGCTATAATGTAATTTATAAAACATAGAAGGGTAATTTATATCATGAAATTTAATAGGTACATATTCATCGTATTTTTCGCTTCACTAACGTTATTTGGTAGTACTGCTTCTGCACATCCATCAAACAACAATGCCTTTATAACTACATCTTCAGGAAACAAAATAGGCGTTGGGTCACCGACTACTCAAAAGGTTTCTCCTTTTATAATTTTGCCTAAAGAAACTATAAAAGAAAAAAAAGATGCTCGTATAAAACAATCTATTACAGTACTTCCTTCAACATCATCTACCGTAGTAGAAATTCCTTTTAGTTTCTATAATGATGAATATCTAGTTCTCTACAAAGAGGATTCAGGGAAGCAATACAATGCAGGACATATATTCAATAAGAAAAATGAATCTATCGGTTTATTTTTCATTTCAACAGAAAAAGCTCAAAACAAATTAAAAGTGACTACAAATGTAAAAAATAAAAACATACTCGAATTAAAAATTGAAACAAATAAACTTTTAGACCCAGTAACTATTGATATAGAAATTTCCAGTCCAGATATTACTACCTACTTTTCTAAAAATCAGTGGATTACAAGAGGCAAACTAGATTCTGTCAGCATGATACCTAGTCCTTATCTATTAACTTCTGCTAACTATGAAATTTCGACATTAAAGAGATTGGATGCGTGGAACAAACTTGTCGATCTTCATAAGTATGATGAAAAATGGAGCAATATAAGTGGATTACAAAATCAATTTGATTGTCATTTCGATTTTGCAAAAACTAAGGGCGAGTGGAATTTAGAGCCTGCTAGAAAAAATGTCGGCTATTTTTCAACTATTATGGCTTCATGTAATCCAAGTACAAAATAAATTGTCTACGGAAATAATTTAGTTTCCTCCAAATTTCGACGAATTTTGAAAAACGTTTTTGCTATATTTATACATACCAACAATAAGGAGCATGGAGAATGCAACATATAGAATTTACTAATTTACTTGACTCAGTTATAGGTCCACGTATTATTTTTCATCAAATGGAATGCGATGTTTGCGGATTTGATTTAATCTACTATCAAGATCCCGATACTAGCAAACAAAATGGGATGGCATGTGAACAATGTAACTATGTAAAGAAGTTTGAATTTAAAGTAGAATAGCTCAAAGTATAAAAGATCCTTCCTAGCCAGAGCGCTAGAAAGGATCTTTTATGTTTTTATTTATTTGATAGAGTACTTACCAAATCCGTCAGTACCTTCACCAATATATTGAATGCTTCCGTCAGCAGGAAGTACCTTCGCTGCGTTTTTAGAAGATTCGAATATGATTTTTGCAGTTGATGGAAGTGTTGCAAATTTCCAGTTTCCGTCTGCAGAAGGGTCAATTGTTTTCTTCTCTAGGATGAAGTCTATAATTGCTTGACGGTTTTCATCTGGGTATACTTCTGTTTCTGTCGCATTACGCACACCCGGGAATGTTCCGTTCGCACGGTAGTTATTTGTTGCTACGATAAATTGCTGCTTCAAGTCAATAGGCTTGCCGTCGAATTGAAGGTTAACGATACGCGAAGCATCCTTATTCACCAAGTTACCGTCTGGATCATATTTAGCTGGTTGTGTTACATCAATTTCATATGTTACTCCATCAATCACGTCATAATTATATGAGCGGAAATCTGTATTAATAAGCTGCTGCTCATCTTTTTTAGTTGCGTTGATTTGATTGAATTGTCCTGCAGACATTTCTAACCATTCTTTCACATCAGCTCCTGTAACCTTTACAGTAGAGATTGTATTGTCATACAAGTATAGGTCTGCAACGTTTTTAATTGCTAACTCACCTGTAGGTACATAAGTGTAATATTCTGGGTCGCTTCTTGTTCCAGCTTTAAAAGGAGCTCCAGCAGAAAGAACCGGAAGTTTTTCATTTGCCGTACCTTTAAGCTTTGCTTTTACATATTCCGTTTGTGCATTGGTTACGATTTGTATGGATGGGTCATCTTGCACCTGTGAGAAGTAGCTATGAATATCTGCCGTTGTTGTTCCAACAGCTTGGCGCACATAAGAAATAGTCCCTTCATGAGCCTCCTTCACTGCATTCACGATTGTTTGGTCTACATCAGATGCATCCTTTGCAATCGTACGAACCTCAGCTTTAGATGAAGCAACCTTCCAGCCTTGTCCGTCTTTTTCCAATGTCAAATCAATTACACCTAAATGGCTTCCGAATTTACCTGGCATTACTACTGGAACACCGTTCATAGTTCCTTTTGCAATATCCACATTAGTTAAAGAAGCATCTACTTTTCCAGGGAATACTTGATGAGCGTGACCAGTGATAATCGCATCAACGCCATTTACTTTAGTCAATAAGTAGGTTACATCTTCCTCACCAACCTCATGAGTAGCATCTCCCATACCTGAGTGAGAAAGAACTACTACTACATCTGCTCCAGCTTTTTTCATATCTGGAACAACTTTTTCCACAGCTTGCACAGAATCATCTACTGTTACTTTTCCTGTTAAATGTGATTTATCCCATTTCAGGATTTGTGGAGGTACAATACCAGTTACCCCGACCTTTACTGTTGCTTTATTCCCCTTCGCATCAACCACTTCTTTATCGATTAATACGTAAGGAGTGTATGCTAATTTACCCGTAGCTGCGTCACGAACATTCGCATTTACATAAGGGAAGTCTGCATCATCTAAAACTTCATCTAAGAAATCAAGGCCGTAGTTAAATTCATGGTTACCGAAAGTAGCTCCATCATAGTCTAAAAGCTCCATAGCTGTAATAGATGGATGCTCTTCCCCATCCTCTAGCTTGTCCACTGAAGATTTATAAGATCCTAGCGGAGTTCCTTGAATAGAATCACCATTGTCGAATAATAATGTATTACTATTTTCAGTGCGTGCTTTTTTTATTAATGTCGCAGTTTTAGCAAGACCTAAGCTATTTGAAGCTGTGTCTTTATAGTAGTCGTAATTTACAATATTTGTATGAATATCAGAAGTACCTAGGATACGTAGGGAAAATGTCCCTGTCGCAGCTTCTTTATCAACACCAAATTTATTGTCATAAGCTCGGTCAATCAAATCTTTAATCATTGGTAAAGAGTTAGATTGAGGCAGCATATCAATTAAAGGATAAATAGAAAGTATAGCTTTTTTAGCTTCTTCTGTTTTACCAGCTGCTAAAGCTTTCTCAGCTTCTAGAACCTTCATATATATAGTGACAGGTATTTTTAACTCATCACGCTTAGCATTTGCCGGATCTTTATATTGTTCTAACAAAAGATCACGAGCTGACTTACCAGTAAAACGGTAAAGAATAGCTGTACGTGATTTCAGTTGAGCAGATAATTGATGATAAGATTTCTCTGCCTTTGACCAATCACGAGCTGCTTCAGCCTTTTCAATGTCTTTCATAATTGGATTTAAGTACTTGTCCGCATAGTTGTAAGCATCAATATAAGGAACAATTCCTTTTGTTACTTTTTCATAATACAAAGCATCCAAATCTTTTAACATAGTAGCTTTGTTTTTAGCATTGGATTTTGAAATTGCAGCCTTCGCTTTTGCATAACTTGCCTTCGCCTTGTTTAAAGCAGGGTATAATTCTTTACTAGTAACAATTTTCCCCTTTTGGGCAGGCACCACATAAGCATACGCTGCATTTTTCATGTCCATACGAGCTTGATCGACGATCTGTTGAGTCGAACTGCTAGCAAAAGTTACATTTGCAGAAGCAAATAAAGACGTTGCAAGCACAACCGAGACTACCGATTTTTTTAAAGATTTCCTATTCACATTTCCACCCCTATTTCTGATTTTTAAAATCCCCCAGCCTATCATTCTATTCATAAATAACGAACAATTGGGCTACTATCTAAAGATAATCAAATACTCTAATCAAAACAATGCAATAAATGTAAAAATATCGTAAAATCAAACTATTTACACTCAAAAGATTTATATTATGGGTAAAAATACATAAAAACCTATCTATTTCCAAAGTATGTATAAATTATTACAGGTGCCTGGTACCTGTAATAATTTTTCTATAATATTAAAAGTTGATATTGTTCGATAAAACCTCCATCCCTCCAAACTGGGACAGAATTTCCAAATATATTAGTATTCTAATATATTTCAGGTGCCAGGCACCCGTAATACTTTTGAAACAATATAGGTTAGTTTTTAACTAAGATTCCTGACATGTTTTCTTTTGGTTGAGTTAATAGACTCACGACTACTAATGTGATTACAGCCATTGGTAAGGCAAATAAGACGCTGTTTAGCTCAAATGGTTTGTTTAAGACAACCTCCCAGACGATTGTACTTACACCACCAACCACCATCGAGCTTAACACTCCAGTTGTTGTTGCTCGCTTCCATAGGATGGTGGCAAGCAGTGCAGGTGTAACGGATGCGCCGTACATTGTATAAGAGTACATTTGAATAGCTAACACAGAGGGGAAGTACATAGCAAGCACATATGCAACAACCCCTAATGCTACAACTACATAACGATTCATTTTTAATAGTTTTTTATCGGAAATCTCTTTTTTGCTATAGCGCTTATACAAGTCATACACAATATTCCCTGAAGCAGAGAGTAGGTAAGATGTTCCTGTGGTTATGATAAAGGCAACGCACGCACAGAGCACAACTAATCCTATTGCTAAAGGTAATCCATTAATAGCCATATTCATGTGATATTCGGAAACATCACAATAGCCGCAGTGGCAAATGTAATAGTTAACCCGATGACAAGTACACTACCTAAGAAAAAACCAATTGTTGAATTTTTCGCCGTTTTCTCGTCCTTTGCCGCAGCAAAACGCTGATACATATTTTGATCCCCTAAAATAAGCAGGAACAGGGGCAGGAAATACCCTAACAATTGTAGTGGACTAAGCCCTCCATTCCATTGCTTGGCCTGTTCCGGAAGATTTAAAGATAATCCCTCCAGTCCCCCTACTCCGTTCAACACGAAAGGTAAACCTATTAAAAATCCAAAAACTATTAATAGAGCACTTAAAGCATCTGTATAGGCAACAGAGAATAACCCACCGCTCACCGTCAAGAAAATAACAAGCACCGCGATAATAATCGCACCAGTCTCAATCGGTAACCCAGTCGTAATTTGCAGTACATACGCACCACCAGTGAACTGATAAGCGGTAATTCCCACATATGCAAGAAGTATTAATATACTCGCAACAAGACGGGCTTGACTTCCAAACCGTTTCTCAATAATTTCTGGAACCGTATATGCTTCCCCTTTGCGAACCCTTCCTGCGATAAAATAAAGAACAATAATGCCGAATATCCCACCTGATAAATTGAAAATTGCGGCCCATGGACCGTACTGATATATGAAGCTTGCCCCACCGACCACTGTCCCAGAGCCAACAAAGGTAGCTAGCAGAGTTCCAGTCATAACCCATAAGGGGAGTGATCGTCCAGCTGCCATAAAGTCCTGACTTGTATCAATCGAATTTCTACTAAAATATACCCCCATCAAGGCCATTACAGCTAAATAAATTACAACTGCGATTAAATAAATACTCATTTTATTCCCTCCCCTAAATTAGTTAAAGAATTAAATCTTCCAGCTTACTTGGATAATGAGTGACTAACTGAGTTCCCTGCTTGGTCAAAATGACAGTATCGGAGTGGCGGAAACCTCCAATTCCTGGAATATAAAGCCCCGGCTCTACGCAAAATACCATGTTCTCTTGTAGGACAAGATCATTTGAATATTTTAACGATGGCTCTTCATGAAGTCCTATCCCGATTCCATGTCCTGTGCGATGTCTGACATACTGCTCCACATTCGCATCTTTAAATACATTCAATGCAACTTCATTTACCTCCGCTGCAGTCACCCCTACTCGTATAAAATCCAGCGCAGCCTGCTGCGCCTCTTGTGACAGCTTGAACGCTTCCTCCTGCTCAATTGTTGGTTTCCCAACAAAAAAAGTACGTTCACATTCGGCTCTGTAGCCATTGATTCCAACCTGTCGACTGTGAATGATAATATCGTTAGTATCTAGAGCTCTAGTATTAGAAAACACATGTGGCATATTAGTTCTCTCTATACCGGATGGAGACATAACAAAATAATCTAATGTAGAGTTCGGATGATTCTTAGCGACCTCTAAAAATAGTGCTGTATTTCCAAATTGATCTAACTCCATTTCCGTTATATTTGGAGCTGCATGAGCTAGAGATGCCGTCAACGAAAGGCTTACCAATTTACCGGATTCGATAATTTGTTCTATTTCTTCCTCCTCTTTTATAGCTCGCATCTGTACTATTTCTTCATCTAAGCTAACTAACTCATATCCCTTATCACGTAATCTTCTTGCTAATTCAAAAGGCAAGGCACTAAACTCTACCCCCACTCTAGAACTTTCAGGATAAGTTGATATTACTTCTTCAAAAAGCTCTACATAAGAATTTGCCTGAGTTTGATGTAAAGGCGTTTCATAATAGACTAGTAGTTGATCCGCTATTGATTTATCTTTTGCGTGATTTTCTTCCAATGATGGCACGACTAGCTTTGTGTTCTGTTCACCTACAAATAAAACAATTGGTCGAGAATAAGTAATGGCTTTAAACCCACTAAAATAATATTGATTTTCAAAATTCATAATGACCGAAAGAGTTACCTCTTTCTTAGCCATCACCTCTCGCAATTGATATATCCTCTTTTCTAAATTCACATTCATAAACCCCTTTCTTTTTTCTACCTAGTTATTAATAAAAAGACCGTTTTTCATAACTCTTTTAGAATCTTTTAAAGCTAATAAACTATCTAATGGATTACTCTCTACAATTAATAAATCTGCAAACATACCCTCTTTTAAGACTCCCCTGTCCTCCAACCCTAAGCACTCAGCAGCTGTTTGAGTAGATGCATGTATAACCTCCATCCGACTCATACCTGCATCCTCCATAATCTGTAATTCATCAAAATAATAATTAGGCGGAGTTACCGGTGAACCACAATCAGTTCCCGTAGCAATTTTCACACCAAGCTTTACTGCTTTTTCGAGCATTTCCTCATGAGGCTGAACTACATGTCTTGCCTTTTCTAGAGCCCATTCTGGTATGTTTTCATCTGTTGCCAATCTTTTCATCACTATCATCGTAGGTACTAAATAGGTTCCATTTTCCTTCATTTTCTGAAGTGCACTTTCATCTGCATAAATAGCATGCTCTATTGTATCTACGCCTGCTTCAATACAGTTATGGATACCTTCTAGCCCCTCTGCATGGGCAGCCACTTTCTTATTTTTCTTATGTGCTTCCTCAACAGCTGCTTTCAGCTCGTCCACATTTAGCTGTGGAGATCCTGGCTCTTCACCAAACGTGTAAATTCCACCCGTCGCCATCAGCTTGATAAGATTTGCTCCTTCCTTCATCACCTGACGAGTTGCCCTCCGAACATCGTCTGGTCCATCTGCTTCTTTTCCTAAATAATGAACATGCCCCCCAGTCATACAAATAGCTGGTCCTGAAGCAATAATGGTTGGTCCAATCAAATCCCCACTATTAATAACATCTCGAAGATTTAATACACTTTTCTTTGGAGAAGCAACATCGCGAACGGTAGTAATACCCTCCTTTAAAGTTAGGAGTGCATGGGAGTAAGCCTCCAATGCAATAGTGGACTCATCTAAATGCTGTATGTTCTTTTGAGGGTCCTCACTTCCATCCCATACTAGATGTACATGACAATCAATTAGTCCTGGCATAACATATTGACCTTTTATATCCACTAAATTTGCTGACTCGACTTTTTCTATCTCTCCAGTCCCAATTTCTTTAATTTTCTTATCTTCTATAATTAAATAAGCATTTTCTATAATTTCTTCATCCAGTCCATTAATTAATGAACAGTTATATAAGATGGTCTGCATCTTCATCCCTTCTTTCTGTTTGTTAATAGAAATTTTAGATTTTTCTAAAATCTTTTTCATTGTATCTAGAGCACAAAAAAAAGAGACTGTTTTATAGTCTCTGGACAATAAGCTATTTGATTAAGCGCAATGCAATAGAAAAAAGCAAATATTCATTTTGATTTTCAAAAATAATTCCCGGATAAAGCTCTTGGATTTTTTCCATTCGATAGCTTACGGTATTACGATGAATAAATAATTCCTCTGCGCTTTTTTTAAGGCTAAAGAAATGCTTCAAATAAACCTCCAAAGTTTTGGTTAAGTCTGCCTGGTTACGTTTATCAAAATCTAACAAGGGCTGGAGCAACTCTTTCGCTGCCTCCTGCATAGAATCTTCTTCTTTTATCATAAACAAAAACCTGTCTACTCCTATATCCTGAAAGAGTATAAGCTTTACGTTCATTTGTTCACTTAGCTTTATACAATGCTTCGCTTGCTTATATTTTAGAAGGAGATCTTTTTCTACTTTACTAGTCATATACTCACTGACACCACAATAGGTGCCTTGTAGAGAAGACAATATTTCCTGTAGGTTATGTATTTCTATAGGGGTGGAGGCAATACAAATTACCTCTTGTTGATAAATCCAAATAATCTTGTCTGAATTTCTTCCATCCAATTTATCGTAAATCACAGTAAATCCATAATTGATTAGGTCTTCATTTTCAAAATGAAACACATAAATCTGGGACATTTTTTTTAGAGAAGAGGATAGATTGGAGGTACGATTAGGTAAACTGTTCCTGTTCTCAAAAACCGCTTCTAACAACTGTATCTCTTGATTCTTTAAAAAACGCTCTAAAGACTTTTTCTTTACCGCATCAAGCAACAAGGCCGTCTTTCCATATTGAATAGCTGAATTGATCATTAACTCTTCTACCCCGTTATTACCTATGATCAAATATCCATGCTTTTCGATTTTTTCCATAATAGGAAGGACGAAAAACACTAAATCATGCTGCAAAGAAAAGGACTCTGTCAAGGCGCTCCCGACCTCCAAGTATTTTTCTCTGTATAGAGAGTCTCTTTCTTTCTCTAAAACAGATTTTACTAGTAGGCTAAATTCCTGACGATTAAAATTATTGTTAGTCCAAATGGAAACAATGCTTAAGCTTTGATCTAGAAATACAATGGGACAGGAAAGATACTTACCTAATGTAGCAACAATATAACTGACTCCCTTATCCCTGGCAACCGCTTCTAGTAATTGAAGGTTCATATCCTCAATCCGAACACGAAGAGCATCATTTTCACCTAACAGCAATTCATTAAACTCCTTAAAAACCTCTTTATAGGATAAGTCCACTGGGATTGTGAATATAGGTAGACTGTTCGTATTAGAAAGCTGCAACAAGCTATCGGGAATAACCGCCCAGCCAGCTTCATGGATCCCTAGTGCGGAAATCTTTCGAGTGATTAACCATTCTACATGAGATAAAATTTCATACTCATCTTTAAAAGCAGCAAACGTCGTCAAAATGAACCCACCTGGATGAACCCGCTCACTTCTAAGCGGCAGCTCCTGTATATTTATATAATCTATTTCTCTCTGTTTCCCCTGCCAACCACTAACTAAACGAATGCCATACTTTTCTAACCTCGGAGCCAATCGCTCAATAGACATCAAATCACTCACCCCATTCACACAACTATTAATATACTTAAATACTATATTAGCAGAAAGTTAAGAAAATATAATTACAGATAGATTACGGGTGCCTGGCACCTATAATCCACTTGTCACATAAAAAATTGCACAAATGGGCAATGAAAAAGCGTTTCCCACCTATTAATAAGGATGGAAACGCTTTTTGATATATATGCTTATTTCACTACAAACTTGACTAAAACACTTTCAGTTAACGCAGTGCCGCTTTTTCCCTTCAGGTCATTGGTGATCATTAGCTCGTATGCACCTGGGGAATATCCTTCTTTAGGGGCGTATACCTCTATTTGCTTTCCGTTTGCTTTAGAAACAGATTTCTCAACTGAAATTCCCTTTGCTCCGTCTTTCGTCACGAAAATCGATTGGTCTAAGCTTGTTGGGTCGATTTCTTGGCTCAACGTAATTGTCCACTTCTTGTTAGAAGCTACCGGAATATTTTTTTCCATCACTTTGCCCCAGCCAATTGGTAACTCTGGTAAAGTATTTAAGAAAAATTGATCTGCAATCACTTGATAGCCTGCCTCATTAGGATGAATATCCTTTGGATTCTCCAAATAGTCAGTACCCTTAATATCAAAGGCGGGGGCTACATTGACAAAATGGACACCTTCACGTTCTGCAATAGCAGCTATTTGATTGTTCACAATAGTGAAGACCATTTGCATCTGCTGCTTCGTTGCTGGATCCTTTAAATAAGGGAATGGAAAATAATAGCCAAACAAGTAAATCTCCGCATTTGGGTTTATTGCCTTTACCTGTTTTACCGCAGAAGTTAAATTTTCTGAAACCTGGTTCAATAACAATGTTGCAGCCGCTAAATCTACATCCACACTCTCGTCTTTTGGATCATAAAAGGCTTTTATAAAATCATTCGCTCCACTGACAATGGTAACAAGCTCAGCATCCTTTAGAGACTGCTGAACGTCTTTTCGCTTCAATTTTTCTAAAAGTCCATTAGTTGTTTCGCCAGATGTAGCAAACTCTTTAGTAAATGAACCTAACTTCCCTTCCTTCTCAAGTCTCTCTGCAATCATATCTGTAAAGCCTCGACCGATCTTTTCCCCGTAAGGAGTATGACCACTTGCAATCGAATCTCCCAGAGCTACGTAATCCACCTTTGCATTGTTCGCATAGGCAGCAGGCATGTTGATACTAAACACCAACAATAATAAAGCCACCACAACCATCATTTTTTGCTTCATTCCCAAAACTCCCTTCATTAGAACTCTCTAAAGCAATTTTCCCTACATATATATTAAAAGCTCTATACCTTATTTATTTCCCTATATTTGCTTTTAAATCCTTTAAAATTAAAAAATGATAAAAAGCAGCCGAGAAAAAACTCGACTGCTTAAATATTACTTAAAATTATTCATATCTCAAAGCCTCACTAGGATTCATACGTGCAGCTTTTAAGGCAGGATAAATTCCAAACAAGCTTCCAATTCCAAAAGAAGTATACAGTGCAAGTTTTACTGCCCAAAGCGGTAACACCAATGCGAAAATCTCCACGTTATTGTTCCAGAATTCTATGAACACATAGCCGAGGCCGATCCCTACCGCTCCTCCTAAGATACAAAGCAACAAGGTCTCAAAGAAGAACTGCATCAAAATTTCAAAGGTAGTTGCACCGAGCGCCTTTCTAATACCGATTTCCTTTGTTCTTTCTCTAACAGACATGACCATTACATTCATAATACCAGTCCCACTAATTACCAATGCAGTTGCAGTGATACCAAACAGCATAACCTGTAAAATAGTAGTTACCTTCCCTAATGCTCCAAGCATTTGCTCCTGCTTTACGACGCTGAAATCTATTTCTGAATGATTGGTCTTAATTGCACCAAACACCGCACTATCCACTCGATCAACCGCTCCCACACTAGATGCTTCTACAATGATTTTGGTTAAATTTTTCATATCGGTAGTTTCAAGAGCAGTTTGAATAGGAATAACGACATTATTGTCAGTACTAGAGCCAAGAGTGGCGTTTGGCGCCAATACACCTATGACCTCATACGTTTCTTCATTTATCGTGATGGTTTGACCAACCAACGTAGAAAGTTCCTCTGCAGAGGCGCTCTCTCCTAGAATCTTGTTCATTATTCGCTTCCACCAGGGCTCTGGCTCCACTTTGGTATCCTCCGGAGACTCTCCTTCCGTGGTAGACACTTCCTTATCAAGAAGAGTCTTATGTATGTTGTTACCCAGCACGATTACCCTTGCCTTTGCATCCTGCTCCTCTTGTGTAAAGAAACGACCTTCCGACAGCTCTGCATGCTGAACGCGCAAGAATTGATCAGTTGTCCCGACCATTGAAGACTGAGCACTTTTTTCTCCATACTTCACCACATTAATAGTTTCTAAAATAGGAGTAACAGTTTTAACTTCTTCGGCCTCTGCCACCGCTTCGGCATCCTCATATGTAAGTGTGCTAGGCACGCTAGTCAATCCGCTAAGTAAATCCTTCTCACCAGTTGTGGTGTCTAGAAGCCGTCCTGGCATTACGAGAATCTGCTCTGCCCCAAGACTACCCATCTGCTTCATCAATGTATCTTTGACCCCGATGGCAATCGCAGTTAAAACAATAACAGCAAACATACCAATGACCACGCCCATCATGGCCGACAATACTCGAAAGCGATTAGACCATAAACCAAAGCAGGCTAGTTTAAACGAAGTAAGTAGTTTCATACGAGCACCCCGTTCTGCAGCTGTAAAACACGTTGAGCACGAGAAGCCACTTCCATGTCATGTGTAATAACAATAAGAGTCGCTCCTTTTTCATGCACACGGTCAAACAGCTTTAAAATGCTTTCGGTGGTTTCTTCATCTAAGCTCCCTGTCGGCTCATCTGCAAGTATAAGCGATGGTTCATTGACCAAAGCCCTTGCAATAGCAACCCGTTGCTTTTCACCACCAGATAATTGGTCAGGCTTTTGGTTTTTCTTATCCAGGATGCCCATTTCTTCTAGCATTGCAAGAACTCTTGCTTTCTTCCTTTTAAATCTTTTCTTCCCATATGTTAAGGGAAGTAACACATTTTGATAAACTGACAAGTTTGGGATGAGCTGAAAATGCTGAAACACAAATCCAATCTCCTCGTTTCTAAGTCTTGCACGACGAGCCTTTCCCATTTTATGTACAGATTTTCCAGCTAGTTCATATATTCCTTTATCTAATAAATCCAATGTCCCTAATAGATTGAGCATTGTACTCTTGCCTGAGCCCGACTTCCCCATAATAGCCACATATTCTCCTTGCTCTACTCGGAGATTCATCCCACGCAATATTTCCAACTGCTTAGTTCCTGATCGATATTTCTTTTGCACATCACGTAGTTCAATCATCTTGCATCCCTCATTTCTTACACCCATAAGCATCCTCAATCCCCCTCCCAAGATTCGACAAACCTAGTTGAAATCCTTTATTTAATGGAGAAAATGACTCTATACTCCCATAATAAAAAAAGTGTATATGAGATTTTGACTGTTCAAGAGCAGCTTTCTTTAGGTTTTATCTCTCCCTAAACCCTCAGTCTAATTTATATGGATATAAACAATAAGAATAAATAATATTGTTTTCACTCTGTAGGTAAAAAATAAAGAGGTTATGCAAACATATAAATTTGCATAACCTCTTTTTAATTATAGCCACAGCTTAGGGTGTAATTTTTTTTTTCAGAAAGAAATGTATCGCTTGGAGATAATTTAACTTCAAGTGCTCGAAAAACATATTGGCTCACTGCCATGTTCATATCATTTTTCACATTCGTATAGATTGATCCACAGAAATAGTTTTCCAAAGGCAGTCGGGGAAAATGCCATTATGGAACTTGCCAATAAAGCTGCTGCTGTTGTCGTTTTAAATACATTCCTCTTTAAAAAAATCCTTCCTGATATGTACCATTTTTTCTACTTACTTGCATTAACACGCTTCAGTTACTTATTAACGTGGTTGTCTTTAATAGATGGCCAGAGTTTATTCAATATTTCTCCCCTCTCTTTAAAATTCTTTGCTCATCTGTTGATGCTCTGCCATAAACAAATACCGTTAAACTCTAAAATAGTCGAAATCATTTAAACATGGAAGAATGTTAATATTTTTGAATTTTTAGAAGAAAAAGACATACCTTAATAGTATAATAGCTATACGAACTAGTGATTTATCCTTATGTTTTGCAAAAAAATAATTTCATGGAGGTAAGAGAATGCAAATGGTTTGGTTGAGTTCTAAAACAACGGTGCCTAGAGCTATGGCTGAAGCTGTTGAAAGAGAACGGTTATATGAATTACTTCGCAACAATCAAGCAAAAAAAATCACCGTTGTTCAAGCTCCAGCAGGCTATGGTAAAACAACTTTATTAAGCCAATGGTTTAGTTATTCAACCGAACCTGTTGCATGGATTTCCTTAAATACCTCGGATAATGATCCAATTCGATTTTGGAAATATGTCATTCATACAACATCTAATATCACTCAAAGCAATATGTATAATACTCTTTCCTCTTTGCTCCAATCCCAGGATCCTTCTACTTTAGAATTTTTAATTGACTCATTTTTATACGAAATGAGTCAAATCAAACACAGAATATGTATCGTATTGGAAGACTATCATTTAATTGAAAATGATGTTATTCATCAAATGCTCGTTCAATTAATCGAAAACTTACCTGACAACGTTCACATTTATCTAACTACTCGCATTAATCTACCCCTTCCTATCGCCAAATGGCGCGTTAAATCTTGGCTTTGGGAGATCGATACGCAGCAGCTATGTTTTACCTTCGAAGAAATAAAACAGTATTATGAAAATAAAAACCTCTTTTACAAGGAAGATAAATTACTTTCTCATGTGTTAAATACAACAGAAGGCTGGGCGGCCGGAATCCAATTAACAAGTATTTCGAAGATCGCATCCTCAAAAAATGCTTTAATAGTTGATAGAACTGATCATTTGCAGCCCTCTATAACTGATTTTTTATTGCAGGAGATTCTGAATACGCTCCCTTCATCAATACAGGACTTTCTTCTTCGCACCTCTTTGTTACAATCTTTAGAGCCAGAAATTTGTAATATCCTAACGAATCGAACGGATAGTTATACAGTGCTAATAGAGCTTGAAAAAAAGGGCATATTTACTGTCCGATTAAATTCTAACCAACCATTATTTCGATATCATCATTTATTTGCCGAAGCTTTACAAATTGAACTAAGACATCGTTATTCTAAGGAAATCGTTTCTTCGATAAATCTGGAGGCTGCAACACTTCTGCATAACAAAGGGGATTTTATCGCTGCGATTGAAATAGCTTTAAATGAAAGTGAATATGAACTTGCTGAATCGTGGATAATAGAACATCTTGTAGATATATTTCAGACAGGGCAAACCGCTACCTTTGCAAGGTGGGTAAAAATTTTACGTAGTAATCATTACGATGCTAATTTTGAAATACTCGTTATGTATATAATCACATTAATATCTACATTTGAAATAGTAGAGGCTGGTCTACTTATTTATGAGTTGGATGAAAAACAACGTATAGGCCAATGGATGGACCAAGAGAAAAATAGAGGAATTGCAGATATTTTTGTTACAGTGAAGGCGTATGGTCTTATTGGAATGGGTAAGGATATTGAACAAGCGACAGAAATAATTCAAAAACAATTAGAAAAAGGAATTGTTGGTTCTAGATGGGACCATATTCCAATGCAATATAACTTATTTGAACATAAGATTTTGCGCACGAGCATTGGATCTAAGGGTAAATTTTGGTCTTGGGAGCAATCCATTCCATTCGCCAAGTTATTTCGAGAAACAGAATTCAAAGATAAAAGTATGACCGCTTTTAGCTACGGGGTTTCCGCAGAAACAATGTATGAAAAAAACTATCTAGATGCAGCCCAATCCGAATTAGAAGTGGCTATAAAATATGGCCACAGCCTACAAGATCCAGGATTATTTATACCTATGTATGTATTAAAAGCTCAGATTTACGTCCTAAATAAAAACTATATAGCAGCTCATGCATTAATAGATAATGTGATGGATTTGGTAAGTGAGAAGCATTGGTTGAATATATTGCGCACGATGAAAGCACGATGTTATCTACTTGAAGGAGATATGTTACGCACGGAAGTCGAGTTGAGAAAAGCGGAGTCGAAACAACCTTTTTGGTTACTCGCGCATGTTCGCTTTTTATTAGCAAAAGCAAAGTTAGAAGAGGCTCTAAAGACAATAATACAGGTAAAAACGAAAGCATTACAGGAAGAGCAAGTATCTACTATTATAGAAGCTACTATGTTAGAGGCAATATGTGAAATGCAGATGGGGCATAAAGACAGTGCTGTAAAAGCATTGCATGAAGCATTGAGCCATGGCTCAGCTTATGGGTATGTCCGAACTTTTTTAGATGAAGAAGCCAGTTTAAATCTGTTAAAAGCTTATTTGAAAATGCGCCAAAAGAATAAAAAAATATCTTGGAATTCAGTGCCGTTGAGCTACGTAGAACTTCTAATAGAAAATTCAAGGGAAGCGGATAATTTATTAGATTTACTCACACCACGAGAAATGGAAGTTTTTAATCTGCTTGTAGATGGTGCAACCAATCGCGAAATTGCAAAAAAGCTTTTTCTAACAGAAGGAACCGTTCGTGTATACTTGACAACTATTTATAGTAAGCTTGGTGTCACTTCTAGAGCAAAGGCGATATTACTGAAGTAACTATTTATATTTGTCACGCAACGCTAATTTTTCTATAGCAAATATTACTCACCTCTTTCGTCTCTATTTTTACCTTTAATTTACTTTTTTATATTTCTTTTTGTATTTTTTATGGTAAAATTAACACTTGTTTTACATAAAAAGGAGAGAGAAACTATGAAAAAACTAGTTGTATCATTATTAACCTTCACTTTATTGTTAGTAGGGCTGACCACACCTGCTATGGCACACCCTGGGCGAACAGATTCAAACGGTGGACACACTTGTCGGACAAATTGTGGAAAATGGGGATTAGATTATGGAGAGTATCATTACCATAATGGAGGCACGACCAAGAAGCCAGCTACTAACAAGACTACTAAAAGCAATACAAGTAATACTGCAAGTAGCCAAAAGAATATAGTATCCATCGATCCTTACACAGAAGCTGAGGCACTAATAAAACAAGCAGAAAGCTACGCTGGGTCACTTAAATGGGAAACTTCTTACGATTATAGAGCAACAAAATATTCTAATAACCCAATTAGTCAAATTGATATGAAGCTTTACAACAATACTAAAAATGCTATCACGGCTGCAAGAGCTAATTCAAACGTTACTTTATATAATGATTTAGAAGAGAGACTGAAGAAAGTAACAGAGATTTACCTAAGAACTCAGGCATATATCGATGCTATTAACTCTGGAGAAAAACTATTAAATCAATTTCAAGATTATCAATCACTCAATAAACTTGATTCAAACGGCGAGAAAACAAAACAAGCATATGTAGCATTTCAAAAGCAAACACAAAAAACTAATACAATGATTTATCGCGTATATGGTAAAAGTACACGCGAAGCAATGCTTAAAAAGTTTAATATAACTAACTAGCATCGTTTTTAACAAAAAAATGTCCCTGCGAAGAGTAAATCTTTCAGGGACATTTTTATAATCTTTTAATATATTGTTGAAGTCTTTTTTCCGTTATTCGCTCTATGTCGATTTGCAAATCAAATCTCATCGCCATCACGTTATGTCAAAATTTCTATACTTCCTGCAATTCCCCTGTCTCTTCTTCCTTTTCCTTTTTAAAGAAGTAACCGATCACCGCACCGATAAGTCCTGTCACGATCCAGCCAGCTCCACTTGTAAATAAAGGAATAAAACCAAATACGTTATTAAGCGCTTCCACAGCAATGTTTGCTTCTTTAAGCGCATCTGTAATTGCTACCATACCAACTCCGATAATAGTACCTACATAAACCGAACGTGATCCCTTGAACCAGCTATCTGTAAAAATAAGTATTATTAACGCAATGGCAATTGGATAGAGTAACATTAATATTGGAGAAGCCATTGTTAATATTTTTGTTAATCCAAAGTTTGTGATGATCAAGCTTCCAAGTGAGAAGATTATTAACCATTTTTTATAGGAAACTTTCGGAATAATGCGTTCGAAGTATTCTGCAACAGCAGCTAAACATGCTACATTTGTTGTAATACCTGTTAAGAAAATAACTATTCCAATTAAATAAATACCGATTTGTCCAAATAACGCCTTAGAAGCAAGCGCAATCAGTTCTCCACCATTTGTTGTATAACCAACAGCATCCACACTAGTTGCACCTATCCATGACATAGACACCTGCAGAAGAACTAGTCCCACCACAGTGATGAGGCCTGCCTTAATGAATACTTTGGATACTTCTTTTTTTGAACGAATTCCCAAAGCATCAATCGATTTAATGAAAATTCCACCAAACACAAATGCAGCTAGCACATCCATAGTAAAGTAACCTTGAGTAAAACCCTTCAGAAATGCATCGCTAGCAGTTTCGTAGCCCTTTCCTTCTATCGGTCCGTATACAGAACCCATTGGAGTAAAAATAGATTTTGCAACAATGATCACTAAAAGAGTTGCAAAAACAGGTGTGATCAACTTCCCTAATCTATCAACAAATTTAGTAGTTTCCCATGATAGGTAAACCGTTAAAGCGATAAAAATAATAGAAAAGATAAGTAAAAACAAACCAATTTGACTACTGTCGGCGATCAGCTGTTTTATAGCAATCTCATAGACAACTGACGTAGTTCTTGGAATAACGTATATTGGCCCTAAAGTTAGGAATAATAACACCGAGAAAACAATAGCAAATTTAGGAGAGACACGACTTGCAAGTTTTTCTACAGTGCCTCCACCCTTTGTAAGTGCAATAATTGCCAACAAAACTAACCCTACCCCTGTTACCAAGAAACCTGCCATAGCAATCGGCGTATTTGTACCTGCTTGTTGCCCTAGAACTGGAGCAAAAATTACATTACCAGCACCCAAGAACATGGCGAATAACATAAACCCAATGGCTACAATTTGAAAAAACGATAATTTTTTTTCCATTTATTTTCTCCCTTTTTTTAAAAACTTTTAAACAAAAGATATTTTAATATAATTATATAGCGAAACCTTCCGCATAAATATCTGCGTCTTGTAGGATAAATTTGTGCTCGCCAGTGATCCAAGCAGACCCCTTAATTGCTGGAATAATAGCTTCCATTTCTGCAACCTTTGTTTTCCCTAAAACTTTTCCTTCAAATGTAGAACCTATAATACTTTCTTGAATAATAGATGCACCAGTCTCTAAATTCAATGCTGCCATTTTTGCACAGGTTCCCGTTCCACAAGGAGAACGGTCGATTTGTCCATCTCCAAAAACAACTACGTTTTTATAGTGGTTGTCACTAATCTTGTCAGTAATTTCGATTAGATCCACTGTTCGGATATTGGGAATAGTCGGGTGCTCAATGTTTATATTTTTATTAATATAATCTCTAGCCTCTGTAGCCAGCTCTATTATTCTATGTTTATCAGACAAATCAATTTTGACCCCTAAATCAGAGGAATTTATTATTCCGAAAAAACTTCCTCCGAATGCTATGTCCACTGATACATTTCCAATTTCTTTTAAGTCTATGGACAAGCCTTTATGTAGAATAAATGCAGGCACATTCGTAAATTCTACGCTTTCCACTCTTTCTCCATTGAAGCTCACTCTGCATTCTATTATTCCTGATGGAGTATCCACATATATAAGTTCTTTTTTGGGAATAATACCTTTAGTTAAGCACATCGTTACCGTGCCAATAGTTCCATGGCCGCACATATTTAAGTATGATCCACTATCCATAAAAATTATTCCAATATCACATTTCTCGTTTGTCGGCTCTGTCAAAATGGAACCAAACATATCCTTATGTCCCCTTGGTTCATTCATCAACAACTTGCGAATATGGTCATAGTTTTCCTTAACATATTCCTTTTTTTCCATCATCGTTTTCCCAATAATCTTTGGAAAACCGTTGATAACTATACGTGTAGCTTCTCCCATAGTATGTGTATCGATTGTTTCAATACTTAAAATATACTGTTCCATACTATTCCTCCTTTACAAAAATTTTTTACATAATTAAAAACATATATTATTTTATATCTTTTGAAAAGTATAATGAATTCATATATTTCTTATAAAATAATTATTTATATATAACAAAGCCTGTAGGTCAGCGGCTTAATCAACAAATATTCTAAAAATAAATAAGAGAAATTTATTGTTTTTTTAATTTCTGTGATATAATGCTCTGGAAATTATTTCAGCAAAATAAGGGAGAGGTTTTAGATGGCATTACGTGACTTTTTTATCGCTTTATCAGAAAACCGCACACTAAATAGTGCAGCTCAAAAATATGGTTTAAAAATGGGAGCCCAAAGCGTTGTTGCGGGAACTAACATTCAAGAAACAATCGAAAGTATTAAAGAGTTAAACAAACAAGGAATCTCTTGCACGGTTGATAACCTAGGCGAGTTCGTATATGAAAAGTCAGAGGCTACTGCGGCTAAGGAGCAAATTCTCGAAGTTATTAAAGCAATTCACGAAAACGGAGTGGATGCGCATATCTCTCTAAAGCCTTCTCAACTGGGCTTAGATATTGAGCGTGATTTCTGCTATCAAAATTTAAAAGAGATTGTCGCTCTTGCTGACGAATACAATATTTTTGTTAACTTCGATATGGAAAACTATGACCGTTTACATCCTTCTTTTGAATTGATGGAGGAGTTGAACGAAGAGCATAAAAACGTGGGAACTGTAATTCAAGCATACTTCCACGAGTCTGATGAAAATATTGAAAAATATAAAAACTATCGTTTAAGAATTGTTAAAGGTGCTTATAAAGAGCCTGCTAACATCGCATATCAGGACAAAGCGGAAATTGACCATAAGTTTATTGAATTGATTGAGTATCATTTACTAAATGGCAAATTTACATCTATCGCAACACATGACCATAACGTTATTGATCATGTAAAGCAATTTGTAAAAGTTAATAACATTCCTAATGATAAATTTGAGTTCCAAATGCTATACGGCTTCCGTAAGGACATGCAGCTACAGCTAGCAAAAGAAGGATATAATTTCTGTACTTATGTTCCTTTTGGTCGTGATTGGTATGGTTACTTCATGCGCCGTCTAGCTGAACGCCCACAAAATTTAGCCCTTGTGACCAAGCAGGTCTTCACTAAAAAAACAAACACAGTTATTGGATTAGCTGCTGCTGCATTCCTAGCTGGACGTTTAACAAAACGCAAATAAGAGAAGTACAAGCATCTATTTCTGTATCGGCAATCAGATGGGTATTAGTATATTCTCTTATCCTAAAAAAACTGGACCTCCTCTTTACAGGTGGTCCAGTTTTTTTATTCACTATATTCTTTTTCTTCCACTGCTTTCATCCTCTTCATGCGATATTGCAAACTTTGACGCTTTATCCCTAGCGCTTTAGCAGTCTGGGATACATTGCCCTTGAAGAAGCTCAACGCATTTAAAATATAATAATCTTCAACTTCTCGAATATATTGGTCGAGTGGTCGGAGATCCTTTTCCGATTGAACGATAAATAAATCGGTATCTGTATGATGGTCTTTCGGATTAATCTCCTGTGTCTTCCAACGAAAATAAATCGGTAACATATCCTTCGTTATATATTCTTCTGTAGTAATGAGGGAGGCAATCTCGTCGAGTAGCACCTCCAGCTCCTTTAGATTTCCAGGCCAGTCGTAAGATAAAAAGATTTGTTCAACGTCTGCTTCAAGTCCCTTCACAATACAACCAACATTTTGCCGAAGTCTAGAAAGGTAATCGACCACAAATGGCATAATATCCTCCTTTCGTTCACGAAGTGATGGAATCTGTATCGTGATGGTAGAAAAGAAATAATATAGCCTCTTAGAGAGCTTACCAGTATTGATAAGTTCAATTGGATCATCACCAATACTCGCAATAAAAACATGATTCTTTTTCTCATGTTGTTTAAGCATCTTCACAATTTTTTCTTGAGCATCCATTGATAAATATTCAATTCGCTCGGCAAAAAAAGTAATATTAGATAGCTCAGTTACATACTTTTCAAGCTGGGCTATGACAGTTGCCTCATCTCTTCTACAAATCAGCGTAATGAACTGGGAGTTTGGTTCAGATAATGCATGATGGATTCCCTCTGCAATCATATCTTTCCCTGTGCCCGATTCACCGATTAGCATAACAGGGATTCGATTAGCTGCCGCCACCTTTGCTGTTGAAATAACATTTCTCATTACGTCCGAAACTGCAGTAATCGTTTCAAACATGAGTGGCTGTCCATATCTACGAAGCGGCTGATACATCATAAATTCTTGTGCTGAAATATCTCTCGCAAACTCTACTACTCCTAAAATATGACCATCATTCTCTATCGGTAAGATATTACGAATGGTAGTGATTTCTTGTCCCTTTTCATTCCAAAAGGTCTTCTTCTGATTTTTGATGGACTGTCCATTTTGAAGAACTTGTTGTAGGATGCTCTCTTCCATTCCAAACTGAATAATCTCTTTGGCGATACGCTTCTCCGCTTCTTCGTTAGTTAGTCCCTCCAGCTCTTTCATTTTTTGATTGTAGACAACAGGTCTACCTTGCATATCGATTGCACGAATTCCGTTATCACTCATCTCTGTGATGAATTCATATATTTGAAGTAGGTGTTTATGCTCCACTGGATTCACAGCTCCTTTACTCTTAGATATGGATAAAGCAAATATGTATGAAAATTAGACAGTATATAAACAAAATATAGTAGTTAAGTGACCAAAAACTACAACTGTTCGAAATTTATTAAAGTTTTCTAAATTTAGTAGTTGAAATATGCCAAATGTTATTGCATTATTATATATATACTTTTCGCAAAAGTGCAAAATGAGTTTGCACCTTTTCACTTAGGGGGATAAAATTGATTTCTTATAAACATGAACCATTCACAGATTTTACAGTCAATACAAACACTGAAGCATATAAAGCAGCTCTAGAGCTTGTGAAAAATAAATTAGGAAATCATTATCCTTTAGTTATAAATGGTGAAAGAATAACTACCGAACAAAAGATAAATTCATATAATCCAGCCAAGAAATCTGAGCTAATCGGATCTGTTTCAAAGGCAACTCAAGAATTAGCTGAAAAAGCAATGAAGTCTGCTTACTCAACCTTTCAGGAGTGGCAATACATATCTGCAGAGGTTCGTGCAGATATTTTATTCAAAGCTGCAGCAATCATTCGTCGTCGCAAGCATGAATTTTCTGCTTGGTTAACCTATGAAGCCGGGAAACCATGGAATGAAGCAGATGCTGATACTGCTGAAGCAATCGACTTTTTAGAATATTATGGACGTCAGATGTTAACTATCAAGGACGGGCAACCAGTAGAAAGCCGTCCTGGTGAAAGAAATCGCTATGATTATATTCCGTTAGGTGTGGGCGTTATTATCTCCCCTTGGAATTTCCCATTTGCAATTATGGCCGGCACTACAGTGGCAGCTGTTGTAACTGGTAACACAGTTCTATTAAAACCTGCCTCTACTACCCCTGTTATAGCGTACAAATTTGTAGAAGTGTTAGAAGAGGCAGGACTTCCTGCAGGTGTAGTGAACTTCATTCCAGGATCTGGTGCAGAGGTTGGGGATTATCTAGTCGATCACCCACTTACTCGCTTTATTAGCTTCACTGGATCACGTGACGTGGGTCTTCGTATCAACCAACGAGCATCTGTTGTAAATGAAGGTCAAATTTGGATTAAGCGCGTCATTGCTGAAATGGGCGGAAAAGATACCATTGTAGTAGACAAGGAAGCAGATCTAGAATTAGCAGCAGACTCTATTGTCAAATCAGCTTTTGGTTTTAGTGGTCAAAAATGCTCCGCTTGTTCTCGAGCAGTTATAGTCGAAGATGTATACGACGAAATTGTGAAACGAGTCGAAGAAAAAACAAAGGCGTTAAATGTTGGAAGTCCACTGGATCCAACAAACTATACAGGCCCAGTTATTGACGAGGCTGCCTTTAACAAAATTACAGACTATATTGAAATCGGAAAGCAAGAAGGACGCCTAATTGCTGGTGGTACCTCTGACCAATCAGAAGGTTACTTCGTACATCCAACAGTATTTGCAGACGTTTCATTTGATGCACGAATCATGAAGGAAGAAATCTTCGGACCAGTTGTTGCCATTACGAAAGCAGCTAACTTCGAAGAAGCAATAAAGATTGCTAACGCTACAGAGTACGGTCTAACAGGTGCAGTTATCTCTACTAATCGAACGAACATTGAATATGCACGCCAACGCTTCCATGTAGGAAACCTATACTTCAATCGTGGTTGTACAGGTGCTATCGTAGGCTACCAACCTTTCGGAGGCTTTAATATGTCTGGAACAGACTCTAAAGCCGGTGGTCCCGACTACTTACAGCTTCACATGCAAGCAAAAACTACATCCGAAGCTCTATAATACTTCTATATTTAATAGGAAGATACTCTTTTTGTGGCCTGCAACCTTGCAGGCCTTTTTACTTCCTAACACATCTTCCATCATACCAGAATTGGAAAATACTCACCACATTGGTTACAGAATGGTTACAGGTGCCTGGCACCTGTAACCATTCTGACATAACAAGTCCGCTTAAAAGTTTGTCTTTAAAAGAAAAGTCTCTCATATAGCTGACTATGAGAGACGAAGAAATATTGAACTATTTGATTTAATTTTCGCTTGATGCCTTATGAAGCTTTGGGAATTTTAGTAGAACTTGCTTGCCCCCATATTAATTCCACCCATTCCGGATGATCTATAAATGGATTGCGGTTTCCCTGCCACTCCTGGATAATATTGTTTCGATTTCTTTCAAATTCGTCAACTGGGTCTAGCTCATGCCACTCTAATAAGACTGATAGCTTTCCATGATAAGGAGCACTGTTATTATTAAGCTTTTCATTTAGCTCTAAATCTACTTTATCTCCTACTTCGTACCGTGTCGCCATATAAAACAGAATACGAGCGACATCTCCTTTCACTCTATCTGGTGGCTCAAACGAATTGTTTGTCTTGTAGCATCCATTACATCCGTTGACAGGATTACCACCGTTATCAAAATCTAAGTTCCCCCTTGCACTATTCACTTGAACGTCTGTTGGACGAAGATGATGAATGTCTGTTCCAGGACCTTTAGTTGTTCCAAAATTCCCATGGGATTTAGCCCATGTATGTTCTCGGTTCCACTGCCCTACATTGCCACCGTTGGCAGTTTTAGAACGAGACAGCCCAGAATAAAATAAAAGAACGTTATTTCTATTATTGGGATCCTCGTCAGTTTCACGTAATGCTTCCCATACTTGGCTATAAGATAATTCTGTGTGGTCATCTATAATTTCATGCAACGCCGCTTTTAGAGCAGCCCCTTCCTTACCTAGTGCGTCCTTGTAATAATCATCTGTAGGAGAACTTGCAGCTGATACAACTACACTAAATCTTGTTGTTACTTCTTTATCTCCGTCTGATCCCGTAACTCCAATAAGGTGAGTTCCCTCTTCTAAGTTTAGAGTTAACACTGTCCCTTTAATTGTTCCTAAAGTGGACTTAAAAGTAAGGCTATCAGCATCTGGATCAGAGAAGTAATCCGTTAAATTAATGGATTTTGTTTCTCCTACTTTTAAAGTCATGTTAGGTATAGTTGTAGCTATCGGTGCTTGGTTTTCGCCAGGCAAAGAAGGAACCACGATGGGTTCCCCTTTTGAATTGGTAATTTTGATAGAATCTCTGGTTGCTCCGTTAATAAATTCGAATTCCTGGATATTTTCAGCGCCTTTTATTTCTTTTACATTTGTACCATCAACAATTACCTTAAGGACCGTCGTACCTTTAAAATCCGTTATTACCTCCTCTTTTGCAGGGTTAAGTGTCACAGAATGCTCTGCAAATCCTTCTCCTTTAAACTCCGCGTAAGCACCAGTGAAGAAGATACCTTCTGTTATTTCGGATTGAGCATCTAGTTCAATGGAAACACTAGGTTTAGTAATTGTTAATCTGTTCGATTGAATGTTTTTCAAATTATAATATTTTTCTACAGTGATTGGTGACACTTCATCATCCGCAAGCAAGTCAATTTGAACCATTACAGGATCATGGTCTGATGCACGACCTGCCATGTCTGTAAAGTCAGCATTGATATGAAGAATATCAATTTTTGTTTTGTTAGCTAGATTATTAGTGACCAATATATGATCTAGAACTTGTGAATTCCCTTGGTATAAATATGTGTACCTATCCGTAGCATCCACTACATTGATCATATTCTTCATTAATTCGCCCTCGTGAATTCTTAACGATTGAGAAAACTGATAGTCGTTGAAGTCACCCAAAGAAACTATATTAGCGTCCGGATTTTTTGTGTTAATATCTTTTACAAAGTTATATACTATATTTGCAATTTTATGCCGCTGTACTTCACTTTGATAGACAGGTGGTTGAATAGCTCCAAATAAAGGAGTATCTCCTGATTTAGAGTTCCAGTGATTTGCAATCACAATAACACTCTCATCTTGGAAGTCGAATTGTGCTGCCAATGGTTTGCGACTGCTATTAAACGCACTATTCATAGGGTCAATACGACCTGGATTTAGCGTTAGTTTACCATTATCATAGCCAACTGCATTAGTTGCATTCCCAGTTGGAATTCCTTCTGTTAACGAAACACGATCCGGGTTATAAAGAAATCCAACACGAATATTCGCATTAGGTGCTCCCCCATCTGAATTGTTGACAGGATCGATATTTACAAATTTATATTCCACTCCACCGGCAGCTTTAATAGCAGCTATCAACCTTTGATAGCTTTGATCTGCTTTAGAATCTCCTACCATTTCTCCATTATTATCTTGAACCTCTGTTACCCCAACGATATCAGGACTTTGCATATCATTAGCAATGGCTCTAGCTAATTTTTTTGCTTTTTCATCTGAAGTAGATGATTTGTTATTAGAGAAATTCTCCAGATTGTAAGAAGCAATTGTTAACTTGTTTTCATCTTTAACAATCGTAGTTTTCTCTGGAGTGGCAGCGCCTTTCATATGTGCTGCTTGCATTTGATCTAGAGAAACGTAAATTTTAAAGTTTTGATAAGAGTATCCGACAATCCCAACAATTGGTCCCTTAAATTTATCTCCAGTTGCTACCTCAAATTCACGCGCTGTTCCATTTGGCTCCATACGAAATTGAATACGATTTGGATTTTGATTGTCCTCCTCGAAAAGAACTCCACCGTGAAGAGAGTTGGTCGGTTCTTTTTCTAAAACAGTTATCAAGTCCCCATGCTCCTGAGGAGCTACCGCCTTAACATTACCAACTTGTACTCTCATTCCTTCAATACTTTCCCAGAAATCAATTGCATCTATCGTTGGGTTAAACACTTTTAAATAATCGCTATCAATTTCTTGTAAATTCATCTTAGACTCGTCGATGACAATTGGAGCCGGTAAAGATACATTGCTTTCCACAACAACTACTTTTCCACCTTGGTCATTTCGTACATTGATTTGAGTTGTTTTTAAATCAGTTTGGTTAGCATCGGAATAACCATCATATGCGTACTCACTAACTTTCCCAGCAACCTCTACTAAATCTCCCACTTTAATTGGCCATGTCTTGGATCCACTGTAAAGCAAGATTCCTTCCGAAGTATTTGGATTGTTATCCACTAAATCATCTGGAGTTTGCATAGTATAGTAATTTGATCCGTTAAGAACAAATGAATATGTGACAATCCCTTGTACTCCTTCTACGGTTTTATTGTCAAAAGAAGAACTATGCCCCTCTCCTTGGATATCGTGGATTTGTAAACTGTCAGTAATCGAATATTCAAAAGTTTTTACTTCAGAAGCTCCTTCAGCAGTAACAGCTACCGCCTTAACAGTCATATTCGATCGAATATTTAATGGTGTTGTATATTTTATACTTTCTACAGTAGGTACTGATCCATCTATTGTGTAAAAGATTTCTGCACCAGATGTAGTAGTCGACAGTGTAACTGTTGTTCCTCCTACATATGTCCCGCTTCCCGGTGAAGCAACTACTGGCTTTAAAATAGAGCTATCTTCTACGATATCTGTAGATGATCGAGGAATAATTTGATAATCACTATCAAATTGTTGAACGATTCCAGTAATAGATTCGTAGACATTACCAACTTTTAAATTCAATGTTCCGTTTTCATCACGAACGATAAAACTTGTCGTTCCGTCAGTGGCAGTAAAATTATTTGCGTTCACTGCTGTTAACGTAATGTCTTTAGCTTGGACTAGAAGTGATTCATTTGCTTCATTCACTTCTGCACCTGCTACAGTCTTAGGAGATGGTGCCCCTACATTTTCTTGCTTTTTAACAATAGTAGTACTGTCTAATTGAAGAAGTCCACGATAATCAGCGAGTTTACCCGTTAATATGACTTCATCACCAATCTTTGCAGAAAGGCTTGCAGGACGAACGGCAATTCCTGCTGTACCATCTTGTACGGAAACTGTGTTTTTCAAGTTAGCCGTTACAATGGCTTTAATGTTAACGGTGTCCCCGATATTCCCTGTACGTGCCTCTGCTACCGTAGAGAATGAAGGCACCTCAGGTTCCTCTGGATTTGGCTCAACAGGAATAGAGCCATCCATTGTATGGGAACCTAAAAAATCAAATGTGTCACTTCCGTGTGAATCCCATTGTACTGTAACATCATATACATCATTAGGATTTGAATCCCCGGAAATAATTGATGCTTTTTTCACTAGGGTAACGTTTTCACCCCATTTTATCATTTCTCCTAATTGACCAAAGGAATCTACAACCTCATTGGATTTCTTTAAAAGAATAACATCGTCACCATTAAAGGCCGTCACGGCATTGCTTAATAAATCCCCTTTGCTCTTAAGATTAGTATGTGCTTGACCATTGTAAATTACATAAGTATCTCCATGTTCCAATGTACCTGATAATACTAAAGAGGCTGGTCCTGTTGTTTTACCGTTCGCATAAAGCTCTATTGAATAGTTAGTTAAATCTAGAGCAGAGCCAGTCCCATTATAGAGCTCGATAGCCTTGTTATTGCTACTTCCCTCAACATACTCTGAAATTATCAAGTCCGAAGCGTTAGTAGCAGCAACTGCCTTTAAGGGTAATACCGGCAAAACTAAACCAGCCATAAGTGACGCAGATAAAAGCACTTTCAAATGCTTTTTCCAATTCCTTTTTATCATCTATATAATTCTCCTTTTAGTTAGGGATTTTAGTAGTAAATAAAAGTTATAGAATGATATTACCTAAGATTGTTAAACCGACTAATTCGTAGTTATCACTATCTAAGCCCGTAAAGTCTGCATTACCCTCTACAGTGAGATTTGAGAAGGACACACTTGTAGAAGGACTGCCAACTAACGTGAGATTTCCTTTAACTACAGCATTTTCAAGCTTACTTACATCTGATAAAGAAACTGTTACATCACCGTTGTATACTTTCAGCTTTTCTGGAGTTCCAGAGAAGTCCGCAGCAGGTATATCTCCTCCAGGAATATCTGTTTCACCTTGTCCCGCAATATCAAGAATGCGTCCTTCGACTTGAGGATCTACATTTTTAAGAGCTGCGAGATGCTCACGGAAGTTTTCCCAATCAGAGAGACCTAAATCAGTCACTCGACCTTGTTCATACGCTTTTTTTAGTACATCGTAGCCGTCTCCACCTTTAGCCGTGAATGCATTTGTTGCAATCATATATTCTTGCTCATTTTCCAGGGGAACATAATCATTTGTAGCATTTTTGTATTCAATAGACACAACTCTTTTTCCAACGGGTTTGGAGGAATCATATACAACCTTTGCTCCTGAGACATGGAGAAAACCACCATTTTCCTTTGGAGATTCCTTAAAGCTGATCTCAAATGCAGCTTTTATTTCCGCACCTGATAGTTTCATAGTCGCCAAGGTATTTCCGAATGGAAGTACAGAGATTACCTCTCCAACTGTTATTGGTCCTTGATTAATAGCGGAGCGAATACCTCCACCATTTTGGAATGCCATAATAACATCTTTGTTATATACTCTTGCCTTATTAAGCATCCCATCAGTAATTAAGTTTCCAAGTGGCGTTTCATTGCTTCGAACACTGTTAAGATTGCTACCACTTGCGCGAGGATTCTCTAAGATTTTAACAGCAGTAGCCCCTGTTTCTTCCTCTTTTATCTCTTTAATTTTTCCTGCATATTTTTTCAGTAATTCAGCTGCTTCTGCGTCTTCTTTTTTATCATTTATACTAATTAATTTCCCAGCATTCTTTACTATTTTCCCGTTTTTATCAAACTCTACATCCAAAGTACCTAAAAACTCACTATACTGATAGGCTTGTACAATGACAGTTGGTTCCTTAGGTTTGCCACTATTATCTTTGTTAATTACAACTGGATTTTCTAGTTTTGTATGGCTATGTCCTCCAACTATTATATCTATACCAGCAACTCTTGCTGCTAGCTCTAAGTCATTATCATAAGCAGGATTATCGTCATATCCGAGGTGTGACACGGCAATAACCTTGTTGACACCTTGCTTTTTAAACTCTGCAACCATTTTTTCAGCTGCCTCTATATAGTCATTAAAAGTTACATCTACAGGACTAGATATATCTTTTGTTTCTTCTGTCGTTAAACCAAACAATCCAATTTTTTGTCCATTTACTACTTTGATAATTCCGCTATAAATTTGACCGTTTTTTGCACTATTTGCTACTTTTACATTAAATAGTCCTTTAAGATCTACTTCCTTAGAAAAATCTACATTTGAGCTTACAATAGGGAAATTAGATTTCTGAATAAATTCGGCTAATGCTTTATGTCCGTCAGAACTCGAACCTAAGTCGAACTCATGATTTCCTAAGGTCATCACATCATATTTCATCAGATTCATAAATTCTACATCAGCTTGACCTTTAAATTCATTAAAATATAAAGTTCCAGAGAATACATCCCCTGCATCGATCAGTAAGGCTGAAGGTTTCTCTTTACGAAAATCTTTTACAGCTGTTACTCGTTTTGCAACATTATCTAATTGAGCATGCGTGTCATTCGTATGCATAATAGATAATTTAAAATTAGAGCCCGTGTTACCACCACTTCCTCCGCCGTTACCGCCACCTGATGATGGTGGATTTGGATTTGGTGTAGGCATAGGAGTTGGTATAATAATATCAATTCCCGCTTTTTTAGATACCTCTGTCACCTTATCGATAAGCTCTTTCACCATAGGAAACGTACTAGAAGGCGGCAAACGATTAATTAAAGGTTTAATAGATTCTAAAACCTTAATAGCTTCCTCCTTTTTGCCTGCTCCAAGTAATTTATCCGCTTCCTTCACTTTCATGTAAATTGTTATGGGAACCATTAACTGATCTCTTTTTTGGTTTGCAGGCTCCTTGTACTGTTCTAATAGAAGATCTCTAGCTGCCTTACCAGAAAAACGATAAAGTATAACTGTTCTATTTTTTAGTTGAACAGAAAGCTTGTGATAAAGTGCTTCAATTTTCTCCCAATCTTTTGCAGTCTCAGCCCTTTTTATATCAGCCATTATTGGATTTAAATACTTATCCGTGTAATTATAAGCATCAATATAAGGTATAATACCCTTAGTAATACGCTCCTCGTATAAAACATCTAAATCTCTTAACATAGCATCCTTGTTGGTAGCATTAGATTTTTGTATAGCACTTCGCGCCTTTTGATAATTCAACTTGGCAGTATTCAGTACTGGATATAAATCCGTACTAGTTGCAATCTTGTTGTTCTGCGCTGGAATGACATAAGCATATGCAGCATCCTTCATATCCTTTCTTGCCTGATCTACCATAGATTGCAGTGAATTTTTTGTATGCCCTACATTCGTAGAAGCCAACATAGATGTAACGAGGACTGCTGCAATGACAGATTTCTTCATCTTGTTATTCATGATTTCCCTCCAATTTTTAATGGTAAAACATACATTTCACATTAAATTATTTTACAATAATTAGAAATTTTTCATTAATGTGTATGTAATATTTACCATAACATGGGAAACAATTAAGTTCAATTCGAAAATTATTAAATATTTGTAATATTTAAAATAAATTTTATGAGCTATAAACTTTAACAAAGATTGCTCTGAATAAAATACGATTTCACAAGTTTTCTTTTGAGTTTAAAACTGGATTAAGCTATAAATTAAAACCTCCCCGTTAATATAACAATTGAAAATATTACAAACAGCAGGGGTTAAATTTAAGATTTAGTAAAAACTTTTACACCATTCACATAAATTAGTGGAGTTTTAGGAAGACAAGCGAAACTCAAAATGTTACATATATTCTATTTATAAGGAGGGTTAAATCTTGTATAGTCCACTATTCATAAGCAGATGGAACAATAAAAATTGGACAGTCGTTGGTGACAGTAACACGGAGCTCAATTGGGCCGGTGAAATAAAATATCCCGGCTACATCTCTGAAGATCTTGGGTTAAAAGTACAAAACTTAGGAAAAAGTGGATCTGGGTGGTTCAATACTTGGAAGGCTGGTTACGAGGCATTCTACCTAAGATTAGATGAGGTAGATAAAGAGGCAGATTTAATCACCTTCTTAGGAGGCGGTAATGATTATGCTGAAACGGAGAAGCCCTTTGTTTTAGGTACTTTAGGTGATACTGATGCCCTCTCTTCCTTTTATGGTGCATTAGATCACACTATCAGCACAGCTATCAATATGTTTCCAAACGCAACCATCGCTACATTCACCCAGTTTAGACGCGATGTGGGACAGCCTACTAACCCTCAGCTGGAAGCAATGGTGAGAGCTGAGTTAGAAGTAACTGCAAAATACGGAATCCCTTGCTTGAATCTTTATCACCAAGCCAATCAATATCCATGGCTAACTTGGTACCGTGAGCGTTATATGATCGATGGTATTCATCTAAATGATGCTGGTCATAAGAAACTAGCCTTTAAAATGATTCCTTTTATAGAAGGACTATAGAAAAGAAAAAGCTCCTAGATTCGGGAGCTTTTTCTTGTTAATATTCGATTGTCGTAAAATTCGTGTTGATTGTAGTAAAATAGGTCTCGATTGTCGTAAAACAAGCCAAAATTGTAGTAAAACACCTAAAATCACTGAGTATTAGACAAAAAAGACAGCCCATTCAACTAAAATCTTTAACTTTTCCAAGAAAATCTCCAAACCCGATTAGGAACTTTACACAAACCAACTATTAACACGAACGACAAAATTCCAGCAACTAAAGACAACATCATGTAGCTAGTTTGCGCAGCGATTACACCGGACAATCCACCACCTGAGACACCGGCTAGTGCAACCCATACATCCACCGAGCCCTGTCTTTTAGCTCTCGTCGCAGGCACAGTAGAATCTACTATCAAAGCGGTGCTACTAATTAAACCAAAGTTCCATCCTAAACCTAACAATGCTAATGCCAAAATGAGCATCCCTAAGGAGTCTCCGGGAGCAAACGCAGCCACAAGCCCTGCTGCAAGCAAAGTAAAACCGGAAGCAACACCCACTGCCATTCGTCCAAAGCGATCTACAAGCATCCCTGTAACCAGTGAAGGCAAATACATTGCCGCCACATGAAATCCAATCACTAAGCCGACAGCATTTAAATCATGCCCATGATGCCTCATATGAACAGGTGTCATCGTCATTATGGAAACCATCACGACTTGAGTGATGACCATAATCGCAGCTCCAGTATAAATACCCCTTTTATCCTCTACTTGCTCCTCTAAATCGTTACTAGCACTCACATCTGCCTTATGCTTGTTAATAGCAGTCGAAATAACTAAAGGATCTGGTCTCAATAAAATTAAAAGAACAGCTCCAGCTAAAATATAAGCAGCCGCTGCCAATATAAAAGGACCTGCAAGAGATGGAACTCCTATAGAAGTAGCAAATTCACCCATCACCCCAACTAAATTGGGACCTGCAAACGCCCCTAAAGTGGTAGATACCATCGCCACACTAATTGCCGTTCCTCGTTGCTTTGCACTTGCTAAATCCGTACCAGCATACCTTGCCTGTAAATTCGTTGCAGACCCAGCGCCATATATCAAAAGTGATACAAACAGCAATACAATACTTTCACTCAGAGAAGCAATAACTACCCCTATAGCTCCTATACCACCAACGATAAACCCAGAAGACAAGCCATACCTCCTACCAAAACGCTGAGACATTCTCCCAACGATTAACGCTGCTCCAGCTGATCCTAATGTAAATAACGCTGTAGGCACTCCTGCATAGCTATCCGTCCCTAGCATATCCTGAGCAATCAAAGCACCCACTGTGATTCCAGCCGCAAGCCCTGCTCCTCCGAATATCTGTGACAAAACGACAATCCATAGAGTTCTTTTATAAAGTCGCTGTATTTCTTCTGGAGAATCTATGTATTTCTTAATTTCTGTAGAACTATTTCCCTTTAATATGACCCTTCACTCCCATCTTCCACAATACTATGCTTTACGTTTATTCCTTAATCCTATCAGCCATCTGCATAGCAAGATACCAACTAAAGCACCGGCGCTATCAATCCATACATCCTTCACTTTTGCCGCTCTTCCAGGTACAAACAGTTGATGCAGCTCATCACTAATCGCATAAATGACACAAATCAAGAACGCTAACCCAATATCTTTCTTGTTCCAAAATTTGCTCAACCTTAATGCACGTACTACCAATATTCCTAAAACGAAATAAATAAAAAAATGTGCATTCTTTCGTACAAAATGATGAGAGTTCTCCATAAACAAATCCGAATCAGGAGCTGCCATCTCCACTATCGATAAAAACATTTCCGTGACTCCTAAGCTTAACTCTTTTGAATCCGCAGCTGGTTGACTGGAGAAAAAGAAAATCAAACCCATCCATAAAATCACAGCAACAAAAGAAAGAACTTTAGACATTTATACTCACCTTGCACTTTCTAGCTACTTCTTATCTTAAACACGAGAAACCTAATAAAAGCAGCTAAAGAGTGAACTTCAGCTGCCCCACTATAAATATTACATATTTTTGTAAACACCCGTACGTAGCAAAGCTTGTCTTAATGAACTATAAGTAGAAATATTCCCGAAGTCCAATCCTAATTGGACAGAAGTTTGAGCAACCTCTGGGCTAATACCTGATACAAATGGCTGAATGCCTAGTAAGCTTAAAATCTCCATAAATTTGAACAACTCATTTGCGACCATCGTATCTATAATCGGTACTGCGGAAATATCGATAAATAGCTTATCTATACCAAGCTCTATACACTTTTGTGGTATTTCATCAGTTAGAGACTTCGCACGATATGTATCAATATCCCCAACGATCGGCAATACACCAACCTTTTCTAAAATAGGGATAATTGGACTGCTCAATTCTCGGATTAGCGTTTGCTGTGCATTAAAACGAGTATTAGAAAGAAGATAATAGCGTTTAGAAAACTCAAAAATTAACCGATCGAAAGATATATTATAGACAGAGCTCCATTTCAATATATCGCCATGAGTAATGCTATCTGTTTTTTCATTCACAAAAGATTCTACAAAACTCCAAATGGTCTCCCTAGTTTTATTGAGTGCTTCAATTACATTATGAATAGCTATACTATTTTCTACTCTATTTTTTGCAACATTTTCTGCCCAAATGTCTAAAAGTTCAGGAAAGGAATTTTCACCCTCCCATAAAGCACTAGCTACCGTTCTAATAGTTAGCGCATGCTGTTCTTGAAGTATCACATCTATCTGAGGGTTCGGATTATTCGAGTAAAAAGGATCTGTAAACTTTCTTTTTTCCTCAAACCACTGTTTGGTAATATTTTGAGAGTTTTCGATTAAATAACTATAAAGTTGCTGGTTAATAGAAGACAAATGCTTCCCTTCTTTCTATCTAATTAATAGTAAGTAACTCTATTATAAATCCTCCAGAAGGAAAAAGGTATTTTATTCTATATTTTCTACATTATTCGAATAATATTATCACCTTAAGAAATATGAAAAAAGCAGCCGAAGGTAAATTCGGCTGCTAGAGTACTCTATATTATTTCGAAAATCTTCCTTTAAAATCCATTGTGCTGCATTTTTCCATTGGAAGCTTAACACTTTTGCCTTCTGCAGCTGATTTATAAATTGCTAACACTAGCTCAAGTGCGTTTCTACCGTCCACTGCTGTTACATAAGGATCTCTGTCATTTTTAATCGCATCGATCACATCAGTATATAGTGGGTTATGACCAAAGCCATAAACGGATGGTGGATTTTCGAAGTATTTTGCTTTTACTTCTTCGGAGTTATCCTTGTTATCTGCAAACATCCACTCTTCAATAATATTAACGGATTTACCACCGATTTTAACAGTACCTTCTTCACCAAAAACATAAAGCGTTTCTTCAAGATTTTTAGGGAAGATATTAGTAGTACCTTCAATAATTCCATAGCTTCCGTTTTTAAAGCGAACTAAAGCCATACCAAGGTCTTCTGCCTCGATGAAGCCGTGCATTAAGTTGTCTGTCATACCAACGACTTCTACGATTTCGTCACCCATCATCCAACGTAACAAGTCAATATTATGTATACATTGGTTCATCAACGCGCCGCCATCTTGCTCCCAAGTTCCGCGCCATGGAGCTTGTGTATAATAATCTTCTCCACGGTTCCAACGAATATGAGCAGTTCCGTGAAGTAATCTTCCGAAGCGACCTTCTTCTACAGCTTCTCTCATTTTTTGAACAGATTTATTGAAACGGTTTTGGTGACAAGCACTTACTTTAACGTTTTTCTCTTTAGCTAAAGCAATGATTTGATCTGCTTCTTCTAAAGATAAAGCGATTGGCTTCTCAATGATTAGGTTGCTTCCATGTTCAATACAATCTAAAGCGATTTGAGCATGCTTTCCACTTTCTGTACAAATCCCGATTAGCTCAGGAGATTCCTGCTGAAGCATTTCCTTGTAATCAGTATATTTTTTTACTGTTTCCGGAAGCTCGAACATGGATATTGTTGCATCCATTTTGCTCTCATCTACATCACATAATGCCACGATATCTAAATTATTTTCTATAGCTGCAGCAACATGATTAGGAGAGATTCGTCCACACCCGATAATTGCATATTTTAAACTCACTTTCGTGTTCCTCCTTTGGAATACCCAATGTCTATATGCTCTTATGCTACCCAAACACTCAAAGTTATACTCTAAGTGATTATCTTCACATAAAGCCTCCACTATTATATCATAATTCAATCTATAGTTTTATCAACTACATATGAATCAATTATATAATTGATTCATACGAATAATATAAAGGAAACTAAAGAATTATGTCCTTTACATGGAATATAGTTTATTTTGGCTACAACTGGGCACCTCCCACGGGATAAGTGATAGGCTACCATCGTAGTTCACACGTTGTTTTTAATAGCTTATGCGCCATACTCATCCGGTCTGAGTTAAACATATCATCTTTCCTCAACATAATGATATATATTTGTATTTTAATGACAAAGTACTATTTGTGAATTTCAAATCATGTATGTAAATGAGTTCAATTTTAAGGAGCCTCGGAAAATTTAATTTCGAAGGCTCCTTTATATTTAAAGGTAAAGTTACATGGAGTTTACTCAATAGATCAATTTATCAGTTAAAATCATACATCTGCCCTTTGATCAGATAGGCAGTGCTTTCTGCTATATTTGTAATATGATCAGCTGTACGTTCTAAGAAACGATTGATGAACAGGAGCTGCACGAGCTGACTCGTGTCTTCTGGGTGTTCACTTAAATAATGTGTGATATTTTGGTAATTAGTCTTGCTGTTAGCATCGACCTGATCATCGAGGTCTGCTACTTCCTTTGCTAACGTAATATTTTCTTTCACAAAGGATTCTAGTGATTTTTGTAGCATGACTATGGAGACTGTCTTCATCGGCTCGAGTTCTGTCAAATACAATAGGGACGGTCGCTCTCCTATTTTAATAGTTGCCTTTGAAATGTTAACCGCGAAATCAGCAATACGCTCGATATCGCTCGAAATTTTCAAAACACCAATGATTCTGCGTAAGTCACGTGCAAGTGGCTGTTCCTTGGAGATAAACCAAATAGCCATTTGATTTATCTCCTTTTCCATTTCATCTATCGTATTGTCTTTTTCTATTGTTCTCAAAGCAAGCTCAATGTCCTGCGTTTTTAGAGCTTTGTATGATTGCTCCAATTGCTCTTCAGTTATTCGAACCATTTCCGCAAGCTTATTTTCCAGCTCCTGCATATTGTTTTCGAAGTTTTCGCGTATCATTTTCCGTCTCCCATCTTGTTATCCGAAACGTCCAGTTATATAATCTTCTGTTCTTGAATCATTCGGTGTTGAAAAGATAACGTCTGTTTTATCGTACTCAATTACTTCTCCATTTAAGAAGAATGCTGTTTTATCGGAGATTCTGGCAGCCTGCTGCATATTGTGTGTTACGATGACAATCGTGTAGTCTTTTTTCATTTGGGTGATAAGCTCTTCTACCTTCAATGTTGAGATTGGGTCAAGGGCAGAAGTCGGTTCGTCCATTAATATAACATCTGGCTTCATTGCAATAGCACGAGCGATACAAACACGCTGTTGCTGACCACCAGAAAGACCAAGGGCAGAGGTTTTTAGGCGGTCCTTCACCTCATCCCAGATGGCAGCGCCACGAAGACTTTCTTCTACAATTTCGTTTAAAGCCTTCTTGTTTTTAATGCCCTGCATACGTGGACCGTAAGCAACATTGTCATATATACTCATTGGGAACAGGTTAGGCTTTTGAAAAACCATTCCCACTTTCGTACGAAGCTTTATAACATCCTGACTTGCATATATATCCTCTTCATCAATTACAATTTTTCCAGTGATTTTAACTCCATCGATTAAATCATTCATACGGTTTAACGTACGTAGAAAGGTTGATTTCCCACAACCAGAAGGGCCAATCAATGCTGTTACTTCTTTTTCCTGAATACCTAGGGAAACACCGTACAATGCTTGCTTCTCCCCGTAAAATAAATTGAGATCATACACATTGATTTTCGAATGCTCAGTAGTAGTCGTTGACCCAAAGCTCTCAGAGGTAGATTTAAAAAGTAATTTCTTCATGTTGGTCTCCTTCGTTTAATGATTTGCCTTATTGAATTTCTTGGATATATACGTAGCAGATACGTTAAGTATTAAGATGATCACGATTAACACAATACCAATGGCCGCCGCCAGTTCAATATTTCCTGTCTCCTGAGTAACTAAATAAGAATGCACCGTTAGTGTACGAGCAGAAGAAAAAATACTTTCTGGCATGGCAGCCACTGTACCAGCTGTTAAGAAAATAGCTGCCGATTCGCCCACTATCCGCCCAATGGATAGTATAATTCCCGAAAGAATTCCCGGCATTGCACTCGGTAAAATAATTTTATAAAGAGTCTGCAGCTTGGTTGTCCCAAGTGCCAAAGATCCCTCTCTATAAGTATTAGGCACTGTCTTTAACGCTTCTTCAGTTGTTCGAATAATAACCGGTAATACGATAATGGTTAAGGTTAAAGATGCCGCGATGATAGACATACCCAGCTTCAAGGTTGCAACAAAAAACACCGCTCCGAACAGTCCATATATAATAGAAGGAATCCCTGTTAAGCTCTCAGTCGCATAACGAATTATTTTCACTAGTCGACCTTGTTTCGCATACTCATGTAAGTACACTGCAGCCAAAATCCCGATTGGTGTAGCGATAGCCAACGATATTAAAATTGAATAAACAGTGGTGACGATCATAGGCCAAATGCCTCCTCCACCAGTTGGCGAGTAATCACCGAAGATAAACTCTAAATTGATCAATCGAAAGCCTTTGTAGAATATGTAGCCGACAATTACAACTAGAATGGCAACAGATATAAAGGCCGAAAACCATAAGAGACCTCGGAGAATATTGTCCTTTACCTTGTTCATATTAGTTGCCTCCCCTTGCTGTAATTCTAGCTAGTACGAAATTTAAGATGAGAATAAAGGAGAATAACACTATCCCAGTTGCGAATAGCATTTCCTGATGAGTACCAAACGCATATCCCATCTCCAATGCAATATTCGTAGTTAGCGGACGAACACTGTCTGTAAGACTTGTAGGGATAATCAGACTGTTTCCAGCAACCAATATAACTGCCATTGTCTCCCCGATAGCTCGTCCTAAACCAAGGACGATTGCCGCCATAATCCCGGACTTTGCAGCAGGAACGATTACTTTAAAAATGGTCCCAATATGTGAAACCCCTAGAGCTAAAGAGCCTTCTGTGTAAGATTTGGGAACCGCTCTTATCGATGTCTCTGCCACAGTAACAATAGTAGGAAGCATCATAATAGCAAGCACTAGAATAACAGCTAGTAAGCTTTGCCCTCTCGCAAGACCAAAATTGTCCTGTAATAAAGGAACGATAATCGCGAGTCCGAATACTCCGTATAAAACAGATGGAATACCAGCAAGAAGCTGAATAGCCGGAGAAATGAGCTTGGCTAATCTCTTAGGTGCAATTTCCGCTAGGAAGATGGCTGTAAATAAACCAATCGGAACTCCAATAATTAGTGCACCAAGTGTAGCGAATAGAGATGCTACGATCATTGGAAAAATACCGAATTTATCCTCGCTCGGAACCCAGTCTGTGCCGAAAATAAAATCTATAAAGCTGTAGCCCTCTGCTATAAACGGATAAGAGCCCTTATAAAACACAAAGCCTACAATTAACGCTAAACTCACTACAGATAATAATGCACAAGCAAGGAAAACCTTTGCAGATAAACCTTCTAAAAAATACTTACGTTTATTTGCTTTTTCTATTTCAGTTTGCTTTTCGAATGGTGGTGTAGTCACGCAAGTTTCCTCCCATTTTGTAAATTCAACATATGTTGTTTATTGCAGAATAGGGATAGCACCCGCTTCGGAAACTATTTCCTGTCCATTAGAGCCTAAAATATAATCGATAAATTTCTGTCCGCCTTGCGTTAAATCACCATCTTTGTATACGAACAAAAATGGTCTTGAAAGACTGTATTTGTTGTCTAACACGTTTTGAGCAGTCGGCTCTACTCCGTTTATCTTCATCGGGTAAATCGTTTCATCAATATACTCGAAGGATATAAATCCAACTGCGTGCTTGTTAGTTGCCACAGTAGTCTTTATATTTCCATTCCCACTTGCGACAATCGCATTTCGAATCAATTCACCGGAGGAATAGCCGACAATTTCCTGAAAGGCATCACGGGAGCCTGAGCCATCCTCACGCGATACTACCACAATTTCTAAATCCTCTCCGCCAAGCTGCTTCCAGTTCGTCACTTCACCAGTGAAGATTTGCTTCACCTGCTCCATCGTTAAATCCTGAACCTTATTCGATGGATGTGTAACAATTACAATCCCATCATAGGCAATGATAATTTCCTCTAATTGTGCAGCTTCCTCTTCCTTTAAATCACGAGAACTCATTCCTATTTCAGAAACACCGTTTGTTGCATTCGTAATACCCGCAGATGATCCGATCTGATTGACCTCTATATTGACCGATTCTGTTTCTTCATATTTCACCGCTAACTTCTCTGCCAAAGGTCCGACCGAAGTAGATCCTGATATAGAGATAGTTTGCTTATCGCCACTTGAGTGTTCTGTATCATCACTTCCACAGCCAGTAAGAATCGCCAAGGGAATAACAAGAGAAATGATCATTTTCTTAAATAACATGGGAAACCTCCAAGAGTTATAGACTTCTATCTACTTTCCATCATAATGTTAATTTTTTAACCCTTTATTAACTGAATGTAAAGGTATTGTAAACTTTCTAAAATTGAATTAAATATATTGTGAATTTATTGAAAATTAAAGTAAACTCATTTACATTAATTTCTACTCTAAACAAGTGAATTATAAAATATAATGCACACTGATATAGTTTCTCTTAGTTTGCCCTTCAATAAGTGTTCATATGTATAGCTGCTGAATAACGTTTGAAACCATATTTCCGCTTGAAATTAAAGCCAAATGGAGTTCTAGACCGTCTAATAGTTGATAGAAAATAAGGAGGTGTTTTAAATTTTAAATTTAGTGAATAAAGCTCAAAAAGGTAATGACAACGCATTTTTGACATTATTTCAAAAGTATGAAAATGACATTTACAGAGTAGCTTTTGTATATGTGAAAAATCAAAATGATGCCCTTGATGTTGTTCAAGAAACAGCATATCAGTCCTTTAAATCAATAAAAAATCTAAAAGAACCTAAATATTTTAAAACTTGGTTGATAAGAATTGCGATAAACTGTGCACTTGATTTACTTAGAAAACAGAAAAATATTCTTCCTCTAAATTCAGAATTTGAAAACTTTATAGCAGGAGATTTTAACGAAGATATATTTGAAGAAATAACGTTAAATGAGTTAATCGAATGTTTAAATGAAGACGAAAAAAGTGTAATTATTTTAAGGTTCTATGATGATTTAACTATAAAAGAAGTATCTAAAACTTTGGAAATTCCTTTAGGTACAACAAAGACTATTTTGTATAGAGCCTTAAATAAACTTCGAAAAAATTTGGAAGGAGATCATATATATGAGCAATAAAATTAAACAAGAAATGAGTAAAATAGAAATACCAAAAGAAATTAGTGAAAGAAGTAAATTAGGAATTTCAAAAGTGAAATCAGAAAGAGGTAAACCTAAATTTAAGCGCTCTTTTATAATTGCACCAGCGATAGTAGCTTCATTAGCAATAGGTATTTTTACTTCAAGTTACTTTACAAATGACTCAGTACCGGAAAATCCTATAATAAAAACAATGGAATACAGCAGTAGCTTTGATTTGTCGGACACTCCTCGCCTTATTGGTTGGGCAGACAATGTATTCATTGGAAAAGTTATAAAACAATCTGGTACTAAATCATTGGGTGGTATCCCCGAAACTCAATTTGAAGTAGAAGTTACAGATAACATTAAAGGTGACCTTGAAGAAACCATAATAGTGAATCAACAAGGTGGATACACAAAAGAAGAATTAATATTAGTAGAAAATGATCCACTACTTAAAGAGGGACAATTATATTTATTTGTTACAAAGTATCTGCAAGAAGAAAATTGGTATACCTTAGTACCCGTGTATGGGGACATTTTAATTAATAATAATGATGAAAAAAATAATCTAATCCAAGAATATAAAATAGAGTATGAAAATGAAATACCGTTTGGGAATTAGCGAATAAAAGAGATTGGCTGCTGCAAGGTAGCCAATCTCTTTTTGGGTTTCCAAATTTTCTAATCAGAAATCAACATATTTAATACATGGACCGCCAGTATTGAAATAAAGGTGTTTTACTGGATAAATGATTTTAAAATTAAAAAGACTATAGACAATTTCAAATTTTTTGACTTTGTCTGCAGTCTGCCCATATAATTGCATATGATAAAGGTCTAAACCCTTTCGTTAATAATTTTCAAATTGGCCATTCCTTCTTAAATCACTTACTTTCTTCAAACTTGTTACATGCGCTCTACCCAGAACTCTCGATATGCTATCCTTTTTAGTGACATCACATATCGAACATATGTAACCGAGCCATTCTTCTGTAAAAGGTTTACTACGGTTTTCGTGGAAACTTGAATTATATTTCATTCGATAGTTTGATAACGTGTATTCAAACTCATTTAACATATAAGATTTAGTCAAATGAATCACCCTTTCTAATAAACTTGGTGGATATAATGAAGTAGTATTCACCTTCCTTTCGCTTTTAACACTGCTTGCGTTGCTTTCGCTAATAGGTCTGATTGTCCTTGAATATTCAATAATTTGTTGTACTGCATCTAAGCGTTGTTTAAGTCCCTTTTGTCTTGTCCATTCGGATATGAATTTATCAAAATTTAATGAACTTCCCTACGTTTTTTCCCAGCAGTTTAGGGTATAACTAACTCCGATGAACTATATTTACGGAGGTGCTGAAATAAGTGGAAGAACAAACAATATCAATTGTAAAGCAGTCGCTAAATGCATTATTGGAGAACGAGACCTTTTTGCCTGATTTACAAGGAGAGATGCGGACAAAGGCATTTAATTCATTGAATGCAATTCTATCTACACCTAATCAGATACATAAGTCTTTCCTGCGTGTTCCGCTGGAAAGCGGAGAAATTGTTCGGATTCCCTCTTATCGTGTGCATCATAATGATGCCCTTGGTCCGTATAAGGGTGGTATTCGTTTTCATGAGTCGGTTAATGAGTTAGAGGTTATTAATTTGGCATTTCTAATGACGCTAAAAAATGCACTTCATAATGTACCCTTCGGTGGAGGAAAAGGCGGAATCGTCATCAATCCTAAAAACTTTACCGACAAGGAATTACATCGTATTTGCATAAAATATGTGCGCTATTTTAACGATGTCCTTGGTCCTGATCGTGACATTCCAGCACCAGACGTTGGATCCGGTGAACGAGAGATGGATTGGATGATGGCAGAGTACAAAAAGATTAACCAAGGGCAACCATACTTGGGCAGTTTTACAGGAAAAAGTATTGCAAATGGTGGATCTTTAGGCCGTAGAGAGGCTACTGGCAAGGGAGTTTACTTCACCTTCCGCTACATGTTAAGTAATTATGTAAAGGAACATGCGCAAACATTAGAAAGCTCTGAAAACCCTTTTGCCAAAACGGCACTGGAATATTCCAACCGCCCTTTAACAATTGCGGTGCAAGGATTCGGTAATGTTGGATCAGTTACAGCGCTTGAGGCTGCTCGCTGTACACTTCTTCAAAACAAGGTCGTTGCAATAAGTGATCGTAATGTCACTCTATATAACTCAGATGGGCTGGATATTCAGACACTTGCACAATTTTCATCCGAGAACAAAGGCGACCTTCCGACTTCAGAGGAGCAGCTAAAAGAAATAGGGGTCACCGCGTCTATATTAAGCAGAGAAGAAATTCTTACAATGGATGTAGACGTTTTATTCCTTGCAGCGCTAGAAAATCAATTGAATGACTCCAATAAAGCTGATATTAAGGCTCGAATTATCGTAGAAGGAGCGAATGCCCCAACTACTAAGGAGGCAGACGACTACTTGAGCAAAAAAGGCGTCATCATCATCCCAGACATTTTAGCAAATGCCGGTGGGGTAATTGTTTCTTATTTAGAATGGCTTCAGGGACGAGAAACACAGTTTTACTCAGAGGAAGAAGTGTACAACCAGCTTCTAGCGAAAATGAAAAATACGATGGATACATTACTGCCATTATATTTTGGAGATCCTTTACCACTTCGCCAAAATTGCTATATCCATGCGGTTATTCGCTTATCTACTGTGCTGTATAGACAAGGGAAGCTTTATTAAAAATGGCTATGTTAAAGGTAGATGTAAGACACAAAAAATGAGCTGGGATATTTTCTCCAAGCTCATTTTATTTTATTTCCTTTTTATTAAAGCACCCGTTAGTTGAATAAGAAATAGAAGACACCAAAGCATTTCTACTTTCTTTATGTAAGCACCAATAGTGAAACAAGGCTTAATTATTTTTTCTTAAAAGTACACAAAGTTTCTATCGTATCTGATAATATCTCCATTTGTCTTTCTTTATCATTTAACTCTTCTTTTACCTCTATAATACAGTTCAATAAAACTTCATCTGATATTTCACCTTTAATTGATTCTATCAATTGATATGCTTGTGCTTGTACTTCAAAGTTTCCATTTATCAAATGGTAAATTAGTGTTTCTAAATGTGCTGAACAATCGAATGGTTCTAGTGCGTATAATAGTGTTCCTCTATAACCTAAAGTTTTTGGGTCATTAATAACATCTATTAACGGTTGTACCACTTCTTCGTTCCCAATATCACTTAACGTTAAAGCAATAGAGTTTCTTAATAAAGGATTTTCAGTTCTTTGTAAATATTCAATAAGTAAAGGAATTGCTTGAATGTCCTTACTTCTGCTAATTTCTTCTAAAATGATTTCTGCTTCATCAAACTTTTCATTTTCTATTGCAAATCTTAATGAATTATTGTCCATAATACTTATCCAAACTCCTTGTCATTTACCATAATAAAATTTTATATAATGATCATATTTTGCTAAAGCACGCGTTAGTTCAATAAGAAGTTACAATTTAATTGTTTTTCCGCTTCTTTTACAATGGTTGTAATTAGAGATTCTCTTGTAATTCCCTCTACATTATCACCATATCGATAGTCGTCTATCATTTCACTGATCTCATACCATACATTTAATTCTTCGCTAACAAATTCTTCACGAACTACTTGGTAAATTTCATATGCATAGTTAATTGCAATAGATTCATTATCTATTATTTGTTTTAGCAAATACCAGAAGTAATACTTAGAACACTCATCCTGTGTGGGTTCTTCCATACTTAATTCTCTTACTGCCCTATGAAAATAATCTTCTACCTCAAAAATATTTAGAGTTTCACTTAGGGAAGAAAGTATATTTAGTGATGTAGATGTATCACTATTTTCTGACATTTGGGTAGCCCAATTAACATAATCGACAGGTTCTACTTTCTTTTCGAATATTTTATAATACAACATTTTAGTTTCCATCACTTCCTCCTTTTATTTTCCTCTTTCCTTGTTCAACTAACCTGCTCCGTAGTTTAAGTGTAACATTTCACAATGCATATTTAGGATCAACCTAATATTTTGGACATAAAAATGGACCATCGAAAAGATGGTCATATTTTGCAAAACACCCGTTAGTTCAATAAGATATAGAAGTATATTTATTTATATCTATATTGTATTAGTTGGTTTTCCGTTCCTAAGTATTCTTCATTGCCAATCCTGCTTATCTCTATAAATCCTATTTTCTCAAGCATTTTTCTGGAGCGAATATTCTCTTCGTGGGTTTCTGCATTAAAAATTGTAATTCCTAAGTTTATAGAAGCGTAATCCATCATACATAGAATAGAATTAGTCCCAATTCCTTTTCCCCATAATGTACTCTCACCAATTGCAATACCTAATTCAGCTGCATTATCTTTAATACAGGCTAAATCTGCATACCCAACTAACCTTTCTTTCAATTCTATTCCCATTCGAACAAAGTCTTCAGATTCATTACTTTTCACAATGCATATTCTGAGATCAACTTAATATATTGCACATAAAAATAGACCATCGAAATGATGGCCATATATTACCAAAGCACCCGTTAGTTGAACAAAGAGGTCTATACTATCCCTCATTGGTATAACTTACCCCCCCGTTCGACTGGTCCATCTATACTGATTACAAATAAACTACCATCTTTCTTATTGAGATAAATATCTTGATTATGTTGTACACCATCGCCTAATTTTGTTTGAGAACCTGTCACTTCAACCATTGACATACCAATCTCATGAATTTCTTGTCGTTGTACTATCCTCGCATTCACTAAACACATTTTTTCCTCCATAAAAAAATAGCCCAGCTTAAAACTGGACTACATTGTATAATATCTATCCTTCTATTTCTTTTAATCTATTGAATTATTACTTATTAAGTAATGCTAACTTAGCCTTAGAAGGTGTTTTGTACTCCAAAGGACCGTACATATGGACAAACAATCCGCCGCCTAAGCCGTATTCTCCTCCGAAAATATCTTTACGGAATGAATAGACACGGTACTCACCACCCGCTGGTAACACTTTTCCTCTAGAGCCATCTGTCTTAAATGTTCCCATATCTCCGTAAAGTGTTACTTTACCAATCTGCCCTGCTTTAAGTTCCGTTTTACCCCACATTACTTTTGTGGATGAAGCTTCTGAAGTGATGCTGAACGTAAACATCGCTACTAAAGTAAATGCAATCGCTATTAACATATTTTTTTTCATTTTCTTACCTCTTTCCCCAATTAATAAATTAATTATAATATAAAATAACTCTCTTTTATTGACTATTTCGATTCATTTCATATATACCTTCTTATTAAACTAAACCTGCACCGTTAGTTTAAGTGTAACATTTCACAAACTAAATCGATTCACGAAAAAACAACCCTAGCCTTAAACATAGCCTTAAAAATCTAAAAAGCCGAGCGAATAAATCCTCCTCGGCTTTTAATGAATTATATACATAAAAACGAACTATAGATGGTTGAATTCAGTGGGATGATAATATGTTGCCTCCACGCGTTGCTTGTAGTGTCTTGCTCATCTCGCTAAGTATCATGTTTCGCTACTATCACATGTTGTGTAGTAATTATAAAGCAAGTTAGGTTCTACAAGTAACACTCGCTCTAAGGTTGCAAGGTTTATTTTTCTTTAGGTTTACGCACCACTATGTAATTTAGTAAATAGTTCTAATCCGATTAATCTTTGTAGATCGTATACTAATAGAGATTTTGCATTGTGTACATAAATTTAAACATGATTATTTGCTAATTGCTTTCTGATAGTTTAGATACTGTTTCGGCTAACAGAAAACACCTTTCAGTCAGTGAGTCTATTTCAAGGTATTCACCTTCATTGTGCAGTTTTCCGCCAATCGGTCCTACACCATCTATAGTTGCTACGCCAAGGTGAGAGGGAAATGATGCATCTGATCCTCCACCCGTATGAGAATCCGTTACTATCAAGCCAAAGGAATTCCCGACTTCCTTAACTATCTCTAGTAATTTCTGGTTCTTTTCATCAGGTTCCATTGGTGGGCGAGTAATTCCGCCTTCTAAGTCAATTGTTGTCCCTGGTACATCTGGTACTGAACAAATACTTTCGATTTTCTTTGCGATTTCTAAACTTTGCTCATCACTCTCAACGCGTACATCCACATATCCAGTGGCGCTATCTGGTATCATATTTACCGCGTCTCCACCTTCAACTATGCCTACACTTACTGATATTCCTTGTTCGTGGTCAGTTAAATGATTAAGTTTTATCGTTTTATACGCAAGTTCCTCAATAGCGCTTCTGCCTTCTTCTGGAGCTACTCCTGAATGTGCAGATCTTCCGTGTACATGCAACGTATACCTGCCTCCCCCTCTTCTCGAGGACACAATCGATCCATCTTTACGGGCAGGTTCCATAACCAATGCATATTTAACATTTTTTGAAATTTCCTCAATGAGCTCCCTTGAAGTAGGTGAACCTATTTCCTCATCACTATTTAATATAATGATGACGTTTTTCATTGCCGCATCTTTTTTCTCGTACAAATATTTCATAGCATACAATAATGTAACCTGACTTGCTTTCATATCAGCCACTCCTGGACCAAAGGCAAGGCCATTTTTAATAGTAAACGGCCTTTCTGCTGCTGTTCCAATCGGAAATACAGTATCCATATGAGCAATAAGCAGAATTTCAGGCTTCATAGCTTCTTTATGCTTAATTAGGATATTATTCCCAAAGTCTTTGTTTTCTTTAACTTCTATAGTAAAATCCATTTGTTTATATTCTTCTATAAGTATTTTTCCAATCTTATCGACTCCAACTTTATTTGTTGAACCACTATCGATGTTCACTAATTTTTCAATGAGGTTAAGCATTGGTTCAAGTTTTTTTTTAAGATAGTCCATGAGTATCTACCATCACTTTCTCTTCATTGATAATTCCTTTTCCATCCTTAAGAGGAAAATGACATGCTACAAATTGACCTGGTGATTTCTCCTCAAATACAGGTTCGTTTTTACTGCATATTTGCTGAGCATAAGGGCATCTCGTATGGAAATTGCACCCAGGTGGTGGATTGGCTGGACTCGGGATATCGCCTTCCAGAAGTTGTCTTCCCTCAATGTTTCGTTGAAGAGGATCCGGAACTGGCACAGCGGACAATAGACCTTCTGTATAAGGATGCATCGGATGTAGAAACAACTTTTCTTTTGTCGTCAGCTCCACTATTTTACCGAGATACATCACAGCAATTCTGTCACTGATATGCTTTACAGCTGGTAATCCATGTCCGATAAAAATGAAAGTTAGATTTAGTTCCTTTTGTAATTTAGATAGTAAGTTTAATATTTGGGATTGAATTGATACATCAAGTGCAGAAACTGGTTCATCACATACGATCAACTTTGGATTTAAGGAAATAGCACGGGCAATTCCGATTCTTTGCCTCTGTCCCCCGCTAAATTCATGTGGATATCGATTGACATAAGAACGGTTTAAACCAACTAGATCCATCAGTTCCATTACTCGTTCAGAGAGTTCTTTTTTATTGAAAGATTTATGAGTTCTCAACGGTTCGGCTATCAAATCAAAAACTCGCATACGTGGATTTAAAGAAGAGAAAGGATCCTGAAAAACCATTTGGATATCTGCTCGTTTCTTTCTTAAAGCCTCTCCTTTTAGCTTAGTCAAATCTTCTCCTTCAAAAAGAATTTCTCCTTCCGTTGCATCAAGTAAATGACCAATCAAGTTTCCTGTAGTTGACTTTCCACATCCTGATTCACCTACTATACCAAGCGTTTCTCCTTCGTCCACATAAAAGTCCAAGCCATCGACTGCATAAAGAAACTGTTTTTTTCTTTTTAAGAAACCTTCAGATATATCAAATGCTTTTTTCAATCCTCTAACTTCCAGCAAATGATTTTGTTTCATACAAATCAACCACCTTTTCTTCATGAAGCCAGCATCTGACCTTGTGATCTGTCAAAATTTCTTCAAGTTTTGGTTGAGCTTCTGCACACTTTTGCATAGCATATGGACAGCGATCCATAAAACGACAACCTTTTGGATAATTTAACGGATTTGGAACAGTTCCAGGTATTGAGGTTAATTCATCTTTTAATTCATGAATCTTAGGCGTACTGTCCATCAGCCCTTTCGTATACGGGTGTTTAGGTTCTCTAAATAATGTAAATACATCCGTTTCCTCCACTACTTGACCTGCATACATAACAACTACACGGTCTGCCATTTCAGCCACTACACCTAGGTCATGGGTGATTAACAAAATAGAAGTATCAAACTCCGTAATTAACCCCTTCATTAATTTAAGAATTTGAGCCTGGATTGTTACATCAAGAGCAGTAGTTGGCTCATCTGCAATCAATAATTCAGGATTACAGGAGAGTGCCATTGCAATCATTACACGTTGTCTCATACCTCCACTTAATGAATGTGGAAATGAATCAATTACTTTTTCCGCTCTTGGTATTCCTACTTTTTTCAGCATTTCAATACTGAGCTTTCGTGCTTCTTTCTTACCCTTCTTTTGGTGTAACATAATGGATTCTGCCATTTGATTTCCTATGGTGAAAACTGGATTCAAAGAAGTAAGAGGCTCTTGGAAAATCATCGCAATCTCATTACCACGAAGGTTACGCATCTCTTTCATCGAGATAGGAACAATGTCTCTTCCTTTAAACAAAATCTGTCCATCCTGAATTTTTCCAGGAGAGTCAATTAAACGCATAATGGATAGGGACGTCACGCTTTTCCCTGATCCCGATTCACCTACTATAGCTAATGTCTCTCCTTTTTTTATCCTAATTGAAACGTCATCGACTGAGGGAACAATCCCATTTTCAGTATGGAAATAAGTTTTGAGGTTTTTTACATTCAGTACTTCTTCCGCCATTAGGGATTCCTCCTTAAGATTATTTTTTGATAGAGCGAGGATCTAGAACATCTCTTAACCAATCACCCAAGAATATTATTCCTAGAACTGTTACTGTAATGGCTAGACCCGGAAAAGTCGCAAGCCACCAACTTGTGGCTAAATAATCTCTTCCATCACTCAAAATAGACCCCCATGAAACAGTCGGTGGTTGAACACCAAGCCCCAAAAAGCTAAGTGATGCTTCAAGAATGATCGTTGTTGCCACACTTAACGTAGAAATTACGATAAAAGAGGAAATAACATTCGGTAGTAAATGACGAATAATTATCTTATTGTTTTTTACTCCAATTGAACGGGCAGCTCTTACAAAATCACGTTCCTTTATAGTTAGCACTTCGCCACGTACAAGCCGTGCATAGTTTACCCAATTCGTAGCACCCAGAACGAAAATAAGAGTAATAACACTTGGTCCAAAAACACTAAGTATTACTAGCGCAAAAAGAATAGTTGGTATTGCTAGGAAGGAATCTACAAGGCGCATTAACACATTGTCGATAAAACCACCATAATACCCTGCTATCAAACCAATAGTAACACCGATAATTCCCGCAACAACGACAGAGGTAATACCTACTAATAAGGAAATTTGAGAACCATAGATAATCCGACTAAGAATATCCCTACCAAGGTTATCCGTTCCCAATAGATTTGCAGTACTACCACCTTCCATCCAGAAAGGAGGCTTTAGCATATTAGCCGCATTAATAGCAGCGGGATCATGTGGTGCTAGTAGTGGTGCAAAAATGGCCACTAAGAAAACAAAGAAAACGATAAAGAATCCTACTGTGCCTGTCTTACTTCTAAGTAATAATCTACTCCACCTTTTAAAAGAAGAGGGTTTGTTTTGTGTCATGCTTATTGTCTGTGATTGGGTCAACTTAACTTCCCCCTAGCTATATTTAATCCGTGGATCTAATAGTCGGTAAAGAATATCTGCTACTAGATTCATAAGAATTACGAGTGTTGCAATGACAAATACACTGGCTTGAACAATTGCCATATCACGCGTATTTACAGCCTGTATTAATAATTGACCTAAACCCGGCCATGAAAAGACAGTTTCAGTAATCAATGTCCCCCCAACCAAAGTGGAGGTTTGTAATGCAGTAATGGTTATGACAGGAATAAGTGAATTTCGGAAAGCATGCTTATAAACTACGATTCTATCCTTTAAACCTTTACTCTTCGCTGTCCGTACGTAATCCTGATTCAAGGTTTCAATCATGCTAGACCGGATGAGTCGTGTCATTTCCGCAGCTATCCCAGTAGCAAGAGTTATGGAAGGGAGAACCAAATGTAACAGCGTCCCTCTTCCTGAAACCGGGAAGAAACTTAAAGTGACAGAAAACAATAAAATCAACATGATACCCAACCAAAAGTTCGGCATTGCTTTTCCTATGACAGCCGCACCCGTCGCCACTAAGTCTAGACTAGAGTTTTGTTTTGTAGCAGACCAAATACCAAGTGGAATCGATACAACAATTGCGATTATAAGCGCTGCGATACCTAGTTCAAGTGTTGCGGGGAGACGCTCAAGGACGATTTCCATAGCGTCCTGACCATAACGGTAGGATTCTCCAAAGTCACCTTGTACAAGGTTCATAAGGTATGTAGTGTATTGAACGATAAAGGCTTCGTTTAAACCTAAGGATTCTCTTAATAGCTCCACATCTTCCTGGGATGCGTCATCAGGGAGCATTAATGCAACTGGGTCTCCCGCGATAAAGACTAGTGAAAAGACAATAAATGAAATGATTAATAAAACAGGTATTATTTGTAGTATTCGCCTTACAAAGTAATTGTTCATCAATTGTCACCTCACACATATTTTGAAATGATTTATTGTAACCTACTATTTTTTTACACAACCAAATAGTAAAGGAAGGAAGAGCAAGCTCTCCCTACCGATAACCGTACCTACTTTTTATTAATGGAATCCACGTAAATTATTTCATCCATTGTAGGAGTATAATCAATTGCATCACTCACACCTACGTTAATAGATTCTTGATGTAAAACAATGTGAGCTGTGTCTTCAGCTAATAAATGTTGTGCTTTAATATATTGCTGTGCTCTTTCTTCTGGGTCCATATTTTGAGCAGCAGCTGCCAATAATCCCTCTACTTCTTCATTGTAATAATCAATTTGTCCTTTAAATCTTTCGTAGTTATACCAATCTAATGCATTCGCAGCATCAAACATAGAGTTACCCAAAGCTAGTAAATAAGCATCCTTATTTTTGCCTGAATTACGAAGTTCAACGAAACTACTCCACTCCATGAATTCTACATTTGCTTTTACCCCAATCGCAGTCCACATTCCGGCAACCATCTCAGCTATTTCAGCATCCTGTAAATAACGTCCTTTTGGAGAATGGAAGGTCATTTCAAAGCCATCAGGATAGCCTGCTTCTGCCAATAATTTTTTTGCTTTTTCTACATCATAGTTATAGGTGTCATAAAGATCTTCAGCAAAACCAAAGTTTCCTGGCGCTACTCGTGTAATGGTAGGTATTCCTGCGCCATTTAATAAATTATCCGTTATTGCCTTGTTATCAATTGCCAAGTCCAAAGCTTCTCTAACTCGAGGATCAGAAGTTGGATATCCTTCAGTTGAACGCAAAAATATCATCATTGTCCGGTTAGAAGTTCCTTGTGATAAATGGGTGCCATCGTTATCCTCAATACGTTTCCACTCACTTGGAGGCATGTTTGTTGCAATATCAACTCCACCTGTTAGTAGCTCAGAGACACGTGTAGAGTTTTCCGGGATTACACGGAACACCACTTCGTCCCATTCTTCATTTTTTCCTTCAAAATAATCATCATATACTTCTAGGACAATTCTATCGTCGCGTACCCATTTGGAAAACTTAAATGGTCCTGTCCCAACTGGATTTTCCAAGAAATAATCCATTCCATTTTCTTCAATATATTCGGAAGGAAGGATACTAGATGCAATTCTTGAAATTCTATTTAGCAAAGCTGGATCTGGTTCATTTGTAATAATACGGATTGTAAGTTCATCAATAACTTGTACCTCTTTAATAGAGTTATAGTTAATGTGATCAAGAAGTGTTGAATCATGTGCAACACGTTCAAGTGAGAATTTAACATCCTCAGAATCTAAAGTTTCGCCGTTATGGAAAGTAACGCCTTCTTTTAGTTTCACTTCCCAAGTCTTATCATCTATTTTTTCATAACCTTCTGCTAAGTCTGGTAAAATCTCTCCAGTTTCGTTATCTCGTTTAAACAAATAGTTAAACATATTCACGTGAATTGCTTCTGTGGAAGTATTTACATGATTATGAACGTCAAATGTTACCATGTCCGTTCCCATTGCAATCGTTAATGTTCTATCATCCTCTTTTTTTGGCGTCGAAGTGGAAGATTCCTCTCCATTACAGGCTGCCAACAAGCCCACTGTCAAAAGTATAGAACTAGCTAACCCTACCCATTTCCTCATACTCATACCCCTTTATCTATATATTTTTCATGAATCAAATACTTATTGTTCGGTTGAATTATTCTCTATGTAATCAAGAGCGAATTGGGCCAATAAAGCAGAGCCATACGGCAGTGCATCTTCATCAATATCAAATTTTGGATGGTGATTTGGATAGATACAATCTTTTGTTTCATTGTAAGTACCCAATCTAAAGAAAATACCTGGCACTTTCTCAGCATAGTAAGCAAAATCCTCTCCCCCCATGCTCGGATTCACAATTGAAAGCGTACTGGCGCCCAATATTTTCTCAGCAACTGAATCTAATAATGGGATCAATGTATTGTCATTTTTAACGGAAGGATAGCCAAATTGATAATCAAATTTATAACTAGCCCCCATCCCTTCACAGACACCTTTAATATATCTTTCCATTCTTTGAGAAATGACCTCTCTTAACGAAGGATCTAAGACTCTAACTGTGCCTTCCAATCGGACGGACGGTGCAATAACATTTCTTTTAAAGCCACCTTCTATTTTACCTATTGTCAAAACAGCTGGTTTTAGAGGGTCGATTGATCGGCTCACAATTTGCTGTAACGAAGAGATAACTTCGGCTGCTACCGTTATCGAGTCGATCGACATATGTGGATGAGCCGCATGCCCCCCCTCTCCAATCACTTCTATGTCAAAGGAATCCGCACATGCCATTGCGACATCTTTCGCAACAGTTATATACCCTGTGTTTGCTGTAGGATGTACATGCAAACCGGCAATAACATCTACATCAGGATTGTTAAGCACCCCTTCCTGAACCATATGTAGGGCCCCTGCTAAACCTTCCTCTGCTGGCTGAAATATAAATTTGATATTCCCTTTTTGGGGTCTATGTTTACTTAGTAATTTGGCTGCTCCCAACAAAATGGCTGTATGAGCGTCATGTCCACATAAATGTGCAACCCCAGGAACAGACGAGGCGTATAAAACATTTTTTTCATCTTGTATAGGAAGTGCATCCATATCTGCTCTTAAAGCAACAGTCGGACCTGGATGAGTACCTTGTAGAAGAGCAACTATTCCAGTTTTCGCCACTGGTGCTTGAATTTCTAAACCAAGTTCTTTTAAATTTTCCAAAACAAACTTTGAAGTTTCATATTCTTCAAATGATAGTTCCGGATTCACATGAAGATGTCTACGCCATTGTATTAAATTATCCTTAAGGTCAAGTGCCTCTTTAAGCAAAACGTTTTCTTCTACTACTTTGTGTTTCATTTAATCCTCCTATTTAATTTATTTAATATAATATTCGGAAATAAAAGTATTTTCTGATTATTGTATTAATACTAGTTTAGAATATTTCTTTAGTCAAGACTAATTTCCCAATTTTTCGACATCATTTTTTGTTTTTTTTAAAGCGATTCTCTTGAAAGTAATCTTATTAATCCCAAGGAAAACTAGATGAATATATCGAGTATTAAAACCACAAACGAATGAAGGCAAAATTAAAAGACCTAAATCCAGTAGAATACCGAACTCAGATCTTAGAAGTCGTTAAATTATTTGTGTAACTTTACTTACTATTTTCATCAACTACAAGGAGGTGCCATTCGATTCGATGACTTTTTTGTACCAATAATAGCTGTTCTTCTTTATGCGACGGAGATCATGTACACCCTCTTCATGCTGATTTACATAAACTAACCCATAGCGTTTTTGGAAGCCGTTTAGCCAACTTAACAAATCAGTGAAGGACCAGACACAATAACCCATTACATCTACTCCGTCGGAAATTGCCTCCTGAATGGCGATTATATGGGAACGCAGATATTCAATCCGATAATCATCTTGAACTACTCCATCCGCATCTAACTTGTCATATTCCCCCAACCCATTTTCACTTATCAAAATAGGGAGTCCGTAACGATTAGTCATTCTACGTAGAGCAATTCTTAACCCTTGAGGATCGATATTCCAATCCCAATTCGTTCTTTCCAAGTTTGGATTGGCAATTGTTTTATACAGTCCTGGTATTCCAGAATCCTTGGATGTTCCTTTTTTACCGGTTGTATTCATTTCCGATGAACCAATACCGCCTTCTAAGGGATTCTCTTCAAAAGTTGTTGTCTGATAATAATTTAAACCAATAAAGTCTGGCTTACCTTCTTTTAATAAATCAAAATCGCCTTTTTCAATTAAAGGAGCTAGTCCTTTTTCCTCTAAGTAATTCCATGCTACTTCTGGATACTTGCCCCATACATACGTATCCATCCACCAATGACTATTGAGCTCTTCGGCATTTTCAGCTGCCATAATATCTTTTGGACTAGAAGATGCGGCATAGGAAGGTGAGTAGGCAAAGCTTGGGCCAATTTTTCCATCGGGAATATATTTATGGAATTCCTTAATCACACTAGCATTCGCAAGATTCGCATGGTGATTGACTTGATAAAATAACTTCTCATCTTTAATACCTGGTGGATGTGTCGCCAAATGGTAGCCATGGTTCGTGAAAATATTTTGTTCATTTAAGCTAACCCAATATTTCACACGGTCACCAAAGTGTTTAAATAGTTCAACACTATAATTCGTGAAGTCCTCTATAATTCTCCTAGACTCCCAGCCTCCATATTCATCCTGAAGTGCCTGTGGTAAATCCCAGTGATACAATGTCAAAATCGGCTCAATCTTATTTACCTTTAATTCATTGATTAAGTGATCATAAAATTCCAAGCCTTTTTGATTGATTTCTCCTCTACCATTGGGGAAAATACGTGTCCAAGCAACAGAGAAACGATAGGTTTTCATACCCATTTCCGCCATCAAACGAACATCTTCCTTATAACGATGGTAGTGGTCTACTGCAACATCACCGGTTGTCCCTTTAAAGGTCTTACCGGGTATACGAACAAACTTATCCCAGTTTGAAGCACCTTTTCCATCCTCATCCCAAGCACCCTCCACTTGATAGGCTGCAGAGGCTGCTCCCCATAAGAAATCCTTTGGAAACGGTTTAAGCGTTTGATGTATCACTGTTTTCATCCTCCTATCTTTTCACATTCATCGATTGTCTCTGTAAGAAGTGATACAAAGCACCGATTAAATTAGAATCGTTACCAAACTGACATCTTTCTACTTGGATGGTTAAGCTATCCTTATTGTGTTTCATTTGATTTAAGGTTTCATTAATCTGATCAATGAAACCTTCTCGAGTACTGATGGCTCCACCTATCAAGATTTTCTCCGGATCAATTACATACTGTAAATTATAAATCCCTACTGCTAATCGCTTCACAAATTTTTCTATTTCATCTCGTATTTCTTTATTACCATCTTCGGCCAATTCAAACACAGTTTTGCCGGTAAGGGAATTCGGATCCATTCCTTCTCGTTTTGCCACTTGGTTGATCAATCCACCGATTGCAGCTAAAGTACTCCATGTTTTCCCTATTGGCTCTTCGAAATAATCCTCCATGATCATATAACCAAATTCTCCAGCAAATCGATTCTTACCATGCCGGATTTTTTTATCAAGAACTAACGCGCCTCCGATACCGGTGCCAATCACAATACAAATATAATCCTGTACATCCTTTGCAGCACCAATCCATCCTTCTGCTAATCCAGCGCAATTAGCATCATTTTCAATTTCAACACGTATATGTGTCCGTTCCTGAACAAGTTCCTTTATACTCGGTCCATGGATATACGGAAGTGCTGTGACTCCACCAATATGTCCTGTTTCTACATTCACTGCACCAGGCAAACTTATAGCGATACCTTTTAATGCATACCTTTTTTGAAAATTCTTCACGATGGATTCTACCGTATCTACAAACAGTTCAAGACTAGTCTCAGGTGTAGGAGCAGAGGACTTTTCAATAAATAATCCTACCTCATCCATAAGGGCATATTTAATAGAAGAACCTCCAACATCAAAAACAGCGTAGTAATTCACACAATTACCTCCTATCAACCCTTTTCGTTCCACACGACTCCCTAATGATTAATTCTGAGTCAATCAATACTGGCTTTAATTGTGTTTCTCCATTTATCAAATCATTCAACATATAAGCTGATAATTTCCCGAATTTTTCTTTATCCTGCTTTACTGTCGTAAGTTTCGGCTCGCTATAGCGGCAAGCTACAATGTCATCACACCCGACAATTTGAATATCTTGTGGAACACTAAGTCCCTCTTCCTTTATCGCTCTTAGAGCACCCAACGCCATCAAGTCAGATGTGGCAAAAACAGCTTCAGGATACTCTTTGCATCGAAGTATTTTCTTCATCGCTTCATATCCGCTTTCTTCATGAAAGTCACCATACTGAATCCATTCTCCGCGTATTTCAAGACCAAATTGTTGCATGGCTTCATAGAAACCTTGTTTCCGATAACGAGAAATAGCTGAATCCCATTTGCCGCCTATATAACCAATCTTTCTTACAGAATGTAAATAAAAAAATTCGATCACTTTTCTCGATAAATCCACGTTATCTGTCATGATGTAACTAGATTTTGGACCTTTTAACTCAATATCAATCCCAATACACGGAATTCCTTCCTTTGCCACATCATAGATAGCCTCTTCCACTTCCTCACCCGCAATCACTATACAGCCATCGACATGAAAATGTCGACATCTTGCTAAATAGCTGCCATGCCCCGTTTGAAAGCGTTCATTTGAAAACATGATAATATCATAACCTAGTAGACCAATATTCTTTTTGAAAGCTGATATAACCTCATTAAAATAAGGATGTGTCATTTCAACATTAATCTTCCCAGCATAGATCAGTCCGATTAGGTTTGACTTTTTTGTTGCCAGTGATCTTGCAGAAAAGTTGGGTTCATAACCCTTTTGGTTAATGACATCCATTACTTGTTTCTTTGTTTTCTCACTAATGCCTTCATAGTTGTTGATGACTTTTGAAACAGTACCTGGGGAAACACCTGCCATTTGCGCTATATCTTTAATTGTTAAATTCATCTCTAATCCCTTCTATTTCACGTTACTTTATTTCACAGAGCCTTCAGTAATACTTGATATAAATAAGCGGTTAAACAATAGGAAAATAATCAAAAGTGGTACAGTTGCCCAAAAAACACCTGATAAGATCATGCCAAAATCTGCATATTGTGTATTACTTAACTGGGCTAAAGCAACTTGAATCGTATACATCTCTGGATCTCTTAAAACAGTAAATTGCCATAAAAACTCGCCCCATGCAGCTGAGAAGACAATTATCCCTAAAGTTGCAAATGCCGGAAGTATAATTGGAAGCACAATACTACGATAAATTTTAAAGTTGGAGCACCCATCTAATTTTGCTGCTTCAATTAACTCATCCGGTACAGATTGACTAATATATTGTCTCATCAGGAAAATCCCCAGAGGATTAAGGAAGAACAATACCATCACACCTGGTAATGTATCAAGTAATCCTGCCTTAGAAATCAAGAAATACTGTGGGATTAACCCTAATTGCGGCGGTATAATCATCGTTAAGAGAATAGCTGTAAAAAGTACATTTTTACCTCGAAACTTAAACTTCGCAAAGGCAAACCCAGCTAATGAACTAATAAATAAAACCACAATGGTGACAATGGAACAAACAATGAATGAGTTCCACATTGCTTGAAAGAAATCGATTTTATCCAAGACCTTATTAAAATTTTCTATTAACAAGCTCCCTGGTGTAACCGTTGGTGGAATGGAATTGTAAGCAGAACTAGGGCTTGTTGCCATTACAAACATCCAATAAAACGGAAACAACGAAAGTAGCGATGCAATGGATAATAGTACATAAGCAAGGATTCTGCTAATGGACGGTTTTTTTCCCTTCTCCGATTTATTCACTAGTTTCCACCTCTTTTCTTCCTGCCAATACCTGAGGTTAAGAAAGTATTTATGGCAGCAAAAACAGTTATCAATACTAATAATATAATAGCTGTAGCTGACGCTGTTCCAAAAGATTGTAATTTAAAGGCATCCCGATATAAATACATCACAATAGTCATGCCTTCGTCTCTTGTGAAAGCACTAGTTCCTAAAAAGATAGTTGGTTCAGAAAATAACTGCAAAGCCCCTACAGTCGATGTGAATACAGTTAAGATGATAAATGGCTTAAGCATCGGTATGGTAATGTACATAAGCTGCTGAAATTTATTTGCTCCGTCAATCGTTGCAGCTTCATACAAATCATTTGGAATACTTTGAATACCAGCAAGATAAATAATGGTGTTATACCCTACCCATCTCCAAAACACCATAATCGATATGGCAATTTTCGTTCCCCATTCAGAGCTGCTCCAGTTCACAGGATCTAGACCCGCCAAACTTAACACATAGTTGGCTAAAGAAGATTCATGATCACTAAACAACACACTGAAAATAAGAGCTACAGCTACCATGGAAGTAATATACGGCATAAAAATCGTTACTCTAAAGAAGTTCTTAAACTTAAGAAATGCAAGATTCAATAAATAGGCAAAAATGATTCCGAACAGTAATTGTGGGGCGGTACCCATGATTCCCATGACGATTGTATTGTAAACTGATTTCCAAAAAAGAGGATCGGTTAAGACTATTTTAAAATTAGCTAAGCCAACAAATGTCATAGGACTTAATCCGTTCCATTTTTGAAACCCTAAATAAATACTAAATAATGCTGGATATAACCCAATAATAGCAAAAATAATAAAGAAAGGGGCTATATATAAATAGCCTGAAGCCATATCTTTTTTCTGTTCAGACATGTACCTTTTTTTTCTTACCTTTTCCTTATTACTTACAGTATTCATGTACTCACCTCATCCCTATCAAAGGTGGAATTGGAGCTCATTAACCCCTCATCCACCTTCATATCTAGTAATCTTTTTATCTAGCGATTTAATAAATCTTTTGCACGTTTAACTGCCGATGTCCATTCTTTTTCTGGATCTGCTCCTTTAGATTGAACATTCTTCAAGGCATTCAACACTTCCTGATAAAGTGGGAAGTATTTCTCTCCTTTATAAACTGCTCCATTAATGTCTTGGGCAGCTTTTGCAAATACTGGTGCTGTCGATTGTCCTCCAAAGAATTCATCTTCATTGTTTTTGAAGGCATCCATATCATAAACAGCTGGTGCAGATGGGAATAATCCTTTTGTTTGGAATGATTTCAATTGATTGTCTGGAGAGATTAACCATTCTGCGAATTTATAAGCTTCATCAGCATTTTTAGTTTCCTTTGGAATGGAGATAAAAGAACCGCCCCAGTTTGCAGCAAATTCAGTTGGTAAAGTAGCTACTCTCCATTTGCCAACAGCTTCCGGTGCATTACCTTCCATCCAACCTTTTAACCAACCAGCTCCTAATTCTGCTGCAAATTCACCTTTATTCACAGCATTTGCCCACTCCGGTGACCACATTTCAAATTTCCCAACAATTCCAAGCTCATTTAAATGTACAGCGTAATCATATGCTGCTTTAACAGCATTTTCATCTTGCTCTAGTAGTAATTCACCCTCAGGATTAAGGAAGGTTTCTTGAGCTGCGTCTAAGTAAGCTCTGAATGCCATTTCTATACTATCTACGAATGGTTTTCCTGTCTTTTCCTTCACCTTTATACCCGCTTCTTCAAATGCTTTTGGAGTACTGATTAAATTAGTTACTTCTTCAGGTTCAGTTGGTAACCCAGCTGCTTCAAATACATCTGTACGATAGTATAAAGCTTTAGGACCAATATCTGTTGGTAAGCCGATTAAGAAATCCCCAGCATTATTCTCCCCTGTGTTCCATTTCCAATCCAGGTATTGATCTTTAATATCTTTTGCACCAAGATCATAGAGGTTTTCAAATTGGTCTTGTGCTACTTTAAAACGGTCTAATTGATCAATCTCTAACATCGTAATATCTGGAGCTCCGCTTCCAGCCGATAATGCCGTAAATAATGCATCATGATGCTCTGCTGTTTCAGCAGCTCTTACTTTTATTTTCACATTAGGGTTTTCTTCTTCATATACTTTCGCCAAGTCTTCATAACCAGTAGCACCAAAAGTCCAAAAATTTAATGTAACTTGTTCTTGTTTGTCTCCGCCTTTTTCGCTATTAGACGATTCCTTTTCGGTTCCACTACAAGCTGCCAATGAAAATGCAAGAACTGTTGACAAGCCTATTGCACTTAATTTTTTCAAACCTTTCAATTTGATTCCCCCTATTTTTTTGACTAATGTTTTCTTACAGGTTGTAATTCTTCAACAAAAATAATGAAAGTTATTATTTTTGTATCATTCACCTCCCATATTGTTTTCCTCATAAAAACTAAACTTATTTACCATACTTCGGAAACCGGTTTCTAAACTTGATGAAAAAGAGCGATTATTAGAAGGTGAAACCGCTTTCAATTTGAATTATAAAACTAGATTGATATAAAATCAAGAATTTTCTTAATACTTTTAGAAAACGCTTTCCATAACTGAGGACGGATAACACAAAGTCTTAGAAATGCATAACATGTATAAGGAAATGCTTAAATAGCGTTGGAGGGATAAAGTATGGTGAGTTTCCAATCTTTTCATGGGATTGTTACTATGATAAGTGATTTTGCAACAGGGTTAAATGGAGAAGATGGTTGTTATACGTTAATGTCAGTAGACAACGGTAACGGGGCTTTAGTAAATTTTGTAGTATCACCCTCTACTTATTTTGTAGACCAAGAAATGGTAGGGGTTGGAGATTGGGTTACTGGATACTATGATGGAAATGCACCCGTTCCTTTAATCTTTCCACCACAATATCAGGCACTTGTTATAGTAAAAAATAATCCAAATCAATTTGTAAAAGTTGACTTCTTTAACAGCCAGTTTGTTAGTAGCGATGGTCAATTGAGCTTAAATATTTCACCGTATACCCCCATAATTTTGACAAACGGGCAAGCTTTTACAAAAAGTCCAGCAAACCGAAATCTAATTGTAATCTATGGCCCCACCACCCGAAGCATTCCTGCCCAAACCACGCCGTATAAAATTATTGTTTGGTGTTAGAAGGACGAATATAAGTGCCCGGGGTTCTTTGCACCTCACTGATTAGCTATTTTAAGAGACGCTTAGAATCCTTGTATGAACATTTTATGAAGTTGAAAGGCTAGGACAAAACCTTTCTTAGAAATTCAAGAGGCTGTGTTCTCCGCTACAGTGAACGCTTTTCTGGGGACACGGAGCGAGCCTGTAGTATCTCCTACGCGCTTGTCCCCTAGGATTCGCCGCCTTCGCTCAAAACAACTAAAATTCTTTATTCAGGTGAAAACTGTATATAATCTCAGAAATAAAAGAGGACATCTTTAGTTAAATTAATATGGCTATGTTAAAGGTAAAGGTTGATTTAAGACACAAAAAATGAGCTGGGATATTTTCTCCAAGCTCATTTTAATTTGATTTCCTTTTTACTAAGCACCCGTTAGTTCAACAAGAAAAATAGCTACTTTTAATCATTTTTAGTGAAGTTCGCCCATTGTTCAGTAGGTCCTGTGTTATCTATTATGAATAAACTACCGTCTTTCTTATAAAGAAAAATTTCATTACCAGATTCAGCACCATCTCCTAATGCTGTTAAAGTGTTTGTTGAGACTATTTGACTCATATCCACTTCATCTTTTGGAATAATCCTGTTAAAAACATACTTCTCACCATCATAATTTATCCATTGCAGTGGAAGAGGTTCACCGATTATGAGCTCTTCAGTGGTTTCTTTCGCTGTTGAATCGTTGGTGCAACCCGATAAGAAAGCAATAGCTAATAATAAAAAGAAAAAGTATTTTATTCTAATACGCTTTCCCCCCTTTTCATAATAAGTCGTTAATTTCCAATTAAAATTTCATTTGTGTTTATTAAACTAAACTGCCGCTTTAGTTCAATTAGAAAAAAAGCTTTACTCCTTCTTGAAGTAAAGCACCCGTTAGAATAGTCAAAAATTTCTTGCTATATCATTAAGTCTGTGTAAAAAAACACTAATAACTTGTAAGCCATTTTTACGCTGACCGCCTTCTAATGATGTAAAAATATCTCTTCTATATCATTTTCTAGACTTGATAACAGCTTAGATAATTGAGGTAGATCAGGCTCTGGCATTACAACAGTGTTTAACCTTCCTTGTAATTCTTGCAAATCAAATTCTCCATTTTTGAATCTTTTACATATTTCTCTAAGATCATTTATTGTACGCATTAATTTACTCCTATTAATATTTTTAACTTTTCCTCTTATTGAACTAAACTGCGCCGTTAGTTGAGTAAGAATACATGAAATGACCTATTTTTCTACTTCGGTAATGATAGGTATGGAAGTAGAAGCAATGTTCACAATATGGTCAATACAGATCATTCCATAATGTTTAAAGGGTCCTGGATAATCTTTTGATGCAAACGTATGGGATTGAACAAAATCAAGGAAATGTGATTTACTATAAACTCTAAATGCTTTTCCTTCAAATTCCTCGTATTCATCCCATTGAGTAAAGGACTCATTCGTTACAGAGTAGCTTATATAGTTTTCGAAATGAATTTGAATGATAGGTAAACTTTCATCTGTAGTTACAGGATATCCTTCAATCGACACATCTCCAATTACATATTTCTCTTCTGTTTCAATTACTTTGCGCCTTTCAAAAAAGAGTCTAAGGCTGTTTACTTGTAGTTCTGTCTTTCCAATTAAGTCAATGTTTTTTAACTTCATTAAATCTTGATATAACAATTTATCACCTCATTTTGAAACATACTATTCATTGATTTTACATCTTCTTATTGAACTAATCTGCCCGTTAGTCTAAGTGTAACATCTCACAAGGCATATCTGGGATCAACTTAATGTTTTGGACATAAAAATAGACCATCGAAAGGATGGCCATATTTTGCTAAACCAGCTAATAGAATGTCAATATTTTTCTCTAAAATTATTATTAATCTTATGATATACTATTTTATGCATGACAAATAGCCCTCCAAAAACCTTTTGGAAGGTTTTCTCTTAATTACTTGTAACCAGTAATTACGCTATATCTTGGAAAGTTTCTTTGCTATTTAATAAAGCATAAATCCAATGAAGCAGTTTGTTAATACAGGCTACTATCGCCACTTTTGCAGGCTTTCCCTCTGATTTCTTCTTATCATAGAATTCTTTCAGCTTGTTGTTTCTTGAACTTCTGATACCACACAATACGGCAAGATACAAAGCATGGCGTAATCTACTTGAACCTCGTTTTGTAATACGATTGGTTGTGGCAGTAAACTTTCCTGATGAGTGAACACTGGGATCTACTCCTGCAAAGGCAACTAGTTTTTTCGGATGATTAAACCGTTCGATTTCTCCGATCTCAGAGATTATCGTGGCAGCGATCTTTTCTCCGATTCCTGGAATCGATTGGACAATCTTGTAATCTTCTAATTCATTTGCCAAGGTCACTATACGAATTTCCAACTCCGAAAGGTGCCCTTGGTACTGAAAAAGCATTTCAATATACATTTGAAGATTGATCAAGTGACTATGATACACCACTTTTGGAAATGGATTTCGATAGGCAGAATCCATTAGTTTTTTTGCCTTTTCCAATGACCATTGACTAGAACGTCTTGGACAAAACTCCATCACACACTCTGCTAGCTTACTTTCTCCAGCCGTTATTACATCTTCTGAAGTGGGATATTTCTTTAACATCAATAAAGAAACCTTTGAATAAAGATCACCAAAAACCTTGCGGTATTCAGGAAACACTTGATCTAGAATAGTGTGAAACTGTAGCTTAGCCTCCACATACATATTCGTCACAATCTCCTGTTGTCTCGATAGATTTCTAAGATTTAAGAGTTGAATCCCTCTTTTTTTATGAGGTTCAAAATCTTCTTTGTAATAAAGCATACACAACTGATACGCATCAATTGCGTCTGTTTTTACCTTTCTTAAACTAGATCTCTTCGCTTGATAAGAAATAATAGGGTTAAGCAAGATATATAAAACCTCGTTCTCCTCCAAGCATTGAATAACAGGAGAGTGGTAATGGCCTGTAGATTCTAGAATGACTATAGGCATTTGCCCGGTCATCACTTCAATCTCATGTAAGAAGCCTATAAAATGGTCTAAATCCTCTCGTGTATGCTTCATAGAATAACTCTTTCCAAACGGCTTCGATTTATCTAAAAATGCCTGAACTTGGCTCTCTCCTTTTGCCACATCCAGACCAACTACTGGGTTCATTTAACTTCCTCCTCTGACTAACTCACCAGTACCCCTGTTCCTCCTTATAGTGTCATAGCTTCGCTTGTTATACGAGATCTATGTCCCAACCAGCCTCAAACATGTTTCTACAAGTAGGGGGTGGACAGTTTAGCCGACGGGATCATTGTCCCACGCACCCGTACGTCCTACCCTGGCTACTGATATATTAAATCCTATAAAAATAAGGTCAACCAGTAAAAACTGGTTAACCTTATAATACGAAGCACCCGTTAGTTTAAGTACAATATTTCACAATCTAACCTAAACCTCTTCTTTTGTACATTCTGTATATGAGTCGAAATCTTCACAATCCAATATAAGTTCACAACTCTGAGGGTGAACAATAAAAAAGTCTTGTGGTATCCATCATTAAACGACTTAATAAAAAGCTGTTTAAAGTTAAACAAAGAGAAATCTCCTACAACGCTGTTAAGTCAAAATTCTAAGAGGTTATATTTAATTCCAAACTTTATTTGGGAACATTTTTTGAATTTGTTTTGCATGCTTTATAAATTTTTTCTTTATCCCTTAAAATACTGTCCAATGATTTTTGGAATCGTTAGTACTATATCTGTAAAGGTTAATGAATTTTCTAATTTATCAAAAGTATCCATCTTATTGTCATCCAAAGGCCATGACGTCACTGTATCTCCCTGTACTGGTTCAAGATGATTTTGGAACTGGATGCGAATTGATTTAGCTTTTTCAAATTGTGGGCGGTCCATTACTTGAAAATGGATATGTGCCTCTGACGAATTGCCTGAATTCCCACATAGCCCTAATAGTTGGCCTTCTTTAACATGTTCGCCTTCCTTTACTAAAATCGAGCCGTTTTTAAAATGTGCAATCATACTATTTTCCTTGTTTGAATGTTCAATTACTATATAGTTGCCGGCTGGATATTGCTCGTTCATTTTACCAGGTACATTATCTTTAATACCATCTACTACTTCTACAACTTTCCCATTCAACGGAGCAACAATATCTTTGCCGAAAGCAAAATAATTTTCATTGATTAAATTTGTACCCTCATATGTTACCCCGTTTATTACACGTACTAAATCGTAAGCATAGCGTTGGTTTTCATACGCATAATGATAATTATCAAACTCATTTGTACCGCCCCAAAATACGAACCACTCATCACGGATTGGCATTCGATATTGGTTTTTTGTCCGTCTTTTGTCAGAGTCGTAAGTGATAAAAGGTTTCAAATAAAATCCTGTAATTACTTGCCTAGGATCATATGCTAACTGAATCGCTTTTTCTTTATTTTGGTCTATCCAAATAACTTGAGTTGTACCAAACCATTCCTTTTCGGAAAACTTCTCTAATTTTTGTATACCTTGTTTATAAGAATGGCATATATTTTGAAATTCATTTAACCCAAGAAGATTTTGAAAATCTTTTGATGTAGTTTTATAAAGTAATTCAAACTCTTCATTGATAAAATGTGCCCCAAATTTATTTAAGTCTAATTTTGACATATGTATCCTCCAATCTCAGCATTCAAAAATAATCCATTCGTTTATCTTTACGAATACAATGAACTGAAAGTTTCGAAAAATGGAAGAATAGTTTAGTTGTTTTAAAAGTTTCCCAAAGCATTGTTTGATAAGATTTCTTTACTTAGCTTTGTAAATCTGACTATAATCCTTGGTACAATAAACTGCACCGCTAGATGAATAAGAAATCACATTTTACAATATAACCCTCTTCATTGTAATCACTTAGGTATTCTTACATTCTATTTGCATCAAATGGTAAGTTGCTTCTAGTGATGTCCATCCAACGAATTCGATTTGTATTGGTAGTTCAACAAGTCCTGTAATTGCATCCCCAAAATCAAACATTCCACAACGCATATCTGGGATCAACTTAATGTTTTGGGTATAAAAATAGACCATCGAAAGATGGTCATATTTAATTCCTCAAAATTTCACCTAACAGCTTGATTTAGTTTATGTTCTTCGATTAGTTCAATGTTTCTACCGTTAGTGGTGTAACTCTGTAAATAAGAACCGATATTAGCATACATTTCAACATTTTGTAACTCTGCTATAGGTAGCCATTTAACATCTATTTGATTCGAGTCCGGATTTTTTTGGGTAATTTTGGAGTCGTGTGGTTTATTATTTTGCATTCAAACATCATAACTAATGTATGTGTTTTTCCAAACTTTTCAAGATTAAGATGTGGTGTATATTCATAAACAAATGCTAAAGGGCCTACTTCTACATCGATACATGCTTCTTCTTTGGCTTCTCTTTTAACTGCATCAGTAATAGATTCATTTGGTTCTGTTCCACCTGCAGGTAAATCATAGACGATACCTCTTATCGGGTCATTATATACTGTTAATAATATATTATTATTTTCTATGATAATTGCACCTGCTCGTACTCTGATATGAAACTGCATTTAATAACCCCCTAATTTAATTTCAAAAAGTAACATTATAACGATGAAAATGCACTTGATTAATTTAGATAATTCAACGTTAAATAATAAAATCCTTTATTTGTTCTTATTCAACTAAACTGCTACTTTAGTTGAATAAGAACAAGGCTTTACTCCTTCTTGAAGTAAAGCTACCCGTTAGCTTAATAAGAGGGTGAATATATCCTATCTGTATCAGTATCAATTACAAAATCAACTTTAATATGGTTGGAATAAGGTATTTGTTCAAAATTGTGAAGACTGCAAAAGACATTTGTAAGATTACTATTACTTGTCTCTAATGCTAATTCTTTAGCTTTGAGGTACTTTAGCTTTAGTTGCTGTTTTGAACACTTTTTACCCGTAAGTAGAACTTGTTGAAAAAAACCGTCAATTTCAATAATCATAATAATCACGACTGGTTGCTAATCAGTCATATAGCTTAGATTTTTTTATAAATGAATCCTTATTTTATCAGATTTCCTTGTTCAACTAACCTGCGACGTTAATTTAGTGTACCATCTCACAATGTATATCTGAGATCAACTTAATGTTTTGGACATAAAAATAGACCATCGAAAAGATGGCCATATTTTGCTAAAGCACCTCGTTAGTGGAATAAGAAGGCATAGTTATAAATCACTGTTACCAATTTGATAGCTTTATTCTTGTGTCATTTTTATCAGTAATGTATTGGAGGTTTTCAAACCTTTTTATCTTTGCATTATCATAAAATCTTTCAAGTTTTTCATTGTCCTTACAATAAATCGTGACATAAACAGAATCAACAACTAATAATACGAGTTCACAATCACTATTTAAAAAATCTCTATACGTCTCAATTACTGATGGATTTTTCTCTTTTGAGTAGGCTTTTAAGTCCACAAAAATGAGATAATATCTATTATCTTCTAAAAGTTCTTTAAGGGATAAGCCCTCTATCCAGTTTACCTCGTCTGCGAATAGTGGTTTTCCTAATTCATCATCCTCAACTAAATATGATTCCTCGCCTCCACTTAGCCAAATGAATTTAGTAATTTCAAAGGGAGTTAATACCTCCCAAAGAAACCTTCCGTATTCATTGGGAATTTCAAAACTGATTCCTCGTTTCATTTCTTCACCTGCCTTTAATTTATTGAATTAACCTGCACCTTTAGTTCAATAAGAATAAGAGCTGTCTAAGCATCAATGCTCTACAAGTCTAGCACCCGTTAGTTGAAGAAGAACAGAGACGTTTCTTAAAATAATCGTCCGATTGAAAAATCAAAGGTTATTGAAGCTGGCTCGTACTTAATTTTCATACCCCTCTACGTTGAGAGATTATTTATTAACTTAAAAGTAATTCAGAAAAGAATAATCCAAAAAATAAACCTAACATTGAAATAAAAAAGTATAACAACTTCATTTTCATTGTTTCGTCATTGAAAACCATTCCTGAATAGCGATACACCCAATAAAATATTGGTAAAACCACAACAATACAAAAAATACTTTCAAAAGAAAAACTAAGAGTAAATGTGGTGCTGATCGTGGATAGAAGGCCCCCTAGACATCCAGCAACAAAACCGATTGTATAACCACCTAATAAAAAGTGTTTTAATTCAACTTTTCTTTCCAGAACTTTCACCTTCTTAAAACTGTTTTTTTAAACAAAAGATTTTCTCACAAGTTAAACAACATTATTCAACTAACCTGCCCCGTGAGTTCAATAAGAAAAAGCTCCCTTACAGGCAGCCACTTGTTTAACTAAGCACCTCGTTAGTTGATGAACATTAAATTTTTTTAAAGCTCAATGGTTGTGAGAAATGCACAAACAAACATTGAGCTTGGAATAGCAATTACTAATAATAATGTTTTTTTTACATTGGATATTTCGTTAAATCTCATGTAAGTATCAATAAGAAGTAATCCACTCACTAATTTAATTATGTATATCAAAATCATTCTTGAAATATCCATAACATCTAAAGTATTAAATGACCTTTGAAAATATTCACTAGAATAAATACTCGTCATCCCGATTATAGCTATCATTACAAAGAAATACATAAAAATTTTCATATAGGTTTTCATACAATCTCCCACTCTTAATAAAACTTAGTAATAAAACATACGTCATCCCATTTTAATCATTATTATATCGAATACGCTATATAAAAATATTTCCTGTTCCTTATTCAACTAAACTGCACCTTTAGTTTAAGTGTAACATTTCACATTGCATATATGGGATCAACTTAATGTTTTGGACATAAAAATAGACCATCTAAAAAATGGCCATATTTTGCTAAAGTACTTGTTAGTTCAATTTCTACCCCAAAATTTTTCAATTTCATTTGAGGCTTTCCTCGTCTCTGAACCCATATACTTATAAGCATTTTTTAATAGTTTTTTAGAGTCGCCAAGTTGTGCAAGAATAGTAACGCTTAGTAATTCTTTCACTTCATCATCTCCTGAAGTTGCCATCAGTTCAAGATAATCAAATAATTCCTTTATCTTTGGTATATCCTTCTCTTTTCCAATGAGTTCATTAAAATAATTGCTGCATTCACCAAAGAAGACATGATTTAGGATTTCACCATTAAATTCAATATGTTCTTGTAAGTAACGCTTGTACTCTTCAAATTCATCTGTAAAGTGTATTGCTAAGTCTTTATATTCCATTTTTTCTCCTGTTGCTGAACGTCTTTATAACAATTTCTTCAACTAAACTGCACCTTTAGTTCAATAAGAATAAGAGTTGTCTAAGCATCTCTATGTTCTTCAAGTAAAGCACGCATTAGTTGAAAAAGATTTAGTTTTATTAATTTATTCCCAATGTAGTTAAAAATAGATAACCAAACAAAATAGTTAGTAATAATAAGAAAATCACATTTATCAATTTCCAGACTCTGTACTGCAAATATGACATAGCTACTATAATTAAATTCAACCAAAAAGGTGCACTACTTATGGTGGAATGTTCTTTTGGAATACTGGATTCTTTAACACCAATAACTAGTATTAACCCAATAAAGCACACAAAAAATAAAACTCCTGATACTAAACTTGCTTCATTCATTACTTAAAGATTCCTTGCCTGTAATATTACAATAAACGTTCTCTTGAAAATCATATATAAACCTCTTTCTTACCACTATAGAACTCAATTTTAGGCTACTCTCCAAACTATTGAAACAAGTAAAAAAAAAAACAGTTAAATTCTTCAACTAAACTGCACCGTTAGTTTAAGTGTAACATTTCACAATGCATATCTGGGATCAACTTAATGTTCTGTACATAAAAATAGACCATCGAAACGATGGTCAAATTTTAAACATCCGTTAGTTGAATAAGTTCTCCCTAGTATTTTTTAATCACCGAATGCAAATGTTATTTCTGCTTCGCAAACCAGTTCTCCATCGACTGTTGCTATACCTTTGCACTTCCCTATAGGTCCCTTTAATCTTGTAATCTCGATCTCTAGCCTAAGTTGGTCTCCTGGTTTAACTTGCTTTTTGAAACGGCATTTATCTATACCTGCTAAAAGCCCTAATCGTCCTTGGTTCCCTTCTTTTGTTAACATTACAACTGCACTTACTTGAGCTAATGCCTCTACTATTAATACACCTGGCATCACTGGATAGTCCGGAAAATGTCCGTTAAAAAAATTCTCGTTAGCAGTAATATTTTTTATACCAACTGCTCGTTTTCCTTCTTCTAATTCCATAATTCTATCCACTAAAAGAAATGGATAGCGATGTCTAATTACTTCTTTAATTTTTTGAATGTCTAATATCATTAAACTCTTTCCTCCTAATAATACTTTTAACATTTATATTAGCACTTACTACTAATAGTTGATACTATAAATTTCAATATTAATCATTATGTATTAAAAACGACAAAACCGATGTACAGTAACGTAACTGCATCGGTTTTTACGAAAGTATTATTAAACTCCATATATAAATGCTGCTAGTATGATATACATAATTATCATTCCAAAAGCTACTAGCACCCCTAGCCAGCTAGTTCCCCCACGCTTTTCGAGCTCTGCATGAATATTTTCCATACTCGCTGAATTCTGTTCAGTAACTCTTTTTATTTCCTTGTTTGCATGCATTAGATATAAATAATTGCCTAATAGCCCACAAATAACAGATACTGTTATGCCTATCGTGCTATCCATACCAAATTCAAATCCACTAAAAACAATGATTAGGTCGTACAAAAGGAAAATACCAATCACCATGAAAATATAGGAATACATCTTACGATAGCCTAGCCATAAAAAAGAAAGGAAAAAAGCTGCCCAGTTCCAAGTTTGAGCACTCTTCGCCCATTTATTAAAATAATACTCTCTGTTTTTAGCTCCAACATAAGCCCCTAGCAACCTCTCTTCTATCTCTGGGAAATTCTTGTTGACCACCTGTGTACCTCCCCATTATAATTTTAATGTTCATTATATTTTTGAACCATTTCTTTTATACCTATTTTCACCACTTCATAAACACAAAAATCTATTTAAATGTTAATTTCATGAATTTATTTATGAAAAGAATCACAAAATATGAAATCTATATTTTTAAAACTTCTATTTTTCCTGATTAATTTTCTTGTAAGATAAAATTGAAAGTTAAAAGACATGATTTCGTCGAATATATGCACAAAATATTATTAAATGCACAAGATTTTTGTCGAATTATAAGGGAAATAAAAGAGATTATATGAAGGGGTGTAAAGATTGTTATCAGACTTTCGTTCTAAGTTAGACAAGGAGATTGGGCCTCGAAAAATTCTACACATAAAAGAATGTGAAATTTGTGGCTATGATGAGTATTATTTTATCGATCCAGAAACTAATAAACAACTTGGCATGGCTTGTGAGGGTTGTAATTATATAAAACGGTTTGAGTTTAACTCTAAAAACTAATCTAATTGAAGCAGCTAATTAGACTACCAAAATAACTGTTTCTTTTTCTATAAACGATTTTCCTATGATATAATTTTGTCTTAGTCATTGTTCACTTAGAATCTTCGTCAATTCAACTAACAATGCTTCACAATTTTTGTGGTCGGCTTCGTGTAGCCCTTACTTTATCCCCAGACTGTCAATGTCTCTTTACCGCATTAAGCTATCTACTGTTCCCAACCATATACAATATGGCCCACCAAGCTTTTTCATCTTTCTTGTACTAGATACAATTAATAGTTTTTATAAACTTACTTTCCATTTAAATATAAAAAAGCCACAGAATTAATGATTTCTGTGACCTCGTCTTTATTTTCTTTCTAAAAAATTTTAACTGTTCATCCTGAGGAAAGAAATAAAAGCGGAAATCATTACTATATGATTCCATGGTATTTATAAAATTTTGATACTCTTTCATCGCTTAGTAATGGTCGATGGACCTGTAATAAGTTTACGTCACTAAAATTATTTCCCTCAAGTACAGAAAATCCATCATCTGTAATTACAATATCCCAACCAACGTATTTAATATATGGATAGAGAGAGGCTGCATTTAATATACTTTCTTTAATTTCATGCCAATGGGGAACTATCTTTCCCTTAATTTTAGACTTAGTTTCTGGGTGTTCACTATACCATTCTAGTTTTCCGTTTTTAGGATAAGTCACACCTTCGCTTAACTCTCCACTATTCAGATCAATCTCTGCACTTAAACCGCCCTGCGTCCAATTATCAGCAGGAATGGATGTTAAGTTCCCCATTCTTTGAACAGCTATAGGTATAAAAGGTTTGTTAGTGACTGGGTCTATCATAGTTAGGATTCTAATAGTATTAGTAGTCTTTGGATAAAACTCCTTACTGAAATTACTTTGTCCTACGAACTCATTCACTACATAATTGTGCAACTTAGAAATTACTTTTTCTAATTCTTTTTCATCTACTTGTTTTTCATTTAAGTAATATTCTTCTTTGATTTTCTTTAAAACAAAAATCCCATATCCACCGCCATTGCGTATAGGCTTAATAACACAGGCATTATGTTTATCTAAGTAGTTTAAAATTTTTAATGCCGAATCAATTTTTTCCTCATTTTCTAAGCACAAAAACTTTCCTTTTTCAATTAAACTAAAATTTTTAGGAATAGTAATATGTTGCTTGTACATGGATTCGAACACTAACTTTTCATCTAAAATAAAACTATAGGGGCTATTTAAGTATCTAGTATTTAATCGTTGGATATCGGATAAGTACTCTTTCGGATCATTTTTAGTAAAATTATAAATTATCGCAGACTCACTTAAGAAACCTTTTCTAGAAAAATTGATTTTCTTACTAATTCCTTTATTCACAGAGGATTTTAAGTTTTTCTTCATAAAAGTACGATAGATATTAGTTTGACGGTATAGATTAATCGCTTTATTCTTTATCATAAAAGCACATCCACCTTTTTGAATTAAATAAATAGCTGTGTTAATTTCATAGATAGTACACTTGTTCAGTGAAGTACTAATATTTATTACTTGGTTGATTGCGTGACAGATGCACATTAACTTCTTTGACCAGTAATATTCTTCTTTGTTTCTTTATCTAAATTGATGAAACTAAATCAGCAAATTATAATTTCCAATTAGATCTTTATCAAGTATAGAAAAGCAGTCGAATTACTTCGACTGCTCATGATTTTAACTCATAAATTCTTTAATAACTTTACAAACTTGATCGACTTCCGCTTCACTCAAATACGGATGCATCGGTAAGGAAAGTACTGTATCACATAGCTCATTTGTTACGATGAAATCTTCTTCTATATACTCTAAGTTTTCAAATGCTTCTTGTTTGTGCATTGGTTTGACGTAATAGACCATACTTGGGATATTCTCTTCTTTTAGCTTGTTTTGGAGATTATCTCGTTCAGTCTTATTCTTAAGCTTAATCGTGTATTGAGCAAAACTAGAAACATAGCCTTCAGGAATATAAGGAATTTCAACGACATCCTTTAAGCGTTCATTGTAATGACTTGCTACACGATTGACATCTGTAACCTCATGCTTATCAAAGGCTTTTAGTTTGACTTGAAGAATGGCAGCTTGGATAGTATCTAATCTCGAGTTCACACCGATTCTTACATTGTCGTATTTATTACTTCCTTTTCCATGTACTTTTAGAGACTGTAACAACTCTGCTAAATTGTCGTCATCAGTAAAGATAGCTCCTCCATCTCCATAGCCTCCTAATGGTTTAGCTGGAAAGAAGGAAGTAGTTGCCGCATCACCAAAGCTGCAAGCTCTTTTTCCATCAATGCTTCCACCAAAGCCCTGAGCACCATCTTCCAAAACTAAAAGATTATACTTTTGAGCAATTTTTAAGATCTCTGGATAATTAGCTGGAAGTCCAAATAGATCTACAGGAATGATAACCTTTGGAGATAGTTTTCCTTCTTCCATTGTTTTAATGATTGCCTGTTCTAGTTTTTTCGTATCAATATTAAAGGTGTTTCTATCTACATCAACAAAAATGGGAGTAGCTCCAACAAATGAAACTACTTCACCTGTTGAAAAGAAAGTAAAATCAGGTAAAAATACTGCATCTCCCTCTTTAATACCCCAGGCCATTAAAACAAGAGATAATGCCTCTGTTCCATTAGCACATGTAATAGTATGTTTGGCTCCTGTATACTTTGATAATTGTAGTTCTAGTTCTTTTACTTCATTGCCACCTATAAAGTTTGCATTACTAATCACTTTCTGAATTGCTGTATCAATTTCATCTTTATATGTTTGATATTGAGTTTTTAAATCTCTAAATTCCATGATAGCCCAGCTTTCTATTCTTAATAGTCGTTACTTTAGTGAATTTGGTAGGGATTATTTTATCATCATAAAATATCCTTAGTCATCTGGCTAGTTAAAACTACAGGCGACAAATCCAGCGGGGTTGCTTATCACTCCACACACTTAAAATTGGTCGCCTAAATATTCAACTATATTTTATTTACCCTCTGTTAGAACCCCGTTAGAAAGATTATACTCTCTTTCACATTCGCTACATTTTAACTCATTTTTCAGTACATGCCCACATTCACAAACCCAACCTTTTTGTTTGGCAGGTATTCCTGTCATTAAAGCATAATCAGGGACATCTTTGGTTACTACCGCTCCTGAAGCAATCATTGCCCAACGACCAATCGTATTACCACACACGATAGTTGCATTTGCCCCAATCGAAGCACCGTATTTAACTAACGTTCTTTTGTATCCTTCTGCTCCCTTAGGATACTTACTTCTAGGAGTCAAATCATTTGTAAAAACCATCGATGGTCCGCAAAATACGTAATCCTCTAACTCTACACCCTCGTAAATGGAAACATTATTTTGGATCTTCACTCCATTACCTATTTGGACATTGTTAGAAATATTGACGTTTTGACCTAAAGAACATTTTTCACCAATTTTTGCGCCTTTTTGAATATGACTAAAATGCCAAATTTTTGTGTCCTCACCGATTATAACACCTTCGTCTACGTAACTACTCGGATGTACATAGAAATTCATGTTCAGGCCTCCATATCGTAAATACAGTTATCTTTTAAAATTGAATCATTTTCATAATTCCTGTTTTTATGAAAAACACGAACAATCAAGAAGGCACTATGATATATACATGCTTTTCTTCTTATAATATAATTGACGTTCTTGTCGGCCGCTTTCGGCGGAGTGATCGATAAGCCATCACCGCGCGCGTTGTGATGGCTTATCTGGCTCACTCATCTCCCCAGAGTCGCCGCCCAATCAACAAAGAAGAGATGTTCGTGTTTAATTGGTAAACTGCTATTTATGAAATAAAATTAACTATAATAATTCTACATTTTCTCTATTAGTGATAGATTTCATAGCATTCTTCGTATCAAAAATCACTCTAGAATGTTTTTGAACAAAGTCATAGTCTACAGTTGTGTGAGCTGTTGTTATGATTACTAGATCTGCATTACCTAGTAATTCAGCAGTTAACTCAGGTTCACCTTTTTTCACTTCACCATTTTCGCGATATTCAGGAACAAATGGGTCAAAGTAAACTACGTCTGCTCCTTCTTTCTCTAACTCCTCAATTACTCGAATAGCCGGACTTTCTCTAAAATCTTCAATATCTTGCTTATAAGCAACACCTAGCACTAAAATTCTAGATCCATTCATAGGTTTTCTATCTCTGTTCAAGATTTTACTTGCTCTTTCTGCACAATACTCAGGCATACGATCATTAACCATCATCGAAGATTCAATCATTGATGTGTGGAAACCAAATTCACGAGCTTTCCATGACAAATAGTATGGGTCAAGAGGGATACAATGACCACCTAACCCTGGACCTGGATAAAACGCTTGGAAACCATAAGGCTTAGATTTAGCTGCATCAATAACTTCCCATAGATTAATCCCCATTTTATTACTTAACATCGCAAGCTCATTTATAAGCCCAATGTTAACATTTCTATATGTATTTTCAAGAATTTTTTCCATTTCTGCAATTGCCGGAGAGGAAACAGTAATTACTTCTCCTTTTAAAACTGCACGATACATTTCTGCAATAACCTCTGTAGCTTCTTCTCCAATTGCACCAACTACTTTCGGTGTATTGTTTGTTTTGTAAACTAAATTACCTGGGTCTACACGCTCTGGAGAGAATCCTAAGTAAAAATCAGTTCCACAAACTAAGTCAGAACCATTTTCTAAAATTGGTTTAATTAATTCCTCTGTTGTTCCAGGGTAAGTTGTTGACTCAAGGACAACCATCGTTTCTTTTGTAAGATACTTAGCTATTTCTTTTGAAGAGCTTTCCAGATAGCTTACGTCTGGTTGTTGATATTCGTCTAAAGGAGTTGGAACGCAAATAGCAATGAAATCGACATCTTTTATATGACTAAAATCGGTGGTAGCTGATAGCAAGCCAGATTCAACTATACTAGATAATTCTGTCTCAACTACATCTCCAATATAATTTTGTCCTTTATTGACCATATCCACTTTTTCTTGTTGAACATCAAAGCCTATTGTTTTAAAGCCCGCCTTCGCTTTTTCAACAGCTAATGGAAGTCCAACATATCCTAGCCCTATTACACCTACTGTAATTTGTTTGTTTTCAATCTTGTCTAATAATTTTCTTTTCATCTTCTATGTCCTACTTTCTTCTAACGTTTTTTATTTGTTTATGTAAATTTATTTAGTACCAATTTTGGAAGTCCTTTAGGTTGGACTTAACCACCTTTGGAACTTTTAACTGTTTTGCTTCTTCGATAATTAAGCATAAAAACACTTAACTGCATAATTAGCTTAAAAACTGCTGCTACAAGAACACCAAATGTAAATCCTTTCAATCCACCTATCTTGTAAAAATAATAGGCTGCCGAAACGTAAACGACTAAATGAAGTCCGCTCATGTAAATTTGCCAGCTAATTTTGTTAAAACGAAGATTGAATGGCTGAACTACTGTAGATAGCACACTTATAATAGCAGTAGCTGTAGTAATATAAACCAACTCTAGCGACTCTTTTGCCCAGTCGTTATAGAAAAAACCTAAGAAGTATGGGCTTATCCAAACAGTTGCAAGATAGCCGACTGCACCTAATACACAAGAGATGCTAAACATTTTTATTACTTTTTTCAAACTAATATTATCTACCTTAACTAAATAGCTTAAAATGACAGAGTTAACTGGGTTAATCATCATCGAAATAATTTTCCCCAGAATAGTGGAGCTATAATAAATAGCTACACTAACAGGTCCTAGCAAAGGAAGTAAGATTAATTTGTCAGCATATGAAAGAACATTTTTCAATAGATTGGCTATATACAATAATACACCTTTTGAAGCAGTGTCCTTATATAGAGCAGATAATTTAAACTTTTCCTTATGTAAGCTTGTGTGACGAAAAATATAGATCAAGCTAAATAGCAGTCCGGTGAAATAGATAATCTGCCAGCTTTCAAAATATAAAAATATGATGGAACCTATTAGGTAACCGACACTCATATAGATATTATTTAAAAGAATCCCTTTATAATTCAAAACTAATCGGAAAGTTACTACTAAATACTCCTTCCAGATTGATGCAACAGTTATCAGACTTAATAATAGATAATCCAGAAGGGTTAAACTGGAGTCTATGTAGAAGGAAATAGCAATAATTAGAAGAATACTTACAAAAGAAGAACCTACCAGTAAAGGATTAAAATCTCCTTCTTCGTTTTTTTCCTTGTATTCATTATCCTTCAATAAACGTATATTGTTCAATACATTACCTAATGGAAAACTCACAACCGTAAACACACTGATTAGTGTTATTATTAGCCCGTATTCTTCTCCTCCTAAAGCTTTTGCGATTAGAGGATAGGATACAAGCTGTAGGATAAGTAATGGTAGAGCAGCTGATATAATATTTAATAGGGAATCCACGAGAAATTTCTTGTTTTTCATGTTAATCTCTCACCGTTTTCTAAATTTAGTTTGATAAGTAAACCTAATAAAATCCAAAACTTAATATCCGTAATATAGGAACTACTTATCATTAAATGGACAAACCCTAAACCAATCCAAATGATTATTAAAAAATAGTTATTTAGATTTTTTGTTAATAGACTTCTTACTAATAAAAACAAGATGATAAGGATTGCTATACCTCCAGCTATTACACCAAAGTTAACAACCATCTCGAGAAAGAAATTATGTGCATATCCTCCCTCTTTACCAATAATTCGCCGATCCGCCCCTAGTCCGAGTCCTAGGAAGGGGTTGTTCATAACAGCCTTTATTAGATTTTCATATATGTAATCTCTACCGCTTAGATGTACTTCACCGCTCAAAAATAGTTTTATGCTTCTACTATTAATGTCGTATTTATTTAATATTTCATATAGCATATTAAATAATTTATCTAAATTGAGGCTTAAGAAAACTAGACTGACCACTACTAAAAGGTTATAAAAGACTTTAGAATAGGAAATCTGAAAGATCAAACGAATCATTTTTAACGCAATAAATACAACAATACATAATAGCGCCCCCCTTGAACCAAGGGCTAGAATAACAAAAATAGATATTAAAGAAAAAAGAAGAGCCTTGTTGGAATATTTATCTATCAGACTATCTAAAAATAGAATTGCTGGCAGTAGCATATAATAGGAAAGAGCCATACTATATGAACCGGCAGTTGCATTTCCAGAAACTATTATGAGACCCAATAATGCTCCAAAAAAGAATACTATATAGCTTGACTTGATCATCACTTTCTTAAAAATCTCAAAATCTCTTAAGCTCATCGTATATATAAACGCCGGCAAGCACATTCCAAATAACGGGAATATTAACTGCTTTAAATAGAAATGATTTTGAGGGAAAAATAAATAATTTAAAAGAAAGATGAGAATAGCTACAAAATATACTCCTATAAATTTCCCTAAGCTTCTTTTTAGCACTGCAGGTAAGGCATACAAAAACAATACACCTACTAGTACTTTCGATATCAGTTGTACTCCTGAGCCCACTGCAGTCCCAATAAGATTAAAATAAATCAGAAGAAAATATTGTATAGTAAGAACTATAAAGGATGCCATTATTGCTATGCTTATTTTTTGATCATCTGATTTATTTTTCACCATAAATTATTCACATTCCTCTTATCTTTTGGATTCATTCTGCAATGCTCTAGCGTATACATCATCATATTGAGTCAGCAATCTATCCCAATTAAAATTGTCTACTAGCGCCAAGCAATTTTTTGATATATCCTCATAATTTTTCATAATGTCTATTATTCGGTCCGCTATCATAGTAGGATCAAGAGAATCAACATGATATCCAACTTTCCCCTCTTCAAATTGACCATCAAATCCTTGTCCCTTTGAGTAAATCAGTGGCAAACCTTGACTCATGGCTTCTGGATATACGAGTCCAAAAGTTTCTGTTAAAGATGGCATAACAAAAATATCATGAGAACGATATATTTCTAAAAGACTCTCTTTTGGCTGAGGCTTTAAATAATTTACGAAAGAAAACTTCATCAGCTCTTCATAAACTTGTTCATTGCTTATCTTCCCCACAACAGTGAACTTAACTTTGTAGCCCCTACCCTGTAACATCTCAAGCGCTCTAGCAGAGGTCAGTATATTCTTGTTATTGTTTACTGCTCCTATAAAAATTATATTAATACTTTTAGGCTGAGATAGTGTTTTAGGATTTCCTAAATTATTGAACCAAAATTCATCAATCCCGTTAGGAATAATGATAGACTTTTCTAGGATTTCTTTTTTGTCTTTCTCAGCAACATAAGTTTCTACAACAATATTTTTATAAGAATCGGAAAGAAAAATAATAGACTCTGCTTCCTTTAATATTTCAATACCCAAACTACGTAAAAAAACTCTTCGCTTAAAAAATTGATTTACGTCTGTATTTCTTACAGCTACTACATAAGGGATGCCAAATTTTTTCTTTGTCTGCAAAGCAATATAACCATTAGAAAAGAGAGTATGTGCATGCACTAGTGAATAATCCTGCACATTGAAATTTTTTACTAAATCCTTATAAATTTTTTTATGCTTCACATAAAACAAATAACGATCAAATTTATAATGATTTTTTCTAACGGTTGTATATTCCCCTAACTGTAAATGAGATAAGTCCGTAGTAAAAGGGGTTGGGACATAAACATCAATAGGGATGCCATTTCTTACTTGGCGATCGTATATATTTTTATATAGCATTCCGCCTCCGTAATATGAATTTATATGTAAAACCTTCATATTTACTCCACCCCATTGGTTACTTTCACTAGTATGTAAAAATCGATTAACTTTCTATAATAATGCTCTCTAATTTATCCGTTAGCGTTTTAAAGTCATAATTCTGTATAGTTGATAAAGAGTTTTGACAGTATTGATTGTATTCTTGCTTATCCATATGGTAAAACTCTAAAATACCTTGTACTAAAGCGTCCACTGAGCCACCTTTTACAGTTTTCCCACAGTTTTGCTTTGTTAATATATCATAGCCATTTTCCATATTGGACAACGTAGGCTTTCCAGACGCCATATAATCAAAGAGCTTATTCAAGCTTAAGCCATACTTATATAAAGGAATATGCTTACCAGTGAATATATTTAAATTAGATTTACTTAAAATATTAGGAATTAGCTTTTTATCGACCTTACCTTTAAAAACAATATTAGTTAACCCTTTACTAGCTACATATTCTTCAAGCTTTTCTCTTTGGCTGCCATGGCCAAATAAGATAAATTGAATATCGTCTATTCCTTTATTTTGGATTTCCTCTGCTGCTTTTACTAAATAGGTTAATTCATTAGCTACGCCCATGCTACCCGTATAAAGAACTTTGAAAGTAGAAGGATTATCAAGATTGTCGTCAGAGTAAATGAACTCGTTTTTGTTTTTATTATACTCTTCTAAATCCACACCATTGTTTATGTATCTTACTTTAGATGAGTCGAGTCCGATTTCTTCCACATAATCCTTTCCTCCTGGAATAGTAAAGATAAGCTTGTCCGCCTTCTTATATAACCATTTTTCACCCTTGTACAAAAGCTTTGCCACAAAACTATTCTTTTTAAGAGTTCCGTATTGGACAATTGTCTCGGGCCATAAATCTCTAATCTCACAAATGCAGGGAACATTAAATTTTTTAGCTATCTTAATACCTGCTAATAGAGTTAGTGGATGTACACTAGAAGCAATGATTATATCCGGTTTACCATACTTTTTACTATATTCCTTTGTAGTGGGAAAAAGGTTTTTGTAGAAATTCCACATATTTTGTAGTCGTTCTATACCATTTTTGTATTTGGTAGTTTTCACAAAAACATAAGGTATTTTCTCTACAGACTTTAACTCGTAAGTTCCGTTCGTTATCGATATCTGAGAATCACTATTATGTCTAGTGCTTGCACAAAAAATAGTGGGCTCATAACCTTTTTTAATAAGATTTTTGGCAAACCAATAATGTCGCCCACCGTTATTGAAGTATGTACCATGAGCATAATGATTGAAAATCCATACTGTTTTTTTCTGCATTGTCATATCCTCTTCTGTTTGATGTAATTATTTTACTTTCTCCGGCACTTTATAATTACATATAGTATTCTTAAACTTACCTGAAGCTAAAACAGGGATCTCATTTACAAACTTCACATCAATACGGGCATCCTCACCTAAAATTCCTTTAAACGAATCTATAAAATCATTTTCCGCATAAATGCCCTCTGCTCCATTGACCTTTAAAATATAATACGTTTTATCTTCTTGAATAAATTGCCATTGTTTTAATTTTTTATATCGTTTCATATGTACGCTTATAGTATGTGGCGTTAAAACATTTCCTTGTGCATCATACACCATATCGATTCGTCTTCCTTGAATACTTCTCAAGGTAGAAATATTATGACGATCTAAATCATCTGATATAGCTAAATCTCCTGTATCATATCGAATAATAGGCATCGCATGGTTATATAAATCTGTGACAACTATCCGCCCTAGTTCTCCAGGGTTTACCGGTTCATCACTATCTAACTTTAATAATTCAATAAAGTAGCTTGCTCTATTTACCCTAAACACTCTATCATTAGATTTTGTCTGGGCTAAAATCCCATTTTCTTGATTGGAATATCTGTCGATAATAGGACAACCAAAAATCTTCTCTAGCTTTTCTCTCGTTTCTTCTTTTAATAACGAGGAACTAGAAAAGATAACCTTTAAATTATACATATCCGGTGTATCGCCTTTTTCATATATATAATTACTTAGAATTTCATAGGAAGAAGCATAGGCCAAGCAGCTATTAATATGCTTATCGTTCTGTAATGTTCTTCGAATACTTTCTAATGCCTCTTCATCTAATCGCAATATGTCTATAGGAACTAAATTTTGTTTAAGCTTTTCAATTGTAGTTTTCTTTTCTGGCCAAGCTTTAAAGTACATATATTTTTGACCAAGTGTCTGTCCTTCTATTTCATTGAAATAGATTACCTCTGCCATCGTTCTCTCACGCTTTGCTCTGTCCTGATTTACCGTAAAAGGAGTTCCAGTGGAACCACTAGTAGACATTTGATGATATACATTATTCAAATGTTTTTGAGATTGAAAAGATGTATACATTTCTTTATAATGGTTTTTTGTTACAACAGGTAAATCACTGAAATTGGATGACTTTAATGGATTGTAAAAAGGGACAGTATCATAAGCATGATTGCAAATTGACTGAAGCTGTTTAAGATTCGAAGTATTACTTTCCATTATTTGTTTAATATCATTATAATTCTGTTTGATTGTCTTACCTTTTAATGCATCCATTCCCCAAAACACAGTTCCTCTAAGAGTCTTTCTTACCATTATAATCACCCTTCATTTAATCGCCTTCTATTTATCTAATATCTCTTAGCTGGTAAACCCTTATACAGACCATTAGCACTTGTATTTTTTGTGACTACTGCACCAGCACCAATACTTACGTTTTCCTCGATAGTCAAGCCCTGCAAAATAGTAGAACCAGTCCCAATCATTGAGCAATCCTTTAGAGTAACATTACCGGAGATTCGACTGCCAGGCATGACTGTGACAAAACTCTCCATTTGTATATCATGTCCCATGGTTGTTCCTATATTAATATGACAATGATCTTCAATATAGCAATCAGGATTTATAACCACACCAGCGCAAACAATATTACCCTTTCCCAGTTGAATATAGTTACTTACTATAGCGTCTGGATGGATTAAGTTTAGCCAGTTAACGGATGTTAATTTTTTAACTAGGAGCTTTCGGACGTTACAATTAGCTATTGCTATCACACCAAATACTTCATTTTGCTCTGAGTATTCTTTCAAATAATCGGTTGTACCAAGAATCTCATAGCCCATTATATTGCTTCCAACGAGATTTTCATCATCATCTATTAAGCCTAAGAGTTTATATCTTTCTTCGTTTACGTTTAGCTTTTCTACAATTTCTATAACCTGCTTACTAAAACCACCACTACCTATTATAAAAAGCTTTTTCATATGTCACCCTCGAATTCAAATTTGGTTCACTTTTGATTACTTCCAGTTCCTTGAAATCGATTATTTGTTTTAGTATTGTCGAAGTTGATGCCTTCTTTTACAAACACTTTTTTAATTGTCATAAATATAATCTCAAGATCCTCTAGAAAAGATATATTCTTTACATATTTAACATCTAAATTGAATTTGTCTTCCCAGCTAAGTGAATTTCGACCACTTACTTGGGCAAGACCAGACAAACCTGGACGAACATTATGTCTTTTTCTTTGCTCTTCATTATATAAATTAAGATACTCAACCAATAAAGGTCGTGGACCAATAAAGGACATATCTCCTTTTAATATATTTAAAAGCTCTGGTAGTTCATCTATGGAAGTAGAACGGAGGAATTTCCCGAAGCGAGTAAGCCTTACATGGTCGGGTAACAGCTCTCCATGTTCATCTCTCTCCTCTGTCATTGTTCGAAATTTATACATTGTAAAAACCTTTTCATGTAAACCAGGTCTATTTTGTTTAAATAAAATCGGACTCCCTAATTTGTTTCTAACGAGAATCGCCACGACTAGCAGTAGAGGACTAAGGATGATAAGCATCGTAAGGGAAACGATAAAATCTAATGGTCTTTTAATGAGCTTTTTGTAAATCCCATCTTTTTGCCTCATGAGTTATGCCTCCCAAATCCTCTTTATAGTCTTAGTAACTCTCTCTAGTTCTGAATCTGTTATTTTCGAATCAGATGGCAAGCAAACTCCATTATTAAATAGATTTTCCGAAACATCACTACCGATATAGTCATATTTTTCAAAGAACGGTTGCAAATGCATTGGCTTCCATACTGGTCTAGATTCAATATTTTCGTTTTCTAGGGCTTGCATAACATCAATCGGTCTAACATGTCCATTTAAAGTTAAGGCGCTTAACCAGTAGTTAGGCTTGTCCCATTCATTACTAGGCATAAATTCTATACCATCTAGACCGCTGAGCTCTTGTTTGTAAAAATTAAATATGTAATTTTTCTTTTCCACTCTCTTATCCAAGACCTTAAGCTGCCCTCTACCAATTCCAGCAACCACGTTGCTCATTCGATAATTGTAACCGAGCTCACTATGTTGATAATGTCTAGCTTGATCTCTAGATTGGGTAGCCCAGAATCTTGCTTTTTCAATTCTCTCTTCATTGTTAGATACGAGCATTCCACCACCTGAAGTAGTGATGATTTTATTTCCATTAAAAGAAAAAATACCATAGTCACCAAAGGTCCCTGTATGCTGCCCTTTATAATATGTCCCTAACGATTCTGCTGCATCCTCTATTAAAGCAACATTATGCTTATTGCAAAGCGCTACTATTTTGTCCATATCGGCAGATAAACCATATAAATGAACCACTATAACAGCTTTAACATTAGGATACTTAGCAAAAGCCTCTTCCAAAGCTTTTGGACACATATTCCACGTTTCATGATCACTATCTATAAAAACAGGTATTGCATTTTGATAGATAATAGGATTAGCAGTAGCAGAAAATGTTAGTGTCGGACAAAATACAATGTCCCCTTCCCCTACTCCCGCAGCCTTTAGCGCCAGATGGATCGCGGCTGTTCCAGATGATAGAGCTGCTGCTGATTTCGAGCCCACCTTTGCAGCAAGTTCTTTTTCAAAATTATTTACATTTTCTCCTAATGGCGCAATCCAGTTAGTATCAAATGCTTCTTTCACATATTGCATTTCATATCCTTCCTCACTCATATGAGGAGACGAAAGGAAAATTCTTTCATTCATTATTTGACTTCCTTCCTATTTAAATAGCATCTGGATAGGTTTTCAACATTCATACATCTAACCTTATTTCCAAACATAATGTTTTCTCAAATTTATAAAGATTTATCTTTTAAACGTGTTCCTTAATAGGGGAGTCGACAAACTTATGATTCGCTAATCCTATTAACGTTTCTTTAAGTGTTGCATTGTTCATATGAGGAAGCTTCTCCATCACATATTTCAATTCAGACTGACTGATTGGATTTGCCTTTCCAATATGAATTTTTGGAAAGATAAATCTGCTTTGAATCTCATTTTCGCTTAAGAGCTCTTCATACAATTTTTCTCCCGGTCTAATACCTGAAAACTCTATACCTATTTCATCTTCTCTATAGCCAGAGAGCTTGATTAAATTTTTAGCTAGGTCAACAATTTTAACCGGCTCGCCCATATCTAGAACAAATACTTCTCCCCCGCTAGCTAAGCTCCCCGCCTGAAGAACAAGTCTAGAAGCTTCGGGTATTGTCATGAAATACCTCGTCATTTCTGGGTCTGTGACAGTTATTGGTCCGCCTACAGCAATTTGTTTTTTAAAGAGTGGCACTACACTACCACGAGATCCAAGAACATTACCAAAGCGAACCGCTGCAAATTTCGTCTTACTCTCTTTAGCAAGATTTTGCACAACCATCTCTGCGAAACGTTTGGTAGCACCCATAATATTCGGTGGATTAACTGCTTTATCAGTAGAAATCATAACGAAGTATTCCACTCCGAACACATCTGCTGCCTCAGCAATATTTTTTGTGCCGAAAATATTGTTTTTTACGGCTTCCATTGGATTGTGTTCCATCAATGGAACATGCTTATGTGCAGCTGCGTGATAAATTACATCAGGTTTATACTCCGATACAATGTCGAAAATACGTCCACGGTCTTGAACATCTGCGATTATCGGAATTATTTTTGTAATCATGGAAACCTTTTGTCGCAATTCCATGTCTATAGTATAGATAGAATTTTCTCCGTGACCGAGTAGAATAATTGCCTTTGGATTGAATCTGGCTACTTGTCTACAAATCTCTGAACCAATGGAGCCGCCCGCTCCAGTAATGAGAATAGTTTTGTTAGTTAGTTTAGATGAAATTGTTTCAAGGTCAAGTTCTACTTCGTCACGACCAAGTAAGTCCTCAATTCTCACATCTCTTATTTCATTGATTGATACTTTCCCTGTTAGTAAGTCTTCTATAAGAGGCATTGTTTGCGTACGAACTCCAGTATCTAAGCATAGCTGTAAAAGCATTGCACGACGCGTCTTTTCCATTGAAGGAATAGCAATAATAATGTGCTCAATGTTCTGATTCAAGACTACATCCTCAATTATGTCGGTTCCACCTAACACTCTCATGTTAAAGATATCCAATCCCTTTTTAGTTATATCATCATCTAAAAAAGCAATTGGCTTAAGCGGCGAGTTCGCATTCTTCAATAATTGTCGAGCAATCATTGTCCCAGCTGCACCTGCGCCAATAATAAGCGTCCTTTTTTTAGAGCCTTTTAAATTTTGCCCACTTATGAAGGTGTCTCTTATCACTCTCCAAGATAATCTTGTCCCACCAATTAGTAGCATATGCAACATCCATGTAACGAATAATGCTCTAACAAGTACGTCTCCCGTTACGATTACTTGGATAAGAGCGACTGTTAGTATGGAGAAAGTTACTGCCTTAAATATCGACAATAATTCTTTCACGGATGCATATTCCCATACCTTCCGATACAGTCCGTAATACATTGCAAAGCTGTGATGCGCTACAAATATCGTAAGCGAACTAATCAATAATAATACATCCGTAAATGGATTATCGATTGGATGCAGTAGAAAATAGCCGATGTATATTGAAAATAACACTATACATGAATCGACTAATATCAGCATCGACATTCTTCGCTTTAATGACATCGTGTCACTCTCCTATTCTTTTACCTATGTAAGCTATTTCTTTTACCTATGTATAATTTCTATTCTCACTGCACATAATTATAGCACTTTGGATATAAATTTGTTGTAATTTTATTGTAATGCAATTGAAATATAACTGTTATGTGGGTATTTTGTCCTTTTAATTTTATCTTACATATCCTCATTAATTTCCTTATTATTCCTTTTTAACTGTTATTATTTACCGTTATTTATGATAAAAATCAATTATTTTACAATTATATTTACAGAATAGTTCATTTGATTCTAAATTTATTTTAAAGGTTTTAGCTTACCATATAGTTTATTTTCCTTAAAAAAGGGTATGATAATAAGTGTTTTTAAGTATAGATTTCATTAAAGAGAACAAACAAATATAGAATTTCATTAGGCAAAGTAATAAGCCATCACCATCGCTTTCGTTGGGCGATGGTGATGGCTTATTTGTCTCAAGTATGACTTTAATTCTTATTAAAAATATGATAAAAGAATAGTTATTGTTATCCGATAAAGCTCCACCATTTTTTAGGAGTGGGTTCCGTTGGTTCTAAAAGAATAACTTCTTTATTTTCTACAATTCTTGCATTGTTTTCTAGAAAAATATCTACAGTATCTAGCTTTTTTTGCTTTTCTAGATAGCATAGTCCTGCATCAAATAAGAATGGTCTTGTTTTTTTGCTATGCACATCGGAACCATACGTATGGACTAAATTACAATCTATTAGCTGTATAGAGGTTTTCTGTATACTTTTACCGAAGTGTCCTGCTAAGCTACCTGCTGTAATTTGAGAGATAGCACCATGATTTATAAGCTTAAGTAATCTACTCGGTTTTTCTGCGATAGCTTTATTTCTTTCGGGATGTGCAATGACCGGTACTTTTCCCATGCTTAATATTTCTTGAATGATAGCTATCGTATAATTGGGCACATTCGATGATGGCAGCTCTAACAAAACATATTTTGAACCAGCTAATGTTAAAGCACTCCCTTCTCTCAGTTGTTCTACGATAGAATCCCCAATTCTTATTTCTTGCCCTAGGTGCAATTTTATTTGCAAATTTTCTTTAGCTATTTCCTCTTTGATATTATTGTATTTTTCTACTACAGCTTCCTTCAGCACTTTATATTGTGGATGATATGCATGAGGGGTCACAATAATATCTGTAATACCTTCTTTTACCGCTTGATATACAAGCCCAAGCGATTCTACCAACGTTTCAGGACCATCATCAACTCCCGGAAGAATATGTGCGTGGATATCTACCATAATATAACCTCCATTCAATTTAAATAGAAAAACGAGTGATTAGGATGGTTCCCAATCACTCTTCAGATCCATAATATTGATAGTAGTAATGATCTTTTTGAAGTACATAGTTATTTAAAACCGCCCCCAAAATATTTGCCTTGGAAGAAATTAATGCTTCTTTAGCCTTCAATAGTGCATCCTTTTCTGTTTTTCCGGCACTTAACACGATAACTGTACCATCGCATAAATTAGATAATATTTGTGCATCGGTCACTGATAATACAGGAGGAGCATCAAAAATAATCATATCGTATTTTTCTTTCAAGTCTTCCAGGACCTTTTCCATCGTCTTAGAACCAAGTAATTCAGCTGGGTTCGGAGGAATTGGGCCACATGTAATTATATCTAAATTTTGTACATCATCATGCTTAATAACTTCCTCTAAAAGAGCTTGACGCGTAAGCAAATTAGAAAGACCTAAAGTGTTAGTTAGATGAAAAGTATAATGCACTGTTGGCTTTCGCATATCACCGTCAATCAGAAGCACTCTCTTTCCTTCCTGTGCAAATACCACAGCACTATTTGCAGCCACTGTGGATTTCCCCTCACTAGGTGAGGCAGAAGTAAATAACATAGATTTTATTTCCTTGTCTGGCATTGAGAAGTTGATATTTGTTCTTAGCGTTCTAAATTGTTCTGAAACAATTGCCTTAGGATTAGATGATGTGATCAGCTTTCTAGCTGCAGTCAATAATGGTTTATTTTTCTTTTTGTTAGTTGGCATTTCACAACCTCTTTCGTCTATCGATTACTTCTAGTTTGGTGTCTTGAAGATCTTTTTCTGAAATATTACTGATTAAACCTAACACAGGCAGGTTTAATAATTCTTCTATATCTTCTTCTGTTTTTACAGTCGTATCTAAATATTCTAATAGAAAAGCAAGTCCTACTCCAAGCATCAGACCAATTACCGCTGCTATTGCCATGTTTAACATTGGATCTGGCTTAACAGGTGAAGGATTATCTCCAAGAACAGCTGGAGTTAGAACACTAACATTATCTACTTGCATCAGAGTCTTTATTTGCGCTTGAAAAACCTGAGCAGTTTTGTTAGCAATATCCACCGCTCTTTGAGGATCAGGATCTTGAACCGTAATATTGACTACTTGCGAATCCTCTGCATTATTTACTGTAATTTTATTGGTCAAGGCAGCAGGTGTAGTATTTAAATCCAACTCATCAATTACTAATGATAAAATCGCTGGACTTTTAATAATCACATTATATGTATTAATAAGTTGAAGATTGGTTTCTATATCCTGTGAACTAAACGTATTTACCTCTGTTTTCTCTTGATTTATTAAGATCTGTGTTGACGATTGGTAAATAGGAGTTATAACAAAATAGCTCACTACCGCACTGATAGCTAATGCAATTATCGTCAATATTATAATTAATGATAATCGCTTTTTAAGTGTTTTAAAAATATCTTGAAGTGTTATTGTTTCTTCCATTCAAATTGATAACTCCTTCTATCTTTTATTACTAAATTAGACAATGCTAAAAAGTTTATATTATTCTATCATAGACAAACTTATTAAAACTACTGATAACAATCCTTACTATCCTTATGCAAACTAAATGAATATTTATTCAATAATTTAATTTCCTAAAGCCTTTTTCAATATACTATCTCGTCGGGCTTTCTTTTTTGCTTCATACTCTTCTTCCATTGCTTTAGCTTCAGTCTTATCAAAGCCATTTGCTGCTAAGTCTTTTTCGACGGCATTCAAAACTGCATCAAACACTTTGTCTGTGTTCCCTTCCAAATCCTTTGCAGCAGCCATATATTTGTTATAAAAATATCCAACATTAATTTTTTCGCCATTTGCTTGTTTGTCTACGTATTCTTTTTTAGCTTTAACAATCAAGGCATTTACTTTCGTATCTGCTTGATCCTCTAATCCTTCTAAAGCAGGTGTATATTTTTCTTTAATCGCAGCAACCGTAGTTTCATTGGAGGAACCAGAGCTTGTCCCTGAAGAATTATCGGTACCATCATTTCCAGTTACGTTATTGGAGCTCTCTCCGTTTCCATCGACAGCATTGTTCCCTACAGTTTCTCCACTTGTTCCCTCTTCTTCTATCACTTCACCATTTTCATCCATAGAAATAATAACTCCACCTGGCAGCTCTACTTTATACGGTTCTTTTTCTACAATTTCTTTTACTTCGTCATCTGCAACATCATATTCCTTAAATTTAAAAGTATACAGTAAGTAACTGCCCCCTGCGATAATTAAAACAAGGACAATAATAGCAAAAATCTTCAACTTCTTCATTGATATATCCCTCCCGAAAAGTAACCTTAGTTTAGCATGATAAATATTCTAATAGTATATAATGTGCCAACATTATGTATAAAAACCCACCACTTTTTATATGTGGTGGGCCTAATAGATTAGTAACTTATTTAAATGTAATGGTAAAATCCACATTCATCGGCACGCCATTGTTTACTGTTAAAGGAAGTGAAATTGTTTTTCCTTTTACATCTCCCAATGAGTCAGCTCCAGGAACCAGTGCTTTAACGTAAGCCAGTCCCTCTGGTGAAAGAGGAGTGAAACCATTAACATGAGTTACTCCCAATTGACTAACCACATTATTAAAAAGTTCTTGCCCTAAATAATTCGCTACATCCTCTGGTTTTGCATCAGCCTTAACTGTCACAGTTACAGCGTTCAGTCCAGTTGATTCTAACGTAGCAATATTACTTTGAGCTGCATTTAATGTTGTGACTAAGTTAGCAATTTTAGAGTTAAGAATCTCTTGTTGTAGCGGATTAGCTGCATTATCAATTGCTTTTTTAGCTTTAGCTACCTCCTCTAATAATGCCGCTATAAACGGATTGTTCGTGGAAGATGGTAGACTGCTTAAAAGAACATTAATTTCATTGTAGGCAGCTTGGGCTTCTATAAGTTTACCCGCAGCTAAGAAATCGTTAATTTTAACAGTTTTCATATAAATAGTTACAGGAACCATTAGCTCAGCGCGCTTAGCATCAGCTGGCTTTTTGTACTGTTCAAGTAATAAATCTCGAGCTGCCTTACCTGAAAATCTATATAAGATAGCTGTTCTACCTTTTAGCTGATAGGATAATTTATGATATTCTTTTTCAACTGTTGCAAAATCATTCCTAGATTGAGCATTGTTAATATTATTCATAATAGGTACAAGATATTTTGTCGCGTAATTATATGCATCAATATATGGAACCATTCCTTTTGATACTTTCTCATCGTACAGTGCATCTAACTCTCTTAGATATGATTGCTTTTGTGAAGAAGAATAGGTAGACGAAGCTATCAGATTTCTAGTTTGTTGGTAGTTCTTCTTTGCACTATTTAACGATGAATTAAGTGAGTTACTTGATACCAATTTGTCTTCCAACGCCGGGTAAACATAATGTGTCGTACTTCGATTCAATTCAGCTTTTGTTGCCTCAATGGATCGATTTACATTTGATGTGTTCCCATAAGCCACGGATGAAAATGATAGAACTGAAGATGTTAACAATACTGCTGCTGCCGTTTGTTTCCAAATCCTTGTCATATTACTCCTCCTCTTATCTAATAGTAAAGTATGTTGAGAATGACCAATATATTTCAACAGCTTCATAGTACTCTCCGTTTCGACAAATTTCAAACAAAAACCCCATAAATTCACAATTTTCGTACCATTTATATGGATAATTTAATTAACTATGGTAAATTATATCTATTTCACAAATTCCTTTTTTAGGATTTTTATCCTTCAATATATTCATAACTATAAAATTAATTTTTAGTAATTAGTAGTATATTAAAGTCATAATATTTTATTAATTTCATTTTTTAGGGATAAAATAGCATTTTATTTTTCCATTTTAAACCATATAATATATTTATAAACAACCATTCGGTTATATAGTTGTTAATAGGAAAGGAGCAAGAATTTGAAGAAAATCATCATGATTGTCGCCTTGTTTGTTCTGCTATTGTCCTCTTACACTACCGCATCAGCCGCTGCACTATATAAGGACATTGTGGATACCCATCCAGACAAAGCCGCCTTTGATTTCTTAGTTGCAAAAGGTATTATTGTTGCAAATTCGGCTAGTAATTTTGGTATAAATAAGGATATGACTCGCTTAGAGGCTGCTGAATTATTCGTCGAAGCACTTGACCTTGATACTACTAAACCATTTGAAGTAATAGTGACGGATCTAGATTCAGATCACGCTAGCTATCCAATCATTGCAGCTGTAGTAGAAAAGGGGGATTATGAGCCTCGATGAAGAAGGTGCATTTAATAGAGAGCAGCCGTTTTCTAGAGGAGAAGCTGCGGTTTTTCTTGTTCGAGCATTTGGATTGACTGGAACTGTTCCGAAGACTTTTAAAGATGTACTACCGGAATATTGGGTGACGGATGATATAAAAACACTGCAATTTCACAATATCATTAGCACCTCTTCCGACAATACTTTTAGACCATTAGAAAATGTAACAAGAGGAGACTTTGCTGTTTGGTTAGCACGTAGCCTTCAGCCAGATTTACGTAAAACCCCCACTCCTGCTGCTCCTCCTACTAAGTCCTGTGAGAAACCTAGCAATAAAAAAATAGTGAAAGTAAATGTTCAGGTCACTACACTGTGGAAGCTGCCAAACGCTTATCGTACTGTAGATAAACCGTCTATAACGGCTCCTGTAGACATTCATAAATGGACAAAAAATATGAGTCAAAAGGAAAAATGGTGGTTGGTTAATAGAGTCGACACCCAAGCATTGTTTGGAGATGAAGTAACCATTTTGAAAACTAGTGGCAACTGGGTCAAAATAGCTGTAAAGGACCAATATGTTCCTAACCAAAAGGAAGGCTATCCGGGCTGGGTGCCAAAATCACATATAATAGAAACAGCTAAGGATTATTCAGATTGCTCCATTGCAGTAGTAAATGCAAAAAGCACCATGCTTTATAGCGATACTGCAAAAAAAAATAAATACATCAGTCTCAGCTACTCTACTATCCTTCCAGTCATCAAGGAAGAAGGCAATTGGTTACACGTGCAAACTCCACAAAACGGCGTGAAGTACATGCAAAAAAAAGACGCGAAATTATTTAAAAACTACCAATCTATCCCTAAACCAAATCAAAAGGATATCGTAAATAGTGCCAAAATGTTCCTAGACCTCCCATATCTCTGGGGTGGCACCTCCTCCTTTGGATATGATTGTTCAGGCATCATCTACTCTGTCTACAAAAATCACGGAATCATCATTCCAAGAGACTCCTTTGTTCAAGCAACAAAAGGGAAAGCTGTGTCAAAGGCTAACCTTCAACCAGGAGATTTAGTGTTTTTTGCAGGTAATCGAGGAAAAGGAAAGGTATATCACGTGGGTCTTTACATCGGAGAAGGTAAAATGCTTCATGCCCCAAGCTCCTCCTCTAAGGTAAAAATTGAGTCGATGAATGTTGGGACCTTTAAGACGAATTATGCAGGTGCACGGAGATATTTGGACTGATTAGATGGAGGAAAAAATTTAGTTAAACTGCTGCGGCTAAGGCAGCAGTTTTTTTAATTTGAATTCCTAAGCTATTTAAAGAAGCCGAATTTGCGCGATCAGGAATAATGTTGAAACTTTTTACGTGTAAAATCAGTAAGTATGATAGATAGGAGGAAGAATAATGAAAAAAATAATTAGTATTTTCATCATTGTACTTATCTCAGTTGGAGTAGCTGATTTAATACAGGGAGTTATTTTAACACTGCTTTATAATCCAAATTCTTACTCAACAACAAATGGTTTAGAATTGGCGGGCTACCTACAATATACTATTTCCGCCTTAACCGTAACTTTTGCGCTATGGGGTGTATATAAGGTGAAGAGTTTTATAACACGCACTAAACCTTCGATAAAAATATAGTTCTACCATTTTATGTAACACATTCCGAATCTCTACGTCTATTGTAGATAAAGGGGTGATAATCATTAGAAGGATTTTAACAGTAAGTATCATCGGTCTAATTATTATTGGATTTTTTGTTTTTGAGCCTTTTCGTTCAGAGCCTCCTTCTCCAACTGTAACAGTTGGAAAAACAAAAATTTCTACCACACAGGGTTCTTATTGTTGGAACGGACCGATATCAGCCAAGTGTGTTGATATGGTTTATACCAGTCCGTTAGATATGGCAAAAAAACATACGCCCACATCTGTTTCTCCAGGAGAAGAAATTAAAATTGATTTTAGAAAAGACCCCATCGATGAATCATTAATAGTGGAGCAATGGATCGATGAAGAAAATGTAAATGCTATTCAAATGAAAGATAATTCAATCGTAGCTCCAAAGGAAAAAGGAGTATATGTCTACTATATAACAGCTGATTGGAAGCAAGGAGACGGAAACTATGCTTTCTCAGTTGTCGTTGAATAAAGATTGTTTTACACTTTCTACCGTCGCGTATAATAAATATGCTACCTTTTCAATGATGCTATTGCATATTACGAAATGCCGAGTTAAGTTATCCTACTTATATTGAAAACATGAATGAAAAATCACAATTTCCACTCTCAGCGGACGCTTTCCGTGGCATGAGCGGTAAGGTAAGCCCTCACCGCTGCTAACGCATCGTTTGTGTTGGCTTATCTGTCTCACTCATTCCACTGGCGTCGCCTGTCGCTGCAATCAACAAAGAGATAAATGTTCGTATTTTATTAGTAAAGTGCTATTTTGAAATGAGCTCAGTTTTAATAACAAAAACAAGTCCTAGTCATAGCTTATACACTCCCATATACCAATATGTTATAAAAAAAAAACGAATCCATTTAGATAACTAAATATCAAAATGGATTCGTTTATTTTTTATTCTTTTACACTAGTCGGTGTTGCTTCCTTTACGATAATCATACCGTCATATGCTTCATTCGGTGTCATTTCAATCGTATAAAACATCTTTAAAAACTTGTACCACATACGAAAGTCATCCCCGATATTAGCCATCTTTTGCTCCGAAGAAATTATATCCGATAACTCATCTGACTCACTCGCATTTTCAAAATCCACAAAGAAAGTATTTGATTCCACCTCACTGAAGGCATCCACTAAATCATTGTGATTCTTCACTGTAAAATTCTTTCGTTCCCCACTACCATTTTTCGATTGAAACTTACTTTTGATAAAGTCGCTACCTATTGCAAAATACTCTTCACCGTATCGTTCATCTAAATAATTTCCCATCGACTTATAGCCAGCTAAAGATGCTGATGTTTTTTCAATATGTCCATTATGACCATTGATAAATACTTTTTCGTTTCCTCGTGCTGCTTCATAATCAATAATCCATTGTAAGTTGTCCGTTAAATATTGATCGCGAAGCTGCGTGTATTCTCCTTCATTCAAAAACAATTGCGTACGCTGCTTCAAAATTTGCGCATTTTGTAGGGCAAAGACATGGGATTCCTCGGAAGATTGTTCTACATAAGCTGCTTTATTTGATTGTAAGTCTAAAATGATATTTTCAACTGTTTCATTGATATCGTGCAATTGCTCCTTCGTTAACTCACGCATTTTCTCATTGGTGACGATCTCCAACTTTGAGTCATAATTTTTGAACAAATCTGGGTTTACGGCTTTGTAGTATTCGAGCACGCCTTTTTTACTATAGTCATAGCGTTGCATGTCATTACCATAAAAATAAACCTTCTCTTCCTCGCTCGCTGTCGCGTTATAATCATGCATCCATTGTACAAGATTGACCATTTGCTCCGTTTTATAAATACTATAGTCTAGCGTGTTTACTGCCTCTTCAGCTGTGCCATTTCCATTTAAAATGAATTGATTTATTTGCTGTCCACCTCCGAAATCACCCTCTAAGACAAATACACGGACATTTTCATTTTTTATTAACACCTCAAATACATCTTTTTTCAGTTTTTGAAATTCAATGTTCCCATGTGTTGCCTCCCCTAAGCCGATTAACTTCACATTATCTGGGATGTCAATATCCTCCACTTGGGTAATGTATGATTCTGCATCGTCAACTGCTTCGCCATTGCACCCGATCAATAAAACAGAAATAAAAATTACCAAACATAATATAAAACTCTTATTATTAATTTTCATCATCCCCTTAAACTTCCTTCTTAAATTGCTTTCCTTTGAAAATATAAATATCCACCGACAAAAAATAATATAAAGCTTCCGCCTACAACGGTTAATAACTGATCCCAAGGAACGAAAAATGTATCGCCAGTCTCACCACCGATATACATCATCAAAAAAGGCTGTGCCCAAGGATAGAAAGAACCTAAACGCTCTGAGTTTACAACAAGTATTGTAGGCAATGTCAGGATAACGTTAACAGCAAAAGGCGCTGCAAAGCTCTTGAATAGTATAGACATCCATAACTGCAGAGCAACTAATGGCAATGTCGCTACCCATCCCCCAACCAAACATTTCCACACTATCCCCATTGGGAAAGGATCGGTGAAGCCTTTTATCATCCCTACTATGTATAGAGCAGCAAAAAATAATATTTGTACAACCAATACAAGCAGCATCAACAATAAATACTTCGCCGTAAATACTCTTCCCCGCGTTACAGGTAATGCTAGAAGCTGTTTCCAGCCACCTGCCTGATGTTCATATCTGCAAATGGCACTTGCTAAAACTCCTGTTATCAAGGGTAAAAATAGTAAAGCATAGGTTAAATTCATGGAGAGTAATGATAAATACCATTCATTAATCTCCATATCTTCATTGGAAAACCTGCTTGTTAATCCAAGAAAAATTCCTATAATTGGTACGGTAAATATTATGAACATAATCTTTGAATGTCGAAACTTAAACCATTCTGATTGTAGAATTGAGATCATTTATTTCACATCCCTTCTCATAAAGTCGAGCATTCCAACGATATACAATACAATACCTACTCCAATCCCAAGCAGCACATTAATCAACGGCTCATCCCATTCGTTCATTAAAGATGGCCACTTCCATATCATCCAATCAGGTAAAACAAAAGCGGAAAAGGCAAAAATCACACCTAAGACCCCGGTCGTAATCGGAATCCCTTGGTTTTGGCTCACGGATGCAATCCAGAGTTGCAACGCAAGTATTGGCAAGGCTGCAAAATAAGGATAGAAGCTATATTTCAATAACTCCAAGTAAGGAATATCATTTCCTAAATTTAGTAAAACTCCATAACAAAGTGAAAACACTAATAGTAAAAGAGAAGACACAAATAGTAAGCTTGCAAGTACAGTAAATTTCGATAAATACACACTCATTTTGGAGACAGGCAACGAAATCAGTTGCTTCCAAGCATTTGTTTCATTTTCTATACTCGCTATAAAAGAAGTTAATATGGCAATTCCTAATATAAGTGCAAGAGGGGTAAAAGAATGTACATTCATAAAATAATATCCCCAATCATCCTCACTCTGCTGTAATAAGTAATCTTTTCTGACTCCATAGTTAACCATCTGCAAGGCAATAACTCCGAAAGGGCCTAAAAACGCTAGAAACCATAATCCTTTACGTTTTAATTTCAAAAAATCAGCCAGTAAAAGTTTCCCAATCATACTACCTTCTCCTCAGTAGTCATTTGAAGGAAAGTATCTTCCAGTGATCTTTTTTCCTCTTCTACACGGTAAATTGAATAGCCCCCTTGAACGAGCGTAAATACTGCTTTTGCCACTCCTTCATTTGAATGCTCCGACAATAAAATGATGCCATCCTGCCACTCAGCTTTTATTCCATTTCCTAATAATGAGCGCCACGCTTGCTCACTATCACTAACCTTTAATAGAATCTTCTGCTGTGCGTACTTGCGCAAAGCTTCGATGGAATCCTGGTAGATCATTTTTCCTTTCGTAACTATTCCGACTGTTGTCGCCATTTGATCGATTTCCGATAATAAGTGACTGGAGATCAAGATGGTCATACCTGTTTCGGCGGGCAACTGTTTAATTAAATTACGGATTTCAATAATACCGGATGGGTCTAGCCCGTTGGTCGGCTCATCTAAGATTAGTAACTCCGGATTGTTTAATAGGGAAGCTGCAATCCCTAATCGTTGTTTCATTCCTAGTGAAAATCCTTTTACCTTTTTATTCGCTACTTCGGATAACCGAACAATTTCTAACACCTCATGAATTCTTGTTTTTGGAACACCTAAAATCTTTCTTAATGCCTCTAAATTTTCATAAGCAGTTAAATGGGGATAGTAGGATGGATTCTCTACTAGGGAGCCCACTCTTTTTAAAATGTCTATTCTTTCTCTTTTTAAATCCTTTTCAAAGATTTGAATCGTACCGGATGTTGATTTCATCAAACCTAAAAGCATTCGGATGGTTGTTGTCTTTCCTGCTCCATTAGGCCCTAAAAATCCGTATATTTCTCCTTTACGTATTTTCATATCCAATCCTACTACGGCATTTTCCTTACCAAAACGTTTGGATAAATTGTTTGTCTGCACTACATATTCCATTTCCCTCACCTCATTTTCTATCTTAGAGATAGAATATTAAAACTAGGTAAGGGGCAAGTTTAAATTTTGTTTAAAAAAAGTGTATTTGAAAGGATGCCCCTTCAAATACACCATTATTTGTATTTCTTTATTTTAATAGTTGTTCCCACTTCACTTGACTCAATATCCCAATCTAGCTTCATACCCTTTACCATCATATCAACAATAGACAAGCCTATTCCTGCACCTGCTTCATCGGATTCATTTTTCATCCCGTTTCCTTTGTCTGAAATTACAATAGCATCGTATAGATTTGTAGATTCGGTTTTAACACAAATATATCCTCCGCTTTTTGCATGGCGAAGCACGTTTTGCAATAAATTATCTATTATACTTCCTAACCAAATAGGGTCGATTTTCCACTTATTTTGTTCGAACGGAGTCAAATTGACTTCAAATTTAAACTCTTCCTTTTCAAAGACAGGGTACCATAAAGCTAAACATTCACGTACATAACGAATAACATCAATATCCTTTGTTTCAAATTTATATTTACTAGCCATTAGTAACGTGTATGACATCAAGTTTTCAATCAGTCTGTCAATATTTACAACAGAGGCTTCCAAGGATTCTATCGCTTTTTGACCTTCCTCCGATAAATCTTCTTTAGCAATGGAATAAGTTTGAGCCCTTACCTTTGTTAAAGGTGTACGCAGATCATGAGAAAGATTAGCGATTAGCTCCCGACGTAGCTGTTCCTCTTTCTGCTCGCTCTGTTTACTTTCCCTTAGCTCAAATACCATTTGATTGAACGTTTTTTCAAGCTGTCCAATTTCGTCCTTCTTTTTCACCGTAATCTCAATCGGTAGCCCGTCCACATCCCGTATTTCCATTGCCTCTTGCAATTGCAATAACCGTTTTCTAATACTCCTAAAGAATAAAAAGGATACTAATAAAAACAGAAAAATAATAAAAATAACACCAGATACAAAAATAAGTCCATATTCATCATAAATATTTTTAAGAGGTGGATCAAACTCTGACCTAGGCATCTCCAGTACAATGAAACCATTCATTTCATCTTGTCCAACAAACGCAATAACTGTAAATGGGTCCCCTCCATAGTGCTGTTTTATAAATTTTGCTGTATATACTGCCGACCACTCGGCAGGCAACTGCTCCTTTACGTTCACTTGATTAGCGAGCGTCCCTTGACCATCCACCCAGAACATTGATGCTTTTGGATGTTGCTGCTTCCACTTAGTAAAATGCTCTTCTATTGTTTCAGAAGTCACAACTTGCATACCATTTGCTTCTTGATGCCATTTTTCCTCTACGTCACCTTCCTCTATAGTATGGTTGTTTAAAGTGTCACCCTGCGTGTTACTAGAAACACCAAATACAAATAAAGCAATAATTAAATAGGAAACTTGAACAATAGACATTGCTAATAGGATCAGAAACATATACTTCGCTAGTAAGGACCGGAAAAACCTCTTCATATTTTTACCCTATACCCAATTCCGCGAATGGTTTCAATAATTGATGGTTTTGCTGGGTCCCTTTCAATTCTCTCTCGTAAATAACGAATATGAACCATCAACGTCTTATCTCCTTCGATATAACGCTCTCCCCACACTCCCTCATACAGCTGTTCCTTTGTTAATATTTGATTCAAATGACGAACGAAGTACTGCAAAAGATGATATTGCTTGCCGGTTAATTGGATTTCCTCCTCTTTTTCACCGTCTACTATTCTCATGTCCTTTGTATAGATCATCAGATGCTGAAGCTTTAATATATCGTCATTCTTTTGGTATCTCCGTAGCAATACTTCGACACGAGCTGCAAGCTCATCCGGATGAAACGGCTTTGTTAAATAATCATCTGCAAAATTTAGCCCCTCTATTTTATCCTCCACCGCAGTCCTCGCAGAGAGCATTAAAATAGGCAGGTCTCCCTTTTCTTTTTTAATACGCCTTCCAATTGAAAAGCCATCTAACCCTGGGATCATCACATCCAAAATTGCCATATCCACACTTGAAATATACTTTTCAGCATCCTGCCCAGATTTCAGCCATGTCACCTCATACCCTCTTTCTGTTAAATCCTTTCTCACCCAGTTTCCTATATCCACTTCATCTTCTATGTAAAGAATGTGTACCATGTTTGTCCTCCTGTTATTGGGATTGTGATTTGTTAGCTGAATCGCTACATGCTTCTAAGAAATTAGAGTCGTTTAAGACCATACCCCTTCAAAAAAACTCTCTACCTCAGTTAAGGCAGAGAGTTTTGTTCCAACCTTGTATAGTTAACTGGTGTTCCATGAAACTCTCTCTCGCAATTCAAATGGCCAAAAGACTCCAATAGCTCGCTAAATATATAGAGCGGTCGAGGGATTGTCGTAAACCATGCTCGCGGAGTGGAGCAGGATGGCGATTGTCTAAAGTAATGCTGGATTGTAGTAAACTAGCGACCTATTTTCGTAAACTAGCCCTGGATTGTCGTAAACTAGCGACCTATTGTCGTAAACTAGCCCTGGATTGTCGTAAATCTTACTCGCGGAGTGGAGCAGGATGCCGATTGTCGTAAAGTAACGCTTGATTGTAGTAAAGTAGCGACCTATTGTCGTAAACTAGCCCTGGATTGTCGTAAATCTTGCTCGTGGAGTGGAGCAGGATGCCGATTGTCGTAAAGTAACGCTGGATTGTAGTAAAGTAGTATCCTATTGTCGTAAACAGCCACAGGTTATCGTGAAAGCCAGTTATACGGCACAGTCTTTTTTAGCACTTGCAATGGTCACTAAGATTTAGAAACTCATTTCAAAATTCTAACAATGCAGACATTATATCATGAATGATTCTAAGACAATACAAATAATCCTATTATTGTATTTAATAGAATGCATATTCCTATAATAGTTTTTTCTAAGATTAATAATTAAACAAACACCGAAACCAGCTAGAGCGTTTGGATGGGGTTCAGCTTTCAATGATGTGTCGTTCCGCACGTACTTTTTAGGGTTGCAGGAAAAATAAGTGACAAATACACTTTTAGCTTTAGATAAAAATAGCTTAAACAAGATTAATACTGCATTTGTTGCTCCAAAGGTTATAGCCGGTGGCAGGATGGTTCATGTGGGGCAGTTAATAAATAAGCAAGGCCATATTAAGTAAATAAAAATTTGATAACTACAATAAAGCAGCCAAAGTACCATCATCAATATCATAACATGCATAAAACCAGGGCCTGACTATGGTCCTTTAATATTTTCTACACGCCCTTTACTCCAGTTATTAAAAAACTCTCTACCTAATTAAAGATAAAGAGTTTTTTATCATACCCAGCTCTCTAATAAGGTTAAACTGTTTCCTTTTTTAACATTCGCCTCAATATTTTGCCAGAGCTTGTTTTTGGAAGTTCCTCTATAAATTCTACTTCTCGTGGATATTTGTAGGCAGACATTCTTTCTTTTGCCCATTCAATAATTTCATTTTCTGTTGCGATTGATCCTTCTTCTAGGACAACAAAGGCCTTGACTGACTCTCCTCTTATTGGATCTGGAATGCCAATTACTGCTACTTGGTTAATTTTTTCATGTTGTGAAAGCATTTTTTCTACTTCCTCTGGATATACACTGTAGCCGGAGCATTTTATCATTTCTTTTACTCTTCCAAGAAAATAGAGAAAACCGTCTTCATCAAACTTCCCAATATCACCTGTTACAAAGTAATCGTGGAAAAAAGATTTTTGTGTCTCCTCGTTTCTTCCTTTATAGCCTTTGAAGACACTTGGTCCCTTTACAAGAATCATTCCTTGTTCCCCAATGGCCATTTCTAAATGATAATTTTCAAAATCTACCACTTTCACGTCAGTATCAAATGTAGGCTTTCCAACTGAGCCATATCGAATGTCACCTGGTGGAGTCATCGTATTGCCAGTATGAGTTTCACTCATGCCATAAGCAAATTCCATTAGCGGCTTACCAGTTATAGATTTCCATTCATCTGATATCTCTTGAGACAATTGAACACCAAAGCTAGTTACTATATCTATTTTAAGTTTACTAAAATCAATATTTTGGATAGAAGGTTCTCTCATCATTTGTATGTTCATAGGGGTAGTCGTATATAATACCGTAGCATTATATTGCTGGAATGCCTGGAGCATTCCCTTTGGATCGAAGCGTGTAAGCAGCACAACTGACGCTCCTACTTCCATTGCACTTAGTAGACCGACCAATTTCCCTGCTATATGAAAGATTGGCATAACACTAATATAGGTATCTTCTTTAGTGAATCCAAAGTTCTTGGCTACACAAGCTGCTTGGAATTCTGAGTTTTGAAATGTAAGCATTGCTCCCTTTGGAGAACCGGTAGTACCAGATGTATAAATGATCAGACTAACATCTTCTGCCATATTAATGTTTGTATTAATATCATTGCTGTACTGGTCATTTTGCAATATTGTCATCCAGTCATAGGTGTCCTCCCATCGGTTTTCGAGCACTTTTTCTGGAAATGCCGGGTAAGGGTTTTCTGGCAAATAATCCTTATAGTTTGTTACTATTTTACTTTCTACTTTCGTTTCACTCTCTATTTTTTGAAAAACTTCATATAAATCCGGAGTAGTAAATATAGCTTTGGCTTCCAAGTCATTAAGCTGATATTTTAGCTCCCACTCTTTGAACATGGGATTACATGGTCCTACTATTGCCCCTATTTTTTGAATAGCAAAAAAAGCAATCACGTACTGCGGACAATTTTGAAGGAAAAGAGCGACGGTATCCCCTTTTTGAATACCCTTGTCAGTCAGAAAGCTTGCTACACGTTTAATCGAACCCCAGAGTTCCCCATATGATATTTGCCTTCCATAAAAGTTAATCGCTGTTTTCTCAGGAGTTGTTTGAGCATGCTGTTCAATATACGAATGGATTGGCTTATTTTGTAGAGCTAAATGCATAATAATCCCTCACTTTCCTTTAAAATTTGAAGAACGTTTTTCAATAAAGGCCTGCTTGCCCTCTGCATAATCGACTGTATAATAAGAGGCTAGTGTTGAATAAGTCTGTACTTGGAATGCATTTTCTATCGTCATCCCATCGCTATTGTGCATTGCCTTTTTCATTAGGCCAATTGCTCTTGTAGCACTACTAGTTAAATGAATTGCCAAGTCCTCAACCACTTCCTCCAGTTTATCTTGTTCCACTTGCTTATACAGTAGTCCCCACTCACTTGCCTCATTTGTTCCGAACATTTCTCCTAAAAAGAGATAACGTGCAGCTCGATGATATCCTATACGTTTTTGCAAAAGATATGTACCTGCAGATATCCCTCTTAAAACGAAAGGCAGTCCAAACTTAGTCTCATTCGAAGCAATGATAAAGTCTGCTGCCAACGCAATTTCAAAACCGGCTCCTAATGCGTATTTATGTGCCTTCACTATAATCGGCTTCTCTAAGTTTTTCATAGCTAAAACTACTGCAGGATATCCATCCGAGTACTCTGTTAATTTGTCCGTAGGATTTGGATTTTTTTCTGTTCCCATATCAACTAGGTCATCCCCTGCACAAAATGCCTTTCCCAACCCCTCTATTATAATGACACGCACTTCATCATCTTTTTTAGTTTGATTTAGATAATGAATAAGATCTGCAACCATATCATTATCTAATGCATTCAAGGCTTCCGGGCGATTAAGTGTAATTCTCGCAATATTATTTTCCACTTTATATATAACTTTCGTTCCCATTTGATCCCTCCTTTAATCTATTGTTCAATATACAAATGCCTCTCCAGTTCTTCTCTTATATGATCGGGGATAATCTCACTTTTGTTCTCTTGGACATTATAGTTAACGTATATCGTATTTGCTTGAACAGTTAGCTTATTTCCTTGCCATATTTCTTCATATAGTTCTAGACTAGTGTTGCCGATGCGTTTTACCCAGCATTTTATTTCTACGCTAGTACCAAAGTAGATTTGTGCCTTGTACTCTACAGTTGTTTTTAGGATAATCATTTTCCAATTACTAAAGCTAAGGTCTGGCATGAACAAAGAGAAAAGTTTGTTTCTACCACCTTCAAGCCAGACAGGTACTGTGGTGTTATTAATATGCCCTACGCCATCCGTTTCAGAAACTCGTGGTTCTACAATTGTTTGATACATTACAATATCTCCCTTCCTATAATTTACTGTTCAACATAATCGACCAGATTCCTTCTGCCACTGGATGATCATCTGCAAGAACCTCGATATGAATATCATAGATACAACTTTTTTTAGTGAGGGTATTATTTTCACAAATTTGATAATCTACTGAGATAGTTTCTCCAACTTTTACGCCTTTTCTAAATCTCCAATTTTGTCCTACAACTGCTACTAGATAATCTTCCAAGTTGAATGTCCTGTTTAAAATTCCAATCGCGACCATCACAAGCTGACGGTTGTCTATATAATATTTTAGATTTGATTTTTGCTCGTTTAGCATCATTTGAAAAAGTTCTACATCTGTTTTGTATATAGTTCGATGAATAGGTGTTTTGACTTGATTAATAAAATTCAAATCTCTAACATCCTTTCTTCACAGAAATAGATTAAAGATCCTTCCATGACTAGCTCATCTTCTTTTTTATACACAGAGAACCTTAATACTTCGCCTCTTAGTCTGTAAACTACATAAATTTCGTCACCCACTGTGATACTTTTTTTATAGTAACTAGTAAATTCATGAATTTTAGTAAAAGGGATTTCCTGCTTTTCTATCAATGATATTGCTAGAGTAAAGATTGTGTCACCATGTAAAATAACACTTTTGAAACGAGAATTTTCCATTAAAGGCATATTGGAATGAATATTTAAATTTCCTTCCCAAATCATAGGGAGTAAAAGATGGTTTTCTGTTATTTTTAGTTGACCTGTTTGTTTTTCCATCTAGTTATAGTCATAAAAACCTTTACCTGATTTCTTCCCGAGCTTTCCGGCTTCCACCATTCTCTTGAGTAATGGACATGGACGATACTTGGAATCTCCGAAGCCCTCATACAGGCTTTCCAGTGCATACAGTGTTGTGTCTAATCCACATTCATCTGCCAAGCGTAAAGGTCCGATAGGATGGTTTGCCCCTAACTTCAGACCTCGATCTACCTCCTCCGGATCTGTACCCTCCATTACTAGAAATGATGCCTCATTCATCATTGGTAGTAAAATTCGATTGACGATGAATCCAGGATAATCCTGAGCAATGACCGTTTCTTTATTGATAAGGTTTCCGTATTCCCTCACCCTTACAAGGGTATCTTCTGAAGTTTCTATTGAGGTAATAATTTCTAATAGTTTCATAATTGGTACTGGGCTAAAAAAATGCATACCTACTACTTTTTCTGGGCGATTTGTTACAGAACCAATTGCCGCAATGGATAATGATGACGTGTTGCTTGCTAATATAGCATTAGGTTGAACGATCTCATCGAGTTGCCTAAACACCTGTTGCTTTAAGTCTAATCTTTCAGGAACTGCTTCAATAACTAAATCCACATCTTTTCCATCTTGAATATTAGTTGAAAAAAGTATAGAATCATTAATTCTTTGTTCATCCGTAGGGGTATACTTTTCTCTTTTTAACATTGATTGAATGCTTTTATTTATAAAATTTTTCCCTCTTGTTAAATCTTCCTCTGAGCGGTCTGTTAATACTACTGGCAAACCTGCTAATGCAAAAATCTGGGCAATTCCACTACCCATCAGACCTGCCCCCACTATCATTACTTTCTTTTCCATGTTGCTTCGCCTCATTTCTATATATTAATCTTGGAATTGGACGTTTTTTACTATTACCGATGCACCCTGACCACCACCGATACATAATGTTGCCAGACCATATTTTTTGTTACTTCTGATTAATTCATGTACTAATGAAACTATAATTCTAGATCCCGAGCTTCCTACTGGATGTCCTAGTGCTATGGCGCCGCCATTTACATTGACAATACTTTCGTTAATATTTAGTTCCTCTATCACAGCAAGTGCTTGTGCTGCGAAAGCTTCATTTAGCTCGATAAGATCTATATCCTCTATTTCCATGCCTGCTTTTTCTAGTGCAAGCCTTGTTGCTGGAACTGGTCCAATTCCCATCACCCTTGGGTCTACCCCAGCAGAAGCAACAGAAATTATCTCTGCTAAAGGAGTTAACCCATATTCTATAACCAATCTCTCCGAAGCAATAAGTATCACAGAGGCACCATCATTTAACCCAGATGCATTTCCTGCTGTGACAGTCCCATCTTCCTTAAAGGCAGCTGATAGATTCTGTAATGCATCTATTGTTGTAGCCCGTGGATGTTCATCCACTTTGAATTCTTCTTTTTTTGTTACAATTGGTACAATTTCCTTTTCAAATACACCATTAGCAATGGCCTTAGCTGCTTTTGTTTGACTACGTAAAGCATACTCATCCTGTTGTTGACGAGAAATATTATATTGTTCCGCCACATTTTCGGCAGTTACTCCCATATGATAGTTTTCACTTGAGCAAACTAATCCATCATGTAGCAAACTATCTTCTAGCTGAATGGCCCCTAATTTCTTTCCCCATCTACTCTCCTTCGATATATAAGGAACATTGCTCATACTTTCTGTTCCACCGGCAATGATTAGATTCCCATCTCCGGCCTTTATTTGCTGATAGGCTAAGGAAACAGAACGCATACCAGAGGCACATTGCTTGTTGATAGTCATTGCTGGAATGGAAGTAGGCAAGCCACCCTTTAAGGCAGCTTGCCTCGCCGGGTTGGCTTTCCCTCCAGCTTGATAAACATTGCCAATAATGATTTCATCTATTTTCTCTAATGGGACTTTCAAATCCTTGACCATTGCTTTTATCACTTCTGCGCATAATTCTGAAGAGCTAAATTGTTTTAAACTTCCCCCAAATCTTCCTACAGCTGTTCTTTGTGCAGATACTATATATACTTTTTCCATCAGGTCACCTCATTTTGTTAGTAAACTAGCATTTATGTGAAAATAGTAAATAAGATTACAGCTAATGCAGTTGCACACATTGTGAGCACTACGGCCATCAGAGCTACCGCAGGATATGCCCGTTTAAAGGTTTCATGACTGATATTACGAATAGTCGTAACAATATAACCGTTGTGTGGTAACGATGCCAAGCCATCAGATGACATTACGGATACTCTGTGTAATGCACCTGGATCTACGCCCATATTTAAATAAATTGGAGCTAAAATAGGAAGTGAAATTCCTAAACCACCAGATGCGGAACCTGTTAATCCAGCTATAAGATTGATACAAATTGCCATACTTAACAGTGGTGGACCAGGGATTTCTAATACGGTTTCAACAATTTGTGTGAATCCTGTAGTCAAAGCTGCGACCTTACCGAATGCGATAACAGCACTTGTATTACAGATAGCTACTATTGCATCGTTGGAGCCTTTTCCTAAAACATCCCAAAAGCCAGTGATGAATTTGAACATAGTCAGACATGCAACGATAATCGCACCTAAAAGTGCTAAAATGGCAGCAGTATTGGCATTAAATAATTGTGAATACGTAACCATTCCACCTACTACTACAATTATCGGTAACAATGCAACCACGATATGGGGTAATTTCTTTTTATTTTCTTCGTCGGTCTCAATATCTGAGTCATATTTTTCAAATTTTTCTCCTCTTTTAACTGCATTTCTAATCAGTAAATGAAGGAAAAAAGTGCCTAATATAAAGTTAAATGCAGATGCAATCATACCAATCCAAAAACCTGAATAAGGGGTTGTTCCAAAAAATTCTGTTGGCATAATGTTTTGAATTTCAGGTGATCCAGGCAAGAACATTGTAAAAGTAACAGAACCGAAAACTAATGCCGCTGGTATAAATCTTCTTGGTAAATTTGCATTTCTAAACAAAGAAACTGCAAGCGGATAAACAGCAAAGCCTACTACAAATAAAGATACCCCTCCATAGGTCATGATGGCACAGGCTAACACGACTGCCATGACAGCACCTTTAGGTCCAATAATTTTCATAACCCATTCAGCAATGGCCTCTGCAGCTCCTGTTTCTGCCATAACCTTTCCAAAAATTGCCCCTAGCAGGAACAATAAAAAGTACGTAGCAAAGTAACCAGTAAAGCCCTGCATATACGTACCTGTCATAGCTTCAATAATGTCTTGTCCAGAAGTTAATGCAACAAATGCACTTGCTGTAACCGCACTGATAATTATATTTATACCCTTTACGGTCATATAGATTAGAATCGCTAAACCAATCAACAACATAAATACACTCATCCTACATCTCCCTATCCTAATCCAATTTTTTAATTCTTAAAGACTGGCTTTCTCTTTTCTATAAAAGCATTTATTCCTTCATAGGCGTCAACATGATGAAAAGTTTTACAAAAAAGTTCGGTTTCCTTTTGGATTCCCGCAGCAAAAGAAATTTCATAGCCACACTCCATAGATTCTTTTATATTTTTAATAGAGTTTAACGATTTCTCTGCAAGCTTCGTTGCCCATTCCAATGCAACTGCCATACCAGTTCCTGATGTTGTCACCTTATTCACTAAGCCTATTGATAATGCTTCATCAGCACTAATGCTATCTCCAAAGAACATTAACTCTTTCGCTTTCGAAATTCCTATTAGCTTTGGTAATCTTTGAGTTCCTCCTCCACCGGGTAAAATCCCTAGATTAATCTCTGGTAAACCAATCTTCACATGCTCCTCTGCTATTCTAAAGTCGCAGCTTAACGCTAGTTCACAGCCTCCCCCCAACGTGAGACCGTTCAGCATAGCAATGGTAGGCTTCACCAATCTCTCAATATATTGAAAGACTTGATGATTCAGTTCGACATGCTCCACCATGTCATTTCGACCAAGCCAAGTAGGAAATTCTTTAATATCTGCCCCTGCCATAAATGCCTTTTGTCCTGCCCCAGTTAATACAATGGCCCTTATATCTTTATCTTCCTCCATCCGTCTAAATGTCTCTAACAACCCCTGTGCTACCTTACTGCTTAATACATTTACAGGAGGGTTATCAATAGTTATGATGGCAACTTTGTCACTTACAGTAACTTTAACTAGTTCGCTCACTATATCACCTTCTTTTTAATTTTCTTGCTACTAAAAACGCAGTCTTACTTTAAACATCCACCAAGTAAAAACAGTTTAATCTAAAATTTTACCTATCACTTTTGGTCCTTTCTATGTTATTTTTAATAAATGAATACGTTTACATTTTTACTTTTACGTTTGCACGAATAAATATACTTTCTCTTTTGTCTGTTGTCAACATATTCTGAATTTTTATATTATATCATCGTAAACTTAAAAAAATTCCTACCAACCATTTTATATTTTTTCAAATCTCTGTCTAATGGATTTTAAGATAAAATAGTGAGAAAAGTAGATAATGATTGTATAATTTACTCAGAATAAGAAAATATTCTATTTGGAGGTAATCCCATTGGTATCATCTAAAGATGTGGCTAAACTAGCAGGAGTATCGCAGGCTACGGTTTCTCGTGTCCTTAATACTCCTGATTTAGTTAAGAAGCCAACACTTGAAAAAGTTCAGAGAGCAATCAACGATTTAAATTACATTCCAAATGCTCAGGCACGTTCTTTAGTTCAAAACAAATCCAGAACGATCGCTCTATTATCTGGTCCATTGCATAATCCATTTTTTGTGGATACTACGACCGCTATTGTCAATTATGCAAGTCAGATGGATTATAGAATTCAAGTACAGTTTGTAAACGATCATAAACTAAATGACGCATATACGATTGCTTTGGAACATAAGGTGGATGGAATCATTCTCTCCTGTATTTTAAATGACGATCCTATTTTTGAAAAATTGAAGCGGATGAATGTTCCCTTTATCACCTATAATCGCAAGCATCAAAACAATGAGTACTTTGTAGAAATTGATAATTATGAGGCTGGTTATTTGTCTGCAAAACATATGATTGACCAAGGACATGAACTAATCGCCTGGGTTGGAGGCCCACAAAATTTTAGCACCTTCTATCATCGTTTCCAAGGATTCAGTCAAGCATTAAAAGATGAGCGAATTGGCTTAAAACCAGAATATATATTTAACACTGATACAACAAGTACCGATATTTCGGCATCCTTCCACCAATTGATGAACCTAAAAAATCCTCCTTCTGCAATTTGTGCTGGCAGTGATTCTCTCGCTCTTAATGTAATGGATAATGCTATTAGTATGGGTTTAGAGGTGCCAAAGGATGTTAGCATCATTGGAATTGACAATGTAAATCTTAGCTCTCATGGTTCTATTCAACTCACTACGGTAGGCAGCATTTCAGGTAGGAATTTGGGTCACCTAGCAATACAAAAACTAATAGATATGATTGAAAACAAAAATAATAGTTGCGTTAAAATAACAGAACCTGTTAAGATATTTCCAAGAAGCACCACATCTCAAAAAGTAAAACAAACTTAAAGAGTTTGTTTTTATTTTATAGTAAAATGAATGCGTATACATTTCTTTTTATGAAGTTATGAATACGTAAACATTGTAAATCTTTAATTAAAATTTGTACAATCCCAGACAGGATAAAATTCATCATATAAAGTTGCTATCAGTCCTATCATAAGAAATTAAGACGAGCAAGTGGTAATATATTGTTACCCAGAGCTTTGTATGGCTCTCACACAACGAAAGGATGATTCAAATGGAAAGAAAATATTTTGTAAATGGTGAATGGAAATCTTCAGAGAAATATGCGGAGCTGTACTCCCCTCATACGAAAGAGCTTATAGCGAAAATACCTCAGGCAACTCGTGAGGAAGTGGATGAAGCAATTGAAGTGGCGTACGGTGCACGTGAGAAAATGGCTGCTTTAACAGCATTCGAACGCTCTGCTATTTTGGAACAGATTACACAGCTATTTATAATTCATCGTGAGGAAGCTGCAAAGATTATTTCCTTAGAGGCTTCAAAGCCTTTGAAATATGCGTATGGAGAAATCGATCGGACGATTGAAACGTATAAATTTGCTGCAGAGGAAGCTAAGCGTTTAACTGGAGAAATGATTCCGATGGATGCTGCAAAAAATGGCGCTGATCGATTTGGCTATACAATCGAGGAGCCTATCGGTGTAATCGGAGCAATTACTCCCTTTAACTTCCCACAAAATCTAGTAGCACATAAAGTCGGACCTGCTATTGCAGCAGGAAATACTATTGTATTGAAGCCTGCTTCACAGACTCCTCTTTCTGCTTTATTTTTAGCAGAATTGATCGAGCAAACGGCACTTCCAAAAGGTGCTTTTAATGTAGTGACTGGTAGCGGTCGCGAGGTTGGCGATGCTTTAGTTGAAAGCGACAAGGTGAAGATGATTACTTTCACTGGTAGTCCTGCAGTAGGTAAGGGCATTCGTAATAAGGCAGGCTTAAAAAAGGTGGCGCTTGAGCTTGGGTCTAACGCAGGTTTAATCATCGATAAAAATGTAGATTTATCTAAAATTGTACCGAAATGTGTGATGGGTGCCTTCTCTAACCAGGGGCAGGTTTGTATTTCGTTACAACGTACGTTTGTAATGGATGAGATTTTCGATGAGTTTATCGACCAATTTAGTGAGATGACGAAGAAGCTTGTTGTCGGTAGTCCATTCGATGAGTCGACTGACATTTCTGCAATGATTGCTGCTAGCGAATCGGAGCGAGCTTTGGAATGGGTCGAGGAAGCTGTAGAGCATGGTGCTGAAATCATCACTGGCGGTAAGATTGAAAACGATGTGTTTCAGCCTACTATTTTAAAAAATGTAAATGCTATCTCAAAGGTTTCCTGTCAGGAGGTTTTCGCACCGATTGTTGGGGTGAGTCGCATATCTTCTATTGAAGAGGGAATTGAAGCCATCAACCACTCGGACTTCGGACTACAGGCTGGGATTTTTACTAACGATATTCAAACTGCATTTAAAGCCTCGAAGCTTTTAGAGGTTGGCGGCGTAATGATTAACGACATTCCTACCTACCGTGTAGACCAAATGCCATATGGTGGTGTGAAGGACAGCGGAACTGGCAAGGAAGGCATAAAATATGCAATCCATGAAATGACTGAAACAAAGCTTGTTGTATGGAATAATCAGTAAGGAGTGTGCAATATGTCAGAAAAAATTACGTTTACACCAATCAGCTATACAGGATGGGATTCACTTTCCCATCTTCTAGCTGAAGTGAAACGCTTTGAAGTGAAGAAAATATTAATCGTCACAGATCCTTCTTTAAAGAATATCGGATTGACTAATAAAGTCTCGGAGCCACTAGAGAATGCTGACTACATCGTTGAAATATATACAGATGTAGTGCCAGAGCCACCTCTAGCAATCGGCGAAAAACTTGTTTCCTATACACGTGAGCATGCCTTTGATATGGTAATTGGCGTCGGTGGTGGTAGCGCTTTGGATTTATCCAAGCTTGCAGGAGTGCTAGCTTCTCATGATGGTAATGTGGCAGATTATTTGAACCTAACTGGAACGAAGCATATTACCCATAAAGGTTTACCAACTATTTTAATACCTACCACTTCTGGTACTGGATCAGAGGTTACAAACATCTCGGTTTTGTCCTTGGAAACTACAAAAGACGTGGTGACGCATGATTATTTATTGGCGGACGTGGCGATTGTAGATCCAGCATTAACAATTTCATTGCCTCCGAAGGTAACTGCTGCAACGGGAGTAGATGCACTGACACATGCCGTTGAGGCGTATATCTCTAAGAATGCTAGTCCTGTGTCGGATGCATTAGCGCTACAGGCAATTCGGTTGATCAGCAATTCTATTCGCACTGCTGTATCGAATGGTGATGATAAACAAGCTCGTACAGATATGAGCTACGGCAGCTATTTAGCTGGCCTTGCCTTCTTCAATGCAGGAGTTGCTGGAGTACATGCACTCGCTTACCCGCTTGGCGGGCAGTTCCATATCGCACACGGAGATTCCAATGCTGTGCTTCTCCCTTACGTCATGGGATACATACGTAAAAGCTGCGAAAAACGCATGAAGGACATATACGATGTAATGGGCTTCAGCTCTGCTAATCTATCACAGGAGGAAGCATCCTATAAATGTGTCGCTGAGTTAAAAAGATTAGTAGAAGATGTTGGAATCCCTTCTAACTTACAAGGCTTCGACATTCCAGAAAGTGCCTTGGAAAGTTTAACTGAGGATGCATTGAAACAGAAGCGTATATTAGCTCGAAGTCCGATGGAGCTAGGACGTGAAGAAATTTCTGCGATCTATCAAGCTGCTTTTGATGGGAAGATTGTGGAGTAAACTGCTTTGAGTTAATCCCTGTGCCAGTTGAAGGCATAGGGATTTTTGTTTGGAAGCTATAACGTCTCAGCCCCATAAAAATAGTACCATTCAAGCCCTAGCTCAATGGTACCCTCCCTTATAACCCCTTATTAATCTCTTCAATAATCCTAACAATCTCAGCTGTTTCTTCTAGAGAAACTGCCCCCTTCCCTGTTTCAAAAAATTCTACAATATACTCGACGAGTCCTGCGTAAAAGGGCTTCTCCTCTTCCCATAGCTTTAACATCTGAACATCATCTGCAGAATGAAGTACCGCTCCGAAGCGGCCATGCCATTCTGATTCTCCGCGAATTAAGAGATGTCGACCATCCTTATATGTCAGATGAACCTGATGACAATCGGACTTGTACTCGACCTGTACTTTATCAACGCCTGTTCCAAAAAGCGTGACAGCCATTTCTACTAAATGAATGCCATACCAAAAGTAGCCGGGCATTTGCTCCTGCATTGGGGTAGGACCGTAGAAATAGCCGCTACTCCAATTCCCTTTCCTATTAACAGCCATGACTGATTCAGAAAAACGTAAAGCGGATGAGCTCATGACCGGTGTTCCATTTTTTTTACTCAGGCCCATGACCTCAGCCATTTCCTCACTGCTCATGACGACTGGCTTATCGATGAAAACTGGCTTACGATAGGTCACAACCTGTTTGAACCAGTCCAGATGGTTTCTTCCGTCAACTGTTCCAATTATGATTGCGTCTACTTCATTCATTATTTCCTCAACTGTCTCTACCTCTGCTACTCCGTATTTTTTTATAACAATTTGGTAGTAATCAGGGAATCTGTTGGAGCTGATTGGTAAATCCTCTGAGAAGGTCGGAATGGCATGGGTGATTTTAGCACCTTTCACGTGGTACGTATCGTCCAGGTCATTTAATAATCTCGTGAATATTTCACTGTGAGAGGTGTCTAGACCTATTAATCCTATTTTCATAGAGCTCCTCCTATTCCTCGTTCATAATAATTGCAAATACCTGTCTCGGTCTGCCTCGCCTTGAAATTTTCTCCATCCCTATGATTTTGATCAGCTCAGCGTCTAACCAGGATTGAATGATTCGATGTGCACTTCTTGGTGTGATGCTAAGGATAGTTGCTAATTCATGTGCTGTGAATTCATTCTTTTGTTTTCGCTTGATAACAGCCATCGTTTTTTCTATATTTGCAGCACTCATGCCAACAAATTCTGCTTTACTGATTAGTAACTGATCGGTCACTGTGAGTGGGTATTTCATTGGTACGATTAAATCAATTGGACCGAAAACACTGCGATCTTCACGGACGATGAAGCAGCAGCCCCCTCCGTTTTCCTGTGCCTGAATGAGAGCAACCCTGGCATGCGAGCCAGCCTCTAAAGCTGAGAAGCCAAAACCTACACCAATTGATAGAGATACCTCTAGCTTTTTCTTCATCTCATCGACAATTGGCAAGTATTTGTAACCCTCTGTAATTCTTTCAAAAATGCCTCGATTGGTAACGAATATATACTCACTGCTGCTGAGTGCAATGAGATAACCGTTTATTTGCTCTGCAAATTGAAGTAGCATACGGTGAATAGCATGACTTCGTTTATGTACCTGCTGCTCCGTCATAAATTCATGGACATCCCCGGAACTTTCGATAAAAATCCTACCTATTATAATTTGCATTTCCTTTTGCTTTCGTTGATTGGTCGCAAGCAGCATTCGCTCGATTGCCACAATAATATCCTGATCTGTTGGCTTCAGCCACTCATTTACAATATTCATACTAGTCAGCTGTTCACTTACTAGCTTTAAGCTAGTAATCACTACTGTATCGGGGTTGTCCAACACATTCTTTTCATGGAAGGTTACTACATCTTCTTTGTTTTCCATATAGACGATTTCTTGAAAGCTTTGATAGGTAAACGTTTCTTCTAAATTATTTTTCACTATTTCCATGTAATTGTTCTGAATACCATCTAGACTAATATTCGATAGACTCTTTTTGCTCTTCAGCTTATAAAGTGCTTGATAAAGTCCTGCTCCCTTCAAAGGTATATAAAAAGCTGGAACCTCTATAGGGATTTCATCCTTCGAAACTAAGTACGGTATTCTTCCCGAATAAAACAAACAATCTACATGATCGATAAGCTCTGTTGTTAATTGCCTAGCATCTACTATTTCATCCGATAAACTAAAAATCGGTTGGATATTCGGAAAAAGTCCAAAGCATCTCACCATTGTTTCTCGAATCCACTGTGGCCCTATAACTCCTACTCTAATACTAGTTTCCACAAAACCCACCCCCTTGGAATAGAAGAAAGACACACCTTTTGATGTGTCTGTAGAATGCTGTTTCTTTTCCTGCGATATCCTCTTCCTTACCTAGACATATATTTCAAGACAGTCTAGGCACTGCGATTTCCTTTTCCAAAAACTCTTTTACGAAGGAATCATCATTCAGCTCTGGATAAGCAGCATAAACACGGTCTATTTCCTCTAGCTGCCCATCACTTAGCACTTCATGGTCCATCAGGCACCAGCTTCCCTTCATAAGCCCCTGTCTTCTGAGTACTTCATTGATTCCAGCAATGCTCCCCTTAAAATCATGCTTAGAATCAAAGAATGCTGCATTTGCATCCGTCACTTGTTGAGCGATGGAGAACCACTTTTTATCAATTTGTTCATTTGCTCTCGCTTCTTTTATTTGTTCAAAAAGCTCTACTGCCTTATGTGTCCAGACAGACCAATGACCGAGCAAGCCGCCGACAATTTGTTTCGATGCTTTCTGACCATTCACTTCTGCTTCATACTCTGTAAATAGGTCAGTCACTATATTGTCGTCATTACCTGTGTACAGTGCGATTTCATTTCTTCTAGGAGAGGCGTTTACCGCACGAATAACATCTAACGTCAAATAGCGGTCAAATGGTGCCATCTTAATACCGAACACATTGTCGATAGCTGAGAACTTCTCCCAAAAATCGTAGCTAAATACACGTCCTCCTACAGCTGGCTGCAGATAAAATCCGAAAACTGGGATGATATCCGCCACTGCCATTGTACGCTCAATCAATTCCTTTTCTGAATATTCATTTAATCCACCGTTACTTAATAATACCATATCATACCCAAGATTTTTAGCAGTATTTGCCTCTTCTACTGCCTGCTCTGTTTTTCCACAAGCACCTGCAATTTTAAGGAATGGTCGATCAATTTTTGCCTTTTCGATTTCCTCCATTGCAAGCTTCAATACCGTTTCATACAAATTAAATTGCGGATCACGAATTTCAAATTGTGTCGTATGGACACCAACCGCCACCCCACCAACACCTGCATCTATATAATATCGAGTTAATCGGCGCTGAGCCTCTTCATCTAGCTGTTTATCCTGTGTGATTGCCAGTGGATGAGCAGGTATGAAAGCTCCATCGTGTAAATGCTGCTTCAGCTCGTCAGTTAGTGCCATTTAAAATTCACCCTTCCTCTCCTGGAAGTGGGTCGGCTTATTAATCGTCTCTCCGTCATTAGCCACCCAGTCAGCTATCCATTCAATCATTTCTCTAATAGAAACGCGTGGATAACCAAATAGCTGATGAGCTTTACTCGCATTGTTGAGTAATGCATTTTCTTGCTCCTCCCCAACAAACACAGGGTTCTTATCGAACAAGCGCCCAAACTCTTTTGCCAGCCAGCGAACTGAGAGCGTCTCTGGACCTGTCACATTGATGATTGTCGGAGGCGAGCTCGCATGAAGAAGTGAACGAATCGCATACTCATTTGCATCTCCCTGCCAGATCACATTGACATGCCCCATGGAAAGGTCAAGCGGTGTTTCATTAAAGACGGACTTGGCAATTTCCAATAAAACCCCGTAGCGCATATCAATTGCATAATTCAATCGGAATATAGCAAGTGGTGTATTGTCTCTTTGTGAGAAATAAGTAAACACGCGCTCTCTCCCTAAGGACGATTGACCGTATTCACCGACTGGAGCCACAGGATGATTCTCATCGCAGCCGTTTGCATAAACAGGAACTAATGGATAAACATTTCCCGTAGAGAATGCCACAATATTTGAGCCTTTAAAATGTTCTGCTACTCTACCTGGTAAATACGTATTCATCGCCCATGTGAAATGCTCGTTACCAGTCGTCCCGAATTTATTCCCAGCCATATAAATGACATTTTTTTCTACCGGTAACTTTTTTAGCTCATCCTCATCTAACAAATCACAGGCAATCGTTTCAACACCTGCGGACTCTAGCTCATCTTTCAGCGTGCCATTCGAAAATCTGGAAACCCCAATCACCTTCTTATCCAAGCCTGCCGCATCAATCGCTCGCTTTGCCATTATCGCAAGCGTCGGGCCCATCTTCCCGCCGATACCCAAAACCATAATATTTCCTTCTAGCTTCACTAAGTCATCTATCAATGCAGCAGATGGCTGCGTCATCAGGTTCTCTAATTCTTCTACTGTTTTCATATTGTCCTCCATTCTATTAAGTAAAAAAGATATTTTGTACGTTGTTATATGCAAGATAAATCAACACAAGCAAACCAATGATTCCTAATACATTGCTTAGCCATTTGTTTTTCAACTCGCCCATCACTCGCTTGTCATTCGCCACAACTAAAATTGCGATTGCGATAAACGGAACAACAAAGATCGTCACCGCCTGAGCAAAGACTATTAAATTGAGCGGTGCGGAACCAAATACAATTCCAATAACCGAACCAAACAAAATCACTAAAATAATGAGAAGCTTTACTTTCATATTAGAAAGGTTACTTCCTAGCCCAAATCCATCTGCAAGCAATGAGCCGCCAATCGTTGCATTTCCCATAAGCGAGGAAAACGAAGCACCAAACAGCCCAAGCATAAACACGAAAGTTGACCAGCTACCGAATAAAGGCTCTAATGCCAAGCCCATTTCCGTTGCATTATTCACGACTAGGCCCTGTGGTTTTAAGATAGTGGCAGCTGTGATCATGATTAAAAAAGAAATAAATCCAAGCAGGAAAATACCTAAGAAAGACTCCTTCTTTCCGCTGGCTGCATCTGTAAGCGTCCAACCCTTTTCTTTAACCAAGTATGATTGATACAACGCACCAACTATGGAAAAGCTTGTTGCAAATAAGGCAATAATCAATCCCATACTTCCATCAGGAATCACAGGAATAAACCCTTGAAAAATTTCAACGATCGATGGCTTTACTAAAATGACTGTAATAAGGAATGCCAATAGCATCACTACTACCAAAACAAGCATAAGCTTCTCAAGTATTTGATAGAACTGCTTCGCAAACAATAGCCCAATAGAAATAAGCGTAAATACGATTATCCAAACAGTCGGCTTCATATTAGTCACCGTGGAAATAGCAAGACCAGTTCCAATCGCATTCCCCGCCTGGAACGAAGCCGTAACCAAAAATGCGCCAATCCCAATAAGCAGCCCGGACCAAAATCCCCATTTTTCCTTCATAACCCCTATGAAGCTATTCTTCGCAGCTATTCCAATTCGTGTACTCATCTCCGTGTACACCATCATCAGCACAACCGCTAAAACCAATGTCCATACAAGCTGCGAGCCATAAATAGCCCCAATCTTCGAGGACAAAGTCACACTCCCCGGCCCTAAAACTAACGCAGAGGTAATTAATGCCGGACCCAAATAACTAAAAATACTCTTTCTACCGACCTTGGTGTTATTAGCAACCCCAATTTTTGCACCCTCATTCATTTTTAACCCTCCCTTTAATTGACTTTTCTGAAATATATAACTTTATAGTATCTTATAATTCTATATAATGACATGACGTTAATAGGACTGTTAATCAGAAAGAAGTAGCCACTTTCTCATTGGCTACTTCTTATTTAAAGCCATAAAAATGGTGAACGGTCATAAAATTGGGCTATCCGGTCATAAAATTTTCTATCCGGTCATAAATCTCCGCGAACGGTCATAAATAAGAAATTTCTCTATAAAAAGCTGCATTTTCTGATCCAAAATAAGAAGTAGCCAGATGATTTCTCACTGGCTACTTCTTTCAAACTTTTAAAACCTTAAAAATATAGAAAAATGGTGAACGGTCATAAAATTGGGCTATCCGGTCAAAAAAAATTCTATCCGGTCATAAAGTCGAGCTATCCGGTCATAAATCTCCGCGAACGGTCATAAATAAGAAATCTATCTATAATAAGCTGCATTTTCTGCTCCAAAATAAGAAGTAGCCGGATGATTTCTCACTGGCTACTTCTTTTCAAATTTTCAAACCTTAAAGATATAGAAACATGCTGAACGGTCATAAAATTGGGCTATCCGGTCATAAAAAATTCTATCCGGTCATAAAGTCGAGCTATCCGGTCATAATAAATTCTATCCGGTCATAAATCTCCACGAACGGTCATAAATAAGAAATCTATCTATAATAAGCTGCATTTTCTGCTCCCAAAAAAGAAGTAGCCAGAATCTGGCTACTTCTTTTCATCTTTTATTAGTTAGCAAGTGTTACTTCTGTCAAAGGTAAAGGAAGTTCAGTGGCATGTAACTCATTCTCTATTACGTCATTCCCGGATTTCCCTATATCTGAAACGGTAACAGCTATTGTAATTTCCTTCTTGCCATATTTAACGGTAATGATTGTTTCTCCTAGGCTTTTTGCTCTCACTAAACCATTGCTAACAGATGCTACTTTAGTATTTTCTACTTTATACGAAGCTGCTATCGTAATATCTCTTTCTGTTGTTTTTCCATCTGCTGTTGTCGTTACTTCTGTAATTCTCAGTTGTTTCTCTTTTCCAGGCTTCAAGTCAATTTGTGTTTGATCTGCAGTTATTGTCACTTCTGGAGCTGAGACAGAGACATTTACTGTTAGCTCGTTTTTACCGTATTTAACCGTGATGATTGTGTCTCCTGTAGCTTTTGCTCTTACTAATCCACTAGTTACAGAAGCCACTTTACTATCTGCTACTTTATAGGTTGCGGACGTCGTAATATTTCTTTCTGTTGTTTTTCCATCTGCTGTTGTCGTTACTTCTTTAACGGTCAGCTGTGCTTCTTTTCCTGGCTCCAAATTGATTTGGCTGCTGTCTACGCTTAGTGTAACTTCTGGTTCTGCGACCGTCACGCTTACCGTTAATTCGTTTTTGCCATATTTAACAGTAATGGTTGTATTTCCGGCAGCTTTTGCTCTTACTAAACCACTGCTTACAGAGGCAACTTTACCATCTGCTACTTTATAAGATGCGTTTGCAGTGACATCTTTTTCAGTTGTTTTTCCATCTGCTGTTGTTGTTACTTCCTTCACTTTCAATTTCGCTTCTTTGCCTGGTTCAAGGCTGATTTCCGTTTTGTCTATGCTTAATGTTACTTCCGGTTCTGTGACCGTTACATTTACAGTTAATTCATTTTTACCGTATTTAACCGTAATGGTTGTATTACCTACGCCTTTAGCTTTTACTAGACCACCACTTACGGTTGCAACCTTGTTATTTGCTACTTTATATGTTGCAAAGCTAGTTACGTCCGTCTCTTTTGTTTTCCCACCTGATGTTGTTACTTCTTTAATTTTCAGCTGTGATTCTTTTCCTGGCTCCAGATTCACTTCCGTTTTGTTCGTAGTCAGCGTTACAACTGGTTCTGTAACAGTCACATTTACTGTTAATTCGTTTTTACCATATTTAACAGTGATTGTTGTGTCACCTGCACTTTTCGCTGTGATTAAACCATTGCTCACGGAAGCAACTTTGCTATTTGCTACTTTATAGGTTGCAGATTTTGTTACATCAACTTGTTTTGTTTTTCCGTCAGCGCCTGTTGTTACTTCTTTAATAACCAGCTGCGCTTCCTTACCTGGCTCCAGGTCTACCTGTGTTTTGTTTGAAGTTAACGTTACTCCTGGTTCTGTAACAGTTACATTTACAGTTAATTCATTTTTACCGTATTTAACAGTGATTGTTGTGCTACCTGCTTTTTTCGCTATTACTAAACCATTCTTTGCAGAAACTACTTTACTATCTGCTACTTTGTATGTTGCAGCCTTCGTTACATCAACCTGTTTTGTTTTTCCGTCTGCTCCAGTTGTTACTTCTTTGATCGTAAGCTGTGCTTCTTTTCCTGGCTCCAAAGCAAGCTCAGTTTTGTTAGCAGTCAATGTTACGACTGGTTCTATAACATTCACATTAATCGTCAATTCGCTTTTGCCATATTTAACGGTAATTGTTGTACTTCCTGCATTTTTAGCAGTGATTAAACCATTTTTTACTGATGCAACTTTACTGTCTGCTACTTTGTAAGTGGCAGCTTTCGTTACATCCTGTGTTTTTGTTTTACCATCCGATGTTGTTGTTACCTCTTTAATAGTTAGCTGTGCTTCTTTTTTAGGCTCCAAGTCAACTTGTGTTTTGTTTGCAACTAGCTTCACTCCAGGTACTATAACAACGGAATCTTTTACAGTCACATTGACAGTCAATGTATTTTTACCATGAGTAATAATGATCGTTGAGGATCCCTTACCTACTGCAGTTACTAATCCTTTAGAAACTTTTACAACACTTTCGTCCGCTACAGCGTAAGTAGCTGCTTCAGTAACATCTTTAGTTGTCGCTGCACCTTCAGCTGGCGTTGAAGTTTCCGTAACAGAAAGCTTAGCTGTTTTTCCAGTTTCTAAAGTAAGTTCAGTCGGGTTAACAGAAAGTGTTACGACTGGCTCTGGTTCTGGATCTTCGCTTTCATATATCAATGTTTCCCCTACATTACCTGCTGCATCGTTCACAACAACCTTAATAGAATCAGTTTCAGCTGTTACTGGGAACGTAAATGCTCCGTCCTGTGCCAAATTGAATTTCACAGGTTCCGCTGGTACACCGTTTACAGTTGCAATATAGGAAGCTTTTAGTTTTTCATTCAAATCATATTCTAGTCCATACAAATATAATTCTTCGTTATACGTTATATATTTGTCTGTTACTTTCCCTGTTGCCACTCCATCCTTCACAGAGCCCGTGATTTCAGTTTTTGTTGTTTTTACAACGACAGGACCAACATAAGCACTTACAGCTCCTGATGCTGCAATAGCATTAAAGTCAATTGTATAAAGACCATCTGGAATTGTTGTTGCAGGTGCACCACTCCATGGTTGATACTCTCCATCAACCGGTAGTCTCCATGAGCCTGCTGCAAGTGAAGAACCTGCATGTAAATAACCAATGTAACCATCACCATATTCTCCACCTTCAGGATCCATGATATCCCAAAGCTCGATATAGTTCGTTGTCACGTTCCCAGTCAAAGTAAATGTAAGCTCGGCTGAATCCTTCACACCATCTCCATTAAAGGATAGATCAGTTCCTGATATGGCCATATTTCTAATTTCTGTAGCAGTCACTCCAGAGAAGTCTGCGGCGAATGGCAATGAAACCTCTGAACCTCCACCGTTAATACGGATATAACCTAGAATTTCAGAGCCATTTGGAGCTGTTGCTTTAGAAGCAGTCAATGTAACATTTAATACCTGCTCTCCAGCCAATGTAAATGAAGGCTTATCAACAGTCACTTTGGCATCACCAAACTTTTTGGTCACATCAACTGTTACATTATAATTTCCACCTTGACCCTTTAAATCTTTTACTCTAATTTGTTTTGTGACAGAAATGTTTTTATCCTTCAAAGACTGCGGACCGAAAGTTACAGTTCCCTTCAAGTTTTCAACAGTTGCTCCACTTGCATCTAAAACAGCTTGATCGATTGCATAGGCAAGTACATTCGGATGAGCAGCACTATATGCGTCTACTCGACCAGCACCTTGAGCGAACACATCATAGTTAGTAGTGTTCAAGATTTTAGCCGTATTTGAAAGAGCAACCTTTACATCGAAAGCATTCCATGTTGGATTTGCTTGTTTAACAAGCGCCGCAATCCCTGCGATATGTGGCGTAGCCATGGACGTTCCCGTTTTGCGGTCATACGCTTCTCCATATACTACATCTGGGAAATCTGCTTTATACATAGGAATTGCTGACATAATATTAGTTCCAGGTGCACTTACATCTGGCTTAATATCAAAATTTGGTGTAGATGGTCCACGTGAGCTAGAGCTATTTACTTCATCTCCAGTAGTTTGTGCAGAGCCAAAGTCCCCGAATGAAACCTTCCCTGCGCCATTTACTAATGCTGCACGAATTGCATCCCCGTCAGTTTGAGACATATCAAACGTTGGGATAAATTCAAATGAATCTCCTAAGAATGTTCCAGAGGCATTTGGTGCATTTGAGCCTCCAGCAAAGTTATGAATAATGGCTGCTGCTGCACCATTTGACTTTGCATGTGCAATTTTATCTACAAAAGCGATCGCACCACGAGAAACCACTACAACTTTCCCTTGTACATCAAGCCCGTTATAATCCTTAGCTTCACCGTTACCAGGAACAGCGACTAAGTCAAATTCGCCTTGAAGCTGAGTGGAAACATCCGTACCAAAAGTAGTTCCCATCAATTGTAATTGTTTCGTAAGTTTATATTCGCCAACCGTAACATTTACTTTTCCGTTATGCATGACTTCAGGATTAGTAGTGTTACCAACAGCAATTCCTAAACGGGATGTCGCAGGAGTACCCATTGTCCCACGATTTGGACCTGAATTACCTGTTGCAATGACAGAAATAGTGCCAGCCATCATCGCATTATTTATTGCAAAGGATCCGCTATCCGTTTCTGAGTTAGCTCCTCCACCAAGTGAAAGGTTAATAACATCCATTCCTTCTATTACTGCCGTATCTATGGCTTTTACAATACCAGAGGAAGATCCACTGCCGTAAGCACCTAGTACGCGGTAAGCGTAAAGGTCTACTTTTGGAGCAATCCCTTTAATGCCGTATTCATTCGCGCCTATTGCTGCGATGGTACCCGCTACATGTGTACCATGAGAAGTATAGAATGCATCTCCTTTCGCATTAAATTCTGGAGTTCCTGCAGGACGTTCCGCCGGTGAAGTTTCCGATGCGTCATTATCCGCACGAGCTCTAGTATAGGTAGATGAATTAGGGATGAAATTTTTTCCACCCTTATAGATACCTGCAAATTCTGGATGATCAGCATCAATACCTGTATCCAGTACTGCAACCTTAATACCTTGCCCTTCTATTCCCTCATTCCATAGTCTTTCAATGCCTAGGAATGAAATACTTGTATTCATCTTTGCATCTAATTTATCTTCTTTTTTAGTGACAGTAGATTTAACAGGCTTCGTTTTTTGTGGTTCTTCTGATGCGTGAACGATTGCATCAGGCTCCACTAGTGTTACGCCTTTAATATCTAATAGTTTTGGAAGATCGTCCGCTTTGACAACCGCTGCAAAACCGTTTAATACTGTATCAAATGTATAGCCTTGCTTCATAGCAATCTTTTTTATATTTATTTCTTTTTTTACAGCTGTTTGTTGAGCTTTTACCTTATTTCTTATACTATTTTCTTGAGAAGAAGAGAGTGATTTTCCCTTTAATTCACTAATACCTTTTTCAAGAGCAACAGGTTTCTCGGATAGATGTATGATAACTGCAACTTCCTGATTACCCGATAGTTTCTGTAAGTCTTTGTGAAGCTTCGGTCCACCATTCCCCAAACTTGTTTGCTCAGCGATTGCTGACTTTAACTGCATTGTGCTTTCACTAGTAGTATTTGGTTTAAACTGCTTTGTCGCACCGTTTGCCGATGCAGTCATCATTGGACTGAACATCGTCAAGACCATAGCTATTACCAAAAATACTCTAAAAAACTTATTAACTAGGTTTTTCTTCATTTAATATCCCCCTTTAGCACAAATGTTTTTCACTTTTAAAAGTGTGATTTTGCACCTTCCATTAGCTAATGTCGTAATATGAGGATCGCATCCTTCCTATGAGATGAAGTAACAAACTTATAATTTGATACTTTTCTAATCTATGTGCTAGTCCCTATTTGTATGATTTAGAATGTGAAAAATTAGCTATCTATGTTTGGAAAATTTTAAATATGAGTTTCTGTTTGCTTATGATTCTTGTAGCATTTATGTGAAAGAACACGAATAAATGAAGAGTAAATAATGATATTTAGATACTTTACAATTAATAAAGTAATTGATTTCCGCTTTAGGTGGGCGCTTTCCGCGGGGTGAGCGATAAGCCACCACCGTCGCTGTCGCGTCGTTTGTGATGGCTAATCTGTCTCACCCATCCCGCTGGAGTCGCCACCTGTCGCTTCAATCAATTTAGTAAATAGTGTTCGGGGAAGGGATAATTTTGTAACTAACTTATTTACTTACTCTTTAAAAAAGAGGCAAAGTATGCTTGATTTCCGCTTTAGGTAGGCGCTTTCCGTGGGGTGAGCGATAAGCCATCACCGTCGCTGTCGCGTCGTTTGTGATGGCTAATCTGTCTCACTCATCCCGCTGGAGTCGCCACCTGTCGCTTCAATCAATCTAGTGAATAGTGTTCGGGGAAGGGATAATAACTCATTTTCTTACTAAAAAAGAGGCAAAGTATGTTTGATTTCCGCTTTAGGTGGACGCTTTCCGTGGGGTGAGCGATAAGCCATCACCGTCGCTGTCGCGTCGTTTGTGATGTCTTATCATCTCACTCATCCCACAGGAGTCGCCACCTGTAGCTCTAATCAATAGAGAAAAGAGGTTCGGGTTTAATTTGGAGAGGAGAACGAAAAAATAAAGAAATGGATCTTTAAAGCAATATCCCCTGTTCTCTATTCTGAGAACAGGGGGACTATTAGAATTGCTTACTATATTGATCGTCATACTTATGACAGCTGACATACCTACCTTCAGCAACATTGATTTCTTGTGGAATCACAGATTCACATACATTTTGTTTATAGGGACATCTTGTATGAAAGGTGCAGCCACTTGGTGGGTTGGAGGGGCTTGGTACGTCACCAGTTAGGATAATTCTTTCCTTTTTTATATCAGGATCTAATGAGGGTACGGCAGACATGAGTGCTTGAGTATAAGGGTGTAGTGGATTTTGAAATAACCCTTTCTTATCAGATAGCTCTACTATTTTTCCTAAATACATAACTCCTATTCTATCGCTGACATGCTTGACGACACTAAGGTCATGAGCGATGAATATATAAGTAAGTCCTAGAGACTCCTTTAAGTCTTGAAATAGATTGAGGATTTGTGCCTGAACCGATACATCTAGAGCAGATACTGGTTCGTCTGCAATTATTAAAGAGGGATTTACAGCGATAGCCCTCGCAATACCAATACGCTGCCTTTGTCCCCCACTAAATTCATGTGGGTAGCGGTCGATGTGAATCGGGCTTAGCCCTACATTCACTAATAGCTCTTGAACTTTTTCTGTTCTTTCCTTAGATCCTTGGGAGATACCATGAGTCTGAAGTGCCTCGCCTAATATAGCACCAACTGTCATTTTAGGATTAAGAGAGGCATAGGGATCCTGAAATACTATTTGCATTTCGCCTCTCATTTTTCTTAAGTCCTTATCATTTAATGAGGTTATTTCCTTTCCTTGAAAGGTAATCCTACCTTCAGTAGGTTCTATAAGACGAAGAATACTTCTGCCCATTGTGGATTTTCCGCAGCCACTCTCTCCTACTATCCCTAGTGTTTCTCCTTTATTTACGTAAAAATTGAGTCCGTCTACAGCTTTTACAAACTGCTTTTCTTTTTTTAGAAAACGCTTTTTAATAGGAAAGTGAGTTTTCAGGTTTTCAACTTCTAATAGAGGATTATTCAAGCTTTCACCCCCTGCTCCTCGTATAACCAGCAACGTACTAGCTGAGAATCGAGCTTAAATAAGGATGGGTTATGCTCATGACATTTTGCATGTACTTGCTGACATCTAAAACGAAATGGACAGCCTTCCTTTATTGCCCCTATATTTGGGACATTTCCCTCAATAGGAGTGAGTCGATCATTACTCTCACTATAGATATTCGGTACAGAATTCAACAAACCAATTGTATAGGGATGCTTTGGATTCTTGAAAATTATTCTAACATCTGCCTGCTCTACTATTTGTCCGTAATACATGACAATGACCCGATCAGCCATTTCTGAGATGACCCCTAAATCATGCGTGATGAGTAAGATTGCCGTATGATATTGCTGCTGCAACTTTTTCATCAAATCTAGTATTTGTGCTTGAATAGTTACGTCTAAGGCAGTGGTAGGCTCGTCCGCGATAAGGAGTTTAGGGTTACAGGCCATTGCCATAGCGATCATCACCCTTTGTCTCATACCTCCCGAAAGCTGATGGGGATATTCATTTATAATGCTTTCTGCTCGAGGAATCCCTACCTTTCTTAGAATCTCAATTGTTTTTTCCTTGCTGTTAGCTCTCGTGGCAAACCCATGTAGAAAAAGAACCTCACTAATTTGCTTGCCTATTTTATGGACTGGATTCAAGGATGTCATAGGCTCTTGAAATATCATCGAGATTTTATTTCCACGAACCTCCTGCATCTCTTTTTCTGAAAATGTATTTAGATTTTCTCCTTCAAAGACAATGTTTCCTTCAATAGAGCTCGTATTTTTCTCCACTAGCTGCATCAATGAAAGTGCTGTTACACTTTTTCCACAGCCGGATTCTCCAACTAAGCCAACTGTTTCCCCTTGCTGAATATGAAATGACAAGTCTCTTACTGCTGGTATATTTAGCGATTTATCATTTTTAAAAGATATATTTACATGCTCCACTGATAACAAATCTAGTGAGATAGTCAATGATACTACCTCCCATCCAAGAAATATTCATATGCTATTTTGGAAATTTGAGCAATGGGCTCGTCCCCCTCATATTCTAAGGAATGTCCATTAGAGAAGACGCAAATGACATACTGACCTTTATCTTCAGGTAAGTAAACAACTCCTGCATCATTGTACATAGCTCCAAGGCTACCAGTTTTATTGGCTACAGGCGTATTGCGCGGTAGAAGCCCGCCAATACGTTGCTGGTAGTGCTGTCTATGCAATATATCTATTATCTCTCTTGAACATTTAGTAGAGACAAACTCTCCTTTTGCGAACAATTCTAGTAAAAGAGACATATCCTTTGCTGAACTCACATTGCTCTCTTTATTGTGCTGATACACGACACTTTCCCAATCTATTTCCTGTTCCTTCAAGCGTCTAATGATTTCATCAAAAAGTTCAGAGCTGTATGGCTGATACGGTATTCCTACACTTAAGCTTAGAAGCTCCCAAATAGAATGCTTAATATAAATGTTATTAAGCCCTAATCTGTCCATTGTCTCTTTCACTGGATTAACCCCACCAAGAATTTTTAATAATTTATCTGTGGCAAGATTATCACTTACGATGATCATCATCGTAGCTAGATCCTTAATCGTTGGCTTTATGCCATACTCCATTTCCTGAAATACCCCAGAGCCTGGTACATAATCTTGTTCAGTCAGCTGTATTCGATGTTGAAGATTAATCTCACCTTTATACGCTTTTTCATATAATGTTGCTAAAACTGGAAGCTTCATCACGCTTGCCGTTTGAAATAGCTTGTCTCCCTGTATATTTACTTCCTCATTTGTTTGTAGATGCTTAATATAAATTCCAAAGTCAGCTTCAATATTCGTCACATAAGACTCTATTATTTTCTGTAAGCTCATCTGAGTCACTCCTTGTTTGATTATTATTTTGATTTTGGATCTAACGCATCTCTTAGACCGTCACCTAACAGGTTAAAGCCTAGTACTACTAGCATTATTGCTAGTCCGGGAAACAAGGTCATCCACCATGCCTGACTTAAAAATGATTTTCCTACATAGACTAGTGCTCCCCACTCAGGATTAGGTGGTTGTGCTCCTAGTCCTAAAAAGCTCAAGGATGCTGCGGAGAGGATGGCACTTCCAAATTCCAAAGTAGCTAATATGATGATTGGTGAGGTGACATTCGGTAGTATATGCTTGAATATTATTTTGAAGTTCCGTAGCCCTAACGCTCTAGCAGCCTCCACGTATTCCGTCTCTCTTATTGTTAAAACTGCTCCCCTGACTACTCTTACAAAGGAGGGAACAGCTGATATAGCAACTGCGATCATTGCATTCGTTAGACCTACCCCTAAAACTGCAACTATTGCGATCGCCATCAGCAATGAAGGAAAAACCATTAGAATATCTATAAATTGCATGATATACATATCTAATTTTCTATAATATCCAGCCACAACCCCTAAAATGACACCGATCGTCCCTGAAACAACTACTGCAAATAACCCCATCAATAAGGAAACTCTTCCTCCGTAGAGAATGCGTGTCCAAATATCTCTGCCAAATTCATCTGTCCCTAGCCAATGCTCTACGCTTGGCCCCTTTAGGCTATCCTCAAAGTTCATTTCATTTACAGGATAAGTTGCAAACCATGGAGCAAACGCTGAAGTGATGATGAAAAATAGTAAGATGAGGGAGCCAATGACGGCCCCTTTGTTATTCGTCATTTTTTGAATAAAAATAGCTAAAGAAGATTTCCTATGAATAGATTCTGCTGTTAAAATAGTCGAATTATCTACTAATTTCAGCTTTCTCTCTCCCCTCACACGACTCTTTATTCGTATTGAATACGAGGATCTAATTTGGTATAAAGCAAATCAACTACAAAGTTAACAAGTATAATAATAGAGCCCATAAATAACAATAATCCTTGAACAGTTGGAATATCTCGGGTAGATATTGCTGAAACGATTAGACTGCCGAGGCCTGGCAGTGCATATACAGTCTCAGTAACTACTGCTCCTGCCATCAAATAACCGAACTGCATACCGATTAATGTAATAACCGGTATGACAGCATTTTGCAAACAATGTTGAAAGATTAACCGATACGCGCCTGCTCCTTTAGCTCGAGCAGTTCGTATATAATCCTGTTTTATCACGTCTAGCATACTGGAGCGTGTCATTCTCGCAATACTTCCTGCGGTACCCAAACCTAAAGTGATAGAGGGAAGTATAAGCGAATAAAACCCGCTATACCCTGAGATTGGAAAAATACTTAATTGATAAGAAAATAGTAGGATTAAAAACAAAGCAATCCAAAAACCCGGTGCAGAAATACCAATTAGAGCCAAAGTCATTGCTAGCTGATCGTAAATGGTGTTCTTTTTGACGGCAGCTAATACTCCTATGCCTATCCCTAAAAACGAACCAAATATGATACTATAAAAAGCTAATTGTGCGGTCACAGGTATTCGATTCATAATCTCTTCAACGACCGTATAACCAGTTATAAAAGAAGTTCCCAAATCTCCTTGAATAGCATTCGCCATATAGGATACATATTGAACGGTTATTGGCCTATCTAGTCCTAATCTAGATTCTAATTCTTGAATAGACTCCTCTGTCGCATAGTCACCTAGTATATGATTGACTGGATTACCTGGGATTAAATGAATAATCATAAACACTAAAATGGAGACTCCAATAATGGTAATAAGCATTGTAGTGATTCTTTTGAATAGATAGGATGACAAGTAAACGCCTCCTTTTGTGCAGATTAATTTTCTTCTATTCCTTTACTTTTACATCCTGCCATTGGATCGTGCCCTCGATTGGATGAATCTTAAAGCTTTCAAAATTACGAACTGCTGTAATATTTTCTTTCACATATAGCGGTACAAATGGTGATTCCTCCACTAGCATTTCCATCGCCTCTTCATACAGCTTTAATCTTGCATCCTGATCCATTTCAATCGCAGCCTTGTCCAAAATGCTATATATCTCTTCATTTTCATAATGAAGTCGCTTCGATTTTTCTTTCCCGAATAACAAGAAGTTCAGCACGTCCGCATCCGGCCATCCAAAGCTCCATAGCAACATTTGATGTGCTCCCTTAGGTGTTTGCTCAATAATAGTTGCGGATTCCTTCACAGAGATGTTTATTTTAATACCAATCTCCATTAGTTGATTTTGTATAACCTGAGCCGATCGTTGATTGGCTGGATCATCGTCTACCCATAAATCTACTGCAAACGGCTTGCCATCCTTCATAGCCACTCCATCATTGTTCGACTCTTTCCAGCCCGCTTCCGCTAATAGCTTCTTCGCCTGCTCTGTGTCTCTTGTATATTTCTCGTGGGCCATCGTTTCAATTTTCTCGCTATAGCCAAATGCAGCCTTCGGTAATGGTCCAAATACTGCTTTCGCTTCACCATTTAATGTATTATCTATAATAGAATCTCTATCAATTGCCATTGCAATAGCTTGTCTAACCTTTTTATCTTGGAAAATAGGGAGTTTATTGTTCCAGCCTAAATAACTTAAAACATCTCCTGGTACTCGTTCAATTGTCACTTCTGAATCCTTCTCTAAATCCTCAATATATTGGTAAGGTACATTCAATAAAACATCCACATTACCTTTCTTAAACTCTAAAATCCTAGTCTCTTCATCCGGTATAAATCTAAATTTCACGCTATCAAATCCTGGACCACCATCATTCCAATCAAAATCCTTATACGGCTCATATACCAGTGAGTCTCCGCGATTAATTTTACTTAGCTTTAACGGGCCTGAACCACTAGGATTTTTCTCAAAGCCTTCTCCCTTTTCATCTAAAACAGAAACGTCTATCGGTGCCAAAAAGGAAGTGGTCGCATTAATAAAAAATGGTGCAAACTGATTCTTCCATGTGATCTTAAAAGAATATTCGCTAAGCACATCTATGCTATCTATGTCCCCAGCATTTGTACTAAAAGGAGACGATTCCACTAATCTTTCGAAGGAAAGTTTAACTGCCTCTGCATTGACTGGCTTCCCCGAATGGAACTTCTCTCCCTCTTTAAGATTAAAGATTACCTCTTTCCCATCTCCTACAATCTCATAATCAGTGATTAGATTTGGAACAATATTCCCCTCATCATCAAGCTTCAGTAAGGTATCATACAAAGGAGTATTCGCCTCTCCTGTCGACGATGTTCGATGAATATCAACAGAATCTGGCTCCGACACCAAACCAACAACTACCTCCCCCGAACCTCCCTTGGAATCCGATTGCTTCCACCAATTACAGCCAGACAGAACAAGTGCAAGTACAATAAACAAGCTGATAAATCCCAACCGCTTTCTCCCCATTTTTCTTCCCCCCATTTTCCTATGGCAACTTGTCCATATCGGAAATTTGTATTACCAACAATATATTCATGGAGGTATATAGATATGTCTTTGTGTTAAAAAGTAATTACCACTTGGACATAAAAATCCTCCAAAGAATAATTTTCTTTGGAGGATTAAAGATAATTAATATTTAGTTATTAGTAATTTGGAAACTAAGTTTACATTATTATAGGAGTTATTTACACCTTCAACAGCTATTACTTCTAAAGTACCTGACAGCCCAGGTTCTGAACCTACCTGTAGTATCTCCCCAGCTAGCTTCTCATCCAATGTTGGACCAAATTTCACTTTGAATCCATTAGTTGTTTTAGTGAATAGATTACCCGCTTTATTATTAGTATATTGCACGGTTGTGCCATCTTCATCTTTTAATGTGATATATGCAGATTGAGTTATTATCGCATTATCTCTATAAACAAATGCATTGGAACGCGAGATTGGCGCAATAGTGAACTCTAATTCTTCATTCGTGATATCTCCATCGTCTGTTTTCCCCTCACCTACCGATTGTAGATTGAAAGGTCCTTCAATAACTCTAAATACTGTTCCACTATTAAAAGCAGGAGTTACTTTTCCAGCAGGCTGTTGAACCATATAGATGTCATTAATTGCATTTTGTTCTATTGCTGTTTTGTACTTCCAGGTTCCTGCGGCGCCCATTTTTACCTTACCAAGATATGCTCCTGTATTCTTAAAGAAGAATACTTCATAGTTAGGTTGGCCCGTTCCTGAGAATTCGAATTGATTCCCTAGCATACGGTATCCATAAGCATTTTTATAACTAAATTGAGTATCCATTAGTAATGGCACTGAGTAATGATTAACTGAGATATTGAAAGAAGATGACGAAGCTGTTTGATATGTTCCAGTAACAGTATCATCAATATTCAATGCAGCTTTAAATGTATCTAAAGAAACAGCGACCCCTTCATTCTTATAAGTATCTGAGTTTCCTTTTAAAATATATTTTAAGCCATCTGAAGTTACAAAATAATTATTATAAAAGTCAACATAATGAACATTCTTGTTAGAAATTGTGCCTGTCTTAGCAGGAGCATAAAAATTTAAAGTTGGAGAGGTCTGTGTATCTGCAACTCTATTATTTTCCAGTCTATTAAAGGTAATTACTTTATCTAATACTGGAGTACTCACATTGCTTGCAGTAAAAGTAACCGTAACTGTACCATTTTTATCAGGCACCACATTTACGTTTTTAGCTCCAGTAATATTATTTTCTATACCATTGATCGTTAATACTTTTACGCCAGTTGGAATATCAACTCTTACTGTGCTATACCCGTAACCACTGAAAGTGCCACTTAGAGCAAGCACTTCTGAAGTATCTCTATGCTGTGTTGTAGAATTACCCATTTGAATAGGAACAATAGAACCAGGTACAGTGAAACTTACCGAGCTTCCTTTATATTTTAATGAGTATTTTACACTTGGTGTTTGTGCTGAGGTAGTTAATGTCACTGTTAATCCATCATTACTTAATGTCGCATTAGTGATTGTCAAAGAGTTATCTACAGTAAATTCTGAAACTTTTACGGATGACACCGCTCTATTTAATTTTAAATTAAGTGTTGTACTATCTATTCTTGTAATAGATGTTATTTCTACAGGCAAAGAAGTAGCCACGGTTGTTAAGCTTCTTTGAAGCGTGCTCTCCCACTTAAGATTATTTGCATCTAGTATTGCTTGAGCTTCATATATTTTTCGAGATGCTTCTGCTTGTCTAGATGTTCTAATATCTTCCATCGCGCCTTTTGTTAACATATGAACAGTTACATCATTCTTCAAATCACTAATTAACTTTTCAGCAGGGCCCTTCACCACACTTCGAATCTTATCACGTGTAGATTGTCCATATACACGATCTAATAAAATTGTCTGCTTACGAAACTCAGCAGTCATTTCATGATAAGATTTTTCCACTAAATCTAGGTTATTTGCTGCAGATGCTGAAGAAAGTGCGTTTGTTTTTTCCTTGATTTTGGTGCTTGCCGTTATTGCATCTAAGTATCCTTGAGCTCTTTTTAATTGAGTTTTAGCTTCTGTCAATCTAGCATCATACTTTAATTGATCAGAAAAGCTTAGTTTTTTCAATGCAGTCTCTGCCTTAGAAATAGCATCTTTCGCTCCATTGTATTGACTCCATGGCTGAGTTACCCCATCAGCTGAACCTTCTATGGAAATTGCCCATTTCAAGACAGTACTTGAATTTTGAACGTTTGTCATTAATTGATCGATGTTGTCTGCTGCATTTGTTTGAGTAGGTGCGATTGCTACAATTGAAGATGCTGCGATGGCGGTAGCTATTATTATTCTGTTTGTTTTGTTATTCATTCCAGTTCTCTCCTTAATAACTAGATATTTTAAATTATCTAGTTATATATAATTAACAATCTACTAATTTAATTATAACTTCAAATACAGATATTTCATAATTTTTATTTAACAAATAAAATATTTTTTAATGTCGTTAAGGTAGAGAAGAAAACTATTAGGCTGGATAAATCAAACTCTGATTAGACTTGTTTCCTATTCTATTAAAGTGTGTGTATAAAAACTTAGTAAAATCAATTCTGGAAGTTCAATTACAAAGTAATACACTTTGCTTTTGAAAAATTGAATGTGTTGGGTACTACTCCTATCTTTAAGAGTAGATTAATTCTCTGTAACGTACATGCTCGAGCAATTAAATTGTTTTATTAATTAAGCATCCTTACTGTTATTTACTGTCTAATTTTTTCTATACATACCCTACTAATAATACCCAGCCTTTTATGAAATCCATATTCTTCTAACCTATGTTTTGTCTCGAAAGTACTTAGATTCTTATAAGTTTGGGTGCCTCTTCTCTAGATTAATTCTTACTTTTGTCTTCATAGCCTCGTACTTTTTTCTTTACATTCCTGGCAAACATAAAAAAGCTATTTCTAAGATAAACTTAGAAATAGCTTTTTGGAATTTATATATTTGTTAATTAGTAACCAGCAATAGTGTTAGTTACGTTAACTTTTAGACCATATTCATTAGTTACACCAGTTACAGCATTAACTGTTAATGGACCAGTTAATTTTCCATCTCCACCAGAGATAGTTGAAGGTGCACCAAATGTAATATCAAAACCAGTTGCAGTTTTAGTGATTGAAGTATTATTAACTCCATCAACATAAGTTGCTCTAGTTAAGTCACCATCAAGTACTGTGATTTGTGCTTTAGAAACTTTAACATTGTTTTGATCTACAGTTTTAGTAGCTGTGAAGTTAACTACTTTACCTGATAGAGACGTATTATCTCCAGCTGCTGCAGGTGCTGCAGTTGCATCAAATTTACCAGCAACTACTACTAATTCATCACTTAATCCTGCAAGTCCTGCTGCATAGTCAGGAGCTACTTCATTTACATTAGCAGCTTGACGAGCTTGGAATGTTACCGGAGCAGTTGGATCAACATTTAGAGCAACTGACCAAGTACCATTAGATTTTACTGTAGTTTGTGCTACAGGCTTTAATAATGATGGATTGTAAATTGATACTAATTTACCAGCTTCACCAGTACCCGTTAAAGTAACAGTATTACCTTCAACACGGAAAGCTGTAGTATTTCCTAAGTATTCTTGATCTACTGAGAAATCAACACCAGCAACTTTATCAAGAACTAATTGAAGTGTAGAACCACCAGTTTTAACATAAGAACCAGTAACTACATCACCTTTAGATAATTTAGCTTTTAAAGCGTCTAAAGTAATAACTGCGTTGTTAGTATCTTGGTATACGTTTCCAGTAGCAGATAATAGAATTTTTTCATTATCTTCAGTAACAAAGTAGTTGTTAGCAAGATCTACATATTTAACAGTTCCTGTAACACCTTGTGCTAAAGTTTTAGTCGGTGGTACTGTATAGAAGTTTAATGAACCAGAAGTTTTTGTTTCAATAACACTTCCAGCCACTCCAGTTAAAGATTCAAATTTCACTTTACCACCAGTTGCAGCAGTTGCACCAGAAGCTTTAACAGTTACTACTAATTGTCCATTTACTGGATAAAAAATTTCAGTACCAGGAGCTACAGCTGCACCATTTACAGTAGCTAACTCATAATTAGCAGCATCAGTTAATGTAACTTTAACAGGTCCGCTATGAGTTGTACCTTGTGATGTTTTGAATGAAGAAGAAATAGCCAATGATTGACCTACTTCTGCATGTAATGCAGTTTGATTAACATCAACATTTCCAATTGGAGCTGCTGGCGTATCAAAAGAAACTGTAGAATTTTTGTAAGTTACAGAATACTTTGTAGCTGCACTTAAAGCAGTAGTTGTTAAAGTTAAAGTCTTTTTGTCTGAAGACAATGCCGTTTTTGTTACTACAGCACCATTATCTAAAACTACTTCTGACTCAGAAACAGCAACAACTGGTTTAGTTAATGTTACAACTAGAGTTTTGTTATCTACATAGCTAACTGTTGAGATAGCTAATGGAAGAGCTGTAGTTACATCATCAACTGATTTTTGTAAAGCAGTTTCCCATTTAAGTACATTAGCATCAAGAATTGCTTGTGCTTCAGCAATTTTCTTAGATGCATCTGCAGTTTTACCTGCTTTAACGTCAGCTGCTGCTGCTTTTGCAAGCATGTTAACAGTTACTTCGTTTTTCACGTCAGCAACTAGTTTTTCGATAGCAGGTTTAACTTCGTTACGGATACCGTCACGAGTTGATTGTCCATAAACGCGGTCTAATAGAGCAGCTTGTTTACGGTATTCACCAGTTGCTTTGTGGTAAGCAGTTTCTACTTTTTCGATGTCATTAGATTTGATAGCAGCATCTAATGCAGCAGTGTCCGCTTTAATTTTTTCACTTGAAGTGATTGCATCAATGTAAGCTTGAGCGCGTTTTACTTGTAATTTTGGTTCTACAAGTTTAGCGTCTGCGCTTAATTTTTCAGATGCTGAAAGTTTTTTTGCAGCTGATTCTGCTGCTGCAATTGCTTTTTTAGCAGCGTTGTATTGTGTAAATGGTTGTGTCTTGTAATCAGCAGAACCTTCTACTGAGATAGCCCATTTTAATACTGTACCTGCATTTTGTGCGTCTGTTAATAATTGATTTACGTTTGTTGCTGCGTCAGCTTGTTGTGCTGGTGCTGCTGCAACGAATGCTGAAGCTGCTACTGCAGTTGAAGCTGCAATTTTGATAGCTTTTTTCTTCATAAACTTGTGATCTCCCTTCGCTTGTGTGTTGCATTTTTTTTAGTGTGTAAAAGCGGTCGCCTGATCGCGTCCATTATCATCACCCTAACAATATATGAGTATACCCAACTCTTATACTAAAATCAACCAATAAACTAGAAAGTTTACCAGTTTTTTTAAAGAATGATGTTATGAAAGCACCAGTGACTACATTACACTTTCCATAATACAGTAATATTACCAAATGTGCTAGTCTTTTTTAGAAAATTTTCTTAATACTCTTAAGTTTAATAGATTTATATGATTTTACTTTTATTAGGATAAGTCTGATTAAAAAAATTATTTTATATTTTTTAGAAAAAGGCGTGCATTTTTCCAAATATATGTTATGATGTACAGTATAGAAGGTTACTTATAGATGTGTAACGCCGTAAACTTGTTTGTACATTCATTAGTGTGCAGCCTTCTACTTCCTTCGTTTTATCGCTCAAGAAAAGAAGCATCTGAACTTCGGATGCTTCTTTTCTTATTTTATCTGGCTTATATAAATTGATTTTCAAATTAGCATCGACTCTCCACTGGGTCGATGCTTTTTCATTGTCTTTTCCTTCTATATAATAGATACACATCTTCACTCTTTCTTCTTTTCTAGCAGATCCAACCAAGAATTCTTATATTAGAATGGTATTTATATGACCCTAGCAACCTAGTCCGATTGAACTCATATATTACCTTATAAATCTAATGACGAGCTATTTACCATTGTAATATCTCTTTTTTGTATGTAAAACTCCTGTAAAAAAATTGAAACACTAGTCTATTTATAATAGGAATAACGATTTAGCTATATGGAAAGTTTCAAAGGAATTTCTCTATATTTATATAATGTTTTCCTTGGAAACTACTAATTATTACAAGTGCCAGGCACCTGTAATACAATCATCATAGCTTTTTCTTCCTTACAAATAGAAAAAACCAATAGAGTTAGTTAGTGGTTCAAGCTAATTGCGAGCTTAAATTCCAACGGAAGCAGAAAAACAGTTTCAGCTTGCTCGAATGCAGCAATTAAATCTTTGGTTAATGGACTAATATAAAAACAAAAAGAACCCTCATCTAATAGAGAGGGGTTCATGTTTTGTGAATAGCGATTCGCTGAGCGCTTTAATTCAAGTTTATTTAGTTTAAGATTGTACCCAGTATGTCTACTGCTTGATCGATTTCTTCATGAGAAACGGTTAGGGGTGGCAGTAGGCGGATGACGTTTGGTCCTGCTCCTACTAATAGAAGTCCTGCCTTTTCAGCTTCGGTTATGTATGGTGCCGCTTCGTCTTCACAGACAATTCCTAGTAATAAGCCGGCACCAACTACCTTATAGGATGGCAGTGCTTCATTTAGTTTATGCACGAAATACTCGGATTTTATATTGACCTCGTCTAGAAAGTCTGAGACAAAGACATGTTCTAATACAGCCTTGGCAACGGTCACTGCAAGTGGGTTCCCTCCAAATGTGGTACCGTGTGTTCCAGGACCGAATGTTTCTCCCAGTTCGCTTGTTCCTAGCATCGCTCCGATTGGAAAGCCACCGCCAAGTCCTTTAGCGAGTGTAATAATATCCGGCTTTAAGACGGTTTGTTCGTAGGCGTAGCGTGTGCCAGTTCGACTGATGCCGGTTTGTACCTCGTCGACAATTAGTAGGATGCCCTTGGATTCGCATATGCTAGAGATGGATCCGGCAAACTCTGGCGTTACTTTGTTGACTCCACCTTCTCCTTGGATAACCTCCAGCATGATAGCACCGACTTCGTCATCAATTGCCGCTTCTAGCTTCTCTACATCATTAAAGGGAACAGTACGGAAGGTTTCCAGCACCGGGCCAAATCCTTGACGTACCTTTTCCTGACCAGTAGCGGACATTGCTCCAAACGTTCTACCGTGGAAGGAATTTTCAAAGGTAATGATGACGTGCTTGCCTGTATGCTTACGCGCAAGCTTGATCGCTGCTTCATTTGCCTCTGCTCCACTGTTACAGAAAAAAGCATGGGCGAAATGAGTTTCTTCTATTAAAATGTTTGCAAGCTGCTCCTGCTTTGGACTTTCGAATAAATTAGATGTATGCCATAGCTTTTCGCTTTGCTCTTGGAGTGCTTTTACAATGGCAGGATGCGCGTGCCCTAGACTGAGTACGGCGATCCCGCTAGTGAAATCCAAGTAGCTTTTACCCTGTTCGTCCTTGACGATTGTGCCTTTTCCTTCTATTAAATGGACAGGCCGTCGAGCGTAGTTTGGAAATAAAGAACTCATACGTAAACCTCCTGATGTACTATGGTAGTGCCGTGCAGCTGCTCATCTACAATTTTCACAGATGGGATCCCTTCCTTAAGGCAATCCATGGCTGCATTCACTTTTGGAATCATGCCACCATATATGTCTTCGGATTCGATCCACTCCTTGATAGAGGATGTTTGGACAACCTCTTGGATTTCTCCGTTTATCTCAATACCTGGTGTGTCCGTTACTAGCAGCAGACATTCTGCTTTTATTGCCAGAGCTATTTTGCTTGCAACTGTGTCAGCGTTTATATTGAGCGGAGTGCTGTCAGGTAGGCAGCCGATACAGGAAATGACTGGTGTGATGCCGTTGACGAGTTGTATATCTAGGATGGCAGTGTTCACCTTTTTTATTTCCCCGACAAAACCGTAAACTCCCTTGTCTAAGAAGTCGCATTCCAATAAGTTACCGTCATATCCGCTCATGCCTAGTGCTGCAATTCCGTTTTGGTTTAACTGGAGCACTAGAGATGGATTGACTTTACCGACTAGCGTGCATTGTACGATATCTACCGCTTCCTCGGATGTTACGCGGAAGCCATTGATGGTAGTGGATGTTACTCCATGATCAGCTAGCGATTTATTGATAGCCGGGCCACCACCGTGGACAATAATTATTTCATGGTCCTCGGCTTGTAGCTTTTTAAAGTTTGCAAAGAATTCTTCGTTCAATCCCTCGAGCATACTGCCACCGAGCTTGATGACGATGCGATTAGGAACGATAGGTTGCATTGATTTGGACGTAGTCATAAGTCAAATCACACCCCCATGCGGTTCCTTGGCCATTCCCTTGGTTGAGTTCGATTAAAAACTTCACTTCAGCCTGCTTCAAATACAGCATCGTCTCTTCCTCGGAAAATAAGACAGGCTCTCCGTTCTCTACAACCGGCGTTGGTCCAATAGAAATTTTAATGGCGTTCGGATCTATGGTTGCTCCGCTATAGCCGACCGCACATATAACCCTCCCCCAGTTTGCATCGCTACCAAATACAGCTGTTTTCACAAGTGGCGAACCGACGACATTCTTAGCGATTTTACGTGCCTCTTCATCGCTAAGAGCCCCTTTCACCTCAACTTCAATGAGCTTTGTTGCTCCTTCACCGTCTTTTGCAATCATTTTAGCTAAATCCAATGAAACGGTATGGAGTGTTTGAACAAAGTTATCCCAGTCTGGATGTAATGGAGTCAACGGATTGTTTTCTGCTAATCCATTTGCCATCACTACTACCATGTCATTCGTGGACGTATCGCCGTCCACTGTGATTGCATTGAAGGTCACATCAGTAATGGATTTTAATGCTGACTGCAAATGGTTTGATTCGATGTTGGCATCGGTTGTTATGAAGGCAAACATTGTTGCCATGTTTGGTTCAATCATACCGGAGCCCTTGGCAGTTCCTGCGATAATGACTTCCTTGCCATCGATTACTGTTTTATAGGAAGTATCCTTTGTAACAGTGTCTGTTGTCATGATTGCTTGGGAGAAGTTGATGGCTCCTTCTAACTCGTCGGTTGGCTCAAGTTTTTTTATTCCCGATAGGACTGGCTCCATTTTCATCATTTCACCGATGACTCCAGTTGAGGCAACGCCGACTAGTCCTGGCTCGATACCAATCTTTTCTGCTGTCTTTTCCTGCATTGTGTAGGCGTCGATTAAGCCCTGTTTTCCTGTACAGGAATTCGCAATGCCAGAGCTCACGACTAGTGCCTGCATTTTCTGTGTGGTGTAGACAACTTCCTTCGTTACGACAAGTGGAGCCCCTTGAACTGCATTTGTGGAGAAAACCCCGGCAACGCTTGCGGGCACTTCACTTGTCAGTAGAGCTAAGTCTTTTTTCTTGTGCTTAACGCCGCAGTGGATGCCGGTCGCCTTGAAACCTTTTGGTGAAGCGATGTTTTTGTACGTTATGCGCTTCATCGTCATCGTTTCCGTTAACATGTGGTTTCCTCCTATTAAATGAATAATGGTACGAGCGAGAGACCCGTTGTTTGTTGAAGATTAAATTGGACATTCATGTTTTGAACGGCCTGCCCTGCTGCACCTTTGACTAGGTTGTCGATAACCGAAACAATAGTTGCTCGGTTCGTACGCGGGTCTACCTTCACATGAATATCGCAATAGTTGGAGCCGTATACCTGGTTTGTGCCGAATTTATTGGTGTCTTTTATTATTCGGACAAATGATTGGTTTGCGTATGTTTCCTGCAACGTGTTTACTAGGTCAGCTTCTGTGACCCCTTCGTTCACTGGTGCATAGCTCGTTGCAAGAATTCCTCTTGTCATCGGAACAAGGTGAGTCGTGAAGGTAATTGGCGTCGACTGGTTCGCAAACATTTGAATTGCCTGTTCGATTTCCGGTATATGCTGGTGCTCGTGCAGCTTGTATATTGCTGTATTTTCGTTTGTCTCACTGTAATGTGTCATCTGGCTCGGCTTGTTGCCTGCTCCAGAGATACCACTTTTAGCATCAATGACGAGATGTCTAGCGTCGATCAGGTTTTCTTTGATAAGCGGTAGCAAGGAAAGCAGGACGGCAGTTGGGTAACATCCCGGGTTAGCAATGAGCTGTGCTTTGGCGATAGCAGGAGTATTCCATTCCGTTAAGCCATATACACTTTTTTCAACCGCATCAGCCGGAGCTGGAGCCTTTTTGTACCACTGCTCGTATGTAGGAAGATCCTTCAGACGAAAGTCACCGGATAGGTCGATTAGTTTTGGCTTCGTTCCAATCAGTGCTGGCAATAACTCAGAGGAAACCCCTGAGGGAGTGCTCGTGAACAATACATCATACTCTGCTAATCTATCAGTCTCGATTTTTAATAATGGCTGGTCGTAAATATTCATTAAAAATGAATATTTATGCGAAAAATGCATACCCTCTTCCGATGAAGAAAATAGATCAATACCTTGCACTTCAGAGTGATTATGTAAAAGCCGCATTAACTCAAGTCCACCGTAGCCCGTAGCTCCTATAATTCCTACCTTCATATACCCACCTCTTACCATTTGTTAAAAATATTATAACTATGCATAATTATAAAGTCAACTGTATTTTTATTTATTTTTGATGTATTTTATAATAGTTGCTTTATTACAGGTGCCTGGCACCTGTAATAAAGCGAAGTAAAAAGAAAATCCGATCAAAGTAGCTGTTTGTACAGCTCCGATCAGATTTTCTTTGTTAGTTTTCGGATTTTAGTATGTTACGGGTGCCAGGCACCTGTAACATATAACATCACATCCACATTGAACTCATCTTATATTAAGACTGGGTTTAGGATTGTTCGTTCTTCTTTTTCTGTTTTTGTTTCCACTAGCCAGTTATAAGTTTGTTCTATTCCTTTTTCCATTCCAAAGGCAGGGCTCCAGTTAAGATTTTCTCTCAACTTTTGGTTGCTTAGCTTGGATTTATAAATGTCGCCTTGTTTGGCTGTTGAATAGGTAACTTGAAGATCCCCGTGTATATTTGCCATTAGTTTTATAAGATTCTTTAAATTACACTCACTTTGGGTGGAGAGATTATAAATTCCGGTTAGGTTAGAATAGGAAGCTTTATATATAGCATCTGCTACATCTGCTACATAAATAAAATCTCTAGTTTGTTCCCCATCACCAAATACTTCTAGAGGTTTTCCTTTTAAAAGCCTGTCTAAAAATATAGATACTACTCCTCCCTCTCCTTCATTACTTTGGCGTGGTCCATACACATTTGAAAATCGAAGTACGACACTATCTAAACCGTATAGCTCCTTCCATTTTTGACAATAGGATTCCCCAATCCATTTGCTTATTCCATACGGAGAGATAGGACTACATGGGATGTCTTCTGTTAGAGGAATTTTCTCGTTCATTCCATAAACTGCTGCAGAGGAGGCAAAAATAAACTTCTTGACGTTATACTTATGAGATAAAGAAAGGATATTCACTAGACCTACTGTATTAATCTCTGTATCTAGCCTTGGATTTATTATAGATTTGGCTACGCTAACTTGGGCGGCTAAATGAACGACTATATCAAAGTTATAAGCTTGGAAAACTTGTTCACAGCAAGAATCTATCACCGATACTCGGTAATGCTCATGCTTAAACGTAATATTTTCTTTTTTTCCAGAGGACAAATTATCAATAATGAACACTTCATGGCCCTCATTAAAAAATCTTTCTGCTACATGTGAGCCAATAAAACCATAGCCCCCTGTTATGAGCACTTTCATCCCAGTTCTCCTCATGTGTACCATTCCCCCCAAACATATTTTTGATGAAAGTATTTTTCTAATATTGTTGTTGTTATAATTACATACTTTTTAACAGTCGCTCCTTTCATGAAAGAAGATTTCAGATTTCTTTCTCTAATATCTTTCTTATATTTTGTTAAAACATGAATTTGTCTCTCTTTCTAACGAAAAAGTTCGAATTATATCCTCAAGCACTTAATTCAATCTAAAAAATGATGTTCATGAAAAATATCCTATATCGTTTGGACTAGAATTAATATATGTTCAAATTCAAAGTATATTACCTTTTTAGGAAAAATATTTTTACTAACCTTTAAAACAATGGTCAAATCCATAATTTTTCCAACAAAAATCTCCTTGAACATAATGTCTTATGTTCAAGGAGAATATAGTTCAAGCCTATTCTATTTTTGCCAAACCATCATGGATATATATGAAAAACATCTTATTATTATCACAAAACGATTATTACAGGTGCCAGGCACTTGTAATAATCAATCATTGTCATAAAAAGAGAAGAAGACCCAGAAAAATTTCTGGGTCTTCTTTTTTATCTATGCTCATGTTGTTGTTTGTTCGCATTATTATTATCTTTTTGGTTACCATGATGGGTGTCTTTATTATTGTTACCTTTATTGCCATTATTATTGTCGTTCTTGCCGTCTGGCTTGTTATTTTGCGAATTATTATTTCGGTTGTTCTGATTCTTGCCTTTTGGCTGATCATGTTTATTAGACTGGGGTTGTTCATGTTTGTTTTGATATTCTTGCTTTTCTTTCGACTGGTTAGGGTTCGGTTTGTTTTCGGGATTATGAGATTTATTTTTTTGTTCTTTTACATCTTTGTTCGGTTGTTCCTTTTTCTCCTTCTCCCGCTTGTCAGTAGCAGCTGGAGCATGAGATGGAACGACTGGTTTTTCGACTGAGTTATTTGGTTGCTCTACATTTGTGTTGTTTGGTTTATCTACACTGGTGTTGCTTGGTTGTTCTTTGCCGGTTTTATTTTCTTTCACTGGCTTTTGTTCTTTTTGTTTGTACTTTTGAATGGAGGTTTTTTCTTCGTTCGCTCTTTTACGTTCCTCTGCAGAGCTTTCCTTCACATTCACTTTTTGCTCTGTTTGTACAGCCTGTACTTCCTTCACCGCTTGTTCTACCTGAGATTTCACTTCTGGGTTAGCTTCTTTCTCATACACTGTGGTGATTACAAGTTCATCCTGTTTGGCTCCTACATGCTTCACTGCGTGGACTAAGACAGCAGCTAGCGTTAGATCCTCCCACTCTGTAACATCAAGGGGGATGTCGTCATCTAAGGAACGGAGAGAAAATACATTCCCTTCCTCATCTACACCGATTTCGACAGCCCTTTCCCCTTCAAGTTGTACATACGCATAAGCACTGTTTTGCTGAGGAATCAATGATGCGACAAAGAAAATGAGGACAACTGCCGCTACAAGCACTGGTGCTAGAATCTTTGGCTTTATTTGTGTCAGTAAAAATGGAGCACCTGCTTCTAGCACTTGAAATTCTACCTCGGCACCAATCACTGGGTCATCAACCAATGGGGTACCACGCAGAAATTCGCCTTCGCCTGTAAGAAAGACGTAGTAGACGTCTTTCTTTTCGCAGACAACGCCTCTATACGTGCGCATCATATGATTTCTCCTTTCACATAATCTTTTATATAAACGAAGTCACTGTTTAGCAACAATATTACAGCAATCATGTATTTACGATGCCGTTCTAATGTTTTGCGTGATACATCAACCAGTGCTTCGATATCTTTGAGCGGAAGCCGTTTATGCTTGATAAAGGATTGATAGAGTTCCTCTGATTCGGAGATGATTTGTGCCACTAAAAAGGCAGTCTTCCTTGCATCCTTATGCTTTGGCGCAGCCACGGTTAATTCATTAAATGATAAATTATATTCCGCAAGCAGCTCCCCGTATCGAATCAGTTCCTCTCTCCTAGCCTCCGTCAATTGTTCTTCCGTATATGATTCAATCGATTGCTCATTCCATATAAAATGTTGCTCGTCTACGCTTTCGTCAGATGCCCCAGTATGGAGTAAGAGCACCTTTTCCTTACGGGCAGCTTCTTTTCGAATAAAGTCAACGAGCCGCCTTTTAATGATTAGATGAGCAAGTGTTTGTAGTGATGCATTTTCTTTTGGATTGTAAGCAAGTAATGCTTCATGAAAGCCATTAAGCGCGATACTATATTCTTCATCCTGCTCATCGATTGGCCGCTTACAAATATAAGCTGCAGTCTTCTTTATAAAGGAGGTATTGGCTAAAAGGAGGTCATTGATTGCCTCCTCTTCGCCAGCTAATGTCCCTGAACCTAGCTTTCTTTTATTCTGTTTTGTTTTGAATAGGCCCTGAATAATGGACAAAAGCATACATACCCTCCGTTCTCATAAGCTCCGTATAAACTTGTATTGTAGCTGTCTATTCGGGAAATGAAAAGCGGTATGATGAAATATGATTAATTTCTATCATTTTTGTCGTTGTGTTGGTTGTTGTTATTATCATGTTTATTGTGCTTGTCATGGTTATTATTTTGGTTGTGATTTGGGCCATGATTATGTTGTTTGTCGTCTTTCCCATGTGGATGCTTATGTTGCTTTTCTGCTTTTTTATCAGCCACTTTTTGTTCCTGTAGTGCTTTTTTTGCTGCAATTTCTGCTGCTTTTTCAGCTTCGCGTTTTGCTTCTTTTGCAGCTTTTTCTGCAGCTCTTTTTGCCTCAGCTTCTGCTTTTTCTGCTTCCTTAGCTGCTTTTTCTTCTGCTTTTTTCTTTTCTAGCTCAGCTTTTTTCTTTTCTTTTTCTGCTTTGTCCTGTTCCTTGTCTTTGTTAGGTTTATCGTTTACTGGAGGGACAATGACAGGTTTGTCTTCTTTAGGCTCATCTTGTTTATTTAAATAATTTTGAAGCTCAGTAATCACTGCTTTAACTTGTGTGATAATTGCCGCTTTTGTGTCTGCACTAGGAGCTTGCTGATAAGTTTTGAACAACACGATTAATCGATCGATTGCAGCCGTAAGCTCTGGCGCTTTCTCTTTATAGATATCTTTTTGAGTAGTTTCATACTCTGCAATAACTCGATTAATCACGTTTAAGATTGCTGCTTTTGCTTCTGTGCTGCCAGCATTTTCGTAAGCCTTCATCAATCCAACTAGCTTTTCCGTCGACACTTCCACTGGAATATCCAAATTTGTTGCTGGTGTTGCAGTAGTAGTTGTTGATTCTGCGGCTGCTTTTGTTGTTTCTGGTGTTGTCGTTGTTTGAGTTGCTTCTGTTGATTCGTTTGTGTTTTTGTATACATCATTGATGCTGACCGTGTCATAATTTCCACTAGCCCACGCATAACCTGCCCCTGATACTGTCAAAGTAGCTACTAATACAGCTACTCCAGTCTTCTTCCATTTCTGCATTTGATCACCTCGAATAGAATTTGCCCAGCGTTTCTTATGCGGACACCTAGTTATTCGAACGATGAACATTTTTTATGGGGGTCGATTTAAAAACTTTTTTGTTTTGTTACAGGTGCCTGGCACTTGTAATATTGTTACTACTACATTACGGGTGCCAGGCACCTGACATAAAGCTGTAATCAAAAAAGCAGCTACCCTCAGGTAGCTACTTTTTTGGTTTTATGCTTTTTCCATAGATCTTCTGCTGCTCCTGAGCCAAGGATTACTCCGGCTATGATGAATATTAGGCTAGCAAGGTGATTCCACCCTAGTACTTCTCCTAAGAAAATGACAGAAAAGATTAGCGAGAATACGGTGTTCAGGTTCATAAAAATGGCGGATTTGGTTGCTCCTGCTTTGCCGACTGCATAATTGTATAGCATATGACCAATTGCAGTACTGAAGATTGCAGAGGCGAAGAAAATTGCCCAGAACTTTAAATCCATTTCTGCAAATTGATTGATCGCATTCGGCTCTTGGATAAAGCTAATTATGATTAGAATTAGCGAACCAATTACTAGCATATAAGCTGTCAGCAGTCTAGGATCCAATGTTCTAGCGGCCTTGCTGATGACCATATAACTCATTACCTGTGCGATTATAGCAAGAAATACAAAGAAATCTCCTAGAACGGAACTACCAATATCACTGCCCCCAGCCACTGAGAGACTTACTCCGATTGTCCCAAAAATAACTCCCAGCCATTGTATTTTAGAAGGAAAGTATCTTAAGATAAATGCCCCCGCTATAGCTGTTAGCATCGGTCCTGTCCCAAGAATCAATCCACCATGCGTGCCACTTGTAATCGATAGCCCCATGTTTAAAAAATAATGATGGCCCACTACGTTCGTCAGTGACCCAATCGCTATATATTTCCATTCCTGCTTAGACGGCTTTCGGATTAATTTCATTTTCCATAAAATTAGAAATACTGTTATACCAGCTGTCAAAATACGGAAGGCAGTGAGGGTTACCGGTGAAACCTCTGCTATTAAATACTTTAGCATTGGTAGATTAACTCCCCATATTAACATTACAAATACGAGCATACCGTATATTTTCCACTGGTTCATATAGTTATTCGCCTTGCTTTCATTTAGGTTAAACCTTAGTATATCGAAATAATGGTAATATGTTAAGAGAATCATCCTGTATGTATTCGGGTTTTCGCCAGCCGACACAAAATAAGAAAAGACATAACTATAAAACAATATGTTATGCCCTCTCTATTATCTAATTCATTTATTAATGACTACCTTTGATAAGTGTTTTTAACACCTAATTTTCCCGCTTCCCATATCTTTTTATCGTTTTTGCATATTAAACATCGCTATCAAAATCATAATCATCTAGCTGACTTTTATAAAATTCGTGACAGTTCTCTTCAGTTGGCAACACTCCACCTTCATCAGGCAGAAGGACTCTTAACACATCCCGTCCCATTTCTCTATACTGTTTAAATTCCACTCTATAACCCTCTATGATGTCGGAGTATTTTTTGTCTTCCTCAAATATTTTCCCATTTCGGATGTCCTTTATTAAATTGAAGAAAATACCATTCGCAACTTCTGGGTCAATATTAAGTACTATTTGAAAATCAATATGATTAAAATTCTCTTTCACTCCATGAGTATGATAATTAGAGTGAATTTGGTCATATTCTTCAGCGTAAATAATATCCATATACCAGCCGTATTCTTCTATCATTTGCTTTTCCCATTTCTCATTTTCCAAGTGATTTCCTCCAAATCTTTATTCAGCTAAGGTTTGCTTACATATTTTCTAGCAAATACGCAACTTTCTTTAAATCGTGTAATTCTTTATAAGTATTTTACAAGACGAATAAAGCACTCTAGTGTGTGTCATGAACACCATACGAAAGCGACTGTTGTGATGACTTACCGCTCCCTCAGTGGAAAGCGTACGACTAGATTGAATATATTCCTTATTACAATTGACCTTAATTGTTTTCCTATATCGAGCTACCATCCTTAAAACAATGTAAAATACAAAAAAGAGAATATATGCCCTAATGAACATCATATCCTCTTAATTGTTTAGTAGACTACTATATAGTTATTTGTATGTTAGGTATTTAAGGTAATCTTTCCAGCTTACTGCTTTTATGCTATTCCAGGATGGTGCATCTAATGGAAATGGCAAGAATGCTGGTGCCTTATCTGTTTTTGGCTCCTTTTCTAGGACAATCATTCCACTTTCAAGTCCCGAAAGAATAGCAAAGTTATCTAGATAGAAGGGTATGGTTACTTTTGTTCGGGCAATTTTTCCTTCTTCAGTTAATATGTAGAGCTCTGCTTTTTCCTTTGAAGGGTTTAACAGCCAATCAGATTTTATTTTTACTGCATTGTCTGTTTGAGCAGTTGTAATAACGGAGTTCATATTTGCGGCAAATGGCAGATTTACCGGCTCTCCAGTTGGTTGGATCATGACCCCATATAGTGGCTCCTCAGCTTTTGAGTCGAATTGCTTGTAGGCCGACAGCCATGGAGAACTGTTAGTCGGGACTTGATTTTTCGTTATAATGCCACCTTCTACCACAGTTTCACTATGTGAGGAGTAGTTTCGAACTGGCTGATCCTTTTCTAGCTCATGCCATTCCTTTTCAGGAACGAAGGTAAGTAGCGACTTCTCCTGTGAATAGATGTTTATATTGTATTTACCGTCTAGATTTTCAACAGATGCAATGGTTCCTGCAATTGGGCTAAGGACTGAGACTGCTCCTGTCTCCTGACTGAGCTGTGCGTTAATGATTTGCATTTGGCGCTCTATATCAGCTAGCTTTTGCTCTGCTGCGGCAATAGCTTGGGCATAGCTTCCGTCTTGTTTAAGCTGAACATCCACTTGCACATTCACATCTGTGACGTCGTTGCCTTCATTGCTAGTAGTTGTGTCTGTATCAGAGTAACTGCCCTGGGAGCTAGATTTCTCCGACTCAAGGTTTCCAATAATTTGTTGCAGCTGGCTTTGCTCCTGCATATAAGCCTGTATTTCTGTTTCCCAAATCGCTCGTTGCTCTTCAGCGGAGTCTTGCTTTAATTGTGCAAGCTCCGAATCTGCTGCTATTTCTTCTCCTTCTTTTACCATGATGTTACTTACTTGTTCAGCATCGACTGTCACCGTTATTTCATCTGTAGGTACAACAACGGATTCTTTCTCTAATTCTTTAGCATATGTATTCGTGTTCACTCTCTCGTGATCATTTAAATAATACGATCTCGCAATTTCACTCTTATCCGAGAACAGCAGAATTGCATTAGCCGCAACAAAGGTAGATACAATGATAGAGATTCCGATTACTAGCCACTTGTTCATACTGCTTGCCCCCCTTCTATCCATTTTTCAATAGGAAGGATCTCGAACCCTGCAACTAGCAAAGCCAGCACTACCGGGATTGCTATTAAAATAATTATTAGATTACGACCCGACAAGTCTGTGTAGATACGTAGAAACTGATATTGAAGTGCAACAATTAACCCCGTAACTAGACTTAATTCATTAAAAAAGTATATAAAAAACTTATTGCTTAAAAATAAGGCTGCCATCGGACCAAATGATAGGACCGAAAAGTCTGTTGTATATCCAACTAATGAATATAAAATAAAAACAAATGCTTTTTCCATTAACAGCAGACTCACTACAAAAAGCTGTAATACAGCAATCTTTGCTAAGTCCACGTTCGTTAGTTTATGAAGTATGTATGAAATCCCGAAAAAATAAAATGCGATATAAATAAGCGACCAAAGAATAGCTCCTATAAGGGAAACGATTCTAGCAATCACATATGTTTCTCCAAATCCTTTTGCAAATAGGGAGGTAAGTCCTTCTGTATGCATTCCCCAAACGTCTCGAAGTGCAAACAGAAGCACCCCGCATAATACAACGAACCATACGCGTCCTTTAAAGTCGCGCATGGTCGAATCCTTTAATGACATTGCTAATTCTTGTTGATGAAAAAGATATTTCCAAAATCTAAATTCAAAAAACACTAGGTGTTCCCCCTTTATGGTTGAACAGTCACCTCGACATATGCACCTTTTTCCATCTTAGTGTCTTTGTTTGACTGGAAGGTTGGGTGGATGAGTAGGAGGTATGCTGCTCCTCTTTCTAATGCTGCTTTTGGTATGACTTTTAATTGTTTTGCTGACTTTTGCTCTATTGTGACTGGAGTTCCCTCTGTCTCACCCAATTTAATCAATTCAACTCTCTCTTTGTCATTCAGTTGAATCGTTTTAGAAAATGTAATAGTAAATTGTTTATTGGTCATCACGTTTTTTATGACCGGCATTTTCTTATATGTTTGATAATTTTCAAGAATTGCGTCTAAATGTGCTTTTTCTAGCTCCATACCTTCTTCAGTAACTACTTGGGGCTTCACTCCGGTTTTATTCACAGAGCTGCCTTTAGGACCTGCAAACTCCGCGATTGTCAGCTTCAAAAATGAGCCGTCCGTTAACGGATAGAACGATTGCATGGAGCCTTTCCCATAAGTCTTTTGACCATAAAGCTTGGCAGACTTCTGGTCCAAGAGCGCTGCTGCAGTCATTTCAGATGCGCTCGCGCTATATCCATTCACAAGCACCTTTGTATCCTTTGGAAACAATGCCTTTTGCGGAATAGATTCAACAAGACCAACCTGATTCTTCATCATAAGCATATACGCGTATGGACTGTTCGGAAATAAACCAATTAGCTCCTCTGCGGTTTTAACAAAACCTCCGCCATTGTTACGAAGGTCTAAAATATAGGAGGTTGCACCTTTCCTCGCTAGCTCCTCCTTTGCCGAAATTACCAGGGAGGCACCATCCTCAGAAAAGGAATTGACACCAATATAACCTACACCCTCATTTAAAAGCTTGTGTGTAACTACCGGGACACTAAAGTTTTTTCTCGTTAATATGTATGTTTTCTTTTGGCCCGTTGATTTCAAAACTTCTATGTTAACCTTTGTATCAGCCTTTCCAGTGATCAGGGTAGAAGCCTGCTGCACAGACATTTTCTCAGTCGATGTCCCGTCTATAGATATAATAATATCTCCTGATTCAATTCCAGCTTCCATTGCTGCAGTTCCTTCAAATGTGCTCACTACTTGGATACCCATCTCGTGTTCTTCTATAACAACCCCAATACCTGTTGTTGTATTATTAATAGAGTCTGTATATCTCTTAAACTCTTCCTTTGTAAAATAGGTTGAGTAAGGGTCGAGCTGCTCGATGATAGCATCAATAGAGCTTAGTTCCATTAAATTGGTTGGAAGCTCCCCTTTATAATTTTCTTCTATTACTTGCCTGACCTCATCAATAGGGGCAGCCAATGTTAAAATAGGAGCAAACAGCAGTCCTATTATTAATAAAAATGTAGTTAATGCAGAGACTTTCTTCATAACTAATTCCCACTTCCCATATGCTATAAACCTATCTTAACTTAAAAAAATATGAAATGCTAAAAAGTTTATATATTTGGCAATATAAAAATTCAATTTTATTACAACATAAATGCATTTAACTACTCAGCAAAATAAAACAACCGTGAAAATTTCAATTCACGATTGTTAGAATGAGTTAACTTTTTAGTAGCTGTAGTACGGATTGAGCCTGCTGCATATGCAAGCTTAAAACATATTGACCGGCCTGCATTAAAATATTTGCTTTAGCGAGTGTCATCATCTCTTTAGCTATATCCGCATCTCTTATGCGAGATTCAGCAGCTGTTAAGTTCTCTTCCATATTAACTGCGTTATTATAAGCGTGCTCCAGCCTATTAGTATAGGCACCCATTTTGGAACGCTCTCGAGACACCTGCTTAATGGCTTCATCCATGCCAGCTATCGCAGCATCTGCTTTCTCTCTTGTCGATATCGAGAGATCTTTTAATCCTATGCTATCACCAGACATATTCCCAATGTTAAGCTCGATAGATTGCCCTGAGTTTGCACCTGCCTGAATTTTGATGGAGGTTTGAGTGCCATCCAATAATGTCTTTGTATTGAAATTAGTATCCTTAGAAATTCGATTTACTTCTTTCTTCAATTCCTCAAACTCGATATTAAGCAAATCACGGTCATTGTCCGTCAGCGTATCATTAGCCGCCTGCACACCCAATTCCCTCATCCGTTGCAAAATAGCGTGCGTTTCATTTAGTGCACCTTCCGCCGTCTGCAACAATGAAATACCGTCCTGAATATTACGTGCTGCCTGCCCAAGGCCTCTGATCTGAGCTCGCATCTTTTCAGAAATCGCTAAACCCGCAGGATCATCCGCTGCACGGTTAATACGATAGCCAGAAGATAGACGTTCCATCGACCGATTAGCAATCGCCCATTGGTTATTCATATTACGAAGAATATTCAAACCAGTCGCATTCCACTTGCCTAGCATCTCTCCACCCCCACCCCATCTATTTAACCTTTATATCGACTCATCCCACAAAAATATCAATAGATAAATTATTTTTTTATTACAGCTAATATATTACAGGTGCCTGGCACCTGTAATATATTAGCTGTAACCTTTATAGACTTAATTCCGACTTATCTATTAAACAGAAAAGAGGTGAGGGTAGGCATGAAAATGACTAAATTTGGTTTCAGTTGGGAGGATATTTTGTTTGGGGTGCTCGGCTCAAGTGCGTTTATCTTTTTCCTTTACTATTTTACTTCCTTTTAACTTTTTGTTCATATAAAAAACACCTTCGAAATAATCTTTTCGTAAGGTGTTTTTTATGTTGAAAAATTAGTCCACATGGTGTCCTCCGTATGTGTCTTTATATTGTTGTAGTTCTTTGAATAGTGCTGCGTCTTTATGAAGTAATGCATAATCTATCATACGTTCAAAATTCTCTTTTTCCAATTGTTTAATAATCTCTTTTGTTCCTTCCAATAGCATCGAGCTAGATTCTTCTACATTATTGTTTGAATTAATAATTGTTTGTAAATGCACATGAATATCAGAGACTAGTAGGAGTTGGTATAAAGGAAGTCGTATAAATCGGTTTCCTTTTTGAAAGACAAATACCTCGGACAGGTTTTCGACTTGTAACGAGTTAGCGTTGACTATTATCTCTTTTCCTTCTACAGGAATAAAATCAAATAGCTCGTCGTCCTTGCGCAAGGAAAAGTATTGATAGGCAAATACAAGCTTTATCCTATCTCCCTCGAGCTGAGTATAAAAAGGCTTCATTAATTGTACAAGTAACATTCCATATCCCCTCCTGTCCTTTTTGAATTTTCTGATTTATATTAGTATATCATATTCTACATTTTTCGTGTAGTGTATTTATCCAAAAAAACGCATTCATATCCTTGTAGGTATAGGCTTCTCTATTCAAATTTAAAACAGCGAATCTTAGAATAAATGATAGTTAATTTCCACTATAGGAGAGGGAGCCAAGTTCCGGTTCTATAGTCGAGCTTTCTATTTTTTTCTTATGAGGAAATACCCTTCAAGATAGACAAATAATCAAAAAAGAGAATATACTTTCTTAAAATCCAAAAAAGCGAACGCAATATGCATTCGCCATTAAAATATTTCTATTTAAATTGCAATGCACTTTCTGCTCTTCCTTTTTCTCTTGGACTTGTAAAGAAACCGTATTTTTTAGGACTGTATTCTACTAAAATGGCTTCAAACACCCTTTGCAGGATCTCTTCCTTCGATGCTTCTCTCACGCTTTTAATATAAAATTGAAGCATATTTTTTTCAAAATCAAGCTGTAGATCGTATATGCTGTAGTACTCTGATGCGATTAACGGTATGTGCTTTAAATTGTTTATAGGACTTTCCACAATGTATTTTATGTTCCGCGCCTTTACTCCTATTACCTTGACATGATTGAATCCATTTTTCGAATAAATGTCCAGAGATTCTAATAAAAAAGGTATATGCAATTGAATTCTTTCTACTACTCCCCACTCCTTTCTTATGTAAATTGTCCTATAAGCTTTATATACTATATTTAACCGCTCTTTTAATAAATATCTCCAATTTGGCGATTATTACAGTTTAATCCTATCTTTTCGATATTCTTGTTGCATTGTAAAGGAGGTAATTATATGGCATTTTACGAGCATCTCCGTGCTTATCGAGAACAATTAGATATTACTCAAATGGAAGCAGCGAGAAGAATAGGCATTGGCCATTCAGTTTTGTCTAAATACGAAAAGGGTGACTTAGCCATTCCCATTGACTTACTTATGAAAATTAAAGAGGTGTATGCGATCTCGAATGACTATTTTCTAAATATGCTGGAGGATAAGCCTTCTAAAAGTAAGAATCCTGGCTTGGAGGCGCGTGAAAGTCGATCAAAGTATATAGAAGCATTTCAGGAGGAATATGTTACCCCACTTGCATCCTATAAAGAGTTTCGTCTTCTTGTAATGGATATTAAATCAGTTTCCAAAGAGGAAAAGGAACTTAAACGATACATAAAAGGCTTATTAAAAAAAGATTAAAATCCTTACTTATGATCAGCATAGGTAAGGCTTTTTATTTTAGTGAATCACTTTTACACTCCTCTGGCTTTTATTCGAGCAGGATTAAACGTATAATGGAAGGAAAGCCTTTTTTCATTAGGAGAGATTTGTTTGAACCTAACTTCGTATCAAAAATTAGCCAATCATTATAACCAATATATAGATGCGTCCATGCGGACGATTGAAGAGAAACTTAACCCTACTGTTACGGAAGATGAGGAGCTTGTTCGAAGAGCGACCTTTTTTGTGCGTAATGGCGCGGTTTCAATTGCAAATTATTCACTAAAGGACAATCGAATTGATTTTGTGGTTAGAGATGTAACTAACATCGAGGTACGATACTTGCCAATGGTTGACCTGATCCATTGCCCTTGCCAAATGCAGAAGCCATGTAGACATATCGTCGCAGCGGTTTTTTATTTATATCAACAAAACAACTCCCTATCCACTTGGATCTCGGAGTGGAAAGCTAACATAGACCACCTACAGCTATCTTTACTTCGAGATGAACGTAGTCCCAAAAGCTGGGATATGCTAGTGGATAACTTTTTTAGAAAGTTTATCTCCAGCTATCCGCCAACAAGCTTTTATCTTTTAGAATTTGCTATTCATGACTTGAAGGCCCAGGTTCGTAAATCTCGACCATTTGAACGAGAATGGCAACCTATCTTTGATGTATATGTCAATCTGGCCATACTAACACGCGCATGGCCTTATTTAATTGAATACAACGATACTAATATGCGTAATCGCGTTTACCAGTTTTTAAATGATTATATAGAGGATATTGATGATAGCCTGTCCCAGCTTGCTGCAAAGCCTAAAATGTTTGCAGCGGACCCCTTTTTCGATCAAATGATGGAAAACGTACGGTCCTTTTACTTTGAAGAGGAAGGCCTTGTTCGTTATCGGAAGCACGTATATTTAGCCTGCTGGGAAGCTTTAGTAACAGATAAAGCAGCGCGAATGCAGGAAGTCAAATATCTTCAAGAGCTGACCATTGAAGAGGACGGAATCCCGTTAAATATGGTACTTCCATACTTTTACCTCACCTTGTCGATGATGGATGAGCTATTAGATTCTGCTGAGCATATGGAGAAGGATCAGCTTTTGGAGTGGGTGGAGGTTTGTGAAAAGGCCATTCATTCCTCCAACAAGGAATTAGTTAGCGAGCTAGCTAGAAAATTACTCCCTCACATTTCTTATTATTTAAATGAAGTCATACAAAACCCTTCTAGAGTCATGCTCATTAGAAGATTAGAATTGCTATTCAACCAAGTAAGTTTAAAAACGGAGGAACTGGAAAAACTGTATCAATCATTCGGTTTATATGGAATCCAATCATACTCCAACTTACTAATCGAACAAAAACGTTATAGGGAATGGATGGCATTGCACCAATCTGCCAACTCATCTCTTGAATATGCTGAGTCCTGTGGATTATCTATAGTGAAGGATGAGGCACCAGAAGTCCTTCTTCCGCTTTACCACCATTATGCAATGAGGTTTATCCAAGAAAAAAACAGATATAGCTATAAGCAAGCTGTTCGTATTTGGAAGAAAATGAAACAGGTAGCGAAGAAAGCAAACGAAATTGATTACTGGAATGCTTATGTGGAAAGTATTCGTGAAAAGTATCGCCGTCTTCGTGCCTTACAACAAGAAATAGAGAAAGGAAACCTGCCATTATGAATAAACCTTTATCTATTACAAAAGAATTTTCCCTGTATATCGATCAAGCAGCAAATGGAAGCTTTCTTCTATCATGTAATGATGCGCCTATCGAAAAATGGGTGGAGACGCTCTACTTAAATCATAGAGAAAGCTTTTTTGGTCTTAACGCACAAGTTGAGGATGACGTATTAATAGCTTCTCCAGTAGAAGTCATTGAACTCTTTTCATCTGAAGCTCATCCCTTCATCACATTCTCTGGAGCTACCGAGCCCTCGCTTCAATGGCTTAAAACCTTTAAAGAAGCAGGAAGTGTTTGGAATTCACCTGATCTTTGGAAGACAGTCGAATTACAGGAAGACAATTTAGAGTTGTCTGCTCCCATAGAGGACAAAGGAAAGCAGCTAGTTGAAAATGCTATCAAGCAAAAGCTTTTTCAGGCAGGGCTTACGATGGAGGACCTACCCGCCCTCATTCCTTTCTTTCAACAAGGCGGCTGGCCCCTAAAATCGCAATCGACCCATCCAAATCTGTTAGTAGCATTGCGCCTGTCCGAGCCGGATGAATTTGATGACACCTGGTTATTAGAAACAGTCGTTCGCGGTAAGAAAAGCAGTGTATACTGGACGCCATCCTTCCGAAAAAAAGTATTGCCTATTAAGCAGGCTCTTCCTGATAAATGGAATGAATATAACACCTATATCGAAGAAACTCAGGCAAAAATCTTTTCCCTAGTCTCCTCGATAGATGCCGTAGAACTGTCGACCTTCTTCTCCTCTCCATTAACCGATGAAGAAGTGCGACGTTTTTTACGTGATGACCTAATCAAACTGCAGGCTCTTGGTTTCGAAGTTGTTCTGCCATCTTGGCTGAAGAGCTTGAAAGAATCTAAAATGCGTGTTAAGACTGTTGCAAAGACTGCCAATACTTATAAAACCGCCGCTGGCTTAAATGAAATCCTGCAATTTAACTGGAGTTTTTCTCTAAACGGACAGGAAATCTCTGCAGAGGATTTTCAAAAAATGGTCACTGAAAATCGATCATATATACAGGCAGGCAATGAGTGGTTCCGAATAGATGCTGCGTGGATGCATCAAATTCGAGAACTTATGAAGCAGTCCGAGGATGAAAATTGGACTGTGAAGGAGCTTTTATTCCGAGAAATCCCGGAGGAAATTGCTTTAGCTATCGATGATGATGAGCAATCTGATGAGGATCCATTATTCCAATTTGAAATGCAGCAATCTCTTAAAGTATTGATGGAACAGCTGTCTGAGAAAAAAGGTTATCCCACTGTGGAGGTCTCATCCAATCTGTTGACGACTCTTCGACCATATCAGCAGCTGGGCTTAGACTGGCTTGTATTTATGCGAAATGAAAAATTTGGCTCCTGCTTAGCTGATGATATGGGTCTTGGTAAGACAGTCCAATTAATCGCATATCTACTTCATGTCCATGAAAGCGGTGAACAAACAACGCCTTCTTTGATCATTTGTCCAACCTCCGTGCTTGGAAACTGGCAGAAAGAGCTGGCTAAATTTGCTCCTTCTTTAAATGTCCAAACACATTATGGCACAGCGCGAACCCGAGAAATTGATAAAGAAGCTGACGTAGTAATCACAACCTTTGGTACAGCAATGCAGGACATTGAAGCATTAGAGGATTTAGAATGGGCTAGTATAACTCTCGATGAGGCTCAAAACATTAAAAATATGCATACAAAGCAATCTCGTGCGATTCGCAAGCTTACAGGCAAGCATCATATTGCTTTAACTGGAACACCGGTTGAAAATAGATTATCCGAGCTTTGGTCTATCTTCGACTTTATTCATAAAGGTTATTTGGGTTCCTTCCGTAAATTCCAGGAAAATTATATCGCGCCGATTGAGCGAGATAACTCTGACTCGGTTAAGCATAAACTCCGGGTCAAAATTCAGCCGTTCTTATTAAGAAGAACCAAGCAGGATCCAGAATTGTTGTTAAACCTCCCAGAAAAATTAGAGCAACGCGAGTATTGTGGTTTAACTACCGAGCAAGCAGCGTTATATGAATCCCTTATTCAAGAAACCGTTAGCAAGCTTGATACACTAACCGGCTTTGAGAAAAAGGGGCTTATTCTCAAAATGCTTAGCAAGCTAAAACAACTATGTAATCACCCGGCCCTTTATCTGAAAGAGCCATTTGATGATGCAGAAGATATGCTTGAACGCTCTGAGAAGCTTGCTCGTATTGTGACACTCGCTGGAGAAATTGCTGCTCGTGGTGAGCAATGTCTGATATTTACACAGTATATCGGAATGGGTCATTTGCTGCAGCATTGCCTAACTGAGCTGTTCGATATAGATGCTCCTTTCTTGACAGGAAGCATGCCAAAAAATCAGCGTGACCATTTAGTAGAGGCGTTTCAGGCAAAGGAATTCCCTGTATTCCTTCTATCCTTAAAGGCTGGTGGAACTGGTTTGAACCTTACTGCCGCAAGCCACGTGCTGCATGCGGATAGATGGTGGAACCCTGCAGTCGAAAACCAGGCAACTGACAGAGCTTATCGTATCGGTCAAACTAATTTCGTCCATGTCCATAAGTTCATAACTATCGGTACAATTGAAGAAAAAATAGACAAACTTCTTGAACAGAAGCAAGCATTGTCTGAAGAACTGATCCACTCTAGTCAATGGATTACAGAAATGTCGGATGCAGATCTAAAGGATTTGCTTACTCTTTCAATCTAACTGATATCTTGTTAACAAAAACCTGGCCATATTCTGGTCAGGTTTTTTCTCTCTTGTATCATTTGGATGGTTGCGGCCATTCAAAATTTTACACTGGAAGTTTTTTTATTTGTTCTGCTGGAAATTCAAAATCACTTTCTACTTGCTTATTTTCCTCTCTAGTTTGTTCGGTTTCGTCGCGACTTTTGGTAGCTAAAAATCTGATATCCTCCACAATAACCTCTGTTACAAATACTCTTATGCCTTCCCCTTTTTCATAAGATCTTGTGTTCAAGCGGCCAGTGATTCCTACTAAAGAGCCCTTTCCACAGTACTTTACCGTGGTTTCAGCTAGTTTCCCCCAAATTGTGCAAAGCACGAAATTAGCTTCTTCGCTCTTATAGCCCTTACTCACTGCAACAACAAATCCTGTTTGCACTCTCCCCTCAGATAAGTGCTTCAGCTGTGGAGCCTTCGTCATTCTTCCAATTATCGAAACTGTATTCAATCTGTCACCTCCCTTTCATTAGCCATATCATAAGCCTTTGAAAATTTGTTGGCAAAGCGCAGTTATTTCATTTTGGGTCGTTTTTCTGGGTCAAAATAAAATAATGTTATTTGCTTTCAAAAATATCCCTCATCTTACCGCATTCATTGAAATCAAAAATAAGAAATTGGCATTTTCACATTTATTTTTTTCCATAGAATCCCTATGCTATAATGAAGATTAATTAGTCCTACTAAAAGGTGGATTGTATATGAAAACATTTAAAATGATATCCGTGTCCCTTATCCGCAATAATGATGAAATGCCGATTTTACTAGAGGATGGCATAGTAATTAATCAAGAAAACACAAGTCGTTCTTGGATTTTAGAATTATTTATTGATCAAAAACATGAGGATTTCTTTAATGAATTAAAAACATCCAATGAATTATTTAATGCTAAGGTCGTTATCTCTTACCCCGAGAATGAGCCTGCACATTTTGAAGTGGCAACCTACTCCGTTAAGAAAATAGGAGATCATCTTTCCGTGTTACTTCGCGGAACATTAAAGCGTGCACGTAGAAAATACGCTGAATCGTTACTTGCTGAACTTATTGAGGATGGATTAATTGGAGAAGAATTGTTGACACAATTCGAAAAGGATATGAAAACGCGTCCTTCCTTAAAGAAAGACAAAGAAAATTGATATAGGCATACTGACTAATGCCTAAAGAAATAGGCAACTTCTTGTTTACAATACAAGAAGTTGCCTATTTTTTGTTTGATCAACCATTTCAAATTTAAAAACGCTCCATAAGTTACAGAAAGGGACTATTTATCTTTATTTCCATTAACCTCTGGCTCATCTACAAATGTACGTTCATCCATGTTTGAATGATCCATATTTCCATTTAAATCATTATTATCACCATTGTTAAGACCATTGTTCAGATCATCGTTAAGACCATTCATATCATTCTTACCGTTTGTGCCTTCATTCATACCACCATTAGTAGTTCCAGCTCCGTTATTACCAGTGTTCTCATCAGGAGATGGAGTAATTACACGATTACCGTTGTTTAATTCCCCCATTGGTGTTTCATTGTTTGAAGGTACTGCTTCATCATTATTACATCCAACGAGTAAAAGCGAACATAATGCCACAGTAGGAACGACTTTTTTCAACATAAAAATTCCTCCTTTCTTGATATCGTCATCACACTCTTCACGTGACTTACGATAGGTTATCCAAGAAAAGAAGGAACTATCCTATGGCATTATTACCTCTTTTTTCAATGCTCAGCATACTCGCATATACTTTAAAAGAAGTGGAATAATACTATTTATTAGTCGTTGTTTGCAACTGGACCTAATGCAAACAGGATATCTGTTTCACAAACAAGCTCTCCATCGACAGTAGCTATGCCATGTCCTTTGCCCATTGGTCCGCGGAGCTTAGTAAGCTCAACTTCCAGTTTAAGCTGGTCTCCTGGTTTGACCTGTTTTTTAAATCGACAGTTATCAATTCCTGTAAAAAAAGCAAGTCTTCCTTTATTTTCGGGAATTTGAAGCACAGCCACTGCTCCTACTTGAGCCAACGCTTCCACAATAAGAACGCCCGGCATTACTGGATAGCCAGGAAAGTGACCATTAAAAAATTCTTCATTAATTGTTACATTTTTTAATCCAACTGCTCGTTTACCTTCTTCAATTTCTAGAATACGATCAACCATTAAAAATGGATATCGATGAGGCAAAATAGCTTGTAATTGCTCCGTTGTTAGCATGGAATCGTCCTCCAATTATTTACCGTCTTTTATATCAATTATATGTTGGTACGTTTCCCATTTTAGCGCATCCTTCGGCTCACCATCACCTATAACCCCATAGCCAATCATTAGTCCAGCTATTGCAGATATGCAAAAAAGAGCAATAACAATTAGTATACGCAGCCATATAGGAAACATACGAATTTGTACCCACTTGGTTGGTTTGGTATTGTCTACCGTTTCTTTCTTATTTACTTCTTCTTGTACTTTTTCTAACCTACGCTGTTGTCGGCTAGAAGCCTTTACTTCTTCCGTCATTAAAATAACTCCTTACTAGCGAATTCCATTGATCAAGCCCATCATTTGATCGGCGATTGTAATAGAACGAGCACTAAACTGATACTGACGCTGCGTTGTCATTAAATCGGTCATTTCTTTGGAAACATCTACATTAGACATTTCTAAAACCTGATTGCTCAAGGAAATTTCTTCTCTGTCTGCTCCTTGAAGGTCGGTCATTACATCCTCAGCATTTGCACCTAACTCATCTAAATTCTCGGGCATTACAATATATGTCGCAGACAAGTGTTCCATGAATTGTGGCTTTTGCAAAACGGAAACAGCTAACTCTCTTTGTGCTGTAGTACCATCAGGATATGTTGCAGTTAGCACTCCTCTTTCATTTACAGAAAAGCTAGAAGCTCCCTCAGGAATCGTAATAGCCTGTCCCTGTGAGTCGGAAACAGGATAACCATCTCCGTTAACAAGCATCATTTGTCCATTTTCTATTGGAGAAACATAGAAAGCTCCTTGACGAGTGTATGCAGTTTTTTCTCCATTTTGTCCGTCGGGCATAATGATTTGAAAATATTGCTTAGGCTCCTGAAAAGCAAAGTCTAGATCTCTGCCAGTAGACTGGATGCTCCCTTGCTTCCAGTTCATTTGAGACTGTGCAAGTGCTGCTCCCACTCCATAGCGTATCCCAACAGGTGATTGTCTCTCTGTTTTATCTAATTTATCGTTATTAAATTGCTGATAAAGTAATTCTTGGAATTTTACTTCTTTTGACTTATATCCATGGGTATTTGAATTGGAAAGATTATTCCCTATAATATCCAGTTGATTTTGCAATTGGGACATTGTGTTTGTTGCTGTTATCATTGTGCGTAACATTCAACCACACCTCCTTGGTAATTAGTTAACACGACCAACCTCGTTGACAGCTTTCTGCATGCTCTGATCGTATGCTTGTAGAATTTTTTGATTGGCTTCAAATGTTCTATATGCTGACATAAGCTCTGTCATTGTTTTCGCACTGTCTACATTTGATCCTTCAATATAGCCCTGTTGCATAGCAAAGCTCACATCACCAGTATTATACGCGGATGGTAGCTCCATGCCATCTTCCGTTCTATATAAACCATTATCCTGCTTCAATAAACGATCCGGATTAGCAGCATATGAAACCCCTAGCTGAGCCACCGCTACGTCATCCACAAAAACTTGGCCATTATCCCCTACACGGAAATCATCATTTTGCAATTGAATACGTTGGCCTGCATCATCTAAAACATATAGTCCACTTGCATTCGTTAAAAAACCTGAAGCGTCCAATGTGAAGTTTCCGTTACGTGTATATGCTTCTCCCTCAATTGGGTGTTCTAAACGGAAAAATAGCGCACCTGATTGCCCTGATTCTGCATCCACTGGAAGTACTCCATCGATTAAAGCTATATCAGTGTTCAAGCCTGTTTGCTGAAGCTGCCCCTGTGTTTGCAGAGCAACGGTTTCTGACATATAAACGCCTGTACTAATTCCACCGACAGTTGACAGTTTTTTCCCACTGATCGGATTCTCCGTAGGAATTTTAGCTGGCCCTAGACGTGACATCAGCATATCTGGAAAAGAACGAATGGTAGACTGATCAGCCTTAAAGCCTGGTGTATTCGCATTAGCCATATTATTAGTTAGCAGCTCGGTTCTACGCTGTTGAGCAATCATCCCAGATGCTACAGTATTAAATCCACGAAACATGATGAAGCCTCCACTCTTATCTTCTACTTATTTTATCGATATTATCTAGCATAATTCCAGTGCCAATAGCCACACAATCCATCGGTTGTTCCGCAATAAACACAGGAACCTTTAATTCTTCCATCAACAGACTATCCATACCATGTAGTAGCGCACCGCCACCAGTGATAATAACGCCACGGTCAATAATATCTGCGGACAACTCAGGCGGTGTTTTTTCTAACACATTTTTGGCAGCTTGTACTATGACAGATACAGACTCTCTTAACGCGTGTTCGATTTCATCAGATTTAATAGTAATCGTTCTTGGCAGACCTGAAACCATGTCTCGCCCACGGATATCCATCTCTTCATGACGACTGTTTGGAAAAACAGTTCCAATCTCAATCTTTATATTCTCAGCTGTTCGTTCACCGATTAGAAGCTTGTACTCTTTTTTGATATATTGAAGAATATCGTTATCAAACACATCTCCTGCTACCTTAATAGACTCCGAGGTAACTATATCACCCATAGATAGAACAGCAACATCAGTTGTGCCCCCACCTATGTCTACAACCATATTTCCGCTTGGTTGGAAGATATCCATCCCTGCTCCGATTGCTGCAACTTTAGGTTCTTCTTCTAAATAAACCTTTTTACCACCAGATTTCTCCGCAGCTTCTCGAATGGCCTTTTGCTCCACACTTGTAATGTTTGTCGGACAGCAAATTAAAATTCGTGGCTTCGATAAGAATCCCTTTACGTTTAATTTATTAATGAAATGCTTAAGCATAGCTTCTGTCACATCAAAATCCGCAATTACTCCATCTTTTAACGGGCGAATAGCCACTATATTTCCTGGGGTTCTACCTAGCATTTGTCGAGCTTCTTCTCCGACTGCTAGTACTTTATTCGTATTTCTATCTAAAGCGACCACTGAAGGTTCGTTTAACACAATCCCTTTTCCCTTCACGTGAATCAATACATTTGCTGTTCCTAAATCTATTCCTATATCCTTTGCAAACATTACCAGTGTTTCCCCTTCCTTGCTATAACTTTTGTTTGTAAACTCCGTAATGTATCTAACTTCTAATTTTATCATAGTTTTGTCATAAAAACAGTTTTTTTGAAGAGTATTTTGGAAAAAATTATGAAGAAATTAGAAATTTTTGACGAATTATAAACTATTATCCCGATTCTTCTATAGGTCAGTACGCTCATTTTTATGTTGTGACTTTAGAGGTGAAGTTGAGTAGGAAGCTGTCTGTTTGAGAGATATAGTATTTCAGTTGATAGTTACGAATTATTTTGTATGTTCTTGAAAGACTATTCCAGAGCTACGGATTTTTTTCAAGTATCACAATTAGTTACCATATGTAAGGGGATTAATTGTCCATAAGAGCTTTCCTAGCAATAGTTCCCTCCCTAAAGGATCCGAACGTTGGACTTCGTTATACAAGCAGTGTTTCATACTTTTTAGAGTATACAACTTTTAAGTCAAAGAATCTGTTGCAGGCTCTATACTCCTTATAAATTCCACATGTCCTTTTCCTGTTATTAGAATGCCCTTCCTCCTTGCGCTCTCTCTTTTAAACTGGACTTTTTCTGATGCTAATTTATTTTTATTGACCTATGTATATTCTGTAAAGACTTACTCATACTACTCAGACAACGAATTATTTCGGATATAAGAAAAGGCCGTGAAATAATACATTTCACGACCTTACCTATCTTCCTTTTTGGTCCTCCATTTTTGCTTCGTAGCTTCTCCGCCTCGTAGGTGTCTGACTGACTTATGGTAAGCAAGGATTTCTTTGACTTCCTTAGCCAGCACAGGATCCACAAGGTGGAGTCTTTCGGTTAAGTCTTTGTGTACGGTGCTTTTGGAATGACCTGTTTTGCTCGCAATAGCGCGAACTGTTTTCTTTGTTTCAATTACCATTTCACCCAAACGTATGCATCTATGACGAATCGTTTCGTGCACCAACTCTTCCTTTCGTTAGTAAAGGAACACTTTTCACCACTTTATGCATAGCGAAGGGCTAATATGAATTAAAATGCTAGATATGATTCCGGATTTACAAGGACTCCGTTTTCTAATACTTCGAATTGAAGATGGATTCCAGCAGTAGGATTCCACTCATTTTCCGCTGCAGTTGCAAGGGATTGTCCTTGTTCCACTACATCTCCTGCTTTTACTAGAATGCCAGTGACAGAGCGATATTTTGTTAGCATACCATTTGCATGAGAGATTACGATTTCGTCACCAACAAATGGATCAAGATTTACTTCTTCTACTTTTCCGCTTAATGCTGCAACAACTTCAAATGGCTCGTTCTTCATAGTTAGGGAAACTCCTGTGCTAGCTACGTAAGTTTGATCAAAAACAAGTAGAGATTTCTCACGAGTCGCTTCGTCTGCTTCCATATCATAGTAGTGCTGAACAATTTCAACGTTATCTAGCATAGCTTCTTTGAAAGGGTATTTCATAGATTCTGCTTTAGCGTTCGTTTCAATTGTTACTTTGTCTGGATTACTTGCATCGGTCCACTCGGATTCTTCTGCAGAATCATCGCTGACATACACATTATAACCCCAAATCATTCCAACAAATGCTACCGAAAAACCTGCATATACTAGTGGCCAAAACCAAGGTTTTTTCGGGCTGTTACTCTTCTTCTGAGAAGGCTTTTTAGATTGTTCTTCTCTCATTTTCATCACCTCTAATTGCATTGTTGGCATATTAAGGAGATTTTAAACATGGAGAAAAATTTTTTATTTCGGTTCCTGTATAATAATGCAATAAAATATCATGAGCCTTCGCAGAATTGTTAGCCATTACCTCAGCTCCATACTGGCTCATTCCTACTCCGTGCCCATATCCAATAGTTTCCACTACAACTTTATCATTTTGAAAAGCTATTGAAAAATCAGTAGAGGGTAGTCCAAGTAAAGTTCTAATTTCTCTGCCTGTCCAACTTTTGCCGTTCATTTCTACTGACTTTACTCGATTGGAGTCTGTCCGTGCTATTTTGACAGTACCCCCAATATTATTAGACCACTTCATCTTAAAAATGTCCGACCATTCTTTACTCGTAAATTCAAATTTCTGTTTCATTTTATTTGAGAATTGCTCTTCCTTTTCACTCGGCACTGATACTAAATAGGGAATTGCATATCCGCTATAATTCTCCGCGCTTTCTGTTTGCCCATTGCTTGTTGAAAAAAACATTGCAGTGATTAACTGATCCTTATAAACAATAATTTCTCCCTCTGTAGAAGCTACGATTTTTTGAAGCTTCTTTTCGTATTCCTCAAAGGAAGCACCCCAACGCTTTTTTCTCTCCTCTGGACCAACATACACTTGCTTCTGTACCGTCTTGTCGATTGACTTTGCTCCGTAATCGGTTTCTCTTAAAACATAGGTCCTAGCAGCAATAGACTGTGCCTTCAATGCTTCTTCATGGAATGTGATTGGCATTTCCGCGGCAACTACTCCTAATACATACGTTTCTAGAGGAATTTTTTCCTTTACCCCTTTCACCTCAATTTCTATTGGACAGTCAACTTCAGTTTCCGGTACGACTTCTGGTGCAGCTTTTTCTTTCACTCTGTCTTTGATCAATAAAAAAGGTAATAACATAAGGCAGATGCATACGATTACTAAGAGAATGTTTTGTTTCATAGGGGTAATATATGCAGCTACAAAGAATCTAATGACGGACAAGCTATAGAAAAGCTGCTTGATCTATCTCTTGTCATACAGATGAGTAATAGGAAAGTGTTTATACTCTATCATTTCTGAAATCATCCATTTAACCAATAGTATATGGACATGAATTCTTGTTAAATTTATGGAATGCTATAAGAATCTATTTGAATCTTTATATTTAAGTAGCCTTTATACACTATTTTAGCGCCTTAGAGGCTATTTAATCTTATAGATGAGCATTTATACTAAAATGTTAATTTTCACTCTTAAAACGCCTAAAAACAGCGTGAAAAATTACATCAAAAAAAGCACAATACACGAATAGGTGTATTGTGCTTTACATATATTATTAAACGAGTTGAACTGCTTTTTCTGTGTTTTCTGTTCCAATACGTTCGATGTCTGCACCTAAAGCTGCTAGCTTTTTGTCAAAATCAACGTATCCACGATCTAAATGGTAAAGTTCAGTTACACGAGTTACGCCTTCTGCAACTAGACCTGCAATGATTAGAGCTGCCGCTGCACGAAGATCTGTAGCTGCTACCTCTGCACCTTGAAGGTTAGATGGGGAATCCATCATGACAGAGCGACCTTCGATTTTCATGTTTCCGTTCATACGTCTAAACTCTTCCACATGCATAAATCTGTTCTCAAATACAGTTTCCGTAATGATACCGGTACCATAGGCTGTCATCATCAATGCCATCATTTGCGATTGCATATCTGTAGGAAAACCTGGATGTGGCATAGTTTTGATGTCTACTGATTTCAAGTTTCCTTTAGAACGCACACGTAGCCCTTGGTTCTCTTCAGTAATTTCCACACCCATCTCTTGCATTTTAGATATTAGAGCTGTCATATGCTCTGGTACTGCATTTTCAATTAATACATCGCCTTTTGTGATGGCTGCTGCAACCATGAAAGTACCAGCTTCAATACGATCAGGAATAATGTGATGCTCAGTGCCATGAAGTTCTTCAACTCCCTCGATACGAATAGTATCAGTTCCAGCACCTTTTACTTTACCGCCCATTTCATTGATAAAGTTTGCTAAGTCTACGATTTCCGGTTCTTTAGCAGCATTTTCGATAATCGTTGTTCCTTCAGCTAAAGCTGCTGCAGTCATAATATTTTCTGTAGCGCCCACACTAGGTACATCTAAATAAATTTTAGCACCTTTTAAACGTCCAACAGTTTTCGCTTCTACAAATCCATGACCAAATGAAATCTCTGCACCCATTGCTTCAAAGCCCTTTAAATGTTGGTCAATAGGTCTTGAACCAATAGCACAGCCCCCAGGAAGAGCTACTCGAGCAAAACCATTGCGCGCAAGAATTGGACCCATAACAAGGATTGACGCTCTCATTTTGCGCACATATTCAAATTGTGCTTCACTTGATAGTCTTTGCTGTGAGTCAATAATTACTTCGTTGTGCTCTGGGCTATATTTGATTTCTGTATTTAAACTTTTTAATACTTCATTTATCGTCAAAACATCTGCAAGTGTTGGTACATCTTTAATCACATTTTTCCCTTTTGTCGCGAGCAAAGCTGCTGCAAGTACAGGTAATACTGCATTTTTAGCACCCTCGACCCGTACGTTACCTTTTAACCTTTGGCCGCCTTTAACAACAATTTTATCCACTTAGTTCCCTCCGCGTTCATAATCCTCTTAAGCTAATATATAAAAGAAATATGTATGGTGTTGTTTTTTGTTATTTCAAAACAATATCATCATACAACGTATTTCGACTATATACAAGCACCGAAAACCCTATTTTCTTGTCCTCTTTTGGTAAATTTTCTTAGTCTATTATACGTAATACCCAGTCTTTTCGTGTAGATATTTATAAATTACCCCACATGTTATGTAATAAACATATTCGACAGCATATTTCCCAGGAAATATGAGGAGATTCTACATGCTCATACAAACTTGTCCATAATTTGCATGAGCATGCAGGATCTTCTACTAAAATAAGTACTGTAATTGGTTAGACCAGGAAGTTAAATTTAAAAAGAAATTAGCTACTGTCGAGCCTAACATAATACTTACCAAAATAAAGAAAAGCTGGGCTTGAAATACATGATTCTTTTTAATAAATTTGTCCACCATAAGAGCTTGTAATGTATAAAAAGAAATACCGATAAAAAAGATATTAGCTAATATAGCGATAACAGCTTGCTCTGAAGTCAAAAGACCCATTATTTTCCCTCCAGTTTTTAAAAACGAAAGCCTTCCTAGAACGATGTACTGCTCAACAAAACAATTAACATGTTTATGTTATTGTCGTTTCAAAAATACCCTCGTCAAATTACTGTAAAATCTCCCACTTTTTATAGCAAGAAATTCAAAGCTCCCAAATCTGACCATAAAGTTTAAAGACCCTCAAATTAGGAAAAACACTTAGCAAAGCAAGTACATTCTTAACAGTCAAGAAAGAAAAAACGGACAGAAATAATCTCTGCCCGTTTTATCAAAAAAACAATTATAATCTACCCTCATAAGCGTTGATACGATTAAGCGCTCTCTTCAAAGCAAGTTCAGCACGATTAAAATCAACTGATTCTTGTTTACTTTGAAGTAGTTCTTCTGCACGTTTCTTCGCTTCTTGAGCACGAGCTAAATCTATACTTGAAGCAATTTCAGCGGATTGAGCCAAGATTGTAACCTTTTCAGGACGAACCTCAATAAATCCGCCACTCACTGCTACAAATTCTGATTTACCATCTTTTTTCAATTTAACCGAACCAATTTCAAGTGGTGCAACCATTGGAATATGGCCAGGTAAAATACCGATTTCACCCGATGCTGTTTTAGCGATAATCATGTCTATTTCAGAATCGTATACCGGGCCGTCGGGAGTGACAATATTGACTGAAACTGTCTTCATATTTTTACCTCCAGGTCCGATTTATTATACTTCTACGCCCATGCTTTTCGCTTTTTCCACAACTTCTTCGATACGTCCAACTAAACGGAATGCATCCTCTGGTAAATGGTCATATTTTCCTTCAAGAATCTGTTTGAAGCCTTCAACAGTTTCTTTAACAGGAACATAAGAACCTTTTTGACCTGTAAATTGTTCAGCAACATGGAAGTTTTGAGATAGGTAGAACTGAATACGGCGAGCACGGTTAACTACAACCTTATCCTCGTCTCCTAATTCATCCATACCTAGGATCGCAATAATATCTTGAAGCTCTCTGTAGCGTTGTAAAGTATATTGTACTTGACGTGCTACTTCGTAATGCTCTTGTCCTACTACTTCAGGAGAAAGCGCACGAGAAGAAGAAGCTAATGGATCTACCGCTGGATAGATACCCATCTCAGATAATTTACGCTCTAAGTTTGTTGTTGCATCTAAGTGAGCGAATGTTGTTGCAGGAGCTGGATCCGTATAGTCATCGGCTGGTACATAGATCGCTTGGATAGATGTAACAGAACCTGTATTAGTTGACGTGATACGCTCTTGAAGTGCACCCATTTCTGTAGCAAGTGTTGGTTGGTAACCAGCTGCTGAAGGCATACGGCCTAAAAGTGCTGATACCTCAGACCCTGCTTGTGTGAAACGGAAGATATTATCGATGAATAAAAGTACGTCTGCACCTTGTTCATCACGGAAATATTCAGCCATTGTAAGACCAGTTAGTGCAACACGCATACGTGCTCCTGGTGGCTCGTTCATTTGACCGAATACCATTGCTGTTTTCTTAATAACGCCAGAATCGCTCATCTCGTGGAATAAGTCATTTCCTTCACGCGTACGCTCTCCAACACCAGCGAATACTGAGATACCGCCATGCTCTTGAGCAATGTTATTGATAAGTTCTTGGATAAGAACTGTTTTCCCTACTCCGGCACCACCGAACAGACCGATTTTACCACCTTTAATGTATGGAGCTAAAAGGTCTACTACTTTGATACCTGTTTCAAGAATTTCAACTTCAGTTGAAAGGTTTTCAAATGTTGGTGCTTGACGGTGAATTGGGTCACGACGCTCAGCAGTAGAAATTTCTTCTCCTAAGTCAATTACTTCACCAAGAACGTTGAATACACGTCCTAAAGTTACGTTACCAACTGGAACAGAAATTGCTGCGCCAGCATCTAATACCTCTGCACCACGTTTAAGTCCATCAGTAGATGACATCGCAATTGTACGAACTGAGTCATCACCTAAGTGTAAAGCTACTTCTAAAGTTAATGTAGTAGGAGCTTCATTTGGACGTTCAATCGCTACAGTTAATGCATTATAGATAGCTGGTAAGTGGCCGTTGTCAAACTTAACGTCAACAACTGGACCCATTACTTGTAGTACTTGTCCTTTGTTCACTACTGTTCCCTCCTGTCTTACTTTCTTTCTTTACCTATTCTAGAGCCGATGCACCGCCGACAATTTCCGTAATTTCTTGCGTAATCGCAGCTTGACGTGCTCGGTTATATACTAACGTTAAGTTACTAATCAAATCAGTTGCGTTGTCTGTTGCAGATTTCATAGCAGACATACGCGAAGCATGTTCACTTGCTTTACCGTCGAGTAATGCACCAAAAATTAGGCTTTCCGCATATTGTGGAAGAAGTACTTCTAAAATCGCCTCACTAGAAGGTTCGAATTCATAAGAAGCAGTTGAGCCTGTAGTTTCTGCTGCAATATCCGTAAGCGGTAGCACCTTTTTCTCAGTTACCTCACTGGAGATGGCACTTACAAAGTGGTTATAGTACATATAAAGTTCATCATATGTACCATCCGTGAACATACCAACAGCTTTGCGCGCTATTTCTTTAACATGCGAAAAAGAAGGTTGGTCTGGTAACCCTATCACTTCTCCAATTACGTTTGAACCACGTTTTACGAAGAAGTCACGTCCCATGCGTCCAATTGCAAAAATTACATACTCATCCTTTGAAGCATGGCGTTCAGTAATAGCATTCGCCACAGCACGTATAACATTACTGTTATATGCCCCTGCTAAACCACGATCAGAAGTAATGACGATATATGCAGTTTTCTTTACAGGTCGATGAGTTAACATTGGATGTCCACTATCACTTGTTCCTGAAGCAATGGAGCCTACTACCTCTTGCATTTTAGACATGTAAGGAACGTATGCTTTCGCATTTTCCTCCGCACGGTTCAATTTAGAAGCAGAAACCATTTGCATAGCTTTTGTTATCTGACTTGTTTTCTTAGTTGACGTAATTTTATTTTTAATGTCGCGTAAAGATGCCACTGGTATTTCACCACCTTATTGTTTTTTTCACTTAGACAAAGATATTATTCAGATATAGCAAAAGTTTTCTTGAATGCAGAGATTGCATTGTTTAAATCCTCTTCTGAAGGAAGATCTTTTGTCGTGCGAATATGATCTAAAACGTTTGTGTGGTTTGAATCTAACCAGCTACTAAGTTCAGCCTCAAAACGAGAAATATCTTTAACTGGAATATCATCTAAATGGCCACGTGTTAGAGCGTATAAAATAATAACTTGTTTTTCTACTTTAATAGGAGAGTTCAAGTCTTGTTTTAATACTTCTACTGTACGTACACCACGATTAAGTTTAGCTTGTGTTGCAGCATCTAAATCTGATCCAAATTGAGAAAATGCTTCAAGCTCACGGTATGCAGCTAAGTCAAGACGAAGTGTACCGGCAACTTTTTTCATTGCTTTAATTTGAGCTGATCCACCTACGCGTGATACGGATAAACCAGCATTGATCGCTGGACGTACACCAGAGAAGAATAAATCAGATTGTAAGAAGATTTGACCATCCGTAATAGAAATTACGTTTGTTGGAATGTAAGCAGAGATATCTCCAGCTTGTGTTTCAACGAATGGTAATGCAGTGATTGAACCTGCACCTAATGTTTCATTTAACTTCGCAGCACGCTCAAGTAGACGGCTGTGTAAGTAGAATACATCCCCTGGATATGCTTCACGACCTGGAGGACGTTTAAGAAGTAATGAAAGTTCACGGTATGCAGCAGCTTGTTTAGATAAATCATCATAAACGATTAATACGTGCTTACCTTCGAACATAAATTCTTCTGCCATTGTTACACCAGCATAAGGAGCTAAGTATAATAATGGAGCTGGAGCAGATGCAGATGCAGTTACAACGATTGTGTAATCTAAAGCACCTTTTTTACGAAGTGTTTCTACTACATTACGAACAGTCGATTCTTTTTGACCGATTGCTACGTAGATACAAATCATATCTTGGTCTGCTTGGTTAAGGATTGTATCAATCGCAACAGATGTTTTACCTGTTTGGCGGTCACCGATGATTAACTCACGTTGTCCACGCCCGATTGGTACAAGAGCGTCAATCGCTTTAATACCTGTTTGAAGTGGTTCATGAACAGATTTACGTGCCATAACCCCTTGTGCAGGACTTTCGATTGGACGAGATTTTGTAGTTGCGATAGGACCTTGTCCGTCAACTGGTTGGCCAAGTGGATTGACTACGCGGCCAATCAATTCTTTACCAACAGGAACTTCCATAATACGGCCTGTACGACGTACTTCATCGCCTTCTTTGATGTCTGTGTATGGTCCAAGGATAACGATACCAACGTTATTCGCTTCCAAGTTTTGTGCCATACCTAACACACCAGTTGAGAATTCTAAAAGCTCTCCAGCCATGACGTTGTCGAGGCCATGAGCACGCGCGATACCGTCACCAATTGTAATAACCGTACCAACGTCGCTAACTTTCATCTCAGATTCATAATTCTCAATCTGCTGTTTAATCAAGACACTGATTTCTTCAGCTTTGATGCTCATGTATGTCACCTCTCATAATTCATAATATTAACCGATCAAGTTACGTTTTAAGCGATCTAGCTTAGAGCTAAGAGTGCTGTCGTAAATGCGGTTTCCGATTTGAACGCGGATACCACCAATAATGGATGGATCTACGATGTTTTGAATGCGTAAAGATTGTTTCCCTACGTTTTTTGCAAATACAGATGAAACGTTTGCACGTTCTGCTTCTGTTAATTCGCGTGTTGTATAGACCTTCGCTTCAGCAACACCTTGTGCTTCATTGGAAAGTGCCATATACTCTGAAATAATATCAGTAACTTCATGTAATCTTTTCTTATCAATAAGCACTAGTAGTGTATTGATAACGATTGGATTAGCGTTTGAGAAGATTTCTCGGATTAGCGCTTTTTTCTTGTCTAAAGAAAGCTTAGGAGATGTAAACAATGTTTTCAAATCCTTATTGCCTTTCCATACAACATTAAGCTCACGTAAATCATTTTCAACCGATTGAAGTTCATTTTTTTGTTGTGCTAGTTCGAACAACGCGATGGCATAGCGTTTTGCTGCAGTTGAATTACTCAATTAACTTCGCCTGCCTTCGCAATCGTTGCCTCGATCAGCGCACGGTTATCTTCTTCCGAAACTTCTTTTTCAAGAACTTTAGCTGCTGCAAGTACTGATAGTGAAACGACTTCTTCTCGTACCGCTGCAATCGCTCTTTCTTTTTCTGTATCGATTTCACGAATAGCAGATTCTTTTAAACGCGCAGCTTCAGAGCGAGCAGTTGTGATAATTTCTTCACGTGATGCTTCCCCTTGCTTCTTCGCATTTTCTACAATCGCTAACGCTTCTGTGCGTGCTTCTTTTAGTAAGTCACGTTGTTCTTCAAGTAAACGTTGAGATTCTTGGCGGCTAGTTTCTGCTGCTTCGATTTCACTCGCGATCAACTCTTCACGCTGTGTCATAATCCCCATTAAAGGACCCCAAGCCACTTTCTTCAATAAGATCATCAGTAAGATGAAGAAGAATAATGTAGCTCCAATATCCAAAACATTTAACCCATTATGGGTCTCACCAGCACCAAGTGCGAGGTATTCAAAAGACACGATTGTTTCACTCCTTTCAAACGCTATTAAGAGATCTTACTTATATAATGTTTAAACTTTTGTTTATTATTTTCTAATTCAGGTTTTATTCATAAAGAGAATGGCGGAGTTAGTTTCCGCCATTATTGACTTTATTTATACATACTATTGGTTTAATACGATGAACGCGATAACTACTGCGATAATCGGCACGGCTTCAACTAACGCTACCCCGATGAACATAACTGTTTGTAAAGCTCCACGTGCTTCTGGTTGACGAGCAATACCTTCTACTGTTTTTGAAACGATTAGACCATTACCAATACCTGCACCAAGTGCACCTAAACCAACTGCTATAGCTGCTGCTAAAAGACCAACTGAACCTACCATTGTTTAATTTCCTCCTTGGAATGTTGTTTTTATTTTTTCTGCTTAGTTTCCTAAACAGTTATATTAATGGTCTGCTGACACTTTATGTGACATATAAACCATTGTTAACATAACGAAAATGAACGCTTGGATTCCACCGATAAAGATAGAGAATCCTTGCCAAGCCATTGCTGGGATAATTGCACCAACAAAGCCAAACCAGCTCGCTGTTGCTAAGCCTGCAATAAGACCTAATAATACTTCCCCTGCATAGATATTTCCGTAAAGACGAAGACCAAGTGTCAATGTATTTGCGAATTCTTCTATAATTTTAAGTGGGAATAATACCGGCATCGGTTTTAAGTAGGTATCAATATTGTACTGTTTGAAACCTTTCATCTTAATACCGTAATAGTGAGTTAAAACGATAATCATCACTGATAGTGTCATTGCAATTGTTGGATCCGCAGTTGGTGATTTCCACCAAAGTACTCCGTCATACGAAATTGAAAACGGAAGTCCAAGCAAATTGGCTATCGCGATAAACATAATTAATGTAATCCCTAGAATATGGAATCTACCGCCTGTTTTCCAGTCGAGATTACTTTTGATAATTCCTTTCACGAAGTCCATAATCCACTCCATGAAGTTTTGCATACCCGTTGGTTTAAGCTTCAAGTTTCTAGTTGCAATAAATGCAATTAAGAAAACAACTAGAGAAGTTACAAACAACATAAGGATGTTTGACCAGTTCCCTGTCATACCCCAAAGCACAAACTCTGGATTTGAGTGTCCCACGATTCTTTCACCTCTCTTTCACATACTCATGGTTGATTTCTAACTAACAAAATGCGTTCCACAATAAGTAGAACATAGGGAATCATTAATCCGATAACCGTGCTGATAAGATGAATTTCATCTGGGAAAAGAAGTGCAATAGCAACGGCAGCAATACCAGAGGCAAATCTAAAGCTTGTCCCTAAGCGTGCTCGACCTTTTTCACCCATCATCACACGATCAAATTTCTCCATTCTACGTACTAGTATCCAGAAATTATACAGACCGAATATGGAACCTACTGCTAAGCCTGCAAAAATGGAAGAATACGGCGTAAATGCCCACCCTAACACACATAACGCAAGCAAAAAAAATATGCACTTCTTTTGCCTCGTAAAAATACGTTGCATTTCTAGCATTGGTCTAATCTCCTGAATCATATTTTCGAATGGTAGTAAGGATTGTCAATGCGCAAAGCAGGCAGTAGACAATTTACTAAAAGATTGGAGTGGTTCCAAAAGTATGATCAATCCACTTTTTGTGAATACCTATCATTATAGAACCGACAAGCTGTGAGAGAATCGCTGAATAATGAGCTATCCCTTGTAACGGACGTCAAAATGACGCATAAAAGTATCCTCACGTTTTCCTTGAAATAAGTAAAAACTGTGAATCTAGTAGAAAGTTGATACATCAAGTGTTCCACGCATGAAACCCCTATCATGATTATCCTAAGTAAGCATACAATAGGGGCTATTTGATGTCAATTGCTATCAGTGAAAAACTTCACGTAGATGATTAGATTGACAATTTATCGACAAATTTTAAAGAATATTGTAGAAACTTATTCTTCATAATCAATTTCATTCATTAATTTTAAAACTTAACATCCGTTTAGACACATTTTCACAGTCTTATCTTCCATCTGTATAATAAGTTGACATGCCCTTATAAAAAGGAAAAGTCAGCTGATTGCTACTTTTGCTTAAACAACCGAATATCTTTTAGAGAGATTCAATTTTACTTTGTTCCAAACAAGCGATCTCCTGCGTCTCCAAGACCAGGCACGATATAGCCATGATCATTAAGTTTCTCATCTAGTGCTGCAATATAAATATCAACATCTGGGTGAGCATCTTGAAGTGCTTTTACGCCTTCTGGAGCAGCAATAAGACACATGAACTTAATGCTCATTGCACCGCGTTTTTTCAGAGAGTTAACTGCTTCTATTGCAGAGCCTCCAGTTGCTAACATTGGGTCTACTAAGATAAAGTCACGATCAGCAACATCTGCAGGAAGCTTAACGTAGTATTCGACTGGCTTCAATGTTTCTGGATCACGATAAAGTCCGATGTGACCTACTTTTGCAGCTGGAATAAGATTTAACATGCCATCAATCATTCCAATACCTGCACGAAGGATTGGAACTAGTCCCAATTTCTTTCCTGCAATTACTTTAGATTTCGTAAGTTGAACAGGAGTCTCTACTTCTACTTCCTCTAAAGGAAGGTCACGCGTAATTTCAAAGGCCATCAATGTAGCAACCTCATCTACAAGCTCACGAAATTCTTTTGTACCAGTTTTCACATCACGGATATATGTAAGTTTATGTTGAATCAGTGGATGATCAAATACGTATACTTTAGCCATTTAACATCTCTCCTTTTGTTGTTTTTACATCTTTGTCATTATACCAAAAACGATACACATCATACCACTAATCCTAGGGACTTAATATTTCGTCTATTTCATTTATAGAAACAACAGCCTTAGGTTGTCCTTTGGTTCAAGCGATTAGCAGGAATATATTTGCTTTTGGGATAAAATCAAACAATCTTATGCGCAACCTATTTAATCATAGTTAAAGGAGACTTATGATGTTGTCATAAGCCTCCCTATTATCAATTAATTATATAGAGGGAATTTATCAGTTAGAGCTTGCACTCTTTCTTTTGCTTCAGCAATTACTGAAGCATCCTCGTGATTTTTTAATAGTTTAGCAATAATAGAAGCGATTTCCTTCATTTCTTGCTCAGCAAAACCTCTTGAAGTTACAGCTGGTGTACCAATACGCACTCCAGAAGTGATGAATGGGCTAGAAGTATCAAAAGGAATAGTATTTTTGTTTGCAGTAATACCAACCTCGTCTAGTACATGTTCTGCTACTTTACCAGTTAGTCCTAAAGCAGATACATCTAATAGCATTACATGGTTGTCTGTACCACCAGATACAATACGTAGACCTTCTTCTGTTAAACTATCTGCTAGAGTTTTAGCATTAGCTACAACTTGCTTTTGGTATTCTTTAAATTCCGGTTGAAGAGCTTCTCCAAAGGCAACTGCTTTTGCAGCGATTACGTGCATTAGCGGTCCGCCTTGGATACCAGGGAAAATTGTTTTATCAACTTTCTTCGCAAATTCTTCTGTAGTTAAAATCATACCACCACGTGGGCCACGTAAAGTTTTATGTGTTGTAGAAGTTACAAAGTGTGCGTGTGGCACTGGATTTGGATGAAGACCCGCAGCAGCTAGACCTGCAATATGAGCCATATCTACGAATAAATAAGCTCCAATCTCGTCTGCAATTTCACGGAATTTAGCGAAATCGATTGTACGTGAGTAAGCACTTGCCCCAGCAACAATCATTTTAGGCTTATGCTCTAAAGCTATTGAGCGAACTTCCTCATAATCTATCATTTCGGTTTCTTTATTTACTCCATATTCAATAAAGTTATATTGAATACCACTAAAGTTAACAGGAGAGCCATGTGTTAAATGTCCACCATGAGATAAGTTCATACCTAGAATAGTGTCACCTGGTTGAAGAGCAGTCATATAAACCGCCATGTTCGCTTGGGAACCAGAATGTGGTTGTACATTTGCATGCTCTGCCCCAAAAATTTCTTTCAAACGATCACGAGCAATATCTTCTACTACATCTACATGCTCACAGCCACCGTAATAACGTTTGCCCGGATAGCCCTCTGCATATTTATTTGTAAGAACAGAGCCCTGAGCTTCCATTACAGCCTCTGAAACAAAATTTTCTGACGCAATTAGTTCAATATTTGATTGTTGACGTTTTTTCTCCGCTAACATTGCCTCAAATACCGCTGGATCTTGTGATTGAATTTTTTCCACTACTAGTTCCTCCTCTAATATCATCCGTAAAATGCCCTTGTCCCACCAATTAGCTTTGGACGGGTTGTTGCAATGGTAATAATCGCTTCTCCAACCTTCTTGATAGATACACGTATTGGTACAGCAACGGGTTGTAGCTGCATACCAATCATAGTTTGACCAATATCAATCCCTGCCTTGGCTTGAACGCTTTCTACTACTACAGGCTCTTCAAGCTGTGTGTACGCATATGCAGACATGGAACCCCCTGCGCGAACTACTGGGATAACAGAAACCTCTGGCAGTCTATAGAGCTGCTGCGTTTTTCTTTCCATCGTTAGAGCACGGTTGATGTGCTCACAGCCTTGAAAGGCAAGATGGATTTTATTTCGTTCAGCAAAAGCCTTAATTGGTTCAAATAAAACCTCAGCCACTTCTAAACCGCCAGCAGTTCCTATCTTTTCCCCAATGACTTCAGAGGTAGAGCAGCCAACGACAAACAAATCATCCTTAGAAAAAGTAATTTGCTGCTCTACTTCCAGGAGAAGCTGTTCCATTTGTTGTTGCCACAAATTTTTTGCTTCCATCTGAAATCCCTCTATTCAAGCTTATTTTTCTAATGCTGAAATTTTTTCAATACGTCGTTCGTGACGGCCACCTTCAAATTCTTGAGCTAACCAAGTAGCTACGATTTCTCTGGCAAGTCCTGGACCAATCACTCGTTCTCCCATAGCGAGAACATTTGAGTCGTTATGGCATCGTGTAGCTTTAGCAGAAAAAACATCATGCACTAATGCACAGCGAATGCCCTTCATTTTATTAGCAGCAATGGACATCCCAATACCTGTTCCACAAATTAAAATTCCGCGATCATATTCCCCACTAGCTACACCCTCTGTTACTGGTGCCGCATAATCTGGATAGTCAACAGAATCATTCGTTTGTGGACCAAAGTCCTTATAGGAATGACCGAGTTCTTCAAGCTGCTGAATAATTTCTTTCCGAAGATTATTCCCTCCGTGATCAGAAGAAATTGCAATTTTCATCTTGTTCCCTCTTTTCTGTTTAGTACTCAACCCAATCATAACATCTTTTTGAGCAAAAAAATACAACTCATATAGTATGAGTTGTATCTGTTTTTTTAACATACCTTTTTGATATGAATTATTTGGAAGAGCGGTCAAATTGAGAGATTACCTTGAATAAATCTTCCGATTGATGCTTCAAGTCAGCTGCTAAAATATCAATTTCTTCTATAGAACGGGCTTGTTCATCTGTAGCACTTCTTACTTCCTCAGCACCAGCTGATGTCTCCTCCGCAATAGCTGCAACATCCTGTGATTGGCGAGCAGTGCTTTCAATATTAGTCAGCTGTTTTTCAACTAATGATGAAATCTCGACTACTGACTCAGCCATTTCATGAATTTTTATAGACATTCCTTCGACTGCTGCGTTTGTCTCAGATACTCGTTTTGCTTCACTAACAGCAAAGCTAACTTGGTTAGTCATTTGCTGTACGACCGTTTTAACATCCGTTTGGATTGCTAATATTAGTTCTGAAATTCCTTGAACAGCCTTCGCACTCTCATCGGCTAGCTTACGAACTTCCTCTGCTACTACAGCGAAGCCCTTACCATGCTCACCTGCACGAGCAGCTTCAATAGAAGCATTTAAAGCTAGTAGATTAGTTTGGGCTGCTATATCTCCAACTAATTGAATAATACTTTCCACCTTCCCAGCATTCTCTTCCAGCTGGTGGACATTACCTAAAGCTGACTCACTTCCTGTTGCAATCTTTTGGATTCCACTGACAAGTGATTGTATGACTTCTGTTGTCTCCGAAAGCTCTGTGATCATTTCTTTTGAATGTATAGAAGATTTTTCTGCACGCTTGTTTACCTCAGAAGCTAGCACTCGAACATCCTCGACAGACTCTGCAGTTTCTTGGACTGCTATTGCCGATTGCTCTGCTCCCTCTGAAATTTGAGCAATTGTGGAGGCAATGGCCTCCGCTTGTTCAGAGGCAACTGACGATTCCTCAGAAAGCTTTTGCACACTTTTATTTGTTTTATCAAAATTCTTTTCGATACTTTGAACCATTTCTCGCAGGTTTTCTAGCATCGTTTGAAAAGCTATAGCAACTGATTGTATTTCATCTTTTGAGTTTGGTACTTCCACATCGACTCCTATTTTTCCTTCTGAAGCAAGAGTGGCAACCTTTTCTAGATTAAATAAGGGTTTGATAATAAGTCCACTGAAAAAATAAGCTAAAAGGCCTGACCAAAAAATTCCTAACGCATATGTAAGAATTTCAAATTGAATTGTTCCAATATTAATGTCTAAGGATTGCAAATAAGGCTGTACATAATTAATAAAGAATGCACTTGTAGAGTAAGTAATTAAAGCAAGTACCGTTACAAATAGAACAATTTTCTTTTGAATGCCAAAAGCGTTCCTCTTTCTCTTTTCTTTCATCCCTTTTCCCCCTATAGTCTCTTCACTAGTTCCTCTGTTAATACATTTAGTTCTTCAAATGTTTGTTCATATATACCTATATTCCCACCAAAAGGATCCATTACATCCTGTATATCGTCCGGAGTTGCAAATTCTTTATACATATAAACCTTAGAAATTGCTTCTGGAAAGGCATAAATAATAGCTTGCTTATGCGCAGCAGTCATCGTTAATATAAGATCTGCCCACTCAACCGTAGAAGGCTGTAGAGATGAAGACTTATGAGCAAAAGGAACCCCTTTATTTTCTAGTACTTTACGACTGTTAGCGGACATGTTCTCGCCGTCCGAAGCATAAATACCTGCGGATTGAACTTGTATGTTTTTTAGATTTTTAGATTTTAAAATAGCCTCTGCCATGGGACTTCTACATGTATTACCAGTACAAACAAATAAAATATTCACTGCGATCATTCCTCGTCTCTATTATATATTGGATTACGAATATACTTTGATATTATTGTATGTTTTGAAGTGTTAATAGGCCCATTGTTAATAGAACTACACCTGCAAGCTTCATAATGATTCCTCTGTTCATCACTGTCTTTTTAAATATAATCTTCTGGGCAATTATTACGCCGACAAATGCGAAGAATCCAGAGCTTAGTATAAAGATTAGCTTTTCCACTTGAAGCATACCAAATGAAATACTCACAGAAAAGGTATCTAGACTTGCCACTATCGCTAATACGAAGGGGGGCATGATCGGAGTTTCTTTTGGTGATTTGGATAGTACCATTTGAAGTCCAACCAACGAAAGAAGAACCCCTGACAAATAAGGACTCGCCTGCTGTAAGTAGGTTTGTACTAAAACACCTGCATAATATCCTATTAAGGGAAAGAGCATGTGTAATGATGCCACCCAAGCCGCAAGAGTCAAAACCTGTTTTCTATATGATACAAGAGAAAATAAGATAAGTACATCGACCGACATTAAGAGTCCTGCTATTATTTCTGTCCACAAAAAAATCTCTCCCGTCTATTTGCATAATTAAATGTATGCAAAAAAAGGGAAGAGAATACAAATTATAGACAACCTTTTTTAAAGAAGGATATATTTCTATCTATATAATTGTTTTACGTAAAAATATGGACAATAGATGGCAGATTTCCGCTTTGGATGGACGCTTTCCGTGGGGTGAACGATTAGCCACCTCTTATCTGTATCACTTATCCCACTGGAGTCGGACCTGTCGCTGTAATCATAAGTAATTTATGTATGGATGCATGGCTTATTTATAAATACATATAAAAAATGAGCAGCAAAATGAATCTACAAGCTCTTTTTCTCCAATGTCCGTTTTTTACTAAAGCTCCGTTAGTCAAAGAAGAAATCCCATTAAATAAGCAATCCTCAATAATTTTTATGTAACTACAATATTTTCTTTAATATTAATTCATCATTTAATGGAATCCCTTCATGTCCTATTAAAGGTATTGAAGGTTTTAAGCTTCGTGCCTTGATTACACCGTTAGGAATAATAGACGTTATTCTGTAACCTCTTTTTTGATAAAATTTTAAAGCGTTCAAATTATCATTTGTTGTTACTAAACTTACTACTTGTATTTTTTTCTGCTTTGCTATGTATTCAACACTTTTCATTAATGAAGATCCAATACCTTTTCCTTCTTGGAGACTATCTAACGAAATAATCTCCATTTCATTATCTTTAATGACATACGTAACCAAACCAATAATCTGATTAGTTCCCTCAAAAATGAAACCATCCAATGTATCACATTGATAAACACCTGTTGAAATTACCATTTCAGTGCTTCCCCAATGCTCCTTAAAAAATGAAACAACCTTTTCTCTATTTACTATCGTTATTTCTTTAATACTCAATTGAATTCCCCCATTCTCTTAATATTTAATATAAGATTACTTTATCTATTTTAAAATACGATAACAAATTTTATCATTTCCTTCCTCAACTAAAATGCACCTTTCAAATAAGAAAAAAGCTTTACTTCTTCAATTAAAGCACTCATTTGTTGATATTCTTTGTACCATCCTTTTACTTCTTATCGGGAAATAAAAAGGAAATCAACGTTAGAAAAACCCCTAGCCCTAGCCCAGTCCATTTGAAAGCATCCAGTGTGTTTTCAGATATATTCAGCACTATACTTAAAAGAAGAGTAAGCGTTATTACAAAATACCCGCCCCACTGAAAAAACTTCCGTTTATTTGTTATTTCCATTTCTTTAGACACATCCTTTCAAAAAGTTTTATTAAATTAAACTACAATAGAGCAAGGTTTAAGAGTGCTTTTCCATTCTTTAAGTTTTTCGAAAAAGCAATAAAGTTTAAAACCATAAAACTCCTAATAATATTACGAAAAGCAAAAGTATAAATAAAATAATTTAGTCCTCAAGAAAAAAGCTTTACCCTTTTTAAAGTAAAGCACCAGTTAGTTTAAGAAACAAAGTTCCTTAAACTATCCCCCAAAAGTTAGTTGTTAATATTGAAATTACTAATATCATGCCAAAAACTAACTGACTCAAAGTAAAAATATATGAGTTTTTATTATCCGCATATTTCCATTCCATCAATGCTCGAACCGTCTCAGACAATATAGTTAGACCGAATAATAAATACCATGGCTCTAAGAACCAAATTCGTTCTGAAAACTCTAAAGTGGCATTAATAAAAGATCCCAATATTATAAAAGCGATGAAAACTATTCTAATCGTCCAATCCAATTTTTTGTGTTTTTCATTCACGTGATTATGTGAAAAAAACTTCTTCTTTTCAACTTTCAACCATCTTCTCATAACTGAACCAAAAACAATAAACAATAATGAAAGGATTACTATCAAGAAGATTAACTTAAGCCAAAATATCGGTTCAATACCATACACAGTAACATTACCTCCATTCAATTCATTCTACGTTTAATAATCACAATTGTTTCACCCTGTGACATTAGCTAAACAAGAAAAAAAGAAATGCATTTGCAATCCATGATCTATAACTAAGCTCAACTTAGTGCAATAAGAATGACTTTCTCAATTAAGATAATTTAATGTTGGATTGTTTTTTATCTATAAGATTTAAAATAAAATCATACGCAAAAGCAGCTAATAGACCACTCCAAAAAATAAAAGTCGGAGAAAAAAAGCCATTTTCAGTTGATAAATAATAAAAATAGTTTACAACTGTTATTAACATATAAGTATAAAAACCAAAAGCAATTCCCTTTTTCCAGTTAAGTGATTCTTTATTATTCATCTTCTTGAAAAACTTCTATTAACACAACTCCCCTAATCTTCAGATTGTTGAAAACAAATTAAATACTATTATTCAACTAAATTACTGATCCGTTAGTTCAACAAGAAAAAAGGCGTTACTCCTTCTTGAAGTAAGCACCCGATAGTTTAAGCACAACCATAGACCATCAAAACTGATAGTCTTGTTTAAGTAAAGCACCAGTTAGCTTAATAGGTTCAACAAAAAAAGCAGTATTCCTTCTTGAAGTGACCTCAAAACTAGTTAATCTATATAGATGAACGTTTCCATTTCCTTAACCTTTTTCCCGTCTAATTGGTGCGTGAACCCAAAAGTTTCGCCCTTTCCATCGCGATTTATTACAATGTCGATATCGTGAACTAGTTCGGTGAAATACCTAAAAGATTTTTTTAATTCGTCATAGGTTCCTGACGTTTCAATCCCTTGCTCTTCTGCCACCGAAATAGAATAAACAAGATTACCCATCAAAGTTTGAAGCACCTCCAAATTTTCAAAGTCTTTTTGAAGGTCTTCACCTTGAATCCGAAAATATTTCATTTCCGATCTGAGACGATTTGCCCTCGGGTAATATTCTTTGACGTCGGTTGTTTTGGCAATATCTTCAGCGTGATAGGCAATCCAAGCTTCCAACGTTGGTTCTATTCCATTACTGTTGAAGCCTTCAGGCGTTGAAACATCCTTCCACGTCTTCGGGTCGTTGACTTCGGCTTCTGCTTTTACTTGTTCAACTTCCGTGTCTTCTGTTTTATATTGTTCAACTTTCGTTTCTTCCTTCGTAAATCCAGTTAATAATCCACTTACCAATAATCCTGTAAATGCGAATGTTATTAGCTTCATTATTCTGCACCCCCTGTGATTGAAAATCCTTAACATAAAATCATCTATTAATCATTTATATTTTACCATAAAAATTCCAATTATTTTCTTAAAATAAACTGCACCTTTAGTTCAATAAGAAAAAAAGCTATACTCCTTCTTGAAGTAAAGCACCCGCTAGTTGAAGAACTGTTTTTTAAACGAAAAAACCATCGGGTTAATTCTTGGAATTCATCCTCCCTTATTGCCGCTCCTACTATCATTGGTAAAATCCAGTTAGCTAGGAAACTCACTACATTTTAAATAATACCTCTTGACAGTGCGGTAAAACATGATAAAATTCTAATTACTTTAGTGATTGAAAGCGTTGAATCGCGAAAGCATAATATGTACGAGTGATTGTCCTAGTAATCTGCATGTACCCAGCACAAAGAGACTGAACGGTTGGTGAAAGTTCAGGTAAACATGATAGATGAATTACAACAATCAAGTAAACTCGTTTTTAATGAAGTGGTTGAACATACAAATTGTTCGACAAATAGGGTGGTACCGCGGAGATTTCCTTCGTCCCTAGCTATAGGGATTGGAAGGTTTTTTTTCATTCCTAAAAACTATTATTAGGAGGATTTACAATGTTTCGTATTCGTTCCACAATCTCCCCCTCATTTGCGGAGGCGGCACTACTTAGTACTATGATTATCGCTATAATGGCGCTTTGTATCATAAAATTTGATTCAGTTCCTCATATGCCTATCTTACTGGCAGTTCTATTACTTATAACTTATGGTCTTATGAAGAAAGTACCTTACAAAAAACTAGAAGAAGGACTAGTAGATGGTGCCAAAGCGGGCCTTGGCGCAATTTTCATCTTTTTCTTTATTGGTATATTAGTAAGTAGCTTAATGATGGGTGGTACGATTCCAACACTTATTCACTTAGGCTTTCAATTTATTACGCCACACTTTTTTTATGCTATTGTATTTCTAGTAACTTGTATCGTTGGTTTATCGATAGGAAGTTCCCTAACAACAGTAGCTACAATAGGTGTTGCTTTTATTGGAATGGCTAGTGCTATGGATATCTCTTTAGCTATTACAGCTGGAGCCATTGTTTCAGGAGCTTTTTTCGGAGACAAAATGTCTCCACTGTCAGATACTACAAATCTTGCATCTGCTATCGTTCAGGTAGATTTATTTGAACATATTCGGAATATGGGATGGACAACGATCCCAGCATTCTTTATTTCGCTAATTGGATATGGAATTTTATCGCCAAACAAAGAATTTCAAGAGCTCGAGCAACTAAATGAATTTCAAGCAGGACTACTCCAAACAGGGATGATTCATTGGTATACATTAATCCCCCTTGTTTTACTCGTTATACTTTCCATTAAGAAAGTGCCTGCTATATTATCTTTAGCTTTAACATCAGTTGTTGCTATACTTATTTCCTATTTCCATCACTTTATTAGTTTTAGTGAAGTATTGAATATACTATTTTATGGTTTTACATCTAGCACAGGTATTGAAGCAATAGACTCCTTACTTTCTAGGGGAGGCATTAATAGCATGATGTTTACGATTGGGCTTGTTCTTCTTGCCTTAAGTATGGGTGGACTTTTGTTTACACTCGGCATAGTTCAAAGCTTACTGATGAAAGTGGAAAGTTCGCTAAAGAAAGTTAGTTCTGTTATTGCAGCAACTGCTTTTACCGCAATTGGGGTGAATACACTTATCGGAGAGCAGTACTTATCAATTTTATTGACTGGAGAAGCATTCCAAGCACAATTTAAAAAAGTTGGTTTAGCGAATAAAAACTTAGCACGCGTAATGGAAGATGCTGGTACGGTTGTAAACCCCCTTGTACCATGGAGTGTATGTGGAATTTTCATTACGAATGTATTGGCTGTTACAACACTCGACTACTTACCATTTGCATTTTTCTGCTTGCTTAGTCCGATCTTGACTATATTATTTGGACTGACTGGAAAAACACTGACTTATATCGAAGAAAAATAGTATTTTTTAAGCTTAAAGCCTCATTACTAATTTTCTTTAGTAATGAGGCTTTTACTATAAATATAGATGGATAAGACCGTCCATTGTACGCTATTCTGTTCGCAAGTTTGAAAAAGCTTATTGTGATTTTATTTTTCACAATAACAACCCCTTTAAAAAATTAGATGCATAATACGTACTAAAGTTATAGATTGTACTTCAACTAACCTACACCGTTAGTTTTAACGTAACATTTCACAATGCTATCTGGGATCCACTTAATGTTTTGGACATAAAAATATACCTTCGAAATGCGACGGCCATATTTTGCTTAAGCACCTCTTTGAACAAGGAAATTAATTTCAAATTCATAAACAATGGTTAAAACATAAGATTTCTTAGAAACAGAATACCGTATAATAAAGCACCACCAATTAAAATCAACAATCCAATCATTACAAATCCATATACTAAGCCTTTACCCATCGAAACTAAATCCAAGAACATATTTTTAAAAGCTTCAACCGTCTTATTCATATTACATCCCCTATCCCCAAGTAATGAAATATAAACTATATTTTACCATATTCAAAGCGAATTCTTAGACTAAAACTGCACCGTTAGTTTAAATCTAGCATTTCACAATGCATAGCTGGGTTCCACTTAATGTTTTGGATATAAAAATAGATCATCGAAAGATGGCCATGTTTTGCTAAAGCATCCGTTAGGTTAGTATCTATATACTCTCAACTTCATCTGGATACACATACATATCAACCTCTATGGTAGTACCTGTTAAATAGCAGAATTCAATTATTTCTTCATTAAAACCCATTAGTGGTTTTTCTTCGCCATAAATACTGGGAACAATCATGATTACATAGTGTACATCATATTGTTCCTTGATTTCCTTTAGTAGTGATATTTTATTTTTTAGATTTTTAATGGTGTCCATACATTGCGCTTCAACATCTAACCTATCTACGTTAGATTTTTCAGCAGACCAATCCGAAAACAAATACTTCAAACCATTCCTTCTTGTATCACCATAGTTCCAACTGCTAAATGGTTGTATTCCAAGTAGCTTAGTTATATCATCTGGATTGAAAATACCACTTTCATAAGCAACGAAGCCTCTATGATCTATTTTTCCTTTACTACCTATTCCAAAATAAGTATAACTATTTGTTTTTTTCATTTTTTACCTCTTGATTTTATCTTCTTTTTTCTTATTGAACAAACTGCCCCTTTACTTCAATAAGAAAAAAGAGTTTCCTAAGCATCCCAATGATCTTTACTAAAGCACCCGTTACTTTAAGTGCAATTCTTCACAAACTAATCTTGAAGAATTAAGCCTTCACTTAGAACTAACACTTCTTTTGTTTCAAAATTTAAAATTCGTGCTCGGACATCGTTCTCTGATATAAAAACAACTGAACCATCTTTGTCAATACAATAAGCAATTGGTATAGAAATACCTGTATCTCCAAATAAACCATCAGCGTGGCTAGTCCCAATAACCATTGTTTTATATTTGATTGCGATTTTTGCTGCTTCTGTAATCCATTCTTCGAACTGTTCATTGCTAAACATCCCTACACCAATTGGATGTACAATTAAGTCTACGTCATTATATTCTTCACCCTTAATTCCTTGTACCATTAACTCATCGCAAAGAATGTGACCAATTTTCAAGCCCTCTACTACTACGAAAGATGTTGTACTATACTTTACTCTATCTAAAATTATCTCACCCATACGATTTATTACTATAACTCTGTCTTTTGGTCTTTCTTGTAGCCTTTTATGTCCGCCGATTAAGATAGTATTATATCTTTTAGCTAAATCACATGCTTTTTTAACATTTTCATTTAGATACCCCTCTGGAAAAATGACTACATCAACATCAGGGTTATTTTTTAGTTCAGCTTCGAGCTGTTCAATATGTTTTTCAAGTTTTGGTTGGATTATTAATAATTTCATTCATACACGCCTTCCATCAAAAAGAGATATATGTAATCACTATCCTTCTTGCACTAAACTGCACCGTTAGCCATCCATATAGCGCAAAACCAGCGCTACGCCACAGAGAATGAAAATGTGAAAATCGGGTATAGGATACTATGGCTGGCGAAGAAGGTCGATCAACTATGTTGCCATTGAGCCCATCCGTTAGTCTGACTCCGACGACCACGTTGCATCACAGACTGTCGCACTCTATATGAGTAGCACTCATGGTAGATTAATCCTACTCTGGTTATTGCACCAGCCTGCCTTTATTCTTACAAGAATATGGAGTTGATTCTTGATTTACCTTTTAACTTAATATAAACATTCTGAAGGCTCAGTTTTTTTAAAAAAAGCAATTTCTGAGTCTCTTTTGTTATGCAATTATGTATATTTGGAGCATTTTTTAATTTTCATGGGAGTTGAATAAGAAGTTTAACTTTCGACTGTTTTTATATCGAACTTCATATAATCTAAATCCCAAATATCAGCAGTAGTATTAGAAAAGACAGTTATTTCAAGTTTCTGCCCAATATTATATTTCTCTACCTCATCAACAGGTATTTCGTATACATTTCCATCTTTTCTACCTTCATCAACTCCGCCGTATTCTTTAATTACTAACATTTCTTCCTCAACAAGTATCTCCTCTACTGTCCCTGTGATAGCAAAGCTCTCTTGATAATTAGAACAACCAGCAAAAAGTAAAAAAATCAATAATAATAAACTTATTGTGATTATATTTTTCACAATAACACCCCTTTGCATATCTGGGTTCAACCTTATGTTTTATACATATAAATAGACCACCGAAATGATGGCCATATTTTGCTAAACCACCCTTTAGCTGAATAAGAAATCACTAATCAAGTAGTTTCCAATTAGTGTCTTTTATATCTTCCTTATTTGGCTTTCTGACAAATTTAATACAGTATTCTTCACATGCCCCAAAATTAATAAATTTTTTTGTGCTTGTTTTAATGAGACTTCATTTGCCCCACCTTCATAATCAGGGTCTCGAAATTGAACACCGTCATCATGCCAAAAGCATATTTTGCAAATTGCATCTGTATCTGTTGGTTCTTCATCCAAAGTTTTATATCCACAGCAAGGACAAGTATATTTCATGCAATCACCTGAAGAAGGAAAAAGGCTTTACTCCTTATTGAAGTAAAGGACCCGTTAGCTTAAGTACATTTCTTCACAAACAATTATTTTATATAGTAGCTCTCCGTTTAAATAGATTGTTAAACCAGTTTATACATAAGTATATCGTCTACATATAAGTCATCATTAAACTTAACTTCTTTAATTTTACGTCCTTCTTCAACAAATCCCATATTTTTGTACAATTCGATTGCTCGTTGATTTGTTGATAAAACACCTAAACTAACTTTCTCTATTAAAGGGTTGTGTTCCGCCCAGTTTAAAAGTTCTTTAATCAGCAGTTTACCAATGCCTTGATTGCGGAACTCTTTTTTGACCATTGCCGTAAAAGAACCAGTATGTAAAAGCCTTTTAGTACTTTTTGCGCGAAAAACAATACAACCAACAATCTGCCCATTGCTTTCCGCCATGATTAGCTTTTCTCTTTCATTCGCTAAGATTTTCTCTATCCAGTTTCTTATTTGCTCCACAGTTTCTTCAAACTCTTCTAATACCGAAATCATAAATTCACTTTCTGAAAGAATTTCCTTTTGAAGTTTTAGAACAGCTTCTGCATCATTTATATTCCCAATTCTTAGGGTTACCTGGTTACTACTATTCGTCATCTGTCTGCCCCCATTACCTTTGCTTATTTTTATAATAATTCTACAAATAAAAATAAACTCCTTCTTACACTATCCTGCACCTTTAGTTTAAGAAGAAAAAATCTTTACTCCTTCTTGAACTAAGCACACGGTAGTTGAACAAGCAGTGAATTAATCTAGCTGTTCCGCCAGTTCGGATATGTACTCCATTTCTGACTTCCTATAAAAGTGAGGAAAAGAACCCTTAAAACCTCGTTCTCGTAACGTTGAGTAACTTGTTGTTTCAAGGATCTAATCATTGCTTCTCGTTCTGTTGACAAAGTGCCCCCTCCGAACGTCAATATATTTTTTTCTTGATTTTAGTTCAACAAGAAAAAGCTTTACTCCTTCTGAAGTAAAGCACCTCGTTAGCTTAATTATTAATGCCTGCTGCTAGCATTGCAATGCTCCACATAATAAAAGTAAACGACATTGTAAGCCAAACGGTATTGACCGTAGTTTTTTCTTCGTGTTTTACCTTTTTCAATATAGAAACCAAATTCAAACAAAATATAACGCACAAGATAGGCATTAAAAGCCCCTATTAATAGAAAGGCATAGGCAATAATCATATTCTCACTCCTTTGTAGTTGTTTATCATTGTTCAACTAATCTGCAACGTTAGTTCAATAAGAAAAAGCTACCCTTACAGGTAGCCCCTTGTTAACTAAAGCCCTCGTTAGTTCAATAAGAAAGGAAATTATTATTGATTCCTAAAATCAAATTTATCCCTTTTCACATCTAACGTATGTCCATTAATTTCTACTGTGTTATTGTCCTTCCAAGAAATAGTGGCGGTGTCTTCTTGATTGTTCCAATAGATATTTTTAGTTTTTTTATCTTTAATATTAAATACCAACTCACCACGAACAAAATATGATGTTGTTGCCCCACCATTGATGACATATGCTTTTAATGTATACTTTCCACCAGGTGATATCTCTTCAGTTAGATATTCTCCTGTCGGCAACCTATTCATATCAAAGAAAGCCCAATAAACTCCATATCCGATAAGTCCAACAATTAACAAACCAATCATTATGAATATCTTTAACAATTTATTAAGTTTCTTTTTCTTATACTCAACATTTGATTTATTATACTCCAAAGCCACCCTCCTTTTCGTTTTAATTACCTAAAAATTTAAACTCCTTGTAATAAATACGGTAAACCAACCAATAAAGTTTCCACTACATAACTTATTAAACTAACCTGCGGCATTGGTTCTAAGAAAAAGCTATCCTTACAGACAGCTACTTGTTTAACTCCATGTTAATTATTGCGGTTTTTTTCTCCCCAATCACAAAACTGTTCCAAAACAGGTAATAGAGTATTTGCTTTCTCCTCAACTTTTCTACCTCTATTCAATTCCTTCTTGAAGTAAAGCACCCTTTAGTTGAACATCACTCTTAAAAAGTGCGTTAATCTACATTTAATTAATACACCTTTAAATTCTCTTAGTACAAAATTACATCTGTAAGTAATTACTAAATACACCAAAATTTTTTTAGTTAAATGTGGTTAACTCTTTTGAAATAGAATTTAAAAAATCTTTTTCAAATTTAATATAGTAAGCCTCATCTATCATTACATCTTTCATTCCATCGATTAATGATACCGATTGTATCAAGTCAGATTCCATTTTATTCTCTAACAATTGTTCAATTGGAATATTGCCTTCTATTTTAGTAGCAAATTGTTTTAATTGTGTTTGTGGTAATACGTTTAATGTTTGATTTATAAACGCATTCATTAGGTTTAACTGGTTTTCTTCACCCAATTTTCCTACTGTAGCAGCCATCATTAATGCCACAACCTCTTCTCCATTCAAACGATTCGTCCCCTTTTCGAATTCAAATGACACTCTAGATATAGCTCTTACTTGAATATCTTCTTCCAAATAGTATTCTATACCATTCACTGAGTCAATCAACGTTGAAAGAGTTTCTAGATCCATAACAGCATAATAATCGATGGGTAAATCAAATAACTTAGAAACTGTTGTTCTTACATTTTCAGCCCCTCCCGAACCGTAGGCATAAGCAAATGTCAATTTATCATATGAAGTAGTCCCATCATTCTTATCCACTATCGGAGCATAAGTATCACGAGGGATAGATAGAACTTTCATCGTCTTTTTATCTTTACTATAAGTAAGTAAAAGGTTAAGAGGAATTCTAAGATTGTCATCTTTCACCGTAAATAGAGTGGTTAATAACTCATCTTCCTGGAATACTGATTCACTTGCATTACTGCTGTTAGATTCTTTATTGAAGTTTCCAGATAGAATCGATGGAAGAAACAAGAACATACTCAAGCCTATCAATAATAAGGAAACTGTAAATGGAACAATTTTTTTAGAAGAAACATGAAACTTCTTTTGTTCATGATGATTCTTCTCCAGTTTATGAATTTGTTCAAATACTTCATTACGATCTTCTTTCGTAAACCTTAGTTCTTGATCTGACGCATTATAAAATCTATCTCTTAATCGTTTATCTGCCATTTAGTTCCGCCTCCTTTATCATCGACTCTAGCCTTTGTTTTGCTCTTCTCAATCGAGTTTTCACTGTATTCACTGGAATATCTAAAACTTCGGCAATTTCCTCCGTCGTAAATGAATCATAATAGTATAGATAAACGACTTCTAGATACACTTTTGGTAGAGAAAAAATAGTATCTTTTATTTCTTCATTATTGTATTTATCAATAACTGTTTTTTCTGTTGATGGTAATATCGACTTTGCTGTTACATTAATAAAACTTTTTACCTGTACCATTTTGTAATTCCAACTTTTTAAGTGATCCTTACATTCGTTAATTGTTATACGAAATAGCCATGTTTTTATTTGTGCGTCAAATCGAAACGAATCAAGGTTTTTGTAGCATTTGATGAACGTATTTTGAACCATATCCTTAGCTGTCTCTGTATCTTTCACATAAGAAAATGCCAATCGTACCAACTCATTACCATATTCAATCATCATTTTTTCTAATATGTAATCTTTTTCTTCTCTGTCCAATTTACTCCCCCCTTTCAACCTACTTCAAATTCTGCTATTAGACGATTATCAATTCATAATAGGTTCAATTTCTTAAAAATATTTAATATTGAAGACAGATTCTATTCTAATCGACGTTTAATATTTAATTTTTCTTTATAATATTCATAGAAATGCATGCCTACAATTATAACTGAAATACAAAACCTGTATCTTAGATTACCAAACAATCATAGATACAGGCTTATTGTTTATAATTATTCAAGTTTTCACTATTCTGCCGCATTGGTTCAATAAGAAAAAAGTTTTACTCCTTCTTGAGGTAAATCACCCATTACTTTAATAACAAAGTTCCATGTTAACGTAATAAAACAATATTAATCCTCATTAATCTCTTTTAATCTTATCGTCCACATTATTTCTATTAGGTTGAACAAGCCAAATTACGAATAGAAAAAACAATCCAAAGCAAACTCTAAATAACGTATTTAAAACTCTGCTGTCATATATATCTATAAATAATTTAAAAATAATATTAATGGAATAACTGTATGATATATCTAACAACCCTCTAAATATCTGGAAATTATTCAAAAATAATAAGATTACTATAAGCTTCATTATGAATCAAATTAATTTTTTAACAAATAAGAAATACCACCACTATTAGCGAAGGGTTATTAGTATAAACCCCATTAATAAAAAGATTACTAAAAATAAAAAATTTCTTTTTATGGTTTTTTTCAACTGTTCCATGTCCTCTTGAGATTTTTGGACTCTACTATATTTTTTATATAATAGCAAAGCATCGATAATACAAATTACTGTATATATTATGAAGACTATTTTTAAATACTTCATATTTACCTACTTTCTTTTACTAAAATTAATATACTCAACCGTCATGTTTGGTCCCCAGTAACCATATTTTTTTTACAGTCCTTTTCTCGGTTTTAAAGTATCCCAAGTCTATTTTGAATTTCTATGGTCTTTGATAGGATAAAGTGTCCATTCACCTATTTCGGCATTATTGATTAACTTGAAAAGTTCCTTCTATTGCTCTAGGAAGACTGCATCTAACTTATCTTCTGTTGCCTTTATATCTGATTCATCAACGCTTATTTTACTTGTATCTATTAGGCTTATTACATCTTACATTAAATAACCTCTCTGTTATTCTTACTGCTGCGTTAGTTTAAGAAGAATAAGGCTCTTCTCCTTATGTAAAGCACCCGTTCGTTCAATAAGCTTATTTTCCACATATTTCTTCCAATTCTTCAAGTAATTCAGAAGGCTCTACTTCCACCCCAATCAACTTCGCATTCCAGTTAACACCTACTACAATATATTTACCGGAAGCACAAAAAATAAAGGATTTGGAACTATCCGAAAACAACAGTTCAATAAAAGACAAGTTTCATCAACAATCATAATCTTTCTATTTAACTTTAAATTTATTTAAATAAATCTTTTTAAATATTTGCTAAATATTTTGTTCATAACTTTGGGTGTGTTTTCTAAATAAACATTAATCTGTTCAATGTTCGATTCGAATTTATCAGAGTTTCTTTCATCTGTTGGAAAATCAGATATTCCTTTAATTATAATACATTCAACATCATTCTTCTTACAGGTATAAGCAATCGCACCCGCTTCTGTATCGGCTATTGTTATTTCGTTTTCTTTAAGTTCTAAATAGTCCTTCCACATAACTACTGCTTTATCAGCGGTGCCAATTGTTCCTGTATAAAAATCATTTCCATATTTCGATAAATCAATATTGACTATGAAGGATTGTTTAATAAGAGGCTCAGTTTCTTTTACTGTACAATCATATTGAACGGCTTTATCGGGTACAAAAATATCCAAATTACTGAACTTATCATCTATTCCTGCACATGTTCCAGCAACGATTACTTTAGTTAAATTAAATTTAGAAATCATATATTGATTACCACCAACACCATTTACTTTTCTTACACCTGTACTATAAAAAACAAGCTCAGTATCATTAATTGTTCTTATGAAATACTCGCCATATGCATAACCAAAACGTTCGTTATTTTTTACGCTAAAGTATTCCAGTGTCGCTTCATATTCCCACTTCGTTGCAATACTTATTCCTATCATCTACTTATCACCCTACAAATAAATTTTTCATTTTCTATGCAATACATATTGAGACTTACTGAACTTAAAGTTATTTTTCTCGTAAAACGAAATTAAATCTTCTCCACAAAATAGGCTAATAACATCAATATGAGTGAGTTCGTCCAACAATTTTGATACAAGTTTCGTTCCTATACCTGTATGTTGAAATTCATTATGTATAACTACATCTTCAATGTATGCCCTAAATTTATTGTCTGAAATCGCTCTTGCGAACCCAATAAGATTATCGTCAATCCACGCACCAATTGATATATTTTGTTTTAGCATTTCTTCAATATCTTGCTCATTTCTTTCTTCCCACCAACCTGCATTTTTATAGAGCATCATAAGTTCAGTGCCTTTAAATGGTCTTTCAGAAAAACTTAAAAATTGCATATTCAAGCTGTCATCCCCCTTTGGCTTTTCATTAATTTTTCAATTATAGTATAGAGCTCTCTTCTTCAACTAACCTACGTCGTTAGTTCAATATGAAAAAGTCACCTCAAAAGGCAGCAAAAAGGCTTTACTCCTTCTTGAAGTAAAGCTACCCGTTTGCAAGTACAATTGAACCAACAGTTATCCAAAGTGATTATGAAACCACCAAACAATAAGGATCATACTCACTATTCCCCAAGCTGTGGTGCTCACTATCCACCAAATGATGGATTTAGATTTTGTTAAACTTTCCTCTTCTTCCCTATTTGCTGTTATAAAATCGAGCTTACTTTCCATACCTTTTTTCATAGAAATGAGAACAACAAATCCGATTATTATGAAACCAATAGATATCCAGAGTAATATGTCCACCTTTTATACCTCCATTTTTTTTGTGTGAATTACTTTCCTTTCAATCTTCTTTATTCAATTATCCTGCAACGTTTGTTCCATAAAAGGCTTGAAACTTAAGAGGGATTTCTTAATTGAGTGTAGAAAAATATATGTGTAAACAAAACACAGGAGGCTACTATGACTAATTTAATATCACATATTGCAACAATGGAAATACCTGTTACTAATTTAGAAGAATCTATAGCGTTTTATATCGATATCCTTGGTGCCGAAGTCCACTTTCAAGGAGAAAAAAATGCTATGCTTACTATGAAATCAAAAGGAGTTCCAACGATTTTTTTGGTTGAAACGGAAGAAATTAATGGATTATCATTCAGAAATACAAATACTAATATCGTTCATAGCGTAATTGACTTTTATACTCCTTCCTTAAAAGAATTATATGAGTGGCTTGAAGGAAAACAAGTTGAAGTTGGTCCTTTAAATTTACAAGGCGAATTTGGAGGTTTTGGATTTAAAGATCCTTCTGGAAATTGGTTAAGTGCCTGCAATATTCTTCACCCAGAACAGTAAAAAATCTTTTTTACTATTTGAGTTACAGGCGTAATTTTTTTGCGCTTCATTTACAACGATTTTAAAAGCATCTTCTTCCGTGTCATTATTCGGGTCATAAGCTTTTATCCAGTATTCCTTATAATTGTCCGAGTGACCTTTTTCTATTATTTTCAAATAAGACGTTGTCGATGTATATGGTCCAACACAAGATGTAAGTACCATTGATACACATAAGAGTATAAAAATCAGAGTTTTTTTCATTGTCTCCTCCGCAAGACTTTTTATCTTAAGTAATGTTCTCTGTTCCATCGAATAGTTCCTTCTAAGCTGCTTCGTTAATTTAAGTGTAACATTTCACACAATGGACCACCGATATCTAATTGATGTTTTTGGACGTAAAAATAGACCATCAAGTTGATGGTCTTGTATAACTACAGCACTGTAAGCTTAAGTATTATTTTTCACACAAAAAATTATTGCTAATTAAAAGGTAAAAAGGTAATTGTCGTTCAATATCATTCTTTCTACTTACATTATACCATTACTTACAGGTTAAATATAGACTACTCTTTTTATAATCCCCATACTATACTAGTATTCCAAATCTAAAAATATAAGGAGTGTATAAGTATATGAATGACAAAACAGATATCCTAGATAACGGTCCTTTTTTTCATGGTACTAAAGCAGAACTAAAAATTGGAGATTTATTAGAAGCCCAACACTTATCAAATTACCAAGATAAAAAATCTAACTATATTTATTTTACTGCAACCTTAGATGCTGCTAAATGGGGTGCCGAATTGGCAAGATCTAAATCAAAAGAAAGAATTTATATTGTAGAACCATTAGGTTTTTTTGAAAATGATCCGAACTTAACTGACAAAAGATTTCCTGGAAACCCAACACGTTCTTATCGTTCTAAATCTCCTTTGAAAATAATCGCTGAATTAAGTTCATGGGAAAGACATTCCGACGAAGAAGTAAATCATATGCTTACATCATTAAAAAAGTTAAGTGAACAAGGAAAAAATGTAATATACGATTAATCCAGAATATCTATAAGGTAATAATTTAGGATACCAAAAATTAAGGAAGAAGCCTGATCCTGACTTACGCCAAGATCGTCCTCTTAAATTTTCTCTAGTATCTGTAATAAGAAATGGCACTTAAAAGTCTTTTTTGCTTTTCTTAGTCATTTCCCAAATACCATTTGCCATTTGCGGCTTTTTCTAAACGATTCATAATCGCCGCTCCAACTCCTGTTTTCGGAAATACTGGAACGAGTACTATATCCGCATCCGTATCGTCACAACTTCTAAGCGCCTGATACAACAAATGAGCAGCTTCATCTATTTGGCCGTCGTTTCCTAATGTGAAATAATAGTCAGCCTCTGGCAACTGGAACTGCTCTGTTGCAATTAGAGCCGCTTTTTTTTGTTCTCTATGTATGCTTTCAATAGCTTTACGAATAGAATTTAACGACGCATCTATTAAAAAAACAGGAGCATTTGGTGCATAGTGAGCATACTTCATCCCTGGCGCTCTTGGTGCTTCCGCTCGATCTGTCAGCTTAGCTTCATTAACAGGGCCAATGACTTGCTCAAGCATTTCCTTCGTAATCCCACCTGGGCGCAGGATAGTTGGTATTTCACTAGTACAATCTAACACTGTTGATTCTAATCCCATTCCTGTTACTCCACCATCAATTATGGAAGGAATTCTTCCGTTTAAATCGTGGAATACATGATTTGCTTTCGTCGGACTTGGTTTTCCACTTCTATTGGCACTTGGAGCGGCAACCGGTTGCTTTAGTTGTCTTAATAGTTTTAAAGCTACTGGATGATTAGGCATTCTTACTCCAACCGTATTCAATCCTGCACTAACATTGTTCGCTAATATGCCTGGCTTTAATGGTAATATCAGCGTCAATGGTCCTGGCCAAAATGCATCCATGCACTCCTGCGCTATTTTCGGTATATCCGAAATAAACTCATGAATTTCTTCATTAGAGCCAATATGAACAATAAGGGGATTATCCTGTGGTCTTCCCTTTGCTTCAAATATTTTTGCTACTGCTTGTTCATTAGTAGCAACTGCTCCTAAGCCGTAAACCGTTTCAGTTGGGAAAGCAACAACTTCACCAGACTCTAATAAATGAACAGCTTGTGCATAAGTTGCTTCTTCTGTGGACAAGTTACCCACAGCTAAAATTTTTGTATTCATACATAATCTCTCCCTTCTTCCATTCTTATCCACAAAATGTTGATAACTTTCAGATTATTGTGGAAAACTATGTGGAAAATTTCTTCTTTAACCATTCCCATACAAAAAACTTAGGCTTTTCCTCTTTTACTTCTTCTTTATAACAAGCCTTTGGAAATAGGCCACACCACCAATTGTCTCCTCTACCACTTCCAATTGAAATGACAATCGCCTCGACATTGGTTTGAGCAGCAATTCCACTCTCCCATTCCTTAGGAGGGAACATAGTTTGCCCCTTAGTAATTGTCATCTTTTCTTGGAAGCTTGATGATAAGCTTTCCACAACTTTCTCAAGTTCTGTATATGTTTGTTCTGGGTTCATCTCGTAATTGATAAGCATTGGAGCTATTATTTCCTGTACTTCTTTCTTTACCTGTTGATCGTAGACAGTATTACTATTTGCAACTAAGCGAAAGCGCATCGCTTCAGTTTGTTCTGTATCGTGGATAAACAAAAACAAAAATGTTTGAATGACTAATAGCATCCATACAAATAGAATTGTTGCGTCAATTTTTTGTCCTACTGAGGTTGCTCTTTTTATCTCGTAATCTGGTAACATATAACATTCCTCCCTTAGGAACATTGTTACCAATAGATTCATATCTTATTCAGCATTTGTACAAAAAACAAAACGATTTTTTCCATTGATATCCTTAACAATCTCTACCTTCCCATTAGGAAAAGCCTTTTGAAGCATATTTGCTACTGCCTCTCCTTGTTCATAGCCAATCTCAAAACCTATTAAACTTGGTATTTTCATCAAACTTGGGAGATTTACAGCCATTTTTCGATAAAGCTGTAATCCATCCTCCTCAGCAAACAAAGCTAAATGTGGCTCGAAATCGATGACTGTATCTGATAAGGATGGAGCTTCATCATGCCCAATATAAGGAGGATTAGATAACACTATGTCCCACTTTTCATCCATAATCGGCTGCAATAAATCTCCGTGCTTGAAATTAATAGTTGCCTCAAGTCGCCTAGCGTTATGACTTGCAACCTCTAGCGCCTTTTCAGAAATATCGGTTGCTGTTACTAGAGAATGAGGTATTTCTTTTTGAATAGTTACAGCTATTGCTCCGCTCCCTGTTCCTATATCTGCTATATGCAGGGGAGCCCCATCTCTAAATATTACGGATGCGCGTTTTTTTACTTCTTCTATTAACTCTTCCGTTTCTGGGCGAGGAATCAAAACAGACTCATTTACTAAAAACTCTCGGTCGTAAAAAGTTTCCTGACCAATAATATATTGAAAGGGTCTTCCCGTCGTATGCTCCTCTACATAGCTCCAGAAAGTATTAAAATCTACTGTGGATATCTCCTCATACATAGCCATCATAAGCTGCGAATAATTTTTTCCAAGGACAAATTGTAATAGATAGCGGGCTACTTCTTTTTCACGATTATTTTCCCCTAAAAAAGAAGAAGCCCGATTTAGGGCCTCATAGATTGTCTTAGACATTCGTATCATTCATTCTTTCTAGTTTTTCTGCTTGATCCTCTAAAATTAGCGCATCAATGACTTCGTTCAGCTTGCCTTCTAAAATTTGGTCCAGCTTTTGAATAGTCAAACCGATACGATGATCAGTCACTCGATTTTGTGGATAATTGTAAGTACGAATTCGCTCTGAGCGGTCTCCGGTACCTACTGCAGACTTACGAACTGCATCATACTCCGCTTGTGCCTCTTGACGAAACTTGTCCGCAACACGAGCACGAAGGATTTTCATTGCTTTTTCTCTGTTTTTAATTTGAGATTTTTCATCCTGCATTGAAACAGTAATACCTGTAGGTAAATGAGTCATACGAACAGCTGACATCGTTGTGTTAACCGATTGTCCACCGGCACCTGAAGATGCAAAAGTATCCACTCGCACATCCTTTTCATGAATATCCACGTCTACTTCCTCAGCTTCCGGAAGTACTGCAACAGTTGCAGTTGAAGTATGAATACGTCCACCTGACTCCGTTTCCGGAACACGTTGCACACGATGTGCACCATTTTCATATTTCATCTTAGAAAAGGCATTGTTACCATTAATCATGAAGATAATCTCTTTAAATCCACCTAGACCTGTAGGTGAGGATTCCATAATATCGATCTTCCAGCCTTGCGTCTCCGCAAAACGGCTGTACATTCGGAACAAGTTACCTGCAAATAGTGCAGCTTCGTCACCACCAGCTGCTCCACGAATTTCCATAATAACGTTTTTGTCATCATTCGGATCTTTTGGTATCAATAAAATACGCAAGCGTTCTTCTAGCTCAGCGATTTGGCCTTCTAGCTCACTTACCTCTTCCTTTACCATCTCTCGCATGTCAGCATCAAGCTTTTCATCAAGCATTTGCTTTGCATCTTGGTATTGGCTTTTTACTTCCTTATATTCTCGATAAGCATCCACTGTTGGCTGCAAATTCGATTGCTCTCTTGAATAGTCTCTTAGCTTATTTGTGTCATTGACAACATCTGGATCACTAAGCAATTCATTTAAATTATTATAACGGTCTTCTACCGATTGTAATCGATCAAACATCGAGCTCACCTCGTTCATTTATGTGTCTAATAGTACTATTATAAAGAAAAAGTACAGTCCTTGCTACTTTTTCTGTTTTGCTTCAACTGCGTATTAAGGGCTTTTAAGCTAACGAGTGAATAGATGACTGCTCTTTTCATTAAAAGGCTCGCGAAGATGCAATTTCGCTCGCTTCCCACTCATTTACCAATCTTAGGTTTAAATAAACCTTCTCTGCAAGGTTCTGGACCATTTCCGCAAGGTTTGTCTCCGTCTCTGCAAGGATCTGGCTGAACTCCGCAAGGTTCGTCGCCGTCTCCGCAAGGTTCCCCGGCTTTCAAATGAAATACCTACTTACTTAATCACGGACTTCAATGAGTTAGCGGAGGATTAGCGTGGCATTTACGGCAAACCGGATAATAGGAGTCATTGCCTCCGATTTGAATTTGTTCACCTGTGTATACTGGGTGACCCTTCTCGTCTACTCTCAGATTCATAATTGCTTTACGATGGCAGAACCAGCATATTGTTTTCATTTCTTCAATTTTATCGGCATAAATCAGCATATATTTGCTTCCTTCAAACATTTCGTTTTGGAAGTCATTTTTTAAACCAAAGCCCATGACCGGAATATCAAGCTCATCTACTATTTGCGTAAGTTGAAGAACATGCTCTTTTTTTAGGAATTGCACTTCATCGATTAGCACACAATACGGTTTTGGATCAATTTCTTTTACTAATTCAAATAGGTCCGTGTCATCAAAAATAGCATTAGCTTTACGTTTCAATCCGATTCGACTTGAGACATGTCCTACTTCATCTCGAGTGTCAATACCAGGTGTGAAAATAACGACTGGTTTATTTTGTTCCTCGTAGTTATGTGCCACCTTTAAAATTTCAATTGATTTTCCACTGTTCATTGCGCCATGCTTAAAAAATAGTTGAGCCATGATATATCTCCTTACTTATCGACTATGTATTTTACTTCTATCTATTTATATCATACGAGTGGAATACCTGAAACTCTTTTAGACGAATTGTCACAAACAAAAATACCTGCAAAGCACTATGTGCTCTGCAGGTATTTTGTTATTAGTTTTGTGTTTCTTCTTTAATTCCGTATTTTTTGTTGAAGCGATCAACACGGCCATCCGCAGCTGCGAATTTTTGACGTCCAGTATAGAATGGGTGACATTCGTTACAGAACTCGACTTTGATGTCTGATTTTACAGAACCAGTTGTGAATGTGTTACCACATGAACATGATACTGTTGCTTCTTTGTAATCGGGATGAATTCCTGCTTTCATCTCTATCTCTCCTCTCGCCCTGAACCATCTGGAACAGAGTTGGTTATGAAACTGATACCTTACACGATCCGATTGATGTCAATCGCATATGTAGCAGAAATGTATAATCTTACGTATCATATAATAACACGTCATCTTGTTCTATACAAGTCATTAGTTTGCATTTAATTTTGAAAACGATACATCCTGTATAAAGTTTTTGCGTCTGTAGACACTGAGAACCAACCCTAACAAGAAGGAATTGAGAACGGTCGGCATAAATCCGTAGCTTAGAAACGGCAGTGACAAAGATACTATAGGAACCACTCCGAGCGTCATCGCAACAGTATATATGAATTGTGTAGAGAAAATTGTAATACATCCTATAATCAGTAGTCTACCAAAGGAATGCTTTGTCATAGCAGAGATTCGTATAAAGCGAATAACGAATAAGCTTAAAATTATCACTATTCCAAGAGCTAAGGCTAAACCATAGGATTGTATTAAATGTCCAAACACCAAATCTGTATGAGCGGTTGGAATGGTATGGGAAGTTCCAGAGCCAAACCATTTTGCTCCTTGTAGAAGATCAGAGAGCAGTACATACATATAACCCGCATCTTCAGCATAAGCAATTGGATTTAAATAACCTAATAAACGTGCAATCTGATAGTTCTCTATAATGCCATTTTGATAGCTGAGCCACATAAATATTATGTAGCTAATGATTAAAGTCGCCACAGCTCCGACTACTATAACTTTTTGCTTTCTAGAAAATTTACTATACATAAATAACACGCCAACAAGTACACTGTAAATAAATAATGCCGACAAATTTGCTATATAGCTAAACAAAAGGAATGATAGCGACACTAACACAATCCCTTGCCATAGTGCAAAGGTTTCTTTAGTAAACAATGCTGACCAGGCAATGAAGTATAGCGGAATAGCCATCCAAACCTGCAATTTTAATGAACCTATCTCAAACATTACTTCACCGTTTATTTGAGTGTTGTGAAAAACATATAAGAATATAATAAATAAAGAACCTATACCGTAAAAAATATAACCCCATTGCGCAAACTTTCGATAATCAAAATACATCAATCCAATAGCTACGACAAATCCAAGAATTATATGAAGTATATGATTAGACAAAAATAAAGGAATCATATGACCAAATCTGTAATCATACTGTGGTTGATGTAAAGCTAAAATCGGCAAAAAGCTAAGAAATAATATTCCGATGAATAAAGATAGGAGTAGCCAATCTATTTTAGGCTTGTGGACCTTGTTCAATGATTTACCAAGCTCGATAGGACTGCCCATTTCTGATGCTGCTTTATCTTCTGCGTCTGTTTCCGTATATCCTTTTGTCATCCAAGCCATTTTCGAGTGTTCCATATGTTTAGCTAGCTCAGCTTCCACATAGACCTTTGCCTCTTTGGAGCGAATATGGGCTACAACCGACTCTAAATATTGCTTAATGTTCATCGGTGGTCACCTCTAGAAATAACTGCTTAAGAGAGAAACGATTAGATGGTGAAGGACACTCTTTTTGCAATAGTTTCTTACCTTTTTTCGATAATCTATAATATTTTTCACCGTCTTCTGCCCAAAAGGAATCTATTATTACGTTTTGTTCTGCCTGATGAAGATGGGTATATATGCAGCCCTCATTAGAAAGGATAGATTTTTCCCCCGTTATATGTAGAATCTCTGCTAGCTCTCTACCAGTCTTTGACTCTATTAAAAAAGGTAATATTACTTCTGTTAAAGCAACTGGAGAGATTTGTCTGATTTGATCGTTCACTTTTTGCTGAAGTTCCTCCGAAAATTGTAGGCTCTCAAACGTAGTATTTTTCATGGCTTTTTTTAATCCTTTTAATCTCTCTTCCATTCGGACCCCTCCAATATACCCTTTAATAATAATTTACCTTTGCGTAGCCTTGTTTTAATTGTATTTTCGTTACATTGTAAGACGGCTGCAATTTCCTTAATAGATAATTCTTCAAAATAAAATAAAAAGATCACTTCACGATATTTAATAGGTAAGTTCATAACAGCTGCTGTAAGTTCTGTATCCTCGTCCTGTTGTACAATGACTTGTTCAACACTTGAAGATATAGTTGCTCTACTTAAAATAGCATCTTCTGTTACCTTTACGTTCTGGTTGTACCAGCTTTTTAAATAGTCCTTGGCATGATTGATGGCAATACGCCACAGCCATGTTTTAATGGATGACCGCCCAGTATAGGTTGGTAGCCCCTTGAAGCACTTCACAAAAATTTCTTGCGTTAAATCCTCTGCCAGAGCTTCATTATGTACATAAGCATATACTAGCTGCAATATATCTTGACCATATGTGTTCATCAATTCATCGATAAGCTGCTCATAATTCGTTGATTTAGCATCTGCTACAAATAATTCTTCCACCGTCTTCCCCCCTTTTCGCACATTAGACGAGTGTGCAGGCGAAAAAGTTTGCAGTATTTATTCTTATTCTTCATTTGTTAGCGATAACATAACTATTCCATCTTGTAATTTAAATAAGGAAAAGCATTATCAGATGCTGCATTTTCTAATTCCTTTAAGCATAGTGCTAATCTATTCTTAATCATCTCTTCATCGCCCATTTGTTGCCTCACCTTAGAATTTAAGACATCTTCATTTAATATCTCATAGTGCTCATAAGCCTCTAATAATATCCACAAGATGTATTCATCCAATAAATTCTTATAAAAATAATCATTGCCCTCTATATAGCCTTCAATAAAACCTTCTGCAATACGTGTCAATATATTTGAATACTGATTATAAGAGTGTTTTTTATATCTATCCGTATTTGAATAGGCTGGAAGAAGGAAGTTATAACAAAAAACGAAAAAACCAGCATATTTCATATCAAAATCTAATCTTGGATATGGATCAATAATAGAAAGGTTATCTATATTAAATATAATATTCTCTGGTGTTACATCTTGGTTGACCAGAGATATCTTTTGTGGGCATTTCCTTCTATCTTCTATTAATTTTAATATCATATTTCCAACTTTATCGCGATTATATGATAAATTGGTATCTTTCAACTTGTTTAATATTCTTATATAAAAGTCATTATCCATTTGCCAAATTTGACTTACTTCTTGTTGTAACTCTCCTTCAAGACGCTCACCATTCCATTCAAGATTGCCGTACCCATTTAAATCAGGATTTTTTCCGTGCATTATTTTAAGAAAGTTTCCGATTTTCTCTCCTACTTCAAATGCTTCAGAAAGTTCAAGGCTCTTAAAAGTTTTTTCACCACCCATATAACTTTCAATGTTAAAAACTAAGGAATCATCCATGTAATATTCATAGAAAGAAGGACTTATTAAATCCATACACTGATTTGCTTGTAAGTAATAAGCCTTTGCAGATTCATATTCAGTAATTAAGTCAATATCCTTAAAAGCTTGAATTTCCCCATAAGCTATCTTTTTCCTAACCCTTAGTACAAGGTCATCCTCGTTTTTCCTCTCTACCCTGTAGACCTTATGCCAAGCTCCCTCACCTAGTTCTGTAATACCTTCCATCTTTATATTTTCATTTTTAAATTTACCAATGATATTATCAATTTCAACCTTTTTCATTATTAGTTTCCTTTCTGGCAACAGTTTTTAGACTTGCCTCCGCCTCTGTTATTAAGTTCAATAAAACACTAGATAATCCTTCATGACTTTAGTTGAATAAAAATAATCATTTAATATTAAATAATAACCAGCTATAAAAACAAAACTCTGTGGTAAATTTCTTACAACCAAATAGAACTTGCTTCGTCTAACAATTGAAAGGGTGTAGAGGATGGTTCAAAAAGAAGATATAAAAGTGGAAGACAGAAGGGACATAAGTAGTGAGGAAAAACTTGAATGGTTAATGAATGAATTTGGTGAAAATGTAGCTCGTTTAGCATTCACTTATATGAAGCAGAAGCAACTCGCTGAAGATATTGCACAAGAAGTATTTATAAAATGTTACGAAAACCTAGACAACTTTCGTTATGAGTCTTCTTATAAGACATGGTTATACAGAATCACGGTGAACTTGTGTAAGGATAAGTTAAGAAGTTGGTCTTTTAGAAATATCGTCCTGACAGAATTTTTTTCAAAAACAAAGAGTACAAATAAATCGCCTGAAATGGAAATCATCAGTTTAGAAGATAAACAATTGATTTCTGAAAAAATTCTTTGCTTACCAGTGAAGTATCGAGAAATTGTTATTTTATATTATTACGAAGAGATGTCTTATAACCAAATCTCTGACTTATTAAATCTCAGCTTACAAACAATTAAGTCCAGACTACATAGGGCTCGACTTTTGTTAAAAAATTCACTAGAAGGGAGCAAAATAAATGGATAAGATATTTAAAAATATTACAGATAATATGAACCAAACTGTTTTAAAGGACATTGATTTTAATGAAAAAAATAAAGAAAAAGTAAGACAAGCAATAGAAAATAGAAAAAAGAAACGGTTTAATCTAAAGCCAACTATTCACTTTCTATTACCTCTAGGTGCAACCTGTCTGTTTTTTTTAGGAATAAGTTATTTTATTTTGAGTGAATTAGGGATTTTATCTACAGAAAACCAAACTGTTTTTTTAAATAACACCAGTGAGAATGTTTTAAATGTCCCAGAAAACGAAATGTCTTTTATTAAACCACCTGCCAAGGAAGAATCTTTTGAAGATATGACAAAAGAGGATGTTTTTTTAAAGATGTTAAATTCAGTAGATAATTTTGATACAGCAACCGGTAAATTTGTAAATTATGACATTTATGCTGATGATTCAGATAGTAAGGATATCACTGAGTTTAAAGTAAGTATAAAAAATGAAATTGGCGGCTATGAAAAAAGTACAAATTTATTTGACGAAAAATTGATTCAAGAAATCAATTATAATAACGAAAAAATTTGGATAAAATATAATGATACCAAGACTTATTTTGTCAATGACTATCAACAGGCACCAACTCAAGATGCGTTAACTCTTGAGGAAGCGCTTAGTATTAGCTTAAAAGATATATATAAATCTGATAACGATTTTAGGGAACGGCCACCAATCGGCGGATCAGGCATATCCTTATTCCCCTATGAAGAAGCCTCTATTTATTTAAGAAATATGAGTTTATGGGAAATTGAAAAACAAAATGAAGCATTGTTAGATCATAACACTATTGTTCTAAACGGAAAAATCGATGACCAAGTGAAAAGTCGATTTAACATGATAGGAACTATTGACACATTCCGTTTTTGGGTAGATAAAGATACTGGAATCTTAATTAAATACGAAACGTATGATATAAATGGTGAACTAGCTAGTTATCTTCATCCTGAATATTTAGTCGTGAATAGTGAGATTAATCTACAAGAATTTGTACCAAAACTAGATGGCTTTAAACCTTTCGTCAAAAAGGAATTTTTACACCCTGATCCAAAAGAAGAAGAAATAGAAATGGTAGCCCAAGCTGACGCTATTAAAGAAGATAGGGACGAAGTTCTGGAATTACTTCGTAAGGATTTACCTTTTTTATATGAATTCAATCATCCTGATCTTGAAATCTTCTCAGCAATGTATGAGAAATATCAAAACTTTAACCATGGGTATCTTACGTATACGTATAAGAATGACCTAGGTGTATTTTACCTACGAACATATCATAAAAATTCTCTTATTCGTACTACCAGTGATTTTGAAAAAGATAAGGGAGAAATGAAAGAAACTTTTACTGTAAACGGAATAGAATGGAGATCATATGAGCTAAGTAATCTTACAGGTACTCATTTCATTGGAAGCAAAGATGAATATATTTATGAGGTAGTGAGCCAAGTGAGCGGATCAGTTACTTATCAAGAGACAAAAGATTTGTTGGAATCTTTGAAGCCAATCAAATAAAAACGTTTAAAAGAGGGTCCTGACTAATGTCAGAACCCTCTTTTATTCTTACAGATATTTTACTGTATTTTAACTTTAAAGTGTTACTTTCCCGCTACGATGTGCTTTCATTTCTTCGGTTAATTGCTCGAAGAAGCCTTCGTTCGTTTTAGATTGACGAAGCTTTTTTAAGAAACGCTCTGCAAAATCGGAAGAATCTGAAAATGTTTTACGAATAGCCCATAGTTTATCCAACTGGTCTTTAGGTATAAGTAATTCTTCTTTTCTCGTTCCGGAGCGACGGATGTCAATCGCAGGGAAGATTCGGCGCTCGGCAAGACTACGGTCTAAGTGAAGCTCTAGATTACCTGTACCTTTAAATTCCTCATAAATAACTTCATCCATACGCGATCCAGTGTCTACTAAAGCAGTGGCTAGAATTGTTAAGCTTCCACCCTCTTCAATATTACGGGCAGCACCGAAGAAGCGTTTTGGACGGTGGAATGCCGCTGGGTCAATACCACCTGATAAAGTACGTCCGCTTGGCGGAATGACAAGGTTATAGGCACGCGCTAAACGAGTAATAGAATCCATTAGAATGATAACATCGCGTTTGTGTTCTACGAGACGCATAGCTCTTTCTAATACAAGCTCAGCAACCTTGACATGGTTTTCCGGTACTTCATCAAAGGTTGAGCTTACTACATCAGCTTTAACAGAACGCTCAATGTCCGTTACTTCCTCTGGACGCTCGTCTATCAACAGTACAATTAGCTCAGCATTTGGATGGTTCGTAGTAATTGCATTAGCAATCTCTTTAATCAACAATGTTTTCCCGGCTTTTGGTGGTGCCACGATCAGTCCACGTTGACCATATCCAACTGGTGCTACTAAATCCATAATTCTGGTAGATAGTTTCTCTGGTGTCGTTTCCAATTTGATATGACGATCGGGATACAAAGGTGTAAGCCCCGGAAAATGTACTCGCTCTTTTGCGATTTCTGGGTCTTCTCCATTCACAAGCTCTACATGAAGAAGTCCATAATATCGTTCACTTTCTTTTGGAGGACGTACTTTTCCAGTTACTTTGTCGCCATTACGCAAATCAAATCTTCTGATTTGTGAAGCTGAAATATAAATATCTTCAGAGCTAGGAGAATAGTTAATAGGTCGTAGGAAACCAAAGCCCTCCTGCTGAATAATTTCTAAGACACCTTCCATGAAGAAAAAGCCTTCTTGCTCTGCGCGAGACTTTAAGATTGCAAAAATAAGTTCTTTTTTTGATAATTTGCTATAAGCAGCTATTTTGTACTTGCGCGCGAGAGTATAGAGCTCTTTTAGCGTCATATTCTCTAATTCATTAATTGTTGTTTGTGTCATTAGCACGCACCACTCTTTACTATATTTTATTGTTTACTTTACTGGATTAAAAGGAAAGAAGTTTATTTAGAGGATACCCGATAGCGGACTATCGGGTATACAAAGAAGTTTAGTTTTATAGTACTAAATTCGGTTTTTTGTTTAAACTGTGACGGCCTTCTACGAAACGAATAGTTCCGGATTTCGCACGCATTACAATGGAATGGGTTGAACCAAAGGCACCCTTAAATTGTACTCCTCGAAGAAGCTCTCCATCAGTAACTCCAGTTGCAGCGAAGATTGCATCATCGCCTTTAACAAGGTCATTCATACGTAAAACCTTATTGACATCTAGCCCCATTTTCTTACATCTTTCAAGCTCTGCTTCATCTTGTGGGACAAGCTTACCTTGAATTTCTCCGCCTAAGCATTTTAATCCAACAGCTGAGATAACTCCTTCTGGAGCTCCACCCATGCCGAATAAGATATCTACGCCTGTATCGTCAAAAGCAGTGTTAATAGCTCCAGCGACATCTCCATCAGTGATTAACTTGATACGAGCCCCTGCAGCTCTAATTTCATCAATTATTTTTTGATGACGGTTGCGGCCTAAGATTGTAGCTACAACATCTTCAATATCTTTGTTTTTTGCACGTGCTACAGCACGTAAATTATCAAGTACAGATGCGTTTATGTCTACTTGGCCAACCGATTCAGGTCCTACTGCCAATTTTTCCATATACATATCTGGTGCATGAAGTAAATTTCCGCGATCTGCAATTGCTAGAACTGCTAAAGCATTCCAGCCTCCAGAAGCTACGATATTAGTACCCTCTAAAGGATCTACTGCTACATCGACTTGAGGACCTCCTGTGCCATGTCCAAGCTTTTCTCCAATGTATAACATTGGTGCTTCGTCCATCTCACCTTCCCCAATTACTACGACACCCTCCATTGGAATTGTGTCAAATACTGTTCGCATTGCAGTAGTTGCTGCATCATCTGCTTCATTCTTTAATCCGCGTCCCATCCATCGGGCAGATGCAATTGCGGCTGCTTCTGTTACTCGGACTAATTCCATTGATAAACTACGTTCCATTTAGTTTGTGCCTCCCGTTTTACGGTTTGTGTATAAATATACAACTTTGTTTCTTCCGATATCATTGTAGCATATTTGTCAAATAAGAAAAGAGGAGGTAAGGGTACCTCCATCCTTCAAATTTATCCTTTATTTACTTCAATTTCTTGAACTTCCACTCGTCTTATATCTGCTCCAAGACCTTGCAATTTCTCAATAAGTGAACTATATCCTCTATCAATATGATAGATATCTTGGATTTCAGTTTCACCTTCAGCTATCAGCCCTGCTAATACGAGAGCAGCACCTGCTCGAAGGTCACTAGCTCGGACAGTTGCGGCTTCAAGCTTAACAGGACCTGTTAAGACTGCAGTTCTACCATCCACTCGACCATTTGCATTCATTCGACGAAGCTCATCGATTTGTTTAAAACGTGCTGAGTATATGGAATCTGTAATAACAGAAGTACCCGCAGCCTGAGTTAACAATACTGAGAATGGTTGTTGCAAGTCTGTAGGAAAGCCTGGATACACGAGCGTCTTAACATCTACCGATTGTAAGTTTTCTGCTTTTGGTATAAAAATTTTCTCTTCCTGCTCTTCTACCGTAATACCTATTTCTCGCAGTTTGGCAGTTAATGCCTCAACATGGAAAGGAATAACATTATCAATGGTTACACCATCTCCTGCAATGGCCGCCATAATCATGAATGTCCCTGCCTCAATTCGATCAGGGATGATGGTGTGTTTTGTACCATGTAGTTCTTCTACCCCGTCAATGCGGATGACGTTCGTCCCTGCTCCCTTTATGTTAGCACCCATATTTGATAATAAAGTAGCAACATCAATAATCTCAGGCTCTTTTGCGGCATTTTCAATAATAGTTCTGCCTTTTGCAAGAACTGCAGCAAGCATAATATTAATAGTAGCACCAACGCTGACAACATCTAGATATATCTTAGAGCCTACTAGCTCGTCTGCTCTTAAATAGATTGCGCCATGCTCGTTGCTAACTTCTGCACCTAATGCCTCAAAGCCTTTAATATGCTGATCTATAGGTCTTGGGCCTAAATGACACCCTCCAGGAAGGCCAATTGCCGCTTTCTTAAATTTACCTAACATCACACCCATTAAGTAATAGGAAGCGCGTAATTTCTTTATATTTCCGTTAGGCATTGGCATATCTACCACATTAGTAGGGTCTATTACCATTGTCCCATTAGAGAAGGTCACTTTGGCTCCAACCTCTTCTAGAATTTCCTTTAATGTGAAAACATCTAATATTTCAGGTAAGCCTTCTATCGTAACAGGAGAATTCGCCATTAACGAAGCTGGTATAAGGGCTACTGCACTGTTTTTTGCACCACTTACTTTAATCGTGCCTCGGAGGCTCTTTCCTCCTTTTATTTTATAAACTTCCATAATGTTCTCCTTCGTGTTGTTACTCGCTTTTACGGTTATTCCAATCTGCTAAGAAACCTTCTATCCCCTTGTCAGTTAAAGGGTGATTGAAAAGCTGTTTTAAAACTTTAAATGGAGTAGTGGAAATATGTGCACCATTTAATGCTGCATCAGTAATATGTTGTGGATGTCTAATCGATGCAGCAATAATTTCTGTATCGATGTTATGAATGGAGAAAATAGTTGAGATTTTTGCTATTAATTCCATACCGTCATGGCCAATGTCGTCTAAACGACCCAAGAATGGGGATACATATGTTGCGCCTGCGCGTGCCGCCATTAAAGCTTGGTTTGCACTAAAGATAAGCGTTACATTCGTTTTGATGCCTTCTGAACGAAATACAGAGCAGGCCTTTAATCCTTCTGGTGTCATTGGAAGCTTTACCGTAATGTTTGGTGCAATGGCAGCTAATTCTCTACCTTCCTTAATCATACCTTCTGCATCTAGTGCAATAACCTCTGCACTTACAGAGCCATCTACTAAAGCTGTGATTTCACGTAAACGATCATGAAAAGAAATGTTTTCTTTTGCAACTAATGATGGGTTTGTTGTAACTCCAGAAATAACTCCCCATGAATGTGCTTCTTTAATTTCGTCAAAGTTTGCTGTATCGATAAAAAATTTCATATTAATAATATCCTCCTCATGATGGAAAAACAGGAGAAGGCTCTCTTTTTTAACTCTGTTTCTCAGATTCAAAGCCTAAGATAGAGCCTATAAGTCGAGCACTTCTCCTTTATATCTATTTATATTTCTTATGCTTTGTTAGAGCTTCCGAACTCACGCATTTTTCCAATTACGGTTGCTTTAATCGCATCACGCGCTGGAATTAAATATTTTCGTGGATCGTATTGGTGTTCATTTGCAGCCAAATACTCACGAATTGCTTTTGTAGCTGAAATTTGGTTTTCAGTATTAACATTAATTTTAGCAGTACCTAAAGAAATAGCACGAGTAATATCTTTTGTTGGGATCCCTGTACCACCATGTAGCACTAATGGTAAATCAGCTAACTTAGATATTTCCTCCATTTCTTTAAACCCTAAATTCGGTTCTCCTTTATATGGACCGTGTACAGAACCAAGAGCAGGAGCCAGACAGTCAATAGCAGTACGTTTAACTAGATCCGCACATTCAGTAGGGTCAGCATAAATAACTCCGTCAGCAATTACATCGTCTTCTTGCCCACCAACAGTCCCTAGCTCTGCTTCAACTGACACATTGTGAGCATGAGCGTATTCAACTACTTTTGAAGTAATCTCAACGTTTTCCTCGAAAGGATGGTGTGATGCGTCAATCATGACAGAAGTGAATCCAGCATCGATTGCAGCTTTACATTTTTCAAAGCTTGAACCATGGTCTAAGTGGATTGCAACTGGAACCGTAATATTATAGTCCACCATTAATCCTTTAACCATATGTACAACTGTAGTAAATCCACCCATGTACTTAGCTGCACCTTCGGAAACACCTAAAATAACAGGTGATTTTTCTTCTTCAGCTGCTTGTAAAATAGCTTGCGTGAATTCCAAGTTATTAATGTTGAATTGTCCAACTGCATAGCCTTCTTTTTTACCTTTTTCAAGCATCTCTTTCATTGAAACTAAAGCCATTGAAAAGGACCTCCTATATTTTAATTGTGCATCGTAAATATTATCAAAATGCTAAGTAGGACGCCCTACTAAACGATAGTTCATAATCTATTATGCCCTATTTGTTATCCGAAAAAACCGTTTAGAGGTAACCTGCTTATTTCCAACATTATCATAACAAAAACAGGCGATGTTTTCCACTGCCTGCTCATGTGCTTGTTATTTTAGTAAATTATTCACAGCGTCCCTTACTTCAAAGATATCAAAAGGCTTGGTAAAATAAAGTGAGGCACCTAAATCCATCGCTTCTTGAATGAGGTTTAACTCTCCATATGCCGTCATCATCATAATCGGTAGATCTGGAAACTCTTTTTTCATCTTTTTTAGAATTTGAATTCCGTCCATTCCTGGTATTTTCATATCTAGTAATACACCATTAATTGGTTTTTCTTCTACAAGCTTTAATGCCTCATAACCATTGGACGCTAAGCTAATTTCATATCCTTCTTGGGCAAACACCTCTTTTAAAAGCATTCGTATCCCAAGTTGATCATCTACAATCAATAAGTGTTTCATGAAGGAAGACCCCTTTTTTTACCGTATTTTCGCGTATTATAATATTCGCTATTAAACGTCGACTTTCCTCTTTCTTTCTTACAAATTTATTGTAAAAAGGATAAAAATCCCGTTTAAAGAGTACCTTATTAAAGACAAGAAAAGATAAAAATTTACGTAATGAACGAATATAGCATGGAATTTTTATCAATTAAGTTAAGCTGAGTAAGCATTTGCCACCAGTTTGCTCCTCACGTAACAACACAATCCCATTTACTTGTCGATGTAAATGTAAGCGTTTGCGCTTTTCTTGTTTGTCTAGCGCAAGCAGCCTTGCCCCTCGAGGTCAAATGAGTTAAAGCTCCGGTGGCTGAAGAGCTGCCTCCTCGCTTTCCCCCATTTGCTTGTCGGGGCAGATATAGGCGCTTGCGTTTTTCTTGGTTGTCTAGCGCAAGCAGCCTTGCCCCTCGAGGTCAAATGAGTTAAAGCTCCGGTGGCTGAAGAGCTACCTCCTCGCTTTCCCCCATTTGCTTGTCGGGGCAGATATAGGCGCTTGCGCTTTTCTTGGTTGTCTAGCGCAAGCAGCCTTGCCCCTCGAGGTCAAATGAGTTAAAGCTCCGGTGGCTGAAGAGCTGCCTCCTCGCTTCCCTCATTTGCTTGTCGGGGCAAACATAGGCGCTTGCGCTTTTATTGGACAAGTAGCTATAATGAAACCAAAAATTCTTATATAATAGTTGAGAGGTGAAATTAAATGAAAATGCTCACGACACAGCTTTCTGGACTATTTCAAAGAATTGCAAGTTCCGAGGAAGAAAATATAGACGACACAGCTCGTCTACTTGCACAAGCTGCAGCTGGTGAAGGAAAAATCTATTTTGCTTCATTTGAAGAGATGGAAAGTATTTCTATCAATGCAAAGTATGCAGCCGAACCATTTCCACGTATGGAGCAATGGAAGCCTGATATCACTTTGACAAGTGCAGATAGAGTATGGATTCTCACTCGTTCCTCTACAAATGAGGAAGCGCTAGCTCTTGCTAAGAAGTTAAATGAAAATTTTATCCCTTTTAGCGCTCTAGCTAGTGAACCGGCGGAAGAAGGAAATATGCTCTTTGACCTATCTTATACATATATTTCCTTGAAAATTACAAAAGGATTACTACCCGCAGATGATGGTTCTCGACTCGTTCAACCCCATGCTTTAGCTGGATTATTCATTTACGAGGCTGTTAAGTTACAGCTGGATGAAATGATTAAGGGAGAAGAATAAAGTATTATTTAGTGGAGGCTAGTTGAAAAAGCTAGCCTTCTTTTAATGCCATTTTTTAAGTTATCTCAAAGTCTATTTCCAATTTTATGTTCTTTTCACCGAAGTCTCACAACTAATTTTGGATAATAATTACACAAAATTAAGCGAGAATCTTAGTATGTATAAGTGTTCATCATCTACTTTATATGCCTTGTTTCTTTCTTAATTCCTCACTTTATTTAGTTTTTTTCATATTTATATCATAACTTAAAATACATAATTTTTACATTTAATTATTGAAATTTCGAATTATAAATTATCACTATTTTTATATAACATTACATATAAACCAATATTATCCTATTACTTAGCAATTCTCAATAGGACCTCTATACCGGACTTTTTATCCTATTAAAATGAATTATAAATAAAAAAATGCAGTTCGATTACTAGTCGAACTGCATTTTTCCAATTATTATTCTCCGACAGAAGCTTTAATAAATTCACGGAATAGTGGTTGTGGACGCTGAGGGCGTGACACAAATTCCGGATGGAACTGTGATGCTACGAAGAAAGGATGTTCAGAAAGCTCGATAATTTCGATTAAGCGACCATTTGGACTTGTCCCTGAGAATATAAATCCAGCAGCTTCGAATTGCTCACGGAACTCGTTATTGAACTCATAACGATGACGATGACGTTCATATACAAGTTCTTCTCCATATGCTTGTTGTGCCTTAGAGCCCGGCGTCAGCTTACATGGATACAATCCTAGACGAAGCGTACCACCTAGGTCCTCTACATCTTTTTGTTCTGGTAATAGGTCAATTATAGAATGCGGTGTACTTGGATCTAGCTCTGTTGAGTGTGCCCCCTCTAGGTTTAACACGTTACGAGCGTATTCAACTGTAGCTAATTGCATACCTAAACAAATTCCTAAGAAAGGTACTTTGTTCTCACGAGCAAATTTAATCGCAGAGATTTTCCCTTCTACTCCTCGATCACCAAATCCACCAGGAACAAGAATACCATCAACATCTGAAAGAATTTCAGCGACATTTTCATCATTCACATGCTCTGCATTTACCCAGTTGATTTCTACATCAGCATCAAAAGCATATCCAGCATGCTTCATTGCTTCTACAACAGAAATATAAGCATCTTGAAGCTCTACGTATTTACCTACTAGACCGATGCGTACTTTTTTGGATAAAGACTTAACTTGATCGACCAAACCAAGCCAATCTGTCATATCAGCTTCTGGTGTTTTTAGTTGGAAGTGATCCACAACAATTTGATCTAAATGCTGTGCTTGTAAGTTTAACGGAATTTCATATAGAGAGTCAGCATCAATACATTCGATTACTTCTTCTGGTTTAATATCACAGAACAATGCAATTTTATCCTTCATGTCTTGTGGTACAGGCATTTCTGAACGAACAACAATGACATTTGGTTGAATACCTAAGCTACGAAGTTCTTTTACACTGTGCTGAGTTGGTTTAGTTTTCATTTCACCAGCAGCCTTGATAAATGGAACTAGCGTACAGTGAATGTACATAACATTATTGCTTCCTACGTCACGTTTCATTTGGCGGATTGTCTCAAGGAAAGGAAGTGATTCAATATCTCCTACTGTTCCACCGATCTCTGTTATAACGATGTCAGCTTGAGTTTCTCTAGCAGCAAGGAATAAACGTTCTTTAATTTCGTTTGTAATATGTGGAATAACTTGTACAGTTCCACCATTGTAATCGCCACGACGCTCTTTTCTAAGAACAGAGGAATACACTTTTCCTGTTGTAATATTAGAATATTTATTGAGATTAATGTCGATAAAACGTTCGTAGTGACCTAAGTCTAAGTCAGTTTCCGCTCCATCATCAGTTACGAATACTTCTCCATGCTGATAAGGACTCATTGTCCCAGGATCTAGATTGATATAAGGATCAAATTTTTGAATAGTAATTTTCAATCCTCTATTTTTTAACAAACGCCCAAGAGACGCGGCTGTAATACCTTTACCAAGTGAAGATACAACCCCACCAGTAACAAAAATAAATTTAGTCATTGTCGTTCCTCCTATATATGGTGTACCAAATAATAAAAGCGCTCCTCCTGCTGGTTTTAGCAGGGGAGCGCGTATGCACATGAGTACGTCTCTTCAAAAAGAGCCCAATAAAATCTTATAGCGTTTAGATTAAGAAGTCAAGGATTATTCTTCGTCTTCATCCTCTTCGTCTAGTTCCTCATCATCTATGATTTCGAATTCATCATCATCCTCATCAATCAGGTCTTCCTCGATAACGTCTACTTCATCGATTTCCTCTTCTACAAAATCGATTGCAACGTCATCCTCTTCATCGTCATCATCATCGTCGTCGTCTTCAGTAAATTCATCGAATTCCTCTTCAAAGATGATTTCATCTTCATCCAAGTCATCAAGATCGTCTAAATCATCCACTGCTTTTGCTTTCTTCTTACGTACTTTTACTGTAGGAGCAGTTTCTTCCTCAATTTGTTCCACTGGGTACCATTCTCTTAGGCCCCATTGATTTTCAGCAATCGCAAGGAAGCGTCCGTCAATATTCATATCTGTGTAAAATTGTGGCTTACGAGCTGCCATTTCCTCATCTGTAAAGCCGTTCAAATTTTGAATTTCATCGAAAAGCTCCGTTAATGTCATCGAGTTTTTCTTATCTTCTAGTATGGCAAAACCAATATCTATTAATGATTCTTCTTGTAGTTGTGCTGTTGTCATTTCACGAAAATTCAAATCGTGCACGTCCTTTCTGTTTCCGCTTGCATACTTTCCATTATATACAAACAATTATGTTATATGCTACATTCATTTATTCTTTTTGAAAAGAGATATTTTCCTACCAACTATAGAAAACAAATAAAAAGAAAGCAAGAGTAAAGGTATAGAGGCGAGTCTTTTATTATACAGCCAAATTGTTGTTAAGAGGAGAACAATTATAACCATCATTTGTACCGTTTTTTTCATAACACTTCTCCTCTACGACTTAATAAATACATTATACTAAAGAATATAATAAAAAAGTGTCTCTAATATACTTAGAGACACTTTTTTTTACATATTTCGACGGTATTGCCCTCCAACCTCGTAAAGAGCATTAGTAATTTGACCTAGACTCGCCTTTTGAACAGTGCTCATTAGCTCTTCAAAAATATTTCCACCACTCATCGCTACCTGCTTCAAACGGTTCAACGAGTTTTGAACGTCTGCTTCATGCTTGAGTTGGAAATCTTGAAGATTCTTAATCTGGGTTTCTTTTTCCTCTTTTGAAGCACGGGCTAGCTCCATATTGTTAATGTCATCCTCAGATGCCGGATTTGGGTTTAAATAAGTATTCACTCCGATAATTGGCAGTTCACCTGTGTGCTTCTTCATTTCATAGTACATAGACTCTTCTTGAATTTTTCCACGTTGATACTGAGTCTCCATGGCACCAAGTACTCCTCCACGATCATTAATGCGATCGAACTCAGCAAGTACTGCCTCTTCTACTATATCCGTCAGCTCATCTACAACAAATGATCCTTGTAAAGAGTTTTCGTTTTTCGACAAACCATGCTCTTTCGTAATAATCATCTGTATAGCCATCGCACGACGTACAGATTCCTCTGTTGGAGTCGTAATTGCTTCATCGTACGCATTGGTGTGTAAAGAGTTACAGTTATCTTGCAATGCCATCAAAGCTTGAAGAGTCGTGCGGATATCGTTGAAATCTATTTCCTGCGCATGAAGACTTCTGCCCGATGTTTGAACATGGTATTTTAACTTTTGGCTGCGTTCGTTGGCACCATACTTCTCACGCATGACGACTGCCCAAATACGACGTGCCACTCGACCAATTACTGTATATTCTGGATCAAGCCCATTTGAGAAGAAGAATGATAGATTCGGTGCAAAGTCGTCAATATTCATACCACGGCTCAAATAATATTCCACATACGTGAATCCATTCGCGAGCGTGAAGGCTAGCTGTGAAATAGGATTTGCTCCGGCTTCAGCAATATGATACCCAGAGATTGAAACAGAGTAATAATTACGAACCTTTTGGTCAATAAAATATTGTTGAATATCACCCATCATGCGAAGTGCAAATTCCGTAGAGAATATACAAGTATTTTGACCTTGGTCTTCTTTTAGAATGTCCGCCTGTACAGTCCCACGAACTACTTGCAGTGTCGCTTCTTTAACCTGAGTAAATTCCTCTACAGTCAAGGTTCTACCTAGCTCCTCTTCCTTTAGGCGAACTTGCTGATCGATTGCAGTGTTCATAAACATTGCCAAAATGATTGGAGCCGGACCATTGATGGTCATCGATACGGATGTAGATGGCGCACATAAATCGAAGCCAGCATATAGCTTCTTCATATCCTCTAACGTACAGATGCTGACCCCTGACTCTCCAACTTTTCCGTAAATATCAGGTCTGTAGTCTGGGTCTTCCCCGTATAATGTTACAGAATCAAAGGCTGTAGATAGTCGCTTCGCATCGTCATCCTTTGATAAGTAATGGAAGCGACGGTTTGTACGCTCTGGTGTTCCTTCTCCTGCAAATTGACGCTTTGGATCCTCTCCTTCTCTTCGGAAAGGAAAAACTCCAGCGGTATATGGAAATGAGCCAGGCACATTCTCTTTATATACCCATTTTAAAATCTCCCCGTAATCGACAAATTTCGGTAGAGCTACTTTAGGAATTTTCAAGCCTGATAGGCTTTCCGTACGAAGAATCGTACGAATCTCTTTATCTCGAATCTTCGTAACGAATTCGTCTCCTGCATATGCATCCTTCAAAGCATGCCAATTTTCTAGAATACGTTTAGATTCTGCTGATAATTCATCTTTAATGCCCGCTGCTAAAGACTCTAAAGATTGAATCAATGCATCCTCCGTTCCTTTTTTCTTTACCTCATCAATAGCGCCTTCTAATTGGAATAGCCTTCTCGCAAACTCAACCTGCTCTTCTGATTTCTTATGATAGCCTCTCACCGTATCTGTGATTTCACGCAAATAATAGCGACGATCGTTAGGAATGATGACATTTTGCTTTTGTGTTTTTATAAATTGCTCATACGAGGTTTCCCAATCAGTTCCCATTTTTTTATTTACGGTTTCAATCAATGCTGCAAATAATGAGTTAGTCCCCTTATCATTGAACTGGCTAGCAATTGTACCGTAAACAGGCATTTTATCCAGTTCTTCATCCCAAAGCTCGTGGCTGCGTTGATACTGCTTTTGGACCTGTCTTAATGCATCCTCTGAGCCCTTGCGTTCGAATTTATTGATAACGATTAAATCGGCATAATCTATCATATCGATTTTTTCTAATTGAGAAGGTGCCCCGAACTCACTTGTCATGACGTACATGGAAAGATCCGAAACGTTTGTAATTTCTGCGTCACCTTGCCCTATTCCACTTGTTTCAACAATTATTAAATCATAGCCTGCGACCTTCACTACATCGAGTACATCTGCAATTGCACCAGACAGCTCCGTTCGCGATCCACGAGTCGCCAAGCTTCTCATGAATACTCTATTATTGAAGATGGCATTCATACGGATACGGTCTCCCAGAAGTGCCCCACCGGTTTTTTGCTTTGTTGGATCAATAGATAGAACCGCTATTTTCTTGTCTGGTAATTCTTGTAGAAAACGACGGATCAGCTCATCTGTCAAAGAACTTTTCCCTGCACCACCAGTGCCAGTAATCCCCAAAACCGGTGTTCCTTTTGACAAACCTTTTGCCTGTTCTAGCATACTAGTAGTGTCTTGTTCTCCAGTTTGATAGGCTTCTTCTGCTAGCGTAATTAGATGTGCAAGTACTTCTGGATTTTCCGTTGTCACGTTTTCTATTGCTTCCTTTGCGCCTGAAGCTTTCGTAGGTACGTCACATTCCATCAGCATTTGATTGATCATTCCCTGTAACCCTAGCTTACGGCCATCCTCAGGTGAGAATATGCCGGAAATTCCGTAATCCTGTAACTCTTTTATTTCCTTTGGAATGATTACTCCGCCGCCGCCACCAAATATACGAATATGTGGTGCGCCCCTTTCCGCAAGTAAATCCTTCATATATTTAAAATACTCGACATGTCCTCCCTGATAGGAAGAGATGGCAATCCCTTGAACATCCTCTTGAATAGCGGCATTAACTACCTCTTCAACCGAGCGATTATGCCCTAAGTGGATAACCTCTGCTCCGCTCGCCTGTAAAATGCGACGCATAATATTGATGGATGCATCATGCCCGTCAAAAAGGCTCGACGCCGTTACAAAACGAACATGATTTTTTGGACGATATACTTCTACCTTAGACATGTTGTTCCTCCTTGTTTGTATGAACATTTCTTATGAACTTAGGACTGACACTTAAATGATGTCCTTCGCATTACCCATCCCACTGAGTAATAATTGCACTTGTAAATCTGTAAATTGTTCAATTGAAAATTCCTTGCGGAGAGCCCATCTTCTAAAAGCCCACATTTGCCCTTGAACGACCAATGTATGAGCGTAAAGCTTAGCCTGTTCTCCGGTCAACTTAAGCTCCCCACCTTGAATACAGCCAACAATAATCTTGTGGAAGATTTCCACCATTTCCAGTTCCTTGAGTAATACATATTCGAGCGCTTGCTTTGGTAAGGATTTAGATTCCTGGTACATGACAACGAACTCATCCGACATATCATCTATCACCCCATAATAGTGATGAATCGCATTTCGTAAGTCCTCGATTGTACCGTTCTCAGGTTGGAATTTGGATAGCCTCTCGTGTACCTCATGATAAATGCTATCGCATACTAAATAGAGGACATCCTCCTTAGTACGGATATATTCATACAGCGTCCCAATACTGAAACCGGCTTCCTTCGCAATTTCTCTAGTAGTAGTACGATGAAAACCTTTCTGTTTGAATAAAGTCACCGCAGCTCGAATCATTTGCTGGCGTCTTTTTTCAATAAGATTACCGTCCTTTACAGAGGTCAGTACTTCGTGTTTTTTATCCATGCTACTTAGTCAACATACGAGAGATGACAAGACGCTGAATTTCTTGAGTACCCTCATAAATTTGAGTTATTTTTGCATCACGCATAAAACGCTCTACTGGGTAATCCTTTGTATATCCGTATCCACCATACACTTGAACAGCTTCAGTTGTTACCTTCATCGCTGTGTCTCCTGCCATCAGCTTCGCCATAGCAGACTCCTTCCCATAGGAAAGACCATTAGATTCTAACCATGCTGCTTGATAGGTCAGTAAACGAGAGGCTTCAATGGAAGTTGCCATGTCTGCTAATTTGAATGATACTCCTTGGTTAGCAGCAATCGGTTTACCAAACTGTACACGTTCCTTTGCGTAGCTAACAGAAGCATCTAAAGCACCCTGTGCAATACCAACTGCTTGAGCAGCAATCCCGTTGCGACCACCGTCTAATGTTTTCATCGCAATGATAAAACCTTCTCCTTCTTGGCCTAGTAAGTTTTCTTTAGGCACTCGGCAGTTATCAAAGATTATTTCTGTTGTAGGTGATGAACGAATCCCTAGCTTCTTCTCTTTCTTCCCTACTGAGAACCCTTCAAAGTCAGCTTCCACAATAAATGCACTAGTTCCCTTATGCTTAGATTCTGGATCAGTCACTGCAAATACAACATAGATATCGGCAATTCCACCGTTTGTAATGAAGATTTTAGATCCATTTAACACATAATGATCGCCATCTAATTTAGCGGTTGTTCTCATACCACCAGCATCAGACCCTGAACCTGCTTCTGTTAAACCATAGCCACCGATTTTCGTTCCTTCTGCCATCGGACGAAGGTATTTTTGCTTTTGCTCTTCGTTACCGTACTTGAAAATTGGCCATCCAGCTAAAGATGTGTGAGCTGAAAGAGTTACACCTGTCGATGCACATACTCGAGATAATTCCTCCACTGCGATACAGTACGCCAGATAATCTGAACCGATTCCACCGTACTCCTCTGGCCACGGAATCCCTGTTAAGCCAAGCTCAGCCATTTTGTCAAAAATTTCACGGTCAAAGCGCTCTTCTTCATCACGTTCTGCAGCTGTTGGAGCCACTTCTTTCACTGCAAAATCGCGTACCATTTTACGAATCATTTCATGCTCTTCTGTTAGTTGAAAATTCATTTGAACATTCCGCCTTTTGATTTGATTTAGTTTTTGTGATTCATAGGTTAGTTTAGGTTTTGTGATATTCCATTTACTATTTGAGACTTTCAGTTTGGGTTTGGTGACAATTTGTTTTTTGTGATGTTCAAACCCTAATTTATAGCAACCATCTATTATTAATTCATCAAGTGCTTGCTAATTACGATTCGCTGAATTTCACTTGTGCCCTCATATATTTCGGTAATCTTTGCATCACGGAAGTAACGCTCTACTGGATAATCCTCCGTGTAGCCGTAGCCTCCGAATACTTGAACCGCTTCGATTGCTACATCTACTGCTGTTTTGGATGCGAATAGTTTGGCCATAGATGCCTCTTTTCCACAAGGGAGTCCCTTATCTCGCATACTTGCAGCACGGTAAACTAGTAATCTAGACGCTTCTACTGCTGTCCCCATGTCAGCTAGTTTGAAGCCTACTCCTTGGTTGGCTGCAATTGGCTTGCCGAATTGAATACGCTCCTTAGCGTAGCCTACTGCTGCTTCAAAGGCAGCTTCTGCAATACCTAGTGCTTGGGTAGCAATACCAATACGGCCAGTGTTTAAGTTGGCCATAGCTATTTTGAAGCCTTCTCCCTCTTCCCCTAGTAGGTTTTCAACTGGGATTTTCATATCTTCAAAGGTGATTTGAACCGTTCTTGAGCCATGTAAGCCCATTTTTTGCTCATCTTTTCCGATGATAAAACCAGATGTATCTTTCTCCACGATAAATGCAGAGATTCCTCGGGAACCTTGTGTAGCATCTGTGGAAGCGAATACGATATAAACGTCTGCCTCTCCGCCATTCGTGATGAATACCTTTGAGCCATTAATCACATATTCATCACCTTTTTTGACTGCCTTCGTTTTAAGAGCTCCTGCATCTGAGCCAGCAGATGGTTCTGTTAAACAAAATGCACCTAAATATTCTCCGGCAGCAAGCTTTGGAATATATTTTTGTTTTTGCTCCTCATTTCCAAAATAAAGAATTGGATTTGTGCCTACTGACGTGTGGACAGAAAGGATAACCCCTACAACTGCACTCACCTTTGATAATTCATTGATGGCGATGACGTAACTAGTAAAATCCATCTCCGAGCCACCATATTTTTCTGGGATTGTGATTCCCATCAATCCAAGCTCTCCCATTTTTTTAATAATCTCGCGCGGGAACTCCCCTTGCTCCATACGTTCTATAAATGGCTCAATTTCGGTTTTTGCAAAATCACGGACCATGTTGCGCATCATTAGTTGTTCTTCTGTGAAATGTAAATCCATCGATTAATCCCCTTTGTTTGTTATTCGTATATGTAGAAGCCTCTACCAGTTTTCTTACCTAACCATCCAGCTTTCACATATTTACGTAATAACGGGCATGGTCGATACTTGCTGTCTCCAAAGCCGTCGTGAAGAACTTCCATAATGTACAGGCAAGTGTCTAGACCAATAAAGTCAGCTAGCTGAAGAGGACCCATCGGATGATTCATCCCCATCTTCATCACGTCATCAATTGCCTCCTTCGTTGCTACGCCTTCATATAACGTATAAATTGCCTCGTTAATCATTGGCATCAATACACGATTAGCAACAAAACCTGGGAAGTCATTTACCTCTACAGGAACCTTATTTAGCTTTTTCGTCATTTCTTCAATGGCCATATAAATATCATCATTAGTTGCAAGGCCTCGAATAATTTCTACTAGCTTCATTACTGGAACTGGATTCATAAAATGCATTCCAATTACTTGCTCTGGACGATTTGTTGCTGCTGCAATTTCTGTAATCGGCAGAGAGGAAGTGTTTGTCGCTAAAATTGTATGTGCTGGTGTTATCTCATCTAGCTGTTTAAAAATAGATTGCTTGATTTCCATATTTTCGACTGCTGCTTCAATAACTATGTCTACGTCATTTGCATCCTCTAGGGAAAGTGATTTCGTGATTTTATTTAAAATGACTTGTTTTTCGTCCTCTGTCATTCTTCCCTTTTCCACATTTCGAGAGAGGTTCTTTGTAATTGTTTGAAGTCCACGATCAAAGAATTTCTCTTCACGATCATTAAGCTTCACTTCATATCCTGCCTGTGCACAGACCTGCGCTATTCCAGACCCCATTTGTCCTGCTCCGATTACCATTACCTTTTGAATGTTCATGCTAGATTCCCTCCTGTTTTTGGAACTTCAATCATGATGGCATCTCCTTGGCCGCCGCCAGAACAAATGGCTGCAATTCCAATTCCTCCGCCTCTGCGTTTCAACTCGTATGCTAACGTCAAAATGATACGAGCTCCTGACGCTCCAATCGGGTGTCCTAAGGCTACTGCTCCACCATTGACATTAACCTTGCTCTCATCAAGTCCGGCAATTTGACTGCTTACTAAAGCGACTGCAGCAAAAGCTTCATTTATCTCAAATAAATCAATCTCTTCAATTGTTTTTCCAGTCTTCTCTAGTAGACTATTAATAACAATACCAGGCGTTTGTGGAAAGTTTTCCGGTTCAATTGCAATTGCAGTGTGTCCAACTACATATGCTAAAGGCTCTTTTCCAAGCTCTTTTGCTTTATCCTCATTTGTTAAAACAAGTGCACAAGCTCCATCATTTACCCCAGGTGCGTTACCTGCCGTGATAGACCCATCCTTACCAAACGCTGGTTTTAGTTTGGCAAGTGATTCAACAGAGGTATCTGTCCGAGGTGCCTCGTCTTGGTCTACGACTATTGGTTCACCTTTTCTCTGTGGAATTTCAACAGGTACGATTTCTTCCGCAAATAAACCTTCTTCAATTGCTTTCAAGGCTAAGCTATGGCTTCTAAAAGACCACTCATCTTGCTTTTCACGAGATAATTCAAATGCTTCTGCAGTAGAATTTCCGTAAGTCCCCATATGGACGCGCTTTGGATGAAATGAACAGGATAGACCGTCATAAATCATCCCATCTACCATTTGCCCATCACCCATTCTTAATCCGAATCTGCCCTTTGGTAAATAGTAAGGAGCGTTAGACATAGATTCCATTCCCCCAGCAACGATCACTTCTTCGTCCCCTAAACGAATGATTTGATCTGCCAGTGTTACACTACGCATTCCAGAGGCACAAACCTTGTTAATCGTTTCTGTTTGAACTGCCCATGGGATTCCTGCCTTGTTGGCTGCCTGTCGGGAAGGAATTTGTCCTTGACCAGCCTGTAAAACTGTTCCCATGATTACTTCATCCACTTGCTCTGGGCTCACGCCTGCTTTTGCAAGTGCTTCTTTTATAACGACTCCACCTAAATCAGAAGCATTTAAAGTGCTTAGCGCTCCTCCAAACTTTCCAAAAGCTGTTCGTGCTCCATCCAAAATTACTGTTTTCGTCAATACAGCCACCCCTTTGATTTGTATGCGCTTTCAACATCTATAAAAAATAAAAATTACTGACTGAACGCTCGCTCGACTTATATTGTTAAGAAAAGGGAGTGTTTCCACTCCCTGCCTCAATTACTTTTAGTTTACTTAAAGTAATTGAGGTTGGCAATTATTATTGAACATTTTGTTCTTCGTTTACTTCTTCTATTTCGGTCATTGACTCACCAAAGATTGATTTTTCTAGAAGCTCTGCAATATCATATGTTCCAACTGTGTCTTCTACTTCCTTAGCCTTTGTACCATCTGATAGCATCGTCAAGCAATAAGGACATCCCGAAGAGATAACTGTTGGGTTTACATCTAACGCTTGTTCTGTACGAGCAACGTTTACGCGGTTACCCACATGCTCCTCCATCCACATTAAACCTCCACCAGCTCCACAGCACATTCCGCTTTCACGGTTACGTGCCATTTCCACTAGCTTCACACCAGGGATAGATTTCAGAATTTCACGAGGTGCATCGTACACATCGTTATAACGTCCCAAATAACAAGAGTCATGGAAGGTGATTGTTTCATTTACTTCATATTTTGGTTTTAAGCGACCAGACATTACTAAATCGTAAAGCAACTCAGTATGGTGTAGAACTTCTCCACTCCAGCCAAAATCACCGTATTCATTTTTGAAAATATTATATGCATGAGGATCGATTGTGACTATTTTCGTTACCTCTGCCTTTTCAAATTCTTTAATATTCGCTGCCGCAAGCTCTTGGAACATAAATTCGTTCCCTAGTCGGCGCGGTGTGTCTCCCGAGTTCTTTTCTTTATTACCAAGAATCGCAAACTTCACTCCTGCCTCGTTCATCAAGTGAGCGAATGATAAAGCAATTTTTTGAGAGCGGTTGTCAAAGGATCCCATAGATCCAACCCAGAATAGATATTCAAACTCTTCCCCAGCTTTGGATACTTCTTTTACTGTTGGAATGTGAAGATCTGGACGAGCATCTCTCCAATTTTCTTTTTCTTTACGGTTAAGACCCCATGGATTACCCTGACGTTCAATGTTTGTCATCGCACGTTGTGCATCCGGGTTTACTTTACCTTCTGTCATTACTAAATAACGACGAAGGTCTATTATTTTATCTACATGCTCGTTCATAACTGGGCATTGATCTTCACAGTTACGGCAAGTCGTACAAGCCCAAATTTCTTCCTCAGTAATTACATCCCCGATTAATGATGGGCTATAAATATCTTCAATTACAGCACCTTCTGCGCCAGCTGCCATTGCCAACTGGTTTCCTTTTGTACCTTTGAACGCAAGAGCTGGAACCCATGGCTTTTGTTTTGTTTCTACTGCTCCAGTAAATGTTAAATGATCACGTAGCTTCACAATTAAATCCATTGGAGATAGCATTTTACCTGTTCCTGTTGCGGGACACATATTCGTACAACGACCACATTCTACACATGCATAGAAATCAATCATTTGCGCTTGTGTAAAGTCTTGAACACGTCCAACACCAAAGACTGGCATTTCTTCCTCATCCGCTTCTTCGTCCTCTTCCTCTTCAAAGTTAATCGGACGTAGTCTGCCTACTTTGTCTAAACGATGGAAGTAAACGTTAGCAGGACCAGTGATTAAGTGGAAATGCTTAGATTGTGGAATATAAACTAAGAACGTTAATAGGAACAATAAATGTACCCACCACATTACAAAGAACACAGTGATTGCCGCAGCCTCCGGAATTGCTTGGAAAACGGTTGCAATAGCAGATGCTACAGGCTCACTCCATGTTGCCTCATGACCGTGCCAAATCATTCCCATACCATTACCGATTAATACTGAAACCATTAGTCCACCGATGAAAATAAGTACTAAACCATTTTTCCATCCACGTTTTAAACGGACTAGCTTTTCAACATAACGACGATAGAACGCCCAAATTACTGCAACTAAGATTGTTAGTGTTACAATCTCCTGGAAGAATGTAAATGCTGGATATAGTGGTCCTAGCGGTAAATGCGAATCTGGTGCTAGTCCCTTCCATATAAAATCGATTGCTCCAAATTGTACAAGGATGAAGCCATAGAAGAACATGACATGGATTGCTCCACTTTTCTTGTCTTTCAGTAGCTTCTTTTGCCCAAAAACATACACCCAAATTTTTCTAAGTCTTTCCTTCACATTGTCTTCAAACTCAACTTTTTTCCCCAATTTAATGTATGCATACCTTGTTCGTAGTAGATATACAAATAGATAGGACGCATACAGTACTACTCCGATGAATAACACCCAGTTTGCGATTAACAACGGATTCATCCCTTTTCCCCCTCTAAGATGTGCCTAATTAATAATAGAATAACATTATAATAGAATTATATGAATTAATACAATATTAAAACTGAATGAGCATTCAGTCAATAGCAAATTAAAGAATAATTGCTAAAATGAAAAATATTTTAATATAAGGATTAGATTAATTGGTTTATTAGTTAAAGGTTAGGCTGGAATAAGAAAAGGTTAGGTAGATCCTCTCTGAGGTATTTACCCATGTATAAATTCTAGAAAGGCTTGGGGAAAAGTATGATGGATTTTCGCTTTAGTCGGACGCTTTCCGTGGGGGAGCGATTAGCCATCACCTTCGCTTGCGCGTCGTTTGTGATGGCTTATCTTTCTCCCTCCTCCCACTGGAGTCGCCGACTGCCGCTGCAATCAACTTTTGGATAAATGGTTGTGTTTGAATAAAAACTATTTTTGTTTAACTAATTCCATTTAAGAGATAATTCAACAAATACACTTCCTAAAAAGTGAAACCTTGGACTAAGTATGGTTGATTTGCGCTTTAGTCGGACGCTTTCCGTGGGGGAGCGATAAGCCATCATCGTCGCTTGCGCGTCGTTTGTAATGGCTTATCTTTCCCCATCCTCACACGGAGTCGCCGACTGCCGCTGCAATCAACTTTTGTTCCAATATTCATGTATGAATGAAAATTATCCTTTGTATAATTTAAATTAATTCAATTCTGATCAATTAGAAGGCATTCTAGTTATAGGATTTGAGACATTGCTTAGTCACTATTTTTTTCATTTGGAAAAAGCATCGAGTAGGAATCGATGCTTTCTAGGCTAATGCTTTAGTTGTCGCTAAATGAACTTGATTCCACAAAACTATTTCCTCGCTCGTTTGTGGCTTAGAAAAATAATATCCCTGCACGACGGGCATGATGCAGGCATTTTTTAAGAACTCTATTTGTTCCTTCGTTTCTACTCCTTCAAATACAATGGTCAATTTTAGGGATTGACCAAGCCCAATCATTGCTTCCATGATGGAAGAGTCCTTTTCAGATGCTGGAATTTCATCTATAAAGGATTTGTCTATCTTTAATGTAGAAATAGGCATCTTTTTTAAATAGGACAAAGATGAAACTCCTGTACCAAAATCATCTAAGGCTACTGATAGCCCTTCCTTTCGAAAAGCTATGACCGCTTGTATTGCTTTGTCTATATTTCTGACAAAGCTTGTTTCGGTTATTTCTAACTCTAACTGGGAGGCTGACACCTTATAATGCTGCATATTGTCTTTCAACACATGGAGAAGCTTCGGTGATGTTACATATTCTCCAGGAATATTAATAGAGATTTGCTCAAAAGAAATGCCATTCTCCCTCCAGTTTGCAATCTGCCTACAGACTTGCTCAATAATCCAGTCCGTAACTCCCACCATTCGATTATGCGTTTCAAGTATAGGGATAAATACTGCAGGAGATAGAAGCCCATGTGTTGGGTGGTTCCATCTGAGCAAAGTTTCAAGACCTTCTACCTGATTCCCCCTGAGAGAAACCTTCGGCTGATAGACTAAAAATAATTCACCATCTTTAATGGCACGACTAATATCATCTACTAACTCCCGTTCAAAAGTGCGGGTGTGAATGGATGGATCATAGAAAATTACCTCGTTTACGAAATTTGTAGAGGAATGGTCGATAACTGCTAGAACGTTAGCGTATAAAGCAACTGCCTCCGTTTTATTGTTGGCCTCTGCAACGGCACAAACTGAAGAAAGATAAATCTTTTCACCATCAATCAAAAGAGGCTTTTGCAAATAATCGGCAATTCTCTGCATTGCTTCTTTTACTTGCGAATTGTCTTTAACGTCCTTCATCAAAAAAGCAAAGCGGTTCTCCTCCATTCTATATAGTTCAGATGAAGCTGGAGCCAGTGATTTAAACTTTTCTGCTAATCGCTTGATAACTTCATCTACAATTTGATAGCTATATTCTTTATTTAGCTCCTCCAAGCCATTCAAATGCCAGATGCTCAAATACTCTGGAAACAGATGTTTCTGAAGATCCTGTTCAAATGAACGTCGGTTTGGCAGCTTCGTATAGGAATCAAAAAAATTCGTGCGGTATTCCACATAACGGTCAATTTGCCCCGATAAAAAAAGCATACCGAGCAAAAATGCCATCCCAACAGTGACTATAATAACTAAGCCTCCAATATTCTCCATCTCGTGTGCAAGTGTATGTATTGGGAAATCCTTTGGCATATAAAAAGTGATAGCTGACATCCCTGTATAGTGCATGCTAGAAACAGCCAATCCCATAATCACTGCAGTACACAATTGAATCCAACGATTTTTCATATAGAGCTGCAGACTTGAAAATATATAGACTGCTATCATTGAGACTGCTACTGCGATCCCTATAGAAACTGCAAACAGTAAACGATCATAAGTATAAAAGATGTCCATTTCCATTGCATACATTCCCATATAGTGCATGGTGGAAATCCCTGTACCCATTGAGATTCCAGCTAAGACGTACATCCAAAATCCTCTTTTAGAAAGGCTCGAAAGATAAAAAGCTAAAAAGGAAGCTATCATAGCTGGTACTATAGATAAAACCGTTAGCGGTACATTGTATTTCATATGGACTGGTAAGGAAAATGCACTCATTCCGACAAAATGCATAGACCAAATTCCAAATCCCATAGCAATTGATGCAAATAACAACCAAATATATCGATGAAAGAAACCATTCCTTTGAGCTCTTCCATTCATCGCCAAAGCCGAATAAGAAGCAATAACAGCGATTAAAACGGATAATAAAACAATAGAAGCTGCATAGTCACCTTGAATGACGACCATATCACCTTCCACATAATTACGAAACATTAGTTTATCTCCTTTATACTTCTTAATAGAAAAGCGCAAGCGCCTATATCTGCCCTGACAAGCAAATGAGAAAAAGCGAGGAGGCAGTTCTTCAGCCACCGGAGCTTTAACTCATTTGACCTCGAGGGGCAAGGCGCTGGAGCTAGACAGATAGAAAAGCGCAAGCGCCTATATCTGCCCTGACAAGCAAATGAGAAAAAGCGAGGAGGCAGTCCCTCAGCCACCGGAGCTTTTATCCATTTGACCTCGAGGGGCAAGGCGCTGGAGCTAGAATTTACTTTCTTGAATATGAACAAAAAGTGTACCTAATCACCCTCCTTTTATCGGCAGAGAGTCTTATAGATTAACTTTTTTCAACGCTCCCCTATATTTTTTTCGCGGTGTTTAGCATTAGAATGTTTTTTCCCCCTTTTTAAAAAAATTAAATTTAGCATTTTTATTACACATGAGGAAAAAGAGAAAAATCCGATTACTAGCGAAGAAGTCGTATCGGACGGGTCTCAATTACATCATTGTTTGAATTTCGTAGTTTAGATAGTCGGTGAAGTAAAATAATAATTAAGAATTATATTTTTAATAGCTATAACGGTAGAATTTAAATTGGTTTATATTGGAATTAATTGATAAGGAAAAATTTTTTTAAAGGAGGATAATATGTCATTAAGAGTTGGAGAAATAATTAGATTTGAAAGAACTTTTACATTAGAAGATGTGGAATTATTTACAAAGGTTTCAGGTGATGAGGGGATTCATCATATGAAACCAGATGAACAAGGAAGAGTAGTGGTTCAAGGGTTAATGACTGCTACATTACCAACAAAAGTAGGTGGTGATAACAATGTGCTAGCTCGGAACATGAATTTTGAGTTTTTAAAACCTGTATATACTGGCGACACAATAATTTGTGAGGTAATTATTGAAAAATTCGAAAAGCAGGAAAATAGAACGTCCATTGTTGCATCCTTTATATGCTACAATCAAAATGACATTCTAGTGATTAGAGGCAATTTTTCAGGAGTGATACTATAATATTTATAGCTTAATTTCTCTTTTCAAAACGAGAATTTAAGCTTTTTTATTTGATGTCTTTAGTAACTGAGGCATCAAATAAAAAAGAAGCAGTCCATTTCAATTATGAAATAGACTGCAAAAGAAATTTTATTCATGAAAACGGAATTTGTTTTTCAATAGATTGCAAGTCTTCTATTTAATGACTTGAAAGTGTTTTCCAAAATGTAATTTAGCTTCCTGTTCTCTCGTCGGACTAATACCTAAAAGAACAGTCGTTGCTGGACCAGCTGAAATATTTAAATTCCATCCATCTAGATAGCCCTCGATTCCTAACCGGTTACATTCTCCTGCGATACCTGTAGAGCCAACTGGCCAAACTGCATGAACCATTCCTGACTTCATTGCTTCCCAGATTTTCTTTAAGTCTGCGATAGCTTGTATTTCTTTTATTACTTCTTCTCCAACACATGGTTTTCCGTAGGCATACCACTGAAAATCATGAAATTTTTCTAGTTGTTTTTCACCAATCATGGATAGGGCCATGGCAGATTGCAAAGTTTCCATATTCGTTTCGCTGCTCCCCGTTATTATGGGGCATTCCTCAGCAATCTCATCAAATAATTGTTTAATCCCTTTTATATATTTGCTCCAGCTTTCGTTTCCAGAAAAGTTATGTACGATAATCGTTTGTGGAAATGCTTTAGCTGCCCATTGCTCCAAAATGGTTACTCTAGCTGCAAAGTAAGCAACTACTTCATCCGCTATATGCACTACATCTTTTTCCTTTTCTCCTATTGCTGCCGAGTTATCAGTTGTAAGCACCAGCCCATTAGGCAATAAAATTGCGTTACGCATGTGTCTTTACTCGTTCCATTACTTTTTCAACAACAGGTGAAACGATCATGGCAATGGAAGCATTTAATATGGTCGCCAATGTGATGCCTGGTAATGCGCCAATGAAGAATGCAGGTGAAATAATCCAATAGAATGGTAAAGTGGCCAGTACACTATTTGCAACGATAAAGAAAACCCATTTCCAAAAGTGATATCCCTTTTGATGGAGTTTTGTAAAGACAAATAGGATAATAAACATCTCTAGAGCTATGATGATATGTAGTGGCCCGAATGGGAAACCTGCTGACAAGGAAGAGGCAATATGACCTACTAGAGAGGCAGCACCAGCGTATACGGGAGGTAAGAATAGAGATGAAATAAGTGCAGGCACTGTGTCTAGTGCCGCACTCCCAATTCCTACAGGAATTTTTATTAAAGCCCCTATAGCTGATAGAGCTGCAAACATTGCAGCAAGTGTTAATAATCGAAGTTTCATCTAAATTATTCCCCTTCTTTTTTCTCACTACCTACGTTTTTAAACACTTTTGCACTTCTTACGTATTCCACATCACTTACATTTTCTCGAACATTTGCTACTCGTGCTGCTGCAAATAAATAGTCAGATAGACGATTTAAGTAGCGTTGAACAACAGAAGGCACATCCACTTCTGTCTTAGACAAAGTGACTGTTAATCGTTCCGCACGACGAGTGATGGTGCGAGCAATATGGAGTGTTGCTGCAGCAGGAGTTCCTCCTGGAAGGATGAATCTCTCTAATACTGGTCCTTCCTCTACAAGTACATCAATTCGTTTTTCCATTGCCTCTATTGCCTCGTCAGTCATTTTATAAATACGACGATTGGATACATTTGCTAAATCTCCTCCACAGTCAAATAGCTCATGCTGAATCGTTTCCAAATCCTCTAAAATGTCCTTGAATTTAACTGAATCTAGCTCTGTCACCGCTTTTCCGATGAAGGAGTTTAACTCGTCTATCGTTCCATACGCCTCTACACGAATATCGTCTTTATCTGTTCTGCCACCTATTAAACCTGTTTGCCCCTTGTCACCTGTTTTTGTATAAATTTTCAATATGATCATCTCCCTTTTATAGTTTGTGGTATACCATACCAAATACGTGTGACACTTTCTGCGACTGCAAAAAGCTGCTGATAGAATCTCCCTACATCATCCCTTAGCTTTCGCATACTGGCTTCCATCGGAACAATGCCTCTTCCTATTTCAGTAGCAACAACATAAATCTCTTTTTCATCGTCCCATTGCTTCAACTGGGAAAACCACTTGTTTAACTGATCTTCTTGAATATTTTCAAATCCTGTTACTGCCAACACTTCTATATTAGGCAAAATTGTTGGGATCCCCTCTTCTGCATTTATCCATTGAACATTTTGACCAGCTAGCTGCTTCTCTACAAAAGCTCTTTTTCCATTAAATGCTCCACCGAAAATGATATGCAATGTTTTCCCTCCATTACTTCTTGTTTATCCTTCCAATGCAATGTATAAGCGCTTCCGTGTGGCACTTCCCATTCCCAAAAGCTTTTGGAGCTATTAACAAATTTACTCAGCAAAGCTCGAATTGGCCCACCATGTGTAATAATGATTACAGGATTAGATTGAGAAATTCCTTCATAAAATCCTTCTATCACCCGAGATTCTAGTTGCTGTAGCGATTCCCCTTCAGGAGGTGCATTACGATAAAAATCCTCTAGCCAGGTCTGGTACTTTTCATTGTCCTTTAATTCCTTGTACGTCTTTTTCTCCCAAATACCAAAGGAACATTCTCTAAGCTTTGCACTTCCTATATAAGAAATATCATCAAATAGCATTTCAGCGGTCTGTCGGCATCGAAGTAAATCGCTGCCAAGCACTTGCTTAGCTTCCCCTAACCTATTAACTGCCTTAAGACCAGACATAATGGGTTCGTCTGTCCAGCCAATATATTTTTTGTGGACATTTCCCTGTGTTGGAAAATGCCTTACGAGAGTAACAGTAAAAGCGTTATCCATAGTATGACCTCCGTAAGCTCTAAGCTGGCTCCGAGTAAATCACCTGTGATTCCCCCGAAATTTTTTAATGACCAACTGCGATATATGCAAATGAATAGAATTAACACACTTAAAAGAGTCATCGCAATCAGCCAATATGTCATTAGCCCAATCAGACAAATGGCTATAAACAAAAAACTCGTTGTCAGAGGTATAATTGTTTGAACGTGTAGCTTTTGTTTAAAAAAATGGGCAAGGCCGCTCTCTTTAGCATTTTCCGTAATTCCAAATAGAATCACAAGAACCACTCTTGATAAAAAAGGAATAATGATAATAAATAGGAAGTGAAAGCTTTCAGCAGACAATACCTCAGATATAATGATTATTTTGCCTAAAATCAATAAAACAGTCGCCATTACACCGAAAGCCCCAACCCGAGGGTCGTCTAAAATTTCCATTCGCTTTGCTTGTTCTCTATAGGAAAAGTAAGCATCTGAAGTATCGATGAACCCATCCATATGGAGTCCACCTGACAACAGGATTCCTAGACTTACAACAGCAAATGCGGTCATTAACGAGCTCCAATCAAAGTAGATGGGCAAACAAGCAATTGATCCAATGACTGCTCCTATCCAAGGAAAGAAACTATACATTCCCGTTATATGTCTCTTTTCCATCGGAAGACTTTTTTGAATTGGGACTACGGTAAAAAATTGAAATGCTAGTAGCAAGCTATTCATTACTCCACCTCATTTCCATTGATGACCTAACCCATATTCCATTTCATATGCTTCATCAGCATTTATAACTAACCTTTGGTGAATCCGACCAATCCATTGCTGATATCGAACCACGCTTTCATAGATAGAAAGATGCTCATCTAGTACTTCATTTGAAACAATCACCATCACCTTAACCTTTTCTAGCAAACGGTCAATTGTTTCAAATAGCCGCTTCTCTACCTGTTCCATATTACTCACATACAGTTCGTTCGCTAACCAAGTCGTGACACAGTCCCAAAGAATTCCGTCATCCTGCTTTATAACTGCCGTTAGTTGCTCAAAATGTCTCGATTGCTCGATTGTAACCCATTCCACCGGATAACTAGCTCGGTCTCTTTGGTGATACTCAATTCTTTGCTCCATTTCTTTGTCTGTTGCTACACCGGAAGCAACGTAGACGTTACGTAGTGCCTGCTCATTCATCAGATATTGCTCCGCAAAGCTGCTTTTTCCGCTCCGCACTCCACCTGTTATGAAGACGAGTTTTCCTCGAACCATGAGGTCATCTCCTTTTTTAATTGCTCCATTTGTTCTTCTTTCTTCATACCCACTCGAAACCAATCACCGTCTAGACCCTTAAAGTTTTCGGTATGGCGGAGCACATAGCCTCGAGCTAGTAAATGTTCAAAGAATATCTTCGACTGCAATGGATTAGGTAGCTGGAAGCATAGAAAGTTTGTATTAGATGGTAGAACTCTACAATCTAGCTCACCTAAAAATTGTTGAAAATCCTCTCTCGCCTTTATTGCGAAGTCAACTGTTCTCTGTCTATACTTTGTCTCCATGAAGCACTGGGCTCCAATTGTAGTCGCTAATGCATTGCTATTCCAGTGAGGCAGCATTGAGCGAAGACTATTTATAATTTCCTTATTAGCAATTGCATAGCCTAACCGCAGTCCAGGAATTGCATACATTTTAGTCATCGAACGGACGACAATTACATTTTTAAGGTTGTTTAAATATGGGATAAAGGATTCCTTTTCGTCTATAAAATCTAAAAAAGCCTCATCCAAAACCAAATCACAGTTATACATTTTAGCATGATTCGCTATCTGTATAATCTCTTCTAATGGAATCAGGTAGCCAGTAGGATTATTCGGTCGGCATATATAAATAACATCAGCCTTCTCAAGCTCACTAAGAACCTCCTCTATCGGAAGCTTACCGATAGCTATAATCTCCTTAATGGATGTTTGATATGGTGCTAGCGTAGCCTCATATTCAGAGAACGTTGGATGGATAATCAATGCTTTTTTCTGCTGATACCGGATAGCTATGGTTGCAAAAATTTCTGCTGCACCATTTCCAATAAGTATTTGTTCAGAGCCTACACTGTGATAATTTGCAGCTGCAGTCAGGAAGGGCTCGCCCTGCGGATGAGGATACTTAGTTATTAGGTCTCTATATGATACCCACTGCTCCTTAACAAAATCTGGAGGACCTAGAGGGTTCACATTTTCACTATAATCTATCACTGTCTCAGGCATAGACATGTTCAAGCGCTGATATAATTGTTGAGCATTTGCTCCGTGACTAGGTAACAACAAGTATTAAACCTCCTATCACTGTCATCCCAAACCAAAAAAGAAGGACAGCTGTGTGTAAATGTGAAATGGCTCCTAATATATGTCTGGCACTTAGTGAGACCTCTTTGCTTCCCATTAATGCACGATTAGAAACTATCCCTTTATATGTATTTCTTCCGCCAAGCTGTATACCTAGCTGATAAGCAGTGGCAGCTTCTAAATAGCCGCTATTGGGGCTTGGATGTTTCTTTGCATCTATCAACCAGCGAGTCATTCGATGCTTAAAGGGAAGACTAGTTTCTTTCCTTCCACCAAGCATAATTGCCAACCCAGTTAGACGACTTGGAATATAGTTTGCAATGTCGTCTAGCTTGGCAGCAACATAGCCAAAATCTTTAAATATTTCGTTTTTATAGCCTACCATAGAATCTAATGTATTAATTGCTTTATAAGCCCATAACCCAGGAGCCCCAAATAAAAAGGCAAAAAACAATGGGGCGGTTACTCCATCACTTATATTCTCGGAGACTGTTTCTACCACCCCTCTTGTTATTTCCCCCTCTCCTAGATCTTCAGTGTCTCTTCCAACAATCCAGGAAAGCTTTAAACGAGCAGTGTCTAAATCTCCCTCTATCAAAGGCTTGTGGACCTCCATCGCTGCAACCTTCAAGCTTTTTTGAGCTAGCCCAGAGGCTATCAAAATACTCTCCACAGCAATACCAAGGACAATATGAACTGAGTACGCAGTGAACACTAATACTAGAGCAATACTGAATGATAACCCTACTATTATTAGGACTAAAAGTAATCCCTTTACTTTCCTATAACTTCCTTTGTTTAATCGCTTAGTTAATTTTGAGATAAGCGTTCCAATCCACCGAACTGGATGTGGCCAATTTGGTGGATCTCCAATTAATCGATCTAGCAGAAGACCAATTGTTACCGCTAACATATGAGATGCCATCTTACACCCATCCCTTTGCCTTTTTGTATATCTGAATAGCTTCAACGGTACATTCAAAGACTCCTTGCCCAATCTTTTTACCAATCTCAGTTATAGGACCTGCATACTCTATATAGGTCCCTTTTTGTGTCGCAGCTATTAATACACTATCTGTCGATGTACCAGTGGCAAGAGTACCCGTCCGAGGATCCATGACTTGTTCATGTGCCATTGCCTTCGTTTTAGCTTCCGTAGCAGTGATGACAGACTGGATAAAAGCCTCCTCCGCAAGCTCTCCATTAATAATAACCCATGTATTGATGGTACCTATGGCGGGGAACATTTCTACTTCGTGAGCTCGCGAAACATCGACTGCATTTCCAACCCCCGCGGTAACCATTACCACAAGACTCCCTAAAGGTGTTACATACTCTTTTATCACAGCGTCTGTAGTCCTGACTGCAGTCATCATGCCTACAGTATCCGCCTCCGATAAACCTCGAGCAGCAAGATAATTTAACATTTCCTCCTGCACATTATCACAGTGATACTGTGCATCTACTCTTCTATTCACGAAGTTTCTATACCAGCCACTTCCCGCGTTAATGACTGCAGAAGACCAAGTTTTTAATTGATTTTCTGCCTGAAAGAGGACATATTCTCCAGTTACTTTAAAGTTGAATGAAGTAATTAGTTGATTGTCTTGTTTTTCATTTACGTCTGGTAAAATAGTTATTTGCGGTTTAGGGCGCTCTGGATGGGGACTAGTACTAACCCTAGCCTCATAAACATTTTCCACTAAACTTTTTTTCACTACCTCTTGGGGCTCCCCGATTACTTTAATGCGCCCCTGGTCCATTAGTAAAAGTCTGTCACAGTATAGCGATGCAAGATTAATATCATGAAAAATACTAATAATTGTAATGTCATTCTCAATTGCTTGTGTTTTGATTGTATCTAACAGCTGCTTTTGATGAGCGATATCCAAGTGATTCGTCGGTTCATCTAACAACAGTATGGGAGCCTGCTGAGCTAATGCCTGGGCTACAAATACTCTCTGTTGCTCTCCACCAGACAAAAGCTCTAGTAAATGCTTATCGTACTTATCGACGGCAGTCAGTCTCATTGCTTCCTTTATAGCGAATTCATCTTCTGAAGACCATGTAGAAAACCACCCTGATTGATGAGGATAACGACCAAGTGCAACTGTTTCTCGAACGGTATGTGAGAAAGCCTGATTGTGCAGCTGTGGAAGCACAGCCAACTTTTTCGCTAGCTCCTTCGAGGCAAAGGACTTTAACAGCTTACCTTCGATTAGTACCTCTCCAGATGATGGTGTGAGTATGCCACTCATTAGTTTAAGGAGAGTAGATTTTCCACTCCCATTTGGTCCTAATATTCCTAGCATTTCTCCTTTTGATACTTGAAAGGAAACGTCCTCCACTACTAGCTTTTGATCGTAGCCACCAGAAATATTTTTTACTTCTAGCAAGTTAAGCGCCTCCTTTTTTACGTTGTCTAAAGAAGATAAAAGCAAAAACAGGTGCCCCTATAAACGCAGTAATTACCCCTATTGGAAGCTCTGTTGGAGAAATAATCGTACGGGATACAAGATCACAAATGATCAATAAAGAAGCTCCATTTATAAAGCTCAAAGGAAGCACGTGCCGGTTATCGGAGCCAAATAAAAGTCTAGTCATATGTGGCACTACCAATCCAACAAAACCAATGGTTCCAGACACTGATACGGCTGTGCCTGTAAGCATTGACCCACCAATTAATATCATCATTTTACGCTTCTTTACATCCACACCTAGATGCTGTGCTCGTTCTTCTCCAAAGAGCATGGCATTTAGCTCCCTACGATTTAACCATAGTAATAGTGAACCGATTACCATGAATGGCAATGCCATCTGAACATAGCTCCAGCCCCTCATAGATACACTGCCTAACAGCCAACCAATAATTTGCCGTAGCTCTTCACCTGTCAGAGCAATCATTAAGGAAATGACTGAACCAAGAAATGAGCTAAATATAATACCTGTTAAAATAATCGTTTCCATTTTCATCGCGCGATCTACTAGCCTTGCGAAGGAAATAACGATGAGCATTGTAACTAATGCCCCTACCATACTGAAAACAGGCAAGGTGAACATTCCTAAGAAAGGTACCGAAATTCCAAAAAAGAGTGTAGCCACTGCACCAACAGATGCTCCGGACGACACTCCCAGTGTATAAGGGTCGGCTAGTGGGTTTTTAAGCAAGCTTTGAAAGGCCGCTCCCGCTATTGCCAGGGATGCTCCGACTAATCCTGCGAGTATAACCCGCGGCATGCGAATCTTCCATACTATATTAGTTGCAATCGCATCTGTTCCTGTATCCCATAAAGTACTGATCGGCACCTTTACAGATCCGACCGATACACCTAGCCAAATGGCTACAGCCAACGTAGCCAGTGACAGAATGTAACCGATCATTGATTTACTCACTAAATGCCTCCGGATAGATAGCCTTCGCCACTTCCTCTAAACCTTCTACTAAACGTGGACCTTGGCGACTTGTGGTATCCTCATCCACTTGTACTACTGCATTATTTTTAATAGCTGTCACTGTATCGAAACCATCACGTTGCTTGACCTTTTCAACAATGCCATCCACGTAATCATACGTGATTAACATAACATCAGGATTACGACTTACAATTTCTTCTGGGCTGACTTGGAACCAGCCCTCTTGGTCAGCCATGATATTTTCTGCGTTGACCATCGTTAGAATTTCTTGCATAAATGTATTATTACCAGGAGTATAGATCTCAGGCACATCTGAGGTTTCTACAAAAACTGTTTTCTTTGTTTCTACTTTTGAAACTTTTTCTTGAATTTCGTCAACCTTTGCCTTCATATCCTTTATAATGGCCTGTGCTTCCTCATTTTTGCCTGTTGCACGACCAATCTGCTCGATGGATGTATAGGTTAAGTTAAAATCCTTTGCATCCTGTACTACATAAACCTTTACACCAGAATCTCGTAGCTGTTGTAACCCAGCGTCAGCCATTCCTACTACGGACTCATGAGCGAAGACAATATCCGGATTCAAAGAGATAATTTTTTCAATGTTATACTCCATGCCACCAATTTTTTCTTTTTCTAAGGCTTCCTCTGGATAGCTCTCGTAATCATTAACGCCGACAATTTCCTCATCAAGCCCTAATGCAAATAGAATTTCCGTATTACTTGGAATCATGGAAATAATGGTCTTCGGAGCTTCCTCTAATGTGATTTCTTGGCCTACAGCATCCGTCAATGTAAGCGGAAATGCAGTTTCTGAATTTCCAATTTCTGAACTATCTTCTTTTTCTGATGGAAGTGTCTCTTGCTCATTACATCCAACTAACACAAGCAAGGTCATTCCTATAATTAACCAAAACTTTTTCATCCTTCATTCCTCCTAAAATCAATAAAAAATCTCCCATCCTAGGATGAGAGATAGATAGGTATAAATCTGCCACAAAATACCGATAGCTGACCTACACCAGACCTATCCGCGTAGGTAATGGGTATGCACGTAAGGGCAGGTTTTCTGGCTTATGATGCATATGCATCACTAACAGTGGCGGGACCGCGCTGGACTTTAACCAGCTTCCCTTTTAACTCTAGCAATCCGTAACTAGAGCACCTTTACGCAAAAAATATTCCATTGCTGCTTTGCATTTATTATACCTTATAATTAAATGTTGTCGAGATGGAGACTAGAAGAGAAATTCGAGAAATAAATTAATATCAAGCAATTTTCCGAGTTTAGCGAAACATTAATTCCTTAACCTTGTAATCTATGAGTAATCACTGGACTATTAATAAAAATCGCAGTACACAATCCAATCTTGTTTATCTTGATTGTAGAAAAAATAAAAACTGCCACTATCTACTATATTGAATTGCGCCTTGGCATCAGAGCTTATCTGAAAGACAAACGGATAATCTTCACCATATGAGACTCCGCTCTGTGTATAGGATGGATATCCACCAACCTTGTGCATGGGATAAATATTTTCGACGATATCGTCGTAATACTCTATATCACTCTCCAATTCAAGACGTAAAATTTCATCTTGAATTTCTGGTTCTATATCTCCTGAATCCCATGCTGGGGTATCGTTCTCAACTAATATTGGTTTTAATGGAAAAGACTTCATTCTTGAAGATTGTTCATTTATCTTTTGTATTTCATTAATATTAGTAAAACAATTTATCTTAAAAAAAGAAGCTAAATTATCTTCAATTAAATGATTATATACATTAAAATCCATATAAACAGTGATTAACTGAATGTTTTTTAGCTCCTTCGGTACATAAGGTAAATTCTTTAGAAATATAGTACATATTGGTTCAAACTGAGGAGATTTATTTTCTCCGCTACCCCACATAACATTTCCTATCCAGCTCTCTCCCAATTCTTCCGTCGGCCGAGATCCTCCTGTTTCAAAAATCGTAGCTCGTTTAAATAGTGATTGTTTTAATTGAGTAATATTCAACGCAATTACCTCCTAAATCTATGTCCAAGCTTATTCACTTAAGTAGGACTCCCAATCATAATCATTTATTTTGTAGAATGCGCCATTGTCATTTCTCTCATATGCACAGAGGGGTAAATCTTCAATAAAAGCTAAAATAGAGTCATCAATATTTAAAATTACCCCTATAGATATATATTGCAGATTTTCATGATTATTTAAAAATTCATCATCTTCATAACCACTTAATACAGACCAACCAGAGTCTTGCTCATCCCTTGGCTCGTCTCTTAACATAAAATTAAATTCATCTCTCTCCAAAACATCTTTGCTCACAATTATTTTTGTGTCAAAATAGTAATCCCATTTGGATGAATACGGATCATTATACTCCGTGTCACAAATATGTTCTGTCCGAAATGATACTTCTTGTCCTCTTTTTAACTCACTTAGATTAAATGGATCATTCGTAAGAATTCCCTTAAAGTTCTCCATATCCCTATGAGTAATTTCAACCCACATTTTTTCTCCCGCATACCCGTCTGTTCTTGTCTCGATTTCAAAGATTAGTTTGACCATATCTCCTATATTTAAATTACCTATCACTTCTTTGCTAGGAATATAAAAAGTATAGGGTGCATCCTTATTTCTTTTATAGGCACTATCTATATACCATGGCACTTCGCTTCCTCCTTGCATCGTTATAAGCCTATTCTAACTTGAATATAAAAAAGAGGGCATTAATCCATTGATTAAAGCCCTCCAATGAGTTAGTTCCTAATTTATTACTTCGCGTTTTCAAAAATAATTCCTTCTTATTGAGGGAACTTTACTCATTCGTGAGCTTCTTCATCTCTTTTGTATTCTAAAAGATCCCCAGGCTGGCATTCTAAAGCCTTACAAATTGATTCTAATGTAGAAAGCCTAATTGCTTTAGCTTTACCATTTTTTAATATAGAAAGGTTAGCCATTGTTATTCCAACCCTCTCTGAAAGTTCTGTTACGCTCATTTTTCTTTTAGCCAACATCACATCGATATTAATAATAATCGCCATATTTTCACCTCAGACCGTTAAATCGTTTTCAGATTTTATATGAATAGCTTCTTGTAAAAGTTTTTGGAGAACGGCTGAAAAAACGACAATTACCATAGAGGCAAAAATCATGATAAGCCCGATTACTATAACTCCTGGAGCGTCATCCTTATCTGCCACAAGAAAAAATAGTGGCATGCCTAATACATATAAAGAGCTAATTGCCAGTGCACAGTATTTAATATTCTTTAACGCTCTTACAGATATTTCCGAGAAAGCATTACCCATATCAATATAACTTAAAAGTTTAAAAGCTTGGTACAAAGCAAAGTAAAAAGGTATAGCCGTTGCATACAAATCGATAAAAACGAGATATTTGAGATATGGAATGTCAGGGTATAATTCTTCTGCAAAATTTGCTATTTCAGGTACCAAAAAGATACACAAAGCCAGAACGGGAATTCCCATAACAATAATTGCCATCTTTAAAAATAATGTTGTTCCTTTTTTCATAAAAGCACCTCACTTAAATATAATTCAATATAATTATATTATAAGATTTATCGTTTTAGAATAAATAAATATTGTTTTTTAAAGTATTTTTATTGATAAATGAAAATGTGGTGACGTGCAGACATCATTCGGAACATCTTGGCTCAAGTTCTTGCTTTTTATAAACTTGTTATTTTCCTATTTAATCTGTTTGATTACACTAATAAACAAACAAAAGAGGCATTAAGAATTGGTTTCTTAATGCCTCTAGGAATTTTAATTACATTTTTTCTGGAGCAGATACTCCTATTAGTTTTAATGCATTTGCAATTGTTTGGCGTGCAGATGTTACTAGCGCAAGACGTGCTTCTGAAAGAGGTACATTGTCAGCGTTTAGTACTTTGTCTGCATTATAGAAACTGTGGAATGTTGCTGCTAGTTCCTGGATATAGGTTGCTACACGGTGAGGTGCACGAAGTTTCGCTGCATCTGCTACAACTTGTGGGAAGTCACCGATTTTTTTCAATAGATCAAGTTCTTTTTCGCTTTGCAATAACTCCAAGGAATTTGTAGACGCCTTCATTCCTTGTGTTTCTGCAGAACGTAAAATAGAACAAATACGAGCATGTGCGTATTGCGCATAGTACACTGGGTTTTCATTGGATTGAGAAACGGCTAAATCAAGGTCAAAGTCCATATGAGAATCACCAGAGCGCATACCGAAGAAATAACGCACAGCGTCTAATCCTACTTCTTCCACAAGCTCACGCATCGTTACAGCTTTACCTGTACGTTTACTCATTTTCATTTTTTCGCCGTCTTTATATAGCTGAACCATTTGGATAACAGATACTTCTAGCTTTTCACGTTCATATCCAAGTGCCTCAAAAGCAGCCTTCATACGCGGAATGTATCCGTGATGGTCTGCTCCCCAAATATTAATGAGCTGATCGAAGCCACGAGCCAGCTTATTCTCATGGTATGCAATGTCTGGAAGTAAATAAGTGAATGAGCCATCACTTTTAATAAGTACACGATCCTTATCATCTCCAAATGTAGTAGAGCGTAACCAGGTTGCCCCCTCTTCTTCAAAGATATGACCGTTTTCACGTAATTTGTTTAATGCAATATCAATTTTTCCGCCTTCATATAAGGAGGTTTCCGAGAACCAATTGTCAAAGCTTACACGGAAGTCTGATAGATCCTTTTGAAGCTTCGCCAATTCAACTTTTAAACCATGTGTACGGAATGCTTGGAAACGTTCCTCATCTGACATATGAACAAATTTATCCCCATGCTCTTTTGCAATGTCAGCAGCAATATCGATAATGTCTTGTCCTCTATATCCGTCTTCTGGCATTTCCTTTTCCATACCTAATGCTTCAAAATATCGCACTTCAATAGAAACGGCTAAGTTATTGATTTGATTGCCTGCATCATTAATATAATACTCACGAGAAACATCATAGCCGGCAAAGTCCAATACGTTGCATAAGGAATCTCCCACAGAAGCTCCACGAGCATGCCCTAGGTGTAGGTCACCTGTTGGATTGGCAGAAACAAATTCCACTTGAATTTTTTCTCCAGCCCCGGATTTCGTACGTCCGTAATTTTTTTCTTCAGTAAGGACAGCTTTCACAACATCTTGTAAATAATCTTTACGTACTGTAATGTTCATAAACCCTGGACCAGCAATGTCAACTTTCTCCATCATTGTGCCATCCATATTAAGATTTTCAATGATTGCTTCTGCAATTTGACGAGGGTTTTTCTTCGCAATTTTTGTTAATTGCATAGCAATATTTGTTGCGTAGTCGCCATTTGCTTTGTCTTTTGGTGTTTCCAGATGAACAGATGGGAGCTGCTCTTCTGTCACAAGCTCTGCTTTAAGAATTGCTTGTTGTATTGCTTCCTTAATAGATTGTTGTACTTTTTCTACTGCGTTCATTTATTCCGCCTCCGAATATATTAGTTCTAATTTATATGTACCGACCACTTCTTCATCCACTATTAGTTCATAATGTACTAGAAAATGACCATCCTTGAATTGTAAATGCTTTGTATTTGTTGAAATCATGAAGGTGCCGTAACCTGTGTCATAGCTACCGGTTTGCTGCTCTCCCTTTTGAAATGGAAGACGCATTTTAACGCCACCGCTTCGCAATATCAAAGCAGACTCCTCATGTAATTTGACTGTTGTTCGAACAGCTTTTTCATTCTGTACTTCCTCATAAACTAAATAAGGCTGCTCTCCCTTTAAGGTTAGAACGCCCGTAGTGCGAATGTCAAAGAATTCTTTTTTTGCTTTAGGGTGTTGGATCGTTGATCGTAAACGAACTTCAACTGATTTTTTTAATGGTTCAGACATGGACTTCATCCTTTAGAGCATATTAATGATTTATTTAATTTCTATTGCTTGCTTCCATAGAATATATGGTAGATTTCCGCTTTAGTCGGACGCTTTCCGTGGGGTGAGCGATAAGCCACCACCGCCGCTTGCGCGTCGTTTGTGATGTCTTATCTGTCTCACTCATCCCACTGGAGTCGCCGACTGCCGCTACAATCATAAGATGAGTATATATGAGATTAGCTAGAGTGAAAAAAATTATACGATATCCATCAAATATAAATTGCTTGCATGAATAGAATAGATGGCAGATTTCCGCTTTAGTCGGGCGCTTTTCGTGGGCGATAAGTCATCACCGTCGCTTGCACGTCATTTGTGATGTCTTATCTGCCTCACTCATCCCACTGGAGTCGCCGACTGCCGCTACAATCATAAGATGAGTATTTATGAGATTAGCTAGAGTGAAAAAAATTATACGATATCCATCAAATATAAATTGCTTGCCTGAATAGAATAGATGGCAGATTTCCGCTTTAGTCGGGCGCTTTCCGTGGGGGGAGCGATAAGCCACCACCGCCGCTTGCGCGGCGTTTGTGATGTCTTATCTGTCTCACTCATCCCACTGGAGTCGCCGACTGCCGCTACAATCAACTAAACAATTGTTAGTATGCAAACCTAATTACTAATTATAACTTTTAAAAGAAGTTTGTTAATATAACCTTCATATTATAGCTTAAATTTCGCTTAAGTTACAACTAAACCTTAAACACTATACACTATTAGCAGCTGTTTGTTAGAGTAATGGAATAAATAGTTATAAATATCATTTTAATTTTACTCAATACAAAAAAAGTGATGTCCATTAAAGAACATCACTTTTTTCTTTATTAAATTGCACTCCCGCGCACTGATCGTCGCAGATACATTTAGATATTACTTTCTATTTTACCCAGCCTAAAATCATTTCGCGTAGGAGCTTCGATGCAGTGTTGGCGGTTTGCTTCCGCTTCACTTTGTTCAGCTACGCAGAATAATGGAGACTATTTTCTATTTAACCCATCCTAGTAGCATTTCTCTCATTAGCTTCGATGCAGTGTTTGCGGTTTGCTCCGATTGGTCGTAGATTGGGGCTACTTCTACAAGGTCGAAGCCTACTACGTTAACACCTGAGTTTGCGATAGCATGGATGGAGGCTAGCAGCTCGCGGCTTGTTATTCCTCCACAGTCTACAGTTCCTGTTCCTGGTGCGTGTGCTGGGTCAAGCACATCGATATCAATTGTTACATAGACCGGACGACCCTCTAGTGTCGGAAGTACTTCCTTCAATGGCTCTAGCACTTCAAATTTGGCGATTTGCATGCCATTTTCTTTAGCCCAGTCGAACTCTTCCTTCATTCCAGAACGAATTCCAAATGAGTAGACGTTTTTTGGGCCAATATATTCTGCGATTTTACGGATTGGAGTTGAGTGAGATAGTGGCTCGCCTTCATATTCCACACGTAAATCGGTGTGAGCATCCATGTGGATAATTGCTAAATTATCATATTTGTCTGCCACAGCTTTCATTACTGGCCAAGAGACTAAATGCTCTCCGCCCATGCCAACTGGAATTTTCCCATCTTGTAACAATTGACGAATGTAATCACCTATTAGCTCGAGGCTTTTCGCTGCGTTTCCAAATGGAAGAGGGATATCCCCTGCATCGAAATAGTTTACGTCATCTAGCTCTCTATCAAGATATGGCGAATATTCCTCTAGCCCGATAGAAACCTCTCTAATGCGTTGTGGCCCAAAACGAGATCCTGGACGGTAGCTAACTGTCCAGTCCATCGGCATACCATAAATAACTGCCTGAGCTTTTTCGTAGTTTTGCTTACTTTTTATAAATACATTGCCTGAGTATGCTTCATCAAATCGCATGGGCTTACTCTCCTGCAAGGTCTTTCACAAATTTCGGTAAAACGAATGCTGCTTTGTGAAGCTCTTTTGTATAATATTTTGTATCAATATCGAAGAATTGTTCCTCTGGAACCTGTAGTGGATCATATTTCTTCGAGCCAATTGTAAAGCACCAAAGACCACTTGGATACGTAGGAATATTAGCTAAATACATATTTGTAATTGGGAATATTTCCTTTACGTCCTTTTGGACCTGACGGATTAAGTCTGCCTTAAACCAAGGGTTGTCCGATTGAGCAACAAATAGACCATCTTCTTTTAGTGCTTTAGAAATACCAGCATAGAATCCTTTTGTAAATAGATTTACTGCAGGTCCCACTGGTTCTGTTGAATCTACCATAATAACATCATACTCGTTTTCAGACTCAGCAATATGCATGAAGCCGTCTCCAACCTGCACATCTACACGAGGGTTTTCTAATTCACAAGCAATCTCTGGTAAATATTTTTTTGAGTACTCTATTACTTTTCCATCTATATCAACAAGTGTCGCTTTTTTTACTTTTGGATGCTTCATAATTTCACGAATTACTCCACCGTCTCCTCCACCAACAACTAATACGTTTTCTGGGTTTGGATGTGTAAATAAAGGAACATGTGCCACCATTTCATGGTAAACAAACTCATCCTTTTGAGACGTCATAACCATTCCGTCTAAAAAGAGCATGTTACCCCATTCTTCTGTTTCTGCCATTTCTAACAGTTGGAAATCCGTTTGCTCAGTATGAAGTGTGCGTTTCACCTTCATTGTGATGCCAAAATTCTCGGTTTGCTTTTCTGTAAACCAAAATCCAGCCATTTATCTATCTCCTTCCAATACATAATTCTTTTACTTTATCAAAAAAGTAAATACAAAGAAAGTATAGAGGTTTTTGGCAAAAGTGCAATAGTTTTTTGTTTTCCCGTTTAATTTGAATCTATTGTTCTCATACTGATAGAAACATGGATGAAAACGGGGTGGATTTTTTGAAGCGCTCGCAATATAAAAAGAAGGCAACTCGAAGTAAAAGAGTAAAAAGAGTATTTTTGTTAGGAATTGCCGCAAGCTGTGCAGTTTTAAGTGCCCTGGTCACTCTTCGCATTTACGCTCAAATTGTTGGTGCCCCTATAATACAAGTTCCTATTTCCTCTGTTTTTTTAGACAGTCAGGATAATGTTATTGGAGACCGCTTTGAGGATCAACGTAGATACTGGGTATCTCTTGATGAAATGTCGCCTTTCATACCGCAGGCTACTATTTCTGTTGAGGACCAGGAATTTTATGAGCATAATGGATTTGATTATTCTCGGATTGCCTCGGCTCTTCTAAAAGACGTAAAGGCTGGCAAAAAAGTAGAGGGAGCCAGTACAATTACTCAGCAATATGCTCGTAATGTATTTTTAACCCACGAAAAATCATGGACTCGTAAATTGAATGAAGCATTATATGCCTATCGGTTAGAAATTTTCTACGAGAAGGATGAACTTCTAGAGGGCTATTTGAACACTGTTTACTTTGGACATGGGATGTACGGAGTAGAGGCTGCAAGCAGGTTTTATTTTGGGAAGAGCGCTAAGTCTTTAACTCTAGCAGAGTCTGCTCTTCTTATGGGAATTCCAAAAGGTCCTACCCATTACTCCCCTTTAGTTAATGAGGAAAAAGCAGTCAATCGTCAAAAGCTAATTTTACAACTTATGAATAATCAGCAGTTTATCACTGCTGAGCAAAAAGAACATGCAAATCAAGAGCATTTTGTATTAAAAACCGAGGAATCAGTAGTTACTAAAAAGACAGCACCATATTTTTTAGAAGAGGTATGGAAGGAAGCAACAAATATTGTAGAGAGCAAGGGGCGCCGTATTGAAGAGGGCGGTTGGACGATTACGACCACATTAAATCAAAAGCATCAACAGGCAGCTGAAGAAACTATAAAAAAATGGATGCCAGAGGGCGAGCTACAAGTTGGATTCGTCAGCATGGAACCAAAAACAGGTTACATTACTGCTATGGTTGGGGGACGAAGCTTTACAGAAAGTCCCTTTAACCGGGTTACACAGGCAAAAAGGCAGCCTGGTTCAACGATTAAACCTTTATTATTTGCCGCTGCTCTAGAAAATGGATTTTCTCCATTGACCTATTTAAAAAGTGAACGAACAATATTTACCTATGATAACGGACGTAGAGAATATGAGCCCAAAAATGTAAATGGAGAGTTTGCTAATCATCCTATTTCCATGGCTCAGGCTATTGCCATCTCTGATAATATCTATGCGGTTAAAACATTGGAGCAAATAGGCTATAAGCCTTTAGAACAGTTGGTCGAGCGCTTTAATATCAATATGGAAATTGACCATACTCCTGCCGTTGCCTTAGGAACACCAGAAGTATCCTTACTAGACATGACAAAGGTTTATAACACAATATCGGATAAAGGGGTTCAGATGCAACCAACCTATATTACTAAGATTACTGACAATGATGGAAAAGTATTGTATGACGTCACAGAGGAAAAACGTAAGGGTAAGAAGGTGCTATTAGAAGAGGATGCATTTGTTTTGTCTCACTTAATGACAGGAACCTTTGATCCTACCTTTAATGATTACTCCCCGGCAACTGGTATTAGCATTCGTGCAAAACAAACTCGTCCTTACGCGGCTAAATCAGGAACAACCAATACTGACCAATATTTAATCGGCTTCTCCCCTCAGCTTACTACTGGGGTTTGGAACGGCTACGATCAAGGAAAAGCTGTAAGCGATGCCGAAGCAAAGCAGGTGACCAAGCAGGTTTGGATTGAGTTTATGGAGCTGGTTCATCGCGGATTGCCAGAAGAACCGTTTATTGCTCCAGCGGGAGTTCGAGGAGTCATAGTTGACATTGAAACTGGCGGAATTGCAACAGCTGATTGCGATAAGCAGAGACTTATTTACTTAAAGGAGAAGGATGTTCCGAAACAGCTTTGTACGGATCCACGTTTGAAACAGCATACCTTTGAAGATCTTACAGCGGATGAAAACGGAGACAATGATGAGCCATGGTCTATCTTCCCCTTCCCCTTCTTTGGAAATTAAAACGTATTAGAAAAAATGAGCTGCAAGCATTTTGCAGCTTTTCATTTTGGTTCTTATTACGCCATGGTTGGCGTTTTCCATGTCAAACTGGCTAGTTTCTTAAGATTTAAGTCAGAAAAAGTCCCTGCATGGACAATTTTTTTAATTCCTTTAGGGTTGTCCATCGCATACCATGCTTTTCTTTACTCTTTCCATATACTTCTTTAATGATTGTGTCGCAAGTCCTCAGCTACATCCAGGTAGTCATGCCAGATGTGGCGTTGAATCATTTTTGGTGATTCTTACTATGCGTACACTGGCTAAATCACTGGACACGACTCTCAAAAAGAAGGAGTCAATGCATACTGGCGGTATGCCACATTCGTTTCAATTTCCTTGTTTGTCTGGCGCATGGAACGGATACCAAAGCTGTATTAGATGAATGTCATCTGGATCAGTACTACAGAATCTATGCTGGGTCTCCCTATGGTTGAGTAAAGACCTTCAACTAATCGATAGATAAAGGAGAAATCAATTGCCGCATCCAGTTTGCGCACCAGATGGTCTTTAGGAACCAACTGCTCTATGGTCAGTATCTCCAACTGTTCGCGTTCATTGAGTTTGATTCTTGGCCATCCTATCCATCCCCTCATTCCTTTAATAGGAAGCACTGTTGATTGGAGCGGAGAGCGGCGACTCCAGCGGGAATAGCGCGAGCTGAAGACCCTGGACTGAGCGTAGCGAGGGAAGCGGCTGAAGCCGTGCCCGCGGAAAGCGTCCGCTCGCAGCGGAGATCAACATTTCTAGCTTTATCTCTTAAAAGAAAAAAGATTGTAGGCAAAACACCAAAATTCATGGTGTTTATCTACAGTATGAGAGCTGCAAGCGTTTTGCAGCTCTTTTACATTTGTAAGATTACTCATAATCGAAAGTTCAGTTTTAATAAGTACAATAAATGAAATTGTAACTACTCCATAAAAGATTACTTAGTCCCTTCTTTAGATGAAGTGACTAACTTCTACTCATTGTAATAACATGCAGCAAGCACTCTCCCCCGCCGAACGGGTTCGCAAAGAGCGAAAATCAAACAAATGTATTCTTTATTTTTAAAGCAATCAGCATATACACTGAGGCTAGATAAGCACCTTTGAAGAAGCATATGCTAATTTAGCACAAAATAAAAAGCCTTCCACCCTCCTAAGAGAGTGAAAAGCTTTTTCTTAGTATAACTTTCTGCTTAAGGTAGGAATGTTTTGGATTGGGTTTCACAATGCTTCCCAGCCCGCTACTTACTCATATTACTAAGTGTCCTAGCATTACTGTGAAGTAAGCTTTAAGTAAATTGTACTTTCTTTTTTCGATTTATTCAACCACCTAAACGGACTAAATTATAATCGAATTGAACTATAAATTATTTTAATATCATATCTCAAGGTCTTGGTGAAGCTTGATATCGCTTCTTTCCCAGATTTCTAGGTTATGGGATTGTAGGAAACTCTTTAAGATTTCTTTTGAGCGATTGTCCATAAAATCGACTAAAATTTGTCGTTTCATCGATTTATCCATTCGATTTACATGGTCTGCTAAAATCTTATAGCCACGTCGCTTCTCCCGATTAACCACCATCTCACATGCTGCTACTCCCGCGTAATATGGTCCGTCCGCTTTATGGTCAATTGTTACCCAGACTAGCCAATAGGGCTTACCGCCTTCGGAATCCTCACGATTTGTAGTAAACTTGATGCCTCTTTCTGTATCGCTTCTAGCATGCATGGCACCTATTTCTACTTTTGCTGTGCCTTCTTCTATATCTATAATGACTGGAGATACGTTCTCTAGAGATAGAGAGCCAATTCCAAATCCCTTATGCCCGTCTGTTGGGTCATTTTTTATAATTGTAAATCCTACTTTTTGTTTTGGTTTTTCTTCATTAGTCATGCGTAAACTCCTTTCACTCTGTTATGATGTTAAGTATACTGATAATTTCTACAAAGGAGGTAACGAAATGCCATATGTAACTGTAAAAATGTTAGAAGGTCGTTCCGATGACCAAAAACGCGCATTAGTAGAAAAAGTGACTGAGGTAGTTGCAGAAACAACTAATGCACCCGTTGAGAATGTAGTTGTGTTCATCGAAGAGATGCCTAAAAACCATTACGCTGTAGCTGGTACTCTTTTAAGCGATAAATAATTACCTTAGAAAGCTATCCCTAGTGGATAGCTTTTTCATTCATCAAATTCATCACAAAAGAGAAAGCCTCTTCAATTTCTTCCTCTGTGTAATTCAATTTCCCTTTTACAACGTGAACTTTTTCTATTTGTTCTTCCTTTGGAAAGTTCTCAAAGTATAATAGCGTAGAAACTAGCTCTAGAAAACGGGAGCTTTTTTCTTTCATTTGCTCAATGCACATCTTCAATGCTGGACTTGCCTCTGGTACCTGAGCCATTTCCATAAAATGTTCCCCTGCATCCGTCATTTGATATTTGTATTGGACATACGAGCCTTTGTCTTGTCGTTCCTCCTGCAAGAAGCCCATATTACAAAGCTCCTCTACACGTAATGTTAACTCTTCTGAGTATGGCCCATAAATATGAAAATCATATTTCTCTTTATATGGAAACTGCAACTTCTTAGCAATATAGACCATTTTCTGTAGTTTCTTTCTTCCCGTGATCCCGTCTGCTGCTCCGATAAATTGTACAATTTTTGCATGTTCCTCTAACAATACAAACCCACCTCTATTTTAGTAAATCGAGTATCTGTTTCTTTAATGCCTTCTTCTTGCCATCTGCTGTTAAGAAGTCCTCGGGAAAATATAATTTATGGTCTGTGCGTCTTTTCCCTGAAATAGCCTCTACTACCTCTGACTGGCGAGAGAGCTCTCTAATTTCTCCATTTGGCATTTGAAGGTGAATAGGAATACGTTCTCCCTCTTCCCCTGGACGATAAAAATCGTAAGGTAAATCGGAGGACGAATCAAATACTAAGTAATACTCTGGATCGATTCCAGCCCGTTTAAATAGCTGCTCTAACTCCTTCATTTTTACGTAATCCTTAGCCAAATCAAACTCTATATATTGGAACAGCTTACGATTCACAAAGCGATTACACAAATCAGATAGGATAGAATCCTTCTCGTTCATCCATAGTTGGAAATAAGTCAATAAAACTCCCTCATCTAGCGCAAGGTAATCCTGTAGGGTAAAGCTATTATCAAAAAAACGCAAAAAGTGAGTAGGCTGCTGTTCAAAGGCATAACCAGTTTCACTTAACGCTTTCGCACGATGTAAAATTTTCGTTAAAATAACTTCTGCACTTCTGGAAACTGGATGAAAATATACTTGCCAATACATTTGATAACGACTCATAATATAATCTTCCACTGCGTGCATCCCAGTAGATTTGATAACCACTTGATCATCTAACGGACGCATAACTCGTAAAATCCGCTCCATATCGAAATGCCCATAGCTTACCCCGGTAAAATAAGCATCTCTTTGCAAGTAATCCATACGATCTGCATCTATTTGACTGGAGATTAAGCTTACAACTTGTTTATTCGGATACGTTTTACCAATGACATCCGCCACTTTTTGTGGAAAGTCATCGCTCACCCTTGAAAGAATTTCATTTACCTCTGTATCTCCAAGTAAGATTTGTTTCGTAAATTCCTCATGGTCCAAGCCAAAAACATTTTCAAATGCATGAGAAAATGGTCCATGACCTAAATCATGTAGAAGTGCTGCACACAAAACTACCAGTCTTTCAGAGGGGTCCCACGCAGGTCTTCCTTCAAAACTATCGTCCACGATTCGTCGTACAATTTCATATACACCTAGTGAATGATTAAATCTGCTATGCTCTGCACCATGGAATACTAGATAGGTAGTGCCCAGCTGTTTAATACGTCGAAGCCTTTGGAACTCCTTAGCGCCGATTACATCCCAAATCACTTGGTCGCGTACATGAATATAACGATGGACTGGATCTTTAAATACTTTTTCTTCTGCTAGCTTTTGTGTAGCATAGCTCATTTGTCACCCTCCAGTCTCTATATAAAAAAAGCTAATTACTATTAACTATTAAGTATAAAGAAAAAAGCCGCTTATGAAAAGGCGGCAATAGTTCAATACATATAGGATAACCTTCTTGCAAAGAATGTCTATTATTATGACTCCAGCTTGGCGCGTACTTTCTCCATTAATTCGTCTTCGGTTAAAGCTGCTACTGGACGATTATTAATAAAAGCAAATGTCTTCTTGCGGCCAGGGCCACAGTATGACTGACATTCTTTTATTTCAACCTCTGCCTCTGGATCGATTGCTTTTAGTTTTGGAATTAATGTTTTTAGGTTAACGGCCTGACACTCATCGCAAACTCGAAAATGGTTTGCCATAGTACACAACCCTTTCTATAAATAGATATTGTCTACACGTCATTGTATCTTAAAGTTTATATTGCTATCAAGTGTAAATTACGTGAATAAAAGAGCGATATGTTGTCCATGATGTTAATAGAACAACGAAACTATGAACATGGTAGGAGGACAAACATGGTAAAGATAAGACAAGACGCATGGATGAGAGAAAACGATGAATTGTTAGCAGAATTAGTGTTAAGACACGTTCGAGAAGGTAGTACTCAGCTAAACGCATTTGAAGAAGCAGGTGACGAGTTAAATCGTACTGCCGCAGCCTGTGGGTTTAGATGGAATGCAGTAGTTCGCCATCAATATGAAACAGAGCTAAAGGATGCAAAGAAAGAACGTAAAGAAAAGCTACGTATTTTAGGTAAGGATTATCGTCGTAGAGGAAATGGAATATACTTAGCTAAGCCTCAGGAAGAAGGAGAACGCACTCAATCTATTCCTGTTTCAGCATTATCCATAGATATAATTATTGCTTATCTAGTACGTTTACAGCACAGTGATTCAGATATTTCTAGATACCGCCATATGGCGACTATTTCGAACGAAAAGATTCGTAAGTTAGAAAGCGAGCTTGCAAAACTTGAAAAAGAAAACGCAGCGATTAAACAAGATTACGAGCAATTTGTTCAGATTATGAACCGCGCTCGACGTCTAGTAACTTTAAATGATGAAGAGATGCCAGCTGTTCCAGTATTTCAAATGGAGAAAAACGGCAATCTAGTAACAAAAGAACCACCAACCGTTTAATCGATTGGTGGTTTTTTCTATGTTTATCTAAAATCTTTTATTGGTCTATACAAGTATAACAAGCAAGTAGCCGATCATAGAAACTAATACTTTGTGAACGCTAGCCAAAGACTAAGAAACTATGCCGTTCTTCATCCTTCTAGCATTTTTTGGTTTCGCTTTAGCACTCTTTCTAAATAGAAGTGATATAATTCCGCTTCCTCTTGGGTAAGTGATTGCGAGATTACTTGTTTGGACAGATGCTGTAGTAACCTCTGTATGCGTATTACGATATCTTGCACGCTAAAGTTTGTTTCCAATAACTCATTGAGAGAGGCCATTACATCTGGTTTAATCTGTGGGTAAGTAAACTTAGTTTCCTCTCCCTGGATGCCAATACTGTAAAACTCTTGGATTAGGCGGGCTCGTTCGCTTCCGCTTCCTTCCACACAAAGATATACTTGAACGGCAATTCCCTGTCTTAGCCTTCGTTGTGAAATTCCAGCAAATTTCTTGCCCTCGATACTTAAATCATAGGAACCTGGACAATAGGATCCTACAATTTCATAAGCTTCTATTTTACCTTCTGCCTCTGGAAAAAGTAGCTGGACAAACGCCAACATAACTTCGTATCCGGTCGATATATCTATGGATTGATTTTTTTCGGATAGCACGATTGATATATTTAAAACACCTTCATCCAACACAACCGCCAGTCCTCCTGAATTTCGAACAATCGGATTGTAGCCACGTGTACGCAAGAAATCTTGGGCGTCTTCAACAAACGGTAGCCGATGATCCTGGATTCCCATCACAACTGTTTGATCATGTATCCATGTGCGAACAGTTGCCGGTGATTGTCCTTGTCCCACCACATGACAAAGTAAATCGTCCGCTGCAAAGGATTCTAACGCTGAACGGCTTTTCCCACTCAGTGATTGGTCCCAAAAGCGCCATGCATTTTGCTCCAATAAAACATCTATTTCTGACATTCCTATTCTCCTTAATCTAGTGCTTGAGCTGCCGTAATATAAGCAAGCTTGTATACATCTTCTGCATTACAGCCTCGAGATAAATCATTAACAGGGGCATTTAATCCTTGTAGAATCGGCCCTATTGCTTCAAATTCTCCAAGACGTTCTGCGATTTTATAACCTATATTTCCTGCTTCCAGAGATGGGAAAACAAAGACACTCGCATCTCCTCTAACCTCAGCACCTGGTGCCTTCTTATCTGCAATAGAAGGAACAACGCTTGCATCGAATTGCAGCTCTCCTTCTATCGACAAATGAGGAGCTCTTTCTTTAGCCAGAATAGTCGCTTGAACGACCTTTTCCGTTTCCTCTGATTTCGCAGAACCTTTTGTTGAAAAGGATAGCATAGCTACTTTCGGCTTTATACCAAAGGCAGCAGCTGTTTTTGCTCCCTCTATCGCTATTTCTGCTAAATCCTCACTTGTAGGAGCAATAGTGATTGCGCAGTCTGCAAAAATATAACGAGTGTCATTCTTTACCATTAAAAATGCTCCACTCGTCTTAGATACACCAGGCTTTGTCTTGATAATTTGCAATGCAGGCCGAACAGTTTCAGCTGTTGTGTGGGCAGCTCCACTAACTAAGCCATGAGCTTTTTTTGTGTACACAAGCATCGTACCGAAATAATTGACATCCATTAATATCTCTTGTGCTTGCTCAGGTGTCGCTTTACCTTTTCTTCTTTCGACAAATGCATTCACAAGCTCGTCCATATATTCATAAGTTTTAGGATTTAATACTTCTAGTTCAGGTGTAATTTCTGCACCACTGCCTATTACGATTGGGTGAATTACTCCCTCTTTCTGTAACTTCAACGCTGCCTCGATGATTCTCTCATCATTTCCCTCAGGTAAAATTATAGATATGTTTTTGCCTCTTAGCCTATCTTTTATTTCTTCAAATAAATCTGCCATAACTACGCCTCCTTTAAGGATTATTTATAGAATAAGCATACACGAGTTTGTCACATTATGTCATTCTAAAATGGGGCAAATAAGGGAATTCTAAATTCGGGTGTGGTAAACTAAATATGCGAAATATTTATTAAAGGGAGTGTCATAATAATGAATGAAGCAGCTATTACATTAGATGGTTGGTACGTTTTACATGATTTCCGACAAATGGATTGGGCATCATGGAAACAAGTAGATCCTGAACTTCGTAAACAAGCAACAGATGAATTTGTTGCATTTTTAGATGAATTACAACAAGCAGATGATGCAAAAACCGGAGCGCATGCTTTCTATACTATTGTTGGCCAAAAAGCAGACTTTATGTTAATGACGTTACGTCCAACTATGGATGAATTACAAGAGCTAGAGGCACGATTCAACAAACTTACAATCGCGGACTTTACGCTTCCTGCATATTCTTACGTATCAGTAGTAGAATTATCTAATTACCTGTCTGGTGAATCAAATGAAGATCCTTATCAAAATCCACATGTGCGATCACGACTATATCCACAACTTCAGCGTTCTCAATACGTTTGCTTCTACCCAATGGACAAACGCCGTGAAGGTAATGATAACTGGTATATGCTTCCAATGGAACAACGCAAAGAATTAATGCGCAGCCACGGAATGATCGGTCGAAGCTATGCTGGAAAAGTAAAACAAATTATCTCTGGTTCTGTTGGCTTTGACGATTTCGAATGGGGAGTAACATTATTCTCAGATGATGTACTTCAATTTAAAAAATTAGTTTATGAAATGCGCTTTGATGAAGTAAGTGCTCGATATGGAGAATTCGGTTCATTCTTCGTTGGTACTATTTTAGAAGGAGAAAAACGTTCTACTTTCTTCAATCTATAATTGGAATATATGAAAAAGGCCGCCTTTTGGTGGTCTTTTTTTATCTGCAAAATTTGTCATGTTAGGTCATGCATTTACATAGTTTAATGTAGGAGGTGATGCATTGGCAGTAGTTAAGGCTACATCCAAACAAATCGACCTACTAGCAAGGCTAATGCGGGCAGAAGCGGAGGGGGAAGGCGAGCTAGGAATGTTGATGGTCGGCAATGTTGGCGTTAATCGAGTTCGTACTGCTTGTTTAGATTTTGAGAATATACGAAACCTCGAAGAAATGGTTTTTCAACGCCCGGGTGGTTTTGAAGCTACTACTAAGCCATATTTTTACCAGCGTGCAAGAGATGCCGACATAAGATTAGCACAGCGAGTGGTCAACGGTGAGCGTTTTCATCCGGCTACTAGATCACTCTGGTTTTTTGATCCAGGTGAGAATACGCCATGCCCTGCTCAATGGTATGGTCAATGGAATACCGGGCGTTTCAAAGCACATTGCTTCTTTTCACCTACTGCAGAGGAATGTCCAGAGATTTAAAAACAGAGAGGATGTATAAATGGTTCAGTATTATTGGTACCCTGGTAGCTATCCAAATCAGCAATATCAACAAGGACAACAACAAGCACAGCAAATCCCTGGTCAACAACAGCAGTATACTCCAGGTGTGCAAATACCCGCTGGCGGGCGCCAAGAAGAATCCTATGTTGAAAACATCTTGAGAGCAAACAGAGGAAAATTAGGCACGTTCTATTTTACTTTTGAAAACAATGCAACACGAAACAATGTAATCGTGACTGGGTATGTAGAGGCTGCTGGACGTGACCATGTTATTCTCAGCGACCAAAATGGTAAACGTTACTTAATGTTAATGATTTACTTTGATTATGCCACATTTGATGAAGAAATAAATTACTATTAAAAATGTATGGCTTATTCTTTTTTAGAGTAAGCCTTTTCTCATGAGCAAAATATATATTACTAATGCATACCTCCCCCAGTGTATCAGATGCTTTGACACTGCCTCTCCACCTATTGCCCTTCTTAAGCATGCACATAAAAAAAGCAGACTCTTCTTTCTCCAGAGCCTGCCTTAATTTATTTATTAATTTGCGTATTTTGCCGCTGCAACTATTAGCATTATCCAACCTGCTAGGAATGCTACGCCACCAATTGGTGTGATTGCGCCTAGGACACTAATGCCCGTTAAGCTAAGGATATAAAGACTTCCCGAGAAAATAATAATTCCTGCAAGTATAAGATAACCCGCCGTGTTTAGCTGCGACACAGACCCCCATACTTTACTGCTCATCAAGATACCAATGGCTACTAGCGCTAGAGCATGAAACATTTGATATTGAACGGCAGTTTCCCATGTTGCTAAATACTTGTCTGCGACTCTACCTTCTAATAAATGGGCGCCAAAGGCACCTAGGGCTACCGATAGGAATCCATTGATAGCACCTGCGATGATGAAAAATTTCAAGGTCTTTCCCTACTTTCTATTGTTAAAAGTCAAATAGTGATTCTCCGTTTGCATCCTCTTCCTTTAGAGTGGTGGAAGGTGCAGTTAACACATTGCTTTTGGTAACCATCATAGTAGAAGGCACATGCACATTTGGGCTCTCTGAGAGTGGCACAGTAAGTGCTACGTCACATAAAGCTTTGATAGCAGCAAGACTTTCTCGGATTGATTGGTCTCCTGAGACTGCCTTTGCCTCCTGAAGCTGTTTTTCTATTTGCAGCAAAATCTGTCTATTGGAAATCATTATTTACGCCCCTCCACTTGCTTTAGTTCAAATTTTAAGCATTCCACACCTGAAGATTTTTTTACTAATGCAGATGGGAGCTCCTTTGTTTTAAACTGGTACGCCTTACAGCCACGTGGATGGTTTGCATCCCAGGTTGTAAAAAAATGACGACATCTAAAGCAATTTACAGCCAATTTACTCCCTACTTTCTTAAGTTATATTAGCATAGTCAGAGGCAAAAATCGATTGGCTTGTCATTCCACTCTTGTAGCTTCGCATTAATTTGTGAGTAGGGTCTGCTCCCTAAAAAGCCTCTGTGAGCACTCAAAGGACTAGGGTGAGTCGATTGAATGATATGGTGCCTCGGTGTGTCTATCATTTTCATCTTAGCTTGAGCAGGCTTTCCCCATAGTACAAAAATGATAGGCTTTTCACGATCGGAAAGTTTCTGAATGACTGTATCTGTGAAACGTTCCCAGCCCATTCCTTTGTGAGAATTTGCAACTCCCGCTCTTACTGTCAAAACTGTGTTTAATAATAAAACACCTTGCTTTGCCCATTTTTCCAGATGTCCATTCGATGGAATAGGACAACCTAAATCCTCTTCTAGCTCCTTTAACATATTTCGCAAGCTTGGTGGAACTTTAACTCCCGGCTTCACAGAAAAGCTTAAACCGTGAGCCTGTCCAGGACCGTGGTATGGGTCTTGCCCTAAAATGACCACCTTTACTTCTTCATATGGAGTTAAAAGGAAAGCGCTCCCTATTTCTTCTCTGGGAGGAAAAATCGTATGTTCGGCATATTCCTTATCCAGAAAGGATTGTAGCTCTTGGAAGTAAGACTTTTCCCATTCTTCTCCTAAAACCTCTTTCCAGCTAGTCATAGCATCACTCCTCAAATTGTACTTGTACATCATATTCGATGAGCTGGAACATTTCCTGTACAGCTTTTATAGCATTTTCTTCTGCTAGCTCGAGAATTCCTTGTCCAGTAGATTCTTCAATCATCATTTCCTTGGCAGTCGAAGCTAGTTCATACGCCTCTTCAATATCGGCCTTTTCTCGAAATAATCCCTCGTAGGAAAACACCTCTACTTGATCGAAGAGTATTTCTGGACCTCCTAAAAATTCCGGCTTAGGCAATGTTAAAACAGCAGTCTTGTTTTCTTCATCTACCTTAATATCTGATTCGGTCACCTCCGAAAAATCAACACCAGCTTTAACTGACCCTGGAACTACAACTAAAAGCTGTCTCTTTGTCCCTGGTAAATCTAGTCCAATTTCTTTTCCAAAAACCGCATTATCTTGTCGTTCAATTATTACCTTTGTATATGCCTGTGCAGTGGATAATTCATTTAGCCCCTGCACCCTTTCTACAAATGACCCCTTTGTTTCTGTAAAGGTGCTCCCTTGAATTGCCCAAAATGCTGCGAATGGTAAAGCAGCAATTAGTAAGAAAGCAATAACAGAGAGGAATAGAACAGTTTTAAATTTAAATCTAGAGAAAAATAGAGGAATACTCCAAAGCTTAAAACTTCTTTTCGGTCTCTCTTCTACAATTGTAGCTGCACTTTCCTCATTTTGGGCCTTCAATTCCTTAAGAAGCTTTTCCATTGCTCGAATCTTATCATCTTTGTGCAAGTCCATCCCTCTCTTCCTATTAATCTAATACGTTTACAGTAAAGAAAAGTTTCTCTATTAACAACTAATCCGCCCAATGATACGATGGTAAAAAGGGGAAATGCATATGGCAGATTTTCAAAATCGAGAAAAATTGAAAAAACTTGAAGAAGCTGCAGTAAACAATAACGTTCCTGCCAAGGCAAATAATATTGGGATAGGTTGTTTTTTACTGGGTACAATAATTTTTATATGTTTCTTATTATTTTTGTCTATCTCTCTATATTATAACGAAATTTTCATAGGTTCGATTATCACTTTTATGGTCGCTCTGGTATTTGCTTTCATATTGTTTAAACTATGGACAGCCCCAAAGCTACCTTAATTGAATTTTCATACCTATCTGATACAATGAAGAAAAGCGCAAGCGCCTATTTCTGCCCCGACAAGCAAATGGGGAAAAGTGAGGAGGCAGTTCCTCTTTCCACTAGGGACTAAGCGCTCAGAGCTAGATCAACTTTGATTTTCTTATCTAAAAAACAATCAACTTTTAAGTAAAAAGGAGAACTTCACATGACAATAAAAAAAACATTAACAATTGCAGGTTCTGATACTTCAGGTGGTGCTGGGATACAAGCTGACTTAAAAACATTCCAGGAACACGGAACCTACGGGATAAATGTTCTTACAGTGATAGCTACAATGGATCCAGATAATAATTGGAGTCATGGAGTATTTTCCCTTCCAGTAGATGAGATTAAACGTCAAGCTAAAACAGCGTTATCTACAAACGTCGATGCCATTAAAACTGGGATGCTAAGTACGGAAGAAATTATTGAAGAAACCGGCAATATTATCGAGAAATCTGGAGTTACTAGTATCGTTATAGATCCTGTTATGGTTTGTAAGGGAGAAGACGAGGTTTTGAATCCTGGGACAGTAGACGCAATGATTACTCATTTGTTACCTCGTGCACTTGTAGTAACCCCTAATTTATTTGAAGCTGGTCAGCTGTCAGGATTAGGAACACTTAAATCTATTGAAGATATGAAGGCAGCCGCTGAGAAAATTCATTCACTTGGGGCTAAAAATGTAGTCATCAAGGGTGGAAAACAACTGGCTCACGATAAAGCGGTTGATCTTTTCTATGACGGACAAACTCACACACTGTTAGAAACAGAGAAAACAGAAACTACTTATAATCATGGTGCTGGTTGTACATTTGCAGCTGCTATTACAGCAAACTTAGCAAATGGCCTTTCTGTAGCAGATGCGGTGTTGAAAGCTAAAGAATTTGTGGCTGCCGCAATTGCACATGGATGGAAGCTGAACCAATACGTGGGACCAGTTCTTCATGGTGCCAAAGGAAAATTCGGTGCCCCAGAAGTAACAACTACTACAGTTTGATACTCCTCCACTCGCAAAGTCTAACGAGGCTTTGCGAGTTTTTACATCATATAAGATTACGTAATATAAACAACGGTTCAATCATTCGCTTGATGAACTGTTTTTCATTATACTATTAAAAGACAGTATGCTAGGAGGCAATGAAAGTATGGAACTAGTGAATATGGAACGACTACAAGAATTATTAAATAGCTTTGCAAATGAGGATGTGTATATACATTTGGAAACGACAAATGGTGCATATGCTACTCATTTCAACGAAAATGTGTTTAATGCAGGTGCATTTATTCGGAATGTAATGATTCGCTATGAGCTTGGAAAAGTAGCTGGAGAAGCTCCTCATCGTGTTGGACTAAAGCTTCTTCACGGATGGGTCTATGCACAAGGGATCACTCATTATGAATTAGATGAGCACGGTAGACTGCTAATGGCTGGACACGACCAAAGTGGAAAGCTTGCTGTAGCTCTTGAAATAAGCAAAACACCATTTACATATTAAGGAGGAATAAAAATGAATTTACCAATGGAACGATCTGTCTTGGTCGTATTCCCTCACCCAGATGACGAGGCTTTCGGAGTTTCTGGAACAATAGCTACTTATGTGAAACAAGGAGTCCCTGTGACTTACGCTTGCCTAACTTTAGGGGAAATGGGTCGAAACCTTGGGAACCCTCCTTTTGCAACTCGCGAGACATTGCCACAAATTCGTAAGCAGGAGTTGCTTGCCTCAGCAAAGTCTATGGGAGTTACAGACCTACGAATGATGGGTCTTCGAGACAAGACAGTAGAATTCGAAGATGATGAAAAGATGGTCAAAATGATGGAGGATTTAATCGCTGATACGAATCCTTCTTTGGTCATTACATTCTATCCTAACTATGCCGTGCATCCAGATCACGATGCAACCGGAAGAGCAATGATTCGCGCAGTTCGTAGAATGCCAGAAGAACAACGTCCAAAGGTATACGCACTAGCATTTTCAAACGATTCAAAAGAAGTGTTAGGCGAGCCAGATATAATCCATGATATTTCTGGATCAAGTGAGGAAAAAATGGGCTCTATGCGAGCACACATTTCCCAAACAGCTTGGATGCTAGAGGAAATGGAAAAACGTTTAGCTGATGGAGAGCCAGAAGCTGAAAATTGGCTACACTTTGAGCGGTTCTACACATACGATTTCAATAAAGATTTCGAATAATGGAACATTTTTACCAGCTATAGACTTACCTTCTGGAATGAATTATCATGTGTAAAACACCTATTTCTTGCATAATTATTCAAAAAGAAAGTTGGCCTTCACTTGAAAAAATTTAGCTTATTTACTTGGCTTTTATTTCTTCTCCCTTCTATAGCTGGTGTCATCCTTTTCATGATCCCGCTACCGATTGGTGGAGAAGTTAAAATTCCTATCGCATGGTTTGCGAGCCTATTATCAGGAGTACTTGAACCGATCGTGCATTGGGTCGCCCTTATCACTTTGTTCATTGCGGCTATTGGTTCTCTAGTTTTTTTGTTTATTCCAAAGAACAATTCGTTTATTAATAACCTATTTAAGGTTTCTATATTTTGGACAATCACCCGAGTAGTCGGTGCAGTTTTTTCTGTATTAATCATTTTCCAAATTGGCCCCGAGGTTATTTGGAGCGAAAATACGGGAGGACTTTTACTAGCACCTGATGGGCTGGTTTCCTTCCTGTTTACAATTTTCCTATTTGCAGGTCTATTACTGCCTCTTCTATTGAATTTTGGTTTATTAGAGTTTTTTGGGACGATGATGGTTAAAATTATGCGTCCATTATTTAAGCTTCCAGGACGCTCCGCTGTAGATGCACTTACTTCTTGGGTTGGAGATGGAACCATTGGTGTCTTGTTAACAAGCAGACAATATGAGGAAGGCTATTACACAAAAAAAGAAGCGGCTATTATTGGCTCCACTTTTTCAGTTGTTTCCATCACCTTCTGTATTGTCGTACTTGAACAAGTCGGGTTAGAAAAGTATTTCGCACCCTATTACTTAACTGTCCTGCTTTGTGGTGTGGTACTTGCATTTATAATGCCACGAATTTATCCATTAGCAGGCAAAGAAGAAGTTCATATAGACGGTCGCCCATTAGACCTAGAAGCAGAGAAATATCCAGAAAATTATAATGCTCTAACACATGGTTTAGAAAATGCGTTAAACACAGCTAATAAAAACCGTTCTGTTAAAAGATTTTTTTCAGATGGTATAAAGAATGTCATTGATATGTATATAGGTGTTGCTCCAGTCGTACTAGCATTTGGAACAATTGCATTGATGCTAGCTGAGTACACACCATTCTTTACGATATTAGGTAAACCATTTGAGCCACTGCTCCTGTTATTTGGAATACCAGAGGCTGCAGCAGCTGCACAAACAATGGTAGTTGGCTTTGCGGATATGTTCCTTCCTACTATTCTAGGTGCTTCAATTGAATCTGAGCTAACGAGATTCTTTATAGCAACTATGTCAGTTACTCAGTTGATTTACATGTCCGAAGTTGGTGGATTATTACTTGGCTCTAAAATTCCGGTTAACTTTAAAGACTTAATTGTAATTTTCTTATTGCGTACACTGATTTCATTCCCTATCATTGCGGTAGTCGCACATCTATTGTTTTAAAAGGAAAACGCTTGGAAAACTCCAAGCGTTTTTTTATTATCTGCTGGACACTTTAAGCGGTATTTCCTATGTTATATCAGATTTAACTCATACTGATAAAATTGAGAATCCTTAGTGTATCCACTTTTTTCATATAGTCTCTGTGCAGCATAATTGTCTATTGCTGTAGATAGACTAATGCTTTTTGCTCCTGTTTCAATAGCATAATCTTTTGCTTTTTGTAAGAGCATTTCTCCTACTCCTTTTTTTCTGGCTGTTTTGTCTACATATAAGTCGTTTAAAATCCAAGTTCTTTTCATAGATACTGATGAAAATGTAGGATATAGTTGTGTAAAACCAACGTAGACTTCTCGATCTCTTACTACAAATATGACCGAATCTTCATTTACTAAACGTTTTTTTATGTAGGTTTTTGCACCTTCTATATCTGACTCCTGCTGATAAAATATGCGATAAAGATTAAATAAATTTGACATACCTTCTAAATCTTCAATGGTAGCTTGGAATATTTCCATACTTCTCTCTCCTTTATAATGGATGGGCAATATTACATGATAGTTCTAATTTTCAATTACAATTTCTCCCTCTCCTTTTGGTGTTTCGAAACCATTAAGGTAGGAAATTAAAACTTCTTCTGTAATCGGGAACGCATTGGCATCAAAACGTTTGTTTCGTATTTTAAGTCGTTCACGCAAATCATCAGGATGAACTTTTAAATAAATAAGTTTCCACTTACCGCCGTACTTTTCAATAAGCTTTTTATATTGTTCTCTTCTCACACGATTCCAAAAACTGAAGTCAATTACTACCTGTTGTTTGTCCTGAATTAATTTTATTAACTGATTTCGCAATTTTCTTTCTGCCTCTTTCTTGTACTCCTCAATCATTTCCATTGGAAAATCAATCCCGAACCGACCATTAGTAGCCCATATTTCTTCATCAATAGAAAGACGAAAAAAGCCTTCTTTTTCTAATCGTTGGGAGAATGTAGTTTTTCCAGAACCAGCCACACCACACATCATTACTACTAGAGGAGTGAGGTCATCTCGTTCACGATAAATTAAGTCAAAATTAAACTTTTCAAACATCTGAATACTACCTCCAATTATTCAAAATAAATCTATCAAACAAGCTCTAATGCTCCGTTAGATTAGGAAAAAGAAAAGGGCGCTCTTCCAACACGACAGATACATTATATTCCTTGATAATTACTGCAATAAAAAGATTTAATTTTCAGATAAAACAATATATATTAGATTATTTTTCCACTAAAGGGAGAGAAGCTTTGTGCAAATCTTTATTTATATAGCTTTAGCTACTATTATCATAGTTACCATTTCATCTACAATTCTTCGAAGAAAGAATTATCGAAAGTATGGGATACCTACTGCTTTTTTAATAGGAGTATCATTTGTAATCGCTGTCGTAAGCTTTTTCACATTGGATGGCTGGGAATCAATGGGGTTTTTCCTTATGTTTATTTGCATTACCATCGGTTCACTTATTGGCACAGGAATTTCAATGTTATTAAACTAAAGCGCATGTTAGTTATCAACAATCACTCTCTTTTAATCGAACGTTCATTCGTGTATATTTAATACATACCAAATAAAGGAGAATAAATTATGAACTCAATTGATTTAATTCTTTTAAATTTCAACGAAGTACGAAGAAGAAGTGTTAAAGTTTGGACATCTATTCCCCAAGAAAAACTAAACTGGAAACCTGATGACGAAGCAATGACTTGTTTAGAGATGATTAGACATGTTCTTGAAAGTGAACATTATTACCATTTAGCTATCCAAAATCAAGGCAGCTTGGCAGTATTTGAATCCCCTTTTGATAAGCAACCCTTTTCTACCGTAAATGCGGAATTGAAATTTGCAGAACCATTTAGAAATCACTTTTTAGAAACTATTAAGTCATTTTCAGAAGAAGATTTATCAAGTATTAAAATTGATCGTTCTGATTCTGGTTACATAAGAAGTTTGGGTGACATGTTGCTAAGAGTCGCCTATCATGAATCTGTCCATACCGGCCAATTGCTGGATTACTTAAGAATGGCAGAGGTTCCAAGAGTACGTGTTTGGGATTAATTTATCTTAGAGGTGTATCACTTAAGTGATATGCCTTTTTTTAGATAATAAGTGACTTGAGCAATATGCGACTTAAAATATCCTCTTCTCCTATTCAACTATACTGCTTTATTTCAGTAAGAAAAAAAATTGTCTTAGCAAGCCCATGATCTTTAAGTAGTCTAGTAAAAGGAAACCCTGTAGAATGGTTCCTCCCCTAATAATTTTTCTCGAATCAATGTAACTTATATTTTTAAAATAAATCTAATGCCCTCTCAATAATAAGTGTAGCTGTATTTTCATCAGGTGGCATCCATAGATTTGTAATTGGTCCATATACCACATGGTTTAGTTCAACTTCATAACCACCTTCCAAAAAGGCCTCTTTTGTAGGCAAATATCCTAAATAACCGTTAGTGTAGCCACCAAAAAAGGCAAGCTCATCCGAAAGTTTTTCTTTGAATTCAATGGCCGTTTCTGAGAAAGGTTCCATTGGTATTCCAGTAAACGACCCTTCGTTAACTTGAGTTGACTGAATTTCTATATTGATAGTTAAATATGTCTCATTTCGTTTGCGTTTATCTAAAATGACAGAATGCCATCTATCGGTATTTACACCCCATTCTTTTTCAGCTAGTTTGGCCATTTTATGTATTTCTAAAGGTTCAGGTATTTCTTTCAATCTCATCAATAATGTAGTTGAGACTACCTTTAAAATTTTAATAGGTTCAAATTTTACTTTAGGAAGCATGGTTAACACGTAACCGCTTAAAGCTTGTGCCATTTTTTCCATATTCTCCAATGAACCTCGATACATAGCATTAATATTCCCCGAAGCCCCTTGTACAACGATTACAGTACATTTTAATATATTTTCAAGGATTTCCCTTGTTAAGCCTGGATAATCTGCTGATAAGATATCACTATCTCCTTTTAATACATTCGGATGAGCTGTACAGAATATAATTAGTCCGGATAATTTCTTTGTTTTCTCGTTTCTTATCACTAAAAGACCAACTCTTTTATCAACTGGACCAATTGGATTTGTACCCATTATCACTTTACCGTCAGGAGTATTTTCCCTTCGATTAATTCCTAATTCACCAAGAGTTACATTCCAACCAATCTCTGATAGTTGTAAATTTTTATCGGCCAAAATCGCTGCTTTTACAGCGTTGCTCATTAATGTGTCTTTATAAATCTTAACTATTTTTTTTGTGCTTACTGTAGCGGGACCAGAATGCGTATGAGTATAAACTACTGTAATTTGTTCAGTAGGAATTTTCAACTTACTTGAAATTTGTTTACGGATAACTAAAGTGTCTTCAACTAACATTCCTATATTATCAATACTAATAAACACAGATTTAGTATTATTGTTTTCAAACACAAATGCAGTTACAAAGATATGTTCGTCAATATTACTAACTCCTGTCGGCCGATGGAATCCGATAAAATCAATACCCAAAGGAGGTGTAATATCTACCTTGTAAACTCCTGCTCTACTCAAATAGTTCTCTCCATTCTTTAGATTAACTTATCAAATTGTTCTTCAACAATCTGTTTCGTTAGTTTAATAAGAAACTCAGTACTGGTGGTAATAATAAGAGGCTAATTGAACTGAAAATAAGTACTCTAGAAACTATTTTCGGTAATTTTTTTCTACCTTTTCCTTTATACCATCCGCTAAATTGAAATTTATTTCTATAAAGTACAAAAATCAAAATAAGAATAGCTAAAGAACCTAGCCAGCTATATTTTTCAGCATAAGTGCCAATTCCGATATACATTCCTTTTAAAAAGTAACCTAAAATTGCACCTACAATAGCAAATATGAATATTACTCGTATTAACTCCAACAAGACTTTCATGTACTCTCCTAACTTTTTATTAAAAAATTTTAACATTTATATCACAAGCCACTTCATCATTTTACTAAAGAAAAAACAAGTCTCTACGATCTGAACTGTTAAGACGGTCTCCTAGTACAAAAAGGTTTCCATCTGGCAGAGCAATTACACCTTAATTTTGTGCTAAGTAAGGTTCTTCGTAACTTTAACCGTTAATAAAAAGTTCATCGTTTTCATAAGTGATATTACTTTCACCCAGTCCAATAATTCATTTTTTCTTTAGTTTCCCCACATTCAATAGCTCTTTCTCTTATAGAATGATTCACTCAATTAACACCTTCGACATCGCGCTAATAATACCTGCTCGTTAAACTACATTGCTTCAAAAGTATTATAAGAAAAAAGAGCCGCCTAAGCAGCTCAACAATATCTTTCATTAAAGTAACCTTTAGTTTAACAAGACAATCGAATATATGGATATTTGTTCATTATAAAAAATAATGATGCTCCCTATAATAAACGTTGGGAAGGCTAGCAATATCCTGTTTTTTTTAATTATCCGCACTTCTATTATTATCAATATTACGTGGTAGTTTCCATTTAAAGTAGACGGATAATAACCTTAATATAACAATTATGATTAAGAGCGAATATGTGGCATAGGGACCGGTAACGATCCTTTTAACTTAATAAGCACTTCAATATCTTAAATCCATATTTGCTTTTTAAAAAGAAACAATCCTAATAGGGAAAATAATAGATTATAAATTCAATCTCATAAAAGACTGTTTTTCGGAAGCTTTAAACAAAACCTTCGTCATTCCAAGTGATATAACCATAGGCTATAAAGAAATAATTCACTATTTTAAAAATAGATTAAAATAAAAATAGGGTGGCAAAATTGCCACCCGCAAGAATTTATTTTAATACACGATCGAGAAAACTAAATACTTCTTTAAGGTTTTCCTCTGAATTAAAAGGTTCCCCTCCGTGAACTGCGCCTTCCAAAAGTGTAAGCTCTACCTTCTCATCACCTAAAACATCTGTTAGTTTTTCAGAGAAATCAATGGACTGTTGCGTTGGCACGTTCGGATCAGCCGTTCCGTGTTGGATAAAGAAGGCTGGATCATTTTTAGTAATATAAGTTTCCGGATTCGCTTTTTCTACTTCCTCTATCTTTTCGGTAATATTTCCTCCGATGTACTTGCTTTCCGGAGAATCATCTGAGCTTCGTTCTCCTATTTTTGGCGTGATTCCGGATTCCTTAAACTGCTCATCCAGTTTCATAAAGTCAATTTGTCCATACCAATCAACGACAGCTTGTACTTCAGATGAATATTCCATATTTTCAGTATTTTGACCATTTAAAGAGTCGTCATCTCCACTCGTACCGACTAGTGCCGCTAAATTTCCGCCCGCACTGCCTCCCCATGCCACAACCTTTTCAGAGTCCAAGTTGTATTCTTCCGCATTAGCTTTAACATAACGAATTGCAGCTTTTATATCACTAATCGCTGCAGGAAATATCGCTTCACCTGAAAGTCTATAGTTGACCGCTACAACTGCATACCCGTGATTGACACCTTCAATCATGGCAGTCAGGTCCGTCCCTGTTTTATCTCCCTGCATGAATCCACCCCCGTGGATTGCGATGATTACTGGAAACGGTCCTTCGCCTTCATTGGGAAAATAAATGTCCAGCTTTTGCGTTTCCGATTGGCTGCCGTATTTTACATCTAATTGTTTGTTCTTAATGAAAGAGGTATCAATTGCCTCAGCAACCTGTTGTTTCGTTTCTGCTTGCTGAGTTGTTTCCGTTTCTTCACTATTTTTTGGAGCCGTTTCTTTGGAACTGCTTGATGAACACCCAGCTAATAATCCCATTGCGAGGGACATTGATAAAATTGTTGATATAGATTTTTTCATTTGTGCTTCACTCCTAATTGTTTTGTATGTTCTTTCTATAAATTGATCATAACAAAACATTGTGGCACAAAAATGGCAGAAAAACGAGGTAAAATGAACGTTTTTCTGCCAAAAATTTTATGCTTTTTTTAAGGTGATAGTAAATGTGGTTCCTGCATTAGCCTGACTTTTCACACTGATTTTCTCCCCAAGCTGTTCCATGATTTCGAGCGCAATGGACAGCCCGAGGCCACTGCCTGTACTTGTATGCGATAAGTCTTCCTTGTTAAACCGCTCGAATATGTGCGGAAGAACTTCCTTAGAAATACCTGGGCCATTGTCCATTATCATGATTTCCGCTTTACGAGCTGTCGTTTTGGCGTCGATAGTCACTTTGCCATTTTCCGGAGTGAACTTAAACGCGTTATCGAGCAAAATGGTAAGCACTTGTGTGATACGATCTTCATTTGAATAGGTTGCGGGCAAACTTTTCACACGTTCTGTAATTTGAAATTGAAGATCCATGTCGTCTGCTAAAATAGCAAATGGCTCTGAAACTTTCGCTATGATTTCTTTTGTATTCACGATTGATTTAGTATATGCCGTTTTTTTGTATTGCAGCCTCGATAATTCAAGCAAATCCGAGATGAGTTTTTCTAAGCGAACACTTTCTCTCAAGATGATGCTGTAGTATTGGTCGATTTTTTCCTGATCTGTGACAACATGGTCCGACAGTGTCTCTGTCAAAGCTTTGATAGATGCAAGCGGTGTTTTCAGTTCATGGCTAATATTGGCGACATAGTCTTTGCGCATTTGTTCAAGGTGATTTTTCTCTTTGATAAACAACGCAAGAAAAACCAGAATGATGATTGTTCCAATAGCCAGAGTTACGAAGAATACAAGGTAAAAACCATTAAGCGCTGCTTGATAAGCGCGTGCCTCTTTTAATAAATAGATACCACCTGTCACTTTGTTGTCCTGGACCAATGGTTGCCCGATTATAATTGCTTGCGCAGAATACCCCGGTACTTCCTGGATTTCAACTACGGTTTTGCCACTGATAATTTTTGGCAAGTACGAGGTTAATTCCTTGTTTACTTTCGCATCAGAAGAAAATCTTGAGATTGGTTCATCGTTGTAAACATTGATTTCCATTCCATGGACATCATAAGCCTTAATTAAATAATCATCGGTTTTTCTTATATTTTCACCATCCGCAACCTCTTCTCCGATCAACGTGAGGGGCGGCTGGAGTTCTTCAATTTTTGATTGGGTAAAGTAATGTTTGATTGCAAAAGCCCCCAAGAGCTGACCAGAAATAAATATCAATAGAATGACAAATGCAATCCACAGCTTACTTGAAAATAACCGCTTCATACAAATAACTCAAATTTATAACCGACACCGTAGACGGACTTTATGGAAAACTCAGGAGAAGCTTTAGCGATTTTTTGACGGATTCGTTTGATTAGCGTATCGACTGCACGCGTGTCTCCGATATAATCATATCCCCAAACTTTGTACAGTAATTCCTCACGGTTGACCACTTTCCCTGTGTTTTTGACTAGAAAGGTCAAAAACTCCACCTCTTTTGCAGTAAATTCAATTTCCTGATTATTGATCAGAACTTCATATCCATCAATATCAATGGACAGATTTCCTGCTTTTAAATAGTGGGTATTTTCTTTTTTTGGTTGCACCCTTTTTAATATCGTTTTGATCCTTACTACTATCTCTCGTGGAGAAAAGGGCTTTGTTATATAGTCATCGGCACCAATTTCAAGTCCGACAATCCGATCCACTTCTTCGCTTCTAGCGCTAAGCATAAGAATAGGAATATCGCTAGTTTTGCGTATCTCCTTACATACTTCGGTCCCAAAAAGACCGGGCATCATGATATCAAGTACCACTAGATCAAAATTGTTTTCTTTTAGGAGTTTGAGTGACATCTCTCCATCGTAAGCAGATACACTATTCATACCTTCAGCTTGTAAATAAGCATTAATACTTTCATGAACAGCGACATTATCGTCACAGATTAATATGGTTATGTTATGATTCATTACGGTAAATCCCTTCAATCTCTAAAGTTCATTTGTTTTGTTATTTTAATAGTTTTTTCGAACTCTATATTTTCACATATTAAATAAAAAAGCAATTCGAATAGCTTTTTGACCATAACTCCTCTTCTGTATACTTTCATTGAATTACTCTTTGTTGCGCAAATATTAAAGCGAACCATCAATTGAAAAAAAGCAACGATAAAAGTGTACAATGAACTTTTACTGTTGCTTTTTTAATTTTTTTAATTTTAGATTTACACTAGCTTAATCTGTTCCTAAAGGCGTAATATTCTAAACGCTAACAATAAAGTTGTTTAATTAAATACGCGACTCTTAAAGTTCCTGTTGCGTTAGTTTAAGTACAATATTTCCTAAAATTTGTTAACTTTTATTATGTAAAATAATTAGTCAATTATTAAAACAAGTTTACCATTTCCTATACCTTTTGATAGCTGATCAAAGGCCTGCGATGCTTGCTGAAGTGGCAAAGTAGTACCAATAATCGGACGTAATGCTCCACTATTTAACATTCCAATTACACCATGAATGCTTTGTTCATATTCATCTTTCGGTGCATTCCAAAGAGCCGTTGCTAAAATATCACATTCCTTTTGCATTGCAAGACGTGGATTTATTTCTATAGAACCACGATTTCCGATGATTACAATCTTGCCAAATGGTGCAATAAGCTTTAAATCTGTTTCTAAATTAATATTTGCTAAAAACTCAATAATTACGTCTGGTCCATTGCCATCTGTTAAGGCTAGCACATCTTCAATCGTTGCTTCAGTCACATGATCAATGACGATATCTGCACCAGCTTGCTTAACCATTTTTTTACCTTTAGGCTTACTTGCTGTCCCAATCACTTTAGCACCGTGAGATTTTGCCATTTGGACAGCCTGTAATCCTACCCCACCACTGGCTCCATGAATAAAAATAGTTTGACCTGGTCTCATACAGGCACGTTGAAATAATGCACGATATGCAGTTAACGCAGGTACCCCTAATGCTGCACCTTGTTCAAAAGATACATGGTCTGGTAACAAATGAACCAACGTTTCATCACACACCATCTTTTGTGCAAATGTCCCGGTACTATTACTTCTCAGTAAAGAAGCAATAAATACACGGTCACCAACTCGAATATTTGTGACTTCTTCTCCAATCGCCTCTACAACCCCTGCACCGTCTAAGCCAGGAGTATAAGGCAATTGCGGTACACAAAACGCATATGTACCTGTTAATGTATAGGTATCACTCGAATTAACTCCCGCAGCGTATAAACGAATACATACGTCTTTTTTTCCTACTACTACATCCTCAACGTCTGTGTATGCTAACTTCTCAGGTCCACCAAAATTTGTAACTTGAATTGCTTTCATGTTGTCAACCTCCTCTCATTTATTATATACAGAAAATTATTAATTTACAGTTTTTATATAACAATTCATACTGCATCGCCAAATCTACTTTTTGTTTAACTTGAGCACACGTTAGCAACCATGCCCAAATCAGAAAACTACCAAATACCGCTACAAAGAAAAGTAAATTATAAATAGAATGTAAATTGATGATAATCTATTGATTTTTTTTAATCCTTCGCTTTAGCCACACGGTTATCCGAAAAGTACATTTTTAACTTTGCGTGTTTCAAAAACATTCCCCCTTAAATTAAGCACGAATATACTCAAGCATTAACTTCAAATTAGTTTTCTCTTATTTAACCAACCCGTTGCTATAAGTTCAAAAAAAAATTAAAGTTTCCTAAGCGACCTGTAACTAAGACCCAATGTTAAAAAACATCAAAAAAAACCTAATCTATTGAAACTTATCCACCTCAAAAAAATGTACTTAACTCCCTTTATTGAATATTCTGTATTTTTAGGTATAATTAAGGAAATTAATATGGAGAAAGGTGATGTAAATGAAAAAACTATTAAGTATATCATTGTTTTTAATAGGATTAGTGTTTGTGTTCTTTTCATTTTCTACAAATTCTTTTGCAGACGAGAACGATAAAAGTTACGTAGATGGCCAAGTTATATATGCTTCAGACACTTTAGACGACTCATATTTAACAAGGAACAATATAGGTTACAAAGATGGGCAAATTATAGCTGTTTCAGAGGACAACACCATTGAAGTATTTTATTCCAACTTCTCCGATATACAAGAGACCCATTATTATGAAGAATTCGGTGATATGAGTTTAATCCAAGCTGTAAGATCTTTAAATGGTTGGTTTGCTACGTTCGCTATTGAATAAAACTACTAAGTGAAATTTATCCCAAGCTCACCTATTTGGTGGGTTTTTTACTAAATGAAGTGATGGAAGTGCCACAGAGTGAAATAAGAACTTACTATGTTCCGATATCTATTTTGATCCAATGTATCATTATCCTTTAATTAGATTGAACTTAAAGAAGATTAAACCTTCTTAAAATAACTACTTTTTATTTCTTTAGCCTTCTGAACTAAAAAAATGCTCTCCGCATCTAAATATGCAGGGAGCATTTTATTTTTATTAGTGTGGTAAAAACAATAATTGAAATGCAAATAGGATAGCAAATATATATAGCATCGGATGTACTTTTTTTGCTTCACCTTTAACTATTTTCAAAATAGGGTAAATGATAAACCCAAAAGCAATTCCAGTTGCAATGCTTGAAGTAAGAGGCATGATCAAGATGATTAAGAAAGCAGGGAATGCTTCGTCAAATTTACTCCATTCAATTTCTTTTACAGAACCAATCATCAATGTACCAACAATAATTAGGGTTGGAGAGGTAATCGCCGCAACACCAGATATGGCACCTACTAAAGGTCCAAAGAAAGAAGCAACAATGAATAAAACAGCAACGGTTAAACTAGTTAAACCTGTACGGCCACCCACAGCAACACCAGATGAAGACTCAACAAATGCTGTTGTCGGACTAGTTCCAAACATAGACCCAACAGTCGTCGCAACTGAGTCAGCCAGTAATGCTTGACGAGCACGAGGTAATTTTTCGTCTTTCATCAAACCAGCTTGTTTAGCAACACCAACCATAGTACCTGTAGTATCAAAGAGTGTAACTAAAATGAATGAGAATACTACTCCGTATAAACCATAAGAAATAACTTGGCTAATTGCTTCAATTGGATTCCAAATTAAAATACCTTCTGGTAAATGAGGCAGAGCTACCACTTTATCAATATGTAGTTGATTTGTTAACACAGCTACGATACCAGTAATAACCATACCAATAAATAATGCACCATTTATATTACGTACCATTAAAATCACAGTGATTAATAAACCAAATAAAGTTAAGAGAACACCAGGGGAAGTTAAATCACCTAGCATCACTAAGTTACTATCACTTGCCACAACTACTTTAGCCATTCGTAAGCCTAGAAAGGCAATAAATAACCCAATACCTGCAGTAATTGCATGTTTTAAATTTTTCGGAATTGCCGTTATTAACTTTTCTCTCAAAGGTGTTAAAGATAAAAGAATAAAAATTATACCTGCTACGAAAACAGCAGCAAAAGCTGTTAAATAATCAATTTTTCCGTCTGACGCTAACACGACAGCGTAAGTGAAATATGCATTCAATCCCATACCAGGAGCAATTGCGATTGGATAATTGGCGCAAAGCGACATCCATAATGTACCGATAACAGCAGAAATAATAGTTGCCATAAACACTTGATCAAGTGGTACACCTGCATCCGATAAAATAATCGGATTTACAACAACGATATATACCATTGTGAGAAATGTGGTCATTCCAGCAATAAGTTCAGTCTTTACATTCGTACTATGCTCCTTCAAACGAAACATTTTATTACCTTCTTCCTTAAACACGAACATTTTTAATAACATTAAATATATTATTCGTTTTTTAGATAAAATACAACCCTTTTACTCAAAGTCATTATTCTCAAAATTCTTCGGTTACATTCACTTTAAGAATTAAGTAGTACGCAAATTTATATTAATTGTTATAAAAAAAAGCAGGTCCTTTATAAGGAGCCTGCCGTTTTTTTATTCTTTAGCGTTAGTAACATATCCTTCGTCATTGCGTCTAAATCGTATTTATACGTAAAGCCCCACTCTTCTTTTGCTGCAGTCGCATCAATGTTGTCTGGCCAGCTATCAGCAATTGCTTGGCGAACTGGGTCTACTTCATAATTCATCTTAAAGGAAGGTATTTCCTTGCGGATAGATGCAGCAATTTGTTCCGGTTCAAAGCTCATTGCCGTTACATTAAATGCATTACGATGAATTAGCTTAGTCGGATCTGCCTCCATTAAATCAACAATCGCTTGAAGCGCATCCGGCATATACATCATATCCATATATGTTCCTTTTGCTATATAGGACGTGTAAGCGCCATCCTCTAATGCTTTATAGTAAATGTCAACTGCATAGTCGGTTGTTCCACCCCCTGGTAATGTCTCATTGGAGATCAATCCAGGAAAACGAACTCCTCTTGTATCCACGCCGAATTTTTGAAAGTAGTAATCACATAGTAATTCTCCTGATACTTTGTTTACTCCATACATAGTAGTTGGACGCTGCAATGTATCCTGAGGTGTGTTTTTCTTAGGAGTAGAAGGTCCGAAAGCGCCAATAGAGCTTGGAGTAAAGAATTGCATCCCTAATTCACGTGAAGCCTCCAATGCATTTACTAATCCACCCATATTTAAATTCCACGCCAATAGCGGCTTCGCTTCTGCTGTTGCAGAAAGTAATGCAGCCATATGAATCATAGTGTCCGCTTGAAAATTCTTCGCAAGCTGATGCATTTTCTCTCCATCAGTCACATCTAAAATGTCAAATGGACCATTTTCTGTTACTGACGATGATATATGTCTAATGTCTGTGGCCAAAATATTGTCTGAACCATATTCTTTTCGTAGTTTCGCAACTAGTTCCGAACCAATTTGTCCTAAAGCTCCGGTAACCATAATTTTCTTCATCTTTATTTCTCCCTTTCAAAAACAATTGTATTTTTGGAAAGTACATTATATCAATAAAACACCTTGATATCACTACGTTTATCAAGTAATAATTATATCGTGTTCATTCGTGAAATACAACCATATCCGATTTCATTTTTTGATATAATAGTTTAATTAGGAGGTATTTATGAAAATATTAAAATATGCACTCATTTTTTTGCTAGGGGTAATATTGACTATGGTTATGACTTTTTTCAATTTACCTTTTTGGTTAATTTATTTGGTAGTAGTAGCCGTATATTTACTTTTAATAGTCGTACCTCAAATGTATACGGTTTATAAATCAAAAAATTTGAAAAAGATAGAGCAATATCTAGAAAAGAATAAGCGAAAGCCGATATTTGCTTACCCGCTAGCTTTGAAAACTGGCGATCGAGAACAGATCATACGCTCCTTAGAGGAAATTTTGAAAAGGCACAAACAACCCTATATGCAGGAAGTATATAAAACCATATTGGCACTTTTTGAAAACAACGTCTCTAAATTCGAGCACCTAGCTAAACAAATAAGCAAAGAACCATTAAGAACCTATTATTTAGCATATGTAGAAGCTCTTAAAGGAGACTTTGATGAGGCTCATACACTAAAGGTTCAACTCCCAAAAGGTTGGATGCAGCATGCAATCGAAGCTGTCATCGCAAAAGAGCAAGGCAACAACGACCTCTATGAACAAGAAGCGAACAAAAGCATTGAGCTTGCAACAGGCGTCCAAAAATATAGCCTTTATTATTCTTTTCAGCAAGAGATAAATAATTTGAAATGAGTGGACCAATTATTCTTGGAACTCGGCAGTAAGATCATTCGATTTCAATATAAAAGCCCACTACGGTGGGCTTTTTACTATAAACTAATATCATTTATATTTTTAACGATAATTCGTGGCATTAGGGGACTCTTTCCATCCATTTACGAGCGTTTTCCACTGTTTTAGGAGACATTTCCCCATTTTTAGGGGCGCAACCACCACTTAGGAGACGATTTCCAGCGTTTAGGAGACACTTCTCATCCATTTATGAGCGATTCCCACCGTTTTAGGAGACATTTCTCCATATTTAGGAGCGTACCCACCACTTAGGAGACAATTTCTAGCATATAGGAGACACTTCCCATCGTTTACGAGCGCTTCTCACTGTTTTACGAGACATTTCTCCATATTTAGGGGCGCAACCACCACTTAGGAGACGATTTCTAGCATTTAGGAGACACTTCCCATCGTTTACGAGCGCTTTCCACCGTTTTAGGAGACATTTCTCCATATTTAGGGGCACCATCTCACTTTAGGAGACTCTTTCTCTCATTTAGGAGGCACTTCCCATCGTTTACGAGCGCTTCTAACTGTTTTACGAGACATTTCTCCATATTTAGGGGCGCAACCACCACTTAGGAGACGATTTCCAGCGTTTAGGAGACACTTCTCACCCATTTATGAGCGATTCCCACCGTTTTAGGAGACATTTCTCCATATTTAGGGGCGCAACCACCACTTAGGAGACGATTTCTAGCATTTAGGAGACGCTTCTCATCCGTTTATCTTCCCCTTTATTTAACTGCCACTTAGAGAAACTTTGCGATTGTATCCCCCACAAAAAAGGCTACCAAACAATTGGTAGCCGGAATCTTATTCTATTTAATAACGCCTAGTTCTTTTCCAACTTTTTCGTAAGTAGCTATGGCATTATCTAGCATTTCTTTTGTATGGGCAGCTGTTGGCATGTTGCGAACGCGTCCAGTTCCTTTAGGTACCGTAGGGAAGACAATAGATTTTGCATATACTCCCTCTTCAAATAGGCGTTTAGAGAATTGCTGAGTTAGTTTTTCGTCTCCAATGATACATGGAGTGATTGGTGTTTCAGATGCACCAATATCAAATCCAAGCTTAGATAAGCCCGCCTTCAAGTAGTCACCATTTTCCCAAAGCTTGTCATGAAGCTCTGTGGAATCGATGATCATTTGGACTGCAGCTGTTATTGCTGCTACATCGCCAGGTGGTAAAGCAGTAGAGAATAGGAATGGACGTGAACGAACCTTTAACCAGTCGATTAAGTCCTTCTTCCCTGCAACGTATCCACCGACTACCCCGATTGCTTTAGAAAGTGTTCCAATTTGGAAATCGATTTCTTTTTCTAAACCAAAGTGCTTCACTGTTCCTTTACCCTTACCAGTAACACCAGAACCATGTGCATCATCCACATACGTGATTAGGTCAAATTCTTTTGCAATTTCAACGATTTCTGGAAGCTTTGCAATGTCACCATCCATCGAGAATACGCCATCTGTAATTACCATTACTTTGTTGTACTGGCCAGATTTCGTTGCTTCTTTCGCTTTATTGCGAAGATCATCCATATCAGAGTGGTTAAATGGAATGATTTTAGCTTTAGAAAGTCGGCAACCATCGATGATGGATGCATGGTTTAATTGGTCAGAAAGAATCGCATCATTTTTGTCCATTACCGCAGAAATTGCAGCCATATTACAGTTAAAGCCCGATTGATAAGATATTGCTGCTTCTGTTCCTTTGAACTCAGCAAGCTTTTCCTCTAGCTTTACGTGTAGGTCTAGCGTTCCGTTAATCGTACGTACTGCTCCCGCTCCTACACCATATTTATCTATCGTTTCTTTTGCAATACGCTTTAATTCGTCATTTGTAGCTAGTCCCAAATAATTGTTGGAGGATAGGTTGATTAGCTCATTTCCGCCAACTGTTATAATTGGGCCATTAGCTCCTTCAACAGGATCGATTTCGTTATATAGACCTTGACTCTTTAATTGCTCTAGGTTTTCTGTTAAAAAGTTATTTAATACATTAGACAAGTTCATCTTCCTTTCAAACAAATAGTCCATTTTATTTTACCATTGTTATAGAAGAAAGACTAAGATATGTCTCTTTTGATAAATAAATGTCTATGCCTTCTTCACCTGGCAAACGCTAGTCAAAAACCATAAAAAAAAAGCGAGTAGGAAACCTACTCACTCAATTGTTTCTAGCATTTTATCGTGAAGTTCTCTCCATTTATCCTCATCTATGGCAGAGTCATAGAGTGATTTAATAAGCTTTGCCTCTGCAAAATAAGTACTGATGTAATCTTGAGCCAATTCCATCTCGCTTGAGTATGCCTCTCTGACTTTCGTCAATTCCTCTTCAGCCCATTGGTTTTGGTCGATATATGGGAAGAAATCTACAATTTCATCCCCTTCTCTTTCAGGGTCATAAATATGTGGACTAGTCGCATCCACAATACTCAATTGAAGCTCCGGTATCACTACCCCATCAATACTATTGGCATCTAACCCACACCAAATGTAGCGAACGTCTAGACCATGAGACTTTGCTTCTTCTCCAAATTTTTTCATAAAGGAGGATTTCCCGCTGCCAGGCAGCCCTTTTATATACAAACGCGTCTTTAAACTTTTGGAAATTGAACTAAACGTATCCTTTGCCCCTAACGGCGTTAAAGAACCCATTAAACGGTGAGTTAGCTTCGGATTTTTTTGTAGTTTCACATTCCCTATATATTTTTTTTGAAGATCATCTAATAATGAATCAATACCCTTCCAGTCCATTCCAGGTTGAATTAATTGCTCCCAGTCATCATGTATTAGCTTAGCTTTCGATAGGGTCTGCAAACCCTTTGCAAGCCAAGCCTCTCCCTCTAGATGCTTGTCGCGGACAACTAGTCCCACATCCCGTAACCTGTCGAGTTTATAGGCATCATAATAAGTTACCCACTCATGCCCTGCCCCATAGAAGAAAGGATCAATCGTATTCGTTTGAAGATAAAGTGTTTTTGTGTCAACAATATAAACAGCCTCTACAGCGTCCTCGTCGAGCGGATCTAAAAACCATTCCATATCATTCCCTCTTCGTATAGCTGCATATCCAATTTCTTTTAAGGTTTCGGAGAGTCTAGAGCTTGCTGGGCCTTTAAAAAAATATACCTTTTTCGCTTCCTGAATGAGTTCTTTATAGAAGTTTTTAACACCTTGTCCCGTATAAGATTTCCCCATAAAGTGTGTAATTGTTCCGTTCAAATAGTCATCCTTTCTATCGTTCATTCAATAGATAATGTATGCTGCATCAACCAAAAATATGAAAAGCACTGAGAATCATATATGTTTCTCAGCGCTCTTCTTCACGAATGGTAGTGTATAACCACTTATTTTATTCAAATATTTTTGCGAAGCAGGTAATGTATAGTGTACTAATTGTCCAAGCCCTATTGCGATAAGTATTGTACCAATGCCTACTGGGCCTCCTAGTATCCAACCGACAATCGCGACTATCACTTCAATGCCTGTCCGCACTTTCTTTAAGCTCCAACCTGTTTTTTCTATTATGAGAAGCATTAAAGAATCACGTGGTCCCGCTCCTAGATTCGGTGAAACGTAAATCCCGATCCCTATGCTCATCACCATAACTCCTAATATAAAAATGATCGACTGTCCCAACAAGTCTGTTGGATTGGGCAGTAACCAATTAAACATATCGATAAATGATCCTACAAACAAAATATTAAGCCATGTCCCTAATGCAGGAATTTTTTTTGTACTGATGATCGTGATCAACACAATAATGATACCCGTTAAAATAGCCCATGTGCCGATTGATAATCCTAAATGATTGAAAAGACCAACGTGCAAAACATCCCAAGGCCCAATACCAAATAAATATCCTTTTATAGTCATCGAAATCCCTAAGGACATAATCGTTATACCCACTATAAAAAAGACCCAACGCCAAACAAGTTCCTTCATGTTTCTATCCTACTTTCCTTTAACGAAAAAACCATTCTCAACTAAAAAGTTGGAATGGAATCATTTAATACTATATCTATTATAGTCGCTTAAGAAAAGATTGCTAGTCATTTTTGGAATTGCTAATTACTGCCGTTTTCCCTTTAGTCATACGGAGTAGGTCAGTTAGCGAAAGCTTCACTTGAAGCCCTATCCTTCCTCCGCTAACGATAATATAGTCGTTGTTTTCGGCGCTACTATCTACAATTGTCGGAAACAGCTTTTTCATCCCTATTGGTGAGCAGCCTCCCCGGATATAACCAGTCGTTGGCAAAAGGTCCTTTAGATGCAACAGCTCCACCTTTTTCTCTCCAACTTCCTTTGCCACACTTTTGAGATTTAGCTCTTGATCCACAGGGATAATGCAGACATAGTATTTATTTGAACCAGCGGTAACTAGTAATGTTTTATACACGACAAAAACGGGGTAGCCTATTTTGTTTGCTACAGTTACCCCATCGACTTGATCACCAGTCAGCTCGTATTCGATTAAATCAAAAGCTATTTTCTGCTGTTCTAACATACGAACAGCATTGGTCTTCTGTTTTTTAGTCATGTTTATTACTCCTATGCTATTTGGAAGAAGCTCGGTTGCTGATCCGAAAAGCCATACTTTCTTAAATGAACTTGATACGAATATTTAGCAATAGCCTGTTCTTTTAAACGTTTAGTTTGAAGGCTCTGAAAGTCTTCCTCCAACACTTTTGGTGTTTGAAAGTCCACCTGCATAGAACGATTAAAAACTTCAGCCTCCATTTCTTTTTGCCTCTGAGTTTCTAACTCAATTTGTCTATTCGCCATTTCATTTAACGTTAGTTGGGCTTCCTCTTGTCTAATTTTCGAAGTTGCATTTGCAGCCACTAGTAAATGCTGAGGTGTCGCAGGCATTTCTGCTAAAGCCTGACTACGAACTTTTTCTAATAGCTCAATTGTTTTTTCAGGTGTCGGTCCTCCTATGCTTTGTATTGGAGTGCCAGGTCCCTTAATATCCAATATAGTTTGTTTTTCCATTTCTTGAAATTCACGAATTGCAGCAGAAAGTTCTGGGGTGTCTTTTTCTTTTTCTTTATTCCCAAGCAAAAGTTCTTCCAATTCATTTAAAGAGGGAGTTTTCGGTTGGAAATACTCATGATGCTTTCTATATGCCTGTCCTGCGTCCTTTCTTTGGACTGCTCGCATACTAGATACTAAGTTAGACATCCCATTTCCTGTAGCTTTCACTAAACTCATCATGTTCACCATCCCTTCCATACAAATTTCCTTCTTTACAGTCTACCTAATTTGTCAAAATAATGAAATAAACTTTAGGCATAATTTAATATAAGGCATAATAATCAATTCAATATTTATGTATTTTTCCTCCAATTAGTTAAAATTACCTAATTTCAATTCTAAAAAGGAGACTGTCAGAAAATAGTCTAACAGTCTCCATTTTTTGCATTTTTTATGCGACCATTTGGCGACAAGCCTCGGCGCATTTACGACAAGCCTCTGCACATTTTTGACAGTGCTCATGATCGTGCTTCCCACACTCTTCTCCGCATGCATCACAAATTTGTGCACAGAGCTTACAAATTTCCTGAACAAATGGGCTATTTCTTGTTATAGCTTGAGCCGCATATGAACAAACATCTGCACACTCACGGTCTAACCTGATACAACCCGCCATCATTTTAATATGTTCTTCCTTTAGGCAGGCGTCAAAGCAATTATTACAAGCCTCTAAGCATTCTATGCAAGCCTTTAAACAATCTTCATACTTCGTATTCATTATTTCTCCTCCTCTTGTTTAAGTATCCGCTATTATTTTTCCCTTAAAGGGGAGATTTAAACAAGAAAAGCGTAGACTATATATTGATCAAAATCACTGCTATTTAACTTCGGACAATTCGTCCTCGGTCACCCATTTATGATTTTTAACCTCTGTTCCATCAGTGGTTGAAACATAATCTATCATGTAAACAGTTGTATCCTCAGAAGATTCAATGATAGCTTCGGCTCCTTCCATACCTTCCATGTGTTTAGCATTCAGCTTAACGTTAGAGCCAACTATCCCTTTTCCATCAGTTGCCTCTAACTCTTCATGGATAACCCATTTATGGTTCTCTACCTTTTTGCCATCTGTCGTAGAAGTATACGAAACAGCATAAACCGTTGTATCAAAAGCACCTACAATTGTAGCCTCTGCACCTTTCATACCACCCATGTGATCAGCTTCTATCACTGCCTTACTTCCTACTTCAAATTTAGGATTTTGTGCTTCTTCCAAGCCCTCGGGAATCTCTCCACCGTCATCTATATGATTCATATGAGCATGCTCCTGCTCCATATTATTGTCCTTTGTAGTTTCTTCGCCTTCATCACCACAGCCTGCCAATAAAAATAAAGTGCATAATCCCGTTACAGCTATTTTTTTCATATATAACTCTCCTTTTAATGTTAATCTCCAATAAATATTTGAAAGCCTTTTTGGCCTTGAACCTTAATTAAAGAAAACGACCGCTACTTCAGCAGCCGTTCTCCTTACCACTCTATTTATCCAATTTCACACGTTGTAAACGTAAAGCATTCAAAACCACCGAAACTGAACTGAATGCCATAGCTGCACCGGCTACCCATGGTGCGAGTAAACCAACCGCTGCAATTGGAATACCTAATGTATTATAGGCAAATGCCCAGAATAGATTTTGCTTTATATTTCTCATTGTTTTGCGACTCATTATAATCGCATCGGCAATGCTGTTTAAGTCCCCACGAATTAATGTAATATCAGCTGCCTCCATCGCAACATCTGTTCCTGTGCCGATAGCCATTCCAATATCAGCAACTGCTAAAGCTGGTGCATCATTGATACCGTCACCGACCATTGCTACTTTTTTGCCGGAGGATTGTAGCTTTTTAATTTCCGCTGCCTTACCTTCTGGAAGCACCTCCGCAATTACCTGGTCAATTCCTGCCTGTTTTCCAATGGCAGTGGCTGTTAACTGGTTATCACCAGTGATCATCATGACATCAATATTCATTTCCTTCAATCGTTTAATAGCCTGTAAAGAGGATTCCTTAATCGTATCAGCGACTGCAATCATACCAACAAATTTTCCATTTATACTTGCTAGCATAGCAGTTTTCCCTTGTCCCTCGAGCTCTTCCATTCGTTTAAGAATAGCTGCTATATTAATATTATTTTGATTCATTAATTTTTTAGTACCAACTAACACTTCTTGCTCATTTACCACTGCTTTTACACCGTATCCTGGTATGGCCTCAAAGGAAGTTACCTCTAGTAGTGTTATCCCACGCTCCTTGATCCCATCTACAATTGCTTCTGCAAGTGGGTGTTCCGACTGCCTTTCAGCTGCCCCGATATAAGCGAGAAAGTCGGATTCCTTCATTCCCTCTTCCATAAGCACATCTGTTAGCTTCGGCTTTCCGTAAGTGACTGTCCCAGTTTTATCAACCACCACCGTATCAATATGGTGTGTCGTTTCTAAATGTTCTCCACCCTTAAACAGGATTCCGAACTCTGCAGCACGACCGGAGCCCGCCATGATAGATGTTGGTGTTGCAAGACCTAAAGCACATGGACAAGCAATGACAAGCACAGCTATCAATGCCTCAAGCGCTGGGGTGATTTCACCAGGTTCAACGACTAAGAACCAGACTAAGAATGTAACTATTGCTATTCCTACAACGATTGGAACGAATATCCCAGAAATCTTATCTGCCAAACGTTGAATAGGCGCTTTTGAGCCTTGGGCATCTTCTACTACCTTAATAATTTGAGCAAGTGCAGTGTCTCTTCCAATTTTCGTTGCTTTCATTTTAATGGAACCATTTTTATTGATGGTGGATCCGAACAACGAATCTCCAGTTACTTTATCAACTGGTATACTCTCTCCAGTTAACATAGATTCATCGACTGCACTATTTCCAGCAATCACTTCTCCATCAACAGGAATTTTTTCTCCGGGCTTCACTAGAATGGTATCTCCTACTAATACTTCCTCAATGGGAATTACCAATTCAGCACCATCTCTAATAACCAATGCCGTTTTCGCCTGTAGCCCTATTAGTTTTTTTATAGCCTCCGAAGAGCGCCCCTTTGCCTTTGCTTCGAACAGCTTACCCAATAAAATCAGTGTGATAAGGACCGCGCTTGTTTCAAAGTAAAGGTTAGCTGTATGATGTTCACCGGCAGTAATGATTGCTTGATAAACGCTATAAAAATAAGCTGCTGAGGTTCCTAACACAACGAGTACATCCATGTTGGCACTGCCATTTCTCAATGCTTTGTATGCACTAACATAAAACTGTCTTCCGATGATGAATTGGACAGGTGTTGCCAATACCATTTGCACCCACGGATTCATCAAAAATTCTGGCATGTAAATAAAAGAAGTAAAAGAAAAATGTCCAACCATCGTCCAGAGAAGTGGCAAAGATAAAATAGCTGAAACAATAAATTTCACCTTTTGCTTTTGTATTGCTTCCTCTCGATAATCGACCGACTCTTTATCCTCCGATTTAATTATTGCACCATAACCAAGCTTTTCTACCTTTTGAATAATATCGTTTATAGTTATGTCGGAGGGATTAAACTCAACGGTTGCACGTTCGAGGGCCAGATTCACATTGGCAGAACTTACTCCCTCTAATTTGTTTAGACCTTTTTCAATGCGGGTAGAGCAAGCAGCACAAGTCATACCGGTAATAGCAAACTCTTTCTTCTCTTTCACCACTCCGTAACCAAGTGCCTCAATTTTCTTCTCAAAGTCTTCTTCTGTTACTTTCTCAGGGTCATATTTGATAACTGATTTTTCGAGCGCTAAATTTACATTAGCTTCTTCCACACCGTCCATTTTGTTAATAACTTTTTCTATTCGCGCAGAACATGCCGCACAGGTCATCCCAGTTATTTTATAGCTAGTCTGCTTTATATTATTTTCCATAACCCTCACCTTTCTCATATACGTCTAGGGGGTATATATTACCTAAATAAAGAGAGTGCCTGTATGAGCACTCCATCTATTATTGGACATCGTAGCCTTGTTCATCGATTGTATCTTTTATTTTGGCTAAAGTAACTTTGTCTTCTTCAAAGGATACATCTACTTTTCCGGATTCAAGATATACTTTTACTTGTTCAACGCCATCTAGATTACCTACACTTGTTTCTACCGACTTAACGCAATGTCCACATGACATGCCTTTAACTTCTAAAGTAACTTGATTTAACATTTTAATTCCTCCTATTTTCTCATTAGTTTTTGAATCGTAACGAGCAGTTCATCTAACACTTCTTCATCGCCTTCAGCTAACCTATTAGCCACGCACCCCTTTAAATGTCCTTGCAAAAGAACCTTAGCAACACTATTTAAAGCCGACTGGGTTGCAGATAGTTGGGTAATTATATCGTCACAGTAAATATCCTTTTCAACCATCCCTTTAATGCCACGAATTTGTCCTTCAATACGATTCAGTCTATTGGTTAAATCTTTTTTTACATGCTCAGGATGGTGACTTCTCCTACAAGACAAGTCTGATGGTAATTCTGTATTTTCCTCTATTACATTGTCCAAGTAACCAACCTCCTATTCCTAATACCAGTATATGATACCCTAAAGGGGTATGCAACTTATTTGATTTTTAAATTTTTGAAGCTATTTTAACTACGAACTTTTAATAGTTTTCACCTAATGAATCGATTTTATGATTATCAGTTGGAAGAGACATAGAAAAACGCTATATAAAAAGACGTTCCTAGTTTAACTAAGGAAGCGTCTTAAATTAGATATTAAATTGGTAGTATTTGCTCCATATATTTCTTGATGCTTTCCTCGCTCATTTCACCGGTTATGATCTTTTCTATTTTACCTTCAGAGTTGATGAGTAGGGTCGTAGGCAACGGGTTAATATTGAAGGCGTTGATAACACTTTTATTGTTATCAATTAGAACTGGGAATGTTAATCCCTTTCTATCAATGTATCTTTGAACCTTTAAATCCGACTCGCCTACATTTACCGCGAGGATTTCAAGCCCTTGATCTTTATAGTTTTGATATTGTTCATCTATGATAGGAAATTCTCTTTCACAAGGCTTACACCATGTCCCCCAAAAGTTTAGAAAGACTCCCTGTCCTTTGTAATCGGATAATTGATGCTTCTCACCGTTCATATCTACTAATGCAAAATCAGGTGCGGCGTCCCCCTCCTTCAAGATTGCATTTTTCTCCTTTGTTACATTCGAGTATATCGTAAATATAATGGCAACAACCATTAAAGCCAAAATGAGAGCTCGAATATAAAATCTCTTTTTCTTGTTCATCTAAACTTCCTCCTCTCTTTTTATAATAAATTGTTATTTTTTCTTCCAAAGAACAAGCATGAAAACGGTAATCATAACGAATGCTAACAATGCTAGAAATGGAATAGTTACAAAACCAAACCAATTGATATATTGTCCTGAACAGGGCACTCCGCTTGTACATGCGCTAAATTCCTGCAAGGAAGGAATTTTCTGCAGGGCATAATGGTAGCTGGAAACACATATGCCAATTATAGATAATGGTAGCGCATATACATAAATCTTTTTGTCGTTTCTATAGAAAGCTACACCCAATAGAAACACCAGCGGGTACATTAAAATCCTCTGATACCAGCAAAGTGTACATGGAATAAATCCCATCCGTTCACTAAAAAATAAACTACCTATCGTTGCGATAAGCGCTACAAGCCAAGCAGCTAAAATAGATTTATTTAGCATTTGCAGCCTCTTCCACCATTTTAGCAAAGTCCGTCATCGTTTTCCCTGTAAACTCCTTACCGCCAATATAAATGGATGGAGTGGCAACTATACCAAGATTTTTTGCTGTACTCATATCTAGATTCCACGCTTCCTTTCCTCCCTCTTCACTAAATGCCTGTTTAACCTTTTCCACTTCTTCTTCGCTCGCTATTTCAGCTAGTACCGCCACTAAAAATTCATCTGACATTAGGTTTTCTTGACCGCTTGCATTTGTTTGATTTGCAAATAACAAATGATGGAAGGACCAAAATTTTTCATTTCCGAGTTCCTTATATACCGTTTCTCCAAACTGTGCGGCTGTATTAGAATCAGCAGCAATGAAAGAATAGTTCATGTAGTAAAACTTCGCCTTCCCCGTTTCTACGAATTCCTCATTAATTAGTGGGAAGAGACTGTCATTAAAGTCTTTACAATGTGAGCATTTATAATCACCAAATTCTACAATTTCCACCGGAGCAGATGCTTCACCTATATAAGGCTGTCCATCATATTCAATAACAACAGATTCTGCCTTCGTATCTGTTAATACAATGATTCCAACAATACATATTGCAATAACACCTATAAACCAAAAAATCTTCTTAGACAAATTCAACATCTCCTAAAACTACATAACGTAGTGTAATTGGGTAAAAAATTTACGCTAATGCGTAAATAAAAAAGCTACATATTAACGTAAATATAGCAATCGATAAAACAGTGTCTCTCCATGGAATTTGCAACTTTACTTCTGTTAAAGGGTTTAATAAATATTCTATACGGTAATTGACAGAGGTATCTGCAAATGATGCATATGTAAAAGGCATTTGGTCTAACTTTCCTACCTTTAACATCTTTAAAAGTGCACTACTTAAACTTGCAGATGTTGCTTGTCTCTCTATAGCATATTCATCTGCCAACACTTCTTGGACAATTCTATATTTTTGATGGAACCACTTTAATATCGGAATATATCTTATAGTAGTAGAAAATAACGATAACATGAACATTTTTAAAGGATCACGGTTATTCTTATGGTACATCTCATGTGCTAAAACTGCATTTAGCTCTTCCTCGGTAAGTATATTTACAAGACCAGTTGATATAACAATCTTAGGTGTAAAGAATCCCATTGTAATGGCTAGAGGAGTTGGATAAGAGATTACGATAAATTCTTCCTTTTCGTTGCTAAACGATTCATTTAAATTCTTTGTTAGGTTCTTCTCTTTATATTGTTGAAACTTTAATTTCATCCTTTTCGCTTGAACAAATTGTATACATACCTTCCAGAACAGATAAACCAATGTAAAGATGACTAAACCGTCAAGTGCATATTCCAGTGAGGATAAACCAATCATTTTTAATGTGCTATGACATACTTCTACAAGGTTAAACTTCACATCCCATCCCGCAAGCATAGAAATAACATAAATGGCCATCTGGAAAAAAATGATTCCAGAAATAAGTAAAGACGCTATAAACATATGGGTCGATTGACGTTTGTTCATAAGCTACATTTCCTTTTTCCACTCTTTTATTTTTTGTTCAAGCTTAGCAACTAGATCATCATCAACATCTTCTATGGCATCTAGCATATGACTGACAACCACATTGCCAAACTCGTCCATAAGCTCGTTTGTCATTTCCTTAGATTGAGTATTGATAAACTCTTCTCTCGAAAGAACTGGCATATACATAGAAGATCTACCCTCTGCTCTTTTTTGTAGTATTCCTTTATCCACTAATCTGTTCATGACGGTCATAACCGTGTTAAAATTTGTTGCTTTTTCACAGTCTAATACCTTTTGTACATCCTTAATGGTCATCTCCGTACCAGTCCAAAGAATATCCATTATTTTAGATTCAAGTGGTCCGAAAAAGCGATTCAGTCCACTTTCATTCATTTTAAACTTTCCAATTTTCACGTAAGCTCACCTCACATTACTCATTGTAGTGTATCTGCTTAACAAAAGAAAGTATTTATTTTAGGGAAGTGTTGATTTAACAACGTTTACACACAATTAACCAAATTTAACTTTTGCAATTCCCCCCAGATAATCTCATTAAAATGGGGGAGGTTGGGGGAGCATTTGGGGGAATAAATAAGAAAACAGACAGGCGTTAAATGAATAATATACCGGACCACTCATAAAGCGTGGTCTTTTTTAGTTATATACCACACAAAAAATGAGTTGGAAATCTTGAAGAAAAAATTTTTGATTTGTTATATTAATTAGATGTTTAATATATCTCAATTTTCCTTTAAACCATCTTTTTTACAAATTGTTGTGGTAACAAGTACCTGAATTTTTAAGGTTTTTTAAACCATAATATTAAAGCAATGAACAAAATTTTAAAAAGAAGGTGATGTAGATGAAGCCAAACATGATTAAAATTTTACCGGTTGTTGCTTCAGTTGGAGTAGGTATAGCTGCTTATCAAATGTTTAGTGGAAATGGCGGAAAAATGAAAAATATGATGCCACTTGTCTCTAATATGACGGGAATGGGAACTGGGATGCAGGGACAGAATCAACAACAGTAAAGAAATGAATTATTCTTAGAAAAGGGACTCTCTAATAAGGTATTTCCTTATAATCCACAAAAGAAGATACGGTTGGAACTTTTCATGGTGTGACGCTATTGTGTAGCAATAATAGCTTCAAATATTAACAAGCGTTTTTAATTTTCAAATCAAAAAAGATTAATTCAAAAATGTACCCTATAATTTAGACACTTTAAAAAAGGTCATCTTATAGGGTACATTTTTACAGCCCTTTGATTTTTACTAAAGCACCCGTTAGTTTAAGTGCAATCCTTCACATTATTCGTATAACAAATTCGAAACCTTGAAAGATTGAGGATATTACAGTATCACTAGTTAATTTAATTCAATCGTAATAGGATCGAAATCAATTCGTTTATGATCTATTTGACTGTTACTCACATTAGCAAATGGATAAAAGGTAATGGATGTTGCTTCCGGGTTTAGACCATGAATTGTTGCATTCCATGTGATATCTTCACTCGAATCACCCCCCTTAGTACCAGTTCCCCCATTATAAGGCACTTTATATTTATTGCCCAAATTATCAATTGCACTTAACTCAGCTTCTACTGCCATCCACTTTTCATGAATGGAAGGATCGACATCTTGTAAATAATTTATCGTTAAATTAACATCCGTTTTCACTGCATCAATTAACTCGACCGAAACGCCATCTTGGCTTACTTGTTCATTAATCGCGATATGTTTTCCTTCTAATTTGTTTAAAGAAAATCCAAAATGCCAGTCGCCTTCAATTATATGTCCTTCTGATAAAATTGCTTGAGGATTCCAATCTATATTTACTTTGTCTTGTGAGTTATTACGCATAGATAACGTCATCATGCCTACATAACCGACACCATCCACATACTCTCCTTCATAGCCACCACCACTTATATTAGTTGGCAGATTCTCAAATGTTGGAAACGAACCTAGATCCTCTTCTGTTTGTAAAACATATGAAAGGGTCACTGTATTCCCATCATAAAATGCTTTCTGAATGTTTATCTCTATCCCATTGCTTTTTTCAGCCAAACCTATATCTGTACTGATTTCCTCGTACGCTTGATAGTAGTCTTCTTGTAAGATGAAATAGTCGAATGCCTGACCAAAAATAGGAATTTGTGTAACAAAGTTAGCAAATGCGGGTGATACGTAAGCAGATGAAACAGTACAAATGGATATTAACCCTGCGGCTGCAATATATTTAGCCACTTTTTTGTAGGAGAATTTTACATGCTTCTTCTCCTTTTTAAAAGCGTCTGACAATATAGCATCTAATTCTTTAGAAGGAACAGGAATTTCATTAAGTGCATCTTTAAATCTGTTTTGTTCGTTCATCTATGTACACTCCCTTTAATATTTTTTTAATTTTTGTTAACGCTCTCTTACCGTTAGATTTGACAGTACCAATCGGTTCACCAAGTATCTCTGCTATTTGCTCAAAAGTTAAATCCTCATAATATTTTAAAAGAAGAACTGTTTTATATTTTTCATCTAATTGATAAATCGCATCGAGTAAGTCCATCTTTTCATCAGATGTCGCTATTTCTATGGAGAGGGATTGAAACTTTAGGTCATCCATTGAAATCACTTTCTTTTGTTTTTCAAGTACACCAAGTGATACATTGATACAAATTTTCATCAGCCATGTCGTGAAATACTTAGGCTCTCGTAACTGATGAATAGACTCTATTGCCAGCAGCACTGTTTGCTGGAAAACGTCTAAAGCATCCGCCTCATTACGAACATAACTATAAGCAGTCCTATAAAGTTTCTCTTTTTCTTGTTTAAGTAAAAAAAGCAGTGCTTCTTGATCCCCTCCAATAGATAGTTTTACTTTCTTTTCCTTATTCGTCATCTTTTTTTCACCATCCTATCTATTAGAGAGCGTACCTTCAAAAAAAGATGCACTTTTTTGAAATAAAAAAGAACTATTCAAATGAATACGCCCTTTTAAATAACTTTCTATTAAACACTTTCCTAATTCAACTAAACTGCTGCGTTAGTTCAATAAGAAAAAGCTACCATTACAGGCAGCCGCTTGTTTATTTCAAAAATATATATAATATTGCAAAAATAAATTACTTTTGGGGTGATTTGGATGATTGCAAACTATTTGCTAACCAAAAAATAATTGTGAAAACTAGAATTGTAAATATTTTTTTTACATCTATCTCTATACCAATCCACAAGGTGTAAAGCAAAACAATTCCATAAAAAATAATTACGCTACTAATGTTATATTCTTCGAAAAACCTAGTATTTTTTTTCATTTCCAACCTCCTCATTTGATATGCTTTATAACTCTTCTAAAGCACCACGTTAGTTGAACAAGAATCTATTCTATATAGTCAATTAGCTTTGCTGGAACTTGTTCAAAAATGTAAACTTCAGGGTTATTAAAAGGCTTGTGTTTCAAATAATCAGCCAGGGTATGCATACTTGCCCAATACTGTAATATTAAATCCTCCTTTGAGGGTAATCCTTCAACATAGCCTTCCATATGAGCAAATAAATCACTTGATATATCGAAGTTAAAAACTAAAATTTTATTACTGAAGACAGGAAATCGAAAATAAGGTTGTTCTTCATATGGCTCCAGATTTGCCCCAAAGGCAACTTTAAAATCAATCCATGTTGGTAAGTTTCCTGGTCTGAAACGTTCTGTTAGGTCAGGAAAGAAATTTGCACCTCTTGAATACCATTTTGTTGCTGTTCCATGGTTTAAACCTTCTTTTAAAACCCTTTGTGAGCTTATACTTGAGTCAATATCATCTTCAATAACTAAATGATATAAAAACACAGAATTTCCTCCTTTCGAACTCCTTCCTCAATCACTCTAATTTTACCTCATATTTGCAAAGGGATATTTAACCTTCTTCAACTAAACTGCTGCTTTAATTCAATAACAGAAATGGCTTTCCTCCTTCTTGAAGTAAAGCACCCGTTAGCGTAAGTACAATCCTTCACAATGTTGCATGTCCATTGGTTAATAATTGTATCTAAAAGAATAATATTTTCTGCTTCCATCTCTCTTCATAATTGTGGTTTTATAATCCATACCTTCATTTTTCTCTTTTAAGTGTGATTCGATTTTTTCCTCACTTAAATTGTAATGCCTTTTATTTAAAAAGCCGACACTTCTGATTGTTGGATGTTCTTTTATCGGAGTTAAATCGCCGTCAATTACGTTTGTATCAACAAACCGAAAATCGATTAACTTAGGGAAATGACTTAAAAAAGATAAATTTTCGAGGTTTCCACAAGAATTAAGGGAAAGAACACGAAGATTTTTAAGAGAAAAGAATTCTTCTCCTGGAACGAATTTCTTTGAATTATCAATATGTAAATACTCTAAGGTGTCAGCTAACTTGGAAATACCTTTATCATTTTCTAATTTAACGCAGTAATCTAGGTCTAGTCTCTTTATTTTAGTAAGTCTTTCTATGCCATCGAAATTTTGTATATTAGACCAGATTAGGTTTAAAAAGACAAGGCTTTCAGAAATGTCAACAAAATTACCTGACTTACCTTTTTTATAATGCCATAGGATTAAATACTCAATGTCCTTTAGTATGTCTTCCTTTAACTTTTCTTCTTTTAAATTAAGTTGAAGAAAGAGATCGTTGGGGATGTCGTCAAACCAAATTGTATTATTCCTCCAGTAATCCATCGTAAATGACTCCCTTATATTTCTTTTTTCTCAATTTTACCATTTTCTCTTATTGAACTAACCTGCTGCATTAGTTTAAGTGTAACATTTCACAAACAAAATCAGCCCACTAAAAATCAACCCTAGCTTTTAGCATAGCCTAAAATAAATATAACCACCTTCCATCAGTGGTCGGTGGTTTCTTTCTTTCTATCGTCTTCTTCTGCACTCTCTATTAACTCGCATAATTTTACTGTTGCCTCAAATTCTTCAGCTGTCATTTCGCTAATCCACTCTAAAAATGTATTAACTGTGTCTTTTGGATACTTATCATATAGTTCATTTACTGTTTGCTCAATTTTTACTTGCTCATCAGTCTTCCTCATCCAACTACTCCTCAGTCCATGATAATTACATCTACTATATCATCCATTTTTATTGCTAATAAATAAAAAGGATCCTGCAGCTGAATCACCCTCCGTTTTAAATCCACTTCATCAATGGTACCTCTGTTATAAATAAATCGGCCATCTTTCCAACGCTTAATTTTAGTATCTGCATAGGAGGAAAAAGCGAGCTCAATTGACTCTGATAAAAGCACATAGTCATACTCAGTTAACTCAGGTTTAGGCTCTTTCTTCACTTCTTCGTAATAGTCACGAAGCATGCCAACATGTTCTGTTAACATCATCGATGTGCCCCATTTAATATTTCTACGCGGATCTAACGGATATTTAGATTTTTTTATTTCCTCAAAAAACGCATCATGAAAACTCATCACCGTACACTCCTTTGTTAACCTGTAATTTGTAATGTTCTAGGAAATGAATCGATATAAGTAATGTAACCTTTCTTCCTCATCGTTTCCAAATGACCATGTACGGTTGATGACGATTTTAGACCTAATGCCTTAGTGATTTCTCTGATAGTAGGAGAATAATGGTGTTCTGATATAAACGTTTTTATGTATTCGTATATTTCTCTTTGTCTTTTGGTCATCATACAACACTTCTTTCCTTGTTGATAACGGGAACAAATGCTAATACGTTTTCTATTTTAAAAATCCTCTTGGTACCTCTCAAGAAACAATAAGCTTGGAATGTTTCATTTGTAACACTTAATACCTTCACTCTTCGTTTGCTTATATCACCGTTGTTTTTCATATAAATCATTTCCGAGACTTGATTGGTTTTCATCGATTTTAAAATTAAAATACGCACGTTTGTTCCCTCCTTTTTATTCATTATACGAACAAGCGTTTGATTTTGCAACCGTAATTTTAGGAATACAAAAAAGCTTCCTTTAAAGGAAGCTTTCATTAGTATTGAGCGTCGTCTTGGAAATATCTTTTTTTAGCATTATTTAAAAGATTTTCTGCTTTAACTTTGTTAATAAATACGCCTATAGGTGTAACTGATTTTTCAATGTTTACCTCGTACATGTTTAATTTGTTTTTTTCTTCACTTGTTAATATATCATAGATTTTTAATGGTTTTTTAACTACTAAAGGTATTATAAGTTTTGATTGTTTTTTCTTTTTCTGTGCAAGACTAGTTGCAGAAAGGGCTAGACTTTTCCCAGTTTTTTTATCTCTTAGAACAATATTTCTATTTCCACTAATTTTCTTGCCCGTAATTCTACTTTTACTTTTCGCTAAATTATTTTCTTTCATTTTTAATTCTCCTCTAATGAGAGTGATTTTTGTTCATTTAAAGATTTCAGAGAATTTGATTTAAACATCTGATTTATGTATTCTGCATTGAAACCAGTTATAAGGCCTAAGGTTGCTGCTTGTCGAAAATCTAGTGGGTTAACCATTAAATACACTATACCTCCAGCTACAAAAGCATAAGTTACCTCAGCTATCCCTGTTCTTAAAGTAATAGTTTCATTTTTATTTTTTAATATTAAAGCCACTACCCCTGAAATAACTAATATTGTTACGAGAATATAGTACCATTTTTCCTCCATTTTCACTTTTCCTTTCAGAATATGTATTACAATGAATAAATGCATGTGTATATACATATAATAGTACATTTTGTAAGTCTATTAGTCTATAAATAAAAAACCCATCCACAATTAAGTGGACAGGCTTAATTTTATTTAAAATTTAATTTCTCGAGCATTGCTTTAGAAGGTGTTTCATATTTAATATGTTCCGGCATTTTAGTAATCCAATGTCCGTCTCCCACATTATACTGCCCACCATGTTCCTCACGATAGTTATATACTCTGTATTCCTCTTCCGGATTTAGAACGCGTACCTCTACAAGTTTTCCGTCTTTCTCCGTCCACAGATTTATAGGCTTTAGGATTGTAATCTTTCCAATTTGACCTTTTTTTAGCTCTGTCTTACCCCACATGATTTTATCTGTGTTTGTGACACCTCCAACTGCCTTGTCAGGTGTTTGCAGCTCTTTAAGTCGTTTTCTAACATTGTTCATATTAATTCCAGGACATGACGTTGCAGTACCACTAAACTCGTTATGCCCAAGCACATCTTCCGCACTTAATCCAAAGTTTTGTAGAGCTAATAAGCATCGTTCTTCAAATGCTTTTTCTTGTGCTTCAGTAAAGCTACCATTACCAACCACACAAATATGATAAGTTTCAGTATTGTGATTACCAATTCCATTAGTCGGATAGTATGGATCATAGCAAAGTTGAACCGTACCATCACGTAAAATGATTTCATGATAGCCACCCTTCGTCCATCCTAGACCCTTCCAACGATTGTTCCAAAAAGCAAAATAGTCACCACTCGTTGTTGCTGAATGATGACGTGCTACTTTTTTTATTTGATTGATATTTCTTCTAGTTTTTGACGGAGCAACTTGTTGGCGAATGTCTTGTATTTTTACCATTTGCCATCCTCCCTAGGTTTGTCATACTTCATCACCTGTGAAGAATCAAAATGCCCTTCGGTTGTAGGGTCTGTCAATTGGTTGTATAAAGCAATAGCAACTAAACCGCATAGAAAGGGATTACTATATGCTTGTACAATTAAATCACCCACAGACTGCCAAGTAGTCAACCCTTCCCAACTAAGACCTGTGTAAGCAAGGATTGGAGCAAATGCAGTTAATACTAGTTGAAAAATAAATACCGGATTCTTAAAACGCACCTTTAAGTTTAATTTCATTATGAATTCCTCCTCTTATTTTAAAATAAACGCTTCGAATATTAAGTAGAGAATGCCACCAGCAGCAAATAGTGTTTTCATGAAATCCCATGCTTTGGCCCAATTATCCCGTTTAATCTCGGTATCAACTTTTTTTATTTCGATATCTGCCTTCCTTTGTTCCTGCTGCATGTCTAAGTCAGCTTTTCTTAGTTCCTGTTGCATACCTGTTGTGGATTTTATCAAATCCCATTGTTTGTCCATAATAGACTGAAAGAAAGAACGCGTTTCTTTGTTTTCTGTAAGAATGGTTGTCTTTAAATCATGATAATTGGCGTCGGACTCAAGTCGCCATTTTTCCATTTCCTTTTTCCATTCGAACAGAGCGTTTTGGCCTTTCAATAAATATTCTCTGTCTTTCTTTAATTGCTCTATCTCTTCTCCATGTACTTTAACTGTTTCAAACATCGAAGAGCCGCCTCCTTCTGGCATCCTCTCACCCCTTTTTATATAAATAAAAATAAAAGAGCACCCTATCGGATGCTCTCAATTAATCTTATTAAATTTTTTATATCTTCTTCTCACCATCAACATATAAAGAAACTACATCAACTTCACTTTCATAAACATCTCTATCTAAGTAGAGCCAATTATTTTTATTTCTTGTAAGGTATTCATCGTCTCTATTTAATTTAATCCTTCTTTCAACAAACCTCCATCGAACTTTCTCTTGTTTGAAAGAAATTATTACATCGTATAAATCACCTGACAATACTTTTCTACATTTTGTACCATAAATCACAAAGAAGTCGCCCTCTTTATCCTCAATCAGATAACATTTAGTTTTGTTGCGGTATGCTGTAATATCTTTTATCTTCATATAAATAACCCTCTCCCTCTCCCATCCACAATTCGACAAAAGAGGGAGGAAATCCTTCAACTAATTATGCTGTTTGCTCATGCATCACTGGATTACCATAACCGTCCAATCCAAGTGTAGCTAAATCAGCTAATACAGGTTCTTTCAAATGGTCCGGAACATCTCCAATATTTCTACGTTTCCCAGCGATTAACCCTGAAAAAATTGCTACCATAAACATAATATTACCTCCAATAATTTTTAATAGTATTTTAATTGCTATATTCTGTATCCAGTACATATTGCACCACCTCACGGTCTATCTCTGGCACATCTTCAATACTTCTTCTTGGTGGTTCAGCTGCAATTAAAGCAGCAAAGATACGGTGTATTGGTTTAATTTCAAGCATTTAGATACCTCCCGACATTAGGAGGTAAAGTTCTGCAATCGCTTCTTTGTTGTTTAAATCTTCTTCTTTTAATTTCTTGTTTTCTTGTTTCAAAAATTCTATTTCAGATGGCGGTTGAGGTGGAATTACAGTGGTTCTATCAATTTCATTTTGTTCTATTTCTTCAGCAGTTAATGCCACTACTTGCATTTCATTTGTTTTTGAATTGAACACTAATTTATTCATTCTACAACCTCCTATTTACGACCTATAACCATTATTCTTGATCCTGCTTTTACAACTAATCCACCAGTGTGGACTACGCTCATTTTATTAATTCGTTCTGTTACATTTTGCCATTTCCCTCCCATATTAAGAGGTTGTTGAGTTCCGATGGCTACTGTATTCATTCCGTTAAACATTTTCCATTTTGATGCATCGTTGTTGCTTATTGTGAGAACATTAAAACCTACTCCACTATTAGTAACAGTAGTTCCGCTTAATGGGATCCCTGTGCTAGCATTAGTATTGTTTGAAAAATACGAACTGCTAGCATCATCGTTAAATCTAAGAATGAAATTTGATGTTCCTCCGTCTTGTGCGAGAGGTTCTACGAAAATTTCATAGTAATCATAACCACCTATATTAGCAATATCGAATTTTAGTGTGTCACTAGGTAAAGTTATATTTGCTAATAATTCGCCACCTATTTTTTCTGATTTACTTAACGCTGCTTGTAGTGCCGAATCTAAATCCGTTTTAGGGATTCCGCTTGCTGGTTTAGAATATTTTCCATTCCACTTATTTCTTTCAGTATCGCTTATATGTTTTATATTATCATCCAAGTGCATCGCAAGGGCTTCTCTAATGGCGGTTAGTTCTTGTTCAGTAGCTCCTGAAGTAATAGCATCTTGTAATGTCTTTAATATCCCATCTATGATGTCCATATTATTATTTGATACATCCACGTCATAGAATTCTTCTTGCGTTGGTTTTATCAACTTAAAGTTAGGAGTATTAGTTGGCATTAAGTTAACACCTCATTTCTTAATTGTTCGTGTGTGAATTGCGATAGTTGAGCGTGTGTAAATTTTGAAAGAAGAGCATATTGGTTGTATCGTAATTCGACAGTTAGAACCATGTTCTGAGGAGTGATACGTTCTAACATAACAACCACTGCTTCAAACATCCCTTTTACCGTTAACTCGATTTTCACCTTCAGTATTTTAGCAGTTACGTCACGTTCTACCTTGTATTGTCCTGCCCCAAGTATACTGTCTAGTATTTGTTTCAATACTTTATAGCTGTAGGGTGCTTGTTCTTGATAGCGAGTAAGCACGCGGAATCGCCTAGTCTCCAGTGAATCAGTAGCAGGTACATTGAGCTTTAACATCTTTTCATAACGAGCTATACCTCTTTCACTTGCTGTAGCCACGAATTGATCGTTTAAACTTTGTTCTATTTCTTCCCATAAACTGCTGAGAACCGGATTTTCGATTGCAGCCACTTCAACCAATTCTTTCATCTCATGAAAAACTGGTGGCAAATAACTTAGAATATCTACTTCTTTAGCCACTTACTACACCCCGTTTCGGTATAGCCTCTGGAGAAAGAACGATATTAGAAGTACCTCCATTAAGTTGGGTGTTAGCGATATCAACAACTCCTGGAACTCCTAGTATCCTAGTTTCAATCTGCGATATACGAACTACTAGTCCTGCATGATCCTCTTCATAGCTATTAGCTCCTGCCCACTCTTTCGCCAATTCCGTGAAATAATTATCAATTACCGTATGAACGCTTGCCTCGATATCCTGCCACGTCCAATCCGTTTGATAAGTGATATTAAGAACAATGTCTATAGCCGTGCCTTCCACAGGAAAAATTGTTACTATATGGTCCATCGGTGCTAAGCCGACCCCCTCCCCTTGAGCAGATAAAGGGTCTACCTTTTCTTGAACCTCATTAACCAAACTTTGAGTGGGTACTTTAAATTGCGAATCAATGATTACTAATTTGACCGTACCACCACCATTCCAAGCTCGGTATACTTTAACCCCACCAACACCCGGCAAAGGCCTCACCTTGTCTTTGTAATCCTTCCGATTGCCACCAAAGGCTGTAGAATCAAAACTATCGAAGTATTGCTCACGAAAAACTTCCGTATCTTCTTCATCTTCCCCTGGCACTAAAACTTCTACTAACTCTGCAGTTGTAAGGCCATCTATATAGTTGATTGGTATCAGTGTTCCAAGATATAAGTTTCCAATCTCCCCTACTGTTTCAGCCTCTAACACATATTCAAAGTCAGTAATCTTCTGGGTAACCACATAATTGAGGTCTTCGAGAGAAAAGCGCTCCCCTATATTCACACTCTTATTGAACACACCTCTTAGTCTGGCTCTAGTAGCCTCTAACGGTTTTTTACCGCGCTCAGCTCCACGTCTTATTAAATACTCCCTAGGAGCAGTATCTGCAAATACCAGGTCTATCTGATTCTTTAACGTATCCAACATTTGAATAATTTCAATAGTGTTGGCTGCCGTTGCATTGTAAATGATTGATGTACCTTCCCTCTTATCGAGAGTAGGATTGACACCAGCTAATTTTTGCTCGAGTAAATCCTCATAAGTGATGTCTAAATCAATTGGCATTAGTAATCCACCTCCTTCTCGCTTTCGAAATCACCGTATATGCTATGGACTGTAAACATTACATGTACCTTACCTTTCTGTGTTTCAAAAACAAAGTTGTCTACCTCCTGAATTCGATCATCTTGAAGAAGACATTCGGCGATACGTCTTTTTATCTCAGGGAGAACGAATGCCACAGGCTGTCCAAACAAGTCTTTGAATTCTACGCCAAAATTCCATGAGTAAATAATGTGATCGTATCTTTCAATAGAGAGCATTAAAAAAATCGCTTGCTTTAAGGCCTCTATCTCATCGATAAATCCTGCAATACGATTCTTGTCTACATGTAATTTATAATTTTTAGTGGGTTGTTCTACAGCTTCTTCAAAATCGCTTAGCAAATCATTACTCGACTGAGGTATCATTGGCTCACATCCTTATCGAGGACAATATATTTTTGCCCTCCTTGCATTTTGACGAGCATAACGTCGTCACCCAATTTAAGTGCATTGTGTACGGTAAATTTCTTTTTCCCTTTATATTCATGGGTATGTGATTCAGCCTCTTCTGTCGCATGTTCTATGGTCATTTCGATTTCATAATCGCGGACATTTCGAGTCAATACCAATTGTGCATTGGTAAGTTCCTTCTTTTGTTCCACTAAGATTTTCAATGGAGAAACACTTGTAACCGTACCAAATTCAATGGCCGTCGGATCTGCAGCTTCAATCGCTTCTTTAGCAGCTCGCTTAAACATTTTTAGAATGTCTTCCATACTACGCATTGAACTCACCGCCAATCAATTGTAAATCCATGAAATGCTCATTCTCATTAAATGTATGTTTCACGTTCTCTACAATCATGTAATTCATGAGTTTGACATCATCCAAGTTCAATCGAACCACCAACATGTTTCCTCCACGTACATAGATGTTTCCGAATGCTTTGTTCATATTAAGGCTTCTAGTTTTACGGTTATAGAGCGCGAGCAATGCATCCGCTTTGGCCTTCCCATTCGTTCCTTCCTGAATGGTTTCGAAGTGTTGTAAAACTCCCCATTTATTCATATTCTTACTATCCTGTGCTATATAAATTTCACGTTTACCCTTCTTCTCATTTTCATAGGATAACTTAATTTTATTGTATGTGTTGGAATCAATAGAAGATGTATAGTCAAAATTCTCACCTGTCTCTTCATCCAATAATAAATCGAGTTTCATTTTTTCTAAATTTCTAAGGGTAAGTTTGCCGTTGTTATCATAAAGAATGTACATCTTTTTAGTGCTGTTCATAGTTAAATCAAGGGCATTTTGAAACATATCGAATAAGGTTTTGTTATCCTCCACACGGCTAGCAATTTTAAACCCTGTATCTTCAATGGTTCCTGTGTTCATTCGGAAATCATTTGCTACCATCTTAATAAACTCGCTTGCCGTTTTATTCGTGTATACATACGTATCTTTATTTTTTAAGTAGCGCAGCTGGTCATAGGCAGTAACACTGATTAAACCATCTTTAGAACGCTTCTTGGTAAAAACAAAGCCAAAAAAGACATTTTGCCCATCTTTCTTGAAACGGACAGCATTTCCCTCTTCAAATTGAAGAGCTTGGTCCTTCACAACACTAAACGTTAATTTACCGGGAGACCCTTTTCGAGAAGTCTCCCACACGATACCGTCTTCTACTGCTGGCTCCATCAACCTATCCCCATTTTGGATGATTAACTGTATACTCAAAATTTAATCACCTGCCCAGGATAAATAATGTTAGGGTTTTTTATTCCGTTTTTAGCAGCTAACTCATCTGTCATAGTTCTAGTTACTGTTCCAAAATGTTTCTTACATATTGCCCATAATGAATCACCCTTTACAACCTTATATGACTTTGGAGGAGCTTTGGTTGAAGCTCTTTTTTTAACTGCAACAGCCACTGGCTTAGCCTTAGCAGATGTAGCTTTTTTAACTTGAATCACCTTTGTTCCATATTCTCTATATTGTTTGAGAGTAATAGGAACTGTAATATCAAAACCATTCTCTGCATCTTCTTCAATGGAGTAGTCTTCTAAAGAGACCTTTATATTCGTATCAAATAGTAAATCGCCACTCGGCTTTAATCGAGTGACAATGAATTGAAAGGGCTTCTTAGATATTTTCAGTTTTTCTAGTTTTTCGAGATAGAAGGTTGCCGGTTGAAATCCATCTGGATACACAGCGAAAGGATATTTTACATTAGGCAATAGAACTTCCAAACTAATATCTGTCAGCCCTGCCTGTTTTAATAAATTGACCTCCCCTTCATTGATCAAGGTGATGGTCTTGTTTTGATTATTAATTTTCATTTCTAACGAAGAAGGAGCAACAGGAAGTTGTATTCCATCTATAAAGAAACTATATGCCACCTGTTACACCCCTTCCGCTAATGATTCTAATGTTTCTTCTAACTTCTCACCAAAGTGGTCAATAACACCATCCAGATCCATCTCTGAATTGATATAGTTATCGTTCTTCATATTCACTTTCACTTCTGCAGTTGTGAATCGATTAATTACATCACGTTCGGCAATGTCTCTTAAATACTTTAAGTCTTCTGCAGAGGCATCCATCTTTTTGGCCATTTTGGCAGTATTACCAGCCGTGTCCTTACCTGCTTCACTTAAAGGATTAACAGCCCCTTGAATACCATTAAGGATATCTTCAAAAGGATTTTCAGATGAACCGTCTTTTCGGTCATCTCCAAAACTAAAATTAGATCCCTTATCATAACCAGTATCCCAAGCGGCTTTTAAATTCTTTGATTCCATTTTTGGAGCTTCCCAGTAACCTTCAGGTGCTTCTCCGACCATGGCATTTACTGCATTTTTCATTGTGGATAAATCACTTGTAATGGAAGTTCTATGGCTAAATTCTGTTCCTTTGCCTAAACCTAATGTACTGGCAATATCATCTGGTAATAAATCAATGAACCAGTTCCAAGCCTTTATAGCACCATTTACTGCAGATATAATTGCATTAACAAATGCTGTAGCAAATCCATCCCAGCCACTAGTCATTGCAAGAGCATTGTCTAAGAAGCTATTTGTCAGATTTGCAAAAAGTTTCATAACTGAGTATGTTGGATGTTGCCAAACGTTTACGAAAAACTCAACAACGGATGCGATGATATTCCAGAGAAGTGCAAATTGATTATTTATAACAGCAAACATTAACATAAAAGAACCTGTTACTATACCTGTAGCACTAATAGAAGTACCTGCGAAGTGGTTTATAGCACCAATTGCTCCATAAAACAGACCAATCAAAAGTACAATAGCTGCAATTACTAACCCAATTGGATTGGCCATCATGGCTGCATCTAATGCCCACATCGCGGCTGTCATTAAAATTGTTGCATATCTTGCTAAAGTTAAATAACTATATAATGCCAATATTGCTCCACCAACACCGTATATTATTGGTCCTAAGTAGCCCCAATGATCATAAAGAAAACCTCCTATGCTACCTAAAACATCTAAAGTTGCTGAAGCGACAGTAGAAAGCGAATATAACGAATTCACTATAGAATTTATAGCTCCTTGAAACTTTTCGTTATTAGCGATTTCATTCAACTTAATCAAAATTGGCTCAAAAGCCGCTAAAGCTTGATTCTTAAAACTTGTCCAAAGATCCGAAAAAGTCTTAGGCATTTTTTCGAAGGCAGCGTTGGTTTCTTCTGCTGCAGCAAACATAGCGTTTTTTACGATATCTGCTGTAAGTGCACCGTCAGAAGCCATCTCTCTGATTTTACCTATTGGTACATCTAGATAATCTGCTATACTCCGAATGATGTTAGGAGCACTTTCAAATACCGCATTTAATTCTTCACCCCTTAAAACGCCTGAACCAAGCCCTTGTGTTAACTGAAGAATGGCAGAACTCATTTCTTCCGTTGTTGCACCAGCTATTTTGAATTTCTTGTTTAACTGTTCTGCAAAAAACACCATCTCTTTAGTACTTGAAAATGCGTCACCAGCATTCATACCTACTCTAGCAACAATTTGTGCGGTGTCCATATACGAAGCTCTAGAACGTTCAGCAGAAGCAAATATCATTTGCTGCAATTGTTTATTTGTTTGTAGTCCATCATTTATCATATCTAAGCGCGCGCTTGTCTGAACAAGGGAATCAGAAACTTTTATAATCTCTTCAAGGCTTCTGATACCTACATAGGCAGCTATAAGACCGCCTATTTTACCTAGCAAACCGTCAGCAGCGGAAGTTCCAGCTCTTATTTCTTGATTAAACCGTTCTTGTGCATGTTCTGCTTGTCTAATCTCTTGTTCAACTTCATTAAACGCACCTTCTGCTCGAGATAATTCTTGCCTGGCTAGTTGAATACTTCTTGTATCAACTGCATTACCAGAAGCATGCTGTAATGACTCAAAACTGCTAATTACAACATTCATTGCCGTATTCATCGACTGAAAAGCTCGTGACATATTATCTTGAATTTGTATTGCCGTTCTTATTGTTGCCATATGTTTCACCACCTTAAATATAATAAAAAGCATCTGGTTTATCCCAGATGCTTCTAATCCAATATTATTTTATATATTCTTGACCATCTAAAATTAAAGAAATGACTTCTTCATTTTGAATTTTTATTTGAAAATCAGAACGGATCATAGCACTAAAACTGTTTTGTGATTCAACGTAACTCTGTATAGTTATTACTCCGTCTTGCTTTCCGAATCTCCATTCATTAATATTAGGAAATTTAGCAGTAGAAGGCGCCTTCAAAATAGTTTTAATAGCTTTTTGACTTCTATTTTGCAGGATTGACTTTTCATTTAGAGTTAATATAAATTCATTTAATTTTGACACAACATTTCCATTCTCGTATAGTACATTATCTACATATTTAATCAAATAGACTGTTTCATCTACATTCATGTACAGAATAAGGCTTGAAACATCATTTGTATTAAGCCTATAACCTTTTTCCCCTTCAAAATGAGCATTATCCAATAACTCATCATGTTCAATTTTAACTTTTTCATCAATTCCGATTTCTTTGAAAATATCTAAAACTATTTCAGCATTATCCCCAGAAATATCTAGCGATTTTGCTATCTTACTACTCGGAGTTGCCCCTAAACTATCAGCATTTTTAAAAGCAAATATAGTAGCAACTACTAAAATTATAAAAAATATTATAAAAAAAGTTATAAAAACAATTAAACACCCTTTTTTCACCTGATACCCTCCAATACACTAATACTTAAAGCATACAATATAGAGAGTAAATATTACCACAACTATTTCTTTTTTCTTCCTTTTCTTCCTTTTCTACTATCCCTCTTGGCTTCTTCTTCTTTCTTTTTGTCATTTTCCATTTTTATCTGAACAGCTGCAATGACAAAAGCCTTTTCATACTTAGGGAGAGATTCAAATTCAGACGGCCACTTATGAAGTTTATGCAAACAATAGTACGCTACATTGGCATCATAGTCACCGTCGTCAATTAGTTTTTTGCTTCTTCGACAGCCTCTTCCATACCTACATCAAAACCATTTTTATTTTGAATGAATTTTAGATAATCTGCGTACTCACCTGGTAATAACATTTTCTTCAGTAATGATTCTGCATCCAATACTTTGTAGCTATCTTGAAGTTCTTTGTTGTTTAAGTCAGGGAACAACGTACATTTCACAGCTAATGAAGCAAGGTAAGCATCATAATCAGTGGTTGGTTGAAACATATTCTTCTTACCTGGAACAGGTAAACGTTTAGTATGCTGCTTTCTTAATGACTCATCTTCATCAGAAGTTACTGCACCAACTTTCCAATTCATTACTTCTTTTGTTTCTGGATCAATAAAACGCTTGGACACTGGATGTTCTGCTATTTCTACCTTGATTGCATTTTGTGCTAAAAAAGCTGTTAAGTTACTCATTTATATTCACCATTCCTCTTTTTATTTTTAGGTATAAGAAAGCCTGCCGAATAGTAGGCAAGCTAATTAAGATTGCATAGATTTCAAAGGAGAAAACTCTTCTGGCATATCCCAATCTTCAAATGTAAACGAGATTTCATCTTCTAAATATTCGGCATCAGCGTCCAATTTGGCAATTTTTCCACCATCTAAGTTACAGTCAATTAAGATAGTAGTTTGACGACCTATACCAGATCCACCATCTTCATTAGTAACTTGGATATCAAAATAGATATCTTCACCCGTATCTTTATACCGTTTTAATAATTGGCGAAAGATTGAAGTGTTAAAATGGAAAGTTGCACTACCTTCATACTCTGCACCTGCTGACTTATTCCCCTTAGAGATACGTCCCATAATAGGAATCTTAGATTTTGTTTTGGTCATATCCGCATCTAGATTGATTAAATTTGCAAAACGATAACGATTTCCTTCGATTGTTACAAATGCGCGACCCTGTGCTCCATGAATTGCTTCCCATGCATCCATAGTTGGTTCGGAAAAGAACTGTAAATTTAATCTCATCGGTAATTGGGGTATTTTGCTTTGACTTAAAAAACGTGACAACAATGTCACTGCCACGATTCGTTTAAAAATTTTGTTCATCTATAGTTCCCCTTCCTTTACGCTACTGTGGTAGTGATATAAAGTTGCGACATGGCCACTGTTGGTGTTACAACCTCACTTACTACTACCGATTTTTTTGAATTCCCTTGATCAACCTTCAGCTCATCTTTGTTATAATTTTGGATTGCTCGTATACGTTGCATCTCTGTACGATGAGCTCCAATGTCAGCCCAGAGAGAAATACGCCCGTCAGCATCATTTGGCACTTGTCCAAGATAGCGAGTATTAAATAAATGGGCTGTATCAATAGCGATCTGGTCTAACACTCGGATAACCTGGTTCATACTGAAATCCTCGTTTTTATCGACTGTGAAGGAAGTGAAGGTATTTACATCTTCCAGTACGCGTATCTCATCGCCTACACGATGGAAAACATACTTACCGTCTTTCAATAATGCAGTCAATTGTGACTGTGTTTTCGTTTCGCTCATATCAAGCGTGAACTCACCGTCATACTTTTTATTCGTATTTGATTTATTCACCGCCACGCCAGCCTGCGCGCCTGCAGTCCAATAAACTGCACCAAATACTTCTTCATCAATTCCAATCGCGTTGTTTGGAACATCGATAACGCCTTCATGGTCTGTATTACCAAACTTATGACCAACCAATTGGAACTTAGCCCCTACTTGATCCCGTAAACGCTTGGCATATTCAACATAAAGTGATTTAACAGCACTCTCTGTTGATAAGCAGCCTAATGTATTAAATCCATATGCTTCTAAAGCATCCAATGCTTCTTGGTGTGCACCACCTGGAACTGTAGAACCATTAGAACCGCCTGCTAAAGGTGTTCCAGCTGTTGCTACTAATGTAGCGTCAGCTTTGAAAGTGACAAAATCGTTCCCAACAAGATCCGTTGCAGAAGAAACAGCTATCTGTTCATCTACTAATTCATTCTCAAGTAATGTGTGTACATCAAACTTTGTAGGATCATCTACATTAGCTTGAATCACGACCGTTATGTCATTCCCTCGAACGCCCTTATACTTTGCTTTAGCGAAAGTATTCTCAGCTGCAGTCGCACTAACTGCGAGTTTATAGAAATAGACCGTGACGGCATTTTTAAATACATCACGAATACCTTTTAACTTTGAATCCGTATAATCATAACCAAAGATTTTACGTGAATCTTTTTGTAAATCTTCCTGTGTTACTGCAAATACTTCTTCATCTGGTCCCCAATCAAGAGGGATAGGTAACCCAACAAATCCTCGCTCGCTAAGATTAACAAATGCGCGAGCTTTACTTATGAAGTTGTGGTATGTGCCTGGTAGCAATTTGTTTTGTGTAATGAATGGGCCTCCACCTAACGACATTATTCTTTACCTCCTTCGTCAAATCGCTTGATTAAATCATCCACCTGAGCGAATGTATAAACTTCGTCGTCCTTTAATAAGGCATTTAACAGATCCGTACGTCCTGCGTATTTGTTACTTTGGAGCAGCTGTCTCTTACCGAATTTGAAGGATGCTATTTCATCAGTGTTTGCAGTTGTTTCTTGTAACTTTCTTTTAGCCATCCAGTTCACCCTTTCAATTTTGCGCCATGGCTCAACGATTCCATAAATGTCTTCTCCTCGAATTCCTGTAGGAAAAAATTAAAGTGGATAAAATTATGAGCTATGCCGTCTACCAATTCACTATTAGAACCAGTGCCTAGCATTTGAGAGCCATTTAACAGCGCTATTTGTTTTAGTGCTTGTTGTGTCTTCAATGTCATATTAGAAGCTTCAGACGAACCGTTTTGAGGGAAGTACTGTACGTTAAATAGCGTAGTCACCTTCCATCGATTACCGATTTGCCGGATATGTTCTAAGTTCAAAAATTGAATCAAAAAAGCAGGAGTTATAAACCCCTGCGGTACTTCATCGATATACTTCTTGTAACCAAATCCGAAAGCTTGATGAAGCTTCATGGATATAGCTTCTTGGATGCCATTAATCTCCATCGAAAGCCTCCTTCAATAGTTTATTGAGTTTCTTTTCTAGTAACTTCGGTGCCTGTTGTTGTACTTCGTCAGCAGAAATGGTCATCATGAACCTCCCTTTAACCCAGCCCTGGTGGTTTCTTGTACGATGTCCAAATTCAACATACTGTGCATATTCCACTGGATTAATTACTTCTATTTCATATACATTACCACGTCTAACCACGTTCGCATCTATGGTCCATCCTCGTCGTAATGTACCTCCAGTTTTACCATCTTCATATACACCAACTGGAGTACGCTTAATTGCTTTTGAAAGCAACCTAGCAGCTATTTCTTTCGCAGCATCTTCACAAAATGTTGCTAAGCCTGCAGCCTCTAGTTTCTGCATCTTTTCTTGTAGGCGCTTCAGTTGTCGATAGTCCACCCTGCCCCATCTAGCCATTATGCGTACCTCTTAAAAGGTTCTAGCAATATTTCTTGATGGTTGGAATAAATAGCTGGTTCTCCACTCCTCGCAAAATCTAATGTTCTTCCTTCTTGAGTTACAGTTATTTTGGACCCAGCAGGAATGTCTAGTTCTGGTGCAATGAACAATTTCGTTGTCTGTGCAATCACAGCTGGCCCTACGGTGTTTGTTGTTGTCATTTGTTTTTCAAAAGACAACCTACACTTTTGTTTAGTTAATAAAGGAACTTCTTGGAAAGAGGAAACGTGTGTTACAGGATCTTCTACTTCCATCCAAATCTGTACTGTACAGATTCCTTTGTATAATGTCTCTATTGCGTTTCTTACTGCATTCAATTTACCACCTCAGTTTCCTAAAACGATTTAACTGACTAGCATAATCGAAGAGAAGTGCTTCCATGTGGGACTCTCGAGAACTTGACCGAGTTGCCTCAAATGTCACTTGCAGATCTCCTTCCTTGATGGCTTTAACTGTACCCGGGCTATCCGTATCACTTCGTCTCGAATTTCCTCTTATCAAATCAACGACCATATTCGCATGAGTAAATACAAGTTCTTTAGGAATATCCGTACGATTGCAGAAGGTGAGGATGGTTTGCCCCACCTCTGCAACATCCATTGCTAAAGAGGTATCATCAGGAAGTAATTCAGCTGGCAGTTTGGCTTTGATGATGTCAAATACATTCATGCCCTTACCCCTCCTATTCTCCTGAAGGAGTTTGGCTATCTTCTCCGTCTTCTGAGTCATTACTGTTTTCAGCAGCTTGGATAGCATCCAATATCTCTTTTTGCTTTTTGGCATCCCCAAGATCAATGTTGTTGTCCTTTGCATACTTCTTCAATTCAGGTACAGTCATTTCCTCAATTGTCTTAGGTACTTTTTCAATACGTTCGAATTTTGACTCAATCACCTTTAAATCCTCGATTGATTCAAATAGTTCCTCGGAAATTGTAGCCTCATCCCCAGCGCGGTATAAATCTTGGCCAAGTTTAACGTTGTTCGTAAATGTAACTCTGTAATCGGACATATAAAAGTCTCCCTTCTTAGTTAACTTTTGCTGCAAATATATTGTCTAATGTTTCGAATGAAGGTATCACAATTTCAGACACGATCGTTTGAACATTCACTGGATGAGGTTCTTTAATTGTTGTTATGGCTACACCAGTGTTAACAATAGACACATCAGCGACTGATTGTCCTGTCATTAAATCAGATTCTTCTGGAGTTGTACCATAGAACGTATTTCCTAACTGTCCTTCTGGAATTAGAGTGAAATAGTCATCCGGGAAGAAGTTCTGTAGGACGCCCTTTTCATCTCGATATTTTTTATTGTAAACAGCAACAGAAAGTCCAAACTTTGTTTGAAGGTATTGTTTTAATAGAGCATCTGTCATGATTACGTTTTGTCCGCCAAGTGGATTCATATCAAGAAGAATACTCTTATGCTTCATTAGGTAGCCCCATGTTTTACGAGTAGTGATTGCTTTAGTTGGTCGAGTACCGGTATTATCCTCAACCGTATCCTGCCATCTCAAAATGTCTTGGATTGGCGTGGAATCAGCAGCGCTCCATTGTGCTCCTCCCGCTAATACTTCCTTATGGTCACTCTTCATTTTGTAATCATAATCATAATTAATACGATTCGCAGTAATGGCAATTTTACCGGTAGCCAAGAGCTGCATGATCATTCTTTCTGGTTGAACATTCGCACCATTAACAAGTGTTGTAACATCATCATAGATATTCGCAACTAACGTTTTAGTCATTTCATCCAGATTAGATGCAGCAAGGCGATTTAATTCTTGACGATCCTTTTCACCGATTCTCATTGATTCACGAAAGAAAGGCATCTCCGTTTGTATTTTATTAAATCCAATACGGTCACGAACAGTAGCTTTAGCATCGAATTCAGACGGCATTAATGCTACTGGTAATCCATTAGATCCTTTAATCCAGCTTAAATCTAACCCAAGTTGTTTCTTGGCTGGGAAAAGTGTTGCCCCTAAGTATGGAATCCCATTGGAAGGGTTGTTCTGGTAATAAGCTGCAATATTTTTTGCATTTACTAAATCAAAAATTGTTGGCATTAATAGTCATCCTCTCTTATTTCAAAAATGTAATTTGTTTTAATGCTGTTACCGCTTCTGCTACAGGAGCTTCCGGAAGCTTGTCTAAATCGATAAATCCGTGTACTAAAGCTGCGCCTGGTGCAGGACCATGTGTTACGTCCGTATCGTTAAATAAGACTCCCTCGGCACCTGCAGCATTTGTTTTGACTGCCACTACGGATTCATCCGCTAAAAAGCCCCCACCTAAAATAGTGCCAGCTGGTACTATTTTCTTTCCGTTTACTGATGTAACCCCTGCATCTGATACAGTTACCGCTACGTTTACGTAATGGTCCGGGAATTTCAAAATTTCTTTCTTGTTTGTGAATGTTGTTTCTACAAATTTACTCATTAATATTTTCCTCCTTATTCAAAGTAAGATTTTTGTGCTTCCACTAATCCTTCATTGCCTTTGCTACGTTCTTCAGCAATCTGCTTACCGTAATCGTTACCTGGATTTTGGTTTTGTCCTCCATGTGGTGTTGCTGGAGCTACTCCATTGATTCTTTGAGCACCTTCTGGAACAAACAAAAAAGGCTTCGATGCTTGCAGTGTCTTTAACTGCTCATCTAGACCTTTGGTAACCTTGCCATTGTCGTCAAATTCAATTGTGGCCTTATCAATCTGTGTAATGGCGATATCCGTATCATGTACCTTACCAACAAGAGCTAGCTTGATAGCACTGGATAGCTGTGTTTCTTTTAAATCTTTTTCATATTGTTCCTTTGCAGTTGTGTTTTCCTGTTGCAATTCAGCAATCTTAGCCTGCAATCCAGCAGCATCTACTTTCTTAAGTTCCTCTAATTGTTGATCTCGTGAAGCTATATCCTTTTCAAGTTGCTTTTTAGCAGTGTTCACTTCATCAAAACGGGACTTAGGTATAGTATTGCCGTAACCTGAGATTACTTTATCTGCTTGCTCTGCAGTTAAACCTAATGCAATTAACTCTACATTATTCATTTCATTCTTCCTCCTTCAAATTACGCTTTTTAACGTGGGTGTCGTCCACGGATTTGTCTTGTTCTTTAACGTCTTCAATACCAAAAAGACGAATGCTATTTAACCGATAGCTCGAAGACAATAGATCACCTTACCCTTTCTTGCGAGGTCGCATGAATGTATGTGTAAACCAATGGGTGTTCTTTACAGCTGTTTTAGGCAAATCAGATAAAACAGGTTCAACAGTTACAAATTCTTCAGGATTATTTAAATATGTTTTTTGAGGTTTCTTTTTAACGATTAGGCAAAATAGAACCAACAAACCGATGAGTAATAATTGAAATAGCACCGTTACCAACACTTCTCACCACCTTTAAGGCATAATAAAAAGCACTCAACCATTTTGTTTGGTTAGGTGCTCAACTAATTTAATAAATATATGGAGTCATAAACTTTTTGCGCTTCAAAATATAAATCTGTCGCATCATCATTTTCATCTAACCCTTCAAGGGTGATATCGTATACTTCCGACAATAAGTCATTTACTTTTCCTTTTCGTAGCTCATCAAGGTTAGAGAGATGTTTCCTTAAAAACTCTTCATCTTTTTTTGACATTTTAATCACAGTATCACTCCTTTGCTTTAGGTGTAGTTTGAATCAAATGACCTGTTATCATGTTTATGGTCACTATACATTTTTCATTAATATATTGACGTGCATTATTTCTACTATCTTTAATATTTATTGGGTTCAAGAGTGCCTCTTTGACATCTTCAATTTGTACACCGGTCCTTTTCCCTTTTTTGGCCGTTCCAGCTTCAATTTGCCCAATAATTCTATCTACAAAATGTGATTTATAGCTTGTAATTGCAATACCGTCAGACGTAGTAAGACCAACCAAGTTTTCTCGAATTTCGTTAGCAACACTTTTATACGTATTATAACCCGTCAGTGTGTGAATATCACCTTTCTCAACAGCCATTTTAAAACCCTTAAGATGGTACCATTCATTGCTATCATTATACTTTATTTCTTGGAAGGCATCCAATGTATTAGGATCATTATCACCTATTATTTGTTTATAACTTGCATACTCTTTTTTATCCGCTTGTTTATTCGCTTTCTTTTTCTTAGAATTAGCCAATTTCTCTTCGCCATGTTTTTCAACTTGCGACTGATACCATTCACCATACTTCATGTTGCCAGGTACATAATATGTTTTACCTTCCAAATCTCTTGCAATTCGCTCACTATAATCATCCTCAAAATAAGGTGCCGTTGTAGTCCTACACCTAGCATGGAAAGGATTAGCTGTTACACCAGGCTCGAAATCAGTCATGTTAAATACTTTGCCATCCATGCTCCGGCATATTTCACTTGTCTTACCATCGAGTGTTGCAATGATTTCATACTTTCGAACATCAAGCTCATTGAAAGCATCTTTTTGAGCTGCAGCACTGAAGAAAGAAGCTTCCGTTTGAACTAAACGAGCTGCATTAGAACGGGAAGAACCCATTTTCTTAGTAATTACACTGATTAATCTATCTGGAGCCTCTCCTCTTGCCACAGTTTGCATCAGATTGGTTTGTAGTAAATGGATTAATTGGTTCTGATCACGCCATATTCTCCGACTGAATGTCATGTCATCCGCAGTCCATGGCTTACTGATTATTTTTATAAGTTGTACCTCATCGATCGCTTGCAAGGTAAACCCGACTTCAAAACCTTTTTGTATCTCAAACGCCACATGATAATACTGTTCTTGATAGGTCTCTTTCATCAGTTGCTCAAAGCCTTCTAACTGTTCCCCGTAGAGCTTTTCAACGTGATGCCTTAGTTGTAATTGTAAACTCTCTAAACGGCTTATATGGACACGAGAAGAAGCATTTTCTAGTTCCTTCATCCATTCTTGGTTAATGGCATTCTTTTCACCGTATTTAATGTACTCTTCTACTGTCCATTGAAACTCTTTAAGCTCACCGGACTTTAATAATATCTTAGCTTTATCAAGTGAAATCTCATTGTTAATAGCAAATCGGTTATACCATTTCAAAATGTCTGCCTCAATAACGTTGTACGTTTGAATATAGGCTTTTTCCAAGTCCTTATAGTAAGTAGCCCCTTTGTTAAATTGAGCATCTTCTAACTCTTCAAAACGTTCTCGCCAGTAATCACGTGTCTGTGCCATTTACATCACCTTGCTTCTTCTGGAAGGTAGTGTCGTAGTTATCATGCATATCCATTTCTTTCTTTCTCTGAACTTCTAAGCGTTCCTCCACCTCATCTGTATACCATGGATGGTTTTCTCGAATGGTTTTATCATCTAGGATTCCTACTGAGTTAGCGCAATCAGTAATCACTTCTGATTCACTGATGATGATGTCTCGGTTAAAGATGAAGTCTACTTTCTCATTGGAAAAGTCTCCAAATTTCTTTACCTGAAGATAACTATTAACAAACCAAATAACCTGTTCTAAGCTCGCTTGGAACTCAGTCTCAAGAATGTTGCAGTCCATATCTAAATCAGAGTAGCGGTACCGTAATGCGACACCAGAGGCATTACCTAAGTTAGAATCGGTTGTGTCTACACCTCTACCGAACTCATAGATGGTTTTACGTCCTCGTTCCAGTTCTTTTTCATTTGCATCTGTTTCAGGCTTTGACTGAATGGTATCCACGTCGCCATTTTCATCAAGATTAATTGCACGATATCTATTTAAGTCTCCTAAGAACTCTGCAAGATCCTCGCCACCATAATTTTTTAACTTCCATATCACTTGTGCTATATCCGCTAATATATCCGCATTCGTTGAAGCTTGCATATTGTAGTTATCGATAAGTGACTTGATACTTTCAATCAATGGTTGCTCTTCCTCGTTATATTTAAAAGGGATTAGCGGTATTCGTTCCCACAAAAAAGGTTCACCGTTTATCATGAAGTTATGGCCAACACTAAGACCAGCAACGTCATCTGGAACTAGCTTAGCACCATCAAAGATAAAATAGTCTATACCTTTTTCATGATGATATTCTACCTTCTCTATGACCTTCTTTATTTTGTTTTCATAGATGGACTCGGAATAAAAATATATAAATGATTGAATGGCCGTATGCTCATTGTCTTTCCAAAACGGAATGACTTGTTGAGAAGGCAGCTTCTTGAATGCAATGTTTCCTTCTTCATCAAAGTAAACATATAAATAAGCCTTACCATTGTTAATTGCTTCTTTCCCAATGTTCTTCAAGGTCTTTAAGAACTTTCGATTGAACACCTGCTTTAAATGTTCTGCATATGTTTTGTTTTCCGTAGCGATGGTTGGTTCCTTAGATAATAGATAGCCCACCTTTTGGTTAACCAGCTTCTTAGCAAAACCATGTTCTAGCTTGATATTAGATTTCCATTCAATTTCTTGCCTCTTGTTTTCTCTAATGTCCATTTTCTCTAGATAGTATTTTTCACCAGTTAGCATACTCTTGTAGCTTTCTGAAGCTTTCCAGTCTTTAAGTTCTTGAACCAATACTTCATTGATGGTTAGCCCTTCACCTACCATACGACGGATAATGTCGTTCAGATATTCGTAATAAGGTCTCTTGTATAGATCTTCAACCAACATTTATTCACCTCATTTCAGTACTGCCACACTTTGGCTATTAAACAAAATCGTGTTTACAAAGTAACGGTCTGCATCCATTTGATGGTCATTCTGCTTTATAGGCTTATCTTCCCCACGAGCAATGGCTTTTTCATCCCAAACATAAGAGTTAATTTCTCTTAATGTTTCTTTGCAACAGTCGTTATACTTTATCAATTCAGTACTAAGGGCAGTAGCCATGTTCCTTATGCCTTCTAATACATCATTCTTGGCCTTCTTCACTTTCCAACCTCGTTTCTTCAGTAAAATAATAAAAGAACTTGCTGAGGGATCCACGATTATCTGTCTCGTGAGCCCATCTACAAATTCTTCAAGGTCTTTTGCATATTCATCATCTGTTTTTTGTACGTTCTTTTTCCTAGCATCATGATGATACTCTTTCACTTTGTACCAGGTATCTTGATATAATCCCCATAATCCAAATGCCATAGGATTTTGAGTACCGTAGTCACAAGACACATAGTATTTAGTGTATCTGCGTTCTTCTGTATTAACTTTGTTTTTCTTTTCATCGAACATACTGAAGATAACACCTTCAGCCATCACCCATAAACCAAGGATGAAACGCTGATAGAATAGACCAGTGTACATCCGTTTATAACGTTCTTTTGTCTTTTCACCTAACGATAAGTTATCATCCATCGTGAAATGCAGCTGCAGCATGTTCTTTTCTTTTCGTCGGTCAATCCATTGCTCTTTAAACCAATGGTATGGTCCAGCAGGGTTGCAGTTAAACCAAAACTTAGACCCTTCCACCGAACAACGAGCAGTTGCTTGAGATACAAATGATTCAGGCATAAGGGCAACCTCATCAAAAAACATACCCGCAAGCGTTATTCCTTGAATAAGGTCTTGGGAGCCTTCATCTTTCCCACCGAAAACGTAAAAGTAATTCGTTACACCTTTATATTCAATCGTTAGGAAGTTGTCAGCGCGGTGATCTTTAACCTTATATCCTCTAGACTTAAGCATCCGTTTCAACGGAGTGATTACATTACGTCTGAATGAGCCTATAGTTTTACCAGCCATCCCGAAGTTTTCATCTTTGAAGGAGTCCATGGCCCACATAACATAGGAAAGGGACATAACAACCGTTTTTCCCGCTCTGACAGAACCATCACAAATGATACCGTCTTTATCTTTGTGAGGAGACCCCTCTCTCCACCAGGTCAACACTTGTTTCTGTTTTTTGGAGAAGGTCTGAAACTTAAAAGGAGCTGGTTTCTTCTTAAAATTACTTTTCTCTGTAAAAAAAGAAAGGTACCTAGTCTTCGTCGGTGTCGTCATCACTCCACACCTCCAAAGTCGTAGCATTTAAAGCATCGTTGAATCCATCATCTTCATATTGTTCTGGTTCATTGCTTCCAAACACTTTATGATGAGCGATTTTAAGTTTTTCTTCTTCTACTTCTCGTTGGAACTTGTCAGGGAATAGATCAAAGTACAACGATAGCTTATCTAGAGCTTTCATCTTATCTGCTATTTTGATAGACACACCATCTTTACCCTGCTTAACCTCTGTGATGATAGTGCCATCCACCATGGAAGATTCATTGAGATCTACATAATTTATTTCTTTCATGAGTTGATTACCATCTTCATCTAATACAGGTCCCATCATGCCTATTACTGGTACTTCTTTTTTACCGAAGGTAGTGTAATCTGTGATATCAGCAAAGGCTATTTTGATGTACTTGTCTAATACGTCCATAGCATCGATGAATATGCCCTTTCTCATCTCGCCCTTAACTCTTCTAATCTCTTCTACTACCTTAGCGTTTCTTAGCAATCGACTTCCTTCAACATGAGCACTATCTTTTGCATAACCCGCTTTAATAGCTGACTGTGTAGCATTGAATGATTTTACGTAATAAATACAGAAAAGACTTTGTTTTTCAGTCATGCTTATATCTTCTATAAGCTGGTCTAGCGAAGGTATTTCATCTACGCTATTAGTTGCATCCTTTTTTGAATTGGTTGCAACCTTCTTCGATTTAGTTGCATCTATTTTAGGTATACCTCTTACCCATGATTCACGACTTTTTCGGCTTTTTAATGTACCTAATTTGATATCATGTTTTTCAGCTAATGCAGCTAAGGTTATTTTTGTGGTTTCCCACTCTTGTTTTATTTCATCCCAGTTGACCATGTCACATCACCTACTACCTCCCTTATTTTTAGACATAAAAAAGACCCCTAATGATATCAGGGGTCTATATAAATATATTAAGTTAGTATAACTACCACTCCACACTAGCGTGCACACGGTCTCTTTGTTTCAATTATAATTTTATTTCTTTATTTTGCAAGTTAATTGTTACCTCTTTGTTACCTTTTGAAGCAACTCGTCGAATATAGCTGTAATTCATGTTTAAATCCTCAGCTATTTGCTTATACGATTTATTCTCCATATACTTCATTCGAGCAATCTGATATTGTAATCCCTCTAGCCGATTTACCTTTTCCTCTGTTTCCTTCTTTATATCCCCGTAGAACTCAAGCATCTTCTGTAGCCTATGCTTCTTTTCATGATAGACCTCAATCTTATCAATAGCAGCAATAACGCCAAAGTCATCTGCACCGGTACCAGTGAAGGGCATCGTTCCTTTTCCAAACCAATAATCCAAATCGATATCCACTTGGAATAGTTGTATTTCAATTATCTCTATCTTTCTACACAGATCAACATAATTTTTTATAATTTCCATACTTTCACTCCTTAATATCTAATGACAGATCAAGACTGAAAACTAAAACAGATTTTTATTAAATAAAGTAAACTTATACCTAATTCATAACTGGTCTTTAATTAAATTGCTAGCCCAATCTCTATATTATTTACTTGAATATGTTGTAACTGTAGACACTACAAATTCCCTGAGAGATGCTTGCACCTCCCTTTGCTTCATCACTCAGGTGTATTTATTAAAATTATAATTAATTAAGCAAATGAACCAATCAATGATAGATAAAGTACATAAAATGGATTAACTTAGTAAATGGAGGTGCAGAAAATTGAGTTATTCAACTGGATATGGTCCCGAACATGCTAGGCCAGCTGGTGCAGGATTTGCATTACTAATAGTATTGTTTATATTGTTAATAATCATTGGTGCAACTTTTATAAATCACCGTGGATATCCCGGTAACTATTGCTAAAATTAATTTCAACCATACTGATGATAGAACAAGACAGGATATTCGACCTGTCTTTTCATTATGATTAGAAAGATAAGCCTGTAGATGATACAGTTCCTATTCTTTTAGTAGGAAGTTTAGAGCCACTGGATTCCCTAATTTTCTTCTAGATTTTTCATCTTTATTAAATCTGAAACAGTTACAAATTCATAGCCTTGTTTTTGGAGTTTATTAATAATTTTATCTAAAGCTTTTACAGTTTGACTTCTATCTCCCCCACCATCATGAAATAAAATTATGTTCCCAGGTTCTACTCCCTTTAATACCGTCTTTTCTATACGATGGACACCAGGACTTTTCCAATCCTCTGTATCTTGATGCCAAGACCACATCACCACTTGATAACCCTTTTTTACAACATTTTGAATCATTTCATCAGTATATTGCCCCTCTACCGGTCGGAAAAGCTTTGGATGATTTCCAGTGATACTAAAAATTAAATCATCTGTTTGTTTTAACTCAATCTCTAATTTGGGCAACGTTGTTTTAAAGGATGTGTAAAGGTGTGATTGGCTATTTCATGACCCTCATTATATTGTCGTAAAATTAACTCTGGATTTTTTTCAGCGTTTTCACCTACAACAAAAAACGTAGCCTTTGCATTATGTTTCGCTAAGATATCTAGTATTTCTGCTGTGTATTTTGGATGAGGTCCATCGTCAAATGTTAAAGCAACTACCTTTTCTTTTGTCTCAATCTCCCACATTATTTCTCCCGTTTTTTCATAAAAATATCTATCCTTTTCAGCAGAAACCCTTATATCTGATATAAGTACAAGCATTGATCCCACAAAAAGCAAGCACACAATAAAAGTGAACACCTTTTTCATTATTCATCACAATCCAATCTTTTTTTAATGTTCACCAATCTTCGATTACTTTTTACATTTTCCAAAAAATTATTCTTTTCTTAAAAATTTTAGTTATTTAATATTCACCTAAAAAGAAGAAAGTTGTCTAACGATATTTTTTAAATATACATATACTAATAGAAGCTCATTAATGTAAGAAGGTAAAAAAAATGTGGAAAAATGAAAATCATTATAGTCCAATTTCTAATAACACTTATCAGATTCATAATTCAACTAAATCATCATCTTACAATACTGCTATCACAGGTGGATGGATAGAAGCAATTGGAACCATTGTAGCTGCAATTGGGAATACACCTTCTAAAGTACTTTCGAAATCTATGTTAAAGGATTTTCGTCTAATCGGAAATGTATTGCAAGCAAGTGGAAGTGCTCTTGTAGCTGATAATGAAGAATTATTATTAGACATAGTAGGTGATCAACTTCAAGCAATAGGTAACGTTACAGTTGTGGCAGGTATTTTAGCTTCAAATGAGCAATCAAGTCAACGTTTATTAACTCAGGGCAATCTTCTTCAAATATTAGGAACAGGGGTCTCTATAAACACTCAAGAGAACTTATCCTTCATTCAAACCATAGATAATATAGGTAATATTATTCAAGCGATAGGCAATACAATTCAAGTGTTTGCTAACACGAGTACAGAAGAAGGTATAAATATGAATGCATTAGGTGTTTGGATTCAGGCAGGTGGCACTGTAATAACAGCTTTGGCATCAGATTACGACAACTAAAATATTTAAAGTTGATAATGCTTTTTTATATTCTTTCAATTTAACTTTCACTAACTACAATTTACATGAATCAGAATTGAGCTGATGAAGAAAAATAATCGTATGAAATATTTTTATTTGGTAATTCTATGTCTAAGTAAAAGTAAAACGAGGTGTGAAATGAATTTTCCAATAATACATACAAATTTTTGGGATGCTGTAATAGCAATTCCCGTGATTATAATTATCACCCAAATAATCAAGATTGTTTTTCGAACACAGTCCAAATATGTTCCCCTTGTAGCCTTATTATTAGGACTTCTTATTTCCGTTTTCATCAGCCATCGTCACCATCTTATTGCCGGTTTATTTATGGGCTGGTTTTATGGCTATGCTGCTATAGGTAATTACTCAGCTCTAAAAGCCTCATTAATGGCATATAGAAAAAAGTAATCATTCAACCTAAAATCTCGAACACTTTATACACTCTTCTCATAAATATAAACAAAGGAGTGTGTAAAATGCAAAATTACCAGAACCTTTGTAGCAAATACGCTCAGATTGTAAATGGCAAACTGAACATGAAGCAGGGCATTTGTTCAGTAGAGCTCGAACGTTCATTTGGGTTAACTATCCAAGGAAGACCGAGCAGAAGTGCCCTCCCAGCTGGTATTACTTTTGAATCATTAGATGCAGAAGGAAATGCTCTCAATCTTGGTGAAGTGGTTGTCCTTCAAGAAGAATTACCGATATTTCTTAAAGCATTAGTAAGAAACAATCTAATTGTTAGCGCTATTCATAATCACTGGATTTTCACAAATCCAACCGTCCTATACGTACATTTCCAATCTGTAGAACCACCTTTGTCATTTGCTAAAAAGTTTTCAGATTCCTTTAGACTTATAAGTCAATGAATAAAATGAAACCAATTCAAAAGAACAATTTATTCGTTGTAATAATATCATTGTAGGAGGACAGTATTTGAACAATTTTAATCCAAACGAATCAAATCGAACTCTCGAATCATTATTGAAGGAGCTCGCCAATATGGGTGAGGAAATAATTAAAATATCTGAATCAATTAAATCAGATGCGGAAGTAATAATGGAAGAAAAGCAACAAAGCAAAATAAAAAGAGAAAAAATGCAACAACAGATTAATAATATTATGTCTGAAGTTGAAAGAATAAAAGCTAACAGAAAATAAATTTTAAAAATTATTTAATCTTTAAGGACCTTCATATGAAGGTCCTTTTATAGTATTCAACATATAATACTTTGCAATTAATCTATTAACATACTTTTAGCATAAAATGAAGCTAGACTCAGAATGCTAATTTTGATAATCAATTTTTAAAGAATCATTAATAAGAATAGTTCGATGCTAATGAGCCACAATAATTAAAGATATTTATCTATAAAGGGGCATCGATTTATATGAATGACATAAATTTTTGGGACATGATCTGGAGAACAACCATTTCATTTTTGATTTTGCTTATTTTAGCACGGGTTATGGGGAAGAAGCAGATAAGTCAGCTCACTTTCTTTCATTACATTACAGGAATAACTATCGGGTCAATTGCTGCAGAAATAGCTGCACAAAAAGAAACTCCATTTGTTGATGGATTAATATCACTAGTATGCTGGGCTGCACTTACAATCCTAATGACGTATCTTTCTCAAATTTCTCCTAAAATTCGTTTATTATTGGATGACGAGCCGACTATTATTATTAAAGATGGAAAAATATCTTTGAAATCATTAAAATCTACACGGTTGAATATGGACGATGTAATGATGCTATTAAGAGAACAATCGATTTTTTCCATAGATGACGTTCTATTCGCAGTATTAGAAACAAACGGAGAACTCAGTGTTTTCAAAAAGCCTTCTGAACAAAACGCAACGAAACAAAATGTCAAAGCTGACGTTTCTTTACCAACTTATATGCCAACAGAAATCATATCAGATGGTAAAATTTTATATAAAAATCTAAAAGAGCTTAATTTAAATGAAGAATGGATATTGAAAAAATTAAATAAACATGGTGTTCAATCGATTAAAGATGTTTATTTTGCACAATTACAGACAAATGGTTCACTTTCAATAAATTTAAAGGATAATGATTTATAATAATTCCTCAATAAACAATTAAATTTAAAGGAAAAAGATGACCCTTTATTATTGGATCATCTTTTTAATAGCTCAAGCTCCTTAATGACATAGTCTAACTTTTTTTCTATTTGGGAAAGTTGGTTTTTTTGATCACTTCTAATTTTCTTTTCAACTTGTTCTTCCTCTACCATTTCCTGTAGTATAACTCCTTCCCCTATAGTTCCAATAAGAAGGCCCAATGTTTCAAATACGGATCCCAAAAACCCTAATGTTAACCCTAAGTTTGGTTGCTCAATAAATTTTTCGTTGTTTTTGGATTGCATGTACTGTCAATCATCCTTTAATTGTCTTTTGCTTAGAATATGACAACTTGAGAATTTTTGTTATTTTTGACAAAAGTATTTTGTTCAATTCTATTCATTGACACCGTTTTTTCAAATCTTAATAGCCACAAATATTGTAGTATTCATATTTAAAACAATTTCTCTGAGACAAGGTCCATAAAATTATGTTTACCCATATATTAAAATTGGAGGTGAAAAAAGAGTGAATCAAAATTCCATTCAGACTTCTACGAATTCAGAAGTATTAAGTGACATTTTGAAAGCGATTGATGGTGAGTTCACAGCAATTTCATGCTATGAGTTATTAGCAGACCAGGCTCCAAATGCTGATATTAAACAACGTATTCTTGAAATAAGAAATGATGAAATTAGACACTACGAAACCTTTTGGTATCTGTATATTTCTCTAACCGGAAAGGAACCTTCTCCTAAAATCAATAGACAATGTCCTGCCGATTATAGAAGCGGAATACTCGCTGCATTCATAGATGAACAGGAAACCGTTGATTTTTATCATGATATCGCTAGAAATACCAATAATCAAGTTGTTAGAGACGCTTTTACACGTGCCTCAGCTGATGAACAAAATCATGCGGTTTGGTTTTTGTATTTCATGAACAATTAGTAATTGTAAAGTATATAGCCGACGATTATTTCGGCTTTTGCTACTTCACAATTAATTTCAACTACGAAAACTATATAAAATCATTTTTCCTTGTCTAGAAGGTGACCAAAGGTGAATAACAGTCCTAAGAAGCCTGTTTATTTTGCATATATTGACTCTAATATTTTGCAAACCTACTTTTCATTTATTTTCGCCGTGTGCATATGCTAAAGGACAACTGAGATGTAAAGTAGTCATCCCTTCTTTGCCTCTCGGTTAATAAAAGGACCTATTATCCAAGGGTCCTTTTTATTTTGGCTAAAGATCAAATACATAATCGCTTTCTATTTGTATAAACTATAGTTACAGCTGGGATGATTGCTGATTATACCCTCCATTTCTTTTGCCAGCTGTTCTATTGGCCTTCATGAGAAGGTCTTTTTTTCATATTTCCTACAAATTGCCATAATCCCGTTGTCCATGACCTTTATAATTTCAATAATGCAGCTCCAATTATAGATTTAGCTTTGGGTAAGTTATTCTTGCAGAGCATCTTCTTTTACAATTTTTGTATGTCGTTTTTTGTCGAATGAAATATTAATTAGCATCCAAATGCCTTCGAGTCATTCAATTCCACAATGAGTTCACTCTACATTCGTGCTAGTTGTTCTACTTCTGTATCTGAATACGTTCGATAAATCATCTTCAAATGATTTTCTCTACTTCACCTTTTGTTTCATCCAAAAAACTGTATAAAATAATTCATCTTTGTCTACCATATTACTAGAGCCGAAAAGCAGTCCTAGGAAGCCTGTTGATTATGCCGATCTAGGCTCTTATTTTTTGTATACCTGTCAAACGCCTTTAACATAATTCCTCCAATACATATGCTATAAGAGATCAGAGATACTGATTAGATCTTCTTTCCTTACTCCTTAGTTAACAAAAGGACCTTATTCCAGTGGGGTCCTTTTATTTTGCTTAGTACGCACACCTAGCTAGAAATTACATATACTATAAAACCGCTGGGATGTGTGTCTGTTTTAACCTCCGTTTTAATGTCCAGTTGGTCTCAGGATCTTCTTATGAAGATCCTTTTTGTATTGCGACGTACTTTCTACGAACTATGCAGTTATTTCCGATAAAGGTTTTATATATATCAACCTTTGATTCTACAAAGAACACTAATCCCTATTTTAACTTCTTAATATTACAAAAATAGATAATTTTCTTTATAATTATACAAATATTTAAAATAATATGGTATTATTTGATTACCAAATGGAATATTTTAGATATAAAAGTGTTTTCTGGATTACATTTTTTATATCTGAAATTAATTATTTGGTAAACTATATAGTAGGAGGAAATAAGATATGGTAAAAAAATTATTACTATGCATTCCAATTTTCACATTATTTTTGTTGGTATTCAGTTTAAACACGAATGTTTTAGCAACATCTAATGATTCTGTTTCAAATGAAGAATCAAATGGCGCTCAAACACAATATGGACCGGAAAAATCAAATGATGAAGAAATTTCTCCATTAAAATTTAAAATCGAAAACGGTTTTATTGCTTGTATGCCCTATGGTGGAAGAACAGATTGTAACTGGAATATTAAAGTAACAGGTGATTACTTTGTATACAACGGCGTAACAATTGATATTCAGAAAAATCATGGGTGGTTAAATGGTGGGTGGAAAGCTTATGACTCTTATAGTTATAACTATAAGATAAGTGAATCTGCTAATATAAGTACATTAAGAAACACAAAAACTTTTGATTTACCTAAAGGCGAATATCGTGCTAGATTAGGTGGTACATTTATTCTATTAACAAACGGTACTTTCGTGCCTATTGGTTATGATTGGGCAAATTTTGAAGTGAATTAAATTCATGTTTATATATGGAGGATTAAAATGAAATGGCTAAAGAAAGTATCTGAAGATAAAATAATGTTTTCTGAAAGTGTCAAAGATAATAATTCCATGAATTTTCAAGTTTCTATTTTTAATAATCCAGATAATATTTTTCCTAAGTTTACTTCTTTAACACAATACTTTTTAATATCCTATAAAAAACAATTAGAGACATCAACAACTGACATTCTTATACACATAAATATTCCTAATAATGATGTCTTTGCACTAATAATCCAAGAAGTTGCTCTGCACTTCAAATCAATAGAATTAATACAAGAGGACGAAAAAGTTACAGAGATAATGTTAAGTCAACCTCTTGAAAGTTCGTTGAAACATTGTAGTGAGATAGAGATTAACCCTATTATTAATGATGTTTTTATGAGGGAAGGTAACTATAAACAGTTACACCCTTATCAAGTAAAAAGTAAAATGCTTTATCAGGTTGATTTTTCTTTTATTGATTCATATGAAAATATTGAATTCGATACAATTTACGAATGTCTTTGTGCAATTTCTTCTGGAAAAGAAGACATTCTTATTTATCCAAAAAATTGGTTAGTAAATGATGAATTAAAGAACTCGTTAGCAATTAGATATTTTAGTAATCATAGGAAAACTAAAGGATTATATTTAATGGTTGATACTGAAACTAATCTAGTTTTATATGTCCATATTAAGTTTTAATTTCAAAAAAGAGTCTGCAAAAATCCAGAAGAAGACTCTTTTTGGTTTAGCTAGAATCTATTATTTTATTATCAATAACCATAATATTAGTCCATACTTTATGAGGATAAGTATCTGACCAATGCTCCAAATAAATCTCTTCTTTTATTACACTCTTTATTTCGACTGTGAGGTAAAATCTACGTAATTTGTCGTATTACATTTCATGAATCAATTCCAGCTGCACATCATAGTCAGGATTAAGCTCAACTCCAACGAAATTACGGCCATGTTTAAGAGAAACTAAACCTGTTGTTCCAGAACCGAAGAATGGATCCAAAACAATTCCATTGATAGGGCTACCAGCTAATACACATGGCTCAATTAATTCTTCTGGAAAAGTTGCAAAATGAGCTTCTTTCAATGGTTTAGTGGAAACTGTCCATACTGATCGTTTGTTTCTTTTATCACGTATAGCTCGGAAAGCATCGTTTCCATACTTCCCGTTGAATGAACCTCGACCCTTATCTTCTCTTCTTTGCTTTTGTGGTTGACCAAATGTTGCTCGAGATCCTCTCACATCCTGTGTCCCATAAACCGCTTGTTCTTTTATGATTTCATGATTGTAAAAATACTTAGGTGATTTGGATAACAGAAAGATATATTCATGAGATTTGGTCGGCCTATCAGTTACACTCTCAGGCATAGCATTAGGTTTGTTCCAAATAATATCTTGCCTTAAATACCATCCATCCTTTTGAAGTGCAAAAGCAACTCTCCAAGGTAAACCAATTAAATCTTTAGGCTTCAAACCATCTACAATCTTAGGTAATTTAACAATTCCTTTAAATTGACCTTTGCTTTGCATATGATTATTTCCCGGATTACCTTTACCATCAGCATTTCTGCCTTTGCCACTTCCTGCATATGCATCTCCGAGATTTAACCAAATTGTGCCGTCGTCCCTCAGCACTCTCTTAACCTCTCGAAAAACTTTGACTAACTCCATTACATATTCATCAACAGAACTTTCTAAACCAATTTGACCTTCAACTCCGTAATCCCTTAACCCCCAATATGGTGGGCTCGTAATTACAGTATTTATACTCTGGTCTTGAAGTGTTTCTAATACATCAAGACAATGGCCTTGATAGATTTTATTAAGTTCCATCGTCTCACTCCTTAATTCGCTTTATTATTCTAGTGCGTCATAACGTTACTATTTTTTAAATTTTCAAACATTTATCCACACCTGTGGCAAAGATGTTGATAACTCTTTAATCACCAATAAACTTTCACTACTGCCCTTGGATTCTCTGAATAAAACTTACGAACATTCATTTCTACTATTTGAGCATCATCATGCCAAATTACTTTACTCATCCCATCCTTAATACCCTTCACCAAATTATCCAGATCAGGTTTCTTAGTTGGCCTTAGTTGCCCAGCTATTGCTTCAGCCCTTTTTTTCTTGCTTAACGATTTTGGGATAGGTCTGTATATATCTACATACAATCGAATTTCCGTTTCTATTAGTGAAGCTGGTGCATGATTTGCAGCAACCATTTTTACAAATTGTTTAAAGTCTCTTGATTTGATAGGATCTATTGCTCTGACGTGACCACCGAATGTTGAGAATTTAGGACGTTCTTGTGGTTGGATGTTGCCTGGTATTTCGAATAATATGTTCATTCTTACACTCCTTTGAAATTTAAAGGGGCACTTGGCCCCTCTCTAGTTAGTCGATGATATAAACCTTTTTTGATTCAATTTCTTCTGATAGTTCATTACTTAAATACTCTGCAATGTTTGCCATGGCATTAAGCTCCCAAGCACCACCATCAGCCTCGAACAATCCAACCCGACCACCATCTTTAAGGCGAAGTACAAATTCTGACTCTGGTTGTGGTACCTCTGCAAATGTTCTGAATGGCTTTAAAGTGACTGGATTAGGTACGTTTACATTTCCTACAGTAGCTACCCCTGTTTTAGCTGTAACTCGTTGTGTAACTCCATCGTCTTGTGTCTGAACTGAATTTTCTTCAATGATGGAACTAACCACCTTAAGAACCTGTTCTTTATCTTGGTTACCTACAAAACAAGCCTGCAGCATGATTTGGAATTCTTCACGATCGATAAAACGCTCAAATGTGATACTCGGTAATAACGCTCCAGCTCTAACATAAGTACGACGATCATTTATATCGTTCAGAGCATCAAAAACATTTACTTTAGTTGGAGACTCTACATGAATCATCAATGTGCGCTCATGGTCAAAGTTCGACTTCACATAATCCACTAGTCCAGATAAGCTACGAACATTAATTGCAGTAACCTCTTGTTCCTTATCCAAACGGTAAAGTTGGTTAGTGGAATAAACCTTTCCAGCAGCTTCAATTGTTTCAGGGCGTTTTAACTCTAATAGGTACGATACGAATTCTTTTAACATGTGATTTCCTCTTTTCGGTTTTTAGTTTTTGTTTGATAGATTGCTAGAATTTATTTGAATTGAACTACTTTTTTGTTGATAGGCTCTTCTGCTGGAAGTGGTTTCCCTTTGTCGTCCAAAATCTCTCCATTGTCACTCATAAATGATTGTCCTGGAATGCCTGACTTTAATTCAGCACCGGTTACTTTACCATCACCTGTGTAATCGATGATTAACTCTGTTTCTACTCCAACAGCTGGTACAAGGGTAGACTTCGTATCAACCACCACATTAGCAAGGTTACGTTTCTCATTAGCTTTAAGGGTGATACTAACCGTTACCTTTCTAGCTTTCTTATGGTCTGTGTTTGGATCAGCAATGTTATCAAGAGCTTTCTGCAACTCGATATTTACCTTTTCAGCTAATGCACCATTTGCAAATGTATTTAAGTCGATGATTTTATTCATGTATGTTTCCTCCTATGGGTTTGTACTGGTATTCCTGTTTTATTGACTTGCGGTTGTTCTAATCGCCAACCCTCCGCTTTAAAACTACTAATCTCTTGTTTGTTTAAATGTCCACTAACTGTCATCACTTGGCGGTCCACGGCCTTGTACATAGTTGTGATTAGCAATGTGGATCACATCCTAATAGCCAGTATCAGCTGGTATCATCAGTTCCACCCCCGGAAGCAAGATTCCAATAAGCTTTCGCTATACGAGGTTAATGTTAAATCAGGATTGGTTGACCGCTTATACTGCCTAAACACCTTTTTATAATCTTCAAACTCACGAGTTCTTGAAACAACAAATGCTATTTCGTTTGGATCCTTCAAGCTCTGGTCACTAGAAGAGATAACATTGATAATTCGAGCGTTTTCTGAAACAATATCCATTGGCTTAGAGGCAGTGTTTTTATATACTTCACTTGTCCAACTCATTAGTTTGCCTCCAGTAAGTCTGGATGTTCGTATATGTTGCCGATGATAACAACATCAAGTGATTCTTCTTTCCAGTCGTAAAACTCAATCAATTCTTCTTTTTGATTGTATTCTCCGCCATTTGCAACAAAACAACATAAATCATATTCGACTGACCAAACAAATTTATCATCTTCAATGGCTAAGATATCCCCCTCATAAATCTCTAGACCATTTTTATCCTTTAAACCTGTGTATTCTCCAACGGATTCTGGTACTACATACTTTGGTGAACCATCAGTGTGTAAGACTGAGTAATCCTCTAAACCACTATCTTCGCAATGTTTAATAAGAAAATGCCCATGTCCAAAATGCCAATTACCATCGTCTTTTGAAAAACCTCTATATTTTGCCTCTCTCACGACTCCACCGCCATTCTTCTAGCTAGCAGACTTCTAAGAGAGTAATAGTCCATCTTCTGCAGTTGCTCACCTTTTGGACCTTCGTGGATTTTAACGCGTTGCAGATCATCTATAAGCATCTGTCTTCTCGTTTCCAAGGAAGGCTTTACAGTTTGTCCAATCATTTAGCTGCCTCCATCCGCTTTTCAGCTTTTCTTAATTTAGTTTCAAGTAGTTCCATTTCACGATCACATTTTTCTTTGTTATAAGGCTCTGAGGGTTGGACTAGGGAAAACCCTTGTCCTGGTATCCAGTTAGCCATTACACCGTCCTCCTATTCAAATAAGAGCCGTTCATACTCTTCATTTTCTTTCTCAGCTTCTTCATCCCTAATGGATTCTTCAGGCATGTATATTTCAAGGCACATTTTTTTCACTCTGCTTTTTACTCGACCTTCTTTATAGATTTGATCTAAGTTATCAATGGTCTTGTTGGATGTGAATAGAGTGACCTTTTTATGTTCCAATCGGTAATCTGTTATGTCGTAAAATACCCTTTCAGCAAATTCACTCTTTTTTTCAACAGCTAAATCATCAATGACAAGTACTTCCACTTCTCTTAAACTTTTGATGATTTCACTCTCTGAGGTTGTATTGTCACCAAATGTCTTTTTTATCTGAGTGAGAAGATCGTTTGCCTTTATAAAAGCAAGATCAACTGAATGTACTTTCATTAGGGCATTAGCAATACTAGAGACTAGTCTTGTTTTGCCAGACCCTTTTGTAGTACTGAATAGATATAACCCTTTGCCGTTGTTTTTTAAGGTTTCATAATTAGCTACGAAGTTTCCTGCAGCTTTTTTAGCTATTGCAGCAGTCTCTATGCTTTCGTTATCCTTATACAAATTGACATCAAAAGAATTAACGGTGGCGTCCTTGAAAATCATAGGAATACCAGCTAGATCCAGTTTTTTATCAATCTCTGATTGTTTTAATCGTTGCTCGTGACACTGACACTTTTCCATCCATTCAGCACGTTTTAAATTTCCGTCCTCGTCAATCTCATCCTTCTTATTCTGACGAGACCAATCTTTAGTCCATATCCATCCTGTTCCATCACATTTACGATAAGGACATTTCTCAGAAGGCTTAGTGAGTACCTCAATCGGATCTGATTCCAGCGAGCTTTTTGCGTCTTTCATTCGCTGCGCTAATTCGGGATTGGATTTCATCATCTCCTGGAGTACTTGGCTTATCGGTTGCATTGTTTTCACCTCTTACACGTTTGGGGTTGGTTAATATCTTTCTGGTATAGTTCAAGCTGTTAGAACCGTTTAACCTAGTTTCTTTCATTGCTTGAATTACTTTTTCTTCACCGAAGTCATCAATCAATCCACCTAGTTGATCTGCAATGAATGAACTAATGGTTCCAAAACCTTCTTGTTCATAAAATTGAAATGGGTTTGAAGGCCCTTTATCATCTTCTTTATTACCTTCTATCATTCTTACATTCTTGTTAGTTGCCAGTTGCTTGCCGGTTGCCTGCCCGTTGCTTGCCAGTTGCTTGCCGTTTTGCTTGCCAGTAGTATCACTTAAAGCTTGATAAAGTTCCCAATTGACAATGGTTATGAGCCTATTTTTGTTTGTCGATTGGTTTGCCAGAAAACCAAATTTTTCGAAACGATTTAAAGCAGTTCTGACATTCTTAATTGAGATCCCATTCCCTGCTTTTTTGACGATTGACTCCAAGCTTGTAACAAATTGACCAGGTAAAGCTTTGTATTTCTCACCTTTAAATTCCCATTCCTTTTCTTTGTGATTTGCCATCGTGAGAAGGGTGATTAATATCACCTTTTGTTCTGGAGTAGACCCTTCCCAAATCGGTTTCTCTAGTAACTCACGATGTAATTTAATCCACCCTTCCAATTTCAAACACCTTCTTTTTTGTCTAACCTTCATGGAATATGAATCAATTTACCAGTGGCTTTCGCTACTTCTTGTCTTATTAAAAATTCATCACTATTGCTATCAGATAGATGCAGCAACCAAATTTCTTGTAGTTTTGATAGATCGTTAGCTTTTAAAAATTCGAGTACATTCTCTAAACTGAAATGCGACTTCATTACACGCTTTTTCATCGATGGATGTATACGGCCAGTCTCTACATTTGCATCTAATACGGATTGACAGTAGTTGCACTCCACCATTAGATGGGTAATACCTTGAAAACGATACTTGATGTAATACGTATCTGTAGCGAATAGGAGCTTTTCTCCAGCTTTATTTACTAGAAGAAAACCAAATGGTTCAGATACGTCATGTTGTACGTCAAAAGGCAATATCGTCCATGTTCCTATACTGAATTGTTTTTTATTTCCTACTGTCTTTATACGGTGATGGTTCATACCAATAGCTTCTTTAGTTCCTGGACTCATATAGCAACGAATCCCTGCATTTAAAACACCTATTAACCCTCCGCAATGATCTTTGTGTTCGTGTGTTACCAGGCAAGCGGCAATGTCTGTAGTAGAAAAGTTAAGCTTTCGTTGAATCTGCTTGAAGGAAATACCGCACTCTATGAGGATGGGGGTTGTCCCATCCGTCACGTAGTAGCAGTTACCTTTGCTTCCTGTTGCTAAGGTTTGAATTTCAATCATTACCAACCAGGTCCATTATCTTGAGTCGTTGGTTCTTCAATAATTTCTGTGGCTTGTCCTTCTATAACTTCCCCAGTTTCTTCATCTACATCAATTTGCATGATATCTTCAACCTCTCCACCTTCAATATCTAAGATTTCAGAGTTTGCATTTTCATTAATTTCTCTTCTGATTGAATCTTCTTGATTTTGATTTTCTACATAGGCATAAGATGCAGCATTCACTTTTTTAGGATCTATTTTCAACTTACTTGTCACTCGATGAACAAGCGTTTTAAAACGCATCTCAGTTGGATGTCCATCCCAAAAAGTTTTACTTTGTGCAGCTTTCCTAGACTTCAAAAAATCTTCTTCTGTAACCATTACTAATTCATTTTTTATCTCGTTTTCATAAACGATATATCCAAATCCACCAATTATTTTTCCACGACTAAATGGATTTTTTATAGTAAACTCATAAGATTCAATCTTATTTTTATGTGATTTCTTAATTGGTATAAATTCGTCAGTGTCATAAACCAATTCGTAAATAACGTCTATTGGCTCATCAACAGCGTTTTGTATTTTGTAATAAGCTTCACCCACATAACCAACTCTTAGATCGATATCATACTTACCCTCACGTTTATTAAAGTAAGGGACAGGATGTACATGATTTGGGATTAAAGCATCTAACCCCAATTTAACTCTGTGCACAGAATCTAATGCCATTTTTCGCATGTTAACGTTCTTCCACTCATAAGCAGTTCCATATGGTTTATCAGCACTCAATCGTTTTGTTTCAAGATCTTTTAGAACGTTATCCACTTTCAAAAATAAGTGTTGAGCAAGAGTTCTTTCATAGTCTGTAAAAGCCATTGGAGCTCCAGCTTCTGCAGCAAATTGTGTTTCAACGTTTTTTAGAAATCGTTCTGATTGTGTTGCTTGGATACTTGTATCCTGGTTTGTTAGTTGGTTTTGATTAGTCATTGTTTATATCCTCCACTCTCAACTTTTTATCTTCCTCTGAAACTACCAAACTAATAATCTGTGCATCTATCGCATTGAGCTTAGTAACAGCCTCTGCATTGTCTACAAATATAGGAGCTATGATTCCGTAATGACGAGAAAGAGTTTCGATAATATCCAAACCAACATTAATCCGCATGGCATTGTTTAAAGAGCTATAAGGTACTCCGTTATAAGTCGTTTCACAAACCTCTTGAAGTCCACCGTTAATCTGATTCTCGAACATTTTGAAGCGTGCCAACTTGAACTTAGAGTTAATTTTCTCAGTAAGCAGCTCTACTTTTCTTCGAATAAATTCTTCTGTTAAGAACATTTGGTGTTCTAGTTTTTGGAACTCTTTCGTGAGTGCTTCTTCTTGATCTTCATACTCTTTAATACGCACTTTAAGTCCATCGATGTTAGCGTACTTGGCTATTTCAGCATTCAGTTCACGTTTCTTAGATTCCAACTTAGTGTTGGCATCTTTGATATCTTGAATTGCTTGGGCAGATTGATTTTTAATAGTTGCAATATCCTGTTCTAAAGCTTGTCTTAGGTTCATAAATTTAATGTATTCAGGTGATTCAGAAACGTCTTTTAAGCCATCCCTTAGTATTTCTATTTCACCTGTAAGTTTCTCTATTACTTTTTCTTTTCCTAAACGAATATCCTCAGATTTTTTGATACTGGATTCATAACCTTGGACCTCTTCCAGTATCTTTTCTTTCTTCTGAACCATTGCTTTGCCCTTATTATCGATTTCAGCTAATCGATTAGATTTATTTAACTTGAATGCTTCCATAGCTTTTTGACGAGCATCCTCTACTTGTTCGACTGGTAAGTCTTGCTTACACGTTGGGCAAACACATTCATCTATATGCTGAAGCTCGGAATTATTAATTTCTGACCAATCATCACGTAACTTGGATAAATCAGAATCAATGTTCTTAACGTTATTGTTGGCATAATCGACGGAACGTTTTTGCTCTTCCATTTTCATTTCAGTAATTCTCAGATTGCTCTGTTCTTCTTGGAGCTTTGCTTGTAACTGATAAAGCTTGTCTTTAGAATCTGATTCAAATGCACGTTTAACTGTCTCTAAATCATTTTCTACCTTCTTAAGCTCCAGCTCTTTCGATTGAAGAGCTTGTCCATTTTGTATATTGCTTATTAAAGTTTTGTTGGAATCAATCTTTTCTTCTAATTGCTTTAACTCCGTACGTATACTTCCTAAATCAATACTTTCTTCTGGAATCGATTTGTTGATTTCATCGATACGGACAGGAATCATTTTTAAGTCGTCATTGATTACTTTTCTTCGCTCACCTATTACTTTCCGATGATCCTCAAGTGAACGACCTTTTAAAATAAGTTCTAGGCCTTTCAGTTGATTATCTGAAGCAAATACCTCTTCGTCTGTGATATCACCACAAATATCTATAAGTAGCTTTCTTCGCTCCTGCCACTTGATTTGTTCATTAAAGAATATTGGACTAGTGATCAACTTGAATAATTCTTCTTCCACAAGTTCTACAACAAAATCAACGAACTCCTTTTTCTTTTTAGGAACTTCATCGATATAGTACTTTGTTTTATGCCCACTGAATTCCTTATTTGCTGAACCACGCTTCTGTACCCAGTCCTCAAAGTACACTTTTTTCAAGATCACTTCTGTACCATCAATATCAAATGTTGCTTCTACAACATGATTTAGGTTATGCACTTCGTGGCCCGTTACTTCTAAGGATTTAATTGCAAAGTCCTTTTTATTCTGGGAATCCTTATCGAATAACAACCATAGAAAACCGTCCAGAATAGTTGTTTTCCCAGTAGCATTGTCACCAAATACACGTACGCTTTGACCATTTGTTACAAGTGAAAATTTCTTAACTCCCTTGAAGTTTTCAAGGTTCATCGATAGTAGCTTTATGTTCTTCATAAAACAGTCACCTCGTATTGTGCGTTTGTGTCGTCAATGATTGTTGCAGAGTGAGCAATTACAGAATTCGTTTGGCATTCACCTTTTGACGGCGGTCTTTCATCTTTAACGACTTTAAATATTTCACCTTTGCTAATTGGTCCATCTATAGCTTGTGGAAAATCTTTTTCATTTTTAACTGTCATCCCAATTACAATCTCACTCGGTTGAACAGCCTTCAAAAACTCTACTGGAATATCAATCTGTAATGCTTTTGCTAGTGCGATAGCTTGTCCGATGTGTTCGTTGAATACATCGCCAGGCATACATTTAGCGATTCCTTTAGCTTTCAATACACCTTTTTTATAATGACGAGGTTTCCAAAATAGTAGCGCTACTATTGTTCGTTTGCTTGCATTAACTTCAAACCTCACATCACAAATCCATTGACCACCGTTGGCCATTGGGACAAAATATACTCGACCACCCCAAGTGCTATCTTTTTTACATTCCTCTATAAACTTTTTAGCCTTCTCAATCAATTCAGCACGTTGTTGGTTAGGTGTTTTTGTTTTTCGTTCGGCTAACCATTTATTATTGATTTCTGCCACACTATCCACTACACCAACTAACTTCCCAGCTTCGTATCCTTTTTTGAAACCCGTTTCGTATACTTCCACAATGGTTTTTGTCATGAGATCTGACACCTCAGTGCGAAACTTATTATCCATTCCATTATTAATGTTCATATTATTACCTCCTTGTTTTTTTAGAGGTCCTGTACTAAAATGAAGTTGTATATTTATAGCAGGACCCGAACTCGTTGCGCCAACAACGGGTTTTATTTTTGCTCATTTACTAATTTAATCGCTTCACGAATTGTTTCTACCTTCGCAGATTGAACATCATACAAAGATTTAGCTTTCAACATTTCATCTACATCATCTGCTTGGGCAACATCGTGAGCTTTAATATCTAGTAACTCAGATTCATCGTTGTACCAAGCATCTAGTTTTTCGTTTATTTGCTCCATTTCCTCTAACCTCCTTATTACATTTTCTTTTCTAACTGTGATAACAACACATTTATACCTTCTTGGCTTAAGACAAGTTTTCCGTCCAACAGTGTTAAGTTGTAATCTGATATCTCACCTGTCACTGCACAAGCGTTTTTAGCCTGATACTTCTTAAGAATGATTTGGTCTTCTTCTACATAAATTTCAAGTGGATCTTTTTCAGCGATTTCTAATGTTCTACGTAACTCCTTTGGAATAACCACACGACCTAATTCATCTACTTTACGAACGATACCTGTACTTTTCATTTTTCTATCTCCCTTTTAGTTAGTTTTTTTGTTGAAGATCTAGTGCTTTGATTTTGCGATTGTACATTAGGATCTTGTCTTGCAGCTTTTTAATTTGCCCTTTTATTTGTCTGCGTTGGTCAGCAGTCATATAGGGTGTCATTTCAAGCTTTAAGGATAATTCAATGAGCTTGAGCCTAGTCTTGTATATTGTTGAGTTGAATCTTTTAATCTTCTTCGATTTACTTTCAGCCAATTAGATCAACCACTCTTCCTAGGAATCCATGATTCAACATATTTAATAGCAGATTGTAATTCATGTCGCTTAACATCTTTGTAGCTAGACACTCCGAAGCGGTCTTTTATTTCCCGATGCAACTCTGGGTAGAGTAATCGTTTATGTTCGTCTGAGTTTGCATGTTCAAATACCTTAGAACTAATTAATCTTTGGAGCCTTCTTTGTTCTCCATGGTCTAAAGTTATCTGGTTGTCCACCTTGTTTTTTAACTCATTTACCTCAACCTTTAAAACCTCTACATCTTCTGATGTTTCTAAAGATAGTCTCATAGAAGCTTTTAATTGTTCTTTTTCTGAAAGAGGTTTCGGCAAGAGACTGGCTTTTTCCATTTCTTCAAATCTTGTAACATATGCTGCAGTAAATAGAACACCTTTTTCACCAGTCATTTTGTTAGCTACCATGTCGCAACCTTTCCTAGTTAGTAAGAAACAATCGTATGTTTTGTTGTTTCCTTCCGTTTTATAAGTGCTAGGAATAAAGAAATCCTGAGAACGCAATTTTGCGTTTTCTAAAATTTCTACGTATCCACTGATTGAACGCATAAGATCTGTATGACGCTTATCAAGCATTTCAGAGACATCACGACTATCTGTTACAAGTTGTCCATCTAAAGAAATTACTTTTAATTGATCCATTGATAACTTCCTTTCTGTTTCATCATTTCTACGTACTATGGGTTAAGCTACTTTCTCTTTCTCTTGTTGTTCTATGATCATCTTCAAACCTACCCAGTATGAAATCATTGAATATGAAAGTCTACTTCCACAATCTGCAATACAACTAGCCGCATCGCTATCAAACCAATCAACGTTTGTATATTGATAGATAGAATAAACTCCTGTTGAAAAATGATGACACATACTCCATTGTGAAGTTTCTGAAATAAGTTGATTAAGCAATTCTTTGCTATCCTTCTCCAAATCACTTGTTTTTTCAACTTCGCACCAATCGAGGAAATACTCTTCTATTTGTTTTTTTGCTAATTTGCCATCAAACTCATATTTTTCTCTTTGGCGAGCCGTTAATTTCCCAGTAAAGTATGATAAATCGAAATCTTTGATATTTTGTAAAGTAGCTAAACATGTTAAAGAATAAGCTGCATCACCTAGATCACCAGAAATAAAAACCATATTGCCAGCCAACACATAAGTTACTTGGTACATTCTCGTACCTTCTTCACCCCATACAATACGTTGAAAACCTTCATTTCCTTCGATGCTTTTAATCTTGTGATTTTCGAACCACCGTTCACGAATTTCCTTTTTCGCTTTTTCTAAATAATCCACTTCTATCAGCCTTCCTTCGCTTAATGTTTCAATTACGAACTCCTAAAATTTACTTCACCTCACTTTTCTCTCACACCCACCAGTAAATGCTCAAACGTCTTGGCGTTGGCTATTGCTGTCGCTCGAGGCTTAAACTGGCCTGTCCTGGCGTACTCCGCTCGGTTTGAATATTTATTGCTGGGTGTGATAATGCTAGATTGCTAGATTACTAACCCATTTCTCTCCACGTGTATACTCCCCAGCTGATTATGCTAATGAAACCAATAATCGCTACTACCATAAGTGCTGTGGGTGTCATGTATTCCCTCCTAAACTCATTGTTTTACGCCTGTCAACGTATTTTATTTTTATTACCATTCATCCATAATCTCTTGCATTACTTTTAAACTGGGTTCATAAAACCAAAGACGCTTACCTTTTTCCTTTCTACGTTCTAATAATTTCATTCGAGGATCATGGAGAAACTCTTGTTCAAGAAATGTTTTACTCATACAAGTTCTCTTTGACATTTCGTTAATATCCCATGTGAACAAAGTTTGTCTCATAGTTTCATCTAACTTCTCATTGATGTAATTTCTAATCTCTTCTTGGTTCACTTCGATTTGTACATTTGCGATAGTCATGAATCACGCCTCCACATCAAATGCTTAAAATTTTTCTAATGTGTTTTATATGCTCTTGTGCTTTTGGACCATCTTTTCGTCCACGAATAATATCAGATAGATATGCATTTGAAATTCCTACTAATTTTGCTAGCTCATTCTGAGTCATGTTCCTTTTAAAGATTTCACTTCTTACTTTTGCACCTAAATCTTCAGGCATAACTTAACCTCCTTTTCAACATACTAATGACGTTGCTACCGTCCTGTTAGCTATTATTTTGAATAAGATATACCGTCATTGGCTCGGTATCACAGCACCTCAATAAAAATAAGCTAAATTATTAACTAATTATATTGACTGTTTTTAGCCTTTAATATAGAATATAGACATAGCTAAATAAGACTTATAAAAGCCCGAAAACATTACATTTAATCCGTTCCCCAACGTCAAATGTGTTTTTTATAGGTTGTCTCTTTTTGTTGTCTTTTAGCGAATAACTTAGCTTATGAACAAAGTATATTAGCTTTATAACTAAAAGTCAAACTTTTTTAGTTTAAAGATTAATTTATTTTATTCAGAGCCATGAGGATGGTTGACATGACTACATTTGATAGATTGAAAAGTCTTTGTGAAGAACAGAAAATATCTATTGTTGAATTAGAAGAAAAACTTGGTTTCGGTAGAAACTCTCTTTACGGATGGAAGAAAAAAATTCCGAATGGCGCTAACTTAGAAAAAGTTGCAGACTATTTTGGAGTATCTGTTGACTACCTTCTATGTCGAACTGAAAAGAAACGTTATTTTGATCTAACCGAAAAAGATGAACAAGATATTCAAAATGAACTACAAAAAATGATTGAAGGTTTGTCAACTAGTGGGCATGCTGCTTTTGATGGAAGGACTCTCGATGAGTTAAGCGAGGAAGAACTGGAAGACAGAGAATTATTATTGTCAAGCTTAGAAAATTCCTTAAGACTAGCCAAACGTGTAGCTAAACAGAAGTTCACCCCTAAAAAATATAGAAAATAATAGGAGTGTTCCTTGTGACCCACATTAAATCTTTAGTTAGTCAATTAGTTAAGAAACACGGTACAAATGATCCTTTTAAACTTGCACAGCTCATGGGAATTCTAATTGTATTTGAACCTTTAGGTACTGCACTGGGTTATTATAATAAAAATTTTAGAGTACCTATCATACATATTAACCAAGACGCACCCAAAGAAAAACAATTTTTCATTTGTGCCCATGAGCTTGGACATGCTATTCAACATCCAGATGTTAACACTTCTTTTTTAAGGCAGAACACACTATTTTCCACAGATATTTTAGAAATACAGGCCAACACTTTTGCAGTCGAATTATTGATATTAGATGAATATTTAAATGAACAAAACAATACAAGTTTTACTGTCGTTGAAGCTATTCAAGGTTATGGTATCCCTTCAGAACTTTTAACTTTAAAAAGTTTAGATGGTAAAAAAATTTAACCAAAAACGGAACGTACATTCCCATTGGAAGGAGTGATGCCAATTATTTGAAGTCTCCCCCATCTAACGCCTGTCAACGTTTGAAAGGGAAAAAATATGACTAAAAAAACAGTAATGCATAGATTAAGAAAAGATCCTGAGCTTTATTATTATTTCAATACTAAGGATGAAAAGCGTTTTGCTTATCGACACAGATATTATGATTCATTAGGCAATAGAAGAGAAAAACAAAAACAAGGTTTTAAAAGTGAAAATGAAGCATATAGAGGTTTACTAGAAGTTCGGACAAAGATAATCAATGGAGATGTTAAACAGGTAGCCAAAGCTAACGTTACAATTTCAGAATGGCTTGATATATGGTATGAATCTTCCAATCACGAATGGGGGATTACAACCCGATTACAAAGAGAAAGAGATATCAAAAAACATATGAAGCCTTTACTAGGCCACTATAAAGTAGCTGAATTAGATAAGAGCACTTACAAAATTAAATTTATTCAGAAGTTACTCAAAACAATGAAACCAACAAGCGTTAAACAATTACACAAAGTATTTAAAATTGCAGTGAATGCTGCAGTAGATGCAGAGATAATTCCCCGTAATCGTTTCACTAATATCACTTTTGATGAAGAAACTGTAGGTAACAACTACTTTACAGCACAAGAACTTGTTGAGTTTTTACACATCTGTAAAAAAGTCGAGACAATCACGAATTATTCCATGGGGATGTTTCTTGCCTATACAGGTGTACGTAAGGGGGAAGCTTGCGGATTGAAATGGAGAGACATACAGGATGATATTTGTTCTATCAATTGCACCAGAGACGATAATGGGGTACGGCCACCAAAAACTAAAAATAGCTTTCGTTCTATAGTGATGGATCCCGTACTTGTCAAACAAATGAACATTTATAAGAAATGGTGTAGAGAAACTAGAATTAAATATGGTCTTCCCTTCAATGAAAACACCTATGTATTTATTAATGGTACAAGTGGCTTAGAAATTAACTGCACTATGATTAACAATGCTATGAAGCGAATAATTGAAAAGCATAATCTGAAAGAAGTGACTCCTCATGGTTTACGCCATACACACGCTACTATTTTGATGAAAGAAAGAATACCGGTAAAAACTATTTCGGAACGTTTAGGTAATAGTCCGGAAATGATTAATAATGTTTATGGGCACAATCTCAAAGAATTAGAATTAGAAGCTGTCCAAGTGTTTGGAGATGCATTAAAAATAATCTAATTGGGGGAGGTTTTGGGGGAGGTTTTGGGGGAGGTTTTGGGGGAGGTTTTATTTATACCCTCCTTCAACCCCTGAAGAATCAAGTTTTCTTCGATAACAAAATATTACTCATTGTAGTGTATCTATTAATTAAAGTGAAGTTTTTTATACTCAGGAACATTGTAATAATAACAATTTTATGAACTTCCTCAGAATCACAATAACCCCCAAAGGAAATCGGGTGCATTTGGGGGGACAAACAGATAAGGTTTATATGAATTGTTTATTTGATTCTGTCTTAGGCTCTAGTGTTAAGAATAATTGTCTCTGTACAATAATTTGTTCTTACATATGCTAAATATTAACAACTGAGAAATTTCCTCACTCTCATCTCCGTCACGAGGACCTATGATTGAAAGGTCCTTTTTATTTTTCTTAAAAATCACAACTATAATGATTTAAGCTCCTTAATGATGCAGTCTAGTTTTTTTTCTATTTGAGATAGTTGACTTTTTTGATCACTCATAATTTTCTTTTCGGAGTGTTCTTCCTCTAACATTTCTTGTAGGGATATTCCTTCTCCAATCGTCCCAATAAGTAGACCTAGTGTTTCGAAAGCAGAACCTAAGAACTCCAATGTTGGGCCTAAGTTAGGCTGCTCAATGAATTTTTCGTTGTTTTTGGAATGCATATCTTGTCTAACATCCTTTGGCTGTCTTTTGTCTAGAATATGCCAACATAAGAGTGTTGGTTATTTTGTGGAGAACAACAACGATATTACTTTCTTTACAGAGGCACACCTTCTCTACATTGAATATAGAGAGGCAATTTAAATGCTGTTGTAGACCACTAGCGGGAACATATTTAATATGCTATTTAGGACCTTTTTTCTTAGGGTCTAAATAAAAACGCCCTTGCTTGTTTGAATGGCTTGAATAACATGTGATAAAGCATAATTGCTAATAATATAGACAAGGAAGCATGTTAATGAATAATAAGAATGATTTACAAAATGATTCAAGTTCAGAATCAACGGATCTTCTAGTAGCTAAATTAGCACTTTTCGGAGCTACACTTACTACAATAGGAGATGGAATAGCAGCTTTAGCAGCAGGTATTGCACTTAAAGGATTAGAAAATACAAATAATCAAAAATCCTCTGAGCAGTCAAATCAATCGGCTCAAATAGAACAAATGCAAAAACAAATTAATGAATTAACAAGAAAGTTAGATAAAATTGAGCGTAGTAAGAGATAAAAAATTGTCTCTTACTTTTTACTTTCTGTTTTATACATAAGCCTCCGTTTAGCCTTTATCCAATTGTATGGCATTTATATTTTTACCTTTTTTATACTATAAAGAGTATGAATCACTTTTTTTTAGGTAAATCTATACCTAACTGAAATAAATTGAGGTGTGATATGAATTTTCCTTTAATACATACAAATTTTTGGGATGCTGTAATAGCTATACCTGTAATCATAATTATCACTCAAATAATCAAAATTCTTTTTCGCGTACAAGCCAAAAATGTCCCTTTCATAGCCTTGATCTTAGGCCTTATTATTTCTGTCTTTATCAGCCATCGCCATCATATTGTTGCGGGCCTTTTTATGGGTTGGTTTTATGGTTATGCAGCTATAGGGAATTATTCAGCTTTAAAAGTATCGTTAAGGGCATATAGGAAAAAGTAATATATCAAACTGAAATATTGAACATTTTATACACCCATACCATATATACCAAACAACAATCATTCATATAAGATACTTTTAAATTTTCTATGAGCTATATATATTTCTAGTGCACTAAAATCATATCATTTATTTTAATTTTCACTTAATTATCCACAACTGTGGTAAAGTTGTTGATAACTCCTTAATCCACTCCACTTTTACATTCGCTTCGAACTTTTAGGAATGTTAATGTCCTCTATTTATACTTCCTTTTTGTCAGTTACACTTTGACTCTATTGATTAGTTCCTACTTCTAAGATTATTCCCCTTCCATTTTATATAAAATAAAAAACGCTCCTAATAGGAACGTTCTGACTTAAATTATCTATGTTTCCTCATAGCCTGTTCAATGCTAGAATGTGTCTCTACACCTTTAAAATCAATTCCTAATTGTATGGTTGTTTGTGCAATACTAGGGCGAACCCCTGAAAGTGAGGTACTCACTCCAATTAACTTTAGTGCACTGATCATTTGAAATAATTGTTGTGCAACCATAGTATCCACAACCGGAACGCCTAACAAATCAATATATAAGTGTTTGATTTTCATATCCGCACATTGTTGAAGTGATTGTTCTAAAATTACTTTAGCCCTATTTGTATCTACTTCCCCAATTAGTGGTAGCAATGCGGAGTCAGCCGTTAATTTAATAACTGGTGCACTTAATTCAATAATCATCTCTTGTTGGGATTTCAATCTTATTTGAGATTGCTCTATAAACTCTTTAGTAAACTTAAGAATAATATCATTGATTGTAGACAAAATAGCGGTACTAAATTCAATTATCTGTTTGTCACTTAGTTCGTTCTCATATTTTGATACAAATTCCTCTAATAATTCTAAATAAAGATATTGTTGATGAAAAAATTCCCCTATTATTTCCGTAAGGGGGGTACGTTGATGACCATTGTCATTGACTATTACTTCGATAAAGTCATCAAAACTTTTTAGACCTTCTTCACTAGAATTGTTAAACAACTCTACAAATTTCTCATGGAATAGATGGTTCTGCTCTTTAAGCAATTGTATTTCCTCTTGATTATTAGTACTATAAATTCCATTTAGATCTTTGTTAAGATTCTCGTACCATTTTTCTGTTAGATCCCATGTTTTACTTTTAAGAAAATTATAAAATTTTTCATTACTGACCATTTAATTTTCCTACTTCCGTTAATGATTCAATCTTGTAAAACAATTTTTTGTACCAATATTTTGATAGTAACATAGATTTTTTTTATTTCCAATATTATAATTTTTATCCAATATGATATAGCGATTGTACAACTAAGCTTCTAACTATCAAATAAATAGGACATACTCTCAATCGAAACTTTACTATCTTTCCATATTTAATAAAGCATTATATGAAGTAAGCTATTCCTTTTCCTCTATCGAATATTTTACCACTTGGCTACTTTTTCTTCTTGTTTAGAACAAACACATAATCATAATTATAAAGGAGACAATAAGAACAAACATAAAGCGATAAAGGATGTATCAAATGTGGACTTCTTTCATTCCCAAGAATCACTTACAGCAATTCAATGGATTCTAAGAGCGGTTGTTGCTTTCTTCTTTTTACTCTTTGCGACAAAAGTTATGGGCCAGCGTTCAATTTCACAGTTAAGATTGCTCGACTTTGCTATGGCAATATCTATCGGTAATATTATCGCTCACCCCTTGTCTGATGAAGGTTTAGGAATGAAGGGGTCCATGATTACCATGTCTGCTTTAGTTATTTTATATACACTCGGTGTCTCATTAAGCCTAAAGTGGACTCTGTTTCGCCATTTTATAGACCACCCTCCCATTCCACTTATTAAAAACGGAAAGATTGTTGATGCAAACTTACGTAAGGCAAGAATTTCTCTTGAGTTTCTTCTATCAGAATTAAGAAAAGAAAAGATAGAAGATGTACAAAAAGTCGCTTGTGCTTTATGGGAGCCAGACGGTTCTATTTCTAGTTTTTTATACCCTCAACACCAAACTCCTACTCGAGCAGATATGAATATAGTTCCTGAAGCCGTCCCTCTTCCTTCTGTCCTTATTAAAGAAGGGAAAATTAACTACGATGTATTAAACAAAACAAATCATAGTAAGGAGTGGCTAATAAATAAAGTCGAGTCAGCATATAACGTGGACATAAGTAATGTCTTATTAGCCACAATCGACCAGAAGGATACCTTTCAAGCATTTTTATATAAATAGAGAATTTTAACTAAAGGCCATCAGTTTAGCGAAATACAGGAATGAGTGAAGAGGGAACACACTTTTAGAATTTGGTTATTAAAAAGCTTTGAAACGTTGAAGTACAACGTTTCAAAGCTTTTTTAACCACTTGAAAACAATCAAGTAGACTTCTCCTTGACCAACTGAAATGGTTCAAGGCTTTCAATTTGTTTAACCGATTTGTAATCAGCCACACTAACAATCTGTTCTTCTGATGAAAGAACAGTCTGCAAACCATTTAATATAGATTTAGCCGCTAAGATTAATATTGTTAACAAAACAATAGGTACTAAAGAAATCCACGGGTAAGATGTCCAAAGAAAACTCCACCACATCCCTAACGTACCTGCCCATTCACTAGTTGGAGAAATTGGCTTAGAATATCCAAACAAATCATCTTTGAAGGCTATTCCTCCAATAAATATACTTAAAACACCTAAGTGAGCCATGAGAATGAGCGATTGTATAAACTCCCTGATAAAGATTATATATAATTGTGGCATTAAAAACGGTTTAATGTGATTTGTAATAATGCGCCAAGATCTTGCTCCTAACGTTCGAGAGCATTCAATAAATTCCATTTTGTTTATTAATTGCACTTCATTAGCTATTAGTATGGAATTGGTTGGAATAAAAACAATGGATACAACTAAAATATAGAGCATTACTAGATCCCAATAAGAGTTGGTTGCCTCCATCATCAATATCCCTTGAAAACTAACCCAATTTAAAATCAAAAATGCGAACAAAGTAATTGGAAAATAATTAATAGTATCTGCAAGATATTTAATTGGAGTCTTAATCTTTTGAAGATAAAAATGAATGATAAACCCAAAGAATATGGAGGGAACGACTCTAATAATTGAAATAACTATTCCTGCGAATATAGTGTATTTGGCCCCAACGATCATTACAACTACAATGTTTCTTCCGAAATTATCAGTCCCTAAAGGTGGATATGCTTTACCACTATAAGGTGCTCGTATAGGTTTCCCGCTACTATCAAGCAACAATCCTACCGTAGGTATTCGATCTTGATAAATAAGAAAATACAATATACTTATTGATAATAATCCACTAATTATACTAAAACCCAAAAGGAACTGCTTATTTTTAAAAACTCTTTTCATTATATTCACTTATATCACCATTCCAATCTTTGACCAGTTTGCTTATAGATAATTTTCGTGACAAGTGTATATAAAATGAAAATTGGTATATAAATCATAATTAGCGTAAAGGCAATTATGTCAGGGTTGGGATATGCAATAATAAATGAAAATATCCCATTTATATTAAATAATTTTTCAAAAACTACCATAGAAGATAACAGTATTAAAATAATGGATTTGCTATGAATAATAATGTTAGGAGCAATATTTCTTAGAACATGCGAAAAGAATAATTCGGAACTGTTAAATCCTTTACTTTTAGCTAAAAGTATATAAGTTTTCTCCAACTCTTCATTTGCCAAATAAAGAATGACTTTAAAAACCATAACAGCAGGGATTAATGACAAAGAAATCATTGGTAAAAAGTACGTTTTATTTTGAGAAGTTCCAGCAGTTGAAAAAAGTAAAGTACCTGTCCGTTTATAATAAAACAGCACTGCTAACTGAATAATTATAATAATGAGTAAGTCCGGCAATGATTCTAATAGTGAAACTATTTTTACGATAAATTGATTACTTTTTTGGGGTAATAGTATAGTCAAATAAGTTATAAAAATCCCAATGACTATAGATATTAATAATGCCGTAAGAAATAAAATCATAGAATAGAAATAGTTATCCCAAAAATCAATAAAAATGGAGTACTCAAAACCGGTTGGTCCAATAAACACTATATTTTGGGGACTAGTCAATCCTTGAATGATTTGAATGATGTTATCCAAATACATACCAATGTTTAACTGAATACCCTTTGTAAACAATCCTACAAATGCACTTAGAAGAATCAAACCGAAGACAACGCAAAAAAAGCGCAAAATAGATTCTAATATATGTTTCAAATAGTCCCCCCCTTCCTCCTTGTTAAATACAATGTACACTATATGGCATTTTACTTGTATTAAAATTTTGAATTTAAAGTAATTTCATACTATATATTCCACAGAAATTGTAGAACTTTATTTAATAATTATAAAAGATGGGTTGGTCAAAATATGACACAACCCATCTTCTATAATTATTTATCAAATTTTATACCTTTTAATAAATCCGCAAAAGCATTATTAATCGGTTCTTCTTCTTTATTTTGCTTTTTCAAATACTGCTGTACCGATTTTTTATCAACTTTACCGCCACCTTCTTTTTTACGGCGGGCCTCAAATGCAGATAATTTCTCACGATAGCCACATTTACATACGAAAATTTGTCCTTCCCCTTCACCACGAAGCTCTAACTTTTTCTTACATTGCGGGCAGCGAGCGTTCGTCACACGTGCCACATTCTTACGGTGACCACATTCACGATCTTGGCAGACAAGCATTTTACCTTTTTTGCCGTTAACTTCAAGCATCGGTTTTCCACAGTCAGGGCAAGATTTAGTGGATATGTTATCGTGTTTATATTTCTTATTACTGCTTTTTATATCAGAAACGATTTCTTTCGTATATTTCTTCATTTCAGCAATGAATATTTCTTTTTTTAGTTTGCCGTTAGCTATAGCCTCTAGCTTTTGTTCCCATTCCCCTGTTAGTGTAGGGGATTTTAATTCTTCAGGTACTAAATCAAGTAATTGTCGACCTTTGGAAGTAATGTGAATATCTTTACCACGCTTCTCAATTAAAAATGAATTAAATAGCTTATCGATGATGTCGGCACGTGTTGCAACCGTACCTAATCCGCCTGTGGACTTTAACGTGTCTGCGAGCTGTTTATTCTGCATTTCCATATACTTCGTAGGGTTTTCCATTGCTGTTAATAAAGTTGCTTCATTAAAGCGTGCAGGTGGCTTTGTTTGGCCAGAGGTTTGAGCGATCAACTTGACGTTTAACGAATCGCCCTTTTCGATTCTTGGTAAAATCTGTTCTTTTAAATCATCCGTTGACTCATCTTCAAAGTGATTTTGATAGACCTCTTTCCAACCACTTGTTAGAATTGTTTTTCCTCTAGCAACAAAGTTCTCATCACCGATTTTCGCACGCAACGTTAATTGTTCGTACTCAAATGCTGGGAATAGAACAGATAGGAAACGTTTAACAACTAAATCATAAATTTTGCGTTCTTTATCATTAAAGGCAGAGAAATTTACATAACCTTCCGTTGGTATAATAGCATGGTGATCTGAAACCTTGCTGTCATCTACAAATGATTTAGAAGCTTTTATCGACTTGTTCAAGATTTTGTTGGCTAACGGTCTATATTCTCCTACTGCGCAAGCTTTTAAACGTTCCGGAAGGGTGCTAACAATATCAGATGAGATGAAGCGTGAATCTGTACGAGGATAAGTTAATACTTTGTGTTGCTCATACAGCTTTTGCATGATATTCAATGTTTCTTTTGCAGAGTAACCAAAAATTTTATTTGCATCACGTTGTAACTCGGTTAAATCATATAGACCAGGAGCAAACGATTTCTTATGCTTTTTCTCAACTTCCGTTACTATAGCGTTTCCTTTACCAATCTTTTTCACGATATCATCAATTTTTTCTTTTTCAAAGCTACGACCATTTCCTTTAGAATCTTGCCAAGTAAGCTTTAAATTGTCTACTGTTTGCGCTTCAATTCCATAGTAAGTCTGAGCCTTGAAATGTTTTATTTCATCTTCACGCTTTGCAATAATAGCCACTACTGGAGTCTGAACTCGTCCACAATTTAGCTGTGCATTGAATTTTGTAGATAGCGCACGGCTGGCATTAAGACCAATATACCAATCTGCCTCAGAACGAGCTACAGCAGATGAATAGAGGTTTTCATACGCTTTGCCAGGCTTTAAGTTTGCAAAGCCATCTTTAATCGCTTTATCAGTTACAGAAGAAATCCATAGGCGTTTAATCGGCTTATTTACTTTCGCTTTTGCAATAATCCAGCGAGCAACTAATTCGCCTTCTCGACCTGCGTCAGTAGCTATAATAATTTCATTGATATCGCCACGCGTTAGCTGCGATTTAACAGCATTATATTGTTTACCTGATTGTTTTATCACAGTCAGTTTAAGGTTTTCTGGTAACATCGGTAAATCTTCTAAATTCCACGTTTTATATTTAACATCATAGCTTTCTGGATCTGCTAATGTTACTAGGTGTCCTAGTGCCCATGTAACTACATAATCTTTGCCCTCTATATATCCATTTCCTTTTTTATCACATTTAAGTACCCGTGCAATATCTCTTGCAACAGATGGTTTTTCTGCTAATACTAAGCGTTTTGCCATTCATAACATCCTTTCGTAAATCCCTATGATTAATATATCATAGGTTTCCGTTAGATTCAGTTAGCACGCCAAGATGTTGCCTAACTGTTCTTAATAAGAGAAGCTCATGCTGAAGCTAGACAAATAATTATTAAAAAAATGTATAATTGTTTCCACTCTCCGCGGTCACTTTCCGTGCGGTGAGAACGATTAATCAACCCCATCGCTTGAGCGTCATTTGTGATGTCTTATCTCTCTCACTCATCACGCTGGAGACGCCACCTCTATCCAATTAGCCAAGTAATATATCTTCCTATCTTATAGTCTCATTTTGAAGTTAACTCTATATTAAGAAACCTAAATTATTCCCTACTATTCCTTTCTTTTGCAGATACACTAGTATTTATGAGCTACTTCGCCTCTATTAAAATATGGAACCAAAATCTGTTGGCTAAATAATCCTTCTAGTTTCGCAGGGATATGTATAAACTTTTCAGCTGAAGCTACATCCATCCACACAATCTCCTCTATTTCATCTGGACGCGAAAGAACCAAATCTCCACCTATACGTTTCCCTTTAAAGGTGATAAAAATAGAATGCTGTTTTACATTTTCAATAAAGGCTTCATTTACAAAGATAATTCCCTCTATCGCGATATCTATGCCTGTCTCTTCTTTAGTTTCTCGAATCGCTGCTTCCTGTAGAGTTTCTCCTTTTTCTACTCTTCCTCCTGGAAGTGTATAGTAAGAGCCATGACCCCCTTTGTTTTTAACCATTAAAACCTGCTTACCACTTTCATCAAAAAGAAGTATATAAACAACCTTTACATTTTCCACACTTTTCTCCCCTTTCCTTACTCCATCAAAATGAAAGGATAATCAGCCTATACAGGTTGATTATCCTTTGTTTAAATTTTTACTTATACTAGCTTCTGTCCACAATTTGGGCAGAAGTTTGCACCAGTTGTTTTTTGTCCACAGTTCGGACAGAAGTTCGGCATTTGACCACCGCCGGCATTACTACTGCTTGGTTGGTTAGTTTGGGAAGAAGCCTGGCTTTGACTTTGATTTGGATTACTCTGGTTCATGTTTTTCATCATTTCATTTGCCATATTCATGCCCATCATCATTCCCGCCATATCCGAGGCTGCTCCTGATCCAGAAAGCTTTCCTGAAGCCATCGCATCCGTAACAGAAACCTGTTGGTATTTGGAGAGATCTCCGATCATCCCATGGGATGCATTCTTTGTGATCATATCTTGGATTTCCTTTGGATAATTGAAGCTCATAATATTGAACCCAGTGATTTTCATACCCATATCCATGATTTGCATATCTAGATCATCCTTAATACCCCCAGCTATATCTGAGGCATTTGCCTGTAGGTTGAACATATCCTTACCTTCGCGGCTTATCCATTTCATCAATAGCTGATCCAAAACAGAAGTAATACGAATCTTTACGTCATCCACAAGATAGCTTGTGCGCACGCCTGCAACCTTATCGATTAGTCCCACATAGTCATTAACTTTAAAATTAAATGTACCATTCGCACGAATTGGCATTCCTCCAGGTAGCTGAGGTGTTGGGATATTAATAGGGTTCTGAGTTCCCCACTTTACGGTAAATTCCTTCGTATTAACGAAAAGCACCTCAACACGCATCCCGCTGTTAAAACCGAATCTAAATCCTTTTAAAGTGGAAAGAAAAGGTACGATTTGAGACTCAATATCATACTCGCCATCATCCTCAAAAATCCCTTCGATGCGTCCACCATTAAAAAACACAGCATCCTGGCCAGGTCGGATGATTAGCTTGCTTCCTTTCTTAATTTCTTCATTGTTCCATTTCCAGAAAATCATATCTTCTCTAAATTCTCGCCATTCCACTACATCTGAAAATTGATTTCTAAAAAAAGACATTATCTCATTCCCTTCATGATTAAGTAAATTGAAAGCCTTAGAATTTTCCGCTACTTCCGCTAAATGATCTACCACCGCTTGTTACTCCGCCACCACTGCTTCCTCCACCACTATTGTTGTTAGTTGGCTTCTTTATTTTGGAAACCGTTTGATTGACGAAGACATCACGTTTACTAGTTACTCTTGAATTGTTCGCTTCGAAATAGGTCTGACTATTCACTGTTACCCTACCACCAGAGTTAAATGCCATAATACCAACAATTATACCTCCAAGTGCTAGAGATGCACCAACCTGGAACCACCATTTGAAAAGGATACTTTCAGGATTTACACCAGGTCTATATTCCATATATTTATCCGAGGTAATAATAAATTCACGAAATGCTTCATAGTAGTTTCCAGCAGATAAAGCGGGCTTGATTTTATCTCTGAGTAGGTCCATTCTTTCGTCATCAAGATATTCCTCTGCCTTATCGAAGCCCCTTAGCGTAACGTCTCTATTAATCATATCTATACCGACTAAGGCTGCACTTCCATTGTGCTTTCGATAGCCAATTCCTGTACTATCTGCAAAATCTTCCACGTAAGTCTCAATACCTTTATCATCTGCACCATTTGTCGTAAGAAATACAAAGTCTGTTTCGTTTTTCTCGCTATATTCTGAAGACAGTATCTCTAATGCTTCTACTTCACTTGCAGATAAAATACCTGCATCATCAAAAACGCGTTGCTTTGTATCGGCTGCTTGTGTTAGTCCTAAGGGAAATAATAATAGGAATAGTGTAAGGAGTAAAATCGAATGTTTTTTCACCATAGAACACCACCAATTGCGAAGGAAATACCCTTCAAAATGATAAAGGATGCTGCAGCAATACCACTAAACCATCCAGCAACCTTACCCATGCTAAGTGGTGGCTTTCCAACAACTTTCCCTGTCTGTCCATTCATTGCAAAGATGTGCTCCTTATTGCCAAAGTCATAATAAACCATCCAAACTGGTAAAAGTACGTAATGCGCCTTCTTCTTGTTTGTATCAATTTGTTTATTTTTGTATTGAACGGAGGAGTAACCAGCAATTGTCGAGCTAATATAACTGTCTATGTATGGCTGCACCTTCGTTTTTACTCGTGTGAGCAATTCCTGATCTGTAAAGTTGTATTTCTCGGCAATATAACCAGCTAGATAAGGTGTTTTGAAATCCTTCAGGCTGTTATAATCATATGGCTCAAGTTTATCCATTAGCTCATCATCTAGCTTTTCTGAGGCATCAACTGGCACCTTTACATAGCTTAAATCAATATCTCGGTAGACATCATAGAACTTTGTTTCCGTATAGATATAATCCCCTCTTGTGTAGGTTCTAACCTGTGTGCCAACAGCGTCAACCTTTGCCTTGCTATCCAAGTCATACAGCCAGAAGGGTACGTAAATACCAGTAATTCCTTTTACCCTATCGGCAGTCATAAACCCCGAGGGAGTCAAACGGCCGTTTTTGCACCACTTCCGAAAGGCTTCCATCGCTTGCTCTTTGTTTATGGTGAAAGGAATAACTTTAGCAGGAGCTAAGTCACCGGACAATCTATCCCCCAAAACCACAGCTGCTCCACAAAAGCTGCAGTTAGTCGCTGTCGTATCCGCATCAGTAATTATGACTGCACCACAGTTATTACAATTGTATTGCTTAGCCTCATCCTCTTCAAAAGTGGTTGTGATGAACTCATCTGAGAAACTCTCTATATTGTCCTTTCTCCCACAGCTGTTACAGGATAGCATACCCGAGGTACTATCAAACTCCATATCTGATCCACAGTTAGGACATTTATATTGGATAACCATTATTCCCTTCCTCTACTTTTTTGTATTTTTAAATCAGGCTGTAGCAATTGCTACAGCCTTGTATATTTTTTCTATTCTTTTTTTGTTTGTAGCTGTTCCTTTAAAGCTGCCAGCTCGTCGTCAACGTTTAATTGAGCTTTCAATGCAGAAAGTTCATTTTCTACATCCTTGTCTGTATCATACTTAGAGGCAAGATTTTCTATATCTTCTCCTATACCTTTATTTAGCTCGGCCATTGCATTTGCTTCATCCAGCTCCTGGTTAATTTTAGCCTCCATCTTATCGAAGGCAGACATTGAGCGACTCGCTCCTCCCATAGAAGAGGTAAATTCATTGACCTTCTTCTGTGTCTTAGCAACAGACGCTTTTCCCTTAAGGATAGATCTTCTAGATTCCAGTTCTCCCATATCAGCGACAAGCTTGTCGTGCATTTGTCTCATTTGTACTGTATTAGCGGAAGCTAACTCTTTTGCCGTTTTTAAGTCTGTTTCCTTCGCTGTATATTCAGCCTTTTTGTTCAGGAATTTTCTTGCATCCTCTTCATTACCAGCCTCTAATGCTTTAACTGCATATTTTTGCATGCTTACAATGTCCGTTTGGCACTCCTCTAGCTCACGTGTCGCCCGTTTTTCAGCAGCCATAATTGTAGCCGTTTCGGATTTTACCTTCCCAAGATCTCTATTTAGGTCGCGCAAGTATTGGTCGATCATTTTTTCTGGGTCCTCTGCCTTATCTAATAACGCATTAATATTGCTTGACATAATATCGCGGAATCTTCTTAAAACTTCCATTACACACTCTCCCTTATTCTAGTTTTAAATTTTAACTTTTGGATATAACTCTTGCCTATGCAAGGAAATTCCGTTTATTGTATGCAAGCTGTAAATATCAAAATGAATAGTCACTTAGCATACATAAAGAGTTTTTAACGCTACTTTGAGTTATATCTTTTATACGAGAAGATGCCATCAAAAGTTTCACTCTATTTTTCCATTCCCTTTTCTAGAAAAAAGTAACCGCAAGTTGTAAGGCACCAAAAAACCACCAAAGTTAAAGTAACTTCAGTGGTTTACATTTTTAGTAGCTATTAATAAGTAGTCCAACCGCCATCAGCTGCTACAACTACACCATTGATAAAGCTAGCGTCTTCTGATCCTAAGAAAATAGCAAGTTTTGCAATTTCCTCTGGCTGTCCAGCACGAGGATTTAACCCCATACCTAGTTGTTGTTTTCCAACTCCATATTGACTGATGTTAGTCATAGTAGATGAAATGTTCGTAACTACTGCACCTGGTGCGATTCCGTTACAACGAATTCCTTTATCAGCAAACATGAACGCTGTGTTTTTTGTTAAACCTACAACTGCATGCTTAGAAGCTGTATATGCAGCTCCTGCACGCCCTCCATACAGACCACCAGCAGAAATATTGTTTACGATTACACCGCTGCCTTGTTTTAAGAAAAGGTCAGTTGCTAAACGCATTGTTTTCATAGTTGCAGTAGTATTTACTGCAAATACCATATCCCAGCGTGCGTCTGAAATTTCATTTACCGGCTCCATACCGTCCATGATTCCAGCGTTATTTACTAAAATATCTAACTTACCGTAAGTTTTAACTGTTTCATCAAATAAGCGAGTAAGATCGTCATCTTTTGTTACATTTGTGTCAATTGCAAATGCAGTTCCACCATTTGCAGTGATTGCTTCTGCAACCGCTTTCGCGCCATCTAAATTCATATCTGATACGACAACTTTTGCGCCCTCTGCTGCATAGCCTTCAGCGATTGCTTTACCCATACCTGATGCTGCTCCAGTAACTATAGCTACTTTGTCTTGTAATTTCATTATAATTGCCTCCTTTTTAGGATACTCTATTGAACACCTGTTCATTTAAAATTATACTTTATATAATAGCTTCATACAAACAACACAAAATCCAAAACTGTATATTATAGAACAAATTTAAAGAAATTGTTTATTAACATTTGGAGGAAAATAATGAAAACTGATTTACGTATTTTAAAAACACAGGAAAGCCTGCGAAACGCATTACTAGAGCTTTTGAAAAACAAACCGTTAGAGTCCATTAATATTACGGAGCTTTGTCGTCTCGCCAAAATAAACAGAGGCACCTTCTACCTTCACTATCAAAATGTTCATGGAGTTTTTGAAAGCTACTTCGAGGAAATTATCGATGATTTGAGGAAATCTTATGAAGAACCCTATCATCAAACCAATTTTAATATCCAAAATTTGAAATCAGACATGATTATTATTTTTCATCACGTGAAAAGATACGAAGGGTTTTATCACATCATTTTTGATGAGACCAATCCTATAAGATACTATTACAAGCTTTTTCACGCTATACGCAAGATGATGAAGGAACTTACCATGAATTCCATTGACTATCTTCCTGAAGAACAAATGGAGTATTTTGTTAGCTATCAAACTAACGCAATTATGGGTATTTTAGTGGAATGGCATAGCAATCAATTTTCTACATCTCCAGATGAGCTAAATGAGTATCTCTATAACTTCTCCAACCTACTCAAATGGTTTCCTGATCAACAAGGCGATGTGGAATAATAAATACTCCTATATTTTATCCGGCTTTTTTTCTTCTATTCACTACATAAGGAGAGTCTTATTAAGTTAGTTTTAATTTAAACACTTATTTGACCTGGTATCGCTGATTAAATTGGCATCATTTTGCTTAGCGGTCAGAAATCTGTTCTATCCGGTCATAAAATTTTCTATCCGGTCATAAATCTGCTCTATCCGGTCATAAATTTTTTTATACGGTCATAAACCTCCGCTATCCGGTCATAAAGTGAAGTTTGTTCAATAGAGTAAACTTTTTTAGTCAATTTCGGGTGCTAATTATGCTGCAACGACTAATCTTGGAATATTTCTTAACATTTTAAACATAAGTACATACATAAAAACGTCTGAGCAACGAACTCAGACGTTTTTTTATAAAATGACCAGTAGCCAAATATATAGGCCCACTAATGTTATAAAAAGTGTTGGTACAGTAAGGACTATTCCTACTTTAAAGTATGTACTCCAGGAAACCTTTACTCCTTTACGAGACAGGACATGCAGCCAAATCAATGTTGCAAGTGAACCGATTGGAGTGATTTTCGGTCCTAAATCCGATCCTATAACGTTCGCATAAATGAGTGCCTCACGCATAATCCCAGTTGTGGACGTTTCCGCAATGGCTAATGCATCAATCATGACCGTTGGAAGATTATTCATCACCGAGGAAAGAATAGCTGCGATAAAGCCCATGGAAATAGTTCCGACAAACAAACCATTGTCTGAAGCGGATTGGATTACATCTGCCAAGATAGAAGTCATGCCAACATTCTGTAGTCCATAGACAACTACATACATTCCAATCGAAAAGAATATGATGTTCCATGGTGCTCCCCTCACAATTCTACCTGTTTCAATAGAAGGACTTCTTCTAGCCATCAGCAAAAAGAATATCGCTATAATTCCTACTACAAAGGAAACTGGTACCCCAATAAACTCACTAGAGAGATAACCTATCAACAAAATAGCTAAGACATACCAAGAGAGCTTGAACATTCTCAAATCTCTAACTGCATCCATTGGCTCCTTTAAGTCAGAGGTATCATAATTCCTTGGAATACTTTTTCGGAAGAATAAATAAAGCACGACTACACTAGCTACCAATGAAAACAGGTTGGGCACGATCATTCGGGAAGCATATTCTACAAACCCAATACCGAAAAAATCAGCAGAAACAATGTTTACTAGATTGCTTATGATAAATGGAAGCGAGGTAGTATCTGCGATAAATCCACTTGCCATGATAAATGGGAATACCATTTTTTCATTGAAGTTTAAGTTACGTACCATAGCCAACACGATTGGTGTTAAAATCAGGGCTGCTCCGTCATTTGCAAATAATGCAGAGACCACAGCACCTAATACAGTTACAAAGATAAACATGCGTACTCCATTTCCCTTTGCAGCTCTTGCTACATGGAGTGCAGACCATTCAAAAAAACCAACCTCATCTAAGATTAAGGAAATAATAATAATCCCTATGAAGGCCAGAGTTGCATTCCAGACAATGCTTGTTACATCAAGTACGTCCTGAAAATCGACCACTCCTACTAAAAGGGCTGCTAATGCTCCTCCACAGGCAGACCAGCCAATCGACAAATTTCTAGGCTGTAAAATAACAAGCGCGAGCGTGATGATAAAAATAATAATTGCCAATACAGTTGAAACCACAAAAAGCCCTCCACTACTACCAATACTCAAATAATACTACTATAAAGGGTTGTTTGAATTTAGTAAATAGAAGCTGTGGAGTTTTGTTAAAGTATGTATCCATGCTAAAAACGAGAATACTGATTTAACAGCACTCTCGCCTTTTGTCTACTTTATCTGAATGGATGCTGACCCCTTTAAATAATTTGGATAAGCATCAAAAGGTAGCTTCACTGGATTCATAATATTTCCTTCAAGTTGTATACTGGCATATTGGTATTCCTCATCCTGCCAGCTTGACTGATATGGCATATCTACGTACTCTCCATTCGCATTCTCTCCTCGAGAAAATAAGGAATAAGTATGATTTTCCTTAATAGGTTTATATTCCAGTTCCAAACCTTCTGAAAGAATTTTCGTAACTTTTATTTTTTCAAAGGAGGGTTGTTCTAAAATTTCCTTTTTACTAAAATCGACTAAAAGGTAGCTTTCCTTCTTCGGTAGTGCCTGCACTTTATCAAACTTTAAGTATAGCTCCTTTGGCTCTTTAAAATAATTACTTTGTAAAAAGAAGGTTTTCTCTAAATCTCCTAATCCCCCAAAGCCAGAAGAGCCATTTCGTATAGAACTCCAGATCTCACCTTTCTCATCCTCTAGTCGGATATCTTCAAATTGGAGAAGCACCATATCATTTCCCGCATCAAAGCGCATGGTAAGTGCTACACGAAGTGGATAAATTTTCACTTCTTCTACAAAAACTTTTTGACCATCTATTACTACTTCTTCGTTTACCTCGAATACTTTACCGTTCATTAGGTCATTTTTAATCGTAAATGGGATTTCGAAGGACGTTAAATCTTCTCTTCCCTCTTCGACTTCAAACTTAATAGTAAAATCCTTCGTTTTAAATTTTTCTATATCAACAAAGGTAAAACTAAACTTGTCTGTTTTTCGATTATCATCTTCCTGATTGGGAGAATTATACGCTATGGAGCCCACCAATTCTCTATCTCCATTCAAAAATTTTATATCTCCATAGTCTATATTTTTTATAGACCTTGGTGCTTCGAGTGTATAGAAAATTTCTGCTCCAGTCTCATCTATAATTACTCCATCTAATGTAAAGGTAATATTATTCCTCGTTTGACTGATTGCAATTGGCTCATAGTATTCATTTTCGATAATTGCTTCCAAGCCTTTATCGAACTCCGGCTGAAGTATATGCACAAATCGTTCCAAACCCGGTATGGATGCAACTGCACTTGCAAAAGCAGGAGAAACACGTATGGAAGTCGTAAAAGCCAGTATGAGCACAACTGCCACTCCAAGAGTCCAAATTGTTTTTCTGCGTTTACGCCTTTTTGCCTTTGCTTTTTGTAGGCCTTCTTGAATCGCACTGTTTACCAATTCATCAGGAATCGAGACTTCTTCTAAACGTTTCTTTGATTCGTTTATCATTTCTTCCTCTCTCTCAAACATGATCGGCACCTCCTTTCTCCGATAAAAAATTTCTCAATGACTTTAGAGCTTTATTGAGCCGAGACTTTACCGTTCCTTCAGGAATATTCTCTATTTTTGCTATTTCCTTAATTTTAGAGTCTTGATAGTATTTCATATGAATGAGTTGCTGTTCCTTCTCCGACAGGGATGAAATTGCTTCATCTATTTCTAAATAAGAGCTGTTTTCGTCATATCTCAGTTCTTGAAGTACCTCCCCTGATATAAAGCGCCTATTTTTCTTTAACTGAGTTTGACAGTAATTGATCATGATTCTGACTAGCCAAGTTTTTATATATTTTGGTTCTTTTACTGTATGAATTTTTTGATAGGCTCTAAATGTTACTTCCTGCATTGCTTCTATCGCCTCGTGCTCATTTTTCAGAAAAGCATATGCCGTTCGATAGAGAGCAGCTTTATGTACCTGCATTAATTGCAAAAAAGCCTGCTCATCTCTTTGTATTGCTTTCTTTGCAATTTCTAACTCTTCCACATGGACACCCCTTTTTGGCTTACTGATATACATTAGACACCCGAACAAAGAAAAAGTTCATTGAAAATAAAATTTTTACAAATAGAAACTCGATACTGCAAGTACACAAAAAGACTATAAACAAACTTCAAATTTCTTTGAGTTTGTTTATAGTCTGAGTTCGCGCTTTCGCCTAAGAAGAAATTATGAGCTTATTTCACCCAACGGTCATAAATTTTTCTATCCGGTCGTAAATTCGAGCTATCCGGTCATAAATATTTTTATCCGGTTATAAATCACTGCTATCCGGTCATAAAATGAATTTTTTTCAATAGTTAGCCCAGCTGGGGGCTTTGATTAAGCTACAATAATTTTTTATTCATTTGTTTAACCCAAGGTCATCAATTTGAGCTGTCCAGTCATAAAGCTCACATGGATGATACGGAGAGCCATATTAATTAATACGAATCGTTGCCTCTTTTGTCAGGTTTTGACTCATGTCAGCATATAAAACAAACACGCGAGCAAGCTCTTTCAAACGAACATGGACATCTTTATCAATAATTTTATTATTTTCATCAAAGTGGCTTGTTTGAGTGTAAACGTAGTTTGGAGTAACTAAGCATTTAAAGTAGTCAAGTATTGGCTTTAGTTGGTTTTCTACTACTAGATGATGTTGAAAGGTCCCACCATTAGCAACAATGGAAACCGGCTTGTAACGCATCGATTTTGGATGCAAGAAGTCGAAAGTATTTTTTAATACGCCTGGAATAGACCCTTGAAAGATAGGCGTAGCAAAAATAAACCCGTCTGCCTGATCGAATTTGCTGACCAATAGCTTCATATCATCGTTATATTGCTGAAATGGTCGACCGTCTACAAATTGATGCTCATAGTTAGAAAGCTTAATGATTTCCAAAGTGTAGTCTTTATTTAATTCTTCTATATAGTCTTTCACTTGTTCTAATAACACACCTGTTTTCGTCCCGATAATTGTTCCGTCTACCAATAGAATTTTCACCTTAACAGAACCTCCTTTTTTCGCTCTTTATTATATCAAAAAAATAGCCCCATTTTAGTAGAAAAGTTCCTGTTTGATGAAGTTCATCCTTTTGACTGAGAAAGCTTGTTTCCTTTTTTCTTCTGGGCAATTCCCAGTTTTAACCCGTCTAAAAGCGGGATAAACATAGATTAATGCAGTATATGCACTTTTAGCATGAACGACAATTACATATTTACCTCTATATCCCCTACTCCTGTTTTTCCTTTTCTACAAAGAGACCCTCTCTTTTCTCCCAGTTAAATAGCTCTTCCCTAGATATAGGCTGATCTTCTGTAGTCTCTATTGGTCTAGCATTTATAATATCTATATTTTGATATATATTTACTTTGCTTTTCTTTCCATAAAGCGCATAGTGATACATCGCATAAGCTAGCTGTCTCCCATGAATCGCTCTCATTTTTTTTAAGGGACCAACAAACACTGGATTTAGTGCTTTAAATAACCCTTCGGAAACACGTTCTCCCAGTCTAAATTCCTCTCTCCCGCCAATTATCAAGGATGGTTTAAAAATAGAGAGACTCGGCATATTGAGCTCTATTAGCTCTTCCTCTAATCGTCCCTTCACCTGACTGTAGAAAAAAGGAGATTTTTTGTTTGAACCAACTGCAGAGATGACATAAAAATTAGGTATCCCTCTTTTTTTCGCTAAGGAAGCAATTTGAAGAGGATACTCTAAATCTACTTTTTGAAAATTTTCTTTTGTTTTTGCTTTTTTTATCGTTGTTCCTAAGCAGCAAAATAAATCATCCGCGATTTCTAAATCCTCTTCCTCTAGTCGATTAAAATCCTTTATTTTTACGTCTAGCTTTAGATGATCGTATTCCGGCTTTCTCCTTGTAATAATAGACACTGCTGCATATTCTTCACTCTCACATAATTGCTTTACTAAAAACTGACCCGTAAACCCGGTCGCTCCCACAACTATAGCCGTTCGCTTTGCCATTTTTATACCCCCTTCTTAATGCAAGACTGCACCTTTCCTGAATGTATTGTCATATACCCCTGTCCTTTTCCATACAATAGAAAGAATATGTCGGAAAGGAAGATGATGAAACTTGAAACTAGCTTACCTATTAAACACATTGCCTCATCGAGGATTATATCCTGCCGATCGTGCAAACAGTCTGATTTCTGCAATGAAGGCGAAGGAAAATAAAGTTTTTGTGCCTGCTTCTAATACAAGCCTGATTAACTACTTAGAAAAACAGCAGATTAAGCCCTGTTTGTATAAAACGAATGCTCAATTAGTGGCAGAAATGGATTCCTTCCAACCGGATTGCATTATTCATGATAGCGGCAATTCCGAGAAGGATCTTATTAAAAGATTAAAAAGGGATAACCGTTCCCTTATCCATTTTGATGATCATGGAGATGGTGGTATGCTTGCAGACATCGTCTTTCAAGCACTCTATGAAACTCCTAAAGAGATTTCAAAGGAAAACTACGTTTATGGTCCTATCGGCTATATACCAGTACACAAGATTGTTTATAAAAATAATAACATGCCGGACCTTCCCCCGCATATAGTGGTAGCTTTTCCATATGAAGACCCTGAAAATTTAACGTACCGTACACTAAGACATCTTGTTCAGCTTCATATTCCATTACGCATTAGCGTTCTTGTGAATGACCAATACAAGCACGATGTGACTGAGCTAAAGCGTTTCGCGCTTACGCGAAAATCCATTGGCATTATAAAAACCAATGAACCAGAAATTTATATTCCCCTAAGCGACATCGTTATAAGCTCTGGATCCTATGTCCCTTATTTGGTTTCACAATTTAATGTTCCTTGTATAATCCTATGCGCACATGAAGAAGAGGTTAACTATGGGTTCCCCACAGAAAAACATGGCTTCGCTAACCTCGGTCTAGGAAGAAAAATTAAACAATCCTATCTGCAAAATGCTGTGATGGAGATCATTCTTCATGAAAATCGTAAAAATGCTTATAAGTACAAACAAAAGCAGCTTGATTTTAGCAACCATTTAGAAGAAGTTGTTGGACTTATAGAGCAAGTTATAGTCTCAAAAAAAGAGGAAGAAGAAATTGCGCATTAAGTTAATATTTATGCTACAATGAAGCAAAAAGCTGAAGGTGAACATTCATGACAAAACAACAGCTACAAGCACAAATTGCTGAGTTGAAAATGGACTATATTCGATTACAAGGCGACATGGAAAAGCTTGAATCTAACGGACATCCTGCTCAAGTAGAAAATGCTGAACGTAGACTAGCCAAAATGGAAGAAGACCTTGCAGAACTAAACAAACAGCTCGCTGAACTGTAAAACGTATTTTTTCTGTTTGCAGACGGGAGAAATAGAATATGTAAAATCCGTCCCTCGATGGGTTGATTTCATAACTATTCCTGTCTGTAACTTCTGTAGAGCATATACAGAAAAAAATATCTTTGCGATGCATTTTTGAGCAGAGATACAGAAAAGATTATTGTTTTATTCGTTTGCGAGCTTTCTTTTTGGAGGAAAAAATCATATGTTAAACGTAGTAAATTTAGGACATACATTCGGAGATCGCACATTATTTAAAGAGGTTTCTTTTCGCTTAGTTGAAGGTGAGCATGTAGGACTTGTAGGGGCAAACGGTGTTGGAAAATCAACGTTGATGAGCATTTTAACTGGAGAAATTATATATGACGAAGGTAGAGTAGAATGGCTGCCTGGTACTCATTATGGATACTTGGATCAGCATACACGTTTACAGCCAGGTCGTTCTATGTTCGATACACTTCGTGATGCGTTCTTACCTCTTTATAAAAAAGAGGAAGAGCTGAATGAGATTATTGGAAAAATGGGCGATGCCACGCCTGAGGAATTAGAAGTATTGCTTGAACAAATGGCAGAAATTCAAGACGCATTAGATGCTGGTGACTTCTATTCATTAGATATGAAGATAGAAGAGGTAGCTAGAGGACTTGGTTTAGATGCAATTGGATTAGATCGCCCAGTTGAGGCACTATCCGGGGGTCAGCGTACAAAGGTTTTACTTGCAAAGCTTTTATTGGAAAAGCCAAAGGTTCTTTTACTAGATGAGCCTACCAACTATTTAGATGAAGAGCATGTCAACTGGTTATCCAACTATCTAAAAAACTATCCACATGCATTTCTATTGATCTCCCATGATACAGAATTCATGAATGGAATTGTAGATGTCATTTTCCATTTAGAATTTTCGAAGCTTACACGCTACACTGCTTCCTATGAGAAATTTTTAGAGCTTGCGGAGCTAAATAAAAGACAGCATCTTGATGCTTATGAAAAACAACAGGATTTCATAAAAAAACAAGAGGAATTCATAGCAAAAAACAAAGCACGATACTCAACAACAGGACGAGCTAAATCTCGCCAAAAACAATTGGATCGTATTGAGCGCATTGACCGTCCGGAGACAGCAGCAAAGCCAGAGTTTGGCTTTAAGGAGTCTCGTAGCTCTGGGCGTTATGTAATTGAAGCGGAGCATTTAGAGATTGGTTACGACAAGCCACTTCTTCCACCTTTAACGTTTACGATTGAGCGTGGAGAAAAAATTGCCCTTGTCGGGATGAACGGAATTGGTAAATCTACCTTGCTAAAAACGATACTTGGGAAAATCCCTCCTATTGGTGGTAAAGTAATCCGCGGCGATTTCTTATTCCCTTCTTACTTTGAACAGGAAGTAAAAGCTGGTAACATTACACCAATTGAGTCTGTGTGGGAAACGTATCCAAGCATGGAGCAAAGCCAAGTTCGAGCAGCCTTAGCACGCACTGGCCTGAAAAGTGAGCACATTACTCGTCCCCTTTCCAGTTTAAGTGGTGGTGAGCAAGCGAAGGTCCGTTTATGTAAGCTGATGATGGAAGAAAGTAACTGGCTAATTTTTGACGAACCGACCAACCATTTAGATATCCATGCAAAAGAAGAATTAAAACGTGCGATGAAAGAATTTAAGGGCACGATTGTCCTTGTCAGCCATGAGCCTGAATTTTATGAAGGCTTAGTTACAAAAGTTTGGAATGTAGAAGAGTGGTTCTCTACAGGAAAAGAAATTATTGAAGAGTAAGATTTTGACCTGATAGATATAAAAAGCTGATCGTGAGAGGTATCACGATCAGCTTTTTTGAGTTCTTTGGTACTTTTTCTTTAAATTCATCTTATGTATTTGCCATTTCCTCTGTTAAGATTTTCTAACTGCGATATGAAAAAGAAATTAACAGGAAAAACGAGCTTGGAATTGTTTCCCCAAGCTCGTTTGCTTAAGATAATAATCGATGAAATTCAAAAAGCCTAACTAAAAAAATATAAAACGTGAAACCTATGACACGATTTCACGTCTCTTATTTGTAGGTGCTTCCTTAGATTAAGCAAAAGCTAACGATTCTTTTGCCATTTCATCATTCATAATCATTTCCTTTAAGCGCTGTTTTGCTCTGAATAATCGTGATTTTACTGTTCCAATAGAAACCTTCATGACCTCAGCAATTTCATTCAGTGAAAATTGATGAACGTAGAAGTACATTACAGTTTTTTGGTAAATGGCATCTAGCTCAGAAATTTTTGTACGAACAATTTCGCAAACATCTTCTTTTTCCAGCTGCTCCTCTACAGATAAAACGTCTGATGCGATGAGGTCAAGCAAGGAAATATCTAATTGCTCTGGTTGGTTGGCTACGTATTTACTACGTCTCACTTGCTTACGATAGCGATCGCGGAATGTATTCATACAAATAGTAGTCAGCCATGCTTTAATATGATCTACTTCCTTCATATAAGACTCGTACCTTACAACTTTCATCCATACCTCTTGCATTAAGTCTTCTGCTTCTACAGGATTTTTTGTTAGTTTCAAACATAAATAATATATGTAACGGTTATATTCTTCGTATATATTTTCAATTGTAATTTGCATTTTAATATCCTCCGGTTGGCTTTTCTTTATAACTATATAATGCCAAACCATAACCTTACCCTCCATCGGATTCTCTTTCAGAAAAATTACAAACGTGTAAGAAACCATAAAAACGTACCAGAAAGTTTCAAGATAAGTACGAACTATAGATGATTGATTTTCGCTTTAGGCGGGTGCGTTCCGCGGCGTGCAAAATCTTAGGGTACAAAAAAACACAAGAGAAATTAATCCTCTTGTGTTTCATTTGAAGCATCTTCTGTGTCCTTAGTAATTGTTACCCGGACGATTCTATTGCGCTCCATTTCATTTATTTCTATATAAAGGTTTTCAAAACGGAATTTTTCATTTTCTTCTGGCACATGACCAAGCTGCTCTAAAACGAGCCCGCCTATTGTATCATTCTCTGTTTCAATAGCAAGCTTAAGCATTTCATTTAGCTCTTCAATTTCAAAGCGTCCAGAGCATACAATTTGGCTTTCGGATGATTCAAATAAAAGAATCTCTTCATCATCATCCGTTTCATCCTCAATCTCTTGACCAATCATTTCTTCTATTAAATCTTCATGAGTCACAATACCAAGAGTACCGCCATATTCATCTAATACAATAGCCATATGCTTTTTATGGTTGAGCATAAGCTTAAACACTTTTTCCACACTTAGCGTTTGTACTACAAACAATGGCTCTTTATCAATAATATCTTCTAGAATAAGAGATGGCTCAATCGACCACTCTATTAGTTTTTTAGAATAAAACATCCCAACAATTGTATCTAAGCTATCTTCATATATAGGATAGCGTGTGTACGAATGCTCTAAAATTGTATCCCTTACTTCCTCATAGGTTGCCTCTATTGGGATACCTACTACGTCTGTTCTATGAGTACAGAGAACATCTGAGACATCCTTATTTGGGAAATCTAGAATCCCTCTTATTCTCTCTGACTCCTCTACCTCAAAGGTGCCATCATTTGATGCTAAATCCACCATTGATAGCAGCTCTTCCTTTGTAATCATTGTCTCTTTTACTGCACCATTTGACCCTATTCTGATTAGCATATTCGTAAACTCAGCAATCAAGAAGGTCACTGGTCGAAGTATTGCCACTAAGAATCTTATAAAAGGAGCTACCATGTAGACAACCGTTTCTGAAAAAGTTGCAGCGATTGTCTTAGGCAATACCTCACAAAATAATATAATAAATGCTGCTACAACTACTACAGACCAACCAATATGCAAATCATAATAATCCGCTATCAATATGGCTAGTAACGTCATGGATGTATTTGCTATTGTATTACCAATGAGGATAGTAATAATCATCCGGTCCGGCTTCATCAGCTGGGCAAGTAATTTTACTGCAGCTACCTCCCCCTGCTCAGCTTTCAGCTGGACCTTGGTCCTATTTACTGTCATTAATGCTGTTTCGCTTCCTGAAAGAAAAAAGGAAACCACGATAGACACAGCTAAAAGTACAAATTCTATGTACAATTTTATATCCTCCTATTTATTCACGTTCAAATCTCTTCTTATAACTATAGCATACTGTCATTTTAGTTGTCACAAAACAAACGCGATTCAAAAGCTATGGAATAAAAAAGTCCAAGCCTATGTTTCCACAAAATAAATGAGAAAAAGGGATGAAAAATTTCCTATTTGTAAACTCTTCCCCACTAGACTTCAAGATGTTTTAGTTCATTAATAAACAAATTTTCTACTCCTTTAGCGGACTATAGGCTAGCAGCGTAAACGAAGTAAATACTCTTCTGAAAAAATACACCTTTTAGAAAGCCTGATTTAAAAATGATAGTCATCTTCAGAAATGACGATTTCCTTTGGATCATACGGTTCAATATGTACAAAGGTTACCGCCTGACTATTTAATGATTCTATCCGTTTTTCAATTCTATCGGAGATATCATGTGAGCGCCTAACGTTTAAATGTGGATTGACACTAATAGTAATATCAATTAACATCATACCTCCATGCTGACGACCGCGAATTTCATTAATTTCACGAACTTGCGCCATATTTTCCACTTCTGCACGGACTTGGGCTAAGAATTTACTATCAAATCCATCAGTTAATAGATATACAGCTTCTTTAAAAATATCTATTGCTGTTTTGATTATAATAACTCCAATGATAAAAGCTGTAATTGTATCAATTATAGGGAATCCAATAATTGCCGCTACAATACCAATTGCTGTTCCAATACTTACAAAAGCATCCGAACGATTGTCGTAAGCAGCAGCCTTTACAGCAGTACTTTTTACTTTTTCAGCTAGCTTGTAGTTGTATTTATATACAGCAAACATAATTGCGGCACTTATTAGTGACACAAAGATTGTTATTATTTCCGGATCTTCATTTGTCGGATGTAGCATATTTTCTACAGCTGAGATCAGTACCTCGATCCCTACATATATCATAATGAACGAAGCTATTAAAGAGGATACTGTTTCTGCACGAAAATGGCCATAACGGTGGTCATCATCTGGTGGCCGCTGTGAAATACGTAGCCCGATCAGTACTGCCACGGATGCAATAATATCTGTAGTATTATTAAGACCATCCGCACGTAATGCCTCTGAATTTCCGAAATATCCAACTGTTAATTTAAATACACTTAACACAATATATGTGACTATAGATAAGTATGCGCCTTTTTCACCTGCGCGCAAGTTTGTGTATAGCTCCAAAATGTTTCCCCTCCGCAACTTCCCTAAAAACACGAAAGAGGCTACCCATTGCCTAAACGACAATGGGTAACCTCTATAGTTAGTTTTTTCATTATAGCATTTGTTCGTATTTAAAGATAGTTTTACGTGTAGTACCCTTGAATTTCCATTTTTGAAACTTTATAAACGAATCCAGTTAATTAGGAAAAGTGTGAACATGTAATACATAGAATGACTTCCACATAAATTCTTTCTGAAAAAACATAACAAAACGTGTGAAGGATAAGCCACCCCCATGTAATACTTCTGTCGCTAAAATTAACACGATAAATTTTCGTGTGTAAAACTTTAAATCATCTTGTCCCTTGTTAGATATAGATTAGGTTTGTGGCGTTCAATTTTAGATGGTTACTTTCACTGTTCTTTTTTATGATATTCGAATCTAGTATATTGAAGAGTTTTTGTACTATAAGAGTTGAAATTGCATATACCCTTCTATACTTTTATAAAGTAGTACACATCATTTTTTTATTCTTCAATTTGGACCACTACATTAACAACAGATGCATCATGATTTTTGATACGTAAAGGTGCTGTAAAAGCAGAAATGATCTTTTTGCCTATTAAGGGCTCAGGATTGATGTCTTCATAGATAAGCATTGTCGGTTCCTCGTATCTTTCATGATCTAAAAAAGCATGGTGGACAAAATAGCCATTTTCTTTCGCTTCTGTTAAGTTTTCAATACTTAAAGTATCAATGGCTACAGCTTTACAGTTCGGCAATTTCGTCCGTATATATTCGGCTGCATCCGGTGAAACAGATGGGAAGTTATTAGCATATTTTTCGAAATCATTTTCACGATATTTCCAGTGGCTAGTATTAAAAATTAGAATATCAGCTTCCTTCAATTCTTCATATTCCTCTAGCTTTTCAAAAGTGATAAAGCCGTTTGGACCTACTGGACAATCGATTAACAACGGATTTTATTAAATGAAGTCTTCAATTGGAATAGCGTCTATTCCCTTGCCATTATTTAAATGATGCCAGGGGGCATCCACATGCGTCCCAGCGTGAAGATACATGCTCAATACGCTACCATTCCAGTCATCTCCTTTTTCCAAACGCTCTCTCGGCTCTAATTTCACTTCCGGTAAACCTGGATAAACGGGCATTCCTTCATAAATCGGGTAACCAATTTCAACATGTTTCTTCATTCTGGCATGCTCCCTATATATTTATTTGTAAATTCTATAGAGTGAATATTATCTTCTTGTAGATAGCACCTAGAAGAATACTCCCTCTTTAAGCAAAACCGTGTACCCTAATTAAATTGTCATCTAAATCTTTAAAATAAAACTCGTGATAATTTAATACAGGATTTTCTATCGCTTGGACTTGAACTCCCTTTTCCTTCAATAGGCTGTGCGTCTCGAAAACGTGATCACTTTGCAAATCCAAAGCAACACTTTTGGGCAACACATTTAAATCACTGGCTTTGAAACGATTACTAATTGCTAGTTTTGTATTTTCATTTATAGGGAAAAAGTATGCAACATCAATGTTGTTAGTAGGTTTGATACCTAATATGTTTGTATACCAATCCACTGAAGCCGATAAATCCTTCACAAAACACCAAACAACTACATTGCCATTAAAAATAGTTTGATTTTCAAACAATTGTATTCCTCCCTGATATTGTAATTTTATTACTATTCTTTAAACGGAAACAAAATACCTTTTAAATATAGTCTTTCTTTTCTAAATGTTTATATTTCTCTATTTGGTACTTCTAATGATAATCATATATCTCTTCTAAAACCTTAGCGCCACTAGATTCTCCGAGTTATTTAGTTGTCACAAAACTTATGCTATACTGTTTTTACTATATCTTTAGAAAGAAGGATGGATCCATGAGCCAACTAACAATCTTAGACAATTACTTTGCAGAAAAAAGAGAAAAACACTTAGAAGAATTGAAAAAATTTCTTAGTATACCAAGCATTTCATCCTTATCAGAGCACAAAGCCGATATGCAAAAGGGTGCAGAATGGCTATCAGATTCATTTAAGCAAGCTGGTCTAGAAAATATTGTGATTGATGAAACAAAGGGGCATCCAGTAGTGTATGCTGATTGGTTACATGCGGAGGACAAGCCAACTGTGCTTATTTATGGACATTACGATGTTCAGCCTGTAGACCCTTTGAACCTTTGGGAATCTGAACCATTTAATCCAGAGGTACGCGATAACAAGCTATATGCACGTGGTGCTAGTGACGATAAAGGTCAAGTATTTATGCATGTTAAAGCTGTCGAAGCACTTCTTGAACTTGAGGGATCCTTACCTGTCAATGTGAAGTTCCTAATAGAAGGCGAAGAAGAGGTTGGCAGCCCTAATTTAGAAGAGTACATCGAAAGCAATAAGGATAAGCTTGCAGCAGATGTAATCGTTATTTCCGATACAGGTATGCAAGGACCTGGACAACCAGCAGTTTGTTATGGTTTACGTGGTTTATGTGGTGTTCAAATTGATGTAAAAGGTGCAAAAGGCGACCTACATTCTGGACTTTACGGTGGCGGTGTACAAAACTCCATCCATGCGTTAGTCTCCATTTTAGAGTCTTTCCGTGACGAAGAAGGTACCATCGAAGTAGAGGGCTTCTATGATAATGTTCGTCCTTTAATGGAAGAAGAACGTGAAGCATACGCTGCTCTTGGTTTCAACGAGGATGATTTGAAACAAGAAGTTGGCGTCACTGAGTTATTTGGTGAAAAAGGATATACTCATCTAGAACGTGTTTGGGCACGTCCAACTCTCGAAATTAATGGGATATTTGGTGGTTTCTCTGGGGAAGGTATTAAAACTGTATTACCGAGCGAGGCAGGAGCAAAAATTACTTGTCGCTTAGTACCAGATCAGGACCCTGAAGAAATTGTTACAAAACTGAAAGCACATATTGAAAAGCATAAACCAGCCGGTGTAACAGTGAAAGTAACTGAATTTGATAAAGGAAAACCTTTCATCACACCTTTTGACCATCCTGCTATTCAAGCAGCAGGTCGCAGCTACGAAAAAATATATGCTGTACCAACTGCTTATACTCGCGGTGGTGGATCAATTCCAATCGTAGCAGCTTTCGATGAAATTCTTGAACTACCAGTAGTATTGATGGGCTTCGGATTATCTACCGAAAACTTCCATGCTCCTAATGAGCATTTCCATTTAGATAATTTTGATAAGGGATTACGTGTTATTGGTGATTACTATAATGAACTGTCTAGCCTATCAAAAGAAGAATTAAAAAAATAATAATAATAATATAATTTAGCACATGGCTTCTTTTTGAATTCATGTGTTTTTATTATCCTCCTAATGTATAATTATTCATTAAATGGATTAACATCCCATATAGAAGGAGAGTACTCAAATGCAAGTACAAGGCATAAAGCTAATTGCTAGGAAGGTTATTACACCTGTTATTACTGCAATGATTTTTGGTTTAATTTTTTCTTCTTATAACTTGATTGGCAATGATTCTATTCCGCCGTATAGTCGTGGTGAAGAGTTCATAGCTTGGGCTTTGATTTTATTTTTCTATAGCGGATTCATCATACTTATATATGGCACACCTGTCTCCCTCCTCCTAGAATTTATCTTAAGAAAAAAAATGCCCAAGTATAATTGGTTATATATTTTGTTTCATGCTCTTTTTGGTGGTCTATTCTTTTACCAGAAATTAGACCTTATGTTTTTAGGTATTGTTCCTGCCCTCATATACAGCATAGTTGATAGATGGTTATATACTAAAAATTTGGACGGCCGCCATATTACCTTTGGATTTCTTTCTCCGATTGCTCTTGCTGTGGTTCTCTGGTTATTTTTCTCCCTAATTTCAGAATCTCGGCCACCTTTTACTAGTGAAGAGGCAATTGCGCTTGCAACATCTGGAGAAGACACTATTTCTAGTAACTTTCCAAAAGAGAAGGATAAATGGAGCGGTAACATTGAAGGTTTTAACGTATCTAGAAAAACATCTGCTAGAAAAATAGGTGATGATCAGTATCTCGTTACATTTACAGAAACCTGGGAAAAAGGGTATGTAAATGGGACCTATTCTGTTTCATATATAGTCAATAGGAATTCAGTATCTCTTCATAGCGAAGGCGGTAAATCCCCCCCTTACTATAAAAAATAAGGCGAGTAAGAATGGGCCCCCCCACTCTTACTCGCCTCAATATTAGTTAGTTCTCGTTTCCAAAGAATGTGATAACTTCTTCTATACTCTTTCGTGGTTTTGGTTTAGGAGCCTCGTCATAATAACCGACCTGTAACATGCTAATGATACGTTCTCCTGGCTTTACTCCTAAAGATTCACGAAATTTTGGATTATCTAGGAATCCTGGCGTTTTCCAGCATGATCCGATGCCTCGATCCCATGCTAACAGTTGGATATTTTGAACAAGCATGCTAGCTGCAGCATAATCCTCTAAACGTTCCTTTTGGCGTGCATCTTCCGGAACAATAACAAATACATAACCACCTGGATTTTTATACTTTTGCATTTGTTTTTCTAAGGCATCCTCTGAAAGCTCATGCCATTTCGGTATCCCATATTCTTTTAACAGCTCATGTAATTCATTTAATTCTGACCCACATGCGACGATAAAGCGCCATGGCTGTCTTAGCTGATGATTAGGTGCCCATAGAGCGTCCTCCATAATAGATAGTAGCTCTTCTCTGTCTACAGGCTGTCCATTAAATAATTTTATAGATCTTCTTTGAATAATTGCATCTTTTACCGTCAATGATTGTTCATTCATTATTACACCCTCTTAATTGTCAGTCTTTTTCATCCATTCAATCATACCAATTTATATCAGAGTTTAAAAGTCTTTCAGTTGTTACCTAGTTTTATGTAACGTTACTTTAAATCTTAGTGTAAAATAAAACAAATGGGAATTTTTTCTTTTGTGTATTAATACATTACTAACATTTTTGAGGTGATACATTGCTCCTACTCTACTGGATTTTCAGCTATTTTGTTGGTAATTTCCTTACAGCCTGGTGGGTCGGTAAGTGGAAAAATACAGATTTAAGGACGGAACGCAGTGGCAACCTCGGCGCTAGGAATGCTGGCGCAGTTTTAGGGAAGGCAGCCTTTGGTTTAACCTTCGTTGGTGATGCATTAAAAGGCATTCTAGTTCTTTATGTAGGCTATGTTTTAGATTTCTCTATCCTTACTATTGCTACCGGGGCTTTCTTCGTTATAATTGGTCACCTTTACCCCCTTTGGTTAAAAGGAAAAGGAGGAAAAGGAATTGCTACCTTTATAGGGGTGTCACTTGCTCTTAACCCTTTTTTGTTCGGAATGCTGGCAGTCGTTTTTCTACTCTTACTTTCCGTTATCCGCAGTGCAACATTAAGCATGATTTTAGCCTTTAGTGCATACGGTATTCTATGTTTAGTTATACCGGAATATCAAGATTTGGCACCTCTTTCCTTAATAATTATAATCATTATAATAAAACACCGACATGATGTAGTAGATTCCTGGCATGAACGTTGGTGGAACAAATCCAATTTAAATTAATTGATATTAAAGAATTTAACAGGAGTATGATTTCCTAATTATGATTAAAATTAAAATAGATAGGATGTAAGTAATGACCTCACAAAAAATCGCATGGGTAGTAGATAGCAGTGCTTATATAAGTAATTTATTAAGAAATCATCCAGACGTATATGTTGTACCTATCAACATTCACTTTGGAACGGAACAATTTGTCGATGGTGTCGATTTGACGTCCGAGCAGTTGTATGAGCGAATCAGAAACGGGGCTGATTCCATAAAAACCTCACAGCCTTCAGCTGGAGAATTTGCTCAATTGTATACAAAACTAAGTACCGAATATAGCTCTATTATCGCCATTCATGTTTCACAAAGCTTAAGTGGTACCCTTTCCTCGTCTGTAGCTGGAGCGCAAATTGCCCAAGTAGAAGTTGATTGTATCGATTCTCTTTCTCTATCAGCAGGGATTACCGGTCTGGTAGAAAAGGGAATGAAGCTTGATGAAGATGGAATTCCTTACAAAGAAATAGTAGCCAATTTAAAGACAGAGGCTACTAAATTTAATAATTATATTTTAATAGGAAATCTTACGCAGCTTTATAAAGGTGGAAGGTTAAGTAGCGCTCAGTTTTACTTAGGCACTCTGTTAAAAATAAAACCTGTAATACAGATAAACAATAAAGGCGAATTACAAGAGCTCGATAAAGTTAGATCACATATAAAGGCAATTCAGTATTTAATCAATAAAGTGGTTGATTCAGCAAATAATGAAGGAAGTAAGACGATTTATATTATGCATGCCAATGCCCTACAACAAGCAAATGATTTAAAAGAAGCCCTTTTGCTTCACTGTCCACAATTAGACATAGTTATAGGAGAAATAAGTACCTCACTAGCAGTACACGCAGGGGAGGATACAATTGCAGTATTATGGTACGCCCCTTAAATCTTCATGCCATATAAAAGCTAAAGTTTGATTTTAAAAAGCCATAAAAAATGAGCTGGAGAATACATCTCCAAGCTCATTCCATTTTGATGTCCATTTTTTACTTAAGCACCCGTTAGTGCATTAAAAAGGATGCTTTAGATTTATCAATTCCCTGTTTTTCTTCCCATTCTTCTCGTAACATTCCCATCTTAATTGCATCAAAATATTCCCCGTCAACCATTCTAGCGTTTCTTATTCGTGCTTCTTCTTTCATCCCAATTCTTTCTGCTACCTTCATCATCCTTACATTACCTGACCACGTTGACATTCCTAACCTATGTAAATCAGTAGAACTGAATAAGAAATCTATCCAGAGTTTATAAGCCTCGGTTCCATAGCCACCATTCCAGTAATTGTTATCATAAATGACTATTCCAGTTTCTAACCAATTAGTGTTTTTATCTACCCAATAAGAGCCTACCGTTCCAATTAATTTATTTCCTACAAAAATGATTAATGAATTAGGAGTGTTGGGTGCAATTTGATAGTCTTTATCCCAATTTATTTTAAACTCTTCTTTTGTTATTTTAGTCTCAGGTATGTAAGGGCCATTCCATTTCTTCGCTTCTTGTTTCTTATCTTCATACTTCCAATAATATAAGTCATCAATATCTTGTTGGTTAGCCTCTTTCAATTCAACTTTTTGCCCGACGATTTTTATCATAAATGTAAATTCCCTCCTCTATATCTGTTTAAACTAATATTAACATAATATTCAACCGGCTTTTGAAAAAGGAGTTTTAGAAGTAAAGGTCCAGTTAGTTTAATAAGAGGGTGAGTAAATCCTATCTGTATCAGTATCAATTACAAAATCAACTTTTATATTGTTGGAATAAGGTATTTGTTCAAAATTTTGAAGTCTGAAAATACATTTGTAAGATTACTTGTCTCTAATACTGATTCTTTAGCATTGAGGTACTTTTGCTTTAGTCGCTGTTTTGAACACTTTTTACACATAAGTAGAACTTGTTGAAAGAAATCGTCAATTTCAATAATCATAATAATCACGACTAGTTGCTAATCAGTCATATAAACAAATAAAAAGAAAGGGCGTTTTATTCGCCCTCCCTTTTCTCCTCCTTATAAAACCCCTTAGAAATCGTCCTTAACATGGAAGAATATATATTTCGTATTTGATGTATAAGCATATGAGTCATGATAGTCCCAGTACCTGTTTCTACTATTATTAGTGTGCGCATTTACGTAGGGTACTCCATCTTGAATACGTGTTACGATTGTTGAATGATCCCATCGGCCGTCTCCCTCAAAATCATAAAATATTAGATCTCCAAGAATCAGTTCTTGCGCTGAATTCACTTGTTTGGCTTGTAGCCCAATAGTAGAGCCAGCTAGGTACCAGCGTAAAGAATGGGGTGTTGACCAACTTAGACTCCATGTATTGTTTCCTAACCACCAACCTTTCTGCCTATTAGGCTGCCCTCTCATAGGAGCGCCTCCAGCGAGCAAGCATTGAGAAATATAATTCGTACAGTCCACATCAAAAATAGGAAAATTAGGGTTATAGCTATTCCACCATGTTTCCGCGTACTGAACTGCTGCTTGCCGATTATATTTTACCAAAATTTCCACCTCCTTCTATTCTGTTTATATGTATTCATCGAAAATATATGCTAGTATGAAGGTAACTGGAAATTTTTTGTGAATTCAATTTATATTTTAGGAAAGGAAGTTGGCTTATGCGACAACATGCAGAAAAGGAAATCACCTCGCCGACTTTGCTATGCGATGATAAAGGGAATCTAAATCCCAAGGCAATAGGTTTTGCTAGAAAGCCAATAATTGAAAGTAACTTAAAGGGTCATTATATGCGGAAGAAAAAGTGGAATTACTGGTGTGTGTTTGGAGATGAAATTCTATTCTCAGCAACTATTAGCCACTTAGACTACGCAGCCGTCTGCTTTGTCTATTTCCTGAATTACGAAACACAACGCTTTGTTGAAAAGACCGTAACCATTCCCTTAGGCAATAAAGTTAAGATGCCTGATCAGGTATTAGAAAGCGTTCACCTTCATTCGGAGGAAATGTCCATCCAACTTTTGTATATTCAAAATGAGACCCATATGACAGTTACTGTTCCTAATTTTGATGGAGAAATGTTACACGCTGACATACATATCACCCATCCACCAGACGATGATTCCCTGAATGTGGTGATTCCTTGGAATAGGACTCAATTTCAATTTACCGCAAAGCACCACCTCTTACCTACCAAGGGTTTTGTAAAAATGGGAGATTCCCGCTATCACCTTCAGGAGCATGACAACTTTGCAGTCTTGGACTATGGAAGAGGGGTCTGGCCGCGTCAAGCAACATGGAACTGGGGGTTTGCTTCACAACGTGTAGGCTTAAAACGAATTGGCTTAAACCTTGGAGGTAAATGGACTGACGGAACTGGTATGACTGAAAATGCTGTGATTGTAGATGGAATCTTAACGAAGATTCATGAGGATTTGATTTTTCACTATCAAACAAATGACTTCATGGTACCATGGACGATTAAAACGAAGTTTTCTAATGATGTAGATTTAACCTTTACCCCCTTCTTCCATAGAGTAGCTAAGACAGATGCAAAACTGGTTTCATCAGAAGTAAACCAGATGATGGGTTACTACAATGGAAAAATCCAATTGGAGGATGGCCCAACTTTACAGATTCTACAGATGCTTGGATGTATAGAAGAGCATAAGGCCAAATGGTAAGATATAAACAAGAGGGTGCAAAAGAATTAATTCTTTTGCACCCTCTTGTCTAAAACATATATATTTAAATCAATTTCAGCATGCCAACAATTTTACATGAAATGAACAATATTATTAAAGGATTCTAAAGAAATGCAGGCTACGATCCTTTTGTTAGTTGATAAGCTATCTTTGCTGTTCACTCTAGTAATAATTGAACTTCACTTTTTAAATAAGTAGCTCAAGCATTTGTTTATTTTTTTCTTTAAAAATCTCATTATGAGAGGAAACCATTGCTGCACTATGGGCATCTGGCTGAATAAAACGTTTTGCACGGTTTACAGCGTTAGCTGCGTCCTGAAATGTACCCGCTATTAAATGGAGCTTCCCGGGATGAGCTAATATGTCCCCAGCGGCATAAATGCCTGCTACGGATGTCTCGCTTGTACTTGTACCGTCTACGTAATATTCATCCTTTACCGCAATGTTGACTGTACTATTTTCAATAAGTTCCGCGTCTCTTTCATAGCCATGATTGATAATTACCTCATCAATGTCTAAGAAGTTCACTTCTCCTGTTTCATTATTCGTCAACGCCACTTGCTCGATAATTTCATGGTTATTCGACGCAATTAATTTAGAGATAGACGTATTAAATAAGCAGGTGACCGTACTGTTCATCAATTGAGTAATTTGCGCCTCATGTCCGTTTAATGCATCTTTTCTGTAAGTAACATAAACCTTTTTTGCAATTGGCTCCAGCTCGTTTGCCCAATCAATCGCAGAGTTTCCACCGCCAGAGATAATAACCGTTTTATCCTTGAAGCGACGTTTAGATTTAATAGTGTAATTTAAATTACTTACTTCAAAACGTTCTGCCCCTTCTATATCTAACTTAAGTGGATTAAGAATCCCACCTCCGATAGCGAGGATAATCGTCTTAGAGTAATGGACTTGACCGGATGCAGTTGTTAAGCAAAAAATCTTTTCATTGCTTTTGGTGATGGATTCTACCTTTTCATTTAATACAACCTCTGGATTAAACGTTAGCCCCTGCTCCACCAGCTGACCTATCAAACGTTCACCTGATATAGGAGGCTGTCCCCCTACATCCCATATCATTTTTTCAGGGTATACATGTATTTTTCCGCCCAACTGAGGCTGAAATTCAATAATTTTTGTCCTCATTTCTCGTAATCCACTATAAAAAGCTGAATATAATCCTGCTGGACCACCACCAATGATTGTTACATCAAATACATCCTGCATATGCTTTAGTCTCCTCTAAAAGTTATTGTTGACTTCTGTCCAAAAATTCCATATAGTTTCTTTATGATAATGATAATCGTTATCACTAATTTTATCAACTGTTAGTTTGGAGGTTTTGAAATGGTTCGCCTTTTTACAGAGGATTTGTCTATAGGTTACGGCGAAAAACTCATAGTGAAGGATCTTTCTGTACAGATTCCCGATCAAAAAATTACGACGATTATCGGACCTAATGGCTGTGGAAAATCCACCCTACTAAAAGCTATCACTCGGATTATTCCCCATCACTCTGGCTCCATTGTTCTAGATGGCAAAACAGTCTCAAGGGAAAACACTAAAGTACTAGCTAAAAAGATGGCGATCCTTCCGCAAACTCCTGAGAGTGCAAGTGGACTCACAGTTGGAGAGCTTGTGTCATATGGTCGATTCCCCTATCAAAATGGGTTTGGACGCCTAAGCCAAAAAGATTATGAAGTAATTGATTGGGCTTTGGAAGTAACTGGGACGATCAATTTTAAATATCTACCAGTAGATTCACTTTCAGGCGGACAACGCCAAAGAGTATGGATTGCTATGGCTCTTGCACAGGAAACCGAAATCATCTTTTTAGATGAGCCAACCACTTATCTGGATATGGCACACCAATTAGAGGTATTAGAGCTTTTACAAAAATTAAATCAACAAGAAAAGAGAACAATTGTAATGGTTTTACATGATTTAAACCAGGCGGCTCGTTTTGCTGATTATATAATTGCACTAAAAGGTGGACAAATTGTTAAAGCCGGAGATTGCAATGAAGTTATTTCAAAAGATGTGTTAAGAAATGTGTTCCAAATTGATGCAGAAATAGGTAAAGATCCCCGAACAAATAAACCTATGTGCATCACTTATAACTTACTTAAGGGAGAATATAAAATATGAAAAAGCTATTAATGCCGTTTTTAATTTTACTTATATTAACATTAGCTGCTTGTAATAGTGATGAGTCTAGTAATACAGACGCAAATAGCAATAATGATAAAAATGAAACTGATACTATTACATATGAATCCGAGGAAGGCCCTATCGAAGTTCCTGCAAATCCGAAACGTGTGGTAGTAGTCTCTACCTATGCGGGAAATGTAGCTTCACTTGGAGTAAACATTGTTGGTGTGGACGCTTGGGCTAAATCAAATCCTCAATTTAATGAATACTTTGCGGATGTAGAAGAGATTTCAGAAGAAAATCTGGAAAAAATCATTGAATTAGATCCTGATTTAATCATTGGACTTTCCACTGCTCAAAATCTTGATAAATTAAAAGAGATTGCTCCTACAGTAACTTTCACATATGGAAAAGTAGACTACTTGGAACAGCAATTAGAAATAGGAAAGTTATTAAACAAGGAAAAAGAGGCTCAGGAATGGATTGATGATTTTAAAGAGCGTGCACAAAAAGCTGGCGAAGAAATAAAAGCAAAAATTGGGGAAGATGCAACTGTTTCTGTCATTGAAAATTTTGACAAACAAATTTATGTTTTCGGCGATAACTGGGGACGAGGGACAGAAATTCTCTATCAGGAAATGAATCTAGCAATGCCTAAGAAAGTACAGGAAATGGCTTTAAAGGATGGATATTATGCCTTATCATTAGAAGTTCTTCCTGAATATGCAGGAGACTATATCATTTTCAGCAAGGTTTCCACTCAAGATAACTCTTTCCAAGAAACAGATGTATATAAAAATATTCCTGCAGTAAAAAACGGACGTGTCTTTGAGGCAAATGCAGAAGAATTTTATTTCAACGATCCAATTTCATTAGATAATCAGCTAGAATTTTTTAAAGAACAATTTTTGAACAGTAAATAAATATGTTGGAGGGATTCATATTAGGAATTCCTCCTTCTTCATGTTAGGAAAGGAATAATAATATGAAATCTTCTGCGCATTTCAGTTTAAAATTTTTAATCGGGGGCCTGTTGCTTATTGTTGTGTTTTGTTTAGCTTTGGTGCTCGGAGCTGCTCAAACAACTGTGCAGGATGTATGGAATGCTGTTTTCTCTACTATCAAAAGTGATTCTATTAATATACTGCGAGAAATACGTCTTCCTAGAGAAGTTGGAGCAGTTTTAGTAGGGGCTGCTCTGGCAATTTCAGGAGCTATTATGCAAGGTATAACACGAAATCCTTTAGCAGATCCTGGTTTGTTAGGTCTGACCTCAGGAGCAAATGCTGCGTTAGCGGTAACTATTGCCCTTCTTCCTGCAACCAATTACTTGGGTATTACAATCGCCTGCTTTATAGGCTCTGCTGTGGGGGCCATCATGGTTTTTAGTATAGGGGCAGCAAGAAAAGGAGGTTTTTCTCCTTTACGTATTGTTCTTGCGGGGGCTGCAGTTTCTGCTTTCCTGTATGCAATTGCAGATGGAGTAGGTATCTATTTTAAAATCTCTAAGGATGTGTCTATGTGGACTTCAGGAGGCTTAATAGGTACATCTTGGAGTCAGCTACAAATAATCTCCCCTTTTATTATTTTAGGGATATTGGTTTCACTGCTTCTTTCCAGACAGCTAACAATTTTAAGTTTAAATGAAGAGGTAGCAGTTGGTCTTGGGCAAAGAATACTTTTAGTGAAAATGGTACTCTTCATAGTGGTTATTTTACTTGCTGGATCTTCGGTGGCACTTGTAGGGAACATGGCTTTTGTTGGGCTGATGGTTCCACATATAGTTCGAGCTATTGTTGGAACGGATTATCGATTCATCATCCCTATGTCAGCAATAGTAGGAGCCATTCTTATGGTTCTTGCCGATACGATTGGGCGCACCATAAATATGCCTTATGAGACTCCTGTTGCTGCAATCATTGCTATAATGGGCTTACCCTTCTTTCTAATCATCGTACGAAAAGGGGGTAAAGTATTTCAATGATTCATCCAAAAACAATAAAAAAACAACGAATACTATTTTTTAGTCTTCTTGCTTTAATCTTATTAACGGCTTTTCTAAGCGCTGGAATCGGCTACTCTTCCCTATCCTTTAACCGGTTGTTGCCAACTATTCTAGGGAATGGGTCTTTTAAAGAGGAATTTGTATTTTTTTCTGTTCGCTTACCTAGAATTATTATTACCTTATTAGCCGGAATGGCTTTAGCTCTATCCGGTGCAATTTTGCAGGGAGTTACTAGGAACGATTTGGCTGATCCCGGAATAATTGGGATAAATTCTGGGGCTGGTGTTGCAATTGCTGTTTTCTTTCTCTACTTTCCTATACAGCCTGGCTCCTTCATATATATGCTTCCTCTTGTAGCATTTTTAGGAGCTTTAATAACAGCATTTGTCATTTATATTTTTTCCTATAATCGAGAAATTGGATTGCAGCCTGTTCGTTTAGTTCTCATTGGTGTTGGTTTTTCAATGGCTCTTTCGGGATTAATGATTGTTATTATTTCCTCTGCGGAGACGCAAAAGGTCGACTTTATAGCTAAATGGCTAGCAGGTAATATATGGGGAGCTGATTGGCCATTCATTTTAGCTCTTCTTCCATGGCTCATTGTTTTAGTTCCTTTTACTATGTATCGTGCTAATCGCCTAAATCTCTTAGGTTTAAGTGAGCCCGCTGCAATTGGAGTAGGCGTCTCTATTGAAAAAGAACGTATTATTTTTCTTTTAGTAGCAGTAGCTCTAGCTGCGTCAGCAGTTAGTGTAACTGGAGGAATTGCTTTTATAGGACTCATGGCTCCACATATAGCAAAGTCTCTTGTAGGCCCACGTCATCAGCTGTTTTTGCCTATTTGTATTCTTTTAGGTGGCTGGTTGCTTCTGTTAGCAGATACTATCGGAAGAAATGTTATCGAGCCGAGTGGCATCCCTACCGGAATTGTAGTCGCGTTAATAGGCGCACCTTACTTTATGTATTTGTTATTAAGGAAATAAATGATTTTTTTTAGAAAAAGCATATGTATATTAAATCAAAGTGAGTGATTTCCGCTTTAGTCGGACGCTTTCCGCGGGGTGAGCGATAAGCCATCCCCGTCGCTTACGCGTCGTTTGGGATGTCTTATCTGTCTCACTCATCCCGCTGGAGTCGCCGCCTGTCGCTCCAATCAACAAAAAATAAATTGCTTGCAACAAAACAAGCTACTACATAATTATTTCATTTTTGTTCTAGTTCACTAAACTAGAATATCTTCGAGCTTTAAGAATAGTAATTGCGCTTTGGTTATGGCTATCAAATTGTAAATGTAACCTCAAAGGTTGTTTTGTTACTTTCAACACCAGATTTGTCCGTAATGGTAATATATTATTTATAAATTTCTCCGCTCAATAAAAACGTCATGAGCATTAGGTCTTGATCTATTTAGAATGTCTATATAAAAAAGATAGTGTGATTTCACACTATCTTTTTTATTATTTTCGATTATTTAAGTAGTCTAGCATTTTCTTTGGATAGTCAGTAAAAATGGCATCTATTCCTACTGACATTAACATATCCACATAAGCCTCTTCATTTACAGTGAAGACGCGTACTTTTTTTCCACTTGCTACTGCTTCTTGTCCCATTCTTCTAAATACCGTCGGAAAGAAAGTGTGCAAGGCATCCGCTCCTACAGCCTCCGCATATAAATGTGGGGCCACCATCACTTCCATGAATAAGATAGCTGTCTCCACCTCTGGAGCCTTCTCTTTAAAACTTTGTATCATTTCATGATTAAAGGAGGAAATAACGACACGATTTACTAATCTATAATCTCTTAACATATTGATTGCTTTCTCTTCCATTCCTTCGTATGGAAAAACGTCAGACTTCAATTCAATATTAATATGATGATGAGTATCCTTAAACACATATAAAACTTCTCTTAGAGTGGGGATCTTTTCACCTTTAAATTTTGATGAGAACCATGCACCAAAATCGTAGGATTCTAATTGCGCTAGCGTCATATCCTTCACATAACCTTGTCCATTGGAAGTTCGATTAATTTTCTCATCGTGGATAACTACAAGTTCTCCATCTTTTGTCATATGAACATCAAATTCTACTCCATGTACAGGTAAAGCTGCTGCTGCTTTAAAGGCCGAAATAGTGTTTTCAGGATGCGTTCCAGATGAGCCTCTATGTGCATAAATTTTCATAATATACCTCCCTCATATTTGTTATAGTTAGTATATCTTTTGATGGAACAATATGTAAATGGATTTTATTATCATGTCCTGACTAACCTAACCTTTGTCTGAAAATGCGACTTGCTAAAGCGAGATAAATGTAATTTCTCTTCAAAAAAACCTCTTATATAAAGAGGCAGGTTCTATATTCTCGGTGGAATCTTTATGTATTTACGCTTAGGTGGACGAGTTTTTTTTAATATCATCCATTGTAGAGTGATTTGAATTTTTTGTTTTACGTGGGTAATCCGCATTGAATGTAACCTTTTGTCTGAATTTTTCATTGTTACATGATGTTCGTTTAACCCCAATAAGATCTCTCCTTTACGATTGAATGTTTATACATTCATCTTATAGTGATAGTATGAAAAGAATATAGTGGTTATGTTTAGACTTTGTAAATGTTATCTTAATCTTCCGTGTTCAGCTCAATTAGTGTTATTAATTCACTGTACAAAAAAGGGTGATCCAGTTTCTTGGACCACCCTTTCCTTTAATTTTTTCTTCTATAAAAAAGAGTATGCGCTGCTGTTTGAAAGCCTTGTTTTTGATAAACTGATAGCGCTATATCATTATCGGTTTCTACATCCAAATAAACTTGTTGTTTCCCTAAAATGTATGCCTCATGCTTACACCAATTTAACAGAGCCTTTGCTACTCCCTTACCTCTTGCATCATTATGCACGGCTAAACCTGTAATCCATAGCTGTTCTTGGTTATCTACCGTCGTAGCAGTACCTAATACTTTATTAGCTTGCTTTGCAAGCATCAGCTTTCTATTTGGGGTTTGCAAATTAAAGGATATCATTTCTTTTGCTTCTTCTTGAGTGTCACCAAATGCACTCTTCAGAACATTTATAAGCTCATCTCCTTCATTTACAAAAGGAGCTATTTCAAATTCACTTTTCGTTTGTTCAGGAGCAGTATTCGCGACCATGGTAATTTCTGAAATCTCATGAGAGTATCCATTACTTGTCAGCATATGTTGACCAATCGTCGCAGTACTAGGAACTAGAGCGATATCGGCTGTAGCTCCCCTTAGCTCTAAGTTTCTATTGAGCTCCTGGAACATTTTGCTTGCTATGCCTGCTTTTCTTGCACTCGGGAGTACCAAGGCACTCCATTCATAATCTATTGTTCCTAAACGATCTATGGCAGTTAAAATACCGACTAATTGGTCTGAATCATCATTATAAACTAATATGCAAAAACCTTTCAAAAAATAGTCCGTTAACTCTGTAACGTTTAACAAACGACTATAATTGATTAAATCTACATGAGTAGCTTCATCCACTAATATTTTTATTTCCTCTAACGTTTCACCGTCAACTGGAATTGACACAGTCATAACTGATATGTCCATGTACATACTTCCCTTCTAAATCTTTGAATTCATCAGCATACTATAAAAACGACCTTGCGTATTTATAAGTTCCTCTTGTGATCCTGATTCTATCAGCTTTCCATTTTCCATGACAAATATTAAATCTGCTTTTCTTACCGTATTTAAGCGATGGGCTATTACAAAACTCGTTCTACCTTCCATCAATCTTTCCAGTGCTTCTTGTATTTTAAGCTCTGTTACAGTATCAATGCTCGAGGTAGCTTCATCTAACAACAAGATTGCTGGATCTGCAACTAAAGCTCTTGCAATAGAAAGCAGTTGCTTTTGCCCCTGACTTATCTCACTGCCATCTGCCGATAAAATAGTATCATATCCATTAGGTAGCTTCGTGATAAATTCATGTGCATTCGCTTCCTTAGCTGCCTGAACAATTTCTTCATCTGTCGCATTTAGCTTTCCATATTGTATATTTTCTTTTACACTCATTTCAAAAAGGAAAGGATCCTGCAAAACAAAAGCAGTTTGGCTTCTTAAAGTATTTCTAGGCATTTCATCAATAGCAATATTATCAATTAAAACCTTACCATCATTTGCTTCATAAAACCGAGCTAATAACTGCATAATAGTTGTTTTACCAGCACCCGTAGCACCTACTAAAGCAGCAGTCTGACCTGCCTCTACCTTGAAGGACACATTATCAATAGTTGGTTTTTCATCATCTTTATTGTATTTAAAGGTTACGTTTTCAAAAACCACATTACCTTTGAGCTTATAGTCATTATTATCTACCGCTGTATCCTTTTCTTCTGGCTCATCAATGATAGCAAAAACACGTTCAGCTCCTGCAATAGCTGAGAGCACAGTATTAAACTGGTTAGCTAAATCGTTTAAAGGTCTAGTAAATTGACGTGCATATTCCGTAAAAATAACAATTTCTCCGATAGACACATAACCATGGTAAGCTAGTACTCCTCCCGCAGCTGCAACCAATGTAAAGCTTGTATTGTTCAAAAGGTTCATAACCTTAGGTATAAATCCAGAATATGTAAGCGCCCAAAATCCAGTTCGTTTTAGACGTTCACTTTTAACCGCAAATTCCTCTAGCATACGCTGCTCCTGAGAGAATGCTTTGACAATTCGCTGTCCGGAAATGGTTTCCTCAATCATCCCATTCAATTCCCCCACTGCCTGCTGCTGTTCCTTGAAAAGTTTCGATGTTCTTTTGGTAATCCATTTCATCGCAAAGAACATTACTGGAACAATGACTAATGTCACTAGCGTTAGTAGCGGACTTAACATTAGCATAACGACCGTAGTTCCAACTAAAGTTAAAACGCTAGAGAAGACTTGTATAAAGGAGGAGTTTAACGTCTGACTAACGTTTTCAATATCGTTAGTCATTCTACTCATAAGCTCCCCATGCTGACGCTTATCGAAAAAAGACACCGGGAGTTTTTGAAGCTTATTAAACAAAACTGTACGAAGTCTATAGATTGTTTGCTGGGAAATTCCAATCATCCAATAGCTTTGTAAATACATTGAGATAGAAAGAAATACATAGACAATTATTAAAATGCCAATTAAGCTTGCTAGACCTTCAAACACATTTACCGAAATATATTCATCAATAATTACCCCTATTAAATATGGTCCTAATAAGGATAGGGCTGAACTAACTACTACTAACATCAATACAACAATGAGTAAAAAGCGCTGTTCATCCACTAGCTTCCAAATGCGACTAAGCACACCCTTCCAATCCGATGCCTTATCAATTTTCTTTTTGTTCTTCTTTTTCAAATCTTCCTTTGTTATAACCGGCTCATAGCCAAAAGGTTTACGAATGAAGTTCATCTTGTTCGTCCACCTCCTGTTGCGATTCTGCAATCTCTCTATACAGAGGAGAATTTTTCATTAGCTCATCGTGCGTGCCATATGCCGATACTTGCCCTTCCTCTAGAAGAAGTATTTGATCTGCACCCTTAGCAGTTCTAATTTTTTGTGTTATTACCAGCATTGTAGCATTTTCTCCTTCTAAGGCTTCCCATAAGGCATTCTCTGTAGCTACATCTAACGCACTTGTACTATCATCAAATAGTAAAATCTCTGGCTTACGCACTAATGCTCTAGCAATAGAAAGCCTTTGCTTTTGTCCTCCAGACAAATTAACTCCTTTTTGGCCTACCCTAGTATCGTATTGATCAGGAAACTGCTCAATGGAATTATGTATTTGCGCCTGCTTCGCCGCTTCTTTCAATAACTCCTCTGTAGCCATCGAGTCTCCCCAGCCTAGATTTTCTTCAATACTACCTGTAAAGAGGATCGATTGCTGAGGTACTAGTCCAATCACTTGTCTAAGCTCTTTTAAAGACCATTGCTGCACTTCTTTTTCGTTAACCAATATCCCGCCTTCTGTCGCATCAAAAAATCGTGGGATTAAATTGAGCAAGGTAGATTTACCTGAACCTGTTGCACCCATGATGGCAAGCTTAGAACCAGGCTTTACTATAAAGGAAACATCTTGTAACACAGGGTTCAACGTTTCTGGGTATGTAAAGGAAACATTTTGAAATTCTAATTTACCAATACTAGAAGGCTTTTCTACTATTTGGCTATCAATATTTTCAATGCCATCTTCAACTAACAGCACTTCTTCCATTCGTTCAGATGAAGCTTTTGCACGTGAAAAGAATATGATAATGAAAGAAAACATAGAAAAAGCACCCGTCATTCGCATTGCATAATTGACGATTGCAACCAGCTCACCAATTTGCGCGCCACCAGTTTGAATTTCCTTTGCTCCAAACCATAGTACTGCCATTAAGCTTACATTCATAACAAACAAAAGAACTGGAAGTATTAACTCCATAATTCGAAATGCTTTTACATTGTCTACTTTTAGAATGTCTGCGACTTTTCCAAATCTACTAGATTCGAAATCACCTCTTAAATAAGCCTTTATCAAACGAACTGCCTGCAGGTTTTCTTGAATCTTACGTGTAACACTGTCCACGCTTTTTTGTACTTTGGAAAACAATGTTAATCCTTTTCGACTCATTAAATAGAGAAAGACCAATAGAAATGGTGCACCAATAACTAAATATAGTGCTAGCTTTGGATGGACGAAAAAGGACATTATAATACTTCCTACTACTAGTAATGGAGCTCTAAGCATAATTCGGAGACCCATAAATATAAGATTTTGAGTAATCGTAACGTCACTTGTGAGTCTAGTGATTAAACTAGACGTTGGAAATTTTAGAAAAGTTGTCATCGTAAAGGACTGGACTTGTCGAAACAAGGCCTGACGTATATCGTAGCCATAGCTCTGCACTGCATGAGAAGCTATGAAAGTATTAATAATACCAGCAAAAAATGCCACGATAGAGAGGACCAACATAATACTTCCCCAAAATATGATAGATGATTGGTCCCCCGCGACGATACCATCATCTATAATAACTGCAATTAATAGCGGCTGAATGAGCTCTACCGAAAGCTCAACTAGCATAAAAAATAGCGCAGCAATGACAAGCCACTTATATGGCTTTAAATAAGAAAAAATGGTCTTCATCTAAAACACTCCTAAATTCTTCGTCACTCGAATTAATTTACTGTAAAATCTATTATGCCATATCCCATAGCTAATAAATAGAAAAAAAATAATAATCTGTTTATTTGTCGATAAGGAGATATAAAAGCATTCTATCCTCTTCTTTTTTTAAGTTTTTTTAATAAATCCAAATTGACATCACCCGCTACCGAAAGCCACGTCACAAATAAAAGCATGACTACTACACCTGTGTATTGCCAACCGCCTAGGATTTGATTAAACCAAAATACTGATATAATCATCGCTGTTAAAGGCTCTATACTAGATAAAATACTTGTCTCCACCGCTGTTATGTATTTCATGCTTGAGAGGAACATAACAAATGCAATAGTCCCCATAAAAATAATCAGTACCACGAATATAATAATTGGATATTCCAACAATTCATTCCATTGACTAGTGCTCCAAATTTGAGAGACAGTTGATAGGACAATCCCACCAATTAGCATTCCCCAACCAACAACAACGAGTACACCCCATTCTTTCATCAGCCTAGCTGGATAGACGGTATATATTGAAAAAGCAATACCAAGCAATAACCCCCAAAACAGCGCCTTGTTGCTGATTAATAGTCCACCTATTTGTGCATTAGTTAGCAATAAAAACAATCCAACCAGCGTTCCTATTATTCCTATCACCTGATACTTAGGAGGAAAGACCTTCCCCTTACAGGAAACGTACATAATAATATAAATAGGACCAAGGAATTGTAGAAGCGTGGCTATAGATGCATTACTAGCCTCAATTGCTGCAATAAAAGTGTATTGAATTCCTAGCATCCCTAGTATCGCAAAAATAAATAATTGCTTTAACCAAACGGGCTCCTTCCATATTGCAAACACTTTTTTTCTTTGTAGCATTAAAAAGATTAGTATACTCATTCCAGCCACAATCAGTCGGACTGTTAGGAAGAATGACACGGTTACTTCACTATTATGTAGAACCCATTCCATCATTGGTCCTGTTGCACCCCAGAGAATAGAACCTAAAATAATTAGAAAAATTCCTTTTCCTCGTTCCATTTTAATCACCCTCCATTAATGTTTTAATATTTTCACAGGTAATATAACCTATATTATTTTTTTTTATGAATATATTGTTCTAGGCTAATGACTATATTCTCTAAATTCTGTATAATTACTTATAGATAATTTTTATGGGGGCCTGACGATGTATCTGCAAGCAAAAGAACTAGATTTAAGTGAAGCTGTGTTGAATCATATACCATATCCGACCTTTTTAACAGACCAGGATGGTCTAATCGTTTGGTGGGGCTATGAAGCTGAAAAGCACTTTGGTTATACTTCCGAAGAAGTAAAGGGTGCAAGATTACCTTTTTTTAACGATTATACTCTCGGTCATCTATCAGCTAAGTGGGAAAAGATTATGACGAAGGAAGAAGCAATTCGTATTAATCCAGTAACCCTGTACACAAAAGACCAGCAGTTATTAAAAACAACGCTTATAGTAAAATCCCTTTCTATTAACAATGCTACGTATGCTTTATTCCAATTGGATTCCAATCGAATAAACGATACTGATCAAACAGCATCATTTGAATTAGACTTACTGAAAAAAGCACTTTCTCAAAGTTTTATGGTCCTATATTTGGATAAAGAAGGACTGATCATGCATGCCAATGACCTGTTCCTGAAGAAAAGTAATTGGACCCCAAAAAGAATCATAGGAAAATCCTTTTGGCAGCTTTTCCCTAATACACCCGAGCATATAGCAGTGGCAGATGAAGTAATGAATTGCATTCAAAGAGGAAATACCTACCAAGGCACCGTAGAAAAAATGACAAAAGACGGAACTAACTATTGGGTTGAATTACTAGCAATTCCTATAACTGATATTGAAAATAATACGCTGTACTATCTACTTTTGGAAGAAGAAGTTACGGAAAAAAAATTATTACAATCACGACTTGAGGAAATTGCTTACGTAGATGCTGAAACAGGGCTAATGAGCAGACATCGTTTAGAAGAAGTTGTAAACGAGCATATTGAGGAACGGAAAAACTTTTCCTTTGTTTTTATTAGCATCAACCATTTCTATACACTAAAAGAGATTTTGGATGTAGAAACAGAGTCATTGTTAATGGTTGAACTAACGAAAAGGCTTAAAATTTACTTTGAAGATTCAATTATTGCCAGAGCGGGAAGAGATGATTTTGCTATTATCACTCCTCTAAGCGATTGGTATATTGAAGGATTTATACATTTCTTAAAACAAAATCCTATTTATTTAGAAAACAAGGCGATCCCAATTACAGTAAGTGGAGCTATCACTAAATATCCTGAAGATCAACAAACCTATTTACATCTCTTGAAGGCTACTAATACAACTCTTCAAAAGGTAAAACTAGAAGGCGGAGGCATTATATCTTCTCTTTCTCAATCAGACCATCATAAGCTTACAAGAACGCTCCAAATTGAAAAGAGATTAATAGAAGCACTGAATCATAATGATTTTCATGTTATGTACCTACCTCAACGTAATGTTGCTACCGGAAAAGTCACTTCTGTAGAAGCTTTAGTTCGTTGGAAGGACGAGGTTCTAGGAGTTATTCATCCAGATGAGCTAATTCCAATCGCTGAAGAAACGGGCCTTATTAATGACATTGGCACTTTTATGCTCGAAAAAGCATGCCAACAGGCCGCAATATGGAAACAAAAGGGTTTAGGGATAAAAGTTAGCTACAACTCCTCTATAAGAGAATTCAGAGATAAAAATATGGTGAAAACCGTTCGCTCTGTATTGAAAAAATATAATTGTCCATCCGACTTGATTCAAATAGAGTTTACTGAGAAGTTTGCATTGGAAGCAGAGGCAGAGAAAAAAATTATCCAACAGATGCAAACACTCCATCAAGAAGGAATTACTTTTGCATTAGATGATTTTGGAACTGGTTACGCATCTTTAAGATACTTGCAGTTACTGCCAATTGGTAAACTAAAAATTGATAAATCCTTCGTGAGCTCAATTATGCAACAAAAAAAGCTACAACAGCTTATTCAAGGATTAATACACTTCGGACAATCTCTAGATGTTATAGTTGTCGCTGAAGGTGTTGAAACCAAGGATCAGTTTAACCTGCTTAGTGAAATGGGCTGTGATGCGGTGCAAGGCTATTTTATTAGCGAGCCTATTACTGCAGAGGAAGTTGAAAGGCTAATTATGTTAAACGAGGTTTAATACTGCTATTAAATTTACAGAAGAGGTCGTGACTTGATCACGGCCTCTTTCTTTTCCTAAAATATTTTTAGTTCCCTAACCATAAGTACCTTTTTTCACTATAGCTCAATAAGCACTCCTGGGCGTGCTAATTCAATCGCATGGTTTCCTTCATTCAAAGCGCTAGCTAATAGCTCCTCTAACTCTCCATAATGTGGAAGATGGGTTAAAATCACCTTTTTAGCCTTCGACTGATAAGCCAACATACCCGCTTCGCTCGAAGTCATATGTCCTGAAGCACTCCCGTCCATGCCATCGTATAAGCTACTTTCTGCGATTAAGAGGTCAGCATCAGCTGCAAATTCTATTAGTTTGCTAGTGTAGCTAGTGTCCGAAGTATATACAATCTTTTTATGTCCACTTTCAATTTTAATACTGTACGTTTTAATTGGGTGGTTATTTCTCATAAAAGTGAACCTAAAGGGACCAATATGCAACTCGCTATTTTTATCGATAGTGGAGAACTCGCAGTACTCTATCTCCTCTACCCTACGTTTCATTTCCTCATCATCTGGTCCATATACATGTAATGCCTCATCTGTATTACCAATTTTTGTATTAACTAGTCTCGAAAACAAATAAGCACCAATATCACTAAAATGATCGTAATGATAATGGGATAAAAGCACGTGATTTATATTGTTTAAATCCACATATTTTTGAACATTAGTTAATACCCCACTTCCACAGTCTAATAGTACTTTAAATTCATCCTGTTCAATTAAATAACCCGAACAAGGTCCGTTCTCTTTAGGAAAACCGCCCCACATTCCTATAACTCTACACTTCATAAACTTCCTCCTTCAATTAATAACCTTACCTTCTCTATTCAATTCACATTCCTAAAACACCTTCTAATCCAATAGAAAAGCGCATGCGCCTATAACTGCCACGAATAGCAAATAAAAATTCAAATTTCCGCTTTCCGTGGGGTGAACGAAAAACACACCGTCGCTAACGCGTCGTTTGTTATTGCTTATCTGTCTCAATCATCCCACTGGAGTCGCCTGCCGCTCCAATCAGTTACAAGTTAAATGTTCTTTAGAGAATAAACATTGGAAAAATGGCTTTTTTATAACTCAAATAAAAGGTCACTAGTTATCGAAATATAATTTTTAAAGATTATTTAATATTGCTATCGAAAAAACCGTGAGTAAGGAATACCATACTCACGGCTTACTAGATTTTCACTTTCATGCTTTTTAGGCTTTTTAACCATATCTGCGTTATAATTTCTGCGAACACTAACCCCATTGCTACCGCTCCGGAAATCATTAGTGCAAGTGCAGCATATTCTACTGCTACTCCGTAATCTTCCTCCACTACATTTCTCATAGCATTATAAGCAGACCCTCCTGGAACAAGCGGAATAATACCAGCTACACTAAATATAATCATAGGCATTTTAAACTTCTTAGCCATTATGTGAGCTACGAATGCGATAGAGAACGCTCCAGCGAAAGAAGCAATAATCGGATCATCATTGAGATACCTCACAAGAGAAAATACTAGCCAACCAACCATTCCTACTAAGCCACAGTAGACGAGGGACTTCCTTGGAGCATTAAAGATAACTCCAAATGCCGCAGCAGCTATAAAGCTTATGATACCCTGTGCTGCAAAAGACATATCCATTCCTCCTTATAAAGATAATATAAATGCTACGCCCGCTCCAATTGCAAAGGCAGTTAGAAAAGCTTCCGCTCCCTTTGAAAGACCAGACATAAAGTGCCCTGCCATTAAGTCACGAACAGCATTAGTAATTAGCAAACCTGGAACAAGAGGCATTACCGAGCCAATAATAATTTTGTCTATTTCTACACCATACCCATAACGAATAGAGAGCATAGCAATCATACTGATAATAAGTGCTGCAAAAAATTCGGCGAAGAATTTCACTCTCGTTTTTTCTTCCAGCAAGTTAGCTACTGCATAGCCAATTCCACCAGCAAACATAGCATGAGGTACATCTATTAAAGGAGCGCCAAATAACCACAGAAAGGCACCTGAAGCAACTGCAGCTGCTGCGATCCGAATCCAAAAAGCATACATCTTATGGTCTTCGTCAATTCTTTTTAATTCAATATATGCTTCTTCCAAACTCATTTCATTGGAGGCTAGCTTGCGGGATACTGCATTCACAAGAGCAATTTTTTCTAAGTCCGTTGTTCTATTATTTACTCTTACTAATCGTGTTGGAAGATTATTTTTGCCACTGAAGAGAATTCCGGTTGGGGTCACAAAGCTTTGGGACTGAGTCAATTGTTGGGACAATGCCATTCGATCCATTGTATCCTCTGCTCGATACGTCTCTGCCCCACTTTCCATCATCAATTTTCCAGCAAGTAAACAGCACTCTACCGCTAGTTCATAATCGGTTTTCAACACTCCTCACCCTCCTTCTACTAACATTACAATTTCCCTTTTTAGAAACGTTTAATCTAATATAACATTTACTAACAAAAAAAAGGTGAATGAGAAGATTTCGAAAAAGAGCTTTTATCTATAAAGCTTAGCGCCTATATTTGTTCCTACAAGATAATAGAAAGAAGTGAGGAAGTAGTTCCTTACATACTTGGTTTATGACGTTCAATGTAATAGAAAAAAATAAAGCCCCAAAAATTTATTACATTTTTGGGACTTTTGAATTTCTATGGTGGATGATGTATCACAGCCTTTTAACTATAATTGCTGCTTAATAGGAAAGTAAACCAATTTCTTTAAAGGTGTTCAGGTTATAGCTTTTCATTTCCTTCAAAGCAATCGTATATAAGAAATCATTTGCATAAATAATTCTTTGAATCATGGATTCCCAATCTTCATATAACTGTGCTGGATTTTCTTTGGTAAGCAGCTCTGCCTTTAAAATGATTCCTGCTTCCGGTGTTATTTCGTAAATCATTGCACCATCTTGCTTATAGCTACTATATTCCTGCCCCTCTAGTTTGTCATAAATAGCCACGGGGAAACCATAGAGATTTTTCTCAACATGTTGGAACAATGCATGATGATCATATTGAATAGGTGAATATGTCCCTTGGCCACCAATTATCTCCGTGTCCACTTCCTTTGGATTTGCAAAGTCGCTAACATCAAAAAGGGATACCTTCATTCCTTCCGTCTGTATTATAGGCTCCTTGCTACCATTTGGTACAAAAGAAGTTGTTTCGTAGCCAAAGCCGATTAGATGGTTTTCCCCTAATGGATGTAGGTAATTACTGAAACCAGGAATTTTTAATTCGCCTAGCACTTTGGGCTTATTAGGATCAGCGACATCAATCACAAACAACGGATCTGTTTCTCTGAATGTTACCATATACGCTTTGTCTCCCATAAATCTTGCCGAATAAATTCTTTCCTCTTTTGCTAAGCCTGTAATAGACCCTGCAATTTCCATGGATTTATCTAATATAAATAAATTATTTTCTGAAGTATTACTTTGGTCCCAAGGATTACCTGTTGTGGTGACTGTTCTAAAATAACCGTTATGCTCATCCATGGAAAATTGGTTAAGGATTGTTCCTGTGAGCTTAGCTGAATCAACAAATTCAACGGAGGTGTCCTGTAGAGAAAATTTATATACCTCGGTATCCATTTCACCAGGGTTCCATATCATTTTTTTACTTGTTCCGGCCTCTCTATTCTTATAAATGACTGAGGTTAAATAAAGATTTTCTGTGGACATATATAATTGCTGACTTCCTCCTAGAAAACTCTTCGTCTGAGCCTCATTCACTAAAGGATTCGAAATATCTAATGCTGTAATAACGGTATAATTCCCATCTAAAGAACCAGGTAAGATTGAGATTTGTTGATAATCTAAAGGTACAGCTTCTTGACTATTCTTTGAGTCATACGTGAATGGCCTTAACTCCGTGTCTTTGTTTTCCTTCATCATCCAATATCTTGGCATTACTGTTGAAACAAGGTAAAGAATATCTCCATTTAAACGTACCCCATTCATATAACCCTCCGAAGCTATTTCTCTCATTAGCTTTGGAGATTTAGGGTTGGAGATATCGTATAGAAAAACACTAGTCATACTTTCCCAAGCAGGATCTATTCGTGATTGAGAATCTCTAGCGTCCAAAGTATGATACACATTCTTTTGCCCAATCACTAGAAGTGTTTTCCCCTTCAATAAAAGTTGACTAGGATAGAATGAATCTGTAAATCGTATCTTATTTTCCATTTTCATATTCTTTCCATCATCAATACTATTAACAACAACGTTATTTTCACTTATAGCAAATACATGAGAACCATTCGTCTGGACGATATCTGCTTCTTCTACTCCTTCAACTTGATTGTTCGTCGTGGAGTAACCCCCGCTTCCAGTAGATTTCGTTTCTGCTTCCATCGCCATGTCTTCGGCTGTTTCTTGTTTTACGTTTTCTCTTGATCCCATCACTAACTTAAAATATGCCTCTAACTCTTCTCGAGACTTTACTGTAGGAAATGCTTCATGGACCTCAAATGTATATTCACTTTTTCCTAGCCTATACTTTTCATCCACATAAAGAGTGTATTTACCTTTTTGGAGTCCAGTTATTTCAATGGACTTCCCTTTATTCGTCAGCTTATAAGCTGCCTTAACCTTATTTCCCGACTTATCCGTTAAGTACACCGCCTCTTTTTCCAAGGCGTCTTTACTGACAGCCTTCGAAAAGTCCGCCTTAAAAATTTGGTTGGATAATACATAACTTTGCGCTGATACCTTTTGATTGGAAAAGTAAATCCAGACAGTACTAACCGTTAAACAAAGCCCTATTGCTATGAAGGATATTAGCCACTTTTTCATTTCGCGCTTCCTTTCTTTTACATTTATTTTAACTATTAGACTGAATTTTTTATAAATAGTTACAATACAAATTTATTGTTTTTTTGTCGAATATTGTTATTAGAATTATAGAGAATTTTCTTACTTTCATATAACATAGATTAAGAGGGGGATGTAAAAAAACAAAGGGGGAAAAATTTTGAAGGCACTTACTCGATTTTCAAACACTTTAATGGTCAGATATCTACCTGATCCATACATATTTGTTGCAATGCTAACTCTATTAGTATTTTTGTTAGGGATAATCTTAACCGATTCTACGCCACTGGAAATGGCAACATATTGGGGAGATGGTTTTTGGGGATTACTATCTTTCACTATGCAAATGGTTGTTGTTTTGTTAGCTGGTCATGTACTGGCAAGTAGTCCGCTTTTCAAGAAAATATTGAGCTCTTTAGCTAGAATTGCTAAGTCACCAGGCTCAGCAATTTTGTTAGTTTCAGTAGTTTCTTTAATTGGCTGTTGGATTAACTGGGGGTTTGGTTTAGTAATTGGGGCACTTTTTGCCAAGGAAATTGCCAAGCAGGTTAAAAATGTAGACTACCGCCTATTAATTGCAAGTGCATATTCAGGATTTATCATTTGGCATGGTGGTCTAGCTGGTTCTATACCACTTTCTATTGCAACCGAGGGTCATCCATTTGCCGATATCATGGGCGTAATACCAACTACAGAGACATTATTTACACGGTATAATTTAATCATTGTAATTGCATTATTTATTTCTGTACCTCTTTTAAACAGATGGATGATGCCAAGCAAGGAAGATACATTGTCTATTGACCCTTCTTTGCTAGAGGAAGAGGTAGTAATAGAAAAATCTACTGAAAAACCTACTCCTGCCGCAAGACTAGAACGAAGCTATTTGTTGACCGGATTAATCGGTCTACTGGGACTAGTCTATTTGATAAACCATTTTATTACTAAAGGCTTTGACTTAAACTTAAATATTGTTAATCTTATTTTCGTTGTGCTTGGCATCATCTGTCACGGCACACCAAAAAACTTTTTATTAGCCGTTAAAAATGCTGCAAGTACAGTTGGAGATATCGTTATTCAATTTCCTTTTTACGCTGGCATCATGGGCATGATGGTTGCTTCTGGTCTAGCTGGAGTTGTTTCGGAAGCATTTATAAGCATTTCTAACGAGCATACATTTTACCTCTTCACTTTTTATGCTGCTGGAATAGTTAACTTCTTCATTCCTTCTGGTGGAGGACAATGGACTGTTCAAGCACCAATTATGTTGGAGGCTGCATCAGCACTTGACCTAGACTACGCAAAAACTGCCATGGCTATTGCCTGGGGAGATGCCTGGACGAACATGATTCAGCCATTCTGGGCTCTACCAGCTTTGGCAATTGCCGGGTTAAAGGCAAAAGATATCATGGGTTATTGTGTATTTGTATTATTATTAAGCGGTGTCATTATTAGCATAGGTCTGTTCTTTTTCTAAAAATATTATTTATACATTCCCCTTATATGCTAAAGAGGATCCCTTTTCATGGGATCCTCTTTTCTTATTCTTCAAACGGCCATTTCGGTAGCATTCTGTTTAACTTTTTATCTTCACGATAGCCAAGCACATATTCTGCCTGCATGATTGTATGGATTTCTCTTGTTCCTTCATAAATGACAGGCGCCTTCGAGTTTCTTAGGTATCGAGCGACCGGATACTCATCGGAATATCCATAAGCTCCATGAATTTGAACTGCATCGTCAGCAGCCTTATTAGCAAAGTCACATGCCTGCCATTTTGCCAAGGAGGTCTCTCTAGTATTGCGTACCCCTTTGTTCTTAAGTTCTCCAACCCGATATACAAGCAGACGGCTCATTTGAAGACCGGCTTCCATTTTGGCAATCATTTGTTGCACAAGCTGATGCTTGCCAATCTCTTTCCCAAAGGTTTCTCGTTCCTTAGCATATTTAACACAGGCTTCTAGACACGCGAGCGATAGACCTGCAGCCCCAGCGGCAACTGTAAACCTACCATTGTCTAAAGAAGCCATTGCAATTTTAAAACCTTCTCCTTCTTCTCCTAGAAGATTCTCTTTAGGCACTTTCATGTTTTCGAAGAAGATTTCCCCGGTATTCCCTGACTTAATGCCATATTTTCCTTTGATGGCCTTGGAAGAAAAGCCCTCCATTGTACGTTCCACGATGAACGCACTAATCCCATGATGCTTTTTAGATTTATCGGTATAAGCAAACACGATAAAATGGTCTGCCGCATCACATAAGGAGATCCAAGTTTTTTGCCCATTTAAAATATAATTATCACCATCTCGAACAGCTATGGTAGACATTGCAGCTACATCGGAGCCAGCTCCAGGCTCTGTAAGACCGAAAGCACCTATTTTTTCTCCCTTAGCTTGTGGCTCCAAATACTTCTGCTTTTGTTCCTCTGTTCCCCATTGCAGTAAGGTCATCGAGTTTAAGCCCGTATGAACGGATACAGCTGTTCTAAAAGCAGTGTCTCCTCTTTCTAATTCTTCACACACAATAGCAAGAGAATTATAGTCCATACCACTTCCGCCGTATTTCTCAGGGATACAAACTCCCATCAATCCCAATTCAGAAAGACGGCTCCATATTTTAGGATCAAACGCACCCTGCTCCTCCCACTTTGCGATATGAGGGATGATTTCGTTATCTACAAATTGTCGAACGGTCTTACGAAGAAGCTCCTGCTCATCTGAGAATTCAAAGTTCAATCTTCTCACCTCTTGCCACATATTCTTTTATTTCTACTCCTCTTGCCGCCATTTCTCTAATATATAACTCCCCTGGTACAATCAGCTCTGGTGTAGAGACTCCTGGTTTTTTAATAACACCATTCCCAATCATTTGTGCTACGACCGAAATAGTGTTTGCTGTTGCGCGAGCCATAGCAGTTTCACCGGATAGAGGGTCCTTTTTGGTTGCCATCTCATACGTATAGATTGTCTCATCACCGTCTTTTTCCCCTTTTACAACAACTCTTAGTAGTACTGCATCCTCTTTGTCTCCAAGGAGAAGAGAAGGTGTAAGTACTTCTTTTAGCACTTCTCGAACGTTGATAATATTGCCACCAGCGTTTACCGTCTTGTTCTTATCAGTAAGACCTAAATCTACTAATAACTTAAACTTTTCAGCGTGTCCCTTGTATCGGATTGTCTTATACTCCAGTGTTTGGACATTTGGAAATGATTTAGTCAGAGTGGATGTACCCCCTGCTGTATGGAATGCTTCTAGCTCCTCATAACCTTCAAACTGAATTGGCTCAACTTCTGTTAAAGAGGCAATTTCCTCTAGTTGGCCATTTCTAATTACATGCGATGGGTCTGTGTAATGATCGAATACTCCTTCTAGGGAGAAAACAATATTGTATTTAAATATCCCTTCAGGCTCAACTGGAATTCCACCCACGTATAGGTGAATATCCGTCACCTCATCTAATTTACTTGCACCGTAGCCAGTAAGTATATTAATCATTCCAGGAGCAACTCCAAGATCCGGTATTAAAGTTATTCCTTTTTCACGAGCCTTTTCATCCAACGAAAGCACCGCATCTGTCGCTCCACCAATATGACCACCGAGGTCGATGGAGTGAACGCCAACCTCTACTGCGATTCGTGCCACTTTTTCATTGAACGAATAAAATAATGCGTTAATCACGACATCTGCCTTTTTCATGACCTCCATCAAATTGACATCGTCGTTTGCATCTAGCCTTAATACTTCTATCTTAGAATTTTGCATCTTCTCTTTAAACATATTTGCCTGTCCCACATCTAAATCACATAAATAAATTTTATCTACATTTGGACTCAAAATTAAATCCCTTGCAGCCTCTTTACCCATTAAACCTGCACCTAATACAGCAACCTTCATATCATTATCCTCCTTATTCTGTGTCTATTTGCGCTCTCTGTAACTTACCGCTGTAATCTATATAGATACTTTTCCACTCTGTATAAACATCTAACGCTGCTACTCCGGAATCTCGGTGTCCATTTCCAGTTCCTTTTGTCCCTCCAAACGGCAGATGAATTTCTGCCCCTGTTGTTCCTGCATTGACATAGACAATACCCGTATCAAGGTCACGCTGCGCTCTAAATATTTTATTAACATCTCGAGAAAAAATAGAACTAGATAAACCAAATTTCACACCATTGTTTACTTCGATTGCTTCCTCTAAGGAATCAACCTCGATTAAAGAAACAACCGGACCAAAAATTTCTTCCTGAGCAATTCTCATATCGGGCTTAACATTAGAGAATAGAGTTGGTGCATAATAGTTCCCTTTTGCTAAATCACCATTGTCTAAAATTTCTCCACCTACTACTAAATTAGCACCCTCCTCTTTTCCTATCTGGACATAAGAGTGTATTTTCTCTAGGGCATTTTTGTTAATAACTGGGCCTACTTTAACGGATTCATCCATGCCGTCTCCTATGGTCAACTTCTCCATTCTTTCAAGAAGCATTGTCTCCAATTCCTTCTTCACATCTTTGTGTACAATCACCCTACTGCATGCTGTACAACGTTGTCCTGCTGTCCCGAACGCGCTCCACAAAATGCCTTCTACTGCAAGATTTAAATCTGCGTCCTCCATAACAATTACTGCGTTTTTGCCGCCCATTTCTAAGGACACTTTTTTCAAGTGTTTCCCTCCGAGTTCTGCCACCTTACTTCCAGTGTCTGTAGATCCAGTAAAGGAAATAACCTTGACATCCTCATGTTCAATCATTGCTGTCCCTACTTCTAATCCAGACCCAAAAACGACGTTTGCCACTCCAGGCGGCAAACCAACTTCTTGGAATATCTTAGCCATTTCATAGGCCATCATTGGGGTTTCAGTAGCTGGTTTCCAAATAAATGCATTTCCTGCCACTATTGCCGGAAATGACTTCCACGTAGCAATCGCAACCGGAAAATTCCATGGAGTTATTAGCCCCACTACTCCAATCGGTGCTCGAACACTCATTGCAAATTTATCTGCTAGCTCAGAAGGTGTTGTTTCACCGAATAACCTTCTTCCCTCACCCGCCATATAAAAGGCCATGTCTATGCCTTCCTGAACTTCTCCCCGACCTTCCTCAATGACTTTCCCCATTTCTTTTGTCAACACTTGGGCAAGATGTTCCTTTCTTTCTTTCATTAGTCTGCCAATTTCATATAGATAGTCTGCTCGCTTTGGAGCCGGAACTAGTGCCCACTTTTTTTGCGCATTGACGGCTGCCTTGACTGCTCTGTCCACATCTTCTTTTGTAGACATCCTTACCTCCGCTAGCTGCTCATCATTTGCAGGGTTCAATACAGCTGTATATGTTGCTTCTCCCTCTTGCCATTCCCCATTAATAAAGTTTGATAATTTCATTTTCCTACCTCTTTCCTTATAAATTGAAAACGGTTTCATAAATATTACATTCTCTAACTTCTATTAAAACCCTTTAAAAAAACTAAAAAATTTGAAAAATTGAAAAGCTGAAACCTTTTATTTTATTGTTCGTATACATATTTAATTACTATGAGGAGGGAAATATATATTGAATAATCATGAAATAGATTACAAATTGTATGGTGACGATATGCAGTTTGTTGAAATTGAACTAGATCCACAGGAAACAGTCGTTGCAGAAGCAGGAAGCTTAATGATGATGGAGGACGGAATCTCTATGGAAACCATCTTTGGCGACGGCTCTGGCAACAGTGGAAGTGGCCTGATGGGGAAATTAATGGGTGCAGGTAAACGTATGTTAACCGGCGAAAGTTTATTCATGACTACCTTTACAAATGTAGGTAATGGGAAAAAACATGTTTCCTTCGCCTCTCCATATCCAGGGAAGATTATTCCAATGGATTTAAGCGAGCATCGTGGAAAAATCATTTGTCAAAAGGATGCTTTTTTGGCTGCTGCTAAGGGAGTATCTGTAGGAGTAGAGTTTCAACGTAAATTAGGTACCGGTTTCTTTGGTGGAGAGGGATTCATCATGCAAAAGCTTGAAGGAGATGGTCTAGCATTTGTTCATGCAGGTGGTACAATTCACCAGAAAGTTTTACAACCGGGTGAGGTATTACGAGTAGACACTGGATGTCTAGTTGCTATGACTTCAGAAGTCGATTACAACATAGAAATGGTAAAAGGCGTTAAAACTGCTCTATTTGGAGGAGAAGGATTATTCTTCGCAACTTTACGTGGCCCTGGAACAGTTTGGATTCAATCCCTTCCGTTTAGCCGTCTAGCTAGCCGAGTATTTGCTGCTGCTCCACAAACTCCTGGTGGTGGTTCTAAGGGAGAAGGTAGTATTACTGGAGGCTTGTTTGATCTTTTAGGCGGTAAATAACGAAAATAGATGTCCATAAATTACAAGAAAGCTTGAATATGTACCCAAAGGCAAGAATGTTGTTTTTACAGCATGCTTGTCTTTTTGAATTCTGATCGTCTTTTTTAAACATATAATTATTTTAACCCAGCATATTGCTTATAATTTTGAACTCCTCCCTTCATATACTAATTAATAAGAATAGAAGCACCATATTTCTTATAGAAATGAAGGGGGGAATTATAAATGGAATATAATTTTGGATTTTGGCTTGGTCTTTTAGGTATTATCTTAGCGGTAGTCGGCTACTTTTTCTATCCGATTTGGCTTGGAATTGCTGCCGTTGTATTAGGTTTCGTAGCACTATATCATTATAAGCAAATAATCTTGGGCTGGCTGTCAATTATATTAGGAGTTATTATATTATTACTTCAATTTATATGATTTGAGAATCAATGACCGAAGTACTAAATAGAGGTTACTGGTTAATACCAGTTTAGGAGAAAATAGTTTATAGGCATGTGTGGAATCCCATATATGCCTTTTATTTTAAGTAAAATTGATATTCTGCTTCCATTAGAGTTCATATTTAATAGTAGTTATGCAGTATCATTTACCCCAAAAGTAACATATACATACAATAACTTCCCCTATTAATTGGACATTAAGCGAAATCCTATTTATTTATTCTTATAGAAATGAATGCAGAAATGTTGACAATATAAGTTGAATTTTAAAAAAACATCCGACTTATCAAACATATAAAGGAATCCATATTAATGACATCTTTAGCTATCCTAATTTCCATATTCTCCTGGATGGGATTACAAGACATTTTTAGATATGGATTCTATTCATTTATGTAATCAACCCAGCTTACTCGGATTGTTCTCTTCCATTTTTATGTATAGTATAGCAGGAAACTAGCTGTGTATTTTCCCGCTACCTTAGTATAAATTTACTTAATGCATGATTGATATAATAATTTTGAAAACTAAAAGTGAATAAAAAGCTATATTCTTTCACTTTGACACATACCCCTTCAAGTAAAGTTAGAGAAGTATATTCTCATCTTACCCATTATTATTTAGCGTACACTCTTCTCAACCTCAAGAAGAAAAAACTATTTGCACCCAAAAAAATAACAATATCAAAGTTACAATTGTAGTTATTGGAACGACTATCAATGTTACGCTTAAATAATCTTTCCAAGAGACCTTTATCTTGTTACTTTTTAGAATATGCATCCAAATTAGTGAGGCAAGTGTACCGATAGGTAATAATAATGCCCCCATATCGCTACCAATAATATTCGCAAGATAAATAGTCTTTAAAGTAATTGGATCTAATCCCATCTCTGTTAAAGTAATGGTTCCAATCATTAGCGCCGGATGATTATTGAATATATTAGAAAGAACGGATACTAATCCTCCCATGATAATACTTGCTTGAAACAATCCCTGATTTACAATTGGTTCACATAATTGAACTAATAGTGATGTCAATCCTACATTATTCAACCCGTATATTATGACATACATTGAAAATGCAAAAACAAGTATATGCCAAGGGGTCTTCTTAAGTATATCAACTGGACTAGTCCTTAAATGATACCATCTCCACAACAATAGTACAGCAGATCCAAGTACTGCGACAATCTCAATAGGTATGGTTAAATATGATGCAATAAAAAGTAGACATCGAATAATAAATACAAATACTAATATTTTCAACATAAATTTGGAACGTTTTTGTTTTGTTTCAAATGAAGTCTTTGCTTTGAACGGATGAAAATTTTTAGTGAAAAAGAATTCTTCTATGTCCATTGAGGAATTTGGTAAAGTTTTCGGTAGTTTTTTTCTTAAGACAATATACATTAAGAAAGACATGAATAACAAACCCAATGTTGAAGGAACGAACATCATTGCCGTATGTGCCCAAAGTGACATATCAACTATCTTTAATGCAATTAAGTTTACAATATTACTTACTCCAATCGGCGCACTGGAAGCAGTTGCTATTAAAGCTCCACTTAACAAATAAGGAAGCTGCTGACGAGGTTTTAAACGAAGATTTTTTAAGAGCAGGATTAATATTGGAGTTGTAATTAATATACTTCCATCATTATTAAATAATAATGTCATCAAAAAACATAATAATTGAATATACCAATATAACCGAAGTCCAGACCCCCTTGCCAAGCTTGTCAGCCTAGCCGCTACCCAATTAAAAAATCCAAAGCTTTCTAATATTATAGCCATGACAATTGTTGCGATAATGGTTAAAGAGGCACTTCCAATTTTAGTAATAATATCTATAACGTCAGCCTGAGACACTATTCCTGTAAGTATAATAATTGCTGCACCTACTGAAGCTGGCCATGCCTCATTTAACTCTTTTGGTCTCCAAAATATGACAATCATAGTTGCTAGGAACACCAAACTGGCGATTCCAATCTGAAAGCTCATGCATATACCATTTCCTCTCGAAATAAAAATAAATGTTTGTCCGTTTCCATATATGTATATTCGCTTTTCTCTAGAAAGAGCAAGATGTCTGTCTATAGCTTGGAATTATATATTTTTTAACAAAAAACGCCTATTAAAAAAATAGACATTTGAGCATTTTTATAAATGACAACTTACTATTCAAAAACTAACTTTTGTCAATTTGTTCATGCAGGAGCAGGTTGCAACTCGTGGGCTGTTTAAGACATATACAGCATTTAAAAGAAAGCACAAAAGTGTCTGTTATCTTTTACCCCATACACAAGAATAGAAAATAGGCTGTCGATACTTTCTCGTCAGCCATAAAGGACGGTTTTATTCTTACAATTTATAACTATTTGTGAAGTTATGCAGGCTCGCAAGTGAAATTTTAATTCTAAGTAGAAGTACATTAATTATGTTTAAACTTGGTGTAAAGTTTTAATATGATCTAGATTTAAATAATACGAATGCAATTTTGCTCCATGAATTTCAACTAAATTTTCCTCTATTTCGTTTAATTTTCCTATATGACTTTTATTCCCCCCAGCATTAAGCACGACAATTTTATCTTTGAACTTTTCAATTTGTTGTTTAAATGTGCTTGCTAATATCTGCCTACTCGATTGCACTAGGCTATTATGAAAGTTTTTACCGTAGGGACTTTCGTTTTCAGCGTAGGGTATAAGCACCTTTAAGTGACGGAGGGAAACATATACTATTTTATAAACAGGGGAATAGAATTCAATATAATCGTCCATCAAACTTAAAATATATCCATGAATAGGCGGTCCATCTGTTACATACAGCTCAACGTAATTTCCTTTAGCTTGAGTAAGAATCTCTCTAAAAGAAAGATCTTTTTCCTCTTCAACTGTAGAGATAGTTGGAGCGTGTGTAGGAGCCATAATATCATCTTCATTAATATTTACTTCAAAACGCTGTATATGTTCTAAAGAAATGTATACAAAATCTATCCCATTAAAAAGGACAACCAGATCACTTCCTGAATCTACGAGCGTACCATTCATCATTTTTTTCCCTGAAACCTCTATTTCGACAACTTCTGTTATAAGATTTTGAATAATATTATTCAAGGTTAACCCTCCTTTCTAGTTATTATCTAAATAGCAAAATCATACATTTAAGCTTAGAGAAATTTAAGGGTAAGTTACATAAACTCATATATTTCATCACCATTAGTCATTTGGAGAGCCTCGTTTATTAAACGCTACTTATTCCTGTCGTTGCCTGTCAGGCTCTATTTCCTAGTCTTTCTTCGATTATTTGCTGGTATCTCTTTTTCGAAAATTCCATTAAAGCATAATACTGTCTTTCCAACATGAAGTCTTCCGTTTGTTTTCCGTAGATTACTTTTTGGTTGCTTTCTTCTTGCCCATACTTTTCAAAAGCATCAGATTCTATATTTTGAAGACGCTCATACATATTGGTTGCATGATTCATTAAAGAATAATACTGTTTTTCTAAAATTGCTCTTTCTTCTTTTGGGTTTAACTTTATAATTGAGGTTTCAGGTACAGTTATTATTTCGTGCTCAAGATTTTCATTGGAGAAATTAGTTTTTTTCATTTTTAATTTTATTTTTTTTTTCCTTTTACGCCTAAAATAAAATAAGTTATTAAAGTCGTTCAGGTCCTGTTCTTTTTCGTTTTCTTTTACTTCTGGTATTAATACATCATTTTCTTCAGCAGTTTCTGGGGAATGTATAGTTTGGGACTCAGCTTTTATAAATCTAAAAGGCAGGGATTTTTTGGAGGTTATATTTTCTTCTAAATTAGTTTCCATTATAGGCTCTACGCTATTAAGAGTTTTACTTTCGTTTATAATATTATCGGGATTTGCTGCGCGTAAAAATCGTTCTCTTATAGGCTGTACACCTTGTCTATTAGGCTGTAACGAGTCATTGAACTTTGGCATCCTAACTTTTTTATAAACAAATGAATCTTCCTCTTCATTAGCTCTAACTGTATTTTCTTTTACAATTTTATGATCTATATTTGCAATATCAGTTGCTTCTTCTTGTTTTTCTTCTATATTAAAGTCATTTGGATCTTCCTCTTGGTCGGCTCTCTCCAAAATTTCAATTTTTGTTAGTTGTTCCGTTAGCGTCACAGTTTCTTCTAAGTTCTCTTCCAAAACAAAATCAGTCAGACCTTCCTCTTGGTGGATACTATTTAGAATCTCAATTTCTGTTAGCTGTTCCATCAACGTATTGTTCACAGCTTCTTCTAAGTTCTCTTCCAGAACAAAATCAGTCGGACCTTCCTCTTGGTCGGTACTATTTAGAATCTCAATTTCTGTTAGTTGTTCCGTCAACGTATTGTCCACAACTTCTTCTAAGTTCTCTTCCAGAACAAAATCAGTCGGACCTTCCTCTTGGTCGGTACTATTTAGAATTTCAATTTTTGTTAGTTGTTCCATCAACGTATTGTTCACAGCTTCTTCTAAGTTCTCTTCCAAATTGCCTATCCCTAAAATAGGCCTCACAGATGTTCCCTCTTGCAGATTTTGTTTTTCTGTATCCCGCTTATTATTATGTTTATCAATCTTAATCACTTCCTGTGCCCTACTATTATTAACAAGAGGTATATATGATTGCTCAACATAAAGATGTTCCTTACTATTAAATAAACTAATCTGTTTTTCAGTAATCTTGCTAAAGACACTTGATATGCTCGAGTGTGGCACATAAATTAGATTTTCATCATTTACTAATACGATATAATCTTTATAGATTTTGCTTAAGACTCCTATTAGTTGCTGATTACTGAAACTATTAATCTTAACCCAGTTGTATTTCATTCCTATTAATGTATTCGTGAAATAGTTACTGTTAAGATAGGGTACCGCTTCAGAGGAAATAAAATTATCCTTAGCATTTTTTGAAAAAGCAAGAATATGATGTAGGGAGATATAGTAGACGTTATTAGTTATTTCACAGATCAGGTAATCGTTTTTGACATTCAACAAGATTCCCTCAATAAATTGATCGCCCTTAAGAAACAAACCAACTTTGTTACGTTTTAGGGCGCTTAAAGCTTCTTCAATTTTTTTAGACTGCATTGGTAGCGCCTCCTTTTAAAACATTCGTCGACTCTGAATTACAGAAACGACGAACGCATGGTCATCTATTCATTTTCATTTTTTACTTCATGATTGATATTTGCTTCATTTATTTCCACTTCGTGCTTAGGCTTTTCACCTTTTTGGTGCTTATCTTCGTGTTTTGCTTTCTCTTCCTTGTTTGCTTTTTCTTCGCGTTTTTCTTTGTCTTCTTTGTTTGCTTTACCTTCGTGTTTTTCTTTGTCTTCTTTGTTTGCTTTACCTTCGTGTTTTTCTTTGTCTTCTTTGTTTGCTTTACCTTCGTGTTTTTCTTTGTCTTCTTTGCTTGCTTTACTTTCGTGTTTTTCTTTGTCTTCTTTATTTGCTTTACCTTCGTGTTTTTCTTTGTCTTCTTTGTTTGCTTTACCTTCGTGTTTTTCTTTGTCTTCTTTGTTTTTTTCTTTGTCTTCTTTATTTGCTTTACCTTCGCGTTTTTCTTTGTCTTCTTTGTTTGCTTTACCTTCGTGTTTTTCTTTGTCTTCTTTGTTTGCTTTATCTTCGTGTTTTTCTTTGTCTTCTTTATTTGATTTATCTTCTTTGTTTGCTTTATCATTGTGACTCTGTTCATTTACGGTATTGGCTTTGTCTTCATTATTTTCTTTCTTTTCTTTACTTTCTTTATTTCCTTTGTCGCTACTATTTTTTTTATCTTTACAATGTTCATCTTTATCTTTTTCTTTGGACTTTTCTTTTTTATCTTCTTTGGATTTTCCACATGTAGAAATTTGGCTAATGTTACGCATATGGAACAAGGAAACCCGAATTACTTCTTCGTTTGAAATTATAGTTACAAATTCATTATTAACGCCTTCCAATACACCTTCTAATGATTCTGGTCCACCGCGATTAACTTTGACCCATTTATATCTCAGACACTCTAAAATATCTTGAAAATCTCTCGCTTGTATAAAATCTAATTCCTCTGTTTCCACTTCTAAATCCACAGATTTTTTAGCGTTATGTGTCAAACTCTTCACGTGATGTCTATTATAGTAAATGATTCCATCCTCTTTAGTGTGCAATGTAAGATAATCCTTTCCTACTGCAAGCAGCCTACCTACGCGCGATTCTGGCCCACCTCTATCCACCTTAATAATCCTATTTACTAAAGAAAGCAGCATTTCTTTCTCCATAAAATTCCCCCCTTTTTATTATCCTAGTATCTATATGTATCTTAGGATTATTAAGTAACAGACATAAGCCTAACTATCCTTGATAGGCCAAGCTAATTAGTTTAATTTTTAAAATTCGCCGATTCTAGAAATCAGAAACGACGAATAAATTTTTATATATTTACTTAGGACTTTGTATTATCCTCAGTTTTTTTTTCATTAGAGTCCTTGTTTTTACGATCTTTTACTTCGTAACTAACGTTTCTAATATGGAACATAGAAATTCTGATAACTTCTTCTTTCGCTATAATGGTTACAAAATTATCGTTTACTTGATCGACAATGCCTTCTAGCTTTTCTGGTCCTCCACGATTAATTTGTACCCAATGGTATTTTAAGCTTTCTAAAACTCCCTTAAAATCCTCTGCTTGAATAAATCTAAAATCTTCAGGAACTTGAAAATCAAATTGCGAATCGTTTTTTGTATTTGAAGTTAAACTTTTTATGTGATGAGTTCTATAATATACAACACCTTCGTTTTCAGTTAACAACGCGATGTAGTCTCCTCCTACCGCAATTAGCCTTCCTTCCCTGGATTCTGGACCACCTCTGTCTATTTTTATGATGTTATCAACAAGGGAGTGTAACATTTTAATATCCAATTCTTCTAGCCTCCTTTTTATTTATCTTAATATTCATATGTATAAGCTGAATGTCTTGTAATAGACATACGCCCACTTTTATATTTAATGTCTCTCATAAAATTCGACATAAAAAAGCTCAGCAAGGAGGGGTTCCTCTCTTTGCTGAGCTTTTAACGTATTTTTAACTTTTACTTACCTTGTTTAAATTCATTTAAGTACTCTTTGACTTTATCTGTATCAGCTTTTAATTCGTTTCCTGTTTCCACAAGAGGACTTACAGTGGACACGGCTTTTTTCTTGTTGCCTTGGTAGTAATTCAATATTTCATCTTGGTTAATGGAATATAAAACTGCTTTACGTAAGGATTCACTTTTCGCAACTTCACGATCCTTCGTATTAAATAACAAGTAACTTACTGCATTACTATCATTTTTTTGAAGGGATAGCTTGCTGTCGTTCTCAACTAAATCGTATTTAGTTTCTGGTACTCCATTAAATATATGAATTTCGCCATTGCGAAGAGCTGATAATGCACTGTCAGCATCCGCGATAAAGCGTACGGTCACATTTGTAATTTTCGCCTCATTTTCTGTACCTGGCATATAGGCTGGGTTTTTCATGAATACTGCTTCGTAATCATTTTTGTAAGTCAGAATATAAGGACCACTTGCATATAAAGTATTGTTATAAGAAGAGCCTTCCGTTACAGTATTCTGATCCCCATAAGGAATATCTGTTTTTACATCAAATGAATCTACTTCATACGTGTTAATGCTTTCTACTTGTTTCTGAGAAACAATACCTGCTGATTGGTGAGCCAGGTAGTTTAAAACTTGCGGGAATGGATTCGTAGTAGTAATTTTTACTACTTGGTATTTTCCAGCAGCTGCATCAGCTTCTGTTTTATTTGACACTAATTCGTTAATGCCAGAATCCACACCTTTTTCTAAAGCTTCTTTTACAGAAGTCTCGCTTCCGGATTGCTTCACATCAAGTTCTGAAAGATCTGTAACGATTTCTATATTTTCCATGCTTTCATGTAAGCTGTATGTGCGGTGATCTGGAACTGATTTGCTGTCTTTTGCACGGTTTAATGAGAATACAACATCCTCTGCACCCACGCGTTCACCAGTGTCTACTGCTTTTTTATCTGTTACTGCAGCGAAGTTAATATCATCTCTTAGTAAGAAATAATAATCTTTGTTGCCATCTGCTATCGCATGATTCAATGATAGAGATCCATCAGAAACTACTTTATCATCATCTGTTAAGTTAACTAAACGGACATACATATTTGTATTCAATGTATTGATAGAACCGTCATTGCCTTTGATAGGATCTAAAGAAGTTAAGGATGCAATACCTTGTTGCATAACCAATGGTTCAGAGTTTCTTTTAGAAGTGTCTGTAAAGTCAATTGTCTCCCATGCTATTGCACGAGATTTAGCTAGTCTTACTGTATCTTCATTCAACACTTCTTTGTTTACTCCTTGCGCTTTGAAAGAGTTATATAAAGGTGCAATATAAGCTTTTTCTAAAACTAGAAGTTCTTCAAATTCTTTATACGTTTTTGTGTATTCTTCCGGTGTTTCTGTACTTGCTCTTTCAATTAATTCATCAATTTTCTTATCAGACATAATACTGTTATCGCCATCTGATTTAAATAATGCACGTACTGCATAATCTGGGTTACCCGTAACTGTCGTCCAGCTTGATAATGCCAAATCATAGTTTCCAGCATCTTTTTGAGCTGTAAAACTACCGTAATCAGGTTGTATGTTTAGTTTTACTTCAAAGCCGTTTTTAATTAATTGGTCGCGTACAATGTTCATATCCGCTTCACTAGAACTCATGCCTAATAATTCAATTACAACGTCACCTTGCTCTGTTTTGGAATCGGATTTGTCAGTTGCTTTATCAAGATCTGATTTAGTATTAACACAGCCCGCCAATACTAAAACTAGAGTAAACAATAAAGCTAATAATCCTTTTGTGTTCTTCATATTTTTTCCTCCTTGTTGAGCTTGCTTTAATCCATTCTCGGATCGAATGCATCTCTAAGTCCGTCACCTAAAAAGTTGAAAGATAATACGAGTCCTATAATTGCTAAACCCGGTATAATCGCCAAATAGGAATTGGACTCTAAATAAGTACTGCCTATCTTTAAAATATTGCCCCATTCTGGTATATGGGGTTCTACTCCAAGACCTAAAAAGCTCAAGCTGCTTGTTGCAATTACTGCTGTGCCTATCGTCAGTGTAGCTTTGACGATCATAGGTGCAAGTGAATTGGGAACAATTTGCTTAAAGATGATTGATAGATTGGAAGCTCCTAAAGCTCGAGCCGAGTCTACATATTCGTAGTTCGATACCATCATTACATTAGCTCGCATTGTTCGGGCATAAGTCGGAATCGAACCAACACTTAAAGCTAGTATAAGATTCGTAGTATTTGCTCCAAATGCTGCAATAATAGCGATGGCTAGTAATATTCCTGGTATTGCGTACAAGATATCTAGCAAACGCATAATGATGTTATCTGTACGCTTGCTATAATAGCCTGCCAACGCTCCTAATGCTCCTCCAACCACGAATGGAATTAGGGTCGAAGCAAAGCCCACTATTAGGGATATTCTTGCCCCGAAAATAATTCGAGAAAATAAATCTCTTCCGTAATTATCTGTACCAAATGGATACTCCAAGCTTGGCGGCTGGAGCAATGCCTCATAGTTGTTCTCTACTGCAAAATCATAGTCAAACGTAAACCTGCTAGTTACAGACAAAGCGAACATAAGAACGATAAAAAACATTCCTAATATAGCAGTAGAATTACGAGTGATTTTATCCCACATCGTATTCCACTTCACTATGCGTGAAAGACTGTTACTTCGGGTTTTAATGATTAAACTAATACCAAGCACAAAGTTAAAAATATTACCCGTTAGAGACGTAATGATTAATACAATGGCTAGGCCTTGCATCCACCCTGGTGCCCCTTCATCTCTGACATACTTGGCAACAGCTATCAAAGTAAATACTTGAAGAACTAAAATAACGATTAAAATACCTATTGAGGTTAAAAAAGTGTCTGACACATATGGTTTAAAAAGATTAAATGCAGAAATAACTAGGATAAACAGCTGGGTGAAAATCATCCAAATGCTAAATGTATATTCCGGTGTTTTCTTTTCTTTTATCAAGTTAAAACCAAACGAGGATACAAAGATATTAGCAGTTAATATCGCAATTATTTGTACATAGCCAAGCCTTCTTGTAGATGATTTTAAATGTCCTAGATTCAAAAGCTCTCGCCTCATTCTCCAGATAATAAAAAATTGAAGTGCTGTGAAAAAGGCATACACAGCAAAAATACTACAAGCAATCGGCTTAATCGTGCCCATATCAAAATCAAAACTATTAAATAATAAAACTATAGTTACTAGAAGAGAAAGTACTCCTGCAAAGTTCGCCTGTGTATATTCTCGTGACAGCTTTAATGCATGTTGTTTTTTAGTTACCACTTTTACACCTACTTCTTACAATTGCTTCATCTTAGATTTTATACGCGGATCAAAAAACGCATATAAAATATCGATGAGCACATTAACCAAGGAAATGGTTATTGCAATATAGATTACTCCACCCATAATAGCCGGTATATCGGGGATAAATTGTTTATCGACAATATAGCTACCAATCCCGCTAATATTGAATACCTTCTCTGTTACAGCCGCTCCTCCAAGCATTCCACCAAACAGTAAGCCGATAACAGTGACAATCGGAATCATTGCATTTCCAATGGCGTGTTTCCAAAGCACTTGGCGTTGGTTTAAGCCTTTTGCTTTTGCAGTGATAATATAATCCTCATTTATAATTTCTAATACGGAGGAACGAGTCATCCTAGCTACTGAAGCAGTAAGTCCTGTACCAAGCACAATCACTGGCATAATAATTGATGACCAGTTTTGCGGACTATAAGTTGCAGGAAGCCATTGTAGCTTAATAGAGAAGTTCAAGATGAATATAAGCCCTTGCCAAAAGTTTGGTATGGACAATCCAATTAAAGCAATGAACATAAAGGCATAATCTAAGAAGGAGTTTTGTCTAGTTGCAGATATAATTCCTACAGGAATTGCTATTACTACTGCCATTAATAAAGAGAAGATTGCAATCATTAATGTAACTGGGAACTTATTGGCAATACTTGTTGCAACATCCTCATTACCTGTAAAGGATGCTCCTAGATCAAAGGTTGCAATTCCTTTTATTGTATTCCATAGCTGATTGAGATAAGGCAAGTCTAACCCATGCATTTGATTGAACGCAGCCATCTGTTCCTTAGTGGCACTTTCTCCTAAAAGGTTAGCAGCTGGATCAAAAGGCGATAAATATAAAATGGTGAACACCAAAACCGATACGCCTGTTATAACAAAGATACTCATGATCAATCTTTCAAAAATAAATTTACTAAACGCATTACTATAAAGACCCAATAAAATATACATCAGTAAGCCAGGAATAAACGAAACAATTAGAAATGCAGTATTCTCTAATAAACCTAAAAAATATGTTGTATAAGTGAGTGGCTTAGTACCATTTAACTCATGTATTTCATTCATTTCATTGTATACAAGCTTTTCTACTCTATCTTCCACGAGTTTATTTATTTCTACTGTCATTTTTTCTTCATTAATTTTTTCATTAAAAAAGGCATGCTTTCGTTCATACTGCTCCTTAAACTCCTCGTATAGCTCCTCTTTTATCCCCCTTGCCACAAGTGAAGACTTTAGATCGCTATTTAAGGAAGAACTAGGATCCTTCTGCTTTTTTAGGTAAAAAAGTAGAAAGGTTATTATATGAACTGGCAAGCCAAGTAAAAATAATAAGATTCTAAAGAAAGAATGATGTTGTAGTCTTCCATAGGTCAAACTTAGTGCGTTGGAAGAAGATTTTCTTCCCATACCAAATACCCCCTCCCTATATTGTATAAATCCGAGTGGTATAGTATAGTATAGATTCGAACTACTATTAAGTCAACGCAAATAATTTGGTTCTATTAAGCGTAGGGTTAAATGCGCCATAATTGTGCGTGTTTAGTCTTCTTTTTTGTAGAAACCGCTCATATTACTTAAAATATACGCTCTCTACTGAAAGAGCATGAATCATAAATAATAAATTGAAGATTTTAATCAGATAGGTGGTTTTCATGGAAACTATTTTAAAAGTAAAAGATTTACAGATTTCTTTTTTAACAAACGACAATGAATTTGAGGCTGTTCGAGGCGTAAGCTTTGAAGTAAGAAAAGGAGAAACACTTGGCATTGTAGGAGAATCAGGTAGTGGAAAAAGTGTCACTGCCCGCTCCATCATGCGCCTGCTGCCTTCTCCCCCCTCCTTCATGAAAAATGGCTCCATTGAATTTTTAGGAGAATCTCTTGAGACAAAAACTGAAAAGGAAATGGAGAGTATTAGAGGAAGAGACATCAGTATGATTTTCCAGGATCCCATGACATCTTTAAACCCTACCATTCGAATTGGCCCACAGATTGCAGAAAGTCTTATCAAGCACCAGCAGCTTTCTAAAAAAAAGGCAAAGAACCAAGCAGTTGAAATCTTGAAGCTAGTAGGCATTAAGAATAGCGAAGAGCGCTACAACCAGTATCCTCACGAATTTTCAGGTGGTATGCGCCAAAGAGTTATGATCGCTATTGCACTTGCCTGCAAGCCAACGCTATTAATAGCAGATGAACCGACAACTGCACTAGACGTTACCATTCAGGCTCAGATTTTGAATTTAATGAAGGATATGCAGCAAAGATTTGGCACCTCCATTATTTTAATCACTCATGATTTGGGTGTAGTTGCAGGTATGTGCGATCGAGTGGCAGTTATGAAAAATGGCGAAATTGTAGAAACCGGGACAACTGAAAAGATATTTGAAAATCCTCAGCATGACTATACAAAAAAATTATTAAATGCACTTCCTCGTTTAGATGAAAGGAAGAAACCCAAGAGACCACCGCTTCGTTCCATTGGTTTAGAAAATGGCAAGCCGTTATTAGAGGTCAAATCTTTAAAGCAGCATTTCCAATTAGGCAAAGGGAATGTGCTGAAGGCCGTGGATGATATCAGCTTCTTCATCAAACCTGGAGAAACCCTTGGACTTGTAGGAGAATCTGGCTCAGGAAAATCAACTACCGGTCGGTCCATTCTTCGGTTACATGAGCCTACGGATGGAGATGTGCTTTATCAGGGAATCGCCATCAACCGTTTGAGTAAAAGTGAATTAAAAACGATGCGACGACATATGCAGATTATCTTTCAGGATCCGTATTCTTCCTTAAATCCTCGTTTAAAGGTGTTAGATATTATCGGCCAGGCATTAGATATTCATCGTTTGAGCAAAAATGCAGAGGAAAGAAAACAACGTGTAGAAGAGTTACTAAAAATGGTAGGGTTGGATTCCTCCCATGCCATGCGTTATCCACATGAGTTTTCAGGTGGACAACGACAACGAATCGGCATTGCCCGAGCACTGGCAGTAGAGCCTGACTTTATCGTCTGTGATGAACCACTATCAGCTTTAGACGTTTCTATACAGGCACAAATTGTAGAACTACTAGAGGATTTACAGCATAGACTAGGTCTAACTTACCTTTTCATCGCACATGATCTATCTATGGTTAAGCATATTAGTGATCGGGTAGCGGTGATGTATGCTGGTAAAATTGTGGAGCTTGCGGAAAGTGAAGAGCTTTATTCTAACCCACAACATCCTTATACAAAATCCCTATTAGCAGCAATCCCTATTCCTGATCCTAAGGTAGAAGCTAAGAAAAAAAGGAAGCTTTTGGAGGAATCAAATGTAGAGGATAGATATCAATTGAAGCAATCTAAGCTTGTGGAAGTTTCCTCCGGTCACTGGGTAGCAATTCCAAATGTGAAATAACTCTTGAATTTATATTCATCCCATGATAAACTTACTTATCGCTAAATTTTGAAAATTATATATTTTTATTTCTTATCAAGAGAGACGGAGGGATTGGCCCTATGATGTCTCAGCAACCAGCCATTATAGGTGTGGTGCTAAATCCAATAGACATTTTTGTCTTGAAGATAAGAAGAATGACTTCAATCTATATTGGGGGTTCTCTTCTTATGAAGAGAGCCCTCTTTTTATTTGGCAAAATGCTTCTATTCTATATTTATCCTGAATTTTTTTATCTTAGAGTCTACTTTGTGATTTATTTTAGAAATGTTGAACCTATTAATAATAAGAGGTGAATAACAATGTCCAAAACTCACATTAATACACAATTAGTTCAATTAGGTAATCATTGTGATCCAAAAACTGGAGCAGTTAATCCTCCTATCTATTTATCCACAGCCTATAAACATCATGGTCTTGGCCAATCTACCGGCTATGACTATACTCGAACTAAAAACCCTACACGAGCTATTTTAGAGGAGGGAATAGCCAAGCTAGAGCAAGGCGATACAGGATTTGCCTGTAGTTCGGGAATGGCAGCCATTCAATTGGTCCTTTCCCTTTTCCGTTCAGGTAATGAATTGATTGCCCCAGAGGACTTATATGGAGGTACTTATCGCCTTTTCAATCAATATTCTGACTCCTATAATATTAGGACTATTTATAGTAAATTTACCTCTTACGTAGAGGTGGAATCTCTTATTACCAAAAATACGAAGGCAATCTTTCTTGAAACACCTACTAATCCGTTAATGCAAGAGATTGATATTCAGCTATACGCGGAGTTAGCTAAGAAGCATGAGTTACTTTTAATTGTGGATAATACCTTCTTAACTCCTTTTTTACAGAGGCCAATAGAACTTGGCGCAGACATTGTCATACATAGTGCTACTAAATATATCGGAGGTCACAATGATGTACTGGCTGGGTTGGTTGTATCAAAAGGCATTAAATTGGGCGAGAAATTACAGGCTAACCATAACGCAGCAGGTGCAGTCCTTTCACCATTTGATTCATGGCTGTTGATACGTGGTTTAAAAACTCTCCATCTAAGAATGAAACAGCATGAAGCAAACGCAAAGAAGTTAGTAAAATTTTTAGAGCAACAGCATTTAATAAAAGATGTTCTCTATGCAGGCAAGGGTGGCATGCTCTCCTTCCGTCTTCAAAGAAGCGAACTGGTAGGTCCTTTTTTAGAAAAGCTAAAGTTAATCATATTTGCTGAAAGTCTTGGTGGTGTGGAAAGCTTCATTACTTACCCTGCCACTCAAACACACGCAGATATACCAGAATCTGAACGGATTGCTCGGGGAGTAGATAATAGTTTATTAAGGTTTTCTGTTGGTATTGAGGAAGCGGAAGATTTAATCAATGACCTAAAGCAAGTATTTGTAGCTTTAGAGAAGGAGGTTATTGTTTAATGGAGTCTATTCATCAACAACTTGAAACTAGTTTAATTACTGCTTCAACTCGAGGTAATTATGAAAGAAGAACCGGTGCTGTGAATGTTCCAATCTATTTATCTTCTACCTTCCATCAGGAAAGTTTGGATAGCTTCGGCCCCTTTGATTATAGTCGGTCTGGTAATCCAACCAGAGAAGCATTAGAAAAAACCATAGCAGAGCTAGAGGGTGGTACGCGAGGATTTGCTTTCGCTTCTGGTCTGGCAGCGATATCAACCTCTTTAATGCTGTTATCTGCCGGAGACCATATAATCATGACGGAGGACGTTTATGGTGGCACCTTTCGCTTTGTGACAGAGGTTTTACCTCGCTTTGGTATAGAGCATTCTTTTGTTAACCTTTCTAATTTAGATGCTGTTGAGCAGGCAATTCAGTCCAATACCAAACTAATATATATAGAAACTCCCTCAAATCCGAGAGTAGGTATAACTGATATTGCCGGTATTGTAGACATAGCTAAAGCCAATAATTGTCTAACCTTTTTAGACAATACCTTCATGACACCACTCTACCAAAGGCCGCTCGAATTAGGTGTAGACGTTGTTTTGCATAGTGCAACTAAGTTCTTGTCTGGACATAGTGATATCATTGCCGGCCTTGCAGTTACAAAGGATGAGTTGCTTGGTAGCAAGTTAGGTTTTCTTCAAAATTCCTTTGGAGCCATACTGGGTGTTCAAGATTCCTATACACTCATACAGGGCATTAAAACAACAAGTGTGCGCTTCGAAAAATCTACGGAGACGGCTATTAGTTTGGTCAATTATCTAGCAAATCACCCATTAGTGGAGGAAGTTTTCTATCCTGGATTATCATCTCATCCAGGACATGAAATTCATAAAAAACAGGCGGCCAGCTCTGGTGCTATATTTTCCTTTCGTTTGCCAGGCAAGGCAGCTACAAAAATATTTGTTGAAAATCTAAGAATACCTGTTTTTGCAGTAAGTTTGGGTGGAGTAGAATCTATTCTCTCCCACCCCGCTACTATGTCCCATGCAGCAATGCCTAAGGAGGAACGAGAAAAGCGTGGAATTACTAATGGACTGCTTCGCTTTTCGGTTGGGCTTGAACATGTGGATGACCTGTTAGCAGACTTTGAACAATCATTGGAAATAGTTACTACACATTATAAAGAAAGTAGGAGTTTAATATGACCAATCAATTACTAGTAAAAGCACCCTTCAAAGCAGATCATGTAGGAAGTTTCTTAAGACCAGAACGCTTAAAAAAAGCGCGAGCTCAATTTGAAGAGAAAGAGATAACTTTAGAGCTGCTAACTCAGATTGAAAATGAAGAAATTATTAAACTGGTTGAAAAACAGAAAGAAGCTGGGTTACTTTCCATTACAGACGGCGAATTCCGTCGTAAATGGTGGCATTTCGATTTCTTAGGAGGACTAGATGGTGTAGAGTTTTATGAACCCGATAAAGGCTTGTCTTTTAAGGGAGTCCAAACAAAAGCTCATGGCATTAAAGTAACAGGAAAAATTGGCTTTAGCACTCACTATATGATAGAGCATTTCAAGTTCTTAAAAGAAGTTGCAGGTGATGCTGTAGTAAAATTCACTATCCCAAGCCCGAATATGCTTTATTATAGAGCAGCATTTGAGGAAGGTGTGTATAACAACGATGAGGAAATATTAGCCGACTTGATCACAGCTTATCAAGGTTTTATCCAAGCATTATACGATGAAGGCTGTCGTTATCTACAAATCGATGATACTTCCTGGGCAACCTCCTTTTCCGAGGAAGGAATTGCTTCTTTGAAAGACAAAGGATTGTCATTAGAGCAAGCCTTGTCCTTTTCTGCACGAGCTATTAATGAGTCTATTTCAAAAAGACCTGCCGATATGCTAGTGACAATGCATATTTGTCGAGGAAATTTCCGCTCCACGTATATTACGAGCGGCAGCTATGAATTAGTATCAGAAACTATATTCGGTGGATTAGATGTGGATGGATTATTTTTAGAATTTGATGATGATCGTTCAGGTGGCTTTGAGCCATTGCGTCATGTTAACAGAAAAGACCTTTACATCGTGTTAGGGCTGATCACCTCTAAGCACGGCGAACTCGAGGAAGAGGATTTAGTTAAAGCTAGAATAGAAGAGGCATCCAAATACGTACCAATTGAACAGCTTTGCTTGAGCCCTCAATGTGGGTTCTCCTCTACCGAGGAAGGCAACTTATTAACAGAAGATGAACAATGGGCGAAAATTCGCCATGTGGTGAAAATAGCACAGGATGTTTGGAAATAAGTATCCACATGTGGATAACCAAAAAATTAAGCGAGGTTGGTTGGACTAAAGTCCGGCTAACCTCTTTAACTAAAATGAACCTTCCTTAAAGAAGGTTTTTACTTTATTTGTTGGGGTAATTATAGAGTAAGACGGTAACTTCTTTAAGGAGGAATGTATGATGAGTAAACAAGCTTATGAATATACAACAGATGATATTGTAGAGGAAACTGGAGATTATATTTGTGAATCTGGTGTAACTAGAACATTAGAAGAAGGTTCGAAGTTTCCATCATGTCCTGATACAGAAGTAGTTACTTATTGGAAGCGCGCTAATAGTCATTCTCACGCTTCTGGTCAGGAAGTTTTAGAATCTGGTCGATATGTAGACGAAGATGGAGATGAAGCATTTCTGGAGGCTGGAGCAATTTTCCCAAACTGCCCTAAATCCGGTGTTCCTACAACTTGGTCACACGCTGGATAACCAATGAGCTGATACTAGTCTTTTAATAGACAAGTATCAGCTTTTTATTATTTCAAATCATTCCAGTAGCTTTGGGCTTGCACTTCCCTCTCCTGCTGGTTCTTCCTTCTAGCTTCTTCAGAAATTAACAAAGACTCATTGATGCCATTTTTTACACCCCACTTGATAACAAAATATAGCAGGATAGAAACACCCAATATCCAAAGCAGTAATTGCCCTGTAGTCATTTAATTCACCTTACTCTCCATTTATTTGTTTCGTACAACAACTAGATAGCTTGTATTAACAACCAACATGACTAAGCACATCAATGCAATAGAAAACATTTGAGATTGCTCACTAAAGAAAGAAAATGCTACAGCCAAAATAATACTTATGAGCATGAAAAGGTTAAATAGCTGATGAGCCCTGTAGAGACCTTGTAATGTGACATATTTCTCTCCATCATCCATAGATTCCATAAACTTTTTTTCATAATCCTTTGAAGTAACACTCGGAAGGTTTCTTTCTGGGTAAATATTTCTTACGAGATTTATACCAAAAATGGAAATGACACTGCTAGCAATAAACAAGAGAATAAACCCAATTTGAAGGATTGAATTATTCGACATAAGAATAGATATCGCTACAGCTAAGATTGATAGAATCAAAGATGTATTAGCTGTTATATTCAAATCAGCAAATTTTTTGTACTTAAATTCTTCCATCAAATCCTCTTGCTCTCCAACAAACTTTTGAGCATTAACCTTTTTCAACTTTTTGATTAATAGCAGACTAGTCACTAACAAAATCAAGAGAATGGCTAAAACAATATATAATAATATATTTACTGGCTGTGCCAATGCTTCATCTATTTTATTTTTATCCATCATTATAGCAAGTGTGATAGTAAAGCCAGCTAATCCTCCAAGCAGTAAGCTAATAATAGTTGTAAATACCTTTTTCATCATTCATCCTCCCCTATCAAAAAGACGTTTTCTACAGACTCATTAAAAATTCTTGCTATTCTAACAGCAATTAAAATGGATGGCATATATTCTTCACGTTCAATCAAGCTAATCGTTTGTCTAGAAATTTTAGCTAATTTGGCTAGCTCGGTTTGATTGAGCCCCTCTCTCGCTCGCAATTCTTTTAAGCGACTTTTCACAATAATCGCCTCCTCCTTTTTAATATACATAATCATAGTCATTTTGACAACTATAATTGTCATAATGACTATGATAATTTATAATATTTAATTTTAAAAGGAGGTAGCACTAAAAGCATGCACCTCCTTTATTCTTAAAGACACTTATAAATCTCTTGCAATATCTTTAAGCTTATTTATAACTAGCTCTTCCTCGTTTGCCACATGAGAACTAGCAATTGAAATAAGCTCTGCATAGTCTCCTATACAGACTGAGCTTTGTGCTTGAAGAAACATAGATACATCGTTTGCGTCGTTTCCAAATGCTATAAACTGCTTGCTCTGTACTCCAAGCTTTTGTAATCCATTCCATTTATCAACACCCAGTGGACTTATATCTAAAATCTTTTCGAGTCCATGGTTATAAATCACAACTGGGAGTTCTTGGAGTTCCTTTAGTAGGCTTTCTTGATCATTGCTATGTATTATGACTACTTTTACTATTTCGTTTAACTTATGTAATTCCAATTTTTTAGCTTGTTGCTTTGGATCCAAATTCCTTTTTATAGGATGGTTTTCGTCACCTGTGTAAGCGTAGTCCCATTCGCTATCTACTAGGAACTCTGCTTTATATTTTCCTAGAAGCTGTATAATTTTTTCAGAGGTTTGCTTATCAAAATGAGTGCTTGATATAATTCGTCCCTCATTCGCTACAAATGCTCCGTTACCTCCAATCATCGGTAGCTGATGAAAGTGTTTAGGGAGAATAGGCAATAGATCACGAATCGGTCTTGCAGAGGCTAGAATTACTTCATGCCCCATAGCCCCTAAATCTTCTAATGCTTTCACCATCGCATGAGTTAAGGGCTTCCCTTGAAAACAAATTGTTCCATCCAAATCAAAAACAAACTTCATCCTATATCCCTCCTCTTATAAAATAATCATAACAATTTGCTATATAATAAAAAAAGGACATATGTCCAAAAAGGAGAAAAAGATGAAGATTATTCAAACCCCAACAATCATTAACCAGTATCTATCTCAATTTAATATTCAGGAGAAAATTACCTCTCCCCAAAATCTCTCTTTTCAGCTACGTCACTATAATCCAGGTGAAGCTATACTTAAAGAAGGAAATGAATTGGATGGATTATATTTTCAGGTAACCGGGAGGACAAAGGTAACCTCTAGTATAGAAACAGGAAAATCGCTGTTATTACGCTTTTGTCATCCTCATGCAATTTTTGGTGACATAGAGCTCTTGCAAAAGATAGAAATACAGTCACAGGTAGAGGCAGTAGAAGAAACCTCTTTATTATTTTTAGACAAGTTATCAGTAGAATTATATTTAATGAAGGATTCTTTATTTTTAGGGGAGCTATCTAAGCATTTATCCTATAAATTGCAAACCTGCACTACAGCATCTCGCGTAAACTTGTTGGCCACAGTGGAAGCCAGATTTGCAAGCTACTTATTAACTACTCGAGATATCCACAACTACTTTGGCAAAGAAATAACGACAAACCAAACAGAGGAAATTGCCTCTCTCATCGGAACAACTCATCGACACTTAAATCGAATTATCCTTTCATTTTTAAAGAAGAAAATAATTAAAAAAGAGAAGAAAATATTAATTGTGTTGGATTGGGGATTTTTAGAAGAGCTTTCTAATGGTGTTAAATATGAATGAGGGGATAGTCAACGTCCCCCCCTTTAGACTATATGTTTTATGTAAGTAACCACAATGTCTTGTATGTATAAAAAGAACAACCACCCTGCTATCCCTAACAAAATGGATATAAATAGATGAAGAGAATTTTGTAAGGCCAAATATACAATAAGTAACATTACTGCGGTAGCTGGGAAACCCCATAATACACCCAAAGCAAACTTACTCAAGGCGGGGGATTGTTCTCCTTGAACATACAACCAGATAATACTTAGTAAGCTTACTAAAGGCAAAGCTGCAATAATTCCTCCATATGTAGGAAATCTCCTCGAAATCTCCGTTACAATAGCTATTATAATGGCAGAAATAACGACTTTCATTATAACGTACATTTTTTAGCTACCTCACTTAAGGTCTTGAATGCTTTCTCAATTATTATTTGTTCTTCCTTAGAAAGCTGTTCTACTATTTTCATTAATTTTTCATCATCCAGGCTTGTATTTCGATATAAAACATTTGACCCTAGCTCGGTTAAGCGTAATATGACCCTTCTACGGTCCTCTCCACTCGTCTCTTTTATTATGTATTTTTTGTCTATTAGTCTTTTCACATGTTCTGAGGCAGTATTATGCGATATTTGTAAAACCATTGCCACTTCATTTATCCCGGTATTCGGTTGTTTATCTATAAGCTGAAGTATTCGTACTGCTTGATGAGTTATTTTATCCACATGTGGATAATGTAAATAAAAATAAATGTCTGTCCAATACTGATTCAATTGATTGACTTGAATGCTCATTTTTTGCCTCCTTTTATATCGTATATTACGATATAAATTTAACATAAGAATAACAAAAGAACAAGTTCCTATATCTTACCTGACAAGCGAACGGGAAATTTCAGGAAGCAGCTCTCATGACTATAGCTTTTCTATTTCAACTCGATTGCAAGAGACTGAGCTTAGAAACACTTGTAAAATGATAAACTTTTCGATTTCTAAAAGCTTAGCTAAAGAAAACCTGACTCCTCATCATTTAATTATTTCAGAAAAAAGATTCAACAAATGATATAGTTTTATATATTACGGATATCGAACTTATTTATATTTTTTTTATTACTATTGTTACAGGTGCCAGGCACCTGTAACAATAGTAATAATATTTGGGGTGATAATAGAATGAATTTGCTTTTAATAATTTTGCCGGTCTTTATTATATTTTTTATTGGTTTTATAGGACAACGGTTGATAGGATTTGATATTAAATCTATTTCCTCTGCCGCTCTTTATTTGATGTCTCCTTTTTTAGCCTTCCGAACATTTTATACACACGAGCTATCCATAGATTATGTATATATTCTTATCGCTTGTCTTGGACTAACATTTTCTCTGTTATTAATCGCTTGGTTGTCTTCTCTTTTTATGCAAACTACGCGTTCAGAGTTGTCCGCATTGATTTTAGGAAGCGTTTTTCCGAATAGCGGTAATTATGGGGCTCCTGTAGTTCTATTCGCTTTAGGAGCAGTTGGGTTTGATTATGCTGTCGTAATTATGGTTTTCCACGGGTTAATCATTAATACGATCGGAATATTCTTTGCATCATTAGGTGGAGAGGAAAAAGCTACATGGAAACAGGCTATTTATAAAGTGTTAAGAATGCCTTTGGCTTATGCTTCAGCACTCGGTATCTTACTCCAGTTAGTAGATATAACAGTTCCTCAAGCAGTAATGGAGGGAGTTGGCCTTGCCGCGGACGCTTCTATCCCTACAGTTATGCTTGTATTAGGTATGCAGCTTGCCGTTATTTCTAAAAAGAAGGTAGCGTATCGTTTGGTATCAACAGCGACCATTATACGTATGGCAGTATCACCTTTAGTTGCAGCAGTAATTGTTTCATTTATGCCTTTAGATGATTTATATAAAACCGTATTTATTATCCAATCAGCTATGCCAACTGCTGCCAACACAACTCTCCTCGCCCTACAGTTTGGCACCGAACCGGATCTCGTTTCGTTTATGACCTTTATCACTACCATTCTAAGCATTATCACTATCCCATTAACACTATTTTTCCTAGGAATATGATTCCTTCTATTATTACAGGTGCCAGGCACCTGTAATAATAGAACTCTATAAATTATTGCTAGTCCTTCAAGTATGAATAGGATTTGTTTTTCATAGGTTAATTTGAAGGAGTGATAACAGATGGAAAATTGGCAATTTCGAGGTAGTTATAAGCCATACGTTTCTCCACGGGACCCTTGCCCTCCTATTTTAGTTAAGAAATTTGTACTTCCTCCACAGCTATTTACTAATTTTCAACCACCAGGACTGCCGCAAAATACACCAGCAGAAGCTTTAAAGCAAGGTTCTTTATGGCCACAATTTGTTGATGGATTTTATAGGGAGGAGGGAATTTCTTGACGTCCAGCGATCACCAATGGAATTTATTGAAACAGGTTCAACAAATGGACTTTGTTGTTGTGGAACTAACACTTTACACAGATACACATCCGGATGATATGGATGCTCTAGAACAATGGAGAGAAGCTATAAAAAATGCAGCTGCTGTCAGAAAGAAATATGAAGCACAATATGGACCAATTTCATTAAATACTATTCCCTCCAAGCAGGCATTAGAGGTTGGCTGGCGATGGAACTCTACTCCATGGCCATGGCAAATTTAAGAAAGGGGATAAATAATGTGGGTTTATGAGAAAAAGCTGCTTTATCCTGTTGAGGTAACCACATGCAATCCGATGCTTGCTAGGTATCTTATGGAGCAATATGGCGGTGCTGATGGAGAGCTGGCTGCTGCATTAAGATATATGAATCAACGATATACTGTTCCTGATAAGGTAATAGGTGTTCTAACAGATATTTCTACGGAAGAGTTTTCTCATCTAGAAATGCTTGCAACGATGATTTACAAGCTGACAAAGGATGCTACTCCTGAACAATTAGAAAAAGCAGGCTTAGGAGCTCATTTTGTGAATCATGGACATTCTTTATTCTATGAAAATGCTGGTGGTGTTCCCTTTACTGCTACGTATATTCAATCTAAGGGAGACCCAATTGCTGACTTATATGAGGATATAGCAGCGGAGGAAAAAGCCCGTGCAACTTATCAATGGCTGATTGATATCTCAGATGACCCTGGTATTAATGATGCTCTTCGATTCTTAAGAGAAAGAGAAAACATTCATTCCTTACGATTTAGAGAATCTGTGGAGATACTTAAAGAAGAGCGAGACCGGAAAAAGATATTTTAATTTAAAGTGCTTGGCGACTAGTTTTCTAGTTTCTAAGCCTTTTATTTTTGCTAATTATAGTTTTAGGAATGTTACAGGTGCCAGGCACCTGTAACATTCCTGCATCTGATCATACTTCTGTATTTTTTTGGGAGAGCTTGGTTTGTATATTCAGTTTGGCTTAGGCAACAATAACTTGAAGGATAATGTATTACTTCCGCCCAATTAAAATGGCAAGGAGGAATATAGCGAGATGAAATCATTAGTCATTAAAGTTGGAGTAGTATTCCTTGTGTTCTTTGGTATTGGTATTGGTTTCGCTACTTCTGCCAAGGATAAGGGACGACCATATTACGAAGAAAAGGGTTATGTCCTTTGGGAGATTAAAACAGATGAAAAAGTCATTGCTTTGACCTTTGATGATGGGCCACATCCTACATACACTCCGCAGGTTTTAGATTTACTGAAAAAATACGATGCCAAAGCTACCTTTTTTGTAATTGGAGAAAGAGCTGAAAAATATCCGGAAGTTGTATCTAGAATTGGGGAAGAAAACCATGAGATTGCCAACCATACGTATACCCACCCATTAAGCATTTCCCCTGCAAAGTTAAAGGAAGAATTAAAAAAAACGAATGATATTATTCACGACATTACTGGTACTTACCCAATCTTTTATCGACCGGTAGGTGGACAGTATAACGATAAAATTATTAATACAGCGATAAATGAAGGTTATAAGGTGATCATGTGGTCCTGGCATCAAGATACGGAGGATTGGAAAACCCCAGGTGTCAAAAAGATAGTGAAAAAAGTATTGTCTGGAGTTCAGCCAGGGAATATCGTTTTGTTTCATGATTCAGGAGGAGACCGCTCACAAACCATCCAAGCGTTGGAGGAAATACTACCAGAGCTTCAACAACAGGGTTATAAATTTGTCACAGTTTCTGAACTTATTGAAATTTACACTATGCCTGCTAGCCCCTAATAAAACCTAGTATGAGTACAATTACCTTTTCTACTCCAAAAATAAAATGCTTGAATCATTAAATAACTAATGATTCAAGCTTTTTTCTTAGTTTATTTATTTTTATCCTTTTCAAACAAAACAATTAATGCTGGTAGTAAAATACCGCGAATCAAGAAAGTATCGAGTATAATACCTACCGCTACTATGAATCCAAAGACGAATAATAATTGTATTGGCTGAGTCATTAACACAGCAAATGTAGCTGCCAATAAAATACCAGCCGAGGAAATTACTCCACCTGTGTGCGACACAGCTATTTGAACAGCTTCCTTCACAGAATGCTTCTGTCTTTCCTCTAAGAAACGAGAGATTAAAATAATATTATAATCTATACCAAGCGCGACCAAGAATACAAAGGAATACAACGGAACACGGTTACTAATCGTATCAATGTCAAAGAATAAATTAGATAAGAACATCCCTAAACCTAATGCAGCCAAGAATGATAAAAGTATCGTTCCCATCATATAAATAGGCATCTTAATAGACTTAGTTAATACGATTAATAGGATGAAGATTAGGATAGTTTCTAGTACTACAATAACTATTAAATCACGATCATTTACAGCGCGGTCATCCACTTGAGAAGCTGTCTCTCCTGCAAAGTATAACTCGCCGTTAGCATCTATAGATGAAACAATATCCTCTTTCTCTTCTACCATCTTTTCCAGAGCATCCATTGATTCAGTAGAATAAGGACTTTCCTCAAAGGTTAGTTGATATTGAACTGCTAAGCCATCCTCTGATACACCTGTTGGACGTACAGAGCTAACTAGATCTTGTTTTTGAAGTTGCTCCAGAATGCTGGCTTGAACTTCCTCTGTAACTTCTTCCTTTGATTCAAAAAGTACAGTAGTTGGTGCTAAATCACCTTTAGCAAACTCTTCTTCCATGATTTCATAACCCATACGTGATGGCATATCTTCTGGGAATGACTTCATCGTGTCAAATTCGTATTTCAGATTGAACATATTTAAAGCCGAAACAACTAAAATAACTAATATAATAAGAGCAGCTACAATTGGTTTTCTCGCAACGAATGAACCAATTTTACTCCATAGTCTATTGACCTTCTCTTCCCCTTCCCCGTATTTAGGAATGCGTGGCCAGAATGATTTACGACCAAATAATGTGAACAATGCAGGGATTAATGTTACAGAAGCAAACATAATAACAAACATTGTTGTACCAAAGATCGGAGCAAAGTTTTTATAATCTCCGAAGTTCGCAAAGAACAATACTAGCATTGCAGCAAGCACAGTTCCACCCGCGAAGAATACAGGAATACCTGTTTCTCTCATAGCCCACTTCATCGAATCAAACTTACTATCGTAATTCTTTAGTTCTTCTCGGTAACGAGAGAAAACAAATAAAGAATAGTCTATGGTTGCTGCAAATAGCAGAATAGACATGATCGATACGGATTGGACTGCTAAGTCTAAACCACCAGCTCCCAAAATACCAAGCAATTGGTTAACTACCTGATACACAATACCAGCAGCCAATAATGGAATAATTGCTAACAATGGAGAACGATAAATAACGATTAAAAGAATTAATATGATACCAACAGTTGCTAAAATTAAAACTAAATCTGCTCTTTCAAACAAATTAGTTGTGTCTACAGCAATACCTGCTGGTCCAGTAATATATACCTCTGTCCCAGATTCTTCAGAAACAATGTCTCTAATATCTTCTAAGGATTTTTCTAATTCAGCCGTTTCTAAAGACGTTACAAAGTTTAATGGCACAACTGCTGTCCTTTTATCCTCTGAAAAGAATCCAGCTAAAGCTTGAGGTGGCAGGCTACTAAAAGGAACAACTTCCTTAACACCATTAATATTTGCAGCACTTACTTTATCCAACGCTTCCCCAAGTGCAGCAACATCGATTTCTGAGTCCTTAGATTGTAACACCAGAATAGCCGGAAGACTTTCCGCATCCTTAAAATGCTCATCAATATGATTCTGCGCAATTACTGATTGAGCATCCTCAGGTAAAGACGCTACGCTTGATACTTTATATTCTCCTGCGCTAGGTGCAAATACAGTCAGTAAGACTGTGATGGCTAGCCATACTCCAATTGTGGTCCACATCCCTTTTTTAGTGGCCACAAAATCTGTTACACTTCCTAGTAACTTTTTCAACAATTCCACTCCCTACTAGCTTATTTAAGTGACACTAGTGTCACTTTGAATAAAAAAACATTTTCATTTACATTATCCTTTTCTATCCTTTTCCTGTCAATTAATCGTGCTTGAACATCCCACTACTTAAAATTTCCTTGATAGAACCAATCCATTCTTTCTCTGGAATATTAAAATGATTAGGAATCGCAATAATTTGAAAGATCATCCCCAACAAAATAGCCGTAGGCAAATGCTCTTTAATAACTCCTTCTTTTCTTCCCAGCTCAATAAACCCTTCAAATTGCTGATACATACTAATATAGTATTCGCTTATTTTAGATTTATTATTCAATGCTCGCTTTGTTGTAGGTGCCGGGATTTGACCGATGATTTCCAACACACCGTAAATATTACTTTGCGTAAAAATAAAATCAATTAACTCATTAAATTGAGTTGGAAAATCTGCCGTTTTATTTAATTTTTCAAAGTCACTTAAAAATCTAGCCATTTCATACATTAAAAACTCTGAGATAAGTTCATCCTTATTTTCATAATACTTATAAATACTTCCTCTTGAAACCTTCAACCTAGAAGCCAGTTTACTAAAAGTAAAAGCCTCATAACCATCATGGATAATTAGTTCCTTTGTTTCCTGAAAAAGATGCTCATCTGTAAATTTTCGCTCACGAGCCACATCCAACACCTCACTATTCTCTTCAGTATATTACAAAATTCTATTAGCATAAACATATACACAAAAAGATTACAGCAATGTTGCAGGTGCCAGGCACCTGCAACATTGCTGTAATCTAGTTATTTATGGTTTGCTATGGCTGTTGCAATTTGGTCAATGGAAGGGATTGTGCTTGTTTTGTTGTTTTCTGTTAGTACGGTAAATATGAGTAGTTCTCCGTCTTTTGTTTTGGCATAGCCAGCAAGTGCTTTAATGTTTTTAAGACTTCCTGTTTTCGCCATGATATTTCCTGCAGCAGGGGCTGTATTTAGTCTGTAGCGTAATGTTCCCCCAACATATCGATCCTTAGATCCAGCAATAGGTAGGCTCTTGTAATACGTGTTATACCAAGGCTCTTTTCTAATCACGTATAACAAATGAGAAAGCTCGCTAGATGTAATTTTGTTAGAGTATGATAGCCCAGAGGCATCCTCGAATTTCCATTTAGAAACGTCTATCCCCACTGAAAATGCATAGTCACGCATTACCTGTAAGCCCGCGTCCCAGCTTCCTTCACCATAAACCTTTCTACCCATTTCCTTAGCTAAAATCTCTGCATGCACATTATTGCTTAACTTCATAAATGGAACGATTAAATCTTTTAAAGGCTGAGATTTTTTAGATAGTAAAGTTTTTGCGCTCGCTGGAGCTTTCCCCTTCACTAATTTAGTACTCTTGCTTAGGCTTATCCCCTTTTCAGCTAAAGATCGCTTGAAAATATCTAAAGCATACATCGTTGGGTCTTTTACAGCAATCCATTCCTTAGATCCGGATGTCCCAATAGGAGAACTCCCTGTTACAATAACTTTGTTTGTTCCCACTTCACGAGTAATTTTTAACGTATTTTTATTTCCTTTTGGTACTGTCTTGGATCTGTTGACGACCTGTAATACGCCTGTATTTGGAGTTAAGGTTACTCTTGTAGCTTTTCCATTGCTAGTCGGTTTCGCTTCTACAATCACAGAGCCCGCATCAAAGTCTCCATTTGGAGATAAGGTCAGCGCAGAAATAGGAGCTGCATAATAATAAGGCACGTCCTCTGCTAAAATACCAGCAGACAACCGAACACTCTCATACCAAGTGTCATCACCTACTAGATTTCCTGAAATGTGTTTAATACCTTTTTTAGATAAACCAGCGGCAAAATTGTCAAAATGGCTCTTCAATAACGTTGGATCTCCTTGACCCTTCAAGTAAAGATTACCTTGCAAGGTACCCTTATTTATCTTTCCATCCATTAATACAGCAGTAGAGAATTGAAAATTTTCACCTAAAGTATCCAAAGCGGCTGCGCCAGTTAATAATTTTAAGGATGAGGCAGGAGTAATGCCTTTATCCCCATTTCGCTCATAGATAACCTCTCCAGTCGATGCTTTTCTAATCGTAATACTAGTTGTTGCATTCTTCATGCGGGTATCTGCCATTATCGTATTTAATTTATTCGTTAAACTAGCATAGGATGTAGCAGCCTCTACTGATGAAGAAGCTGTAGTTGGCACTAACACAGCGCTTACTAGTAACATGATAGATACTATTGTGAAAAATAGTTTTTTCCAAACCAGCACTTTTCTACCTCCATCTTTTCTATTTTCTGTTAGTTTAACACGTAATTGTAAGATAATAAGTTAAAATATAATATATTAAAAAAATACGGTCTAATTTCCTATAGTCTAACTTTTCAAGTTCTAGATATTAAAAGAAGCGGTGTAAAGTCTCCTACTCTTCTCACCCTAATCTAAAGGCCTTAAAGCTTGAGTATGTTCCAAATAAATAAACGCATTATACCGTTCACTTATTTTGGAGGGCACATAATTTCCATATGCTTCAAATGCAGGGTTATACACTACTCCAATTGCTCGGTGACCGATCCATTGGTTGAACAGATAACGATTCTCTTCATTAAAGATCAGCATCTTATCTTCTGCTCCTGCTTCATGGAGTACATCCTCCCAAGAATCCTTTCGTGCTGGGGGAACCTTTTCCTTTTTGTACGGAATACCCCATTCATCTGCTGCAACAACTGTTCCAGAGTAAGTACCAAATCCCACAGCAAATACGTTATCTTTTCTATTTTGAAGTCGAAGAATTTGACCAACGTTTAGCATACCTGCATCTTTCATATCTGTAGCTGAAGCATCACCAATATGCGTATTATGCTCCCAAATAATTATTTTTGCATTCTTTCCGTCATAATCCATTATTTCATTGATTGCTTCTACCATATGTTCATCCCGCACATTCCAAGACAGGTTATCACTTCGAACCATCGCTCGGTAATACTCCTCTGCATTTTGTGCAACCATAGCGTTCATCTTTAAATTTAAGTCATTTTCTTCCTCGTCTTTAAAATTGTCTTCATGTGCCCTAATGGACTTGATAAGCTTTGACACTTCTTCTATGCAAGCTTCCGAAATATCTAACGTCGATAGCGCGTACGTTTCCGGATGACGGTTAAACGGTTCAAAACAAGAAAAGGCTCTTTGAGCAAATTGTAGATCCACTCCATTTGGATCGGTTTCCTTCAAATAACGAATGACTTCATCTAAGGATTCCCATAGACTATAGACATCTATTCCATAGAATCCCACTTTGTCTTCCTTAACCTTATTGTCATTATAAGTCCTTAACCATGCCGTAAATTCTGTAATTTCTTCATTTGCCCACATCCAAGCTGGCCATCGTTCAAATGCAGACTGGAGCATTTCTTTAACATTGGAATATTTACTGTAACCTTTTACAAATCGGTTAACCTGCTGGGTGGAGGGCCAGTCCCCCTCAACTGCTATCAACGTAAAACCTTTTTCTTTTATTAACCTTTTGGAAATCTCTGCTCTTACTTTATAAAATTCCGAGGTCCCGTGACTCGCCTCTCCAAGTAAAACAATTTTAGCTTCCCCAATTGCCTCTAAAAGAGGGTTAAAGTCCTCATTCATAGATAGTGGTAAAGCATACCTTTGAATAGACTCCTTTAAATTCTTCAATAAAAGCACTCCTCTCCCATAAAGTTTGAGTAATCTAAAATTATTTTATTCCATTTTAAATTCTAAGTAGAAATTAAACGAATTTATGGTATGATATTGTAAATTAAATGCGACGAAGAGAAGAGTAAGTAATTTAAAGTCTTCCAAAGAGAGTCCCCGTAGCTGAAAAGGGATGAAGAAGAAATTACTGAAACAAGCCTCTGAGCTTCACATAGGACCTGTTCTATACGGGGTATGATGTGACGGGTGCTCCTGTTATAGAGCTAAAGTATAAGCATATTCTATGCCGTACTTGAAAAGGTTCCATTGGTGACAATGGAACAAACTGGGGTGGCACCACGACATGATAATCTCGTCCCCAAGACAAACGTCTTGGGGGTGGGATTTTTTTATTTGTAAATAATTATCATGTCGGGAGGAATATAAATGAGTAATCGAAAAACAAGAACACTCTATTTAGGTGTAGTGGGGCTTGCAAACATTGGAGGCTGGATTTATTTACTTGCCCTCAATTTAATTATTTTGGAGAAAACCGGGTCTGTATTAGCCGTTACTGGATTATATATAATTAAACCATTTGCTAGTATGTTAATAGGGCCTTGGGCTGGAAGTGTAATCGACCGAGTATCTACAAAGCATTTAATGATATTTTTAGATTTACTACGAGCCCTTCTTGTAGGGTCATTGCTCTTGGTCGATTCGCTATGGGCAATCTATGTGATGGTTTTATTTATTCAAATGGCTGGTGCTATGTTTGAAACAAGCTCATTTACTTATATGACTTTATTGCTACCAGAAGAGGAGCGAAACAAATTTAATGCCTTGCTAAGCTTTGTTCATTCAGGTGCCTTTGTGACGGGTCCCTTCCTAGCTGGGATTCTATTTATGCTTGTCCCACTTGAGTTTTCTCTATTAGTAAATATTATTATTTTTATTTGCTGCGGCATATGGACTTCGTTCTTGCCCAATAAACTCAATGCTACAATAGAAGCAAAAAAACACCTCGATTTAAAAGAGGTGCGAGAAGATTGGTTATTAGTTTGGAAGTTCAGTAAAAAATCATTACCCTTTTTCTTAATTTATATGACTTTCCAAGGAACAATGCTGTTGACTGCTGCATTAGACTCTACTGAAGTTGCATTTGCTAAAGAGGTTCTCTCCCTCACGGACGCTGCTTATGGCTCACTTGTAAGCATAGGAGGAGTAGGCTTTCTATTAGGCGCCATATGTACGAATCTATTAGTAAGATTTCTTTCACCTAAAGCTTTAATGAGCGTTGGGACACTTTTAGTAGCAACTGGATATTTTATTTATAGTATTTCTACTACCTATTTTGTTGCAAGTCTCGGATTTCTAATCTTGTCATTTTTTCTTTCAATAGCCAATACCGGTTATATGACGTTTATACAATCTCATATAGACTCTAATATGATGGGAAGAATCTCAAGCTTATATGAAATGGCTTCCAGCTTCGTTCAAATGATTGCAGTATTGCTTTTTGGTATATTCGCAGGCTGGATATCTGTCAAAGCTGTTGTTATTGGCGGCTCCTTGCTCATGCTCATCGTGTCATGCTATCTATTAACTGTTGTATGGAAGTTCTCTAACCAAAAGATAATAGATAACATTTAACCATTTTTTACGCAGGAAAAGGCTAATACAACAGGTATCCTTTGCCTTCTCTTAAATTCTTCCTCACTCGAGAAGTGCTCACGCTTAGGTGTACCTTCGCGTAATTCCAAGATAGTAAAGCCTTCTTCACGTAACGCTGTAAAGTATTGTTCAATTGTGCGGTGAAATTTCACCACAACATGATCAATCCAAGGTTCTTCTCTTTCACCATCTATAAAATAATTGTCCACAATCCAATTCTCACGTCTCTCTCCTGTTTGCTTGCTTAAAAAGGAAGATGTCGTGAGAGGATGTTGGACACTAAACACTAATTTTCCATTATTCTTTAGACTCTTATGTATAGAGCGGAATAACTCATTTATATTAGACACATAATGTATAGCAAATCTCGAAGTAACTAAGTCAAACGAGTTCTCCGGGTAAGAATAGGATTCCATTGTATTCAAAATCACTTCTCCGTTTGTGTCTTTTAAATTTGTTGTCGCAACATCTGCCATTTTTCTGGATCCCTCAACACCTGTATACTTAGCTGCCCCATCTCGTAATAATTCCTTACCAAATAAACCATCACCACAGCCTAAATCTAATATGGACTTATTCTTAAAATTACCTACTAGCTCAAACATAATTGGTCCTTCAATTGCATTATTTGGACTATCCGGTCGACCTCTTCTATTTAAATAATTCGAAAAAAAATCTGGCTGATTATAAACATCGGACCCTTTATGTGACAATACAATAACCTCCCAATAATTTTAGTAAAATAGCGGTACATCAAAGTTTAGATAACGAGCAGAAAATGGTACGATGAGGGAATAAAATAAGGTTTATTTCAATTTAGAAAGAAACAGGTGAGTTATGAAAAAGAAAAAAGTAAATCTCTCACAAAAACAATGGATACTAGTAGGCGGATTTCTATTCCTGTTATTCTTTTTCCTATTTAACCAAGACCTAATCAATATTCTCTTAAAAGGAGATGTAGATAAAGCAAAAGAATTTTTAGACAAAAACATTGGCTATGCCTTATTTTTCATGGGACTGATCATGCTTATTCAAAATTCATTTACTGTATTTCCTCTAATCTTAGTTATAACGATTAATATTACTTTATTTGGTTTTATAAACGGATTTTTATGGAGCTGGTTTACTAGTGTTATTGCTTCCATCATTGTTTTTTATGGAGTTCGATACATTTTCCAAAGTATGATTATTCATAAGTTTAATACAAAAGTAATTGAAAAAGTAGACGTAAATGGATTTGCTTACGTTTTTCAAGCTAGACTGTTTCCTTTCGTTCCAACAAGCCTTGTGAATATATTAGGTGGGTTAAGTACTTTACGAATTTTTCCTTTTACCATCGCAACAACAGTTGGTAATTTCATATACTTCTTTGTGCTTGCTCTAATCCCCGCTGGAATTTTGTCTGCAGATTTAGATGAATATTTGATTTTAGGCATTATATTTGTATCTATTGCCTTATATTACGTATTTAAGCACATAAAGCATAAACGAAAGCCACTTGCTGAGTCTGAAAATAGTGAGTAATCATACGCGCATAAGAAAAGCATAATTTCTCTTGCAACATTGGGTCTCCTTATTACACATCTTCAAAAAACTTAAAAAGAGGATGGCTGTGACTAATATTCCGGCCACCCTCTTTTTTTAATGGCTCTGTTAAAGGTAAAGGTAGAAGTTGTTTTTCGTAAAATGGTAATATGACAACTTCTCAACATCTAATAAAACTAATCACTATGTACTTTAAAAATCTTAAGGATTCTTAAGTATTTTTCCTACTGTTTCTTTAGGTTTGAAATGTATTCTAAAGCCGTAGAAAATTCAAACCTATGGAGTGATAGTGTACATGAAAGCTTTCAGTTTTATTTTTCAATATTTATTAAACCCTAGGGAGATTGGTGCAGTCTTGCCAAGTTCAAATTATCTTGCGGAAAAAATGGTAGATAGTATTGATTTCCATAATGCAAAATACATCGTAGAATTGGGTCCGGGTACAGGAGTTTTTACAAATAAGATTATTAAAAGCAGAATTGAACATACGGTTGTTATGTTGATTGAGAGCAATAAAGAGTTTTGTATGTTATTAGAAGAAAGGTATAAGTACGAAAGGAATCTGATTATTATTCATGGTTCTGCTGAGGATATCAACAAGTATACAAAGGACTTTAATATCCCATATCTAGATTATGTAGTTTCTGGTCTTCCTTTTGCAAGTTTGCCAAAAAGTGTCTCAAGAGATATATTAATTAATACGAAAAATCTGTTAAGGAAAAATGGGATTTTTATTACTTTCCAATATACGTTATTTAAGAAAGGACTTATTGGTCACTATTTTAAGCATGTTAATATAACACGTGAGTATAGAAATATTCCCCCAGCATATGTATTCGGTTGTAGTAATTAATATATGGAGAATCTTATAGAAGGTGTGAATTGATTTGAATGGAAAGGTCTTAATTGTTGATGATGATCTAGAAATTAGAAATCTAATTTCCATCTATTTAGAAAATGAAGGGCTAGAAATAACCAAGGCGAGCGACGCCCTAGAAGCATTGGAATTATTGGAAGCCCATAATTATGATTTGATTATTTTGGATATTATGATGCCTAAAATGGATGGAATCGAGGCATGTTTGAAAATTAGGGAAGCACGTAATATGCCTATCATCATGCTATCAGCTAAATCCGAGGATATCGATAAAATTAAAGGGCTAGTTTCTGGTGCAGATGATTATCTAAGCAAACCGTTTAACCCCTTAGAATTAATAGCCAGGGTCAAATCTCAACTCAGAAGGTATAAAAAATATAATATTAAAACAGAAAGTAATAAGAGTGTTATTAAGATTGTTGATTTAACGATAAATACAGATACTCGCCAAGTGTGGATTAAGAGTAGCGAAGTAAGGCTTACACCAAAAGAATTTGATATCCTTGAACTTCTCGCACGTAATAAAGGCATTGTCCTTAGCGTCGAGAAAATATATGAAGCTGTTTGGAAAGAGAATTACTTTAAATCTGATAACACTGTAATGGTTCATATTACAAAAATCAGATTCAAAATTGAAGATGATCCGAAAAATCCTATTTACATCAAAACCATTTGGGGAGTGGGGTATAAAATATGAGGAGTAAAAAGCTAAGCGTTCAACTCCTTACAGCAATAGCAATAAGCTTTTTTATCTCAGTCCCAATTGTTAGTAATATTATACTATATGTCATGGATATTTTTTTAAAAAAACCTAATTTTATTGGGATAACTATCTATTATTTCATTTGGATAACTACTGTTATCTTAACTTTTATTATAAGTCTTTTAGTAATGATTCGTAGAAAAATAAAATATCTTCAACATATTACAGATAGTGTTCAAACCATTGCAAATGGAAATCTGGGTACTACTATTGAAATTAAGGGAAATGATGAGTTAAGTCAGCTTGCTAAAAATATCAACTATATGTCAAAAGAGTTGAAAAGTAAGTTCGAACATGAGAGGCAAATAGTGAGTGCAAAAAATGAACTTATTACAAATATTTCTCACGATTTGCGTACACCTTTAACTTCTATCATTGGATATGTAGATTTGTTGAGAAAAAAAGAATATAGAGATGACGAACAATTATATGATTATTTGGAAACCATTTATTCTAAATCACAAAATTTCAGCAAACTTATTAATGAACTATTTGAATACACCAAACTTACAAGTCCTGATCTAAAATTAAACTTTACTGAAGTTGAGTTAGGCGGATTATTAGAACAAATATTAGGAGAGTACATGCCAATTTTAGAAAAGGAAGAACTGGACATTCAAAAATCGATAACTGAAGAAGATATACACGTATCTATAGATATTGAAAAAATGGTGCGTGTCTATGACAATCTTCTAATGAATGTAATAAAATACAGCAAAAAACCCTCTATATTAAAAGTAGATCTTCATATAGTTGGCATTAAAGCTATTTTTACTATATCCAATCAAGTAGAGAACTTACCCGTACAAGACGTAAATAAATTATTTGAACGCTTTTATCGAGGAGATATGGCAAGGAAGGAAGATGGAGGGTCTGGTATTGGACTTGCCATATCTAAAAGGATTATAGAGCTTCATGGTGGAACGATTGAGGCTAATTATAGAGAAGGTTGGTTAACCTTTACAATTGAAAATATCATTAAAGAATAATTTTTTATGGGAAACGGCAAACTGTATATTGTTGGAATTTTTTTAGTGGATTTATTAAAATGGAATGGTGAAAGTTGATTTATGATGAAGAATTATAGTCTTAATACTATTCATAGCTAAATTTCCATATAGTTAAACTGGATTGTGAAAGAACGCACTTATACTAACGGTTGCCTTAGTAAAATAAAATGAGCTTGGAGATACATATCCCAGCTCATTTTTTATGAACATTTTTAAAACTAACTTTAATATAGCCTTTTTAATTTATTGGTTTTATCTATCCTTAACTAATCAATTAAGTTTTGTTGCAGTCCCTTTTTGACTATTTGAATGTAGTGTTTAATTTTTCTTCATGTACTCATATACATTTTTAGGCGGGATATTAAGTAAAGAAAGGATTTCAGTGATTTTCTTTCCAGCTGTTTTCATTTCTCTCACCTTGTACACCATTGCTTCTTCATATTCTTCGGCAATAATGAACAAAGGGTTTAATAATGACTCCCATATCTCATAATCAGAGAAATTATTTTTTGCTATTATTTTTGCTAATAGTGATTTTACATCATTTACCTTTATTGATTGATTTCCTAATAATAATTCTTTTTCTTCAAGAAAACATTTTATTTCTATTAGAATATTTATGAATGAATCCATTGAATTCGCAAGGAAACTACCAGTTCCCCAACTCCCTAATCCGTGCAACAATAATGACACTGGGTAACCTTCTTCATTTAAACCTATAATAATTGGATCACCACACAGCGTTTCATAAGCAATAACAATCCAGTTATCATCCCAGGAACCCTCTTCACCGGTTATAAGAGAATTTCCATCTAAATCGAAACTATAGCCCACTTGATACTTACCTAATTGTTCAAAAAAGAATACATCAAAGTCTACATAGTCTTTAATTTTTTCATACTCTAAATTGATTTGCTTCAAGTTCCTTTCAATGTCTTCTTTTTGTTGATAGGAATTAAACATTAAATCATTCAAAGTAATAACATCCTATCATCATTTCGTTATATAAACGAAAGGGTTATCTTTTTAAATGGTTGAAATATACATACTCCAATAGGCCTCTAGCTGTCTTTCTTGAAAAATGGTTAAGCTACTCATATTTAATATTTCTTCTTTTAAAACCTGAACTTTATCTTTTTGCTTTATATTATAAAAGTTTTTACCAAGTTCTACTCTTAATCGGTTCTTTACAGATAAATTACCAAAGGGATCGAAATAAGAATCTATTCTCGATTTATCCTTCACCCCTGTGTAGGTAAAGCGTTGGTAGTAGTTTAACTCCTTCTCAAGCTCAATGTATCTTTTTATCGCCTCGGATTCCGTAATTGTTTCCTTTAATAGCTCTAATTTAGTCTCTATTAGCTTTACTTCACTTGTATAATCATGTTCTCTTAATATGTTTAAGTTTTCTTCTACCCACTTTACATCTACTCCATAGTCTGACTGCAAGCCTAAAATATTAAAGGAACAAATAGCAAACGCATCCTTTACCTCTATATGCTCTTTGATTTCCTCTACTGATGGGTAGCCAAATTTGGAAGGTTGGATAATCTCAACGGATGGATTGTTAAATAATATATTTTCTATATCGTTCTTGTGTAGGTGGTTAACAATGATTAATAATGTTTTACCTGCATTTTCTTTGGCTATGGCTTTAATACTCATTGCCTGCATATAAGTTCTATACTGAAAGAGTCTTCTTGAAAAATCCTTTTCCCCTGATGATTTCGTTTGAATCCACTCATTCATCTGTTTAATGACTTCTTTTCTTTCGGAATAAAAGAAGTCTTCTTTTAAGTTAGGAAAAGATACAAATTTCTTAAAAGAGTTTTCTCCTCTGACAAATGCTGGTTGATCAATATCATTTATACCGAGTGCTAATTGTTGATCATTTGGGGAGGCATTCCAATCAAAGGGAAAAACAGGTATTCCCCTTTGTCGCGCATACGGTAAAATAATTTCCTGCTGCTCATAAGTAAAATCCTGAAAGTCTAATCGGGCAAATTTTTCAGGACTTCTTTCTATTCCTATTAAATCTGGCTTTACTCGATCAAAGAATGCACGATAAACGGCAGGTTGACATTCTCTTGAAACTAGCTGATATGCATGGCTTACTCCTAAAATTATCAATTTAGATTTCATATCACTTTATCCCCCCACCTTAGTTGCTAATCAGCGCTCTATATTTAAAAATTCTGTAAATTCGTTTATACTTATTTTAACATATTTTCTATATCCCTTTCGGTCAATTTATTTAATTCTTTTATGAATGCTAAATGCCCCCTAATCTCTATTTGATATAATAAAAAAGAAGGAAAAATTTATGTAAATATAGGAGATAGTAGCTATGAAAATTGCCATATTCACAGATATCCATGGAAATGGACTTGCACTGAAAGCCGCCTTAAAGGATATTGATGCAAGATCAGATATAGAAGAAATCTGGTGCTTGGGCGATATGATTGCAATGGGACCAGATACAAACGAAGTGCTAGATCTTTTATTTTCTCGACCTGATATCCGAATGATTACAGGTAATCATGATGAGGCTGTACTATCTCTCAAAATAGGAGAAGGTCATCCAGATAGCTATAAGCATACTCGCGAACATCATCATTGGATAGCTGACCAATTAAGCGATAGAAATGCAGACAGACTTAAGAATCTTCCACGTATTCTTGAAAAAGATATAAATGGAGTGCATATTCTCGGCATTCATTATCATATAGAAGAAAAAAAGAGATTCGCCCATATAAAGGATGAGCCCTTTTACACCATTTTAGATGCCACATTAGAAAACATGGAGAAAATGTTTAAATCATATCCCGCAGACATAATCTGTTTTGGACATCATCATCCTGAACATTTTTTCTCAAATGACAAGCAGATTTATTTAAATCCAGGAGCTCTCGGAGTATCAAAAGGAAGCACTGCTCCATATGCAATTATTGACGTTTCAACTGGCAAAACAACTGTTACTATTCACCATGTAAATTATGATAAAAGAAAATTTCTGGAAAAATTTAAGTTGCTAGACGTTCCCCAAAGAGAAATACTTTTTAAATTATTTTATGTAGGAGAATAAGCGCTCATGTTACAAATTATATTTTAAACACTAATCCCTTGAAGCTAAGTAAAGAGGCAGTGAGTTAATTCTTGTACTAATCCATAACTATAAGGATACCTCGTTCTGAATGAATTCCGTTTTGGTAAATATTAATTTAACTAAAGATGTTCTCTTTTATATCTGAGATTATATACAGTTTTCACTTGATATCAAAGAATTTTAGTTGTTCGGAGCATAGGCGGCGACTCTTAGGGGACACGCGCGTGGGAGAGACTACAGGCTCGACTCGTCCCCCCAGGAAAGCGTCCGCTGTAGCGGAGAACAACGACTTAGTAGTAGAAAAGAGTCCCGGAAATTACTAATAGTAAATTTCGGGACTTTTGAATTTCTAAGGTGAATTTTGTCCGAGCCTCTTTTTATTTTTAATTCACCTTTGATTATATCAATTAAATGTTAAGTAATAGTATTTTAATGATACTCATTAACACTTTTTCACTTTAAATCAGTAAAGTGTATTGACCCTATTCTGAATAGTTCTTATAATTAACAACAATCTGTAAGGATGGGAGACAGCGATAATGAAAGATTTTATAAGTAAACTACTTACTGGTATGAGTATTGGAATTGTGGTGGCCCTAATACCAAATGCATTGCTAGGCGAAATGCTAAAATTGTTAATTCCACACTTTCCTGTTTTACAGCCAATATTCGATATAACTGTATATCTAATGAGTATGCTTTCTATTTTAATTGGGGTGATGGTTGGAATGACCTTTAAGCTGACTCCTATTCAAACAGCTAGCGTTGGCTTAGCTGCTATGGTTGGAAGCGGGGCCATTACAAAAACAGCAGATGGTTTGTTTGCCTTAAGTGGTATAGGAGTGGTATTGAACACAGGTATAACAGCTGCATTAGCGGTATTATTTGTGAAATTTATCGGAGATAAGCTGAAAGCTTATGCGATTCTTTTAATCCCTACCTTAACTATTTTGTTTCCAGGTTTGATTGGTTACAATCTATTGCCGTTCATGAAAAAATCAACAGGCTTATTAGGTGATGGCATCGCTTATCTTACAACCTTACAACCAGTTGTTATGGGAGCAGTAATTGCAGTTGCATTTTGTCTTATCATTTTATCTCCTATATCAACTGTTGGTGTTGCAACTGTCATTATGCTATCTGGAATTGGCTCTGGGGCAGCTAATTTAGGGATTGTAGCCACAGGTGTCGGCCTAGCAATTGCTAGCTACAAAGCAAATAACCTAGGTACTGCACTAGCACACGTGCTTGGTTCTCCTAAAATACAAATGCGCAACTTTTTTATGAAGCCTAAAATTGTTTTTCCAATGATTATAACAGCTGCCATCCTAGGTGGATTAGCAGGAGCTTTAAATATACAAGGTACACCGATGAGTGCCGGCTTTGGATTATCTGGTCTTATTGGTCCTTTAAATTACATAAATCTAGCTGAGGGCGGATGGAACCTAGAGAATACTGCAATTATGCTGAGTACTTTTCTGATTCTTCCCATTGCATTAAATATTGGGTTGATATATTTGTTTTCTCGTAAGCTGAAAATGATTAAATCACAGGATTACAAGCTAGATTTTGAATAAGTGTACATACGAGGATTTTTTGTGTGACTTAATTAGAATTAAACTCCTATCAGCATCATACTATTTTTCAATCATAAAGAGCTATCCTATTTGAATCAGACATCTACTAACGTTTATGACTAAAAAATAAAAAGAGAGATAGCGATTATGCTATCTCTCTTTATTTATTTATAACTATCAAACAAGTCTTGGACTGTATAATAGGATTTTTTTAAACGTTCCTCGTATTCTGGTAAATCCCAGTTATCCCATTTATAGCTTTTCAAAGTCTGCAACTTGCCAGCTTCCATGGATGGCAACGTATCTTGAATACTGTCCTGCTTGTCCATGAATAAGGCTCCTATATATATTTCATCCACAAACTTGCTTGCCTCTATTCCGTCCCTATATAAATCACCAGTAAACTCTTTTTGACTTGGATCCTTTGCACGTATTAATAGCCAGGGGATTCTAAGCTCAATCTTACCGTCCGCTATATAATAGTCGGCCAAAGAATCATAATCGTCGGCTTCTGGGTCTCCATTACCTTTTTTCAGCTTACCAGCTTCATAGGCTTCAAAGGGAAGTGTAGTATTTTGTTGAGGCAAGTATAATTCCTTGTTTAAGGCATACTGCTCTACTACAAATTCACCGCTATCTAGTGAAGTGGTACTTGGCTTTGGCTTAAGTAAATTTAAAACATGACCATATTGATACGAGAAAAAATCATAATATTTATCGACCAACAGTCTAGATTCACTTTCCTTAAGATTTAGTATGAAATCTATGCCGTTATTAAAAGAAAGATCGGATATACCGTTAATCTTTGTATTCCCTTGATCAGGAACAATATCCAAAAGGAAGATAGGATATCCATCATTTTTGGTTTCATAGTCAAGCCTTAGATAAAGGTACCTTTCGTCATGGTCCACATATAAAGAGTTGATGCTTCCATCTTCTTTTTTATATAGAGGCTCTACTTCCCACTCATCCGTTTCTCCATCCACTTTTACCTTATGTCGATCAAAACTTAACAAACCAAATTGTTGCTCATTTGTTTGAGCATTAGACCAATAAGGGCGTCTATCTGGATTATCATAGTCAACTGTATTCCAAGTTCGCTTAAACCATTCATCCTGCCAGGTGAAAACCAAACCACCTAGTAGCTTCTCTGCCATGATATCTTCAAATAGACGGCTAATTATTTTTCCCTGCTCGTCTTCAGAAAGGAATCCTTGATTCCACCCAAATGGGTTTTTATGTGTTAGCCCCCTCGAACCGGGCACCCCAAATTCGGCTATTAAAACAGGGAGACGATGTGCCTCATGCAATTCTTTTAAATATGCAGCATAGCTATTAAATTCTCCACGATGGTCAACAAAAGTTTGATAAGATTCTTCATAATTAAAGAAGTCCGGATAATAAGGATATACGTGATATGAAGCAAATTGGTTAGTTAGCTTCATTTCATTTTTAGTATAAATTACGTTTGGGTCCACTCCTACTAAGTCTTCCTGCTCAGCAGGTTCTGCAGGATGATCTAAAATATCTGTTGTCACCCAATTTGTAAAGCTCATAGGTCTAATCCAGTTATAACGTTCCTTTTCGTACTTAACGATAGTATCCATTTGCTCCGCTAGCCAATATTCAAATGGCTTTGCTCCCTGAGTTTCAAAATATGTACCGCTATATTCTCCTAAGGAGCTATACTTCTCGTTCGTATTTAACACCATATAGGGATACCACTCAATTCCAAGCACCCATCCGGCGATATACTCAGAAACGTCTGCAGTATATACACCTGAAGCATGACCAGCCCTTTCCTTCACTGTTTTGTTTCCATGAATAACATCCACAATGGTCTTCATCTCTGTTTGAAAATCTTTTAAATTTTCTTCATCGAAGGCATCTAATGATTCCTCGAGCTTTTCTTCATTGATCCAGACCCCGTGTAGCACATAGATTTTATTGTCATGTTCTTCATTATAGCGTTTTAGGGCATTGTAAAAGCCTGGTGGATGCAGTGTATAAACACGTACCATGTTCGCGTTCATTTCACCTATTTGTTCAAACCAGCGATAGTATTCTTCTTCAGTGATGGCAGCTTCACCTGGAAAGTAGCCTGGTTTTCCCATACCAATGTTTACTCCCTTGACTGTTAAAGGAGTCCACTTGTCATTCTCAAACACTTCAAATGTCTCACCCTGAATTCTTGCGGTATAGCGTAAGTCAGTTTCCATTACGGTTTCCTCACTTGTATCGAAGTCTTCTAATATAACCTTCATCATAGGAAAATATGTGGACCAATAAAAAGCATTTTCCGCAAATCTCTCTGCTAAGTTATAGATATGAGAAAGACCCTTCAGCTGATAAAAAGACGGTACCTTTGCAACATCATTAAAATCTCCTGCAAAATAATAACTGGAAGAATGCGAATGTGTTTTCTCCAAAACTGCTGCAAACTCTGTAGGTATAGAGTACTCCTCTAGTAAACTCTTACCAGCCTCTGTTAGATCCCATTGATAGTTAGCTAAAACCTTTGCACCCTCTTTGGGAAGGACAATGTCAAACCAATATTGGTAATCTGTACTTTGCTCTAGGTCAAACTTTGATTCCCCAGGCTCCGTAAAGGATACTTGAATTCCTTTCTCCCCAAAATGTTTATCACTTTCTAAAACTAAAACTTCATTTTTGTCATTTACTAAAACAAAACCTCCGCCTTTATAGTTCCAACTTTCTACGGCGTCAATCATCCACTTAGGAATCTCTTCATTGCTTTTTGGGTCCAAATCTGCGAAGTATCGCCCTGTCCACCCAGTCCAATTGAGTCCTAGATAATTTTCTATACTCTCTCTAACTTTAGGCTCGGTAGGATATGCAAAAGTATTGAACTCGGCAATTAACAAGCTTTTTTCTTGATCATTTAGTCTTTCAAGAATATGATTCCATTCCTCTTGCTCAAGTCCTCCATACACCTTATTGCTACCCTCATAGACACCGTAAGTATCTGCCAAATAAATCACGTCATAATTTGAGTAATCTTTGGGTAATTGTCGTGTTTGCCCCTCTTTTTTGTTCGGTATATACCCATAGTAGTCTGATGTAGCATCATATTCATCGTTGCCATTTGAATATTTCAAATGATTCAATAGCCAAGTAAGCCCTAAATGCTCTCGATAAGACTCATCTGGTACCGTTTTATCTATGATAGCTATACTCATCTTATTAGCTGGCTCTATAAACCAAAGAATAATTGGTAGAAGTAAGATGAAGAGAATAATAACACAAACTAAATAAAATCGTTTCATCTCCACTATCCTTTCTGAGAAAGACCTTTACGCTGCATAGTTCCCCACACATTTTTCCCTAGCATGAAATGGACAATTCCTTCACATCTCCAAAATAGAGTTAGTGGCTTGTACCAAAAAATTTCTGTGAGGGAGATAACAATTAACCGAAAGACATCTCTCACTTTTGGGAATGTATTTGTGCTCCATGCCTCCAATAATATCGATAATGCTGAAAAAATTGCCCCATAAACCACAAATAATAGGGAGAGTAAAATAGCAATTTCATAATAAATGTCTCCTAAAAAGAAGGCAAAGATAATATATACATATCCACCTAGCTCAATAATTGGCCCCAAGCATTCAACAATCCAGAAATAAGGAAAAGAAATCATACCAATCCCACCGTACTTTGGATTGAAGGTCATCTTTCTATGCTTCCATAGGCTTGTGATTAAACCTTGATGCCATCTTCTTCTTTGCTTTCTTAAAGTAGCTAAATCTTGTGGAGCCTCTGTCCAACAAACCGGATCTGGAACAAATTCTATACGTTTCTTAGAATTTCTTTCCTTTAATAGGCGATGTAGCTTAACAACCAATTCCATATCTTCTCCAATGTTATGCTTGGAATATCCTCCAGCCTCTATGACCCATTGCTTGGAGAAAACACTGAAGGCTCCGGATATAATTAGTACCAAATTAAATTTACTAAGAGCAATTCTTCCCATAAGAAAAGCTCTCAAATATTCAACTACTTGCATGACAACCAAGAAATTATCGGATAGGCCGGTTTTAAAAATAGATCCTAGTTGAATATCTGACCCATTAGCTATACGGATATTCCCTCCAGTCGCTATTACTTCGCCGTTAGACAAAATAATTGGCTTCATCACCCTCAACAGAGAGGTTTCTTCTAGTATAGAATCACCATCTATGGAGCAAAAATAAGGATACCTCGCTACATTGATGCCAGCATTTAACGCATCTGCCTTTCCCCCATTCTTCTTGTTTACTAACAGTAAATTAGGGTGAATATCGGATTGGTAAATATCTAGTATAGGTTCCGTAGTAAGCTGATCTCTTATAATTTTTTTTATCTTTTTCATTTTAAATTGTTCGATTACTTTCTGTTGTGTAGTGTCTGTAGAGCCATCATTGACTACTATTAGCTCTGTTTGTGGATAACGTAGGCTCAAGAGAGAATGTATACTATCAATTACACCCGCTTCTTCATTGTATGCGGGCACAATAATAGACACAGGCTTTGAATAGATGACATCAATATAATCATCGTCTAGTTCATCCTTGTCCAGCTTAGATTGCTTTCTTAGCTGGTGGAAGGCCATTAATAGCATAATACTGTAAGTTAAAATAACGATAAGCATATAAAATAATATTATTCCCGCAAAAAATAATAGAATATATTCAAGAATATTAGCTAAGCCCATTATGGTTTTTGTCCTTTCCCTAGTGCCTCATAGGCCATATCAATTGCGTATCGATCACTAGAATTTTCTATGTACTCCTCCAAACTCTCTCTCCCATTTTTATCATTCATCATAGTTCTGGCAGCCTGTGATCGAACCCACCAGGACTCGTCCTCTAACAATATTTGTAAATGGGGTAACGTGTAGGATAGTGGTAATAGCTGAAAAAGCTTAGCAATCATTAATCTCTCCTCCCAAATAGGAGATTTCACAAACGGCAAATAAGTTTCCGGATTTATAATAACTCCAATTTCATAAATTGCCCTTAGGGACCTTATACGAATTTCTACATCCTCTTGCTTCAATTGCACTTCTAAATGAGGTAAATACTCAATATCTCTTTTAAGTCCCATCGTTTCAATTAAGGAGTAGCGACAAGTCTTAGGTAAATCACCTATTTTATCCGTTAAGTTGTCTATTAGCTCTGGTGTGAGATTTAAAAGAAGCTTTTTATACTCATATTCTGATAGAGGAACAGTACTGACTAACATATGTTGTAAAAATAATTTCTTATTAAAAAGCGAATATATCTTTAAAAGCTGAAAGTATTCTTCTCTTGAAATTCTTTTTCTACCTAGCTTTTCACAATCCTTTTGAAGAGAACTAATCCTAAAATCCTCTATACGAAACATAGCGTTCATTCGCTTGCTCCAACTCTTACTATGCAAAAGAACGCTATAGTAATCCTTTAGGTATCTATTGGAAAATTCACTGATTTTATCTTGTATAGATTCGTTAGAGAGATTTTTTAAATATGTAGCAAAAATTTCTTCTATGCCCATTATCTCTTCTCTACTGCGAGGAATGAGATACTTGTTAAAAGGTATCCCGTCTATTAAAAAGCGATGCCAATCCCCTTCATAGTCGTGAACATAAGACTCAATTTTCCCATTAACTTTTACTTCTCTTATTCTCTTAAAAATTAAATATAATCCAATTGATATTAATATCAGGGTTAATAGAAAGATAAGCAGAAGGACAAACTTAATCGATATCTGAATCATAGCCATAGCCTTTCAAAGGTTCTTTTAATTTGTGCTTCAAATAACCTAAGATTAAAAGGTTTTATTAAATACTCATCTACCCCTATTTCATAGGCATAGAGCATGTCCTCCTCGGTTTTTTTCTTAGTCATCATGAAGGTTATAAAACGCTGACTATTAGGGAGCTGTTTAACCGTATGTAAAACTTCCAAGCCATTTTTTCTCGGTAAAATATCATTCATAATAATAATGTGCGTATGACTAGTAAAATACCAATCAGATTTTAAAAACTCATAGCCATCGGAAAATGCTTTAATCTCTAATTCGAAATAGTCCACATTCATCTTTTCCAACGATGAGCTAAGTACTCTACGGAATATCTCATTTTCCTCTAATATACTTATCTTAATTTTTTCCATATCTTTTTCTTTAAAATCCTGTATGTAATTAACTTCAAAGGAGCCACCGCGATTAATTACTTCCTTTAGAGCCCCTACTCCAACCTCTAACAGTTTTTCAAAATCTGCACGATTGTTTCCTATCTCTACAACACTTGCATAGAGAGTTGAGGTTGACACTATTTTTGAATCTTTAAATAATCTGTTAAGAAATGCTTGCGCTTCTTCTTCACCACTTTGAGATAGTATAATACACCAGTTGTTTGGCTCTATTAACTCAAAAAGAAAATCCGTTTGTCTAATCTTGCTGCCTAAATATGAAGTTAAATCATCTTGCTGAAATATTTCTTCCTTTAAAGCAGCCGATAAAAAAACTGCAGTAATAGTTGTGCGAGAGCGGACGACATTAGCTTTTAATACATTAAAGAATTCTTTAATTTGAGTAAAATTTTGTTGAGACCCAGCTTCACTCCTATTTTTAGTTAAGCTCATTCCTTCACCTCTTTTAGAAATATTATCCATTAATTAATTTTTATTTACAAATAATATAATTTTACCATTTATATACCCATTTTATTGAAGAATAGACAATTTTAAATTTTCTTTTATATGTATCCCTTACATAGTTCCTACACGTAGTAAAAAATCGTCGATTTCCGTTTCAAGTACTACGCTTTCCGCGAGCACCATGGCCTCAGCCTTCAATCCAATCGACTAATATTGAACAACCCTACGAGGAATTAAACTTGTTCATGCAAGCAATTCGAAACGTGCTCGTAGGGACGATTCATAAAAAAAATTTAAAAACAAAAAATACCCAGAGAGGCGAAACTCTCCGGGTATTTTACTTTTTGAAGAATAGTCTGCTGACTGCTTTATCTATTTATAACTTATTGATAAAAATCTTTAGGTATTGCTCCTATTGTACGACGATGATAAAGTAATGGATTCTTTTCCTCATTTTTTATATCCACAACTTTACCTATTAATATAGTGTGATCTCCTGCATCCACCTGCTTAAATAAGGTACATTGTAAAACAGATTGACTATTTGTTAAAATGGGCAGATTTAACTCAGATTCACTCCAATCACATCCTGAGAAACGGTCCTCTATTCGACTAGCGAATAAATTACATAATTCACTTTGATCATCAGCTAATATATTTACTGCAAATTTATCTACCTTTAAAAATTCTTCATATGAAAAAACTCTTTTATCAATGGACCATAATATAAGTAATGGATCCAGAGAAACAGATGCAAATGAGTTAACCGTCATTCCCATTGGCTTGCCTTGCTGATTTAAAGCAGTGACCACCGTGACTCCTGTTGGATAGTTCCCCATAGCTGCTTTGAAATTTTCTATTTGTTTAGATTCATTTTCCATCTGGCAACTTCCATTCTTTTTTCTTTCATCATATCAAATGACCTTTATTCTTTCACATAATAAGTTTTATCTTTTGTTTAAATTTTGTTCTTACGGGTAAAGTATCTATGTAGAACAAACAACTGGAGGGATTTTATATGACAGTCAAATTAACCGTAGAAAATGCCGTACAGGCTAAGCAAGAAATCGAGCGATTAGAAACTCAAGGATACCATAAAGACCATATCCACATTTTCGCTCATTCAAAAGAACGTGCAGATGATGTAAATGATGCATTAGATACATCTGATGTTGGTATGAAGGAAATGGGATTCCTACAATCCATGAAAAATATGTTCACTTCACGTGGAGATGAATTAAGAGCAAAAATGAGCGGAGCAGGCTTAACTACTCAAGAGGCAGAGGCTGCTGAGAGAGAACTAGATGAAGGTAAGCTAGTTATTGTCGCTCACGACCCTAAATAAGAATAAACAAAAACAGCCCATTGTTAAACAATGGGCTGTTTTTTTGTCTTACGAAGCCGCACCAAGGTTACAAGTAATATGTACAGTGTGGGGGCTAAAGTAGTTAGTATTACAAGTCCTCTCCATCCTAATTGTTCCCATATCGGTCCAAGTAAAGTACTCCCGGCTCCTACTCCTATATAGTAGGACACGAGGTATAGACTAGAGGCACTTCCTTTATGATGATTTGCCTCCCTGCTAACTGAAGAGGCCGCTAAAGAATGGGCTGTAAAAAAGCCTAAACACGCCACACATAAACCAAACACAATTATCCAAACGGAGCTACTCATTGTAAATAGTACACCTCCACTTAATACAAAAACTCCTGTTATTAGTACCTTTCTTTGACCAATTTTGCTCGCAAGCCAGCTTGCGAGGGGAGAACCAATTACTCCAAGGCCATAAGCGAAGAACAAATTAGAAACAGCATCAATGGAAAGTAAAAAAGGTTCTTCAGTAAGATGGAATGGGATATATGTCCAAATCCCAGTAAAAGATAATTGAAGTACAATTCCTAAGCCGAACATCAAAAGTAAGGATGGATTTTTTAAATGATAAGTAAAACCTTCAAAGTCTTCCCTAAAGCTAGCTTCTTGAGGCTGAAAGTTCCTAGATTTAGGTAAAGCAAACAAGACTAAAATAAACACAAACACACCACTGGCCGCTAAAATATAGAAAGCTATTTCCCAAGAGAAATGCTCAGTTGCATAGCCTGTAACTACTCTACCTATCATTCCTCCTAAAGCATTGCAGGAAATATATAAGGCAGTGGCTACGCTTATAAATTTCTTATTTATTTCCTCACTTATATAGGCAAGAGCAGTAGAAGGTACACCTGCCAATAAAAAACCTTGAACAAATCGTAAAAAGATAATCCAACCAAAGCTCTCTGTTAGAGGCATGAGAATAAAAGGTAGGAGTGATCCAACAAGGGATATTTTCACAAAGATAGTTCTTCCTATTCGATCTGAGAAAAAACCTAAAACAACTAACCCTATAATTAGACCACATGTAGTTAAAGACATCGCCATACTTGAGTATGAGACCTTAACATTAAACTCCTCCGTAAACATTGGAAGTATTGGCTGTACCGAATACATAGCACCAAAGATAAACATGGATGCAAACCCCAGGCTCATTACTATTCTCCAAAATTGAAAATCTCTAATAGAATATCCTTTAAAATTTCTTGAGTCACTCAATATTATCCCATTCTTTCAGGAAGCCACATGCCACTCACTACAAGAGATTTACTCCTATAGGTGGTGTGATCATACCTAGCTCCGTATTTAATTGTCATAATTATAGCAAAACTCATAAGATTTATCCTAAAGAATATAAGTTTTGGTAAATAAAATAGGGAAAGTATTGGGTTTTTAGAAATAGCTCTAGTAGTTTAAATAACGAGTTTAGTACGGTAACTTATATATTTTCCCTTGAGTCCTTTGTGTTTTAAGTCCGTTTGTTGCACAATAAACATATGAATCTTGAAGAGGTGAAATCATGAAACCAGTAATACTTGCTGAAAAACCAAGTCAAGCTAAAGCCTATGCAGATGCTTTTTCAGTTAAGCGTCATGAAGGCTATATTGAAATCTTACCCTCACCTATCTTTCCTGAAGGAGCTTTTATCACTTGGGGAATCGGACATTTAGTAGAATTGAAGGAACCTAAGGCATACGATCCCAAATGGAATAGATGGTCACTTGCAAGCCTGCCCATATTGCCTGAGCGCTATGAATTTCAAGTGGCTAAAGGAAAATCCAAGCAATTTACAATCGTTAAAAAATTGATTAAATCTACCGACACGGTTATTAACGCCTGTGACGTTGATCGCGAAGGATCTAATATCTTCTATAGTATTTATAACCAAACAGGTGCAAGAGGAAAAAATATTAAACGTTTATGGATTAACTCTTTAGAAATAGATGAAGTGCGAAAAGGATTCGCCAATCTACAGAACAACCAAAAGGATTTACTAATGTATGAGGAGGCAAGAGCTCGACAAATCAGTGATTGGCTTGTCGGTATGAATGCATCTCGCCTATATTCTCTCTTATTGAAAGAACAAGGGATTCAAGATGTATTTCCAATCGGCCGAGTTCAATCGCCTACACTATATTTAATCTATCAGCGTCATATGGAAATTGAAAACTTTGTATCAGAGCCGTTTTATGAGATAGAAGCCGTTTTTACAGCTGAGCATGGAAGCTATAAGGGAAAGACAAAAGCAAAGGAGCCAAAAAGAGAAATTATTCAAGCTCTTTTAGCAAAGCACGGCATTCAACCTAATTCGCCAGGCATAGTTACTTCTGTAGTGACGCAAGATAAGCGAATTCCGCCTCAACAGCTTCATTCGTTATCGACTTTGCAGGCTACAGCTAATAGATTATGGAAAATTAGCCCTGCTAATGTATTAAAAACAATGCAAGGACTCTATGAAAAAAAACTAGTGACGTATCCTAGAACTGATTCTCGCCATATCACGCCCAATGAGTTTGCTTATATAGTTGGGCAAGTAGAAGATTATCAAAGACTCATCAATCAACCGTTTCCTATAGCCTCCCGTTCTCCGAAAAAACGCTATGTAGATAGCTCTAAGGTACAGGAGCATTATGCGATTATTCCAACCAAAAAGATTCCTTCTCCATCGGTTCTTGCCAAGCTTTCACCGATGGAGCGAAATCTTTATGAAGAGATTGTTCGAACAACTCTAGGTATGTTTCATACTGACTATCTTTATACGGAAACTAAGGTAACAACTGATGTAAATGGACTGCTTTTCTTTACAACTGGAAAAACTGAGGTCGACAAAGGCTGGAAAGCTCTTTTTGTTCGTTCTTCTAATGAAAAAGAAAAAGAAGAACCCACTCTCCCTCCTTTAACTGAGAACGAGCAGGTTTCAAGCAAAATTGAAATTAAAGAAGGAAAGACCACGCCTCCCAAACCATACACGGAAGGTCAGTTAATAGCGATGATGAAAACCTGTGGTAAACTTATAGAGGACAAGGGTGAAATCGAAATTCTAAAGGAAGTAGAAGGATTAGGTACCGAGGCTACTCGTAGCGGAATTATAGAAACCCTAAAAAAACATAGCTATATACAGGTAACTAAAAATATTGTTTCAATAACAGATAAAGGTCGCGTCCTATGTCAAGCGATCGAAGGCAATCTACTCTCTAGTCCTTCTATGACTGCAAAATGGGAAAACTATCTTCGTAAAATAGGGAATGGAGAAGGCTCTCAGGACCGTTTTCTTGGAAGCATTGCAAAGTTTATTTATAGCCTAATTAATGAAACACCAAGTCAGTTAAAAAATAAAAATATTACTATAAAGCTTCCTCCTAGGGAGCCAAGCTCAAAGTATGCGAGGTTTAAACTGGAACCTATCGCTCCATGTCCTAGATGTGGACAAGGTTCTATTGTAGCCCGTAAGAATTTTTATGGGTGTACTAATTATAAAAATGGATGCACACAGACATTCAATGGCTTCTTCTTAAAGAAAAAGATAACCCCAAGTCAGATAAAGCTTCTTTGCACAAAGGGTATGACAAATATTATTAAAGGTTTTGAAGCAGAAAATGGGCAAAAATTTGATGCAAAGCTTGCTCTAGAAGAAGGCAAAGTAAAGTTAGAATTTAAGTGATTTTCTTTTAAAGTGGAATGGTAGGATATACTTAAAAATCCCAAAAACACTACCATCAGTAATTCCTAAATCTAGCATTTATTGCTAATACTTTCTCGTGTAAAAAAACAGAGGTTGCCAATTTGTAATTGAATTGGCAGCCTTTTAATTTAATAATCTTCTAATCGAAAGGATATGCATAGACTGTTTCACCCTGACGGCCTTTAGTTGTAACAGCCTGAGATAAAGAGTTTATAATGGCTTCCTCCGTCGCTTCTGATGCTGCTTGAAAGAGGTCATTCATAACAGCATGGTCATCTCTCAGCATATACCTTGTTTCAACACTGATTTCAGAGACATGAGGAATTTTATGAGCGGTAGAAAAAGCAATGACAATGTCACCACTTCCGTTGCTAAAATGACTGCCTGTTCTTCCTAAACCAATACCACAACGCTTTGCAACTCGCTTAAGCTGATTGCTGCCAAGCGGTGCATCAGTTGCTAACACGATTATTATTGAACCATCTGCAGGCGTTGGATAGGCTGGTACAGAATTCTCTTCTGTTGCCTTGTAACGCTCCGCTTGAAATTCTTCTTTCTGACCGAAATTACTTAAGACCATGCATCCAATCGTATAGGCAGTATCACTGGATGTATCATAAACTACCCTAGATGATGATCCTATTCCGCCCTTATATCCAAAACAAATCATTCCCTTACCAGCCCCGACAGCGCCTTCTTCAGCAGCTTCCATCTTAGCATTTTGGATTGCCTCTACTGCATGCTTTGGTTCCACTGGAAGCTCACGAATAGAGTTTAATCTTCCGTCGTTACATTCTCCAACGACAATATTAATAGTTCCGGTAGATACTCCAATATCAGGATTTGCTTTTAACATATACATTAATGCACCTTGAGTAACGGCTGGTACACCAAAAGTATTAGTTAGCATAATAGGTGCTTCGATTACACCTAACTCATCTACTTGTACCAAGCCGGTTGTTTTGCCAAATCCATTTAATATGTAGCTAGCAGCGACTACCTTATGATGAAACAAATTATCGTCATGAGGCAGTATAGCTGTAACACCGGTACATGCATACTTTTCCTCTCCAAATTCGTGCTCGAGCGTTGTATGGCCCACTTTGACTCCAGCCACATCTGTAATGCAATTCTTCTGCCCCACAGGAAGATTTCCTATTGTGACACCACGTTGTCGTATTTTCATCGGCTTCATACCATCTATCCCCTTATATTAGCTAGTTCCTTCCATCTATTTTGATGTGCAGATTCAACAAAATCAGATTTCTCTCCATATATTTCAATAATATCCTTAATTTCTTCTGCCCAATATTGTTCGTTCCGATTATTGGCAAGACTAGGGTAACCAGAGCCTCTTTGTAAATAATCCGAGCTTGCGACTAAATACCATTTTTCATCTTCAAGTGGAATCTCATTTAAATAGATAGTTTTAATATGTTTTCCATCGTGCTCGATTTCTAGTCCAGAGACATGTAATCCCCCTACAAATCTTCCTCTAAATCCCGGTCCACGTCCTTCAGCCAAACAAATCTGAGCATCTAAGGATGATTCAAGGGCTTCCTTTAAATTCTTCCCTTGAATCTCAAAAAGAGTAGGGTTCAACGGAGACGGACATACTTCAATTAGTTTTTTTCTAGACATCTCACGGAAAATACCAGCGTTACAAATACCGCTGTTGATAAGGCCAATATCCGCCTTAAGCAAATCCTTCAGGCCATCAGCTATTAAATTACTAATAGGATTTTCCTCCACTACATCATGCCATAGAGGAAGGGCTAAAGAATATAGTGGCTGACTTAATGTGTTAATTGCTTTATCTTTATTTACCTTTAAGATTGAAACAATTTGTGGATCCTCTTGTATTTCCTTAGTTGATATTGTCTGAGAGTTAATAAGCTGAACCTTTCCATCCGACACTTCTATTTCGACTATTCCTAAATATTCCCCATAGTTTCCGGCACTGTTCATAATTGTTTCATTAATAAGCTTTGCCTCGTTGAATAGTTTATGATCATGAGCCGAAATGATAATATCAATTTCCTCTATTTCATTTGCTAATGGTTCGTCAGCAAAAGTGCCAACATGACTAAGCAAGATACATACATCATATTTACCTTTGTTTCTATGAATTTCTTCCTTAATGGCAACAGTATAATCAGTCATGTGAAGGCCTAGCCCCTCATTAAACACGCCCATATCTGGAGAAGAACCTGTAATTAGAAGACGTAATCCATTTTTCTCTAGAAGAGTACTCTTACAAACACCTTTAATAGCTGTTTTGTCTTTTTTCATTAAATTATTACTAATAAAAGGAATCGTACTTTTGCTAGCCATATGCTCTAATGTATCTACCCCATTGAACATTTCGTTGTTACCAATTGTAATCGCATCGTAGCCTGCAGCTTCTAGCAATTCAATTGCAGCAATCCCTTTTGTTCCCTGCAATTCAATACTTTTAAAGTCTGCAAAATCTCCCCCGTCTAACACAATGGTATCAGCGTCACGATGCTCTCGAATTAAAGAAACTATTTTTTTATAATTGTCGAAGTGACTATGTAAATCATTCGTATGTAATATTTTTAATCTTGTCATGAACTTCAGCCCCCTAATTATTTTCTAATCATACCATATTCTAACAATTCTATTAACTTAATAATTTTAAAAAATATAAGCGTATTCCCCTAAAAACAGGGAATAATATTACTAATATTATTAAGGAGGTAACCAAATGGAATTATTAAAAATAAACGGAGAGTTAGACAAGAAAAAACTAGCAATTAGTATTCTAGTACCCATCATCGGAGGTTCGGTTACTGGCTGGTTAGCAAATAGAAATGCACAAAAGAAGTATAAAAAATTAAAGCAGCCTTCCTTTGCTCCCCCCGCTCCTGTCTTCCCTATTGTGTGGACTTCTTTATACGCAATTATGGGATTAGCTAAATATCGTGCCGACCAAAAAGTTGAGCAGGAGGATTCCGATTCTCCCACCATTCCCTTCTATGACTTACAGTTAGGTTTAAATTTCCTATGGTCTTTCTTATTTTTCCGTTGGGGTCTCAGAGGAACAGCTCTTATAGAAATGACCATTCTGTTAGGTGCAATCGCTATGACAGCATACGAATTTCAGAAGAAAGATACTACTGCAGGTGCTCTGATGATTCCATACATCGGTTGGGTGACGTTTGCTTTAGGCTTAAATTACTCTGTGTGGAAACTAAATAAATAAAACCAAAACACCAGATGTCTAAAATAATCTGGTGTTTTTATGTCCTGTTGATTTGATATACTTAATAGAATAAAAAGACAAACATAGGAGTGAGACAATGGAAAATTTTAAGTTAACCATGAAGGAAGCCGTCCTATTGGAAGTTTTACGAAGCAATGGTGTATCAAACAAGGAACTAATAGATAATTTAGAAAGCCATTCATGGGAGGATCTCTACTCTAATGAATATCAAACACTATTAAACGTGTATGTACAAAACAAACCTCAATTTAAAGAGTTATTAGAAAATGGGTACTCCGTAAAATTTATTACCATTAACGGATTGAAAAACTTACTAAAGATGAAATTTGAAAAAATAGAAGACCAAGATTATAAGATTAATAATCATACTATAGAATTATTAGAACTCACCCCCCAGCAGCTAAGTACCTTAAGACAACTTCTTTCTATCAACTGGGTTGTAGAGGAATATGAGCGTGAAGCATTAGACCCTGCCTCGTCTATAGTAAAAATCTATCCTATTGTAGTATTCCAATAATTAATTACAAAAAACAGTTAGGACCTGTATTTTTCCAGGCCCTACTTTTATTTGTTATTTGTAGCTTGATGAAGCTTTAACTCCAAATCAGCCCACATAAACTCTTTTGTTTTTTCATCCCATTTCATTGCTATAGCCATGTAGTCTATTACCTCTAGTTTCCATTTTTGAGCAATAGTAATATTAAACAATATACTCCCTGTCCTTCTTAATAAATAGTCTACTGCAGTTATTGCCATCTCATGGTCAATTGCATAATGGAGAGTTAATTTCATAATCATCGGTAAGTTTGTTTCCTCTAATACATTATCCGCTAGCTTAAGAATTTTATCCGTATTAGTACCATACATTGCAGCCAGCGAGGTTGCTTCTTCGTTGGTTAAACCTAAAGTCATTAAGTCTTTTGTTTTCCTTGATATGTAGCTCGCATAGTCTGTCGGGCTTTTAAATTCACCTCCAGATAATTTCAAGGTTTTAGTAATTGAATTTCCAACCGAAATGCCGCTTTTTTGTAAATCCTTACACAATAAATCAGTAATCGTTTCAGCCATCTTTCGGTAACCAGTTAATTTTCCTCCTGCAATTGTTATAAGACCTGTTTCAGATGTCCAAATCTCGTCTTTTCTCGATATTTCAGAAGGCCCCTTCCCTTCCTCTCGAATCAATGGTCTAACCCCAGCCCAGCTAGATTCAATATCATTGATTGTAAGTTTCGTTTGAGGAAACATAAAATCTATACATTGAATTAAATAGTTTTGATCGTCCTTATCTATGCTTGGATTGACTAAATCTTCTTCAAAGACAGTATCTGTAGTTCCCACATAAGCTTTGCCTTCTCTAGGAATGGCAAATACCATTCTTCCATCTGGTGTATCGAAGTAGACAGCCTGCCTTAAAGGAAATCTTTTCTGATCTATTACTATATGAATACCCTTTGTATGCAGCAAACTTTTTCCTGCTATTTTTTTGTCTAAACCAATTATACTTTCTACCCATGGCCCCGAAGCATTAACTATTTTCTTCGCAAAAACATCGAATTGACATTCAGATATAAGATCATTCACTGTAATCCCACAAATCTTCCCATTTTCCGAATAAATTAGCTTTTCGGCTTTCACATAATTAAGGAGATCAGCTCCCTTTTCGTAAGCTTTTTTGGCAACCTCTATTGTGAGTCTTGCATCATCTGTTCTATATTCGACATAGTACCCTCCGCCAACCAAATCCTCCTGCTTTAACAAAGGCTCTTTTTCAATGGTCTCATTTCGAGTAAGCATTTTTCTTCTTTCATGTCTTTTCACTCCTGCTAAAAAGTCATATACCATGAGACCAACAGAAGTTGAGTATTTTCCAAAGGTCCCCTTTTTATAAATAGGTAAGAGCATCCACTCTGGATGAGTTACATGAGGCGCATTAAGATAAACAATCTCCCTTTCTTTTCCGACATCTGCGACCATTTTAACCTCTAGCTGTTTTAAGTAGCGAAGACCACCATGGACAAGTTTGGTTGATCTGCTAGAAGTTCCAGCAGCAAAATCCTGCATTTCTACTACTAACACTTTTAAACCTCTCGTAGCACAGTCTAAAGCAATTCCCGTACCAGTAATACCTCCACCAATGACTATCACATCATAGTGGTTCCCTTCTAGTGTCGACAGTCGTTTCTCTCTTTCGATATATGAAAAATTTTTCATTATTTTCTCCTTTGCATTAAAAAAGACCATTACAATAAACTTGCACCTAGGCAAGCCTTGTAATGGTCTTCTCTACATTCTCTAACCAAAATTATTTTCTTCTGAATATTTTAAATATGTTACAATGGTTTAAAAACTAATAGATAGAAAAGGTGAGCAACGATGATTTTAGTAGACATGGTAGAGTCACAGATAATAGCTTCCGTTACTAATGAACAAGATTTAAAACAAGCAATTAATAGTAAGGCAAATATTGTCTTTCTGCTAACAGGAAACCTGCTGACAGCAGGCGGTTACATTAGTCAACTAAAACAAGCGAATAAATATGTCTTTGTCCACCTTGACTTCATAGATGGTATTTCTAGTTCAAAAACAGCTTTAACCTTTGTAGCAGACCAATGGAAACCTACAGGTATCATTACCACAAAGAGCCATGTGGTTAAGTTGGCTAAAGAAGCCGGACTAATGACCATCCAACGAATATTTTTGCTTGATAGAAGTGCGATAACTAAAGGAATTGAAATGGTAAACTCCTGCAGACCAGATGCTGTAGAGGTAATGCCTGGTATTATGCCTAAAGTAATTGACCAGCTCTCTATGAGCCTTGTTTTTCCTATAATAGCTGGAGGTCTTATTGATAACATTTCTGAGGTCCATCAGGCCCTAGAAAATGGTGCCTTAGCTGTCTCTGCTGGAATCCCAGAAATGTGGAATTTTAATCTATAAAGTAAGGATATCCCGTACACTTTCTAAAATGTATTTAGGTTTATGGACAGGATTTTCTAACATATTCAGAGTTGTAATCCCTGTCATCACTAAAACTGAATGCATTCCTGCATCATTACCCATTTTTATATCTGTTTCTAATCTGTCTCCTATCATATAGCAATTAGAAGCTTCCATTTGTAATACATCATTCAATACATAATTAGCCATCAGAGAGGAGGGCTTTCCAGTAATGAGCTTGATAGGTTCACCCGTAGTTCCTTCTAGAGCACCTATCATTGCCCCACAGTCTGGTATGTCCCCCTCTCTAACAGGACAGGTTCGATCGGGATTGGTAGCTATAATTTCTGCACCATTTTTCCAAGCTTGATAGGCTTGGTTTAGCTTATCATAAGTAAAATCTCTATCCCAGCCTAATACAACATGGGAAGCTCTAGCTGAACACTCCGCTAGTTTTATATTTTCTCCTCTAAGCTCCTCGAATAAGGGGGCTTCTCCAATCACATATACGGAGTCCTCTGGCTTCATAACCTTTTTTAAATAATGAGCAGTAATATAGTTTGAATTAATAACTTCCTCTAATTTTACTTCTATATCTAACTTCTTTAACTTTTCTACATAATCTTTTCTACTCGCTATAGATTTGTTTGTGAGAAAGATTACCTTATCTCCTCTTGCCTTCAAGCTTTTAATAGCTTCCGGAACTCCTGCGATTATCTCATTATCAATGTAGATTGTACCGTCTAGATCAAATATATATCCATTCAAAGTCTTCACTCCAATAAACTATAACTGTTGTTTTCTTGACAAGAAATTAGCTACCCCTTGTAAAAGGAGCACGAGTACTATAAGAACGATGGACATCGCAGCAGCAGAGTAATACTCTGCACGTAGTATATTTTGGAATATAGCTAAGCTCATGGGCGCCCATTCAGGTGGTGCAAGTAATATGGATACGCTCGCCTCTTTAATGACGGTTATAAATACCAATACTGATCCAGCCGCTATCCCAGGTAGCATAAGCGGCCCAACAATGGTTATAGCAGCAGTTAAAGGAGTCGCTCCAAGATTGATAGCCGCCTCTTCAATGTCTTGCTTAATCGCTCTCATCGCTCCCATAGTAGACCTGACCATATATGGCAGTCTTCGAATTGTATATGCAATAATTAATAAAACAGCTGTACCAGTTAATTGCAAAGGAGCTGTGTTAAATGTTTGAATCAATGCTATACCGAATGCAATTCCAGGGACAACTAAAGGTATAGAAGCCATGAAATCTAACTTAGATGAATTTTGTCTTACTACAAAATAAGAAACAAAAGTTGCTATGATAACACTTAATACAAGTGCTCCTGTCGCTAGCATAATACTGTTTTGAATATTCCCCATAGAGGTGGAAAAAATTGTTTTATAGTGATTTAGTGTATAACCGTTAGGCAACAAATCTTTCCCCCAAGTTGTAGCCACAGATTGTAGTGCTACTGATAACATTGCTAAAAGTGGGATTAATACTACTAAAAAAGAGTAACCTGATAAAACTCTTGTTAATAATTTGTTTTCTATTAATTTCTGTTTTTTGGGTTTACCAGAAACAGAACCGTAGTTTCTACTTTTAGTAAATAAGTGTTGAAGCCAGAAAAAGAATGCAGCAACAATTACCATAACTACCGTTAGAATCGCAGCACCACCCCAGTTAAAGAAACCAGCTATTTCACGATAAGCCTCTACTACTAAAAGGTTTAACTCTTTCGGAGCTAGCACAATAGGGGTACCAAAATCGGAAAAACTCACCGTAAAAATTAATAATGCACTTGAGATAATGCCTGGAAGTGCCAATGGAAAAGTCACAAAAGTAAATGTGAACCAACTCTTTGCACCTAAATTTTGTGAAGCCTCTTCTAAACTAATATCACTTATTTTAAATGCCGCAACTAATGGCCATAACGCGTAAGGGAAGAAGAAAAACACTTGCACCATTACTACACCTGCCATGGAGTAGGGGTTGAGAAGCATCCCCTCTCCGCCTAATAGGTTGTAAATTTCCGTTACCCAGCCCGCTCTCCCGAACATTATGATAAAAGCGTAGGCTGATATAAAAGTTGGAACAATTAGCGGAATTGTACACAAGGCGGAAATTGTTTTTTTAAAAGGCATTTTAGTACGTGCTATTCCATAGGCCATAGGAATGCAAAGGGTAATGACAATAACTGTTACTAAAAAACCCAAATATAGACTGTTTTTTAAGGCATCTAAATAGCCTGAGTTTGTAAATATATTTTTATAATTGTCTAATGACGAGCCTTTCAACTTTTCAATAGTTGAACTAAAAATTGAGGGATCCGTTATGGAACCCAAAATATTTATTGGCTGTCCTGTGAAGCTCACAAGAAATACTGAAAATAGTGGTAGTATCATGAAAAGGCCAAAAAATACGTATATAAATATTTTTACTACTGATAATCCACTGAAGTTTTTTAATGATTTCTTCATATCAATAGCACCCTTTCAAACTCTACTGTTAGCTTCACTTTTTTTCCTTCTTCAAATATATTAGCTCCTGTGGAGTAAGTTGTATCAACGATCAATTGATATTCCCCAACCTGAATATCATAGCGAACAATCGAACCTAGATATGTAGACATAAGGACTGTACCTTCTATAACATTCGTTGTAGAAGAATCTACTATACTATCGACAGGCTCAACCATCACGTGCTCTGGACGTATAATGATATCCACGTCTTTCTTAGCAGTGCTATTAGAGGATTTCAATTTAAAACCATCCCCACTAACAATTAGCAAGCCATTTTCATCCCCTACAACTTCACCCTTCAATATATTGGAAGTACCAACGAAGTCTGCTATAAAAGGTGTTGATGGATTACTATATAGATCTGTCGGTGTACCAATTTGTACGATTTCCCCTTTGTCCATAACCGCAATACGGTCTGCCATACTCATCGCTTCTTCTTGGTCATGCGTAACAAAAATAGTTGTAATACCTAAATCCTGTTGAATAGATCTGATAGTATTCCTCATAGAGTGGCGAAGCTTTTGATCGAGATTAGAAAGTGGCTCATCCATTAATAGAACGGCCGGCTCCATCACTAATGCCCTAGCTAGAGCAACCCTCTGCTGCTGACCTCCAGAAAGCTCGCTAGTTAAACGATTTGCATATTTGTCTAGCTCGACGTATTGAAGAATCTTCATAACCTTTTCTTGAATTGTTTTTGGCGTTTTTCCTAATCTTTTATTTAGTAAACGCGCATAAATACCTAGCTGTTTAACTGGATTACTAGAGTTTAACTCTTTAATATTTAGACTGTAGGCGACATTGTCAAATACGTTCATATGAGGAAATAATGCATAGCTTTGAAAAACCATGCCACAATTACGCTTGTTTGCGGGAATGTTCTCTACTTCGTTATCTCCTATGTAAATTTTTCCTGAAGTAGGACTTTCAAAACCAGCAATACATCTCATTGTTGTCGTTTTTCCACATCCCGAAGGACCAAGAAGAGCGAAAAACTCGCCCTCCTTGATATCAAGGTTAATATCATGAAGCGCAGTAACGTCCCCAAACTTTTTTGTGATGTTACTTATTTTTACTGATCCCATTTATATTCACCCTTATTTATTGAAATTTATCTTTCCACTCGTTTCTTACTCGGTCATAGTTTTCGTTAACCCAATCTATATCGAGATCAACTGCTACCTCTTTTACCTTCTCCAAAGTCAAAGGTGTTTTAGATTCTACGTTAGGATTAATCGGTATATGATACCAATCCGCCATGATTTGTTGAGCATCCTCAGATAGAAGGAAATCTATAAATTCTTTACCACCTTTAGCATTTGGGCCACCCTCAATTAGTGATGCAGGATTTACAAGAACTGGTGTCTGATCAGGTACGATAAAGTCTACGCTTTCTCCCTTACTTTTTTGTTCATACGCCATAAAGTCAAAGCCAATTCCAATGTGTGCTTCACCCATTGCTACCCCTTTCGTTGGAGCTGAACCAGAGTCTGGCATAGAGTTAGACTGCTTCACTAATTGTTCAAAGTACTTCCAAGCCTCATCTTCACCTTTTCTCATCATTTGATCCATAACCATTAAAGTCGCTGTTCCAGAGGCTGCAGGATTTGGAAACTGGATTTTCCCTTCCCATTTAGGGTCTAACAGATCTTCCCACGTTTTTGGAGCCTCTTCCTCAGTCACTAGCTCCGTATTATAAGAGAATCCCAATACGAAAATTTCAATTCCAACATACTTACCGTCTTCATGTTTCATCTTGATGCCGTCTTCAACTACGTCCCAATCTGCTGCAAAATCTGGAATATACTCTGCTAAAATTCCACGCTCGACTGCTGCTTCAAAAGGTAGTATTCCTCCTCCGCCATACCATACATCAGCTTTTGGATTATCTTTTTCTGCTAACATTTGATTAACAAGTACATTTGTTCCAGCGTATTGTACATCTACTTTTCCACCGTGCACTTCTTCATATTTAGCTGCCAACTCTTTAGTAAAATCAGGTGTTTCAGGAGAATAAAGAGTTATTCGTTCTCCTCCACTTCCCCCTTCACTAGTGTCATCGCCTGCACAGCCAGCTAAAATACTTCCCGCAAGCAATACGCTTGCTACTAGACCTGTCATTTTCTTCACTGTATATCCCCCTTTGTTTTAGTTAACGGCAAAAAAATAAAGATGAACACCAAATGTAAGCCTTTACAAAAAGGCTTACATTTAGGCTTTCATCTCATAGTCTCTGCCTAGTTATTTAACTTAATTTAAAGTATACAACAAATTCTGACAATTACAACACTTAAAATACAAAATATTTAAACTATATTGCAATACTTTTTATTCAGTTAAGTATTTCTTTGCAGAATCTTTTTTACCATTTTAAAGTAATTCTATTTTCCTCAATATATTTACAGCTCCCCTACTTCTATCCTGTTTTTAGCCAGAAAACTAAAAATTTGTAGAAATTAAATAATTTATTAATATTCCTCTGCTATACTCCTTTTGAACATAATACATTACAAGGAGTGAAATGAATGGTAAGAAAAGATTTTTGGACAGGTCCTTTTAATAAAATAACACTATCTTTACTGCTAGTTATTTCTATGGTTTTCCCGTTTATCTTCGTGACCGAAACCCAGGCTGCTGAACCCATTACTGTGGCAGAGGCGATTAGCAACAATACTGGGATTGCAACAGTACAAGGCTATATAGTAGGAACTGCCTCCTCAGGGACTTCCTATGATCAGGAAGCTCCCTTTACAGTTGCAACAAATATAGGTTTAGCTGACTCTCCTGAGGAAACCAATCCTGCTAACATTCTACCAGTGCAATTACCTACCGGAGCAGTCCGTGCTGGTTTAAATTTAGTAGACAACTCAAGCTTGTTTCAAGGAAAGGTTACTGTGACAGGAACCTTGTCTGCCTATTTCTCTGTTCCTGGAATGAGAAGTGCCAGTGCTTATACAATCATTTCTGAAGGAGAAACCCCTCCTACTGAGGTTGAGGTATTAGAAAATATTTCTGCAGCACGAGCTATAACAGATCAAAATAAAGTTGTCCGTGTGACTGGGACAGTTACAACTGGTCAAGGATTATGGGGCGGAAAAGCTTTCTATATTCAAGACGAAACAGGTGGGCTTTATGCATACACTTCCTCAGCAGATGTACAACCTGGAGATCTTGTTGAGTTGGAAGGAAAGGTAAGTCCTTATAGTGGAGAGCTTCAAATTCAACCAACAACTATTAGTAAGCTTTCTTCAGATAATCCACTACCCTCTGTTCAAGAAATCACGCCAGCGGGAGTGAATGAAAATACTCAGGGTGAAAGAGTTTTACTAAACAATGTAACTATTTCTAATCTAGTAGCTACTAATGATTATGGAACGTTTGAGTTTACAGCAACACACGAAAATGGCGAATCAGTCATTATTCGAAATGATAATCGCAATGGTCTAGACTATGAGACATTTACTAAACAATACAACAATGGTGATTTAATAAATGTGTCCGGTATTGGATCTATTTTTAATACCACTTTCCAAGTTAAAACACTTGGCTTAGAAAGCTTTGAACAAGTGAACAAGCCTGCTGTATATCCAAACATTTTCCCTGGAACTGTTTCAGAAGGGACAAAAATTACATTAACAACCCACTGGGAAGCAGCTAGTATCTATTACACATTAGATGGCTCTCCCCCAACTGCTTCAAGTAAAAAATATGTTGAGCCTATCACATTAACAAAAGACACAACAATTAAAGCTGTTGCAATAGGCGATATTACATCAGAAGTCTTTATATTTACGTACAATGTCTTAAAGACAGAGAACCTTTCTATCCGTGATATTCAAGGACAAGGACACTTCTCTGATTATGAAGGTACGATAGTACAAAATATTACAGGCGTAGTCACTCATCTGTACAATTCAGCAAACTTTGTTATTCAAGACATAAATCCAGATGATAATAATCATACATCTGAAGCTATTATCGTAAATAAAGCAAATAATGGATTAAAGGTTGGAGATTTAGTAACAGTTGCGGGTACAGTAGAGGAATGGTATTACGATGGCTATTCCGATATGAAAACAAACGACCTACCCATCACAAGAATTAGAGCTTCAGAAACGAGTAAAATAGGAACTGCAGAATTGCCTGCACCACTAGTAATTGGTGAAGATATTAATCCACCTACTGAAATCATTGATAATGATGGCCTGACTTCCTTCGATGCATTAGAGGATGGAATTGATTTTTGGGAATCTGTTGAATTAATGCGATTAGCCGTACCAAATGCTAAAGTTGTAGGGCCGCAGGATTATGGCGAAATTGTGGTGGTGGCAGGAAACTCGGCTAATACTACATTTAATGTTTTAGGTGGAATTAATATTTCCGTTAATGATTATAATCCAGAACGAATTACAGTTCTTATTGATAATGATAAATACGATGCTAAATCAGGTGATTACTTTACGGAAGACATCATTGGAGTCTTGGGGTTTGGTTTCGGAAACTTTAAGTTATGGGCAGAAGAGGAATCACTCCCTCCAATTACACGCATTGAAAAACCAGTGACGGTGACAGATATTGTTCCTACCGAAGAAAAACTAACGGTTGCTTCTTATAACGTAGAGAATTTCTCTGCTAATGCAGAAAACACTCCTGATGAAAAAGTAATAAAAATAGCTCGATCATTTGTTGAAAATATGAAAGCACCGGATATCATTACTTTAGTTGAAGTTCAAGACAATGATGGTCCTACAGCCTCTGGTAACTCAGATGCATCTGCGAGCTATGAACGATTGATCGCAGCTATTATAGCAGAAGGCGGACCAGCGTATGAATGGACTGATATAGCACCTGAATACAACCGCGATGGTGGACAACCTGGAGGTAACATACGAGTTGGCTACCTATACAATCCGGATAGAGTGACACTTTCTGAAGGCACAAAGGGTGGTTCAACTGACCCAGTTGCTTGGAGTGAAGAAGGAAATCTAACCTTAAACCCTGGACGTATCCTTGACTTACCTCAGGAAGACACTCGTAAACCACTAGCTGCCCAATTTGATTTCCAAGGGGAAAAAGTAGTTGTAATTGGTGCTCACTTAAATTCTAAGGGAGGAGACCAGCCTTTATTTGGCAAAAACCAACCTCCTGTATTGGGTTCAGAGGCTGAGCGAATTGAGCTTGCAACAATGATAAACAACTTCATCAAGGCTGGACAAGCTAAAGATCCAGAGTTAAATGTAATTGTTGCGGGAGATATGAATGACTTTGAATTCACTCCTGCTCTTGCCGCTTTAAAAGGTGGAATTTTAACAAATATGGTAGAGAAAGTTCCAGTAGGCGAACGGTTCTCTTATTATTATCAAGGTAACAACCAAGTATTAGATCATATTTTAGTAACGAATAATTTATCAGAAAAAACAGTGGTAGATATGATCCACATCAATGCAAACTATATGGATATCCATGGACGTGCTTCTGACCATGATCCAGTTCTAATCCAAATAGACTTGGAGAAGCAAGAGCAAGAACCAGGGGTTCCTAAAATCTTAAACCTAAAAGTTGATAAAAAGAATATTAAATTAGACTCTGGTAAAACAGCAACTATTAAAGTATCTGCTATGGTGAAAAATAAAGGGAAGAAAAACTCGACTATTGATGTAACCGCAGATGCAACCTATACAGGCTATGATAAAAATATAATCTCTGTTGACCAAAAAGGGGTTATCACTGCTAAAGCAGCTGGAAGCACTACAATTAAAGCTACTTATAGCAATAAATCAGTTTCTATTAAGGTTACAGTAAAAGCTAAAAATGGCAAAACTAAATAGTTACTCTTGACCATGAAACCTGACCAATATATGTTGGTCAGGTTTCTTACTAATGATTAGAATCAAAATAGAACTACCATCTGCCTCTTTACTTTTTAATTTTCATATATTCTACTACCTTTAAGTCGATGTATCCTCTCTCTTGTAATCGCTCATCAAAATTTTCAATAAGATGATATGATTGCACAGCGTCTAACAAGTCATCACGTTCTATTAGATCTCGGTCCAAGTGTCCATTTTCAAACAGTAAATTTTGTATTTCTTCTTCTAATTCTCCTTCTATTGCTACAATATCCTCTATCGCCGAATGCTCAAAGTATAGGCGATGAAGCTTCAACAATCTTAATAGTTCCTTTACCGGATCACTATGGTCATCTACTCGTAAGTCTATGAATCTATCTGTATATCCCCCGTAGCTTCCTTTTTCTTTTACAATATAAAGAGCTGCAGATTGTTTGCCCCTACTGTCGCCACCCGCTAATTCCCCTGCACACAGGGCCGCCAATAACCGGTCGGCTAGACTACCATCTGTTTCTATAAAAGTTTTTTCCATTTCATTTACAGTCTCTGAATCTACTAGAATATTTCCCTGAATCGCATAGTTAGTACCCGCTACACCACCGGCCCATTCAAAGCATTCTTCTCCTGTGAATGTGATACTTCGACCATTCGCATTCACAATACCAACTTGTCGCACAGAAGACTTATCATCGTCCTTAATAAGTTCTTTTAACACTTCTTCTGGCTCGAGCCCTTGTTTTAAAAGGCTTAATCCTCTTTTACCGTATTCCAGGTTAGCCCAAGACTGAGTCGCAATTGCTCCCACCCCTGCTTTAGCAAAAGGAACTACTGCACCGACACTTAAAAATTTGGAAGCCACCGCTATACCTAACTCTTTCGTTTCTGGGTCAAAACCAATTATCGAAAACGTCATACACATCCCCCACTCCTACATAATTGTATATATTCTAATCTTTCTATAAGAAAATGAAAAGAAATCCTATCCTCTCCAAAGGGCTGATAGGATTTCTGCGATTATTCATTATCAACAAACTTTCCATAACTAGGTTTCGCAATTCGTTGAAATTCGCTAACTAGTAAATGAAGATTACTTTTAAGCAATTCTCCACTCATTGGAAGGCCATGTCCTGTAATAGCAGTATTAGGGTTTAATGATTTTAATACCTTCACTGAGTACTCCGCATCCTCCCAATTCGTTGTAAAATAACGAGGTGGCCCACTTATTTCTTGCTCTTGAGTCAACACTTTGTATAAATACTCCTGTTTAACTGTAACAAAAGCATCACCCGCTATAAGAAGCCCATCTTCCTTACGAAATAGAGAAATATGTCCTGGCGAATGTCCTGGTGTATGATACCATTTAAAACTAGGTAAAAAAGGAACAGAGCCATCCTCTGGCAATGCTATTACATGACTCCCCAAATCTATTGCTTCGTTAGGAAACATAGATGACATTTTTGCCACCATCCCACCTTCAACCGTTGGATCCGGTTCTGGATAGTCCTCTTTCCCAGTTAAAAATGGTAATTCCAATTGATGTGCATAGACAGGTATATTCCATTTTTCTATCAATTCTTTTATCGCTCCTACATGATCGAAGTGACCATGAGTTAAAATGATAGCCTTAGGGTTTTTATGCTCCCCAAATCTCTCCTCCACTACCCCGATTATCTTCTCAGCCGAATGAGGCATTCCAGCATCTACTAATACAAAATCATCCGAACCTGGCTTGCCTACCAAACAAATATTTACTATTTGAACGGTGTAACAATAGACATCTGGCAAAATTTCTAGTCCTACCCCACTGCCAACCGATGTAGTTGGAATGTATTTATAAGCGTCCCCATAAGATATCGAATTGTCCATTATGTTCAAGCTCCTCTCCATATTTTCTTAGTTTCTCTTCCCTCCTAAAATTTATACTTTATTATCGTTTACACTGATTTAGAGCATTCTAAACATTCTCTTCTTCTTTTGTTATAAAATACCTATTATAATTTATTATGTTGGCATAAAGAATCTGCAGACGAATGCCAAAAAGAGCGATAGATAATCAACTAATTATCCATCGCTCCTTTTATTTTAATGTCTAACCAATTTTAAAAAATCTTGCTCTCCAACGATTTCTAAAGGAATTCCTTTTTGGATTAGCGCCTCTGCTTTTAGCATTTTTGAGCTCTTCACTCCTTCTACGTATTTAGTCAGAGCTTGATCACCTACTATTAAAAAGTTAGTATCTACATCAACAGCACCTTTGCAAATAGCACCACGGTCAACTGCATATTGGGCTGCGCTCGACCTTGTCATAGAGTCCATTTTTCCTGTGAAGACAATATGGGCTCCGTAAAATGGATGTCGGGGATTCGGTTCATTTATTTGAGTCTCTATATAGGTTAGGGGCTTGTCCTCTATACTTATCTTTGCACGAGAATTTGGTTTTTTAAGTGTCACGGAATCTCCAATTTTAATCTTATGCAAATGAGACAGCTCATTAATAGAACTGGTTCTTGTTTTTTTCATAGCTTCTAATACAATTAAAGCTGCAGCTCTGGCATCCTCTAAAGCATCATGATGCTTTAAACTTATACTTAAGTAGTTTGCCACTGTGGATAATTTATGATTATACAAATCAGGCCATACTTTCTTTGCAATTCTATAGGAACAAGAATATTGGTATTCTGGTTGAGTTTCATAGCATCTGCCCACGGATTCCTTTAATACTCCTATATCAAAGCTTGCATTATGGGCTATGATCATTTGTTTGTCTATATAAGGCTTAAGCTGCGGCCAAAACTCTTCAAATGTTGGAGCATCTTGCACCATATTTTCTGTTATTCCATGTACTCTTGTATTAAAATAGTGAAACTCACTAAGTGGATTGATAAGCGTTTGTACTTCTTCATGTATTTTGCCATTCTTTACAACCACAACCCCTACTGAGCAAACACTAGATCGTAGACTATTTGCAGTTTCAAAATCTATTGCAACAAAATCCATTTATACCACCTCAAATATCTTGAATACTTCTATTATCTCATACTAATAATAATTAAGAGAAGCGCAAACACTTAGGTTACCATGACAAGATTTTGGAGTAAATTTAAATCATTTTATTTCACCATACATCACAATACATGAGATTGAAGCGACAGGCGGCGACTCCTGCGGGATCAGTGAGAAAGATAAGACATTACATACGACGGGCTAGCAACGGTGATGGCTTATCGCTCACCCCACGGAAAGCGACCGCCGAAAGCGGAAATCAGTTATTTATTGTTCAAGCTTTTCCTATAAATTTATTAATAGGATAGCTCTAATAACGATACAATTTATTCTTGTGATAATTTCTCCGCGCTACTTTCTCATTACTACACCATATATGTTTGAAGCTACAGGCGGCGACTCCTGTGGGATCAGTGAGAAAGATAAGACATTACATACGACGCGCTAGCGACGGTGATGGCTTATCGCTCACCCCACGGAAAGCGACCGCCGAAAGCGGAAATCTGCCATCTATAATTCATACATTATGATCAAATTATATTTCTGAAATTATGTAAGTAATCCTTACTAAACTCAAAAACCCCTCTAACAATAGAGGGGCACTTTGAAAATACTTATTAATATAATCGATTTATAGGAGAAGTTTCATCCAATTTCTGCTGACGTTCCAGCTCTTCTTCGCGCTGTTGTTTATTGATTCTTCTTTCTTCCTCATCCATTTCAACCTCATCATCACTAAATGCCGCTGGCCCCAAGTTCGGATCGGCACCTGGAGAATGTGCCCCATATGTTTTTTCTTCCATTGTTACACTTTCATCAATGGTAGGACGCTTATTTTGGACCAATTCGTCTTCTTGCATAGTATGCCCAAAATGATTTTCATCTCTTGCTAGTAGAGGATCAGTCGCAAAAGTTTCTCCCCTCGCAAACTTATCCTGTTGTTCATCCAACCGTCCATCAGTTTTGTTAACTACTTCATTAGTCGAAGGAGTAAATCCACTTTCCTTTGCATAGTCGGATATAGGTGCCTCTCCCTCCGTGAAACGGTTTTGCACAACATCAGTTCCAATAGTATCAGTATACTCTGTTGTTGCTGCAACTTCAGAGTCAGCAGCGTTATTTAAATAACCTTCGTCAAGAGTGTCGGAGTCAGTATATAATACTATACTTCCTGAAGACACTTCTCTTGCATATTGTTCTGCTTCTTCCTCGTTTAAATCTAACTTTTTTAAGCCTTCTACGATAGCAGATTCTCCTGTAAACCAAGATTTAAACTTATCCATGAAAGTTCCAGCTTCATGTGTCGACACTTCTGAATGGCGACTTAATGCATTCAAATCACTGCTTTCTGAAGATATAACGTGAATATCACTTTCTTCAAAACCTTGTTTTTGTAACGCCTCTAGTTTTTCATACATCTCTTCTTCTGTTCGAGCAATTTCAATTCTTCTATTAGAATTTAAATTCATTTGTAAAGCCTCCCTTTTAATTTATGTGGTGGTTTGTGTTATTAGATGAATACCCCCTCTTTCACATCACTAACCTATTTATCATCCTTTTAATCGATTTGTAATAATTGACATAAACTCTTCTTAATAATATTTAAATCAACTAGGTTTTCAAAAATAAGAAAAGGTATCGCTAGGACTTTCCTAACGATACCTTTTGGCTGTAATTTTTTTGTTTTATTTCACAAACCGTCTTTTATTTCTTTAGATCCTTATACTCTATTTCTTGACCATCTTCATATTGTACCTCTAGGTCAAACTCTGTATATTCACTTATTCCAAAAGCTGTTAAAACTTTTTCCATTACTTCTTCCTTCTCCATGTCCTTCGTTAAGGCAAGATCAGTAAAAATAGGCTTAAGAAACTCATATGCTTCATCTCCATGTAGTTTCTTAGAATCTAAAGAGTTTACATATTCTGCTTCTACTCCAGTGGCATCTACTTCAAAAGAAGCTTCAACAGCATCACGTTGTTCTGCAGTATCGATATCGAGGTCAAAAGAGGTAAACCCAAATTCACTTTCAACCGCATCAGCAGTTGGGGGATCGCTTACCTCTTCTTTATCCCCACATGCTCCTAAGATTAGAACTGTTGAAAGAAAAGCGCTTCCTAATATTTTTCTTTTTAACATAACCATTATAATCACTCCTCAGCTAATTTCTAATTCATATTATTAGCATTCTCCGGAAAGCGTATTCTTAAACATTAATTCAGCCAGGATAACGTTTATCGGTAGCGGAAGTATTTTTTGTCTTACTATGATTTTTTTCATCCTTCACTTTTTGGTTTAATTCTTCCATAGGTATCGGATCGACATTTTTCATTTCTTCGTCTCTATCAAAAATACTTTCTTTCTCTGTATCCAGTAAATCTGGATTATCCAAAATACGTCCAGGAATATCTTGTCTTTCAGAATCTTTATCCTTGTTAATTGAATGATTTTTATCCATCTTTACTCACTCCTTCGTGGTTTCTATTTATATAACCTCTCTTAAATTTAATAAACATTTTTAGAAAATATTGATAGTATACAAGACTATAGTCTCACCGCTATATATATTGAACTATTTTTGTAAATTACTCTCTTTTTTTTATTTTTTCCTTTATCCCAGGAATTTTTTGCTGTAATTTATACTTATTTTTATAACCTGGGACTAATTTCTACAAAAATAATAGTATAATACTATATTTATTTATTCTGAAATTGAGCACATAAGATTACAGTAAATAAATGGATAAGTATCTTAATGATTACTTTTCTTTCCAAATTGATTTATTTAAGTAAAATGTTTGCTTACACACTCTATTTTAAATGTTCTGAATATATGATAAGTTCAAATAGACATTATGAAAATATGAGGAGGAAAGGGAATTGGGAATTAAGAAAAATACTACTATTCTAGCTGTGGTCACTTCACTTATGTTCAGTACGACATCTGTTGGTTTGGCAAGTCCAGCATCTGCTAAACAGATTGAAAAACAACTCACCAATACTCAGGTTCAAAGATTACCACAAATACCAGAGAGGTTACTAGTTCCTGAGAATCCTAGCGAAAAAGTTCGAATCATTGTCGAACTCGAGAAGGCTCCGGCAATTGAGACTGCGACAAAAAAAGGAGTTCTCTACAAAAATTTATCTAAGTCTGAAAGAAAGTCTGTCGAATCTGCTATTGAAACAGACCAACGAAATGTAAAGGATAAAGTTAAGAGAGTTTCAAAGAATATACAATACAAAGAAGAATTTAATGCTATATTTAATGGCTTCTCGGCAGAGGTAGATGCTAGAGATGTTGCTGGTATTGGATTGATTGACGGCGTTAAACGAGTGTATGAATCTACTGAATATGACCGTCCGAAAATAACACCACAGATGGTTCATTCGAAGGAACTTGTACAAGCGCAGCTAGCATGGGAGAAATACTCCTTTAAAGGAGAAGGCATGGTTGTAGGTGTTATCGATACGGGAATTGACCCTAACCACCGCGATATGATTCTTTCAGATGAAAATACGGGGGAAATAACTTCTGCAGAAGTAAGCACATTATTAAGTGATGGCTCTATTGAACCTGGCTTGTATTTCACTCCTAAGGTTCCATTCGGTTATAACTATATGGATGAAAATACAGAAATTCGTGACATCGGTCCCGACGCTTCAATGCATGGGATGCATGTATCCGGTACTGTAGGTGCTAATGGGGATGAAGAAAACGGCGGTATCAAGGGGGTTGCTCCAGAGGTACAGCTTCTTGCACTTAAAGTATTTGGTAACGACCCATTGTTCCCTTCCACATACGGAGATGTTTATGTTAAAGCAATGGACGATGCTATTAAGCTAGGCGCGGATGCTTTAAATATGTCTCTTGGATCTACTGCCGGATTTGTTGATAGTAACAGCCCTGAGCAGCAAGCAGTTACTCGTGCACAGGATAATGGTTTACTTGTAGCAATATCTGCAGGTAACTCTGACATGTTTGGTTCTGGTACTTGGTATCCATATGCCTCTAACCAAGACTACGGATTAACTGGTTCTCCTTCTGTTTCGGAAGATTCATTTGGTGTTGCTTCTTACGAAAATGATTCTATCACTGCTTCTAGCTTCCAATATGCTTTTGATGGAGCCGAAAGCGGTCAAGCAATGTTCTTATTGGCAAATGACAAGGATCCTGCTTCTCTACCTGCCGATTCTTACGAAGTAGTGGAAGCTGGGCTCGGTACACCTGAGGACTTCGCTGGTAAAGATGTATCCGGAAAGTTTGCTTTAGTTTCCCGAGGTAGTATTTCATTTGTAGAAAAAGGTTTAAATGCTCAAGAAGCTGGTGCTGTAGGAGTTATTATCTATAACAATGCAGAGGGAACTATTAATATGGCTTCCGACCCTGCTATTCGCATTCCATTTATGTCTGCTTTACAAGCTGATGGACTAGCTATCAAAGCTGGCATTGATGCTGGAAAAACAGTCACAGTATCATTTGATGGAGAGTATATTGATACTCCAAACCCATCTAAAGGTAAAATGAGTTCATTTACATCTTGGGGACCAACACCTAACTTAGATTTCAAGCCTGAAATTACAGCTCCTGGTGGTAACATTTTTTCAACTTTAAATGATGATAACTATGGACTAATGAGTGGTACGTCTATGGCTGCTCCTCATGTTGCTGGTGGTACTGCATTAGTATTGGAACGTGTAAATGAAGAATTTGGATTAACTGGTGCAGAACGTGTTCAGTTTGCTAAAAACCTTATGATGAACACAGCTAAGCCGATTGAGTTAAAAGCTGGAGAATATGTGTCTCCACGTCGTCAAGGGGCTGGGATTATGCAACTTGCAAATGCTTTAGAAACAGATGTATTAGTAACTAATTCATCCACTGGTGAAGCAAAAGTTGCACTAAAAGAAATTAGCGGAAGTCAATTCAACTTCTCTTTAAAAGCTAAAAATTATAGCGATGAAGCTAAAACTTATAACGTCGATGTTCAATTACAAGTAGATCGTCCAGTAAATGCTGGAGCAAACTACGTAACTATTCCTAATAATGAAGCTTACGGCTCCTATGTTTTAGAGGAATCAGATGCTAGCATTTCAGTTCCTGCTACTGTCACGGTTCCTGCTAATGGGGAAACTACCATTCAGGTTTCCGTTGATGCTTCTAACTCTGATTGGTTATACCAATATTTCCCTAATGGCTACTTCATTGATGGTTTCGTACGCTTGACTGACCCATCGGAAGAGACTTCTGGAAATGTACCATTAACTGTCCCATTCTTTGGCTTCAATGGTTCTTGGGACGATGCACCAATCTTTGATGAGTTCCTTTGGGAGGATTTAACTTATTGGGGATTCCAAGCATTAGCTGATGACAAAGGTGACTTTATCAATGGATCTTCTTTAAGCGAAGAATTCGATCCTACTAAATTTGCATTCTCCCCTAACGGAGATGGCACATTAGACAAAGTGATTCCTGTTTATTCTCTAATGCGTAATGTGAAGGACTTCCAAATAAATATATTAGATGCAAATGGTAAGAAACTCCGTACCATTCGTACTGAAAAATATTTAAGAAAACACTACATCTCTACTAATGCATACACGTTCTCTAGCGTTAATGCATGGGATGGAATGATCAATGGAAAACCTGCTGCAGATGGTCAATATAAGATTCAGCTTAGAGGTGTCATTGATCATGCAGGTGCCGAATGGCAAACTATTGAGTACCCTATTATCTTAGATACAAAGGCTCCTACTGCAGAAATTACATTTGATGCAAAAACAAAAACACTGACCCTTGCTAATGCAAGCGACCAAGGTGTTGGAATCGATCGTATCGAAGTTTACTTAAATGATGAAGAAATTACAGAAGCTGCAACACTTGAGAGCTATGTAGTAGAGCAAGCTAAAACTGGAGATAAGATAACAGTTAAAGTATGGGATATCGCTGGAAACTCTACAGTAGAAGAAATTGTTGTAGAAGATGCACCTGAGACTGAACCAGCTCCGGAGGAAGAAACAAAGGAGCCAGTTATCTTTATCCAATCACCTGAGTTTTTCGGCTACTATCAGACTGGTGATGTTTTAGTAGAAGGAACAGTAGAAGATGACTCTAAGATTAAGTCATTAAAAATCAATGGAGTACCTGCTAGTTCATTTGATGGAAAAGCATTCTCTCATACCTTGTCCTTAAAAGATGGAGTACAAAGTGTAAACGTAGAAGCTATTGACGAATTCGACAATAAAATGGCGATTACTCGCAAAATCATTGTAGATACTCAAAAACCAACTGTAGAAGCTGTGAAGAAATCTCTTCCAAAAGGGAAACTTAATGCTGATGCAGAAAATCCTGTTATTCAAGTGAAGGTTGGAGATAACTTCGACGAAGTCCGTCTGTATCTAAATGATAGCGAAGTCTTCTATAACCCAGTTTCTTCACCATACGCTATGAATGGCTATAGTAAAACTGTAGATGTGGAGCTTCCTTTAGAGGAAGGAAGCAATGAATTTGTATTAAAAGTAGTAGATTTAGTAGGTCATGAATCTACACAAACCATTACAGTTGAAAAGAAAGTGAATGGTAGTGGGAATAGTAACGGAAATGGGAACGGCAATGGCAATGGCAATGGAAATGGAAATGGTAAAGGAAAAAGCAATTAAGTTTTTAAAATTATAGCATTCTATATTTTTAAGCCAATCATGATTAGTCATGATTGGCTTTTTCATTTGAGCAATCATTCTCTGTTTATTCTTTGAGGCCAAGTCACTGTATTTAGACAAATAATTTGAAAAGTTCTTTGAAAAAGGCTATGTAGAAATTATCTACATAGCCTTCTAATTAAATTTTCATCTCTGCGTAATATGCATTTAATTCCTGATAATATTTGTTTAATGAAGAAGTTGAAACGTCAAAAGCTTCTGCAATTTCTTTCACTGTAAAGCCTAATGGCTCAAAGAAGCCATTTTCTTGCCCAAATCGAATTGCTCCCGCAGCTATAGCCACTTCTTTTCTTGCATTTGGCTGTTGCTCAAACAAATAATCTTCTACCACTTCTATTAACTTCTTATATTCTCGACTATTTTTTTCAAGAAAATCCATAGCCTGTTGGAGTACCCCTGCTTCAAAAAATGTGTACTCTCCGCCCTCATAGCCGTTTTCTCCAAGAGCGATCCAAAGCTTCATACCATTCTCTTTTAGGAAAACTTGCTCAGTCGTATCATCGAGTGCTTTAAATTTTTTCGTAAAGTCTTCAAATACTACCTTGTGGTCAGTAGGGAAAAATACAAGACTAGAGACAGCCAAGTAGTGACCGTCTCCTTGTCCATCTGGCAGTATAAAACAATATATATGCATTCCAACGGGAACAGGCTTATCATTTTCTCTTCTTAATAAAATCGTTTCATTAGACAATACATGTTTAACGGTCAAGTACTGCTCTTCTACAACAGTTACTTCTCCTACAAGTGCACGTGGTTCATTCCAGCTATCTAGTACCTTTAACGTGGAAGGTCTAGCTATTTTCTTTCTTTGTTTTTCTAGATATCCTGTCCAAATATCTATACGTTGGTGAAAGAAGAACTCATCCATTGCTATAGCTTCTATCATTTCTTGCTCCATAAAGTTCTTCAAGGATTTGGTCCACTCAGTTGCAAAATCACCGAAAGCAGCATAATCCTTTCTTTCTGGATATTCATCATAGAAGGTTTGTAGCACACGTTCTAATTCTTCGGTTTTTACTTCTTCTATAGAAATAGTCTCTTTAGACTCACAGCACTTTTTATATTTTTTTCCACTACCACATGGACAAGGATCATTTCGTCCTACCATTTAAAACACTTCCTTCTTGTTTACTAAGTGCTTATTTTAACACGAAATACACCTTAAATTAAAATCTCCTTTGAAATAGTTAAATGGGACTGACTAAAAAACATAACTCTATAAAAATCAATTCCGCACTCCGTTCAATTCCTTGGTAAAGAAATGACGAATAAAGTACCCTCTTTTCCATTGCTCGTTACTTCTACTTTGCCACTATGCAAATCAACAATTTCCTTTACAATCGCTAAACCCAAACCAGAACCATCTTTTGTTCGAGAACTATCTATACGATAGAATCGTTCAAAAATCTGGTTTATTTCCTCTACTTCCATACCAATTCCACTATCCTGAAAGGATATATTTACATATTCATTATCTTCTATAACTCTTATAGAAATTTCTCCATTAGCCATATTATATTTAATAGCATTTGTTAGTACGTTATCCCAAACATTTTCCAACAGATCTGCGTCTCCATAAAACATAACTGGTTCCATTTCATAAGAAAGATCAATATTCTGTTCCTCTAGTCGCCATCTATATTTATAAATGACTTCCTTGAGCTGTTCATCTAATTTGAAGTTCGATTTTCTGACAGGTCTCGCAGATTGGTCAAGTGATGTTAATAATAACAATTGCTTAGTCAGATTAGATAATCTTTTTGTTTCCTGTTCAATAACTTGTAGGTAGCTTTCTCTTTCTTCCATATTAAGATCAGTTGATTTTAACAAATCCGCATATCCTTGAATATTTAAAAGAGGTGATTGAAAATCATGTGACACATTACTTATAAAAGCCTTTCTGGACTCATCGTTAAGCTCGAGCTGCTTAACCATATTAGAGAAATTTCTAGCTAGTTGCCCAAGCTCATCTTTACGTGTAATGTCTAAATCTACTCGATAGTTCTCTTCCATTACGTGTTTGGTTGCATCATTCAATTGCTTAATCGGTTTAACGAGTTGCTGTGCCAATACTAGCATAGAAGTTAGAATTATTACTGCAAGTGCAAGTAAGAAGCCGAGTAGTAACAGGTGCATGTCAGAGAACAATAACTGATTATTTGGTCGAATAAATAAACCGTAAACCATCCCTTCATGCTCGTAGGGAATACCAACTGTATTACTAACACTATTCGCATAATGATTAAAGATAAAAAGTTTGCCTTGATAATCACGCATACCGTGATAAATATTTCCATTTAATACTTGGAAACGGGTTTCATCGCTTAGCTCCTTGTCCGAAAATGGTTCTCCAAATGAATATTCTTCCCCCTTTTCATTAATGACATAAGCTTGATAGCCCAGCTTAGTAATAGATTCTAAATATTTATCAAAACCTCCTCCGTGCATTTCCTCTAATACAGTAGTGATTTCTATTGCTACTTCTACGTTCTTCTCATCATTTTTTTCTTTAATTTGAATGTTATAAACCAGACTCACAATTAGTAATCCAGCTAAAATACTAATCGTAATAATAAATAAAGTCGCTAATGTATATTGTCTATATAAAGATCTCATTGTGCCCTCACATCCAACTTATATCCAATCCCACGAAGCGTTTGAATCTCCATCAAGGCCCCCGCACGCTCTAATCTTTGCCTTAAACGCTTAATATGTGTATTTAACGTTTGATCATCTCCTTCATAATCATAGCCCCATACTTTTTCCATTAAATTAGTCCTTGTGAAAACCTGTTCTGGCTTGGAAGATAATACGCTTAAGAGCTCAAACTCCTTCAAAGGTAGTAAGAGGGTTTGTTTTCCTACTGTAACCTCATGTGTAGAGCGATTTATCGTAACGTTTCCAATCATCATAATTGGCTTGAAGGTCTTGTCGAGTCTACGTAAGATTACAGCAATTCTATATAGTAATTCCTTTGGTTCAAAGGGCTTTACTAGATAGTCATCTGAGCCTGCTAAAAAGCCCTGTTCCTTATCTTCCAAGGCTCCTTTAGCAGTTAGTAAAATTACTGGTATGTCATATTCCTCACTTAAAATTCTTGTTAAAGCAAAGCCGTCCATCCCTGGCATCATTACATCAACTAACGCTAAGTCTGCCCAGCTATCCTTTAATAAAGCAAGAGCTTCCTCTCCATTTTTTGCTGCAATTACTTCATAACCAGCCCTCTTTAAGTGAATCATCACTAGTGTTTGTATATTTAAATCATCATCCACTATTAAAATATTCATTGAATTTCCTCCTGCCCTCTGTACTATCCATATTACTAATTAAATTATACTTTCTATTTTAAAAAGAGGGTTGTTTTGTAAGTTCACCTTACAAACACCCTCTTTTTCGCTTCCTTGGTCTAGCTAGCTTATGTGCCTCACCCTTCAGGGTCAAATCGTAAAAAGCTCCGGTGGCTGGGGGGCTGCCTCCTCGCTTTTCTCCATTTGCCTGTCGGGGCAGAGACAGGCGCTTACGCTTTTCTTGTTGTCTAACTTCAGCGCCTTGCCCCTCGGGGTCAAATGAAAAAAAGCTCCGGTGGCTGTGGGGCTGCCTCCTCGCTTTTCCCCATTTGCCTGTCAGGGCAGAGACAGGCGCTTACGCTTTTCTTGTTATTTTTTATCTTTTTCGTACATAAGTATTAAGGATGGAAGTAGCATTCCTCGTACTAGGAATGTATCGATAATTATTCCTATTGAGACGATAAAGCCAAATACGAATAAATCCGCTATGGGCATAGTGGTCAATGCCGCAAAAGTTGCTGCAAGAATTATACCTGCGGAAGAAATTACACCACCTGTATTACGTATAGCAATTTCAAGTGCTTCCTTAACCTTGTGAGTTTTACGTTCTTCAATAAATCTCGAAACTAAAATTATATTGTAATCTATACCAAGTGCAACTAAGAAGATGAAGGCATAAACTGGAACTCGGGTACTTAAAGCATCATAGCCGAATAATATATCTATTAAGAAAATACCTAGCCCTAACGCTGATAAGTACGAAAGGAGAATGGTTGCCATCATGTATATAGGCATCTTCCATGAGCGAGTAAGCACAAATAATAGAGCTAATATTAATAATGTTTCCAAAATCACTATTTTATATATATCACTGTTGTTTATATTTCGTTCATCCACTATTTTTGCAGTAGTACCTGCAAAATGAATATCTCCATCAATTTGTGCTTTCTTTAGAATATCCTCTCCATTTGTGCGCATATCATCCATCTCATCAATTGCTTCAGCCGAATAAGGATTGATATCAAATACAAGATTATATTTTACTAAGGATTGATCATCATTGATATTACTTAACCGCACAGAAGCTACATTCTCTTGCTCCTCTAGTAATCTCCTTAAGTCTTCTACTTGCTCGTCTGAAAGATGAGAACTGCTTTCTACTAAAATAGAAGAAGGAGCAAGCTCTCCTTTGTCAAATTTGGATTCAACAATTTCATAGCCTACGCGAGATGGGAGGTCCTCTGGAAACGATTTGACTGTATCAAATTCAAAATCAAGATTGAACATATTAAGTGCCGTGATAATCATGAAAATAAAAACTAGACCACCTGATAAGAATGGCTTGTTGACTACAAACTTAGCAACCGGTCCCCAAATACCGTGTTTCACTTCTTTACGATCATCGAATTTAGGAACTTTGGGCCAAAATGCCTTGCGTCCAAATAAGGTAAATAGAGCTGGCACTAAGGTTACAGAAGCAATCATGATGATAAAAACTGCTGTCCCAAAAATTGGTGCAAAGTTTTGATAATCACGGAAATCTGCAAAGAACAGAATTAGCATTGCAGCTAGAACAGTCCCACCTGCAAATAATACTGGCTCTCCAGTAGCACGCATTGCATACTTCATAGCTTCATATTTACTTTCATAATGATTCAATTCTTCACGATAACGTGAAAATACAAATAACGAATAGTCAATAACGGCCGCGAATAATAAAATACTCATAATGGAGGTTGTAGAATTATTAATTTCTAGCCCTCCAGCTCCCATAAGAGCTATTGTTTGGTTAGCAACCTGATAAACAATAACAGTGGCAAGCAATGGAATAAAAGCAAGCAATGGAGATCTGTAAATAACTATTAGTAAAATTAAAATAATAAAAATTGTAGCAAAAATTAATTGTATATCTGCTTGTTCAAACAGCTTAACAGTATCACCGGCAATTCCAGCGGGTCCAGTAATATAAAACTGTATATTTCCTGTGCTTTCAGCAATATCATTCCCTATTTCTGAAGCCTTGTCATTAATATCAGCATATTCGGAACTCCCTAAACCAGGCTCAAGATTCATTGGAACAATCATAGTTGTATTATCTTCAGATTTAAAGGAATTGAGTGCAGACGCTGGTAATCCTTCAATATCAACAATTGTATCGATTCCATTAATTTTTTCTTCTTGAATACCTTGAATTATATTTATTACACTTTCAACGTCTACATTTCCATTTTCATTATGGAAAACTAGAATCCCGGGAGTTCCTTGGTCATTTGGGAAATATTCATCCAGTTTTTCGCTAGCGATAATAGAAGCTGCTTCGTCAGGTAAAGATTGAAAATTGGTTGCTTTGTAATCTCCAAGCTTAGGACCCGCACTTAAACCTATCATTAGGACTAGCCAAGCAATAATGGTAATCCACATACCTCTTTTAGTAGAAACCCAATCAGTAATCGGGTGTAAAAGTTTTTTCATAGAGTATTTCCTCCTTCAAATTTCCTTCAAAGGGTTAGTGTACATCTGTTATATGAACTCTCTATGAACTTTTCTTCTACTTTTTATTGTTTCTATTCAAATATGAATTATTCAAGTCAAAGTTTAATATTTACTTGTTTAATACTTATGAAATCATTAGACTGATTGCTTGAGAGGAGAGATTGAAATGGAAAAAACATGGAGTATACGACTAATTCGATTTGCTGCACTATTCGGCCTTTTTGGAACTTATCTTGGCTCGCATATGGCTGGTCAGATGGACTACTCATTAAGACCGATTCACGCTCACGTACTTTTAGTAGGGTGGTTATCTGTATTTGCATGGGGGATTTTCTATCAAGTATTTACAGTAAAGCATAAATGGATGGTTACTTTACAAAGTATAAGCGCCATGATTGGTGCATTAGGTTTAACTTTGGGGATGTGGATGTATAATATAAATCCATTCAACCTTAACGAAACATTGGTCATGGTCTTCTTTATCGTTGGAGGAACAATCTTACTTTTTGCATTTTTTATGTTTTTAGTTATCACCTTCTTTACGGAAAAATCAAATAAAGCATAAGGCAAAAAGAAGCTATCTCTGTTTAAACAATCTATTATTTTGTATATACAAAAGGTCCTTAAGTAAGTTTTACTTTAAGGACCTTTTTATTATTGCGCTGTATAACCACCATCTAAAACAATTGCTTGACCCGTCATTCCTTTGGCTGAATCACTTGCCAAGTACAAAGCCAAGTCTGTAATTTCTTGAACATCCAACAACCTTCTTTGAGGAACAAGTGGATATAGCACTTCTTCAAGCACCTGCTCTACTTCAATATTCCTTGTCTTTGCTAAATCTTTAAACTGATTGCGTACAAGAAGGGTATCTACATAACCTGGACATATTGCATTCACTGTTATTCCATCGGCTGCAGTCTCTAATGCTGCTACCTTCGTTAAACCGATAACTCCATGCTTAGCCGAATTATATGCGGCCTTTCCAGCAAATCCTATTAATCCATTTATAGAAGCCATGTTAAGAATTCGACCAAACTGTTGTTTTTTCATATATGGCAATGCATGCTTCATCGCTACAAAAGGAGCTGTAAGCATTATTTTTATTAGCAATTCAAACTTCTCTGTTGGGAAATCTTCTATATACGATACATGTTGCATCCCCGCATTGTTTATCAGTATATCTATTCTCCCAAATGATTTTACTGTATATTCGATTGCATTTTTAATGTCCTCTTCTTTCGTTACATCACAGACGATTCCCTTTACTGGCCCATTTAGAGTGAAGACAGCTTCGTCTAATGACTCGCGATCCACATCAGAAATAATCACGCTCGCTCCGGCCTCTAAAAATGCCTTAGCCACATCAAAGCCAATTCCTCTGGCTGCCCCAGTTATAAATACAACTTTATCCTTCACTTGAAATCCCCCAATCCTTAAATTGCAGTCCAGCCGCCATCAACTTTTAAGGTTTCTCCTGTAACGAAGTTCGCCAAATCAGATGCTAAGTATAGTACTGCACCAGAGATATCCTTCGGCTGAGAAAGTCCCTTTAAGAGAATGCGATTTTCCACATCCTTTTTAAAAGCTTCATCTTCAAACATCTTGGCAGTCAATTCTGTTTCTATAAATGTTGGTGCTACTGCATTAACGTTTATGCCAAGCTTTGCCCACTCAACTGCAAGTGCTTTCGTTAATTGGACTAGACCACCCTTACTAGAACAATACGCTGCTCTATTGTAATAGCCTACAAATGCCATCTGAGATGCTATATTTATAATTTTACCATTTTTTTGTTTACTCATGTATTTAGCCGCTGCTTGGCTTGTAAAGAACACAGATTTTAAGTTTAAGTCTAAGACAGTATCCCAGTCAGCCTCTGTTACTTCTAAGGCAGGCTTTGCAATATTTACTCCAGCATTATTTATAAGTATATCTATTGTTCCAAATTCTTTTGCAGTCGTTTCAATTAGATTTTTAATGTTCTCGATTATACTTAAATCTCCTTGTACTGCCATACATCGATTATTATAATTTTTTAGTTCTTTCAGCGTTTCCTCTAACACCTGATTATCTCGACCAGAAATTACAACATTTGCTTTTAACTTAGCAAATGTCAGGGCTATATCTTTCCCTATCCCTTTACTACCGCCTGTTACGATTACTGTTTTATGCTCTAATTCAGAAAAGAAGTTATTCATTGCTACCTCCTAACTTCAAGTCACCCTTAAGAAAATGAATAAGCATTTGTTCACGTTCCACATTTTTTAACATAGAGAATTGCTCGTCCCATGAATAGAACCCTTCACCACTCTTGTCTCCAAACTTATTCTCTTCCACTAACTGTGTGAGCACGCGACCAGATTTTTGATCGGTACTCAAATCCTCAAATAGATAATTTGAAATAGCTGAAAAAACATCAAGCCCTCCCAAATCTGCTGTCATTAATGGACCAGTTATCGGAAGACGACGCCCTATGCTATAAGTTACTGCAGCATCTATGTCCTCTTTAGTCGCTACACCTGCATCAAGTAGTGATTGGGCTTCTCGAAATAACGCATACTGTAAACGATTTCCTATAAACCCTGGTATCTCTCTATTCAGTAATACTGGTTTCTTATTCATATGTTGTAGTACCTGCATAGCTCGCTGAACTGTACCATTATCCGTCTTTTCACCTTTTACGACTTCAACTAGCGGGATTAGATGACCGGGATTCCAAAAGTGAGTTACAACAAAACGATTAGGGTAATCCATTCCCTCTGCTAGCAAACTTGGCATGAAGCCAGAGGTATTGCTTGCAATAATTACGTCTTTATCAACTAGTTCCTCTAATTTTTTGTACATGCCCTTTTTAAGATCTAGTACTTCAGGTATTACTTCAATAATAAAGGTTGCTTCTTTTACAACCTCTTCTAGAGAAGGAGATAACACAATGAGGTCCATAATGCGTGACGCTTCTTTTTCATCAAACAATTCATTATCCTTCATCACTTTCAATTTATTGTGGAGACCTTTTTTAGCAATCTCTAAGTCCTGTTCACTAACTCCATATACCTTTACCTGCATGCCTGCCCAAGCTGCGGATAGAGCAATAGAGTGCCCCATCGTTCCACAACCTAAAATTGATACGATTTCCATTTGTTCACACCCCTTAATTGTTTCTATAACAATCAATACCCAACAAACATCATACTTATGTTTGTCGGGTATTATAATGTATTATTAAATCCCTACTCCAAAGGAGAATAGAATTACGGCTAATATTACACCGAGAATCGGTACAACAACTGTTAAAGCACCAAAGGCCGGGTAAGCATCCTTATGCGTTTCTCCACAGATAGAGCGAATGGTAGTAACAACATAGCCTCCTTGTGGCAACGAATCTAGAGACCCAGAAGAAATGGCCACGGATCTGTGAAGGGCTTCTGCATTTACGCCTAGGTCTAAATAATGTGGGGCCAAAAGAGGTAAGGCTATAGCTTGCCCACCCGATGATGATCCCGTTAAACCTGCAATAACCGCCACAGCAACTGCTCCCCCAATCAGAGGACTACCTGGAATAGATGTCATTACATCAACCGCCGATTCAAATGCTGGGGTTGCCTTTACTACACCCCCAAAACCTACAACAGCAGCAGTATTTGCAATGGCGATTACAGCTCCCATTGCCCCTTCTGCAACAGCTCCACCGAAATTATGAAAATACTTTTTGTTTAACAGGTAGGTAGCAAGAATACCACCAGACAAGGCAATGATTAATGCTGACGTTTCAAGCTCTTTATGTAAGAAAAACGAGATGATTAACACTACGCCTAAAGGAACCATACTTAGTAAAGGATTAGGCAACTCTTTACGAGCAACCGTCGTTACATCTGATTCCCTACTAACAAACTTTTCTCCATTAGCCATTGCTTTTTTAATCATTTTTTTCAGCCACCAATAACCAAACGCCATCATGAAAACAGCTACAATAAAACTAACTTCCCATCCTGCATAAGGTGTTGTCTTTAAAAATGGGATAGGAATCCAGTTTTGAATTTCTGGTGATCCCGCTGATGTCATAGTAAAGGTTGTAGAACCAAAACCAAGTGCAGCCGGTATAAACCTTCTTGGCAAATCCGCTTGTTTAAATAAACTTAAAGCCATTGGATAAACGGAGAATGCCACGACAAACAAACTTACTCCCCCATAAGTTAAAACAGCACAGGCAATCACTACAGCTAACGCTGCACGTTTAATACCTATTTTGCTGACGATCCATTGGGACACACTATCTGCTGCCCCGCTATCCTCCATGACTTTACCAAAAATGGCACCAGCTAAGAACATTAGCCACCAAGAAGCTATGAAGCTAGTAAACCCTCCCATGTAATTAGTTAAGAAATTGGCAGCACCTTCCTCTACAAGCTGCGGAAACAACGGAAGCCCATTAAATACCCCAACTAGCAGTGCTGTGAGTGGTGCGGCAATGAGAAGGTTCATTCCCTTCATAGTTAAATAAATCAATAAAGCTAGCCCACCGAATAACCCTATGAGACCTAACATACTTTCTCCCCCTAAACCCCTAAGAATTATTTATTTCCGTATCTTCTTACTCTTAGTAACGCCTGCTCAGCATGTCCAGCAAAGTTCTCTAACTGACATAAGCGTGCAGCATACTCCCCTATATATGCACTTGCCTCTGGTGTTACTTTTTGATAGGTTACTGTTTTAATAAACTTACCTACCCATAAACCGCCCGTATATCTTGCCGCACCCTTAGTCGGTAGCGTATGATTCGTACCAATTACTTTATCCCCATAGGCCACATTTGTTTCTGGTCCTAAGAAAAGACAGCCATAGTTGGTCATATTTTCTAAGAAGTAGTTTGGGTCCTCTGTTAAGATTTCTACATGTTCAAATGCCAGACGGTCTGCTTCCACTCGTGCTTCCTCAATAGAATCTACAAGTAAGATTTGTCCGTAATCCTCCCACGATACTCCAGCAACATCTGCTGTAGGCAAAACTTGTAGCTGGCGTTCAATTTCTTTCAAAGTTTCTTCTGCAAGTTTCTCCGATGTTGTTATTAAAGCACCTGGAGAGGTCGGACCATGTTCTCCTTGACCAAGAATATCTGTAGCAACCATTTCAGCGTCCGCTGTATGGTCTGCCACCACTAACGTTTCAGTCGGACCAGCAAATAAGTCAATTCCCACACGTCCATAAAGCTGACGTTTTGCCTCTGCAACAAATGCATTACCCGGCCCTACGATCATATCTACTGCTTTGATAGATTCTGTTCCAATGGCCATGGCTGCCATAGCTTGAATACCACCTAGCAAGTAAATTTCATCTGCACCAGCTAAAGACATAGCAGCAATAGTGGCATGTGGAATTTCCCCGTTAATAGGCGGGGTACATGCGATTACTCGTTTTACACCTGCAACTTTTGCAGTTAAAACACTCATATGAGCCGAAGCCACCATTGGGTAACGTCCTCCTGGAATATAGCAACCCACACTATTGACTGGTATATTTTTATGTCCTAAAGTAACTCCTGGTATATTTTCTACTTCCACATCATGCATGGATGCTAGTTGTGCCTCAGCAAATTCACGTATATTTTTTTGGGCAAATTTTATATCCTCTAATACCTCTGAAGGTACTTTAGCTACGATTTCTTCAATTTGTTTTGTGGATAAACGAAATGTTTGAGGTGACCACTTATCAAACTTCTCTGATAATTCACGAACTGCTTGATCTCCTCTTGTTTCTACATCCTGTAAGGCTTCTGAAACTATTTGTGATACCTTTAAATCATTAGCACTTACCTCTTCTTGTGACTTTCCGGCCTTTATTACTTTAACCATTTGTTCTTCCTCCCCTTTGTTTGAAAACGCATTCAAAATCATTCATTTTATTTTTGCATACGTATGCAAAAAATATATACAAATAAGATTATTCTAAAAAAATCAATTAGTCAACTATTATATGTCGAATTTCGTACAATTAACCTTCCATCAACCTCTATATTTTTGGTGAAACCAGAGTATTCGTTGATTTCTGCGGTTAAATAATCAACTGTTCTTTTGACCATTTCATTTATTGGCTGCTCCCATGTTGTTAAGCTATACGATGGCCAAGCAGACATCTCAATATTATCGAAGCCAACAACCTTTACTTCATCTGGGACAGATATTTGATGTTTTTTTAAAGCATCAATCACACCCAGAGCCATAATATCATTCGCTACAAATATTGCCTCTGGTATTTTACCTTGAGAAACTATTTCCTCAATTGTTTCGTACCCGCCTTCATATGTATAATCGGAAATATATTTTTTATATTTCACTTCATTTTCTTCTAATACCGTTACAAAACCTTTCTCACGCTCTTTACTAGTCGATGTATTTTCATTACCCGAAATATAAATCATATTAGAGCAACCCGTCTTCAATAAGTACTGTGCAATCTGTTTACTTGCCTCTAAATTGTTACAGCAAACAGAAAAAAATTTATTACCAACAATTTTTCTATTAAATAACACTAAAGGAATTCTGTTGTTAAATAGATCTTCGTTTGCCTGTAAGGACAACGTTGCGTCAGTAATAATAACACCCGCAACATTATAATTAAGTAATGTATCGATATCATCTTTTTGAATCTCATCGTTATTCGTATACACAAACAAAATACTGTAGCCTAACTTTTTAAATGCGGTTGTAAATTGTTTTAAAACCTGTGGATAAAAAGGGTTTTGAACTCCCTTCATAACTAGACCAATTATCTTCGTTCTATTTGTTATTAGGCTACGAGCAAATTCATTCGGTCTATAACCCAATTCTTTTGCAGCAGCTAACACCTTCTCACGAGTCTTTTGAGATACAGTAGCTCCTTCAAAATACACACGTGAGACAGAAGATTGAGAAACACCAGCAAGCTTTGCCACGTCCTTTGCAGTAATTCCTTGTTTCACCTTACTCACTACCTTCTTAAAAATATTACTTATTTCAAACTATACAATGAGATTATATTTTTGGAAATAATAAACACTAATCTTCTTTTAAAGTTTAGTGTTTACTAACGAATTCAATCTTCTACTTCCTTACCTCCCTTAAAAAACAAAGAGCCTCCTACCAAAAGGACCCCACTAAAGAGAAATACGCCAATCATCCCGACAGAGCCACCAATTACGCCAAAAAAAGCTGGTGCGATTAATTGAAATAGACGATTAATAGTTATTCGTAGGCCTAAAACTTCTCCCGTACGTTCTGGTGGGGATGCATTATAGGTTGTTGTCATAGATATAGGCTGTCCACATCCAAGACCTAATCCCATCATAATAGCGAGAAAAGCAATAATGATGGAGGAACTAGTTAAAGGCAACAATAAAAAGGCAACCCCTGCAACAAATATAGATACAAATAATATAAATTCTCTCTTGTATATTTCTAAAAGCTTAGGCAACACAAAACGAACAAACATAGTTGCCAACCCTTGTAGAGCAATTATCCATCCTATAGTTGATGTAGACAAATTCATTTGTTTCCCTAGTAACGGAAAATATGCAACAAATATGTCCTTTGAATATAAAACCAAGGCACTTGAAAACAAAGCCTTTCGTATAAGCGGGCTTTCGAGAAGCTTTATCGAATCCAGCATTTTAGTAGGGGAGCTATGTATTTGACGCTCTACCTTGGGGATTCTTAGGGAAAAGACAATCCCTGCTAGTCCAATCCCTACACACGAAATGTATACAATTTGAAAGGAAATATGTTCCGACAAGTACCCCCCCATTAGAGGTCCTACTACCGCTCCAAATGCAACACAGAGACTAAACATGCTGAAATAATAATCTCTATTTTTTTTGGTTGTTTGATGTCCCAATTGATTTTGCAAAGCAATAGGAACACTTATATTTCCTATCCCTAAAAGCAGCTGACTTGCAAACAAAGACCAAATAGTAGAATAAACGGCAGGAACAATCATACCGGCAATCAAGCTGACAAAGCCTATAATAATGGGAAGCCTATCCCCTATCTTGTCTATAATTTTTCCGGCATGGATCGAAAATAATAATGGCAAAAAAGCAAATGTGGAAGTTAAAATACCAATGATCCAAATAGATGCTCCATACTCATCCGCGGAAAGAGTAATAACCGGTCTAGTTGCGTTTACTACAGTATGAAACAAGAATATTAACAATAAGACTCCTTTAAGATTCATTTCTCCCCCTCCATCCATAGATAGTAATTATTCAATTATTATACCAATACAATACTCTGAAACAAAAAATCATATAGAACTCTGCTTGAATGTACTCCTAGGTATTGGGTTCAACTATGGATTCACTGCTTACCGTTTGATAAAATAAATATGGTAACAAAATACATATCTATCACTTAAAATTACTGAAAGAAAGGACTAATAATATGGATGAATTGACAAAGGAAATTATGAAGTTCAATGAAGAAAGAGGCTGGGGTAGCAATACAGATGGTCGTGCTCGTAGTCTGGCTATATCTGTTTCATTAGAGGCAAGTGAGCTCTTAGAGCACTTTCAATGGCTTTCCTCTGAAGAAGCTATAGCAAATAATAAACAAGGTATTGAAGAAGAAGCAGCAGATGTTTTAATATACCTTTTACAGCTGGCGAACTTATTAGATATAGATTTAAAGGAAGCTGCAAAAAAGAAAATCCAGAAGAATGCGTTAAAATACCCTATACCTAACTAAAGTTGATCTACCACTATGAGATAACATGTATAGTGGTAGTTTTTATATTAAATATACTCATTAAACGTATGGATTACCTCTTGAACTAATGACCAAATCTCATATTATAATCAGGATCTACTATATACCAATACTGTATATCTCTTATAAAGGCTTGTTTTTCTTCTAGTGTTGCCTCTTGAAGAAATTGACGCATCCTTAATAACTCTTCTGCATCACTATTTTGACTCTCCAAAAATTCATATCTTTCTCCACTACTTTTCCCTATAACACCCAATCCATCAAAGGTAGTGATAACTACTTTATCCTCCCGTTTCCGCTTCGCTAAAGTAATAGTTGTAATAACATCTACCTTTTCTCCTAAAGGATAGATGTTTTTAATGCAGAGAAAACTTTTTCTTGTTATATTTTCCATGAAAATGGAAGATCGACTATATATTCATCTAGTATTGCCTTTTCTTGTTCTTTATTTGAAATAGTATTTAATTGCTCAAGCATTTCAGCATGAGGTACTGAAAATACTAGACTAATAAATCTCTGGAAATTGTTTGCTAAATAACGTATTGGTGGGTCGTTAGTAGGTGAAACGCATTTTCATTAAATCGGTAGTTTTATGAAAGTCGGTCAGAAAACCAAAATGAATCCCTCCTCCTCCACTTTCAGCAAACAGTATTAAATCAGGTGGTGTGATTGAGTAAGGAGAAGGCTCGGTAACTGGTCTGAATCCAATCATATCTATAGATAAATTTTCCTTAGTTAGATTCCTCTCTAACTGAATCAGCTGCAAGATTTCTTTCGGAATTAAGTAATTTCCATAAGCTACTTTTAAGTCATCAGACATAATCTTTGCTCCCTCTACATAATATTTATTAATTACCTATTCTAGAAACTTTACAAATACCCTTCCTAACATTTTTGCTTATACCAACAACAAATCACAAATTGGAGGATTTATCATGAAAACAGCAAAACTATTAATTGCATTTACAGCAGTTAGTCTTTTAAGCACTACATTTACTGGTGTTACCGAGGCTACAACCAAAGAAAATACTAAGGTTTCCCAAACAGTTACGCAAAACGCCCAATTACTAACAGAGAAAATGGCAATTGATTTAGCAGCTAAATATCATGAGGCATATCTATTCGTTAGTAGTGGCGGGGGCTATAAAGATAGAGAATATAATACTTTTCTTTACAATGACTTCGCTTACCGGTACCTATCCAGTAAAATTGATACAAAGACTAAGCTCTTGAAGTATTTAACTCAAACTTTGACCTCAAAAACAGCGGAACAGTTTATAAAGGATTTAGAAATCCTGGAGTATAAAGGAAAACTGGCTCAAAAAGAAGCCGACATGGGGTCCCAAGAGAACTGGGAAAAAGCTACAGCAGAAATTATCAAGAAAGAGTCCGATAAAGCTCAATATCGACTAACTGTTCCCTTTGGGGAAGGCGCTGATAAAACAACCTACGTTGTAGAGTATCAATTTGTTGAAAAGGTTGGCTGGCGTATTAGCAAGCAGCCAGCTGTTGATCTTGACATCCCAGATAAAGCAAATCCCATTAATATTCTTTTCACCAACCTATTAAACAACCCACAAATTTCTCAGAAACAGCTATTGCCAACTTCTTATTTTGATGTAAATGAATTTAAGACGGGTATAAAAAAAATAGAGTTATCAAAGCTTAAAGAGGTAGATAGGGGATCTTACCACGTGGAGTTTGTTGCCACAATTTTCGTTGAACTCGAAAAAGACTATAATGGCCCCCTAGTCTCTGGTGAAAATAGAATGTATTTTATCGTGGAGCCTAATGGATATATGGACTTTAAAATTCATCAGGTCGGGCTGATTAGTATGTATTAATTTGGGGAGTTTCCAATTCTAAAGGTCTAAGTAGATAAATAGAATGTAGTTTAGCCAAAACAGAGAACATATCTAAAGGCAAGATTGCTATGTTAATAGCATTCTTGCCTTCTTGAAATATATTTTTTTGTGGCAAAACAACTTTTGAGACAAAACCGCTTATGGAAGTATTTCTACTTCGACATCATCCTTAATCCAATTAGGGTAATAGTGAAAATCAAGTCTAATAGGATTTGTTATTGGTTCTTCAGGCAGATTAAATTCGAGCTTTAACCCCCCTGAAATTTTCGTCAATGAGCCATTTACATACTTGTTCTCTGGTCGTATGTTAGTATATTGATCTTTAATCAAAAATTCTTTTCCTTTACTATCCATAAAGGAAGAAAAAAGGATATAGTGTTCTTCTCCTACGTTAAAACTGATATTTCCATTTTTAATTTTGAGATTAGAGAAGATAGAATTTGTAGGTTGCTTTAAAAACTCTTCTGATTCTGTATCAATTAGTATATAGGTTTCATCTTTGTCTAATGCTGCTATTTCTCCAAATGTAAGATATAAATTATCTGTTCGATTAAAATAAGGACTTTGAAGTTTAATGTTCCACTCAGCTCCATCTAAACTTCTAAACACCGTTCCAGCGTTGTCTATTACCCACTCGTCTCCTAAATCATTTCTAAGCTTGAGATTATTTAAAGAAAATATCTCCATTGAGTTACTAGGATCAACGTCTATTTTAACCTCAGCTCGAATAGGATTTATTAAAATTTCCTTTACCTTCATTTTTTGTCCCTCTATAGAAACTTCTTTATTTAATACAATTTTCTTACTATCTAATTTTGACCTCTCAAAGGTAAATGGAATTTTAAAGTTATCTACTTTGCCTTTGTGGTTTAAACCTAAAGTAAATAAAAGCTCGTTTTTATAAACCCAATGACCTTCCATATATTCAATGGTCATCTTAGAACTAAATTCTGTTTCTCTTATTATATTGCTAGCCCCTCCCCAAAAGGTGGTACTATAAGCAGGCAGGTTCATGTATTCCTGAGTTAATAATTCTAAACGTTCGATTTCAATTGGAAGATCCTTTTCTTCTGAATTAACTGTATAAAAAACAACCATTCCTTTTTTATCTGCGATAACCCCATCCAACGTAACTGTAATTCCATTTTTTGTTTGAGATTCATTAATCGGTTGATAAAAATCATTTTCTACTGCCGCTACTAGACCCTTGTCATTTTGAACAAGAGCTACTACACGCTCCATGCCAGGAATTGCTGATACCTTGTTTGCAAAGGCTGGAGAAACGTTTATAGAGGTTACAAATGCTATAAATAATAGAGCTACCATTGCGACAGACCACAGACTACGCTGAGTAATTATTCTCTTCCTTTTTTTCTCTTGTTTTGCTTTTTCAAAGCCGTTTCTTACGGACATCTGTACCTTGTCCAAAGGAACATCTACCTGATTGATCACATTTTTTCGTTTCTCCAATTTTTGTTTTTCCTCTTCAAACACGTTTCATCTCCCCTTTCTCCTCAAAATGATGTCGAAATGAACGGAGTGCCTTATGTAATCTAGTTTTGATCGTTCCCTCCGGTGTCTTCCACATGACTGCTATGTCTTTAATTTTGACGTCCTCAAAGTACTTGAGATGGAGTAACTCTCTTTCGTAGTCAGATAGATTGGCAAGTGCCTCCTCTATTTCCAAAAACGTATAATCTTCTTTTTTTCCGAATACTAGTAGTAAGCTTTCCTCACAAATCTCTCTCTTACTTTTTTTTATCGTATCCTGACAATAGTTCATCATGATCCTTGTTACCCAGGTTTTAAAATATGCTGGCTCTTTAAGTGTTTTGATATGTTTAAAGGCCCTATAGGTTACTTCCTGAACAGCCTCTAAAGCATCCTCTTCATTTTTTAAGTAGGACATGGCAGTTCTATATAATGCCTCCTGATGAGTACGCATCAGATCTAAAAAAGCATCCTCGCTTCCCTTTATCGCTTTCCTTTCTAATTGATGCTCGCTCAAAACATCACCTCATTTCAAATTTCCCTATTAATTAGACTTCCTAAAGCAAGAAAAGTTTTGACAATTTTAAACAATTATATTTGCTTCATTATTTTAAGAAGATTGGCGGGAGTACAAAGTAATGGGCGATATAAAAAGTTTTTTAATAATAGTGGAATTAAGTGTTTCTCCTAAAGATATACTTAAAGGTAGGTACTTAAATTAATTTCACCTATAATTTGGGGTTAAAGTATGTAATTATTTGTTCTACTTTACTATTGTTAGCGCTATTTTTATTAAATAGGAATTATGAATTGATTTACTTTTACATTTTTATTAGTTTTTTTCAAGAAAAATCAGTATATTACTAATTTTATTAGGTATATCCAAGATATTACTGACAAAATGGGGTATACTTAATAGTAATGAGTTTGTGGATTTGTAAAGGAGGCACTTTATGTCAGTCGCTAGTGAAGCATCACAAGTAAATCTCGATTTTTTAATTAATGAATTAGGTCTTCAACAGGTTTCCAATACTTCCCTATTTCGTAAAGGGAATTATTTTGTCATTTCTCCTTCCGTTCAAAATAAATCAAATACGTTTGAACTAGGTGAATCACTTATGAAAAAGTTCAATCCTGAAACGGATGAAGGTTATTTGCTCATTCGTCTTAAAGAAAAATTTTTAATGTGCAAATTACATCCCTTCCAAAGAAAAATGATGACTACAGAAACCGAAAAGAGTACGAAAAGTAAACCATCCTTTTGGAAGTTTCATGTGATTGAATCAATCATTCCACGTATAGAAAATAGCGGTGATAGAGAGCTGACTTTTAAAATTCAAGCCCCTACCAATAAACAGCTAATTTCTTTTTTTGGTAAAGAAAATGTTTAATAAAAACCAGATCTAGAAAATAGGTCTGGTTTTTTTTGTATTAATTTAGGTTACGTTAAAGATATAGCTCGATCTGTAAGTTTGAATTCTAGTGACAGGAATATAAAAATGAGCTTGAGAATGTATCTCCAAGCTCATTGTACTTCACTTTCTTTGTTTTTCTTAACATTCGATTTACACCTATAAATAAAATAGCTCTTTAAATACAATATAAACATGTATTAATGTATTACATTAAGTATAATTCCATTCTTCTCCGATATCACAATGCCCATACGGATTTATTCCATTATACGGTCCAACATACATAACTACCCCATTGCGTATGATCCATTCCATACCATGCTCTTCTTCCCATTCGCAATTTAATTCTAAATCAATGACAGGTTCTGTTTTATTCTTAGGCTTCGGAATACATATAGTGTTTGGTGTAATATAAGGTAAAACATCTGTCGGTTTATTGAATTCTATAATATCTTCACCAATATCATCAAGAAATTCATTACAGTATCTAATAGATGCGTTACAAATATCATCTATTAGTCCATCACTTAAAGTGTTCAAGTAAGTTATACATAGTTCCGCGTATTCAATATCTGACTCTTGTTCTATATATACAGTAATATTTTGATCAAATAATTCTAAGTAGGCTTCTCCTTCTACTTCGAAATATTCATTGGTTTTAAGGTTTTTAATAACCACTGTAATTACTCCCCCCTAGCCAAATTAGCATTCATCCTTCTAATTATAAAATCTTAAAAAAGATTAAATCAATAAAGATGTCGCAATCATTGCTTAAATATAGAAGTATCAATTGTTAAATACAAGCTCAACTTTTCTATTTGTATAATCAATCACCAAACGCCCATCCTTAGCAATATCACTACCAAAAACACCATCTAACTTAAAAAAAGTAGCAAGATCTGTCAACATCTCTCTCACGTTTTGTAAGCTGATGGATTGATTCCTATTCAGGAAAACTATTAAACTTGCTATGCTGTCTAATTCTCTTTCTTTTACACTACCGAAGCCACCAGAAAGTATCATTCTCTTCTCTATTTTAAGATCATCGATTTTCGATAGAAGAGGTTGTCCAAAATGGGTTTTATTTGCACCAGTGTCTAAACCGAAATACAAGGGTACTTGATTCTTTCCTTTGACTTTTATAATTGGATACCCACAGAAGAAAAGGTTGTTCTCCCCCCCTTCTTTTCGTACCGGTTTCTGAATAATAACCTGTTTTCGTGCATAGTCTATTTCCAGAAAAATATGTTGTATAATATCCCATCCAATGATACCGTCAATCTTCATTATTTCTTTCGTTTTAGGATTTTGAATCATTAACAATTCATTCGCTAAAACTAATGTAGGCTGGTTAAGAATCGTCAGGCTCTGTATGACAATTGAATCGATTATTGCCAAATCGGTACTGAAATTTTGGTTTGTTGAATTTCCAACCTCTAATTCTTCAATTTTCTTAATGTTAATATCACAGTCTTTCACTAAAGAATTTGAGATGACCGTCATCCCTGCTCCAGTATCTAGCCAAAAGCATTTCTTCTTTCCATTAATCATAATATCAATAGTCGGAGAGCCAGAGTTGCTTAACTTCATTGGAACACATATTTGTTCTTTTAAGAAGGAGAAAGAAGTAGTTTCATACTGGCTACACGCTTTTGCAATTAAACGATTGCTTTGATCAATGCTGTGATCATCCAGAAGTCCAAGCGTCTCTAGTTGTTTCCACTCTGATTTAGTAAAATACAGCTCAAATAAAATCTTGGCACAGCTACTTCGTAAGGAAGGATCCTGAGACTCACAATATAGATTCTTTAACCTTTCCGCACCCAAACTTTCTTTTCCATCTGTAATTAACTTTAAAGCAGATACAAACTTTTTTTGTTCATCATTAATTTCCACCATTGCAAAATCAAACTTCTCCAACTCTTCTATAACCTTCAACTTTTCCCCTCCAATAAATCTAGATAGTTACTATTTCTATATAATTCTGTTAATTCCTCTATTATTTCAAGTATATTTCTTCACAGAATTATCCAGAATTTAATATAATATTTATTGAAATGAAACTATACTATTTGATACAGAGAATGTATTCTGAGCGATTTTATTAAATTTTCAAAATAGTTAATTAAAAACTTGAATACCTCTTGGTTTAAAGATAATATAAATTTATAATCCTACCGGTGAGATGAGGTTTAATAGTGGAATTAATTACAATTCACTTTCTTTTCAATTTATCCTTATTAGTCATCTTTTTTTTCTTTTATTTTTCTATCCTAAGAATATCCGGGAGTATACTACAACGAAAACGCACCTCTATTTTATATTTCATCATATCCTTATTAATATGCTATTTATTCTCCTATTCCTTAAACGATGAGGTTATATTAGACTTAAGAATTATTCCATTGATAATTGGTGGGCTTTACTTAGGACTAAGCCCTATATTAGGATTAATAGTTATTTCTCTTAGGGGTTTTTATGGTATGGACTTAGGATTCTACTTAAGTATACCTATCTATGGAATTCTCAGCATTTTCCTTTGGAAGGTGCATCCTCATTTTTTACAATTAAGCTCTAAATATCGTATTATTAGCTCTACCATGTTAACGCTCATAGTAAGTATATTTACATTAACATTGGTTTTAAACACAATTGGGGCTGGTCATACACTAGACTTATTTATTGCATATGTTTTTGTTCCTCCACTGGGAGTTGCGATTCATGCGTATACTATAGAAATGGTGGAAAAAATTTTACTCCAGCGACAGCTTTTTATAAAAGCTGAAAAGAGAGAGGCTGTAGAACAAATGGGTGCTGCTATTTCTCATGAAATTCGCAATCCTCTAACAACCGCTATTGGATTTTTAGAATTGTTAAACAAAGAACCCTTAGAATCAGATAAGCGCAAACAATATTTGACTATTTTAAAAGAGGAACTAGATTTTGCAGAGAAGATTATTCAAGATTACTTAGCTTATTCTAAACCTAGCGTAGAAACTTCAAAGGAATTAAATATTCAAGAAGAACTTCCCATTGTACTAAAGCTCTTACAACCACTAGCTAACTATTACTCAGTAGAAATTATCTCCAATCTTTCCTCTATGAGCTTAATAGAAGGAGATCGAGCTAAATTTCAGCATTCCTTTATAAATATTATTAAAAATTTAATAGTTATGTCTGACGGAGGCACCATATTCATTAACACAGAGGAAACTAAGACCAATATTTTTATCACAATTAATAGCTCTACTCCAATGATTCAGATGAAAACTATGACATTAGATATGTCTATCGATTTTGGTATTATTAAAAATATGAAAGGTTCTGTCCAAACAAAAATAACAGAAAACGGAACTACTTATTATTTTTCCTTTCGATCTATGAAGACACCACTTAAATGTATAATCAGTTTTAGCTGATACACACCAGTCTAATCGAAGAGAGGTAATGCTATGGAGCTGACTTTACACTTTTTATTCAATTTATCTCTTTTAATAGTATTACTTTTTTTTAGTTTAATATGGACCGAGAACACGAAAAAGGTACAATCTGCAGGAATATTTTATTGTTTCTCTAGTCTTTTAATCTGTTACGGATTTAGTTACCCACTAACAGATTACATATTATTTGACCTAAGAAACATTCCCTTTGTAATTGGTTCTCTTTATATTGGGATAGGGCCTTACCTCGGCTTAGCAGCAATTATTATTCGAGCATTTTTCGGAATAGATTTAGGGTTTTGGGTATCTTTACCATTCTATACTGTTTTCTCTTTAATGTTTTGGAAATTACACCCTTGGTTTTTAGAGAAAAGTAGAAAACAACGAATTTTGATTGCTATAGGTTTTATGTACATTGTCAGCATTTATCAAACTCTTCCTTTAAATATTGCTTTGGAAGGACATCCAATACTTGATGTTAATCTTGCTTTTTTATTGATACAGCCTTTAGGAGTTGGTATGATTGCCTACTTTGTTGAGGAGTTTGATAAGTTTATCATTTATAGACAACAACTTATTACTATTGAAAGACAAGAGGTCGTTGAAAAGATGGGTGCTGCTATTTCTCATGAGATAAGGAACCCATTAACTGCTGCGAGTGGCTTCGTACAACTTTTACATAGTGATTCTCTTTCACCTGAGAGTAGATTACAATACTTGGCGATAGTAAGGAGTGAGCTTAAATCAGCTGAAAGAGTCATTCAAGATTACCTTACATTCTCTAAGGCAAAAGCAGACGCAGAAGACACAATTTTTATTAACGAAGCTTTAAATAATGTTATTCAAATGCTCCGCCCCTCAGCCCAAAAAAATACGGTTGAAATCATCTCAAATTTTTCGAAAGAATCAATCGTAATCGGCGATAGCCAAAAATTTCATCAATGCCTAGTAAATATTATGAAAAATGGTATAGAGTCGATGCCTTATGGAGGAACTTTAACAGTGGAGACCGATACCACAACTACAAACGTTATAATAACCATTCAAGATACAGGAATAGGTATGACGGAAGAACAACTAGACCGTTTAGGTGAACCTTATTACTCTACAAAGGGTGACCAAGGAACAGGTCTTGGAACAATGGTTGTTTTTAGCGTTATCCGGTCAATGAATGGGAATATACATGTAGATTCTTGTCTTGGTAAAGGTACAACCTTTGAACTTGTCTTTAGGTCTTCTTTGGCCGAAGATTGCTTAAGTGAAAACGAAACTGAAAAAAGGAATATGGTGCACAATTAATTGTTCGATATTTCCATGTGTAGAACCACGCTAGCTACTACATCTTAAGGAAGAAAGAATTTCCTTAGAAAGGAGCTACAACTATGGGAAGAGACGATAAAAAAGGAAGCAGCAATAACACTGGATCTTTACCTCAAACACCAAAAAACATGAAAATTAAGCCTAAAGATGTTCAAGAAGAGTTTGCTCGTGAATTTGCAGAACTAAGCCGTTCCTCTAAAAAGAAAAAATAAATTTCAATAGTTGGAGGAGGACGACAGAACATAAATTCTGTAGAGGTCCTCCCTCTTTTTTATTTTAAACCGAGTATCTAATTAATTTAGAATACCAGTACTCAGAATAGACACATCAACCTTAATATCCCACTTCATTTTACTGATAGTTTCCCGTGTAAGCTCCGTATCCCACTTTCCTCGACGATGTCTACGTACATTTTCCGTCAGTCCAATTGGATCTACTTGTAATTGTTTCAATTCCATTAACAAGGTGTTTATTTTATCTTCCAGCTCCTTCTCCACTTCTTTTTCTAATCGTTGAATGCTATCAGGATGTTTAAAGCTTTCTTCTTTCCCTTTAAATTCTGTCATCGTCCCTTCTACGTTAAGTAGAATTTTTAGCCTTGGTGATTTTAAACTTTTATTGCTTATAATTTTCACGTTATTATCAATAAAATCAAGCAATAACCTATCTCCCTCATTCGTCGTTAGATTAATGGGAGCTAGCTTTCTCTTGCCCTGTATAGCTTGAATAAATAAAGCATCATCTGGAGTTAATATGGTCTTCATACTTTTATCTTTAAATAAAGCAACACCCGTTAACTCAACTTTCTCCTTTTTCATTTCAATTACTGGAATTATTGGGTCAAAGTTCGGATTAGTTTGCGTATATATAAAGTCATGAATATTTGTATTTGGGTTAAACGCTAAGTTTACGCTTGGCTGAAGGAGGTCACTCACATAGTTAATGATACTTGCCTTATCCGGATAATCCTGTCGTAGTAATTCCTCAGTGCTACCTTTTACGATTGCCATTAATATCTCGTTTCCTATTTGAGTATTTCGGTATAGATGCTTTATCACTTCCTCAACTCTCCCACTAGTTGCAAATTCCTCACTAAGCAGAATTACTCTCAGTTGATTTAAAACTACTTTTTTCTCCGTTTCCTGCTCAATTTTCACTATGCCATCTGTCACTAAATCAGTAGAAGTGGTATAAATTTGTGTTATTTGATTGGCATGCTTAGATTTTTGTGGAATGGCCGCAGTTAGCTTAAAGGTTGCGTCACTTTCAAAGTCAAAAGCTAGTATTCCAACCATATCAATACCTTCGATTGGTACTCTTTTTTCCCTCAAATTGCATCCCGCAAGGATAACCATAACTATTAGTAAGATTGAAAATTTTTTCCTAGTCATGATTGCACCTGCTTTTTCTTAATAAAATAAATTCCAATTAAAATTATGGGCCATAGCAACAGTGCATAACCAACCCTATAACTTACGATAAAAACTTTTTCCAAATTTTCATGAGAGAGCGGTAGCGAAAGAATAACAAAAATGATGACTCCTATTATATAAATATGAGAGCTTTTTCTTTTAGATATAATGGAATTTACTCCTTTCATAGCTGCCCATATATAACCTGTAACTGTTGAAATAACTAAAAATACCCATAAAGTAATTCCGAAAATATCTATTCTTTCTAAAAAAGAAAAGCCACCTGCTTTAAATAAATGTAGTACCGAATATTGTATATTCCTTAATTGCCATTCAGAGAAATACATTACACTTACCAAAGTTGTCAAGAAACAAAGAAATACAGTTATCCAAATACCTATTAATGCATGCTTATATGCTTTTCGTTTAGATATTATATACGGGAAAAATATTAATATAACTTCATAGCCCGCTATACTATTGTATCCTCGGTCAAACGCTATAAAAAATTCACTCCAACTATTATTAAAGATAGGAAATACATGGCTTATATCGCCCTTTTCTATAGACCATTTCAGGAAAAAGATTATTGGTAGAGTAATAAAAAAAGCAATTATACAGAATCTGGCAATATTTATTATTCCACCATTTACGATGTATAACACTAATAGCAACAATAAAATAAGCGGTATAGTTGTTGTTTGCTCTTGTAGAGCTGTACTTTGTATCAATTGGACATAATTACTTACTTTTGCAGTCGGAAGTAAAATTAATTGAATAACTATAAATACATTTATAAACTTTCCTAGGTTTTTCCCTAAAATTTCTTCATTTATTTCAAACAAGTTCTTTGATTGGTATTTGGAGCAAATCCAAATCATCGGCCATATAGAAATACTCGCAATTATTCCAAAAAAGATTGGCATTAATGTCTGGCTGTATCCAAGAATACTCAATCTTTCAGGCAGTGAAAGCGCTCCTGTGCCAAACATAATACTTTGTACTAAAAAAATGACATGGTAGCCCTTTAGCGTTTCTTTATTCACACTCAAGTTGCTCTCACCAACCTATATACTTTATTTATTTTCACTAGAGATTCCACTTTTCTTCTTTAAATACGCTGTTGGAAAGCGTACAACACTATCTTTCAAATCAGAAATTTTTCTAGGTATTACCGTTGACATAAAAGGTGTTCCAAGAGAATTTATTCTTAATAAATGAGCAATGAGCCAAGCAAATGCCAGCATCTGACCATATAAACCAAACATGCCCGCTGCAAGAATAAAAATATAACGTATAAACCTGCTCGTATTACTCATATGAAAAACAGGCGGCAGGAAGGATAGTAGTGCAGAGGTTGCAACTATTACGATTAAAATATTACTTACGAGTCCTGCTTCAACAGCTGCAGTCCCAATAACAATCCCACCAACAATCCCTATCGTTTGTCCAATTTTTGCAGGCATCCTAGCTCCTGCCTCTCTTAATACCTCTATAATTAATTCAATAAATAAAACCTCAAATAGTGGAGAAAAAGGTACCTTCATCCTAGATTCCTGTAAATTAAGTAAGAGCTCATAAGGAAGCACCTCCTGATGGAAAGTTAAGGAGGAAACATAAGTTGGAGTAATCATTATTGTTAAGAAAAAACCAAAAAACCGTAGTAGTCTCATTAAACTCGCAGATGGCCAGCGATTATAGTAATCCTCCATAGTGATAAATAGTTCTAAAAAAGAGGTCGGACATACTAGAGCAGATTGACTGTTATCCATTAAAATAACTATTCTTCCATCCGCTAAATAATGCGAAATAGTGTCTGGTTTTATCGTCATATAATATTGGGGAAATGGGGAATATGGATTGTCTTCAATCAATTGCATGAGAATGGAAATATCCAAGAATGTAGGATAATCAATCTTGTCCAAACGATTTTTTAAATTTTTTAGTTTCTTTTTTTCCACCAAATCATCAATATATAAGAGCGCAATTTTAGTATTGGTGACGTTGCCTATTATTAGTTCTTCATCTTTGAGCATGGAATTTTGTATTCTTCTTTTTACAAGTGAAAGATTTGTTTCCAATGATTCTGTAAAAACATCCTGTGGACCAATGAATGTACTTTCCATCTCAGAAATAGAAACATCTCGAGTGTTCACACTGTAAGTGTCCATACTCAATAATCGATTTGTTTCATGGAAGTACAATAGAGTTTCTCCGATTGAAAGCCTTTTTGTAATGTCAGCTATATTAAAAGGATTTACGCTTTCTGCAACTTGGTGTATTTGATGGATGTAATTTGCTATAGGAATCATGACCATCATTTCTAAGGTCATTTTTTCTGTTAAGGAGTTTGGATAGATTACTGTTACAACTCCTTCACTTGTCGGTACTTTTTTATAAATAATATCATTATTTTCTCGTGTAACTTTTTTATAATATTGAATATTTTTTTCTACTAGATCTCCCTTTGATGCTCCGCGATTCGTAAAATAAGCAAGCAGACTCTTCTTTACTAATATCATTTTTTTCATAAGAATCACTTGCCTTTCCTATAGATTTGATTAGTTTGTCCATTTATTTATTATGTATTCAAACAAACCTCGTCGATAAGAAAAGAACAAGCGACTTCATTTTAGTTGATAATTGTTGTAGAATTTCTCCCAAAATGCAAAAAACGCTCAAGACCTTTTGGTCTTGAGCGTTTCTAGTATTTAAAATTTAACTACCTCTGGCTCTTTGCCTTTTGAATTCATGACACGTACTTGCGTTGGTACAATCTTTAGGATGACTAAGTCTGGATCCTCTGGGCCATCAAACCAGCCTTTTAATGCATCATTCCAAACCTTTTCTTTCATAGACTCGTCATCCGATTCTTCTACTTTACCTTCAATTTCTAAAAATGAATCACCAAGTCCATTTCCATCATATCCTAAAAGGATATGTGTATATGGGTTTTGTTCAATATCTTCTACTTTATGAGTTTTTTTACTAGTGGCTGTGTAGAGGATGAAATCATCATTAAAAAAAGTCATATAACGAGAATGTGGTTTATTTTGTTGCACAGTGGCCATTGTTCCAATCATATTATCGTTTAGAATTTTCAGTGCTTGTTCTTTAGCATTTGTCATTTTAAATCCCCTCACTTTTATGTTTAGTTAGTATTATTCCTTCCCATGATAATATTAAACATTTATCACATTACCATGTTTTTAAAAATTGTGTTGAGGACGCTCTACCCTTTTGTAATAAACTTAATTTGGAATCATAATCTAAATCGAATTGGGTAGCACTATATTCATCGGCTGGTATAAAAATAATATTCTTTTCAATTTTCCTCGATATATACCTTGTATCATGTGCATCTTTCATCGTTGTAAATAAGCCTTCAAATAGGTCTAGCCCATTTTTTATTTGCTTTGGTTGTGGTTCCTCAATGTTTGCACTAAGTCGAATGCCTAATACCGGCCTCTCTCTTAAGCCATTATCAAATATCCACATTGGAAAATTACTTAATACGCCCCCATCCACAACTACGACGTCACCAAGACCTGTTTGTAATTTTATTGGCTCAAAGAAAAAGGGAATTCCACAGCTCATACGCAAGGCTCTACTTACTAAAAAGGTATCAGGCTCTATGCCATAATTTTTTAAATCATCCGGAAGAATAATCATCTTTCCATTTGTTAAATCGGAGGCAACTAACTTTAAGGAACCTTTAGGTAAATCTCCAAACGTATAAATACCTTTAACCGCCAATTTTTCTAGAAACCAATCCTCCAATGCTTTTCCCTGGTATAGACCCAAACCCCAATACAAATTGAGCCATTTCATAAAAGGAAGAGGTATAACTCTCCTACGTTGATCTAAGAGCTTTTGAAAATTTTGTTCCATCATAAGCTCTTCCATCTCTCTGCCATTATATCCGGCAGCTATCAAGCAGGCTAAAATAGCACCAGCACTTGTGCCAGCGACTCTTTTAAATCGATATCCCTTCTCCTCCAACACCTGGTAAGCACCTACTAAACCAATTCCTTTCATACCCCCGCCTGAGAATACTCCATCTATATACATACACAACCCTTTCTTTTTCTAAAATGTTGTTATATCACTCTAAGAAAGAGGAAGGATGATTAGAACAATAATCGACAAATATATTGTCTATGTATGGATTTTTCCAAAGTGCTTAAGTTTAAAATAACACTTTTCTTGGGATGGCTTTGAACAAAACTGTGATGACCCTACTCACCTTTACGTGCGCATTGTGATGTCTTATCTATCTCACTGTTCCCGCCAACCTGCTGCAACAATCAACAAAAATAATTGTTCGTGTTTGATTGGTAAAGTGCTATTTAGTACTGTTTTATTCTTCAAAGAGCCAGCAGATATCCTCTACTGGCTCTAAAAATTATTATTTTAATTTTGGACTAGCGTATTCTTGTTGTTTGCCATTATTTTTTCTTTTCGCGGCTTCATTTTGGCCGACCACACCTAAATCTTTCGGACTAATATCATAACCATAACCGTATTCTTCACGATCTAAAGTGTTTTCCTTCTTTTTCTTTTTATCCGTCATGAGACTTCACCTCCTGAAGAATAACTTGTACTATTTTGTATTATTTATGCTAAAAAAGCACAAACGTCTCTTTCTGCTTTAACAAGCAATAAGGAAGCTCCTGCCACTATTTCTCTTTTATTTCAGTAAATTTTGGATTCTCCACTTTTAATATTTTGTACATAACATGTGATTGGACATGCAGGCGACGACTCCCGTTGGAGCTCGTGAGCAGAAATCTACCATCTATTATTTGTCGCTTTTCATATCAGATGTATTGATTTGCACAAATATTAAAGAGTCAGCTTGAACTTAACGTTCAAACTGACTCTTCCTTTACTATTTCTTTTCAGTTTCTTTCTTTTCCCCTGGCTTAGTAATATCTTTCTTATCTGCATTGTCTTTATCGGTTTCTTTAAAGTCATCTGGATTTAAATTTGAATTATATTGAATATCATTTTCTTTCTTATCTTTTCCCATATAAGGCACACCTCCTAATTAGTGACTATGCTCGTTCTTTATTTTTTCTTTCAATAGCCGCTTCGATAAACTTAGCAAATAATTTTTTGGATGGTTCATCTCCAATAAGAGCAAACTCTTCTGGATGCCATTGAAAACCATAGATAAATGTATGGTTCTCACTCTCCACTGCCTCCACTATGCCGTCAGGTGCTGTAGCAGCTACCTTTAAGCCTTCGCCTACTCTATTTACCCCTTGGTGGTGAAAAGAGTTCACCTTAAATTCTTCCTCCTGAAACATTTGAAAAACTTTACTTTTCTTGTCTAACTTTACAGGATGGGATCTATGAGTTCTTATAGCATTTTGTCTGTGCAGGAATGAATATTCCTCCCTTTGATCATGTATTGATTGATGTAAAGAACCACCCATCACAACGTTTAGCATATGCAGACCCCTACATGTTCCTATATATGGCTTGTCCAATTCTAGAATTTTTTGTACAAGTGCAAATTCCATCTCATCTAATTGTGGAGTTATTCGTTTTAATGAGGGATGTGGTAATTCACCATAATATGCCGGGTCAATATCTTCTCCGCCTGTAATAATTAGCCCATCTATTTGCTGACATAGCTGATTCATATCCTTGTCAGGTATCAATGGTATTAGTAAAGGAACACCTCCCGCTTGTAAAACTGTATCTGAATAAACTGAAGATAAGTAATAACTTTTATCATCTTTAACTTCAGCTGTAATTCCTATTATTGGTTTCATATTAAACTCTCCGCTCTTTATAATTTGACGCCTTATATTAATACCCTAATCTTAGAGTATACAAACTACTCATCCCTTTTTATTTTCACGTTTGTTTTTAAATTCTTTGGGGAATATATTTACTAGACAGCGTTAAAGGAGGACTTACAATGAGTAATAAATACGAAAAAATTGAAAATGAAATTTCTGGACAAACTCAGGATCGTCAACCAGGTTTTGAAAATGAGATGAATCCTAAACCTATTTTTGATGATGAAAATTATAAGGGATCTGAAAAGCTAAAAGGAAAAACTGCTTTAATTACTGGTGGAGATAGCGGTATTGGTAAAGCGGTTGCTATTGCATTTGCAAAAGAAGGAGCAAACGTAGCTATTGCATATTTAGATGAGCATGAGGATGCAAAAGAGACTGTGAAGCTAATTGAAAACTATGGCGTGAAGGCGCTAAGTATTGCTACAGATATCAGTGATGATGAAAACTGCGAGAAATTAGTAGAACAGGTTATTGGAGAATTTGGCCAATTAAATATTTTAGTAAATAATGCAGGGAAACAGTTCCCTACAAAAAATTTCTTAGAGATTACTCCTGATCAACTACAGGAGACATTCTCTACCAACATATACTCTATGTTCTATTTAACACAGGCCGCTCTTCCTCATATGTCTAAAGGAGACACAATTGTAAATACATCTTCCGTCACAGCTTACAGAGGTGCGCCTGAGTTAATCGATTATTCAGCAACCAAGGGAGCAATTACTTCATTTACACGTTCCTTAGCACTAAACTTAGTAGAAAAAGGAATTCGCGTAAATGCAGTTGCACCTGGTCCAATTTGGACTCCACTAATTCCGGCAACTTTTGATGCTGAAACAGTAGAGAAGCATGGTGATAGCAACCCTACTGGCAGACGAGGTCAACCAGCAGAGAATGCACCTGCTTATGTATTCTTAGCTTCCAATGATTCAAGCTATATTACAGGGCAGACAATTCACGTAGATGGTGGAGATTTTGTAGGTTCATAAAACTTCATAAAATATAGAGGAAGGGACTGTGAATACTCACAGTCCCTTTTATGAGCCACTTCCACCTTCTTTAGGGGCGGTTTCCAGCTATTTAGGTGCGCTTTTCTACCTTTTAGGGGCGTCCCCCCTTGTTTAAAACGCTTTACTTCCTTTTATGAAACCTCTTTATTTTTCATTACATTAGACTCCTTGAAACCTTTTTACCATCATAAGTATAAAAGACAGGCTTTTTATCCATGTACGTTTCCATATGAATAGATCGCCCCCAAAGCTGATAAATATACGGAAGCACATGCTCCAAATAATGTGCATCAAGTTCCGTTCCTTCATAATTATGTTTTAGATGTAGTTCTCCATTTCTTGAGTAGTCACCATTTTCCACTACTATATATGGATAACTTCCATTTTCCCGAATAGCTATAATTTCATCTCTAACATTCTCATAATCCTTATCTGTGATTTCATAGTTCCCATTTTTCTTTTCAAAAAGATAAAGATCCTCCTGCTTAACCAATTCCTTCGTAAGGTAATTTCGTATAAAAGAAATATCAGATTCAATTTCCCTTACCTCAAATATTTTTTCTCTTCCCTGTCCGGCAAGGATACCATGCTTTCTCATTTCTTCTGTTGGGGAATCATATCTTCTTTCTATATCTTCAAAGATTTTAAGTCCTAAATAATAAGGATTAATAGATGTTTTAGAAGGTTGAACCACATTTGCATTTAACTTAGCAAATTCAATTGTTTCATCTGAGGTTAAATCCATTTCTCTTATAATCCGCTGATGCCAAAAAGTTGCCCATCCCTCATTCATAATTTTAGTTTCTAGCTGTGGCCAAAAATAAAGCATTTCTTCTCTCATCATGGTTAAAATATCCCTTTGCCAATCTTCTAATTCTCTACTATATTGCTCTATAAAAAGTAGTAAATCCTTTTCGGGGCGCGGAGGAAACTTTTTTCGGTATGGAAGAATAAGCTTAGGATTATCCTTCTTATCTATATTCCACAAATCATCATATTCACTCTTTTTAACTTCCTCTGTTTCTTCTTGTTCTAAATCGTAGCTTGGGAGCTTGGGACGCACAATAGATGGATCAATATGTTCTTGAATCGCAAGGACAGCATCTAAAAAGCTTTCTACCTCTTCTTTCCCATGAATCATTTCATAGTGGGCAATTCTCTCAGCAGTAGCAGTCATGCTTTCGACCATGTCCCGTCTTGTATTGGAAAAGCGAACGTTATGTTTGAAAAAGTCACAATGGGCAAGCACATGAGCAATGATTAGCTTATTCTGTATCAAACTATTTGTATCCAACAAAAATGCATAGCAGGGATTAGAATTAATTACTAATTCATAGATTTGGCTTAACCCAAAATCATATTGCATTTTCATTTTATGAAATTGTTTACCAAAGCTCCAATGAGCAAATCGAGTTGGCATCCCGTATGCTCCGAATGTATAAATGATATCTGCGGGACATATTTCGTATCTCATCGGAAATGTATCCAAACCAAAACCAGTTGCAATTTCAGTAATTTCAGCAATTGCATATTGAAGTTTTGTGTCCATCACTTAACTCCCTTTTTAAAAATACTTTTCAATGCTTCGTAGACATCTTTATTGTCTTTAATCACATAATGACGGAACTTGGAATTTTCTATTGTTTTATAGGTATTCATCAATGATGAGTATCTGCTATGCTCATTTACTTCCCCATAGCCAAAAATTTGTGAAACACTCATCAATTCGTTAACTAGCTTTAGACATTTTTCATTATCACTTGTCATATTCTCACCATCCGAGAAATGAACAGGATATATATTAAATCGTGAAGGAGGGTACTTTTCCTTGATAAGCTCAAGTGCTTTTTTATAAGCAGAGGAACAAATAGTGCCCCCACTTTCTCCTTTTGTAAAAAATGCTTCCTCAGAAACGACCTTTGCCTCCGTATGATGAGCGATAAATTCAATTTCTACTGCTTCGTATTTAGAACGTAAAAATCTCGTCATCCAAAAGAAGAAGCTACGTGCACAATACTTTTCGAATGCTCCCATAGAACCACTTGTATCCATCATAGCAAGAACCACTGCTTTAGATTCATGCTTAACTACTTCATCCCATGTTTTAAATCGTAGATCATCTTGATGTATAGGAGAAATGGAAGCTTCTCCTTTTAATGCATTCCTTTTGATAGCTGTTATAAGCGTTCTTTTTTTGTCAATATTACCCATTAATCCTTTTTTGCGTATATCATTAAACTCGATATGATCTGTGAGAATTTCAGCTTTTTCTTTGTCTTCTAGGCTAGGCAGCTCCATATCACTAAAAAGGGCACTTTCTATTTCTTCCATACTAACTGTCTCATAGTAATCCTGACCTGCTTTGTCACCCGCCTTCTTACCATTGCCGGAAGCATTACCTTCTCCTGGACCTTTCGCTACAACATCACCAACTTTACTGTCACCCTTACCCTGACCCACATGCTTAGAAGTATCATAGTTATATCTAATTTTATATTCGTCCAACGATCTAATCGGAATTTTAATAACGTCTCGTCCATTTGACATGATAATACTCTCGTCACTTATTAAATCTGGTAGATTATTTTTTATTGCTTCCTTCACTTTTTCTGCATGCCGTTGCTGATCCTGATGTCCTTTTCGATGTAGCGACCAGTTTTCCTGTGAAATAACAAATTGATTTTTTTCTTTTTCATCCATCCTTAACACCTACCTATATTTTTTTATCATATGCCGGTGCGACAGAGTTATTGCCAAAGTATAAAAAAAACAAGACCAATGAAACATATTAGTCTTGTGTTTATGATGTTATCGATTAAGAAGACTTCCTACATAGCGTAATAATTCATTTGCTGATATGGAGTTATAGCCATGCTCATCAATTAACCTAGCAACTACTTCATTTATCTTTTTCAAATGAGCTTCATCAGGTGTTTTAGTAGAGGTAGTAATTTTCACTACGTCTTTTAAATCTGCAAACAGCTTCTTTTGAATAGCTTCTCTCAACCGTTCATGAGAGTTATACTCAAAACGTTTGCCTTTCCTCGCATATGCGGAAAGCCTGATTAAGATTTCTTCTCGGAATCCTTTTTTAGCGTTTTCAGAGATACCAATTTGCTCCTCAATAGAACGCATTAATTTTTCATCTGGATTCATTTCTTCTCCAGTTAGAGGATCTCTCATCTTATTTTTATTGCAAAATGCTTCTACGTTGTCTAAATAGTTATTCATCATCGTAATAGCAGACTCTTCATATGAATAAACAAATGCTTTTTGGACCTCATTTTTAGCGATTTCGTCATATTCCTTCCGAGCAATTGCAATATAATTTAAATACTTTTCTCTGTCCTCATCTGAAATAGAGGCGTGCTGATCAAGGCCCTCTTTAAGTGCTCGTAATACATCTAATGCATTAATAGACGGTACCTCTTTACGAATAATGGCAGAGGATATTCTATTAATCACGTATCTTGGGTCAATTCCATGCATACCTTCACTCGAGGATTCCTTCTTCATTTCTTCCACATCTATTTCATTGAAGCCTTCTATATTTTCTCCATCATATAATTTCATTTTCTTTACGATATCTACACCCTGTTTTTTAGGGTCCTCTAGTCTAGTTAGTATAGAGAAAATTGCAGCCGCTCTTAATGCATGAGGTGCAATATGCACATGAGCCATATCGCTTTCATGAATCATTTTTTCGTATATACGTTCTTCTTGGCTAACCTTCAAATTGTACGGAATAGGCATTACTATAATACGAGAATGCAGGGCTTCATTTTTTTTATTGGATATAAAAGATCGATACTCCGTTTCATTCGTATGGGCAACGATAAGTTCGTCAGCGCTAATCAATGCGAATCGACCAGCCTTAAAATTACCTTCTTGCGTTAAAGAAAGTAAATGCCACAAGAACTTCTCATCCAACTTTAGCATTTCTTGAAATTCCATCATTCCTCGATTGGCTTTGTTTAGTTCTCCATCAAATCGATAAGCACGTGGATCTGATTCTGAACCAAATTCTGCTATCGTTGAAAAATCTATACTGCCTGTTAAATCTGCAATGTCCTGTGACTTAGGGTCAGAAGGAGTGAAAGTACCAATACCTACTCTCTTATCTTCTGAAAAGAAAATTCTTTCTACTAAAACATCTTCTACTCTTCCGCCATACTCCTGCTCCAAGCGCATAGAGTTAAGGGGCGATAAGCTTCCTTCTATACGAATACCAAACTCTTCGAAAAAGTCCTCCCGTAGATGTGAAGGAATTAAATGAAGCGGATCCTCATGCATTGGACAGCCTTTAATAGCATAAACTGCTCCTGCATCCGTTCTAGAATACTGCTCAAAACCTCTCTTCAACAAAGTTACAATCGTCGACTTGCCACCACTTACTGGACCCATCAACAGCAAAATTCTCTTTCTAACATCTAATCGCTTCGCTGCTGGATGGAAATACTCTTCTATGAGACGCTCTAATGCTTCATCAAGACCAAACATTTCATTTTCAAAAAAGTGATAACTTTTCTTTCCGTTCTTATTCGAACTCCCAGCACTTTTAATCATACTATATACTCGTGCATGTGCTGTTTGAGCTACCTCTGGTCGTTCTTTTACAATGTCTAAAAATTCACTGAATGTACCTTCCCATTTCAGATCATTTTCTGCTTCCCGGTAATTTCTCACTTTGTTTAAAATGTCCATGTTTCCCTCCATTCAGGGCTTAGTTTATACATTGTATGAAAAGATTATATAAATGATACACGTTTATAAGGGTTCCTTTTGCTTGGAAAATTAATAAGCTAACTCAACCAAGCTACTTTAATAATTCTCGATGATAGTTAAGGATGTCCTCCATCGAATTTTCAAATGGAATACTAGGATTCCATCCTATGTCTAAAAGCGCCTTAGGTTCAACCGCTTGTATTTTTTCTGAAATATTCTCTACAGCATTGACGTCCAATGGCACGTTAGAAAGGGCCATTAAGCAATCAGTAATATCCTTTACAAACCTTGGCCTTCCAGAGGAAATATCATAAACCTCTCCTGACTGGCCATATTGTAATATTTTCTCATACGCAAGAACTGCATCTCTTACATCAATAAAGTCTCTCTGAGCGTATAAATTATTTACTGTAATGTTTCCCGCTCCTTTAAGTATCTCCAGTTCAGCCACCTGCTTTGCCAGTATGGAGCACACTCCATTAGATACTCCTGGTCCTATTAAATTGGAGGGCTTGGCAATAATAATGTTCATATCAAAAAGTGCTTCCCATGATTGGGCTATTAGTACTTGAAGCGATTTGCTTAGGCTATAAGGGTGAGAAAGAGAGGATATATTACTTAAATTAAATTGAAGAGCTGATCCTACTACAATTGCTTTGCAAGGGGGACTATATTGTCGTAGTGCTTCCATTAAAAAAGCAGTAGATAGAGCATTTGCTTCAAGAGAAGCAATTGGGTCTAACCAAGATTCTTGCACATGATTTTGCCCAGCTAGATGCAGTAAATAGTTTGGTTGCACTCTTTGAATCAATTTATTAACTTCATATTTGTTTGTTAAATCACATTGCTCAACCAAAATGTTTTCTTCGTTTACGTAAGTCTTTATGCTTCTTGAAACAGCTATCACATTATAACCATTTCTTTTAAAATGTTGGCAAGCATGACTTCCCGTAAAACCAGTGGCACCTGTTATCATTATTTTCTGTTTCATAGTCACTTAACATTCCGCTCTACTTCAATAAATGGATTACTCATACCTTTCCATCTCCTTTAAAGCGTCTTCTGTTTGAGAGACAAAAGCACGGATTTCTTCTAATCCATCCTCTATCGTATAATGAGGTTGCCAATTTAATATATCAGCAGCCTTTTTGTTACATAGACAGCTGTGCATAATATCTCCTTCTCTTGGGGAGGTGAATACTTTTTTGACACTTACATCAAATTTGTTGGATAAAAGCTTTAGTATTTCATTAATAGAAGTCTTCTGTGAGGTACTAACTTGGAGAATTTGTTGGTCACCGCTATTCATTGCAGCAAGATTAGCTGCTACAACATCCTTTACATAGATAAAGTCTCTCGTCTGTTGACCATCCCCGTGAACATTTAAACTTTCTCCTTTTTTTATACGGTCAAGAAATACAGATACAACCCCTCCTTCTCCCTTCGGTATTTGCCTAGGACCATATACATTCGCGTATCTTAAAATAGTGTATGATTGTCTATAAAGCTCATAATAAAGTCTTATGTAAGACTCCGCAGTGAGCTTGGACAAACCATAATAAGAAGAAGGAATCGTTACATCGGCTTCAGAAATAAGCGCATTGTATGAATTACCATAAACAGCCGAAGTACTAGCAAATATAAACTTTCTTACCTTGGCATTTCTTGCTGCTTCCAATAAATTAATGGTACCAATAATATTGACATCAGCATCATAATTGGGATGCTGTACAGATCTTCCAATATCCGCCTGCGCTGCTAAATGAAATATTGCCTCTGGTTTCACTTGTAGAATAATTCGCCTTGCTTCTTCACTTCGAATATCTACTACATACATATGGGCTTCTGGGTTAACTTGATGTAGCTGACCTGAGACTAAATTGTCTAAAACATGAACTTCTATCCCTCGAGAAATAAGCTCATCAACAAGATGGGATCCAATAAAGCCTGCACCACCTGTTACAATTACTTTCAAAATTTGTCCTCCTTAAGATTTTCCTTATCATATGCCGCAAAATAGTATCGTTCATGGACATATTCCCAAAGAAATCGATGAATGAAGGAAAAGGGTAGCTTGGGTATTCCATTCATCGACAAAAGAGGATTTTGAATTAGATAAATTAGTTAAAATTGGGGCTTCATTAGAATAGAGTTATGGTTACTATGAGAGAGTTTAGAAATTAGACTATCTGTATGTTTACTAGGTATACTATACGATTCTGGTATATTTTTAATTATTTGTTCCCAAATCTGATTATCTACAAAAACTTTGGAGGTTTTATATGATTGAGGGAAAAGTTTATCGTAATAATCACTACTCATGGGTGTCATAACTTTCTCAAACAAAGAGGTAGGAATAATATAATCTTCTCTTATATTCTCCATAATCTTTTTCCAAACTTCCCCTTCTACAAATAGGTGAGGCGTAGAAGGAGGATCATGGAAGAAATTATTGTAGTAGTCGGAACTCATAGTTGATAGCAAGTGAAGAGATTGTTCATTGGGAATTATATAACCACTCGGTATTGAATCTTGAATTTTATTCCAAACCGTTTCAGATACTAAAATATGCTCTTTTGACTGCTGTAATGGGAAAAGACGATCGTATTTTCGACTAGTGGCAAAAACATTTTCTTCTATCTCTACCTTGTCTTCTTTAAGATGATCAATCTTTGAAGGAAAAAATGATTTCCAAACTCTTTGACAAAAATCCCTACCCTTTACTAGCCACGACAATATCCAAAGTTTAATTTGTTGAAACATCTGTGACATTCTCAACACCGTTCTTCCTCATGGATATTGCTTCATTATAAACATTTAATAGATCTTTGATTCCCTGTTCAATGGACCAATGTGTCATTCCCCATTTTTTTGCATTAGATCCTAAATTTTTTCTGAGCTGCTCATCCGATAAAAGCAAGTCAAGATTCTCAGCCAATAGATCAGGATTTGCTGGAGGAATTAATAAACCAGTAACTTTATGTTCTATCATTTCATTTATTCCACCAACATCACTTACAATGGATGCTCTCCCAGCAATTTGGGCTTCAATAAGAGATAAAGGTTGGTTTTCTAATAAGGTTGGCAGAACAAATATATCTGATTTCCCTAAAAGATACGGGACATCATCTCGTTTTCCTAAAAAAACAACATAGTCCTCTAATCCAAATACCTTGCTTTTAACTCTTAACTTAGATTCATCATCTCCAACTCCCGCTATCCAACATACCCAATCCTGACGTTTCTTTTTAAGTTTCCCTAATGCCGTGATGAGATGCTGTACTCCTTTTAAATCTGTTAATCTACCTGTATAAATAATAACTTTTTTATTTTTAGCAGCAGGAACACTAGACTTCACCTTCATTTGCTTAATGAAATTTTCAGTATCAAAACCATAATGAAGTACTTTCACTTGTTCATCTGGTACATTAAATTCGTTTACCAAAATATGCTTTAACCAGTTATTTGCAACAATTGTTACTTCCGGAGAAGTTGCTCCCTCTTCTTCTAAAGCATCATAATAAGTTCTAGCCATGTAGGCATTTGGAGTTTTATGAATGGTAGTCAACTGATGGTGAATTTCATGTGCTACTGAGCCGTGTAGAGTCGCAACCAGCGGAACATGATCTGGACGAATCCGATTTATACAAGCACTAGAAATAACATCCTGCGTGTGAATTATGTCATATTTCTCTAACCCAAAATACGCCACTCCCAATTCAAACACGTACCTTTGGAACTCTGTATATTCAATAAGCTTGTTTTCGTATAATTCCGGAAAATTTTGCTGATTAATCTTAGCCTGTAGCAAAGGTAGCAACTTGTCTCTCGAAACAATCTTATTTTGATTATAAAGACAAATATTTATATTATTTTCGTCGTAGCCAATTATGTCCACCTCATGGCCATTTGACTCTAGCTTATTTTTCAACTGCACCATGTAATTCCACACTCCGCCTAAATGAGGAACAGGCCAGTACGTCGCTAACAGTATTTTCAATGTATACATCCCCCTATTTTAACCACTTATTCTAATTTATTTTTCCACCATGTAAGAGATTGGGCGCATTAAACTTTTTTTAGCATTTATATTTTTATCATCTGCAATATGATAGGACAGCCTGTTAATGGAACATCTTCAGTCAATAACGTTATTTTTCCCTGTGCAATTTCATAATTTGCTTTAGGCTGTAAAATTCCATTTATAAATAAATTCATGTAGGAAACTGTAGAAGGATCAGGTATTTTTTGAACTCCATATTCCAACATTGCATCATTCTCTGAGTAAATCCTTTTACTTCCATCTGACAAGACAAAAAATTCATAAGTATTAACTTCCTTAGGGCTAAAAACCTCTCTTTCTGCTTTGTTGACAGACACAGGAAATAATATCGGACGCGAGTGTCTCTCAATGGATTTTCGTGGTATATATGGCTGGTTATTCATTATATCCCCCATCATACAGATAAATTTATATGCCATATTGTATCCATAAGTAAATCATTATGTGTACACATAAGGTCTTTATTCCTATTTTCAAAAAAGTACATGTCCCTGTTTAACATGAATTCCTTTGGACACATATGTTGTTAAAGAAGTTCAAAGGAGGAAAATACTTGTCATTAAAAATAATTAAACTTGCTATTGGCCCTAAACAAAGTGTTTCAGCTTCACCGATGGTAACGCGGCTTTTTCATGAAGTTCCTGAGATCATAACGGATGTCAGTACCCATAAGATTGATACATCTATGTTTTTAGATGATCGTGGAGAGGTTGCTCAAAATTTACCTTTACTCAATTTAAACAATAGCTACTTTAATGTATATATAAATGGTGTACTACAGATGGATGACAATTTTGCCTATACTGCTGGAGAAGATGGAGTAGGCTCTTTATTAATTTCTCTACCAGAGGATGCTGAAATTCCTAAAGGAACGCCAATTATTATGGAAATCATTAACTTCGCTCCCGAAATTAATACACCAGATTGATATAAAGATAAGAAGGCTCGTGAATTGTTCACGAGCCTTCTTTTATTTTGTCTATTTAGATGAAGCGCTATTAAACATGGACTCGCTCCAGTAAAGAAATAAGTAAAACTTTTTGGAAACCATTTTCTCTATTAAATATTTAAAAAAGGTAGGAATCAGCCCCTGTTCTCTTTTCATTTGCTGCATCTAATACAAATAGGAATGAAAAGTATGGTTATTATGCTTTCTGCTCATTCTTAAACCTTTAAAAATATAAGGAGGTGAAATTATGGAACTATCGAAGCTAAAAGGGGGCTACGATGCAGTTTTCAGTTTAGGAGATTTATGCTTAGCATCTATTCAGTTAAAAAAACATAATCTGAGACCCTTCTCTGGTGTCCTTGATTGGATGGCGAGTCCTACTTTATCAACAGTAAATGAACTTTTAGAAAATCGATTCATTGGATTCATGGATTACGATAACTTACGTGTTATAGGCTATGCTGACTCTAATATTTGTGTGTCAGATGATGCCTACAACCTAGTTTCTAACCATGATTTTAGTAGAGAAAAAAATACCCTAGAATTTTTAGGATCATATCTAGAAGTGATGGAGAAATACGAAAGAAGAATCCAAAGGTTTCTTCATCAAATGCAGACAGCTAAACGTATACTTTTCGTTAGAACAGAAGGAACTTTAGAGGATGCAGCATCACTTCAAAATACTTTATCTGAAATGGTCAAACACGATTTTAATGTATTACTAATTAATCATACTCCAGTCAAATGGATGGTCGAAAAACACTGTCCTTTAGAAAAAGTCTGCATGATGGAATTTCCAAATGAAGATATTTGGGAAGGGAATGGAGAACTGTGGAAAGAGGTATTAAGTGATATTTATTTAACAAAAAGTAAATGACATATCAAAACAAAATAAATTTAATTCAGGAGGAAATGCAGTGTTTACAAATTCAACGATACTGATAACCGGGGGGACAGGCTCATGGGGTATTGAGTTAACTGATCAGCTACTACCTTTTAACCCGAAGAAGATTATTATTCTCTCAAGAAATGAGGATAAGCAAGTTACCTTACGTAGAAGCCTCGATGATTCAAGAATACATTTTTTCCTTGGTGATATAAGAGACAGAGAGGCATTAAATCACGCTTGCCAGCAAGTTGACTATATTTTTCACTTAGCTGCCTTAAAGCATGTTACTGTATGTGAGGAAAACCCTTTAGAAGCTTTTAAAACAAATGTATTAGGTACTTACAATGTTATCGAGGCGTCTATTGCTAACAAGGTGAAAAAAGTGATTTATGTATCGACCGATAAAGCAGCTGATCCAGCTAATACTTACGGAATGACTAAAGCACTTGGTGAAAAATTAATTATTCATGCTAATAACACTTCATCAACTACTAGATTCATGTGCCTTAGAGGTGGAAATGTATTAGGAAGCAACGGGAGCGTAGTTCCTTTATTTATAAAGCAATTACAAGAAGATAACCAGATTCTTATCACAGACAAAGCTATGACAAGGTACTTCGTTACACCCCAATATGCCATTAAAACTCTACTACAGGCAGCTGAGTTAGGTAATGGGGGAGAGATTTTTGTCATGAAAATGGGTGCATGTAAAATCCTCGACCTAGCAGAGGTGCTTATTGAGTATTACCAAAAGAAAGATGTAAGTCTAATAGAAATAGGTGCTAGAAGAGGAGAGAAAATTCACGAAGCTCTAATAGCTGAAAATGAGAGACCATTAGCGAGCATCTTTAACAATAACTTAATCCTTATATCTAATACAGGTTCTAATAATGACCAAGCCATACCTGACGTGCTACTAGATACTAATAACATAATCATGACTAAGGAAGAAATAAAACAAATGCTTATAGAAGGCAATTTCTTATCATAAGCAAATAAAAATACCTACTACAAAATTAGATTATAACTAAAATCCAACTTTATCTGATCAACTCAAGAGACAAGATCAAATAAGAGTTGGCTTTTAGTTATTAATATCCACTAAATTTTATTATTTCAATTTACATAAAAACAAAAACTATAAAGAATAGATTTTTAGATGATATTGCTTAGTTATTTCTTTCTTCTTTTAAATAACGAGTACGAGATAAATGCAAGCACACCTAAAATAACTAACACCGGCAAATTACCAAGTAGTATGACAAGAATATTGGAACCTATGGATAAAAGAAAATTAATACTTGTAACAAATTGCTTCTTTATCTTCTCCCATGTATTTAAGTCATCATTTTCAATGCTTGGAACAACTATTTTATTTTCATACAAGGTCATTTCAATCGTTGATAACGAAGTTTGATTTTCTAGAAACTTCATTTTCCCTACTATTATTTCTATTTCTTCCTGTACCTTCGCTAAATCATCTGAAATTTTAAGTAAATCCTCGGTTTTTTCTGCCTTTTCCATAAACACTAGTAAACGGGCTTCCACTGCTCTTTTTGATTTTAGTCTTGATTCTAAATCAACATATTGCTCAGTTACATCCTCTCCAGTAACATTATGCTCTAGTACTTTGGTTACTTCGGATTCTGCTTCTACTAAAAAGGTTTCAAAATGCTCCTCTGGAACTCGGACAACCATTTTACCATAACTGTTAGACTCACTCTCTTGATATACGGTTGATTCTACAATGTATCCATTATATTTTTTTACTTTTTGCGTGATTTTTTCTTGGGCAACCGAAAGCTCTTTAACATTTGCACTTATGGCTGCATTATGAATAATCATTCTTTGTGTTTTTGTTTCATTGGAACTCTCTGTCTCTTTGCTTTGATCTGTTAAGCTCTCTTCTTTTGCTTCTTCACTTATATTCGCTACTTCATTGGAATAATCGGCTGAATCTGTTTCAAGCATATCACTTTTAGCAGATTCTTCGTTTGCACTACAACCTACCAATAAAAAGACGAATAGGAAGCTAACATGTCTAATCCACTTTACCATTTCCAAATATCCCCTTTCTTTGTATAAATAGACGGATATAGTTTCGTTTAGTTACAGCCATTTGTTTTAGTACACTAACAGGATATTTTATTAGCAGATGAGAAATTTTTACTTTTATAGTAAAAACACTTAATTTATTTAAATATTTCGATAGAATAAAGAAGAGAATTTTTTTGCTGTGATAAAGCAGTTGAAAACATCAGCGCTGAAATTACACTACTCTTAGCTAAAGAATTATTTTATATAAATTACACAATGACGTGAGGACTGTGAAAAATGATTCATTTAAATGGATATTGCCTAACATTAGAACAAATGAGAGCTATTTTATATAATAATGAAAAAATAGCTTTAAACACGGAAGCTGTCAACCGCGTACTTAATAGTAGAAAAGTTGTAGAAGATATTGTTAGTAGTAAGCAAACTGTCTATGGAATTAATACAGGATTTGGAAAATTTAGTGATGTGAGTATAAATGAAGAAGATGTTCATGCACTCCAGCTACACCTTATCCGATCACATGCCTGTGGAATCGGTGCTCCTTTTGATGAGTTGGTTTCTAGAGCAATGGTTGTACTTCGCTTGAATGCGTTATTGAAGGGGTTTTCAGGCATTCGTTTAGAGGTTTTGGAAAGACTAGCATATATGGCTAATCATAGCATTCATCCCGTAATTCCATCTCAAGGCTCACTTGGAGCATCAGGAGATTTAGCTCCATTATCTCATCTAGCTCTTGTTCTAGTCGGTGAAGGACTAGTTTGGGAGAATAACAAACATATCTCTTCAGCAGAGATATGGAAAAGACATGGCTTAGATCCAATAGTTCTAGAGGCAAAGGAAGGTCTAGCTCTCATAAATGGAACCCAAGCGATGACTGCGCAAGGCGTGATTAACTGGTTAGAGTCTGAAACACTCGCTTACCAAAGTGAGTGGATTGCTGCTATTACTATGGAGGCTTTGCATGGAATAACAGATGCCTTTCATCCCGCAATCCATGAAGCAAGAGGTTATATAGAACAAGTAGAAGTGGCTAAGCGAATGCTCCAATGGTTGGAGGGAAGCAAACTCGTCACTAAGCAAGGGGAGGAACGAGTGCAGGATGCTTATTCGTTAAGATGTATCCCCCAAATCCACGGAGCTACATGGCAGGTTCTTTCCTATGTGAAGGAAAAGTTAGAGATTGAAATGAATGCGGCTACAGATAATCCGTTAATTGTTGAAGACGGACGTTCTGTTATTTCAGGAGGAAATTTTCATGGGCAACCCATCGCGTTTGCTATGGACTTTTTAAAAGTGGGTATGGCAGAGCTTGCAAATGTTTCGGAGCGTCGTATTGAACGATTAGTAAATCCACAGTTAAACAATGGACTTCCTCCCTTTTTAAGTCCTGAGCCTGGCCTACAATCTGGAGTCATGATTATACAATATGCAGCCGCAAGTCTTGTTTCAGAAAACAAAACACTTGCCCACCCTGCTTCTGTCGATTCCATTCCATCTTCAGCAAACCAAGAGGATCATGTAAGCATGGGAACAATAGGTGCAAGGCACGCTTTTCAAATTATCCAAAATACTCGTCATGTTATTGCTATCGAGGCTATTTGTGCTATTCAAGGTACTGAATATCGCGGGAAGGATCTTATGTCTCCAAGACTTCTGAAGAAGTGGCAAGAAATCCGTTCCTTCATCCCATCTATAAAAGAAGATCGCGTCTTTAGTAATGATATAAAACTTATGCAAGCATATTTAAAAGAAGAAACTATAAAAAGCAAAGTGCTTAATAATAGTTAAAATAATTTCTTATATAGAATTGTGAAAAGGCATCCTCTACAGTGTTATAGTCGCTAGTAGAAAAGCCTTTTCACTTTTTTCAATCCTCTTGAACCATATTCGATTTATGGAATAACTCGCCCACCCTTAGACAGGTACCATGCATTCATCCTTCTCTTCTTTAAACGTTTCCTAGCCATTCACATATAATAAGATGAATAACATTTTAGGAGAGTGGTTCTTTGACACTTTGGATTGATGTGTCTGTTAGTAAGCGTCAGCTAAAGCTTTATGATGCAAGCAAATTACTTAAAACATACCCCATTGCAGTTGGAAAAATTTTAACTCCTACCCCTACAGGCAATTATATAATTATTAATAAAGAAATTGACCCTGGAGGTCCTTATGGAGAGTTGTGGATGGGTCTCTCAAAGCCCCATTATGGCATTCATGGAACTAACGACCCTAGCTCCATTGGTAAAGAGGTTTCGTTAGGTTGTATAAGGATGTACAACGATGATGTTATAGAACTTTCTTCTATGGTCCCCATTCAAACAAATGTATACATTCATAAATGAAAATTTCTATGTAACTCGCTATATGTTACTAATTACAGACGAAGTGTAAGTCTTATATTAATAAAATTATATCTTCCAATTCACTATGCTAATTAAGTTCCCCTGCACAAATGATCCTACACTTTCTACTTCGTCCAATTTCTAAATATATTTTGTAAGTTTCTTCCCTACTTTTGACTTTCAACCCTTTTACCCTATTCCAGTTCGTTTTAGCGATTCATATTAGCATATGACTTCTTGTTCCTCTATGATTGTCTACATATCTTTGTTAAATTAACTTTTTCAGTTGTAATGCTTCCTAAATTTTTTGGATAAACCATAGATCACAACACTGTATGTATTTTTTACCTATTACTCCTTTTTAAGTTTACCTCTTGAAAAGAGAGGTAAGTAAATAAGAAAACTCATTTTAGGGATGACGTTTGTTAATTAAGAAAAAATTTCGGAGGTAATATATATGTTTGCTAAAAATAAACGCGCAAAAATCGGCGCTTTTTCATTGATTTCATTAGGCCTGCTTGGTGCGTGTGACAATGATTCAACCAATAAAAACGATGAAGGTCCTGAAGATATCAACGTAGAGGAACAAAATATGGAACAAGAAGTGGATAAATAAAAGGTAGAGAAAACAGACGAAGAGATAATGGATATGGATAGAGAATATTTTTTTAAAAAAATTCAATTAATTGGTTTAAGTTTATTCTTTATGGGTATTTAATAAAAGGAAATATTTTGTTTATCCACAGGATTAAATGAATAAAAAGAACAAAAAGTTATTGAATATACTTGAAAAATATTTAAAACATATAATATGTTTCATTTTTTTCAATTAGAAGTAAAAAAAATGTTTTTACATTAAAATGTTTCGACAAAATCCGCCTTTTTTTCTTACTGTGGATAAAATTACACACAGAACTCACACTAGAAGAGTAAGCATTTGAAATTATTATAAACAGTTTATACACAACTTATCCATACATTACTGTGGATAAAAAGAACGATTGTTCTATCTGAGATTATTTGGTAAAGTATCTATTATAATAATTATTTAATAAGAAAAACTTTTCTCATATATTACTATTTAACTAACAGGAGGAAAAAACATGAGTAAAATGTCAGATGATTTATTATTAGAATCATATTTTACTGCTAAGGAACTAGAACTTTGCCCCGACTTTTTAGCTCTATTAGAAAGCGAAATTCAACGTCGCTCACTCAAGGTTGATTTATAGTTTTTATCTAAAAGTGAAACTTTCTTTCCATTCCTTCGTATATAGTATAAGGTAATACAGTAGACCCATACTATATCAGCTATTACTATTCAACGGAGGTTAATACATTGAAAAAATTGCTCGTCGCTTTACTTACCATCACACTTGTCTTTTCATCTGTCGGTAGCTTCGTCTTCCAAGATGATATTACTGCTGAAGCAAAAAAGTATAAATCCGGAAAAAAAGGATTTAACTCAAATAACAACTCTAATAACACTAATTCAAATATTCAAAAGGATAAAAAAGATGATACAACAGCAACAAACAAAACTACTAACAACACTACTCCTAAAGGAGGATTTTCTGCTGGGGGACTAATGAAGGGTCTTTTTGTTGGTGGTTTAGCTGGATTACTTTTTGGTAGTCTATTTGCTAATATGGGTATCCTAGGATCTGTATTAGGCTTCTTAATAAATGCAGTGGCAATCATTGTTATTATTGTGCTTGCACTTAAAATCTTCAACATGTTTAAAGACAAGAAGAAAAAAGAGGATCCACACACATGGAGAAACTAGTTATACCAGAACAAAATATTATTAATGCTATTTGCGTCCATTTTGGTCGTAAATTTAATACTACTCCTGAAGAGGTTGAAGTAGAACTAATCTTTGATGATGAGGTTGGTTTTTCCGCAGAAGCTTATATAAATAATCAGCAACATAACTTAAGCACATTAGACATTATCGAATCTCTTCGCCAAACAATGAGAGAATTTTTAAATTTAGATCCTATTACTACAGGAATCGAGCTTGTTTTTGATGAAGAAGAGGGAATTATCGCTATAGTAAGCTAAGAAAAAACCGAAGAATCTTTCTTCGGTTTTTTTCTTGGCTTATTTTTCCTAACACTTATGTTTTTCATTGCACATTAAAAACCGATGGCTAAAATAGCCATCGGCCGTAAAGTTTAATTATTTTTGTGATCCGTTCATTTGTCCTTGAGCTTGAGCTACTAAACGCTTAGTAATTTCTCCGCCAACGGAACCGTTAGCACGCGCTGTAGATTCTCCTCCAAGTTGCACACCGAATTCTTGAGCGATTTCATATTTCATTTGATCAAGAGCTTGTTTAACACCTGGTACAAGTAGTTTATTGTTGTTGTTTGACATTTTTCTCACCTCCTTGTGAGATTAGATTGTGCCATTTGACTTTATTTATACCAACGAAAACAAGAGGAAATTATTGTTATTTTATAAACCACCGAAACAGAAATTTTTTCTTTTTTAAAGAACAGCTTTAATCAAGCATTATTTATTTATCTTTGGTTAAGCTTTTTATAGAAGTGATTCAATTTAATAATTCCTGTTTTTATGAAAAAGTACGAATTATCAAGATAAGAACAATGATATACAGATGCTTTTTTAAGAATATAATAATTGATTTCCACTCTAGACGGAGGCTTTCCGTGGGGTGATCGATAAGCCATCACCGTGCATACACTCCTGTTGTGATGGCTTTCCTGCTCACTCATCCCTCCGGAGTCGCCACCTGACGCTACTATCAACAAGTATGAAATGTACGTATTTAACTGGTAAAGTGCTATTTATGAAATTAAAGTAATTAAATTATTCAATCTGATTTAAGAATGTTTTTTATTTAAAGGCACTAATTCGCAAGCTACCTATCTGTTTCTAAACTATTCTTAATTCACTCTTAGTACCCTTTAGATTCTTACACCATGAATTTCCTGCTCGGCCCATAAATCCCCCACTATCAGGTAGAAGTTAAAGAAAACAACAGTTTTTAAAGGTTTTTGTAGCTAATATAACAAAGCATTACGTTTTTAACTTTCCCCTACTATAAGAAGTATATGAGGTGTAAAAGCATATTTAGCAATCTTATTTAGTAATAATGCACCCTTTGTCACCCTATTTCATAACTTGTAGGGAAACGTTAAAAGGAGTGGATATTAACATGATTAAAGTACAACCAATAGAAATAGAGGGCAATACTTTTATAGCTGTTTCAGTTGAACTTCCTAAAACTAACTTACTTACCGTGTCCAATGACAAAGGTTATATTATGTGTGGGGCACTAGACATAGGATTGCTCAATGAAAAATTGAAGGATCGTCAAATTATTGCAGGCCGCGCAGTTGGAGTTAAAACAATTGACCAGCTTTTAAACGCTCCATTAGAATCAGTTACATTAGAAGCAATAGAAATGGGAATTACTACTGGAATGGTAGGAAAGGATGCATTATTAAGAATGGTCTAGAAAGGAGAATGACTCCGAGTAATTAGTAGGACCGGCAAAATGAAACACTTTTTCTTTCAAATAAAAATTGAACAGAATTTATCACTTCCATATCCTAAGGAAGTCGACGCCTTTTATAAATTTCATTCATTTTTTGGTGTATCGCCAATAATAGAAAAAGTGTCAGCAAGGAAATTCCTTACTGACACTCTTTTAAATTTTGCCGAATTATTTTGTTAATAAGTTATCAATTTCTTCTTTTTTATCTGCGTTTTCTTTTGCAGGCCCCTCTAAATCAGCAGGTTTTTCCACTGACGGTTGTGAAGACGGTGCATCTACGTTAATATACAGTTTACCTGCTGCTTTTTGACGCGTTTCATTCGCAAAGCCATCAACTGTAATAACCTCAATTACCGCTCCATTAGCTACAGTATCAGCTGGTACTGTCCAATAACCTACATAATGTCCATTTCCAGTTTCCATCATTGGAAGCTCTGTAGCATTTTGTACATTACCCACATTTGTAAGTGGCATATGAATAACAAATGTAGATTTTAATCCTGGTTCACTGTCAAATTCAATTTTAACACTACGACCAGTTTTAAGGTTTAAATCAGTCGCTGGTTTCAGATTAGAAATCTCTGGAGCTATGGAGTCAGCAGTAACTTTAATTGTTTTTGTTTCTATGTTTCCTGCTCTGTCCTTCGCTTCTACAGTGATTTCATTTAATCCTTCCTCTAAAAGGACACGTTTAGAGAACTTACCGTTAGTTACTGTTGCAGGTTGTCCATTTACATGAACATACTCTAAATTAGCATCTGCAATTGTACCTTCAACAGTAACACTCTCACGATTTGTTTTCTCGCCATCAACTGGTTTAGTAATAGCTAGTTCAGGCTTTTGAGTGTCTAAAATAACAGTTACAGGAGCAGACTCTCCAGTTTCACGACCATCCAAATTAGAGACAACTGTAAATTCATTTTCACCTTCTGTTAATACTGCATCAATAGCAAATTTACCGTCAGTTCCAACTTCTGTAGATTCTACTACTTCACCATTTTGCTTCAACTCGATTGTTGTAGTTGGTGATGCAGATCCCTCTATTGTAATTTCTTCTTCATTAGTCACTAAACCTTCTTGAGGAGAAGTGATAACTGGGCCAACTACCTCGTAGCTTACACGAGCTCGTATCATGTAGTTACCCTCTGCGGTAGGTGAAGGCGACCATGCACCAGAAACTCCTTGATAGCTTCTGCCAGCATTTGTACCATTTTCATCTGTTCCTAAGCCTGGAGAATTTGGATTTGCAGTCGTTTGACGATAAACCATATAGAAATCTCCAGTTACTACGATGTTGTGTTCTGTTAGGTCAACAACAGTCCATTCACCATTTCGAAGTGCTGTCGCGTCTACAGGACCAGCTAGCATTTTACCTGGTGTACCATCAGCTCCACTTGCATCCCAAACTTCCACTGCAAATGCAGTTCCACCCGGTACAGGCCATTCAGTAGTCCAGAATTTAAACACACCATCTGTTACAATACCACTTTCTTTTCCTTCAGGAAGTGACATTTTTACAGCCCATGCATTTCCAGCTGCATTAAATGCTCTAGCATTTTCTGCTGTTCCGTCATCATAACCAATTTCCCCACCTGGGTAAGTGTAGAAAGGCTCTAATGCGATATCTTTCGTAATCGGCTCACCGTCAATACTTACAGGAAGTTCTTGACCATGATATCCACGAGCAATAACTTTAAGTGTGTAGTCTCCTACATAAGCAGTGATAGAGTAGTTACCATTCTCATCCGTTACTACAGGAGTAATATTAGCATCCTCTACAAGCAATATAGTTGCTCCAGCGATACCTTCGCCTGTAGCAGAATCTGTAATAGTACCACTAACAGTATTTTGCTCTACTTCGTCTAAAGTGAAGTTAGCTGTTGCAGTTCCATCTGCTTCAATCACAACTGATTTTTGCTCAGATGTGAAGCCGTAAGCTTCAGCTTTCGCTGTAAATGTTCCAGCTCCATGAGTCATTGAGTATGAACCATTTGCCGGATCCGTATAAACAGAGCGACCCGATTCAAGAACACTTACTTGAGCACCAAGAGGTAGCAATGTCGGCACAGCTGCATCTTCGCCTACTGGTGGAGCAGCTTTCACTTCAGGTAGGACTGGTTTGATCTTTGTAGGATCTACCGTTTCTTTTTTAGCATCAATATCTTTTTGGTTTTCTCCTTTATTTCCTGCATTTCCAGCATTTCCAGCATTACCTTTGTTTCCAGCATTGCCTTTTGATACTTTACCTGTTTGAGATACATCCGTTAAGGCAACATCATCAATGTACCAACCGTCTCTTTGTACACTTCCATCAGAAAATGCATTAAATCCAATATAGATACGTTGACCAGCATATGCAGATAAATCAACTTCCGCATCTTCCCAAGCAGTAGAAATTCCCGTAACCATTAATAATTGTTCCCAGTTTACTTGGTCAGTAGAAACAAATACATGGCCGTAATCATAAGCTCTTCCAGAAGATGCTTGTTCAAAGTTATGCCAATGCTTGAACTGAAGATAAGAGTTTCCTTCAGGTAAATCGATTGGAGGTGCTACAAGTGTTGCATTCATGCTGTTTGCATAAAGACCATCTAGATTAGTAGCATATACTTTTTCACCAGATGCAGCATTTCCAGGGCCAGATGTTGGTACTCCCCATTCCCAGCTATCTTGGTTTCCAAAAGAATACCATCCAGTTGATTGTGCTTCAAAATCTTCTGAGTAACCAACAGTAATCCCTGGTTTTACTTGTACAGTATATTCATCACTAGTTACTTCGTTATTTCCAAAGTCAGTAACAGTCCAAGTATATTTGAAGGAAGTACCTGTGATTAAATCTCCAGGAACCACTACTGAGTATACTCCAGACTTATAGTCGCCAGATGTGCGGCCAGCTTCAATCTCTTGCCAAGCCCCGTTTGCATCTAGGTAATTTAAAACTACAGAAGAAACACTAATGTTATCTGTAACATTTGCAGTTAAAGTTAAACTCATTCCTTCATAAGTTTCAGCAGGTGCAGAATGTTCAAGTATTGGCGCTTCGTTGTCATCGCCTTCTTGCGTTACTTGCCCTTTTAAAGTACCAAGACCTGTAAGGATCGAGGAAACAGCTGCTTCAGCATCAACTAATCCATATCCATAGCCATGGTTTGGAACTGCCGTATATTGGGTATCAGTTAATGGAATAGCTGTATTTAATAAAATTTCTTCCATTTCATCTACAGTCAGGTTTGCATTAACTTGTTTAAGTAATGCAGCTACACCAGATACCGCTGGTCCTGACATAGATGTTCCATTCCAACCACCTTCATAGCCACCACCTGGAATGGATGAACGAATGTTCACACCAGGTGCAGAGATATCAGGTTTAATTTCTGCGTATGGAGATGGACCACGAAGAGAGAAATTTGCAACTTTATTATTAATGTCGATTGCTCCAGTAGCAAAAGACTCAGGATAGTTAGCAGGTGCTGCTACAGAGCCTGCTCCTCCTGGATTTGTAAGAGTAGTATTACCCGCAGAAAACTCAGGGAAAATTTCTGCAGCACGCCAGTTATTTACAACGTCTCGGTACCACTCGTCAAGTCCTGGTCCGCCACCCCAAGAGTTATTTACTACATCCGGAGCTAAATCTACACGTGTATTTCCATTAGCATCAGTTGGAGCTAAAATCCATTGTGCTGCTTCTAAAAGGTCCGCGTCAGACCCACCAGATGCGGTAAACGCTTTAACAGCAATGTACTTAGCACCTGGGGCAACCCCAATTTGGTTTGAGCCATTTGGTTCGCTACCTACCATTGTTCCAGTTACATGCGTACCATGTTCTAGGTCATCATACGGTGTAGCACGAGCTGCTGAGGTTGCATCAAACCAGTTAAAGTCATGGGACACTTGTCCAGTTGCTTTGTTATAACCACGGTACTTTTCTTTTAGAGCTGGATGATCCCATTGAACTCCAGTATCAATACTAGCAACAACAGTACCTGCGCCATCAATACCCATTTCCCAAACCTCTGGAGCCTTGACCCGTTCAATACTCCACTCTACATTTGCAATTTCTGCCTTAGGCATTACCGCATTTTCTGTTTTCGTGGTAAATAACTGTCGGGTTTCATTTGGAAGTATTTTCTCTACCTCAGGAAAAGTAGCTATTTTTTCGGCAATTTCTTTCGTTGTCGTTACGGACATACCATTAACGATGTAATAGGATTCTAAGTCACTAGCGTTTCCTTTTTCAACTTCCTTCTCAAGAAAATCCATCACAGTTTCTTGAGATTCCATAGAAGTGGACTTTAACTCTGAAACAACCGCTGACCGCTGAACAAGCTTCGTATTATGAGCAGATAGGTTTTTACCTTCGGCATTTTCCCTAGCTTCCGCTGCCACTCCTGCCGTATCAGCCTTTTCTTTAAATTTAATCAAAAAGGTTACTTTTTCATCCTGTTTAAAGCTTTCTAGCAATCTACTACTCAGTTTGTCCTGAACAGATATATTACTTGGACTCGACTCTCTCATAGATTGGTGCAGTTTGCTATTAGCCTCTGCACTAGCCACGTTTGGAGCGATCAGTGAAAATGTCATAAGTATAGATGCTGCGATACTAACGGCTTTAGTACGTTTAGTTCGACTATTTTTTCTACTACTCAACTTCCATTCCTCCTCTGATTTTTACTTCATGTCTTTCCCTGCCCGAACAAGTGTCTATACTTTTCTAAAAACACAAAAACACCCTTTCCCCCCTCCCTAATTAATTTAGGCAGAATTCCATGGTGTCTACGAAAGCTCTTGATGTAATTAAAACTATAAAGCAGTAAATATAAATATATTGTCGAAATTTGACACGAATTAGTACATTTTTTCTAATTTGATTGATTAAGACTAATTTCAACTTAATTTACTTAGGTATAAAGAACTTTTTTATTTCATTGAATTTTCATTCTAGGCTGTACTAATCCTTTGATATGTAAGAATTAACCTTTTATTGAAAATTTACATAAAATCTCTATTAACTAAAAAATAATTAAATAATACTATATTATTCTAAATATTTAAAATATTTTAAGCGGTAATTTTACTTAAAGGAAAAAAGAACTACTTAACTGTTCAAAGGAAACCCTTTTAGAATATAGCTTTACAGTTTCATAAAAAAGTACAACGATTATTAAGCACTATTTATTAAGAAGTTCTAAATACCTGTAACTCTTAAGATGTTTTATTATAGCTACCATTTCAACAGGATTCTCCATTCCATAATTTTAAGAAGAGCATCTATCTTTCAGAAAATCTGACAAATAATATTTCTCTTAGAAAAATCAAAAAGCGTTAAATACAAGGAATCTCCCTTGAATCTAACGCACTTCTAATATTATTCTACCTTTCAAACGGATTTACTAACGGCCACATACGTACCTTCTTCTTTTTAGAGAAATGTAAAATAGGTTTATCGGACTCGACTGGAATACCTTGAGATGAAAGCATTGTGTTTAAGCTAATATTTGCTTCTGCTTTCTGAAGTAACCAGGGCTGATGCAGAATATCACAGCGACGTAATTCTCCCCTCTTATTGACTGTATATAAGCAATAGCGTTCAGCCATCCATTTTTCAAATGAACTCGCTGGAGCATTATAAGGATCTGAAATTGGTCTGTAGCTACAATTTAATGCCGCTCCACTTTTGTCTAATCTGTTACTTTTATACTTAATAAAAGGATGATTGTAATCCACTTTCATCTCTGAAGTTACATAAGGTAGATGGTATAACGTCCTTGCCCCTCCTACCACAAGAATATTGCTAGCATCCATACTAAAGAAGTAAACACCAGGTTTTTCATCAAAAGTTACATAAGTTCTCACATTAATTTCAGGAAAGTTCGCCATTCCTGGTAAAGGTGGGACACCTCTCACTCTACTCCCGGTAATACGAAAAGCTACAATACCCACCCAACCTGTTCCATTATAAGTATCTAATGTTAATTCATCAGGTATTAAGCTTTGGAGGACTTTTAAATCTACTGGATAATGAGCAAACAAAAGATTATTCCAAGTTTGTGTTATTATCCAAGGTATATCGGGCATAGGCCAAAGACGATGACTTTCATCCCATTGAGCTGATTTATCGCTCAAGAAATTTCCCATGTCTTCTATCCTCTTTTCTTTTTAATTAATATATACCCAATATATAAATGGTTATACAAATTTCCATTTTTCTATGTATTATTAAGAATAAAATGCTATTTTTTTAAAATAAATTTACGCAAAAAAATAGCCCCACTTCTTCAACAGTGGGGCCCGATTTCACTTATGGAAACCAGATGAGAAAAACGAAGGGAGATCTTCTTCAGTGATTAACTGTTTCTCATATCGGTATTATACACCTCTAGGTGAATTTTTAAACCGCTAGTTATTTACATAGAAACCAAAATATTAAAGATAAAAAAATATTGAGATTTTCAATGTAAAAATTATGAATGATATAACGATTTTTTCATTAGTGACTGCCTATAACATCCATTTTTTTATCCATAACGACTATAGGCCTTTTTATTAATCAGAAAAGTTTTATTTTAATATTTTTACTGTAACTGTCTTGCGTCCCCACTTAATAGCATCTTCATAGGAAGGCATATATATATCAATTGTATTTCCTTTAATAGCTCCACCAGTGTCCCCAGCAATAGCCTCTCCATAACCTTCGACCCAAACTTTTGAACCTAAAGGAATAACAGAAGGATCAACTGAAATAACCTTTTGATTTGGATTGGCATTTAAATCGATTCCAGTGGAAGTAATTCCGGAACACCCTTTACAGGAAGCAGTATATGCAGTAGAAGTTACGGTTATCTCTTTTTCAGAGGTTGACGCCACTGGTTTACTTGAACTAGTAGACGTTGAAGCCGCTGGTTTACTTGAATTAGTAGTGTTTGAGTTGCTGCTTGCAGGACTTTGAGCTGCACTTACCTGTGATTGTACTTTGCCTGCACTAACAACTAATTTGTCTCCAGGATATATTAAATCGTCTATTAGCTGGTTACTAGTCATTAGTTCAGTCACACTCATACCATGCTTGCTGGCAATTCCAGAAATAGTGTCCCCTGAAACAACTGTATAAGTATCAGTGGATTCCCCTAATTTTAATTGTTGAGCTGGGTATATAAGTGTTGTATCGAGATCGTTCCATGCTTGTAAATTTTCCACACTAACATTATTATCTTGTGAAATGGACCAAAGTGTATCGCCTTTTTCTACCGTATGGACACTTGATGCAAAAGCTTGTCCTGCTGTCCCTACTGATAGTGCTGCTATAGCTGTTAGTGCTACAATGTGTTTTTTCATAAAATGAATTTCCTCCTTTTCACTAACGACTCCTAGCATAACACTTAAAGATGTCAAAGCTATTTCAGAATAGTGTTAAAGAGATAATAAATACATGACAGAACCCAAAGGAGTATTACAAATGGTTTCTTACATGAAATCTTTCTAAAAATTTCTAAAAATGATTTTATGAAGAAATGCGCAAGCGCCTGATGTCTGCCCCGACAAGCAAATGGGGAACAGCGAGGAGGCAGTTCCTCAGCCACCACAGCTTTTTCCCATTTGACCTCGAGGGACAAGGCGCTGACAATAAGAAAAGCGCAAGCGCCTATGTCTGCCCCGACAAGCAAATGGGGTTATGCCATATGATTTATGAGAAAATCCTAAAAAACTTTTCTATACAAAAAAGCACCTTCCCTTAAAAGGGAAGATGCTTGGCTAGAAAGTTTTATTGAAACTATACTTTAATGGTAAAAGCCGCCTTTGCCGTATCTTATATGAAAGTTTTAAACCACCACTCCTCAAAGTGGGTGTTCGCAGAAACCTTCTATGCATGTCTTCATTGTCTAAAAAGAGAACGAAGCTTGTCATTCCGGCTCTATATAAAACTCCCTGTTACAGCATAAAGGTTAAAACTTAATATTCATACGAACAATGCAGCTTATAGTCATATAATAAACCCCTTTTCCCTTAATTTCAAGTGAAATAATTTCTAGTCTTGCCAATTAAGTAAATGTGCTTAGTTAACATTTATGTATAATGATAATACATACTTGGTTGCGAGGAAGTGAATAAAGATGCCTTATGATCGCAAAAGAGAAGAATGGGAAGAGGACATAGATGATGAAGAATTGCAGCGCTTGGTTTTAGAGGCTCAAGCCGAGGCTCTTCAAAAGGCTGCGAGAGAAAAAAATAATCCAACTCGAGTGCGTCCTTTTCCAAAATGGATCTTTTACGTAATGGCTGCTGTATTATTCGTGAATACTTTTGGTCTTATTTTTCAAATATACTCCATTCCTGCAATTGAATTTTTAAAAACATCTGCGCGCCTTTCAGCTCAAGATGAAGTTTCGGCAGATAAAAAGGCTGTTGTAGTTGTTTTAACAGATGACAGTAAAGGTACTGGTTTTTCTGTTTCAAGTGAGGGAAAAATTATTACAAATAATCATGTAGTAGAAGGAAATAAAAATGTGAAAGTTGGCTTCCCTGAGGCAGGCCGTTTTAAAGCAGAAGTTATCCAAACTTTCCCTGAAATCGATTTAGCAGTTTTACAAATCCCTGACGAAGCTGGTCTTCCATATTTAGACTTGGCAGATAGTATGTCGGCTAAGAAAGACGATCATATTACATTCATTGGAAACCCTCTTCGATTTACAAGTATTGCAAATGAAGGAATGCTTATTGAACCTTATCAATTAGTTGACTGGGAAGTGCCGGTCATGATGATGAAGGCACCAGTTTATAGAGGTAATAGCGGAAGTCCTGTATTCAATGAAAATGGCCTAGTAATTGGTGTAGTTTTTGCTACATTAAATCACGAGGAGCATGGAAAAGTCGGACTTTTTATACCTATAGATGAGTATTACAAGGTAACTAAATAAAGTGAAAAAATATTTTTATGTGAGTTAATCTCGCAAATCCCATCCCTAACCATAAGCAAACGACCCGAATGCGACGATGATGGCTTATCGCTCCCCACGCGGAGGAAGGTATCCACTTAAAGTGGAAATCGATTATACTTTATTCATTGTAAATATATAGATACCATTAATTATTTTTCTATTGTTCGTTTTTACATAAATAGAAATTATGAAATTGATTCAAAAAGAGAAGCCCACCACATAAGGTGAGCTTCACTCTTTAGTTCAAATATTTTTTTCTCCAGTTCAATCGTTCTTTTTCATTTAACTGTTCTTCTAGAACTTCATCCCACCGATCCGTAAGCGTGTTCCATACTCTTGCAAAGAATAGGTCATCACTTTCGTTATAAACGATGTATTCTAAGCATGGGATGTCATCAATATACAATTCAGAAGATGTAATAATCTCGGAAATGATAATCAGCGGAGCGTCTCCTTCTGTCACTTCAACTTTAGATTCTTCAACCGCTTCTAATAACAACCTATCTTCTAATAGTAGTTTCTTTTTTTCTTCTTTCGCATATCTATATACTTCAAGCAACTCCTCGCCCTCAGAAGCAGGCTTAATCTCTCCTTTTAAAAAGGCTTCGTGGCTAGGACTATACAGGATATTTTGTGTGCCAGGTTCCTGCTCTTCTTCAAAGATCCCCTCTTCCAGCTGCTGGATTCCCTTGCTCGTTAAAGAAATAGAATCCTCTTCCTTCTCTATCAAACCTGATTTCTTCATAACATCTATTAAATCATCGATGAATAAATTCTCTACAAGTAATAGCTCACTAAGCTGCATAGAAGATGTGATGTCTGTCTTTTGAAAGGAAATCAGCATTATTTTCATCAGGACATCCATCTTCGTACGCTTAATACGTTTGTACTCAACCTCAATTGTATGAATTGGAACACACCATAGAAAAGATTCCATTATTTTTAGTTTTGAATTCTGTTGAATTTCCTGCTTCAAACGATTTTGTAATGATTGCATCATTTAACTCCTATTTGGCTCCCTTGATCGATCATTTCAGGATTACGGAAGCCTTCCTTCTCTTTTACAATTCTTTTCAGACGGCCGTACATTTCTCTAGAGCTTTTTTGTTTAGCCCGTTTCGTGAACATTTCTACACTACCGACTAGGATTAACAGCTCTCTAGCCCTTGATAAAGCTACATTTAGTCGTCGGTAATCGTTGGCAAACCCGATATCTCCACTCTTATCTTGGTTGTTTCGTACCATACTCAATATGATGACGTCCATTTCCATTCCTTGAAATTTATCGACTGTTCCTGTTCTAAAATTTAAATGCTTTAAGTTCAATTCCTGTTGGATGAGACGATCAATTCTTTTTACCTGTTCCCCATAAAAACTAATGACTCCTATGCTTTTCTTTTCATGTTGCTCCATTTTTCCCTCTGTCTTAGCGGTTTCTGTTGCTTTATTCAAATCAATAAGAATTTTTCTAATGGAATCGAGCTCCGCCTGATTGAAGCGACTCTTACCGTTTTTCATACGTTCTTCAAAGTATCGCTTCTCATTAGGCATGTCCACCCAAAGAAGATGGTCTTTTCTTTTAACTATATTTGAATCCAGCAAATGATCGCGCATTGCATCTGAATCAGATAGACCGCATTGTAATCGGTAATTTTCTTCTTCATAGAATGGAGTAATGGTTTCCATAATACTCTCATGCATTCGATATTGAATGGCAAGCATGGTTTTATTGCTTTTAGGCAGGTTTTTGAACAATCGTTCGAATAGAGACTCCTTCAACAGCTTTTTCAATTCCTCTTTTTCTTCCAAGCTGTCGCTCTCTTCCAAAATAGCCTGAAGGGTCTCATCCAATGTATCCTCCCCAACAAGTGGAGGTAACTGATGATGGTCGCCAACTAGAATAACCTTCTTGCCCTTGAGCATAGGCAGTAGCAATTCCGGTGGGGTCGCTTTCGAAACCTCGTCAATAATCACTACATCGAAGGTTGGGTAGTTTTCCATGAATTCCTTACGAGCCGAAGCTACACAAGTTGTACCAATTACATTTGCATGACGGACATATAATTTACGGATTTCCTCTAAATCATGGTCATTCGCATCCTGTAGCAAGGAGTACCATTCATCTTGAAGAGCTTGTGTAACCGGCAGACTATCCAATTGCTGTTTAAGCTTTCCTGCCTCTTGGACTAGTTCTACTATCTTTTCTTTAGATTTTTTTAAAGCCGTTTCTGGATTTTGTAGAATAATTTCATCCAAAGCCTTTAAATGTCTTTCTTGCTCCAAGCCCTGTGCATTCACTTTCTTGCTTTCTAATTCTTTTTCTTGGAGAATTGTTTCCTTCTCTATAACTTGAGTGTTTATGTTCTCCCAGTCACTCTTTTTATGAACAAGTTGTTCCATATAGGATGAAATCTTTTCGAATGTACTGGTAAGTGTTTCTCGCTTCTTCTCCATGTCTGATAAGCTAGAACTCAATATGGCTAACATTGGAATATTTTCATACATCTCTATATCTTCATAAGTTTGTTGAATTTTTTGTTCTAACATTGCAAGACGATTCTTTTGAGTTGATCCCATATCGATTAATGTATTTGTCTGTTTTTGTAGAGTGATTAATGCATTGTCCAATTCGCTACCTACTTGTGTTTTAATAGCTTGATACTTAGAAATAGAATTGTTTTTCGAAAATTGTACATTTGCTTGCTGCTTCAATACGTATTTTTCTCGAACGTACAAGCCCTCAAGTAAAATAGCTAATTTTTCAGTAGTAAGCTCATCCTCATCTGATGTCATAATATGCTTCAGTCGGTTCATAAATTGATGAATCTCTTTCACTGTATAGGTTGAATCAAATACGATTCCACTTCTTCCCATATTATTTTTTACATTTTCAACAGGGAACTTATACTTTCTTAACAGTTTTTCGATAAACTCGATTGCTGATTGCAAACGAGCATATAAATCTTGCCAATCCGCAGAAGATTTAATATTCTCAATCAACACATCTAGTTCTTCCATCTGTCGTTTTACAAGAGAAGAAGGTGTAATTTCACAACGCTCCATCCTCTCTTTCAATTCATCAACCTTACGAATTGTCTCAATTTCTTTCCTAAAAGTTTCTAAAGCCCCCAATTTCTTATGGAGCAGGTGATATTGTTCTCTCGTTTCTTCTATTTCTTTTTTTGTTCTTTGTAAGGAATCCATTGTCTCTTTAAACAGTATTTTTTCATGTGTATTTTCTATTTCTTTTGTCAGCTGACCTATTTGCTCAGTTACCTCTTGGGCAGTTGGATTTTCTTCTACGAATTTATCCATTTTTTCTATTTCTTCAGCCAGCTGTTCCGAGCGAGTACGAAGAGGTAGCAAGGAAGCCTCTATTTCCTCTCGTTCCTTTTTTAACAATACCAATGCTTTTTTTAGCTTTCTTATTTCATTATTACGTTCATCGTGCTCAGCCTGTGCTATGACTTTTCTTTCGATAGCCTCCTCTAAGCGTAGCTGCTCTTCTTTAATACTTTTCTCTTCTGAATAATTGTCGGCTAGCTGTTGCTTTAGAGTTCCCTCTTTAGAAGCTTGTTTCTCTAGTTCAGCCTTCAGTGTGGCTAGCGTTTGCTCTTTCCAATACTGGCCAACATTTTCTTCTATAAATCTTTTCCCTTCCTCTTCTATACTTTCCGTTCGGCCAAAACGCAAGATACGTATCTCTTTATTGGAAAGCAGTCTACTCAGAGCATTGTCTACTGCTAAGTTGGACTGTGATGCTACAAGTGTACGAAGCCCTGCTTTAGCATTTTGCTGACATATTTCGGAGATAACTGTTGTTTTACCCGTCCCTGGAGGACCTTGTATCACGTAAAGATCCTCTGCTGACATTGCCCCAACAACTGCTTCCTGTTGAAACTCATTTAGGCGGTTATGAAATTCAAGTTCCTTTTGTTTATTTGTAATCCTAATAGTAGGGCGGTCCTCAAACAGAATTTTTTCAAGATTAGCATTTGCTGCCAAACCATTTTGCAGGTCTTCAAAACCCTTTCGCAGTCTACGTATTTGACTTAAAGTCGCAAAGTTACTAAAGACCACTTCCTTGAACTTAGGGTGTAAACTATTTTTTCTTGCCATTTCTCTATATTTCGGCCTTAGCTCTATCTCAATTATATTCTTGCCACGGTCTGCCTTTAGAACATCACCTATATCATTTTGATAACCTTTAAAGCTAATACTTAGACCTTTTATTTTGTTCCATTCGTCCCCATTCACTTCACTGCCCATTAAAGAAACTCTACTAAAGTCTTCATTAAACTGAATTCTAGAAAAACTAGCAGTAATATCGGCAATATCGGCGTTTCGTTCCTGTATTTTTAAATAGCCTTCCCAGCTCGAGATCCGCTTTTTAACATATTCGGAGCGTTCTTCTGCTACAGGCAGCTCCCTTATTCTTGTATGTAGTTGTATAGGAAGTCCTGCACCATTATTTTTTTCGGTGACAAATGTAAGGCTTACCGGTAGTCTTCTATTCGTTTGGATAGGAACTCGAGCACCTCTTAAATGGAATCCAGTCGCCAAAAACCCATTATTCTGTAGCACACAGTCCATTACAGCTACTTTGCCACCAAGTTTTTCTGTCAGTGCGACATTCTCTATGTTGTCAAAATATAATGCAATAGATATATTTCCTTGATTGTTAACTGGACGTTTCTCAATATAAACACGAAACTCTCTTTGTATATTAAAAAAGTCATGTTCATCAGTTGACCATTCCTGGATTCCTTTGCGAGCATTATTCGTTATCATCAGGTTGCAGCGCATTGTTTTTTCTAGGGTTGAAGCATTACTCATGAACAGACCTCCTTGGTTAATTTTTTTTAGTCCAACTTATATATGTTAGCATTTTTTAAGGAAATCTTAAATTATCATTTAACAATTTGATTTGGTGATATTTAGAAATAAACATTTTAGTAAAAAATTATTTTAAATAAATCACTAACAAATACACCGCCATGCTCAATAACCTAAGGTTCAATTCTTTCCTAGAAAAGGTGGAATTAAGAAACTAATTTTAGACCAACAAATAAATTTAAAGCTTTAAATATTATATAAATATATTTTTAGAAAAATGTAAATTTTGTGAATTTTTTATTGATATTTGGATTAATTTTCCCTATCATTAAATATACAGTTTTCTAACTTAATATTCGGAAAACTAATAAAGTTATAGGAGGAAGGAAAATGCCAAAAAAAGCTGGAAGTGTATTAGACCCTGCTAGTCCTCAAAAAAACTCTAAAAAAATGAAGAAAAGTGGAACTGAGCCACCACTTTACAACTATGAAGCTATCGCACAAAGCCCGGATTTTAAAGCTTTAAAGAAGAAAAAAAGAAACTTTATTATTCCAATCGCCGCTTTCTTTCTGCTATTTTATATTTCTTTACCCATTCTGACTTCTTATACAACGATATTGAATAAGCCAGCCATTGGAGATATTACATGGGTTTGGGTGTTTGCCTTCGCTCAGTTCATAATGACTTGGGCTTTATGTATGATTTACGTGAGCAAAGCTAATGGATTTGATAAAGATGCTGAAGCAATAATTGAGAAAGAAAAGGCTGGTGACTATGTATGAATATGAGTGGAGTTGGTCTAATATTTTTTGTAGGAATTGTAGCTTTAACCTTATTTGTAACATATATTGCCTCCAAAAGAACAAACTCTGCAAGTGAATTTTACACGGCAGGTGGAGGATTGACTGGCTGGCAAAACGGTATAGCCATTGCTGGAGATTACCTCTCCGCAGCATCGTTTCTTGGGATCGCTGGTGCTATTGCTCTCTTTGGATTTGACGGTTTCTTCTACAGTATAGGTTACTTAGTAGCATACTTAGTAGTTCTTTATATTGTTGCCGAGCCACTTCGAAACCTTGGACGCTACACGCTTGCAGATATGATTACAGCACGCTTCAACCAAAAGAAAGTTCGAGGGGCCGCAGCGATAAGTACAATTACGATTGTTTTGTTTTATATGATTGCACAGCTTGTTGGTGCAGGGGCACTTATACAATTATTACTAGGCATTGACTATTGGGTTGCTGTATTAATCGTAGGTACTATGATGACAATCTATGTTCTTTGGGGTGGAATGGCAGCTACGAGTTGGGTACAAATTATCAAAGCAGTTCTGTTAATGATTGGGACGGTTGTCATTTCATTTTTAGTATTATTGGAGTTCAACTTTAATATATTTGGAATGTTCACCGAAATGAAAACGGTTACAGCACAAGGTGAAAATTACTTAAATCCTGGTGTCAAATATACGAATGGCTTGGATACCATTTCTATGATGATTGCTTTAGTTTTAGGTACTGCTGGCTTGCCGCATATCCTTATGCGCTTCTTCACTGTAAAAGATGCAAAGACAGCTCGCTCTTCTGTTGTATATGCCACTTGGATTGTAGGTATCTTCTATGTGCTTACTATTTTCTTAGGCTTCGGGGCTGCGTATTTTGTAGGTGCTAGTGACATTATGGCAGCAAACTCGGCAGGAAACATGGCAGCGCCATTACTAGCAAAAGCACTTGGCGGAGACTTTCTCATGTCCTTCGTGTCTGCAGTAGCCTTCGCAACCATTCTTGCTGTTGTAGCAGGCCTTGTTTTATCAGGGGCATCTGCATTTGCTCATGATATTTATGGACAAATTATCAAAAAAGGTAAAGCAACAGAAAAAGAGCAAATGAAAGCCGCTCGTCTTGCATCTGTTGGAGTTTCTGTACTTTCTATCATACTAGCTTTAGGTGCGCAGACGATGAACGTAGCATTTCTAGTTTCTCTTGCTTTCTGTATTGCGGCGAGTGCTAATTTACCTGTTATCATCTACACCATCTATTGGAAAAAATTTAACACTACTGGTGCTATGACTGCGATTATTACAGGTCTGGTAACTGCTTTAGTATTAGTTTCATTGAGTCCAAACCTATGGGGAACAGACGGCACACATCTTTTCAATGGCACTGCTCTTTTCTCATTGACTAACCCCGCAATTATTTCAGTACCAGCCGGCTTTTTAGGTGGATTTGTAGGTGCCTTGATTGGTGCCAGGGCAGATCAGAAAAAATATGCTGAGGTGGATGTCAAAGCAAATATTGGTTTAAAATAATGAAAAGGCGAAGAGATAAAACTCTTCGCCTTTCTTTATTGTCTTAACGTGCGTCAGGAAATATACGATCAACTGTATCACGGAATTCATCAAAGAACCCTTCTACTGGTTCACCTTCTCTGATCTTTGTTCCGTACTCTTCCATTTTACCAACAAAATCAGGATCTAAAGAAACGTATACGTTTTCAAAGGTTAAATTACCTTTACCTTCTTTGGCTTTATCAGAAATACGAGTTTTTATATCCTCGCTCTCTTTCACTCCGTCCTTTAGCCTTACTGCAACATACGCATTTGTGTCCGTCACTAATACGTGAGCTGCATCCACTTCATCCAGTTCCGCAACTTTTGCTGCCAAATCATCTGCTACATCAACTTTTTGGTCACCATTAGTGGAAACATCTTTTCCTTTTTCATCTCCAATATCTCCGTCATTACCAGTGTCAACAGTTGCATTTGGATCCATATTCTCATCTTTGTTTGTATCTGTTGTCGTTGTATCGGTTGTTGTGTCATCCTTCTTATCATCATTTCCACAGGCTGTTAGAAAACCGATTATAAGAATAGCAATTAATATTTTCATTTTTTTAATCATTTTATTTTCTCCTTTTCAATAAATTATTACAGTTGTAGGATGTGAATTAATCTACACAATATACACCCAAACAAAAAATAGATTATTTAAATAATTTAAAATATACAAGTTATAATCTGTTATAATTTTTAGAGATGAAGAATTCTAACCTTTTCTAAACTGATAATATAGTTAAAAATTTTCTTTTAGCAGCGTTATTACTTATCTATTTACTATGCAAAAAAAAATATAAAAGAGGTGTTGTTATGAATACTGTTCTATTGGAAAGCTTAGAAGCTAGCTACGACGACATGGTAACGATTAGAAGGTATTTACATATGCATCCTGAGGTATCCTTTCAAGAAGTACAAACTGCTAAATATATTCAAGAATTTTATTTACAGCTTGGTATACCTTTCGATGCCAATATCGGTGGAAATGGTGTCGTGGCAAGAGTTAAAGGCTCAAAGCCTGGAAAGACTATTGCTCTACGGGCCGACTTTGATGCTCTACCTATTCAAGATGAAAAGGATGTTCCATACAAATCTACCGTTCCAGGTGTAATGCATGCCTGTGGTCATGATGGACACACTGCTGCTTTACTTATACTTGCCCGTACACTCAATGAGATAAAGGAAGAACTTAGCGGAGAATATGTATTTATACATCAACATGCGGAGGAATATGCTCCAGGTGGAGCGAAGCCAATGATTGAGGCTGGTTGTTTAAAAAATGTAGATGTGATTTTTGGTACACATTTGTGGTCTCAAACACCTCTTGGTACGGTCGCCTACCGTTCTGGTCCTGTCATGGCTGCAGCTGATCGTTTTATCATTAAAATTCAAGGTCGCGGTGGTCACGGTGCTAATCCGCATGATACGAAAGACGCCATCCTAGTTGCTTCTCAGCTAGTAGTAAATTTACAGCAAATAGTCTCTAGAAGAGTTAATCCCACGGAGTCTGCTGTCCTTTCTGTCGGTTCATTTGTGGCCGACAATGCATTTAACATTATAGCCGATTCCGTAAAATTGAGTGGGACCATAAGAACATTTACACCTATTGTAAGAGACTTAATGGAAAATGAGTTACGACGTGTGTTGGAAGGCACTTGTATGACAGCTGACTGCACTTATACGCTCACATACGAAAGAGGTTACCCTCCAGTTATTAACCATAAAGAAGAAACAGAATATCTTTCCTTAATAGCTAGACAGATTCCTGATGTTAAAGAAGTAGTAGAATCTGATCTTTTAATGATTGGCGAAGATTATGGATACTACCTTGAACAGATCCCAGGAACATTTTTCTTTACTGGAGCGATGCCTAATGGAGATGTATATCCTCATCATAGTCCAAAGTTTGACTTTAACGAGAAGGCCATGCTAACAGCAGCTAAAACTTTGGGGCTAGCAGCTATTAGCTACCAGGAACAATAAATGTAAGTAAAAAACTTTGCCTAAAGCAAAGTTTTTTTAAATAAATTTTTAGCAGATCGGCTCAATAATTTTAAAATTTCCAATTTTCGATACAAAACGTTAAAATATAAAAGAATGGGTAATGTTAAAAAAATTACCATTTAATGAAACTTTTCCAACGTTAATTACGTAAAATTAATTAAATTCAGAAATTAGGGAGGTTTGTTTATTAATGGCTATTAATCTAGTAAAGGGACAAAAGATCGACCTTACTAAAGGAAGATCTTCCTTAAAGAGTGTAATGGTAGGACTCGGCTGGGATCCTGTCAGTCAAAAGAGTGGTGGGTTTTTAGGAGGTCTTTTTGGTGGAGGTTCTAGTGGTGCTGCAATAGACTGCGATGCTTCTGTTCTGCTTTTAAATGAAAATAATAAGCTCTCGTCTAAACAACAATTAATATATTTCGGAAACAAAAGTTCTAATAATGGAAGCGTCGTACATACCGGTGACAACCGTACCGGAGCTGGGGATGGAGACGATGAAATTATCAACGTAAACCTTAAAACGGTTCCAAGTTCCGTTCATAAGCTATTGTTTGTCGTTAATATTTATCAAGCAAAACAACGTAAACAAGACTTTGGCTTGATTAAAAATGCATTTATTCGTTTAGTAGACAACGATACAAAACAAGAACTGGTGCACTATAATCTATCAGACAATTATTCTGGAAAAACTTCACTTTTCCTAGGGGAACTGTATCGCGCTGGAGAAGAGTGGAAATTCTCTGCAATTGGAGAAGGAACAACCGACTCTGATATTACATCTATTGCAAACAAATATTTTTAAGGAGTGTTAAATAAATATGGCTATTAATTTATCAAAAGGACAAAAGGTAGACTTAACCAAAACTAATCCAGGCTTAACAAATATTATTGTTGGACTAGGATGGGATACTAACAAATATGACGGTCGCAACGATTTCGACTTAGACTCATCCGTCTTCCTATTAAACGGTAGTGGAAAATGTAACTCTGAAGCTGATTTTATTTTTTATAATAATACTTCAGGTAGTAATGGGGCAGTAGTTCATACTGGAGATAATCGAACTGGTGAAGGCGACGGCGATGACGAGCAAGTTAACATTGAACTGACAAAGGTCTCAAGCTCAATTGAAAAAATTGCATTTAGCATTACTATTCATGATGCAGACACTAGAGGACAAAATTTTGGTCAAGTAAATAATTCATATGTACGAATTGTCAATGCGGACACTCAGGAAGAACTTATCCGTTACGACCTGGGAGAAGATTTCTCTATTGAAACAGCTGTCGTTGTTGGTGAATTATATCGCCACAATAACGAATGGAAATTTAATGCAATTGGAAGCGGCTATCAAGGAGGGTTAGGAGCTTTAGTTTCTGACTTTGGCTTAAACTAGTTAAATCTTTTCTAAAGCGAGGGTCTTTTTCCTTGCTTTTTTTTTACAAATAGTAAATTTCATAGAATTTGGGTGACCTATAGCCCCTTCTTCATTTAAGGAGTGATTACCATGAGACATTTTAAGGGTTTGAGTGAAAATGAGATTAATAATTTTTTTCATATACCCCCTAACGAATTTTCGAAAACGACGGATAAGCTAAAATTGGGGATTGCACTAGGAGCTACTTTATATATCCCTGGCCTTATGAGTAATTTCTCCTTAAAGTTCGTTGAGAACTCTTTTGAAAATCTCACTAGCGGAATTATTTGTTTAGAGGATTCTATTTCAGACAACGATTTAATAGAAGCAGAAAATAATGTAGTGGAACAGTTACGCACGTTGGCAGAAGCAATCGAGGAACATTCAAGCTTACAGAATAACCTACCCCTACTATTTTTAAGAATTCGGAATACAGAACAGTTACTTAGGCTTTCTCGAGAGTTAGGAAACAGTCTTGGACTCATTACTGGTATTGTCTTTCCTAAATGTAATTCTAATAATGCTTCAGATTTCTTTTCATGCCTGGAATCTTTAAATAAAGAAAAATCCTTTTCGCTATACGGTCTACCTATTATCGAAACAAAAGAAATTATTTATAAAGAATCTCGACAAGAGGAGCTTCAAAAGCTATATGCAATATTCCTGCATTATGAACGTCTAATCTTAACGATTAGAGTTGGAGCAACAGATTTTTCTAGCCTCTTTAGCCTTAGACGCCCTTACAATCGAACTGTTTACCAACTACAGTTGATCGTAGATTGTTTGACAGAAATTCTAAATACTTTCAACAGATATGATAATAACTTTATAATTTCTGGTCCAGTATTTGAATACTTTGATACTAAAAGCGAGAAGATTTTATTTGAAGAGGTGCAATTGGACCTTTTGAATGGTTTCTATGGTAAAACATGCATTCATCCAAACCAAATAGACATCGTTAACGCTGTGTATCCTGTTTCTAAAGAAACTTTTGACGATGCTAGCATGATTGCAGGAAATCGATATGTAACTAATGGAGTTTTAAGAAGCCCTACTAAAAATAAAATGAATGAGGTAAAGCCTCATTATAGTTGGGCTATAAAAATACTAGCGCAAGCAGAGATATATGGGGTGCTAAATGAAAATGTTACCACACACGACTTTATCGGCTACATCAAGAACTTATAATTTACATGGAAATTTAAAGCTAACCATTGAGATTCAAAATAATCCGTATAACCTTTCACCTGAGCAACTTTTTGAAATGGGAGTAAGAATAAATAAAAAGAGGCAATTTCTATTTATTAGTCGCCTTCTCGGGAAGCACTTAGCAGTAGACCCTTCCCTTTCACTAGGTACGGGAACAGTTCTTGCTTCTATGTTAATGGAGAACGAAGGTTTATCTTCTCATCCTCAGTTAATGGATATTATTCATATGATTGATTCAGGGAAGCCTGACCGTGAACTTAGCCTAAGCTCTTTAAAATATAAAGTTAGATTACCGACAAATACGGTCTTTATAGGTTTCGCAGAAACTGCTACCGGATTAGGTCATGCTGTTTTTAATCATTTTGAGGAGGCGCAGTATATTCATACTACGCGAGAAGATATCGTCAATCTCACCCCTTCTTTTGTTTTTGAAGAAGAGCACTCACATGCTACCTCTCACCGAGTATACGCTTCTGAGAATTCGTTAAAAGAAGCAGAGACGATTGTGCTGATTGATGACGAGATAACCTCTGGCCTCACACTTTCCAACTTAATAATATCCTTAAATAAAAAGTTCCCAAAAAAACAATTTAAAATTTTATCTATTCTGGATTGGAGAAGTCTTGAGAATAAAAACAATTTTCACAGCCTAATGAATAAGCACGGGATTCATGCGGAAATAATTTCAATTCTCTCCGGTCAATTCACATTGCATAATACAGAGATAATCCATGAGGATATCATACCTTACCTAAAAGGTAGAGAAGACTTCGATCTACCTTTAGAAGATGACTTTTCCTCTCAGTATACCGCTCCTTATTTTAGCGAGCATGCTATTTATAGCAATTTTACTGGTAGATTTGGTCTTACGAGTGAAAACCATGCAGCGATGGATGATTGGATACATAAATTGCTTGATACGCTGAAACTTGATAGGAATAAGCCAACGCTTGTTATAGGTTTAGGAGAAAATATTTATATTCCATGTCGTATTGCTCTCGCATTAGGTAAACACACTAAGATACAAACAACGACTCGTAGCCCGATTTTTGCAAAAAATAAAGAAAACTATCCTATTAAAAACAAGTGTAAATTTATATTGCCTGACTCTAACAATATTGAACAATACTTATATAACCTTACAGAGCATGAATTTGAACAAATCTTAGTGGTGGCCGAGTCTGTTAAAAACAAGGATACCTGGTCTCCGTTACTGAACTACTTACAAAGCAAGGGTCCCGTTACATGGTTATCCCTTGCAGCTCCAACTAAAAGAGGTGGAATAAATGATGCTTAAAACTGCCGATTTAGTAAAAACAAGCTACTCGCCTGAAGATATAACCTTCCTCTTAAAGGATATGTCCAAAATTCAGATTGAATCCAATGTAGACACTCGAGAAAAGGCATTTTCTTTAGGACATCATTATTCTGAGTCTTTACCTATAGAATATCGCCCATCCGAAGAGTATCTTCATTTATACAATCAGGCTATGCTTCAACTTTCCAGCTATGTAGCTCAATTAGTAGGCATTGTCACCAGACGCGTCCATAAATATGCCAAAACGGATCACGTCGTCATTGTTTCTTTGGCGCGTGCCGGAAGCCCAGTAGGGATTTTAATGAGAAGATATGCCCGGTCATTTTTAGACTTAGACTGGCCACATTTTAGTGTGTCCATTTTAAGAGGAAAAGGGATTGACGAAAATGCTATTAAAACAATTCGTGAGTTATATCCTAATTATCACTTACAATTTGTAGATGGTTGGACTGGAAAAGGTGCTATTCAAAAAGAATTGACCAAGTCTATTCAAAAATTGAATCAGCAGGGTCTACATCTAAATGATGACCTTGCAGTCCTTTCCGATCCAGGGGGATGTGCAACTCTATATAGTACAAGAGAGGATATTCTTATACCGAATGCTTTTTTAAATTCCACAGTATCTGGTTTAATCAGTAGAACTATTTTAAATAACTCTTTTCAGTCGCCAGAAGATTACCATGGGGCCAAGTATTATGCTGATCTTGAGGAGGAAGATGTATCAAATGCTTTCGTAAATCAAATCTCTGCACACTTTTTGGCTCAAGAGAAAGCTATCTTAGCGCGGTCAAAAGAATTCCCTATTAAGAATGAAAGAACATGGTTAGGCATGCAGGTAGCTCAGGAAATAGCACATAAATATTACAAAAACTCTGACCTAACCAAAGTGAAGCCTAGCGTTGGAGAAACTACCAGAACGTTATTAAGGAGAAAGCCATACAAAATTCTATTAAGAGATGAAAGTGATGAAGCTGTTAAGCATATTTTAAGCTTATGCCAAGAAAAAAATATACCTATCGAAATAATTCCTGACCTTTATTATCGTGCTATCGGTCTTATAGAATCGGAGGAACTAATATGACTATTCTATTTGCAAGCGATTTAGACCGTACACTTATATATAGTAAAAAATCTAGAGGACACGAAGTAAGTGAACATGATTTAGCTATAGTCGAATGGCGCGAGAATAATCCCGCTGCATTTATGACCAAGGAGGGGCTGGAAATTTTCAAGGAACTTTCCTCCTCGATTGAATTTTTACCGGTTACTACTCGAACCAATAAACAATATGAACGTTTATTTGGATTATATAATCCACAGGAAAAACCGACATATTCTATTGTCTCCAATGGAGCCGTAATATTAGAGAACGGAAGGCCGATCCCTGAGTGGTCGGATAAAGTAAAGGAGGAGCTTGAGGCAGACTGTACATCAATTCCTCACGTTCTTTCACAAATAGAACCTTATATCCAAAGAGGTTCCATCTTGAACTCCTTACAGGCAGAGAACTGGTTTGTATATATGATTATCGATGAAGACAGGTTTACTGTTGAGGATTTTGAAGACCTTTCCCAACTATTTTTCAAACAAGGATTCACCTTGTCTAAACAAGGGAGAAAATTATACGTAATGCCTAATTGTATTAATAAATCGCTTGCACTGGAGTTTGTGACAGATCGTTTAGAGGCAGAAATTGTAATTGCAGCAGGCGATTCCTTGTTAGATTTAGATATGGTTTTGGGTGCTGATTATGGCTTTATCCCACAGCATGGGGAGGTTATTTTAAATAATAGGACCCTTCCCTCTCACGTTCAAATAACCGATCACACTGGTGTATTGGCAGGTGAAGAAATAATTAAAAAAGTATCTGAAATTTGTTATAATATGTATGAATAGGAGGTAAAACCCATGGTGAAGTTAAATCCAATAAGGATGCAGTCGTGGGATTCATCTAACATTGGGAAATGGCTAAAGAACTCTTTAGAGGATCCAAGTATAGTTACAATCGATCAAGATAGCCTGATGTATCCCCAGTTATTATGCCAATTTATTGGTGTCTCTTTAGATGAAGATGAATATTTTACTATTCTGCATACACAGATCAATGATTCTGATGGTAAGCTGATTAATCTTACTAATTCTCTTAATAAAGAAATTTCGTCTGATAAACTACGTGCTATTAATCAGCTTTTTGAAATCCATCGACAAGAAAAAGGACTTTCCCCTAATCGAATGGTTGCATTTTTGGAAGGTCATTTCTTGCTACCAAGGCTCAATGATAATGATTTAAACAGACGTATAAGAATTGTCTTAATAGATTTATTAAAACAGCTCCAATCCAACTACGTCGAAGGGACTCAGCATCATGAATACCGACGGATAACGATTGACATGATTAAATGGATATTCAATCATGTCGAACCTGTTCTAGAAAAACTAGATTTTAAAACCGGTCTACCCGGTTTCCTTTGGTACGGTGATGCCACCCCTAGCGAGAGATGGTTTCTGAAATATTTAGCAGCTTATGGATTTCATATAGTAATATTCAATCCCTGTGATGAATCCTGGCCTAAGCAAATGTTTGGAATAGATGAGGAGCATTCCTTTAAATTCCCAAAAATCGCAAGTAAGCCAAGTGAATTTCCAAGTGAAATGCCTAAAATTGCTGGTACAGTTGCCTTTAAGGCTACTCAAGAGATAAATGAACTCTTACATCACGATGACTCCGGCCTATATAAGCCCTTTCAGTTTAAATCACATTCAATAAATTCCGTGAGGTTAAAAACTACCGAGGATGAGGCATTTTTAATAGCCAAAGAGCGCGCCATGATTAGACCTCACTTTCAGGTAAGTAATCAGCTAGTAACTATTCCTGTCGTCTTTGCAAAATACATGGGAATTGACCGCAATCGAAAGCGTTTTTGGAACAACGTTCATTCCTTAACCTCTCGAGAAGATACCCATGTAATTCGTCAATTTCCATTCACTAAGGAACAGAAAACAAATCCCTTGTTCCATTACCGCAATGCTTTAAGTTCAGATGGAACATTAAATCCAGAGATTATGAAAACTTCTAACTGGTGGTCTTATGGTAAATTGCCAACTGGTACACAAACAGCCATCGGTGAAGCCATAGCTAAGCATGTTCGTGATCCAATTCTTATCCCCCAAGGTAATGAATCATTTGAGGAACTGCAGCTATATGCATTTTCTCAATCCATGTATTTACCTAATTTTGTAATTCGTTTGTTTCAGACATTCGATTATCCTCAATTTGTCCCTACTATCTTCTTATATAACGAAGAAAAAGGACCAGAGTTGAGTAGAGCAGATGCAAACGCTTTATGTATGATGCATTATCTTGGTTTAGATATTATCTTAGTAAATCCTCAAGGACATTTGGATATCGAAAAGTGGGTCCAGGAAGGAATGTTTGATTTGCACTGGATGGATGATAGATCCTTCAATGAACCTTATAAGGAACAAAATGTTGTAAGTAAAATTTTCAAAAAATTTAGATGATATAGGGGCTGAAGTAATTTGGAACTACAAAAATTAGAATTGGAACAGAAAGAACAACTTTTAGAGGAAAGCAATGAACTTAAAACACAATTGAAGAGAGACCCTCAGGTTTTACAATTGGTGGCGAAAATTGACCCTAAAAATCAGGTGGAGTTATTAGAGTTTGGTCGCGAACCTGCCAATGAAATATCTGCTTTTACGGGCCGTATTTTAAACACAATAAAATCTAGTAGTATGGAAGAATCCAGCGAGCTTTTAAAACAGCTAGGTAAAATTATGGATAAGTTCGATAAAAAAGACTTTGTAGAAAAGCCATCACTCTTAACCAAAGTATTCAAAAAGGGTGAAAAGCTAATCGAAAAGCTCTTCAACAAATATCAAACAATGGGAAAAGAAATAGACAAAGTCTACATTGAAATTACGAAATATGAAAAAGAGATGAAAACGTCTACCCAAACGTTAGAAGACCTCTATGATAAAAACTTTAACTATTTTATGGAGCTAGAGAAATATATTGTTGCAGGGGAATTAAAGGTTAACCAATTACGTCAGCAACTCCCTACCCTGCAGGAAAAGGCGGAAAAAGGAGATCAGCTTGTTTTAATGGAATTGAACTCCCTGCAAAACGCTATTGAATTGCTGGATCAAAGAATTTATGACTTAGAAATGGCCAAACAGGTTGCATATCAGTCTGCTCCTCAAATTAGAATGCTACAACGTGGCAACACTAAGCTTATAGGAAAGATTAACTCTGCCTTTGTCACAACGATTCCTATATTTAAAACCGGGTTGATAAATGCTATTTCCGCAAAGAGACAAAATCTGGTCGCCCAATCCATGAGTGAATTAGATCGTCGCACAAACGAAATGCTGCTAAGAAATGCGAATGATATTTCTAAGCAGAGTGTAGAAATTGCTAAGCTGTCTGGTCAATCTAGCATTAAAATTGAAACTATTGAGCAAACGTGGGATACGATTATGCGAGGGATGAACGAAACAAAAGCAATTGAGGAAGAAAATCGCAAAATGAGGGAACAAGGTCGTCTTCGACTAGAGGAACTACAAAAGAAATATGAAGATGGTCAGAGAAAATAACTAATTGTCTAATACTATCTAATTTTAAGGAGGAATTTGAATGTCAGTTATTAACCTATCTAAAGGACAAAAGATTGATCTTACAAAAACGAATCCTGGATTAACAAAAATCATGGTTGGATTGGGTTGGGATACTAATCGCTATAGTGGTGGTCATGACTTTGACTTAGATGCCTCTGCTTTCTTAGTTGATCAAAATGGGAAAGCACTAAGCGATAAAAGTTTCATCTTCTATAATAATCTTCAAAGCGAGGACGGCTCAGTTGTTCATACTGGGGATAATCGAACAGGTGATGGTGATGGCGACGACGAACAATTGTTAGTTAACCTACGACAAGTGCCAAGCGCTGTGCATAGGGTAGTCTTCACTGTTACCATCCATGACGCAGACACGAGAAGTCAGAACTTTGGCCAGGTTTCAAATGCCTTTATTCGAATTGTAAACGACGAGACGCACGAAGAAATAGTTCGATATGATTTGGGAGAAGACTTTTCAATTGAAACTGCTCTCGTGGTTGGGGAGATATACAGACACGGTAATGAATGGAAGTTTAATGCAATTGGGAGCGGTTTTCACGGCGGATTAGCCTCTTTAATTACAGAGTTTGGTCTCAACTAACCTATGTAATAAATACATCGCACCTTGAAAGATTGGTCTAGAATCAACACAAAATAAGCGCTCCAGTCATCTGAATAATATAAGAAATCTCTCGAGTTCATTTGAAACTTGGGAGATTTTTGTTTAAAGCCCTTTTTATTTTTGGATTACCTAATATGGATCGAATAATATTATGTGATTTTCTTTTCTTATTTGTAGGGATATATATAGGCATTTGTAATTTTCTTATTATTCCTTAGTTTGATAAAATGAGATTAAGATGAAAATTCTAAAATTGAAAACTTTAGTTTAAACCAGTTAATACTTTATTCCTCTTCTATGTTGTGGACAATAGAGGTATTCAAAAGAAAGGAGTTTAAAACATGCGTAAAGATTTATCAGTAATTTTCCCTTCCTATCAATTATTTTCGGAATACCCTAATAATAAAGATAACAATTTCCTTACTTTTCATGATGCCCCTAATAATCAGTGGATACAAATCAATAAGGATGAAGTATCTTCTCGGGATTATGCACTACTCTCTTCTTTCTACACAGTAGTCGATTTAACATTTCCTACTAATTATTCACTTTCCGAAAAATGGATTCGTTTCCTTCATGGATCTGGTGAACTCCCTATTGAAGCTGGTACTGAACTTCGTATTATCCAACTTGTCATAAAGAATAGTGACTTTCTAAATGAAGATTTAACTAAGGCAGTCCAATTGTTTTTTGAAGATGCTGTGCAGCTGGTTTTCATCTCCAACGATAATGCCTTGCTTATTGAGCAAAAGTCTACTTATGTTCAATCTACAGAGGATCTTGCATCCTTTATCTTTGCTCTAGAAAGTGATTTCTTCATAAAAGCAGACCTCTTTGTAGGAAAGTTTAATACTGTAAACGAACAAACCCCTTCACGTTACACTTTGGAAAGAGAATGGTTCTCTAACGGTATCGTAAATTACTATCCCGGAAGAATTTATACGCTTGAAAATATATTCCCGACTATCTTAATAAAAGAAATGTCCGAGAGCTTAAGACAAATCATTCACCAAGAGGTGCTCATCCCTATTGAATTCGATACGGAGTTACTGCAAACCGTACAGGCTTTTTTTGAAAATGGCTTTAACGCCTCTATTACTTCAAAAAAATTACATATTCACCGAAACACCCTTCATTATAGACTATCTAAATTTCAAGAAATCACAGGTATATCAGTCCGTGACTTTGACGGGGCACTTATTGTATATTGCGCAAGCTTGCTCGTAAACTATGAATAACAACATGCACAATATATTTTATTAAATCTTGTGCATATCATCCATATCAACCATTATTTCCTATTGGTAATCTTAAAGAAAGGTAAAAACAATTTTAGGGGGATTACTAATGGAAAAAATGGTTCTTGAAAATATCTTTAAAATTTACGATGACACTTCAACTGCAGTTTCAGACTTTAATTTACATGTTCAGGACAAGGAATTTATCGTTCTTGTTGGTCCATCAGGCTGTGGTAAATCTACAACTCTTCGTATGATTGCTGGACTTGAAGAAATCTCTAAAGGTGAGCTTCGTATTGAGGGTAAGCTAATGAATAATGTTGCACCTAAAGACCGTGACATCGCAATGGTTTTCCAAAACTACGCTCTTTATCCACATATGTCTGTTTATGATAATATGGCCTTCGGATTAAAGCTAAGAAAATTTCCAAAAGCAGATATCGACAAGCGAGTGAAAAATGCAGCAGATATTTTGGGACTTGAGCCTCTTTTAAACAGAAAACCAAAAGCATTATCAGGCGGACAGCGCCAGCGTGTTGCACTTGGTCGTGCAATTGTTCGTGACGCAAAGCTCTTCCTAATGGATGAGCCTTTATCTAATCTAGATGCTAAATTACGTGTCCAAATGCGTGCTGAAATTATTAAGCTTCATCACCGTCTTAAAACAACTACTGTCTACGTTACGCATGACCAAACGGAAGCAATGACGATGGCTTCTCGTTTAGTAGTTATGAAGGACGGTCTCATTCAACAGGTGGGAACGCCAAAAGACGTTTATGAAAATCCTGAAAATGTATTTGTTGGAGGCTTCATCGGGTCACCTGCTATGAACTTCTTCCAAGGGCACGTAAAAGATGGTTATTTTATTGCTGGTGAGCATAAGATTAAGTTATCTCCAGAAAAGGCTTCCCTGTTAAATGGGCAAGGCTACAATGGGAAGGACGTTATATTCGGTATCCGCCCTGAACATATTTCTGCTGATCCAGAGGATCTTACTCGCACACCAGAATCTGTTGTAAATGCACATGTAGATGTATGCGAGTTAACTGGAGCAGAGTTCATGGTTTATTCTACTCTAGGAGAACAGCAGTACGTTGCTCGTATCAATGCAGATTCACTTTTAGAAACTGGGCAACACATCCAACTTACATTTGATATGTCAAAGGCACACTTCTTTGACAAGGAAACGGAAAGTCGTATTCGATAAAATCTTTGCCCACAGCCCATTAAAGGGGTGTGGGCTTTTATAATAGGTAGACCCTTAACCTTATACAACAATTATCTATAAAAAACTCTACTCAAAATAAAGAGCCTCGAAAACTTTACGACCTGGAAAAGTTTTCGGGGCTTCTATTCAAATTACCTATAGTTGTTTTCTGTTACATCGGACGCTTTCCGGGAGCACGGCATCTATCTCCTCGTCGCTTTGCTCCTGCTTAGGCTTTTATGCTCGCGCTGCTCCCCCAAGAGTCGCCGCCTCCTCTTTCAAACACATGCCCCAGCATTTTCTTATACTTTTTATTTTCTACCCCTAGTGTATGTCCTTGAGGCTTTATTCCTTAATGATAAACTCTTCCGATAACGGCACCATATTCTCCTTTATCTTCTTCCCTTCCCACGCAGTTACTTTTACTTGATAGCCTTTAATGTTTTTAGGCAACTTAAGCTTTGTGGACATTTTCATCGTTTTACCTTTTGGGATTGTTCTTGAGCTTTGGTCTTGATCAACTACTTTTCCGTTTTCATCTATTAATTCCATTAGCACTAATATATCTTGATTTTTATTTCTAGTGTTAACAACCTCTACGGCAGCAGTAATCTTTTTTTCCTTTGTTAGCTTGTGTATTTCCTTTCCTTTCTCATCCTGGAATTTTACACTCACGTCCATTGCATATTCCGGATTCTCTGCTTGCTGCTCCCAATGGATACTATATACTTTCTTTGACTTACCATCTGTAGCAATGACTGTAATAGTAGAAACTTTTCCCTCATCAATAATATTTACCTTAGCTTCTGTTTGATTTGCTATAGCTTGTAAGCTTGATCTTTCTAGTTCCGGTAAGCTATATCGGCTCTTTCCTGGTGAGAAATCAGAAATAGCTCTTCCACCAATTAGAATAGATTTTAGCGTTGCATCTGTTTCGGGTACTGCAATCATTTGCAGCTTGTTGCCTAGTGCGTAATAAATGCTTCCGTTCATCCCTACCGCCATATTATTTATAAAGCGATCTACGATAACTTTATGTGACAGAGTTTCTGGATCAATAGCAACTAACTTTCGGGAAAGTGTAGTATAGAGCATTCCATCTGGTGCCCATTCTAGTCGGTAAGGTAGCCATTTACTGCTATTATATAAGCTTGGATGAATGGTTTTGCTCTTAACAACTTCCAGCGTTTCTGGATCTATCGCAAATATCGTCCCATCTACTATGCCCCATAGGTTACCATCTGGCCCAATAGAGATTTCTCCAATCATTCTCGGAGTTTCGTCTATTCCAGGAATAGTAGGTGTAAATTCTGCTATTTTTTGTGAAGTAGCTACATCCCAAACAAATATCTTAGCCTCTTTTGCTTTTGGGTCCAAGCCTAGCCCACCCCAAATGGACGTGCTACCATATAGTTTCCCGTCCTTATAGGCTAATCCAATAATACTTTGATCTTCTACTACATTTCTATATTGTGACCATTTACCAGTATTTTCATCAAATATGGCTAAAACTCCACCTAATACACCGTAATCTGGTACCGTACCGACAAATAGCTTATTATCTCCGGATGTCATCGTAAATGGTCTATCTTGATGGTCCGTTATATCATATTCAAGTTTAGGATTACTATTTAAATCTATGTCCTTACTTGGATCATAGCTATACATCATAGCCCCTACATAAGTTCCATAATATACTTTGTTGTTTAGAAAGCCGATACCTTCTGGTTGGGCAAAGGAAGGTATATTGACTTCTCTTTCATTCGTAAATGGGTTGTATATACTTAGTCCACGTTGGTAGCCACCCATATATAGTTTGCCGTCTTGTCCAGCTTCTAGCGCCTGAATCTCTACGGATTGAGAGGCAATATTCATGTCAATAAACGTTATCTCATTATTAACCGGCTCATATAACATATATTCGCCATACTGCGTAATCATTGCAAGAACCGTCTCTCCATTGCTTAAAGTTATCCATGCCATATCTTTTACTCGGACTGTGTCAGGCAATAAAGGAATACCTTCAATTTCTTTTGTTTCATTTTTACTAGAATCGTACTGATACAATTTCTTTTCAAACTTAAAGTAAATTAAATTATTATCGTGTGGAGAAGGTTCTGAAATCATATTGCTGTAACTAAACTGATTAATCACTTCGTGCGTCTCTATATCTAGAACTAACATAGTTACCGATCCAGCAGAAACAAAAAGCTTATCATTTACGATAAAAATGTTTTCTATCATTCCATCCAGACCTGAGTGACCATCAATTATAATTTCTTCTTTTTCCCCTGTTAATCTATTAATTTTTATCAAATGCTTTTTAGTACCTACTCCAACATAAATGGATTCGTCATCTACTCCAATACCTCTGGCATATTGCTGTCCTTCCTTCGCACTACCAAAGTTATGGAAAACACCGCTTTTTATGTCGTATTCAAATACACCTGCATGGGGATAGGTAGATCCATAAATCTTCCCGTCCGTTGTCCCTTCTAAATCCCATACCCAGTCATCAGATGGATTGACCCCTAATTCTTCTACTTTCTTCTCTTCGGGTAAATATCGATAAAGCTTACCATCCCCGGTCCCTGCAAAATACACATTTTGATCGGAACCGACAGTGATTGCCCATAAGGCTTCTGTTCCTTCTATTACTTTAGAAAATTTAAGCTCTCCTGTCTCCGCATTTAAAACAGAAAAGGTGCCCGGAAGGCCGTTAGAATGATAATATACCTCATTTTCTCCAAGACTGTTTTTTTGGATGACTGCTGCTTGTCCTAACTGCACGTTAACCATTTCACCTAAATCGACTGGAGAAGCATATTCTCTTTCTAAAGGAATATCTTCCGCTGCTTGCTCCCAAGATACGTCGTCAAAGTAAGCTTCTGTTAAGCTAATTCCTCCTGAGTAGAAAGCTAATCTTACATATGCTGCATTCATAGGAACCTCAGTGAAGACTTTTAGTTCTGCCCACTTGTTTTTAGGTAAGTTTCCGAATAACTCTGTTTTGACATTGTTTGTGAGCTTTCTATTATCTTTGTCGTAATAGTGCACCTCATACACAATATTATGGGTTTGCTTTACCACATTCGTCATGACCTTTGCAGTATAGGATTTACCTGGAATGACTGATACTCTGTCACTAAATATCCTACTACCTGCTTTGTCTGATTCGTCTTTAAAATGTAGGCTGTGAAGCCCTGTGTGAGAAATGGTGTTGATAATAGTTGCTGGAGTACTACTGTTATTTTCCATTGACCAGCCCGGTATAGTAGACGGGTCATTATTTGCCTCTTCAAATCCTGCGTTTCGTACCTCAATTGGCACTTCCTCCGCATGAGATATGGATAGAGGTGCAAAGTTCCCTAGTGCTACAATGGTGCAAATCACTGTAGTTATCATAATTTTCAAGAGCTTTTTCATTTATTCTTCCTCCCATATTTATAGTTTTTAACACTAGGATTCTAGGATTCTAGGATTCTAGGATTCTAGGATTCTAGGATTCTTGCGCATACTATCACGCAATGTGTAAGTAAAAATAAATTAATCCTGCTTATGATCAGTAGTTAGATTCGGGAACATGGAATGGATAGCAAATGAAACTTCGAGCATATTTCATTTCTCGCTAGTTAAATCCTTCAAATAAATTCCGTAAGTCTTCCAAATATCGAAGTCTAGTTTTTTATAGAAATCTACTAGTATCGTCCAATCAATAATAATAGTTTCGATTTTTCTTTCCTGTAAAATCACTATCGCAGCCTGTACAATTCCTAATCCATATCCTTGCTTTTGTTCACTAGAATCTACTCCAAGTGGTCCAATTCCTCCGACCTTAGTTGTAAAGGAGGGGCTCCAGTAAACATTCTGAGCAATAGTTGGTGATGCATCATCATTGATTCGACAAAAACCAATGATACCTCCATTCTTTTTGAGAACTACAAACTCTCTGCCACTCCCCTTCGATTCAAAATATTTTATCGCCTCATATTCCCATCTACCAGGAAAAGACTTGTTTAAAAAGGTTAGAAACTCTTCCTTTTCCTCCGCTTGTAGAATTGAATAGGAAACTGTATTGTCTTCTGGCATGGAATAGTTCTTACTAAGGTGATTAATCAGGTCATATGTGTCGATTCTTTTCAAATAGCCCTTCTTTTCCGCCCATTGTTGCGTCTCTTCATATTGAAGAGGGACTCCAGAGAAATAATGAAAAGGATCTCCGCCCAGTTGAATTTCTTCTATGCCATTATCTCTTAGTGTTTCTTCCGCCTTACCAAGTAACTTTGTTCCTACTCCTTTATTTCGATAATTTTTATCAACCAAGAGGACTTGAATCCATCCCCTTTTTGAATCCATTTTTATATCTACTTGCTCTTGCCACTTTTTAGCTATAATAAATCCTATTAAGTTGTTTTGTTCATCTACCGCCATGGCGCAACCATCTTCTAGAACATTCTTGTCTTCCAAACTGTTTTGGTTAAAAAGCTTCTGACGCATTGGATATTCTTCTCCTAACTCTTTGTTCCAGAGCTTTACCATTTCCTCTAGCCTACTAGCTTCCCAAGGTATTACTTTCATTTCACGTCACCCTTTCTACTACTGTCCGAATGTCTCTTGCATACGTTTAATAGGGTCATCTTCCATGTCGCTACTCCACTCAACAACCTGGTTTACTTTCTTCAGCTCTTGTTTTAGTTCCTGATAATCTATATCTTGGACGGATGTATTATTTTTGATAGCTAAATTTGCTGCAACACTTGCGGATTGTCCAAGGATCATGAAAACGGGCTCCATGCGGATTGAGCCATATGCGATATGTGAGCTTGATAGGCAAACTGGAACGAGCAGATTAACACACTCTTCTGACTTAGGGCGTATTGATCGATAGGAAATCTCAAAAGGAGAAATTGGGACCTGCACATCCCCCTCATTGACACACCTACCATCAATCACTACACGTCTACAGTTATGTGAATCCATATGGAAGGATGCTAATCCAACAGGGTCTTTAACAAGGGATTGTCCAAGACAGTTATGGTCTGTCATAACATAATCTGAGATCATTCTCCTTGCTTCTCTAATATATAGCTGATGTGGCCAATGTCCCGTTTCTTTAAATTCATCCTTTGGAAGCCCCCAAGATGCTACCTCCTCACGAATTGAATGTGGAACTCTTTCATCATTAGATAGAAAATAGAGCATTCCAAGATCATAGTTTACGTGATTTTGAAAAATTTCCTCCCGTTTTTCGTAGCTACCCTCCGGCCATTCATAATTGTTTCCTATATTGTCAGTCGAGATTGCCCCATGGTTATTCAAATCTGACTTATCATTTGGAAGTGGAGTATGAAGTTTCATAGCGTCCCATACGCCAGACTTAATATAACGTAATAATAGCTCATAACGTTGAGGCTCATATTTAGGGGGTTTTGGAAAAGGAATACGATTTTTAGGGTTATTCGTTAAACAAATTCGAAAGTTGTAAGCTTGAATCCGATGATCCCCCTGTCCCTGGTATCCTAGAGACTCTTTACTGTCCTCGCTTATACCTGGTAATATTCCACTTTCCTTCTGACCCTCTATCACATATGGATCAATCCACTTCTCAAATTTATGGTGTGGTGCTCCAAACTGTACGCCATTGTAGATTTCTTTATAGGTGGCATTAGATTCTCTCCCTACAAAAAAGGACACACCAGATTGAGCTAGTAAATCGCCTTCATAGCTACAATCCATAAAGATTTTTCCTTTAAAACGATTATTACTCTCCATTACTATGTCAATTATTTTTTCATCCTCTTTAATGACTTTTTGTAAATGCTCATTAAGAAACACGGGAATATCGTACTTATCCATCCATGAGTCAAATATAGATTGAGCAGCCTTAGGTTCGAATCTCCATTGCTTTTCTTTGTTATAGTATCTAGCTATCTCATCATAAAACTCTTTAGCGATCCCACCAATGGCACTTTCTGCGCCAAGATCAGTAGCACCTAACCCACTAGCAGTCATCCCACCGATATTTCGACTGAATTCTACCACTGCAACAGTCAGACCATTTCGTCGTGCCTGGACAGCGGCAGTTAAACCTGCTGGAGTTCCACCGTATACAATTAAATCCTTTTCTATTATTTTAAAGTCTAATTTCGGCAATGTTGGCTTGTAATAGTATAGTGATTTAAAATCCATTATCTTACCTCCATCTTTTATTTATCGAGCCATTCCTGTAGAGTTTTCTCTGCAATAGTTTTTACATAATAGAAGTAGAATTTGGACATTTCCTCAGAATTATATGATTGGTTATTATCCTTTGAATAAATAGGTAGTAGCGTCTCTACCTCAGTAAAATCCCACTCGTCAAAAAACTGACCTATCTTTTGTAAATAGTTTAAAATCTCCTGAACCTCTACGATATTTGTAACCTTCTCGGGGTCTACTACTCTAGCCGGGAATAACGGAATGTTCCATTGAGTGTAAGGTGCAATGATTTCTTCTAACAATAGAAACGTCCGCTTGAACTTCTTCGAATCCTGATAGCTTTGGAAATATAAGTCTAACGCTCGTTCTAATTCCTCGCCCCAAGCAAGCTTCGTATATATATAATTATTGAAATGTTGGACCCACTTCCATGGATATCTTTTGTCCATTTCCGAGGAATGTTCTTTCAAATGTGGTGGTACAATCAGATTTAACATTCCTGTTATGTTTTGCTGCTGATAATCCTTTAGGTCTTCATCAATTCTTCTTGCTAGGGGTGGGAATAACTCGCTTAGCATGAAATGGTCACTATAATATTCTAAAACGGTTAGATTTCTACCGTTCTGTATGACTTGTGCGTTCCAATCCTTTAATGCATGGGTAGCTCTTTGCTGATTAATCTCTTGAGATTTTATACTATCGGCGTAGTTTCTACCCCAGTACGCAAATAGAATATCAACATCAGACGAGACATTAGTGTCATTACCACGTTCTAGCATATTCCACGAAAGTCCAGCATTATAGACTATATGCTCTACCTCTACTGACTGGCCACTACTCTTTAATAATTTATTTAAATTTTCAGTAAACAAAATATAACTGGACATGAAGTCTCTACCGTTTTTCTCACCAATACCAACATCCTCTGGCCACAAGGATATTCTTGAGATGACTTCATTCTCTTTACAAATGTCTACTATTTTTTGAATGACCTGCTCCTGTATTGCCTTGTCTTTTGTAATAAATTGAAGATTTTCTTGTTTATCACTCTTAATTTCTATCTCGTTTAATAAAAATTGCAGGGAATGACCACCTAACGTCACCTTCACACCTCTTTTTTGTAACGTAGGTGCGACATAAGCTTTTACTTTTTCCCATAAAAAGAAAGTAAAAAAATATTCATTATGACCATTTTTTACTCCCCAATCAATTAATGAGTTAATAAACATTGGATCATCAATCGTTTCAATAATATTTCCCCTTCTTTGAAAGGACGGTTCAAATATAGAAAGTACCAATTCCTCTTTCAACGATGCATGGACTAATTCTTCTTGATTCAAATGAATCCATCTGTATCCCATGTATATTTCACAGTACTTGTAAATTCCATACAAGACAGAGCGTGGTTCCTCCCCAATAATCCATGTATTTGAGCCTTGTTTTACTATGGCAAAGCCATCTAGTTTTAAATTTATAGCTACTTTGTCCACATTTAGTAAAGCTTCATATTGTTTTCTAGTGACTAACAGAATTCGTTTTTCATCTTGGGCGCTCTCTTTCAATTTTTCATTATATTGAAGGGTACTTTCTATACCTGCCTTCCTTAACAATCTCCTTAACTCTCCTACTGCAAATAGAATTGTTTCTTGTTCGTCAAAATAAGTAATCAAACACATCTCTTCACCACCCTTTATAGTTAATATATTTCTTCTTAGTTACAGTAAAAGGCACATGATTTTCTCTTAGTTGATGAAAACATGCGCCTTTGAAACTCTATAATTTTATTGGTTGTTTTAATTTGCTGGATTCATATGCGGCCAAGGCAACCTCTAGTGATTTTAAACCATCATAGCCAGTAACCGATGGCTCTCTTCCCTCTTTAACACATTGAACGAAGTCCTGTATTAATCCAAAGTCCATGTCATTTCCATAAAAAACATGCTCAAGAGACTTTTCTCCACTAATAAACATACGGAAATGCTCTTTAAAGGCATCTACCTTAACAATTTGTTTGGTACCAATAACTTCTATTGTTGCATCACCCCAAGCAGGATACTCCGAGAATCTTGACCAACTTGGATCATGAGAGGCTATTACTCCGTTTGCAAACTCTAACGTCAGTAAACCAGCATCATCTATTTCAATATGATGAAAATAAGAGTCAACTATAGAAGACACTTCCGTAATTTCCTCTTTTAAATACCAACGCATAATATCCACCATATGTACAGTATGATCAAGCACTGCTCCCCCTCCAGCCTTTTCTTCCTCTATAAACCAGCCACCAGGGTTTTGTCCTCTGTTAGTCGTACGAAAAGAAATAATATCTCCTAACTCTCCCTTTTCAATCATCCCTTTTAAATGCAGAATCGGAGAACTAAATCTAACTGGGTACGCTACTTGCAGAATGACGGCTTGTTCTTGGCAAACTTGTATCATTTCCTTTGCATCTTCTATGTTAATGGCGATAGGCTTTTCACATAAAATATGCTTTTTTGCTTTTGCGGCACTTATCACCATCTCTTTATGGCGAAAATTTTCACTACAAATGATAACTGCATCCATCTCTATGGAAAGAAATAATTCCTGATCCATATAATATTCTGTATTAAACAAAGCAGCTGCCTTTTGCCCTCTCTCCACCAAATCATCAAAAACAGCAACAATCTGCACATCTTTAATTTTTGTTAGTGCATCAGCATAACTGTTTGCATGCATATGAGCAAAACTCATCATACCTACCTTCATATAAGTGCACCCCCAGCTACGAAATTCTTATAATATCGTACTTTGTCAATAAGCACAGCATCTATCTTTTTAGCAGAGGAGACTAAATCGTTAGCAGAGTATTGTAGCGGGAGTAATTGCCCCCTTAACTCATCACTATCAAATTCAACTATCTGTTTGATGCCACTCCATTCCAATTCAATACGATTAACATTAGCAAACGTAAATTCCACATGGGCCATGACTCCACTTTCAAAACGTATCATCAGAATAATATGACTTATTACAGTCTCAAGCTTACTCTTTTTTATGTGTTTCTCTTTAGGTTCACCAAATAATAAGGACAGGACGTAAAGGTCATCTGCTATAAGCTGAGGGTTATTCCCTTTGGATATTCTTCGAAAACGAAACACACCGTTTGATGTAATACCTTTTTCTATAACTTCTTTTATCTTTTGATAAAATGGATGACACTCTAAGTCAAAATATACTTTAGCATTACTATCCTCATTCACATGCTTAAGTAAGTCTGACGGAATATAAAACTCATGTCCTCTTTTTTCTAGGGCTGTTAAATTTGACTCTGTCGCATCCATCACAAAAGAACTTTTTGTACTATTAATCATCACTAGTTGTTCAACAGAATGAAGTTTATCTGCTTGCGCTAATTCTATATTGTTAAAGCTACTCAAAATAACACTCATAATGTTTCACTCCTTCATTTCAACAGCTTTCTCAGACGGCGTACAGCTTCCTCGTTAGCCATTTTTGCATCCTCAAAACCTTCATACTCGATTGAGAGCCAATCCTGGTAACCATATTTTTTTAACCCCTCTACTATATAGGCAAGATCGACTTTCCCATCTCCTGGGATAACTCCAATTAACTCTTTTCCTTCTGTAGAACGGAATCCTTTTACGCTTTCATGAGTGTGCTTCTCTCTAAAATCCTTAAAATGAACATGAGCAATTTCTTGCTTAAGTCGATCAAATGCTTTCGTAGGCTCTTCATGGACTAATAAGAAGTTACCTGTATCAAAGGTTGACTTCACATACGGACTGTTGACTGCTCTAAGAATTTCATGAATCTGTAGACTTTTTCCTGCTAGTAATCCATGGTTCTCAACAGCTAAGACTATCTTTTCTTGTTCTGCTATCTTTGCACTTTCTTTTAAACCTTCAATTATCCAATCAAAACATTCTTCATAGATAAGACCCTCTCTAATATCCCCACAGAAAACACGAACAGTATTAGCATTCAATTCTTTGGCCACACGAATGCCCTCAATTACCTTCTCGACCTCAGCTTTTCGCTCAATCTTTTTTTGATGAACGAAATTATTTGTAATATCATAAGCTGAAACTTCTAGATTGTTTCGTTGTAAATTCTCGACAATTTCCTTAATTTCTTCATCTTTATTTGCTGGGTTTTGCCAGTAAATATCTAACAGCTCTACCCCGTCCAAGGAAATCGTTTTTGCATACTCAATAAATTCTGTTACTCTCCAACTCTCTCGCCGAAGAGTAGAAGCTAAACTATACATACTTATACTGATTTTCATCATCTGACCCCCTATCTATCACTCCAACCAATTCTTTCTTACAAACTCTAGTTTCTTTTCTTCATGAAAGGGATTTACCTCATGTGCGTATTGAGGATAGATTTCAATTTCCTTATTTGATGTTCGTAAATGATTATAGGCTGCAAAGACAGTAGAGGGAGGGGTAACAGGATCCTCCAGTCCAATAGATATTAAGGTCGGGCAAATAATAGAATCACAAAAGTGGACACAATCTATATAGCCTAGTGTTTGCATTACTGATTCATAGGTTTCATATTGCGGATCTGTATACTTAAAATAATTCACAAACTCCAGATAAGGACCTGCTTGAGAAATCTCTATTGCTCGCTCAAAGTTTGCTAGGAATGGATAATCTGCAACAACTAGCTCTACCCCTTGATCCAATCCTGCAAGACCTAGAGCTAATCCTCCTCCTTGGGAACTTCCAAGAAGTCCAATCCTCGTTGGCTCAATTGGAGTTTCAGACGACCTTATCCAATTGAGCTGAAATAAAAGATCCTTATACACGTTCGTATAATAATAATTTTCAGGCTCATGAATACCATTCAACATCCAGCCCAGTGTCCTACCCCCATTGTTATATTTAGCATAGTCCGGAGAACTACCTTGTGCGCGGACATCAAATGCATAAACTGCAATGCCCATAGAAACCCACTTTACGTAATCCAAAGGTAATCCGCGGCTACCTGTGTAACCATGAATACTCAGCATTACAGGACACTGATCTACTCCCTTTGGTTTTATGGCCCACCCTTTTAACGGTGTACCATCCCAGCTTACAAACAACAAATCCGCGACCTCCATTGTAGGAATCACATACTCCTTCCAATCGATTGAGACCTTCGGCTGTAAGCTATTTATTTGTTGCTGTTGTTCGACCCAAAATTCACCAAAATCTGACGGCTTGTGAATAAGCTTTGGTTGATATACTTTAAGTTGGTTTAATGGGAAATCTGCGATTTGTCTACCCATATTTATCAAGCCCTTTCTCTAATTGAACCAAATGCTCACAAATAAACTTCTTTACCAGTTTGAGCCGACTCATAGATAGCATTTAACATTTTCATTACTTCTACCCCGTCTTCAACAGGAGCAACAGGAGATTTGCCTTCCAAGCAACATTCTACAAAATGATTAATTTCATTTGTAAAGGATCCAGCGAAGTCAAAGCTTTTATTGTCAACCTGAGGAAGTATATTCAAAATCGTATCGTTCTGCTCTGTTACAATAACCAGCTCTGGTTCTATTTCAGCTCCACCTTTGTTTCCATACAATTTCACGCTCAGTTGATCCTCCTTTGCCTGAAGCGTAAAACTCACATCTACAGCTAAGGAAGCACCGTTTTCAAAACGAATCAATGCATTTGCTAAATCTTCTACATTATTTAAAGAGGAATCATAATCAGCAGCCTTGTAAAAGGAAAGATTCTTAATATTACTGCGGTTACCTAATTTCGAGTAGGTATTGCCGCTAACTGAAATCGGACGTGGTTTCCCCATCATATACCAGCATATATCAATCATATGAACACCCAAATCCATGAGAGCTCCTCCCCCAGATTTAGACTTATCACTAAACCAGCCACCTGGATTGCCTAACCTTCTTAAACAAGAAGCCTTTGCATAATAAATTTCTCCTAAATAATCTTGATCTATAAATTCTTTTAAGAGATTCGTGTTATCACCATGTCTTCTAACAAAGCCGACTAGTAAAACCTTTCCAGATTTTTCTGCTGCTGCTTCCACTGCTAAAGCCTCTTCTACCGTCATACATAATGGTTTCTCAACTAACACATGTTTTCCAGCTTCCATTGCTGCAATAGCTATTTCAGCATGAGTATTATTCCATGTACAAATACTTACAGCATCCACATCTTTGTTGGCTAATAACTCTTTATAGTTAGAATACAAATGAGTGACCCCATATTGGTGTCCACACTCCGTAAGCCTTTGTTCATTTTGATCACATAATGCTATTAGTTCTACCTGTTTATGTAGGATATAAGGGGTAATATGAAATTGCGAAATTGACCCTCCACCAATTACACCAACCTTTAACATTAAAACTCTCCTCTCAGTTTATAAAAATCTACTTATCGAAAACTAATAAGCTTCGTCAACGTTTTCGATTTCTTATTAATCAAATCTTTATATGCAGCTGGCGCCTGATCTATGTTCACTTCTTCTGTTATAAATGAATCAATCTTAATACGCTTTTCTTTTACTAGTCTTAAATATTCCGCTACATTTCTTCCCTCTGTCCACCTTACATATCCATAAGGATAGTCCACCGCTTGCTTCTCATAGACAGGATCATATCTCCCTGGCCCCCCTGCCCTGGATATAAGAATTTGAGCCTCTTTTCCAAACATTAATTCCCTAGGGAAATTCGGCTCGACATCACCTACAATAACTATTTTTCCTTGACCGCGTATCCACTCTAAGCTTTGTCCTGTAAGTGTAGTTCTCTTGCCGCCTGTACAAAGCAGTACAGCATCTGTTCCTCTGTTGGCAGTGTGCTTTTTAATCTCTTCTTCCATCTCGTCTAGCTTAGAAAAGGAAGTAATTCCTGACTCTTCTGTTAACATAGCTCCTCGCTCTGCTTGTGTATCGAAAGCAATAACATCGTAAGCTGCAGCATGAGCAATCTTTGCAATCATTTGCCCTAACAATCCAAGACCAACAATCACTACTATTTCTCCAAAGGCTAATTTAGCTACTCGAAGTGCATGAATAGCGATTGCTCCAATTCCAGCTAGAGATGCTTCTTTTGGATCCATCCCCTGTGGCACTTTCGCACATAAGGTCATTGGCACACATAGATACTCGGAATGTCCTACGTAAGGTGCTCCATAGCAAGCGACTATATCTCCTTTTTGAAAGCCGGTTATACCATCACCGCATTCCTCCACAATACCAACTGCGCTATAGCCTAAGGAAATCTCTCTTTCATTGCTTGCTGTTATTAAGCTTAGCTCCGTTCCTGGAGAAATCGCACTGTACAACGTCTTAATCAAAAGAAAGGAAGGCATAATATCCATTTTGGGTCTGTCCTCTATAAAAACCTTTTGATCTTTAGCAATAACTGACTTCACTTCACTCACTCCTTACTTCAAAACCTATTCAGTTAGGCTTCATTATTTCAAACCTGACATTTGTATTCCTTCTGTGAAATATCGTTGAAAAAACAGGAAAATAAGAAAGGTTGGTATAAAGGAAACTGCTGAACCAGCCATTTCTATTCCAAAGTTACCTTCCTTCCCTAGCATGGACGCCAATCCTAGTGTTACTGGGAACATTTTTTCCTGCGTTAAATAAATTAGTGGTTGAAATAAATCGTTCCAGTTTGATATAAAGGCAAATGTTCCTACAGTAGCCACTACTGGAATAGAAAGTGGCAAAATAACTTTAAAGAATATTTGTAAATCATTTGCTCCGTCTATATAGGCAGCCTCTTCTAAATCATTTGGTATTCCCTGTAAAAACTGTCTTACTAGGAATACTCCCATGATTCCCCAAAGCTCAGGAACAATGAGTGCCCAATAGGTGTTGATCCATCCAAAATCGGAGAACATAATATATTTTGGAATGATTAGCAATTGCTGAGGAATCATAATAACCCCCATAAATACCCAAAATATAAATTCTCTCCCGAAGAATTTTTTCTTCGCAAAAATATATCCTAAAATTGCACAGAAAATCATCTGACTAGCTACCGGGATAACTGTGATAACTATGGAGTTGAAAATCCATCTGACAAATAGACCGTCCCTCATAATATATAAATAGTTTTTTAGAGTTGGTTCATCCGGTATCCAAAAAAGTGGATCTAGCTGGGCATACTCTACATTTTTAAAGGAGCCTAAAATCATAATGATAAAGGGCATGAGAAAACAAAACCCTAACAATAACAAAGCAATGTAGGAAATAACCTTTTTCATAGTTTTTCATCTCCCTTCTAATAGAGATTAGATTCTTTCCCTAAGAACCTTCTTTGTAAAAGAGAGATCATTAGGATGATGAAGAATAACACATAGGAAAGTACTGCTGCGTAGCTTAAATTTAAGCTAGTAAAGCCTTGATTGTATAAGTAATAAACAATCGTCGTCGTTGCATAATTTGGACCGCCACCTGTTAATAGGTAGGCAGAGTCAAAGATTTGGAAAGAGCCAATGGTTGTCGTAATGGCAACATAAAAGTGTATAGGCTTCAATAAAGGAAAAGTTACCTTCCAAAAGATTTTAGTAGTGGATGCCCCATCCATTTTGGCAGCTTCATATAAACCCTTATCTATTGATTGAAGTCCTGCAAAATAATAAATCATTGTGCTGCCTGCTACTTTAAAAACGCTTAGTGCTGCTAACACTGGTAAAGCCTGGCTAGAATCAGATAAAAATAATTGAGGCTCAATGCCTATTAAGCCTATTAGATAGTTAATCATCCCTTCTTCTGTTCCTCTAAATAACCAACCCCATATACCGGCAATAATTACAAAAGAGGTAACAACCGGCAAGAAAAATATCCCTTTAAAAAATCCGGCCATCTTTACTCCTGAATTAATAATTAAAGCAAGTATCAGTCCTACAGCCATTGTTGGTACTATATAATATACGGAGAATTTTACTGTGTTCCATATGGCTTTCCATGCGAGCTTATCGCTTAAAAAATATTCCCAATGTTTAAGACCTACAAATTCTGGATCTCCAATTACCTTCCAATCCATAAAAGTCAAATAGAAGCTCAAAAGAAATGGATACACTTGGAAAATAGCAAAATGTATTAATATGGGGATAAGAAAAATATAGACGATCGCATTACGATCCCATTGTCTTTTTAATCTTGCCCGAAGAGTCATCCCGCTTTTCTTGGACACTAAAGGCTTACCTAATGTATTTACCAGTGTAAACACCCTTTCTTATGTAAATTAATCAATAGAGAGCTTGATCTGTTTTAGATCAAACTCTCTATTAGATTTATTTTACTTTTCCTTTAATCGCTTCAGCTGCCGCATCCGCTGCCTCTTTTGGAGTTTTCTTGCCTTCCATCATTGTTTGAAGCTCCGCTTGGATTAACGGCATGATGTTACGTCCCTCTGGATGTATAACCCCCGGCATTGCAAACTCAGTATAAGTTGCTAGCTGCGCAAGATACTTCTGTTCTCCAAAGATATCCTTTGCAGATTCACGTGTTGGAATGTACTGAGTAACCTGATTAAATTTACGTTGGTTTTCTGCACTCGTCATAATTTTTACAAATTCAGCTGCTGCATCTGGATTTTCTGAGTTAATAGGTACTACGAACATACCAGTAGTTCCATAAGTAACTTGTTTTTTGTTCTTTAATGGAGGTGCAATAACAAATTCAAATGTATCTTTACTTAACATACGGCTAATTGATGCCCCAGATCCTTGAACAGAAAGCATTTTACTGCTATCCCATAAAGCGTCGTGCTCTAATGCAGTAATAGAATCCTTTGGAATCCACTCATTTTTATACATTTTGTTGATAAATTCGAAGGCTTCTACTCCAGCATCGCTGTTAATCATTACTTCATTGTCAGCTGTAAGCACTTCTCCACCTGCTTGCCATAGATATGGATACAACGTTCCATTCATAGAACCACCGCCTTGGAAGCTAGATGCATAATATCCTTTTTCTTTTGCTTTTTCAGCCCATTTTTCAAATTCTGCCCAAGTTGCTGGAAGCTTTGATGGGTCTTCTCCAATTTCTTTAATGATGTCCACGTTATATAGGAATGTATATGCTTCCTGAAGAATTGGTAATCCATATACCTTATCCTTCCAAGTAGTTGAAACTAATGCACTCTCCACAAAATCTTCCATGTCATTATCTTTTAAATATGGATTAAGATCCAATAACATCCCCGCTTCGGCATATTGCGGCATTTGGTCAGGAATAGCATAGAATACATCTGGCCCATTATTAGCTGCTAAAGCAGTCAGCACTTTTTGATCACGATTCGCCCAAGGTATTTGTTCAAAGTTCACTTTCACTCCAGTAGTTTCTTCATAAGAACTAATTATTTCCTTCCACATCTTACCTTCTACTTCCTGGTCACCTGTAAAAGGGTGTGCCCAAACTGTTATTTCCCCTGAGAAACCATCTTCTTTATTTCCTGCTTTTCCAGAAGTTTCTATCTTTTCACCCGCATCCGAAGCATCTTCCTCACTACAAGCTACCATTAGAGCACTAAATATTAATAACAATAAAAAAAAGCACAGCTTTTTCATTTCATTTACCCCTTCCCATTTATAACGGTTTTCTCTTAGAGCTGACAACTAGCTGTTTTTAAAAGACTACCTCCCTTCAAATAAGCCAATCTTTTTAATAAGGAACGTAGCCAGCGCCTTTGTCTCTAGCAAATGGAGCTAATCACTTAACTAGAAAAATACTCAATAAAAAGTTCTACTTCTTATTCCGTAAAATAGTAAGCGCTGTCATAGCAAAATTATAAATTTTTTTAAATATTTACTTTTTAATCGCCTTTTAATATACTGAAATTACTAAATTATTAATTAACTTTTAATTAATCTTATATGATTAGTAATAAAGAGACAATGTCTATAAATAGTCTTTAATTGATAAAATGTTTTATTTAGTAAAATTAAATCAATTTCATAATTCCTGTTTTTTTAAAAAACACGAACAATCGAACTATGATATAAGCCTTCACCGTCGGTTACGCATCGTTTGCGATGGCTTATCTGTTTCACTCATCCCGCAGGAGTCGCCGCACCTGTCGCTACAATCAATATATTAGGAATCTTCGTGTTTAATTGGTAAAGAACTATTTACGAAATCAACTCAATTTAATATTAAACTTTTAAATTTGAGAATTGAAAGGCGTGATATATTCTGAATTGGGATAGCTTTAATAACATCGCCTATAGGATGCTTTCACTGATCTATTTAAATTTTTTATGGATTTTTTTTAGCATTGTAGGGTTAGGGGCTTTTGGTTTATTTCCTTCTACTATCGCTTTGTTTAGTACTATTAGAAAACTGCTAAACAAAGAGAACTATGAATCGATTAAAATTTTCCCTACGTATTGGAGATTTTTTAAAAAGGATTTTTGGAAGGCAAATGGCTACGCCTTAATTTTTGTTCTCGTGGGTTATTTTCTAGTTTTTGACTTTCAATTTATTCTGTTAAATGATGGCCAATTTACTTTTTTAATACCAATTCTATTTTTTATTCTTCTCTCTAGTATTCTTATTTTATCGTTTTTCTTTCCTGTTTATGTTCATTTTGACTTAAAGTACTTTGAGTACATAAAGCAATCCTTACTCATAGCTATTACCTCTCCATTAGAGCTTTTAGGCATTTTAGCAAGCACAGTTGCTATGTATTTTTTTCTTACATTTTTGCCTGGGGCAATCCCGCTTTTCTCTGGAAGCCTACTTGCCTACGTCATAACCTTGTTGAGCTTTAGAGCCTTCAGAAGAATCGAGAAAAGACAAGAAAAGAACAGAAACGCAGATTCTATCTCTTTGAATGATAGTACTAAATTTGAGGAAGTCCCTTCTCTAACTAAAGAGAGCTCAATCTATTAATAAGATTAAGCTCTCTTTTTCTTTATTTTAATTTTTCTTCAATTGCCTTGGCTGCTGCATCTGCAGCTTCTTTAGGAGTTTTCTTGCCTTCTAACATTGTTTGTAGTTCCGCTTGTATTAAAGGCATAATGTTTCGCCCTTCCGGATGAATGACCCCTGACTGTGTAAATTGAGTGTAAGATGCCAATTGTGCTAAATATTTTTGATCATCGTAAATATCCTTTGCCGATTCTCTAGTAGGAATGAATTGGGTTTCTCTATTAAACTTCCTTTGATTTTCTGCATTGGTGATTACCTTTATAAACTCTGCAGCAGCATCTTTATTATCTGAATTAACTGGCACAACAAACATCCCAGTAGTACCATAAGTAGCCTGTTTTTTATTTTTTAATGGCGGTGCTATCACAAAGTCAAACGTCTCTTTTTCTAGCATTCTACTAACTGATTTCCCTGCCCCTTGAATAGACAGCAGCTTACCGCTATCCCATAATGCATCATGATCTAAAGCAGTAATAGAGTCCTTTGGAATGTAACCGTTGTTATATATTTTATTGATAAATTCAAATGCCTCTACTCCGTTTTCGTTATTAATCAACACTTTGTTATCTTCTGTAAGAATTTCACCGCCTGCTTGCCATAGATAAGGGTAAAGTGTCCCATTCATTGAACCTCCGCCTTGAAAGCTAGAGGCATAATAACCTTTTTCTTTAGCTTTAGCAGCCCATTTTTCAAACTCTTCCCAAGTGGTAGGAAGCTTTGAAGGGTCTTCTCCAATCGCTTTCACTACATCCACATTGTACATAAAGGTCTCGACAGATTGAAGAATTGGTACACCGTACATTTTCCCCTTCCATTTAGTAGGGATTAAAGAGCTTTCTACAAAATCGTCCATATCATTGTCTTCCAAATAAGGGCTTAGATCTACGAGCATCCCTGCTTCAGCATATTGAGGCATCTGATCGGGAATGGCGTAAAACACATCGGGTCCATTATTGGCAGCAAGAGCAGTCAAAATTTTTTGATCGCGATTAGCCCAAGGGATTTGTTCAAAATTAACTTTCACACCGGAAGTCTCCTCATATGAAGCAATTAACTCTTTCCACATTTCTCCTTCTTTTTCTTGATTGTCAGTGTATGGATGAGCCCAAACGGTTATTTCCCCTTTGTCATTAGAACCAGACGTTTCAGAATCATCATTACAAGCAACTAGTAATAAAGTACAGAATAGAAACAAAGAAAATAACTTTTTCATTTCACTTTCCCTCCTAACTATTTGTATTCAGATTACATTTTTTTATTTTCATAAAAACCAACCTTCTCAAATTCCTCCTTTCATTTTCATCCGACTGTTCTCAAGGATAGTAAGCAATAATACAAATTACACTAAGGTATATATTAACAAAAATTACAGATTCTAAATCAAATAGTGACCTAATAGTATATGATTGACTAGAAAGAAACAATGTCTAGAAATGGTCTGTAATTCCCCATATTAAATAAAACGACATTATTGTGAATGAATTAAGAGCGTGGAAAAATAACCCAAGAGTTTCACATCGAGGGTATCAATGGCCTTTTCCGAGTCTAACAATCGCTCTTAAACAAATCGTTTATCATCTGTCTCTGCATGGAGGGAGAAGGGTGTAACCATCCACGTAGAAAGCGTAGCGCCTGAAACGAAAAAAGACTATAGACAGTTTCAAATTTCTTTGAATTTGTCTATAGTTTGCAACATCATTAATAATGATACTTCTTTATAATCCTATAAAATATCCAACCAAATTTTAATGGCAGTTCCTAAAATGAGTAATGCAAGTATGAACTGTAAAACTTTCGTATTCATACTCTTGCCTGCTTTGGCTCCAAGTGGTGCTGCTATTAAACTAGCTACAATCATAATAACTGCAGGATAATATTCAACCTGTCCCGTTGATACTTTACCTATTGTCGCACCAATAGAAGATATAAAAGTAATTGCTAAGCTTGTAGCAATTGTCATTCGTGTTGGTATTTTTAATACTACTAGCATAATTGGCACTAACAGAAATCCACCTGCTGCCCCTACAATTCCCGATCCAATTCCTACTATAAAAGCTAAAATAGCTGCTAAAAACTTGTTAAAGGTGACTTCATTTAAAGGCTTATCATCCACCTGTTTTTTTGGTACAAACATCATGACTGCCGCTATTAACGCTAAAATGCCATACACAATGTTAACTGTCTCCTCGGTTAATCCCTTTGAACCGAAGCTACCTACAAAACTACCTATTAAAATAGCTCCACCCATATAAATAATAAGTGACTTATTTAAATATCCACCTTTACGGTAAGCCCATACACCCGCTATAGAGGCAAAGAGCACCTGTACTGCGCTAATCCCTGATACCTCATGTGATGTAAATGCTGTAAATCCGAACATGACTGGTATATATAATAGCATCGGGTATTTAATGATTGATCCCCCAATGCCTAGCATACCAGACACATATGAACCGACAAATCCTATAAGAAAAATTGTAATGATCCAAGGTATATCCATATTTATTCCTCCTTTTAAGAAAAGACAGACAAACTTTGAAAACAGCTTTTGTTTCCTTATTTATGAAAAAAGGGGACCACTCTAGGGTCCCCCTATCCACTTATGCTTTTTGAATCCAAAACTTTAGAACTCCAGCTTCCTCTAATTGCTCTAAAATAGTGTGACCTCCAGATGAAGCCCAGGCAGGAATATCTGCCAAAGCTCCTTTATCGGTTACATGTACTTCTAATATTTCACCGGACTCAATTGTATCCATTGCCTTTTTAGTACGAACGATCGGCATTGGACAAGCTAAACCTTTTGCATCTAATACTTTTGTTGAATTCATTTTTCATTTCTCCTTTTAGTAAATAGTTTTTCTTTAGACTAATTAGCGCACAGCACAACGGTTTGGACCTATTTCCATTTCTGTTTGTTCTTCTGAGGTCGGCGTTATTTTCCCCATATTGACTTGACGGATTTCTTGATAGGCATTAGGTTGTGGAGGAAGATTATCAGTAACAATGCTACGGAATTTATTTTCATCCTCAATATTTAAACCATGGTTTTCTAAAAACAAATCTCCTAATCTTTTCGCAACAGTTCCATCTACATTTAATTCATCAATTATCATGAAGTGAGCAGGTAGAACGATTAAATCATCAGAAAGCTCGCGATAGCGTGTATACAATGTTTCTCTTAAATCTCCAACCCAGTCTTCTGCCAGACCAGCTAAATCTGGGCGTCCTATGGAATCAATAAATAAGATATCACCTGTTAATAAAAACTTGTTATCTACAATAAAAGAAGTAGATCCTATTGTATGCCCTGGTGAATAAATTGCTTGGATAGCAATAGTTGTATGACCAATTTCCACTTTTTCATCATCTACTAACGGTGTGTAGTCAAATACGACTTCTACTGCGTCCTTTGGTGGCAAGTAATAAGTAGCACCTGTCTGCGCAGCAATTTGACGGCCACCAGAAATATGGTCTGCATGTAAATGCGTATCAAAAATATGTGTAATCTTTGCTTTTTTACTTGCTGCGAAATTGATAAATACATCAGCCATGCGAGTAGCATCTATAATTGCCGCTTCCCCATTAGAGATAACCATATAAGATAAGCAGCCTTTTCCTAAACGAACAAATTGGTATAGTTCGCCTCCATCCTGTAGGTCACTCACTTTAATTGGCTCGAGGTATTCACTCCATGCCTTCATCCCACCTTGTAGATAAGCAGCGTCACGTCCTGCATCTGAAAGCATTTCTGCTACCATAATGGACGACCCTTCCTTCGCACAAACGACTAAAATATCTTTGTCAGCAGGTATTTGAGGTAGAATTTCTTCTACACCATCCAGTAATTCAAAATAAGGTATATTTAAGTATTTAAATTTATGTCCTTCTATTTTCCAATCAGCAAATGCATCCGTGTTACGTACATCTAAAATGAATAGATTTTCATTATTAATTACTTTTTTTGCAATTATATCTGCTGTCCATTTAGTTACTGTCATGTCCAAATTACCCCCATAGGTATTATTTTCGTTAAAAATTTTTAAGCATTTTGTACGGTTAGAAAGTCAATGTCGGAGACGCGTCTTTTGCAAATTCTAGAAACGTCACTGCTCCTCCCACTTCGATACCATTAACAAAATCCTCCTTTGTTAATCCCATTACATCCATAGTCATTTGACAAGCAATAAATTTAACCCCTAATTCCTGCGACATTTCCACCAGTTGAGGAATATTAGGTATATTCGCGTTTTTAAACCCTTCCGCTAGGCTCTCTCTGCCTTCAGGCATTGGTAATACCTGCATTCCTTGTTTATGGATTAAATTCAACCCTTCGAACGTAAAAAATATTGCTACCTCTTTTTCTGTTGCTGCTGCAGCTGTTGCTATATTGAACACTTTGTATGCATCAAAAAGTCCACCATTACTTGCTATGATTGCTACTTTGTTTGTCATCATTTTTCCTCCTAAATTGTTTTTTTAACGCTTCCGCTCCACTCTGTCATACCTGGTATGACATTCCAAACTTTTGCAAATCCATTTTGCACTAGTGTTTGTGCTGCAAGATCGCTTCGCTTGCCTGTTCTACATATCACATAAACCGGCAAGTCTTTATCAAGTTCATCCATTCTTTCTTCTAACTCGCCCATTGGAATAGACTTAGCTCCATCTATGTGTCCAAAAGCAAACTCAGCAGTCTCGCGAACATCTAAAATTGTTCCTCCATCTGCCACTTTTGCTATTAGTTCATCCAAGGCAATGATTTCTTGATGCTGATTTTCTTCCATAGCCTCATTTGAACATTTACGAATGTAATGCTTTAGTACATCCCCATCTTCAATTGTTCCAATGTATTGATGCCCCACTGTTTTAGACCACGCGGCAAGATCTGCCTTAGAGCCCTTGTCCGTAGCTGAAACTTCTAAAATTTGACCATCTTCTAAACCAGCCATGACCTTTTTTGTCTTTACTATAGGCATTGGACAAGCCAAACCTTTTGCATCTAATTGAACATCTGCTTTTAAACTCATTTATACTCTCCTCCATACCTAATAGGGTATTATATTTTAGAAAAAATTTTTTTAGTTTATTTCACCTTCCCAAGCTAACATTCCACCAGTCATATTTGTAACATCATAGCCTTGGCTATCTAAAAACTGTGTGGCACGTCCACTTCTACCTCCAGATCGGCATACAATAACGTAGGAATCTTTTTTCGAGAGCTCATTCATACGAAATTCTAACAGACCTAGTGGGATGTGAATAATCCCTGGTATTGCTCCTTGCTCCACTTCATCTACTTCTCGCACGTCAATTAAATTTACTTTCTCACCCTTTACTAGTTTTTGTTCTAATTCTTTTGCTGTTATCTCTTTCATTTAAACTTCCTCCTCTTATCTCCATGCACTCATGCCACCACGGACATTTGTGACACGATCATAGCCTATTTTTTTTAATTGTTTACACGCATTACTACTACGCATACCACTTTGACAAATCACTACAATCTCTTTATCCTTCGGTAGCTCATCCAATTTAGATCCCAATGGGATATTTTTAAACTGTCGAATATTTCTCCCTTTATATTCAGCTGGAGTCCTCACATCTATGAAGAATTTATCTTTGTCATTTAATATATTTTTCAGCTCTGTAGTAGTAATATTTTTAATACCCTTTGCAGGCAACATCTTCCATGCAAAAAATACTACTACTAATGCAACAAATATCCATTCCATTTGTCTCTCTCCTATATAAATAGATTTACAGTGCCATCTTCAGCGTCAGCCAAGTACGCTGCTACTCCCGCATACTGAACACCATCGAGTAATTCTTCTTGTTGTAAGCCCAGCAAATCCATCGTCATAGTACAAGAAACTAATTTTATATCTTGCTCCTGTGCCATCTCTATTAACTGAGTTAAAGAAAGTGCATTATGCTTTTTCATGACATGCTTAATCATTTTAGGTCCCATACCAGCCATCTGCATTTTAGATAGTCCAAGCTGCTCTGCTCCCCTCGGCATCATTTTGCCAAACATTTTTTCTAAAAATCCTTTTTTAACCTCAATATGCTGTTGTTTACGTAGCGCATTTATTCCCCAAAATGTGTGAAATATTGTAACCTCATGATCGTAAGCTGCTGCACCGTTTGCAATAATGTATGCTGCCATCGCCTTATCATAATCACCACTGAATAAAACTATCGTAGTTCTTTTCTTTTCCATCTCAATCTCCTTCATACCTGCCGGGGTATTATTTTATTTAAATAAAAAAGCCGGACTATCGGCTCTTTACAACCAAATTCATTGCCTCTTGAATAACAGAATTCATTTTATCTTTATTTCCTTCTGCTTCTTGCACACATTCTAAAAGATTGTTACTAACAATTACACCAATTGTACGATCTGCTGCAGAGCGAACTGCTGAAAGCTGGGTAACGACTTCCTTGCAGTCCTTGCCCTCCTCCATCATCCGTAAAATTCCACGAAGCTGGCCTTCCATTCGTTTAATACGATTAATAGTTTTTGCATCGTATGCCAACAAGCACACCTCCTTCTGAAAATTTGATGAATGTTATAACCGTTATATTATACCCCTCTAGGTATTTTGTCAACCAATATAAAAAAGTAATTTTGTCCCTTAGTGATAATTTCCCTTATATATCTGCAAAAAGGTATGTGTACTAAACACTAGTTGATAAATTAATTATTTATTTTTAATCAAAAAATAGATGGATTGTTTAATTTACATATATGTTGTAAAATTCACTAGTTATATTAAAATATTTTTACTTACTTTAACACACTTAATCTAAAGGTAAGGTGAACTATAGATGAATACGAAAGCTTTTTTACTGGCGATTTTGACTGTAGCAATTTGGGGATCTTCTTTTGCAGCAATTAGCGCCAGCTTAAACGGAGGTTATCCTCCCGGTCATTTGGCATTATTCCGTTTTTTGATTGCCTCGCTTATATTTTTACTCATTGCACTCTGGCCAGGAAGTAAATTTAAACTACCCGAAAAGCAGGATGGGTGGAAAATAATAATCTTAGGCTGGATTGGTATTAGTTTGTATCATATATGCGTCACTTTTGGACAGATGACTATTTCTGCAGGGACTGCAGGCATGTTAATTGGTTCTGCACCAATCGTTACCACTGTGATGGCTGTAATTATTTTAAAGGAACGTTTAGGTAAGGTAGGATGGGGTGGTTTAGCTTTCGGCTTTATCGGAATTATTCTTATTGCTTTTGGAACTGGGGATTCTTCCTTTGATATCTCTCCAGGAGTATTCCTAGTTTTAATAGCAGCTATTGCAACTTCTATTTTTTTCGTTTACCAAAAGCCTTTATTTAAAAAGTATAGCGCTATTGAACTTACTGCTTATTTTACATGGACAGGTACTTTGCCTTTTCTATTTTTTGCTCCAGGACTGTTTGATACACTCCAAAGTGCAACAAATGAAGCTAATTTATCGGCTATTTATATTGGAATATTCCCTACCGCACTTGCCTACCTCACATGGGCAATAGCTTTATCTCAAAGTAATGCAAGCTCTGTTTCAAATACATTATACGCTGAGCCGGTTGTAGCTATAGTCATCACTTGGATTTGGCTTCACGAGCTTCCATCTCCTCTCTCTATTGTTGGAGGAGTAATTGCTATTAGCAGCTTGTTGTTCGTCAACCTTTATGGAAAAAAACAACGGCTATCCCTACAACAAAAAAAGTTGGTCAAGTCTCATACATGATTGGCAAGTGAGTAGGTAGTTCTTCAGCTACCGCTACTTTTTCTCGAGGGGCAAGGCACTAGACAAATCTTTGCTTCTTGTCTTTTAAAAAGGTACCTAGTGACTGAAAATTCACTTAGGTACCTTTTTTTTAGTTTTATCTACACGATGGTATTCAGATATTTGGATTACTCGGACATCCTCTGTATTTAACTCATGGTAAATTCCTCTACTATCTCGAAAGGAAATATATTGGTCTCTCTCACTTTGGATAAGGTCCTCAGCTTCTTCTTGAGAATCTAAGTGTATAAACCTCCTAATGTAGTGGTTTTCATCAAAAAAGTAGGTTACTTTAAATTCTTTCATATTTGTTCTCCTATTGCGGCTTGCTTCTTACATTAGCCATGATAAATTTGCTATGTGGGAGACTAGGTATACTCACCATACTATAACTTAAATCTTGATTTGGAATTTCATAATCAAGTTTATTTGAAAGATATTGAAGACTCACCTTCATTACTTCAATGGTTACCCATTCTCCAGCACAGCGATGTCCCATATTGAAGTCACCTCCGCCTTGTGGAATAAAGCTAAATGGACTCTCATCCCACCCCTCGAAACGTTCAGGATTAAAAACTTCAGGATTATCCCATAGGTTTGGGTCATGGTTGGTACCATATAAGTCCAATAGCGTTAACGTACCCTTTTCAAATTGAAAATTGTTCCATATAAAATCCTTCTTCACTCTTGCAACAGCCATTGGAAAGAATGGATAAAAGCGACGTACCTCTTGGACAAACATTTGTTGGAATTGTTCTTCATTCTTTAAAAGTCTTGATTTATTTTCTGGATATTGATGAACAGCTAATCCAGTGAAGGTAATATAGACGGAAATTGCTACAATTGGCCTGATAATATTCAGTACTTCCACTGCAACGATTTCTTTGTCCAAAAGTTTACCATCTATATCCCTATGAATTGAAAAGTTATACAAGGCAGAGCCTTCCCGTGGTGATAACTCCTTATTTCTAACTTGCTCCACCATTTCTCCAACCCAATCCTCTAATTCCTTCCTTGCATGCCTTCCCATCCAATGTTCGGGACCTAACGCAGACGCAGATTCAAATAATTTAGTCAGTTGCTCCGTCCGCTTTTTAAGTTCACCCTCATTTAAAGGAACGCCTGCCCATTCACATGCTAGTTGGCATAATAACTCTCTGGATTCATCGTATAAATTAATCTGTTCTTTTTGCTCCCATTCGCTACCCTTTAAATCCCAATTCTTATGAGTCAGACTTTTTAAGTGCTCCAAATGTGAAGGTGTCATTATAGACATGAACATACCTTTTCGGTTTCTATGCTCTTCCTCGTCTAAAGTTTGAACTCCCCCCTCACCAAATAACGTTTTTTGAAGTCTCTTTGGTGCAGCTCCATTCCTCATAAATTTGTCATTGTCATAAAAAAGTTTTGATGCTTCCTCTCCACCCAAACATATTGCCTTTTGTCCTAGGAGACGAGTTTCAAAAATATTAGAGGCGAAACTCTTCCGCCTATTAGCCAAGTACATATATCCTTCCCGTAATAATGTGAGGCTATGATCCAAACCCTCTTCTTTTGGCATTTGACTTGAATTCGTCATTTCAACCATCTCCTTATTAGCTACTATTGTTGGTTTACTTTTCCCTTTTTAATCTGATTAAAACTAGCAAGGGGCTAACACTAATGTTTTAAAAGATATAAGGTTGGTATGCTAAAATAAATGTACAGTCTCCAGAAGGGAAGAAACCATTATGAAATCACCTTTTACATACAAATACTTACCACCTAAAACTATCACTCCCAACCAACCATCTCTATTTTTACTGCATGGTATGGGTAGTAACGAAGAGGATCTGCTCCAGCTTGTAAAAGAATTCGAAGGAAGCCATCATATATTTAGTTTGCGTGGACCCATCGTGTTTAGTCCTGGATATGCATTTTTTACTATTGAAGAAGCGGGAAAACCACATAGAGAGGTTTTTGATAAGGTCGTGACTTATCTGCACCAATTCATCGCAGAGGCCATAGAAGAATATAATCTGGATCAAAACAAAATAAATTTATTAGGTTTCAGCCAAGGAGCTGTATTGGCTCAAACTTTAGCTTTTACTATGGGTAATGTTATTAATGGAGTAGTTGCTTTAAGTGGTTATTTACCCGATTTCGTTAAAGAGGAATACAGAAAGCATCCTATTGAACATTTGAACGTTTTCATATCTCATGGGGATTATGATTATGTCATTCCATCTCAATGGGGAGCAGAGAGCAAAGAGTACTTTGAGGAACAAGGAGCTAATGTGACGTTTAAAACATACGAAGACGGTCATGGTGTTATTCCTGAAAATCAGCGTGATATCGTTACTTTTATAAAAGAACTATAAGAAAATTTCTATGAAAAATGCTCTAAGCTGATTTGCTAATAATCAACTTAGAGCATTTTTATATAACATCTACAATAAAAGCAATATTAAAATTAAAGCCACAGAAATTTGGAATACCCCTACTCCTCCAGCATATATAGTTAAATTCCATCCCGACTTTATAAGTTCTTTTATCTTTACCCCCATCCCTATCCCTGCTAGTGCGATAATTTCTAAATATCCTCCTAGCTCTTTTATAGGATTAGTAATGGTAGCAGATGGCTGCAATAAACTATTAATACAGCATAGTAGAAGGAATCCTGCCACATACCAAGGAATAATTTTACCAAAGCTAAACTTATCTTTCGTCGCTACCTTACTTTCCTGTTTTCTGAATTTAATCTGCTTTAACACAAAAACTACTGCGACTAAAAAAATAATTCGACTTATCTTAAATACCGCTGCTTGGTCCTTTACCTCTTCTCCAACAATACTCCCACTCGCAACTACTTGTCCTACCGATTGTAGCGTACCTCCTATGAGAGCAGCAGATGGTATCACAGCATTAGAAAATACAAGATTTGTGATTACCGGTAAAAAAATCATTAGAACAGATCCAAGAAGGTTAACCAATGTCACAGATAAAGCAATATCAGAGGATTTGGCCTGGATTGCTGGCCCTGTCGCAGCAATGGCCGAGGACCCACATACAGCATTACCACTAGCCATTAGTAAGGAGAAATCTTCGCCAAATCTTAGCTTTTTACCAAGCCAGACAACAAAAATGATGGTTAAAGACATTTGAATAACGATAAAAGAAAGCCCTGACACTCCCATTTCCATGATTGTTTGGAAAGTTAAAGTCGCCCCCAATAAAACGATGGAGTAATACAAGAGATTACTTTCAGAAAATTTCACTCCAGCAGACCATCTTGGAGACGAACTAATTTTCAAATTCCCAATTAAAATACCGATTAAAATAGCAAACAGTCCACTTCCCAAAGCAGGAAATAACTCCCCGATAAACCTTGCTATAACCGCAATGATCATACATAAGAACAACCCTGGTAAAATTCGAGCAATTTTTTTCATATCTATCCCTCGCACTAAACTTCTAAATAAAAAGCGTTAGTTTTCTTTATACTAAACTTTAGAATAAGACTTTTATTATCGTAAGTAAAATGAAAAAAAGCTATTAAGTACTTAGTAGATACCTGACCTCCTAAATAGTTGGAAACCAAAAAATCCTCCAACTTGTAAGAGGGAGGATTTAGTATATGCTTTTTTAACTACCGTAAATAATCGTCACATCAGGATGATTCTTTAGACAGCTAGCTGGAAATTCCTCTGAAATACCTTCTTGCTGGATACGCTTAAGAGTTTCAGTTTTATTTTCGCCAAAAGCCAAGAGAATAATTCGCTTAGCTTCCATAATAGTTTCAATCCCCATGGTAATTGCAAGCTTGGGAACTTCTTTTTCTTCAGGAAAATATTTGGCATTATCCTGCCTTGTTTTCTCAGCAAGCTCTACAATATGGGTTCTTGTTTGAAAAGAAGTACCAGGCTCGTTAAACCCGATATGACCATTTACCCCAATCCCTAACAACTGAAGATCAATACCACCATTCTGCTCAATTAACTTATCATAATAGGCACATTCCTTCTCCAAATCCTCTGCTAAGCCATTCGGAAGATGAGCATTTTGTCGCGGAATATTAATATGCTTAAATAGGTGCTCGTACATATAATTATGGTAGCTAGTAGCCTCCTCCGCTGCAATTCCCACATATTCATCCAAGTTAAAGGTATTTACCTCCGCAAAGGAAATATCGCCCTTCATGTGGCATTGGACTAGTTCTTTGTAAAATCCTTCTGGGGTTCCTCCTGTAGCCATCCCTAACACACTTTGCGGCTTTTCAATTAGCTGCTTCTCAAAAATAGCGGCTGCCATTTTGCTCATTTCATCATATGTATTTACTTTTATCCATTTTATATTATTTGCTTTAACCATTAGAATAACTCAGCCTTCCTCTACAAAAAGTATATTGAACCTCAAAGGAATCGTTTAGCAATACAATGTCCGCATCTTTTCCAACTGCAAGACTTCCTTTTCGATTATTTATCCCTAATCTCTTTGCTGCGTTTGTCGACGTTATTTTCACTAGCTCATGTAAAGGTAGATTAGTTAAACTCTGAATCCTTCTCATACCTTCATTCATTTTAAGCACACTTCCAGCTAGAGTTCCATTTTCCAAGGTGGCAGTACGATCAACTACCTTAACCTTTTGATCACCAAGTGTATAGATTCCATCGGGAAGTCCCTTCGCTCTCATGGAATCTGTTATGAGGATGATTCTATCAGTGCCAATTACCTTCATTACTAATTGGAGCATATCATCGGAGAGGTGGATGCCATCAGCGATTATCTCACAAAAAAGCGAGTCATTCATGAAGCCCGCACCTACCATGCCTATTTCTCGATGATGAAGACCTGTCATCGCATTAGTAAAATGGGTTAAATGGGATAAACCATTTTGCACCGCGTCATTAACCTCCAAATAAGATGCCTTTGAATGTCCTGCGGAAGAAATTACCCCCTGTTCTTGTAAAAATTGAAGCATCTTAAATTCTTCGTCAAGTTCCGGGGCTAGTGTGACAACTTTTAATTGAGCAAGATGTTCTCCAAACCAGGTTTTCAACAATGAAACAGATGGTTTTTGTATATGCTGAATAGGCTGAGCTCCCGCCTGCTCCGGGTGAATAAATGGCCCTTCCAAATGGAAGCCTAGCATTTCTGCACCCTGTTCCTCATTAGATTTTTTTAAAAAGCTTGTGTTCACATCTACCGATTGCTGTATACGTTCCTGTGAATGAGTAATAGTTGTTGCTAAAAAAGATGTAGTGCCTTCTTGGGGTAAGTACGCAGATATTCGTTCTGTTGCATCTATCTCTCCGTCCATAAAGTCCGCCCCCACTGCTCCATGGATATGAATATCAATAAAGCCAGGCATTGCCACGTAACCCCTCCCGTCCATTATAGCTCCCTCATATCCTTCTATTTTACCCTCAGATATACAAGCAATCTTTTCGTTCATTATTAAAATATCTCCATCAATCAATCGGCCATCTTCTGCGCAAATCTGAACGTTTTGAATAAGATAGTTACTCATTAGAAACACCTTTCCATTGAATATTTTGACCACTAAAAAATTATATATTTCTAAATAATCATACAATATATAACGAAAGATTAATATCTCTTCAGAGCTTTATTTAAATAAGATCTTCTAATCCATATTTGTATGAATCCATTTCATGATTAAAAAAGACGAGCTATGGGAAGTTAATACAAGGTATGATTGATTTCCTATTTAGAAGACCCTTTCCGTTGCGGATGATAAGCTCACTGGAGTCGCTGTCTGGCGCTAAAAGAAACAGTGTAAAAAAGTTGGGATTTAATAGTAAAGTGCTATATATGTAATTAGCTCATATTACTCAAAATTATAATATATTCATTAAAAATAATTGTTTCATCAAAGTTTTAATGTATGATATATAAAAATAAGGAGGAATATTATGGCATACTCATTTTCTTTAAAATACCACCCATCTATTGATCAAATAATTATTCATACCTTAAAAAAAGAAGGGTTAGATGAAATATCATTAGATTCAAGGCTTAAGAATATGTCTAAAATTGAAGCAATGGATCGATATTTTGATTCCGAAGAGATACAAGTAAATACCGAATCAATTGCCCATTTTGTCCACCATGCTTTTTATATTGATTTAGACAAAGCTTATCTGTTAGACAAGGAAACTTCAGCAAAGCTAGAAGATCCTTCTCCAAAGGCTGCTATTACTTGGTGTTTGTCCAATCATCAACAAGAATGGACCGGCGAGCAAATTCGTGCTCTATTAATAAAGCTGTTTGGCATTAACACAAATGGTCTTGCATTCTTAGAAAATAAAGGAATCTCCTTATATTCTAAAAAGCAGTGGATTCTTCGACAGGACAGTGATTTGTTTATTGTATCTACTGGAGCTAATGACATAGATGTATACATAATAGCAACTGATTTTTTTAAACTTAAAACTGGATTAGACGGCTTACCAGAGAGTTTACATGAAAACTTAAATAGTCTTGGTTTTACCTATGACCATGAAAAAATGTGTTATTACTATTGTACTTCTGATAACCAGCCAGTACCTGACGCATTTAAAAAACAGGTCCTTGATAGTTTAATAGAAGTGATAAATACTAAGTACAGCCATGCCATGTAAATATAGAAGGAAAGCTCTTACCTGAGAAAAACAGATAAGAGCTTTATAATTTATTTTCCAAATGATGACAGGAATTTAACCCGATCTCCCATCGGCGGAATGTTGTTATCCACCAAAGATATCTCTAATATAGCCGGGCCATTCATCTGAAGGAGGCTATTAACTACTTCCTCATTCAGGTCTCCCATTTCTTCTATACGAATACTAGGTATGTTCATTGCTGCAGCCATTGCAGCAATGTTAATCGGCTCTTGTGCAAATGTTGGATGAACACGTTTGTATTGCAGATTATGACCATGGTATACCATGCCTAATCGGGCATTGTTCATAACAACAAATAGAACAGGAATGTTGTATTCTTTAGCAGTCAAAATTTCCATCCCATGCATGAAGAAACATCCGTCTCCTGTAATTGAAACTGTAGGACGATCTGGCTCCGCAAGCTTTGCACCTATGGCAGACCCTATACCACTTCCCATAGCACCGAAATGAACATTTATATCAAATGTGCTATATTCAAGAACATCCATATGATGTATAACATAAGCCATAAATTCCCCAATATCTATTGTGTATCGAGTAGAAGAAGGAAGATAAGACTGCAACTGTAGCAATACATTCTTAGTGCTATATTCATCTAGAATTTGATCATTATTTTCTTTTCTATTAAACGCCATTTCTTTTCTCGTAAGCCCTAAAGACTTAAGCTCCTCTATTAATGCAGAAAGGCTTAGTTGAATATCGCCTAGGACAGGGATATCAATTGAATACTTGCGATTAAAGACGGTTTCATCGAAGTCCATTTGAACCGTAAAGCGCCCATCAGTAAGACTGCTGTTATAGTTATTAGTCGCTGTTTCTCCAAGGCTTGAACCAATAATTAAAAGTGACTTACCGTCTCCATCATTTATAAGATTAGTGGCTTGTTCTGTAGCTGCAAATCCAAATACCCCAGCAGATAATGGGTGATCTTGGCGAACATAGCCTTTTGCGACAGGAGTTGTCATTATTGGCCATTCCAGAATTTCGGCTAACTCAAATAATAGGTCTACAGAATTTCTAACTCCTTGCCCTACAAATATATAACCACTTTTTCTTTCCACTAGCTCTTTAGCTACCAGCTTAATCGTTTCAAGGTTTGGTATTACTTCTTCTCGTACTAGTATGGAAGGAATCTCTTCAATGCCACTAGGCCCTTGTTGAACATCAATTGGCATAGCAATATGAACTGGTCCAGGTACTCCAGAAACAGCAATTTTTGTAGCCTTTACAATCTCCTTTAACAAATCCTTTGAGTCTCTTACTGTCACACTATACTTCGTTACAGATTTATAAATAGGGTCCGCATCAAGCTCTTGAGAAGCATTTAAGCCTTCCGTACTCACTGGTACAGCTCCCGTTAAAAACAAAATCGGCAAGTGTTCTCTCATGGCATTTGCTGCACCTGTCACTAAGTTAGTGCCGCCAGGTCCACTGCTTCCAATACACACACTTAGCTGATTGGAGTACTTTGCATAGGCTGCCGCCATATAAGAGGCTGCCCCCTCATGCTTAGTTACAATTGGCGTTATCTCCGGCATATCATATAATTCATTGAAAAAAGCGTTCACAGAGCCTGCTGGTATTCCAAATACGTGTTGTACACCGATCCCCTTTAAATATTCCAACACAGAACGAACAGCCTTCATTTTCATATCCCCCTATTAAATCAAATATTTTTCTTTTAATGCCTCTGCTTTTAAAGGAACACTAAAATAATATCCTTGCATTAAATAGCAATCCTTTGACAACAGAAAATCTAACTGTTCCTTTGTTTCGACACCTTCCGCAATTACATTAAGCTTCAAATTCTGTGCTAGTGTGATGATTGTATTGGTAATGGCTGAATTACTATCATCATCTTCTCTAATATCCTGAATGAATGATTTGTCGATTTTTAACGCATCAATTGGAAAGTTCTTAAGATATCCTAATGACGAATATCCTGTGCCAAAGTCATCTATCGCTATCTTCACGCCAATCTCTTTTAGCTGCTCCATCATTTCAACCGTCAAGTCTTTGTTTTTAATGATTTGATTTTCCGTCAGCTCTAAATGTAAAAATTCGGGCGCCAAATTTACATCGATTAAAATCCTCTGAACTACTTCTACTAAATCATTTTCTTCAAATTGTCTACTTGATAAGTTAACGGAAACACTCAATGCATGATTCCCCTCTTCGTGCCATTTCTTCAATTGCTTACAAGCATTTTCCAATACCCATTCTCCGATTGGCACTATTAAACCAGTATCCTCTGCAATGGGAATAAAATCAGCTGGAGAAATCATCCCTTCTGTTGGGTGAATCCATCTCAAAAGGGCTTCAACTCCTATAATAGAGTTTGTCCTACTATCAATTTGTGGCTGATAATATATATCTAATTCATTTCGGTCTAGCGCTTTATATAAGGCATTTTCTAGCTTAATGCTCTCTAATGATCGGTTATTCATCTCACTCTCAAAGAAGTGATATCCAGTTCCGGATTTTTCCTTAGATTTATACATGGCAGCGTCTGCATTTTTTATTAAAACTTCTCCATCTTCACCGTCTTTAGGAAACATACTGATTCCTATGCTCGTTTTAATGTATACTTCATTTCCCATTAAGGAAAAAGGCTGAGAGAATATGTCCGAAATATGGTCTACTACAAGTAACACATCTTCTATACCATTAATGTCAGGCAGAACAACAGTGAACTCATCGCCCCCCTGTCGGGAAGCAATTGCTTCTTTTGGAATTATAATTTTAAGACGGTTTGCCACCTCGCGAAGCAACAAGTCGCCATAGCTGTGTCCTAAACTATCATTAACTAACTTAAAACGGTCTAGATCCAAGTACAAAACTGCCACCTGTTGTTCTTTGTTTTCTAGTATTTTTTTTAACTTATCGTTTAACAAAACTCTGTTTGGGAGATCAGTTAAACTATCATAATATGCCAGGTATCTAATCTCTTCTTCCATTTTCTTTCTTTCAGTGATGTCCTTAAATGTTACAACTTGCCCTATCACGTTTCCATCCTCTTCTATAGAAGAAAGTACATATTCTACAGCTAAAATTGTTTTATCTTTCTTACAAAACATTTGTACTGTCTCTCCAAATGGCGAATGGTCTGGCTCATGACAAATAACTGTAGACGATGGTGTTCCAATTAGTTCTCCCTTTTCGTATCCAAGCATTTTTTCACTAGCGGGATTACAAAATGTTATTCTTCCATCCAAATCTATTCCAAAAATTCCCTCCCCGGCAGAGTTTAATATTAACTCCTTTTCTTTACTTAAATGTTGCAGCTCATGAACTACTCTTTCCAATTCTGTGTTTTTAACTCGAATTTCCGATGTTCTCTCTTCTATGATGGTTTCCTGCTTGTCCATGAAAAGCAGATTAGATAGGCTTGCTGCAGTCGCATCTACGATAGATTGGGTGAGAAGAATGTCGGACTCCGAATACTCCAATCCTTCTTCATCTAGATTCACAACTGCGATTAACCCCAGCACCTCTCCCATTGTTACTAATGGAAATAGGAACATCCCTTTTATACCAAATGTTTTACAGGCCTCATGATTAGGACGATCGTCAGCAAATACGTCTGGAATCATTATGGCCTTTTTAGTTAAAATAACCTCCTGAAATACAGGGTCATTTTCGTCTACCTTTAAAGTTTTATGCGTTTTCATCCAGTCTTCTTCTGTCCAGTCACTATTCTGACTCAGGCTGGCTGGCTTAATATTTTTTTCAGCCATAGGATCCAATAAATGAACCCCGATGTTATAGTTGCCTAACACCTTACCGACATAAAAGAAACAGCGGTCTATGACTTCCTGCATGGTTGAACACATGGATAACTCTCGGGTATGATCCAAAAGTAATTGTTTTTCCGCTATAAGATTTTCCTTGCGCGTAAGATTTGTAGCATTTTGAATAGCTACTCCAGCCATATTGACATAAGCCTCTACTGTTTGGATTTCATCTTCCGTCAAATTCATAGGTGAACCGTAATCGAATAAGAACACAAGTCCAAAAAGTTCACTTTCAAATGAGATAGGTAAAGCTAATAGAGACTTTATCTGAAATGTTTTTACGGCTCTTGGATCTGGCCTTGAATCCTTCGAAGTGTCGGGTATGTAAATAGTTTTTTGCGTTTCTATCACTTCTTTTGCAAGTAGATCATATTCCGTTTCGATCATATGCATATCTAACGTAAACCCATTGATAAAATCCGGTTTTCCAACGAAGCCTCTAAACTGTCCATCCTGCTGCGGCAAATAAATTCCTACAGAATCGCACCGAACAATCTCCTCGGATATAGCCTTGACGACTTGCTCCAATACTTCTCTTAGGTCTAATGTAGTATTAATCAACTTAGTTATATGTGCTAGACGAGAATATCTCGTTTGCTTTTTCATAAGGGACCTCCATTTTTGAATAATCTATAAGTCTTTCATTTTAGTTAAATTAATATCTATAATAACACCTTTTTTTGTCAATAAATCTAGTAATATTATTATTTATCGAGAATTAGGAAGAACTAAAACTTTCTCATCAAAAAATATATTGTAAATATTAATACTTTTCCCTATTAACAAAATATTAAAACTAAAAATATAGAGCTTAGTACCTAAATCTCCTATTCTTTATTTATAAGTGATTTATTAGCGAGTAATTATATAGGTGTATTATAAACTAAAAAAAGGATGAACTTAGAGTTCATCCTTAAAATAGTATAATAGGTTTTTCATTGTAGCGAGTAGATACCCATTGACTATATTGAAATAGACGCAATGAGAATATACTCCTCTTAATATTTCCTTGAAGATGCTCTTTGTGCAAGGTTCTGCGACTTCTCTGCAACATTGGGATCCTTTTGCGCAAGATTTGAACTCATCTCTGCAAAGTTCAGCGGCATCTCCGCAAGGTTCGCCACACTCTTTTAGATTTATCACCAAACCATTCGCTGTTTACGCCTAACCTCCTTATTGTCTCTGTAATTCCTCTCTCCATCTTTACCAATTCCTAAATAATGTTCCTTTACCTCTGTATTCGACAGAAGACTTGGAGCGTCACCTTGCAAAACTACTCTGCCATTTTCCATTATATATCCATAATCCGCGATAGATAATGCCACATTGGCATTCTGCTCTACAACTAGGATAGAGGTACCTTCCTCCTTATTTATTTGCTTTATATTTTGGAATATTTCCTTCACCAATAAAGGTGCTATCCCTAAGGACGGTTCATCCAATAGCAGCAGCTTAGGCTTAGCCATAATCCCTCTGCCTATAGCAAGCATTTGCTGCTCACCACCTGAAAGGAAGCCTGCCTTTCGGGAAGATAGAGGTTGAAGCTTTGGGAAATATCCATATATTTTTTCTATATCCTTTTTTATATTTGAACGGTCTTTTCGAGTGAATGCACCCGCCATAAGATTTTCCTCTACCGTTAAATCTTTAAAAACGCGTCTACCCTCCATACACAAGAATATACCGTGTCTTACAATTACATCAGGAGTAAGTCCCTTTAATAACCTACCTTCAAATTCGATAGTTCCGTCTGTTAATTGCCCATCCTCGGCATAAAGCAGCCCCGAAATAGCTTTAAGTGTTGTCGATTTCCCTGCACCGTTACTACCTAAAAGAGCCACGATATCTCCGGTTGGAACCTGAAGGGATGTTCCCTTTAAAGCTAAAATAATTTTTGAGTATACTGCTTCTACATTATTAACTTTTAGCATGTCAGTTCCTCTTTTCTATTTTAGTCCTTATAGCTAAAGTAATCCGTCAAAGGTTCCCATTTACCACCCTTCACAATTCCTAGACGAGTTTGCTCCGTACCTGTATGATTGTCAGCGCTAAAGCTTACAGGTGCTCCAAGTCCACCAAGATCAAATTCTTTTAAAGATTCAAGACCAGATCGGATCTCTTCTCCTGTTATATCACCATCTGGATGCTTTTTAGCAGCTTCTTCTATACCAGCAACCATGATTTTGGCGGCCGACCAGCCTTGGATAAACTTTTGATTGATATCCTCTATTGTTTTTCCCTCAGATTTTAAATATTCCTCCACCTCTGTCATTCCTGGATGATCCTCGTATGGTAGAGCGTGAGAAAGAATACCAATGTAGCCCTCTGCCACTTCTTCTCCTACCATTGTAATAACTCCTTCACCAGAGGCCCAATTCAAGCCGATGAATTGAGTGTCTATATTTAGGGTTTTAGCATCCCGTAGAATTGTTGCCGTTGCACCCCATGTTTCTTGGATAATTGCATAGTCTGGATTTTTCTTCTCCATATTCAGTAATTGAGATTGCGCCTCTGTAGCTTGAACATCCACTATTTGTTCATCCACTATCTTAATACCAATTTCCGCTGCATAGGCTTTAATATCTTCAATTGGAGAACGTCCAAATGCTGTATCATTATATAATAGTGCTACCGTTGGATCTGATCCTTTATGATTATCCTTAATCCACTTAAGCACAGATCTTCCTTGGTCTGAATATGATGCTGCAACTAAGAAGTTATAAGGACTTTCCTCTAGATTTTTCAAGCTCTCTGAATAAGATGCAGAGAAGAATGGAAGCTTATCACTTGCCACTTGCTGACGTAATGCTTCTGTATCTCCAGTTCCCCACCCAAGAACTGCAGAGACTTTCTCCTTATCACGTAGCTCTTGATAAATCTTTTGGGCTTCTGGAATAGAATAAGCATAATCCTTCCCGTTTAACACCAAATCAACACCCTCTATTTCTCCTTTATCCTTTGCATATTTAAAATATGCTTTCTCTCCTTCAGCGTATGGTGTTCCCACGTCCCCAGTTCCGCCAGTAATATCGTACAGGCCACCAACAACTACCTTTCTAGCACCATCACTGCCTTCGGATGCACCCTCCTCTGAACAAGCGCCTAATAGCAACACGAACAGAATACCCATTATTGTGAATATAAATTTATTACTTCTCAACTTCATCCTCAATCCCCCTTGCTTCTAATGAAAAACTAACTAGCTAATATGAAAATGGCCAAAGCCTAAAGTACTTCTTTATATTGATCCATATATGTGCGAGTCCCCCTGGCTCAAAGATTAAGAACAAAATTATCACCGCTCCAAATACAAAGTCTTTAAAGGCTGAAAACAACTGATAGAAATCAGGCATAAATGCTGCCAAAATATCTATGAATGAGCCTAGCATTACAGGCAGCAGCGTGATAAATGCCGCCCCTAAAATAGAACCGAACACACTTCCCAAACCACCTATTAAAATCATGGCAAGGTACTCAATAGATACATGGAAATTATAGAGCTCGGGACTTACAATCATCGTATAGTGTGCAAGCAATGCACCAGAGATTCCTACAAAAAATGAACTTATGGCAAAAGCCATCACTTTATATTTAAATAAATTAATCCCCATTATTTGTGCGGCAATATCTCTGTCTCTGACAGCTAGAAAAGCTCGGCCAGTCCTCGTTCTCAATAAATTAGTGGCATACATGATTGTGAGTAATAAAATGATGACACAAAGATAGTAATACTGTGTATTACTTGTCAAAGACACATTTCCCACCTTCGGCCGATTCAAGACCATCCCAGCAGTGCCGCCCGTCAAACTATCCCATCTACTAATGACGAATAAAATAATAACTTGTGCAGCCAAAGTAGCAATCGCCAAGTACAATCCTTTCAAGCGCAGGGACGGTATTCCAAACAGTCCCCCTATTAAAGCTGTAATAATGCCAGCTAGTGGTAGAGAAATCCAAAAACTCAATCCATATGTGGAAGTAAGAATAGCTGAGGTGTATCCCCCCACTCCTAAAAATGCTCCTACTCCTATAGAGATTTGGCCTGTAAAACCGGTCAATATATTAAGTCCGATTGCCCCAACTGCCGAGATAGCACATAAAGTAAGCAAGCCTATCCAATAATTGGTGGTAACTAATGGGAGCAGGAGGACTATCGCTACTATTAATAGACCCTTGACCTTGCCAGAGGTCGTCCCAAACATTTTGGCGTCATCTAAATAGGAGGTTTTATAATTTCCACTTTCTCTAACAAACAGGTTTCTCACAGGTTCACACCCTCTCAATTGTTCTACTACCAAATAATCCGTATGGTTTTAACATTAAGATGAGTAAAACCACTATAAATGGAGCAACCTCCTTTAAACCTCCTCCAACGAGTGGATCTATGTATCCTCCCGCCAGATTTTGAAGAATACCAATTACAAAACCACCTACAATTGCTCCAAGAACACTGTCCAATCCACCTAGAATTACAACTGGAAGGACGGTCAAACCAATAGCTGACATAGTGGGGCTCAGTCCATTGATATTTCCTAGTAATATTCCACCTACCGCCGCAACTACAGCAGCTATAGTCCAGGTCGCTGCATACACATATTTCACACTTATGCCCATAGACATAGCAGCCTGTCGGTCATCCGCTACCGCTCGCATGGCGATTCCCATTTTAGAGAATTTGAACAGCAATAGGAATATCGTGAGTAGAATTATCACAATTGCGAAGGACCAAAGATAAACGGGACTAATAATAATCCCAGAAATATTTATAGGCGTCGTCGGGAATATTTTAGGGAACATTCTTGTTTGATGACCCCAAATCATATGAACTGCTCCTCCCAACAAACTAGACAGTCCAATAGTCGCCATAATAACGGACACGACAGGCGCATTTTGTATTGGTCTAATAACTAATCGCTCCACGATTAGCCCTAGGAGTGCGCTGAATATAAGTGTTATCAGCAATGCAATGAAAAATGGAATACGGTAAGCAGTTATCAAAACTAAGCAAATATAGGGACCTATAATAACAAACTCTCCATTTGCCAAATTTAGTGCACCACTTGCCCTATAAATCAACACGAATCCTAATGCTACAAGTCCATAGATACTTCCTACGACCACACCAGTGACAAGCATTTGAAGAAAAAATGTCATAAAGTCACCTCCTGCTCTCTATTTAGTTGAACCACTCGCAAAACCTCATTCTCACTCATCCCCATAGAGATGTTTTCTTTTTCTGTATACATACCATCTATTAGCATCTCATAACGATTTTCTATAAACTTCCTTCTAATTTTATAGGTTCGGGTGAGCTCTCCATCATCCACAGAAAACGGCTTGTGTAGAAGAGTAAATTTTTTTACCCTTGCAAAGGCAGGCAATTCATTCATTAGTAATGACACCTGTCGTTCAAGAAACTCTATTACTTGACTGTGTCTGGCCAACTCCGCATATTCTGTATAAGTTATTTTTTTCTTATCTGCCCATCTCCCCACGCTTATCCAATCCATATTTATAATGGCAGTAACATATGGCTTATTTTGACCAAAGCAAACTGCCTCTAGAATGTAGGGATTTGACTTCAACTTACTTTCTATCAATCTTGGATATATAACCTCACCATTTTGGTTAACAATAATATCCTCTATTCGATCTAATATATATAGATGGCCATCATCCTCAAGGTGACCGCAATCCCCTAAGGATATCCATCCGTCTAATCCCTGTTCATTTTCCCCATTTACGCTGCCGTTTGTAACAGCAGTATTTTTAATATAAACTGCTCCATCCTCGCCAATTTTAGCCATCGTATTTGGTAGAGCCTTCCCTGAACTCCCGGCTCTTACTTCTTTATCTCTTTGGACAAAGGCTATTCCAGCAACCTCAGTTCCCCCATAGGTTTGCTTAAGGTTTACTCCGATGCTGTGATAAAAGTAAAACGCTTCTGAATGTAATGCCGCTCCTGCAACATAGGCTCTTTTAACTCTTGCCAATCCTAAATGGTCTCGGATAGCACTAAAAATGACCATATCTCCTAATATATACATGGCTTTATCAATGAATCGAAGAGATTCTTGGTTTAATTCTGCATAAGCTACCTTGTCACCGAATTTCTTAAAGTATCTAAAAATAGTCTTTTTAAATTTGCTAGATGCTTCCATTCTGTTAGTAAAGCTAGACATAATAGATTGATAGACTCTTGGCGGCGCTAATAATGTGTGTGGCCCTATCTCTCTTAAGTCTCCTAAAACTGTTTGGGGTCTTTCAGGGAAGTTAACTACTGTTCCTTCTATTAATGGAGTTACTATTCCTAATATCTGTTCATGAACCCATGCAAAAGGTAGGAAGGAAAAATAATCATCCTTCGTTTTCACTTTATCTATTGCTAACAGACCCACTGCTGCCTGTATAAGATTTGCATGAGTTAAAATAACTCCCTTAGGCGTTCCGGATGTAGCTGCACTATACGCAATGATTGCTGGATCATCTGCGAAAACCTCTGGAAGTGGTTCTAAAGAGAATTTTGCTCTTTCTCTCAACAATGCTATCCCATCCGTTAATAAATCCTCAAAATCTACCAACTTCGGATGCTTATAATTCCTCATCCCCTGTTTGTTATAAAAGATTATTTGCTCAATTAAAGGTATTTGCTCTTCAATTTCTAATAATTTATCTACTTGCTCATGATTTTCAACAACTACAATACGCGCTTGACAGTCATTTAAGTAGAATACAAGCTGTTCGGGTAAAGATTCTGGATAAATCCCTACTGCTACGCCACCTAAACTTTGAACTGCAAGCTGAGTATAAACCCACTCAGGCCTATTATCCCCAATAATCGCAAGACTTTCTCCTTTATAAAAATCAAAATATTCAGATAAAACAATAGACAGTTGATTTACCTTTTTAACATATTCTCCCCAAGTTACCTCATTCCATATTCCTAGATGCTTTTGTCTTAGAGCAATCTCTTGCTGATGGTTAGCAGACCTTTCCGCTAAAAGAGTGGGTAATGTTTTTCTATCCATTCCTAGTTTCCCCTTTCTAAATAACGGTTTCTTCTCCAATATAGGCCTTTATAACGTTTGGATTTTCTTGAATTTCTGCTGGAGTTCCAAAACCAATACGCCTACCAAAATCTAACACAGCTATATGGTCAGATAAATTCATTACAACACCCAAATCATGCTCAATTAATACTACCGTTATATCCATAACCTCATGCATTTCCAAGATAAAGTGAGACATAATATCTTTTTCAGCATTATTCATCCCGGCCATTGGTTCATCCAATAATATCAAGTCAGGACTTAATGCCAGCGCTCTTCCTACCTCCACTCTTTTTTGTAATCCATAAGGCAGCGTGCCGACTGGAATATGACGAATATCCTGTAACTCTAAAAATTCAATTACCTCTTCTACCTTCTTTCTATGCTCTATCTCTTCCCTTGCTGCTTTCCCAACGTATAACCCGCCACTTAGAGGACCTGAGTTCATCAATGAATGTCTTCCAAGCTTTAGATTATCAAGAACGGACATATGGGCAAATAACGCTATATTTTGAAATGCTCTAGCAATCCCTAGTGCAGTACGATTATAAGGCTTCATATTTATAATTTCCTGTCCATTATATAAAATGGAGCCACTAGTCGGATGATAGAGACCACTGATACAATTCAACATACTAGTTTTCCCAGCTCCATTTGGCCCTATTAATGAAAAAATCTCCCCTCTGTTTATATGGTAGCTGACATCCTCTAGCGCCTTCACTCCACCAAATTGTAAAGAAACATTTTTTATCTCTAATATAGGATCCACTAGGACTCCTCCTTTTATGTAAGGGTTTACAGTTAAGCTTTTTTTGAATATTACTGTACATTCAATAGCTTTGTCAATGAAATTAATGCGACTTATTTCCTAATATTTTGTCGTTATATGTTTGAAACTGTTGAATTAAAATGAGTGGTGGTAAATATCTTTTATTCATCAAAATAAAAACCCCCTATGTCTAGTCCCATAGGAGGTTTTGTAAAATCATTATTCGACAAATAATTTTTCTATTTTATAAAAACATTCCCGCTATTGCTGCACTCAATAATGACGCTAACGCTCCAGCGATAACCGCCTTAAATCCTAGGCGTGCAATATCCTCTCGTCGGTTTGGAGCCAATGAACCTAATCCACCTAACAATATTGCCATAGAGCTCAAATTTGCAAAGCCGCAAAGAGCAAAGCTTACAACAAGATTTGTTTTTTGGGAAAGTCCCGCCATCTCATCAGTAAATGACTTATAGGCAACAAACTCATTCAAAACTAGCTTTTGACCTATAAAGGACCCGGCTTCCACTGCCTCCGACCACGGGACGCCTATTGCAAAAGCTAGTGGAGAAAAGATAAAGCCTAAAATACCTTCTATAGTAACTCCCTTATAGCCGAATAGCCCAGTAATTCCGCCAATAAGGCCGTTTAAAAGAGCAATCAAAGCAATAAATGCTAATAACATTGCCCCCACATTCACTGCCAGTTTCATCCCATCTGCTGCTCCACTTGCAGCAGCATCAATAACATTTACTTTTGAATCATCCTTTTCCAGCTTAAAATTTGTATCATCAATTGTTTCAGTTTCAGGAAAGATTAATTTTGCCATTATCAGTCCCGCTGGTGCAGCCATGAAGCTCGCAGCAAGTAAGTATTCGAGAGGTACGCCTAATAATGAATATCCTACTAAAACAGATCCCGATACTGATGCAAGTCCTCCAGTCATAACGGCAAAAAGCTCTGATTTTGTCATATTTGCAATAAAGGGACGAACAACTAAAGGAGCCTCTGTTTGTCCAACAAAGATATTAGCAGCAGCCGATACTGATTCAGCTCTACTAGTTCCTAAAAGCTTTGAAAGTCCTCCTCCAATAATTTTTATGAAAAATTGCATGATGCCCAAATAATATAAAACAGAAATCAAAGCTGAGAAGAAAATAATAATGGTCAAAACCTGTATAACAAAGATGCTACCAAACTGATCAACATCAGATAGTGAACCAAATAAGAAAGAGATACCCTCGCTAGCATACCCAGTTAAATTTTGTACCCCTTCTGAAAGCATAAGCAATGCTTTCCGCCCTAAATCCCACTTTAATACGATAAATGCAAATACAAGCTGTATGGCTAAGCCAATTAATATAGTCCTTAAATTTATTGACCTTTTGGCATTGGAGAGAAGAAATGCTATCGCTAAAACAACAAGAATACCAGCCATTCCCCAAAGTATATTCATATGCAAAACACCTTCTTTTTTAGTGTGTTAATAGCTTTACTCAATTTAGACATATTCTAGCTATTCCCTATTTTCTTCGAAAAAACCGGTTAATCATTTTATAATAATTTATATTGACACACATAAAAAATCGAAATCTTAGAAATAGGATTTCGACGGAGTTAATATTCAATTGTCTTAAAGTTTAGAAATACTGACGATGTAAAACTTTCAAAAAAGCCTGCTTTCTTTTAAGAAAGCAGGCTTTTTTTTATCTGAATATATTTTTTTTAAATAAATAGTCATAGGAAATATCAATAAAAATATACTCGCTGTTATTGATTGGAACTGAGAAAGTTCTCGTCATTTCTCCTGTTTCAATATCACTATAAACATCCGAGAACACGCCACTCTGATCATTTCTCATTTTAATGATGGTTTTCAAAAAGTATGGTCGCCAGCTCCAATTTTTGTTAATTGCTTCTTCTTGAATTCGCCATTTGGAATCAATTCGAACAATATTCGGTGATGTCTGGAAGCCCTCCTCATCACAAATATAAAGACGGAATGAGTATTCACCCAATTCTTCCGCCAATTGCAATAATTGATTTACATCCTCACTAGATGATTTAATCGCTTGGACCTTTTTCTCTAGTTTGTTTTGTAATTCCTTCAATGCATTAAAATTCTCTTCCAATATCCGTTTTTCAGTAGCAATAAATTGACGACATCTATCCTTAAAGCTTTTCTTTAGTTGATTACGAGGAATTAGTACTGTACTTGCTTCAGCCAAATATTTCCCCTGATAGTATCTGCCACTATTCTTCCAAGCAAATTGAAGTTGATGGACAGTATCGATACCTTCGAACAACATATTTGCTCCAATTTTACGCGCCAATGAACTAAGTGATGTAAAGAGGTCATTTTGTACTCCCCATGATTCATAGCTTAGCTGTTCAATATTTACTTTAAGTATATTAGGTGCAAGCATTTGAATATAGTCTAAATGACTCTCAGAGCCTAGCTGGTTAATGGCTATTTTTATTCCATAAGTTTTGAAATAGCGCACTACATTATTTAATTGATGAAAATCACCTTTAAAATCATGTTCAGATATCACTAAAACCACTCGAGAAAGTTCTTCCTCAGGAATATAGTGCTTGATAATTTCAAAGAAGCTTTCTCCGTAATCTAGCACAAGCAAATTAGCATTACATGGCAGATAAATATCAAAGTTCTTTGGCTGATTAACAAGCTCTCCCAAAGCAATATGGAGGATTTTATGCTCCACATCATTTCTATATTCTTCGGGAACCTCCTCATCGTAAGCGAAACTATTTAGGTCGAGGAGCTTGTCATCGTATTTTAGTTTGCCAGAAACCTCGTATGCAACAACGACATGCTCGTCTGCGCTAAAGATAGGTTGAAAATAAACCTTTACATTATCTAAGTTAGTTAGAACATCGATTGCATCCATCCTGAACCCCCCTTATCTCCATAAATACATGATAAGTCGTAAAAAGGTATTATGCAAATGGACTTTTCGTATTTTTATACAAAAAAAATTATAATTATTAAAACTGAAACTTAACTGTAACATTTGCTTTAATCGTGATAACGCCCTGTTCAATAGGAGTTGCTCCGACAGCAGAATCCAGTGACATCATTCTATACGGCACTATAGGGCTTCCTTCGTTGTTTTCCACTATTTCTATTACTTGAGGAGCAACAGAAAGCCTCATCGTATCTGCTATCGTCTTAGCCTTTGACTGTGCATTAAGTAATGCCTTGCTAAGTGCCATTTGATAGTATGTTTCTTCGTTATCTAATCGAAATTCTATAGAAGAAATTCGATTAGCTCCATTACTGACTGCTGTATCAATTACTTTTCCAACTAGGCCTACGTCAGGTATTTTCACTGAGATGGCATTAGTCACCTCATATTCTCTGAAAACCTGTTTCCCATCTACAAAATCGTAACGAGGGAAAATATTATATACAGCGGTTTGAATATTCTCTCTCGGAATTTCTAACTCCAGTATAGATTGAATAACCTGATTCATAATTGCTGCATTTCTTTGTTGAGCTTCCTCTACTTCGTTGCCTTCCGTACTAACTTCTACCTGCAGGAAAGCATGATTCGGCGGAACCTTTACCGTTCCCTCCCCATTAACGGAAATAGTTCTAATTAGAGGACAAGGCTGTAAAGCATTTGTATACATAAGATCCCCTTCCATATTGCATATACAATAGCATATGCTCCTCATCCAAAAAACTTGTTTAAAATAATAATTTCACAAGCGGAGAATATTGGACTCTTGTTACATTTCTTTCTTGCAGTATCAATGTTTCTTTAGAAATGCCTCCACTACTTTTGTATAAATAACCGGTTGATCCTCATGCACTAAATGTCCTGCAAAAGGAATTATGGCCACATGTATATGCTTGTTTTCTTTCGGATAAATTGTTGCTCCCACGGTTTCATGAGCATTGTTTTCCCCTACTATGTAAAGTACAGGGAAATGGAATCGATACATTGATAACATATCCTCAAAAGGATACCAATCCTCTTTTTTCCCTAAGTAGATGAACCGCCTCCAATCAGATAAATGTAGTTGATTGAAATAAGGGACGAACTCATCGTTTAGCAAAACCTTTTCCTGAGTCCTTACGTCCTGCATATGTAAATCAAGCCAGTTATTTGGTTTAACAGGCATAATGCCCGAAACAGTAAGTGTATGAACGCTAGCTGGAAATAGCCTTGCAAATTGTACAGCCACAATAGCTCCAAGTGAACATCCAACCAAATGAACCTTAGCTAATCCATAATGCTCGATGGTTTCTAATAAATCATGTGCAGAATCTATAAAGAAGTCTTCTATTTCATCTGAAGCCGACTGACCGTGCCCTCTTAAATCTGGAGAGAACACCCGATAGCTTTTGCAGAAAAACTCCCTTTGATATTCAAAATCAGTATCCCCTGTCTGTAGTCCAGTATGTAAAAAGATAAGCGGCTCTCCACTTCCCTGAATATGTGTATGTAAAATCATTTAGTAGCCCCTCTCCAATCAATTGCTCATGTTTAGTTAAAGATGGATACATCCGAATAACCCTTACAAAATATGGTATATATAAAATTATACATAAATAGAAAAGTTAAATATATATAAATTAAAAATATTTAGTTAATTTAAAGTGTGCTCCTATTTTTTCCTTCAATATTTCCAACTCGTATGTTTATATTAAATAGTTTTCGGGAAATTTTAAGCAAGGAGGCGATAGGGATGCCGTGGAGTAAAAATGATTATCCAGATTCAATGAAAAATCTTGAGCCAGACATTCGAGAGAAGGCTATTGAAATAGCCAATGCATTATTAAGAGATGACACGGATGAAGGAAGAGCAATTGCTATTGCAACTGCTCAGGCTAGGAAGGCAGTGAACGGAGATGATAGCGGCCGACCAAGATATGAAGTAAAAGCCCGAGAGGATGACTGGGTACTACTAAAGGATGGTGGAGAACGCGCTATTTTCTCAGAGGATACCAAGGAAGCCTTGCTTGAAAAGGCAAAGCCTTACGTCAATGATCATAATGGAATTCTCGCTATTTATCAGGAAGATGGGGACTTAGATAGTACGTTGTATGAATAGTAATAGCTATAAAAAGAACTTCAGACAAATGAGGTTCTTTTTTTGTTTAACACTTCGTTATTTGTTCCTTCACTATTTCCGCCAATGCAATAACCGTATCAAATGAATCTCCGGGAAATTCAGAACGGACAAACTCTACCTTTAACTCTTCGCTAACAAGTTGTGTATCTCTTCCTATTTCAAAATAGGATTCCATGTCAGTTACTATGGATAAAAGCTCGCATGTTACAAATCCTCGAGAGCCCGCTGCTGCTAACGACCTGATAGTATCCTTGACATCTGGACCAAGCCATCCTACCTTACTGCTAGCACTGCGATAAGACATCATCCAGTTAGATACCCCAGCTTCTCTTGCAACAGCCTGAGCCATTGCTTGAAATTGTTCAATATAATCATCGTTTCCTTCTGGGTAGAGAGGTTGGCTATGGACGGTAAATAATACAAATGCATCATCCTGTACATGTGCCGGAAGCCACTTGTAGGCGCGCCTCACTCGATCGGCGTAAACAGAAATAATAGCTGGGTGAGTATTCCATTTTTCGATATGAATAAGCTTTTTATTTTCTCCTGATCGATTTAGGAAATCCTCTACTTCTTTTTGATACACACCAGCTCCACTTAGAGAAAATATAGGGTTTACTGAGAAAGTAACAACGGTATCTACCCCATCTTCTATCATTCTCTTAAGCGTCTCATTTAAATAAGGAAACGTATGCTTGTAGGCATTATATACTTTTATGTCTTTAGGATAGTTAGACAATAATTTCTCCAACCCTTGAGCAATGCGTTCGGAATGTGCACCCAATGGATCATTGGATCCGAACTCTCGATATCTTTTAACAAAGTCCCCTATCATCTTTATGGTTACCTCTTTCCCTTGAATAAGGTGGGCAAAAAAATCAGGTAAATCATCTTTTGATTTTGGAGCTCCATACGCATAAAAAATAATTCCAATCATTGTTCTTTTTACTCCCTTCTAGTCTAGTAGACATTATAAGAAAAATAAAAGAGCATCATAGCTTTTATCATTTGAACTCCAATATGATGAAATCTAGACAAAAGCATCTACTTTATTTCAAAAGGCCAGTCGTTTGACTGACCTTAATATATATATGTTTATTTTCTTTGTTGCTTGCGGCTATTAAAATCTCTCTCTATTCCCTGCTTCCATGAACGATCTATGTTGGTACCTTTTCGATAGGAGGATACTACGTTACTAACAGATTCGTAGTTCAAGCGAGTTCCTTCTTTGTCTGCATGGTATTTTACTGCAAACTCCTCTGCAATCCCAAAATTAGCCGCAGTAGCAATTGCATCAATATTGGCGCCGAGAAATATGAATTCCCATCCATACTTTTCTTTCTGATGTGAAATCATTGCTCTAATTTTTTCATATGTGTACTCACAGCTAGAGTTTTCCATCCCATCAGTCGTAATAACAAATAATACCCTATCTGCACGTTCCTCGTGGCTAGTTCTTTTTTGTATATTCCCGATTTTCTGTATGGATGATCCTATTGCATCGAGTAAAGCTGTCATCCCCCCTACCAGATAATCTTGCTCCGTGATTGACGAAACGCCCTTAACATTTATCCGATCATGCAATAGGTCATAGTTATCGTTAAACAATACGGTTGTAACGATTGCCTCTCCTTCTTCCTTCTTTTGGTTCGCAAGCATGGCATTGAACCCTCCAATAGTATCTGTCTCCAGCCCTGCCATTGAACCACTTTTGTCTAATATAAAAACTAGTTCTGTTAAATTATTTTTCATTATATTTCCTCCATTTGTTTTTTGTTTACAAATGTAGAATATCAATTACTACTATATAAAAGGTCGCTTTCGAAGGGACATTCATATTTCTCCCCACAAATTGGCAATCATTTTTTTCGAGCAAAAACATTGTCATAATTACTGTTCCAATGTAATATAATCCTATCAGTTTAGTATGAATTAAAAAGAAGGCGGGATAAACGTGATACAAATGCTCATTACAGGCTTATTTTGTGGAGCCCTATTGGGATTCGTCATGCAACGTGGTAGATTTTGCTTGACTGGCGGTTTCCGTGACATGTACTTAACAAAAGACAATCGCATGTTTTATGCGTTATTAATAGCAATTGCCGTTCAAAGTGTAGGTGTCTATACATTAATAGAGTTAGGCGTTTTTGAATTTAATGCTGGTACTCTACCATTATTAGCAATTATAGTAGGTTCATTTATTTTTGGTATCGGTATTGTGTTAGCAGGAGGATGTGCGACAGGTACTTGGTATCGTGCTGGAGAAGGCTTAATCGGAAGCTGGATTGCTTTAGCGGGATATATGCTAATGGCTACAATCATGAAAACTGGGGTATTGGTACCTTTAAACGATAAAATAAGCTCTCCTCAGCTATCAACTAACTCAATTCCCGAAACACTTGGAATCAATGTATGGATTTTAATAGGAATATTAGTTGCTATTGTAGGATGGATAATTTATAAAGAAGTAACGAAACCAAAAGTCTTCATTCCATCATTGAAAGCTAAAAGAACTGGGTTAGCACATATTTTATTTGAAAAACGCTGGCATCCATTTGTAACAGCAGTTTTAGTTGGGGCTATTGCAGTTTTAGCATGGCCATTAAGTGTGGCAACAGGACGTATAGGTGGGCTAGGGATTACTACTCCTTCCGCTAACATCCTCCAGTATTTAACTACCGGTGACACTGCGTTTATCAATTGGGGCGTATTTTTAGTGCTTGGTATTTTCATCGGCTCATTTATCGCAGCAAAAGCCAGCCGCGAGTTCCGCTTCAGAATGCCCGATGTTAAAACGGGTATTAATAGTTTTGTGGGTGGTAATTTAATGGGCTTCGGCGCTAGCTTAGCTGGTGGATGCTCTATAGGTAATGGTTTAGTTATGACTGCCATGATGACTTGGCAAGGTTGGATTGCTTTAGTATTTATGATTCTCGGAACATGGACTGCGGTATACTTCGTATTTGTCCGTGGACGCCAAAAAAACAAAGCAATGAAAGCAAGTGTAAAAACAGCTTAATAAGTGCGAGAGACTGCTCCTCAACCACCAATTTTAAAAATTACTTATCATAAAAAAGGAGAGATTTTATATGAAACAAGTATTAGAAGTTATGGGAATGGTTTGTCCTTTCCCTTTAGTAGAAGCAAAAGAAGCTATCGCTGAATTAAACTCAGGTGACGAGCTTGTAATTGAGTTCGATTGTACACAGGCTACTGAAAGCATCCCTCGTTGGGCAGCAGAAGAAGGACACAACATCACTAACTACGAACAGCTAAGTGATGCAGCTTGGACAATTACAGTTAAAAAGAAATAATATATTAGGGGATCCAGACACTAGTCAGGATCCCTCTTTTTCTTTTATGCTCCTAATATTACTTGGTCAAAACTAAACAGGGCCTCATTAATCTCGAATATATTATAGTTTTCTTGTTGGATAAAGTACTCAATAATAACATCAAATTTATGACTTCTAGATAGCGTATAGCCTGCTTTTCCTAGTAGTTCATTTGTTTCTTTTAGATCTAATTGTAGAGCAATGGCAAAGGCAACTACAGTTTTCTTTAATGGGGTATAATCTTTGTTATTTCTGATTTTAGAAAACAGACGACGATCAATATTCGCTCTTTTGTATACTGCCACATCACTCATACCCTTCGCGTCTATGTAGCAAAGAAGCGTCTCGGAGAAGGACTTATCCATATGCTCTACCATTTCCTCTAGAGTCTGATTGGATTGCACCTCCATTAAATCTTCTTGTAGATACCTTTCCCTTCTATTCCTCCCGAAGCTTAAATCCATTTCGTCTACATAATGCTCATCGATAAATTCTTCGATAGACCTAAACAGTTTCTCACTTAATTTAAACGCTTTTTTATCAAACACAACGATATAAACAAGCATTTCATGTTTCATTAAGAAGGAACTTATCGTAGAAATTGCAACTTGTAGTGCCTGCTCCTTTGGATAACCGTATATACCGGAAGAAATTAAAGGGAAAGCAATAGATTCACATCCATATGATGAAGCTAAATCCAATGAATTTTTGTAGCATGCCTTTAGTAGCTCCTCTTCTTTATTTGAACCACCTTCCCATACTGGCCCTACTGTATGAATAATATATTTAGCTTTTAATTGAAAGGCTTCGGTCATTACAACTTCGCCTGTTGGACAACTCCCTAGATTATTACAAGCCTCTTGTAGCCTCGTCGATCCAGCCGCCTGAAAGATTGCTCCGCATACACCGCCTCCCATTTGGAGGTCTCGATTTGCCGCATTAACAATAGCATCTACATGCATTTTCGTAATATCGTTTCGAACGATTTCTAATGGCATACTCTCTATCCCCTTTCCCTCACGGTCATTTTCTATTAAGTTAAATGATAGACAAAACAGAACAAGTTGAAAAGTATGACATATTTTTTTATTTTATTGCAACTTTTTAAATACTCCATACGAGGATAATGTGAAAGGTGGGAAGAAATGGACATTGAAATGCTTTATTTACAGTATGTGAACGATATTTATCGTTACATCTATTCTCTGTGCAAAAATAAAGCTATCGCAGAGGACTTAATGCAGGACACGTTTTATAAAGCCCACATCGCTTTACTTTCCAATGAAATTAGAGATATCAAGCCGTGGTTATTTAAAGTGGCCTACTATACATTTATAGATTACATACGGAAGGAAAACCACACGCAGCCTTCTAACAATATTAAAACCCAAACTATAGATACCCCCGAGACAGTTGTATTGGAGGAAGAATCATACCGAGCGCTCTTAAAGTTATTGGATCAGTTATCTCCATATGAAAAGCAGGCAATAATGCTTTGTGACGTACATGAATGCACTTATGAGCAGGCAGCTAATATATTAGACTTGAAATTAAATACAGTGAAGAGCCATTTACTTCGTGGGAGAAAGAAAATGAGGTTGTTACTGACAAAGGAGGAAACGAAAAATGGATGAATATGAGAAATTACTTGCGAACTCCAAAAGAGATTGGGAGAATGCAACTGATACAAATAAATTACAAAAATCTATGAGAAGAAGTATTTCTTCATCTAGGTGGAAATTGATTCTTGCAACCCTTACAACTGGATTACTCATTGTGCCAATCAGTTATCTTTTAACCTTTATCTACTATGCATTTGGTACAAGCTCTACAACACTAATGGATGTTGCGAGCAACACATTATACGTGACGGAACCCAACACTTCACTAGAGGAAATGGAATTTGACATGGAATTTACCCCCTTTTCTATGAAACTAGGATTCGACCAGTATAAACGTATCGGAGAAGAGGATTATATAGCGAACACTTACAACTTACAATTTACGCTAGGGAGCCTTTCTAAAAAAGAAGTGGATACATCTCTTGAGCGAGTGGGTGCTAAACATCCTACAGAAACAAATCCTTGGTTGACCCACCCAGATAATCGCAATGAAATTGATAATTCTCGTGAATGGAAGGTTCTCGAAGGCTTACCTGATGAAACAGTAGCAGAGGCCTACATTTCGTTAAACGATGTAGTAGATGTAGAAGAAATAGAAAAACTAATGCCTAATGTAGATATCGTGTGGGCAGCTATTGATACTGGTGTAGAAGACAAAAATTTAAGTAAGGATGGAGATGTCGTTTCTCCAATTGGTTATCCTATACAGCTTGATCAAACTTATTGGTCACCTTTTAGAGATGTGGCTTCCAATGAAGAGGCTTTTATCGATATTCTCCAGTTTATCGTTAAGCATGAAGAATTAGCGACAGAAGTGTCTAGCGCTAAGAATTTAGCTCTATCTGAACGCATTGAATATATAGAAAAAAATGGTGTGAAGACATACGCAGTAGTAGTGACAGGTCCAAAACAAGACCTGCTTGGATTAAAGGATCTAAGCGTTATACGGACATTAAAAATTGGTGAGGTGAAATTATGGAATTGGTCACATTAAAACGTTTCGATCGTATATTAAACATTGCAGGCTGGATTGGAATTTTAAGTGGATTAGCTGCTCTATTTTTTCTAAACATCGGGATTTTAACAAACTTTGCTATTGATATAAATAGCCTTTACTCAATTGCAGTTGGACTTACGATTATTTTAAGCGTTTTGGCTCTATTTTCAAGAACTAGCCGATCACTAGGTGTATGGGGTATTGGTTTGGGAGTATTTCTCATGCTATTTCAAACAGTTATTTTCTTTTTAGGCTGGATGGTTATCCCGTTTCCGTAAGAAATGCTAAACTAGTTTCATGAGGAGGGATTTAATATGCAGAAGCTACAATGGGAAAAGTCCTGGGACAAAGCAGTAGCTACCCAGGATCGAGAACAAATTGAACTCATTTTTCTGAAAACGAAAGACCTGATGATCGAGGATATTCTTTTCACTCCTATTCGGGAAGCAATCAATTATAAAAAAGAGTTTCTTGTAACTGTCCTGGTACATAATTTTACCGATCAGGAGCTCATCTTTGACCAGACTCGGTTAGTCTATGCCATTGGTAACGAGATAAAGGCAAGACACCTATTCACAATACCGATGCTTATAATCCCTCCTAAAGCTAGTATGCCTTGGACATTTATATTTCCAGAAGGAAGTTATATCGCGGCAGGCTTTTTAGAAAATGGAAGATTACAAATACATTCTATTTAAAAAGGATGATTGTGACTTAAATCACGATCATCCTTTTCAATTATCTTCGTGAGTAGTTATTTCATACTCAAAATGGCTAACATTATCAAATCCTTTAACACGATATAAGAATCTTCCCATATGATTCTTGCCAGTTATATCTAAAATAACCACAATTTTTCTAGGATTGTACGAGGCTAGATAAGCGAGACTTACCTGTTCTTCTCTCATTTGGTTGTTGAGATACTTTAAATATAAGCTCCGATCATTACCAACCTTATTTATAGCGGGAGTATAAAGACTTATACTCTCCTTAGGCTCCAAACTTCCGATACTACCTAAATCCTGGAAGAGTGGGTTAATAATAAAACTTAAATTGGTTAGTTCTTCATCACTTGAATTAGTCACCTCAATTGTCACGCCATCTTCGTAATGATAATATTCCCCCTGAAATAACCGTTCATTTAAATAGAGAGCTCCCAATACAAAGAGCACAAACGATATGAGAGCTCCTAAAAGGATGTAAATTTTTTTCTTCAACAAGACCCTCCACTCTAGTTACACATCTTATATTTTTCTTTTATGACAATTTTTTATAAGCTCGTCTCGTTGCATATTCTGAGCAGCCATAACAAAGTTTCAGCTTCTTTCCCTCTGGACTTTTAAACAAACGGTAAGGGCCTGCTTTTCTATGACAAATGGAGCATTTTGTAGAAAATATTTTAAACATTTTGTTCCTCCTAAAACTATATCTCTGTTAATCTCTTACTTTTACTTTTTCTACACCCTGTGTAATTTTTTAATGTTGCTTCTCCAAATAATCCAATAACCCCATAGCACCAACCTCGGTGTCAATTTGGATGATTTGATATACTTCATGGTCATCAGGAATCTCTTGCCCTCTTAAATGATCCTTTACTAATGCCTGAAGTCTTTTTGCCAGCTCCTCATGGTCTTTTTGTTCTCTTTTAACGTCCTTTGCCGTTTCCAAGAATAACGGAAGCCATTCAGAAACCTGCGCTAGTCCTGCTTCTGCATCAGCAGTCATTCCAAAGTGACCATAGTAAATATAGCTTAATTTCATATTTTGGAATCGCTCGATAGCTTTTTGCATCGCCTCTGGATTGAATTGATTTGGTGAAGTGGAAGGTAGCACTAGATCAATACCATCTTTAGCTAGCTGCTCGTAACGAACTCCAACCGTGTCTCCTGAAAACATGCCATTACTGACCGGATCATAAATGCCAAAATGATGATTGGCATGACCCGGAGTATCAAAGAAGGTCAGTGTACAATTTTCTCCAATCTGTAACGTTTCTCCTTCTGCCCTGGTTAACAGTCTTTCCTCTGGAATCGCAACAATAGGATCAAACAAGTCATCAAATTTTGAACCATATACTGCTCTTGCGCCTGCAATAAGTCGCTCAGGCTCAGCCAAATGTCTGGCACCCTTTGGATGCACAACTACTTTCGCATTAGGACATTCCTGCAATAACAGGCCTGCTCCCCCAGCATGATCTAGATGAATATGTGTCACAATAATATATTTAACCTCATCTAAGGAGAATCCCAGTTCCTGTAAACCTTCCTTCAAATGCTTGACCGAGGGACTTGGTCCTGTTTCCACTATTGTTAATTTCTCTTCCTGAATGACATATGTACCTGTTCTTTCTGTTAATCCCATATCATAACCATCGATTAAATATATTCTGTCATTCAGCTTTAATGGATATCTGTTTTTCATCTTACTTCCTCCTTTTTCACTCTTAATTGTCCATCGCGGAAACTAATGGCCACATTCTAACCTCCATACTTTTGGAATAATGTAGGACTGGCTCATCGCCTTCCACCTGGATTCCCTGCTCGGAAAGCATGGTATTTACTCGAATTTCAGCCTCCGCCTGCTGTAATGGCCACTTCCTATGAAGTATGTCACAACGGAGTGGCTCCCCTTTTTTACTTAACGTATATAAGCAATAGCGCTCTGTCAGCCACTCCTCAAAACTGCCTTCTTCTGCATAGAATGGTTGGGAGATAGGACGGTAACTGCATTCTAGCTTTGCATTTACACCATGTCGCCGCTTGCTTGAATATTCGATGGTCGATTGGCTTCTAACTACCTTCATATCTGCATGCATATAAGGTAAATGGTATACCGTTTGGGCCAACTTCACGGCAAGTAAATTTTCCGCATCCAAACTAAAGAAAAACACGCCTGGCTTTCCATTTATCGTGACATAAGTTCGAACATTCAACTCAGCAAAACGATCGGTCCCAGGAACTCTTGGTGTTCCACGCAGCCTAATGTTTGTCATATGGAAAGGAACGACACCAATCCAACCTTTGCCATTAAACGAATCTAAAGGCAGTACGTCAGGTACGATTTTTCGTAAAACATTAAGATCAATAGGATAATGTACAAACAACAGGTCATTCCATGTCTGGGTCATCGTCCAAGGTAGTTTAGGGAGTGGCCAGGACCGGTGAATAGCATCCCATTTATCTTTTTTGTCCTCCATAGCTTTACTCCTTTTCTTTTACAATGTCTATTATCTCCATTGGCTGTTTTAACTTAGGAAATCCGTAGAGTTGATCACTTACGCTAGACGGTAAAAACCATGTAGCCTGGTAAGGTCTCATCCCCACCTCAAATGCTCCCCTTAGCTCATCGGAACCCCCATCTCCTATAAATAAACAATGCTCAGGATGCACATTTAGATTGTTGCAGGCAATTAGGTAGATTGCTGGATTTGGTTTACGCTCTCTCACTAGGTAAGAGAATACTACATCATCAAAATAAGACGGCAACAAACACTTATTCCAGGCTTTTACCTCTTCTGAAGTACAATTACTAATAAGTCCAATTTTAATATCCAAGGCTTTAAGATTTTCTATCATTTTTATAATAGATTCATCTATATTCTCAAAGGCGACCGACTTAACAAATACCCTTTGCTCATGTATTATTTTGATGGCCTGTTCATCAATTGGTAGGCCGTTTTCTTTTAATATTTCTCTTAAACACTAGGATGATCGAGATAAGTTCCGTCCATTCTTTCATTAACTCTCGCATGCCATTCTCTTTTATAGAGCGATTCCTCCAATCCAAGAGATTCTACAGAGTAGCTTGCTTTCTTACCTCCCTCTTTCCATTCCGTAATAAGTGTCTCAAACAAATCAAAAAACACCGCTTGAATCAAAAAGGTCACCCCTAAATTTTGTGAGTTACAGGTAACCTTCTACAGATTATAAGCAAAAACCTTCCTACTGGGAGATTTGAGGCCAATTATTTTGAATTTACAATGCATTCCTTTAGGGTATATATATAGTTGATTTAATGAAAAGGAGATGTTACTTAATGGGAAATACTTCTATGTTTGATTCATACAAATTACCATCTGGCGTTACATTAAAAAATCGAATTTTAATGGCTCCAATGACAACTTATTCATCCGAGAAAAATGGCGATATATCAGATGACGAACTAATCTATTATGCTCGACGTGCTAAAAGTGGAATCGGGGCAGTTATTACAGCGTGTGCTTATGCAGAGCCACTTGGTGCTGGATTCGAATACTCAATAGGTGCTGAATCTGACGATAGAATTCCTAGTCTGAAAAAGCTAGCAAATGCTATTAAAGACAATGGAGCAAAGGCTATACTACAAATCTTCCATGCCGGGCGACAATCGAATTCGAAGGTGTTAAATGGCGAACAGCCTGTATCTGCCAGTGCTGTTGCTGCTCCACGCGACAATGCAGAAGTGCCACGCGAAATGACAGCAGAAGAAATTGAAAAAACAATTGCTTCTTTTAAAGAAGCAACGCGAAGAGCTATTGAGGCAGGATTTGATGGAGTAGAAATCCATGGGGCGAACACTTACTTAATCCACCAGTTCTTCTCTCCACACTCCAATCGTAGAACAGACAAATGGGGCGGAAGCTTAGAAAAGCGCATGACATTCCCGTTAGCAATTGTTGAGGCTGTTCAGACGGCAGCTAAGCAGTACTCAACAGAGCCATTCATAATAGGATATCGTTTTTCACCAGAGGAGTATCAGGATCCTGGATTTACAATGGAAGATTCTTTGGAGCTTGTACATGTTTTATCTGAGAAAAATCTAGATTATATTCACGTTTCCCTTGGGCATTTCTTTGATTCCTCTAATCGTGATGAAAACGATACTACTCCACGCATTAAACTTATCCAGGAAGCAATTGGAGACAAAGTTCCTGTAATGGGCGTTGGTACTTTGGAAACTAGAGAGGACGTTGAAAAAGCATTAGAGGTGACTCCCCTTGTTGCGATTGGACGTGCACTAGTAACTGACCCTGAATGGTTTTCAAAACTGGAAAAAGGAGAAGACGACACCATCTTCCCAGCTGTGTATGTAAGCAAAAAAGAGGAACTGGACATTCCAGATCCATTATGGGATAAAATTATGCAGGTTAAAGGTTGGTTTAAGGTTGCAGACTAACATTTAAAAACGGCTCCGGAGATTAATTTTCCGGAGCCGTCATTTATCATCGCATATAAAACAAACCACCGCTAATAATCTCAATACCAACTCGAGCCGCATACTGCTCCTCGAGAGCCTTTTTCTCCATTTCGTAGCACTCTGGCTTCTCTTCTACACCTTCATAAAAGTATTCAAGTACCTCTAGGCTCCTTCGCCATCTTTCTTTTGCTTCTTCCGCCCATGTATGATCGTCGTTAGCAATAATACCGTCAATTACTGCATCTAACCGCTCTAAACCACGTAATGGCTTAATGATATATGGCAGATTAAATACATTGTCTGGCATAGCCACATCAAAACTAATTTCTTTCATCGAATCGTGGAAATCCTCCCTAACAATTCCAGTCATTAAATTTAACCCCAAGGAGAAGAGAGTTTCCTTTGTCTGATCACTATAGTAGGTAACCTTATAATTGACCCCTAACCAAGGTGTAAATATGACTTGGGTATCACTTACTACCTTTTCATACATATGGACAAATGACCCGAGCTCCTGTGCCGCTTGGAACATTTGGTTAAGCCTGTTCGAACCAAAATGGATTACCTCTCCTTTTATATCCTCTTGCAGCTTCGTTTTGTCTGTAATGAATGTCAGCTGCATAGGACTCGACTCGGCACCAGTTGCTTCTACATATTGCCAATAATACGGTCGATTCATAAGCTTTTTATCCATCTCTTCCGTCAATTGAACGACCACGTAATGGTCGCTCTCACTTAATATCGGGCAATTATTTTCTTTAAAAAATTGAAGTAAAAAATCGTGAACTTGTTTTGGGTACATGCATACCCTCCTTCCATACCCTACCTGCACTATATTGTTTTTTTATAAGTCGTTAGAATATCATCTAGTTCGCCGACTACCTTTTCAAATACATCGATTTTGGTGTAAAGCAAATCTAGAATATGCTGCTCAATCGTATCCTGAATAGCCAAATTATAGATGTGGACATCATGCTCTTGCCCTAATCTATGCACTCGCCCAATTCGTTGCTCTAGCTTCATCGGGTTCCAAGGAAGATCATAGTTGATAACATGATGACAAAACTGGAGATTGATACCTTCTCCACCCGATTCGGTTGCTATTAGCACCTGTGCCTGCTCCTTGAACAAATGCTTCATCCAATCACGCTTGTTTTTGTTGAACTTCCCGTTAAATAAAACACTTGTAATTCCCTTCGTGCTTAAATACCATTGCAGATAAATTTGACTTGCACGGTATTCCGTAAAAATAATCACCTTGTCATTTGCTTCTGCAATAATCTCATAAGCTTTTTCTGCTTTAGAGTTAACTTCAAGAGACATGAGCTTCTGCATCACACTTTGCACATAAGCAACCTCTTCGCGGTTGGTACATTTCTCCACCATGTTATTAAGTGTTAAACAGGTTGCTTCCTTGCTGCTACACATTTCCTTTTGAAGTGTAATCATAGAAAAAGCACCAGAAAAAACAGAGGAAATATTCTTTAAATCGGAAATCATCTCATATGCTTCCTTTTCCTCTTTTGTAAATTCAATTGGAATTATATTCACCTTACGAGTTGTCCATTCAATTCCAGTATCCTGCCTTCTGTTTCTTACCATTACCTGATTCACCAGTTCCCTTAAATACTCATCATGCTCTAGGCTGTGCTTGCTTGCAGAAAAAGACTCCTGGAATGTCTCATAATTACCCAAATGACCTGGCTTCAATAGAGAAATAAGATAAAATAATTCAAATACATCGTTTTGAACAGGCGTCGCTGTTAACAGCAAGCAGAATTTCTTTTTTAACCCTTGAACGAATTCATATATTTTCGTTTTATGATTTTTCAGCTTGTGCGCCTCGTCAATGATGATCATGTCATAATTTTGAGCATATATGAGTTCTTTATGCGGACTTTTTTTGGCTGTATCCATGCTCATTATGACAATGTCATTGTGGTCAAGGGAATAACTCTTTTTGTATGGGATGGCAGGTATATGAAATTTGAAATTCATCTCTTCCACCCATTGATTAATCAAAGATGCTGGTGCTAGTATTAGAGCCTTTTTAACAAGTCCCCGTACCATATATTCTTTCAATATTAAGCCTGCCTCAATCGTTTTACCCAGACCTACCTCGTCCGCTAAAATTGCTTTCCCATTCATACGTTCAATAACTGTCTGCGCCACCTCTAATTGATGGTTTAAAGCCTGAAGATTTGGCAAATACTTTGGAGACTGAAGTCCCGTAAACTCAGTTATTAAATTATTTTTTACTATGTCATAGCTCATATTATAGAGATTCCAATTATCCCATGACTCTTCATTTTCCAATCGTTTTGTTAAGCCTTCCTTCCAGGAAGACGATCTTTCAATCAACATAAAAAACACCTCCCAGCAAATCATTTTTCTTAGATTGCCCAAATGTGAGGTGTGTATGATTTATTTTCGAGAATATAAAATATAAAGACTCTCAAAATGGAAAATTCATTCTTAAAATAAACTATCTATCGTGTTTTCTCTTCCCTTTAAAGCTTCCCATGTTCTATGTACTGTAAAGTTTTGAGCTAAAACGTTAGATCTTTTGGTTATCTCATCTGGATATCCAAGTATTTCTAGCAATTTTATAGCATTTCTTGAAATAGAAGGCCCATCATGAATTTTATAATCAAATTGTACTTCTCCACCTTCAACCTTTTCCCTAAAGTGATAATTATCATATATACTTTCCGCTATTTCGGTCAGCTCGATGTCATGGGTTGCCAACAAATTTATACCTTTATTTAGAGATAGCCACTCCATAATGGAGGCCGACGCTGCTATTCGTTCAATGGTATTTGTCCCTTTTAGAATTTCATCTATAAACGAAATACAAGGCTTTCCTCCCGTTATGAGGCGAATAATTCGCTGTAACGATTTTATCTCAGCAATAAAATAGCTGTCACCATTCAACACATTATCCTGAACCGCCATAGAAGTTACGATATAACTAGGCTTCATAGTCCAGCTTTTTGCAATTGCTGTATTGATTGTTTGTGCTAGGATGGCATTAATAGCCACAGCTTTAATATATGTAGACTTCCCAGAAGCATTAGAGCCTGTGATAAGCGTAGATTTCCTTAAATGAGAAGAATTTAAAACTGGCTTTACTAGAAGAGGATGCGCCATTTTTTCAAATGTAAGTACCTCTTGGTCTGTAAAAGTAGGTGTACAGTATGTATCTAATGTATTACGGTAATAACTGACTGCTATTGCCGCATCAAGCTTTCCTACTAAAGTCCAAACTTCTTCATATTCCTTTTGGTGAGCAGAAATTGTTTTGAAAATCTTATTATAGGAAATAAAATCTAACAAAAAGAGGATACGCACGTATTCTAACAATAAATCAAACTCACCACTTCCTCCACTTCCTAAGGTTGCAATTCTGTTAAAGGTAACTACCTTTTTTAAAGGCTGAACACTTTTTTTTAGTCCATCTATATATGGCATTAGCATCAAATCTTTAAGAGAAGCTATTCGCTTACCAGCAAATATAATAGCAGCAGCATACCCCACCGAATGAAGGTTATTTTCTATCTTTGTCTTGTTTCGATAATAAATGATTCCATTTAAGATCAGTGAGCCTATAAAACTTAATATTCCATATTTAATACTTATAAATAGGAAAAGTAGAGAAGCTATGGGCAGAAGTGCAAGGATTACGTACATATAAGTATTTTTTATTTCAATCTCTTTGAAGTCAAAGAAATAGGAAGATGAATTTGTATAGTTTTCTTTGCCAAGATCAGAAAGTATTAGAAGTATTTTTTCTCTCAAGTTTACGTTTTCTGTAAGTAGCGAATACAATGCTTCATTGCTTTCTTTCTTGTTTGGGTCGATTGCTCGAAGCTCATTAAATAAGTATTCCTCCCCTACAGATGATTGAGTGTAATTTAGCTTTTTGAAAACCTCATTCATTCCTAAATCAGCCCACGTCAGCTCATCCACACCATCATAAACTTTCAATTGTTTTTTCTCATTAAACCAATAGGAGGATATGGAGTTCAAATCTGCTTCTGGTGAGGAAAATATACCAGAAGCCCATTCTTCTCTAAACTTCTTTAATTTCTTTCTTTCTCTAGTAAGTAAATGATAAAAAATGAAGGCAATTACCACGATTGCGATAATGAAAAATGTACTCATTAATAGCCCTCCTATTAAGACTGTTCAGACCTCAGCTTATTCACTTCATCTGTCCAAGCTTTAATTTTTTGATGGATGCGATTATATTCGTTTTCCACCGTCTGTTTTTTTGATTCACTTAAATCATCATTCCACTTGGATAATGTGTCTTTTCGTTCCTGCACCTTAGTTTGTAGTGCTTCTGCTTGATGTGCTGATATTATTTCTTCCGTTTCCATCCATGTCACCATTTGACTCAATCGATTCCGTTCATTGGAAATGGCAAAAGAAAGGGAAAGCGAAATTTTACTAATATCATACTGCGCATTAGAAATAGCAAAACCATTGGGTGCATTTAATTGAATATAAGCCACATCTAAGACACTTGGAATAACCCACTTTTCTTCGATACTTTTATTCAATTCGTCGCTATTTTCAGCAGAAATATATTCTCCTTTTCCCGCTTCAGCTACAGCCTTTAATTGATCTTGACCTTTTTGGTCTACATTAAAGCCAATAATATTTACTTGACGGTTTTCATTTCCTTTAGCAAACTCTTCAGCCTCTTTAATAGGATCCCCGTCGCATGTCTCTGCTCCGTCACTAACAATATAAACAGTTAATGCACCTTCATAATTCTTACTTGCTTCATTTGCTGTTTTTATGGCGGCAGCTAATGGAGTCCATCCTTTTGCTGCGACATCATCCACTACAGGATCAAATTTATCCGTACTATAAGACTGCATTGGATAAATCTCATCTATCTTTGTACAAGAAAGTTCCTTATCTTTATCCTCCTGTGAACCTTCATGGCCATAGACATAAAGAGAAACTTCACTAGAAGCTCCAATCGTCTTTGCAAAACGCTTCATAGCAGTTTTTGCTATCCCCATCTTTTGTTTGCCATCTACGGACAATAGCATACTTGAACTTGCATCGAGTAATAGCATCGACTTTGGTGTAACTTCCTCATTACTTCCACCTGAGATTGTTTCTTTAGTAGGCTCAGGCAAATATGGTTCATTTAAAACGGCTACATAATTCATCTGTTTATCTAACAGATAACTATACACAGTGCTACCGAAATAATAGAGAAGCATTTTAAATAATGTTTCCTCATCTTTTATCATGTCCGTAGTATTTTTAAGCTCTTCTTGTTCATCTAGTGTTAACTCTCTTGCATCCTTTGGCCAACTGGATGTTTCGTGTTCAAAAGAATAGTCTAGTGCGAACAAACCTGGCTCAGAATTCTTCCATTCCTCTAAATCTGTCGGAATAATAATTTTTTCAATTGCGAGGAGTTTTTCTTTTTCAGTGTTCTCCTCTTCTGTTACTATTTTTTGATTGTCATTTATTTTTTTATTTTCTTCACCTGCTTGAGATTCATTCGAGCAAGCTGATAGGAACAATATGAGCAATATAGTTAATAAAGTAAATAGCCGATTCATGAAATTCCTCCTTGCTTTTAAACTTACTTATAATTCCATACGTAACATAATGGAAAAATGTTTCATTTAAGAGAAGAAACAACTTTTATTATTACGGATATAACCTTAAAATTTGTTTTAGAAGAAAAAGGAGGTTGCTTTTATTTTTTTAAAATGGTATACTAGTTCTTGTCTTGTTGCTAGTACAGTAACATTATATGGAGGAATACCCAAGTTCGGCTGAAGGGATCGGTCTTGAAAACCGACAGGCGGGTCATACCGCGCGGGGGTTCGAATCCCTCTTCCTCCTCCATTTTTATTTACGTTGTTTGTAAGTTTAAAATATAGTATACTAGTTTATAATGCGTAGTTGATTTAAATTTCAACTCTTTCTTATTGTCGCGGGGTGGAGCAGTTCGGTAGCTCGTCGGGCTCATAACCCGAAGGTCACAGGTTCAAATCCTGTCCCCGCAACCAAATGGTCCCGTGGTGTAGCGGTTAACATGCCTGCCTGTCACGCAGGAGATCGCCGGTTCGATCCCGGTCGGGACCGCCATTTTTTTGTAAGCAAGCAGTTCCTATGCAACTAAGTGATATAACATACATATTTTGTATTATACTTAACTGACTATGAGATACTAAGCTTCGTTTACTTGATACAAATTTAGGCTCAGTAGCTCAGTCGGTAGAGCAAAGGACTGAAAATCCTTGTGTCGGCGGTTCGATTCCGTCCTGAGCCACCATTTATGTTTTAATATGCGGGTGTAGTTTAGTGGTAAAACCTCAGCCTTCCAAGCTGATGATGAGAGTTCGATTCTCTTCACCCGCTTCCAATAAAAAGAAGACCTATTGATGCAAAGATCAATGGGCCTTCTTTTTTTGTCGTTTCTTTTTCAATTTCTTTCATTCGTTGGAATAATAACTCCTTGTTAGGACAAGATAGTAGGAGAAAATGATGAGAGGCGGTAATGACTATGACTACAGAATGGTTTGACAGAGTAACAGAGGAGCTACAGGATCATTTGAATTCGATTTGCGAGCAGTACGATCAAGTCGGCCACATGAACATTAATCGCGCCTCTAAACATCCGCGAATTGAATTTTTTGTTAGTACGTTAGAGGATGAGCGAGACTATTTTTGCACTATTCTATTTGATCCTTATAATGAAGAGTTCTATGTTGAAAGTTTCGATGTTGAACTTCTCCAACCTACCAGAATAATGTTAGATGACATTACTGATATTATAGAAGCTGTTCATGAAAGCTTTCACGAATTTCTTGAAGATGACAGTGTAAGTGAATTAATTTATTTGGATGATGATGGTGACAACGATGACAATGATGATGACGATGAAATCATGTTAGAAGAAATTGATGTGGATTGGGAAACACCTGAGGTTACTGCATTTTTAATAGATGATAATATTGAGGTAACATATCAGTTCGGTATAGACAGTGCCAATGGCGATGGTGTTCTCCGTAGAAGAAATCGTAGCTGGGTAGATGATGAGGAGTTCGTCGATGAAAGTACCTTTACTTTTAAAAAAGATGAGGCAAGTACAATTATAGCTATGATCGCAAGCCATATGGATAAATTAATCGGATATGATGAAATTATTGATCTTTAATTATTTTACATCTTCAATTGGACAAGTGCCAATTGAAGATGTTTTATTATGTGTTAAATAATCAACCACTGTCTTACTTTATCCTCAAATATATTTGCACCTATGCCAAGAAGATCCTCTTTTACATACATTGTCAATCAATTATCACTTCAAAGGAATAGATTGTCGTTGATTTGTACTCATTCCCTGCTAGTAGAATTGAGGAAGGAAAATGAGGATGATGAATGGAGTCAGGTGGACCTTGTGTTTCTAAGCATACACCTAAATAGTTTCTTACCTGTTCTCCTCTCATTGTTTCAGAGCCAGCCAAGTTATTTCCAGAATAGAGGACTACTGCAGATTCTGTCGTTTCTACTATTAGTTTGCGACCACTTTCCTTTTCTGTTAATACGATTGTGCCAGAATTATCTTCCAATAGAAATGGATGATCATAACCGTGACCTACTAGCACAGTTTGAGGATGAACCGAGTCTACTCCATCAGCAATTTTACGAAACTTCCGAAAGTCAAATACAGTATCATCTACTGGAACTAAATTTCCAGTTGGGAGAAATTCCTCATCCAACTCCAAGTATGTAGAACTTTCTATCATTAGTTCATGGTCCAATACATCCCTCTGTAGGTTTCCACTAAGATTGAAATAAGAGTGATTTGTTACGTTTACCACAGTATCCCTATCACAAATACCTTTGTACGTAATAGATAGAGTGTCTCTTTCATTTAGAATCGTATAAGTTACTTTCATTTCTAAATTTCCAGGGTACCCCTCTTCCCCATCTTCACTTAAGTATGTAAATTCAATCGTTGTTTCCTCTTCTCCTTCTAACACGGTAGCATCCCATAATACGTGACTGAATCCTTTGGCCCCTCCATGTATATGGTTGTTTTTCTCGTTCTTTGGAATATTGTAGACATTCTCTCCTAAGCGGAAAGTTCCTCGTTTAATACGACCAGCGACTCGACCTACGACAGCTCCTAAATACTTGGCGTTTTGACCGTACTCCTCAATTGTATCGAACCCCAATACTACATTTTCATATTGCCCTCTACGGTCAGATGCTAAAATTTTAGTAATTACACATCCATAATTCATGCAAGATATTTCAAAACCATTTTTATTTTTTACTGTAAACAATGTAACAGGCTGGTCGTCGTCTATTAATCCAATTAGCTTCTTCTGCACTAACACTTTGCTTCATTCCTCTCCTATGTAATTTCACTTCCAATCGCCTTATAAATAAGAGTCCCAACTATATAAGTTGAGACTCAATTTATTCATCCTTACTCACGGAATTCTAAAAGATTTTTATTCAGGTCTTTCGTGTGAAAATAAACCTTTTGATAAATAGGAAATAATTTCTTATATTTTATTACATTGGCTTTAATAGGAGTAAACTGCTTCTCCACCTTCAAAAACTCGTCTGCACAATCCTTTAACGAATCGAACCATCCACAACCATAGGCTGCTAACATCGCAGCACCCATTCCTGGGCCCTGTTCACTCGTTAAGCGAACAATTTTGGCATTAAAAATATCTGCCTGCATTTGAAGCCAATCTTCATTTTGAGCGCCACCGCCAATGGACACAATAGTATCTATTAACTTACCGTTTTGTCGAAAGATTTCAATAGATTCTAGCAGAGAGAATGTTATTCCTTCTAAAATTGCACGAGTAAAATTCTTACGTTGGTGAGAACTGTCCATCCCAATAAAACTTGCACGAACTGCCGCGTCTGCATAAGGAGTTCTTTCTCCAACTAGATAAGGGGTAAATACTAACCCATTTGAACCTACTGGAACAGAACCTACCTCAGACAATAGTTGTTGGAACGATTCTTCCTTTGCAAATACCTCTTTAAACCAAGTTAAGCTGTATCCTGCTGAAAGCGTTACACCCATTGTATAAAAAGCATCCGGCGCTCCGTGATTAAAATAATGAACCTTTCCATCAAAATTTTTATTCGATGTTGCTTCATAGGATAATACAACTCCGGATGTACCTATGCTGCATAGAGTTTTTCCATCTTCTAAAATTCCAGAACCTATCGCTCCACATGCATTATCCGCACCACCAGCAAATACACGAGTAGTAGCTGAAAGACCAGTGGCTTGCGCAGCCTCCAAAGAAAGTGAACCAACTTCGTCGTGGGATTCTACCAATGGAGGGCATAGACTAGGATTGATATCTAATAATGTACATATAGCCGTGCTCCATTCTTTTCTACTAACATCTAGTAGAAGAGTTCCAGCAGCATCCGAATACTCCATATGTAGTTGTCCTGTAAGTTTAAATCTTAGATAATCCTTAGGGAGTATAAATGTCTTTGCCTTCTCAAATATATTTGGCTCATGTTCCTTCACCCATAATATTTTCGGTAGAGTAAAACCCTCTAAAGCAGGATTTTTTGTTATTTGAAGCAGTCTTTCCTCGCCAATCACATCATAGATTTGCTGACACTGAGCGGAAGTACGAGTGTCATTCCAAAGAATCGCAGGCCGTAATACTTCATTTTGCTCATCTAACAGAACCAGACCGTGCATCTGACCAGAAAAACTTAACCCTTCTATATTCACAACATCGTCCGAGTAATCCTTCAAAAGCTCCTCTAACCCCAAAAGTGTTTGGTCAACCCAGTGCTGAGGATTTTGTTCGCTGTAACCTGTTTTTTCCTGTATTAAGGGGTATGATCTCGAAACACTTTGAACGACTTTTCCGTTTTTATTTATGAGTAATATTTTTACAGCACTCGTTCCTAAATCTACTCCAATGACATATTTCATACTTCAGCCCCCCTACCATATGAAAGCGTATTATTTCTTAAACGCCTGTAATAAATACTGATTGATTGTCGCCTTAATCTGCTCTAGACGACCGGAAGTCTGTTTAATATCTTGTAGCTCTAAAGCATATGCTTCTAGTTTATGGAAATCTGTTTTACCTTCAACTATCTCTAATCCAATGCCTTCTTTGTACGTTTTGTAACGATCTTCTACAACATTTTCAAGCACTTTATCATCTATTAGATTTTGAGCCACTCGTAAACCTACTGCAAAAGCGTCCATTCCAGCGATATGTGCATGGAACAAGTCCTCTGGTTCAAATGATGCTCTTCTAACTTTTGCATCAAAGTTTAAACCACCTCTGCCTAGTCCACCATTTTGCAAGATTTCATACATCGCAAGAGTTGTAGTCCATAAATCTGTTGGGAATTCGTCGGTATCCCATCCAAGAAGTGGGTTACCTTGGTTAGCATCAACTGAGCCTAACATATTATTAATGCGCGCATAATGAAGCTCATGCTCAAATGTATGACCAGCAAGCGTTGCATGATTTGCTTCAATATTAAACTTGAATGATTTTTCCAGACCATAGCTTTGTAAAAATGCATGTGCAGTGGCTACATCATAATCATATTGGTGAGTAGATGGCTCTTTTGGTTTTGGTTCTATTAAGAATTGAGCATCAAAGCCAATTTCTTTAGCGTAATCTACAGCCATATGATAAAAACGAGCCAGGTTATCCAATTCTAGTTTCATATTTGTATTCAATAAAGTGTCGTAACCTTCTCGCCCACCCCAGAACACATAATTTTGTGCACCAAGCTCCTTACCAATTTCTAACCCTTTTTTCACTTTAGCAGCGGAGTACGCAAATACATCCGCATTACTCGAAGTTGCAGCTCCATGAACAAAGCGAGGATGGGTAAAGTTATTTGCCGTATTCCAAAGCAATTTTGCTTTACTAGTTTTCATATAATCCTTTATCATGCTTACAATCACGTCTAAATTATTATTGCTTTCCTTTAAATTAATTCCCTCTGGAGCAATATCAACATCATGGAAGCAGAAAAACGGGACATCCATCTTTTCGTAGAACTCAAAGGACGCCTCTACCCTTGCTTTTGCTAAATCCAACCCCCTAAAATTGTCCCAAGGGCGATTCATACTTCCCGCTCCAAATGGATCTGAACCGTCCATTGTAAACGTATGCCAATAGGACACGGCATACCTTAAGGCCTCTTCCATTGTTTTATCGCCAATTTTCTCCTGCGGATTATAAAACTTAAATGCATAAGGATTTTTCGAAGTAGCACCTTCGAATCTAACTTTTTTTACATTTTGAAAATAGACCATCATTTATACCTCCGGATTATACTCTCAGCAACCAGATTTAGGATGTTATATCACTGAGCGTATTTTAATTTAGTTTGTAAATTATCTGAACAAAGTTATAACTTTCAAATAAAAGTGGTGACATTCTTCAAAAGTAGAGTGTATGCTATTAATAATTATTTAACTTATTAAAAAAAATAGAAAACAAAGGCGGATTTCTATGAATGCAACTAGTAGCTTTATTTATAACGCAACCGAATGGATTACTAAATTTGCTTATTTAAATGTGCTATGGATACTTTTTACTCTGCTAGGTGGCGTAATTTTCGGTTTTTTCCCCTCCACTATTTCGATGTTCGCAGTTGTAAGAGAGTGGCTGAAAGGTGAAACCGATTTACCCTTGTTCAGTACTTTCTGGAAGCATTATAGAAATGAATTTGTTAAAAGCAATTTGTTAGGAATCTTTGTTACCATCATCGGAGTAGTTATTGTGTTAGATATTTTTTATATTCAATCTACCAATAGCAAGCTTTTAAGTTGGACATACCTTCCTCTATTTGCTTTTATGCTACTATTCATTATGTTTTTGTTTTACCTTTTTCCATCCTTTGTACATTTCAATTTAAAGCTAGGACAGGTGATAAAAAATTCCTTTTTTATTATGCTAATCAATCCAATTACTACGCTATTCATCTTTCTCTGCTTATTGCCCTTCTTCTATTTAATAAGCATTCTTCCAGCTATCGGATTTATATTTGGCGGAAGCGTCTATGCTCTTATATCTATGAGATTTGGCCTCCTTGCATTTCAAAAAGTAAGTGAAAAACAAGAGGCATTAAAATCAAGCAATGGGTAATAGCTTCTATATACGTGAAGCTATTAGCTTTACCCTTTCACAGCACTTGCCGAGATACCTTCCACTACTTTATTGCTAAAGAAAATAAAGGCGATAATGATTGGCAATACGCTTATGATCAGTGTAGCTCCTATCGCTCCCCAATCCGTCATATACTGTCCAATGAAATTTTGGATACCAACCGTTAACGTTTTGTATTTCTCAGAGCTTATAAATGTATTGACGAACACAAACTCATTCCAGTTATAGATCATATTAATGACTACTGTTGTAGCCATTACTGGTGTGGTCATTGGAAGAATAACCTTAAAAAACATCCGATTAACTGAGCAACCGTCTATAACAGCAGCTTCCTCAATTTCCTTTGGTAGCGTGTAATAGAACCCGAGTAAGATCATCATGGTAATTGGCAGATTATAGGCTGTATATGTAATAACAACACCGAACGGGTTATCTATTAAATTTACACTCAAAAACATACTGTAGAGTGGGATAAGCGCTGAATGGATAGGAATCATTAACCCGATGATAAACAGACTTAGTACAGCTCCGCTTAGCTTCCACCTCATTCGAGTAATAGCAAAAGTAGCCATACTTGCAAAAAGAACAGTTAACACTATCGCAAGAGCTGTAATCCAAACACTATTAAAAAAGTAAACTCCTATACCTCCATCCCAAACTTTTAGATAATTTTCCCACCTAAACTCAGAAGGTAAGGCAAATGGTGATCCCGCAAATATTTCCCGATTATCTTTTAATGAGAAAATAAATAACCATATTAGCGGGATGATTTGAAACAATGCTACTACTATTAGACTGAAATATAGAAAGAAGTAGCCAACGCGTTTCATATACAAACCTCCTTTAATATTCTATTCTCTCTTTTGGTGTAGTTAATTTACGAATAACAAAAGTTACAATTAAAGTAATAATTAATAGAAGGAATCCAATCGCACTTCCATATCCAAAGTTATAGCTTGAAAATGCTAGTTTATACATATAGGAAGCCATTACTTCACTTGCACCATTCGGACCACCAGAAGTCATCACATAAATTAAATCAAAGTATTTTAACGACCCAATTATCGCTAATACGACTGTCACACTTACGACTTCTTTGATTAATGGCAGCTTAATCCTTGTGGCAATTTGGAATGCTGTAGCACCATCCATTCTTGCTGCTTCAATTAATGACTCTGGGATATTCTTCAATGCAGCATAGTAAATCAAAATATAAAATCCTGCATATTGCCACAAAATCGGGATAAATATAGCAAACAAAACGAGAGACGGATCCGCTAACCAAGCAGGAGGGTTTTCCACTCCTATTTGCTTTAGAAAAACATTTAAAATACCGTTAGATGGGTTATACACTTTAATCCAGAGCTGTGCTATCGCCACAGAGGACAGTAACATCGGTATTAAATATATTTTTCTTAAAAGATCAGATCCTTTTATCTTGGATGCCAAAACAAAAGATATTGTTAAATAAATGGCCAAGCTCAGCGTGGAGAATATCGCTAACAAGAATGAATGATAGGCACTACTCCAAAATTTCATATCCTGGAGACCTTTTATATAATTCTCTAATCCGACGAACGTTTTTTCACCTATCCCATCCCATTCCATTAAGCCATAGTATCCCGATAAAATTAGCGGAATGAATACCAACACCAAAACTAGTAATAGCGCCGGAGAAATATATAACGCTATTAGCAGTTTGTTAGACATTACCTTGTTCATAACAAGTAACTCCCTCCTTATCAGGTAGACAAGGGCTATCCAACTAATAGGATAACCCTCACATACACTGACAATTCTTCTTAAAGCTATCTTCTATTTTGAAAGGGCATCCTCATGTGCTTTTGAAAATTCTTCTGGAGTCATTTCCTTTCCAAAAAGAGCTTGAATAGAATCTAAATGAACTTGCGCCACATTTGGACTCATTTGAACATCTGCAAATAGAGTAATATTACTTGCCTCATTTAGTTCATTCAAAATATTGATATACATCTCCGGAAGATCCAATGAATCTGCATCTACTTTAGTAGCAGGGATTACGCCAGCTTGTGTAACAGCTTTTTCTCCCCATTGCTTAACAAAGTATGCTGCAAAATCCTTTGCTTCTTCTTTTACATCTGAGTTCTCAGCTACGAATAGCCCTACCCCTGGTCCTCCAACAAAGCTATCCATATCTCCATTACCGTCAACAGTCGGGAATTTCAGATATTCAACAGAATCTCTAAATTCCTGCGGAACAGATTCATTTGTTGTATAGTTCGGTAGATCCCAAGTAGCTATCAAATACATTGGAACCTGCTCACTCATGAACATACTTTTTGCTTCTTCATCTGCTAAACCATTAAACCCATTGACGAATGCACCCATATTCACAAGATCTTGTACCTTTTTCGCTGCCTCTACTAATGCTGGATCTTCAAAAGAACCTGAACGATCAATTGCCTTGTTTAGAACTTCTGCTCCTCCAAGACGATCCGCTAAATACATATACCAAAGTGACCCTGTCCAAGCATCTTTGTTTCCTAAAGCAATTGGATCAATACCATCTTCTTTAAAGACTTTTATAACATTTTCTAATTCTTCAAAAGTCTTTGGTGCTTCTAAATTATGTTCCTCAAACATGGCTTTATTATAATAAAGAGTTACAATGTTTAACTCTAATGGTAAACCGTATGTTTTACCGTCTAGGGCATAGGCTTCCGCAGTTCCTGGAACGAAGCTATCGCTTAATTGATCTTTAATGACATCATCTAAAGGAGCGAACATGTTACCACCAACATATGGCTCTAAGAACCCTGCTGCCCAGGTCATCCCTACATCAGGAAGCTCTTTAGATGTCGATAAAACTCTTAACTTGTCTTTATACTGTTCATTACTTAAAACTTCCAGATCCACCTTGACTCCTTCATGTTCTTTTTCATAATCCGCAATAATTTCATTTACTACATCGTAATGCTGCTTGGAACTTCCTTCGGGCCATAAATGCATAAACTTAATCTCTTTGTCCCCATTTGCGTTTGAAGATGTTTCGTTTGAATCTGAACATCCTGCCAATAAATAAAATACAGAAGCAAATAATAGAATTTTAATCATTTTGTTGATTTTCATTCTTATTTCCCCCACCCCAAATTATTTTTACAACAATATTCTGACTATTGTATGCGTTTTCATTGTAGCAAATAACACTATGTTAGTCTAGTGGATAAACAAAGTTTTTTTCTTTGTCATTTATATGTTAGAATGATGAAAATGATATAGAAAGAGCTGAATAGGATGAAACTGAGTGCTAACCAAACATGGAATCATCATGTGGTGAAAAAAGGGAACAAATCGCTAGTTCTAGATAAAATAAAATACAATTCCCCTATCTCCAGGGCCTCTGTTGCAAGTCAGGTCGGATTAAACAAAGGAACTGTGTCATCTTTAGTAAATGATTTACTAGACGAACATCTCATCTATGAATCTGGGCCTGGAGAATCCAGTGGTGGAAGAAGACCAGTTATGTTGCTTTTCAATGAAAAAGCAGGTTACTCCATCGGAATAGACATAGGTGTTAACTATTTACTTGGCGTGCTAACAGACCTTAACGGAAATATTCACAAAGAGAAGCAAATAACATTTAAGAATTTATCCTATGAACAGATTGAGATAAAGTTATTTGAAACAATAGAGTTCCTCCTCACTGCCACTCCTGAATGTCCTCATGGCGTTATAGGAATCGGTGTTGGCGTACCTGGGATTGTGGATAAGGATGGTAACATTCTACTAGCACCGAATTTAAACTGGAGAAATGTAAACCTGAAAGAGGTACTAGAAGAAAAATATAATCTTCCAATCATCATAGAAAACGAAGCCAATGCCGGAGCATACGGGGAAAAACATTTCGGTGCAGGTAAAGATTTTGAAAACGTCATATACGTGAGTGCTGGTATAGGTATCGGTGTTGGGTTAATACTCAATGGCTCCCTTTATAAAGGATTTAATGGATTCTCTGGTGAATTAGGTCACATGACCATCCAAGCAGGGGATGCTAAATGTCGCTGTGGAAACGAGGGTTGCTGGGAGTTATATGCTTCAGAACAAGCTCTCATTAGACATGCTGAGAAATTGGATATTCCTTCTGATACGCAAGACTTAGAAGGTTTAGTAAACCTAGCAGAGAGTGGAAATGACGAGGTCATTAAACTGTTTGAACAGACGGGAGACTATTTAGGTATCGGTATTAATAACATTATTAATATCTTTAACCCACAACAAGTAATCATCGGTAACCGTTTAGCTTACTCTGAAAAATGGTTAAAGTACTCGTTAAACAAGAGAGTCTCGAATCAAGCTTTATGGTTCCAACAAAATGATTTGCAAATCGATTTTTCAGAGCTCTCGACACGATCTACGGCTCTAGGGGTTGCTGCTTTTTCCATTGAAAATTTTTTGAGTGTCAGTATCCAACAAGATAATACATTAGAATAAAAGCTTTACTAGTTTTAAAATTATCTAAAAATTATGACTTGCCGTTTTATTTTTTCTAGTGTTAAATGTATTGGTATATTGGAAAATTTATTTCGAGATTATTAGAAGAGACATCAATACTGCGAAGTCTATCTTCAAATGTATTGTATAGAAACTACATAAGCTTGAAGTAGACAAAAAATAATCGGATGCAAAGGATGATGACAATTGACAACTATACGAAATCCCATTTTACCCGGGTTTAATCCAGATCCAAGTATTTGCAGAGTTGGGGAAGACTATTATATTGCCGTTTCTACATTTGAATGGTTCCCCGGTGTTGGTATTTATCATTCAAAGGATTTAAAAAATTGGCGTTTAGCTTCCCGTCCTCTTAATCGTATTAGTCAATTGAATATGATGGGGAATCCTAACTCCGGTGGTGTTTGGGCTCCTGCATTATCCTACAGTGATGGCCAGTTTTGGCTAATTTTCACGGATGTAAAAGTCACAGAGGGACAATGGAAGGATTGCCATAACTATCTTGTTACATGCGACAAAATTGACGGAGAATGGTCAGAGCCTATCTATCTGAACAGTTCTGGTTTTGATCCATCCTTATACCATGATGAATCTGGAAAAAAGTACTTAGTAAATATGAAATGGGATCACCGTCTTCACCATCATAATTTTTATGGTATTGAACTTCAGGAATATGATGTAAAGCAGCAAAAACTAGTTGGGGAGTCTACTATTATTTTTAAAGGAACAGATATTAAGTTGGTAGAGGCCCCTCACCTTTACAAGATCAATGACTATTATTATTTATTGACTGCAGAAGGTGGCACAAAATACGACCATGCTGCAACTATTGCACGTTCGAAAAAATTAGAGGGGCCTTACGAGGTACATCCGGATAATCCGTTAATAACTTCATTTCCCTATCCACGAAATCCTTTACAAAAGTCTGGTCATGCTTCTATCGTTCACACCCATACGGATGAATGGTTTTTAGTTCACTTAACTGGCAGACCACTACCAAAAGATAACCAGCCATTACTCGATCCACGAGGATATTGTCCACTGGGAAGAGAGACGGCCATTCAAAGATTAGAGTGGAAGAATGATTGGCCTTATGTCGTTAATGGTAACGGACCATCACTTGAAATTGAAGGGCCAGCTATTGAAGAAGTAGCATGGGAAAAAGATTTTGAGGAGAAGGACAATTTTAATGGCGAACGCTTAAATAATCATTTCCAATCACTGCGTATACCACTTGGAGAACATATTGTTTCATTAAAAGATAACCCCGGCCATTTAAGGCTTTACGGGAAGGAATCATTAACATCAAAATTTACACAAGCGTTTATAGCAAGACGTTGGCAACACTTTAACTTCACTGCAGAAACAAAAGTAGCCTTTAACCCGAATAGCTTCCAGCAATCGGCTGGTCTTGTTAATTACTATAATACGGAAAACTGGACAGCACTTCAGATTTCGTGGCATGAGGAAAAGGGAAGAATTCTTGAGTTAAGTACATGCGATAACTTTGTGTTTGACCAACCGCTCCAAGGAAGAGAAATTATTATTCCTGAAGAGTTGGAATATATATATCTACGAGTAGATGTTAAGACGTCTATTTACGAATATTCGTATTCATATAATGGCGAAAGCTGGACACTAATCCCTATTCCATTTGCTTCACATAAATTATCCGATGACTATATTCAAGGTGGCGGCTTCTTTACCGGTGCATTTGTCGGTATGCAGTGTCAGGATACTTCGGGGCAAAGTCTGCCTGCCGATTTTGATTATTTTATCTATAAAGAAACAGAATAACATTGAAAAATCCTTCTAAATGAAAGAAGGCTTTGATAACGAATAAATTGTCTATTTCCAAGTGTATTTAGTAGTCACTAAAATATAAAAATTTTAGCACCGCAATTGCGGTGCTTTTTTAGGTGATGAATTGTACTAGCAGTCCTTTAATACCCCTCATATAGCACTCCATAAATAAAATATAATTTAACTTATTATTTCTATCACTTCACCTGTTTTAATAGATTCCAGACAAGCTTCTATCACTCGCATGTTCTCCACACTAAATCCCCCAGTCACTTCGGGGTTTGTGTTGTTTAAGATGGCATCCGAGAAATGTTCCACTTCTATACGGTAGAGGTCACCATGTATACTTTCTTCTCGTGTCATGTCATGTTGTTGGATTAAAATTCTTCCTAAACCACCATTCTGGTCTGGCCGAAATGCGAATGGTACTTTAATCGTCCCTAAAGATCCCACTATTTCATATTCATTTCTTCCTGCCATGTCAAAGCTACAATTGAAGGTAGCATGAATACCATTATCTAATTGTAAAGTTCCAAAAGCACTTATGTCGACTTCGGTTTCACTATCTAGATCTGCCAAGCAATGGACCTTCACTGGTTCTGCACCCGCCATGTATCGGATTGCATGAATACAATAACAGCCCACATCAAATAGACTGCCTCCCCCCATTTCTTTATTCATTCTAAATTGGCTTTTACGATTGCCCATATAAAATGAGTGACTTGATGTGATTAGTTTAATTTCTCCTATCGCACCAGATGAAATCAGTTCTTTCACACGATTATGCTGTGGATGGAGCTGATACATGAAAGCCTCCATGAATTTCACATTTTGTTCCATACAAATTTCTACCATCTCTGACGCCTCTTTTGCTGTAAGAGAAATGGGCTTTTCACAAAGTATATGCTTTCCTGCCTTAGCTGATTTAAATACCCACTCCTTATGCAAATGATTAGGTAGCGGAATATAGACCGCATCAATTATTGGATTAGCGAGAAGCTCCTCATAGCTTTCATAAGCAATAGGAATATCTAAAGCTCTCGCCACATCGTGAACATTACTTCCTCTACCCGCAATAGCAACCAATTCAGCATTGCTCGCCCTTTTGATAGCCGGAATAAGCTGCTCTTGCGCAATTCTTGCTGTACTTAAAACTCCCCAACGAATTTTGTTCGCCACTGTACTCGCCTCCTTGTATTTTCATAGAGTATTTCTTAATGCTTTGTTCGGCAAAGTCTGAGTATTTTCCTCCTACACAAAAATATACTTTTAGAAAGTCCTCTCCTAAATTCATTTTCTGTTAAAATGAGTATAGTTGTTTATCAAATAGAACTGGAACGGTGAAGAAAACTTGAAAACTTTTAAGAAGATGTATATTGAAATTACAAGTGTTTGTAATCTTGCTTGTAGCTTTTGTCCACCAACTGCTCGCAAGGCCAACATCATTAAATTGGATGCCTTTAATAACATCCTTGATCAGATAAAGGACCATACGAGATATATTTACCTGCATGTTAAAGGAGAGCCATTGCTCCATGCTAGAATTGACCAGCTTCTAGACGCAGCTCATGCCAAAGGGTTTAAAGTGAATATTACTACAAACGGGACACTTATTAAGAAGAACCGAGAGAAATTATTAGGAAAACCTGCACTACGCCAAATAAACTTCTCTCTTCACAGCTTTGATGGCCATGAGGGATCTGAGAATCGAGAAAAGTACCTAGGAGATATTCTTGAATTTGTTCGTGATTCGAGAGAGCATAATACTATCATTTCCTATCGTTTATGGAATCTCCAACAAGATCAGGTGTCTGATCTGGTACAACGAAGAAATCGTGAAACCTTAGAAATTCTAGAAAACGAATATAACCTAGACTTCAAGATCGAAGAAAAGGTACAGCCAGGCAAAGGGATTAAAATTGCACCAAACGTTTTCCTAAACCAAGACCATGAATTTCAATGGCCAAGCCTTCAAGCCCCTGAGGACGACGGCAAAGGATTCTGCCACGCCCTTCGTAGCCAAGCCGCCATCTTAGTAGACGGAACAGTTGTCCCGTGTTGTTTAGACGGTGAAGGTGTCATTAACTTAGGCAATGTCAATAAAACCCCCTTCTCCGAAATCATTGAAAGTGAACGAGCAAATGCACTTTATGATGGATTCACAAGAAGAGAAGCCGTTGAAGAAATGTGCAGAAAATGTGGATATAGACAGAGGTTTGGGGTTTAATTTTGTTCATATATAAAAGAAATAAGTAGCAGCCCATCGAGAACTTTTCTCCGATGGGTTTTTATCTGTCTTAAATATAGAAGTAATAGAATTTTTCAACTAAAGTTACTATTTTAATATATATAAATAAATATAAAATACGGACGATATCTTCTTAGTGACAATAAATAAAGATTGGAATTGATTTAATGAATAAAATTATCCTTATTATAAGTATAATAATTTTTAGTCTCATGATAACTGCTTGTTCGAGTTCCCAAATAGACAATCAAAGCAACCAAATGAAAATAGGTATCATGCTTTCAGAAGCTGGTTTAGGCGACCAATCTTTTTCAGATTTAGGATTTGCGGGTCTTGAAAAGGCACGAGATGAATTAAATATTTCTTTTGATTATCGAGAAATCCAAGATAGTAAAACCTATGAAAATGGTTTAGAGGAATTAGTAAAACAAGAGAATGATTTAATCATTGGTTTAGGATTCTCTATGCTAGAACCTATGGAAACAATAGCAAAAAAGTATCCAGACAAGACTTTTTTATTAATTGACTCTCAGTCAGATCTTCCTAATATTTATAATATTACTTTCAAAGAAGAAGAAGCTTCTTTTTTAATAGGGGCACTAGCTGGTATGAAAACCAAGACTAACGTAGTTGGGTTCGTCGGTGGAGAAAACAATCCTCTCATACAAAAATTTGAAAAAGGGTTTGTTCAGGGAGTTAAATCTGAAAACCCCAATGCAGAAATACTAAGTCAGTATGCCAATACTTATGATGACGATAAATTAGGAGAAAAAATCGCTGAGCAATTTATCGCTGATAAAGCAGACTTTATCTATCCCGCTGCAGGATTTACTGGTGTAGGCGTTATAAATGAATCCCAACGTTTAGGTACATATTCTTTCGGTGTAGATAGTGATCAGTTTTACTTAGCTGAAAAAGCAGTTGTCAGCTCCATGATTAAACAGGTGGATCAAGTAATATTTAATACTGTAAAAGAAATTGTTGAATCCGGAAAAATTGCTAACAAGAATAGTGAATTAGGTTTAAAAGAGAACGGTGTAGATATTGCACCTATTCGCATTATCGACCTTTCACCTACTGAAGAGGAAAGATTGAAGAAATTACGAGAAGAAATTTCAAATGGGAATATTACAATATTAAAATAGAAATTAAGGTGACGATAGATTGAAACTTAAACAAAAAATATTACTCATTTCCATTATTCCCTTAATGCTCTCCACTTGCATTATCGGTTTTAATATTATTCAGTTAAAATCTTTAAATGCTTCTACGGAGACAATTGTTCAAACACTTCTTAATGTAGAGGAACTTAATAGCTCAACCAAAAGCTTACAAAAATCATTAAGTGCATATTCTCTCAACACATCAGAGAGCAATAAAAATGATATACAGGTAGACTTAGACTCTATCCAATCCACTTACGATATATTAACTCCTAGTTTGACTAGTGAAAAACAAATAGATATTTCTCAACAAATATCTAAGAAATATAATGAAGTCTTAAAAGAGACAGAAGCTGCTATAACAAATAACAATCAAGCCGAGGTCAAACGTCAATCTCTACGAACAAAAGGGTTAATAAATGACGTCATAGAACTAAAAAGAAATATAAACAAAGAATATACGGACATGCAAATGTATTTGCATGCAAAAATAGATAGTATCATAAGTATTTCTATTGCTTTAGCATTGATTTTATTAATAGGTAGTATCGCAATTGTTGTGTTTTTCACAAATCGCATTGTTTCTCCAATTAAACAAATTACTAAAAATGCAGAAGAAATCGCAAACGGGAATCTAGTAGTTGATATGAAGAAAATCCATTCTCGTGACGAAGTAGCTACATTACAAGTAGCTTTTGAGAAAATGACTTTAAATTTAAAAGAAATCATTTCTCATGTCTCAGATAGCTCCAACCAAGTTGCAGCTTCAGCCGAAGAATTGATGGCTAGTGCCGATGAAACGATGAAGGGCACCGAATTAATCTCTACTACTATTCAACAAGTGTCAGATGATACCGAACATCAGAAACGTATTTCAGACGAATCTGCTGTTTCAGCTGAAGAAAGCTCAGTTGAAATAACACATATTGCAGCACAGGCTAATTCAGCTTTACAACTAACAATTTCTACGAATCAAATGACTATAGAGGGTTCAAATTTTGTGTCAGAAACCGTTACACAAATGAATCGTATAAGCGAGGCTGTAGAAGATACGGATAGCGCACTTGTCATCCTTAATAATCGAACAGCCGAAATTGTACATGTATTAAAATTAATAACAGATATCGCAGAGCAAACGAACCTACTTGCATTAAACGCAGCGATAGAAGCAGCCAGAGCTGGTGAAGCAGGAAAAGGATTTGCCGTAGTGGCTGGTGAAGTGAGAAAGCTTTCCGAACAAACAAGAAAATCTGTATCAGATATTACAGGTATTGCTGTTGAGATTGAAGGTGACACCAAAAAAACCATTCAATCCATTAATGATGCAAAGGAAAGAGTTAAATCTGGTATAAGGATTGCTCATTCAACGAAGGTGACATTTCATGATATCCTAACAGCTGTTGAGCAAGTTAAAGACCAAGTAAGTAATATCTCACTGATCTCCAACAAAATTCAAACTCAGGTTACTCAAGTTACTACAAGAGCACAAGAAATGTCCGAAGCAACAAAAGTGACATCAGACAATTCTGCATCTGTAGCCTCTGCATCCGAGGAGCAATTAGCTTCTATGGAGGAAGTAACTGCAGCAGCTGTTTCCTTAGCAAATCTTGCAGAAGATTTACAGATAAAAATTTCTAAATTTACAGTGTAACTATCAAATGCAGCAACATTAAATGACCAACACGCACTAACCCATCCGATAAACACTCGGATGGGTTAGTAATTTAAAATGTTACTTATTCATTTAAGGCCTCTCTATATTAATTAGACGGCACCCTTCTCGGCAAGTTCAACTAACTTTTTCTGTGGTATTTTCCAAAGTTCAACCCATTTCCGGATAGAGGTTACGAGTATAATAAAACCAAGGACTAGCATAATTACAGACAGTGTCCCATTTAAAAAGCTAAATCCAGGATTGTCTGAATTCCAGTACACATTTTTTACCATCCAATACCCCGCTACATTTACAGTGACATACAAATAAGAAAGAGGTATCAGGCATGTAAGTATATACCATCGTTTATCTGCAATCTTTAGTACAATAGTTGCTCCTATTATTAAACCAATAGAAGCCATCAGCTGGTTAGATACTCCGAATAGTGCCCAAACCGAACTAATATCACCGGAATAAAGTAAATAGCCCCATAAAAAGCACGCTAAGGCGCTGGCAAAAATATTTGCCCATAACGAATCCGTCCTTTTTAAAGGTTTAAAGAATGTCCCCCCGAAGTCTTGGATCAGATAACGAGCAACTCGTGTTCCCGAGTCGATCGCCGTTAGGATGAAGACTGCCTCAAAGAGGATAACAAATTGATAAAAATAAGAGGCCATTTTTTCAAAGATAGGAATTTCTGTAAAGATATACGTCATACCTACAGCAAGCGTAACAGCCCCGCCTGTTCTTCCTTCCAAGTCCATTCCAATTTCCTCACTAAGCTTATCTAGATGAACTGTTTCCATTCCTAATGTAGCGTATTTCTCTGGTGTGGAGTTTATAGCAAAATAATCTCCTGGCATTAATGATACAGCAGCAATCAAAGCCATAATTGCAACTAAACACTCTACAAGCATTGCGCCAAAGGCTACCCCTTTAATGTCGCTCCAGCGATTAATCATTTTTGGAGTTGTCCCTGAACCAACGAATGCGTGGAACCCTGATATCGCTCCACAAGCAATGGTAATGGAAACGAATGGCCAAACCGGTCCCGCAATAATTGGACCACCACCATTGATAAACTCAGTTAATGCAGGAAATTGAACTGCTGGGTTTACATAGAACACACCAATGATTAATGCTGCAAAAACACCAATTTTCATAAAAGTACTTAAATAATCGCGAGGTGCTAGCAATAACCAAACTGGTAGAGCTGCTGCAAAAAATGCATAGATTGGTAAAGCTAAAGCGATTGTACTCTTTTCTAATGTTAAGAAATCACCAAATGCAGTTCCTTGAATATTAGGTCCCCAAATAATAGCCGCCATAATAAGTCCAAAGCCTACGATCGTAGCTACTTTCAAGTTTCCTGTTTTCTTATGGTACAACCCAACTGCCATTGCAATGGGAATTGTAATTCCTACTGCAAAGGTTCCCCACGGATTTCTCTCTAATGCGCTCAACACGACTAAAGAAAGACCCGCCATCGTTATCGTAATAATAAATAGCATTGCTAATCCTGCACAAAAGCCTGCCACAGGACCGAGCTCTTTTTTCGCAATTTCAGATAATGATTTCCCATCCTGACGCATGGATGCAAATAGCACAACCATGTCATGAACTGCTCCCCCTATCACCGCACCTATTAGAAGCCAAAGCAAGCCAGGCAAATAACCAAACTGTGCCGCTAATATCGGTCCAACTAATGGTCCCGCCGCAGCAATCGCAGCAAAATGGTGACCAAACGTGACCCATTTGTTCGTGGGTACGTAATCTTTCCCATCCTCCAGTTCATGTGCCGGGGTTGGTTTGGAATCATCTAATTTTAATACTTTTGCAGCCATAAATGTGCCATACAAACGATAAGCAATTAATAAAATACAGATAGATCCAATTACTATAGTAACCGCATTCATTATTTTTTCTCCTCCATCCTATTAATCTACAATAATCATACTAAAAAAGAGAATGATAAATTCGTATAATAAATTGAATTATATAAATATATATAAATTTCAATTATTTATATAATACATGAATAAATAATAGAAAAAAACCATGAAATAATAACTAAATGATTATTGTTGATAATTATTTATAGATCTGTACAAGAAAAACTAAGGATTCATTTGTTTGGTTAAGTCTATTGAAATCATAGTTTATCGTGATTTTTAAGAAAAGAGGACGTTACTTTAATGGAACCTAACTACTTGAAAAGAATTCTGTCCAAACGTATACTTAAAGTAACTACTGAGTACATTAAAAAAGACTGATTGATGTTAGTGCATCAATCAGCCAAATATAATAGTTGGTTCCCAAAGGGATTGGCTGGTAAAAGGATTAACCCATCAGAGCTCTCAACTCAAGGATGGGTTATTTTTTATGGTTAAATGACAGTATTACAACGACCAATGTTGCGAATGCTACTGCGAACATTAATGCTTCGAATACCGACAAGGCACCACCCCCTTCCTATCGGGAGTGAGCCAACCACCCTTGAGCTACCGCACTATTATCTCTTTATTATACCACACATACGTTCTATTTTAACGAATAGTAAAAGGTAAAAGTTAACCATTAGAGAGTATTCTTCTCTAAATTATTATCCTTTTACCTTGTCTTTGAACAATTCAGTTTAAAACATTATTTCCACTAACTCAAAAAACTATTTTCAACCTTATTCACTAATATAAATCATATAGCTACTTCCAGAAACCTTTGCAAGAAAGATATCAGGATCCTCAAGAATAGAATAAATCTCAGTACCAACCTCTAAGGCATTTGAAGAATAGTCGCTGCTTGGTACAACGTCTGAAGCAACTTTTTCTTGTACTTCTCCAACCTTTTCTCCAATGGTAAATTCACTCCCAGCAGATTCTCTAACCTCAGTAAATCTATTGCCATTTGCAATCAACATCGCTGGGCTATCTGCATGGACTTGTATCACTTCGCTTTGTACAGTCATTTGGTCATATTCCGTACAGCCTGTAATGATCGGTAAAATACAGCATATCACTAGAACCATCCATGATTTTCGCATTTTAATCACCTCTCGATTAGCTATAAACTTACAGCTTTGTAAAATCTCTGTGTACAGAAGTATAACCAACTATTACAGATATATGATTCACCATCTTTAACATCCATTAATTACCACTAAAATACTATCTCTTTTTAATTACAAAGTTTTATTATATTAACTAATACCCTTTTTTTCATAAAGATAACAGATAATAACATTTGGAATAGAAATTTAACTACTAATGTAAAGCTTAATTAAAGGCTATGTTAAATGCTAGGGTTGATTTATGATGCAAATAAATCTCTAAATCAAAGAGTAGAATTGATTTCCGCGACAGCCGGACGCTTTCCGCGGGGTGAACGATAAGCCATCATCCATCGCTTACGCGCGTGGTTGTGATGTCTTATCTGTCTCCCTCATCCCGTTGGAGTCGCCGTAATCACTCCATTCAATAAATGGAGAACGCATTTATTTCATACATAAAGCTCTATTTATGAAATTATCTCACATAAAAAAAGCAGGAAAACTAACTCCATCCCATTTTCTTAATCTATTTATGTTCATAATAGTCATTTGAATTTTCCCTTTGTAATGTTTACAAGTCAAAATCAACCAATAACTTTAACAAAGCTTAATAAAAAAAACAGCCGAAATTTAATTTCGACTGACTACTTCTCATCCTTCTTCATTGGTAACTAAGTTTCTCCCTCTCATTTTCAGAATCATTGGTATTACTACCCAAAGAACAGCAAAAATTAGAAATACTAGAGAAATAGGACTCTGTAAGAAGACTATGAAGTCACCATTTGAGCCTGTTAACGCACGTCTCATATTGTTTTCAATCATTGGTCCGAGTACTAAACCTAATACTAGAGGAGCAAGTGGATAATCGTTCTTTGCAAAAAAGTAACCTACCACTCCGAAAAAGAGAAGTAACATTAAATCAAACACCGTGTATTGGACCGCATAGACACCAAAGATTGAAATTGCAATAATACTTGGCAGAAGATATTTCTTAGGTGTTTCAATAATTTTTGAAAATACCTTTACTAGAGGCATGTTAAGTACTAGAAGCATAATATTTCCTAAAAACATACTAGCGATTAACCCCCATGCTACTTGTGGATGATTGTCGAATAGAAGTGGACCTGGCTGAACATCATACATGATTAATGCTCCCATCAAAATAGCAGTAGTACCGGATCCCGGTATTCCAAGAGTTAATAAAGGTATTAAAGCTCCACCAGATGCAGCGTTATTAGCAGATTCTGGTGCTGCCACTCCCTCAATTGCACCTTTTCCGAACTTCTGTGGATTTTTGCTTACTTTTTTCTCCATGATATAAGAGAAAAAAGATGCCAACGTTGCTCCTGCACCAGGTAGAACTCCTATAAAGAAGCCTAATAACGATCCACGAGTAATTGCACCTGAGCTATCTCTTAAATCCTTTCGAGTGGGAAGGATTCTACCTATTTTTATCAATTCAGTACTCCCGTTATCTTTTTCTATTATCGTTTTAAATACTTCTCCTAGTGCGAACAATCCTACCGCTATTGTTAAAAACTCAAGACCGGAATATAAATTGGGATTATTAAATGTAAAACGGCCAACTCCAGACACTGCATCTATCCCTATCGTAGCTAACAATAATCCCAATACTGTCATCATAAGAGATTTTGTCATTGAATTGCCAGCAAGTCCACTAACCGCACACAAGCCTAATAACATTAAAGAAAAATATTCAGCTGGCCCAAACTTTAATGCAATGTCGGATAATGGTTCTGCAAGAAGCACAAGACCGATTAATGAAACAATCCCAGCAATAAAAGATCCGATAGCTGCAATGGATAAAGCAGCTCCGGCCCGGCCGTTCTTCGCCATCTGGTATCCATCCAATACCGTTACAACAGAAGACGACTCACCTGGTGTATTCAAAAGAATAGATGTCGTAGAACCACCGTACATGGCTCCATAATAAACTCCTGCTAACATAATTATAGAACTAGTAGCGGCAGATTGTGGGTCAAGCCCGCTTGTAATAGTGGCCGTGACCGGGATTAATAAGGCAACCCCGCTCATAGGGCCAATTCCAGGCAGTACTCCAACTGCTGTCCCTATCAATACTCCAAAAAATGCAAATAGTAGATTATGCCATTGAAACGCAACCGAAAATCCATCAGCAAGAAAATGTAGTGCTTCCACTATTATCACCTCTCAATAAAAAATTGTTGGGAACTCTGGTAAAGAACCTTCTAATAATTTCACAAACACAAAATATATTCCAAGAGAAAACCCTCCAGCTATTAGGATAGTTTTAAGCCAACCACCCTTTTCCATTACCTGAAATCCAATGACTAAAAATAAAATTGTAGTAATTACATATCCTAACTTTTCAAGCAACAAGACATATAAAATAGCAGAGACAAAAATAATTAAAAACCTTTTATATTCTATTTTTACTTTTTGAATTTTCTCAGAAGAATGATTACAAGTTTCAAAAAAGAGGCGAAAGCTAAGGAGAATTAATATTACCCCTAAGGCTGTTGGGAATACGTCTGGTCCTACATTACTCCCATAAGCTGTTTCTGGAATTTTTAAGCTTCCAGCTATAAATGCAACCCCTATAAGTAAAAATAAAATACTTATCATACGATCAAAACTTAGATTCACTTTGCCATCACCTCCGAAAAAAATTAGGGGAAAGAGATACTCTCTTTCCCTCTGCATGATTATTTAGCCATATCAAGCGCATGAAGCAGTTCAGCTATTTGATTACTTTGCTCATCTAAAAATAATTTGAAATCGTTTGAGTTTTTATAATCACTTTCCCACCCAGCGCTTTCCATTGATTTCTTCCACTCTTCTGTTTCTACCATTTGCTGAATTTTATCGTCCCAAAAGCTAAGCGCTTCCTCACTCATCTCTTTTGGTCCGAATATCCCTCGCCAAATCATAAATTCTGCATCTATACCTAACTCTTTCATAGTCGGCACATCACTAAGCTCTCCTTCTATTCGCTCTGGTGCCGCAACTGCTAGTACTTTTACTTTTCCTGCCTTTACATACTCTGTGACAGATGATGCATCTGTTGCAATAGCTCCAGCATTACCACCTAGTAAAGCCGTCATTGCTTCACCGGTGCCATCATACGAAACATATTTTATAGATTTATGATCAATTCCAGACTTATACGCTGGTAAAATAGAGACTAAATGATACATGGATCCTGGTCCCGATCCTCCAGCGAATGTTACGGAAGTTGGATCCTCTTCTAAATCCTCCAATAAAGCTGGGAGGTCGTTATACTTAGAATCTGACCTAACAACAATGGATCCATAGTCTTTCGTCAATTGAGCTAGAGGTGTTGTATCTTTATGTCCAAAAGGACTATTACCTTCCTTTTTTAAATTATTTATTAATACAGGAGGGGAGCCAGTAAATAGTTTATAATCGTTTTTAACATCTTGTGTGGCATAACTAGCAATAAATACTGTTCCTCCGCCACCGGGTTTGTTTTCAACTGTCATCGTCTTATCCAATAATTTAGATTCCGCCATCACCTTTGAAAAGGTCCTTGCTGTCCGATCCCAGCCTCCACCTGGACCTGACGGTGCTACAACAACAATTGGTTTCTCTGGATAAGTTCCATTACTTTTTCCAGCTCCACTCGCAGTATTATTTCCATTCCCACTACAACCCGCTAAAGTCAAAACTAATGCAATCCCTACCAAAACACCTTTCCATTTTGCAGTTTTCTTCATAACTTCTTCACCTCTTCGAATAGTATGAAAGCGCCTACATTTTTATTTAAATGAATTCTCCTCGGCTTCCAGACACGAGGAGAATATATGCTATTTGGCTAATTCTGTTCTTTCCCTATTAATATAATTAGCTGCTGATGCTCCTGCCAACTTCCCAAATACAGCACCCGACATTAAACCTGACCCGCCAGGATAGTTTTCGTAAAAGATTCCACCAATCATTTCACCTGCTGCAAAAAGTCCATTTATCGGCTCTTCTCTTGCATCTAATACATGACCTGTCGTATCTACGTGTAGTCCGCCAAACGAAAAAGTGATGCCACACGTAACTGGAAAAGCATAGAACGGACCTTGTTCTATTCGAAGTGCCCAATTGGATTTAAGAGGGGTAATTCCCTTCGTTCCCTTCCCGTCCTTCTCCGCTGGCTTGTATTCGCCTTCCTCTACTGCTCGATTGTATTCGCTCACCGTATCTAAAAATTGCTTTTTATCCACTGGTAACAAATTTACTAGTTCTTCTAAAGTATCCGCTTGAAAAAAAGTAGCTTCTTCCAGATCGTATTCTTTCCTTAACATAGGTCTAACCTGCGCATCATAGAGTTGATATGCGACATGGCCAGGTTGCTTCAGTATTTCACGACCATATTTGGCATACGTATAATTTCGTAAATCTGCTCCCTCATCAACAAAACGCTTTCCATCTTTATTTAGCATGATGCTATATGGATAAGAGTGCTTTTTAAAAATATCGCCGGGTTTTGCAAAGTCACCTACTTTTGGAGCATTATAATCTGTACCAATTGAATGGCAGCCTTCCCACTCCCCATATTTTTGTGCTCCTACTTCTAAAGCCATCGTAATACCATCACCTGTATTGAATTCAGTTCCACGGACAATGGCAGCTTCCCATTCTTCCCCAATATGCTCACTTCTCCAATTCTTATTGGCCTCAAAGCTACCACAAGCTAAAATCACACCAAATGTATTTACAGTAATCGATTCATTTTCTTTTTGCACAACAACACCTGTAATTTGCTCATCTTCTTTATTTAATTTTATAGCACGGGAATCATACCAAATCTCAATACTAAGCTCTTGAGCTCTTTCAAAAAGCTTCTTTATTAATCCAACGCCTTTGTTTTCTGTTTTAATCGGCAAACCTCCCCAAAAATGTCGTTTGCCGTCTTGTAGAAAAGATTGATTATCATAGTTCAATTCAAAGTTAATACCTTGATTTTGCATCCATGCAATTGTGTCATAGGACTTGGAAACAAGCTGTTGACCTAGTTGAGGATCGCTTTTCCCACTCGTTACTCGCATTAAGTCATCATAATAATCTTGTTCCGTGTACTCTGGCATCACAATATTTTCTGCCTCATCGTCTGTCAATTTGGGTATTATTTTTCTGATAGCGTCTAAATTATTGTAGGCAACTCGAATCGCTCCATCAGTAAAATAAGAGTTACCTCCGCGTTTTTCTATTGGTCCTTTTTCTAAAACCAGGACACTGGCGCCACCCTCCTTCGCTGCAATTGCTGCACATAAAGCTGCATTTCCAGCTCCTACTACTACAACATCATAATTATGTGTATGAGACATGCTAATTCCTCCTAATAAGTTATAATGAATCTTAAAAAATATAATAAATATAAAATTCAGAAAATAATAATATTACTTTTCTATTTTTCTTCATAGAAAAATCTTATAAGAGCGCCATATATGTGATTTACATAGCATTTAATGTTAGAATAAATTGAAAATTCTTTTTAAAAGAGAGAGGAGTTAGTTATATTTGGACGAAAAAGATTGGCATATATTAACTACACTTCACGATGAAAGAAATATAACAAGAACTGCCCAGCGTCTCTATATTTCTCAGCCTGCATTAACGTATCGAATCCAACAATTAGAAAAAGAATTCTGCACAAAGATTGTTTCACGAAGAAAAAAAGGGGTGGAGTTTACCGTAAAGGGGGAATACCTTGTTCAATATGCAAATCAAATGATTTATCAGCTTCGCCATACAAAAGAACATATTACTAATATGGATGAAGCAGTGAAAGGTACGCTTAGATTGGGCGTTTCTGGATTGTTTGCCCGATTTGAGCTCCCTTCATTATTAAAAGATTTTTTAAAGGAGTACCCGCAAGTTGATGTCAATTTGAAAACAGGCTGGAGTACCGAGATACAGCAGATGCTGCAAAAAGAAGAGGCACATCTTGGAATTGTAAGAGGAGATTATAGCTGGAAGGAACATAAAATATTATTACGAGAAGAAAAAATTTGCATAGCATCTAGTAGGAATATAAATTTTAAAGAACTTCCTTCTCTTCCAAGAGTAAATTACAAAACAGATCCATCCTTAAAAAATACCATTGATAATTGGTGGCAGGAAACTTATACGAAACCACCAATGATTTCCATGGAGGTTGATAGAATTGATACTTGCAAGGAGCTAGTCCTAAACGGGCTCGGGTATGCCATTTTACCAGAAATTTGTATCCAAGAAAACGACCTGTTGTGTGTGTCACCTATTAAAATAGACGACAATCGTTTTCTGACCCGCAATACTTGGTTATTTTATAGAGATGTTACGTTAGAGCTAGCCCAAGTAAAAGCATTTATCCATTTTTTAAACGAAACAAAACAAGAAGTAGTATTATGAATCTGTTTGTCACGCTTTCTTGCCATTTTTCACTATAATGACAGTGATTATAGTGATTTCCAGATCTATTACATAAATAGCTATCTTTATGAACATAGAAAAATTCTAGTAGGGAAGATCAGCTAATTTCATTTAGTTCCTCAACAACTAGTAACTCGTGGATATAGATAGTGTTCAAGATAATTTAAAAAGAAAAAAGTGCCAACCTACGGATTAGATATCCTCTTAGGTTGGCACTTTTCTGCTTAATTCACATCACTTTGGAGCTAATTAGGCCCTACATAAGGGTTTGTTGACAGTCTGAATGAGTTCAAAAAGAAAATTATATTATAAAACATTTTTATTAGCACTTGATACAAGGTATGCTGGCATTGGTTCGTGCAATTTCCAAATAATACTCACAGGTTTACTACCCTCATGCTTAACATAATCAGCTGTTCCAAGAAAAATAAAGGGTGAGGTATACGGTCCTTCATTCCTATATTCCCTTATAAAGATAGAAATCTGATTATTCGTTTTCCGATGATTAAAGAGCCTAATTGCTGTTGGGCTGGTATCTGAGGTTCTACTTTGAGATTGCCAATGAAATAATTGTTCATTAATTGCATAGTCTTCATATAAAGTCGAAGGAGAGAAATCTTTATCGGATTTATTTAAAGTAACGAAAAAAACATCCGTTTTTTCCTCTTCAAAATACTTAACTCCTTCTCTAAAAGCAGGCTTTTGTTTTTCATTATAGTAACCAAACGCAGCTAATATTTGGTCTATAGTATAATGTGCATGTACTCTTAGAGGAGACACAAAATCGAACGGAGATTTTTTCTCAAGTAATCTTAAATTTTCAAAACAAACCTCGATTACTTGGAGAATTTCGTCTTTTAATGCTTGACTCGTTAATATTTCTCGAAGTCCTTCCTTTATGGAAGAAAAACCTAAATCCCTAGGAGGCTTAGAGAAAAATGAATAGTACAACATTGCTTCCATTCTTTGCTCTTCCTCTGTATTAACATCAGTCTTTTCTATATATTTTTTGTAAAAACTTATCAAATCTAAGGAATCCAAATGAAATAGTTTATGGATTTTTTTCATCAAAAGATCCTCATATTCCGCTTTATATTCTTTTGTAACCCCCGCCTCTACCTTCATCCTTTCAAAGCTACGGTTTTTTTGTGACCCATAAACATCTGCTAATGATAGATGATAATATTGTAAAAAGTTTTTTAAAGTTAGGCGTCTTCCAGAATCAGCTTCGAAGTGTTTAATTTTTGCAATAAGATTTTGTTTATTAATTCGTGCTTCCTTAATATTTCTTAATATATATTCTTTTGCCTGTTTCTCCATTTGGATAACAGAGCCCTTAGGTAAATGGAAAAAACCATTTTCAATATAATGATGAATAGAATGTTTTGTTTTCCCTACTAACGATCGGAATTTCTCTTCAAAAGGATAATTCTTATGGGCTTGTCCAACAAAATCAAGTACAGTTAAACATTCTTTATCATCCGCTAGTCTTAATCCTCTACCAAGTTGCTGTAAAAAGACAGTTAGACTTTCTGTTGGACGTAAAAATAATACCGTGTTTATTTCTGGAATATCTATTCCTTCATTATATAAATCCACAACAAAGATAAAATTTATCTCACCGCTTACTAATTTTCTTTGAGCTACAACTCGTTCCTCAGGTGATGATTTACCATGCAATGAAATGGAAGGTATATTTTTTTGATTAAAATATGTTGACATATATTTTGCGTGATCTACTGACACGCAAAACCCTAACGCTTTTACTTCATTTAGAGAGGTAACATACCTTTTTATACTTTGTATAACTAGATCACTCCTGCGATGATTTGCAGTATAAATATTTGTTAGTTCTCCTATGTCATATCCTTTTCTTGACCATTTAATACTAGTTAAATCAACGTTATCAGTTACACAAAAGTAATGGAATGGACTTAATAATTTTCTATTTATTGCTTCTGTTAACCTCATTTCAGCAGCAATTCGATCATTAAAATAGCTTAAAATACTATCATTATCCATTCGTTCAGGTGTAGCTGTTAAACCAAGTAAAATAGTTGGTTGATAAAAATCTAATAATGCTCTGTACGAGGGTGCTGTGGCATGATGAAATTCATCAACAATAATATAATCATAAAAATCAAAAGTTGTATTTTCACTCATCTTTTTGCTATTCCAGCTTTGAATACTCATAAATAATTGATCAAAAGACTTAGGCTCGTGCTTCCCAACAAACATTTCACCAAAGTTAGCATCCTTCAAAATCGTTCGGAAAGTCACCAAACTTTGTCGTAGTATTTCTTCTCTATGTGCTATAAATAATAACTTTGCGTTAGGTTTTTGTTTTAGAAATCGTTTAAAATCAAAAGCAGATATTACTGTTTTTCCAACTCCCGTCGCAGCCACTACGAGATTTTTCATCTGACCGTGAATAACTCTTTCTACTTCCAACTCATCTAATATTTCTTTTTGATAATGATAAGGCTGGATATCAAAATAATACTGTTCGGTTTCTTCGGCTACAGTCTCTTTTGACAATGAGTACTGCACCATTTCCCAATTTTCGTGTTCATCAGGTAAGAGAGATTTAAATTCCTCATCGTTCCAATAACTTTCAAAGGTTGCCCCAAACTTTCGAAGGACATCAAAAGAATCCCTTTCGGTTATCTTTAAATTCCATTCTAACCCCGAAGTTAATGCTGGATTAGATAAGTTGGAAGAACCGATGTAAGCCGTACTAAAGCCAGAATCGCGTTTAAATAAATATGCCTTTGCATGAAGTCTAGTTCGTTGCTTATCTAAGGATACCCTTACTTCTGTATTAGGTAATTTACTAAGCTCCACAAGTGCTTTATAGTCTGTTGCTTCCATGTACGAAGTCGTAATAATTCTTAGCCTTCCACCACGTTCTATAGTAAAATCCCTAAGTTCATTTAATATGATCCTGAGTCCAGACCATTTAATAAAAGAAACTATCCATTCAATTTCATCAGAGGAAGCAATCTCTTTTTTTAATTCTTCTAACATGTTAGGTTCATATTGAGATCCCGTGAAAAGAGAGCTTTGAGAAATTGAAGTGATTGGTCGAGTTGGCTTCTCTTTACGAACTGTACGTACACTGTTTAGCTTTTTATATACGGAAGTAAGTATTTCTCCTCTTTCATCTAGTTGTAGATTTACAAAATCCTCATCGTGTAATTTTGAATTTAACAATTGAATAATTTGATTACAAGTTTGAATTTGCAACAAAAGCGCTTCTTCATCTTCTTTTGCATCTTCCCGGATATATGAGAGAGCTTTTTTAGTAACCTCTGAAATATATGAAGCAAAGTAGGTTTTTGCCTCTTCGAAATCCATTTTATCTAAGTCAATTGCGTACATTTCAGGAGAAAGCTTCTTTAACTCTGAATAAATGTTTTTATTTATAGGTAGGTCGTAAATGCCTTCTTTCAAAGAAACACCTCCATAGAAAACTTAATCTAAATCAAGTTTATTATATGTTACCCCTTTTTACTCTAATATTTATAATTTGCTTTAGATTTCCAATCACTTTAGCACATACCGACATTTTGGAAAATTAGAACAACCTTTAAAATCACCATATTTACCTGTTCTAGTGATAAGTTGGCTTTTACAACGGGGACAAATATTCATATTTAGTTTGGTTTTTATTTCTCGAACATGGACTTTTCTTGATTCTTTTCCTTGTATATTCGCATTTATTAATATTTTTGCAATCTGTTTCACTCGATAAGGAAGGATTACTTTCTGTTCATAGGATTTTATCGTTTTAAAAAGACCTGATATGTATAAGACTCGTACATGGTCAGAACTTATTTCTAGATTTTTAAAGGTAGCTTCACTACTAAATGCTATTATTGAATAATAAGGTCCATCGTACATTTCTTTTAGTAACGTTTGTATTGCAGTTAGATGAGCAAAGTTCTGCATAATTGGATTGAGAAAATTATATTTGTTCTTATAAATTACTTGCTTCCAATATTTTTGCTTCTCTTTACCATAAATCCATCCCTTATAATTTTTTATCTCAATAACGAATATACCTACCGTTGATAACACAACATGATCAATTTGGGTGGTTCCTTCCTCGTAAGGAAGCAACAGGTCATGAAGTACAATATATTCCTCTTCATTTAACCCCTTTAAACGACGTTTTACTTGCCACTCTCCAATAGATCCCTTTACAGATGGATTATTTAAACTAACTAAAAGAGTCACAAAACATATTGCTATTAATATGACTATCATCTTATTTCACCCCTTTCCCAGTAGACGATAGTTATACTTTAGATGAAAATTATTCCATAAATAAGCCGAAAAATAAAAAACAGATAATGAAGAAAGAGTATCTGCCAGAGTGTAGACAAAAGGGTTGGAAACCATTTCGATTTCCAACCCTTTTCCAATTAATCTAGGTTAAATCGGTGAAAAAGTCCGTTGCAGCTTATCATTTTGGTTCTTATTACGCCAGGTTGGGTTTTCCATGTCAAACCGGCTAGTTTCTTAGAATTTAAGGCAGCAAAAGTCAGCATCGCCTGCATGGACAATTTTTTTAATTCCTTTAGGGTTGTCCATCGTATACCATGCTTTTCTTTACTCTTTCCATATACTTCTTTAATGGTTGTGTCGCAAGTCTTCAGCTACATCCAGGTAGTCATGCCAAATGTGGCGTTGAATCATTTTTTGGTGATTCTTACTATGCGTGCACTATCCTTCCTTTGTGGTTGATCGGTATGTAAGATCTGCTCGAACAGATCAGTATCTGCGAAACGTCGGACATAGTTTTACCTAACATGGAGAAGTGAGGAACCTCTGTATGAAAGTCGAATCCTAGAAACCAACGGTATGCCACATTCGTTTCAATTTCCTTGTTTGTCTGGCGTATGGAACGGATACCAAAGGTGTAATAGATGAATGTCACTTGGATCAGTACTACAGGATCTATGCTGGGTCTCCCAATGGTTGAGTAAAGATCTTCAACTAATCGATAGATAAAGGAGAAATCAATTGCCGCATCCAGTTTGCGCACCAGATGGTCTTTAGGAACCAACTGCTCTATGGTCAGTATCTCCAACTGTTCGCGTTCATTGAGTTTGATTCTTGGTCATCCTATCCATCCCCTCATTCCTTTAATAGGAAGCACTGTTGATTGGAGCGGAGAGCGGCGACTCCAGCGGGAATAGCGCGAGCTGAAGACCCTGGACTGAGCGTAGCGAGGGAAGCGGCTGAAGCCGTGCCCGCGGAAAGCGTCCGCTCGCAGCGGAGATCAACATTTCTAGCTTTATCTCTTAAAAGAAAAAAGATTGTAGGCAAAACACCAAAATTCATGGTGTTTGTCTACAGTCTGAGAGCTGCTGAAGAAACAGCATCTACTTTATTTTCTAATTTTCCAAATATAACAATATTCTTTCCAATCCGATACTTAAAAACTGTATTTAAATCCTTTTCATTTGTACACCTTATTTCCATCTATTTCCAACCGTTAAATTCTAAGAATTTATCTGGTATTCTTAATTCAAGCTGTTGTTCCAGTTCTCTTAAAAAGACATTCATATCTGCTTTATCGAACCATTGCTGACTATTATCTAATCCTATGCTAGACTTACCATAGTTTATAGCACAACCAAAGCTGCCTCTATCATAGGTTAACGTAATGATGAAGTATTTATATGCTTGAAAATCTATGGAAAACGTTTGATGAGGTGTATCTGTTAAGTTATAGATTGAGTAATTATCTACTCGGTCTCCGAAATACTCTCTCATTGCTTTAGTAAATATCTTTGCAGTGTCCTTTGCAGTGACAGTATTATCTTTCTGCATACCACATTCCTCCTTCTTCAATTAGTTCAGTAAAGCCATGCTCCTTTTTTAAATATTCCCACTCCTGGTTAAGATAGCTTCCTTTGTAGTCATTGGGATTGTGAGAAAACCTTATTGCTTTGCCACTAGCAACAGCATCATCTAATGCTGGTACATTTAGGTAATCAAACATCTCTTGGTCGGACAAGTTATATTTTCTTTGAATTGTACCCCAGTCGCCTCCCAAATCAAAGTAAGTGGAATTATTTCCAGCTCTAGCAATATAAGAATCTGGTCCCGGCTTAGTCCAGTCTTCTTTTCCATTCTTGACAGAGGGCGTATATTTTCCAAGCGTCATAGAGCTTGCATCTGGATTATGAATAGAGGCACCTCTTATATGTTGAAATTCCTCTACTGGTATTTTATTACCTACTCTACCATCGACAATCTTTATTCCTCTAGCCTCAAGTACATCATCTATTTTATTTGTAGGGATATCATCAACATTGTCACCTAGTTTAGCTAATTTCCCCAACTTTGTTAACTTACCTACTGGTATAAATCCAGCAGCCGCTAGCCCTCTTTCCCATAAAGAAGAATCTTGACCAAAAAGAGCTTTAACGTCATCTAAAATGAGAAAGTCTAATATCCCTTTTGTCAATTTCATTTCTTCCTCTACCTGTGCATCCATTAACTTTCTTAGGAATAATTCCTTTTCCCCGTCAGACAAGGATGAAATATATTCAATATATTCATCTTCCCCTAATTTATAAGCTTCTTTTGGAGACAATATTTCCTCTTTTACTTCCGAGACAATCTCGTAATAAATGGTGCCGTCTCCTTTTAAACTATATTCTTTAATTACAAGTCCATTTTCATATTCGTGATAATTTATTAAAGTGAAATCACCAAATAATTCTCGCTCTACCGTTCTTTCTAGCTTACCCTTCATTAAATTAAAGGTATCTGCCGATAGCTCAGTGCCAATCAGCTTTTCATGTTCATTTTTAATTGAACAACTTAAAATAGGATACGTTTGAGTTTCTAATGCAACTGTTAGCTCGCTATTGACCGATAGTAAATTCCATTTATTATTTTGAAAGTCTTTATCTGTTAGTCCACTTTGCATTAATGCCTCTATATCAGTAACCCAGTTTTCCATTAAGCTTATACCATTTTCAATAGATAACAAGGCAGTATACTGTGTATTATCAAACTCATATAGTTTATCTAATGTGTCATCTTTTTTAGTTCTAGATCTTACAACTCCATCCTGCACATCACTATCATCCAGATGAGGTAGCGAAACAATATCAGAGACCTGATCTATAATGCTATTTGTCGCTTCTACTAAATTTTTTGTAAGATCTGAGATCATCTTGAGTCCTTCTTCTATTTCACCATCCATATATCTTTCAACCATATGTCCTGCGGTACTTGGTTCAAGTGAAAGTAATGCGTTCTCGGTGGACTGCAGCACTCGTTTATATTCCGTAGTAAAAAGTTGAAAAAATTCAAGGAAGGGTAAGTGACACTCCTCATAAAAAGCCCGGATGGAATTCCCTCCGTGCCCTTTTAGTACTTCGTTCATACCAACTAACCCTTTAATATTTTGATGAATAGTCTCTGTTTCCGTTTGAAGTCTATCAAGCATAGAAATATTATCTTTTAACCCTATTTGTAATTGATCGACATCTAATACCTTCATAAGCTCCCTCCCATATCCATTTTATTGATAATATTGTATTCCATTTATTAGGATAAATGGAAATGAGAGATAGATATATATATAAAATAATTCTTATGTCGGAAAGTCAGATGAAATAATCATTACTAAAGACTTCTCACATTGTATATTTATGATGTGTTTTATCTTGTTTTATTAAAGTTACTCTCCTATCAAAACTTCTAAAATGTCTTCTTCGCTCATACTAATGAGCATATCCTTTTCGGAATGAATAACTTCCTCGATTAGACTTTGTTTTCTGTGTTGAAGCTGGGTTATTTTCTCTTCAATGGTACCCTTCGCAACTAGTCGAATGACTTGAACCTCATTTGTTTGTCCCATACGGTGGGCGCGGTCAGCAGCCTGCTGTTCAACAGCTGGGTTCCACCATAAATCGTACAGGATAACCGTATCTGCTCCAGTAAGGTTGAGACCAGTACCCCCTGCCTTTAATGACACGAGAAATAAGTCACCCTCACCGTTATTGAAACGTTCGCATAGACTGACACGTTCAACTGGAGGGGTTTGTCCGTCTATATAAAAGTAAGGTGCACCCTGTTTGACAAGCTGTCTCCGAATGATTGCTAGCATTTGAGTAAACTGTGAGAAGACAAGCACTCGTCTACCGGTCATACGACAATCCTCTAGAATCTCCATCAGTTGTTCATACTTTGCCGAGCTACCCTCATAGCCTTCAACAAATAGGGCTGGGTGGCAGCATAACTGTCTAAGTCTTGTGAGTCCCGCTAGAAACTTGATACGATTTTTTCGAAAGGTTTTTTTCTTCAAATGCTTCAGAGCATCATGCTTTAGCTCTGCCAAATGAGCTGCATAAAGCTTTTTCTGCTCCACCTGAAGCTCGGAGTAGATAACCATCTCGGTTTTCTTAGGCAGCTCTTCTAAAACATCTTTTTTCATACGACGCAATATAAATGGGCGAACCTGCTTCGCTATATGCTCTCTTCTCATTTCACTGAATTCTCTTCTGTTTGGCAATAGACCAGGAAATACTACGTAGAAAATAGACCATAGCTCGTCTAAGGAATTTTCTATCGGTGTTCCAGTAAGTGCAAATCGATGCTTGGCCTGCAGCATTTTTACCGCCCTAGCCGTCTTCGTCATAGGATTTTTAAATGCTTGTGCCTCATCAAAAAACACCGTATGAAAGAACATATCCCGATAACGGTCAGTATCCATTCTCAATGTAGGATAGGAGGTAACAATGACATCCGCATCTGTTGCAGTGAGCCATGCTGTATTTCTGTCCGCCTTACTACCGTCAATAATTCGTGCATCTATATGGGGTGCGAACTTCTCTAACTCGTTTGTCCAGTTATAAAGAAGTGAGGCTGGGGAAACTACTAATATTGGTTGTTTCCGTGCCCGAACCTCAGGTAGCACTGATTCTATAAAAGCAATGCTTTGCAGCGTTTTCCCCAGGCCCATATCGTCTGCGAGTATTCCTCCAAATCCATAGGATGCCATAAGCTTAAACCATCTGTATCCTGCTTTTTGATAATCTCGTAGCACATTTTCTAACCCTCTTGGCACATCCTCTTCCAGATTTGCAGGGTCGTTTAAGTTTTTTAGAAGCTTCGCAAATTGTAAACCAGGCTCTAGTAAATCTCCATGACTCAAAGACTGTGCAATTTGCATTCCTTTTAGGAGTGGAACTTTCATTCCTTCTCGGAAATGTTCACTGCTTACCTCCATATCCTCCATGAATCTTGCGAGATCCAAAAATTCGGGTGTTTCAAGCGATACTAAATTGCCATTTGGTATTCGATAAAATTTTCTTTTCTCTTCAATGGCTGTCATAAGGTGCTGAATTTCTTTTTCTTTTATACCATCCAGCTCGAACCGAAACTCTAGCCATTCTGTTCTTTCCTTCATCTCAATTCTTATCTTCGGACCCGTATATTCCTTTATAACTCGTATCTTTACAGCAGTAGAAGCATATACCTGCACCCAGTTTTCCACGTTAGGCAGTACATAGTATAGGAAGTTATATTCGTCTTCCTCATCCATCAAGTAAAATCCCCCTGGTGTTTGGGTAAACCCACAGTCCAATAGGAGCTTCATGATTTCAAGCTCCTTTTCTCTTTGACGCCGCACTCCAGGAAAATGAGTAAAGGATTCCTCTGTTTCTTCACAGGGATTGACTAGCAGATGGCCGTAATGGAATTCTAAGCCTGCTAGCAGTCGATTTTTTACCCTATCTAAAAATAACTTGGCCTTGAGTGGTGTCTCACCCATCCTTTTGGAAATAGGCTCCGCTATATATACCTGACCAAGCTTCATCAAGCCCGGCAGGACTGTTTTCATGAAATGGTCTATATTCTTCTCAAGAATGACTAGCTCGTGCTTCCCGGACTGATCTAGCATACTTTTGAGTTCAGCGAGTCTGCTTGCTTCCTCTGGCTGGAGTTTATACAGCACCCCCTTGGAGAAGGCATAGCCGTAAGATCGGAAAACAGTCACTAAATCTAGACCTTTTACGTTTAACTGATAATCAGGCTTCTTCGCTTCATCAAATTCAAAACGAATAGGCAGCTCTTGTCCAAGCTGAATTCCTTCATAATATAGATCATTATGCAGAAACTTGACCCTTGGTGCTTTTACAAGTAAAGGTAGGAGTCGTTCCCAATCCGATACCGAGATAAGTAAGATATCCTCTTGTATATTAGCCTTACTATTTAAGCGCTGACTTTTCATCAGTAATTGAAGTACATCATCCGTTTCCTTTGAAAAGCTATAAATTTCCGGTGAGTAGAAGCTGCCTGTAGAATATTCGAAAGGCCTTCTTCTTTCCATCTCGTTTAAAAACTTCGCTACTTGCTTGATTTCATGAAAGGATCCGAGACCAATAGCTAACTGAATACCGAATCCATATGCTTCATCATCCAAGGGTACTGAACAGCAAGTAAACTCCATCTCCAAAATCTTTCTTTCATCAAAATGTAATTGCTTACCTGTAGGAGGTGATGTCTTTTTTTCGAATAGATTCAGCATTCTTTCTGCCAAATATCCATCCATTCGCTGCTTTTCATCGATTGATATGAGGGTAGCGGCAATATGCTGACAATAGGTGGAAATGAATCCTACTGGGGGACATGTACAAGTAGCTACAACCTCTCCAGCAGAGTCAGCTTTTATAGTAACAATGAAATCTTCTCCAGCCTTCACAGTAGCTTCCATCACTTTTTGATTGTTCGGGCTAGGATGAAGATGTACCTTATCCGCAAGAAAATAAGCCTTACCCTTTTTATAAGCAGTAATGCCACATAATTCTTTAATTTTCTTTTCGTTTATTGTACTTTTCATCATCTAAAACCCTTTCTATGTTTCTGTTAGCTCTATTTTAGCATGATAGGAATGTTTGTGCGTCCTGTACATACCTTTACCATTTCTAAACGAAAAGAAAAGGACGCCCATTGTTGGACACCCTTTTCCTCCTCTTATTTAGCTTCTAAAATTTCTTGTAAGTTTTCTACTGCCAGCTTATTACCTCTATGCTAGAATTTGCTCAATTGATGTTGTCTTATCAGCCACTAAATCATAAAAACCGATGTGTACGTTTTCTTCATATACCCAAAATAAATCTGTCCCATATGGTGCTTCAAAAATTTCTAGCATCTGAGGTGCCAGTGAATAGATAGTTTCGGCATTCACAATGACAAAATTATCAGGATTGTTCACATATTCATCATCGTCTAACTCCGAAAAAATATTCCATCCGTTTAATTGAGGAATTGTACTCGGTTCTCTAAAGCTATATCGGATGGGTACACCATTCAATACGTTTTTGGATATCATGAAACCGCCATATGCATCATTTCTATTATCCATGCTCATACTCCTTTACTATTTCCAAGAAGTCATTTCTCCAAGGAAACTCTTTCGCGTAGTCTAGAATCGATTTATTAAAAGTATCCTTTATATTTACATCGGATCCCTTTTCCACTAAATAATAATAAATATCCTTCATATCCTCTGTAGTGTTTTTATTGACTGTTATCGCATATTTTAATGGTATAGAGTTAAATTTGTCCACGGCATTTACGTCCACACCATTTTCTACTAGTAGTCTAACAACCGTTTCCATATAATCTTTTGGACCTTTCATAATGTTAAAGAAAAAAGTATGGAGAGCATTTCTATTATACAAAGAGTCTGTAAAGGAGACGTCTATGCCGTCTTTTAATAGATATTTAGTAATGGCAAGCTTATCCTCGGGATTCTTATCATTAAGCATTGCGGTAGACAACAAGTTAAACTTACTATGCGGATTAATCTGATTTGCCTCTCCGTTATAAAAATTTTTAAAATCCTCAAAGGTTCCCTTAAGTACTGCATCAAACACATTTGTAATTTTCATATCCTTATCATTTCCCTTCGAATTTACGACTTCTATTTGCTCCAGGACTCTCTATCCTAAAGTTTTCAGGATTAAACTGGAACTCTTTCAATTCTTCTAAGGTTATTTCACGATTCCTATATTTTTCAAACATAGGATGATACTCATATCCCTGTCGATGTCCAAAGTCTACTGCACCTTTTCTTGGTAGACCTGGCTTCCAATCAAGGACCTCCATCGTATTAGGATCACGTAAAATGCCATCAGGTCCAACATTGTTTTCATATACATTCCGTTCAAATTCTATTTTTTTGTCCCCTGATAATTGTGGTCTACCTCGTGGTTTTCCATTTTTAATATATGGTCCATTTTCAATAGGAGGTAACTTATCTACAATTTTAGAAGCATCTCCCACCTTATCTGCAGCTTTTGAGGCATCAACGGCATTGTCTATAGCTTTTACAGCTGTTGCGCCACCTTTTACTGCTTTTCCTACAGGAAGAGGGATAAGGGAGGCAGCAGCTATTCCTTTATCCAAAAAAGACGCATTTGGATCGGTTAATGTTCGGAAATCATCCATAAATAGAAAGTCAGCGGTAGCTTCAAAAAAGTTTTTGTCTTTAGGTTTATTCGCCTGTGCTTCCTCTACCTTGGATACTATTTCATATTGAATTGGGGCTGATTCGTTAGTTTGAAATTCTTTTACAATAAGTCCGTTGTCATAAATATGATACCTGACAAACAATGTAGTTTCATCTGGCTCACCCTCAACCGATTTAACCCTACCATTTTCCATAATACTCCGTATCTCAGAATCGATTTCTGTTCCTACTAACTCATCTATATTATCTATTCGCTTCGAAATTTACATCTGTTAGACCAGACATAAATATGGATTCTATTTTAGAGATCCATTGATTCATCATCTAAATCCCTTCCCAGGTGTCCTTTTCATTTGTGCTACACGCTTATCTCTATTTTATCACTTTTGAAATTTAGGCTTGATTATAAATACCTTTCATGCCTTACATTTAAAATGCAAAAAAGATTGCCCCTACCTAGGGACAATCCTCTCATATATACTTAGTTTAAAATAGATTATTCACCTTACAAAGCGAACATTTAGGAAATACCAATGGCAACAGCCACTAGTAATGCAAAGCATGCAATAATAGCCCAGCCAAGAATCATTTTCCATATAAATTTTACCCATCGTTCATAAGGAATACCAGCAACAGCCAAATAACCCATCAAAGCTGAAGAAGTAGGAATAATTGAATTGGTAATAGAGTCTCCATATTGGAATGCTAATACCGCCACTTGTCTTTCAAGGCCTAGCAGATCTGTTATAGGAATCATTATTGGCATTGTAGCTGCTGCCTGACCACTACCAGAGGATATAAATAAGTTAAGCACTGCTTGAATAAATAACATGCCGATCACACTAATTGATTGAGGAAGATTACCAATACCTTCTGCAGCATAATACACGATAGTGTCTATAATCTTCCCTTCCTCTAATACGACGGTAATTGCACGTGCAAATCCAACAATTAATGCACCAAATGTTACCGCTTTTGCTCCGTCAATAAAAGAGTCAAAAATACGTGTAGTGTTTAGACCACCTAGTAATCCTGCTATAATTCCCATTATTAAAAACGAGGCTGCCAGCTCAGTGATAAACCATTCCCAGTTAAAAACTCCATAAATATTAAATCCTATTCCAATAGCCATTGTCAAAAAAACTAGCTTGTGTTTACCTGTCAGTTTAGCAAAGTTTTTCATATCTGCATTAACTTCTTTTTGTTCAATATCATATATAACGCTAAGTTCAGGGTTTCGCTTCACCTTGAAGGCATAGCGCATCACATACCAAATCGCAAAGCCCAAAACTAATATGTATACAGCGAAACGAAAGCCAATACCCGAAAATAAAGGTACATCGGCTAACGACTGTGCTACACCTACCGTAAATGGATTTAACATACCTCCAAAAAATCCACTAGCAGCTCCAAGTGTAATCATTGCTGTACCTGTCACTGCATCAAAACCCATTCCTCGAGCTATTGCTATTCCAATTGGGACAAAAATGATGGCTTCCTCTGCCATCCCCATAGTAAATCCTCCTATAGAAAAGAGAATCATACTCATTGGAATCAGAAGCTTTTCTTTACCTTCTAAAGCACGTACTCCTTTATACACTCCAGCTTCAATAGCACCAGTTTTATGGATGATTCCAAATACACCACTTACTAAAAAGATATAGAAAATAATTTGTGCGCCTTTTTCTAAACCCATCGGAATAGCTGTAAACAGCTCAAAAAAGCTCACTGGATCGCTCTCTATTTCTTTGTAACTTCCATCTACTACAAGCGTTCTCCCTGATTCTTCATCTTCTACTCGTTCAAACTCTCCTGCGGGTACTACATAAGAAGCTAGTCCGGCAATTATAATAATAGTAAATATTAATGTATATGTGTGCGGTACCTTAAACCAGGACCTTTTCTTTTTTTCTCTCATCAATTACGCCCCTATTCATAATTTCAGATATTTCAATATTAATCGAATGTTATATTAAAATATAATAAATTAAATAGTAATAAAAGTATATATTTTTTTACTTACCCTAATAAATTTCCTAAAACAAGATAAAAACTTAAAAATATTATTATTTATTAGTAACCTTTTAAATCCTCATTATGCCCTAACATACTCTATTAATTTTGAATTTCTCTATGTTTTATAGAATTCTAACCCAACCAATCAAATTCTTACTATTATAACAATTCTAAATATTAACTTTACATCATCCTTATAAAGGCTTTAATATAGATATATGTTTCACAATTATCTTTAGGGGGTTTGGGAATGGGAAAGACTTTTAAAAAACTATCTATTTTGCTTTCCATTATGATGTTAGTTTTATTGGCAGCTTGTGGAACGGGAGAATCTTCAACTTCAAGTGGAGAAAATAGCAAAGGCGAGAATGGAACGATTTCAGCAAAAATTGGGGTTATCTCATACATGACAGGTCCTGGTGCTGCTTATGGAGAAGCAATCACAAATGGATTGAAATTAGCTTTAGAAGAAATTAATGAAAAAGGCGATGTAAAAATTGAGCTTGCAATTGAAGATTCAGTCGGAAAACAAGAGCAGGCATTATCTGTGGGTCAAAAATTGATGAGTCAGGACGATATTGTTGCAATCATAGGACCAACATTAAGTACAGAGATGAACGTTGTTGGACCTGAAGCTGATCTCAATAGTATCCCAATTATGGGGACTTCCACTACCGCGGCAGGTATTCCTCAGATTGGAGATTATGTATTCCGTAATTCTATACCAGAATCCCTAGCAATCCCTGCTGCATTGGAAAAAGCGGTAGACAAATATGGAGCTAAAAAAGTTGCTATTCTATATGGAAATGATGATCTATTCACTCAGTCCGGATTCGATACGATGAAGGCAGAAGCTGAAAATATGGGGCTTGAAATTTTAACAATCGAGACCTTTCAAAAAGGACAGTCCGATTATAATGCGCAACTTACTAAGATTAAAGATCTTCAGCCAGATCTAATCTTGGCTTCCGCTCTATATAATGAGGGTGCAGTAATCATGGACCAAGCAAGAAAAATGGGGATTGATGTTCCTTTTGTTGGAGGTAATGGATTCAACTCCCCTCAAGTAATTGAAATTGCCGGAGAAGCATCTAACGGATTAATTGTTGCAACTCCTTGGTTTGCGGATAAACCAGATGAAAAAGTTCAAGCTTTTGTAGAAAAATATGAAGAAGCGTATGGTCACAAGCCTGACCAGTTCGCTGCACAGGCCTATGATGCTCTTTATATTATTGCAGAGGCATTAAAAAATGCTGGAGAAGCAGACAGAGATGCGCTTCGTGATGCTCTGGCTGAAATTAAGGATTTAGAAGGCATCCTAGGGAAGATTTCTTTTGACAAGGACGGAGACGTAATAATGGATCCTACAGTTCTTATCATCCAGGATGGAGAATTCCAGTTGTTTGAGTAGTTCAAAATTTAACTAATACAGGTAAGGGTGCATAGCCCTTACCTTATTTTGAAAGGGTGAGCTTTCTTGCTTTTAGAACAAATCATTAACGGAATAACACTCGGAAGCATTTATGCGATCGTTGCCCTTGGATTTACGCTTGTCTTTGGAGTACTAGGTATCCTTAACATGGCCCATGGTGAGATTTTCATGATTGGTGCTTTTATAGGAGTGTTAGTAACAAGCGTATTAGGCTTACCACTGTGGGTAGCCTTTCTTTCAGCAGTAATTGTGACTGCTATCTTAGGGTACTTGTTAGAAAGAATTGCACTTCGCCCCCTACGCGGTAAACAGGGAGTTTCGCATCTAGCCCCTTTGATCAGTACGATTGGGGTTTCCATATTATTGGAGAATCTCTCCCATCATTTATTTGGCGCAGGTAATCATCCGTTCCGCCATTCTTTTGCACAAATTCAAATTCAAGTTGGTTCAATTACAATTTATTTAGTACAAATTTTAATTTTTGCTATTTCTATTACCTTGATGGTTGTACTTTCCTACTGGCTCGCTAAAACGAAAGCTGGAAAGGCATTACGTGCGACTGCTGAAAACTTAGAGACTGCCAGTTTACTAGGTGTGAATACGAAGCGAACCATTACAACTACCGTCATACTGGCATCCGCTCTAGGTGGAATTGCTGGAATTCTAGTAGGCATGGCCTTTAACTCTGTTAACCCTCAGATGGGCTTATCCATGGGTTTAAAGGGTTTAGCCATCATCATTCTAGGAGGAATGGGAAATGTAAAGGGTGCGATGGTTGGAGGATTACTCCTTGGTCTTTCAGAAACAATGATTGTTGCCTATGGAGACTCCGGATACAGAGATGCTGTTGCATTTATCGCCATTATTTTTATCCTTCTCATAAGGCCACAGGGTATTTTCGGCAATAAAACCGCTGAGGCAGGAAGGTGATGATGACATGCTAGGAGAAATCTTAAACCCATACCATCTACAAATTATCTCTTTCATTCTTATCAATATTATATTAGGGATAAGCATTTACATAACGCTTTCCTCTGGACAATTATCTTTAGGAAATGCAGGCTTCATGGGTATCGGAGCCTATACGTCTGCACTACTGACTATCAACTTTGAGGTTCCTCTGTATATAAGTATTATTTTAGGCGCTTTAGTTGCAGGTGCTTTTGGGGTTCTAATCGGTATACCTGCTCTAAGGTTAAGCGGGGTTTACCTAGCTATAGCAACATTAGGCTTTGGGGAAGTAATTCGAGTAATCTTTGTAAACTGGGACTCTGTCACGAAGGGCTCGGTTGGATTGTCAGGTATACCCCATCTTGGTAGAGAGCTTTTTCAATTTTTAAGAGACTTAGGCTTTGACCCAGATATGCTTGGTCTTAAAAACAATCAAGCTATCTATTTAATAGTTGTACTTGTTTTACTAATAATTACCATTTCCATCATTTGGTTCTTTATCAGACAGAACAAGTCACGTGTAGGCAGAGCATACGCTGCTATTAAAATGGATGAAAAAGCCGCGGAAGCGATGGGTATTAATATCACTTACTACAAAGTACTGTCCTTCACCCAGGGAGCTATTTTAGCAGGCTTCGCAGGCGCTTTATATGCCCATGTATTAGCTTATATTAGTCCAGCAGATTTCGCTTATCACCGTGCAATAGATATTTTAATATTCTCCATTTTTGGCGGAAGTGAGGTTATTTGGGGAGCAATATTCGGCGCAACCTTTATGACGCTTCTTCCAGAAGCATTGCGATTCATCAGTGAATATAGATACATGATTTACGGAATAATTCTTATTTTGTTGATGGCTTTCCGCCCTCAAGGAATTATAGATGTCCCCGTATTAAATTGGCTAAAGAGAACATTTACATTTAAAAGGAGGGACTCCAATGGTATTAGAGCTAAAAAATATAACTAAAAACTTTGGTGGTATCTCTGCTTTAACTGATGTTTCTTTCCAAATCAACGAAGGAGAGATATTCGGCTTAATCGGCCCTAACGGTGCTGGTAAAACAACTATGTTTAATGTAATTACGAATATGTTCGCCCCTACCTCTGGGGAAATTCTTTTTCTCGGAGAAAATATTTCTGGTATTAAGCCACATAAAATCACTGATAAAGGCATCTGTCGTACGTTTCAAAATATAAGGTTATTTTCTCAAATGTCTGTTTTGGAAAATGTTTTAGTAGGTGCCCACTGTCGAAATAAATCTGGTGTTTTAACAAGCGTACTTAGAACCAAATCTCAAAAGCATGAAGAAAAGAGTAACCATGAAGTCGCTTTAGAATTACTAGAGTTAGTAGGTCTATCTAGATATGAAGATACCATTGCAGAAAATTTAGCTTACGGTCAACAACGAAGATTGGAAATTGCCAGAGCCTTGGCAAGTAATCCAAAGCTTTTATTATTAGACGAGCCAGCAGCTGGCATGAATGAAACAGAAACAGAGAATTTATTTGATTTGATCAAAAAGGTTCAACAGCGTGGAGTTACTGTTTTATTGATAGAGCATGACATGCCTTTTGTTATGAAGCTTTGCGACAGAATTACCGTTTTAAATTTTGGGAAGAAGCTTGCTGAAGGTACTCCAACGGAAATACAAAACAATCAAGATGTAATTGAAGCTTACCTCGGCTCAGAGGAGGATGAAGAAATTGCTTAAGGTATCTGGTATTGAAACATTTTATGGGAAAATACAGGCTCTTAAAAATGTGAACCTAGTAGTAGAGCAGGGGCAGATTGTAACCCTACTTGGTGCAAATGGCGCTGGGAAAACGACTACGATGAAAACAATTGCCGGTCTGTTAAAACCGCAAAAGGGAACAGTTGAATTTTTAGGAGAAAACATTACAGGTATGAGACCAGATCAGCTTGTTCGAAAAGGTATCGCCCTTGTTCCAGAAGGGCGAGCTATCCTTTCTACGATGACCGTTCTCGAGAACCTAGAAATGGGAGCTTTCCACAGAAATGATAAGGACATAAAAAAGGATATCGAAAATGTTATGCAACAATTTCCTATTTTAAAAGAACGTGAGGACCAATTAGGAGGCACCCTTTCTGGTGGTCAGCAGCAAATGCTTGCTATAGCTAGAGCTCTACTATCTAAGCCGAAACTTTTGCTATTGGATGAGCCTTCTATGGGTCTTGCACCTTTAATCGTAGCGGATATTTTTAAAATGATTCGTGAAATTAAAGATAGCGGTACAACCGTTTTGTTGGTTGAGCAAAATGCGAAGCAGGCTCTTAAAGTAGCAGACTATGGTTATGTCATGGAGACAGGAAAGATAATCATTAACGGTGAAGCGAGTAACCTACTGGAGGACCCAAGAGTTGTCGAGGCATATTTAGGGAAAAAAACTAGTTAAATTTTGAAAGGATGATATGTATGACAAGTTCTATTTCTCATGTGGAACTACCACATTCTATTTCTCTGTTAGAGCAAATGGCTTCCAAGTCTATTGAAAAAGGGCCGTTTACCTATGTCCATAGCGGAGCCGGCAATGAAAGCACGCTTCGTGCCAATGAGGCGGCCTTTGAGGATTGGTATATCGTGCCCCAGTATTTGAATGATGTGAGCTTCAGGGACACTTCAGCTACTTTACTAGGCACTACCTTTCCTTCCTCCTTTGCACTTGCACCAATCGGCGTTCAAAGTATTTTTCATCCAGAGGGTGAGCTGGCTTCAGCACGGGCTGCTGCCGCTTGTGGAGTACCCTTTATAGCTAGCACATTATCCTCTTATCCTTTAGAAGATATTGCCGCCAACCTAGGAAACACCCCTCGTTGGTATCAGTTGTATTGGTCAAACGATGAAGAAATGGCAATAAGTATGGTGCGTCGAGCAGAAAAAGCAGGATACTCGGCTATTGTAATAACGATTGATACCTCTCTTCTTGGTAATAGAGAGCGTGACTTGAATAATCGTTATTCTCCTTTAAAATTGGGAAAAGGAGCTGCAAACTACTTACACGATCCTGTCTTTCAAGGTAGGTTTGCTAGTCCTCCTTCTGCAGACGATCCAGAGGTCATCAAGAATATTGTAGATATTATCTTTAATCCTTCATTAACATGGGAGAATCTCAAAACTATTAAGGAGCATACAAAGCTTCCTATTTTGCTTAAGGGTATTCTTCATGAGGAAGATGCAAGAAAAGCTTTACACCACGGAGTCGATGGAATTATAGTTTCAAATCATGGAGGCAGACAGCTAGATGGATGTATTTCATCACTAGAGGCCCTCCCATCCATAGCGGAAATCGTCCAGGGGAAGATTCCGGTATTATTAGACAGCGGGATAAGACGGGGCTCTGACGTCGTAAAAGCAAAGGCACTTGGAGCAGATGTAGTTCTACTTGGCAGACCTTTTATTTATGGCCTAGCTGTTGCAGGAGAACAAGGAGTAGAGCATGTTTTACGTAATATGATTAATGATATTGATGTAACTTTAGCTTTATCTGGGTTTGCCTCGATGAAAGAGGTCAACTCCTCTCTTATTAGAAGAAAGAAATAAGTTTAGTCAGAATAGCTAAAGGCAAGAATGCTGAAATCATGCATTCTTGCCTTTCTAAATTATATGGTTATAAGTTAGAATTCTGTGAGAAGTTGGCGGATTATCAGCTTTAATCAATAGTAAACGTCCTATTCAGCCAGATTTCCTCCAAATTTAAAGCAGCTCTATAAAATATCGTTAATACGTTGAACATAAGGCTCTTTATCATAGGCAGAGTATAGCAGGCTTGCTACGCGTATTGGGTCTCCAAAGAAAAATCGCTCATATATAGTTTGCCTCGTACCGAATGGACTCATCGTGAGATCCCAGGCTAGTCGAAACAATTTTACCCGCTCTAAAGCAGAGGCAGCCTTAGCCTGCATATAATGATCGAGATCCTTTCTAATGGGTGAGTTAAAATCATTTTCTGTTGGAATAGACATAAGCCCGCTTGCTCCTAATAGCTGAATGATTTCTGTCAGCCTTGGGTAGATACGCGGAAAAATAGTAATAGCTGCGTGCAATGTTAATCGATCTGGCTCCATGAGTCCGAAACTATTGACCTTCGCTTCCATCTCCGATTTCATTAACAGAGCTTTTAATGATTCCAATGCTACGATTACCTCTGTCGCCTTTTCCTGCACGTGCTGGTACTCTGCTATATTAATAGTTTTAATAATTGATTGTACAATTCCTAGGACAAATTCAGTTTTAATAATCTGTCTAGCTATCACCTGATGAAGGGAGAACGAGTGGAACGAACTACTAATCATAAAGTCATTTGCAACGGTCGTATCATCATAAAAAAATACACGCTCCCAAGGGATTAACACATTATCAAAGACTACAATGGTATCCATCTCTTCATACTTGGAGCTAAGTGGATAATTGAAGGTTGACTCGCCACCAACTAGTGACTCACGACATATAAATTTTACTCCCTTCGTATTACTTGGGATAGAAAAGCAATAGCCCTTTCCTTCCTCTAATGAAGAACCTGTAGAGAGTACTAATATTTCATCGGTAATTCCACCCTGTGTAGCAAGAAGGCGCGCACCTTTTATAATGATTCCTTGATCATTTTCACCAATAACCTTTGCCGCAATCGGCTCCTCTGCAGTTTCTAAATAGTAATACGCTCGATTCACTTGGGGCTCGATAAAGCTATGAGTCAAAGTTAAATCATTTTCTCGTACATATTCATAGTAAGATCGGAAATACTGAGGGAAACAGTTTTTTTTGCCTTCTAATAATTTAACAGAAGAGGCAAATGCCATTAAGGTCGTATTCATATAATCAGGACTTCTACCCATCAATCCATGAGTTACTCGAGCCCATTCCTGCACCATCATTCGTTTTTTTGCCAAATCTTCTTTTGACTTGGGCTCCAAAAAGGACAAACCTACTAAATTTCCCGTGGTTGGCGAAGCATAGGTTAATATTTCTTTGTATTGAGGGTCATGCTGCATATCAAACAACGCCGCCTGGGTCTTCATAATGCCTTTGAACGCCGGGTGCTCAGATATGTTGCCTGTTACTTGCTTTCCATCAATCCATACTTCAGAATTCAACCTATTAATGCGATCTATATACTGTTTTCCATTAATTGCAGGCATAAACACACTCCTAAATGTAACTTCAAATTATTTAATTTATCTGCTTATATTATTATTTTTTTTCTAAATTGGTGACAAAGAATAAGGGGTATCATTTGACTTACTAAATTCAGTATTCTAGGATAACTATTCAAGGAATAATTTTTTCATAATTATAAATAGTGATGTATTCTCTAAATACAATTAAATAAATAATAAAGGAGTCATGCAAAAATGAAAAAGTTATTAGTTGCTATGGTAGGTTTGTCACTACTTGCCGGTTGCTCCGATGGACAAGAAAAAGCTGCAGATGGCACACTAACCGAAAACAGCTCTAAAGCAGAACTACCAAAGCAAAACCAAGTACTAAAGGACTTCCCTGAATACCCAATTCTAGATGACATTATTGATTTACAAGTATATGTGGCAGATATTGAGACGGATAACAAAGGGTCACGAATAATTTTCTTTGAAGATTCTGATGGCAATAAAACATATAAAAGTGTTTTTGTTAAAGACGAGAATTATTTAAAAGTCATTCAGCTTAATGATGAAGGCATTCTTTACAATGAAATATTATAAAAAACAGTCCCCGAATTCCCTCGGGGACTGTTTTTTGTATTCAAGCTATAATATTTCATAAAGTAGTCATTCTTCAATTATCCGTGTTTTATCGGCAAAGTGGATTTTATAAAATTAATTCTTAATCAGAGCTTTGCTTTTAAAGTTTTTCCCATTTGATTAATGTAAGTAGTAATGCCATCAAACGGATTATCTATTGTTTTTCCATGACAAACCTCTAGCTGTTTCGGCCTTATATCATTTATGGCAGAAATTCCGCTTTCTGTAGCCTGCTTCATATCTCCAGTAAACATTGGCATAGGTTGATGCAGTTTTCCATTGCGCGTCGTAAATAAATCTCCGGCCAAAAGAACATCATCTAGCTCATGGTAGTAAACCACATGCCCTGGGGAATGACCAGGAGTATATACTGGCTTAAGTGCTCCTACATTTTGAAGCTCTCCTGCTACTTCATACAAAGACTGTGTCAGTCCGTTAGGAAGATTCTGCTCGAGCTTCTGTCGTCTTGGGTAGAGTATTTTGCCCTCCGCATACGGAATTTCTTTTGCGTGTGCAAATACCGGAACTTCCTTCACCTTTACAATGTGCTCAACTGCACCCACATGATCTGCATGCCCATGCGTCAATACTATTCTTTTCAAGGGTCCAGCGTTTAGCTGTTCAATAAACCCCAATATTCCCTTAGCCATTTTTGGTAAGCCAGCGTCCACTAACGTAACACCGTCCTCCTCCACTACTACCCATACTTGAACAGGTATAACTAGCCATATCATCCAAGATCTTATGCTCCAAATATTTTCTGAAACCTGTTTAATCTTCAATTTTTTCTCCCCCTATACATTTCCCCTTCATACCCTCTAACATAATCTCTACTGCCAAATCGAATGTCGGAATCAATCTTTCCATTAGCACTTCAAGCGGCTCGTGCTGGTAGGAATAGGTGCTAAGTATGCCATTTAAATTAAAATAAAATATACGAGAATAGGCTAGAATTTGCTGTTCTGATTTAATTTGCAGACAATTTGTAACAGCTGTTTTTAACAAATTAAATATAGAAAGACGTAATTTATTTATTTCCGTCACCGGCTTTTCATCTACCCTAGAAGACATTTCGTTAAAAAATATGCTATACATACTTTTGTTTTGTAGACAGAAGTAAATATATTTTTTGCTAATTGTTTTTAATTTTTCTTCTGCTGATACATTCGTTTGTTGAAGCGTTTGTTCCATTTGAATGTATAAATCATTCAGATGTGGCATGGACAACTTGTAGAGAAGAGCCTCTTTATCCTTATAGTAAAGGTAAATAGTGGTATGAGAACATCCGGCCAACTTTGCAATTTCTCGTATGGTAACAGCATCAAAACCCTTTTGAGAAAATAATTGCTCTGCTGCATTGATAATTTCTTTCTTCGTTTCGTCTGAACGTGCACTTTGTCTATTTGTCATCTAATCACCTCAACTAACCATTGGTTATATTATAACCAATGGTTAGTGTTGTGTCAAAAATTGCTCTAAAGTCCTTTAAGACCTCAGAGCATTTTCTTTGCTTATAAATGGAAGCAGCTCAAACATAATCTTTGTCTACGCCTGTAAGGTTACTCCTCTAATGTCTCTTGTTTCTCTTCTCCTTTAACAAAATAGCTAATTGTGTTACCCTCTGTATCGATTTCGATAGCTTGGTCCACATCTACGGCAATTCTGTGCTCAGCAATTACTTGTTCATCTGTTTTAGAGTATTTATAAGTTGCTAGTGTTTTATTTTTATCGTCACTTTCTTGTGTGATGAGTAGCTCAGATCCATTATTAAATGTTATTTTATCGTTTAATATTTCTATTTTCATATTGTTTTCGATAGGTATGTTTTGTGAGATTGCCCACTTTTCCTCAGTCTCATTATACTTCCCTATTAGTAGGCCTTGGGGTTCCTCTTTAGCTTGCGTATAAGGAATAACGACTTCTGGAATAGTATCCTCGTCAAATTGAACAATTACTGCTTGTCCAAATTCTGGCTCAGTTAGTTCATTTTCCTCCCACCATTTGCTTTGGTTAGATAATGCTAGCCATTCTTCATCTGTTACCTCAAGTGAGAACTCCTCATCTTCAACAACTTCTTTCTCACTTCCCTCAACATCGTTATCTTTCTTCACTGTTGTCTCTTCATCTGAGCAGGCTGCAAGTAGTAAACTAAGTGCAGCTAAAAATAGTACTTTTTTTAACATACTAGACCTCCTTTAAAAGATTAATGTACGTAACACTTTGTGTTTAATAACAAAATTCGACATTCATTTTATCTATATAGCCTAAAAACATGGCTGATAAACTCAATACAGGAAAATTTAGTATTTAATTGATTGGAAACATGAATTTTAGATATTCATTCATTTTAAGAACCTTCTTTGAAGAACCACTCATAAATAAGACCAAATCACGAGTGAGTTGGCCTTAGAAGAGTTAAATTGTTGCTTTTAGGAAGAAGTTACTTGCCCGCCGTTTACGTGAAGTGTTTGGCCAGTTACAAACCGAGAATCATCTGAAGCTAAATAAACAAAAGTAGGTGCTAGCTCAAATGGTTGACCCTGCCGCTCCATAGGATTGCCAGCTTGTGTGACCTCATCTGCAGAAAAGCTAGCTGGGATCAGTGGTGTCCAAATTTTTCCCGGAGCAATTGCATTGACTCTAATCCCTTGGCTTACTAGGTTATTTGCAAGTGCCCGAGTAAACCCTACATTAGCAGCTTTAGTAGCAGTATAGTCCATCAAATGCTTATGTCCCTCATATGCTACGACTGAGGCAGTTCCTCCATAATGGAGAAGGGTTTTCTGAAGTTATTTAATAGGAAAGCCAGCCTGCATCTGCTGTTATGACAGTTCCATTAACAAAGCTTGAATCGTCAGAAGCAAGAAATAATGCTACAGTTGCTATCTCTTCTGATTTACCCATTCTTGGATTGTTGCCCATTCCTAATCGAATACGCCCCATTCCTTTTTCACTCACACTCGTCATAGAATTATTTATGTTAGTTTCTACCCCACCCGGTGCGATTGCATTACAGCGAATGCCTTGGTCCGCATACATATATCCAGTATTTTTAGTGAACCCCACCACTGCATGCTTAGAAGCAGTATAAGCACCGCCAGCTCTAGATCCTTGCAGTCCACCAACAGAGGCTACATTGATAATAACTCCCTTTTGCTTATCTAAGAAGATTGGTAATACCTTACGTGTGGAACGCATGACACTCGTAGTATTAACTGAAAATATTCTTTCCCAGTTGCTATCTTCGATATCCCCAGCAGGCTCAAAGTTGTCCATTATACCTGCGTTGTTCACTAAAATATCAACAGTACCATACGTATTTACCGTCGTATCAATCAGATTTTGAATATCCTCTTCCTTTGCAACATTCGCAGTTATGGCTATTGCCTCTCCACCATTTGCTTTAATCTCGTCGACCGTAGCCTTCGCCGTCTCTTCGTTTAAATCCGAAACAGCGACCTTAGCCCCCTCTTTAGCATAGAGAACTGCAATCGCCTTTCCCATACCTGAACCCGCACCTGTTACTACCGCTACTTTGTCTTGAAGTCTCATTCCAACTACCTCCTCGGTTTGATTGAATGCGCTTACATTATTGTTTTAGTAGTTCACAAATCATCTCTTACTAGCTTTAGTTTAGTTAAAAAAATCCAATTTTACAATAGATAACCTGTGAACATTTTTGAAAAAATTAAACGTTTTTAATTCAATTCATAGAAAAGCCCAAAGACGAATTAATCGTTTTTGGGCTCTCCAACTTACGCTTTTTGTTCAGGCTCCTCTACAGGATCACTTATTAAGCTTGCCAAAACGTGAACGCGTAAAATCATTCCTTTCATCGTTCCTTCCTCGTCTGTTACAACAAGAGGATACTTAGAATCGAGGACTTGCTGAATCAAGTCTTGTACATATTCTTCAGGATGGACTGTATTCACATCCTTTGACATTGTTTCTTGTAAGGATTTCTTCTGCTTCATGCCCTCGATAGCCTGGTCAATGGTAATGATACCTTGCAACTGACGCTTTCTGTCTACCACAAAAGCACTCGAGTTCCCATTCTCTCTCATCACCTGGATTGCAACATTTAGTCCATCCTTTAATGATACTAATCCGTTGGGCTTAGACATAATATGCTCTGCTTGAAGAATTTTAGTGCGATCAATATCTCGTATAAACTCTGATATATAGCTACTTGCCGGATTTTCCAGAATCTCTTCTGGAGTGCCAATTTGCTCAACTTTTCCGTTTTTCATAACCGCAACACGGTCCCCAATTTTAAAAGCCTCGTTGACATCATGTGTGATGAAGATTATTGTCTTTTGAAGGCGATTTTGGATATCAAGAAGCTCTAGCTGCATTTCTCTACGGATTAATGGGTCAAGTGCACTGAAGGGCTCATCCATTAATAGTATATCTGGATCGTTAGCAAGTGCTCTGGCGATGCCTACTCGCTGGCGCATACCTCCAGAAAGTTCATCTGGATATTGGTTTTCATAACCTTTAAGACCAACTGTTTCTAAATGTTTCTGAGCAATTTCCTGGCGCTCGTTCTTAGACATTCCTCTTATCTCTAAACCATACTCAATATTTTCTAATACCGTACGATGGCTAAACAGCCCAAAATGCTGGAATACCATAGCTATTTTCTTTTGACGATAGTATTTTAACTGTGTCTTATTGTAATCCACGACATTTTCTCCATCGACGTATATAGCGCCAGAAGTAGGTCTATTCAATAAATTTAAACAACGAATTAGGGTAGACTTACCACTTCCTGATAACCCCATAATCACGAAGGTCTCTCCCTCCATGATTTCCATTGATGCATTGTACACTCCGACCGTATGCCCTGTTTTAGCTAATATCTCTTCCTTTGGTACACCCTTCTCTACCATCGGAATAATTTTTTTAGGTCGAGACCCAAAAATCTTCGATACGTTTTCTAATTTTAATTTTACTGTCATGCGGCATCCCTCCTATGTTTCTGAAGGCGATTCGCAATTCCTCCGGTAACGCGGTCGATGATAATCGCTAGGAAAACAATACTGATCCCAGCTTCAAAACCTAGTGAGATGTCTATTCGGTTAATTGCAAAGAGTACTCGTTCTCCAAGTCCCTGCGCACCAACCATAGAACCAACAACCGCCATTGCTAGCGCCATCATTGTTGTTTGATTTATACCTGCCATAATTGTAGGTAAGGCTTGTGGTAGTTGTACTTTCATGAGCATTTGAGAGGAAGAGGAGCCGAATGATTGTGCAGATTCTACAATCTCTTTATCTACACTTCGGATACCTAATTCTGTTAAACGGATTACTGGTGGTAATGCATAAATGATTGTTGCAATAACTGCTGGTACATTTCCGAGCGGAAAGAAGAAAATTACTGGTATTAAGTAGACAAAGCTTGGCATTGTCTGCATCGCGTCTAATATCGGACGCATGATTCTGGACATTGATTTACTAAAAGCCATTCCAACTCCTAGTGGTATTCCTATAACAAGAGACAAAATTACGGAGATTAAAACGATGGAAATGGTGGTCATTGTTTCTGGCCACAAATCAAAGGATCCAATTAAGAAGATAAATGCTGCATATAGCAGTCCTCCATATAGATTATTAAAAAACCATCCAATTAAAAAGATGATAACAATAAATAACCACCAAGGAATTGCTAGTAGACCCGCCTCAAGACCTTTAATCATGGAAGACGAGATGATAAAGATAAAATCAAAGAATGCATCAAAATTCATGGCAAGAAAATCCACGAATTTCTCTACTACATCCCCTATTGGAAATCGTACGTTTGGAAATTCTGTCATAGAATGGGACTGTAAAAGTACAGCCACAACCACCTTTCTTTAGTTAGATTAAGTAATGAATTATTTCAAAGAAGCTTTTACCTTTTCAGCCACTTCTTCGGACACCCAAGCTGTCCAAATATCTTCATACTCTTTCATCCACCAAATAGCGGCTTCATCTGCTTCAACATCATTTTCCTGCATATAGTCTAATGCACTTTCCGTTAAATCGTTACTAGTTTCATATTTACTTAAAAAGTCTACTACGTCCTTAGCTTGTGTTGGTAAATCCTTATGAACTGCAATAACTACATCATTTGGTGGAAACTCAGTTCCTTTTGATTCATTCCATTTTGCTTCGTCGTAAGGTGCGTCTTCTAATAGAGTTAAATCGTAGCTAGCTGTTACCCACGTTGGTGACCAATAATATCCTACCCAAGGCTCCCCTTTTTTATATGCTCCTGCTAAATCTGCAACAATTGCAGAATCAGAGCCGGGTGCTAGATAGTTATATTGTTCGTCAAGGCCATATGTTTCAAGTTTCGTCCCCAAATACTCACTTACTACCCAACTAGATGGAGCTCCGACCACTCGGCCTTTACTGCTATCTTCGGGATCTTGGAAAATTTCTGGATACTTCTCTAAGTCTTGAACTGTCTTTAAATCTGGAGCGATTGGTTCAATTCCTCGTTCTGCATCTCCCTCTATCACGTAAGTTGGAACATATAATCCTTGCGCGTTATCAGCGAAATTAGTAGCTACCTTCATGATATTTCCACTTTCAATTGCTTTTTCGTAGACATCTTTAATGTTATCGGTCCATACTTCCATATAGACATTTATGTCGCCCTTTTCAAGTGATTGCATCGTAGCTGCTGTTGTTCCACTTGTTACCTCGGTTTCATAACCATAACCTTCTTCGATGATAGTTTGAGCAATGCTGTTGTGTAGGCGTATACTATCCCATCCTGCATCAGCAAACTTAATCACCTCAATACTGTCTTTGCTTGTCTCGTTACCACAAGCTGTAAGTACTAAAAGCATGCAAAGTGAAAAAAATAACATAATTTTTTTCATTAGTCTGACTACCTCTTTTCATTCAATTTTTAAATTAGACGTTCGATCGTTCCTCCTTCAATACCTATAAAATAACTGCTAAAATTTCAAAACAATTAAACTTCCTAATACTGAAATTAAAGGACGCCTAATTTATAACTACTAATACTACTAAACAAATTTGTATATTGCAAATTACTTAAAGAGATAGTTGTTAATTTTTTATTTTAATCTGAATATTTAGCATTAATTTAGTAGACCAATACGATTAGATAAATAGGTAAATATTGTACAATATTCTCGTTTAAAAACAGTAATTTTTATCAAGTATTTGATAGATAGTGCTTTTGTATAGTTTTAATTGAAAAGTGCATGCTCACTTGCTTTCTACTAGATTAGGACATAGGATAGTAAGCTTGATTTCAGGTGGACACTTTCTGTTGGGTGAGCGATAAGCCATCCCCGTCGCATACTTACACCTTTCTTACCTCATAAAAAATGCCATGAATACTGGATTCATGGCAGCCTAGATTATAATTTTTTCCTTTAAACAACTCGATTGTCAGGTTCTTGTCCCTCTAAAACATTTTCAATTGCTTTAGCATTTATTTGCATCATAGCAAGTCTCGTATGAATACTTGCACTGCCGATATGGGGGAGGACTGTAACATTAGGCAAGGTTAAGAGTGGATGATCTAAAGGAACAGGCTCCGTCTCAAAAACATCTAGTCCAGCGGCCCATATTCTTTTATTTAGGAGGGCATCATAAAGGGATTGCTCATCTACGATTCCGCCACGTGCAACATTAATAAGAGCAGAGGTTTCCTTCATCAATCCTAACTCTTTTTTTCCAATCATCCTTTTAGTTTCTGGAGTTAGAGGTGTCAATATTACAACAAAATCAGATTCTTGCAATAATGTTTCTAGCTCCACATATGTAAAGTTATTTTGTTGCTCTGCCTCTAATTTTCTTGTTCTATTATGATATAAGACTTTCATATTAAAACCCTTCGCACGTCTTGCTACCGCTTCACCGATTCTTCCCATGCCTATGATTCCTAACGTAGCTCCAAAAACGTCCATTCCCGTCAGTTGCATCGGTGTCCATGATTTCCATTTACCTGCACGAATATCCTGTTCTGCTTCGGTAATACGACGAGCAGTAGCCAATAACAACGCAAAGGTTAGGTCTGCAGTTGTCTCAGTTAATACACCAGGAGTATTTGTTACCATAACCCCTTTTTCTTTCGCTGCTTCCACATCAATATTATTGAAGCCAACCGCTAGATTACTGATAATTTTTAAATTCGGTAAACTTTCTATAAGTTCCCGGTCCACTTTATCAGAGAGAACCGTCCACAGGGCATGGACGTCCTTTGCCTCCTTTTTTATATCTTCATAATCCATTGGAGTTTCCTCGCTGTGCCACATATTCACCTCAAATTTTTCTCTTAATGGCTGTACAATTTCCTCCGGTAATTTTCGAGTAATAAAAATTTTGTCCATTTAGTTTCCCCCTTATGTTTTCTGATAATTTAAGCATGGACGATTAGAGAAAAGAATTCAACCATATTTACAATTATATTTTTATACGCTATACTGTGGGCACATAAAGAAAACAAATTGTGTAAATTTATACACAACTGTAAAACTACATACCGTTTCTGCACTAGGGGTGCCCACTTTGGCTGTGATGAGAGCTTTTTAGCTCCGATCCCTTATTACTCGATCAGGATAATACCTGCGTGAGGAAGTGCGGTGACTTTCCTTTTTTCATAAGGGTTAGTGGCTGCATCTTCACGGATGTAGCTTTTTTTTATGAAAAAATTGAGGGAGGTTTTTAGGATGGAATGTGGTTTAAGCCCAATTGTAGGGTTTCGTTTTTCCCTACATCCGATGAGCAATGAATTTGTAAGTATTATTAAAGGTGCACTACAGAATACAGATGTATCCAATGTGTGGATGCATACGGATGATGTCTCAACCGTTATCAGAGGAAAACAAGTTCATGTATTTAATGTGGCAAAATCTATTACTCTGAATGCTGCCAAAACAGGGGTACATGTAGCTCTTTCTGGAACATTTTCAGCGGGTTGTCCTGGCGACACCACTGCTGACGTTTATTTAGACAAGGGAGATGAAGTGACAAATAAGGATGAAACAAACCAATATGTTTCTTCTCAATTTGCTTTATACCCTATGAACAATCCTAACTATATGGATGTGATCTACAGAGAGATTGAGCACGCTAAAGTGAAGGGTGTATTCAATGAATCTATGCATTATGCTAGCGGGATTCATGGGGATATCCATGACGTGTTTGCTTATTATGAGGCAGCCTTCAGCAGAGCTAGATCAGAAGAGCACAAGCATTTAGTGATGACTTTATCGATGAGCATTAATAGCCCTTCTCACGGAGATGACCTCCATGCTTAAATCATGGAAGCTAAAAGAAATTGTTTTAATGTCGGTCTTTGCAGTAGTGTTTGGGATTGTTTATTTACTCTTCCTTCATGTAGGAAACATTTGGTCTGGCTTCGTCGGACCAATCGCATATGAGTGGATTTTTGGTGTTTGGTTTATCGTTTCAATTATCTGTATGTACATCATTCGGAAACCTGGGGCGGCGGTTATCTCGGAAACTATCGCAGCAGCAATAGAGGTACTTTTAGGTAATGCCGTCGGGCCACGTCTTATCCTTTCTGGTGTCATACAAGGTCTAGGTGCCGAGGCTGTATTCGCCGCTACACGTTACAAACGGTTTGACCTTTGGGTTTTAATGCTTGCGGGAGCAGGATCCGCAGTTTTTAGCTTTGTGTATGGCTATTTCTTAGGAGGATTTGCCGTTTATACCACTGGATATGTAGTTTTCATGCTAGTTGTTCGTATTTTTAGTGGAACTCTCATTGCTGGTTTAGGTGGAAAAGCTGTAGCTGACGGCTTGCTTGCCACTGGTTCGTTAAGAGGATATGCTATTTCGCGTTCAAAAAAAGGTGATATTCGTGCCTAAAGTTATCCATTTTGAAGATGTCACCTTTTCTTATCCAGACAAGGATACTGCTGTTCTATCAAACTTTTCTATGTCTATCGAAAAAGGAGAGCGTGTCGTCATAACCGGACCAAGCGGCTGTGGAAAGAGCACTTTACTTTATTTGTGCAATCGTCTCTATCCAGAAAATTGCGATGGCATAGTGTCCGGTAGAATAGAACTTTTTGGTAAAGAAAATGATTCCTATCGACCTGGCGAGGTCAATCATCGTATCGCAACAGTATTTCAAGATCCCGATGCACAATTTTGTATGCCAACTGTAGAGGAAGAGCTTGCTTTTACTTTAGAGAATTTACTCGTCGCACGGGAAGAAATGGAGACGAAGATTTCTGAAGTATTGGAGTTAACTAGGTTAACGGATTATCGACATTCCATCATTCAATCGCTTTCTGGAGGTATGAAGCAAAGGGTTGCCACTGCTTGTGCAATGATTATGGAGCCAGAAATATTATTGTTAGATGAGCCTATCACCCATCTGGACCCGTATACCGCAAAACAATATATTGAATGGTTGGACTTACTTCAGCAAAAATCGAGTATAACCATCTTAGCGATTGAGCATAGACTCGACCTATGGGACAACTTCTTTCATCGAACAATTAAGTTAAAGGAAGATAGAATTCCGTATGAAAGCTATACCAAAAGGAAGAGCATGGTTCAAGCAGAAAAGTCTCTGCATGTGGAAAATATTAGTACAAAGCATTTTTTACAGCCAACTTCATTCTCTTTAAATAAAGGAGAAATCGCAGTGCTAGCTGGACCAAATGGCAGTGGGAAATCTACATTATTGAAGGCTCTTTCAGGTATTGTACCCTCTAATGGCAAAGTAAAGCCTAGCATGTTAGGCTATGTACCTCAATCACCAGAATTTTTGTTTATTACAGGGCAAGTGAAGGAAGAGGTTTCTTTCGGTGGTGTTCAAAATACGGAGGAAATGTTGGAGCGACTGAATTTATCTACTGTTTCAGATGCACATCCTTTTTCAATCAGTCATGGGCAAAAAAGGCGCCTAGCTATAGCCATTATGCTTTGTCAGAATCGTGAAGTGATACTGATGGATGAGCCTACTTCTGGCCAGGACTCCGCTACTTTAGCCGAACTGTTTAAAGTAATTGATAATCGTTCTAAGGCAGGTACTACCTTCCTAATTGTTACACATGATATGGAGTTTGCTTATAAGGTTGCAGACACCATTTTACTAATGAAAGACGGAGCAATTACAGGAAAATATCACTCTGACAGCTTTTGGGGTAAAGAAGATTTACTGCTAGAACATCAATTACTCTCACCTAGACGAGGTGCTCTCTATGCACACTAGCCTACATAGGATGAATCCGTCTGTTAAGTTTGTGATAGTAATGATTTGCATGCTGACACTTGCGTTTTTTTTCAATCCATGGACTCCACTTATTTTTTGGTTAAGTATTATTGTGGTGCAAATCTTTTTAAGCCATATATCCTGGAGAAAATGGGGCTTACTGATGCTACCATTTTTTATAGCAGCATTTGGCTATCTTTGGACTACTCTTTTATTTGCAGACAGTAGGACTGGTCCTGTTCTTTGGTCTATCGGTTCTGTTGAAATAACTATGAGTCAACTGAATCACGCCTTGTCCCTAAGCTTTCGCGTTTTAGCTTTTTCTAGCCTAAGCTTGTTATTTGCTTTAACTACCGATCCAATTATATTTATACGTAGCCTAATGCAGCAGTTAAAACTATCTCCAAAAATTGCTTACGGAATTATGGTTGGTTATCAATTTCTACCCCTCTTAAAGGATGAATTTATACTAGTTCAACAGGTACAGAAACTTAGGGGATTGGATGACCAATCAAATATTTTCAAGAGAATAATAGGTTTACGGCGCGTACTAATCCCCATGCTCGCTGGAGCTGTTCGTAAAGCGGAGAAAGTTGCATTTGCTATGGAAGCAAGGGGTTTCACAGGAGAACCAAGAAGGGTTTTTTATCATAAGGTTACTATTGAAAAGAATGATTTCATGTTAGCATTCTTGTTTATTGGTTTATTATTAATCAGTTGTTTCAGTAATTTTTGGTTAGTGTAAAAACAAAGAGAGTGACACCAGACTTGGGTGACACTCTCTTCCTTTAAATACAATCATATTTTATCAGCAAACTTTTGTTTTATATTCTCTTGCCAATGAAATAGTTCTTCTGCTCGCATAGGTTTAGCAAAATAATAACCTTGTAAAATAGGATTTTCGCAGGATGCCCTTAAAAATCCTACCTGTTCTTTTGTTTCCACTCCTTCAAAGACTATTTCTAGTCCGAGTGACGTTCCTAGTGCAATAATAGCCTGTACTATTAAAGAATCTTTATGAGAATTTGGAACTTCCTCAATAAATGTTTTGTCAATCTTTAAGGTAGAGATTGGTATTTGCTTTAAATAAGAAAGTGAGGATACCCCTGTTCCAAAGTCATCCAGGGCAACAGAGAAACCTTTCTCCCTAAATACTCCTACCGCCCGCATTGCTTCTTCAATATTACTTACAAAGCTAGTTTCCGTAATTTCTAACTCTATTTCATTTGGACAGATTTCATAACTACTTGTAATACTTATCAAACGTTTTAGTAGAGCTGAAGAGGTAACATAATGTCCAGGTATATTAATCGCTACTTTTCCTAGTGAAATATTTTCTTTCTTCCATTGGTACATTTGTTTACAAGCCTGTTCTACAATCCAGTCCGTAACCATTTCCATCTTCGAATTTTCCTCTAGTATAGGGACAAAGACAGCCGGAGACAAAAAACCATATTTTGAATTATTCCATCTTAGAAGAACCTCTACTCCTGCTACTTCCACATTTCGTAGATTTATTTTTGGTTGATACACGAGATATAACTCTTTGTTAATCATTGCTTTTTCAATTCCATCGACTAATTCTTTTTCAAACGTATGCGTATGTATGACCGGATCAAACATAATTACTTCATGTTTATGTTCAATGGAAGAGTCATTAAACACAGCTAGGGCATTCGAATAGATTGAATGAAGGTCTCGATAATCCTTTACCGCGGAAATAGCACAAACCCCTGGAAGTACTATTTTTTTGTTTTTAATTGTAATGGGTCTCTTTAAAATCTCCGCTATTTTTTCCATTGCTATTAGCATTTCATGGATATTTGTGTCATCAGTAGTTCTCATAATATAAGCGAAACGATTGCTTTCAAATTTAAATAAACGAGCTGATGGCGGCTTGTAATCCATGAAGATTTTAGTTAAATGTTGAATGACCTCGTCACCAAACATGAAGCTAAACTCTTGATTTATTTTTCCAAAGTCATGTAAATGCCAGACTGCTAGTGTTTGACCAATAACAGACTTTTCAATGTATGATTCAAAGCTTCTACGATTAGGTAGCATTGTGAGATTATCAAAATAATTGGCTCTATATTTTACGTACCTATCCATCATACTAGATAAAAGTAATACCCCTATTAGCATTCCAAGGAAAAAGGTTACAGTTACACCTAGAAAAGTATTATGCATCGAGTGATTTTCTGCAGTTGCGACTAAATAATCTCTCGGGGCGTAAACACTTATTGCTAATATTCCTACATAATGAGTTGTAGCAATTGCACAGCCAATTAAAATGGATGAAAAAGTTTTAGTAATAAAGTTTTTTGTCTTTTTAGATGAATATTTAATGGAAAATAAAGCAGTCTGCGTAAACATGATAGAGATACACAAAGCGATAAATATAGTAGGTCTATCGTAAACGTATTGCACATCCATCTCCATGGAACGGATTCCAATATAGTGAACTCCTGCTATCCCTAACCCCATTAAAATACTTGCAATTATATATTTCCACCAAGATTGAATTGGTTTATTTACCCAATAGAAAAAAATAAAAGATGCTAAAACACCTGGAATTAATGACACAAAAGTCAATATCCAATTGTAATGCATACTGATTGGCAACGTAATAGCGGTCATACCTACAAAATGCATAGCCCAAATTCCCAAACCAAGTGAAATAGATGCTAATATTAACCAAAATAAATAGTGAAAAAAACTATTTTTTTGGACTCTTTCATTTAGCGATAGCGCAGTAAATGAAGCAATACAGGCAACTATAATTGAAATTATCACACCGACCATTGAATACTCCGGTTGTAACTCTATAGAATATATGGGTGATATAGCACTAAAAAACAACTTTGTCATTCCTTTCGACGAACAACTTATCTGTTAAACTATACCATATCGACCAGACATATAACATAAAAACCATAATGTAATTGTATAATTTTGATTAAATCTTTTATTTTATAATATTTTTACAATATATGTGTGTCGAATTGTTGAAAATTGGTTCTTTATGATTACTTATTTTGTTATATAATTATTGCTAATATTCCAATACTGTTAAAAATAGGTATTATCAGAAAATTATATAGGAGGCTTTAAATGTCATCAGTGGCTCTGCTAAGAGGAATTAATTTAGGAAAGATTAATAAAGTAGATATGAAATCTCTAAAGCAACTCTTTGAAGAATTGGGCTTTCATAATGTACGTACATATATTCAAACAGGAAACGTTATTTTTGATAACGGTGAATGTAGCGAGGGAAAATTAGAGGAAGCACTAAGAATCACCTATGGGTTCTCTATTCCGGTTACTTTAAGAACGAAATCTGAATTGGAAGAAGTACATAACCATCCACTTTTCTTAAATGACCAAACCTTTGTCATGTTTCTACAAAGGAAAATTACCAACGAACAGATTACTATACTTAAGGAAATAGTAGAGGACGAGTTTGTAATTCTTCATAGACGTAATTTGATCATTAATCATTCCAAGAACTATCACCAGACAAAGTATACGAATGCCTTCTTTGAAAAGAAGCTCCAAACGGTTTGCACAGCTAGAAACAAAAATACAGTGATAAAAATATTAGAAAGAATGTAGTATGTTTGACATAAGAATTTCTTATACCTTTTTATGAATTAAATAAATTTTTATTATCAGAAAACTTACGTTAAAATAAAGTTATTCATAAGGGGGTATGAAGCATGTCGTTTACTTTTAAAAAAATCGATCATATTCAATTAGCTGCTCCAAAGGGCTGTGAAGAAGAAGCTCGCCGATTCTTCACTGGAATTTTAGGATTGCCAGAAATAGAAAAACCACCTCTTCTAAAAAAGAAGGGCGGTGTATGGTTTACATTAGGTAGCTATCAAATTCACATTGGGGTTGAAGAAAATTTTTCTCCTGCCAAGAAGGCACATCCAGCATTCGAGGTGGAAAACTTAGAAGCTCTAAAAGAGCATTTATCCGAACAAGGAGTAAGCTTTGTAGTCGATGCAGAGCTACCAGGAGCTAATCGCATCTACATTCATGATCCATTTGGTAATCGAATCGAGATTTTAGAGTGGATGTGACTTAAAAAAAGCGCAGTCGAGACAAAAATGTCCTTCGATTTCCACTCCGCTTTAGGTTTTCGCTTTCCGTAGAAGTAGCCAATAATCCATCACCGCCACTCACGCATCTTGCAGGAACACTTATATTTGAAAAAACGCCTATGGGAAAATGACTCCCACAGGCGTTTTTATTTTAATTAATTATCTTGTACTTCGTTACGTTTTTTCTTAAATAGCTTAGAAAGAACCTCATAAACGATTGGAACTATAATCAGCGTTAACAATGTTGAACTTGCTAGACCACCGATTACGGTAATACCTAATCCTTTAGAGATTAAACCACCGCCACCACCTGAACCAACCGCAAGTGGAACAAGTGCTCCAATTGTTGCAATCGCAGTCATAAGAATTGGACGTAAACGTGTTGCCCCAGCTTCTAAGATTGCTTCACGCATTGTCATACCATCACGTTCCATATGAATAATACGGTCCACAAGCACGATAGCGTTCGTAACAACTATACCTATCAGCATGAGGAGACCCATCATAACAGATACGGAAATTGTTTCATCTGCAAGCCATAGACCTGCAAATGAACCGATTACTGCAAATGGTAACGAGAATAGGATAGCAAATGGCGCTACACCTTCACCAAATGTTACTACCAAGATGAAGTAAACAATCGCAATCGCTGCAAGCATCGCCACTCCAAGCTGAGTAAATGTTTCATTCATATCTGCAGTTACCCCTGCAACTCCAACTGTTACACCCTTAGGTAAGTCTAATTCTTCAATCGCTTCATCTACATCTGCTGAAGCTTTTGAAATATCATCATCTAGGATTGTAGCTGATACAGTAGCATAGTACTCTCCTTTACTACGCGCAAGCGTATTTAAAGCGTACCCTTCTTCTACTGTTACAATTTCAGACAATGGGATTGTTGTTCCCATTGCTGTCGGAACTTCTTTTGCTAAAATATCATCAATTGATTTAGGTGTTTCTGTTTGTTCTTGTTGTACGATAACCTCTAAAGTATTACCGTCTTTTTCAACTGTAGTTAATACTTCCTGAGTAGTAGTAGGACTTAACATCATAACGATTTGACCTGTTGTTAACCCATATTGTAATAATTCATCCTGTGCTACTTGGAACGTATACTCTACATAGCTATCTTCGGCACTTGAAGAAACATCTTTTAATCCTTCTGTTTCTCCCATTACCCCTTCAACCATAGATACAGCTTCATTTAGTTTATCTAAATTTTCGCTATAGAATGTGTAGCTGATTTCATTTGTTGACATAGACATACTCGAGAAGTTTTGGCTCTTCCATTCGCCGGTTTGACCAATGTTAAAGACATACTCCTCAATTTCTTCACGAGCACCAGGGAAATCTTCCATGTCTTCATCAAAGATCAAGTACATTAACGCTCCGCCTGTACCCCCGCCCATCATAGCAGTCATGTCATTTGCACCGTCACCGTTAATAGATACTTGAGCGATATCGATATCTTTGCGTTTTAGCATCTCTTCTTCAACTTTTGTAACGTTAGCTAAGGTATCTTCTTTTAGTTCACCAGCTTTTGGTGTGTATGTTAAATACATTACTTTTTCTTCTTCACTTCCTAAGAAACTAAAGCCAATTAAAGGAGTAAGCATTAGACTACCTACTAATAATGCAATAGAAACAATAGAAGTAATAATTTTATGGTTCAATGTCCATTTTAGAATTTTCTTATAACCTTCAGCTAATTTGCCTTGCTCTTTGTGATTACTTTCTGTTTTTTCAGCATAAAGTTTTTTCTTAAATAAGAAATGAGACATTGCTGGTACAATCGTAATTGCTACCAATAAAGATGCACCAAGAGCAAAAGTCATTGTTAATGCGAATGGCATGAATAATTCTCCAACCATTCCACCGACGAAGATTAACGGTGCAAATACTGCCACTGTTACTAATGTAGATGAAAGGATTGGCTTGAACATTTCAATAGTCGCTTCACGAACTAAAGCACGACCTGATAATGGCTCACCTTTTAAATGTAAACGACGATAAATATTTTCTACTACTACAATGGAGTCATCAATTACCCGTCCAATCGCAACCGTAATTGCTCCAAGTGTCATAATGTTCAACGTTATATCTAACCAATTTAATAGCAGTAAAGCCATGAATATAGATACTGGTATAGATACAATTGAAATAATAGTAGATTTGAAATCGCGCAAGAATAGCAAAATGATTAATACTGCGATCAAACCACCAAAGACTGCTTTTTCTACCATCGTGAATACAGATTCTTCGATAGGAGCACCTTGGTCTAGAGATACATCAATAACAATACCATCAATGTTCTTTTCTTCTTCTGCGATTAAATCCTTCACTGCATTTACTACCGTTACTGTGTTAGCTTCTTGGTTTTTTACTATTTGAATTGCGATGGCATCCTTGCCATTAGTACGTGAAACAGACTCTACTTTACCAACAACCTCAACCTGTGCAATATCCCCTAATTTAACAAATGGAGATGGGTTGGTAGCAGATGGAGTCACAGGAATTAGCATTTCTTTTAATTCATCAGCAGTCATAAACTTACCATCGACTGCTACTGCCTGCTCACCTTCTTCAAATTCAAACAATCCTAATGATACAGCCATATCACTTGCTTGAATCATTTGCTTGACAGTGTCTTCTGTTACATCCAATTCAGCCATCTTCGCTTCGTCATATGTAAGCTCCACTTCTTCAATATGTTGACCTGTTATAGTCGCCGATGCAACGCCATCGATTTTATCAATTTTTGGAAGTAAAATATCTTCTACTGTCGATGTTAGTTCTACAATATCCTCTTCTGTACTACTTACACTAAGTGCAACTACTGGCATCATATTCATACTGATTGCTGTTATAGTTGGCTCCTGTGCACCTTCCGGTAAAGATATTTTATCCAAGGCAGATTCCATGGCGCGTTTTGCTTCATCCATGTCAGTGCCGTATTCGTATTCCACTTGAATGCTAGACATACTCGAATATGAATTAGAATATACAGACTTAACATCTTCTAATCCTTCTAATGCTTTTTCAAAAGGCATCGAAACGTCTTCCATTACTTTTTCAGGAGTCGCACCAGGATAAACATCCATCACCATTAAGAACGGAATCGAGATATCTGGAATGGTCTCCATTTTCATTCTTGTACCTGAATAAATACCAGAAACAGTTATAATAATCGTTAATAACCAAACTGCTAGTTTATTTTTCAGGACAAAATTTACTAACCCTTTCACCCTTACACCTACCCTCAATTGACTTATCGAACTCATTTATTTATAATAATGACTAATTGGTCATTTGTCAACAATATGCATTAGGAGCGATTATATATGGTAAAGAAACAACTAATTATGGATAAAGCGTTAGAACTGTTTGCTAAACAAGGTTTTGAAGCTACATCAGTCCAACAAATTACTGACCATTGCGGAATTTCTAAAGGTGCCTTCTACCTTTCTTATAAATCTAAGGATGAACTAATCATCTCTTTTGTAGATTGCTTTATGAAACAAATAATTGCTGATATTGACTCATCAGTCAAAGATTGTTCACATTCTGATGATATGCTATCTACATTTTTTTACACTACCAATAAAGCGTTTCAAGATAACTCTACTTTTGCAAAGATTTTCTTTAAGGAGCAAACCCATACAGTAAATGAAAACCTTTTGAATAGATTGTCTTATTATGATAGTAAGGTAAATGACATTATCTTATACATAATTGATCATTTGGTATTAGAAAATGAAAAGACTAAGTTTGATTTGCTAATTTGTATAAAAGGATTTATGAAGGTCTACGTGGATCTTTTCTTAATCTACGAATTACCTCTACTAGATCTAGATATCCTCACTAAATCGCTAGTAGAGAAGACAAACATCTTAGCTAAGCATTCTACTATTCCTTTTATCACCAAGGAAAGTGCACAGATCTTACAGGATCATATTGAAGGTACTGATAATAATTCAAAACAGATTATTGAATTAATCGAGCAGCTCATAATAGAAATTGAGGAGCCGATTGAAAAAGAATCATTGGAGCTCTTAAAAAATTGCTTACAAAGTGAAAACAATAGCCTCGCCATTATTAAGGGTTTATTGGAAAATATTAAAAACAACCCGCAATGTAAGTGGGTTGCCTATTTAATAAGAGAGAAGTACTCCATTTAACAAGAAAACGTGCATCCCTTTGGGTTGTACGTTTTTTTAAGGAGAAAGTATTATATGTTGCGTTTAACAATAGATGGTTGATTTTCGCTTTAGGCGGACGCGTTCCACGGGGGAGTGCCGCCTGCCATGATTCATTTAGATAAGAAACATACAGGTTTATCAGAGGTACAGACAGAGTTATTTAAGCTTTTACTTTTTGCGAAAGGATGGTCAGACAAGGACATTGTCGCTCACTCCTCAGCGAATAGTGTATCGACGGTTCGACAACATCGTTTTAAGTTAAAAGAAAAGGAAAAATTAGCTACTTTGGCTTGCAAATATTCTAGTGAATTTTAATATTTCCTGTTATACTACTTAACTGTAAGAAATCATCTTCTGTCTCAAGTCCCTCATGAAGTCCATAGCCAGCATTCTTTGATTTAATGCTAGTCTCTGGAAATAAGGAGGTTGCTATTTTCCCTGATTTTGTTTCCGCAGCTATAGCTTGTGGTTTTTCTAAAAACTGTACATTAATATGACCAGAATTAGTCGATATGCTACTTTTCCCTATTGAATCTCCAATCGATGCTACTTCAACGTCACCCGATTCATTGATAATCGTAAAGTGATTAGTTAGTCGTTTAACAGTGATTTCACCTGATGTTGACGTTGCTTTTAAATTGGATAAACTCATTTCCTCCACATGTATTTTCCCGGAATCTGTATTTGCAATTAACCCTAGAAATGCACTTGTTGGTATATCTACTAGTATTTCTCCACTCTTTAAATTCACGATTCCATTCCCTGTTTCATCTGATTTAATACGTAATATATCACCTGAAATAGTAGTATCTATCTTCATTTTTTCAGATGCTCGTACAGTGACCTCGCTATTTTCTGATGCAACAAATATGATGTTGGCAGCAGTTGTTTGAACTTCTATAGTACTCACTTTCTCGATACTATACTGCTTCGATGCTGTTGACTCTTCCTTATTTAACACATAGGAGATCAATATAATCATAAAAATAATTACCACACTTACAATACTTAATATCTTGAATTTCATCCTTATCCCAACCTTTTCTTTTGTAAAATAACTACACTACCCATTAAACATACTGAAATAATGAAATACTGTAACGATTGATCCATAGAAATTCCTGTGAAATCTAAATATGGAATTTGATTAACTGGTCCCATATACCATAGTAAAAGAAAAACCGATTCAAAGACTCTTCTTGATTTAGTAAAATAGCCCAATGTAATCGCCAATGTCACAATAAATAAAATCCCGATTACATAAGCAATCCCTGCGCTAATATTTCCAGCTAAACTAAGTCGTAAAACAATACCGAAAGAATAAATGAGCGTGATAAACAGTCCAGAAAGCCATGTAATGAAAAATTTCATTGATGCATAGGGTGTGGACACTATTAACTGTTCAGTTCGATGAGTAGTATCTACCGTACCCATTTTTGACCAAATAGCAAGTGGACACAACATGAATAACGGAGACCAGCTTCCTAAAATATTCATTGGCAGTGCATAACTCAAAATAAGAGAAATTATTAAAATACTATACAACCATTTAGAATACCCTCTTAGTAAAACCCTCCACTCCGCAATGATCAATCGAGCATAGTGGAATGATTGCTCGTATTGTACTGGTGATAACAGCCGTACATCTACTTGTATTCTTGTTAAATCACTTACTTCATGCTTTTTATGACCAGATGTACGAGGCTTATGCTTCTGAGAACGATTAAACGTTAAGATTGCTAACAAAATATTACAGAGTGCGATGAATAACCAAAGAAAACTACTTATCAGCATTCCCTTTGTCCATACAATCCCTTCCCATGTGAATGTTAAGACATTCGCTACCGGATAATAGCCAAAACTCCCTCCACTGTCACTATCCTTTAAAAACGGGAATACTTGTGTAGCGTCATTTACCATATTTGTTAAGATTCTATTTAATCCAAATAAATCGAAAAGTATATTTGGAAATGAAATCGAAAATACACTAATCGCTATCCAAAAACAGAAAAAAATAATGTTACCTAAAGTACCTTTAAGCCACCCAATCACATCAAAAACAATTGTGAACGATGCCAAAAGAAATATTGATGGAAGGGTCATACAAATATATGGCATCAAATAATCACCCCATAAAATTTGTGTGTCCTCTGCTCGAATAATCTGCATAAATATAAACGATAGTAGCAATGATGTGCTAATGATGACCAAAATAAAAAAATTTGACATGACCTTTGTCCAAATGTATGCACTCTTTGTAATTGGCGAGGTCGCGATAAACGGTGCGACACGCAACTGCTCATCATTACTAATGGTTCCTCTTAAAAAGTAAAAGCCGAATAACCATAATAGTAAATTACTGACCATGGCAAGCATTCCCCCGAGCCAGGCTGAGTTATAAACACCTCGTACCCCACCAATATAAAACACTTCATAATGAAGGTCGGCACTAGGAATGAATAAGTAACTTAAAAAAAGCGTTAAACCAATCATCAAAAAAAACGTGTATGTCCGCATTTGTGTGAGTAAATTCCCCTTCACAATCAGTGCGGTATTTGTAATTATCCTCATATACGTTCACCCTTCTTTACCACGTGATACAAGTAGGCATCCTCTAAAGATGACTCAACTAATATCGCATCTTGTAAAGGCTTGTGTTCATTGACAATACGAACATGTAAGCCATCACTACGATGTGCCAGTGAGCTCACTATAAATTTCTTCTGTACTTCCGCTAGAGCGCTTGAAGGAATGACACTATGCCAAACCTTATTTTCGACTTGTTGAATTAATGCTTCTGGTTTTGACTGTACTTGTAAATTGCCTTTCGCAAGTATTGCTATATCCGTAGCCAAACTATCAATATCAGACACAATATGTGTAGATAAAATAATAATTCTATTTGTTGAAAGTGATGCCAGCAGATTTCTAAAATTAATACGCTCTTGTGGGTCTAAACCAACTGTTGGCTCATCGACAATTAATAACTTAGGATCATTCAATAAAGACTGAGCAATTCCGACTCGTTGCTTCATTCCCCCAGAAAAATTACCAATCATCCGGTTTCGATGCTGCTCAAGATTCAAAAACTCAAGCAGTTCATGAATGCGTATTTTAGCTGGTTTTGCTGGGAGACCTTTCATTACTGCCATATATTCTAAAAATTCTAGCGGTGTCATATTTGGATAAATCCCAAAATCTTGAGGTAAATAGCCTAATTGCTTACGTATTTGTTTTGGTGACTTCGTTATGTTCAAATCATTAACAAGGATTCTTCCTGCAGACGGCTTTTCAATAGTGGCAAGCATTTTCATTAAAGTTGATTTCCCAGCACCATTCGGACCTAGTAATCCAAAGACACCGTTAGTTAACTCAAGATTTAACTGGTTAATAGCTACATGCTGCCCATATTTTCGACTTACATTTTCTATTGATATTTTCATTTTCTTTCCTCCATTTAATACACCAATTCGCAACTAACAATAAGCATAGAAAATGAAAGTAAAAATTAGGTAAACTGTAATTAAAATGAAGGAAACATTTTTTGTATGGAAATTAGAGGCTAAAAATATGATACGCTATAAGTAGATATCTAAATATTGATGGTGGTGGATCAATGGAGAATAGTCGAATTTTATTAGTAGACGATGAAGAGGGAATTTTAACGTTACTAAAGATTACCTTAATGAAGGAACATTTTATAAACATAACAACGGCTACATCAGGTATGGGAGCACTGACCTTAGTAAAACAGCAATCGTATGATATTATTTTGCTCGATGTCATGCTAGGAGATTGTAATGGTTTTGATCTTTGCCAAGAAATACGCACGCATTCATTAGCACCTATAATTTTTGTTACAGCGCGATCAACAGATTATGATAAGCTTCTTGGCTTAGGTATTGGGGGAGATGATTATATTACAAAACCATTTAACCCGCTCGAAGTTGTTGCACGCATAAAGTCGATACTTAGACGTCAAAAACTTTACGAAACAAAATCATCGCTACCCGAAGTTTATCAATTTCCAACTATTTTTTTCGACCAGACACAAGCACTATTAAAAGTACATGATGAAGTTGTTCCATGTACTGCGAAAGAAATTGAACTTATGACATTTTTCTTTAAACATCCAAATCAGCTTTTTACTTCGTCTCAGCTATATGAGCGTGTCTGGGGTGAACAATTTTGGGGCGATGAAAAAACAGTTGCGATGCATATTTCCAAAATCAGAAGAAAACTTGGAGATTACTCAAAAAATCCAACAATCATTGTCAATATGCGTGGATTAGGTTATAAATTCATTCCACCAATTAAAAGGGAACAATAATATGATTTATTTCATGATTTATTTCATATTGGGGATTATCCTCTGGGTATGTACTATGTCAATTGCCATGGCAGTGACTATAGAAATACTTTTACCTTCACTAGGTTTTATGGACGACACCCCTTATGCAACGCTCATCGTCATTATCGTATTCACCTTACAGCTCGTTACATTTAGTTCCCTATTTGCGTGGTATTTTGCTAGCCCTCTATGGTCCATTCAAAAATGGATTCAGCATTTAACAACCGGCGAATTTAATGAAGACATCCTTGACCGTAAAATTTATAACAAGAAGGGGAAAATCAAACTACGTTATTTAATTTATAAAAACATTATTGTCGATTTAGGTGTTCTTCATGATAATTTACAAGCGACAGAACAACATCGAAAGAAAATTGATGAAGCAAAACTAGATTGGATTGCAGGAATTTCCCATGATTTAAAAACACCATTAACCTATATTAATGGCTATTCTACATTGCTACTCAATCCTTCTTATGAATGGTCTACCGAAGAACAGCAAACATTTGTAGGGGAAATTGCAGATAAGGGACAGCATATTGAAGAGTTAATTAATGATTTACAGCATGTTGCTTTAATCGATTCACCAGAACAAACAGTACCTATTTTTTTGAAAGCTGGAGATATCGTTGCGGTTATTCAAGAAGTAATAGAGAATTTTAAAATGGATCCACGCTATCATGACACTCAAATTTTTTTTGAAGCCGAAATAGAGAAATTAAACATACAGTTCGATCAGGTGCTGTTAAAAAGATCCATTCAGAATATTTTAGTAAATACGATTGTACACAATCCACCTAAAACAACTATTACCTTTTCTATCGCACAACTAAGTCCAACTGAAATTGTATTAAAAATAAATGATAACGGAATAGGGATGGAAAAAGAAACGATAGACCAGCTTTTCACGAAATACTATCGAGGTACTACCACAGCAAGTAAAAGCAGTGGTACAGGTTTAGGTCTAGCTATTGCTTATCGTTTTATTCAAGCCCATAATGGTCGAATCCAGGTAGAAAGTGCATTAAATATTGGCACTACTTTTTTAATTTACTTACCGAAAAATTAAAATAGGCCCTCTTATCTTAATTTTATAAAGCGGATTATGTGTATGGTAGGCTGGTTTAAAATGCTTGCCGGATATAGCAAAATTTTATTTTTTTAGGCAATAAAAGAACCCACTTTTTCAAGTGAGCTTGTCTTTTAATCCTCTAATGAGTTCGTCGCTTGTCTTACGACTTTATCGATTATTTTTTCGGCTGTTTCAAGGTCTTTTTCTTTTATTGCAATTTGCAACTCTGACAACCAATCAAGGTGACTTCTTAAAAACGCTTTGAATATTTGATTTTCTTCTTTAATTTTGCACACTTCCTTTTCCTTGCTGATAACCATTATAACTCTTTTACTTGTATTCCGTGAATATCAATTTTCGCTTGATGATACGAAGCTGTTAGCATTATATTAAGAAGTTAAAGAATGAAGGTGAACTGATGGAAATAAAGGATAATTATTATATTACCTTTGGTTCTCAAATGGGAGATAGTGCTTCTAGTAAAGCTGTTAGCCCCCATCTAGATGAGTTAAGACAATTATTATATAAACATTTTGACAAAATATATTGTGGAGAGATAGATGAAATAGCCCCAATTCTCCGTGTAGATGGAGAATTATGATACTGGGAATTTGAAATCAACTATTAACTTGAACATGGCCTTTAATAAAACATATTCCACTGTTGTTTAAAACGAGCAACCCTACTATCGATTTTCACAAGAAAATTTAGCGCTAAACTTCAAGTAATTCTAATTATCATGGTATTCATGAGATTCTATTAAAAATAGTCTATCTTACCTCTATTATTAACTAAAAAGGAGGATGATCATGACGTAGGTCACGACCGTCCTCTGTAAGTATAGACATTTGCGCTTTTCTTATAAGTCGTCAAAGCCATTATCGATGGCATTAACTTTTACATACTGGCGTGACTTTTGTTCGAAGAAATCTGTTTTCGTGCCATCTATATTATCAGCATAGGCACGGATCCATTTCATAGGATTCTCTACATACTCTGGGTAGATTTCATGAAGACCGATAAGACGCAGCATTTTATTAGCGCGGTACTTAATATATCCATGCATATCATCTAAATCAATTCCCTCAATGTCCTTGAGCACATAGTTTGACCATTCTATTTCGAGCTCCACTGATTCTTTGTATTGATCGTACACCCAGTTCATCATGTCCTCATTATTTAGCTCAGGATTTTCCGCCAGTACAGCACGGAATAACTCTGAGATAAATCGTCCATGCTCTAGTTCGTCTCTATTAATATAGCTAATCATTGTAGAGGTACCTACCATTTTGTTGTAGCGCGCAAGGTTATAAAAATAGGCAAATCCTGAGTAGAAAAATAAACCCTCTAGTAACGTTGTATAAGTTAATGTTTTTAATATATTTTCTGTCGTTGGCTTCTCCACAAACTCATTATAGTATTTCATAATATTTTGGTTGCGCTTTAATAAAATCTCATCCGTTCTTCCAAACTCGAAGGATTTATTTTGTTCATCAAGCGAAACAACGGAGGACAACACATAAGAATAACTTTCATTATGTACAGCTTCCTGCTGCGCGATTACTGCCATAATAGATTGTACGGATGAATCTGTAGCGTAAAGTGACAGCAACAGAGCTGTACGAGTCTGGGGCGCATCTAATGTAGCCAGTAGACCAATTATTTTCAAATAGGCCTCCTGCTCCGATTTTGTTAAGCTATCAAATTGCTTAATATCATTCGACATATTAATCTCATCTGCTTGCCAATAGTTCCCTAGTAAGCGTTTATAGATTTTATGCCAATGCGGATAAGCTATATCATTCCAGTTTAAAATTCCACTCGATTTCCCATTAAATATCCCTGTGGATTTGTTTGGGTTTCTAGGTTCTAATGTTTTTGCCTTTAACATTTTCCAAAACTCCCTCTAGCCATTTTGTAACTATTTTTTCTTGACTTCCTCTTGGTGATTGTTCTATTTTTAAACCTTCATATTCACAAGCATAAAACTCGGTTAGTTTGTTTACAGCATTGCAAAATAAGTCGTCGCCACCGAATTGCGTGTCTCCTGAACCAAATATATAGACATTTTTCGGTTTATAGCCGACTGCTCGAACAAATTCCTTCACTTCATCCGGAATGCCACCCTCGTCCCAAGTGAAGGTTCCTAGGAATAGGAAGTCGTATGCCGATAGCTGTGGCACTATCCCATCACCTATTTCATACATGTCCACCATATAACCTTGTTCCTCTAAATTCACTTTTAATAGTTCAGCTATCTCTTCTGTATTCCCGCTATAGCTCAAATAACAAATGATGGTTTTCATTAGCTCGAGCAAGACTCACATTCTACCAGTTCTATTGAAGTGGAACGTACATAATAAGTTGTTTTTAGACCACTGTTCCAGGCATCTAAGTGCAGCGCTAACAATTCCTTAGCTTTAATAGTATTTTGAACATATAGATTTAGCGAAACACCTTGGTCGATATGTCTTTGACGGGCGGCATTTTGTTTTAACGTCCAGTGCTGGTCGATAAAGTAAGCTGATTTGTAATACCATGTCGTCTCTGAATTTAAATCTGGGACTGTCACTGGAATTTTATAATCTTTCTTTTCCTCTGAATAGGTCTTTTGGAAAATCGGATCAATACTTGCCGTACTTCCCGCTAAAATGGAAGTAGATGAGTTTGGTGCAACGGCCATCAAATATCCATTTCGGATACCATTTTCAGCTACTTTATCACGCAGACTTACCCATTCCTCTCCGTCATATTGACGGTTTTCAAAATAAGCCCCTGTTTGCCAATCAGAACCTTCGAATAAAGGGTAGGCCCCTTTTTCCTTCGCAAGATTTAAGGAAGCTTGAATCGTCAAATAGGCAATTCTTTCATATAGATTATCAGCAAGCTCTACCGCTTCCTCTGATTCCCAACGAATTTGCTTAAGGGCAAGTAAATGATGCCAACCAAACGTTCCAAGTCCAATTCCACGGTACCTTGCGTTTGTGCGCTCTGCCTGTGGCACTGGAATCATGTTCATATCTATAACATTGTCTAACATTCTTACCTGGATGTTTATTAATCGTTCTAGTACATCCTCTGGTACTGCTTTACCTAAATTAATAGAAGAAAGGTTACAAACTACGAAATCACCAGGTTTTCTGCGAGTTACAATCACATCGTCCTCTAGCTGTATGGATTCAAATTCAGTGGCACTTTGGTTTTGAAAAATTTCCGTACAAAGATTACTACTATAAATCATTCCAACATGCTTGTTTGGATTACGGCGATTCACTTCATCTCTATAAAACATAAATGGGACACCCGTTTCTAACTGGGATCGCATAATTCGCTTCATCAAATCTATTGCTGGAACTGTTTCTCGTGAAAGGCGATGATCCATTACACATTCTTCATACTTTTCTCTGAAAGAACCATCTCCACGTTTTTCATCATAAAAGTCTTCTAATGAGTAACCTTTGAGCTGACGAACCTCGTGAGGGTCAAACAAATGCCATTCTCCTCTTGCATCAACCTTTTCCATAAACAAATCTGGCAAGCATACACCAGTAAAAATATCATGTGCTCGAAGTCGTTCATCGCCATTATTTAGTCTTAAATCTAAAAATGTAAATATATCTTTATGCCACACATCCAAGTAAACAGCTACTGCACCTTGACGTTGGCCTAGCTGATCTACGCTGACAGCTGTATTGTTTAGTTGCTTTATCCATGGAAGAACGCCACTAGACGCTCCCACAAAACCTCTTATAGAAGAGCCACGGCTACGGACCTTGCCCATATAAACGCCTATTCCTCCTCCAAACTTAGAAAGTGTGGCTATGTCTGTGTTGCTATCATAAATTCCTTGTAGACTGTCATCAACCGTGTCGATAAAACAGCTAGAAAGCTGCCCGTGTGGCTTTCCTGCATTAGAAAGAGTAGGAGTAGCAACCGTCATATATAAATTGCTCATCGCCCAATAGGCTTCTTTAACTTTTTCTATGCGGTTTTCTTTTTCGTCCTTCATTAGCGTCATTGCAATAATCATCCAGCGTTCTTGTGGCAATTCTACAATAGTCTTATCAAAATCCTTCGCTACATAACGATCTAAAAGCGTTTTTAAAGCTATATATGTGAAGAGGAAATCTCTTTCAGTAACGAGGATTTCTGCTAATTGCTCTAATTCCTCTGTAGAATAGGTTTCTATGATACGAGAATCATAAATTCCCTTAGCCGATAGCTTTTGAACGTTATCTGCAAACTTTGTATAGACTGCATCTGCCGTTGTATTTCTTCGTTCCGCTTGTTGCGAATATACTTCTGCTAAATAGATTCGAGCCGCTACAAATGTCCAATAAGGTTCATGTTCATCAAGAAAGCTCAGTGACTCTAAGGACATGGCTTTAGACCAGCTAGCAATATTGCCCTCTGGGTGTTTTTGTAGCCACTTGTCATGTGACCTCCTTAATGGTGCTATCTTTTCTTCCCCAAACTCCTGTGTTAATTGGTATAGTACCTGTTGTTTTTCTGTGTTTGAAATAGTGGTCATTTAGAGTTCCTCCCTGTCTTTACATAACAAAAAAGCGATGGCTCTAGCCTCTTCGGCTGAGTCATCGCTCACGATTTTAAAGTAGGAAACAACAAGACGTATCGTTCGTTTAAAGATAGAGTCTCTCGCCCCCACCTCTCAACCCCCGAAGAAAGTGTTGCTTCACCGATAAACAGGCAGGTCTACTGGCTCGTGTTTCTTCCTTCTGCTGGCCTTCCCACGAAAAATCGCAGTGGCATATTCAACAGTCGTCCACACTTACAGTTGCGGGGACAGCTTTGGTATTTCACCGAATTCCCTTTTAAACCATAACGGTACCTTTTCATCGTATAAATACTATATATTGTGTTTTGATTACTTATATACCCTAACATATTGTGTTTAAACTTGTACATAGGTAAAAAGACTAGACGTTTGATACACAGCTTTATTTCTGTACATTAAACTAATTTCATATCCCTTTAATCGCTCTTTCTAATCTCTATTCTATATAAATTTTATAAGCTTTCGTAGCCGTATTATGAAAACTTACTTTCGTATTTATTCATACAGGCTTACCTTGCAGCTTTACCTTCTTTTTCTTAGCTTTCATATGACCGCTCCAGGAGAGGTTTGTTCCCATTCGAAGAATCATTTCCAAGGGACCTCGTTTGAATACCTTCAAGTAGTAGTAGCTACCTATACACTGTAGAACAAAAATTACAAAGCCCAGCAAGACACTATTTAGCATGCCCAAAGAGCCAAATTGTCCTAAACCGTATCCGTAATAGATAAAAGTACAAATAACACTTTGCATAATGTAATTTGTTAAAGAAAGTTTCCCAACACTTTCAAAACCAATGAAAACCTTGTTACCTGAGAACTTTATAAATAGGATAGCAAATATACCAATATAGGATATACACAGTAATTGTGTACCCATTTGTAATAGAACTGCTGTCCAATTTGTTTCTTCTCCAATAATAGCGATAGATTTTAAAAGTAAACTAATTGGCAAAAGAGCCATACTTAATATATACCATTTTTGTTCTCGTTCCATGTGTAGAAATAAGCCACCCTTTGCAGCTGCCATACCAAACAAAAACATCGGTGACGTCAACAATGGTCCAAACAAAAGCATAAACAAGCTAAAAAATACTTTCTCCCCTTCACTTTCAAAATACAGTGGATCCTCTGTATTTCTGTGTTGCTTAATTTCCTCATAAGAGCCATTTTGATAGACTTCATTTGTGGTTTTTATGTATAATGATTGCTTTTCCAACTCTTCCTTACTTTTTTCTTCCATTCCGTAACTAAGAGCACCAGTCAATACAAACAAAACCGTTCCCCATATAATTAAAGTTTTCTTTTTTCTATTTAAAAAAAGTAATAGGAATAATCCCATTAACCCGTAAAAGGCTAGAATATCCCCTTCCCATAAATAGGTTGAATGAAGTAAACCTAGAATAAAAAGAAATATAAAACGTCTCCATAAATGCCTTTTTACTTTTCCTTTCTTTTTTTTAATTGATTCTGCTAGTTTTATTAATGAAAAACCAAACAAAAAAGTGAATATCGGCATAAAACTACCTTCTACTGCTATTTTAAGAATAGCATAAATAGTCTTGTCTGTGGCAGAAGCCGTAAAGTACTCTAATTCTTCCTTTCCCCATATACCGTAATGGAAAATTAACAAATTCGCTAATAATATACCAAACAAACTGATTCCTCTTAAAGCATCTATAAAACGCACTCTTTCTTCTCTCATCATGAAACCTCCTAAAAATATCTCTTAGTTAGTATAAAATGGTAAGCTTATAATAAATTGAAACTAACCTTACAGAAACCTTAAATATTTCTAGGAGTGATTTACTAATGGAAGAAACTAATATTTTGATAGTTGAAGACGAGCTTGCTATCGCTGAGATGGTAGAAATTATTTTAAGAAAAGAAAATTTTCGACATATTGTTATTTGTGAAACTTACCAGAAGGCAAGTAATTATATTTCCAATATGCATTATGATTTATATATTCTCGATATAATGCTTCCGGATGGAGTGGGACTTGATTTAGCTAAACAAATTCGGTTTAAATCCGATGCTCCTATATTTTTTCTAACAGCAAAAGAAAGTGATGCTGACAAAATAAGAGGATTTATGAATGGAGCTGACGATTACATAACAAAACCTTTTAATCCACTGGAATTAGCTGCTCGAGTGAAAGCACACATGAAACGCTATACTTCTTCCTTTAAAGCTTCCGATGAAAAAGTATATAAATTCGGCCATTTTTTGTTAGATAAAGGAAGCGCAGAACTTACTGTGAACGGAGAAAAAAGCATTGTTACGGGCAAACTATTTCATTTACTACTCCTATTTTGTGAAAACGCCGGACAGATTTTATCTAAGGAGCAAATTTTTCTTTCTATCTGGGGAGAAGACAGTTATATAGATGACAACACAATCATGGTACATATACGGAGACTCCGAGAGAAGATTGAACAAAAAAACCCTAGTAATCCTAAACAGCTGATTACAATTAGAGGGATTGGCTATAAGCTCGTAAACGAGGAGAAATAGTAATGAGACTTTCAAGTAAAATATCTCTAAGATTTTTAGTTTATTTTGTTGTATTTTATGCTGTATTATTTTTAGTCACATTTGGAATGTTTGCTTATATCATTTTCGACCTGCTTTCAAAGGAAGCTATCTCAGATATTCGTGCATTGGAAGCCTTTGAAATAGAAAGTGACATTGCAAAACAACCGGATGGCAGCTATGCATTTTCGGAGGACTTTATTAAATTGGCTAAGCAAAACTCCGGCCATTTATATCTTGTAGACCAAGCAGGCGAAGTACTTGCAACTACTGAACAAGAAATACTATCTATTGAATGGGTTGCCATACAGAAACAAGATCACGCTGTTTGGGAGTTAACAGACCAGCTGTTCTTACTTTTCATAGAAAACCAACCTGTAGATTTGTTGCTTGGTAAACTTTACATTAATAATAAAATTCAAATGAACGATGAGCTGGAAAAGGAGTTTTCATCTGTAGATGCAGCCGTTGAAATATATAACCAAGATGGGATAAGAGAAGAAATCCTTTATGGAGATGTATATAAAGCATTAAGTAGCATGGAGATAGTTACAAATAGTCAGGATTACTTTGAAAGAAAAGAAATTACTGCCTTTCAAACGATGGAAAATGGAAAAGTCCTAGTAGTACGAATGCCAAATACTAATTACCATCCCTTTGAACCAGCCTTAATAGATACTATGAAAAAGCTAGTGTTCTCCATTTTAGCGTTCCATCTCTTCCTGTTTATCTTTACTATTCTTTTTTCCATTTGGATTGGATATCGATTTGGTCGTCCCTTACTATATTTCTTACATAGAATTGAAAAATTAAGCGTAAAGGACTACGATCCTCCAAATGACAAAAAATTACGTTCCCCAAAATCCGGTAGATTTAAACGAAAATACCGTATATACGAGGAAGTGGACAAGTCACTAGCTAGATTAGCAAATACATTGAAAAGTAACGAAGAGAAAATAATAAAAACGGAAAAACTAAGAGAGGATTGGATCACTGGTCTCTCTCACGACTTAAAAACCCCTCTTAGTTCTATTTATGGATATTCTATAATGCTATCATCTAATGAGTACACATGGACCCCCATAGAGGTACAACGTTTCGCTAAAACAATGCAGGAAAAATCTATTTATATGAATGCGTTAATCGAGGATTTGACATATACTTACCAGTTGAAAAACGATGCGATTCAACTTAACAAAGAAAAGTTGAATCTCTTTGATTTTTTAAGGTCCTATGTTTACGCCTGTGATTGGAATGATATTCAAGAACCTATAGGAAACAAGGATATTACCGTCTATTTAGATGCAAAGCTATTTGAACGGGTTCTCGACAATCTTGTAGGAAATGCAGTAAAACATACTCCGAAGGGCACCAAGGTACACTTAGAAATTTATGAAAAAGATAGCTTAGCCTGTCTGGTCATCCGAGATGAGGGACCTGGTATTCCAAAGGTAGCTTTAGACAACTTGTTTAACCGTTATTATAGAGGTACAAATACTACCTCTGAAATTTCGGGCACTGGGCTTGGTTTAGCAATCTCCAAGCAACTAATAGAAGCACATAACGGAACGATACTGGTAGAATCCTCAAAAATAGGAACACTGGTGACCGTCACTTTTCCAATAGAATAAAAAAGCATTGGGAGCTCCCAATGCTTTTTGTTTTTCTTATAAAAATATAATAACTGCTAGTACTGCAGCTAATACAATACGATAAATTGCGAACGGAGTTAACTTGACTTTATCGATCAGTTTCAAGAAGAAGCGTATCGATATTAATGCAAAAACAAATGCGCTGACAAAGCCCACTGCATAGAAGCCAATGTGATCCATCTCTACATATTCCCAGTTTTTCAAAAGAGAAAGGAAGCTTGCCCCTGCCATAATCGGCACAGCCATGATGAAAGTAAAATCTGCCGCCGTTTTATGGTTCATCCCTAATAATACCCCACCGGAAATAGTTGATCCAGAACGAGAAAACCCTGGCCATAATGATAGACATTGTATTAGCCCTACAAGAATCGCCTGCTTATATGTAATCTTGTCTAGTGTATTCGTTTTCGGATGCTTAGGTCCTAACTTATCTGCTATAATCATTAAAATAGCACCAAGCACTAAACCTATTAAAACCGTCTTTGTTGTAAATAAATGCTCATCGATATAATCCTCAAATAACACACCAAGTACACCAGCCGGAATAAGACCAACAATTACGTGAGTCAGTTTTAACTGTTCACCTTTTGGCGCATCCTTTATTCGATATAAGCCTATTAAACTTAGTAGCCTTTTCCAAAAAACAACAACTACAGCGAGAATCGACCCAAGTTGAATAACAATTTTAAATGTATTTGCTGAATATTCCCCTAAAAAATCTTTTGTTTGCAGCCACATATCATCCACAATAATCATATGACCCGTAGATGATACTGGAGCAAATTCTGTCATACCTTCTACAAAACCTAATATTAGTGCTTTAAATAATTCTAGAATTTCCATAAGATCTCCTTAGTCACGTTTTTTAAAATACCATACTAAAAATGCAATACCTACAATTGCTAAAATAATATAAACTACGTTCGAATAGATATCCATATACCCTACGATATCTTCCCAATTTTCACCAACTGCTGACCCTACTGAAACTAAAATAGTATTCCAAATAAGAGTACCTAAAGTAGTAAAAAGAAGGAACAGCCAAAACTTCATGTTTGACATCCCTGCAGGAATAGAAATCAGGCTTCTTACTAATGGAATAAGTCGTCCAAAAAATACAGCCCATACGCCGTATTTATCAAACCAGGCATCTGCCTTATGAATATCTTTTACAGTCAATCTCAAGAATTTACCGTATTTCTTTACAATCTTCTCTAAACGCTCTACATCTAATAACAAACCAATCCCATATAGAATGGCTGCCCCTATCACTGACCCTGCTGTAGCTGCCAAAATAACACCTAGCTTGGTCATGGAAGTAGATGTCGTCATAAATCCTCCGAGCGTTAAAATGACCTCAGAAGGGATTGGCGGAAAAACATTCTCTAATAAAATCAATAAAAATACGCCAAAATATCCAAACTGGTTCATCCATTCTGTGATCCAGGCTTCCATTAAACTTCCACATCCTCTAACTTAATCTCAATCGACCAAAGCTCTGATCGACTACCTAGTCGAATTGGTGGTCCCCAAAATCCAAAACCAGAAGATACAATCGCGTGCATACTCCCTTTTTCCCTATACCCATAATCCAGCTCAAAAATTCTTTGAGTAAACAAATGATTCGGCCACATTTGTCCACGATGCGTATGGCCAGAAACATGAAAGTCTACCTTTTCTTTCTCTGGTATAAGTAAATTGGAAGGTGTGTGATCCATCACAAACCAAGGTAAATTCTTTTCTTTTGGAGCCAATTCAGATAACTCTTTTCGATTTCTATTTGTTAAATCCTCACGTCCTGTCAAATAGAACGTATCTGCCACTAAGATTGTTTCATCTAATAGCATTTGCACACTAGATGCTTCCATTTCTTCTATTAAGAGTGGAATTTTCTTTCCGTAGTATTCGTGATTTCCCAAAACCCCATAATTACCATACGTTGATCGTAGCTGCTTCATCACCTCGGACATGCCTTTTTTTACAAACCAAATCGGGTCATCGTCCACTAAATCTCCAACCAATAAGACAAGATCAGGATTTTGTTCATTTGATTTTTTTACAAATCGCATTAAATGCGCTTTATTGGACAATAAGCCAAGATGGAAATCAGATGCAACGACAACTTTTAGACTGTCCACTGATGCATCCTTTTTTGGCATGGTAATTTTAAGCTCGCGAACAACTGGCGAGAAAGCGTTATATGTTCCTAGTAGCATTATTAACACAAAAAATAATAAAACAATCCCACCTATCAGCTTTAACTGCCCTGGAAAAACCCATGCAAATATAGTTGCAACAGGAAAAAGGAGAATCCCATATTGCATGACGATAAGCCAATAAGAACCTATTATACTAAAAGTTCTAAGTCTGTGGTCAAGCCTTGCGATAATAATCGCAAAAGCAAATAAGAACCAGATAACTAAAAACAGCCAAGAATTGATGGTAAAGAAAGCTTCTAACCATGTTGAAACGCTCCAACCAAAGTAAAAAACAATAGACGAATATATAATGATAGCTAATATAATAGAGCCAATTTTTTTCATTGTGAAATTCTCCATTTTTGTCTTTTCCCATTAGTATAGCAGATTTGAATAATTTACTCTTTCTCAGCCTCTAGACCGAGAAGAAAATCATGTTTAAGACCGTTTGGCTAAACACAAGGAATTGGTAAGCTATATATACAGACGAGAGGAGGAACAAACATATGAAAAAATTTGGTTTAGTTACACTTGGAATAATCGCAGGAATTGTCGCTTTGGTGAATCTTGGTCCGTTGTTAGGATTAGGGATATCCGCGCTATTCGTCTTTGCAGGTGTACATTTTTATCTAAAGAGCGACTCAAGCTTATTGAAAATCTTTTGGGCAATTGTTGGAATTATCGGGTTATTAACAGCTATTTCTAACATACCTGGATTTGTTGGTATCTTATCTATTGTCGCACTTTATTTCATCTGGAAGAAGTGGAAAAAGGACGACATCTCCCTTTCGATACCCAAAACTGATGACCCATTCGTAAACTTCGAAAAACAGTGGAACGAACTTAACAAATAAGGAGGAAACTAACATGACATCATTACTACAACGATTAAAGTATTCAGTCGAAGCAGATCTACACCGATTATTTGATAAAAAAGAGGAAAAAAACCCAATTGCTATGCTTAACCAATACATTCGTGAAGCGGAAAAGCAAACTGAACAAACAGGTAAATGGTTAGAGCGCCAAGGCAAACTAAAATTAGAGCTTGAAAAAGAATTAACAGAAACATTACAAATGGCAGAGAAACGTCAAAAACAAGTGGAGCTAGCTACCGCTACAGGCGAAGAGGATCTAATCTCCTTTGCTCAAGCTGAGGTAAATGCTTATAACGAGCGTGCTAAAACTTTACAAAACAGCATTCGTCAAACAATGGAGGAGCTCTTTGGATTAGAACGTAAGTATGAAGAGATGAAACACAAGGTGAAAGATATGAAGGTCCGACAATTACAGCTGATGGGGAAAGAAAATGTAACTCGCGCCCACCACCAAATGGATCAATTATTAAAGCCTGAAGAAACACAGAAAAACTTTGGTACTTTCCAAGACATGGAGCAATACATTGAACGTCTAGGACAGAAGATCGAAAAAGAGCATGAAATCACTTCAATGGAACAACGTTTAGAACAATTAGAAAAAAACCAACAACCAAAGGCTGAAATTGTGTAAAATATAGAAAAGGTTGTCCATTTTTTAGGACTAATGAGGAGAAGGCAAGCGCCTTCTCCTTCTCATGCATTACTATGCGAAGAAGGGAGAATACAAGCATGAAAGAAAACCAAACAAACAAGCTAGCTTTTTTTCTTATTTGTTTTGTTTTTCTCATTTTTATAGAAGCTACTATATTTGGGAATGGCAATATTATATTAGTCCTTCTTGGCATAGGAATGATGTACTTTAGCTTGCGAAAGCAGTCTAAGTATATTTTCTGGCTAGGTTTTATTTTTCTTATTTTGGCTGTCTTTTCGATGTGGAGTCTACGATTATTTTTAGTAGCCATCATTGTTTATTCCCTTTATAAGCTTTGGAAAAATGAACCCATCAGCCAGGTGATTAAACCATTTGGAACGGTATATGAAGAAACACCGAATAGTATTATTCAAAATAAGCTATTCACATCACAGTCTACTCCATTTCAAGCCTATGAATGGCAAGATGTACATGTGCAAAGTTTTTACGGTGACTACTTGATCGACGTGACGGAAACGGTGCTCCCAAAAGGTACCTCCCTTATTTCTATTCGTCAGTCTTTAGGTAAGGTCACTATTTATGTACCATATGAGATCCCAGTCCGCATACATTATACTACCATTATCGGCGAAGCCCATATTCTTTCTCGTGGTGCTCGTCGTTTGTGGAACCAAACCGTTCTTGTAAAGGATGGGTATTCGGAAGATGTTGCTCATTCTGCTGAGCTAGTGATTACTGTTTCTACTTGGATTGGAGATATCGAGGTGATCCGGAAATGAGAATAATTTTGGGGCAAGGAATCTCCATCTTTACCTATTTAGTTATTATTATCGCTTTGCTTTTGTATGTTATTTGGGGATGGCCTAATGAAGAGGCATGGTTGTCGTTATTAGAGACGACCTATGCCCAAATCCCTTTTGGTGTGTGGATTGTATTTGTTCTAGCCTTCATAAGCTTTGGTTTTTCATTGAACACACTCCAAAAGGTACGGAGCCAAGAAAAGAAAATAGAAACGAGCCTACGACCTTTACTTGCAGAAACCTTTGAACCGAGTAAGAAAAAATATACTCAAACAAAGCGAATGCAGGCGACTGTTACTCAACTGGAACAGCTAATATTAACTCAGCGAAAAACTTTGCAACGTATTACCAACGAAAAGGCAGAAACCCAGGACAGAATTATTCAGGAAAGACTAGTCCAAGAAAGACAAAGACTGGCGAGAGAGCTTCACGACTCTGTTTCTCAGCAGCTCTTTGCAGCCTCCATGCTCCTCTCTACTATGGTTGAAATAGAGGAAGCTAAAAATGGAGAAGTGCCAAAGACATTAATGCAAACGGAAAAAATTGTGCAACAGGCCCAATTAGAAATGCGTGCTTTACTTCTTCATTTACGTCCTGCTGCTCTACACAATAAAACTCTGAAGGAAGGCTTAGAAGAGTTACTTCAGGAGCTTCAGGAGAAAGTGTTTTTTACTATTCGATACAGATTAGAAGAGGTTTCCTTATCTAAAGGCGCTGAGGATCATTTATTCCGTATTGCACAGGAAACTCTATCAAATACGTTAAGACATGCTAAAGCAACTGAAGTAGACATTCTATTTGTTGAAAGAGACAATCTTGCCATTTTCCGTGTACAGGATAACGGGGTTGGCTTTGAAGTTGGAGAAGGTAAAAATGGCTCTTACGGAATTCAAAGTGTCAGAGAACGTGCGGTTGAAATTGGAGCTACTTGTAAGGTAGTATCTGTTCCTTCTCAAGGGACAATTGTAGAAGTTAAACTGCCGATTGAAAAGCCAGTAGCCCAACCGATAAATTTAGAAAAAATTACAACCGCAGAGAGGAGTGAATAGAATGATACGTATTTTGTTAGCTGACGATCATGAAATGGTACGAATTGGGGTTTCGGCATACTTACAGGCACAGCCAGATATGGAGGTCGTCGCGGAGGCAGTGAATGGTCAAGAAGCCGTTGACTTGGCTCTTGAGCACAGACCTGACATCATCCTTATGGACATGGTCATGCCTATTTTAAACGGTGCAGAGGCAACTCGGGAAATTATCCAAAAATGGCCCACAGCAAAGGTAATGGTTGTCACTAGTTTTATAGACGATGACAAGGTATACCCCGCACTAGAGGCAGGAGCAATTAGCTATTTATTGAAAACCTCGAAAGCTTCTCATATAGCTGATTCTATTCGTAAAACTTTAAGTGGGAATGCCGTATTAGAGCCAGAGGTAACCAATAAAATGATGATGCGAATGCGCCAAGGCTCCGGGCATGCACTACATGAAGATTTAACCGATCGAGAAAGAGAGGTACTTCTTCTCATGGCTGAAGGTAAAACTAATCAGGAAATAGCGGACACTTTATACATTGCTTTAAAAACTGCAAAAACACACGTAAGCAACATATTATCTAAGCTGGAGGTCAATGATCGAACTCAAGCTGTCATTTATGCGTATGAGCATAAGTTAGTCTCTACAAAAAAATAACCAATCCTCTCGAGCTGTCATATGCTATTAAAAAGACAGCCAAAGGATGATAGACAACATATGAATCCCAAAAACAACGACAAATCCAGTGAGCAACCAAACTTAGGCGCAACTTTGGACTTCTTGGGCTCTGTCGTCGTGACATTAGGTTTTCTTATTGGCACGATTGGAGAAGGAATTACCCTCCAAGAAAACTTAGAAGAAGAGCAATCCGAAAAAAAATCTAAGAGCAATCAAAAACTTCAGCTTTCTCAAATAGAAAAAAAATTAGACTACGTCATTAATGAACTTGAAGCATTAAAAAGAAAGAGATGACCCTATACATAAGAGGGTCATCTTTTTGTCTGTTTTAGCAGTGCCAGTAAAACTATATATTTTTTTGAACTACTGATAAATCATTTTTTGTCAGTAGTACCACTTTCATCTCATACTTACTAAACTTCGTTAAAAATTCTGGTTTCATCTGTTTTTCAAAGTAGCTTGTCCATTGAAACATTTTTAGAAAAATAGAAAAGGTCGGTTGGTAGTTAGCCTCTTCCAATCTAAGCACTTGACGGGCATACCTCTTTGTAATTCGGAAATACCTAATAGACACAGGAATATCTAGAAAAATAATGTAATCGGAGGCTTCTAATCCTGGGTCCGTCCAATCTATATGTACACCCTCGATTATCCATTGGTCGAGGTTCACTGCTTCTTTTAGTAGCTCATCCCTTTTTTCCACAGAATTCCTAATATCCCCTTGCCCTTGATGATTTCTAGTCCAAACAAAGTTATCTGTTTCAAAATGGGGAATTCTATAATGCTGTGCCAACTGGCGAGCAAGTGTTGTTTTGCCACTTCCTACAGAGCCTACAATATATATTTTCATATTTTACACCGCATTTGCTTGATTGATAGAATGAATAACTCCGGCATGAACCCCCTCATGCCAAACAATGAATTGGACAATTGCTTCTACTGTTTCCATGCTATGTAGATTTCCTATTTCTAATGTTTCAATTAAATAATCCTGAAGATTAGGTGCTAAAAGTGCCAGCACACGGTCTAGCTGATCTTTTAAACTAACTATAAGCTCTTCCTTTGAGGGTGGGACCTCCTGCCAGTCATCCGGATCTGTCCCTGGAGCAAAAAATTGTATCCATTCGGGATGAACAATACTGTAGGTTGGAATTGCTTTTTGAACCAATATTTCCATTTGTACATAGAGGTGTCCTACGTTCCATCGAACGGTGTTGGAGAATCCTTTAGGCTTTATATCCCACATATCTTCCTTGCACTGTTTAATCCTTCCTAGTGTATAGATTCTCGCAAAGTTAAGTTGGTATAAAGATTCCATGGCTTCCCACCTCCTTTTAATTTGAGTATATCATTTATGGGAAAATTCTGTCTCCTACTACTTGTTTTATATTTTACTAGGTGGTATCTTGTACAAGAAAGGAGTGATTAATATAGACCAACCACGAAGTATTCCTAAAACAATCGAAGTTTACAAGCGCTCCATTCATCGTCTTTCTACTCAACACCCACTAATACCGCACATAGAAAATCGGATTTACAGTCTTGAAGCTGGTTACGCTGGTGAGACTTACGTTGATAATATTTTAAAACAGATCCCCTTTTCTAAGCATTACTCAATTTTAAAAGACCTCCACTTTTCTATTTCTGATTCCATCTATCTTCAAATAGACACCATAATTCTTACCCCAAAGTATTTAGCAATCCTTGAAGTCAAAAATATTCGTGGGAAAATCTCCTTCCAAAGAAATCCCGAACAACTTATACGAGAAATCGACGACCAAATCACTGCATTTAAATGTCCCGAGCAACAAGTAATACGCAATACCCAAAAGCTAGCTTTACTACTACATCCCCTAAAAATTCAAATTCCAATTAAATCTTTTATTGTATTTGCATCTACCAAAACTATAGTGGCACAACCTCCTAAACAAGTGAAAGCAGTTATGGGCTGCGATATTGCCACCCACATCGATTCACTCAATGCACTCCCTGATGTCTTATCCATTACTAAATTTCAACAACTAATAAAATATCTAATGACACATTCGACAGAGTTTGTTCCAAAGCCTCTATCTCATAGCTATCCGTTGGAACTTATAGATATAAAACGAGGAATGCTATGTTCACAATGCTTTCAATTTATAGAAGGTAATTGCCCTACTTGTGGAACATTAAAAAAGATAATGCAGCATCAAGCATTAGAGGACTGGTTTTATTTGTATAAAGAATCTATCTCTAACAAAGAGTGTGTGGACTTCCTGAATCTAAAAGATAAGCATATGGCGTCATACTTAATGAAGACCTCTAAATTATATCCGGTAAACAACACGAGAAGCAGATATTATGTAATCCAAAAAAGATAAATGCCACTGTCTCTGAATAATACATGTGTTTACAGAGTGTGGTTGGATTAGGGTCTCATTTACAATTCCTATTCCTTCTCTCGAGATAGTTTTACGACAATCCCGAGCCCGTTTACGACAATCGGGGGCTCGATTACTACAATCAAGCGCTACTTTACTACAATGCACTTCCTCCCCCTTACTTCGAGACAGTTTGACGACAATCTGGAGCTCCTTTACTACAATCGAGCTCTACTTTACGACAATTACACGCTGGTTTACTACAATCCATTTCCATACTAAAAACCCCCTCCGCAAAAGGAGGGGGTACATTTTCTAACTAGATTGTTTGTATTTTCACAGTAACTTTAAACAAGTCTCCGTCTACTTCCATTCTTAGAATTCCGCCATGTAGGTCTACGATGGATTGTGCAATAGCAAGCCCTAGACCAGAGCCATCTGTATGACGAGATGTGTCGGCGCGCTTAAATCTCTCAGTAAGTTCTGCCACATCATCACCTAGCTCATATTTAGCGATATTTTTAATAACAAACACCGCGTATCCATCCACCTGATCTAAATTTATATAGACCCGTGTGTTAGGTAGGGAGTACTTCAACGTATTAATAATAAGGTTGTCTAGAACTCTCCACCATTTCTGACCATCTACGTAGGACATGATCGGTTTTGTGCCGATAGTTACTCGGTAATCGAGACCTGATTTATCAATATCCTCCTGGTGCTCGGCAACTGCCTGTTGCAAAAGCTGGGTTAAATCTACCTTACGTTTGTCTAATTCAATATTTCCTGTAGCCATTTTGGAAACTTCAAATAGATCCTCTATCAATGTTTTTAAACGTAATGACTTTTTGTCTAAAATCGCGATATACGAAGCTCGCTCTTCCTCCGTAATATCGGGATTTTTCAATAGGTCAGTGTACGTAATAATAGAAGTTAAAGGTGTACGCAAATCATGGCTGACATTTGTGATTAGCTCGGTCTTCAATCGTTCACTCTTTACCTGCTCTGTTTGAGAGGATTGCACACGACCTCTAAGCTCATTAACATTAGATGCAAGCTCTGCTATTGGTGATTTGCCTTTTACTTTTATTTCCGTTCCATTGTTACCTTTAACCATCTCTTCTGTCTTTCCTATTATCCTGTTCAAGTAAGCCATCCGAGAAGTTAAAATACCTAATACCGGAATACCGATAAATAATGTAGCTGGAATCCAAACCAAAATTAACTCCCATAACTGAAAGGTTAACATTGTTCCAAATCCCCAGAAGAAAATCACTACTAACAGAATAATCGTTTGTACCCCTATAGAACGTCTCAGGAAGAAACCTTCTAATGAATTAATCCAACTTACTGTTAAGCTATTTTTCCAATCTGCTGTATTAAATGATTTTTTCAGCCATGGCAATTGATATAAGGTTAATGCCGTTAATATAACTGCTGCAATAAAACTACCGATTGGAATATCATATCCGCCATAATAAAAGATAGATAGCATTGCTTCCTTAGAAAATAGGATTGCTAGATAAGCACTAACGAAAACTAACACAAAACGAACATCCATAGGCAAGCTCTGAAATTTTTCTCGCCCTGGCTCAAATTGGAATGTATCTCGATTCTTCCTCCATAAGGAAACAAAAAATATTGCTGAAAGAATCCCTATAACAATGACACCGTAGAATATTAGCTGTTGTGTTTTAAAGTAATTGTATTGATCAGCTCTATTTCCACTTAGCATACTTGCTTCAGATATGGCAATTGTGCCTTCAAAACGAGAATACTGATCTCCAATGGCATCTCTCAGATCCCACTCTTCACCATCATAATAATTACTTTCCATTTCTGCTAAATCATAAACGTTACTTTTCTTTAAAAATCCATTATCACTAGAGAACACTTTCTTAAATGCATTTTTCTTCCCAATATCACCATTGGTAAATACTTCTCCAGTTTCTATATTTTTTAATTCGTAGTTAAAATCATCTCTTTCAATGAGAAATCTATTCTTGGCCTTAGTTAAGTTTCGAAAGTAAGCATCCACTTCGTCTTCTTTTTCTCTTCGAATCTTATCTTCTACATATTCATCGCTTTCAAAGTTCTTTCTAATATCGGCAATCTTTGCATCACGTTCTGCTATTATACCGTCTTTTAGTGAGTTTTCCTTGGTCTGCTCCTGTGCTGCATCACCATCAGTTGAGGTCTCCTCTGTTGTTGTAGAATTTATTCTTTCCTCATAATTTTGCTCAATTGAATAAATCTGCTCCTCTAAATTTCCAAAACGATTTCGATACTCTTCAATCTCACTAGAGGACACTGTTATACTTTTCTTTACTTCTTCTATATCTGGGACAGCCAATACTAATGGGACTAGTGCAGATTCATATTCACTTAACTCTTGTTGAAAATCATAACTATCAAAATAAGAAGTACCAACGTACTCTCTGGCTTTATTTGTGAGAGTATATAGAGCACCAATTGCTATTACTGCTAACACACTCAATATAACTACTTTTCCTAGCGGACGTTTCATCTTGCTCCCCCTTTCATTAATTCAATTGCTTCGGTAAATGTTCTACTAATATCCATGATGGGAATTAGGTGAATTGTGCAATAAAATAAGCAAAGTGCACCACATAAAATAGCAGTTATAGAAAATATCAGACTCCATTTACTTGTCGATTTTATAGCCAACTCCCCACACCACCTTTAAATATCTTGGGTTTTTAGGATCCGTCTCAATTTTTTCACGTATTTTTCGAATGTGGACGGCTACAATATTTTCTGCGTTATAAGCTGGCTCGTTCCAAACTCTCTCATAAATCTCATTAATAGAAAAAACTCGACCTGCATTAATCATCAGCAACTCTGTAATCTTATACTCAATAGGTGTAAGCTTAACTGCTTCGCCTTCCACGGAGAGCTCCTTTGCTTCCTGATTTAATATAAGTCCATCTACCTCTACGGTTGCTTGTTTCCCTTGATATGTCCCAAGCTTTGTATACCTTCTTAGTTGAGACTTCACTCGAGCTACAAGCTCCATTGGGTGAAAGGGCTTCGTCACGTAATCATCCGCTCCAACAGACAATCCATGAATCTTGTCTGAATCCTCGGCTTTAGCGCTTAACATAATAATAGGTATATTTCTTTGCTCTCTTATTTTAAACGTAGCAGAAATCCCATCCATTTGAGGCATCATAATGTCTAGTACAATGACATGAACCTCGTTTTCCTCCAACAGCTCCAGCGCCTCTAATCCATTTCCCGCCTTCAATACACGGTAGCCTTCATTTTTTAAATATATTTCTATTCCATCTCGAATATCTTGATCATCGTCCGTCACTAGTACAGTAAACTCAGGCATCCTTATACCTCCTCCGCATCGCTTTCTTATGTTTCTTATTGTAACCTTCATTTCTTAACATTCCAGCAGTATAATTCTGAAGAAAATCTTAAGAAATTCATATATTTAATTGATTTCTTTGATATCGTTGACTTGCAGAACTTTACAGTTTTACAATATTTATTTTAAATACGTCATGAGCATTTTTAAACGGGGTACACTAAATATACTTTTCCTCATAAAAATACCACCTAACATATTCTCTAGTCGGTGGTTTTAAAGATATGAATTTAATCAGTCTCTATATTAGCTTATACATATCGTTGTCTTTAGAAACATTAATGAAGAATTGCACCAACGCACTCAAAATGTTTTCATGAATTGACGTTCTGCAGCATAGTGCTATGGCTGTTGCTAGAAGAAAAAGAAATAAATTATATGAATTTTCAATTAAATAATCAACAATATACGTTGCTAACATTAATTATTCAGCACCCATCATCTACTACTACAAAAGTTGGCGGAAAAAATGAATATAACCAAGAGTGCAATCAGTCAACAGTTAGTTAAACTTGAGGCAGAAGGATATATTATTAGAAAGCAAAACGTGGAAGATAAGCGTACATTTTCAGTGGAACTTGGAGAAAAGGGGTTATTGTATAAAAAAGAGTGTGACGTATTTAAGCCACAGGTTCAATTGTTTGATTGACTTTCTCAGCTATATTTTCATTCTTCATGCTCTTGACTGTCACCTTTTCTTCTCCAGTTTTTCGGGTTTAACTTGTTTTTGTATTTGTTCACCACTTCTTTCCCAACAAATACAGCACCTATCAAGAATATGATTTCGCCAACTACTATACATACGGGAATGATAGTAGCCTTTATATGGGTTGGCAATGAGGTGAAAGGTACGATGGCTGCGGCCCCCCAAAATATAGGATAAAGGATTAGAAGTATTATTCCAAGTTTAAATAGAAATGGTTTCTTTTGTTTATTTTTGTTTTCCAATAGTTCTTTTTCCAATGCTAAGCCCTCCCATATAATTTTTTTTAGTTAACTTAACTAAAATAAATTATATGGGAAAGATGGTTTAATTACTAGGTAATGCATCCTCGAAAATCAAGCTATTATATAAAAGTTTGTTCTATAAATACGTTACGATTTTCACCTTTCCTAATTCAACTTTCCTACTGTATAAGTTCAATAAGGAAAGTGCATTTTATTCCTATCAAATATTAAAAGAGCACCCGATTGGATGCCCTCAATGTTACTTTTTATTAAATTACTGCCCTTTAACCGTTACGATAGTAGGACTCTACGATGCCGAAGCCATCTCGAAACTGCTAATCTCTAACTATTGAGGTTCAATGAGATCAGTGTCTGGCGGGATATACCCAAGTTGTCTTCCTATTTTAACGATTTGTCCTTTATGGTGAAATTCATGAGTGATGGTATGGGTAAAAAGCCACAATGCTGTAAATTCCCCTCTTCCATCAACCTTATTAATTTCATCCCATTTACCACTAAATTTTTTGAGAAATTCATAAACCAAGTCATCCGTTCCCCTGAAAATCTCGCGCATTTTCTCGACATTGTTTACTGATTCTATTTCTATTTTGGAAAGTGATTTCCCAAGTGCACGATTTCCTAACCATACTCGATAACAGTTAGCTACATGAACATGTAGACTTTGAACTGAATCACCACCGAAATTTTCAAGCTCTTTAACATAATCTGCAGGTGACAACGTTTCGCAATAATCAAATAAAGATTCCCTTGTACGTTGTATCCAATCATACTGGGTTTTGAAAACATCCATCTTATCGCCCTCCTTTAAAAAACATTTTTTAATCAACCAGCCTCACTAACCTATTAAAATTATTCAACATCCACTTAAATAATCCCTCTTTCTTCAAAAAACCTTCTCAGTTATTTAAAGAATGAAGATAATCCTTCATAGATACTTTATTTAAAAGTTATTTTCTATATTTTTCGTTCAAATCATTAATAAGTTCAACCGCTCCATCTACATGTTCAACATCATAGACTTCCATATTTAGTTTTAATTCTTTTTGAATAGCTACAGCTTCTTTTGCATTTTCGCTCGGGATAATCATAAAGTGAAAATCGTATTTATCTGCAGTTTGTAGCTTTTCCTTCAAGCCTCCTATAGCTGATACGTTTCCGTCTCCATCGATTGCCCCTGTAACAGCAATTTTTAACCTATTTTGCAATTCGCCTTTTATAATGAGTTCTGTTAGTAATAAGCTAAGCCCCGAACTATCTCCTATAGCTTGATCATGTTTAAAATAATCGGTAAGCCTTACCTCTTCTTTCCCGAAATATTGCTTCAGATTCTCTCTCATCTTGTCTTTTGGAGATTTTTCATTTAGGTGTATCCAACTTAATAGCGTCTTATTTTTTTCTTTATAAAGTATTTGATTCGTCAATTTAGTAATCTTATAAAAATCTTCATTTGTTCTTATCAAATATTCCTGTGCCTCCTGTTTGCTTTCCATATTATCTAAAGGTATAGAAGCAACGCTTACTATATAGATCCCTGAACCTACTACTGTCTGCCTTGGCTCTAAGTATACGTCTGCTACGTGTGTTTTTGAGATAAACCCTAACAGCGGCAGCTCATAGCAAAATAATAGGAGAAGTATGGATAGAGAAATTCCAATTTTTCGTCTCGTTGCTCGTTTTTTTCGAAGCACAATCATTGAGATAGATAAAACAATTAGGCTAATCAGTAATATTAGTAAAAACGAGATTCCATCAATGTAATCTTGAAGATATAATATTAGAAATAAAAGATAAAAAAAGATCGTTAAAATGACTTGGACTACATTTAATGAACGAAATTTATCAATAATTTTCAACTCCAATCTAAAATTATATGTTGTTCACCTTACATGTCATCGTTCTTATATATAAATTAATTAACAACTAAATAAGAATATTTCGCCCTATAAAATACCATTTTTATCTAATTGTAGCATCTATTCTATTATTTTTCCGTCTTATCTGAAACTTTCTCGCGCAAAAACTGTCTAATGTTTTAAAGGAGTGAACAAGATGAAAAAAATGCTATGGAGTTTGCTAACTGTTTTTATGCTCTTAATTCTTGCAAGCTGCGGAACTAATGATAATGATGAAAATAATTCTACGACGGGAAGCGAGCAGCAAGAAACTGAGCCTAAAGTGTCTACTCAGTTAAACGTGGACGCTAATGGAGAAGCAGTTTTCCTTATAAAAAACGAGTCAAATAAAGAAAGTACCTTGTCATTTACCAGTGGCCAGGAAGTGGAATATCAGCTACTGGACCAAGATAAAACAGTAGTATATACGTACTCTGCAAATAAAAGCTTTACACAAGCAATTCAAGAAAAAAAGCTTCAGCCAAATGAAGAAATTACCTTTGAGCTAGACCTGGAAAATGAGCTCGTGGATGTACCTGCTGGAAAGTATACGCTGGTGGCTTGGTCATTAGCACCTGAACTTAGTGACCAAAAAGTTGAAACTACTTATGAATGGGCTGGTACGGAAAAAGCAGAGGAGAGCGCCCCTCCTGCAGAAGAAATAAGTAAAGTTACTCTTTATCGCGAGGACGATAATGCTGAATTCGTGGAGCCTTATGAGGTAGAAATCGATCCATCTGGTGATATGGTGAAGCAAATATTTGAGGAAATAGATACAACTAAAGTCGGTTTGTTGGACTATCGATTTGAAAATGACGATAAAAAGCTAGTGCTTGTTATGGATAAAACTACAGAAAACGTACAAGGTACGGCTGGGGAGTATTTATTCATTGGTAAAGTCCTTCATTCCTACTTTGAGAACTTCCCTAAATTAGAGGAGATTGATTTCGTGCAACAAGATGGAAGCCCGGCTGTTCTTCCACATATGGGAGCAGTTAGCACCTTTACAAGAGATGAACAATATACAAAACCAAATTAATGTAATGAAAAGAGCTTGGATTGCCTCCAAGCTCTTTTTATTTATTCACTTCTTTTGTTTAGACAGCGTTCGCATTCGAATAATGGAGATTCTACTTGCTCTTGGATGACACATCCACATTCGCGACAAATCTTTGAATTTTTTTCACTTGTAGGTTTATTCATTCCAATCACCTCCTATAGTTTTGCATAGCCTGGAATTGTTAGAAATTCAATGAAGTTATCCTCTTTTACAAGAGTCAAAAATAGCTCTGCTGCCTCCATATATCTACCGGACAAATAGATATCATTGCCGAAATCTGCTTTTAGCTTTCCTAGCTCCTCTGTTAGAACTTGCTCGACAAGCGGCATTGTAATTTCCCTTCCATCCTCTAGCTTTCCTTCTGGATGTCTAACCCATTGCCAAACCTGCGTACGAGAAATTTCTGCCGTCGCTGCATCCTCCATTAAGTTGTTAATAGGTGCAGCTCCATTTCCTTGAAGCCAAGAGGCGATATACTGAACCCCAACACTACAGTTTAATCGAAGTCCTTCTTCCGTAATTGTTCCAGTTGGCACTTCAAGTAAATCCTCCGCAGTTACCTGCACATCCTCTCGTTTACGATGGATTTGGTTTGGGGTTGGCATATGCTCATCGAATTGCTCCCATGCTACTGGTACTAGCCCTGGATGGGCCACCCAAGTTCCATCATGACCATCAGAGGCTTCTCTTCTTTTATCTTCACGTACTTTGGCAAAGGCTGCCTCGTTTGCCTCTTCGTCATTCTTAATGGGGATTTGGGCTGCCATGCCACCGATTGCGGAAGCATTTCTCTTGTGACAGGTTTGAATACAAAGCTGCGTATATGCTCTCATAAACGGAGAAGTCATTGTCACCTGGCCTCGGTCTGGTAAGATTACCCCTGGCTGATTGCGGAGGCGCTTGATGTAGCTGAAAATATAATCCCAGCGTCCACAATTTAATCCTGCAGAATGTTCTTTTAGCTCGTATAAAATCTCATCCATTTCAAATGACGCCATAATTGTTTCTATTAATACAGTTGCTTTTATAGTCCCCAGTGGAATACCTAGCTTCTCCTGAGCGAAAACAAAGATATCGTTCCACAGTCTAGCCTCTAGATGACTTTCTAGCTTTGGCAGATAAAAGTACGGTCCTGTTCCCCGCTCGATTGCCTCTTTTGCGTTATGGAAAAAATATAAACCGAAGTCAAAGAAGCTGCCGGAAATCGGTTTTCCATCTATATGAATATTTTTCTCCATGAGATGTAGACCTCTTGGACGCACGAGCAACACTGCTGTTTCATCCTTTAAATGATAGCTTTTACCCGTTTCAGGTTGAATATAAGAAATCGTCTTTTTAACTGCATCCCTCATATTGATTTGACCCTCAATCATATTCTCCCACGTAGGAGATGTTGCATCCTCGAAGCAGGCCATGAATGCTTTGGCTCCAGAGTTTAAGGCATTGATGACCATTTTCCGATTGACCGGCCCTGTAATCTCTACCCTTCTATCCTGTAGATCCTGAGGGATTGGGGCAATTGTCCAATCCCCTTCTCGGATATGCTTCGTCTCTGCTAGAAAATCTAACTTTTCACCATTATCTAGCCTTTCTTGGCGTTTTCTCCGAGCAATCAGTAATCCCTTTCTTCGATCATCAAATGTTTGATGAAGTGAAGCGATGAAATCCAAAGCCTCTGGCGTTAATATTTCGTACATTCCTTCAACTTCATTCCCTACTACTTCAATATTTTTTGCAGTTGTTTGTTCCATTCCTTTACCCTCCCATTTCTTCAATGATCAAGCAAATTGTGCTGTTTCTGTGGATCCCTTCATTGCAGTTGTAGAGGAAGTTCCACCAGATACAATTTGAGATACCTCATCAAAGTAGCCAGTACCAACCTCACGCTGATGTTTGGTAGCTGTATACCCCTTTGACTCATTGGCAAACTCTGCTTGCTGCAATTTAGAATAAGCTGCCATGCCTTTAGTTTTATATTCATGCGCAAGCTCAAACATGCTGTGATTCAGTGAATGGAAACCTGCAAGTGTAACGAATTGGAACTTGTAACCCATCTTGCCTAGTTCTACTTGATACTCAGCTATCGTTTCTTCATCCAGATTAGCCTTCCAGTTAAAGGATGGAGAGCAGTTGTATGCAAGCATTTTATCTGGATATTTAGCATGGATGGCATCAGCAAATTGTTTTGCTTCCTCTAGGCTTGGATGGGACGTTTCACACCAAACTAGATCTGCGTATGGTGCATATGCTAAACCACGTGCAATTGCTTGGTCGATACCTGCCTTTGTTCGGTAAAAGCCTTCTGGCGTTCTTTCCCCAGTAATAAATTCATGGTCACTTGGATCGATATCACTTGTAACCATATCTGCAGCGTCTGCATCTGTACGTGCGATTAAAACGGTTGGTACCCCTGACACGTCTGCTGCTAGACGAGCTGCTACTAAATTGCGGATAGCATTTTGCGTAGGAAGTAGAACTTTCCCTCCCAAATGACCACATTTCTTCTCGGAGGCTAATTGGTCCTCTAAGTGAACGCCTGCTGCCCCAGCTTCAATCATTCCTTTAATTAATTCAAATACATTTAGTGGTCCACCAAAACCAGCCTCAGCGTCTGCAACGATCGGTGCAAACCAATCAAACTCATCCTCACGCCCCTCTGCTTGGTCAATTTGGTCTGCCCGTTGTAGAGCTTGGTTAATACGCTTAACTACTGCTGGCACGCTGTTTGCCGGGTAAAGGCTTTGATCTGGGTACATTTGACCTGAAAGGTTAGCATCTGCTGCCACCTGCCAGCCGCTCAAGTAAATTGCTTGAAGACCTGCTTTTACCTGCTGTACTGCTTGGTTTCCTGTTAGGGCTCCTAAGGCATTTATGAAATCTTCTGTATGAAGAGATTTCCAAAGGCGTTCTGCTCCCTTGCGCGCCAATGTATGCTCGATTTGTAGCGATCCTCGAAGTTTAATAACCTCTTCTGGAGTATAAGGGCGCTCTATTCCCTTCCAACGGCTATCCTCTTCCCATTGCTTTCTAAGCTCTTCTACTTGTTGTTGTCTATTTATCATAATTCAACACACCTCTCCTTAATTTTTCGATAATTGAAAATATGTCTTTTTTACTGTATCATAACAGCTGTGTTTCTTGTAATCTAATATATAACAGAAGGAATTATTCTGTATCGGTTTTTGGATAGGTTGCTTTTTTAAAGGGATGAATTAGAAATAGGATGGATGAATGCAAATAATTGACCTTGGAGGTGTATAAATGGAAATAACAAAAAACCAATTAAAGAGATATAGTAGCCTGCTAGAGGAGTGGATTCCTAAGGAGGCTTCCATAGCAATTGCCGTTAAAGACCAGTACATCTATTACTACGCAGGAGAGCATGATCTCCAGTTAAAAGAAGGACAGAAGGTACAGCCAGGAAGTATTGCAGATGTAGTTTTGAAGAGTGGATGCAGAGCGGAAGCTGTGTTAGACGATAATTTGTTTCATATACCTTATTACGGGGTGGGATACCCAATAGAGATTAATGGCGAAGATGCAGTATTAGTTGTAATACTCCCTCCACAACATAGCGTGAAGAAGTTTCAACCCTTTCGATTTCTTACAGGAAAAAAGGAAGATGAATGGAAGCCAGTGCCCATTGAAAAAATAGAATACATGGAAAGTTTGCAAAAGAAGACCTGGTTTTACGCAGAGGGAGAGACGTATAAAACAACTATTCCTTTAAAGGATCTTCAAAAGCGGCTACCCGATAATTTTATACGTATACATCGCTCTTATATCGTCAACATCTCCTTTATTGATCGAATCATTCGAGACTTTTCATCAAATTTATTAGTTGTATTAACGAACGGTACGGAATTACCCGTTAGCCAATCTTATATGGCGGAGGTTAGGAGCGTTTTGGGATTTTAAAGCTGAACGGTCATAAATACTTGTATCCGGTCATAAAAAAATCTATACGGTCATATTTTCCTTATGAACGGTCATAAAATTTTTTATGCGGTCATAAATCTCGCTAAATGGACATAAACAAAAGGAGCTGCCAATTGGAAGCTCCTTTTTAGTTTCAAACCTCGGTTGTTTTCACGAAAAGTTTTCTATATTATAAAAATAATACATATTTGGAGGATAATCATGGAAATATTGAACACTTATATAGCAGCAACTAATACCCACAACTTTGAAGAAGTACAAAAAGTATTGCACAAAGATGCCGTTTATTTTTTTTCTGATCAAACCTGTACCACTCATCAAGCAATTCAGACTTATTTTGAAAATGCTTGGACCATTGTAAAAGACGAAAACTATGAAGCTCGCAATGTATACTGGCTTCATCAAGGTGAAACTTCAGCCACTTGTATTTATACTTACTTTTATGAAGGGTACATCAATGGAGAGTATTCAAGTGGAGAAGGTAGAGCTACGAATGTGTTCGTGAAGGAAGAAGGAAGGTGGTTACTCATTCATGAGCATTTAAGCAATAAAATAGTAAAGGAGGAGAAGTATGATTAATACAATTATTGCAATTATCCCTCTTATTCTTTTCTTTGCATTCTGGATTTTTATTATCTGGTTTGTCATTACATTGGTTCATTCAAGCAAAGAGCGCAATGAACTATTAAAAGATATTTCTAGAAAGCTAGATAATCTTCAGAACACAAACAAATTAGATTAAAAGAGAGGGATAACGATCCCTCTCTCAATGCTTTGGTAAAGCCAATGTTTCTTCTATATGACTCTCCGAACTTTCCATGGCATCTGTATCATATACATGCAAATGGTAGCTTTCCTCTCCTGATTAGGACTTCTTTTTATATTATTCAACAAGTCGCACTCATTCACCTTTCCCTGAAAACAAAAAACACAGCCCCTTTTAAAAGGCTGCGGTTCCAATTAAGATTTTAGTTTTATCACATTAAATTTAAATAATATCGTAATACCAACATTGTTTACAAAATGAATAAATAAAGGGACCAATAAATTGTCTGTATAAAAATAACTCCAGCCTAACACTAAGCTTGGAACTGTGATATTTAGCAGCATCCACGGCTTCCTATAGTACTGTATGTGAAATGCAACAAACAAAAAAGCAGTTAAAATAATTGCAAGCCATTGATGTTCCAAGGTTAAAAACAAGACATTTTGGATAATTCCTCGAAAAAGTAGTTCCTCAAAAAGTGCAGCTACAAACATAAACGAGACAATAACAAAAATCGAGTTGTTTTGATATCCCTTATTCGTATCATTTATATGTTCTGCTGAAGTTAAATAGGTAAGTAAAATTCCATATAGGGTTAAAACAATCGATGCGAAGATTATTAAGATAATCATTTTCGAAACTTCATTAAATGATAAGACGCTTGAAAGTGCCAAATAGTCTTCTATCACCATAAAAAGGAGGATTGCCAAGCAACATAGATTCAAGCCCATAAATGCTGGTATAGCACTCTTCAGATTCATGTGATTTACTTGTCTTTCGCTTACATTTTTCAACCTATACCTCCACCTGTTTCGATTCTTTGTTTGCTTTACTGCCTACAGTCAGAATGACAATACTTCCAAGCAGGAGGCCAATACCGACCCAAGAAGTAGCACTCAATATCTCACCTACGACAACCACACCAAGAAGGGCTGCTGTAGTTGGCTCTGCTAGAGACAAGGTCAGTGCAGAGGAGGCTGGGATTTTGCGAAGACCCCAACCATACAAAACGTAGGCCACGCTTGTTGTAGCTAATCCTAAATAGAAGATGATTCCCACGTTCCCTGCATCAGCTAGCCAACTTATGTCATACACAAAGAGAAATGGTGTTAACAGAAACGCACTAAGCGAGAATGTCATCGCTACCACGGGTATCGCTTCTTCCTTTTGCAAAAGAGATTTGCTTGTTAATGTATAAAAGGCAAAAATAAGTCCGGCGATCAGTGAATACGAAATGCCGACGGGATCTATAGTGACTTCACCCTTCGTTAAAAATAAAAACAGACAGCCTACTATTGCTAGTCCAGTAGAGAGACCCCATACTCTTGTCGGTCTCATTTTAAAGAAGATCCACTCAACCATTCCGGAGAATACCGGTGCACTTCCTATAGCCACCACACTAGCAATCGCCACTCCTGTTAAACGAACCGATGAGAAAAATAATAATTGAAACAGGGATATGCAAATAGCAGCGTATAATGTTTCTTTCCATGGCCAAGAGCGAAACTTAAATTTTTTTAGTAAAATCATAACGATCAGTAAAGGAATTCCTCCCGTTGCTGAACGCCCTGCGCTAATAATAAATGGGTGTGCATTATCTGGTAAAAATGTTTGGGCAGTGCCTGTCGTTCCCCAAAGCATGGCACCGAGTAATACGAATATGTATGGTATAACAGTCACTCATTTCATCCTTTCTGCTATCACTAAAATATAAGTAGGAGCGTTGAGTTACTTCTTTTTCTCTATTATACTAATATGTAGGAGGGATTTGTACATGTACATGACAGTAGAAGAAACGGCTGATTTCTTGTCTATGCCACTTGATCAGGTCAAAAGGTATATAGCCGAAAAAAAGATACGTGCTGTCTTTGACGGAGAGCAGTATGTCGTCAATAGTGCACAGTTCGAAACCCATTTAGAGCAAGTGGAAGAATTGAAACGCCAAATCGACGAGTGGCGAAACACTCCTATTCCAGAAGACATAGACGTTAAAGACGAAGACTAACAGTTTTAAGCATACATCAAACAAAAAGGACGTTTCCTTGGGAAATGTCCTTTTGTTTTTTTATATAGTAATGAAAAAACCTGCGCGTTTTCCAATGATCTCTGCATAATCCTCTACCATTACACTAGCAGTAGGATACATACCAGCTCCAGGTCCTACCAATGTTAGTGTTCCAATATAGTTCGTATCTAAGGATACAGCATTATTTACACCTTCAATAGCATATAACGGATGATCTGGTCCCACTAATTGAGGTCCTACTGAAGCATAAAGCTCTCCGTTTTCATCCTGTTCGATTTCTGCCACATGGCGGTAACGGAGCCCGGTATCCTTCGCTTTACGCACATCCTCTAATGTAATTTCATCGATACCTACTACACGTACCTCGTTCCAATCAGGCTGTTTTCCAAACGCTAATGCACTTAAAATCATTAATTTGCGAAATGCATCCTGACCAGAGATATCATTGTAAGGATCTGCCTCCGCATACCCTAATAACTGTGCTTCTTTTAACGCATCTTCAAATGGAGATTCTTCTAAACGCATTTGTGTCAAAATATAATTGGACGTTCCGTTTAAAATGCCTTGAATCTTTTTCACTGAGTTTACTTGAAGTAGATTTTTTAATGTCTTAATAATTGGGACTCCACCTGCAGTGGTCGCCTCATACCCTACAAAAACTCCTCGTGACTTTGCACGTTCCTGCAATGGGATACTATATTTTGAGAACATGACCTTATTTGCTGTAATGACGTGACAGCCCTTGTCTATCGCTCTACATAAATAGCTATAAGCCGGCTCTTCGTTAACTATTGCTTCAAAAACTACTTGAAGCCCAGGAATATTTTCAATATCCTCAAAGTCATCTGTCACTAATACGCCTGGGGTCTCGGGTCTTTCTTTAGCTAAATTATTAATGAGAATCGCACAAATTTCGATGTCCAATCCTAATGACTTTTTTAAGTCTTCTCGTTTTTCATTCACAATGTGATAAATCCCTTGGCCGACTGTTCCAAATCCTAAGATTGCTGCTTTTATTTTTGCCATGCTGTCTCCTCCAAATGAATCTGTACAATTGAATTTAAATAATCGTACTTGAATAAAATTTCAATTAACTAATTGACTATTTTACATATTGTAGACTATTTCCACTCAATTAACAACAAAATTCTATCTAGAGAGGACATTTGTTTTCTCTAAAAGTACTTTTCCGAGTGCTTCTTGTAAATCTTCTACTGCCTCCAAGCCTACAGACAAGCGAATTAGATCCTCTGTAACCCCTGTTTTTACTAAATCCTCCGGTGTAAGTTGTTGGTGAGTAGTGGAAGCTGGATGAATAATTAGAGATTTTGCGTCTCCCACATTTGCTACATGTGACCAAATCTCTATATTATCGATAATATGTCTACCTGCTTCTCTACCTCCCTTTGCTCCAAATGTCAAAATAGAACCGTATCCATTCTTTAAATACTTTTTAGCAAGTTCATGTGTAGGATGGCTTTCAAGCCCTAAATAGTTAACCCATGAAACTTCCTCATTGTCATTTAAGTACTCCGCAATTTTCTGGGCATTTTCGTTATGTCTTGGCACTCGTAAGTGAAGTGTTTCTAATCCTTGAAGAAAGGAGAAAGCTGCTTCTGGGCTTAGAGAAGGACCAAAATCACGTAGCAACTGGACTCTTAGCTTTATAGCAAATGCCACGCCTGGAACATCGATTCCGTAGCGCAAACCATGATAGGTTACGTCTGGCTCTGTAAAGCCCGGGAATTTTTCAGAATTCCAGTTGAAGTTACCTCCATCAACTACTACTCCACCAATTGTTGTACCGTGACCTCCAATCCATTTTGTCGCCGAATGGATAACTATATGAGCGCCATGCTCAATTGGATTTGAACCAAACGGAGTAGCGAAAGTATTATCTACTAGTAATGGAACCCCCACTTCGTTCGCAATGGTAGCTACCTGCTCCACATCCAGTACATTTAAGCTTGGATTTCCAATAATTTCAGCAAAAAAACCTTTTGTCTTCTCAGTAACTGCTGATCTGAAATTCTCAGGATCCGTTGAATCTATAAACTTTACAGTAATTCCATAGCGAGGAAGTGTATGAGCAAAAAGATTAAAGGTCCCTCCATATAAGTTTTCAGCTGCGATAATTTCATCTCCAGCGCCTGCAATATTTAAAATAGAAAATGCAATGGCTGCCATCCCTGATGAAAGGGCCACTGCGGCAGTACCTCCTTCAAGTAATGCAATTCTTTGCTCAAAAACATCAACTGTTGGGTTTGTTATTCGGGAATAGATGTTACCAGTCTCTTTTAATGCAAATAGATTTTGAGCATGCTCAGTGTTTTGAAATACATATGAGGTTGTTTTGTGAATCGGTACCGCTCTTGATCCTGTGACTGGATCCGGTTGTTGTCCACCATGCAATAGAAGTGTTTCTTTTTGAAGATTTGTCATTTTGAATTCCTCCGTTATTAGTAGATTAGATGGATGCTTGGAGGCGGGAGAGGATTATAGAACTGCCAATGTAAAAACCCCTCTTCACTTAAGAAGAGGGGTCAAATTGACATGTTCCTCCTCTTATCTTCCAAATTCATAAAAGAATTTGTAGGATTTAGCACCTTTCCAAGTAAAAGAACTTGGTGGTTGCCGGGCATCGTAGGGCCTATTCCCTCCGCCACTCTTGATAAGAGTATTAGATTAGTGTTCCATCTTGTTACACAGTATAAATCCTCCGTTATTTATAAGTCAAGTTATTTTATATAAAATTCTGAAACTTCATCATTTTATAATCGTTTAATATAATAGATAGAATATTATTTTTGGGGGTGTCATAGAATGATTATTTGGAGTGTTAGCATTCTTTTAATAGGCTACTTAGTTGGTTCGATTCATGGATCAAAATTAGCCCAATGGATGAGTGGTGTTAATATAAAAAAAGAAGGCTTAAATAATTCAGGAGCTTCCAACGCCACCATAGTGCTTGGATGGAAGTATGGCGTTTTAGTAGGAGCCATAGATATTTTAAAAGGCGCAATTATGATTATTGGGGCAAGATTAATTGCTCCGCAGCTGACCTCACTTAGTACCTCTGAGCATGATTTTTTGCTTTATATAGCTGGTGCTGCTGTAATCTTAGGGCATAACTTTCCTATTTACACAAAATTTAAAGGCGGTAAAGGCACAGCTTCCATCATTGGAGTACTGCTAGCGTTACATTGGCCGATTGGATTAGCAGGACTATTATTGTTAATCTGCATCACACTTTTGACTGATTATTTATTGATAGGTGTATTCTTTTTCTACCTTATCTTTATAGGAGCCTCTATATGGACCGCAGATGGAATAGGTCCAATCATAGTTGCAGGATTTCTATTTCTAATGGCGTCGTTCTTACATATAGAGAATGTTCAGCGGTTAATTCGAAAAGAAGAAGTAAAGATTTCCTCTGTTATGAAGAAAAAAAAGCCATCACTGTAAAAGGAGTGGTTAAATGAGCAAAAAAAAGAGGTGGATTGTGCTAGTTCCTTTAATAATAATGGCAACTAGTGGAGTCGGTATGTGGATGCTTACAAGCAAATGGCTAGAGGATGGATTAAAACCTAAGGCAAACGGTTCCAATGAATACGCAATTGTGTTAGGGGCCAAGGTTAAACAAGGCCAGATTCCTTCTCTTGCACTACGATATCGTCTAGAGGCTGCACTAGAATATGCAAACACATATCATAATGTAAAGCTCGTTGTGACTGGAGGACAAGGACCGGACGAGGATATAGAGGAAGCAGTGGTTATGAAGGAATATCTCATGGAGAATGGAATCCCCGAGAGTCGAATAATCGTAGAAGATCAATCCACTTCTACGTATGAAAACCTTCTGTTCTCCCAACAGCTTCTACCCGATAGCGTTACCTCTGTCACAATTATTACGAGTGATTTTCATCTACAACGGGCAAAGATTATTGCAGAAGGAATAGGATGGAATGCAGATGTGGTTGCTGCTAAGACACCACAAATTTCAGAGTCAAAATTGCGATTACGTGAAAGGGCTGCCTTGCTCAAAACCTTTGTATCTGGAAAATAATAAAAGGGAGAGATGCAAAAATTATAATCTCTCCCTAGCTAAAAGAACGGATTGACTTCTTTATCCGAGCTCCCTTTGTTACATCGATTCTCCTCTGTATCTTTCTATCCACTATAAGCTCTTGCAGAGTTTACTTGAGGCTCTTTTTAATTCATCGTTAATCCTTCACCCAATAAGTGCTGCCATCATCTTTTCTATCTAAAAACCCATACTCGATTAAATAACGTCTTAACGTCACATAATCCTCATAGACATTTTTTAAGATCGTATTTATTTCTTTTTCAGTGTAATTTTTCTCTTGTTCAAAACGTTGAATAATAACTCTAAGTGTTGAAAGCTTTTGTTTTTCCTTTTTCGGAAATTTTAGCATTGGTCCGTTAATCCCCTCGGGAAAAAATTTGCTTTCGAGTTCAGCTTGTTCTTCTTCCGTGATATTGTAGCGATCATCCACCATGGTTGCATTCTTGTGAACAGGCAGGAATGCAGGGGCATGATTATCTCTTTCCTTCAACAGTTCCATCATTGTTAAAAATATTTTCGCCTGTCTTTCCTTTTCCTTTAGAACAAACCGATGATTTCGAATAGTTGAGGCACTCCCTATTCCTAGCTCCTTTTGGATCTCTAAATCACTCTTCCCCTCAAAAAATAGACGAATCAGACTGTTTTGATGTTCGGTCAAGCCCGTTAGCTTTTTGTTTAAACCACTTAAATACTCAAAAATTGACACATGTTTGTTGCCGATATGACGAATCATAAACTTCTCAGCTTCATATAACACATTATTCTCCGGGTAGATGACACCCTTTTCTATCTGTTCCCCACATAGCAAACACTGAAAAACGTTTGTTTCTTCCACGTATCCCTTTTTCATCTCTTCAATGGTAACTTCCCAAAATTTTTCTATCATGACTAATACAAACAACTCCTTAATATGTTTATTTATTTACAAACATATTATATTATTATCTATAATAAAACAAGTTAAATTATAAGTTGCAATTTATCTGAAAATAATAAACAATTAGAAGGAATAGATTAATATATATATAGGGGGAAATACGTTGGTTACATTTAAGGAATACAAATATAAGAGACCAGATTTACAAGAAATGAAGATGGCTTTTCATGAACTATTGGCTAAAATGAAGGAAGCAACATCTGTTGAAGAGCAGAACTCGGTGATTGAAGAAATAAATGCAATTCGCAACAATTTTTCTACTCAGGCTAACCTTGTTTATATTCGAGCTTCTATTGACACAAACGATGAATTTTATCAAAAAGAACGAGATTTCTTTGATGAAATTAGCCCTGAGGTAGATGAGCTTGTAACGGAATACTATAAAGTTCTAGTAAATTCCCCATATAGAAACGTATTGGAACAGAAATGGGGTAGCCAACTATTTGATCTTGCGGACTTTCAAATCAAGGGGTTCTCTTCAGAGGTAATAAGTTTAATGCAAAAGGAGAATAAACTAACTTCTGACTACTCTAAGCTTGTTGCATCGGCCGAAGTCGAGTTTGAAGGGGAAAAATATACACTCGCACAACTCGGAAAATTTACGGAGTCTACTGATCGTGAAGTAAGAAAAAAGGCTAGAGAAGCTTCAGCTGGATTCTTTCAAGAAAACGAAGAAAAATTTGATAGTATTTATGATCAACTTGTTAAAATTCGTCATGAAATCGCAACTACACTAGGCTATAAAAACTTTGTTGAGCTTGGCTATGTTCGTATGAATCGAATCGACTATAACGCGGAAATGGTTAAAAAATTCCGTGACCAAGTACGTGATCACATTGTTCCTCTTGCAAATAAGCTATATGAAAGACAGGCTAACCGCATTGGAGTAGATAAACTTAAATTTTACGATGAACCACTTAACTTCTTAACAGGGAATGCTACTCCACAAGGCTCTCCACAATGGATTATTGATAATGGGAAGAAAATGTATGAAGAGCTATCTCCAGAGACAGCTGAGTTCTTTCAATTTATGATCGATCGTGACTTGATGGATTTAGAAGCTAAAAAAGGGAAAGAAGCTGGCGGCTATTGTACGTTTGTAGATGACTATGAGTCTCCATATATCTTCTCTAACTTCAATGGAACCTCAGGAGATATTGATGTTCTTACTCACGAAGCAGGTCATGCATTCCAGGTATATACTAGTCGCAACATTGGCATTCCGGAATATATTTGGCCAACCTTCGAATCCTGTGAAATTCACTCGATGAGTATGGAGTTTTTTACTTGGCCTTGGATGGAACTTTTCTTCAAAGACCAAACCGAAAAATATAAATTTGCTCATTTAAGCAGTGGGCTTCTCTTCTTGCCTTATGGAGTAGCTGTAGACGAGTTCCAGCACGCTATATATGAAAATCCAGAAATGACTCCTGCAGAAAGAAAGGCCACGTGGAGAAAAATTGAACAAATTTACGTACCTCACCGTGATTATGATGGCAACAGTTATTACGAAGCTGGTGGCTTCTGGCACCGTCAGGGACATATATACGCAAGTCCTTTCTATTACATTGATTACACATTGGCGCAGATTTGTGCATTCCAATTTTGGAAACGTTCCAGAGAGGATCGTGAAGCCGCGTGGAGAGATTATTTACACCTTTGTAAATTAGGAGGCTCTATGTCCTTCACCAAGCTTGTAGAGGAAGCTCATCTCATTTCTCCTTTTGAAGAAGGTTGCGTGGAATCAGTTATTGGTACGATTGAAGATTACTTAAATAGCGTAAACGATGCTGCTCTTTAATATTAGAAAGTAAGGGGTTTATACTTTATGAGCAATCCTGCTGGTTTTTGGATACGCTTTTGGGCAAGTCTGTTAGATGCAATTATTATTGGAATACCGTTATCACTAATTAGCTTCATATTTTTAGGAGAAGGTGATACTTGGCTTACCACAATTGGTCAGACATTCTATTCCTTTGCAGTACCTATTTTTTGGGTGGGATATACGGTAGGTAAAAGAATCACAGGTATTCGAATCGTCCAGATAGACGGATCTAATGTAGATATTTGGACGATGGTAAAGAGAGATTTAATCGCAGGGCTTCTTTATGGGTTGACTTTAGGTATTGGTGTCATTGTAAGTGCCTTCATGGTAGGTTTACGTGAAGATAAGCGAGCTCTTCATGATTTTATAGGGGGAACTTATGTAACACATAATCCTCCTTATTATGAAGATTAAACGCCTATATCTGCCCCGGCAAGCAAATTTAGAAAAGCGAAGAGGCAGTTCCCGAGCGGTGAGCGGTCTCAGCTTTTTGAGATTTGATCTCTAGTGTCCGAAGTATAGGACTGGGACAGCATGTCTCAGTCCTTTTAGTGTGGTTATATAGAATTTATTAGACTAGGACCTCATACAATATCAGGAAAATATTTGTAAATAACAAATTTAAAGGGGTGCAGTTATGTGGAGTAAAATCTTATCCATTGCTATTGCGTTAATGGGAATCATCTATATATTCTTGATTCCTCATGATCCAGTTGGATTAAAAATCACGTTCAAATTAATTCCTATGCTGCTTATTATTTTATTTGCGTTCCATCAAGCGCCTGGTTTGCCAAAGATTTATAAAACACTCATTATTTTAGGACTTTTTGTATGTATGCTTGCAGATGGATTAATTTATTGGTTTATAGTTGGTCTCATCACATTTTTGATTGGACATATTATTTACATTTTTGCCTTTAGAAAAATTAAGAAACATTCAATTCCTAAATGGGCAGCCGCATTATTATTAATATACGGTCTTATTATGACCATTTGGCTAGCAGGAACGTTATGGTCAGAAAAGGAAACCATTTTAGCTGTTGCTGTAGTTCTCTACATAGCAGTGATATTGACTATGGGATGGAATGCTTTCCAAACAGGGAATAAATTCGCCATTATTGGCGCTACTTTGTTTATATTCTCTGACTCTATTCTTGCAATTAACAAATTTATAATAGACGTTCCTTATGAGCATGCGCTAGTAATGCTTTCATATTACGGAGCACAATTTCTATTTGCATTCAGTATAATTTCCCATTATTCCGCTACACGGAATAATCTGTTAAAATAAACATATGCTTTGCATATTGGAGGAGATTTTAACATGAAAGAAATACTGATTGAACGCTTAACCAGATACGCAAAAATAGATACTCAATCCAACGCTTCGAGCACTTCTTGCCCTTCTACCGAAGGTCAATGGGACCTACTTCATTTATTGGAGAAGGAATTAGCAGAGCTTGGAATGGAAGAAATAACATTAGATGAGAATGGTTACTTATTTGCTTCTCTTCCGGCTAACACAGATAAAGAAGTGGCTACAATTGGCTTCTTAGCACATGTGGATACAGCAACAGACTACACAGGCAAAAACGTAAATCCTCAGCTAATCGAAAACTATGATGGACAGGATATTCAACTAAATGATCATACTGTAATGTCTGTTACAGACTTTCCAGAACTAAAACAGTATGTAGGTCAGACATTGATGACTACAGATGGAACAACTTTACTAGGTGCTGATAACAAAGCAGGAATCGCTATTATTATGACCGCTATGGAATACTTCCTGCAAAATCCGGAAGTTAGACATGGGAAAATCCGCGTAGCATTTACACCAGATGAGGAAATTGGTCGTGGGCCACATAAATTTGATGTAGAGAGATTCGAAGCAAAATATGCGTACACAATGGACGGAGGTCCACTTGGGGAACTGCAGTATGAAAGCTTCAATGCAGCTGGCGTTAAAGTGACCACTCATGGTAAGAGTGTGCACCCTGGCTCTGCTAAGGGAAAAATGGTGAATTCCATTACAATGGCTACTAAATTCCAGTCTCATATGCCTACAGATGCCGTGCCAGAAAAAACAGATGGAAATGAAGGATTTATTCATCTGATGAATTTTAATGGAGATGTAGAAAAATCTGAGTTAAGCTACATTATTCGTGATCATGATCGCGAAAAATTTGAAGCTAAAAAACAGCTTTTCCAAGATACTGCAGAAAAAATTATAGCCGAATATGGAGAGAAAGCAATTACTGTTGACGTAAAAGACCAATACTATAATATGGGCGAAAAAATTACCCCTGTTATGGAAATTGTGGATATAGCGAAGAATGTTATGGTTTCATTAGATATTGAACCATTAATCATTCCTATTCGCGGAGGAACAGATGGTTCTCAGCTTTCCTTCATGGGTATGCCAACTCCAAATATTTTTACAGGTGGAGAAAACTATCACGGAAAATACGAGTATATCTCTGTAGATGCAATGGAAAAGGCTACAGAAGTGATGAAGGGAATCATTCAATCTTTTGAAAAACAGGCCTAAGTAGGTGCTTCCATGCGTGAAATCTTATTAGGAATTCTAGCCTCACTATTTTTTGCTGTTACATTTATACTTAATCGTTCTATGGAAGTATCGGGGGGGAGCTGGCTTTGGAGCTCTTCTCTTCGTTACTTTTTTATGGTCCCATTTTTATTCTTCATTGTTTTCTTTAGAAATGGATTACCAACTATGGTTAAGGAGCTTAAAATTGCTCCATTCACTTGGTTAATCTGGAGTTTTGTAGGATTTGGTTTGTTCTACGCTCCTTTAACCTTTGCCGCTGCCTATGGTCCTGGCTGGCTGATTTCTGGAATGTGGCAATTTACCATAGTCTCAGGAGTATTATTAGCGCCCTTTTTCCTTGTAAGGGTTGGAGATCGACTCATAAGGCAGAGGATTCCACGGGTGTCCCTTCTTATATCTTTGATTATTTTGGTAGGTATTGTACTTATACAAGTACCTGATGTCCAAAACTTAAACGGGAGCATGTTGCTTTTAGGAGTTTTACCCGTTCTGATAGCCACTTTTGCTTATCCACTCGGAAATCGAAAGATGATGGAGCACTTAGAAGGCAGGCTTGATACATTTCAAAGAGTCCTTGGAATGACTATTGCTTCTATGCCATTATGGATTATACTTGCTCTCTATGCAGCCTTTACTGTAGGACTTCCTTCCAGCAGTCAAGTATTTCAGTCCTTTATCGTGGGAGTTAGCTCTGGAGTTATCGCTACCACCCTCTTTTTTATGGCAACCGATCGAGTACGAAACAACCAAGGAAAATTAGCGGCAGTGGAGGCTACACAATCTACAGAAATTATCTTTGTAATAATTGGAGAAATGATTTTATTAAGTATCCCTTTACCTCCTGCCTTAGCATTAGTAGGCTTAGGAGTCATTATCTTCGGTATGGTATTACACTGCTACTATACAACGGTTCAAAGTACTAAACTGATAACTTCTAATACTAGGCCAGATAACTAGAAAAAATAAGAGACACTCGTTAAGTCCTTTGACGAGTGTCTCTTTTTATATTTTGATTAACTTGTTACACTGTAGCTTCTGCCACTTGATTTTTTTCTGCGATGTAGCGAGCTACATGCTTGTAGCTAACAGCAAATACGATAAACGTGAGTACAAGGAATGCTACTAGGCAGATTAGAAGCACAAATGCATTTGCCATCATAAATCCAGGATCACCTAAAGAAATAACAGCTTTCAGACCTGCATTTGAGTATGTCAGCGGTAAAAACTTACTAAGTGCCTGTAAATTTTCCGGTAACATAGGTATCGGCAGATTGGATCCTGTTGTAGAAAGCTGAAGTACGATGAAAGCTAGAGCGATAAAGCGACCAATGTTTCCTCCTATTGCCACTAAGAAGAAAATAATAGACATAAACGCCAAGCTAACAAAGATTGTAAACAATATAAACAATCCAACGTTATTTACTTGAAGCTTTAAAATGAATAATGAAAATAAGGATACTATTAGACCTTGTGCTATAGCAAATAATGAAAGCTGCATTAGTTTACTTGCGTACCAACTAAACAGTGAACCAGGTAAAGTAACGGGACGTTTGAAGTCAACTATAAATGATAATATTAAAATGCCAACAAATAAAGCTAAAGAAATAATGTATGGGGCCGTAGAATCGCGATAATAGTTATAGCTATTCACCGTTTCACCTTTAAAGCTAACTGGATTAGAGAATTTAGTAATGTTGGCTTCACTCACTTGAATACCGCTAACCTGATCAGCTCCACCAGCTAAACCAGTTTGAAGCTCCTGGCTTCCAGATTGCAATTGATTAGCACCATCATTTAGTGATGTTACCCCTAAAGTCATCGTCTCCCAACCAACCGCAACAGTTTGGTTTCCATCACTAATTTGTGTAAGTCCTGCTTTTAAGTCGTTTACTGCATTTCCAATCTTCGTCCAAGAACTAGCTACAGTAGCATTTCCATTTGCTACCTGATTTGCTCCTGTTTTTAGTCGAGTAATTCCAGCATTAGCTGCTGTTTGCCCTTCCACTAATTGATTGATACCAGCATCCAGCTGCTTAGATCCAATGGTTAGCTGAGTCGCTCCTGCCACTAATGCATCTGCTCCCTGCTTTAACGGCTGAACCTGTTGATCAAATTGAGCAAGACCTTTTGTAATCGCATCACTCGTACCAACAAGAGTCATAAATTCAACATCTGTTGCAAGCTCAGGATGTTTTGCTAAATAACCTTTCAAACCTTCTGTTAACCCTTGAGAACCTCCTGAAAGCGTTTTCGTGGATTCCGTCACTTTAGCCATTCCGCCTGCTAACTGCTCCGCTCCTGGCTTTAACTGTTTCTCTAAGCCTGTCGATAATGTTGTACTCCCTGTACTAACGGACTTTAATCCATTTAGTACTTGGTCAGATCCTGCTTTAAGAGAGTCTATGCCTTGAACAACCTCTTTTGAACCTGCAGCCAACTTTTTAATATCTTTCTCTCCGCCTTTAATCGAACTAAGTAATTGGCTAGCGCCATCCTCGGCTGTCTTAGCTCCAGATGCTAGCTTTTGGATATCTCCAGACTTCTCATTTAGAGATTGTAATAATTGACTCGTACCTGCGGAAAGATTAGCAGTCCCCTCATATAGTTTGCTAGAACCATCTGCTCCCGAAGCGAATCCATTAGAAATATCACCAAATCTAGCAAATAATGTTTTGGTGTAAGTCTCAGTAATTTTGTTTCCTAGCTGTTCTCGAATTTTTTCTGTTGCACTTTTGGTTACCTGAGCAGCCATGAAATTTAAACCTTCATTTTGAGTATAAATTACTTCTGCCACCTCTGGATTAGCATCAAGTACAGTGGTTACTTTTCTAGAAAAATCCTCTGGAATTTCAATTGCCATATAATACTTCTGACTCTTCAGCCCCTTTTCAGCTTCTTCCTTCGATACAAAGTTCCAACCAAGTGAAGGATTTTTCTTCAAGTCTGCCACTAAATCATTCCCCACATTTATTGGAGCTCCCCCTGATTCAGCGCCGGCATCATTATTAACAAATGCCACTGGTAAATTGTCAAGATTGTCATACGGTCCCCAAGTAGCAGATAACAAAACAGCTACATAGACTACTGGAATTAACAAAACTCCAATTAGTGAAAATAACACCCCTTTTTTCTCTGTTAACTTGGATAACTCCTTGCCTAACATTTGGAACGCACCCATACATAACCCCCTATTTAAATTAAAAAATGTAGAAATAAAAAATGAATGACCATTCATTTTTATTTCTACATTAATTATATTTTAAATTTTTAGATTTTTCATTATTTTTGTTGAATAGTAATAATAGACTACAAATATCAAAATATCACTGTTCTACAATATGATTTTCCAATGCTCTTCGGACACTATTCACAAAGTCTCCACCAGCTCCCCAATCAAAACGGAGAAAAGCCCCTTGTCCTCCTCCAGAGGCAACAGCATGAACTTTTGTGTCTCCTTCTAGGTTATCCAATGTAATAGTTAGAGAAGCTCTATTGCTAGTTCTATAATAAAATTTTTCTATTACACAAACAACAACCTCTTGACTTCCCACAGAACGTTTATAAACGTCTAGAACCTTACCAGAAATAGACCCTGTAACAATTGATTCTTCTATCACTCTCAGAGCATTAATAGGTGTAATTTTCACATAAAAATCTCGCACATCTTTCATTGTAAACTCCCCCTTTCTAAATTTACGGTTAAAAAGGTAAAAGGTTCCAAATACTAACGGAAGTATCTATTTTGATTTAGCGCAAAAAATAATCAGCATCTTAATTGCAATCTTTAGGTAGGCTATAAAATTGTCATGCGGTTCATTCCATTTTCTCGTAAATAACTGCTGTTGAATCGCGCATAATAATTAATATATAAACAAATTGGACAAGGACCTTTATAATAGCCATTCCTACTGCTCCAGCATCATCAATAATATATGATTATTATTACTTGCACTTCCATGAAAAAATTTATCGCTATAAAAGTTAATTGGGAATGCATCTACAATTTCAAATCTTTTTTAATCATCTCCTGTCATCACAAGTAATGAGGATTCTGCTTCTAATTTACCTTTACTCTCTTACGAATCCTTAACGATCGCTCTCTTAATGTCATTGTCCACTCGCTATCCATTAATACCTTCACATTTCCTTATAATTTGTCCTGTTTTGCTTTCTTTTATGTCTGGTTCATTCTGTTATTCACAATCCAGATAACATTAAAAAATTGAAGATACAATCCCACCGCTACTATTCCAACTAACCTTGAAAGCCAGGCGAGGTAAAAAATTCATAAAAAAACGACATCACTTAGGATGTCGTTCAAAATATGCACGAACTTAACGTTGAGGGGGTTAAGTCTGCAAAAATTCAGCCACAATTTGGAGAAAAGTTGCTGGTAAGAACCTTCTCACTATTTGAGCAAGCTCTATACGATAATGATAATCATTTTCAATTGGGTTGTCAACTATTTATAAATTTTGGTTTTTACTTGGAATTATAGCTCTTATACTTTTTATAAAAATTTGATTAAAATCTAATATGCATATTCACTAAAACTTTGGGAATAGCTAAGAACAATCCAAAAAAAAGGAGTGAGAAAGAATGGATCGCAAAATAGACAAACAAGTGGAAGTCGCATTGGAAAGCTTCAGTACTGATGAAAAAAATGATATCCTAAAAAACTTTACTACGTTTAAGGACTATCTATCTGACAAAGTGAGAATCGGTGAAAAAATGGGTCTTAGCGATGATACTTTAGCGAAAGCTACTGAAAAAGTTGCTGGATACCTTGCTGCTAACGAAGAACCAAAAAACCGAGAAGAACACCTATTACAGCAATTATGGAAAAGTGCAGATAAAGATCAACAACATGCGCTTAGTCATATGCTTTTAAAGCTTACAAGAAATGAAGGATAGACGGGAAGAATCAGATGGTCGCTTACTCGATAATCCCGATAGGGTAAAGACAACGAAAATGAGTCTGTTTGATATGCATGAAGATATGCAAACCGTCGATGCAATTTCTGTAGAGGATTTAAACATACAGGTGCAAGATGAAAGAAATCATACCCACACAAAAGACCGTTCTTCAAGTGAAGAACGATTTCCCCCAAGATAAGTTTCAAAATGCTCCTAGTAGCAACAAAAAAGAATGCTCCGTTCCCCTCGGAGCATTCTTTTTTTTATTATAAATATACTAAGCATATTAGCACCGATAGCTGTTTTTTTACTATAGCCTAATGTGTCTAAAAGAAAGCTAATACATATCGCAGCTGTAAAAGTTGGTAAAATATAGCCGCCAGTAGGACCAAATAACCCCGCTTAATTGATTTATATATTTAATTATTTTAGGTGCACGAGGTAAGACTATTTCTTAATGCCAACTGTTTAATGCATTTTCTACCGATTCTAATTTCACCGTACTTTTTTGCATTGGAGGTGGGCAGGATTTATTGTAGGCTAAAATCTTTTCATTCACCTTTGTAACTCGGAAGTGCAGATCCTCATTAAGACCCTGTGCATACTTCGTAGCGATATGCTGTAATTCATCACGGATCTCATGCTGTAGCTTGAGCCAATGTGGTTTATATCCGGCATCCTTAGCTACTTTCTGAAAGTGCTGAAAGATGTCCCCCTTAAAATACTCTTCAGAAAGCGGCTTTCCAGCGCCCTTTAAGTTTTCCATCCCACCAGTTTTTTCATAGTTCCTTAGAATGTCCCCCATCAAATCATTCACAGGAGGAATATATTCGTCTTTGTCCATCATTAATCCTCATTTCAAAGAGATATGTGGAGCTTTTTCCGACAAAACTAATAAGAATTTCTGTTGCTCACTAGGCGAAATAATCACACTACCAAGGGTTGCTTTTTTATAGTGAATCTCAATTGCATCCTTGGAAGAAAGAATCCGATAACCAGCTAGGATCTGTGAAGTTTTATTGACCTTCGTAATATCTTCATATGGAATTTTACTTCTGAATGGTCCCCCTTTAATAAATAAATAATTCTCCTTGAAGGAGTATTCAATATCAAAGGTCAACCACAAAATAAACGCAACACACATGACAAACAATGAACTAATAATAATTACAGCTTTTACATCTACATTATCTGACCATAGTTCATAAACTACAGGTACCAGAGTAGCAAGAGCTACTATAGATATCGCACTCATGATTATATAAGTAAAGGTTTTATCAATTTTAGATTTAAAGGTCATCCCATCGCCTCCTAAACAGATTTCGTGGCTGTGTCCTTAATACCTTCCCGGTGGGCATAAATATTTTTCAAAATCGCTTTTACTACCGCATAGGTTGGTACCCCTAAAATGATGCCCATAAGACCGGCAATATTTCCTGCTGCTAAAATAATCGTGATTACCGTTAACGGATGAATATCCAATGATTTACCCATTACATTAGGCGTAATGAAGTTACTTTCAATCTGCTGAGCAACTAGCATAATAATTGCCACATAGATAGCTAACTTAGGCTCTTGAATTAAAGCAATAATGAGAGCAGGCACTAATGATATATACGGCCCTAAGAAAGGAATAACATTCATAATCATCCCAAACAGTGCTAGCAGTAATGCATACTCTAGACCAATAGCTGTATATCCGATAAATAGCATAACTCCCACTAGAAAACTAACAAACAATTGCCCTTGAACATAAGAACGAAGTGTATCGTCAATATCCGATAAAGTTTTACGTATGAAGATTTTCTTTTCACCTTTAAAGAACTGCGTAATGAAAGGAACAAACTTTTCGTGATCCTTCAACATATAGACAAGGAAGAATGGTACAAGAACTAGTAAAAATACCCCTTGGAAAACATTCTGGATGAACTTGACTATAAAACCACCGGCAGATACTGCTATTGTTTCAATTTTTCCGCTTGCGCTATCCAAAGTTGTTTGGAGGGCCTTTGGTAGTTCTCCTATTTTCTCTCGTTGAGAAATTGTGTAATTAATAAAATCTTCTATTTCTTCTACCATTTCCGGTGTATTATTTACCAGAGCATTCACCTGTTTGGTCAATACCGGGCTTACAAGTGCTATAAAGCCCCATATAAGTAGACCAATTACGATAAATACAGATATAATACTTGCCCATCTAGGAAACTTTTTGGATTCTAGCCATTTTTGAAGAGGTCTTGATAAGTAGAAGAGCACCCCTCCTAATAATAACGGCATAAAAATTGCTTGAGCTATTATCATAAATGGAGAGAAAATAGACTTAACTTGCATGAACATAAAAATAATCAATAACGTAAATAAAATTGCAGTTCCAACTTGAAACCATAGTTTTTTAGTCAACTAACTTTCACATCCTCAATGTATGTTTAACTTAATATTCTATACGCATTATCTTTAGGTAAGTTTCACTTATATACGTATCGTAACATTTTTATAGTAAACTGTTAATAAATCTTAATTTGGAGAGGGGGGAAGACTTTTGGAATACTATAAAACACTGCGCCAATATGTTGGTCATCAGCCTCTTATACTTCCTGGGTCAGTCGTGCTAATACTAAACAATAATAAAGAGGTACTACTTCAAGAAAGAGCGACAGGAGTTTATGGTCTGCCTGGCGGTCTAATGGAGCTGGGTGAGAGCTTGGAAGATACTGCACGCCGAGAGGTCTTTGAGGAGACAGGCTTGCGTATAGGTAAACTTACACTATGTCATGTCTATTCTGGTCAAGATTATTATATTGAAAACCCAAACGGAGATACTTTCTATTCAGTTACAGCTGTCTACAAAACAAACGAATTTGAAGGTATTCTTACTCCAGATGGCTTGGAAACTATCTCTCTTCAATTTTTCCCTCCAAATAACTTGCCCGAAGGTATTGTAGCATCTTATCGCACCTTTATAGAGAACGAGCTATTCTAATCACTAGTTATTAAACTTAACATACTAGGTGAAAATCTGTCTCTTTTGATCCAAGAATATACAAAGGAATAAAATGATTAGTAAAAAGTCAGCGGCCTAATGGATGCTGACTTATTTTATCTTATTCATGATATGCCTACTTATCTTTATATTCAAATCGTGGGAATTTTACTACTTCCCACTTCGTCTTGCTTAAGGTGGTATCTAAATCCAAAAACGAGTAAAAATTCACAGCCCTCTTCAAGTAGCCTAACCAAATTTGAAAAGCATTTGCTTTCATACTAAAAAAAGAGAAGGAAAACTCCTTCTCTTTTTTATTTATGGGCAATATGAACTTTTAGAAGTTTACCCTTTATCGTTGTATTTCTCATCTTTTTCAAAACAAGAGGACCTTTTCCATTTAGGATTTCAACGTAGGAAACATTATCTTGAATAGTAATAATACCTATATCATCCGCAGAAATGCCTTCAATTTTAGCTATTGTTCCAACAAAATCTACTGCACGGATTTTCTTCTTCTTCCCGCCATTGAAATATAACTTAGTAATATTAGCGTTCAGCTGCTCGCCCTTCGACTTTTTAAATTCAGGCTGCTCCTGCATTTTCAAATCAAATGCCACGCGATTCTGAGCTACTGCTTCTGCCTTAATTTCACTTCCACTAGGAATTTCAAAGCCAACAAACGCTTCTATTTCTTTCACAAATTTATCTTCATGAGGAGTTGCTAGCATAATGGATTTTCCACTTCTGCCTGCTCGTCCTGTTCGACCTGTCCGGTGAACATAGCTTTCTTGCTCTAATGGCACATCATAATGTACAACATGGGTAATATCTTCAATATCTATACCTCGGGCTGCAACATCCGTAGCTATCAAATAACGGAACTCTCCTCTTCGGAAATCGTCCATTACCTCAAAACGATCCTCCTGCATCATGCCTCCATGAATCTTATCTGCTGTATAACCTTTTTGATCCAGTGCATCTACCAGCTGATCTACGCGCTCTTTAGTACGGCAAAAGATAATACAGCTATCAGGATTTTCTACGATAGTTAATTTTTCTAAAAATGCTAACTTCTGATCATCCTTTACAACATATTTTACGTGCTCAATTTTAGGGGCGTCTTCTTCACCTGCGTCTATTTCTATTGATACTGCATCATTCATATATTTGCCGCTTAACGTTTTTATTTCTTGTGACAAAGTAGCAGAAAATAGCATTGTAGTTCGTTTTTTAGGAAGTAGCTTTATAATAGATTCCACTTGATCTAGGAAGCCCATATTTAACATTTCGTCTGCTTCATCGATAACTAAGTATTCTATCTTGGACACATCCAATGTTCCTTTTTCCATGTGGTCAAGCACTCGACCTGGTGTACCTACAACAATATGTGTTTTTTGTTTTAATGCCAGCTTTTGTTTTGCAAAAGGCGATTTTCCATATAACGCTAATCCTTTAATTCGCTTATAGCGACCGATATTCGTAATATCCTCTTGAACCTGTACTGCAAGCTCTCTTGTTGGAGTTAACACTAATGCCTGAGGCTTATTTTCTTCCCAGTCCACTAACTCACATAAAGGTGTAGCGAAAGCTGCCGTTTTACCACTACCGGTTTTGGATTTCACTAGAATATCTTGCTTTGACAACGCTACTGGTATCACCTTCTGTTGTACCTCGGTTGGTTCTATATATCCTAATTGTTCTATAGCTTGCAATATTTTATCATCTAACTTAAATTCTTTAAAATGCATCATGCATTATCTCCTCTATATGAAACCTTTTTTATCTTGCCATCTATCTCTATCATGAACAAATTCGTTATTCTCAAACCCTTGGATCTATACGTTATATCTAAATAGGTTATATTTCTAATACTTCCCCAAAACTTCTCCTTAAATTCTAAAGAGAGTTCGACAGCTTTCGCAAGGAAACTCTTTTTAATAATCTTAATCTACAATTTTCATCATAGAACTGTGGTATAATTACCATATCGCTCTGTGAGTGAAAATAATTGAAAAGAGGCAGATACATGAGTTTCCAACGACAACCTAAGGACGTTTCACCTTTCGTGGCAGCACGGAAAATTGATGAGAAGATCTCTTTTACACGTAATGATGTTGAAGTACAAGGTACTATTTTTAAAATTTTAGAGCAATCTGTTATTGTCGAAATATCTATGGAGGATGCGAAGAAAATTAATGTTCCTTCCAACCTTACAGTAGTATCTCATAAAAATTATACGGTGCTATAACGAAGTATTTCTTCCAGAAAAGCTTGACCATATTTGTCTCGCTTATTAGCACCTACTCCATGTACATCTAATAATTCATCTTCGGTTTGCGGACGCTTTACACACATGTCTTGTAATGTTTTATCAGAAAATATAACAAACGGTGGAACACCAGCTTCGTCCGCAATTTTTTTCCGAAGTACCCTTAAACCTTCAAATAATGGGTCATTCTTAGCGATTTGCTTTGTGACCGCCACTCCCTTACGAGTTATCTTTCTCTTTCCTAACAACACATCTTTTCCTGCATCTGATATATAAATTGTCGGCATACTACCCTGCTTTACTAATAGTAATCCTTCCGCAATCATAAACTCCATAAGCCCTAAAACTTCTTTAGAGGATTTATTTTTTAAAATCCCATAAGTAGATAGCTTAGTAAACCCAAAATCTACTACTTTTTTGTTTTGAGAACCAGTTAATACCTGAGCGATAATCGTCTTACCAAATTTTTGTCCCATCCTTACCACACAAGATAGAACCATCTGTACTTCCTTTGTTACATCCTGCACTTCTCTGGAATCCGTACAATTTCCACATTGACCACAAGGTTCTCCATTTGGCTCACCGAAATATTGGACAATGTACTGCTGTAAGCAACTTTCTGTATGACAGTAGTCTACCATTCCTTGTAGCTTTTCTAGCTCTTGGGGAATTCGTTCACGGTCCAAAGCCTGATCTATTAAGAATCGTTGAGTTTGTACATCTTGTGATGCATATAGCACGACACATTCACTTGCGAGTCCATCACGACCAGCTCTTCCAGCCTCTTGGTAATAACTTTCCATGTTTTTTGGAAGCTGATAGTGAATGACATATCTGACATTGGACTTGTCAATTCCCATTCCAAAAGCATTTGTAGCCACCATAACTTGTGCCTCGTCTGTTAGAAATCGCTCCTGCTCCTTATTTCTAAATGCCTCAGGCAATCCAGCATGGTATTTAGCTGCTTGAACCCCTGATTTGTTTAATAAATCATACAGCAAATCTACAGTTTTTCTTGTTGCTGCATAAATAATACCAACTTCGTGCGCATTCTTTTTAATAAAATCCTTCAGAAATTTATTCTTGTCTTGTCCAAGTACAACAGAGAACGAAAGATTGGCACGAGCAAATCCAGTAATGACGGTATTGTCGTCATTAATTTGGAGTAAACGACAAATGTCGTCTCGTACAGCTGGTGTTGCTGTCGCTGTTAGTGCTAGTACAACAGGGGGGTCTGTAAATACGTCCTTTAACCGATGGATAGCACGGTAGCTAGGTCGAAAATCATGTCCCCATTGCGAGATACAGTGAGCCTCATCAACTGCTATTAATGGCACCTTCACTTTTTTTAATTGGTTTAAAAAACTTTGAGACTCCAAACGCTCTGGTGCAATATATAGCATTCTATATTGGCCATTCAAAACCTCTTCCATCGTTTCTCTGACTTCTTCTGCCGTCAATGTACTATTGATAAAAGTTGCTGGTATCCCAGCCTGCAACAATGTGTCGACTTGATCCTTCATCAGAGAGATTAGAGGAGAGATTACTATCGTTGTACCATCTAATAATAGGGACGGAATTTGATAGCAAAGAGACTTTCCGCCTCCTGTTGGCATTACGCATAGGCTCGACTTGCCATCCATTACATAGTTTATAATAGTCTCTTGTCCTTCTCGAAAAGAGTCATACCCATAATATTCCTGTAGTAGTTGAGTTGCATTTTCTAGCATGCTGGTCGCTCCTATCTAGTGAAGTAAAAAGGGAAACAGATTATTTTCCGCTTCCCTTCTTTTTATTCCCTGTATTAGTTTGATTTGTTTGGGGTTTTGGATCAACTTTGTCGATGTCTGGTTTTAAGAGGATATACCCTAAGAGAGAGGACACAATAGCTGCACCAAGTGCGATAAGGATCTTATTTATAATAGTCACTTCATTATATTCTTCTTGAGATAAAATAATCGATGCCAATACAGCCACAATTACCATGATCGGTATGATAACTTTTGATTTTTTCAAAGCGAACTTCCTTTCCGACATATAGTTTAGTATACCATAAATTCATAGGGATAATGTGAGTACATGGGTGAAATATGGAATGAGTTTGTTATCTTCTTGAAATGAGCCAATTAAAGTTATGTAAGATATGCCCTCCTACAACTCATTAATTGTCTCGTTTAAGCACTTATGTCTTCTTCTCCATAAATTCCTTAAGCTCCACACCAAATACCCCATTCCTTTTTAAATCTAGTTTCTTATGTGATAATAGAGTAAACACATTTTAAGGATGAATTTGATGAGAAATGAAATAGATATAAAAGTAAAAGAGTTGTTAGCAAATGATTTACAGAAGGGCGTTCCTGTTTTATTGAAGGATGGCTTTCATGAAATAGATTCGCTAGTAGAGGGCACAATCTTAAAGCTGCGTAATCCCGGTGGAAAGTTTATCGGGAAAGGCTACGTCGGAAAGCAAAATAAAGGGATTGGCTGGTTACTTACCAAAAATGAAGCCGAAGCAATTGATACTGACTTCTTCCTAAAGAAAATCACCAGTGCTTTGAAGCATCGGGATGATTATTTTAATAGCGATGATACAACTGCTTTCCGCATCTTTAATGGGGAAGGAGATGGAATCGGCGGTTTAACTATTGATTATTTTGATGGTTTTTATTTAATCAGCTGGTACAGCCAGGGGATTTTTGCGTTTAAGGAGCTAATTTTAGAAGCATTGGAATCTGCTGTCCCTTCCTACAAAGGAATTTATGAAAAGAAACGATTTGATACTAAGGGACAATATTTAGAGGACGACGATTTTGTCAAAGGCAATCGAGGAGAATTCCCTCTCCTAGTAAAAGAAAATGGGGAAAATTTTGCAATATACTTGAACGACGGTGCGATGGTCGGAGTCTTTCTAGATCAAAGGGATGTCCGAAAAAAAATTCGTGATGAGTATGCCAAAGGAAAAAATGTTCTTAATACATTCTCTTATACTGGTGCATTTTCTGTTTTTGCTGCAGCTGGTGGTGCTAAGAAAACTACTAGCGTCGATTTAGCTAAACGTAGTTTGAGCAAAACAACTGAGCAATTTGAGGTAAATGGAATTGACGTTGAGAAGCAGGATATCATCGTCATGGATGTCTTTGATTATTTCAAGTACGCGAAGCGCAAGGAGCTATCCTTTGATATGGTCATTTTAGATCCCCCTAGCTTTGCACGTTCGAAAAAGTATACATTCAGCTCTGCCAAAGATTATACAAAATTATTGAAGGATGCAATTGCTATTACTGAAAAAAATGGTGTAATAGTTGCCTCCACGAACAATGCAACCTTTGGAATGAAAAAATTTAAAAGCTTTGTAGAAAAAGCTTTTAAAGAAAGCAGTCAAAAGTACGTAATTGAGGAAGAATTCTCTTTACCAAATGATTTCCGTACTTCCCCACTTTTTAAAGAGGGTAACTATTTAAAAGTACTTTTCATACGAGCTATATAAGAAAAGGGTAAGCGGCTGTTTCTGCACCGACGAGCAAATGAGGAAATGCGAAGAGGCAGCTCCTCAGCCACCGCAGTAGTTCCTCATTTGACCTCGAGGGGCAAGCCGCTGAAACTGGACAATAAGAAAAGGGTAAGCGGCTGTTTCTGCACCGACAAGCAAATGCGGAAATACGAGGAGGCAGCTCCTCAGCCACCGCAGTAGTTCCTCATTTGACCTCGAAGGGCAAGCCGCTGAAACTGGACAATAAGAAAAGGGTAAGCGGCTGTTCTGCACCGACAAGCAAATGAGGAAATGCGAGGAGGCAGCTCCTCAGCCACCGCAGTAGTTCCTCATTTGACCTCGAGGGGCAAGCCGCTGAAACTGGATAATAAGAAAAGGGTAAGCGGCTGTTTCTGCACCGACGAGCAAATGGAGGCATTTCTTCATTCGATGCAAATATCCTTGGTTGCGCTGAACCGGACAAGTAAGTAAAGGGACAATGTTTTTTCATTACTGCAAGGTTCCGGGTGTTCTCTGCAAGGGTTAAGTAAATTTGTGCAAGGTTCTAACCCTTTTCCGCAAGGTTTTGGACCATTTGTGCAAGGTTTAACCCATTTCCCGCAAGGTTTACAATGCGCTCGATAAGCTACTTTGTTTGGCGCTCCAAGCAAATATAAAAGGGATGGTCGTGATTCAAGTCACGGCCATCCCTTTTTTTTAGATTAAGCTCTTTACCACTTTAGATGTTGTAGCGCCATCTGCTTTTCCTGCTAGTAATGGTTTAGCAATTTTCATTGCATCTCCCATGTTCATTCCCTTAGTAACTCCAGCTTCTGTTAGAGCTGCAGCAATTTCTTCCTCACTTAATTGTTTAGGCAAGAAGCTCTTGAGTAATACCAGCTTTGCTTCCTCTTTTTCGATTAAATCTTCACGTCCTGCATCTTTTGCGCCATCCAATGCTTGGTTTGTTTGTTTTACTTCACGGTTTACTACCGCTACTTCCTCTTCTGGAGTTAAAGAGGATCCTTTTTCTTTTTCTGCTTTATCTAGAGCTGCCTTTAAAAGGGTTAATACTCCCTTAGAAAGCACATCTTTATCACGCATCGCTTGTTTCAATTGATCAAATACTGCTGTTTTTAACATTTTAATACTTCCCTTCTACTTTACATCTCATTTATTTTATTATAGTCCACCTCTTCTTCTGCTGTAAAATTTAGTTGCATTTAATATATAAGCAAAGTATTATATAAGCGATTACTTATATACAAAAGGAGAAATATCTTATGACACAGGAAATAGAACGAGCAGCGAATATATTCAAGCTGTTGGGTGATAAAACACGACTCAGCATGATTAAGATGCTTGAATCTCAAGATTATTGTGTTTGTGAATTTGTGGAGATATTCAAAACTAGCCAGCCTGCCATTAGTCAGCACATAAAAAAATTAAGGGATGCCGAGTTAGTTCGAGAGTCTAGACGGGGCCAATGGATTATCTATTCACTAAATAGAGATAATGAACTCTTTTCGCTTGTGAAGAGCATTCTTGCACATCTGCCGAATCAAGACTTTAACCTGAAGCAGCTAGAGGAACAAGGACGACGTATTTCATGCAAGTAATTATTGGAGGTTTATAAATTGTCACCACTTATTTTAGCAACGATTATTTTTATCGTCACACTTATCTTTGTCATTTGGCAGCCGAGGGGCTTGAATATTGGTTGGTCTGCCTGCGCAGGGGCAATTGTAGCATTGTTAGTTGGGGTCGTCGGATTTAATGATGTCCTAGAAGTTATAGATATCACCTGGAATGCGACCCTTTCCTTTATTGCCATTATCCTTATATCTTTAATCTTGGATGAGATTGGACTTTTTGAATGGGCTGCTCTTCATATGGCTAGAGCAGCAAAAAGCAACGGTATTAAAATGTTTGTCTATGTCAGTCTCCTAGGTGCAATAGTAGCAGCTTTCTTTGCTAATGATGGGGCTGCTCTAATCCTTACGCCAATTGTATTGGCAATGGTTCGTAATTTGAATTTTTCGGAGAAAATGATATTCCCCTTTATCATGGCAAGTGGTTTTATAGCAGATACGACTTCTTTACCGTTTGTCGTCAGTAATCTGGTAAACATTGTTTCTGCTGATTTCTTTGGCATTGGTTTTATAGAATACGCTTCTCGAATGATTCTACCGAATATATTTTCTTTAGCTGCAACTATCCTTGTATTGTTGTTTTATTTTAGAAAAAGTATCCCAAGAACGTATGATTTAACAAGGTTAAAAGAGCCTAAAGAAGCTATAAAAGATAAGAAAATGTTTCATCTATCCTGGTTTGTGCTTTCTATTTTATTAGTTGGTTACTTTACAAGCGAATTTATAGGACTTCCAGTTTCAATTGTAGCAGGTTTGGTTGCAATATTTTTTATTGTTATGGCAAGAAAAAGTACGGTTGTGGATACTCGAGCTGTAGTAAAAGGAGCACCCTGGAATATTGTCTTTTTCTCTATTGGTATGTATGTAGTCGTTTATGGCCTTGGAAATGCTGGTTTGACACATGCTTTGGCAAAGATTATTGAGGGAGCAGCAGAACACGGATTATTTACTGCAACGATGTCTATGGGCTTCATTGCTGCATTCTTATCATCAATCATGAACAATATGCCTACTGTAATGGTCGATGCCTTAGCTATAGCCGAGACGAATACTACGGGCACGATTAGGGAGGCACTTATATATGCCAATATAATAGGTTCCGACTTAGGTCCTAAAATTACACCTATCGGATCACTCGCAACCCTTGTTTGGCTTCATGTTCTTTCACAAAAAGGCGTTAAGATTTCTTGGGGAGTATATTTTAAAACAGGTCTTATCTTAACAATACCTATATTATTCATTACACTCTTAGGATTATATTTATCCTTAATAGCCTACTAAAAATAAAGGAGTAGATCTAATATGACCAACAAAATAATTTACTTTTTGTGTACGGGTAATTCCTGCAGAAGTCAAATGGCAGAGGGCTGGGCTAAACACTATTTAAGCAAAGACTGGACAGTAAAAAGCGCTGGAATTGAAGCTCATGGTCTTAATCCCAACGCTATAAAAGCCATGAAAGAGGCTGGCATTGATATTTCTAACCACACTTCGGATATTATTGATGAGGAAACACTTCATCAAGCAGAACTAGTTGTCACTCTATGTGGAGATGCTGCAGATAAATGCCCCGTCACACCTCCTCACGTAAAGAGAGTGCATTGGGGGTTTGATGATCCTGCCAAAGCAGATGGCTCGGAAGCACAAAAATGGAGCACCTTCCAGCGAGTTCGTGATGAAATTGGAGAAAGAATTAAGCACTTTAGCGAATACGGAAAGTAAATATAACTTCGAGCATAAAAAGCTCGAAGTTTTACAGAAAATAGTTGTATTTTACAAATAACTAGCATATGCTATATTCAGAGGTGAAACACATGGATAATAAACGAGAGCTTTTTCAAATACTTACACGTAGATTTGGATTATTAAATAAAAATTGCTGTACAATAGGGGCGGTGGACGTTTCCACCATACAAAGCCATATTCTCTATGAAATCGATAAACAGCCAGAAAGGTCCATGCAACAAATTGCTGAAGCTCTTGCAGTAGATATCACCACCTTTAGTAGACAAATTCAAACATTAGTTAAGATGGAATTAGTAAAGAAAACACCATCACATACAGACAAAAGAGTTTATCTACTTTCTTTAACAACTCAAGGCAAGTTCGTCGCTACAACTATAGACCAATCGATGAATGACTATTTAGAAGAAGTATTTTCCCATATGAATGATTTTGAAAAAGAAACTGTCATTCGCTCGATTCAATTATTGAATCAGGCGATGGCCAAATCAACTGTTTGTTGTACCCCACTACTTTAAGCAAGTGAAAGCTTGCTTAAAAAAACAGTAATTACTTGCAATTTACAAATAATATATTGGAGGTTATTTAAATGAATAAAATACAATTAAAGCCTATTAGCACTGGATGCTGTTGTTCTCCTTCTGAAAAAGTTGAACCGAGCAAAGATTTACCTATTGCCATTATTGGTGCTGGACCAATTGGTTTAGCTGCTGCTGCTCATTTGGTAAATGCAGGAGAACGTTTCATAATTCTTGAGTCAGGTCAAAATGTTGGCCACCATATTACTTCTTGGGGGCATGTTCGTTTATTTTCCCCATGGCAATATAACGTGGATAAAGTTGCGAAGAAATTGTTGGAGAAACAGGGGTGGATTGCTCCAAATCCTGAGGAACTTCCTCTAGGTCAAGAACTGGTTAGCAATTATTTAGAGCCTTTAGCTAGTCTTCCAGAAATAAAGAGCTATCTTTTCCTTAATACGAGAGTATTATCTATTAGCAAAAAAGGATTAGATAAAATGAAGACTGCTAATCGATCAGATGCCCCCTTCATACTTTACACGGAGCAAGGCGGACTATCGAATAGAATCGAAGCGAGAGCTGTTATTGATGCAACTGGAACTTGGTCCAATCCAAATCCCATTAATGCAGACAATATATGGACTAATAAGGAAAAAGATTTAAAAGATCATATATATTATGGAATTCCTCATATTCTTGGATCAGCTTTACAAAAATACAAAGGAAAACGAGTAGCGGTTGTTGGTGGTGGTCATTCGGCTATCAATACAATTCTAGAGCTCGCTCAGTTAAAAGACAATGTGAAAATCACATGGATTATGAGAAAGAAAAATGTAGAATCTGCATATGGAGGAGAGGAAAAGGACGCACTTGCAGCTCGAGGGGAATTAGGAAGTAAAATTCACCAGTTAATCGATTCAGGCAAGATTCAAGTATTTACACCATTCCACATCCACCAGCTTATCAAGACAGAGAAAGGTATTGAGATTGGTGGAGAATTCGCGAGCAAAGAGATGGTTCTCCCACCTGTCGATGAAATAATTGCTAATACAGGTAGTCGTCCAGATCTTTCCATGACAAGAGAGATTCGATTAAGCATTGATACTGCTACCGAGAGCGTAGAGGCTCTGGCTCCGTTAATCGACCCTAATCTTCATAGCTGTGGAACAGTTCGTCCTCATGGAGAAGAAGAATTACGACAGCCTGAAAAGGGATATTACATTGTTGGTATGAAAAGCTATGGTCGAGCACCTACATTTCTAATGGCTACAGGATATGAGCAAGTGCGCTCTATCGTAGCATATCTGACGGGAGATTTGGTTTCTGCCAAAAATGTTGAGTTAGATTTGCCAGAAACCGGTGTTTGTAGTGTGAATTTGAATGACCCAGCATCTACTTGTTGCTAGGAAAAGCGTGTAGGCTCTATAGTTTTTTCTAATATAGAATCAAGAAGCTATACTAAACTTCACAAAAATATATCTCTTTAAAAAAATCCCGAGAACTTATGTCTCGGGATTTTTACGTATATTTAAACTTCCGCTTGTACTTCTACAACGGTTTCTTCAACTTCCGAACGAGACATTTTTTCTTGTCCATTCTTTAGTGCTTTTAATGTTTTATGAGCTAATGCAAGAGGTAGCTTGCAGAATAGTAGGATGCTTTTGCGATTAATGCTTTTAATATATTCATCCGCTTTAGCTAGGTTGCCCTCAGCATATTCAAACATATCTGCTCGTGTCCATCCTTCTGGAAAAAACTGAACCCCGCGCTCACTATCCTCTTCCTTATTACGTAAAATATTTACTGCCTGTAGGCCTCGACCATAAGCAATTGCTAAATCACGGTCTGTTTCAATGTCAGCATTCCATTTCCATAGGTCAGAAAGCATTACACCAACAAGCCCAGCTACATAGTACGTATACTCGTCCAAGTCTTCTTTTGTTTTTACTTGCCATTCCTTCTTTGTCCACTTTGCCATTCCTTCTGCCATTTCAGCAGTATAGGTCTTAACAGTCTCTACTAGATCTTTCGGACAAATTTCAAGCCAATCTCCCAGTCTTAAGGAAACTGCTGGCAGAGTTTCTTCATAGGGAGCTACAAGCATTTCATATTCTTTTTTATCAAAATCATTTACCAGCATTTTGCTAGTTTCTAATAGTAAACGCTGTTTTGCTTGTGAATCTAATGTTTCATGGTCTTCAATCTCGTCAATTGCACGCATACAGAGATACGCAGAGGCAACCGCCTTTTTTAGAGTAGGTTCTAAAAAAGTAATTGGTATATAAAAGGTTCTGCTTGTTTTCTTCAGCATATCCATTGCTTCTTTTTGTAATGTTGCTACTTCACGCACAACTAGGCCTCCATTTCACAATCTACTCTATCCTCTATTGTATCGGATTTTCACAAAAAGATAAAACGACTCCTTACAGTTGTCGTAAATCTGTTACAACTTCGCTTGTATAATATTGTTCGCTTTCCACAAATCTAATTAGTTTGGAAGCAACTTCCTCCGCACTACTTAACTGACCGGTATTCTTATATTCCTTGAAACGATCTACTAATGGAAACTCACTTTCCGTGGATTCCCGAATTCTACCTTGCATATTTGTATCAATAATTCCTGGCGCAATCGAAACCAATTTCACTCCATTAGATTTGCTTGCCTCCTCCAGCTGAACTGCTTCAGTAAATCGATCTAGACCAGCCTTCCCAGCACAATAGCTGCTCCACCCCTCATATCCCTTACGGCCCGCGCCAGAAGAGATTTGCATAACTTTCTTTGGAATTTCTTTTTGTTCTGTCATCTTTATAAATGTTCCCGTCAAAATCATAGGCGCAGTTAAGTTTACTGCAATACTTTTTGCCACTAAATTGTTATCTATATCTCCCGCTGTCCCGATAGGTTCAATTGTTCCTGCGTTATTGATAAGTGTTATAGTCGTTGCACCCTCTATGACTTCATTCATCAACTCTTCCATAGTTTCCGCTATTTTTTCAGTTTTAGCTAAGTCTAATATGAAGTGATGATAATTAGAATGCTCAAATTTACTTTCTCCTCTAGCAATCCCATATACCACTTTATTGTTGTCTAGTAATTGCTTTACTAACTCTTGTCCAATACCGTTAGTTGATCCCGTTACGATAAATACATCCATTTCATTTCCCCCTTCAATTGCTATTACTATTAGCATATCTTTCCTTTTAGCTACTTTCAATTATGTTTATGTACAAGTTTGGAGAAAATAAAAAAAGACCTCGAAAATATTTTTCTAGGTCTAGTCAGAATCACCAGCAAGCTTTCATTAAATAAAGTCCATTAACAAGCTATTAAACCTTTCTCTTTCCTCCCAGAAGGGACCATGACCACTGTAGTAAAACGGCAACAATTGTGAGTTTGAAATTTGCTGATGAATTTCCTCAGCTTGAGAAAAAGGGATAACCCTATCATGGATGCCATGTACAATAATCGTTGGTGAAACTATTTGGCGTAGATCCTGTTGAACATTTTCATCTCTAAGTAACTCGATGACTGCTGCTGTAGACCACCCAGCTGCTTGCAATCCCATGTGAAAGAACCAATCACAAAACTCCTCCGTAGCATATTGAAAAAAGAAACTATCCGTTACTTCTCGCATCATCTTAGGTCGATCATTCAATGCTAAATGTAAAAAATGGTCAGCTGTGTCTTTTGTAAAACCTGTTGGTGCTGCAGAATCCACTAAAACAAGATGTGTAACACCTTTTCCATTGTGCCTAGACATATAGCGTATAGCTATTGCCCCTCCTGTTGAATGACCTACTAGTGCAAAATCATCTAATTGAAGTGCATCTACTATTGCTAGAATATCATCCGCCAGCCTATCATACGTGTACCCGTCTATTGGTTTATCAGACTGGCCAAATCCTCTCCAATCCAGACCTATACAGCGATACCCCATATGTGGGAGCACATCAAACTGATACTCAAACTGCTTGTGACTTAACGGCCAGCCATGAACAAACAAGATGGTTTTTGAGCCGGTAGGATTTATGTCTTCCACATATAAATTCACACCTGGTTCTACGTTTACAAAATACCCTATACTACTTCCTCCATTGTTCAATTGATTTTCATTAGCGTATTCATCTCATTAGACATGAGTTACTTTTGACATAAAAAGTCCCATTCTAGCCTTGGGAGGGCATAGAATGGGCTCAGCTATTAAGAGTAAGTCACTCTCTATTCAGTTATTCAATACCTTCTATCGTTACTTCCTTCACTGGTAAGAATAGCTCTCCAGTTTCTAAGTACTTCACCTGTACCTTGTCGCCTACTTCCATATAAACAACGAATGGCGCCATTTCTGAAGAGACGATGTAATTTGTTTTATTGTCTAGCAAGAACGATACTTGCGTGAAGTCCCCCACACGTTCTTTAAATACACGTACTACTGTGCCAGAGACTGATTTTTCCTCAGCGTTTGAACTGCCATCTACTGTACTTCCTCCACGCTGAATTGCTGTTTTATAGAGTTTTAATGCCTCATTCGGTGTATTACCATACACCGATATTTCTGGGTTAGCAGCTGAGACGATAAAGTAATTCTGTAAGAATCCGTTTGAATCCAGTACTGGTGTTAGCCAGCTTGCCTCTCCGTAGAAATTATACAGAACTGGCATTTCACCGGACCATTTCTTTTCAATAAATTTCTTTTCAATAATTTGAAGTGCCCCTTGAGAGTCCATATAGGAATCCTCAAGGTTTCCCGTGTAGTAGGTCGCTTTGCCTGTTCGTCCGTCCGTCAAGGAATAGCCAAGCATAGAATCTACACCTTCTTTTGGACTCGTAAAGTCTGTAAAATAATACATTTCCCCATTTTCAGTGAAGATTGGGCTGACGTTTGCCTCTGTTCCCTCATCTGAAGGCAGTCTCACGTCCTTTTTACCAATCAAGCTATTGATAAACCCATGTACATATTTTCCGTAATAGCTATTTTGTAAGCTAACAGTCTCTGGTGACACCGCACCATCGATAAATTCTGGGACATCTGCAAGCGCAAATGATTCTGTTTGGCCTGTCGAAGGGTCTACTACGACAATACCTTCTACATCAAAACCGTTACGAGCTGTGATGAATTTACCATATGATCGTATATAATACGGCTTACCATCTTCATCAATTTCTAATTGTGCATCTCCATAAAAGATTTTATTCGGATGCTTCATACGCATATGTCTTTCCAAGTTTTTATGAAGATACGAAGACGGTGTATAAGTCATATCTGCTTTTACAAATTTCGGATTATCCGCAGAATCGGTTGCACTCATTGTAAAATACCCTGGAGTAACATCCCCATTCCACCACTTGAAGAATCCTGAAAATTCTACGGGTGCAATATAAACGTACTTGCCATCTACTTTTTGAATTTGTAAATTACCCAATTCATAATAGCTTGTGTTTGGCACTTGCCCAAATGCCTTCTTCATTTTATTACGAGCAAACTTAGGAGGAACACTCGCTGGCGTCTTTGTTTCATCGAATGCTTCAATTTCCACTTGTTCATCCATTTTCGCTACTTCGTACTTCTTATCAGCATTCCATACAGGAGCTGAAAGCATATAAACCGTTAAAGCTAAACTTCCTAGTAAAAGAACTCCTTTTACTTTTTGTTCTGCACCTCTCGCCAAAAATGTTCCTGCAAAAGTTATAATCACTAGCCAAGGCCATAAGGCAGTCCAGTTTCTATCTAAATTGGTTACATAGTATATAATTGCGACTACAACGAACGTTAGGATTGTTAGTAAAGCAATAGAAGAAATTTTATCCTTTCGATCGCCGCTAAGCGGGACAACTAGTAATGCAGTAACAACTGCGACTACGGCTGAAATAATAAATACATAAGCCATTTATCCATCCTTCTTTCTTTTATTCATACTCCTTTATACGGTCGAAAGACAAAATAGTTTCAAGCTTTACGTTATATTGATTTTTGAAAGTAGCCATAAGAGCTGATTAATTTGGCGCCATTTTACCGTTTCTATGCGCTCCTTATACGATTTTCATAGCTATTTTTTCATATAGGATTTTCTTTACAAACAAAAGACCCTATAAGATGACCTTTTTTCAAAGTGTCTATCTTATAGGGTACTTAATGTTGAGATCCAAAAAATTATTTTAATTCATTTAAGATTTCATCTAATTTTTCTGTTTCTGTTGTTACACCGTTGCTTGAGAAGTACCAGTTAACACCGTCTAGGTATACGATTTTGCCTTCTTTGTAAGCACGAGTTTGTTTGATAATATCATTTTCGATGTCTGCTTTAATTGTTTCTACATCAGAAGCAGTACGATCAATAATTAGTAATACTTCTGGGTCAACAGAAAGGATTGACTCGTAAGAGAAATCAGAACCGTGTGATGAAGCTTCAATATCAGTAGTCGCTGGTTTAAAGCCAAAGTCATTATATACGTAAGCAAAACGAGAATCTGCCCCGTTATCGAAACCAGAGATTTTCTTATCGTTGTACATTGCTACTAATGCGTTTTCATAACCTGCTGCTTTTTCTTTCACAGCATCTACTTTCTCTTGTAACGCTGCTTTTAATTCTTTAGCTTCTGTTTCTTTATCAAAGATTTGAGCTGCTAAGTCAACTGTTTCATTTACAGCATCAATATAGTTTTGGTTATCAGAACCGATGAATACTACGTTCGGTGTGATTTCTTTCAATTCTTCATAGAATGGAGATTGACGACCAGAGATAAAAATAACATCTGGTTCAGCAGCTGCTACTGCTTCAAAGTCAATTTGTTTTAATGTACCAACATCAGCAACACCGTCAACAACATATTTTTCTTTTAAGTGCGGAGGGATGTTACCTTTACCACCGCCAGCTGCGATTCCTACGATACCTTCCACACCTAAAGCGTCAAGTGTATCTAAGAAACCATAGTCCAATGTAATAATACGTTCAGGCATTTTTTCTAATGTAACATCTTCAAATGTGATTGTTGTACCTTTTTCTTCATCTTCACGTGAAGCAGTTAAGGAAGATACTGTCATTGGGAATGCAGAAGTTTCCGCAACCTCATTTTCTGCAACAGGTGTTTCTTTATCAGTAGTTTCTCCAGCTGATGATTCGTCATCTGAGTTACATGCTCCCAGCATTAATGTTAAAGCTGCTAACGCAGTTAAAAATTTCCATTTCTTCATCTTTTGCTTCCTCCTAGAAATACTATCTTTAATTGAAAATGATTATCATTTTCATTCGTCTGTAATCAGTTTAAATGAAACGCACAAAATTTGTCAACTCATTTTTGCAATTAATTCTCATTCTCATTTAAACCGCATTAAATACGTGCATAAGTGACTAGACTCATGCACGCATATTGAATCTTCTACCTATTAGAGATAAAACATTTTGCTGAAAATTAATGGGAATTGAAGTATACGCAAATACGGCAACCATCTTGCACTTGTACAGGAATATCCATATCATATACATCACGTAAAGCTTCCGAGTTAATAATCTCATGCGTTGGACCATCCTTTACAAGACGGCCATCCTTTAATGCTACGATGCGATCAGAGTATACAGAAGCAAAGTTAATGTCATGTAATACAATGACTACAGTTTTCCCTAAATCATCTACAAGCTTGCGTAAAATTTTCATAATTTGTACAGAATGTTTCATATCTAGATTATTTAAGGGCTCATCTAATAAAATATATTCTGTATCCTGAGCAATAACCATTGAAATAAATGCACGCTGCTTTTGACCACCCGATAACTCATCTAAAAAATTATCTTGCATTTCGGTTAAGTTCATATATTCCAGTGCTTGGTCGACCAATTTTTCATCCTCTGCATTTAGTCGCCCCTTGGAATACGGATAGCGACCAAAGGAAACAAGCTCGCGAACAGTTAAACGGATATTTAAGTGGTTTGCCTGTTTTAAAATAGCTACTCGCTTTGCAAAAGTATCTGACTTCATTTTCTTTACGTCCGTTTGATCTAAAAATACTTCCCCTGTATCAGCATCTAATAGTCGGCTCACCATTGATAACAAGGTGGATTTACCAGCACCATTTGGGCCAATAAAAGAAGTGATAGCCTTTGGTTGAATTTTTAATGTTACATTTTCAACGACCGTTTTTTTCCCAAAGCTTTTAGAAAGCTCTTTAATTTCAATCATTCTGCTTTCCTACTTTCCTTTAGTAATAAGTAAATAAAGTAAATCCCACCGACAAAGTTAATTATTACACTAATGGTTGTATTCAAATGGAATATATGCTGCACGAGAAATTGTCCTCCGACAAGCGCTATAATACTAATCAAGCTCGCCCCAACAATTAATACAGAATGTTTATAGGTGTCTAAATATTGATACGCTACATTCGCTACAATTAAACCTAAGAATGTGACAGGTCCAACTAACGCTGTTGAAGTAGCTATTAACACAGAAGATAATATTAAAACTTGTAGTACGATTCTGTCATAGTTAACACCTAGATTGATGGCATTATCTCGACCTAATGATACAACATTCAAATCTCTCAACAATCGAGAACCATACAAAAATGCCAGCCCCAGTATAACTATTGCAATAAGTAACAATTCTGTTTTCACATTCATAAAGCTTGCAAACAATCGAGCTTGTAGACTTTCATACTCTACAGGATCAATAATAACTTGCATGAATGTTACTAGACTTCCTAACAAGGTTCCAATAATCATACCCGCTAACAATAGAAGGAAAATTGGATATTTATCTGCTCGGAATAAAAAACGATATAAGATTAGAGCGAAAATTACCATCGCAATAATAGATACACTAAAGTTTAAGTAACGGCTTACGACGAAAACAGAAGCTGAACCTGCTGTAAAGTATATTACCGTTTGCACTACTTGATACATAGAGTCAATACCCATCACTGAAGGTGTTAATAAACGGTTATGTGTTACAGTCTGGAATATAACCGTCGCATATGCAATTGCTGTACCAGTGATAACCATTGCAGCTAAACGCTCTAAACGCTTTGGAAAGGCATAACTGAAACCACCCTGAATATTATAAAATGCAAACAACGCCATAAATATTAACGCAATAACAGCTAAAATAATTAGCTTGGTACTATTTTTTCGCATATGCTTTCCCCCTAAACAACATAATTAAGAAGATCGCACTGCCAATTACGGCGACTGTCGTATTTACCGGAATTTCATATGGATGGACAATTAAACGGCTTATAATATCACATGCTAGTAAGAATGCAGCACCCATGAAAATAGTATGCGGTATTGTCTTGCGTAAATTATCTCCCAAATACAAAGAAACAAGGTTAGGAACGATTAAACCTAAGAATGGGATAATACCTACTGTTAAAACTACCGTTGTAGAAATTATCGCTACAATAACAAGACCTATATTTAACACTGTACGATAACTTAGACCTAAGTTTTTTGCAAAATCCTCACCCATACCAGCTACAGTGAATTTATTTGCATAAATATAAGCAATAATAATCGCTGGTACAGCTACGTATAGTAATTCATAGCGCCCAGAGACAACTAATGTAAAGCTCCCTAAAAAGAATGATTCAACGTTTTGTAAAACATCTGCTTCATATCCTAAGAATGTTGATATGGCCCCAATGATATTACCGTACATAATACCGATTAAAGGTACGAAAATAACATCCTTAAATTTAATACGCTCAAGCAATTGCATAAAGATAAAAGTTCCAATTAGAGCAAATGTAAAACTAAAGAAAATCTGTCCCATATAAGACATATTTGTAAAGAATATCATCGAAACTATAACACCTAGTTTTGCTGCATCAAGTGTACCAGCCGTTGTCGGTGATACGAATTTGTTTCGGCTTAAGCTTTGCATAATTAAGCCCGCAATACCCATTCCTGCACCAGCTAATATAATTGCCATTAAGCGTGGCAATCGACTCATTAAAAAGATTTGGGTCTTTTGGGAGTCCCAATCAAGCAGATCACTCGGTTTAATATCAATGGCTCCTATAAATAGCGAAATAAAGGATAGGATAATAGTTGCTACTACTAATATCCATAATCTCATTTGTAATCCCCATAAAAAATTATTTTTCTCAATTTTATTGATAACGATTATCATTATTGAGTCGTCTTTCATTATAAACAACGAATATAGTAAAATCAACCTGTTCTACTCGATAACACTATTAATTTTCACTATTCTTTGTACTCTAAAATTATGAGAATTTATAATAAGATATGGAAGAAGGGCAATTCGACTCTCGCTTACTTTCCCTATCAAGCGAATATGAAAAAACTGCTCATTTTTATTAGGCAGTTGTATTACTTATTAACTTTTTGCAGTAGTATTTAATTACTTATTAAAATTCTATCATCCTGTTTCAAATGTAAATCTTATAAGCTTCTCCAAGGTTGCGATTCTTCAGCGGAACCCCTTTGCTCGTTCATCATTTGGGACTTCATCCATTACCCTAAGCCCCCCAAACATACAACTTATTATTTGAAATATATACTTCTACATACTAACTTCTTCTAGACATATAGTCTTTTTCTTTTTAACCTCAAAGCCCCTCTTCCAGCTGATCGTCACCATAAAGGCAGACACGACCAATACGCCACTTAGAACATAGAAACACATGACGATTAGACCTGAAGAAACCATCCCAGTAAAAAGGGCTAGCAATAAAATTCTTATGAGTAAACCAATGGAACGAAACAAACTATCAACCCTACCAATGATTTCGTTTGGAATTTGATCCATCAGGAAGGAATTCCTCGCAACCCGAGCTCCACTGTTTCCAATCGCTAAAAACAACATTAATGTTAAGTAAATAGGTAGTTCAACAAAGACTATCATGGAAATCGCAACCGTATAAATAAGCACTCCTAGAATGATTGTCTTCTCATTTCCTAGTTTTTGCGCCAGAATAGGAACAACAATACCTGCTAGCACTGCACCAGCAGCATATATCATCCCTTCTAAACCATATACACTTGCATCCGCGTCTAACACTTCAACTAGATAAACAGGAAACAAATAGTTTGTTAGCATGACCCCTATAAAAGGCATAAAAGAAAATACTAAAAAGACAAACATGGTTGGGCGAGCCAACATATAAACTAAGCCTTCCCACGTTTTACCTTTCTCCACCTTTTCTGCCTTCGATCGTTTCGCTCTTGTGTAAGGTAGCTTAACATAAAAGTATATCGCTGCTCCGTACGTCAATACATCTAATAATAAAATATAATGTAAATCCCATTTCATCAGTAAAATACTCGCCACTCCCCCAGCAATCATACTAGAAAGCTGGCCCTGTACCTCCATTGTGCCATTTAAAGACTTATACTGATCCTTATGGAAAATTTCCTGATTCATCGCAAACATGGTTGGATAAAAAATGGTGTAATATAGACTACCTATCATATAAATTAGTGTATAGTGCCAGATTTCATAGGATAAACCTAAAAATCCAATAGAGGCAAAAAACAATAATACAACTAAACAAACCACTTCGCTGATTAAAAGTAATTTTTTTCTGGACATTCTATCCACTAAAGAACCTACAAAGGGCGTAATTATAAAACTAATGATAGTCATAGAAATTGTAATGTACCCAAATACAGCGTTGCCATCGTCACTCGTCACTAGCATCCAAGGAATTGCAATCATCGTTATTCCTGAGCCAATAGAGGAAGCTATATTAGCAAATATAATTAGCCAAAATCGTGAATCCTGATATAAAGTTTTCATCGTCAAACACCCCTTAAAATATTCTTACTATTTTAAATATAAGGGAGTCGAAGTATCTCGCATTCAGTCAAAGGTCTTGAATGGTTCTCATACATTTGACTGAAGAAAAGAGAGGGTGTAGCTCTTCATCCAACACAATACTCCTGTTTGTGACAAGGCTGCACAGGAACTTCATAAATAATTTGAAAAATTTTCTAATAAAAAAAATCATTTTTACCTTAATGGGTCGTAATCCCAGTAGATAAAAATGATGTATTTGCCTTACATATTATTTTAAGACCTCAAGTGAGATAAAACCTTTTGGTTACTTCAAAACTATTTAGGGAGCTTTGCGGATAAGAGACTCCCTAATGAATTTTCATTAAGGGTCTAATCGCTTTATATAGTTTCCTTAAATACAACAAACCACTCTTCATCTTTTTGGAAGATGCTTGTGCCTACCCAGCCCGCTGCTAGTAATTTTTGCTGTTCCTCTATGCCCCCCATTTTTATATGGAGCTCTTTTTCGCCAAATGTTATAAAATCATTTCCATCGATTCTCTTGTAAAATATGTAACGCAGCATATTATCATACTTACGTTTGAGAGCTTTAATAACCATTCCTTGGCTTAGCTTGTCTTTTAAACTGGCAAAGTTAAATGGTGCTACCGTCGCACAAATATAGATGTATGTAGAATCCTGCATAAGCTCCATTACAAGGTCCGCTAGTTTTCTTTGGAGACCGTAACCGCGGTATTCAGGATGGACATTCGTAATTTCTTGATAAACAACGTCACCTAATTGTTCTTCCGAAAGACCAATATCATATCCTAAATGATGCTTGTCCATTGCTGGAATCGCAAGGGTACGAAATGCGATTAGCTCCTCACCAGCAAATACACCTACCATTAAACGATGCTCTAGAGAGTCTTCGAATTCCTCCTTTGTAAGGGGCTGTAAAAACTCTTTATTATCTAAGTTTTGCAAGACAATGTCCTGTAAGGCTAAAATTTGTTCTATATTGTCCTTTGTTAACTCTCGAGCTGGGTACTCTTTTTCCCCAAGACTGACTATCCACTCTTTCATTGATGCACTTCCTCTTACTTCATTACTTTATCTGAGAACTCCGTTAACTCTTTTAACATCTCTTCATCCACGTCAATACCTAAACCTGGTCGCTCATTAAGTTTAATAAAAGGAACATCATAGCGCAAATTTCCAACGTCCTTCGAGAACTTAAGTGGACCCGTCAATTCGACACTCGTAAATGCTTTTTTAGAGAAAGCTACATGAAATCCTGCGGCTGAACCAATGGAAGACTCGACCATAGAACCGATTTGACATTCTAAGCCTGCCATTTCAGCCATATGAGCAAGCTTCATAGCGGGATATATACCGCCACATTTCATCAGCTTAATATTCACTTTGTGTGCAGCTTGCTTCTCTATTAACTCACGCATATCACGAAGCCCTCTCAAGCCTTCGTCCATCATAAGGGGGGTACTAGTTTTTGCCTTGACCTCCACCATTCCGTTAAAATCATCTGCCATTACAGGCTGTTCCAGCCAATCTAGTCCTGTATGCTCTAGCTGACGCATCGCAGAAATCGTGTTAGCACTATTCTTCCAACCCTGATTTACGTCTACGCGAATGGCAATCTCATTGCCTACCTTTTCTCTAACTGCTTGGATTCGTTTTACATCAGCCTGTACTTCTGTTCCTACTTTCATTTTAAATGAAGTATAGCCCTCTTTCATACGTTTTTCTGCTTCTTCTGCCATAGATTCTGGGGAGCCTATGCTCAATACATGAGTAACTGGAAATCTTTCATGATAACGCCCACCTAGCAATTGGTATACTGGAACACCTAGTTTTTTACCGACCACATCGTAGCAAGCAATGTCTAAGGCTGCTTTAGCTGCTGGTGCTTGGTAGACAGCTTTATCCATCTTTTCATGAAGTCGCTCAAATTCCATCGGATTTTCTCCGATTAAAGCTGGTGCTAAAGTATTTTTTAGCATAGCATATGTGCTCTCCCATGTTTCTCCTGTTACGTGCTCGTCTGCGACTGCCTCTCCATACCCAACTAGACCTTCTTCTGTTGTGAGCTTCACTATGATAGAAGGCATATCATCGTACGTATGATAACTAATGATAAATGGATCGATTAATGGTAATCTAATAGCAGATATTTCTATTTCTTTAATTTTCATATTTTTCTAACTTCCTTTACATATTTTTATTTTTTGGTTATAGTTGTCGTTAAATAGTCGTTAAATACATAAAAAAAGGGGGATATCATGCAATCACGTATAGCAGTTCTTGGCTCTACAAACTTTATAGATCGCTTGAAGCATTTCGAACATGAGATGCCTTTTATCCGTTTGGATTATTATCACTATAATACTCCAAAAGAGGCGAAGGAACTAGTAAAAAATATAAAACCATGCGCCGCTGTATTTTTCTCTGGTTCGCTCCCCTACCTATATGCGAAAAAAGAGAGAGAGCTCTTGCCTGTACCTTCCTATTATTTAAAGCAGGACAGTACTTCCGTTGCTACTACATTATTAGCAACTTGTCATACTCCTATTCATCAAGTTTCCATGGACTTAATAGAACCAAAGCTTGTAGAAAGTGTCTTACAGGATATCAACCAAACAGCTGCCGTTCCCTTTCTTATGCAAATTGATCCTGCATTCTCTTTAGAAGAGGTGGTGTCTTTTCATATTAGCCTACAAAATGCCGGAAAAACAAAGCTTGCAATTACTTCTGTCCACGCTGTTTATGAATCTTTGATGCAAAGTGGAATACCTGTCGTTCGAATGATTGACCCAAAAAACTCTATTTTAAAAGCGATTGAAGAAACCAATTCATTAGCAATTCTCGCAAAAAGTGAAGCCTCCAAAATTGCCGTTTGCTCTATTTTACTAGACCAAGAGGACTCTAGCTCAGCAACCTCCTTGAATAAAGTAACAGATTCTATAGACGCTTCGATTGTTAAAGTCGATGACCTGCTTTATATGCTTTTCACTACTCAAGGAAAGGTTCAACTTGCCTTGGAGAGCAACGTGGTGAATAGCTGGTTCGACCTTTTTAGCACCCCCGTCCGCATTGCCTTTGGGTATGGCACGACAGTGTTAGAAGCTAGTGAAAACGCTAAGGATGCCTTAAAACATGCTACAAAAAACAATATCTATCTAATGAACCAGGAAAAACAACTAACTGGGCCACTCCTTCAAAATGAAACTAAAATCGACTTAAGAACGAACGATCCTAGGCTTGTTTTAGTAGCCAAAGAGACAAAATTAAGCCCAGCTAATCTTTCTAAGATTATGCAATTTAGTCGCATCCACCATTCCGTCGAGTTTACTGCACATGATTTAGAAGTCTTTTTAAAGGTCAGTAGGCGAACAACTGAAAGGATTCTTAAAAAGTTGTCGGATCACGGTTATGCATCCATCGTTGGTGAAGAAATGACCTATCAGCAGGGGCGACCTCGAGCGGTATATGAATTTAACTTTCCTACCTATTAAATTTAAAGCCTGCTGAGTTCTAGGTAATTTTGCTGAACGGTCATAAATTTTTTTATCCGGTCATAAATCTCCTCTATCCGGTTATAAAATTTTCTATCCGGTCATAAAAAGCTTTTTGGCATTAAAAAGCCACTTAAAAAGAAAAGGAAAGCTCAGCTTATCACTGAACTTTCCTTTTTTATGCTTCTGCAATCTCTTTGTTTAAAATCTCTTGCTTTTCTTCCTCTGAGATTTTCACAATGGAGAAACCTACTGCTGCATAAATAATAGATAGAATTGGCACTGTATAGTTTAATATAGCATATGGTGCATATTCAAAAGCACCTACCCCTAGTGTCCCTAATATGAAAACACCACAAGTGTTCCAAGGTATAAATACCGATGTCAAAGTTCCTCCATCCTCTAAAGCTCGTGATAAGTTTTTAGAGTGCAGTCCCATATTCGTGTACGCTTTAGAAAACATTCTAGCTGGTACAACGATCGAGATATATTGCTCTGAACAAGTAGCATTCGTTGTAAAACAAGCTAATATAGTAGCAGCTACCATAGAAAATGCTGTCTTTGCAAGCTTTAAAATCTGATTCATAATAGACTGAAGCATCCCTGAAAACTCAAGTATCCCACCAAAGGTCATTGCAACAATCGTCATTGACACCGTGTACATCATAGAATCTAACCCACCACGGTTAAAGAGTTCATCTACCATTGCGTTACCTGTTTCAATAACGTATCCACTTTGAAGAGCACTAACAGCTGAAGCCACGTCTCCTCCTTGAACAAAAATCTGAGATAGGAATCCTAGTAAAATACCAACTACTAAAGCTGGAATAGCAGGTACCTTTAGAGCAACTAATACAATTACTGCTAACGGAATTAGCAATAACCACGGTGATATAACAAAGCTTTGATCAAGCACGCCTATTGTTTGCTGTATGCTTTCCTGATCAATGCTGCTGTTTTTATATTTCATTCCTAATAGACCATAAGCTACTAACGCAATAACTGCTGCGGGTATAGTAGTGTAAAACATATGTCGAATATGTACGAATAAATCTGTTCCTGTAAGACCAGCCGCTAGATTGGTTGTATCGGACAACGGTGACATTTTGTCTCCAAAATAAGCTCCAGAGATAACTGCTCCAGCTATCATAGCAGCCGGAATTCCCATACTTAAACCGATTCCCATACCTGCAACCCCAATTGTCCCCATCGTGGACCAAGAGCTACCAATTGCAAGCGATACTATCATACAAATCACACAAATTGTAACTAAGAAGAAAGCTGGCGTTATGATTTTTAGTCCGAAATAAATCATCGTAGCAACTACACCACCGCCGATCCATGCTCCTATGATAAGACCTACCAATATAATGATGACTACCGCTGGAAGCGCTAGTTTAATCCCCTTGTACATCATTTCCTCGACTTCATCCCATTTAAAGCCATGTTTCCAAGCAACAAATGCTGCTATGATTGTACCAACTATTAACGGAATGTGAGGCCCTTGCTCCAACTTAACTACAGTAATAATCATTGTTAAAATCATTACTAATAAAGGCGTGATCGCCCATATCAAGGACATTTCTTTTTTCTCTAATGGTTTCTTTTCTTCTACCATACCAATTCACCCCTTCGCGACTTGTTCAATAATTTACAATTGTCGTTTATTAGTCGCTATTAGGGATATATTAATCTTTTATTAAAATTACGTCAATCTTTTTTAGCAATTTTTAAAAGCGCTTTCATAAGCACTTGAGCACCGATATAGAGGGCTTTGCGATCAAAAGTCATATGAGGATGATGAAGACCAGGAGAAAGGTCTGCTCCTATGCCAATCATTGCAGCCTTTAATTTCGGCTGTCTAATCGTATAAAAATGGAAATCATCACTACCAGATGTGATTACCTCTTCTGCTAGGTTCTTTGTTCCAATCGCTTCAATGATACCTTCTCTAGCTATTGAAGCGGCTTCTTTTGAAACTTCTGCTCCAGGAGTAATATCTTGCCACTCCCATTCTATTTCTATATCAAAAAGCCCTTGAAGAGAAAGTAAGTGTTTCTCAATTTGCTCTTTCATTTGTTTAAGCACATTGTTTTTTTGAGCACGTGCATCGATCGAGAAGCTTGCTGTACCAGGGATAATATTGGAACTTTCCCCACCAGCCTGTATTTTCGTCAGTTTTGCAGAGTATGCCTCAAAAGGAGAAAAGTATAGGTTTTTTAAGGATTGATGGATTGCAACTGCTACATCAATCGCATTCTTTCCTTGATGAGGTCGAGCTCCATGTGCATCAATCCCTTTAATTTTCCCTTCAAGGAACATTGCTGCACCGTGGTGTATCGCTGGTGCCACCTTACCAAAAGGTAGCTCTTCCACGGGTCTTAAATGCACTCCAAAGAGATGGGTAACATCCTCTAGTGCCCCTCTATCAATCATAGAATTCGCACCATTTCCCTTTTCCTCAGCAGGCTGGAATATAAAGCGAATACGTTTATCCAGCTTTGAATCCTTCAATAAAAGAAGAGCTCCTAAAACCATAGAAATATTCGCATCATGACCACAAGAATGATTTGCTTGGTATACTCCATCTACCTCCTGCCATAAAGCATCGATATCTGCACGAATTGCAATCACTTCTTTTCCCTCGCCTATTTCTGCCAAGAGACCTGTTACATCATCAAAACGTCGGTAAGGAACTTCTAGTGAATCAAGGATTTCAGCAATTTTATTGGTTGTTTCGAATTCCTTCCAGCTTACTTCCGGATATTTATGAAAATGTTCAAACCACTCTAATATTTGAGATTCTACCTGCATCTTTTCTCGCTCTCCCTTTACTGTCAATGTATGTATAGACCCCTATTGAGTCTTTATTTTATAATTTCGCAGACTCTGCCTATTTGACCGTCCGTCAATCTTACTTTAATGCCGTGTGGATGAAAGGATGAATTCGTTAAAATATCTTGAACTACTCCCTTTGTTTTATTGCCTGAGCGCTGATCCTTTTTTAAAATTATATACACTTCTAGTCCTGCATGAATATCTTTTCTATTTTGTCCGTTCATATAATTCACCTCTTTTTGTATCGTACCACTTTCATGCTGTGCTTACATCCATTTGTTTAATACTATATACATTTTAAGAAAGAGATTACCACACCCATCAGCTGATATTTATATAAATTTCAGCTGAACCATGTTGTTTGCTTCCAATCACTCGGCTTTGCAGTTATGTTCTTTGGAAAAAGCTAGAGTTCATGCTATACTGTGAAAGAATTTTTTATTACAAAAGGAGTGTTTTATAATGGCGAAAAAAGGTTATTTCCTTATGGAATCTGGGGACAAAATTGAATTTGAATTATATCCAAACGAAGCACCAAACACAGTAGCAAACTTTGAAGAATTAGCTAACAGTGGTTTTTACAACGGTGTAGTATTCCACCGTGTTATTCCTGGCTTTGTAAGCCAAGGTGGAGATCCAACTGGAACAGGCATGGGCGGTAGCGGCAAAACAATCAAATGTGAAACTGCTGGAAACCCACACAAACACGAAGCAGGTAGCCTTTCTATGGCTCATGCAGGAAAAGACACTGGCTCAAGCCAATTCTTCATCGTGCACGAACCACAACCACATCTAAACGGTGTTCACACTGTTTTCGGTAAAGTAACAAGCGGTTTAGAAGCTGCAAAAGCTATGAAAAATGGCGATAAAATGGAAAAAGTTGAAGTGTTTGACGAAGAGTAAGTAAATAACAGACAACTGTTTAGGCTTTGGAATTTTTGTTCCAAAGCCTACATTTTTCTAGTTATTTGATGTATGGGAACAGATACAAAAAATGAACATCTCTGTGATTTTTATTCCATACGTTCTCTTTCCCCCAGCAAGATCCTTCTGCACCATTCTTTTTTCTATTTCATATACATAATTATCTCTACCCCACCAAGTACTTCGTTTAGGAGGTTTTAGCATGAAGGATTTTCATTGCTGTGCAACTTGTATTCATTTCATCAGTGAAAAAACGAAAAATGGAATGTTTTATAAATGCAAACGGTTGGGCTTTCAAACTGCGCCCACATATAAATTTAATTGTTGGAACCCGAAAGAAAACGTTCGAAAGCTGATGGAAAAGGAAAATCAATAGATACCTATATTTAAAAGTGAACGACTGCTACCAGTTACCATAAATTAATAGCCGAATAGAGAATCCTTAATTGGCTCTTATTAAACTTCCGAGAGCCTGCTTTGTAATATCATATTTTAGACAACGTTATTTAACTCCTCCATAGCTCCAATCTGTAGATTTTGATTCTACACACAAAGTTCTCCATTAATCACTAAAAATAAATATCATTTTGTAACATATTTACTTTCATAGTTATAATTGTTTGTTTTTAAAATAAATGGTCGTTATATTACAATAAAATAACAATAAGAATATAAATTTGTATATTTATTCCTTTCCATTATTTTTGTTGATATAATCATATACATAAAAAGTCATAGTCGGAGGTGTACCTATGTTTCTTATTACCCGTCAATCAAATGGTACAACAGAGACCTTGAAAAATTCCAATAGCCAATTAGATAAATCTTTTACGAACTATGAAGATGCACATAACTTCGTCCAAAAGCTAAATCAAAATATTATTCCATCTAAACATTGGACGGTTACAGAAAATATGAAAGAGGCGAAGAACGAACAGTTATAATAACTGCTCGTTTTTTTATTTTCATTTTTTTCTTCTATTTTAAAAAAATATGGAGAACTACCACATATTCCTCAGTCTAACCATAATTCCCCACATAAAATAAGATAACTCTTAGCGAGGAGGTGTTAATAATGAGTTATTCAAATTATTGTGGCGGCTATGGTGGTGGTAATACTGGCGGATATGGCGGTTACTGTGGCAACACTGGCGGTAACGTTGGTGGAGTCGGCTTCGGATCAGGATTCGCTTTATTAGTAGTATTATTTATTCTTTTAATTATCGTAATTGGTACTTTTGGATATGGTAACGGCGGCGGTAATGTTGGCGGTGAATCCTGCTAAGTAAGGATTCCTGTACCTCCTAGTTATTTCGTTTTCATTCATGAGACGGGCTTATAGCCTGTCTCTATTTACATAAAGTATAATTGTTATAAACAAAGGGGATTCCTATATCCTTTGTCTCTTTGTATATGCGCAATATAAAAATAATCCCTAGAGCATTTTATACTCTAGGGACATCGTTTTATAGAAGAAACGAAATTGCAAGAATGAGTAGAATGGGACCTAAAATAAATAACCAGGCTAATGGTCTTGCAAAGTTAATGGACCAACCGACTCCAAAGCGTTTTTCCACAAAAATGCTAGGGTCGTCTTTGTTAATATAGAAAATACCGCCCTTCCAAAACTGATCATCGTCTACAGATGTAATATGACGATTTACTTCTGCTTCATCCTCTACTACTTTTATACGTGAACCACCTTGCCCAATTTTTATTGTAAAAATAGCAACGCTAGCAAAAGCAAGTACCAAGAATCCAAGTGGGAGGACAAGCATAACTATCGAGGAGGCTATTTCAGGATGAATGGTTTGTAACTGAAAATACCCCATCATCAAAGTAATCCCTACCGACATGACAAAAGAAAGCCAACTTGAATATTTTCGAAATGCTAGCTGCTGCTTTACAGAAGTTTTTTTGTTTCGAGGGCTTATACTTGTTCCTGACAATTTAATCCCCTCGCTTGTAAATAAAAACATTCCCTGAACAACCAATAATATCAATGGAAGAGAAATGGCAGTAAAATAACTTTTCTTACTAAATGCATCTGCTTCCCCTGTTGGACCCCAATGAGTAGGAATCAATTCCGGCATCTGTGGATATTTCATAATTGTATAAACGATAAGTCCGATTGTTACAACCATCGGGACGATAAACGCCATTTTTGGAAGTAATTGAAGCTTTTCATGGAATTTCAAATCCACTACTCTCACTTCGTTTTTATCAGAGTACCAACGACGTTCCTCTTTTAACTTCTTCATTCTTGTATGCATGATAAAGTAATAAGCGATACTCAAAAAAAGAACAACAAATTGAATCCCCACACTAACAAGGGCAAGAGTCTCCTCTGCAGGCTTTTGACTGATCGCCCATACTAGATAGACCGCAAAGATAGCTAAGCCAACCGAGAGAACGACTCCGGTATATCTTTTTTTTAGTAGAATTATTTCCTTATCCTTTGCATGCTGATCTGGAACATTTATACCGAAGATGAGTGTTGGCTTTAAAAATACTGGAATGAATGCCTGTAATATCGTAATAAATAATAGAATAAATCCAAATAACAATAAAATCATCATTACCCCTCCTTAATATGTTGAACAAGCTCTCTTACCATCACAACCATTTCTTCCTCTGAAAGCTGTAATACCATTCCCTCCGCTAATAATGGGCGAATCTGTTCTGCAAGTAATTGCTGTTGTAGTTGTGTTGCTTTTTCCATTCCTTTTGGCCGCACAATGACCCCAGATTTCGGGACAATTTGAATGAAGTCCTTTTCTTCTAAAAGGTGATACGCTTTGTTAACTGTATGCATATTCATCCCCAAATCTGCTGCAAAACTTCTTACAGATGGTAGAGAATCCCCTGGCTTTAACTCACCCCTAGCCATGCCTTCTATCAATTGTTGAGCTAACTGTAAATAGATCGGTACGGATGAATTTGGTTTTATCTCTATAAACATATTATGCCTCCTATTTACGTTGTTCTATTAATATTATAACACACTGTTCTATGTATAGTATATCAAAAATAATTGAGCATTATCCTGTGTTAGTTGGATGGTTCCTGGTTGTTTTACGACAATTGATCACTGGTTTACTACAATTGGAGCTTATTTTACGACAATCAGACACTAGATTACTACAATCAACCGGTAGTTTACTACAATCCCATTCTATGGCGAACGCTTCCGCCTGGTTTACTACAATCAGAGCTTACTTTACGACAATTAGCCACTGATTTACTACAATCACCCGATAGTTTACACAATCCCCTCCTATGATGAGCGCTCTCAACCGTCTTTCCTACATTTCACTTAGCTTATTTCCGCATAAAAATAAAGCCGCCAAGGTCGCTTAAGGACCTTGACGGCTTTATATAATTGATTAGGCTTTAACTGCTAAGTCTACTAAACGTTGAGCAGAAGCTTTTACTTCTTCCATACCTGAAGAAATGATTTCTTGTGCTTTGTCAGGCATTGCGTTATGACCTTCAATAATTACTTCATCAATAATTTGCATACCGAAAACTCCACCAAATACTGCGCGCATGTAGTTTACAGCCATTTCCATTGGTGCTGCCTCAGGTGTAGAGTAAATACCACCGCGAGCGTTTAGGAAGATTGCTTTTTTATCTGTCATCAATTGAATCATGTTGCCTTGCGCATCATATTTAAATGCAAAGCCTGCAGCATATACATAATCAATGAAAGTTTGTAATTTAGCTGGAATAGTTAGATTCCATAATGGGAATGCAAATACTACAACATCTGCAGCAGTTAATAAATCCATTGCTTTTTGTTTAGCTGATAACAAGCGAGATTCAACATCAGTTAACTCTCCACCATTTTGTACTTTACCGAAAGCATTGAAAAGATCTTGTCCAAAGTATGGAGTGTCTTCTTCATATACGTCATAAACAGTTACGTTTACGTCTTTACCTTCAAGCTCAGCCATGAATGTTTCATACATTTTACTTGAAATTGCCTCTGTTGCTGGACGATTATTTGCTTTTACTACTAATACGTTCATTTTAAAACTCCTCTATATATCTATATGTTTTTTTAGGTTTTATTTATCTCACTTTCGAGACTTCTCTATATTATATTAATATAAGGTGACTGTCAAAAAGTTAGCTCATGTTAGTTATTTGATCATTACAATAGATTTCTCCAGAATATTTGCAGCTATACCAAATAAATTATTCTTATTTTTCATCCATTTGGAAACTTTAACTATTCCTGTATTTGTTATACTATTTATACAAAGGGAGGTGCCATGCTTGGAGGATATTATTGCTATATTTATTTTTTCTGCTATTGGCTTATCCTTGCTTAGCGTAATTGCTATTGGAGGCTACGTAACAGTAAAACAACAGCAGCATAAGCAAAAGGAATTAGAGATAGAGCTTTTGCGTTTAGAAAATGAAGCTTTTATGCTTTTGGAGCGAAAAGCTATACGAGAAGGAAAACAGCTGGAGGAATAAATGGAGTCAATAAATAAAAAAGGTGCTCCTTGTAAATACCTTCACAAAGAGCACTATAATTGGTTTGAGTTATTATAATCCTATTACATGAGTTGTGTCCGGAGATCTTCGGTCAAATATAAAGCCGTTTGCCCGATAAAAAGCATCAGCTTTTGTTGATTCGGTTTTAGTAGTGATTTCGTTGAATTGGCCTTTTGCGCCTACTAAAATTACTTTAAATAGCTCACTCCCGATTCCTTTTCTTCGGTAATCAGGCAAAGTATAAAATCGGTGTAATCTAGCAGAGTCTGATCCCAAGATATCACGATTCAGGCCACCAATCGCAACTAGCTCTTCTGCTTCCCAAGCACCATACAGTGCTTCTCCCTGTTCACTAAATCTGTTTGTACCATCCTCATATTCAGATGCCAGTCTGGAGACAAAACGATACCCTTCTTTTTCGCTTTCTTCAATTAGCTTGGATACGTCGACCTCTTTCAAATCAGAAATTCTTCTCACTTCGATTGCCATATACGTTCCTCCATTCTATTATAAAAAACGAACTCCTAGTATCTTTCTAGATAAGACCACTAAACCCCTTTATACCTATTATTATATTTTGTTTCCCACTATATTATACAGTCACAGATTATACATCAATGGTGAATCCTCTTGTACAGTTTTTCCATATGTTTCGCATTATAATGGAGACAATATGTTTACACATTCTATCTTGCTCTAAAAATGAAATATTATAAAAAAACCATGCTAATTAAATAGCATGGTTGATCAAAAATTATGTTAAATAGCAGCTAATCTAGCTTCTACTTCTTCTTCAGTTAAATTATGTTCTACAATATAGCGATTTCTTGGGTGCACACGACACTCATGTGAACAGCTACGAAGATATTTGTGTTCATTTTCTTCAGAACAAAGAATTTTGTCATTACAGTCTGGATTTGCACAGTTTACATATCGCTCGCAAGGTTCTCCAGTGAAATGGTCTTTCCCTACCACTACATGCTCGACTTGGTTAATCGGCACAGCTATACGCTCATCAAAAACGTACATTTGGCCATCCCACAGCTGACCACGAACCTCTGGGTCTTTACCATAGGTAGCAATACCGCCGTGTAATTGAGCAACGTCTTCAAATCCTTCTCTTACTAACCAGCCAGAGAATTTTTCACAACGGATTCCGCCAGTGCAATATGTTAATACCTTTTTACCTTCAAACAATTCCTTATTGTCATGAATCCATTCAGGAAGATCACGGAAGTTACGAATATCCGGACGGATTGCCCCACGGAAATGACCTAAGTCAAACTCATAATCATTACGAGCATCTATCACTATTGTATCTTCTGCTTGCATTTGCTCATAAAATTCTTTTGGAGACAAATATTTTCCTGTTAATTCATTAGGATTGATGTCTTCCTCTAATCCTAAATGAACAATTTCACGCTTAGGTCGAACGTGCATTTTTTTGAATGCATGTCCATCCGCTTCATCTATTTTAAACACCATATCCGCGAAACGATTGTCCGCTTTCATCATGTCCATGTATGCGTCTGTTTGTTCAATTGTTCCGGAACAAGTTCCGTTAATACCTTCGTTCGATACTAAAATACGCCCTTTTAACCCAATTTCCTTACATGCAGCAAGATGTTCTTGTGCAAATATTACTGGATCTTCAATCGGGACATATTTGTAGTAAAGTAATACTCTGTATGCATTTGTGTCCATTTTTTACTCCACCTTTTCAAATTTTGTCCATCAATTTATCATAACAAATTAAATGTGAGAAGTTAAATAGTTAGTTTTATCAAAATTTGACCACGAGGAGTTTTCCATGTAATGCTACAGGCTTGAATCTCAAGTTCGCTCGACAAAATTTCCAAGAAACTTGGTGAACGGTCATAAATATTTTTATCCGGTCATAAAACCTCGTTGAACGGTCATAAAAAAATCTATCCGGTCATAAGTCTATACTCGCTGGGTCTAAACGGGATTCTTTTACTTGTTTTCATTGATTTTTCATTCTTTCATTAACATTTATAATATCTAATTGGATATTTACTCAAGATAGCTAGTCCTTCATCTGGAGAATCAGGATATTCGTTAAAAATACCATATGGATATCCGATAGTGTTTGCTATATACTGAGCGACATTTAAATTCTCACCTTCTTCAATACGCCATTACTTCCTGTAAAGAAATAATATCAGGATTTACTTTTTTTATTTCTTCACAAATTGCTATTAATCGGTCCTTCCACATTACTTGCTTATTCCAAATATTAAAGGTCGCTATTCTCATTACTTCTCCTATGGTATTTTGTATTTGGCTGTCACTTTTAAAGGAATGTCTTCGTTTAGACTTAAATTGATTCTCTCTTTAACCATAAAACAAGCAGAAAGCTTTTGCTCTCTGCTTGCTTTCTTATTTATTTTGTTTTGTTAGCTATATCGATTGCTCGATTAGTTCCTTCTGCTGCAGCATCTAGCGCTTCTTTAGGATCCATCCCTTGGTATAGATTCTCTAAAGCTGTGACGATTTGCTGACGAGATTCTGGGAAAACCGAGATTAAAGCTCCCTGAGTAGCAATAGAAGGCTCCGTGCTTTGAAGCTGCTCCACCGTTACTTTTAACTGTGGCATCTCTTCCCAAGCTTTTTTTACGATATCTTCTTCATATGCGGATGGGTTGATCGCAAAGTAACCTGTATCTAAATGCCATTTTGCTTGGACCTCTGGAGTAGTTAGATATTTCATGAATTCCCAGGCCGCTTTTTGCTCAATTTCTGCGATTCCCTTAGACATCCATAGAGATGCCCCTCCGATTACAACACCTTTACGATCTACTTCATCTGCATAAGGAATGTATGCTGCCCCTACTTCAAATGGTGCGTTATCAATGATTCCACGTACACCTGCGGAAGAATCCATATACATAGCCACTTTCCCTGATTGGAAGGCAGCTCGGATGTCATCCCAGTTCGTTCCGAAGTTACCAAATGTGCCAGCTTTATTCATTGTATTTAGGAATTCAAATACACGTTGACCTTCTTCTCCGTTGAAAACTGCTTCGGTTGCGTCACCTGCGCGGCCATTTTCTTCATTTACATACAGTCCACCTTGTGTCGCTACTAGCTGCTCGAAGAACCAGCCGTATGTCAGCATAGAGAAGCCCTTCATTTCATCTGTTTTAAGCTTAGCAGCTGCATCAATTACCTCTTGGAAAGTTTTAGGAGGATTCTCAGGATCTAAGCCAGCTTCCTTGAAAGCATCCTTGTTATAAAGCATTACCGGTGTAGAAGAGTTAAACGGCATAGAGTATAATTCACCATCTAAAGAATAATAATTTAAAATGTTTTCCTCTAATTGAGACAAATCATAGTTATCTTCATCGATAAATTTTTGCATTGGCTCGATGAATCCACTTTCAATCATATATTTAGTCCCTACCTCAAACACCTGCGTTATGGCTGGAGCATCTGCAGTACCACCAACACTACGAAGCTTAGTTAATGATTCTTCATAAGATCCTTGGAATTCTGCCTTAACTTCATAGTCATCCTGTGATGCATTAAAGTCTGCGACAAGACTGTCTAGAGCAGTCTGCCCTGATCCTGACATAGCATGCCAGAAGGAAATGACTGTTTTACCTTCTTCTGATTTTTCAACATCTTCATCGCTTTTTTGCACAGGTTCTGTTGACGATCCCTCATCACTATTTGTACAGGCAGCTAATGCTAGAATACCTAATAAAATCATGAACAACCACGTAAACTTAAACTTCTTTCCCATTTCATACACCTCTTTTTTTAGTTTGGAACAACTGTTATTTTAAAGCCCCTTGCGTTAACCCCTTTTGCAATTGCTTTTGTCCTAAAAACAATAGTAATAGTGTTGGAATAATAACTACGATTACCCCTGCCATCACCACCCCCCATTCTGTTGCAACCTCTTGCGACTGCAACTGCTTCAAACCAATTTGTACCGTTCGAACGGAATTATTGGTTGTAACTAACAGCGGCCATAAATACATATTCCATGTTGTTAAGAACCCATAAGCTCCTAGTGTTACTAAACTAGTTTTAGAAACTGGTAGAATCACACGTATGAAAAAAGCGAATCGGCTCAGTCCTGCAATTTGAGAAGCCTCATGTAGCTCCTTCGGTATTGTTTTGAAGTGCTGTCTGAGTAAAAATGTCCCGAATGCTAATGCAAAGAATGGTAGTGTCATACCTTGATATGTGTTAATCCAATTCAGATTTTGAATGGTAAAGAAATTGGGTATCATCGTCGCTTCCCAAGGTATCATCATTGTGGAGATAAACAGGAAGAATACAAAATCCCTTCCTTTAAATGGGATAAAAACAAATGCATAGGCTGCTAGACTACAAACAACTAGCTGCCCTAGCATGACCCCAAACGAAACAATAAAGCTGTTGATCAAATAATTTAACAAAGGCAGGCGATCAAACACCTTCACATAATTATCAAAGCTAAAGGTAGAAGGGAGGAATTTTCCCTGTAAAATTTCTCCTCCAGTCATGAAGCTTACCATTAAGGCATAGATAATTGGGAAAAACATAATAAGGGCAGTAATGATCAATAAAAAATAAACGACGGAGCGCTTAAATATTCTCATTGGTAATGCACCTTCTTTTCACCTAGCTTAAACTGTAATATCGTAACGATTAAAATACATACAAACAAGAACACTGCCTGCGCACTTGCTGTACCGAATTGGTAGTTAACAAATGCCTCTCGATAAATGGAATACACTATAAGATTAGTAGATTGGGAAGGTCCACCCTTCGTTAAAATATCCACCTGTCCAAACGTTTGAAATGCATTAATGAGTGAGATCGTAATGATAAAAAACAAGGTAGGAGATAACATTGGAATAGTTATTCTTCTCAAACGATACCAATAGCTTGCTCCGTCAATACGTGCACTTTCATATAAGTGCTCATCAATATTTTGTAGTCCTCCTAGCAATATCAGAAAGCAGAAGCCTGTGTTCAACCATATAGTAGTCAATGACACAGATAGCAATGCCCATGTCGGGTCTAGCAGCCATTCAACTTGTGGAAGATTTAAAATGGCAAGCACTTTATTGAACATTCCAATACTCGGATGGAACAGGAATAACCATACAACAGAAGACGCTGCCACAGAAACTCCCATAGTAGAAGCATAGATCGTACGGAAGAACCCAATTCCTTTTAGCTTTTCATTGGCAAGGAGTGCGAGCCCTAGCGCTATAATAATTCCTGTAGGAACTGTATACAATACAAATAGGAATGTGGCCTTTATACTATTTAGAAATGCTGACGATTCAAGCAAATACGCATAATTTTCAAGACCAACAAATACTGCAGCCTCTCCTGCTTGATTGGTTAAGAAAAAGCTTAAATAAATTGTTCGAAACATCGGATAAAAAACAAACACAGAAAATAATATAATAGATGGCAATAAATATAGGAGAGCAGTCCGGGCATCCAATGAACGCTTCCAAATACTTTTCTTTTGCTTCGATTTAGCGGCTGTCATATGCTTCGATTTCACTACTGTCATACGAATACCTCTTTACCAAATACATGGTTTTCTACATCAGAAGGTTTTTTAATAATCTCCTTCGTCACGCTATCAAAGAAACAAAAGGAATCATAATTCATAATTACTGGAATTTTATCACCTACAGCTATTTGCCATTGGCCGCTCCATTTTACTTGCCATTGCTGATCATTCAATAAAAATGAAAACACCGTTTCATTTCCTAAAATCTCGACATTTACAATTTCGACAACTACTTTTTCCTCAATAGTTGATTCCTTAGTTGCGGCTTTAATATGTTCCGGACGGATGCCAACAATTACATTGTCTGTGAGGTAATGTGCGTCCTCAGCAGGCACTGGGATAGTAATTAAATCATTCAATACAATAGCGTGCTTCTCTTTACTTCCAACGCCTTCGGCAATATTCATTGGTGGTGAACCAATAAAAGTAGCTACAAATGGATTAGCTGGATTATTATAAATATCAATTGGCTTGCCTATCTGTTGAATGGATCCTTCATGCAGAATCATAATGCGATCACCCATAGTCATCGCCTCAATTTGGTCATGTGTTACATAGATCATTGTAATTCCAAGTCTGCGTTGAATCTGTCTTATTTCCGATCTCATATGTGCGCGAAGCTTCGCATCTAAGTTGGATAATGGTTCATCCATTAAGCAAATTGGTGCTTGGTTTACGATAGCTCGAGCAAGAGCAACGCGTTGTCTTTGCCCTCCTGAAAGCTCTCTCGGCTTGCGCTTTAAGTAATCAGAAAGTCCAAGCATCTGAGCAACTTCCTTTGTTCGATTAGCCCGTTCTTCTTTAGAAATTTTCTTTACGTGCAAACCAAACTGGATATTTTCCTCCACAGTAAGATGAGGATATAAGGCGTAATTTTGAAATACCATGGACAAATCACGCTTACTTGGAGGTAAATCATTCACTTCCTGCTCACCAATTTTGAGCACTCCTCCTGTTATCTCTTCTAGCCCTGCGATCATTCGTAGCATTGTACTTTTTCCACACCCCGATGGCCCAACAAGTACAAAGAATTCCCCTGGTTCAATCGTTACGTTAATATTAGAGATAACGCTAGATTGTTTGTCATACGACTTAGAGATGTCAATCAGTTCTACTCGCTTCAAAAGATTTCCCCCATCCTCTATTCAATTATGTAACTATAAACATTAGGTTTATAGAGTTTACTATGAAAGCTAGCAAAAAATGATTCTATTCAGCTTCCATAGTTATGTTATCTTTTCATAACTATATTACTAAACCGAATATTCTAAAGTAAAGAAATTTACAATTTTTACAGAATATTTACTTTTAGATAAAAAGTTTACATCTTTGGAGGACATATTTATGCGCAAAAGTAGTTTAATTTTATTGATTTTCATTGTGCTCATTGGCGGATGTAAAGGGAGCGAAGTAACACCTATTGCTTCAGATGAGTTTTTTGTCATCGCGCATAGAGGGGCATCCACCTATGCACCAGAGCATACAATGGTAGCTTACGAGGTTGCTGAGCAACTAGGTGCGACCTATATTGAAATTGACCTACAAATGACCAAGGATGGCTCCCTAATAGCCATGCATGACGAAAAAGTGGACCGAACCACAGATGGGGAAGGTTTAGTAAAGGACTTCACATTAGAAGAATTAAAAGAATTGAATGCAGGAAAGTGGTTTAATGATGCGTATCCAGAATTCGCTAACGAAGTGTATGAAAAGGTTCGAGTTCCCACACTAAGAGAAATATTTGAGAATTTTGGGGATAGAGTAAACTATTATATTGAAATGAAGTCCCCAAAAATATATGAGGACATGGAAGAAGAATTGCTTGCTTTGCTAGAGGAATATAACTTGCTAAATCACCAATCGGAAATACCAAAAGTGATCGTTCAATCCTTTAATCGTGCTAGTTTAATAGAGTTTCATGAGCTGGAGCCAAGTATCCCCCTTATTCAATTGCTCAGCTATAAGGAGAAAGCAGAGCTAACCAACCAAGAGATTAAAAGCTTAAACATCTATGCTAGCGGCATAGGTGTAAACGTGAATGCCGTGGACGGTACCTTTATTCATGAAGCCCAGGAAAATGGGTTAAAGGTTCATCTGTTTTCCCTTAAAAGTGAAGCAGACATAAAAAAAGCCTTGATTTACAAGGCTGATGGTATTTTCGCAGATGCTCCCAATATAGCAATAGACATTTTACAAAATACCGAGGATTAAATCTATTGCTTTAAAGCGTGCTCACAAATTCGCTTAAAATGTATTTCAAACTTTTCATTATCTTCTCTTTGACGTTTCCGTGGTCCCTTCGTTCGACCACCTGCTTGTCTGATTTTTTTAGATATATGTCTACTATCTAACAGCTGATCTATGTTTTCTGGTGTAAACCATCTTCCATTTTGGTCTATCGCAAAGCCTTGCTTAGCTAGAACCATCGCTGCTAATCCATAATCCTGGGTGACAACAATGTCGCCCTTTTTTACTTTATTTACAAGCACAAAATCCACCGCATCCGCACCTTTAGAAACCATGACTGTTTCTGCTCCTTCTCTTTGCATATAATGTGCGGTGTCACATAATAACGTTACCTTCAAATTGAACTGTTTTGCTATATCTATCGTTAAGTCCACTACTGGACAACCATCTGCATCCACTAGTACATTCACCATGTCGAGCACCCCTATCAGCTATTTATCCCTCATTGTATACTAAATGAGCATTTTTATGAATTTAGGAAACAACGCTTCTAGCTTAGCTTATAAAAAAACGCTAGAATCTACTTGCAAAATTTCTGATTTTTGCTTTTACAGAAACTCTCCACTTCCTTGGGCAAGCAGACTTTTTATATCTTAAAGTAGAAAAAGCATTACAATTCTTTTTAAGTTAAAAAGGTATGAAGAAGTATATCTCCATACCTTTTGTCGATTGGATTTATTTATATTCACCAAGTATTTCTACTGCTTTTTCTGTGATGGAGGTATCTACTGCTTTATCAAAGTCTACATCTCCACTAATTGCACCATTTTCTTTGTATGCATCATATTGCTTAACAACGTCATCTAAAAACATTTTACCATCAGGGTCTAAGCCTGTGACAAATACCTTTTCCCATAATGCAGGGTCCTTTAAGGAAGTATGCTTTGTCATGATTTCAATGATTTCCGCTTTTCCTTCCCCTTTTATAAAGGCATCATTATAATCACGAACTCCTTTTAGATAAGCAGCCATGAATCGAAGGGATACATCTTGTTCCTCACTCATAAATTGAGGAGATCCTAAAACCATCGCTATTTGAGATTCCGGTGCATAATCCGTTGCATCTCCAAAACGCTCATGGAATCCATTTTCAATTCCCTGCGTGATTAATGGTTCAATTTGAAGAGCAGCATCTATAGATCCATTTTCAATGGCACCAAGCATGCTCCCGAAATCACCAAGCAGTACAAATTCCACGTCTTCCTGCGTCAAACCTGCGTGCTTCAGCATTTCTAGATAAATATATTCATCGATCGAGTTTTTGGAGGAAACGGCAATACGCTTTCCTTCAAAATCCTTATACTCCTTGATGACGTCCTTCATATGGTTTCCAATGACGAAAGTGAAATACGATTTACCTGGGACGTTATGACCCTTATCTGCAATAATTTTCACATCAATTCCCTGCGCAATGGCATTAAAAAATGAAGCAGTAGAAACTCCACCAGCGATATCTACGTCCCCCGAAGCAAGGGCAGGAAGCATCTCATCACTATTTGCAAATTGGGCAAATTCTACTTCAATATTGTAGTCCTCAAAGTAACCTTTCTCCTTGGCAATGTAAAAGCCTGCTCCTGAGGCAGCACCATCCTCGGCTATAATTACTTTCGCTTTTTTATCCAGTGGAGCTAAATCTCCAGATGGGTTATCCTTACTGACTTGATCGTCAATGCTGCCAGAACTTTCTTTTTCCTTCGAACTACAAGCACCAAGTAATAGAATAGTGGACGCAAATAGTATGAACCAGCGTTTCTTCACAACTTTCCTCCTTTATTTTCTCGATTTTTGAACTTCTTGCTGTAAATGATTCCATATAGATATAAATTGTTCAGCCATCTCTGCATTTGCCCTAACCTGCTCCATCGTACGTGGTCTTGGCATAGGAACTTTTATCTCCCTAACAATCTCACCTGGATGAGAGCTTAATAATACTATCCGATCACTCAGTAACAACGCCTCATCAATGCTATGAGTGATAAATAAAACAGTTTTTTTATTTTCAGACCAGATAGATAATAATTCTTCCTGCAGTATAAATTTGTTCTGTTCATCTAAAGCAGCAAATGGTTCATCCATTAAAAGTATTTCTGGGTCATTGGCAAAAGCCCTAGCGATACTAATCCTTTGCTTCATTCCTCCAGAAAGCTCCTTTGGATAAAGCGTTGAAAAGTTAATTAATCCTACCTTTTTTAAGTAATAGTCAGTTTGCTTCTTTACAAACTCCTGAGGTAGATGCCTCATTTTTAATCCAAAGGCGACGTTTTCTTCAACTGTCAGCCACGGAATAACTCCTTTTTCTTGAAAAACCATGGATTGTAGAGGACGGTTGCCTGCCTCTGCATCAATTGAAAAAGATCCAGAGCTCGGTGTTTCAAGTCCAGCAAGAATTCGTAGAAGAGTTGTCTTTCCACACCCACTTGGTCCAACTAAACAGATGAATTCCCCTTCATTTACTTGAAGGGAAATGTTCTTTATAGCCGTGACACTGTTATTTTTTTTATAGAAAACCTTAGTCATGTTATCAATCGATATTTTTACTTTGCTACTCATTTACTCACCTCCATGGTACGATTCTCTTTTGCAGTCCACGCAGGAGAAGGGAAAATAAAAACCCAAAAAAAGAAATGAGTACTAAACCAACGAACATTTCTTTTAACATGAATGCCTTATAAGAGGTCCATATTAAAAATCCAATACCGGATGTAGCTCCCATCATTTCTGCTGCAACGATGGTTAATAATGCGATTGCCTGCCCCATTTGAATGCCCTCTAGCATCACGGGCAAGGCTCCAGGAAAAGCAATTTTTACGAAGAAGTTCTTTGGACTTGCCCCATAATTTTTAGCTACGTCCAAATGTACTTGGTCTATGTTCAACACACCAGCAACTGTATTAATAACAACAGGAAAAAATACACTTCCAGCAATTGTTACTACTTTAGAGAAGTCTCCAATACCAAAAAGAATAATGATAATTGGCATTAAAGCGAGAGTAGGAATTGGCATAAAAGCCATGACAATTGGAGATATAAAATGTCGAATAGGTGCATACAATCCCATTAACAACCCGATGACCACTCCAGGAATGACACCAAGCAGGAAACCCATCGCAATTCTATAGAGCGAAACTGATACATGGGTCCAGAGCATCCCGTTTGTAGCTAGTTCAAAAAATGTCGATACTATGGCTGAAGGAGGAGGGAAAAAGCGAATATCTAAAATTCCCGTTCGCGAAAAAACCTCCCAAAGGATTAAGATGAGTATTGGTGAAGTAATTGTTAAAAGTTGCTTACCTCGTTCTCTTAGTTGTTGCTTTTTCCATTCCTTTTGTTCCGTTTCATAAGGCTCGTAATCCCTGTCTACAAGCCCTTTTTCATCGCGCATCTTTCACCACCTCTTTCTAAAAATAATATGTCGAATGGCGAAAATGTGTGAAAGAGCCTATAATGAAAATTGACTTAAATTGTAGTATTTGTTAATTTAATATCATCAAAAGGAGGAAGAATATGACAGACAAACAGTTAAGATCTAACCGAGAATTGCCATATTTTATTTTATGTATCCTATTTAGTCTGCTAATTTATGTTATAGCTATAGCAACTATTTTTGGGGTTGCTATTTTTGTAGTCTTGTTTTTAATCAGTACATATGCACTTATTATGCATCTCGGCTATGTTAGGGCAAATGGAATTCGAATTAGTGAAAGGCAATTTCCTGATGTGTATGAACGCATAACACGTATGTCTCACGATATGAAACTAAAACGTGTACCGGATATATTTGTGGTTCATTCCGAGGGGGCATTTAACGCATTTGCAACACGCTTTTTAGGAAAAAATATGGTTGTTCTATATTCAGAAGTTTTTGAGCTTGCTAGAGAGCAGGGCGAAGCAGAGCTTGATTTTATCATCGCCCATGAGCTTACACATATTAAACGAAATCATATATGGAAAAACATTTTAATCATGCCAGCTCAATTACTTCCATTTCTTTCACAAGCTTATAGCCGTGCTTGTGAGTATACATGCGACCGCCAAGCAGCTTATTTCATCCAAGACGGGGCAGCAGCTAAGCGTGGACTGACCATTTTGAGTATTGGAAAGGAACTTTATAAAGAGGTAAATGAGGATGCATATTTAGAACAAATTTCGACGGAGTCTAACGTAATTACATGGCTTGGTGAAATACTTTCTTCCCATCCAACAACTCCTAAAAGAGTCCAAGCAGTCGGGCATTTTATGCAGGTAGAAGGAACTCCTACCTATTATCCTAACGCAAACAAAATAGCTCTTGGAGTTGGTGCCCTGTTTGGTATTTTCTTCATTGGTTATTTTGGAATCATAGCTATAGTTCTAGCAGGATCTCTAACCTATGCTAGTATTTTCCCTGAAGATTTTTTTGAGAATGAAGCAGCATTAAATACTTCTGTTTCAGAGGAGTCAACAGTTGACGCATCCTCCGCACCATTACCAATGGAATCCCTTAATATGACTCCTTTAATGGAAGCAGTTGTGAATGGCGATTATATAACGGTTCAGGAGCTTGTAGCCAGTGGAGTTGATTTAGAGGAACGAGATGCAGAAGAAACAACCGCTTTACATCATGCAGTATATGCAAACGATACCAGGTTAGCATATATTTTACTCGAAGCTGGAGCTAACGCTAATACAGAGGATCTCTATTCAAACGCTCTAACTGCTTCTTTTTATGAAGATAACTACGAATTGGCAGCCTTATTACATGTGTATGGAGCCGATCCTACTAAGATTGATCCAGAAGGATACTCTGGGACTAATATTCTAGGGGTTAGTGAGGAACAATTCGCAGATACAGTAAAAGGGTTAATCCCAGAATAATTTTATAGTAGACCATTAAAGGGCGCTACTGGAGATAGGAGAAATACAAAAGCAACTTTAAAAGCCTTCAGTTGAAACAGTCTTCTTATATAACATTATCTTTTAAATTTAAGGTGTCTGGTCGTGATATGACCAGACACCTTTTTCGGTAATTTTATTAGTAAAGCCATCCATATTCTTTCTTCAACTAATAAATAATAATAAGGGCTAAGTAATCAAATATGATAGCTTTCCGTGGGGTGAGCTTTAAGCCATCACCGCTCTCTACACGCGCGTTTGTGATGTCTTATCTGTCTCACTCATCCCACTGGAGTCGCCGCCTTTCGCTACAATCATGCATTAAGTAGAAATGTTAAAGTGCTATTGGTAATTTAGCTCATTATCTGTTTTTTGCATTATTATAAAAGCATTTGAGCTAAAGTATTTAAGTTAAGAATAATGTATTTAATCGATTTCCGCTTCGTTTTTACTGCTTAAAGTAAGGTCTCACTCAAAAAAGGAAGATACTCAACTTAATTGCATTTTTGCGAGCGTCTTTTGCATTAGAAAAGTCATCATCATTTCCTCCATGAGCTAAAGTCTTTTTCCTTCTATGACAAATTATTACGTAATGATGTTACATTATTAATGTTTGTCTTCCAGCTATTCATTAATATCATTTGTCTTTGCTTTAGATCCTCAAACGGTTCTTCCATCACTTCAATACGGTCAAATTTTTCTAGGAAGATGGAGGTGTCCCTTAGCCTCTTATATCCTCCGAATCCCTCGTCATCATTTAGTAGCCATACTACCCGCTGGATCTTAGCAAACAATATTCCTCCCGTACACATTGGGCATGGCTCGAGTGAGCTATAAAGCGTAAACTTCTTGTTTTTTATTTTAGCATCAAACATTGCTGATCCTGCGTTTCGTATGGCTTCAATCTCAGCATGTGCCGTAATATCCTGACTTGGATGCACTCTGTTTCTGCCTTTTGCAATGAGGTTAAAATGTTCATCTACAATAACCGAACCAACTGGATAGGTATTCTCCTCTAAAGCTTTTTCTGCTTCCTCTAATGCCATCTCTAAGAAGTGTCGATCTATGTCCATGGTGCTCCCCCGTTACTTAATCACAAATTTTGTTTGGCTGTAGCCTTCTTTTAGCTTTTCCACTTCAAGAATCGCAGGAATGGCCGACTTAAGCTCACTAACATGAGAAATTACACCAACCATTCGTCCAGATTTCTGAAGGTCTACTAGTGTATCTATTGCGTTATTTAATGATTCCTCGTCTAGAGAACCAAAGCCTTCGTCGATAAACATCGTTTCAATCCTTACACTTCCACGATAACCCTGGATGACGTCCGACATACCGAGAGCAAGGCATAGGGAGGCATTAAACTTTTCTCCTCCTGACAATGTTTTTACATCACGAATTTGACCGGTATAGGCATCATATACATCTAATCCAAGCCCACTTTGTTTCCCATGGGTTTCCTGTCTATCGCTTCTCATTAGTTGGTACTGGCCATTCGATAAATACTTCAGCCTCTCATTGGCTGCATGAATGATTTGCTCTAAGTACTCAATTTGTATATATCGTTCAAATGAGATCTTTAAAGGATTTTGCCCTCTAAGCAAATCATACAAATCGAGGATATGACCTACTTGTTGCTCTAATTTGGCTATACGCTCGCTAGATAATGATAATTTTTCTTGTATTTCTGTTCCAGCTTTTACGTATTCCTTTGTACTGTTTAGAGTGTTTAACGCTGATTCGTATGCATTTTTAAGGTGAGTTAACTCCTCTTCAAGTAACTTTAAATCAGCCTTACTTTTACCTTCAAGCTTCTTCTGCCCATCCTTAACTTGCTCAGTAAAGGTATGCACTGCCTGTTTGTAAGCTTCACAGCGTTCCTTTAGTGTCTCTCGATCACGTTCACCCATTTTTGCTTCCTCATAAGCTCTTATCGTCTCAAAGCCCGCCTTAGATAATGCTTCTTTGAACTGGTGATCGGCCTTCTCTTTCTTGCGTATGGCTTCCTTCGCAGATTGAATGGCATGCTCGAGCTTCATCTCAGCTTTCGTATTCGAATCCTCAGCTTCTTTATATTTCTTTTGCACTTGCTCCCACGTATCTTCTAGCTGCTCCTTAAATCTTTTAGCCGCTCTAATTTGGTCCTGTAGGTCGTCTAAATTAGCCACTGTACTTGGAATAGAGCTCTGTTTTGAATCTACTACTGCTTTTACCTGCTCATATTCACCTTTTATCTGAAGGTATAATTTTTCTATATTATTTTTTTCATCTTCTAATTGCTCTATTTGTTCTAAGTTTTTTTTGTATGCTTCTTTTAAGGAATTTAGGTTTGCTTTATCGGAACGCAGCTCTCCTATTTCTATTTCTAGCTTTTCAACATCTAGCTTCACTTGCTCTATTTCTAAAATAGATAATTGAAGCTCTTCTAATTGCTCTAATATTTTTTCTACATTTTCCTGAGCATTTTCTCTTTTGGTACGGACGGTTAAAAAGCTAGTTTCCTTTTGGGTTAAATTACCTTTAAGCATTTGCATTTGGACATCGTTTAATATATCTTCATGAATTCGCGTACTAGTTGGCTTATGTTCGGTACTGCCACACACAGGACAAGCTTCCCCGTCAACGAGCTTAGAGGCCAGAATACTTGCTTGGCTAGTTAGCCATTTCTCCTCTTCATGTTGAAGTGTTAGCTTGGCTTCCAGAAATACTTTTTCTTCCGTTTCTTCTAGACGCTTCAATTCTTCAAACGTCTTCTCCTGCTGTATAAATTCCTGCATTAGCTGATAATGCTCTTTAATCTGAGAATATTGTTGAACCTTGTTATCTAACAGATCGACCCGCTCTTCTAGTTCTTCTTTTTTCTCTTTCAACAAAAGGATGCTTGCCTTAGCTTGCTGGTACTTGCCTATTTTTAAATCTAGCTGTGCTTTTAATTTATTTTGGCTATCGTCAGTTTCTTTTAATTGCGTTTTCTTTTGCTCTAGCTCTTCCATTAATGGCAGTAGAGCATTTAGCTGGATTAAAGCCTTTACACTTAGCTCTCGCTCTTGTTTCCTGTTTGATTCTTGAAGAAATTCTTTCTCCATTTGGCTAAAGAAATTAGCCTTTAAAGCTAGCTCTTCCTTTGCTTTCTCCATTAGGCTTGCCTTTAGATTTTCTTCCGTCACTGTTTCTCTATAGTAGTTTTCGATTGCTTCTATTGAGCTTGCTCTCTCTGCAGCCTCTAACCTTTTTCCTTCTTCTACATACGCAATCTCCTGCCCAAGAAGCTGTTGTAACTTCTGCTCTTTGAACTCTAGATCTTCCAGTTGTATATTTGTATTTTTAGCATTGTAGTATGCAGACTGCTTGGCAATTTGATTTTCATATGCTTCCTCACTGGAAACTTCATCTTTTTTAATCTTTTGGCAGTAAAACTTAGTCTCCTCCTGCAAGGCATCTTGTAATTGGAAGATATTAAATTGACCATCCTCCAGTAACTCAAAAAGTCTAGATTCTCGTTTCGGAAACGAAGCCACAATTTGTTCGGAATAACTATTGCGAGTACTTTCTTCTTTTTTAAGCTCAGCTTCAGCGACTACTTTTTTCTCTTTTAACCTTTCATTAATCATTCTATAAGGTTCGGTTTTAAAAATTTTTCGAAGGATTGCTTCCTTGTTTTCTGTAGAAGAGGTTAATAGTTTCCTAAATTCCCCCTGGGGAAGCATGACGATTTGGCTGAATTGATCTTGCGTAAGCCCAATGATGTCCTCAACCTTTTTGTTAATCTCTGAAACTATTTGTCTTTCGACAACAGGTACTTCTCCTGTCTCCTTAATCTCAAAGAACTCATATCTTTCACCTGTTGAGCTTTTATTTCCTTTTTTAACATGAGGAAGCTGTCTAAAAATACGATATTTCCTATTAAATATTTCAAAAATCAATTCAACAGAAGTGTGCGTATTGTCCAGTGCAAAGTCGCTTCGCAACATTTTTGTATCTTTTCTATCTTCCCCGCTTCCGGAGCCATATAGAGCAAAGCTTATGCCATCAAATATAGTAGTCTTCCCCGCTCCAGTAGCTCCTGATATAACAAATAGGCGATGGTCCTTCAAATCCAAAAAGTTAATGGTTTCTGTAAATTTATAAGGACCGAATGCGGTCATTTTCAATTGAATTGGCTTCATGCTCCGCTCCCTCCTTCTCTCTCTTCAAGCATTAAGCCGGAAAGCACTCCCTTAAATAGCTCCTTAGTTTCCTCTGCCGGAGCTTGTCCCCTTATCTCCTCATAAAACGATTCAAATAACATAAAGTCATCCATTTTATGGCGGCTTATCTGTTCTTCTGTTTTACCTAATCCAATGGATTGAAATACCTTTCTTTCTACATGCATCGCATTAGGATACACAGTTCGAATTTGCTCCATTGGCGAAAGTACTGGTGTATCGTCTAGCAACTTAACAAAAATATAATCCTCACTTGTCGGGTGCTGAAGAATGTCAGTTAAATAGCCTTCCACTGTACGCATATCTCTGTTAGGGATTAGCAGCCTCTTTTCTACCTTTAAATTACCCTCTTTATCAAGTTCTACTATTAAAAAACCTTTTTTATGATGTTCCTCTGATATTGAATATTTTAAAGGTGATCCGGCGTATTGAATGGTTTCATTTTGCACATAATGTGCTTGATGAAGATGGCCTAATGCCGTGTAATGAAAGTTCTTAAATAGAGAAGCGTCGACATACTCGGCTCCTCCAATTGCTAGTGGTCTTTCTGACTCACTAGTATTTTCCTCCTCTTGTCCTTGAGGTGTAACAAAGGCATGTCCTACTAATACATGTCTTTTAGTAGAATCCATTTGTAATTCTATTTCTTCCACTATTTTTTTCATAGCTAGCTGATGACTAGTAATTGTCTCATCCTCCATTATAAATCGAACCTGTGAAGGATCCATATACGGTACTAGATGAAACTCTACTTCTCCATAGTCATCATTTATTGTCACTGATGTAAGTTCTTTTGTTAGTTGTCCCACTATATGTAAACCAGTTTCTTTCATAATGTTGCTACCAAAGTTCAAACGACCTGGGCTGTCATGATTTCCAGCGATGCTTAGTACAGGAGTCTGATGTTTTAACACGATATCAGCCAGTATATCATTCAATAAATTTACAGCATCAGAAGGTGGCACAGCTCGGTCATACAAATCACCAGCTATAATCACCACATCTGGTTTTTCTTCATCTATTGCTTTTAAAAACTGGGCTAGCACAAGTCTCTGATCTTCGGTCATATAGATACCTTGTACTAATTTACCTAAATGCCAGTCTGCTGTGTGAAATATTTTCAAGAGAAAATACCCTCCTATATAAAGTTAGTATGTTTATTTATATCTATTTTATCATTTATAAATAACAGGTTATATTAACTTGCTAAGATTTCCTAATGAAGTTAAAAAGTAAAAATGTTATGATTATGACCAGAGGAGGATGTTATATGTCAGCAGAAACTTATCAAATAATAGCCATAGCCATATATATGGTGGCCATGCTTGCTATTGGTTATTATTCGTACAGAAAGACGGTTAATTTGACAGATTATATGCTAGGCGGACGTTCACTCGGTCCAGCTGTTACTGCATTAAGTGCAGGAGCTGCCGATATGTCTGGTTGGTTATTGATGGGGTTACCCGGAGCAATATATCTTAGTGGGATGGGAGAAGCTTGGATAGCGATTGGTTTAACCATTGGAGCATATTTAAACTGGTTATATGTGGCTCCACGATTACGTGTATACACACAAGTTTCCAATGATTCCATTACTATTCCAAGTTACTTAGAAAGTCGTTTAAAGCAATCTTCTCGTTTACTACGAGTGGCTTCCGGCCTGATTATTCTTTTATTCTTTACATTTTATGTATCTTCAGGAATGGTTTCAGGCGGAGTTTTCTTTGAAAGCTCTTTTGGATTAGACTACCACACGGGTCTGTTAATTGTATCGGGAGTAACAGTAGCCTATACACTATTTGGGGGCTTCCTTGCAGTTAGTTACACAGATTTCCTTCAAGGTCTTCTCATGTTCCTTGCTTTAATAGCTGTTCCAATAGTGGGAGTATTTACAACTGGTGGGTTAAGTGAAACTGTAGAATCGATAAAAGCAGTAGATCCTACTCATCTTAGCTTATTTGCAGGTACTACCTTTGTTGGAATTGTTTCTGCCGTTGCATGGGGACTTGGCTACTTTGGGCAGCCTCATATCATTGTTCGTTTTATGGCTATAAGCTCTGTAAAAGAAACTAAACAAGCTCGTCGCATCGGTATCGGTTGGATGATTTTAAGTTTAGCTGGAGCAATTGGAACTTCTTTAGTTGGAGTTGCATATTATCAACAAAATCCAAACCTTAGTTTAGATAATCCTGAAACTGTATTTATTGCTCTTGGGCAAATTATATTCCATCCATTTATTGCAGGCATTATGCTAGCTGCTATTTTAGCTGCAGTAATGAGTACCATCTCATCTCAGCTAATAGTTACTTCTTCGGCTCTAATAGAAGATTTGTACAAAGCAGTGATTAAAACAGATGCTTCTGATAAAACATATGTTTTATATGGACGCCTTGCGGTACTAGTTGTATCTATAATAGCCTTGGTAATTGGTTGGGATCAAGAGTCTACTATCTTGAAACTTGTTTCCTTTGCTTGGGCTGGTTTTGGAGCTGCTTTCGGACCGGTTATTTTACTTTCTTTGTATTGGAGAAAGCTAACTTCACAAGGCGCAGTATGGGGAATGGTCATCGGGGCAATAACTGTTGTCATTTGGGGTACTAACGAAACACTTTCAGATACATTATATGAAATTGTTCCAGGTTTCCTTTTAGCTCTTATTTTCACTGTTGTAGTAAGCTTGTTAACCTACAAGCCTAATGCAGAGATTGAAAAAGAATTCGATGAAACAGTTCGATTGTTAAAAGAAGAACGTAGTAAAAAATAAGCAAAGGGCTAACCGCATATCTACGGTTAGCTCTTTTTCTATATATTGTCCTATATGATATTTGTCATAGTGTTGACTTGACGTTTATGCCTACTCCTAATACCAACACTTCTATATAGTTAACCTAACAAGTTCTATATGTAGGAGGAATAATAATGAGTAGAGAAAAAACACTCGAGTTACGTAAAAATGTAAAGCCATTTGAAAATTCCGAGTTAAAGAAAAGTATCGTCCAGTTGGTTAATACGATTCCACCATTTTTTATCCTCTGGTTTTTAGCCTATTTAAGCCTCGACATTTCTGTATGGCTGACTGTTGGATTGTCTGTCATTGCTGCAGGATTTGTCGTTCGTATATTTATTATCTTTCATGATTGCACACACGGATCCTTCTTTAAAAATAAAAAAGCTAACAATATAACAGGAACTATCACTGGTATTATCACATTGTTTGCTTACGAAAAGTGGAAACGCGAGCATAATATTCATCATGCAACTAGCGGTAACCTAGATAAACGTGGAGTCGGCGATATTTGGATGATGACCGTTGAAGAGTATGTAGAGGCTTCACCTATGAAGCGACTTTCTTATCGACTATATCGCAATCCTATCGTTATGTTTGGCTTAGGACCTGCATTACTATTTTTAGTAAGTAATCGTTTTAATCGTAAAGGCGCTCGAGGAAAAGAGCGTAATAATACGTATATCATTAACATTTCAGTGATTGCAATTTATTCTTTCATGATTTGGATGATTGGCTGGCAAGCCTTTGCAATTATTCAAGGAACTATTCTTTTTGTAGCAGGAGCATTAGGTATTTGGTTATTCTACGTACAACATCAGTTTGAGGATTCCTATTTCGAGGATGAGAAAGAATGGGATTATGTGAAAGCTGCCATCGAAGGAAGCTCTTATTACAAGTTACCACGTGTACTACAATGGGTAACTGGCAATATCGGCTTTCATCATGTGCACCATCTAAGTCCAAGAGTTCCTAATTACAATTTAGAAAAAGCACATGAATCGACACCACCTTTACACAAGGCAACAACCATCAATCTTCGTACTAGCTTACAGTCCATTCATTTCCGTTTGTTTGATGAAGAAAATAAAAGCTTTGTAAGCTTTAAAGAGATTAAGCATTTGCTGAAGCAATCCAATCTAAATGCTAAAAATACAACATTTGAAGGAAAATAAATCCCTAATTTAACCATTCCTTTTTACGAGGGAATGGTTTTTCTATTATAATGTAGGAAAGCGTATATGCGAGAGGTGTCTTATAAATGACAAAGTGGTATCAAATTTTCCCTAAATCTCCCTGGTTAAGTATTTATGCTTGGGTAGTATTTTGTATCTTCCCTTTCTTCTTCATCTTTCGTTCCAATGAGCTTTCAGAAATTATTTTCGGCTTACTCTTAACCGGTATATTCTTTCTTGCATATCGTCTTTCCTTTAAGTCTACAGGTTGGTTTTTATACGTTTGTTTAGCTATTGAAATTACGATTAGCTTATTTATGACCTTCTTTTACGGCTATATATACTTTTCTATTTTTCTTTCTTTCTTTATTGGTAATATCACACAAAAGGTAGGCTTCTTTTTAATATATAGCTTAAATATTGTTGCAACCTTAACTGTAGTCATCATTGGTTTCTTTGTAGAAATAGAGCTATTTATCTCTCAATGGCCATTTTTAGTCATATGTATGCTTGGTGTAATCCTATTGCCTTTTAGCACCTATAATCGACATAAACGAGAAATGTTAGAGGGCCAATTAGAGGATGCTAATAAACGGATTGCTCAGTATATGGTTATAGAGGAACGAGAAAGAATAGCAAGAGATTTACACGATACGCTTGGTCAAAAGCTATCAATGATAGGATTGAAAAGCGACTTAGCTGGAAGATTAATGGATAAGGACCCTGAGGCAGCCAAGCATGAAATTCAAGATATTCACCAGACTGCACGTTCCGTTTTGAAGGAAGTACGGGAATTAGTTACAAACATGCGGGGTACTAAATTAGAGGATGAGATTTATCGAGTGCAACAAATATTAAACGCGGCGGAAATTTCTTGTAAGTTTAGTGGTTCTCTCAACACTGTTAAACTCCCTCCAATTGTAGAAAATATGCTAAGTATGTGTCTGAAGGAAACAGTCACGAATGTAGTAAAACATAGTGGAGCTACATCGTGTTCGATTTCTCTCAAGCAGTCTGCTAAAGAAACCCTACTGAAGGTACATGACAATGGCAAGGGTTTAGATCTTAGTAAGGATTGGATTAAAGGACATGGATTGCAAGGTATTAAGGAACGATTGGAATTTGTAAATGGCAGTCTTGATATCTATTCAAAAAATGGCACTACCATCAATATACGAGTTCCAAATGTAATATTACAAACACGGCAGGAGGATTAGACATGATACGAATTGTTATAGCTGAAGATCAACGGATGGTGTTAGGGGCACTTGGCTCTCTTCTCAATCTAGAAGAAGACATGGAAGTAATCGGTAAAGCAAATAATGGAGAGGAAGCTCTTAAACTTATTCAACAGCTTCAACCTGATATTTGTATTATGGATATTGAAATGCCTATTAAAAGTGGACTAGATGCTGCGGAAGAGTTAAAAGATAACCCTTGTAAGGTAATTATATTAACTACCTTTGCCCGCTCAGGATATTTTGAAAGAGCACGTAAAGCAGGAGTTAATGGTTATCTTTTAAAGGATAGTCCTAGTGAGGAGCTCGCAAATTCTATCCGTATAATTATGGATGGCCGCAGAATTTATGCTCCAGAATTAGTAGATATGGCCTTTGAAGAAGAGAATCCTTTAACCGAAAGAGAGAGCCAAGTTCTTGAACTAATTGCCGATGGCAAAAATACAAAAGAAATTGCAAATGAGCTTTTCATTACAACAGGGACTGTCCGAAATTATATATCAGTGATTTTAGAAAAGCTTCAAGTGGGTAATCGAATTGAAGCAATCTCTCGTTTTAAAGAAAAAGGTTGGTTCAAATAATAATTCTCAATTTTTATAGTTACTTTTTTCCATATTTCGCGTCTAATACTTTACACACTTTTGAATTGTACTAGTCAAGTCAATAATCCTTTAATAAAAGGAGGAGAGTGAAATATGAAAAAAAAGTATCTTATTTTAACCCTTGTCCTAATTGCATGTGTCGTACTATTAATTGTTTTTGTCCCAAATGTATTTAGCAATGTTGAAGCTCCCGACAAGGAAGTATCCGAGGAGAATCAAGAGGCAATTATGACGGAGCGGGAACAGGAAAGCACTGACAAGCAAGTGCATTACACGATTAACTTTGACGAAGATCGTTATAAGCTAATCGTAGGCGACCAGTCGGACGTTCTTACAACAAGAGAGCCTTTAGAGGAAAAGTATCCAGAGGTTTCTATGAAATTTGAACAAATCAAAGATCAAACACCGGATGAGCTGCTCCCCATTTTAGAAAAACAAATAGAATTGGATTATACCAGTCCGAAAGAAACAGAAACTGTTACAGAACCAGTGAGAGGATACTGGTTGCACGCAATTAGCCATGATACTACGGGGTTAACTAATTGGGATAGTCCGGTCGGCGACATTTATATCATTGACAATGGTAATGGTGGCAGCTTTGTTATTACACAGAAGTATTTTCTAGAAGCTGCTGAAGGTCACGGTTCGAATTTCCGAAGTATACTAGAGACATTTCAAATAGTAGATAAATAAATATAAAACCCCCTGCTTTTATTCACTCTAAATGTGAAATTTGCAGGGGGTTTTACTTACTTTTTAATGTGACAACGACTAACTCAGGAGTATTAAATACACGAATAGGTACCAAACTGTTACCTAAACCACGGCTTACAATCATTGTTGTATCCTCTGCTTCATAGGTTCCTGATGTATATTTAGGAAACACTCCCTGCCCAGGAGCAACTAAACCTCCTAATCCGGGAATTCGGAATTGGCCTCCATGCGCATGACCAGAGAACACTAAATCCATTTTATAATCAACATAGTCTTGAAATACCTCTGGTCGGTGGGACAGCACTAGCGTATAATCCTCGCTATCTTCAAACCGCTTAAGCTGCTCATTAACTGAGAAACCGCTTAAGGGGTCTTCAATGCCGATAATACGCATCTTTTCACCGTTATATTCCATCATTTCTTCTTCATTGGTTAAAACATGGACACCCACATTCTGTAAGGAAGTTTTAATATGATTTACATCATTGGTGGCAATTTCATGATTCCCTGTAACATAGTAAACTGGTGCTATATTAATAATTTGATTGACTAAATCTAGACTATTCTGTAAGTCATAGCGATTGCTGTCAATTATATCACCCGTTATAAAAATAATGTCCGGGTTTATGTCCTTAATCTTATTGACGAGTTTAACTTGTTTTTCCCCAAATGTTGCATCATGTAAGTCTGAAATTTGTAGTATTGTCCAATCATTAAAGCTAGCTGGAATCTTTTCTGATTCAATTGTAACTTCGTTAATACTTACGCGAGTGTTCCCTATGTAAAGCGACACAGCTAATATTACTACTAATAAAAAAATCCATTTTTTCATCTAAAATCTCCTAGTTTGTATGTACAAAGAGGTTGTTCACGTGAGATTCAAAATAATCCCCATACATTTATATGGGGATTGCTAAATTTGTCGACTTTTCTTATTTCCCAGGAAATAAGTGCTAGTTCATTCCACTAGTGGCTGAAAAAACAAAGAAAATTATAATAGCATAAAGCAAAATAGTTAACACTATAGAAATAGCCATCCAAATAAGTGTTGCTCGTGCATAGTTACGTCTTGGATCTGGATTTCCAAACCCCCAGATAAACAGCATAACTAAATTGGCGATTGGAATAATCATAATAAGCATAGTGATTAGCCAATCTCCTACGGACATCTCAGTAGAAGTCTTTGAAGTCGAGCCTTCTGGTTTGTACTTTTGTAGCTGCTCCTCTTCATACGTGTTCAAATCAATTCCTCCATTCCCTATTATAATTACATGAGAAAATCATGTCTATTTCCATTTTACGTTATAAAAGGTAAAATAGTCATCTAATTATAGAAAAGAATTATTGAATTTTCATCATACTCATTGGAGTTACAATTCCAATTAATTGATTGCTTAATTTTCCATTCTTGGTAATGAGAAGAGCTTCTAATCTCTTCCCTCTTCCAATTGCAGATTTGAATATTTCCAGCGCCTCATAGACAGACATATCAGCTTCTACAAACCGATGATTCTCTCTATTACTTTCATGCTTCAGAATTTCACCCAAAGTAGCTTTTTTTCGGGAGAAGTTCTCGGATTCAGCCTCACTTGCCATCCACATAGTAATCCCTACAGGTGTAATGAGCCCCTTAAATTTATCATCACTATATACAGGAAACTGATTATATTTTTTGTCCTTAATAATCTTTAGTGCATAGATTAAAGAATCTGTTTCTTGAAAGGTAGTCACATTACCTGAGAACATTTGAGCCACAGTTATAGGTTTACTAAGAGCGCCCTCTAGTTCTTCCATCCTTGCTACGACCTCTTCATGAGGTTCAGCTATAGCATATTCCATTGTTGTTCTATGATGTACAATGGCATTTCTTAAATCGCCATACTCTCGTAAATCTGCTTCATATCTTCTAATAATAGCGTTCTTCTTTTTCGCGAAGTCAATTAGCCTAAAAAAAGATAGGTGCTCCTGCGTACCAACCATCTCTCTCATGATTTTGTCTAAACGGTTATAGGATGTAATGAAACGATCCGAGTTACGTAACTCCATGCTTTAGTCACCTCGTATTATATTTTTGCTTTAAATATATTCTTTTTAGCAAAATACACTGCTCCAATCAGTAAAATGCCAATTACCAATATAGTGATTAACATGCTCCACATGAAAGAACTCTGTGGTATATCCCCATTTAAGACTAGCCCCGCATACATCGGTAGCTTCCATGGAGAGATAGTCCAGTATGTGCCTAACAATCCATCTACAAACTGAACAAATATTACCAAAATGACAGATATGGTAGAAGCAATCCCTGTAGAGAATGCAGCGCTTGAAAACAAAACAATACTTACGACAAATAAAAGCCATATGATATAAGTACCTGAAAATCCAAAGAAGCTGGAGAATTCAATTGTTCCAAAAAGAATCGACGTATAATATAGACTTGCCATAATTCCTATAATAAAACTTCCTACAACGATTATACTCATTACAGCTAGTTTGCTACTTACATAGTCGGTAAATGAAATAGGCCGAACATATAACAAAGTAGCTGTTCCATTTTTTCGTTCCCTAGATACTAGCCCTGCAAACGCTAATGTCACTACTAGCATTCCGATTAATTGATATTGATTAATGGTGGACATTAGTATTTGCTCAGGCGTCATTGGAGGGAATTGAATGACTGTACCCTCTGGTAGATTGCCAACAGAGCTTAAAATCTGTGGCATATAGTAATTAGCTACTGGCTCAGTAATTCCAAAGAGAACAAATACGAGAGGAATCCATAGAAGTTTGAAATTACGAGTATTTTCTCTCCATTCCTTTTGAAATAACACTAGAAATGTCCTCATTGTTTGTTCACCACCTGCATAAATATTTCCTCGAGATTAGCTGCAGCCTTCTCTATCTTTTGGATATTCCAGTCATCCAGGGCAACATACGCTAGAATCTCTCTCATTTCAGGCTCCATTCCTCGTAAAGGAATCCAGACAGATTTCCCTTTTTGAATGGCTTTCCATGGGGAACTACTCACAAACCTTCCAGAATCTTGCTCGTTAGAGAAAAAGACTTTAATCATTGGATTGGCATACTTTTCACGAACCATCGATAGAGATCCTTGTTCGACTAGTTCTCCGTTTCTTAAAAATAATAGTTGATCTGTCATTTCCTCTGCATCATTTAAAATATGCGTGGAATATAGGATAGTCGTTTTTTCTTGAAGCTCCTTTAAGAGATTCAATATCTCTCGTCTACCTACTGGGTCCAAAGCCGATACTGGCTCATCTAACAAAAGGAGGGATGGTTGGTGTACAATAGCCTGTGCTAATCCTAACCTTTGTTTCATTCCACCAGAAAATGTTCCTATTTTTTTCTTCTTTGCTTTTTCTAAACCTACAAAATCTAATATTTTCTCTGCTTCTAATTTGGCCGTTCTCGTCTCTATCCCACTTAATTTTGCTGTCATCTCGGTAAACTCAAGTGCTGTGAGCCACGAAAAAAATTTAGGATACTGGGGTAAAAAACCAATCATGCTCCTAAGATCACTCTTATTTCCATCTAACTTAATATCACCAAATGTTGGCTCCACAAGACCTGTCAGCATAGAGAGAGTAGTCGTTTTACCCGCCCCATTAGGCCCAATCAAAGCAGTAGAAGTATTTTTCATCAATGAAAAGGATACATCTCGAACTACTGTTTCTCTTCCATATTCTTTTGTTAGTGATTCTACGCTTAATAATATTGTCATTCGTTACGTCTCCCCACTATAAAATATAAAATAGAACCTAATATTCCAGATATTAATATAATTATTGCCCATAGCCACTTAGGACCATTTGTTGCATATATTCTTATAAGGTCAATAAAGGCTACCAACATTAAAATGAATTGTAAAATAATAATTGGTAATACTAATTCCCAAGGTATAGTTGAAAAATTCAATATAGTTCCTCCTTTTTAATTCCTACCTTTATAAAAGAAAGGTTTCATAAATTATGTTATAATAAAAAATTGGGGGGTGAATTGAATGGAAACTATTATAAGAAAAGCTAAAAGAGAAGACGCCGAAGCCTCAGTTCCGCTGATCATGGAGGCAATCGGAGATATTTCTATGCAAATGACTGGTGAAACTGAAGAATCAGCAATTACCCAGGAATTCATTCACTTATTTACTCAAACCAGCAATCGTCATTCATTTTTAAATACATACGTTGCAGAAATGGAAGGTCAAGTTGCTGGAGTTCTAGTTTTTTATACTGCTGAACAAGCAGTTACTTTGGATGCTAATTTAGAGAAGTATCTTTCAGCCAAAAGTGGAACACAGGTTACAATCGATAAAGAGACGTTACCTGGAGAATGGTATATAGATACTGTAGTCGTTGATCCAACCTATCGTGGACATGGGATTGGAACGAAACTGTTAAATTTTGCTGAACAAGTAGTTAAAAATAACGGTGGCGGGAAACTCTCCTTGAATGTAGAAACTGAGAAAGAGGCTGCAATACGCTTATATAATCGTCTAGGATTTGAAAATGTTTGTCCTTGGACCATTATCGGCGAGCCTTTCTATCACATGGTGAAAACGGTAGGCCCCTGATTGAAGGAGAAGCAAGGTTATGAAATTATGGATTTACCCATTAATGGTTGTCTTCGCAGCCAGCTGTTATGGGACCTTATCAACAATGGTGAAGTTAGCAATTGGACAAGGATATACAGCTTCTGAAGCTGTTTCCAGTCAATATATTGTTGGTTTCCTATTAGCATTACTCATCTACATGGTTACACAAAGAAAAATACCACGCCTTTATGGCGGGTTTAAAATTGTACTGTTAGCAGGTATTTTTACAGCAACTACGGGTATTGTCTATGGACAAGCTCTTATATATTTACCAGCCTCTCTAGCAGTAGTCATGCTCTTCCAGTTTACTTGGATTGGCACATTGATTGATTGTATTATAAGAAAAAGATTACCTTCTCGAGCAGAAGTTATCTCTCTTATTATTTTATTTGCTGGTACTTTACTAGCTGCAGGTGTACTAGACGTCGATTTAAGTGGAATCGACTGGAGAGGCTGGGTTTATGGTTTCGCAGCCGCGGTATCCTTCTCACTTAACATGAACATCAATACTAAACAAGTAGAGGGAATGAATACTACTACTCGTCTGCTATGGGTTTCCTTTATCGCTGCTTTGATGATTTCGGTTTTCCAAAGCCCAGAAATTATGTGGAATGGGAAACTTTTCACAGAATCTCTTCTTTTCTTGGGACTAGGCTTAGGATTACTAGGTATCATTATCCCAATTTATTTCTTCGTAATTGCTGTACCAAAAGTAGGCGGTGCAGTTTCATCTATTTTAAGTGCTATGGAATTGCCAGTTGCTGTTATGGTATCCGTACTTGTTCTAAGTGAAGCTCTTACCTGGCTACAGGTACTAGGAATCGTTGTCATATTGATAGGTATGTGTATACCTACAATTGCAGACATCCGAAGAAAACAAAAACAACAGAAGGCTATATTTTAACTTGAAACGCTGAACTACTAGTTCAGCGTTTTTTTTATGATAAGAAAAGATTTAGGAATAGCTTTCTATCACTCATTTACTTAAGGTAGATACCTTCATTTTCTTATTTAATAAACTTAAGGATTCCTTCAACCAATCCATCTGCTAGCGGGAGGCTCGGATCTGTATATGTTGCCATATTTCCTGCTTCATCGTCTGGGGATTCCTTTAATACATGATTCATTTTCTCAATGATCAATAGTTCAGAATCTCCCTTTGCTTGATGTAAAAGTTTTGCATCGTTACTTGGAACTTGCATATCTAATGTACCGTTCACGATTAATACTCTTGAATCTAATTGTTGAATTTGTTCAGCTGGATTGTATTGTAACCATGAAATCGTATATGGTTGAACAGACGGACGAAATATGCTTTGTAATTCATTAGAGACTTCATCCACCTGTTGACCTTGCTTAAGCTTTTCTAATATTTTTTGAGATTCCTCCATAAGATTATTTGGTAACTGAGCGCTTAATTGCTCTTTTAATATCTCATCTATTGGTCTTCCCGCACCTGCTAGTGATATAAATATAGAGGCTTCTACCTCTTTTGCAGCAACCATACCTATAAGAGATCCTTCACTATGACCTATGAAGCCTATATCACTAAAGCGTTCGTCATCTTTTGCAAAGTTTGCCCAAGCTTCTGCATCTTCAATATAGTGATGAAATCTTAGTTCTTCTTCCTTTGTGGCAAGATCAATGTTTTGTCCTACTCCTCTTTTATCATAGCGTATGCTAGCAATTCCCTCTGCTGCTAGTTCTTCTGCAATCATTTTTAAGCTATTATTTTTCCCTGCCATAACTAAGGAGTTTCCATTACGATCGGTGGGTCCTGAACCTGCAAGAATAATCATAAGCGGAAAAGGTCCTTCCCCCTCTGGAACTTCTATTTGACCAATCATTTTGCCACCCATTACTTCAATTTCTTCTAAATGCTCAGCAGTTCCTTCAAGTTCATTTACTTTGCTCAATTCAAACGGGAACGACTGCCCTTGTTGTGTAAACGTCCCTGCGATTTTTTCATTCTCCAGCTTTCCTAGAAAGGATATCTTTTGTCCCGGCAGCGGCATGTTAAAAGTAATATCAGTATCGTTTAGAGTAATATTGGTAAGCGGATGATCATTTAAACCCTGGATAGGGATACTAATACTACCTTTTTCTTTTGTAAACTGTATAGTGATTGGTAACGGCTGATTAGGCACATTAATAGATCCTTCCCAAATCCCTTCTACAGTCTCTAAGGAAACAGTTTTCTTTGATTCATCCTTACCTTTGGACACATCGTTCACCTCCTGTTTGTTACTACAAGCTGAAAGTATTATAAAAAGAAATATTAAAGTTAATATAAGGCCCTTTTTATTGATTATTTCCATCCCCCGTCTGTTCTATTTTAAGTATAACAGAAGTGCATAAAGGAGTAAATATTTTAATTGTAGTTTAAAATAATTATTAAAATTATTCATCATAAGCTTAAAGGGTTTAAATTTGCATGTTCCTTGGGCTGCGAAAACAGATGGGTGTGGCAGATTTCTTCGTCAGCCGCAGTCGATGGTTCTCGCGTATGCTATACGCTCCGAGCCTCTCTTCCTTGCTTCCTTGAACTCTTTGCCGCCCCTCTGCTTTCTCGTACACTTGCTTAGTTAGGAATGGTTAGTACCTTCGGCACTTCTAATTTCTTTATAGAACAAACAAAAAAGCCGTCACCGATTTCTCGGTAACGACTTTTTCCAGTGCCCAGCGACGTCCTACTCTTGCAGGGGGACCCCCAACTACCATCGGCGCAGGCTGCGAAACCAGATGGACGGCAGATTTCTTCGTCAGCCGCAGTCGATCGGTTCTCGCGTATACTATACGCTCCGAGCCTCTCTTCCTTGCTTCCTTGAACTCTTTGCCCCTCTGCTTTCTCGCACACTTGCTTAGTTAGGAATGGTTAGGTGCCTTCGGCACTTCTAATTTCTTTATAGAACAAACAAAAAAGCCGTCACCGATTTCTCGGTAACGACTTTTTCCAGTGCCCAGCGACGTCCTACTCTTGCAGGGGGAGACCCCCAACTACCATCGGCGCTGAAGAGCTTAACTTCCGTGTTCGGTATGGGAACGGGTGTGACCTCTTCGCCATCATCACTAGACTTTTCGGCTTTCAATCCACTGCGCATTGCGTTGTCAACTTCGCTCGTTCAGTCAGTCACGTACGTAAGTACGCTCCTTCCTTCGCTCACTCGTTTCCTAGCACTGCTTGTGTTTTGAAATCCTCTTGAGTTGTTCACTCAAAACTGGATAAAAGACATCATTAATGGAAACAAACAATTTGGTTAAGTCCTCGATCGATTAGTATTCGTCAGCTGCACGTGTCGCCACGCTTCCACCCCGAACCTATCTACCTCATCGTCTTTGAGGGATCTTACTTACTTGCGTAATGGGAAATCTCATCTTGAGGGGGGCTTCGTGCTTAGATGCTTTCAGCACTTATCCCGTCCACACATAGCTACCCAGCGATGCCCTTGGCAGAACAACTGGTACACCAGCGGTGTGTCCATCCCGGTCCTCTCGTACTAAGGACAGCTCCTCTCAAATTTCCTACGCCCACGACGGATAGGGACCGAACTGTCTCACGACGTTCTGAACCCAGCTCGCGTACCGCTTTAATGGGCGAACAGCCCAACCCTTGGGACCGACTACAGCCCCAGGATGCGATGAGCCGACATCGAGGTGCCAAACCTCCCCGTCGATGTGGACTCTTGGGGGAGATAAGCCTGTTATCCCCGGGGTAGCTTTTATCCGTTGAGCGATGGCCCTTCCATGCGGAACCACCGGATCACTAAGCCCGTCTTTCGACCCTGCTCGACTTGTAGGTCTCGCAGTCAAGCTCCCTTCTGCCTTTACACTCTTCGAATGATTTCCAACCATTCTGAGGGAACCTTTGGGCGCCTCCGTTACACTTTAGGAGGCGACCGCCCCAGTCAAACTGCCCGCCTGACACTGTCTCCTACCCGGGTTACGGGTATGGGTTAGAATTTCAATACAACCAGGGTAGTATCCCACCGACGCCTCCTCCGAAGCTGGCGCTCCGGGCTCTAAGGCTCCTACCTATCCTGTACAAGTTGCACCAAAATTCAATATCAAGCTACAGTAAAGCTCCACGGGGTCTTTCCGTCCTGTCGCGGGTAACCTGCATCTTCACAGGTACTATAATTTCACCGAGTCTCTCGTTGAGACAGTGCCCAGATCGTTACGCCTTTCGTGCGGGTCGGAACTTACCCGACAAGGAATTTCGCTACCTTAGGACCGTTATAGTTACGGCCGCCGTTTACTGGGGCTTCAATTCGCACCTTCGCTTGCGCTAAGCACTCCTCTTAACCTTCCAGCACCGGGCAGGCGTCAGCCCCTATACTTCACCTTACGGTTTTGCAGAGACCTGTGTTTTTGCTAAACAGTCGCCTGGGCCTATTCACTGCGGCTCTTCTAGGCTATACACCCAAAAGAGCACCCCTTCTCCCGAAGTTACGGGGTCATTTTGCCGAGTTCCTTAACGAGAGTTCTCTCGCTCACCTTAGGATTCTCTCCTCGACTACCTGTGTCGGTTTGCGGTACGGGCACCTCCCACCTCGTTAGAGGCTTTTCTTGGCAGTGTGAAATCAGGAACTTCGGACTAAGTCCTCGCCATCACAGCTCAATGTTACAGAGTGCGGATTTGCCTACACTCACACCTCACTGCTTGGACGTGCATAACCAACAGCACGCTTACCCTATCCTACTGCGTCCCCCCATCACTCAAACGGTGGGGTGGTGGTACAGGAATATCAACCTGTTGTCCATCGTCTACGCCTATCGGCCTCGACTTAGGTCCCGACTAACCCTGAGCGGACGAGCCTTCCTCAGGAAACCTTAGTCATACGGTGGATGGGATTCTCACCCATCTTTCGCTACTCATACCGGCATTCTCACTTCTAAGCGCTCCACCAGTCCTTCCGGTCTGACTTCAACGCCCTTAGAACGCTCTCCTACCACTGATACCAAAGGTATCAATCCACAGCTTCGGTGATTTGTTTAGCCCCGATACATTTTCGGCGCAGCGTCACTCGACCAGTGAGCTATTACGCACTCTTTAAATGATGGCTGCTTCTAAGCCAACATCCTGGTTGTCTAAGCAACGCCACATCCTTTTCCACTTAACAAATACTTTGGGACCTTAGCTGGTGGTCTGGGCTGTTTCCCTCTTGACTACGGATCTTATCACTCGCAGTCTGACTCCCAAACATAAATCATTGGCATTCGGAGTTTGTCTGAATTCGGTAACCCGGGATGGGCCCCTAGTCCAAACAGTGCTCTACCTCCAAGATTCTAACGTTTGAGGCTAGCCCTAAAGCTATTTCGGAGAGAACCAGCTATCTCCAGGTTCGATTGGAATTTCTCCGCTACCCACACCTCATCCCCGCACTTTTCAACGTGCGTGGGTTCGGACCTCCAGTAAGTGTTACCTTACCTTCATCCTGGACATGGGTAGATCACCTGGTTTCGGGTCTACGACCACATACTCATTCGCCCTATTCAGACTCGCTTTCGCTGCGGCTCCGTCTTCTCAACTTAACCTCGCATGTAATCGTAACTCGCCGGTTCATTCTACAAAAGGCACGCCATCACCCGTTAACGGGCTTTGACTATTTGTAGGCACACGGTTTCAGGGTCTATTTCACTCCCCTTCCGGGGTGCTTTTCACCTTTCCCTCACGGTACTGGTTCACTATCGGTCACTAGGTAGTATTTAGCCTTGGGAGATGGTCCTCCCGGATTCCGACGGAATTTCACGTGTTCCGCCGTACTCAGGATACACTCTGGAGGGAATGAATTTTGGACTACGGGGCTTTTACCCTATCCTGCGGACCTTTCCAGGTCGCTTCATCTAACTCATTCTTTTGTAACTCCGTATAGAGTGTCCTACAACCCCAAGAGGCAAGCCTCTTGGTTTGGGCTCTTCCCGTTTCGCTCGCCGCTACTCAGGGAATCGAATTTTCTTTCTCTTCCTCCAGGTACTTAGATGTTTCAGTTCCCTGGGTGTGTCTCAGATGCGCTATGTATTCACGCAAATGTACTGCCCCATTACGGGCAGTGGGTTTCCCCATTCGGAAATCTCCGGATCGAAGCTCACTTACAGCTCCCCGAAGCATATCGGTGTTAGTGCCGTCCTTCGTCGACTCCTAGTGCCAAGGCATCCACCGTGCGCCCTTATTAACTTAACCTAAAAGTTAAAAGTACTACACTTGTAATCACGTAAGTGATCACAATTTGAATATCTTGCGTTTGTTTCTTTTTTGATGTCGTTTTATCCAGTTTTCAAAGAACAAAATTATTTCGTTGGTGGAGCCTAGCGGGATCGAACCGCTGACCTCCTGCGTGCAAGGCAGGCGCTCTCCCAGCTGAGCTAAGGCCCCGAAATAAAAAAAGGTATGGTGGGCCTAAATGGACTCGAACCATCGACCTCACGCTTATCAGGCGTGCGCTCTAACCAGCTGAGCTATAGGCCCTCTTTGAATTTCCATATCTATTAAATGTTAATATACATGAACATTCAAAACTGAACTGCAAAACGTTAAGATACAGATAAAGATCTGTATTCCGAATATATCCTTAGAAAGGAGGTGATCCAGCCGCACCTTCCGATACGGCTACCTTGTTACGACTTCACCCCAATCATCTGTCCCACCTTCGGCGGCTGGCTCCCAAAAGGGTTACCCCACCGACTTCGGGTGTTACAAACTCTCGTGGTGTGACGGGCGGTGTGTACAAGGCCCGGGAACGTATTCACCGTGGCATGCTGATCCACGATTACTAGCGATTCCGGCTTCATGTAGGCGAGTTGCAGCCTACAATCCGAACTGAGAACGGTTTTATGGGATTAGCTCACCCTCGCGGGGTTGCGACCCTCTGTACCGTCCATTGTAGCACGTGTGTAGCCCAGGTCATAAGGGGCATGATGATTTGACGTCATCCCCACCTTCCTCCGGTTTATCACCGGCAGTCACCTTAGAGTGCCCAACTGAATGCTGGCAACTAAGATCAAGGGTTGCGCTCGTTGCGGGACTTAACCCAACATCTCACGACACGAGCTGACGACAACCATGCACCACCTGTCACCGCTGTCCCCGAAGGGAAAAGCCTATCTCTAGGCCGGTCAGCGGGATGTCAAGACCTGGTAAGGTTCTTCGCGTTGCTTCGAATTAAACCACATGCTCCACCGCTTGTGCGGGCCCCCGTCAATTCCTTTGAGTTTCAGTCTTGCGACCGTACTCCCCAGGCGGAGTGCTTAATGCGTTAGCTGCAGCACTAAGGGGCGGAAACCCCCTAACACTTAGCACTCATCGTTTACGGCGTGGACTACCAGGGTATCTAATCCTGTTTGCTCCCCACGCTTTCGCGCCTCAGCGTCAGTTACAGACCAGAAAGCCGCCTTCGCCACTGGTGTTCCTCCAAATCTCTACGCATTTCACCGCTACACTTGGAATTCCGCTTTCCTCTTCTGCACTCAAGTCCCCCAGTTTCCAATGACCCTCCACGGTTGAGCCGTGGGCTTTCACATCAGACTTAAAGGACCGCCTGCGCGCGCTTTACGCCCAATAATTCCGGACAACGCTTGCCACCTACGTATTACCGCGGCTGCTGGCACGTAGTTAGCCGTGGCTTTCTAATGAGGTACCGTCAAGGTACGAGCAGTTACTCTCGTACTTGTTCTTCCCTCACAACAGAGTTTTACGATCCGAAAACCTTCTTCACTCACGCGGCGTTGCTCCATCAGACTTTCGTCCATTGTGGAAGATTCCCTACTGCTGCCTCCCGTAGGAGTCTGGGCCGTGTCTCAGTCCCAGTGTGGCCGATCACCCTCTCAGGTCGGCTACGCATCGTCGCCTTGGTGAGCCGTTACCTCACCAACTAGCTAATGCGCCGCGGGCCCATCCTGTAGTGACAGCCGAAACCGTCTTTTAACATTCCCCCATGTGAGGAAATGGATTATTCGGTATTAGCCCCGGTTTCCCGGAGTTATCCCAATCTACAGGGCAGGTTGCCCACGTGTTACTCACCCGTCCGCCGCTAAATCAGAAGAAGCAAGCTTCTTCATCATTCGCTCGACTTGCATGTATTAGGCACGCCGCCAGCGTTCGTCCTGAGCCAGGATCAAACTCTCCATAATAGAGAACTTAAAAAGCTCATTTTGTTTTGCTGGCATCATCATTAAATGATGTCAAAAATTGTTTTGCGTCAATACAACCGAAGTTGTTTGATGCTATATGTCTTAACGTTTTGCATGTTCAGTTTTCAATGTTCATGGTGGAGCCTAGCGGGATCGAACCGCTGACCTCCTGCGTGCAAGGCAGGCGCTCTCCCAGCTGAGCTAAGGCCCCAATATTATAAATAACTGGTCGGGAAGACAGGATTCGAACCTGCGACCCCTTGGTCCCAAACCAAGTGCTCTACCAAGCTGAGCTACTTCCCGTATATATGGCGCGCCCGGCAGGAGTCGAACCCACAACCTTCTGATCCGTAGTCAGACGCTCTATCCAATTGAGCTACGGGCGCTAATGTTTCATAAAAGTGGTGCCGAGGACCGGAATCGAACCGGTACGGTAGTCACCTACCGCAGGATTTTAAGTCCTGTGCGTCTGCCAGTTCCGCCACCCCGGCACTTTGATGAATCTTTGGAGCGGAAGACGAGGTTCGAACTCGCGACCCCCACCTTGGCAAGGTGGTGTTCTACCACTGAACTACTTCCGCTCGGTTATTAAATTAAATGGTGCGGGTGAAGGGAGTCGAACCCCCACGCCTTGCGGCGCTAGATCCTAAGTCTAGTGCGTCTGCCAGTTCCGCCACACCCGCATATTTATTTCACAAAAAGTGAATGAGCCATGTAGGATTCGAACCTACGACCCTCTGATTAAAAGTCAGATGCTCTACCAACTGAGCTAATGGCTCGAAAAATGGTGCCGGAGAAAGGACTTGAACCCTCAACCTACTGATTACAAGTCAGTTGCTCTACCAGTTGAGCTACTCCGGCAGGAGTAAAGTTATGGTGGAGGATGACGGGCTCGAACCGCCGACCCTCTGCTTGTAAGGCAGATGCTCTCCCAGCTGAGCTAATCCTCCTGGGTAATATTAATTTCTTATTGCAAGCCCAGCGATGTCCTACTCTTGCAGGGGGAGACCCCCAACTACCATCGGCGCTGAAGAGCTTAACTTCCGTGTTCGGTATGGGAACGGGTGTGACCTCTTCGCCATCATCACTAGACTTGAATAATTTAATTGAAAGACAAGTTCTATTATAACAAGTTTGTAGAGTTTTACAAGCCTTATTATCAAAAAAATATTATTCTTTCAAAACTGAATAAACTGACATCATTAATAGAAACAAACAATTTGGTTAAGTCCTCGATCGATTAGTATTCGTCAGCTGCACGTGTCGCCACGCTTCCACCCCGAACCTATCTACCTCATCGTCTTTGAGGGATCTTACTTACTTGCGTAATGGGAAATCTCATCTTGAGGGGGGCTTCGTGCTTAGATGCTTTCAGCACTTATCCCGTCCACACATAGCTACCCAGCGATGCCCTTGGCAGAACAACTGGTACACCAGCGGTGTGTCCATCCCGGTCCTCTCGTACTAAGGACAGCTCCTCTCAAATTTCCTACGCCCACGACGGATAGGGACCGAACTGTCTCACGACGTTCTGAACCCAGCTCGCGTACCGCTTTAATGGGCGAACAGCCCAACCCTTGGGACCGACTACAGCCCCAGGATGCGATGAGCCGACATCGAGGTGCCAAACCTCCCCGTCGATGTGGACTCTTGGGGGAGATAAGCCTGTTATCCCCGGGGTAGCTTTTATCCGTTGAGCGATGGCCCTTCCATGCGGAACCACCGGATCACTAAGCCCGTCTTTCGACCCTGCTCGACTTGTAGGTCTCGCAGTCAAGCTCCCTTCTGCCTTTACACTCTTCGAATGATTTCCAACCATTCTGAGGGAACCTTTGGGCGCCTCCGTTACACTTTAGGAGGCGACCGCCCCAGTCAAACTGCCCGCCTGACACTGTCTCCTACCCGGGTTACGGGTATGGGTTAGAATTTCAATACAACCAGGGTAGTATCCCACCGACGCCTCCTCCGAAGCTGGCGCTCCGGGCTCTAAGGCTCCTACCTATCCTGTACAAGTTGCACCAAAATTCAATATCAAGCTACAGTAAAGCTCCACGGGGTCTTTCCGTCCTGTCGCGGGTAACCTGCATCTTCACAGGTACTATAATTTCACCGAGTCTCTCGTTGAGACAGTGCCCAGATCGTTACGCCTTTCGTGCGGGTCGGAACTTACCCGACAAGGAATTTCGCTACCTTAGGACCGTTATAGTTACGGCCGCCGTTTACTGGGGCTTCAATTCGCACCTTCGCTTGCGCTAAGCACTCCTCTTAACCTTCCAGCACCGGGCAGGCGTCAGCCCCTATACTTCACCTTACGGTTTTGCAGAGACCTGTGTTTTTGCTAAACAGTCGCCTGGGCCTATTCACTGCGGCTCTTCTAGGCTATACACCCAAAAGAGCACCCCTTCTCCCGAAGTTACGGGGTCATTTTGCCGAGTTCCTTAACGAGAGTTCTCTCGCTCACCTTAGGATTCTCTCCTCGACTACCTGTGTCGGTTTGCGGTACGGGCACCTCCCACCTCGTTAGAGGCTTTTCTTGGCAGTGTGAAATCAGGAACTTCGGACTAAGTCCTCGCCATCACAGCTCAATGTTACAGAGTGCGGATTTGCCTACACTCACACCTCACTGCTTGGACGTGCATAACCAACAGCACGCTTACCCTATCCTACTGCGTCCCCCCATCACTCAAACGGTGGGGTGGTGGTACAGGAATATCAACCTGTTGTCCATCGTCTACGCCTATCGGCCTCGACTTAGGTCCCGACTAACCCTGAGCGGACGAGCCTTCCTCAGGAAACCTTAGTCATACGGTGGATGGGATTCTCACCCATCTTTCGCTACTCATACCGGCATTCTCACTTCTAAGCGCTCCACCAGTCCTTCCGGTCTGACTTCAACGCCCTTAGAACGCTCTCCTACCACTGATACCAAAGGTATCAATCCACAGCTTCGGTGATTTGTTTAGCCCCGATACATTTTCGGCGCAGCGTCACTCGACCAGTGAGCTATTACGCACTCTTTAAATGATGGCTGCTTCTAAGCCAACATCCTGGTTGTCTAAGCAACGCCACATCCTTTTCCACTTAACAAATACTTTGGGACCTTAGCTGGTGGTCTGGGCTGTTTCCCTCTTGACTACGGATCTTATCACTCGCAGTCTGACTCCCAAACATAAATCATTGGCATTCGGAGTTTGTCTGAATTCGGTAACCCGGGATGGGCCCCTAGTCCAAACAGTGCTCTACCTCCAAGATTCTAACGTTTGAGGCTAGCCCTAAAGCTATTTCGGAGAGAACCAGCTATCTCCAGGTTCGATTGGAATTTCTCCGCTACCCACACCTCATCCCCGCACTTTTCAACGTGCGTGGGTTCGGACCTCCAGTAAGTGTTACCTTACCTTCATCCTGGACATGGGTAGATCACCTGGTTTCGGGTCTACGACCACATACTCATTCGCCCTATTCAGACTCGCTTTCGCTGCGGCTCCGTCTTCTCAACTTAACCTCGCATGTAATCGTAACTCGCCGGTTCATTCTACAAAAGGCACGCCATCACCCGTTAACGGGCTTTGACTATTTGTAGGCACACGGTTTCAGGGTCTATTTCACTCCCCTTCCGGGGTGCTTTTCACCTTTCCCTCACGGTACTGGTTCACTATCGGTCACTAGGTAGTATTTAGCCTTGGGAGATGGTCCTCCCGGATTCCGACGGAATTTCACGTGTTCCGCCGTACTCAGGATACACTCTGGAGGGAATGAATTTTGGACTACGGGGCTTTTACCCTATCCTGCGGACCTTTCCAGGTCGCTTCATCTAACTCATTCTTTTGTAACTCCGTATAGAGTGTCCTACAACCCCAAGAGGCAAGCCTCTTGGTTTGGGCTCTTCCCGTTTCGCTCGCCGCTACTCAGGGAATCGAATTTTCTTTCTCTTCCTCCAGGTACTTAGATGTTTCAGTTCCCTGGGTGTGTCTCAGATGCGCTATGTATTCACGCAAATGTACTGCCCCATTACGGGCAGTGGGTTTCCCCATTCGGAAATCTCCGGATCGAAGCTCACTTACAGCTCCCCGAAGCATATCGGTGTTAGTGCCGTCCTTCGTCGACTCCTAGTGCCAAGGCATCCACCGTGCGCCCTTATTAACTTAACCTAAAAGTTAAAAGTACTACACTTGTAATCACGTAAGTGATCACAATTTGAATATCTTGCGTTTGTTTCTTTTTTGATGTCGTTTTATCCAGTTTTCAAAGAACAATTTAAATGCTCATCATAAAAATGAACACTCAAAACTGAACTGCAAAACGTTAAGATACAGATAAAGATCTGTATTCCGAATATATCCTTAGAAAGGAGGTGATCCAGCCGCACCTTCCGATACGGCTACCTTGTTACGACTTCACCCCAATCATCTGTCCCACCTTCGGCGGCTGGCTCCCAAAAGGGTTACCCCACCGACTTCGGGTGTTACAAACTCTCGTGGTGTGACGGGCGGTGTGTACAAGGCCCGGGAACGTATTCACCGTGGCATGCTGATCCACGATTACTAGCGATTCCGGCTTCATGTAGGCGAGTTGCAGCCTACAATCCGAACTGAGAACGGTTTTATGGGATTAGCTCACCCTCGCGGGGTTGCGACCCTCTGTACCGTCCATTGTAGCACGTGTGTAGCCCAGGTCATAAGGGGCATGATGATTTGACGTCATCCCCACCTTCCTCCGGTTTATCACCGGCAGTCACCTTAGAGTGCCCAACTGAATGCTGGCAACTAAGATCAAGGGTTGCGCTCGTTGCGGGACTTAACCCAACATCTCACGACACGAGCTGACGACAACCATGCACCACCTGTCACCGCTGTCCCCGAAGGGAAAAGCCTATCTCTAGGCCGGTCAGCGGGATGTCAAGACCTGGTAAGGTTCTTCGCGTTGCTTCGAATTAAACCACATGCTCCACCGCTTGTGCGGGCCCCCGTCAATTCCTTTGAGTTTCAGTCTTGCGACCGTACTCCCCAGGCGGAGTGCTTAATGCGTTAGCTGCAGCACTAAGGGGCGGAAACCCCCTAACACTTAGCACTCATCGTTTACGGCGTGGACTACCAGGGTATCTAATCCTGTTTGCTCCCCACGCTTTCGCGCCTCAGCGTCAGTTACAGACCAGAAAGCCGCCTTCGCCACTGGTGTTCCTCCAAATCTCTACGCATTTCACCGCTACACTTGGAATTCCGCTTTCCTCTTCTGCACTCAAGTCCCCCAGTTTCCAATGACCCTCCACGGTTGAGCCGTGGGCTTTCACATCAGACTTAAAGGACCGCCTGCGCGCGCTTTACGCCCAATAATTCCGGACAACGCTTGCCACCTACGTATTACCGCGGCTGCTGGCACGTAGTTAGCCGTGGCTTTCTAATGAGGTACCGTCAAGGTACGAGCAGTTACTCTCATACTTGTTCTTCCCTCACAACAGAGTTTTACGATCCGAAAACCTTCTTCACTCACGCGGCGTTGCTCCATCAGACTTTCGTCCATTGTGGAAGATTCCCTACTGCTGCCTCCCGTAGGAGTCTGGGCCGTGTCTCAGTCCCAGTGTGGCCGATCACCCTCTCAGGTCGGCTACGCATCGTCGCCTTGGTGAGCCGTTACCTCACCAACTAGCTAATGCGCCGCGGGCCCATCCTGTAGTGACAGCCGAAACCGTCTTTTAACATTCCCCCATGTGAGGAAATGGATTATTCGGTATTAGCCCCGGTTTCCCGGAGTTATCCCAATCTACAGGGCAGGTTGCCCACGTGTTACTCACCCGTCCGCCGCTAAATCAGAAGAAGCAAGCTTCTTCATCATTCGCTCGACTTGCATGTATTAGGCACGCCGCCAGCGTTCGTCCTGAGCCAGGATCAAACTCTCCATAATAGAGAACTTAAAAAGCTCATTTTGTTTTGCTGGCATCATCATTAAATGATGTCATTTCTTTTGCTTGAAGAACTAGTCTATCAAGCTATATTTCTTAACGTTTTGCATGTTCAGTTTTCAATGTTCATTGCGCCGTTTCGTTTTGGCGACTTTAATATCATACCAAATCTACTTTTCAATGTCAACAAATTTTTTTAAATTGTTTTTCGTGAAATTCGAAGTAAAAATGAGAACTTGATTACTATACCACCATGTGTGCACCTTTTACAAGGGTTTTATACAAAAAAATAAATAAAACTTTCGGCGCACTATATATAGTGATGTAAATTAAAAGAGATACTACCAATGGTAGTATCTCTTTCCTTGTTCCCTTTAATCTCTATGACGCATTGTAGGGAATAATAGGACATCGCGAATAGACGGAGAATTTGTTAATAACATTACCAAACGATCTATCCCGATTCCTAGTCCTCCTGTAGGTGGCATTCCATATTCTAAAGCTTCTAAGAAATCCTCATCCATTTCATGTGCTTCATCATTTCCAGCAGCTTTTTCTTCTAATTGTGCTTCAAAGCGTTGACGTTGATCGATAGGATCGTTCAACTCCGTGAATGCATTAGCATGCTCACGACGAACTATAAACAACTCAAAACGATCAGTAAAGCGTCCATCTTCTGAATTTTTCTTCGCAAGCGGAGAAACCTCTACTGGATGACCATAGATAAATGTTGGTTGAACTAAAGTCTCTTCTACTTTTTGCTCAAAGAATTCATTTAACACATGTCCTACTTCCATAGAAGGTTTCACATCTACACCATGTTCTTTAGCCAATGCATGAGCATCCTCTTTCGTCATCTCTTTCCAGAAATCAACTCCAGTTGTCTCTTTAACCGCATCAGCCATATGCCAACGTCTCCAGCCAGGCGCTAAATTAATCTCATCGTCTCCATATTTAACGGTAGAAGAACCTAGAACTTCCTGCGCTACATGCGCTACCATGTTCTCTGTCAGGTTCATAATATCTTTATAATCAGCATACGCCTCATATAACTCAATCATTGTAAACTCTGGGTTATGTCGAGTAGATACACCTTCGTTACGGAACACACGACCTATTTCATATACCTTTTCCAGTCCACCTACAATTAGGCGTTTTAAATGTAATTCGATTGCAATACGTAAGTAAAGCTCCATATCTAACGCATTATGATGCGTAATAAACGGACGAGCTGCTGCCCCTCCTGCTACAGTATGTAACAATGGTGTTTCTACTTCTAAGTAGCCCTGGCTATCTAAGTAACGACGCATCGATTGAATGATTCGACTTCTAGTGATAAATGTATTTTTGCTTTCCTCGCTAGTCATTAAATCTAAATAGCGTTGGCGATAGCGTTGTTCCACATCTTTTAAGCCATGAAATTTTTCCGGCATTGGACGTAATGACTTTGTTAAGAAGGTAAATTCTGTTGCTTTTACTGACAATTCACCTACCTGAGTTCTAAATACATTTCCGCGAACTCCTACAATGTCTCCTAAGTCAGCTGTTGTAAATAGTTCATAGGCATCTTCACCGATTGCATCTTTTCGTACATATATCTGAATTTGCCCACCCAAGTCTTGGATATGCGCAAAGCCAGCTTTCCCTTTTCCACGCTTGGTCATAATTCGACCTGCAACCACTACTTCGTGAGATGTTTCTTCTAACTGTTCTTTTGTGAACTCATCAAATTCAGCAATAACTTGATTACTTAAATGAGTTCTTTCATATTTACCACCAAAAGGATCTAATCCTTTTTCTTGTATGGTAGTCATCTTCTGGCGTCTCACCAAAAGTTGATCATTTAATTCTTCCATGTTAGACATTTCCTTCACTCCTTTTGCAATCTATTATTCGCAAGTATCATTTACGTTGCATTTATTGTACACAATTTCAGGGTTCTCTTCATCTTTTATTTCACAATCGAAGATTTTTCATTTTTCTGACGTATGATAAAAACGGAAAGAGCCGCCACTTGTCGTGACAGCCCACTAATTAAGCAAGAATTGTACTAGCCTCATTATATTCCTTTGAGGATTCTTCTGCAAAGAATCGTAAGTAGTCCTTAAGCTCTTGAGCAGTTTCTGTTTGGTTTATCATATTTCTTGCTGTACCATTCCCTCGAATGCCTTTAAGGTACCAAGATGCATGCTTACGCATTTCACGAACGGCAATGCCTTCTCCCTTTAAAGCTGTTAAACGATCAAAATGTAATAAACATACATCTATTTTCTCTTGGACTGTCGGCTCTGGTTTCAATTCTCCTGTTTCTAGGTATTCCACTGTACGATAAATCATCCATGGATCCCCTAAAGCAGCGCGTCCAATCATTACTGCGTCGACACCTGTTTCCTCTAACATACGCTTCGCATCTTGCGGTGTATTTACATCACCGTTACCGATGACAGGTATATTTACTGCTTCCTTTACTTGGCGGATTAAATCCCAATTTGCATGACCTTCATACATTTGCACACGAGTACGTCCATGAACGGCAACTGCTGCTCCACCAGCTCGTTCCACAGCTTGAGCATTTTCAACCATGTATAAATGCTCTTCATCCCAGCCAGTGCGCATTTTAACACTTACCGGTTTTTTTACGTTATCTACAACTGCAGAAACCATTTCATATATCTTGTTAGGGTCTAGAAGCCATCTTGCACCAGCTTCACATTTTATAATCTTGTTAACTGGGCACCCCATGTTAATATCTATAATGTCTGCAGAAGTATGTTCATCTACATACTTAGCAGCTGCTACAAGCGTTTCCTTCTCACCACCAAAAATCTGAAGTGATAGTGGATTTTCTCGCTCATCAATATAAAGCATGCTCAAAGTCTTTTCGTTCTTAAACACGATCCCTTTATCACTGATCATTTCAGCGTAGACTAGTCCTGCTCCAAATTCTTTTACTGTTAGGCGGAATGCTGAATTACAGATACCAGCCATAGGAGCTAAAACTACTCGGTTATCCATTACGTGCTTACCAATTTGAAATGGTTTAGTTGATGTGTTAGTCATTATTCTTCACCTTCTTCTGCTACTCCTTTTAGTTCTTCTAGCTTTATATCAAGTATAGCAGCTATTTTTTCCAACTGTTTTTCGGTTGGAACACGCTTACCTTGTTCTATTTTGCCAAGTATAGACACAGACATATCCATTTCTTTTGCAAGTTCTACTTGCTTAATCATCTTTAACCTTCGAAATGCACGAATGCGTCGACCCCATCGAACGATTTCCATAAATGGACGCCCTCTTTCTGATCATGCACTATATTCGAAAAAGCTTGTTTTGTACTTGGATGGACTAATTCAGAGTTTATTTCCACAAGCGGAACAAGCACGAACCCTCTTTCTGTCATCCTAGGATGAGGAATGATTAGGTCTTCCGTTTTCATATTTTCTTCATTATACAACAAAATGTCAAGGTCTACAGTTCTCGGACCCCAGCGAACTAATCTCTTTCTTCCGAGCAAGTCCTCTATTTCGTTGCATTTTTTTAATAATTCATGAGGAGTATATAAAGTTTCAAGCTCTACGACTATATTTAAAAAAGCGGCTTGGTCCACGTATCCCACTGGATCTGTCTCATAGACCGATGACATCCTTTTTACCTCTATCTGTTTTGTCTCTTTCAATAAACCGACTGCCTCTTGTAAAAACTCTAAACGATTTCCAATATTAGAACCTAGAGAAATATATGCTAAATTCATATTGTACCTCTCGTTATATCGACAGCAACCGAAGTGTAGTGCCCAATAATCGGAGGATTTGGTTTCACTAAATGTATTCGACATCCACTTACCTTTTCTTTATACTCCTCCAGTATTCGAGAAGCAATTTTCTCAGCCACAGCTTCTATTAACAAATAAGGTCTTCCCTCCACTATTTGCTTACAAAGCTCAAATACCTCAGCATAGTTAACCGTTTCGTTTAAATTATCTGTTTCTCCAGCTTTTTTTAAGTCGCAAGCAAGCGTCACCGTTACTTTAAAAATTTGACCAAGCTTTGTTTCCTCTGGAAGCGCTCCATGAAAGCCGTAAAATTCTAAATCGTTTAAATGAATATAATCCATTCGTTAACCCTCCACTTTCATATCGGTGCCTTTGCCCATTAAAGCATCCATCATTTTTGTCATTCTTGCAATCTCCATGACATCATGCACTCTTACTATATGACAGCCAAGCTGGACACCATAGCAAACAGTGGCTCCTGTGCCCTCCATTCGCTCGTCCACAGGTAAATTTAACACATTGCCAATCATGCGCTTACGGGACGTAGCAAGCAATACTGGGTAGCCCATATCCACTAGGTCAGCTAAATGCTGCATCATTAAAATATTTTGTTCGTGAGACTTCGCAAATCCAATACCGGGGTCTAACCAAATATTTTCATAAGGAATACCTGCTGACCTTGCAATTTGAATGCTTTCTTCTAAATCCCGCTTCGCTTCTGTCCAAAAATCTACATAGTCTTCATTATCTCGATTGTGCATTAGAATAATAGGGACATTCAATTCTGCTGCCACCTCGGCAATCTTGGTATCTCTTTTGGCTCCCCAAATATCATTAATAATGTGAGCACCAGCTTCTATAGCTGCTCTTGCAACAGTAGATTTATATGTATCAATAGAAATAATAGCATTTACCTGCTGACTGATAGCCTTAATGACAGGCACCACACGTGCAATTTCTTCTTCGTCAGAGATGAGTGTGTATCCCGGTCTTGTAGATTCTCCTCCTACATCTATTATCTTTGCTCCTTCTGCCACCATTTGTTTTGCTCTAGCAACAGCTTGTTCTATCTCATTAAACTTTCCTCCATCTGAAAAAGAATCTGGCGTCACGTTTAGAATACCCATTATGATTGTTTCATTTCGAAAATCTAGTGTGACTCCTCCCATTTCAAATGGATGCGAGTTGTATTGTAAATTCATGCTATGTCCTCCTTTCTCCCTCTATACATTCTACGTATTGTTTATGAAGCACTTTATAAACAGAGCCCTGGTTACCCAAAAACTGTTTCTCCCCAATACTTTTAATCGGAACTATTTCCTGAACTGCGTTTGTTATAAATACCTCATCCGCCAATTCTAGTTGAGACTTTGTATAAAGACCTTCCGCTATATCCATTGTACAGTTTTTTAAAATCCACTTCCTAGTCGTGCCATTTAAAATACCAGTCTCTACTGAGGGAGTATATACTTTACCGTCCTTCACCCAAAAGACATTAGAAGTAATGCCTTCTGCAACAAAACCTTCTGCATTTACAAAAATTCCTTCCTGCGTGGCCAAAGAATCTATTTCAAATCTAGCTTGAACATTGTTTGCAAAGTGATGGGATTTATGACGTATGGAGCTTTCTGGAGAATTTCTGACAGTCTTTAACCAAATTGCTGACTTCTCTTTTCCTCGTACGGTAGAAGGAAGAGGCTTTCGAAATATAATAACAGTTGGTTGAGGATAATCGCTTGGCTGAAGACCAATGTCATGAATGCCTGCAGAGACATTTAATCGAAAATATCCATCTTCCCCGTTATTCGCTGCTGTTAATAAATTCACAGCCTTCAGAATAGACTGCTTCTCATATGGTATTGCAATTCGAAAGTCTGACAGCGCCTTCGAGAGTCTTGACCAATGCTCGTCCCACAAAAAAACTTCGCCATTGTAAGTTCGAAACGTTTCGAAAAAGCCTAGACCATACAAAAAGCCATGATCATAGGCTGATACTGTCAGTTCATTTGCTTTAAATAGCTGTCCATCCTTCCATGCCTCCATTTAAAGCATCTCCTTAGCGTAACAGTGATCTTTCACAAAATTTTGGATTAGCTTTTTCCCTTCCTCCGTCATAATAGATTCGGGATGGAATTGTACGCCTTCTACCGCAAACTCTTTGTGACGCAGCCCCATTATTTCTCCCTCTTCCGTCCACGATGTAACTTCGAGACAGTCTGGAAGGGATTTTCTTTCCACTATTAAAGAATGATAGCGAGTAGCATAGAACGGGTTAGGCATGTCCTTATTTACACCCTTATCATCATGAAAGACTAGAGACGTTTTCCCGTGCATCAATCGTTCTGCGCGAATTACTTTACCGCCAAAAGCTTGACCAATTGATTGATGCCCTAAACAAACCCCTAGTATAGGAATTTTTCCTGCGAAATAGGTTATTACATCTAAGCTAATGCCTGCCTCATTCGGAGTGCAGGGACCGGGAGACACAACGATGATTTGAGGTGACAATCGTTCAATCTCTTCTATAGAAAGCTCATCATTACGGACGACCCTTACCTCTACACCCTGCTCTCCGATGTATTGCACAAGGTTGTAGGTAAAAGAATCGTAGTTATCAATCATTAATATCATTTGCTTCCCCCTTCTGCCATTGCCTTCGCCTGCCATAATGCCTTCGCTTTGTTAATCGACTCCTTATATTCTGCGCTAGGCTTCGAATCAATCACAATACCTGCTCCAGCTTGGATATGTGCCATTCTATCTTGAATAAACGCCGTCCGGATAACAATATTAAGCTCTATATCCCCTGAATAACCAAGCCATCCTATAGAACCTGTATACAAACCTCTTCGCACAGGCTCTAATTCTTCAATTATTTCCATCGTTCTTATTTTAGGAGCGCCAGTAATAGTACCACCTGGGAACATTGCCCGTACTATATCTGCGTTTGTGACACCAGGACGTAACTCTCCTTTTACATTGGAGACGATATGCATGACATGAGAATATCGCTCAATCGCCATGAACTCATTCACTTCAACGGTGCCATAGGCAGAAACACGTCCTAAATCGTTCCGTTCCAAATCAACAAGCATTACATGCTCAGCACGCTCTTTTTCATTTTCAATCAGCTCATTAGCCAACAATATATCCTCTGCTTCGTCTTTTCCTCTAGGTCTTGTACCAGCAATAGGACGTGTAGAAAGTTCCATTCCCTTTTTCTTCACTAACAGTTCTGGAGATCCCGATACAACAGCAAAGTCCGGAGAATGTATATACGCCATATAAGGAGAAGGATTGAAAGTACGTAATGCCTCATACATCTCGATGGGTGATGCCTTTAACTCTTTTGATTGGCGAACTGATAAATTAACTTGGAATACATCTCCTTGAGCAATATAATCTTGAATTTTTAGAGTAGCCGCTTTAAATTCCTCTGCACTAACAGATACATGTAGCTGAGCTGAGTCCTCATTAAATTCAGTGGCAGCTCCCGGTAGAAATATTCTGGACGATATGCCTTGGTCAGCTGCCTGTCTGTATTGTTCCTCCATTTTAACTAAATCCTCTTTACTGTTGGAGAGCTTCATCAGTGTTACCACTTCTGTCTCTACATCTAAAACAGCCCAGCAGTCTAGCAGGTAAAAATAGATATCCGGTATTTGCAAATCGTCTTTTGAGAGATTTGGTAGGGATTCTATCTTTCTAGCATAATCATAGCTAATAAAACCAGCAGCCCCTCCTTGAAAATCGGGAAGCTTTTCATCGTAAAGGATTTTATAGTCAGCAATGAGTCGCTCTAGCTCCTCTAAAGGTTCACCTGCTCTAAATTCTTTTTCTCCTTCTCTCCAAACAATGTGGATTCCCTTCTCATCAGACTTAACAGTAGCTAAAGGATTCCATGCTGCAACAGAAAGATGCCCACCTCTCCCGCTCTCTAAGAACAAATGATGTGTTTCATTTTTGGTAAGTTCTTTATATCCATAAAAAAATGCCTCTTTAGACATTTGAAAAGAATGTGTATCAAGGTATAATTCCACTATTTTTATCCCCCTAAAAAAACAATCTGACTTCATCTTAACGCGAAACTGTTGCTTTTTGCCACAAAAAAGAGAGGAAGTAAATAAACTTCCTCTCATGAAATCAACTATTATGAAATTAACATCCCAAGCACTTAATTAGTCTTCGAATTGATAAAGAGGTGTGCTTAAGTAACGCTCACCGTTATCAGGGATAACAGCAAGAACTTTTTTACCTTTGCCAAGCTGTTTTGCCAGCTGAAGCGCTCCATATATAGCAGCTCCTGCAGAAACTCCGCCTAAAATCCCTTCGTTTTTAGCTACTTCACGAGAAGTTGCATAAGCGTCCTCGTTAGAAACTTGAATAATGGAATTGTATAACTCTGTATCTAATACTTCTGGTACAAACCCTGCTCCAATTCCTTGGATTTTATGGGGTCCTGGTTTACCACCAGAAAGAACACTAGAATCTTTTGGTTCAACAGCAGCAATATGAATGTTTGGGAATTTTTCCTTCAACACGCCACCAGCACCTGTGATTGTACCACCAGTACCTATTCCTGCAACAAATCCATCTAATTGGTCAAACGCTTCAACAATTTCAGGACCAGTTGTTAAACGATGTACCTCTGGGTTAGCTGGATTATTAAATTGTTGGGGCATGAACCAGCCATTTTTGTCCGCTAATTCTTGCGATTTCGCAATTGCTCCCTTCATACCGTCTGCTCCAGGAGTTAAAACTAATTCCGCACCGTAAGCACGAAGTAGGTTTCTACGCTCTAAGCTCATTGTATCAGGCATTACTAATACCGCTTTATACCCTTTAGCTGAGGCAATCATCGCAAGTCCAATTCCTGTGTTTCCGCTAGTCGGTTCGATAATAGTACTGTCAGCAGTTAATTTACCCGATTTTTCAGCATTTTCAATCATTGCTAGAGCAATACGGTCTTTTACGCTGCTACCTGGGTTGAAGTATTCTAATTTTACGTAAACTTCAGCATCTTCTGGGTTAGTCACTCTGTTTAGTTTGACAATCGGTGTTTTACCTATTAAATCCGCTACACTATTCGCTAACTTTGCCATTCTACGATTCACTCCTAATCCCTACTTGATTGATAGGTTTTATTTCCTATATCATATCAATCTTAGAGAACTACTGTCAATTAATACAGTTCGCCAAATAAAGTAAATTTTTTCGAGGTAAGACCAACTAAATTATTGGAGCCTCTCTTAATTTTATGCGACTTCAAACAAAAATAGTCTACCTATAATTCTCTCTATCAATACAGTGTTTCCAAAAATAAATATTCTTCTATAGTTCCTTTTTACTGTTCATTTCTCTGTCAGTGTTTTAAAAAAACTCACATAAAAATGAGTCTGAAAAATAATTGTTACTACAAGCTCATTTCGGTAGTTTGCTAACTACTTATTTTCTTTACGATAAATAAAAAGACAAAGAAAACCAAGAATTGAGAATCTCGCTTTTCTTTGTCCATCGCCTGACGCATAAAAAATATTTTTGTTTATTGTTCACCGTATATCCACTCTGCTTTATATTCCTGCCAGAATGATTCTTGAGTTACGGATTGGGGTATTTGGCTCAGCGCAAGCTCTCGCTTTATATGGCCTTCTACTTCATCATAAGAGAAGGCTTGCCCTTCAAATATATTCTGTACAAGTGCTATCGCGTACCTGCCATCCTTAAGTGCAATTACCCCACTCGTTTTTCCTTCTTTAACCTTTGCTAAAGCTTCAACTATAGCTTCATCTATCGAGTCAGTGCCTTTTGAAATGTAGCCGACATCTCCCCCTAAGCTCGCGGAGCTAGGATCTATGGAGCGCTCTCTTGCTAATCCATCAAAGGAAGAGCCATCCTTTAATTCTGTTAAAACAGCATTACCTTCCTCTTCTGTAGCAACATAAATTAAACTAGTACGATAGGAAGTTGGGATATTATAGAGATTTTTGTTATTTTCATAGAAATCTTTCATCTCTTTCGCCTCTACGTTTATATCTTTTGCCAATACCTTTTCTAAAATTAAACGAGCGCGAATTTTTTTCCTTAATACCTCTTCGTCATATGCTTGAAGGGAAGTGTCTGTGCCTTCCCTTGTAGAACGTATTAATGCCAGCTCTAAATTTATTTCATCATCAGTTACCTTAATATCGTTTTTCTTAGCTGCAGCTTCCATTACCTCTGCATTAACCATGTCCAATAGTACTTCTTTCCCGTACACCATTTCCATTGTAGCCATCCATTGCTCTTTCGTAATAACCTTTCCATCAACTGACGCGACTTCTTCAGATGCTTTTGCTTGTCGATCATTTGGTATTAACCAAGCTATAAACCAAAGTAGGTTGCCAAGTAAAAGTATACCAAGTACTACAAGTACCGGTTTAGTTTTTAAATGTCGTTTAGGTTGAGTTGGAATATTATTATGAATTGATTTCATCGATAAAGGACTCCAGTTCATTTACTGAGTAATTATATTTTTCCATACAGAAGTGACAATGAGCCTCTGCCCCTCCGTCCTCTTCTATCATGTCCCGGATTTCACTTTCTCCTAAGCTAATAATAGCACTGCCAAATCGATCTTTAGAGCAATTACATTCAAACGCCACAGGCATATTATTTAATATTTGTACATTGTCCTCCCCTAAAATTTCAAACAATAGTTGCTCGGGAGTTAATCCTCTTTCGATTAATTTGGACACTGGTTCCATTTTATTTAAATGTTCTTCAATAATTGTAATTGTTTCATCATCTGTTCCTGGTAATAACTGAATGATAAATCCTCCAGCCGCCAAAATAGAGTTATCTGGATTTACTAAAACCCCTAACCCTACAGAGGAGGGAACCTGTTCAGATACTGCATAATAGTACGTGAAGTCCTCTGCTACTTCGCCAGAAACAATTGGTACTTGTCCTGTAAAGAAATCACGCATACCTAAATCCTTCACAACAGTCAAAGTACCTTCTGTTCCTACTGCACGACGAACATCCAGCTTACCAACGGCATTCAAGTCAAAATGTACTTGAGGATTGGTTACATATCCACGAACCTCACCTTTTGCATTGCTATCAATGATCATTGGACCAATAGGACCGTCGCCTTCCACTTTAACCGTTAACTTGTCCTCACCTTTTAACATTGCCCCCATCATAACGGCTGCTGTCATTGATCTACCAAGTGCTGCAGAGGCAGTTGGCCACGTTTGATGACGTCGTTGCGCCTCTCCTACTGTATCTGTTGTGCGAACTGCAAATGCTCGTACACTGCCTTCAAAAGCCAGAGCTCTTACTAAATAATCATTCATTTATTTTATACCTCTTTCTTCTAAATTTCGTTGATAAATTAAATATAACCCTTTCAATGTCAAGAAGGGATCAATGATATCCATGACAGTCGACTCATTTCCTATTAAAGAAGCTAGCCCTCCTGTGGAGATAACTTTTGGTGCCTTTTTAGAAACTTTTTTCATCCTATTTACGATGCCCTCAACCTGCCCCACATATCCAAAAACAATCCCTGACTGCATGGCAGAAACTGTGTTTTTTCCTATAACATGCTCGGGAGTAGTAAGTTCAATCCTAGGAAGTTTACTAGCCTTTTCAAACAATGCTTCTGTGGAGATTCCGATGCCGGGCGCTATTGCTCCTCCCATATACTCTCCTTTTTCGTTGACATAACAGTATGTTGTTGCTGTTCCAAAATCAACAATTATTAAAGGAGCACCATATTCATGAATTGCCGCTACTGCATTGACAATACGATCTGCACCGACCTCACGTGGGTTTTCATATTTTATATTTAATCCCGTCTTTATACCGGGACCTACTACTAAGGGTTTTATACCGAAATATTTTTTACACATTGCCTCTAATGAAAACATGATTGGTGGAACCACCGAGGAAATAATAATACCTTCTATTTGTTCAAAGGATATATTCACATGGGAAAAAAGTGCTTTGACCTGCATCCCGAATTCGTCCTCTGTTTTACGACGGTCTGTTTCCATTCTCCAGTGATGGATCAGCTGATCATCTTGATAAACTCCTAAAACAATGTTCGTATTTCCTGTATCAAGCACAAGTATCATGAAGCTTTTCCTCACTTTACGTAGATTTCCAAAACATCATACCATATTTCCCACGGAATAAAAAAGCTGAGTGACTCGTCTAATGACGAAAATCACTCAGCTTTTATATATTATTATTTATCTGTAGGTCGTTTTTCTTGAATTGGACCTGATGTATCATCTGGACGTTCCTCTTGAATAGGACCTGCCTCGCTAGTTTCTCCATCCTCTTTTGGTAAGTCACCAATAGTAGGGTCAGAAACTGCACCTGTAGCATCAGATTTCTCATCTTTACTTAAATCAACAGCTTGGTTATCTTGGTCGTATTCACGAACCGGAAGAGTTCCATGCTCTTGTAAATGTAAGATTTGAGCAGCATCTAACGTTTCAACCTCTAATAACGTATTTGCGATTAAATCTAACAAATCGCGTTTCTCTGTTAAAATCTGTTTAGTTCGTTCGTATTGCTCTTTAATCATCGTTTGCATTTCATGGTCGATTTCATAAGCAATCTTATCCGAATAGTTTTGCTCTGAGTTAAAGTCGCGGCCCAAGAATACATTTCCTCCTTGAGTTTGACCAAATTGCATTGGTCCTAACTTGTCACTCATACCATATTCAGTGACCATTTTTCTCACTATACCTGTCGCACGCTGGAAGTCATTGTGAGCACCTGTAGATACCTCTCCAAAGACGATATCCTCAGCAACACGTCCACCAAGTAATCCTGAAACTTTATCCAGAAGTTCTGGTTTAGTCATGAAGTAACGGTCTTCTTTTGGAAGCATTACTGCATATCCTCCAGCTTGCCCACGAGGGACAATGGTTACCTTATGAACGATCTCTGCGTCATCTAGAGTTAACCCAACAACTACGTGCCCAGCCTCATGGAAGGCAACAATTTTACGTTCTTTTGGCGATATAACCTTACCTGATTTAGCTGGTCCAGCGATAACGCGATCCGTTGCTTCATCAATATCAGACATATCGATTTTTTTCTTATTTCTTCTAGCAGCAACAAGTGCAGCCTCGTTCAATAAGTTTTCTAAATCTGCTCCTGAGAATCCTGGTGTGCGTTGAGCAATCGCTTTCAAGTCCACTGTGTCATCTAAAGGCTTGTTACGTGCATGTACTTGAAGTACTGCTTCACGGCCCTTCACGTCCGGGCGACCTACAGTAATCTGACGGTCAAAGCGTCCAGGACGAAGAAGTGCTGGGTCTAAAATATCTGGTCTGTTTGTAGCCGCAATGATAATAATACCTTCATTTGCTCCAAAACCATCCATCTCAACTAGCAATTGGTTTAGTGTTTGCTCACGCTCATCGTGACCTCCACCAAGACCTGCTCCACGTTGACGACCAACTGCATCAATTTCATCGATGAAAATGATACATGGCGCATTTTTCTTCGCATTCTCAAACAAATCACGTACTCGTGATGCCCCGACACCGACGAACATTTCAACAAAATCAGAACCACTGATTGAGAAGAAAGGTACTCCAGCTTCGCCAGCTACAGCACGAGCAAGTAATGTTTTACCAGTACCTGGGGGACCTACCAAAAGAATCCCTTTCGGTATACGTGCTCCAATTTCCACGAATTTGCGTGGATCTTTTAAGAAATCTACAACTTCTACTAGTTCTGCTTTTTCTTCATCTGCACCTGCAACATCTGGGAATTTAACTTTTTTCTTGTCGTTATCATACAGTTTTGCCTTACTCTTACCGAAGTTCATCACACGGTTACCACCGCCCTGAGATTGGCTCAATAAGAAGAAGAATAAAATGATGATAATCAAGAAAGGTAGTAAGCCAGTGAAGAATTGTACCCAGCCACTTGTTTTAGAAGTTTCAATTACATCAATTTTCACTGAATTTGCTGTTGCTAGTGAATCTATTCTATCTAGCAATTTTTCACTATTATAAGGAAGTTTAGTTAAAAACTTTTCTCCTTCCTCATATCCTTTCATGGAACCTTCTACAAAGTAAACACCTTGTTCTGGTTGCATTGAAAAGTTGGTAACATCACCTTTTGAAAGTGAAGTCATAAATTCATCATAGCGAATATTTTTAGTAGGGGTATTATTTGTGTTAAACGTAGCAAAAATACCTACAATCACAAAAAATATCAATAAATACAATATGGCGTAGCGCAATGCTCGATTCATTCCTAGCCTCCTCACAAGGTAAACAGAAAAACTAATGATTATCTTAACATACGTTTTTTTTGGCGTACAATGAAAAGCCTTCTTAAAAAGGAACTTAAATTTAAGGCTATGTCCTCTATTGCTGTTTTTCTTTCAAAATTCTAATTTTGCTAGAAATGAGCAATTAGACGTTTACAAAACCTAGCTTAAAAAGAATAAACTTCTTTTTTTAGCACACCAACATATGGTAAGTTTCGGTATTTTTCTGCATAATCTAATCCGTAACCAACAACAAATGCATCTGGGACATTAAAACCAACATAATCTGCTTCTAAATCTACTTTTCTACCCGTAGGCTTATCCAACAGTGTGACAATTTTAATTGATTTTGCTTTGCGGTACTTAAATAGGTCCACTAAATAGCTTAACGTCATACCGCTATCAATGATATCCTCAATAATTAGAATATCGCGCCCTTCCACACTTGTATTCAAGTCTTTTACAATTTTTACTTCTCCGGAAGAAACAGTAGCATTTCCATAACTAGAAACATCCATATAGTCCATTTCAATATATGTATCTACACGTTTCATCAAATCAGACATAAATGGCATTGCACCTTTCAAGATTCCTATTGCAAGTGGAAACTTGTCCGCATAGTCAGCAGTCAGTTGTGCCCCAAGCTCAATTGTTTTCTCTTGAATCTGTTCTTCTGTCAATAAAATCTCTAGTATGTCTTTCTCTAGCATTTTTTAGTCCCCCTAATGATTAATACGCTTTAAATACATTACATAATTTTGCGAGTTGTATTGCTTCGAAAATTGTTCTCCATAGCGTAAGCCAATTACTGCAATTATATCATTTTTAGCTGTTACTAGTAATGGCCAAGATAAACGGGCCTCAGGAGAGATTTTCTCATCGATAAATAAACGGGAAACTTTTTTAGAGGAGGACATTCCTTTGATATGGATCCGGTCGCCCTGAGTCTTTTGTCTAATAGTAAGCGGCAAAGATTCACCCTCTAATTGTACAAAATACTTTTCACCGGTAATTTGGTCTGTTAAATTTCTCGTCAAGTAGATGAAAAAACCTGCACCACAATCAATCCAACAATCTTCCTTCATTACAATTTCCTGACTAACTACAGGTTCCTTATGATACGGAGTAAATTGTATGTGATTGTAATGGCGTGTGAGAGTAACAGCATTTGGCAAGTTTAATACTGTGTTGCCATCATGATTATTGCAAGCTGTAAGAATGGATTCAATCATTCGATCGTTAAGTAGTATATCGGAGTTTTTGTATAGATACTCTAATAGTAGTAGAATCACTCTTCTTTGTAAAGCAATGGGAACTGTAGAAAAGCTTACAGAATCTATAACAAATCCCCCTTCCTCATTAACTGTCACAAGCTGTTCATACTTTTCATTAGCCACCTCTTGAAGATACTCTTCATCCTGAAGCTGTTTTTCTACGAAATTCATTATTCGATCGCTTACATTTGGATTTTCTTCCTTCAAGAGAGGCACTAATCGATGACGGATTCGATTTCTTGTATATGTATGTTTGTCATTGCTTGGGTCATGTCTATGAAGTTGATTTTTGTCTAAAAGATATTCTTCAATTTCTTGCTTTGTAACTCCTAAAAAAGGACGGATAATTTGTCCCCTAGAAAAAGGCCTTTTTTTAGGTATCCCGGTAATAGTGGAACTATTAGTACCTCGGATTAGAGACATTAAGACAGTTTCAATTTGATCGTCAGCATGATGCCCTAGTAAAAGCTTATCGTAACTATTGGTATTCATAACGTGATTAAAGAAGGCATACCGTTCTTCTCTACAAATTACTTGGACATTGCCCCCCTCTTCCTCCACTCTTCGCATAACCTCTAATGCTGCAGAATAGAAAGGAAGGTTTAACTGATTCGCCAACTCTTTAACGAATTCCATATCTTCTGCAGATTCCTTACCTCTTAACTGATGGTCAGTATGAACAATGCCTAACTCACAATGATAAAAGCTTTCCAATTCCTTCATCGCAAGTACAATAGCAACAGAGTCTGTTCCACCAGAACAAGCGATAAGAAGACGCTCTTCTTTCTCAATCAATCGGTATCGGTCTATATATTGCTTCACCTTCCGAACGAATGAATGCATCTTCTCATCTCTCCCTTCAATCTATCTACATAATTCTCTTCTATATAAGCATTTATACTAGTCTAGTGTACCATTTTTTCATGGAACTTAGATGCTTGTCTAGGTGAAAATATTGACCATTCCGGAACAGTATGCTTTACGTGCATAAAAATAACCGTGCGATCATCTCCTGGTAATGAGTAAGTTTCTTCTAATATTTTTACGAATTTCTCTGCGTTCATAGAAGGATCCTGTAATACTTTTTTATAATATGCCTCCTGCTTCTCTATAGTTGTATTTGCTGAAAACACCCCATCCGATAACATTAATAATATATCGCCGTCCTTAATATCGACCTTTCTCGCCTCTATCGAGAACGTAGGTAAGAAGCCGAATGGAACGTGTTTACTTTCTATTTTCCTCATCTCATTTCCTCGAATTAGATAAGTAGACATACTGCCTGCTTTCCAAGACCATAGTTCCCCCTTCTGAAGATCAATTAGTGCCAGATCAACGGTTGCGTAGCTATCAGAGTCATCCTGTAGGCTCATCATATAATGCAACGTATGCATGGTCGTTTCAGGATCCATTTTTTTGTTAAGGCATTCTCTCATAAATTGCATAACCCTTCTGCTTTCACGGTGTGCTTCTACATTGTTGCCCATTCCATCCGATAAAATAACTGCAAGTAATCCGGGATGTAAAGGAAATACAGCATGAGCATCCCCAGAATAGATTGTATTTCTACTTGAGGAAGTAAATATATCGTGGGAAATATTAAATCTAACGGATGATTTAAATGTCATTTGAATATGCTCATACGGCTGATGCACTTCTTTCATGGAGGTTATCTCAAAAGGCTCCTTCCATAGTTCATAGAGGATTGGTATGATCAATCGTTCGCCTATCATTTTGCCTCTCGACTCTACTGGCAAACAGCAGACTACCTCCATCTGTCCTACATCAATATTTAAAATGTCTATTTGATAAAACGGAATATTACATTGTTGAAATTTTTGCTTCACTTCCTCTTCATGTGATGTATATAACGATACATTATTTTCTAAGTTGTTCATAAGCTCACTCATATGATTTCCCATATCTCTCAGCTTTAGTGCGAACATTTTCTTACCGTGCTGCATTTCATATGCTAGCTGTCTTTTCGCCTCTCTTTCCTTTAACTCTTGCAATATTTGAAGTGGTTTAACGCATTTATATTGCATCTTCTTCTCCAGCTGAATTCTCGCTTTTCTTGGTTGGTCCTCCCATTGTTGTATAAGACTCGGTATTCCGTTAGATTTCTCCCCCCAACATTTTTCATAATGAAAGCAAGACTGACAAGCTGCTAATGGCTCCACTACTTCCTCGGTTGCCGATTTAGGTTCAAAACGATCCGATATAAAACGTGTGATAAAATCTACAAAATGCTGAAATTCCTGTAGCTGATGATTCACCTTCTCTGTCATCCACTTTTGCCTTCTCAAAAGGACATGAGTCGTATCTGGGTATAGCTGCTCCTTCACATCTTTAATCCACTTCGAGGGAATCATAAAAAAGATTAGTGAGGCCGCTACTAGAGAACCGATATAAACGGAATCTAATGGTAGTGTATGATCATATAAGATAAAGAAAAAAGTTGCACCTAGCATACTAAATGCTTGCCAAAGCCGGCCAAATCTTTTGTGCAAGCCTGCTAAAAAACCAGTCAAGGCATAAACGGCAATCATTCCACTGAAGCTTAAGGTGGAGATACTTAATATCGTACCTGCCAGGACTGCTACAACAGTAGAAAGCTGAACACCCCCTACCGCGGCAGCTACAGCAATTACTAAATGCGCAATAATTAACGGAACAGAGACGTAACCAACTATAAAAGAAGACATGCCAGTCAAAACTAATGCCCCTATCAATAAAGCTGATCCCATCCTTTCCATAGTCCATCTCTTATGAAGGAACTCAGGTAAAGGAAGAAATAACTGAAATAAAAAGATAGTCATGAACAAACTTAAGATTCCCTCATAGCCTATAGCTAACAAAATAGACATTGGAACGGCGCCGCCATACGATACAAATTGCCAAATCAATTGAATAAGGACAACATCTATCAGGACAAATAAAGGTATTGGGATTTTCTCTATAAACCTTTTTCCTTGAAGTGTAAAAAATACCGCTTGAAATACATGGATTAGTAATTGTCCTAGCCCAAGCGTCATACTACCCAAAAGTGCTCCTGCAAACGTCCAAGGTATAAAACGTTGAAACCTTAAATTAACCAACGCCCATATAGGTAAGAAAAATGGGACCGATGCCTCGAATAGAACAACCTGGGCTAAGAAAAAAGAAAGAACAAAGAATGTGACCATTAAAGAGATGGTGACCTTTCTTGCCTGAATATTTTCTACTACCCTTCTCCACGCAAAGCTTCTTTTTTGTTCTTGTTCGTAAATCGTTTTCATATTTGTATACCTCCCTATTCAACTCATGTTCGAAGTATACCTACTGCATTTCAAAAAGTATGTCTCTTCCTGACACTCCTCTCAAAAACTTTTCGACCTGATATACCATGATTTGAATATTAAAATATGAGGCCTACACTTAAGGTCCATACTTCTTTAAAAACCTAGTAATTTAGGTGCTTTTGCAGCCACGTAAATTGTCAGTTTTTTTTGTAGATATATTTTTTAAAATATCTTTTCAAAAAAGTATTGACACTTTGTCCAAACGCTTGTAATATGATATTTGTTCGTTAAAACGGCGGCCTAGCTCAGCTGGCTAGAGCGTACGGTTCATACCCGTGAGGTCGGGGGTTCGATCCCCTCGGCCGCCATTATACGGCCCCTTGGTCAAGCGGTTAAGACACCGCCCTTTCACGGCGGTAACACGGGTTCGAATCCCGTAGGGGTCATCTTAAAAAGAGGTTGCACAAATGCAGCCTCTTTTTTGCTATCCTTTAATAAAAGGGGGCAAGAAAGTGTTTAAGGAAAAAAACGATCCAATTGCAGTGGCTAATCACTTTATTCAGCAATATTATCCTCACTGTCAGGGTGCCATTTTGGCTGGGAGTATTGTTCGTGGAGAAGGTACTTCCACATCTGACTTGGATATTGTAATTTTTGATAATAGTATTCTTTCAGCTTTTAGAGAGTCCTTTTATGTAGAAGGGTGGCCTGTAGAAGTATTTATCCATAATTTAAGTTCCTACAAACATTACTTTGAGTTGGATTGCGAGAGGGCTAAGCCATCGCTTCCGAAGATGATAGTCGAGGGAATGGTTTTAAAGGATGATGGGTTATTATCGTCTATTCAAGGAGAAGCCCGCTTGTTATTGTCGAATGGACCGAAGGAATGGTCAAAAGCTACCATTACATTGAAGCGCTATTTTCTTACAGATGTTTTAGACGATTTTATCGGAAGTACAACCCCCGAAGAGGATATCTTTATTGTCCATACCCTCCTAGAGCTAGCTAGCGAGTTTGTGTTAAGAGTGAATCGTCAGTGGGTTGGTACTTCTAAGTGGGGATATCGCGCATTGAAGCAATTTGACGAATCGTTTGCTCATAAATTTATTGAAGTCTTCGACGCCTATTACAAGCATCGGGATAAAGTAAAAATTATCGAGCTTGTCGACGAAATACTAGAACCATTTGGTGGTCGCTTGTTTGAAGGTTTTTCATTAGGTAAATCTACCAGTAACGATCACTAACCGTTTTCCGACATAGAAAAGTACTTATTTTGTTTTGAGCCAACCAAATATAGGCCCACTATAAAGTGGGCTCAAACTGTATACATTTTCAAAGAGGTCGGAGTTTCTCTATGAGAAATTTTCTTCACAATCTGTATTCTGCACTTCTTAAAGCCCTAAAGCTCTATCTATTAATTAATGTCTCCGACATAGACCTGTGCTTTTCCTTCCTTAAAATAAGTAACTATATGTTGTCTCAAGCCTTTAGGAGAAAAATTATATTCCATTAGCTGGAAATAGGTATCCACTCTAAACCGATTTGTCCTCTATCAGGTAAAGTACTTTTTACGAAGTTTAACGGCTCGACTTTACATAAAAACATAAACTCCGTCTGATGATAATCTCCGTGTCTCCCTGCTAATTCATGGTTCTTCCCAATATATTCTCGCACAAATATTATATCTCCAATGATAATCTCTGCTCCTGCCTCTTCCCTACACTCTCTTTTGAGGGCTTCATGTAAAATTTCCCCCGGCTCTTGCCCTCCGCCCGGCAAAATATAGTAGATTTCATTATTTTCATGGAGCTTGATAACTAATATTCTCTTATCATCAATTATAATAGCCTTCGCTGAGTTTCTCTTTATCATTCATTAATCCCCCTAGCATACTTCTTTCCCAAAATTTTATTAATCTCCTAAACATTAAAAACCCGCAGACCATATATTGCTTTCAAATTGGTCTACGGGTTGCAATTTTAACTATGAATTTAACTACTATAGCCTGGTGAAATCTGTTTTTGATGATGTAGGTCGTGCTCCAGGAAGTCAGTGAAATAGTTGCGTATAGTGCTGGAATGATCCCCAATATAAAAATATTTATCCCATTCTATTTCATCAATCTTCTTAAGCTCTCCCATGATGGCTTTGCGCTGTTCTTTTGCATGAGCAATGGTTTCTTTAAATGTTTGTTCATTAGCAAGGGCTGCAGCTTTTGCATTGAAGTCTTCGAAATTTGGATACGCTTGATGTTTTTCTCCTTCTTTCATTAAAGGTAGACGTTCCTGTAACGTAAACTTGTCCCATTCCGCCATATGCATAATAATTTCATTTGGCGTCCATTTTCCTTCACGGTAAGGAGTGTTCCCTTCTTCTTCACTTAAGCTCTCAAGAGAATCCAACCACTCTAAATATTGCTGATGCGCTTTTAGTATTTCATCTTTAGTCATGCTTTGCCTCCTAAACTGATAGTTCGTAATATTTAACTACCCAATCACTCTACAATTAATCATTTTTCATTTAAGTCAATTCACATTTCCCATGAGATAAACCTACTTTAAATTACATATATATTTTACCTCATTTGTTCCAATAGTGAAAATATTTACCATACAAAAAAGGCGTTAGCAATGCTAACACCTTTCCACATCTATTAAACATTTTTTCTACCGATAAAACAGACAGCATATTATCCTCGTTTTGCGCCTCTACCACCGCGTTTAGACTCTGTTGCGCGTTTTAACGTAGACAAACGATCTTCACTATCCTTTAAGAATCTTGCCATTTTTTGCTCAAAATTCTCTTTGCTCGGACGATCACGATCGTTCGGGCGGTTATTATTGCGTGGACGCTGAGGACGTTCTGGTCTCTCTGGTCTTTCTGCTTGTGGCTTTGCTTTACGAATAGATAAGCCGATTTTGCCATCCGCTTCAACATTCATCACTTTTACTTCGACCATATCGCCTACTTTTAAATGCTCATTAATATCCTTCACATAGTTATCTGCAACTTCACTAATGTGAACTAGACCTGTTGAGCCCCCAGGAAGCTCAACGAACGCTCCGAAGTTAGTGATTCCTGTTACTTTACCTTGTACCTTGCTGCCTACTTCAATTGACATAAAAAAAATGCTCCTCCTTAGAATTTAAGCGGTTCTTTATAAATGAATTTGTATATTTTTTATACAGACCCTATCTTTTATTATAGCTAACAAAAAAAGAGTGTCAACAAGACCACTCTCTTCAAGTTAGATTTTTTATGTTATTTGTCACTTTCTTCTGGTAAGGAGAAGATAATTTCTCCTTCTTCTGAAAGGAAAAATTCTTTTCTTAATAGCTTCCCAATGTATTCATCATCGTTTAACTTAGATATTTGAATTTTAAGCATTTCTTGGTCTTCTTGCGCTTTTGCCAGTTCTTCTTCTACCTGCACCTGCTGTTCTTTTTTCTCAGCCAAGGTTTGATGACTGTTAACCAAGATGGTAACTAAAAATCCTATTACTGCTATAGAAACAATGAAGAAACTTACTAAGCGTCTCAACAACCGAACTTTTTTAGATTTAATACGAGAATCGCGACGTTGAACAGAGCGTAAATAGTCTGTATTTATAGATGCCACTTGTTTTTCGTATGGTTCTTCTTTTATTTGCCTCTGTCTCACATCGTTCTCTCCTATCTTTTCTTAGATTTCTTGTATCTTTTATTATAACTCATTTTTGGCAATTTCTGTAGGGCCAATTGCTTTATTTTTTTATATAGAATAAGAAACGGCATTAGGATAAAACGAATAATGAATAGTATTAAATGCATAATTTTTCTAAGAATCGTCAAAATGATACGAATTATAAACCAAATCGGCATTACTACTAAACGCAAAAAGATTCTTCCAGCTAGTCGAAAGACGGGCTGAAAAAATAACTGATACAGGAGAATTCCAAATACTTGAGCAAGTGGATCATAAATTCTCCATATCCCGTCGCGTACATTGAAAAGAATATAAAAGGTTGCTAGTCCCATAAGAATCCAGACTATTATTTCTAAAATTACTCGGTATTTAAAAACAAAGGAACGCCTCGGAGTATGCTCCGTTATAAATCGCGTTCCTTCGATTATTGCACCTACTAAGATACCACTAGCAATCATTAATAATAAACTATAAAACTGTAGAGAAAGTGTCATCCGAATAATTTATGAAGTAATCCTCTAGCGCCGTCTGAACTTTGTTCCTCATCATACTCCATTGATCGTACAATGCCCTCCAAAGTTAGAAGCCCTTTATCAACATCTAGATGGACAATCTTCAAGTCCTCTCCTTTAATATGAAGGGTTCCTTGAGATGTACGTACATAAAACTCTTGCTGATCAAATCGTTCGATTGTTTTTACAGATGTTAAGTCCATTCTTTTACGATTTCTTAGTGAAATTAAATGATCCCCCGACGGAATTGTGATAGTTTGATTCTCTGCTTGATATTGCATATACTCTCTCCTCTCCTTGTCCTAATCTATTGTATGCAGCATTGAAAAGATGCATGACTTGTTATCACGCTTTTTTTTAAAAGAATTTATTCGTGATAGATTTAGTTGGATAAGGAGATTACATTTTAGCAGAGGTATTGCTACGAAACTTGTTACACTTGATCTAAACTAGTTGACCAGTTAATTATTATCTTCTTTAAGAATCTACCATTAATCTTCGTCATCAATAAATTGAGAGTCGACCTTTTCTAATCTCTCCTCTTTAATAATCGTAAACATGGAGGCAGCATCCTCTTTTTTGGCAGAATCTTTAATCCCGTCCACTGAAGCAGTGACAACCTTCTGTCCAAAACGAATAGATAATTCGTCTCCAACCTTTACATCTGAACTGGCCTTTGCCACCTTCCCATTGATGGTGACACGCCCTTGATCTGCTACTTCTTTGGCTAACGTTCTTCGTTTAATCAGTCTTGAAACCTTTAAAAACTTATCTAATCTCATGTACTCACTACCTCTCTAATTTTTTTGCGTCGTTCCAAAATTGGTCAAGCTCCTCTAAATTATATTCTTCAAAGCTTCTTCTACCTTGGTTGACACATTTTTCTATATATTCAAATCTTCTTTTAAATTTTTGATTGGCCTGCATCATAGCAAGCTCTGGAGATAGCCCATGGAAACGTGCTAAATTCACTACAGTAAATAATAAATCTCCTAACTCATCTGTTTGAGCTTCTTTATCGTTTGACTGGAGCTCAACCTTCCACTCCTGTAATTCTTCCTCAAATTTCTCCCAAGCTTCAGAAACCTCCGGCCAATCAAAACCTACTTTGGCTGCTTTTTTTTGATAGTTAAAAGATGTTAGCAAGGAAGAATCTGTTCGCAGTCCATCCTCAAGTAGAGATTTAGTTGACTCCTTACCCTCTTGCGCTTTAATCGTCTGCCAGTTACGTAAAACGTCATCTGTATTGTTTGCTACTGCATCCCCGAAAACATGTGGATGTCTTCGAATCATTTTTTCAGTTACAGAAGCTAAAACATCCTCTAAACTAAAGTATCCATTATCTTCCCCAATTTGGGCATGTAAAAACACCTGTAACAAGACATCTCCTAGCTCTTCAACAATATGATCGTCGTCTTCCTCATCTATCGCCTGAAGTAGTTCATATACTTCTTCTACTGCATATTTTTTCAAGGTTGTATGAGTTTGTTCTTTATCCCAAGGACAGCCATCAGGACCTCTTAATTGGGCTACCACTTCTCTGAGGGTCTGCCATTCCTTTATACGATTTTCTTTTTCATGAATTGGTGGAACGTATAGAGTAGTGAGATTATTTAATTCCATTTCTCGGTCTAGCTCAAATAAAGGCACCTTCTTTAAAATCTCCTCCGAGGAGCCAGCTGCCGTAACAATGGTCACCTCATAATCGTCAGGATACTTCTCCATTAAAGTTAGCTTCACCTCGGAAGCACTAAACGCATCATATACTTGTCCTATTAACACATGGGCATTCATCTGAACTTCATCTCGTTTAAAGCTCGTTCCATCTAATAATTGAAATCCTTCAATAGGATCAATACGAAGAGCACCAAAGATAGGATCTAAAAAGCTCTGTCCACCTTCTATTTTAATCTTTATCTTACCTTGCTCTTCCGCTTCTATTAAAAGCTGTACGGTTTGTTCTGCCACTAGTGGATGTCCCGGAACAGCATAGACTAGTGGGAAATTTTCTGCCTGCTGTAAAAGACTTTCTACAATCTCTTTGTACACATTCTCAAATTGATCATTTTTTTCATAAATTTCATCAAAGCTAGTCCACGACACTCCCTCTTTTTGTAGCTCTTGAAGCACTGGATGCTGTTCCGTCCGAACATATAAGTGTGCTGTATTTTTTAACTTTTTGTAAATTCCTAGAGGAAGCTGGTCTATATCGCCGGCTCCAAGTCCAATTATCGTGATTTCGTTCATCTTCTCACAACCTTACTTTTCTTTATTCAACCAAAGCTGAAGTTTGGCCATTCTTCTTCCAAAGGGAAGTAAAAACCATTCTTTCTCCCCGATAACTCTCTTCTTCGTCAATATAAATATAAAGACACCGGCTCCCAATGATACGGCACTAATTGAAATTACTATTGCCTGCATTCTGCTTGAGAGAGTCGCTAAGAAGATATTCTCTGCCAGCTTAGTGTATGCAATCACGGCAAGAAGCATCATAAATGCCGCTAGAGAAACTCCTTTATAAAATTTTAACGTAGCAAAACGGATTCTCCAGAGATTCTTAAAGTAGAAAAGCATTAAGAAACATATAAGAGCTAAACTAATATTACCCGCTAAAGCAGCACCTAATACACCATAGCTAGGTACTAGTATGTTGTTTAATATCCATTTACCGCACACACCAAGCAATAAGATAATAGTTGGAATTCTAGTTTTACCGCCACCCTGAAGCATAGCCATTAGCGTTAAGATTAAAGACATCCAAATAATCTGAAATGAAAATACCATTAGAGTAATAGATTCTGCACGCGTTTTAAACAGCATCTCATTCAAATAAGGCAGTACTGCGATAAGTCCTAACGCTGCAGCGACTCCAAATGTAAATGCTACTCTAAATGTCAGCTGCATAAAAGGTAGGGCTGTTCTTCCTTTTTCTTTATTTAAACGATGAGCAACAAGAGGTACAATGGCAAGTGAAAGAGTGGAAGCAATGACAATCCCTAGCTGTACTAATGGTTGGCCCCTATCATACACACCCTTTTTTTCCATCGCTTCCTGTCTTGCCATTCCATTATCTACTAGTATTTGAAATACCGTAAAGGAATCCACCAATTGAAGGAGTAGGAACAGCAATGCACTAATACTTGCACTTACACTTAGCATCGTCAATTCCTTTACAATTGGCCAAATAGGCACCAATAATTTGTTTTCTTTAGTATGTGTTTTTCTTGTTATTTTCCAATAGATTATCCCTAAAAAGAATACCCCACCTAATTCTCCTGCAACTGCACCATACATAGCCATACTTCCTGCTTTGTATAGATCCATGCTGTTTAAGAGGACCACCCAAGTTCCAAATAAGATAACAGAAACTCGAATTGCCTGCTCGACTACTTGAGCATACGCAACGTATCCCATTCGCCCGTCAGCTTGAAATTCTCCTTTTAAGACAGCAAGCATTGGCATAAGCAGAATAACATATGAACCTACTTTTAAAAGCTGAGCTAGTTGGATATCTCCCATAAAATTAGCCAATAAATTGGCACCAAAAAATAATAAGCAAAAGAATACCACCGAAATAATTGCTATATAGTAAAAAGCAATCCTTCTTATTTGGGGAATTGCAAAGGATTTACCAGAAGCTCGATAGTCTGACATAATTTTAGATAGGGCTACAGCAAAGCCAAAAGATGTCCAAGTGGTAATAATCGCAATGAAAGGGTAAACCTGTTGATATATATAAAAGCCTTCATCCCCAACTAGATTTTGAAAGGGTACCCGATAAATAGCACTTAACAGTTTCACGATAATAGCCGCGACTGTTAGCATGGCAGCACCCTTCATATAAGTTTTCATATTCCATTCGTTGCTCATCTGTAATCCTTCTTCCATCCAGCAATAGCACTATTATACATGAATATAAAGAAACCTTCCTCTTGTATAAGAGGAAGGTCGGTTTAATTTTCCATTTGTTTTGCTAAGAAATTAGCTGCAGTTTCAATAGCCTTCATTTCTGCTTCTCCAATAAAGTGCACTTTAGAGAAAAGGAATATAGCACCTATTGGATCCCCAGATGCGATAATTGGAGCGATGCAGTAAGACTTAACTGTTTCTACCACTCCTGGAACCCATTCCACAGAATTTTCATGTTTTTCAATAACCATCGTTCTATTGTTGACGACGTCTTCCACATCTGGACTCAATCTTCGTTTTAAATAATCCTTTTTAGATAACCCGGCTGCCGCGATCATTTCATCACGGTCACTTATAAGCACTGGTGTGCCCAATGTTTCATATAGTGTTTCTGCGTATTCTTTTGCAAAGTCACCAAGCTCACTAATTGGAGAATATTTTTTTAAGATGATTTCCCCTTCACGGTCAGTGAAGATTTCTAATGGATCTCCCTCTCTGATACGAAGGGTTCTACGAATTTCTTTTGGTATTACAACTCTACCTAAATCATCGATACGACGTACTATGCCAGTTGCTTTCATGTAATGTGTGCCTCTCTTTCGACAGAATGGAAATTAAAGTTCATTTCTGCCATAGTATGGCTCACATCTCCTAATAATATGCAATACGTTAATTTACTTCTAATATCTTTTTTGATTTAGGCAATAAACTCATGATATCTTCTAAAACATCAAACGCATTATACTTCCCAGTTTTACGTTCATCGATCGTTAAAACTAGATTTGTCTTGTCTACATTAAAGCCTATGGCACGACCATATTTCATCGATTCCTCCAGAAGCTTCGCTCCATCAATAGTCTTGGTACCCTCTGCACTTAAACGGATAGTAGTAACTTTATCGGATTCTTTGATAGATTCTACACCGGCCTCTTTGCCCCAAACCTTCATCCTAGCAATACGGAGCAATCTTTCAGCTTCTAAAGGAATATCTCCAAAACGATCCTGTAGTTCATCTACTAAATCGAGGTACTCTTCTTCTTTTTCCATTGCTTTAACACGCTTATACATTTGAATTTTTTGATATCCGTCAGGAATATATTCATCTGAAATGTAAGCATCTGTTCCTAATACTATTTCGATTTCCTGTAATTCTTCCTTTTTAATACCGGTTTGTTTTTCTTGGATAGCGTCTTCTAGCATTTGCGTATATAGATCAAAACCTACTGAATCGATAAACCCATGCTGTTGGGAGCCAAGTAGATTTCCAGCTCCACGAATCGATAAATCTCGCATTGCTATCTTGAACCCGGAACCTAGCTCTGTGAATTCCTTCACTGCCTGTAGTCTTTTTTCCGCTACGTCAGTCAATACTTTATCTCTTTGATACATTAAATAGGCATAGGCAACACGGTTGGAACGACCCACTCGACCACGTAATTGGTACAGCTGGGATAGCCCCATCTTATCAGCATCATGAATAATTAATGTATTAACGTTCGGTATATCAATCCCAGTTTCTATAATAGTCGTCGTAACAAGCACATCATATTCACCCTCTAAGAAACTGATAATTACGGATTCCAACTCTGTTTCAGACATCTGCCCATGTGCGTATCCAACTCTAGCAGTTGGAACAAGCATTTGAATCTCATCCACTTTGCGTGTAATGTCTTCTACTCGATTGTAGAGGAAAAATGCCTGTCCTCCCCTTGCTAGCTCTCTTTCAATTGCCTCTCTTACTAACGCACCGTTATATTCCATTACATAGGTTTGTACTGGAAAACGGTTTTTAGGAGGAGTTTCGATGACGGACAAATCACGTACGCCTATCATCGACATATGAAGTGTACGAGGAATTGGCGTAGCTGTTAGTGTAATAACATCTACGTTGGTTTTTAGCTGTTTAATCTTCTCTTTATGCTTCACCCCAAAACGCTGCTCCTCATCGACGACTAATAGTCCAAGATCTTGATACTCCACGTCTTTTGACAAGATTCTGTGCGTACCCACAGCAATGTCTATAAGGCCCTTTTTCAAACCATTAATAGTTTCCGCCTGTTGCTTTTTAGTTCTAAAGCGACTTAACAGACCTACTTGAATCGGAAAATCTTGAAAACGCTCCATCATCGTTTCGTAATGTTGCTGTGCAAGTATGGTCGTAGGACATAGGAATGCTACTTGTTTACCTTCCATGACTGCTTTAAACGCAGCACGAATAGCAACTTCTGTCTTACCATAACCCACATCCCCGCATACTAAGCGATCCATCGGCCTCGGTCTTTCCATATCTCTTTTAACTTCTTCTATTGTACGAAGCTGGTCTTCTGTTTCCTCGTATGGGAATGCTGCCTCAAAGGTATGTTGCATTTCCCCATCTGGTTCGAATGCATATCCCACCTCGGCCTCTCGTTTTGCATAGAGCTTGATAAGCTCATCTGCAATATCCTGCACTGCTGCAGATACTTTAGATTTTGTTTTCTTCCAGTCTGCTCCACCTAGTTTATGAAGCTTTGGATCCTTTTCTCCGGAAGCAACATATTTTTGTATTAAGTCAATTTGATCTACAGGGACAAATAACTTATCTTCTCCACGGTAGCGGATATGCAAATAGTCTTTATGGATTCCGTTTACAAGTAATGTTTCTATTCCTATATACTTCCCTATCCCATGATGGATATGTACAACGTTGTCTCCAGGTTTTATCTCTGAGTAGCTTTTAATACGTTCTGCGTTTGTTACTTTTTGTGTTCTCGCTTTTTTCTTATGCTTTTGTTTAAACAATTCAGAATCTGTAATGACCGCAATTCTTTGCAGAGGCAATTCGAAGCCAGCCTCTAAATCACCCTCAACGATAAAAATACCAGGTTTGTCAAAGTCCTTTGCAGTTGGTCCAATCTTAGATACTATTTCATAGTCTTCTAGTACAGTATGAACTTTTTGTACACGGTCTTTACCGTCTGCCAAAATGACTACTCTAAATTTACCTTGGGCAAACCTCTCCGTTTCGTTCTTCAACAAATGCATTTGTCCATGGAAATTTTGCATTGGCTTACAAGATACATTCATCGCTTTCTTAATAACTACCCCAGAGAACGTGCGCGAGAATAAGGATAGATATACTTTATAGTTGGGAAGCTTTTGGATAATCTCTTTTAAGTTATACGATGGTTTTACATCGTGGACCGTTTTTCCTTCTTCGAGCAATGAAAGATACCAATCATTCTCTTCCTTTTCTAACGTTTCCGTTACTTCTTGAATACGTCCGAGCTCGTCAAATAAAATAATTCCACTCGGATCAAAATAATCTCCTAAGAAACTATCTTCTTCTATTAACGAAATATACTTCATGAATTCTTTCGGTTGTTCGCCTTGTTTTAATAACTCTATATCCTGTTGAATGTTTTGATAAAACTTCTCCTTCATGTCAGGAAGCTTTACCTTTTTCAGGCTCTCCGCTAATGCGTCCTCTAGCTTTTGAGCAAGCAATACCTTTTTCCCCTTAGTCAGTACGTATTCAGTAGCTGGTAGTATACGAATATCCTTTAACTTCTTTAAGGAACGCTGATCTTCCGCAGAGAAGGTACGGATTGAATCAATCTCAGTATCAAACAATTCAATACGAATTGGATTCTCTAAATACAAGGGATAAATATCAATTATGCCGCCACGAAGCGCAAACTCCCCAGGTGCGGTAACCATCGGCTGACGGACATAACCCATATCCACTAGATTTTGCAGGAAGGTGTCTAATATAAGGTCCTCTCCCTCTACAAGGACGATGGAGCTATTCTTCCAATCACCTACATTTCCCATACGCTTTTTCAAGCCAGACACCGGGACAATGTAGACTCCTCGTTTAACATTGAGCATATGGTCTAGTGCTTCTAACCGTTGCGCACGTAACTCGGGGCTTGCAATGGATATATCTGCAGCTATCAATTCATCTGCAGGATACAATCTCACCAATTCTTCTCCTAGGAGCTTAACTAAATCCTCAGTAAGCTTCTGCGCATGTAGCAGGTTTGGTGTGACAATAAGGATTGGTTTTTCTAATGCTTTATGCAGCATTTTAGTAAAGACAGCCCTGGCACTCCCTGAGAGGCCCGTTACTAAAGTTTGATCAGTACCACTCTCTAAATCTTTCACTAGCTTTTGCATTTGTGTATCTTCGATCAATAAATTACTTAGCAGTTCCATTTCCACCCACCCTTATCTAATAAACAAATAAAACGATTTATTTGGAACAGCAAAAACAGAAAAAGGCTTTGTGCACAAAATGTGCCAAAGCATTTACTGTATCCATTTTTTTAATGCGTAGTAACTCGGAAATTTCTGCAAAGAGGTTTGGCACTCTTCGCAAATACACTGGATTGTATAATCTCCCTCAGCTCCCGTTTGAATATATATATGTTGTTCTTCTGGCTCAATATTATTTTTTTGTAGAAAAGCCTCGTCTATGGAATCCAATGGTAGCTGGCCTACTTCTGTTTCACAATGGCGACATCTATAACGAATCGGCATAGCCATTAACCCCCTTTTTAGGAAGTATAGGCTTTTACTTCTTGTTTTATGCACCGTTAAAAATATTCATGACTTCTAAGAAGCTCTTATTAAACCATTGTTCACATGCATCTGCACTCTTTTGAGTAGCTATTTCTATTTCAATTTTTTCTTCCTTCGTAAAATCTGAGAGGACATAGTCTGGAACCTTCATGCCGTTTTTGGGTCGGTCTATCCCTATGCGAATACGATTGAATTCCTGCGTACCCAGATGTTGAATGATTGACTTTATCCCGTTATGCCCTCCAGCGCTTCCCTTTTGTCTTAGTCTTAGTTTTCCTACTTGAAGATCCAAGTCATCGTAAATTACAACTAATTCTTCATCCTCTACCCCAAAATAATCCATCAGGGGAACAATACATTCTCCCGATAGATTCATGTAAGTTAATGGCTTTAAAAGCATCACTTTCTCAGTTCCAATATGTCCTGTCCCATACATACCATTAAACTTCGATTGGTTAAGTGGGATACTCAACCTTTTTGAAAGCTCATCTATTACTTGAAAACCAATATTATGTCTCGTAGCTTCATACTGCTTGCCTGGATTTCCAAGGCCAACGATCATTTTCATTACATTCCATTCCTTTAACTCTTATTTCTTTTATTCTAACATAACAGTGGATATAAACATCTATAAAGCGAGTGGAATGTCTTGGTGTGTATACACGGCATGAAATCGGGAAAGTCCAAACTTCTTACTTACCTGAAAAAAAGAGATTGTCTATGACAATCTCTTCTACCTATTCCTCTGATGGTGCTTCTTCTGTGTCTTCAGCTTCTGTTTCTGTTTCAGGCTCTGTTTCTACTCTTGGTGCAGATACTGTTACTAAAGTGAAATCATCATCTTCTACTATAGTATAATTTACCTTTTCCCTAACATCTCCGACTGTTATAGTATCACCAATAGCAGTTTCTGTAACATCTACTTCAATGGAATCTGGGATATCAGAAGGTTTTACTAATACAGTTACTTCTCTATTTGGTTGTTGCAGTAACCCACCCTCTGAAACACCAATAGAAGTTCCAGTAGTATTGACCGTTACACTTACTTCTAACTCTTCCTTCATATTAATCGCAAGGAAATCGGCATGAATCATTTGTCCCTTTAGGATGTTCATTTGATAATCATTCAATACTACATTAACAGAACTGCCTTCCACATCTAGCTTCATTACACCATTTCTTCCAACCTCACGTAGTGTTTTTGTTAAATCCTTTTCATCCACCGCAATTGGTTGGGAATCGACCTTAAAACCATAAACTACTGCTGGTATGTAACCACTGTTTCTTAGTTTGGAATTTTCTTTTTGTGATCTTTTTTGTGCCTTTATAATAGTAGCCATAATCAAATCATCCTCCCGAAGTATAAGTAACTATAAATAAGATACCCTTCGGAAGGATGATTCAAACATATATTAAGTTAAATAAGCATTAATCAAACAGCGTACTTACAGATTTTTCTTCAAATACACGAACAATCGCATCTCCTAATAGTTTGGCTACAGATAGCTCTTTAATTTTTGGAGAATGCTTATCTTCTGGTAATTGGATAGAATTTGTAATAACCAATTCTTTAATAACAGAGTTATCAATACGTTCAATCGCAGGACCCGATAACACAGGATGTGTACAGCATGCGTAAACCTCTTTAGCGCCACTCTCCATTAAGGCATTAGCAGCAATAGAAATTGTCCCTGCTGTATCAATGATATCATCGATTAAAATAGCCGTTTTACCTTCTACATTACCAACTATGTTCATTACTTCAGCAACATTCGGGCGTGGACGTCGTTTATCGATAATAGCAATTGGTGCTTTTAAACGGTCTGCCATTTTGCGAGCACGTGTAACTCCACCGTGGTCAGGTGAAACTATAACAACCTCAGAAGGATCTAGGTTTTTCGTTAAGAAATAGTCAGATAGAATAGGCACAGCCACTAAATGGTCTATTGGAATATCGAAGAAACCTTGAATTTGTGGTGCATGCAAATCTAGAACGATTGCTCGAGTTGCACCTGCAGAAGTCAGTAGATTAGCTACTAGCTTAGCTGTAATTGGCTCACGTGCACGAGCTTTTCTGTCTTGACGAGCATATCCGTAATAAGGTAAAACCACGCTTACGCTACGAGCAGAAGCACGTTTTACTGCATCTAACATTATTAATAGTTCCATTATATGTTCGTTTACAGGACCCGAGGTGGATTGAACGATAAATACATCACACCCACGAATGCTCTCTTCGATATTGATTTGGACCTCGCCATCGCTAAATCTTGTAACAGTACTTTTCCCTAGCGGAACTCCAACTTCTTTTGCAATTTCTTCAGCTAATTTTTTATTAGAATTAAGAGTAAATATTTTTAGTTTGGCATTTTCATATCGATGAGTCATGATAATCCTCCTGAATAATTGGTTATTTTAGTTTGAGTTTTTTTACGTAGCCTTCTTTATTCTCTTGTCTTGCTCGGCCAATAGCCAGTGCTTCACCAGGAACATTCTTGGTTATTGTAGATCCTGCTGCTACATATCCTTTTTTACCTATCGTTACCGGTGCTATAAGATTAGAATTACATCCAACAAATGCATCGTCTTCAATTGTCGTCATAAATTTGTTTTTACCATCATAATTAACCGTAATTGCTCCGCAACCAATGTTTACATTTGTACCAATGGCTGCATCCCCCATATAACTTAGATGAGAAATTTTACTTCCATTACCTACAACCGACTTTTTCACTTCAACGAAGTTACCAATTTTAACTTGATCTCCAAGTTCCGATTGTGGACGGATATGTGCGAACGGGCCAATAGCTGTATGATTTCCAACTTCACTAGATAATACAACCGAGGAGTGGACAGTTGTTTCTGCCCCAATAACACTAGATACAATATGGCTGTTAGGACCAATTGTACACTTTTCTCCAATTATTGTTTTTCCCTCAATAATGACTCCGGGCTGTAGTACAGTGTCAGCGCCAATAACTGCTTCACTGCTTATATATGTACTTTGAGGGTCTATGATTGTTACACCTTCACGCATATGATGATGAGCAATTCGTGAGTGCATAATTTGTTCTGCTTGAGAAAGTGCTACACGATCATTAATACCAAGAGTTTCGTCAAAATCTTTTGCTGCGTAAGCAGAAACAATTTCTCCGTCCTGCTGTAGTATACCAATTACATCAGGTAAATAATATTCACCCTGAACATTTTCATTTTTTACTAACTTTAGTGATTTAAATAGTGCTTCATTATCAAAGCAGTAAGTACCAGAGTTAATTTCTTTTACTAGCTGCTCCGTTGCTGTTGCATCTTTATGTTCTACTATAGATTTAACGTGTCCCGCCTCGTTACGAATAATTCTTCCATAACCAGTAGGATCATCTGCTATAGCAGTTAAAATGGTTGCTTTTGCTTTGGATTCTTCATGATGCTTTAGCAAAGCCTTAATAGTTTCTGCAGTAATTAATGGAGTATCCCCGCAAACAACGATTGTAGTTCCCTGAAGATTAGCAAGTGATTCTTCTGCCTGTAAAACTGCGTGAGCCGTACCTAATTGCTCAGCTTGTAATGCGTATTCACTTCGATTGCCAAGCTCACTTTTTACAATTTCAGCACCATGGCCTACGATTGTAACAATCTTCTCTACTCCTACTTTTTCCATGTTATCAATAACATGCTCTACCATTGGCTTACCACATACAGGATGTAATACTTTATATAGACTAGACTTCATACGAGTGCCTTTACCGGCTGCTAAAACAACCGCATAGGTATTTGTCATTTGATATTTCCCTCCAGTGGGCTAATTTCCTCTTTTGACTATATAGGAAATGAGGGTTTTTTTCAAGGAATTCTCTTGACAAATACATGACAAAACAAGTAATATATATATTTTTTATCCTATTCTATTAATAATTACACAACTTTTTCCACAGCTTTGGATATTAATAGGCGTATAATACATGAAGAAATGAATCTTACATCGGGGAATAATATCAGATAATGATAGGTAAGGGATAATTGTTTTGATAGGTTAAATGATGAAGGCCAGCAGAAGAGCTTTATTGTAGTTAAAAAATAATAACGAGGATTATATTGGCAGCTTTTCAACAATATTAAAAAGCTGCCTATCTAATTTCGACAGATAATTTTACGTCATAAGCTTCCTTTAGGAGACAAACACCTTAATGATTCAGCATCTTATCATAATGCTTCTGCCGTTGCTTCTTCTACTTCAGGAACTGCATCATCGCTTAAATGATAGGCATACAACACCGCATCCTGGATTTTAGATCGAGTGCCCACGTTAATGGGATGAGCTATATCTCGAAATTCTCCTTCAGGTGTTCGCTTACTTGGCATGGCTACAAACAGTCCTGCATTTCCCTCAATAACTCTAATGTCATGGACTACAAACTCATTGTCCAGTGTGATGGAAGCGATCGCTCTCATACGACCATCCGTTAATACTTTGCGTAATCTTACATCTGTGACTTCCATGTAATTTCTCCTTCCCCCTAGTTGCAAATATCTATATTAACTTACTATTCCACAAAAATTTAAAATTTCCTTCTTAGTTTGGGAATATTTTTAATATTTTATAGATTATAATAATATTTATGTAATACAGCTAGTTCTGTTTATTCATACAAAAAAACACATGGTTTCCGAGGAAAACATGCGTTTTACTATTAAACAACTGCTATTACTTCAATTTCTACTTTTACATCCTTAGGTAGACGTGCTACTTCTACTGCTGAGCGAGCTGGTTTATGTTCACCAAAATGTTTTTCATAAGCTAGGTTAAACTCTGCAAAGTCATTCATATCCTTCAAAAATACTAAGGTTTTGACTACTTGAGTCAAGGAGGACCCAGCTTCTGTTAAAACAGCATCTAGATTAGCAAATACTTGCTCGGTCTGTTCTGTAATAGATCCCTCTACTACCTTTCCTTCAGGTGTTAAAGGAATTTGTCCAGAACTATAAAACATCCCGTTTACTACCATACCTTGTACATATGGACCAATTGCAGCCGGTGCATTATTTGTTGATACTATTTTCATCATTGTTGTCTCCCCTCTAAAAAATAATTTCCCTCTGTTAAAGCGATGGTTCCGTCTTTTTCATTTACTTCATGCAATTTAACTAAGGACAAGTAGTCCTTAACTAGTTGATCTCCTTCATGCTCCGCCTCTACTAGAACGGCAATCCCTGCAAGCTCACAATTAAATTCTTCTAACAGGCTCTTCATTCCGTTAATTGTTCCACCGACTTTCATAAAGTCATCGGTAATAAGAACGCGTTGCCCTTTTTCCATGCTTCTCTTAGATAGAACCATTGTTTGAATCCTTCTAGCAGAACCAGAAACATAATTGATGCTGACAGTCGGTCCTTCCGTAACCTTACTATCTCTTCTAACTACGACTACAGGTACGTTTAAGTGTCTAGCTATAGCATGTGCGATAGGAATACCTTTAGTTGCGACTGTCATAATAGCATCGATTTTTTCGTTCGCAAATGCAGATGCAAAGACTTTTCCTATCTTATTCATAAGAGCAGGTTCGCCTAATAAATCTGTCATGTATAAATAACCGCCTGGTAGAAGGCGCTCTGCTTTCGACAACTGAACCATCAGTTCTTGAGCAACCTTTTTCACATCTTCTTCGGTCATCGTAGGGATAAATTTTACTCCACCTGCTGCACCGGGTATGGTAACTAGCAAACCTTTACCTCTTTCCTCAAATGTTTCTTTAACTATCGTCAAGTCTTCGCTAATAGAAGACTTGGCAGATTGGTATAAGGAAGCAAAAAAAGTCAAAGGGATTAATTTATGAGGATGTTCCATTAAATATTGAGTCATATCAACTAGTCGTTCGCTTCTTTTCCATTTCATCTTATCACCTCTAATCACGAATGTTTTATAGAAAACTTAACACAATTATACGTGTTTAAGCAAGAAATTCTCTATCTCCCATTAGTCTTACTGCATAAACTTCGTCGCAAAATCCTCTTAGTCCGTTATATACTCTCTGAACTCTAGATTCATGGTTGACAAGACCAAAGACGGTTGGACCGCTTCCACTCATCAATACTGCATCTGCGCCAAAACGTTGCATTTGCTCCTTTAGGTTTGCCACTTCAGGATAAAGCTTTAAGGTGACATCCTCTAAAACATTACCTAGGGAGTTACACATTAATTCATAATCTTTTTCCTGTATAGCCTTCAACATCTGCGTCGTTTTCGGATGAACAATCTGATCAACTTTTAAGTTTCCATATACATCAGCTGTTGATACACCTAGTGTCGGCTTAGCTAATATCACCCAACAGTTAGCTGGCGTTGGGAGCTCTTGAATTTTTTCTCCTCGGCCTGTTGCCAAAGCAGTTCCTCCGTATACACAAAATGCTACGTCTGATCCTATTTTTGTCCCGATTTGAGCTAGCTCGTCCAATGTAAGGTTTAACTCCCAAAGTATATTTAAACCCTTCAAGGTAGCTGCTGCATCGCTGCTACCACCAGCCAGACCAGCTGCTACTGGTATATTCTTTTCAATTTTAATAGAGACACCAGATTTCACCTTATACATTTCCTTCAGTACCTTTGCCGCTTGATAGGCAAGGTTACGATGATCATTTGGAACAAAGCGGTCTACTGAAATAATATGTATGATTCCATCGTCTCTCAATTCAAGCCCAATTCGGTCTGCCAAATCAACCGTGGTCATAATCATTTCCACTTCATGAAAACCATCGGGGCGTTTATGTAATACATCGAGTGTTAAATTTATCTTAGCAGGTGCTTTTACGTAGTACATCCCATCTGCTCCTTTTCCTACTTATGCTGTTCCCTATTTTACCATAGTACTACCTTTTTGAAAAAAATGAGAACAATCAAAAAGAAAAGGCTAATAATTCGCCTTTTCTTTGCTAGTTGTACGTTATTTTTGGATATCGTGCTCGGTAAGATTTATTTACTTTGGTTGTTCATTTGTTGTTCAGCCATTTCAATTGCGCGTTTCACCATATTACCTGCATCACGGGATTTAATCCCACCCCAGCCTTCAGTTTTAACTACATCATAAAATCCAAGATCTTTTGCAATCTCTTCTTTTAATTCTTTAGACATAATTCCTCTTCTAGCCATATTGGTGAATCCTCCTAATAACAACTAGCAATATTAGTATGTCCGATATAAAGAAAAAAACTCCCTTCCCATTCAATCGAATGAGGAAAGAAGTTTTTGTCATATAAAAATGTAAAAATAAAAGTTCTAAACAATCATTTTACTACAATTGAATTATTTGCTTCGTCATAAATAGTGATTTCTACTGCTTCTGTCAAAATGTCTGCATAACTATAAGATACACGTTCAAAAGAATTTTCATCTTGATCCAAATCGATTACGAATACAGCATGATATGTTTCTCTTAGTACACCTGCTCGTTCGATTGTCTTCTTACGTCCTCCGTTTGCTTTTAACTGCAAACGTTTCCCTAAATGATGATCTAATGACTTTTTAATATCAGCTAAAGTTTTTGGCATTCCGCTTACACCTCACTGATTACAATATTAACACATATCCATTTTTTTGTCAAACAAAACATTTTATCAACATAAGCATACTCTTGTCAACGTTTTTATTATTAGTTTAGGATACTTTTATTTATTAACATTACTAATATTGTAACAAGTAAATTTAATGGAAATTAGGATATAGTTCATCTGCCAATCGCCCAAATTCTTCAATACTTAATGTTTCTCCTCTGCGAGTAGGGTTAACCCCCACCTTTTCTAACGCTTGCACGATTAATTCCTTTTTTTCCTTGCCATTTGGCAGAGAAGATTGAAGGTTATTAATAATCGTTTTTCTGCGTTGAACAAAGGAGCCTCTTGAAACTTTAAACAAGAAGTCCTCATCAATAACTTGGACTGGCGGTGTTTCATGGCGAGTTAGCTTTATGACCGCAGAATCAACGTTAGGCTGTGGCATAAATACTGCCTTTGGAACAGTCATCGCTACTTCTGCTTTCATGTAATATTGAATGGCAATTGATAAGGATCCGTATGCTTTGGTACCCGGTGAAGCGGTAATTCGATCTGCCACCTCCTTTTGCATCATCACAACCATTCCCCGAATAGGTAAGCGATCCATTAACAGCTTTAGTAAAATAGGGGTTGTTACATAGTATGGCAAATTAGCTACAACCATGACATCCTTATAATCAGACAATCTCTCTTCAAACATTTGTAGCACATTTGCTTCAAGAATATCCCCATGAATGATTTCTACGTTATTATATGGTGACAGTGTGTCATCTAAGACTGGTAAAAGACGTTGGTCTATCTCAAATGCAACTACTTTTCCTGCCTCTCTTGCCAAGTGCTCTGTTAAGGCACCAATACCAGGTCCTATTTCAATAGCTGCTGATTCTTTCGTTAAATTAGCATGACTTACAATATTTCTAAGAATATTAGGGTCTATTAAGAAATTTTGCCCTAAGCTTTTCTTAAATGAAAATCCATATTTTTTAAGTATCTCTTGTGTGCGAACCGGGGTCGCTATATCTTTTTGTGTCATTCTTTGTTGTCCTCCAAATCGAGTTGCAGAATAGCTGCTTCAAGCTGCTCCCTGTGTATTTGAAAAATAGATAGCCTTTTTTGTAGCTGCTTTCCATTGGTATAGCCAATTTTTAAAAATTCACCCAGTCTTGTTCTCCGTTCCTTGGCTTTGGGGTGCCCAATTAACCTTCCTTCTATTAACACCTCTAAAGGTATTGAAATATGAGTTTCCGAGTCAGTTTTTGGGGTATAAATATCACTAAGAGCTTGTTGAATATCTTCATCCTTGGCATGTTCAATTCCCAGGCTCTTACCGTTTTTCGCTATCGTTTTTTCCTTAGATAAAAAAGCGTGCTTCACACCAGGTATTTGCTCTTCTATAATTGCACGAATTCTTCTTCCAGGATAATCTGGGTCAGTAAATACTATGACTCCTCTTTTTTCCTGTGCATGCTGAATTTTCATTAGTGTCTCTTTAGAAATGGCTGACCCATTGGTTTCTATAGTATCAGCATCTACTGCTCTTTTTATAGCAGTCGTATCATCTTTTCCTTCTACGACAATAATTTCTTTTATACGCAAGCATTTTCCCTCTTTTCTGCTTCTATGCTAGCCTCTATCATAACGCAAAAAAGCTCTCCCTATCAACGAGAGGGAAAGCTATACGGAAAATTTATATACATATATTCATGCAAGCTAGCACATAGTACACCCGATAATTCATACTATGCTAACCACTTACATTCCCATTTGTATTATTTTAAAACTTTTACACGTACTTTTTTGCGACCAAAATCATAGGCTTGCGATTTGGAAGCCATAAATAGATCTATTTTGTTTCCTTTTATAGCTCCACCAGTATCTCCAGCTATTGCATAACCATAGCCTTCAACCCACACCTTAGATCCAAGTGGAATGACACTAGGATCTACCGCCACAACTTTCACGTCTGGATTTGCTTTTAGGTTAATACCAGTAGCAGTTACTCCTGTACAGCCATTACAGCTAGCAGTGTATGCTGTAGCTGTAACATAAAACTCGCTTCCTCCAGATGGGGCTGCTGAGGTATTAGTACCACGCGATACGTTGGCACTGGCAGTCATTACTTTAGTTCCCACTGAAACAACCTTTTTCTTAGGCTCTTTTGTTACTTTTTCACTTACTATGTTACGAGAAACTTCCACTCCGTTTTCTTTTATAACCTCATAAGTGCGCGCAATAGATCCTTTTTCGCCTGTTTCAACTACTTTTTCTTTTCCTTTTAGAAGAGAATCGTCTTTCTTTGTAACTACTGCAAAGTTTGTTTCTTCCTCAACTACATCGGTGACCTTTTCTACTCTCACTATTTGTATTGCAGAATTAGGAAGTATAATTTCATCCATTTTCTGTTCTACACGGTCCAATTCATTCAATGGAATCTTATGTTTTTTTAAAAAGTCAGCGACCGTAGTCGAAGTGGACCATAATTTTTTCTCTTCCTTGCCATCTATAAGCGTTACTTCATATGCTTTCTCAATTGCAATTCGATTATCGGGTCCCACCTCTGCATCTGCAGCAGGGGTAATCGCATCATGTTCGGTGTATGGAACATTTGCCTTTGCTAGTACTTCTGAAACTAAATCATCAGTAGTCTGGACAGCTTGAATTTTACCATCTACCGTAATTTCTATTTGTCTTGCCTGCTCCCACTCAATCTCTAAATTATTTTTGATTGAAGTGTTCACTGAGGGATGTAAAAAATCATCGTTAGTGATTACTAGATTATTTTCATCTAGCAGCTCACCAACTGTATTGGCATGTGTTGTTATTTCTTGTTGTTCTCCGTTAACTGTTAAAGCAACAGTTTTCTTTGTTCCTTCGTATAAAACGAACGAAACTACTGCAAAAAACAATAGTAAAGATGCTATCGTTACTAGTGTTTTCTTGCTCCTCAATGAATGAAAGAACAGGTTTTTCATGGTTTTATCTTGCATGAAAAACGCCTCCTTGTTCACTCGTGTGATTATATAGAGTACTTTTAAGCTTGTCAACACTTTAGGTTTTTACCAATTTTTACATAACTGTGCGTATACCAATTGAAAATTACAGATAAATTTTAGTCTTCGATGTGGAAAAACCTCTTGGCATTACGGGTTGTTGCTTCAGCTACTTCTTCAACCGAGATACCCTTCAATCGTGCAATTTCTTCTGCTACTAGGGCAACAAGTGCCGGTTCATTTCTTTTACCTCTATGAGGATGTGGGGCCAAATAAGGAGCATCCGTTTCGATTAACAAATGATCTAAAGAAATTTCAGTTGCCACCTCTTTTGGCTTTTTGGCATTTTTAAATGTTACTGGTCCACCAAGTGAAATCATAAAGTTCATATCAATACATTGTTTAGCTGTTTCTACACTTCCACCGAAGCAGTGCATAATCCCACCTGTAAGATGAGCCTCCTCCTCCTTAAGAATTCTTACTACATCTTCTGTTGCTTCGCGATTATGTATGATGATTGGCAAGTTTACCTTTTGTGCTAAACGTATTTGCTTGCGGAAGATAGTCTGCTGAATTTCTTTTGGAGACTTGTCCCAATAATAGTCTAGCCCTGTTTCACCAATACCTACTACTTTTTTATGAGCAGATAACTCTTCAATCCATTGTAAATCATCCTCAGTACAATCGATTGCGTCCACGGGATGCCAGCCGATTACTGCGTAAATAAACGGATATTTTTCTGCTAACTCCATTGCACGTTCAATTGTTTTACGATCAAAACCAATTACGACCATTTTGTTCACATTTGCCTCCAAGGCTCTTTGAATTACTTCCTGAAGATCTTCGTCATATTGGTCTGCGTTTAAATGGACATGTGTATCTATTAGCATATTCATTCTCCTATCTGAGCTTCATTTTACTTTTTTATTTGTTTACAATCATCACAATACTATTACATTTACATTAAATGAGTCATTTTTTCAATTATTTTGATTAATTTTACCTTATAAAATGACAAGTTTCCCAAAAATATTCAATTAAAAATAGGATTTATCGAATACTATTTAGATGTTTTAGGAACTTAATCGATTTAATATTATTAACCAAATTGACTTAAATAATTTTAAATAGGAAAGGTTTTCTTTAGGTAAATTTCGATTAAATAATTTGTTAATTAACTTTAAAACAATACCATAAATAGGGTATTTGTCATTAATAATGACTCTTTTTTATGCTTTATATAGGTAACGACTCTTTGGAGAAAAATTTTATATTGCTTTATTAATGACATTAATTTAATAGATATAAAAATGTCCAATCTCTCATCTAATTTCCTCCTGATAACGCATTCCTTCATGATCAACTTTAATACACAAAATTCCTAAATCATTTATACCTTCCACCATAATCAAACTATTTATCTCCCTATATTGAAGTCCTCAGGCCAGATTAAATCTGGGTTTTTAAAACACCTACTGTACTTTTAAGATTTCTTCTAAAAATAGATATTCATTTAAAAAAACATAGTTTTTTTAGATAGTCAAAAAAACTATGTCAGTAATTAACTTGTTCATATGATACAGAAGTGAGGTTGCAAATTAAGCATTTTTTACAACCAAGCTAGTAAATAGGAAAGGAGATTTTATATGAGTCACTGGAAATGTAAACATTGTAGTTACGAAAGTAATTATCCAGTAAGGAACTGCCAACGTTGTAACGGCTTTAATTCTGAGGATAGCGCCCAGGAAAAGAATCACTGGCATTATAATAATGACTTTAGTGAAGCAACGGTCTTAGAAGATTTTGATCAGGTCTCATCTGTAGACCAAGAATCCGATGAACTAATCTGGATTAAGGATTCATGCAACATTACTGTTCAGACAACAGATACTCAAGCATCGGTATCCCTTCAAGTAGGCTTACAACTTGCAATTGCTCTAGTAGTAAGTATTGCAATTGGGGATTCTGATCAGGGTCAAGCTGTTGCAAATGACATTTTTCAACAATTTAATGACGAACAAACCAATAGACAAAAAATCATTATTGATAACTCAAATGACGTTAACATTGTAACTACTGATACAGACTTGGCCGTGAATATTCAGGCAATGCTACAAGTATTGGTTTCATTAGTAGTTAGATTAGATGTTCTTTAAATTTAATATAAAATGAAAAGAGGTGAAAATATGAATAAATGGAGAGCATTAGATCATTGCAATGACACCAGAAATAACAATGCGGATGTTCAGCAAAACGGAGAACAAATCGTTTCCAATAAGCAACAATCATATGAATGGATTATTGTAAGGGATTCGGAAGGTGTTGAAATTCAAACAACAGATACCCAAGCAGCTTTGTCGTTACAATTAGGAATTCAAGCTGCAATTGCAGCAGTTATTAGCGTTACTCTAGGAGATACAGATCAAGCTAGAGCAGTTGCTCAAGATATGAAACAATTTATAAAAACTAAACAACGAAACGTTCAAAAAACGATTGTCGAGGGGTCAAGAAATATAACAGTTACAACCACTGATACCGACTTGGCAGTGAACATTCAGGCAATGCTTCAAATCCTTCTTGCTTTAGTAGCTAGGTTAGATATTCTATAATAAATTCGAAATAAATCGAAGAGTCTAGAAAAACTTAAATATAATTATAGTACGCTCAAAATGGATTCGAGCGATTATATGTTTAAAATATTTTCTATTTAACCTCCAGCTAAGATTTTTAATGAGTCTAAAAATTAGTAGGTTTGGAAAACGAAAAACATCCCTCGTCTCCTCTTAATTCATAGTTGCATATAATAATACAAATGATATTACAAGAAGGAGTGATGGACGTGAGCGATTTACCTAAAAAAAATGCAATTCCTGAAAAGGTCATTGATTTAATAGTAAGTGATACACTGCGTAAAAATGGCGTAAATCTAGATGATGTTAAAGGAAAATTATCCACTGAGCAAAAGCAGTTACTTAAAGAGCTTGTGGAAGAACTAACCATGCAAGTTGATCAATTTGTTGATCAACCGACATCCCATAAAAAGGATGCTAAATGAATTAAATTCAATTTCCGATGAAGAACGGTATTAAAGAAATATGGAAGAGAATAACGTATATTTGATTTCTGCTATGGGCGGAGTCTTTTAAGTGGGGAGAGCGGATAAGCCATCGCTACAAGCTCACGCATGTTTGTGAAGGCTTTCTGTCTCACTCATCCCACTGGAATCGTCACCTGCAGTTTCAACAATTAATGTCCAAGTTGTACTGACAATTAATATTTAAGGTAATACCTCAAATAGATATTTACTAAAGCGCCTTTAACAAAGGCGTTTTATTTTTGAATACTGCTACACAATTGACACTACAGCTTTTCCACCTTTCACCAAGGAGAAGCTTTCAAAGTAAAAATTCTCTTTATTAGTACAAAAAAACTGCCGCTCATGCGACAGTTTTTTGGATAATCAATTATTTTACTTGTGCACCATTTTCTAATTTTTCATCTACAGTTGCTAGAGTTAAAAATCCATCTTTTTCACCAGCCAAAATCATACCTTGAGATAGCTCTCCTCTAAGTTTAACTGGTTTTAAATTAGCCACTACAATTACCTTCTTACCGATAAGTTCCTCCGGCTTATAATGCTTTGCAATCCCAGATACTACTTGGCGCTTCTCATAACCTAAATCTAATTGTAATTTAAGTAGCTTGTCTGCTTTAGGGATTGCTTCACATTCTAAAACAGTTGCTACACGTAGATCAACTTTAAAGAAATCGTCAATTGATATTTCCTCTGTTTGCTCTTCTTCTGGTTCTTCCTTCACCTCTTCTTGTGAAGTCATAACAGAACCTCGCATTTTCTCACGAATATAAGCAACTTCCTCATCTACGTCTAAGCGAGGGAAAATCGGTACTCCTGTACTTATTACTTGTGTACCTTCTGGAATAACATTAAATTTCCCTAACTTATCCCATTCTAGATACATTTCTGTTAATCCCAGCTGCTCCATAATTTCTTTTGGGCTGTTAGGCATAAATGGTTGAATCAATGTAGCTATTTGGCGAAGGCTTTCTGCTAGGTTAGTCATGACACTAGCTAGCTGCGCTTTAGTCGCCTCATCCTTTGCAAGCACCCATGGTTGTGTCTCATCAATATATTTGTTAGTGCGAGATACTAGAGACCAAAGCTCTCCCAATACAATACTAAATTGCATTTTTTCCATATTTGATTCATATTTTTCAATTGCTTCTTTAGCAAATTGTTGTAATGTACTATCAAATTCAGTAGGTTCGCCTTGGTTTACAGGAATCTGACCACCAAAATACTTATTAATCATAGAAACTGTTCTATTCAATAGATTCCCTAAGTCGTTTGCAAGGTCAAAATTTGTACGTTCTACAAAGGATTCTGGAGAGAATACACCATCTTGACCAAATGGAAGCTCACGAAGTAAGAAATAGCGAGTAGCGTCTAAGCCATATTTCTCTACTAGCATCTCTGGGTATACAACGTTTCCTTTAGATTTAGACATCTTACCGTCCTTCATCATGATAAACCCATGTGCAAAAACCTTTTTAGGTAGAGGTAAGTCTAAAGCCATTAAGAATATTGGCCAATAGATTGTATGGAAACGTACAATATCCTTCCCTACTACATGTACATCTGCTGGCCAGTACTTTTTGAATAGAGAATCATCATCTGACATATAACCTAGTGAAGTAATATAATTAGTTAAAGCATCCACCCATACGTAAATAACATGCTTCGCATCCCCTGGAACATGGATTCCCCAATCAAAGGAAGTCCTAGAGACAGATAGGTCCTCTAGGCCTGGCTTGATGAAATTATTAATCATTTCATTTTTTCTAGACTCTGGCTCGATAAATTCCACATTATTTTCGTAGTAATCTAGCAAGCGATCAGCATACTTCTTCATATTAAAGAAATAGGATTCTTCCTTTACTTTATGAACAGGTCTACCACAATCAGGACAGTTTCCTTCATCTAATTGAGTTTCTGTGAAAAAAGATTCACAAGGAGTACAATATAAACCCTCATATTCACCTTTATAAATATCTCCGTTATCTAGGAACTTTTTAAAAATTTTCTCTACCGCTTGAGTATGGCGTTTTTCCGTAGTTTGAATAAAGTCATCGTAAGATATATTCATAGTGGCCCATGTTTTCTTAGAAGCTTCCGCAATTTCATCTACGTAAGCTTGTGGTTCCATTCCAGCTTCCTGGGCTTTTTCCTGTATCTTCTGTCCATGCTCGTCCATACCTGTTAAGAAACGTACATCATAACCTCGTAAGCGTTTATATCTTGCCATTGCATCGGAAGCTACAGTTGTATAAGCCGTTCCAATATGGAATTTACCACTCGGATAGTAAATTGGTGTCGTTATATAAAAAGTTTTGTCTTGTGCATTCAATGATTGCTGCCTCCAATGCTGAATCTTCTATAATATTCATTTTATCTAAATGGGTTATGGGTTTCAATCTATTCATCTAAGCATTTTTGTCGAATTATATTTATTCCACATATTATTTCCAAAAATATCAATATTATTCCCAAGAATGATATAATTCATCTTTTTTAGAGGAATATTATGTAAGCGTAGTCATATTTTTATCATCAAATCTAATGAAAACAGAAGAATAATTATTGACCAATATGGTAGTACTTGGTATGATTAAGTACATAAAAGAGGTTAATGTCGAATTTTGGCGAAAAATATACACTCTTGAGAGGAGAAACTTTAATAATGAAATCTACAGGTATTGTTCGTAAAGTTGATGAATTAGGACGCGTAGTTATTCCTATCGAACTTCGTCGTACACTAGGTATAGCTGAAAAAGATGCGCTTGAAATATATGTTGACGATGATAAAATCATCTTAAAAAAATATATGCCAAATATGACTTGTGCAGTTACTGGTGAAGTATCAGATGAAAACCTTCGTCTTGTTGGTGGTAAACTGATTCTTAGCCCAGAAGGTGCAGAACAGTTAATCAAAGAAATTCAAAGCAGCTTAAAATAATTACTTAATTAAAACATCCGTTCATAACTTATGGCGGATGTTTTATTATGTTACGTGATAGCTTTGATAAACTTCTCTTTTAGATAGTCCTCTTTGAATAGCCACCTCTTTAATAGCTTCTTTCGATTTTAATTGTTTTTCATTCATTAAATGTTCCACGTGTTCCTCAATACTTAAATTAATCCACCATGCCTCTTCTTCTAGTACTTCTTCTGTATCATTGCCTTCTAGCACAATGCAAAATTCACCACGAATTTCATTAGACTCGGCCCATTCTAATGCTTCCTCTACCGTTCCTCTTAAAAATTCCTCAAACTTTTTAGTGAGTTCTCTAGCTAACACAATGCGACGTGACCCTTCCATGATCGCTTGTATATCTTTTAATGTATCCTTCAGGCGATGTGGAGCTTCATACAATAGTATCGTCTCTTGTCTCTTTTGGAGCAATGTAATTTCTTTTTTTCGTTCCTTTTTATTTCTGCTAAGAAATCCATAAAAAAAGAATGGCTGAGTTGACATACCCGAAGCTATTAGTGCACTCAATGCAGCGTTGGCTCCTGGCACCGGGACAACCGCAAATCCTTCATCTATAGCTTTTGCTGCTATATCTGCTCCTGGATCTGAGATACAAGGTAAACCAGCATCACTGACTAAAGCTACTTGTTTTCCTTCTCTCAGTATTTCTAATATTTTTTCTCCGCCAACTTGTTGGTTATGGTCATGATAACTCATTAAAGGGGTAGATATCTCAAAATAATTACATAGTTTTTTTGAGTTTCTTGTGTCCTCTGCTGCTATGTAATCTACCTCTTTCAAAATACGAATAGCCCGCATAGTCATATCTTCTAAATTGCCAATTGGAGTTGCCACTAAATACAAACAGCTACTCTGTTCGTGCTCAGTAGATTTTTGTGATTTCATTTCCTTACTCTCCTCTCATATAGGCTATTTTTTGCTTTCTAGTTAACTGTTTAAAAGCATACTCCGCCTGCATAGCCTCTTGCTTTGTATCAAAGGTTTCCTTATATACGCACTGAACTGGAATTCTTGCTCGTGTGTATTTGGCTCCTTTTCCCTCATTATGAGTTTTAATCCGCTTCGTTAAATCATTCGTATAACCGGCGTAATAGGAACCGTCTTTACATTGTAATACATAGAAGGTATGAATTTTATTTGTCTCCATAGAGCATCTCTTTTATTTCATCTGTGTACTTTCCATCATCTTCGTACACATATAAAGGAGGAAGAATCTTCAAATCAGGCTTACCGTCCTTTATTCCTTCTATTAATAATGTATTTGCTTCCTTCCCCTTCTTTGGATACACAAAGCGAATACGTTTTGGTTCTAACCGATTGGCCCTCATTGCAGTAACAATGTCCAACAATCTACCTGGTCGATGTACAAATGCTGCTTTTCCGCCCTGCTTTAGCAGCTCACTCGCAGATTGCACAGCCTCTTCCAAGGTTAGATGAATTTCATGCCTAGCAATGGCCATATGTTCCTTTAGGTTTTTTTCACTTGCTTCATGAGCAGGAAAGTAAGGGGGATTACAGGTAACCACATCGTATTTCTCTGAACCTAATTTTCCTGCGATACCAATAACATTGTCTTGTATAATACGAATTTGATCGGTTAGTTGGTTGTATTTGGTACTTCTAATTGCCATATCGGCTAATCTTTCTTGCAACTCAATACCTATTATTTCTGACTTTGACCGAGCACTTAGGAATAGAGGGATTGCACCATTCCCTGTACACAAATCAACTATTTTTCCCTTTTTAATCGGCACGTATGTAAATCGAGCCAGTAATACTGCATCCAAGGAAAAGGAGAAAACAGAAGGGCTTTGTATGATTCGTAATTCCTCTGCCAATAAATAATCTAGCCTTTCATCATCCTTGAGCCATTGTTCCATAAATCCTACCTCCATAAAAACAAAAGACTGACATCCACCTTATGGAGTGGCATCAGTCAATTGATTAGACATTTTGTTTATTTAAAAAAGATAAGCAAAATAAACAATCTTCCTCCTTACGAGGACTTCCAAAGTGAACATGACATACATGGTACCCTTCCTGATATAGCCTAGCTAAGTTATCATAGCCTTCTCCTATATCAGCTTTGTTCAATCGATTTTCTCGTATCTTTTCGTCCATTGCTTCTTTTTCATGTATCTCATCTAGCCTTTGTCTTAAATGATTATTTTCTTCTTGTAACGCTTGTCGTTCTTCTATCATAATCGCTACAAACTCTTTCAACGCGCGAAACTGGAGTTGCGTGGACTCTAATTGTTTTTCAAATTCTATAATTGTATCCAAAAAATTACGGTCCATCACCTATTCACCTCATTGCCCCGTCCACTGAACTGGGTTTTTAGCATAGTTTACAATCTCATCTAACGTATAATCTAACACACGTAAAGGATCGCCCAACTCAATACGTAAAATTCTTTCTAAAATATTCATGCTGACAACTTTTCCATATCCATCTGGTGTCTCAATTCTATCACCAATGTCAGGCATTTGCTCTCTTGCCGTCTCGTATTCATCATTTTCATACTTTAAGCAACACATTAAGCGGCCGCATAAACCTGAAATTTTAGAAGGATTTAGAGATAGATTTTGATCCTTTGCCATCTTAATAGACACTGGTTCGAAATCTCCTAGAAAGGTTGAACAGCAAAGCATTCTTCCACAAGGCCCTATGCCGCCTAACATTTTAGCTTCATCTCGAACTCCAATTTGTCGAAGTTCAATTCGTGTTCTGAAGACTGAAGCAAGATCTTTTACTAAATCACGAAAATCTACTCGTCCTTCAGCTGTAAAATAGAAGATTATTTTGTTGCGATCGAATGTATATTCAACATCAACAAGCTTCATCTCTAATTCTCTTTGTAGTATCTTTTCAGTCCCCAGAGCTAATGCCTGAGCTGATTCTAAACGATTTTCTTCCACCTGGATTCGATCCTTTTCTGTGGAAGGGCGTACTACTTGTTTTAAAGGTAAAACTACATCATTTTCTCCTACTTGCTTAATAGGTACGACAACTTTTCCGTACTCTACCCCGCGAGCAGTTTCTACGATGACATAATCATCCTTTTCTAAATCATAATCCACTGGATCAAAATAATATATTTTACCCGCTTTTTTAAAGCGGACTCCTACAACTTTATACAAAACTATACCCCTCCTGCAGGTTAAGCATTAGCTGCTCCATCATCAGTGTCCGGTTCATATTCCTATGCAAATTCTGTTTTGCATCTAAAATTAGTTCTAACTGTTTAGACAATTGCTCGTATGTCTTATACAATGCTACCTGTTTCCAAAAAGAAATCATATCTGGATAAGTACAAACTGCGAGTGGAGTTGCTTTTATAGCTACTATATCACGATAAGCAAATAGTAGTAAATCTAATACTTGTTCTGCTTGTTCCTTTTCTTTTAGAAGTGGGCCAAAATCTTCTTGAATACACATTAATGCATCTTGAACACTTTTTTCACTTGCTTCCACCAATTTTAACACTGATTTCCTTGCAAGTCCAAATTGCTCGTCTTTCGCTAAATTTAGACCTTCTTCTACCTCATTCGTCATTCTACTTACAGTGGAAGCCATAGAATCTGTGATTCCTTCCTCTATTAACTTCTGCTTTAATATCGATTGAGGCATAGTAGCCAAGCCGATATGCTGACATCTTGAACGTATAGTTGGAAGCAAAGCATGCATCTTATCTGTCAATAAAATTGCTGTAATCTCACTTTGTGGCTCCTCTAAAAATTTTAGCAGCGTATTAGAGGAACTAATGTTTAATCGGTCTGCTTCATGGATCACATAAACTTTTCTTCCGCTTTCTAAAGAGGTTTTACTCATCTCATGTATCAGATCATCTATTTGATTTCTTTTTATATTTTGTCCATCTGGCTCTATCTGACTAAGATTTAAATGATTATGCGATTTTAGCCTTTTACAGCTTCGACATGTTTCACATGGAACATTTCCTGTCGAATTCTCGCAAAACATCAGTTGTACAAAAAACTGCATAACCTTTGTTTTTCCTGTACCCTTGGCCCCTTCAATTATATAAGCATGTCCAATACGATTTTTAGCTACAATAGATTGAATATGTTTTATAGCTACTGGTTGCATTCTTTCTATGTTTTGTATTGACCATTCTTCTACCATGCTCAATCTTGTTCCACCTTTCTCATAAAAACGTAAGCTCCTGAAGCTAGACACCGAATAAATAAATTGCAAAAAAGCATATACTTCCTATCTTCTAAAAAATCCCGTGTCTCGCTTTGTGCGAAAACACGGGAGCTTCTACGTATACAAATTAATAAGTAAGCCTTTAATTTCACCTATTTTATCCAACAATTCAATGGAACTCTTTTCTTGGCTTAGAATTTCTTCCGCTAGCTCTACTAATTTCTCATCAATTGTCTCTACTATTTTTAGCTTTCTACCTTCACCAAATCTATTCCACGTATGAGACTGTTTTAGCCCCATACCGAAATCTACTGCTTCTTCCAAAAACTTTTTAATTAGCATTTTAAACTTTGCCATATCACGTAGGTTTCTTGACCGAGCTAGACGATCACCAGCTGTTGTAATATCACCTAACAGCCTAGTCAGAGCTTCAGTTTGCATTCTTTGGTCATGCTTCGTTACCATTTGCCCAAATTTTGCCGAATTCGTATTATTCTGTATAGAATCTTTACGTATTTTATCTATCCCTACTCGTAAATCTTGATTAATTTTCAACGTTTTCTGTCCTTTCCTTCATTATTAAAAATGATGGAATTGTTCAATTGGGAGTACGAATACCGTTGCTCCACCGACCTCTACTTCAACCGGATACGGTATATATGAGTCTGCGTTACCTCCCATAGGAGAAACCGGAGCAACCATCTGCTCCCGGGCACGACAATTATCTCTTATTAGTTCTAACGCAGAAGGTACCAAGGAGTCATCTGTACCGATTAAAAATGTAGTATTCCCAGATCTTAGAAATCCACCTGTACTAGCAAGTTTTGTCGCTCGAAACTTTGCTTTCGTTAACGCATTCGATAATCTATTACTATCTTGGTCCTGCACTACAGCTACTATTAATTTCATCGCTACTCACTCCTACTTTTATTTTCTGTTTATTTTATTATAGCATTTATTACCTAAAAATTCCTAATTCCATTTTTACCATTTTATAAGCCTCTTCCAACACCTCTTCCAATGATTTAGAGGCATCTATCACTTGTATTCTCTCAGGATATTGTTCCACTAATGATAGGTACCCTTCTCTCACTTTTTGATGGAAATAAAGACTTTCCACGTCTAATCTATTTTTCTCTCTGGTGCTATGAGCATTAATTCGCTTCAGTCCAAGACTCGGCTCAATATCAAATAGAAGCGTCTTGTCTGGCATCGTTTGTCCAATTGCAAATTGGTTAATGGATAATATCTCCTCTACTCCAATTCCTCTTGCATAGCCTTGATATGCAAGTGAGCTATCGATAAAACGATCACAAATAACAATTTTTCCAGCCTCTAGGGAAGGTTGAATTTTTTCCACTAGATGCTGTCTTCTAGCCGCTGCATACAACAAAGCTTCCGTGCGGCTATCCATCATTGTATGCTCGTTATCTAAAATTATGCTACGAATTTTCTCGGAGATTTTAATACCACCAGGCTCTCTTGTCATGACAACATCGTAGCCCTCTTTCACTAATCTTTCCCCAAGTAATTGCATAACAGTTGTTTTCCCTGCACCTTCAGGACCTTCACTTGATATAAAATACCCTTTTTTCTGCACTATTAATCCTCCACTACATATATTAGCTTTTCTGCAAGCCTATGCTCTCCTTGAAAGAAAGCACCTTTATCAATCCAATCTTCTAGCTCTGTTAACATAGAGATCGTAATTTTCTCCCCTGGTATAACTAATGGAATACCAGGTGGGTATGGAATGATGATTCCTTTTGCAATTCTACCTATTGACCGAGCATAGGGAATCCATTCTCCTTGCTTACAGTTTAACAAACCTATATTCATTTCAATCGTAGATACTGTTTTCAAAGAACTTTTTGATATTGCCTTAGGAACTATCGGCTCCTCTTTTTGAAGCTCATCTACTGCCATTTTTATACGCTTTCTTACTTCTGCAAAAGGATAATCTTGCTCTTTTTTCAATAATGGTAATATTATTAAAACCTGATATGTATCAGCAAGCTCAACGTAAATGTGCTGATCTTGTAACGCCCTTTGAACTTGAAATCCAGAATAATCTCCCACACGCATTAACAGTTTCAATGGATCATCTACCTCTATAATCTCCACTTGTTTAATCGATTGTAATGCCTGTTTAAATAGCTCTCTTTTATATAGTAGCTGCTTGAAATCCATTTCATTGTATCTTTGCACATAGCTCCTAGCGTCGTCTAGTGAAGCCATCAGTAGATAGGAAGGGCTGCTTGATTGAAGCATCCTTAAATACTTATTTACTCGGAGCGCTTCAATAATTGAAGAGTTTATATGCAAAAAAGATCCCATCGTCATAGCCGGCAATGTCTTATGAGCCGATTGAACAACTATGTCTGCACCATATTGAAGAGCGGATTGTGGTAGTCCTTTGTAAACTAGGAAATGGGCACCATGTGCTTCATCCACTAATACTGGAAGGTTTCTTGCATGGCAGTAGTCTATAATTTTTTTAATCTCCTCCGAAGCCATTCCATAATAGCTTGGGTAAGTAAGTATTACACCTTTTGCCTGTGGAAACTCTTCCATGGCAATCTGAATAGATTTTGCCGATACATAAGTGGCTGTTTTTGTACGATCATCCCATTCCGGTGAGACAAAAATTGGTTCAACGCCTACTAATTCAATTGCATGAAAAATAGACTTATGGGCGTTTCTTTGAACAATTATTTGTTCTCCATACTGACAGGTAGCATATAGCATCGCTAAGTTTCCAACTGTTGTTCCATTCACAAGAAAATAGCTTTTTTTTGCTCCATAAGTCGATGCCAGTAATTCTTCTGCTTCTTTAATAGCTTCTTCAGGATGATGATAGTCATCTAAACCATTTAATTCGGTCAAGTCGTAGGACAGTGCACCTTTAATAGGAGCTGGAAGGTTAGATAAGAGTCCATGTTTATGACCAGGAACATGAAAGGATATATTTTTTTGATTATGAAATTTTTCTAATGCTTCTACTAATGGACGTTTTTCATGCATTTTTTTACCCCACGAAATTTTATTATCTTTCTATTATACATGAAATAGGAGTAGATGTTTTGAACCTATTTTTGGCCTAAAAAGATGGATATTATAATATATATTTATTTTCCGGGAAATTTTTTGAAGGGTGTCATTTTCTTTTAATGACTTTGAATGATCTTTGATTATAAGATAATAGTAGGATTTTTTTGAGCGAGAGTCCTCCCTTTGACTACACAATAGTCTTGAGGATAATCCTTGTTTCTTTATTCATGTCTTACTTGCTTATTTTCTATTTAATAGTAATAGAACACTTCATATGTAAGAAATGCATATGAAATAAAAGGAAGGTGTCATTTACTCTATAAAGAATTGATTATTTTATCTATCTGGCTGTATTTAAAGATGCTTACTCTAATTATATATTCCTTTGGTCTTTCTCTTTGTAATTAACTAAACCAAAACAAAAAGTCACTTGGTGACGACTTTCTATGTACCAGCGACGTCCTACTCTTGCAGGGGGACCCCCAACTACCATCGGCGCGGCTGCGAAAGCAGATGGGCGGCAGATTTCTTCGTCAGCCGCAATCGATCGGTTCTCGCGTATGCTATACGCTCCGAGCCTCTCTTCCTTGCTTCCTCGAACTCTTTGCCCCTTTTCTTTCTCGCACACTTGCTTAGTTAGAAATGGTTAGGTGCCTTCGGCACTTCTAATTTCTTTATAGAACAAACAAAAAAGCCGTCACCGATTTCTCGGTAACGACTTTTTCCAGTGCCCAGCGACGTCCTACTCTTGCAGGGGGACCCCCAACTACCATCGGCTCGGCTGCGAAACCAGAGACGGCAGATTTCTTTGTCAGCCGCAGTCGATCGGTTCTCGCGTATGCTATACGCTCCGAGCCTCTCTTCCTTGCTTCCTCGAACTCTTTGCCCCTCTGCTTTCTCGCACACTTGCTTAGATAATGATGATTGCCTTCGGCCTTTTTCTCTTAATACAAAAAAGCCGCCACCGATTACTCGGTAACGACTTCCTATAGCGCCCAGCGACGTCCTACTCTTGCAGGGGGAGACCCCCAACTACCATCGGCGCTGAAGAGCTTAACTTCCGTGTTCGGTATGGGAACGGGTGTGACCTCTTCGCCATCATCACTAGACTTTTCGGCTTTCAATCCACTGCGCATTGCGTTGTCAACTTCGCTCGTTCAGTCAGTCACGTACGTAAGTACGCTCCTTCCTTCGCTCACTCGTTTCCTAGCACTGCTTGTGTTTTGAAATCCTCTTGAGTTGTTCACTCAAAACTGGATAAAAGACATCATTAATGGAAACAAACAATTTGGTTAAGTCCTCGATCGATTAGTATTCGTCAGCTGCACGTGTCGCCACGCTTCCACCCCGAACCTATCTACCTCATCGTCTTTGAGGGATCTTACTTACTTGCGTAATGGGAAATCTCATCTTGAGGGGGGCTTCGTGCTTAGATGCTTTCAGCACTTATCCCGTCCACACATAGCTACCCAGCGATGCCCTTGGCAGAACAACTGGTACACCAGCGGTGTGTCCATCCCGGTCCTCTCGTACTAAGGACAGCTCCTCTCAAATTTCCTACGCCCACGACGGATAGGGACCGAACTGTCTCACGACGTTCTGAACCCAGCTCGCGTACCGCTTTAATGGGCGAACAGCCCAACCCTTGGGACCGACTACAGCCCCAGGATGCGATGAGCCGACATCGAGGTGCCAAACCTCCCCGTCGATGTGGACTCTTGGGGGAGATAAGCCTGTTATCCCCGGGGTAGCTTTTATCCGTTGAGCGATGGCCCTTCCATGCGGAACCACCGGATCACTAAGCCCGTCTTTCGACCCTGCTCGACTTGTAGGTCTCGCAGTCAAGCTCCCTTCTGCCTTTACACTCTTCGAATGATTTCCAACCATTCTGAGGGAACCTTTGGGCGCCTCCGTTACACTTTAGGAGGCGACCGCCCCAGTCAAACTGCCCGCCTGACACTGTCTCCTACCCGGGTTACGGGTATGGGTTAGAATTTCAATACAACCAGGGTAGTATCCCACCGACGCCTCCTCCGAAGCTGGCGCTCCGGGCTCTAAGGCTCCTACCTATCCTGTACAAGTTGCACCAAAATTCAATATCAAGCTACAGTAAAGCTCCACGGGGTCTTTCCGTCCTGTCGCGGGTAACCTGCATCTTCACAGGTACTATAATTTCACCGAGTCTCTCGTTGAGACAGTGCCCAGATCGTTACGCCTTTCGTGCGGGTCGGAACTTACCCGACAAGGAATTTCGCTACCTTAGGACCGTTATAGTTACGGCCGCCGTTTACTGGGGCTTCAATTCGCACCTTCGCTTGCGCTAAGCACTCCTCTTAACCTTCCAGCACCGGGCAGGCGTCAGCCCCTATACTTCACCTTACGGTTTTGCAGAGACCTGTGTTTTTGCTAAACAGTCGCCTGGGCCTATTCACTGCGGCTCTTCTAGGCTATACACCCAAAAGAGCACCCCTTCTCCCGAAGTTACGGGGTCATTTTGCCGAGTTCCTTAACGAGAGTTCTCTCGCTCACCTTAGGATTCTCTCCTCGACTACCTGTGTCGGTTTGCGGTACGGGCACCTCCCACCTCGTTAGAGGCTTTTCTTGGCAGTGTGAAATCAGGAACTTCGGACTAAGTCCTCGCCATCACAGCTCAATGTTACAGAGTGCGGATTTGCCTACACTCACACCTCACTGCTTGGACGTGCATAACCAACAGCACGCTTACCCTATCCTACTGCGTCCCCCCATCACTCAAACGGTGGGGTGGTGGTACAGGAATATCAACCTGTTGTCCATCGTCTACGCCTATCGGCCTCGACTTAGGTCCCGACTAACCCTGAGCGGACGAGCCTTCCTCAGGAAACCTTAGTCATACGGTGGATGGGATTCTCACCCATCTTTCGCTACTCATACCGGCATTCTCACTTCTAAGCGCTCCACCAGTCCTTCCGGTCTGACTTCAACGCCCTTAGAACGCTCTCCTACCACTGATACCAAAGGTATCAATCCACAGCTTCGGTGATTTGTTTAGCCCCGATACATTTTCGGCGCAGCGTCACTCGACCAGTGAGCTATTACGCACTCTTTAAATGATGGCTGCTTCTAAGCCAACATCCTGGTTGTCTAAGCAACGCCACATCCTTTTCCACTTAACAAATACTTTGGGACCTTAGCTGGTGGTCTGGGCTGTTTCCCTCTTGACTACGGATCTTATCACTCGCAGTCTGACTCCCAAACATAAATCATTGGCATTCGGAGTTTGTCTGAATTCGGTAACCCGGGATGGGCCCCTAGTCCAAACAGTGCTCTACCTCCAAGATTCTAACGTTTGAGGCTAGCCCTAAAGCTATTTCGGAGAGAACCAGCTATCTCCAGGTTCGATTGGAATTTCTCCGCTACCCACACCTCATCCCCGCACTTTTCAACGTGCGTGGGTTCGGACCTCCAGTAAGTGTTACCTTACCTTCATCCTGGACATGGGTAGATCACCTGGTTTCGGGTCTACGACCACATACTCATTCGCCCTATTCAGACTCGCTTTCGCTGCGGCTCCGTCTTCTCAACTTAACCTCGCATGTAATCGTAACTCGCCGGTTCATTCTACAAAAGGCACGCCATCACCCGTTAACGGGCTTTGACTATTTGTAGGCACACGGTTTCAGGGTCTATTTCACTCCCCTTCCGGGGTGCTTTTCACCTTTCCCTCACGGTACTGGTTCACTATCGGTCACTAGGTAGTATTTAGCCTTGGGAGATGGTCCTCCCGGATTCCGACGGAATTTCACGTGTTCCGCCGTACTCAGGATACACTCTGGAGGGAATGAATTTTGGACTACGGGGCTTTTACCCTATCCTGCGGACCTTTCCAGGTCGCTTCATCTAACTCATTCTTTTGTAACTCCGTATAGAGTGTCCTACAACCCCAAGAGGCAAGCCTCTTGGTTTGGGCTCTTCCCGTTTCGCTCGCCGCTACTCAGGGAATCGAATTTTCTTTCTCTTCCTCCAGGTACTTAGATGTTTCAGTTCCCTGGGTGTGTCTCAGATGCGCTATGTATTCACGCAAATGTACTGCCCCATTACGGGCAGTGGGTTTCCCCATTCGGAAATCTCCGGATCGAAGCTCACTTACAGCTCCCCGAAGCATATCGGTGTTAGTGCCGTCCTTCGTCGACTCCTAGTGCCAAGGCATCCACCGTGCGCCCTTATTAACTTAACCTAAAAGTTAAAAGTACTACACTTGCAATCACGTAAGTAATCACAATTTGAATATCTTGCGTTTGTTTCTTTTTTTGATGTCGTTTTATCCAGTTTTCAAAGAACAATTTAAATGCTCATCATAAAAATGAACACTCAAAACTGAACTGCAAAACGTTAAGATACAGATAAAAATCTGTATTCCGAATATATCCTTAGAAAGGAGGTGATCCAGCCGCACCTTCCGATACGGCTACCTTGTTACGACTTCACCCCAATCATCTGTCCCACCTTCGGCGGCTGGCTCCCAAAAGGGTTACCCCACCGACTTCGGGTGTTACAAACTCTCGTGGTGTGACGGGCGGTGTGTACAAGGCCCGGGAACGTATTCACCGTGGCATGCTGATCCACGATTACTAGCGATTCCGGCTTCATGTAGGCGAGTTGCAGCCTACAATCCGAACTGAGAACGGTTTTATGGGATTAGCTCACCCTCGCGGGGTTGCGACCCTCTGTACCGTCCATTGTAGCACGTGTGTAGCCCAGGTCATAAGGGGCATGATGATTTGACGTCATCCCCACCTTCCTCCGGTTTATCACCGGCAGTCACCTTAGAGTGCCCAACTGAATGCTGGCAACTAAGATCAAGGGTTGCGCTCGTTGCGGGACTTAACCCAACATCTCACGACACGAGCTGACGACAACCATGCACCACCTGTCACCGCTGTCCCCGAAGGGAAAAGCCTATCTCTAGGCCGGTCAGCGGGATGTCAAGACCTGGTAAGGTTCTTCGCGTTGCTTCGAATTAAACCACATGCTCCACCGCTTGTGCGGGCCCCCGTCAATTCCTTTGAGTTTCAGTCTTGCGACCGTACTCCCCAGGCGGAGTGCTTAATGCGTTAGCTGCAGCACTAAGGGGCGGAAACCCCCTAACACTTAGCACTCATCGTTTACGGCGTGGACTACCAGGGTATCTAATCCTGTTTGCTCCCCACGCTTTCGCGCCTCAGCGTCAGTTACAGACCAGAAAGCCGCCTTCGCCACTGGTGTTCCTCCAAATCTCTACGCATTTCACCGCTACACTTGGAATTCCGCTTTCCTCTTCTGCACTCAAGTCCCCCAGTTTCCAATGACCCTCCACGGTTGAGCCGTGGGCTTTCACATCAGACTTAAAGGACCGCCTGCGCGCGCTTTACGCCCAATAATTCCGGACAACGCTTGCCACCTACGTATTACCGCGGCTGCTGGCACGTAGTTAGCCGTGGCTTTCTAATGAGGTACCGTCAAGGTACGAGCAGTTACTCTCATACTTGTTCTTCCCTCACAACAGAGTTTTACGATCCGAAAACCTTCTTCACTCACGCGGCGTTGCTCCATCAGACTTTCGTCCATTGTGGAAGATTCCCTACTGCTGCCTCCCGTAGGAGTCTGGGCCGTGTCTCAGTCCCAGTGTGGCCGATCACCCTCTCAGGTCGGCTACGCATCGTCGCCTTGGTGAGCCGTTACCTCACCAACTAGCTAATGCGCCGCGGGCCCATCCTGTAGTGACAGCCGAGACCGTCTTTTAACATTTCCTCATGTGAGGTAATGGATTATTCGGTATTAGCCCCGGTTTCCCGGAGTTATCCCAATCTACAGGGCAGGTTGCCCACGTGTTACTCACCCGTCCGCCGCTAAATCAGAAGAAGCAAGCTTCTTCATCATTCGCTCGACTTGCATGTATTAGGCACGCCGCCAGCGTTCGTCCTGAGCCAGGATCAAACTCTCCATAATAGAGAACTTAAAAAGCTCATTTTGTTTTGCTGGCATCATCATTAAATGATGTCAAAAATTGTTTTGCGTCAATACAACCGAAGTTGTTTGATGCTTTATGTCTTAACGTTTTGCATGTTCAGTTTTCAATGTTCATCATGTCAGCCAAACTTGTTTACCTCTTGGCGACTTCTACTATATTACTCTCGTTTTAAATATAAGTCAACACTTTTTGATAACTTTTTTATATTTTTTTATAGCAGTATAGAAATAGTCACTACAGAGGCTACCCCTGGTACTCCCAACACTGCTACTACAGCTCCTGTGAAGAGGTTTATAGGAACCACATATCCTGCCATACCAAGTAATAAATGAACTCCAAACAATAATAATATAGAAAACCCTAAACGAAATAAAAATATACTTAGACTTTCAAATAAATTAGAGAAAGAGCTTTTGAATACTAAAAACAACAATAATACTAGCGAACACACAATAATGGTTAACTTCATGTACAATCCCTCCATAAAATCAATATCCTTATTGTATGAAGCTAGTACTACTAATATTCTATTTTATAATCACATTCCTAATCTTTGCTTCTTTATATAGATAGAAATGTATACTCTCTGCTATTTTTCTTTTGGCCACCGCATTAAGATCATAGTCATTCAAATAATCTTCTATTAGCTGTGCTTGCTGCCAATCTTCTTTGGTGGCTTTAATGAGGGTTACAAATTGTTGATCAAATTCTTTTTTTAATTTTCCCTTTTTAAAAAACACGTACCCCTACACTCTCCTTATAATTCCCGACGTCCTTCTAGAGCTTTAGACAGAGTAACTTCATCTGCATACTCTAAATCTCCCCCTACAGGTAGCCCGTGTGCAATTCTCGTTGTTTTAATACCAGAAGGTTTTACAAGACGAGATATATACATAGCTGTGGCTTCTCCTTCTATTGTAGGGTTGGTTGCTAGAATCAGTTCTTCTACTTGTGTGTCCTGTAATCTTTTTAATAAAGACGGAACATTAATATCCTCTGGACCTATTCCATCCATAGGAGAGATAGCTCCATGAAGTACATGGTATAAACCATTGTAATCTCTCATTTTTTCCATTGCTATTACGTCTTTAGTATCTTGTACTACACAAATCATTGATACATCCCGTTGTTTGTCTTGGCATATATGACAAGGGTCTATGTCCGTGATATGTCCACAAATAGAGCAATAGCTTAAGTTTCTTTTGGCATCTACTAGTGCTTTTGCAAAGTCTAGTACTGTATCTTCCTTCATAGTTAACACAAAAAATGCCAGACGGGCCGCAGTTTTCGGCCCGATTCCTGGCAATTTCATAAAGCTTTCTATTAGCTTTGATATCGGTTCAGGATAATGCATTATTTTTCCTCCTAGAACATGCCAGGAAGGTTCAACCCTTTCGTGAATTGACCCATAGTGGCATTAGCTGTTTCTTCCGCTTTTTTCATTGCTTCATTTGTAGCAATTACGATTAAATCTTGTAGCATTTCCACATCATCAGGGTCTACTACTGCTGAATCTAGAGCTACCTCTAATACTTCTTTTTGTCCTGAGACGATAACCTTTACCATTCCTCCGCCAGCAACTGCTTCAAAGCGTTGGGTTGCCAGTTCCTCTTGAGCCTCAGCCATTTTCTTTTGCATTTTTTGCATTTGTTTCATCATACCTTGCATATTTCCCATTCCACGCATAATTATTTTCCTCCTTAGTCATCATGTACTTCTACAAATTCTTTTCCAAATAGTTTTTCTGCTTCCACGATTAAAGGATCTTCCGTGATTTCTTCCATTCCTTGTAACAGTTCCATCACTTCAGATGATTCAGAGGAAGCTTCCTGCGTAGACTCTGTAGAGTCCTTTTTCAATCCATTTTGCCGAATAAATTCTTCTCTAATCTTTAACCAACTTTCTTCCGGTACATATACAACCTCATACATCGTTCCGGTTAAGCTTGAAATAAGTTGTGGAAAAGAGGTAGAGAAAGTTTTATTCTCCATTGCCATTTGACAATGTATATCATATTTAAATTTTAACACAAATGCACTGGAAGATGCTGCAACTGGTTCTGCATCATTTAACAAAGCAGCATGTGATTTTTGAAGCTGTTGTAATATATTCGCCCATTGTGATTTAATAGTTTGAATATCTGACTTTGTTGCTGTTTTTAAAATCTCTTGTATTCGACCACTTGACACCTTCACGCCAGAGGCTTTTTGTCTTGTTCTCTTTGGTTGCTCTTGCTGTGTCCCTTGATTGGTTCCAAGTGCAAACGTACCTTGGCTCAGTTGTTGCTGCAACTGCTGAAGCTGCCCTTCTAGTAACTGAACTTTCTTTTCCAACTCAGCATTATTTGCATTCCCCACAGCAGCCTCTTGTGGGACCTGCGCTAAACGGATAACTGCCGTTTCTAAATACACTTTTGCATGATTGGAAAATCGCATTTCTTGTTGAGTGTTTGTGAGAATAGAAATACTCTTATATAGTGTTTCCACAGGAAATTTAGTAGCCAGCTCTCTAAACCGCTCATCGCCCGTAGCAATTTCTAATAGTTCCGCTTGGTCTGGAGCAACCTGAAGTACCAACAAATCTCTATAGAATGTGATAAAATCCTCCGTTAATCGAACAGGATCCTTTCCATCCTCTACAAGCTTTTCGATACTACTTAAAGCCTGTGCTACGTCTCTCTCACTTAGAGCATCAGCCAACTGATAAAAAACATCCTGACCAATAGAACCCGTTACAAGCAGGGCATCTTCTATTGTCATCATTTTTCCACTGAAAGATACTACTTGATCTAGCATACTGAGTGCGTCACGCATACCGCCAGCTGCCACTTGTGCGATAATTTTCAGTACATTCACATCATATTCTATCCCTGCATCGGTCAGCACTTCTATCATCCTGGAAACAATATCAGCAGATGTAATCCTTTTAAAATCAAATCTTTGACATCTTGAAATAATGGTGAGTGGTATTTTATGTGGTTCTGTTGTTGCAAGTATAAAAACAACATGAGCTGGTGGCTCTTCTAATGTTTTTAACAAAGCATTAAAGGCACTCGTAGAGAGCATATGCACTTCATCAATAATATAAACTTTGTAGCGCGCATTAGAAGGAGCAAAACGTACTTTTTCAATAATGTCACGCATTTCTTCCACACGAGAGTTGGAAGCAGCATCAAACTCAATTACATCTGTATTGGAACCCTCTGTGATACTTTTGCAAGTTGCACATTTATTGCATGGTTCCTTGACAGGCCCATTCTCACAGTTCAACGCTTTAGCAAAAATTTTCGCAGCACTTGTTTTACCTGTACCTCTTGGTCCTGAAAATAAATATGCATGAGTAGTTTTATTGTAAATGAGGGCATTTTGAAGGGTTTGTTTGATATGAGTTTGACCGGACATTTCCGCAAACGACTGAGGTCGATATGCGCGGTAGAAAGCTTGATACGACAACAAGTTCCCCTCCCTCTTCTTTTTAGATAAAGTATGTAAATATTATAACATAAAGAAAACTTGACTTCGCCTTACAAGTACATATAAGTATAAATAAAAAAAACTCATTCCTCCGAGGATGAATGAGTTTGATAATAATTAAATTAAAGCCGTGCACCTTCCTTCGATTGATACACATAAGCGGCACCTTTGTCGTTAACTCGGCCTAGGCAACCCCGCGGCACATGAGAATGCACCACTTAATGCTGCTTCCTTCCGGACCTGACATGGTTCATGGGCTCCCATTGCGCAGGACCCAGACGTCAACATCACGTGCAAATACCAGACCTAACATGTAAACAACCTCGAGAAGGAGTTCAGTCTCGCTAGAGCGGATTGCGAGTTACAAGACACCGCTACCTTCCCACCTAGCACGGCAATAACTAGTATACGCATTTTAAACTTAAAAATCAATGGTTACGATTTGATTTCTTTCTTTATACTTTCTATACTAAAAAAATATTATTAAATTTTTTTCAAATATGTTGACTTTGATTTTTATCCGTGATAAATTAATTCTTGTACTTCGGAGGAATACCCAAGTCTGGCTGAAGGGATCGGTCTTGAAAACCGACAGGCGGGTCATACCGCGCGGGGGTTCGAATCCCTCTTCCTCCTCCATTTTTTAACAACACACACGCATAAATTTGAGATTGAATTCGTTGCTCTTGTAACGAATTTTTCTTAGCCATATGTGTTCAGAATATTAAGAAGTTGACTATAAAAGTCAATTTCTTTTTTTATTTTACAAATTGACTCATAATAATGTCGTCTACATATTCATTTGGTCCAAATTTCACGTGTTTATGCCTTCTTCCCTCCTCTTTAAAGCCTAGCTTTGTGTATAAATGAATTGCTCTTTCATTATTAGAAAAAACCTCTAACGATATCTTCTCTATATGTTCCTGTTTCCTAGCCCATTCTAACAATTTTTTAATTAGACAAGTGCCTATACCTTTATTGGCAAAGGTTTCTTGAATACTTATTCCAAAAAGACCCTGATGACTGAATCTTTTACGTGAGGATAGATGAAAATCAAGGATTCCAATTATTTGATTCTCCTGTTCTGCTACTAACATTAAGCCTCTCTCACTACAATTCACAATTTTTTCTCTCTGCTCCACCACCGACACCGTAAATTCTTCAACTGTGGTAGCCATGAAACTAGGGTTTTCCTTTAATATTCTTTTTTTCTGCATCATTAACCATCGCTTTTCTAATATTTATTTCTATGCTCATTTTATATTCCCCCTTTCTAATCTATTCTCTCTCCTATTTAAAATCCCTTTTAGAAAGCAAAAAGCTTCTGTAATAAATGCAGAAGCTTTTCTATTATTTACGTAAAGTAATCGTCTGTGTTTGCTCCATGAAATGGCCAATTCTTTCAAGAATTACTTCAACATCTTCTGGATTCTCTACGATATCATAGTCATTGATGTTGAGACGAAGTACTGGACAGCCATTAAATCCATCAATCCACTTTTCGTATCTGCCATGCATCTCTTCCCAATAAGCGATTGGAGTTTGTTGTTCCATTGGGCGACCTCTTTCATGAATACGGTCTATAATATCATCCAAAGATCCTTCTAAATAGATGAGAAGGTTCGGATGTGGAAAGTATGGAGTCATAACCATCGCTTCGAAAAGACTTGTATATGTCTCATGGTCTACCGGATCCATTGTTCCTTTTTCTTTATGCATTTGTGCAAAAATCCCTGTGTCTTCATAAATGGAACGGTCCTGAATAAAACCTCCGCCATACTCAAACATTCTCTTTTGTTCCTTAAAACGCTCTGCTAGGAAATAGATTTGTAAATGAAAGCTCCATTTAGAGAAATCCTCATAGAAACGATCTAAATAAGGGTTAGTGTCTACTTTTTCAAAAGAGGTTTTAAAGTGTAGTGCTTCAGCAAGCATCTTAGTCATAGTAGATTTACCTACTCCTACAGTTCCTGCTATTGTTATTACAGCATTGGAAGGTATGCCATACTTTTCTCTTAAATTCATGTTATAAACTCCTTCTATGTAGTGTTTCATCTACTTTTTCTAAAATTATCTGTAAATCTTGGTTATTTTGAACAAAGTCCATTTCATCTCCATTGAAGCGGATAACCGGTATTTCTGGATGCTTTAATTCAAAATCATCTATAAACATTCGGTAATCGGAAGAAAGCTGCTCCAGATAGGTTGTACTAATTTTCTTTTCAAACTCTCTCCCACGCAAATCAATACGGTCTACTAACACATCTATGCTAGCATCCAGATAAATAACTAAATTAGGAACTGGCATATCCTTCGTTAAAATATGATAAATTGCCTCATATTTTTCATATTCCTCCTTACTTAGGGAGCGTTTAGCAAAGATAAGATTTTTAAAAATATGATAATCCGCTACAACAGCGGTGTCTTTCGATAAGTATTTTTTTTCAATATCGCTTAATTGCTTATAGCGATTGCATAGAAAGAACATCTCTGTTTGAAAGCTCCACTCTGCTATATCTTCATAGAATTTATTTAAAAAGGGGTTTTCATCCACGATCTCTTTTAACAATTCAAATTGATAAGTATTACCAATTGCTTTAGCCAGTGAGGTCTTACCAACACCTATTGGACCCTCTACCGTTATAAATGGAATAGACATATCTCTAACCTCACTCTAAATTTTCAAGTCGTACCCTCTATTTTAGCATAGGGATATAACGAAAAATAGAGGATATTTGTCTTTCCAGAGAAAGACAAATACCCCCTATTTTTTCTTGATACGAAATGTAGCATTTAGAAGATACCAGTTTTGAGGGAAGTCAAAGCCACTATGCCAATAGGAAATCCCCAATAAATTTAATTCCTTTAACAGATTAAATTTTGCTTGAATAGATCTTGCATCCTCGAACCACACTTCATGCTCTTTCCCTTCTCTCCAGTAATTAAAAAACGGTGCCTGTGCCTCTTCATCATATTCAATAGCAGCATTTCGATCTCTGGCTAATTGAATAGCCTGCTGTGGACTTATCGCCCTAGCAAAAGGATTACCTGGTTTATAAGGCAAAGTCCAATCATAGCCATATAAATTTTGACCCATCATTACCTTTTGAGAAGGTATCTCTGTAATTGCATATTCTAATACATCTCTTACAGGACCTATTGGAGAAACTGCCATTGGAGGGCCACCGCTATACCCCCACTCATAGGTCATAATAACAACAAAATCTAAAACCTCGCCAAGGGCTTTATAGTCATGTCCCTCATACCATTTACCAGGTTGATTGGCACTAGTTTTCGGAGCAAGGCTAGCAGAAAAAATAAAACTAGGGGCAAACTCACGGAATTCTTTTAAGAATTGTACATACTTCTCACGATCATTGGGATTTATATATTCAAAATCAGTGTGTAGATGATTTGTACCCCTTTTATTTGCCTCCTTCACGGATTCTTCAAATACCTTTTGTTTAACTTCTTCATTTGTAAAAATTGTATTGGCAAGCGTGTCACTAAATGCTCCTTCTTCAATGTTGGTCAATACAATAACCGTCTCAACATTGTTTTCTTCTGCTATCTCCGACAAGCTTCCCCAATTCATTGGAGTTAACGATCCGTCTCTTTTAACGTCAAAAGCAAAGGGCATCATATAAGTTAGTTCTGCAGCTACATTTCTTACTTTTTCAATCACTGTTTCCGAGGGGACATCGGTATACCATTCAACATATAAATTAGATTCAATAGAGGGTCTGTTTGGATCTGGCGTGGAGGGTAGAACAATCGCCTGACCTACAACCAATACATCTTGATCCGGTAAACCATTAATAGAGGCAAGAGTAGCCGCACTCGTTCCAAAACGCTTTGCAATAGAGTATAAACTATCACCAGTTTTCACTACATAATTCATACCATCACTCCTTCAAACTAAATTATGCAAGGGACATACAAAACATGCTAAAATACGCGTAAGGAGTTGACTCCAAATGGACGAGTATTATATGAATTTAGCAATTGAAGAAGCAAAGAAAGCAGCTACAATAGGAGAAGTCCCTATAGGTGCGATTATCGTACATAAAAATGAGGTAATTGCGAGAGGCTACAATTTACGAGAGACAACACAGAATGCGACAACCCATGCTGAGCTACTGGCTATTCAAGAAGCTTGTGCCAAAATCGGGAGTTGGAGACTAGAGGAAACTACTCTTTATGTAACTCTAGAACCTTGTCCTATGTGTGCAGGAGCAATATTGCAATCGCGTATCCCACGAGTCGTTTATGGTGCTCGAGACCTTAAAGCTGGTTGTGTAGACTCATTATATACGCTATTAAATGACAATAGATTTAACCATGTCTGTGAGGTAACAGAGGGAGTTCTTGCAGAGACTTGCGGTAATTTACTAACCACTTTTTTTCGAGAGCTACGAATGAAAAAAAAGAACCAAAAACGCCAGGAGCTCTGAGCATTTTTGGTTCTAAACAGAAGTTTTTTAAATTGTTTGCCTCGCTTTCCCCATTTGCTTGTCGGGGCAGACATAGGCGCTTGTGCTTTTCTTAGTTTATTGGATAACTTTTTTGCCACCCATGTAAGGTTGTAGTACCTCTGGGATTTTAACAGAACCATCTGGTTGTTGATAATTTTCTAGGATAGCGGCAACTGTGCGCCCAATTGCTAGTCCACTTCCGTTTAATGTGTGTACAAACTCTGGTTTAGCGCCCGTTTCTCTTCTAAAACGGATTCCTGCACGACGAGCTTGGAAGTCTTCAAAGTTACTGCAAGAAGAAATCTCTTTATACTCCCCATAGCTTGGTAACCATACTTCAATATCATATTTTTTAGCAGCAGTGAAACCAAGGTCGGCAGTGCACATACGTAGTACGCGATATGGAAGACCCAAAAGTTGTAGCACTTTTTCTGCATGTCCTGTTAGAAGTTCCAACTGTTCGTATGAATCCTCTGGTTTTACAAAACGTACAAGCTCTACTTTATTGAATTGATGCTGACGGATTAGTCCGCGTGTATCTCTACCTGCAGAACCGGCCTCCGAACGGAAACAAGCACTAAATGCAGTAAACGCTTGTGGAAGTTCTGCCCCATCTAGAATCTCATCGCGGTAGAAGTTGGTTACTGGAACCTCAGCAGTTGGGATTAAGAAATAATCCTCCTCGTTAACTAGGAAAGCATCCTCTTCAAACTTTGGAAGCTGACCAGTGCCTGTTAAACTCATACGGTTCGCCATATAAGGTGGAAGCATTTCCTCGTAGCCATGCTCTTCTGAATGAAGATCCATCATGAAATTCCATAGCGCGCGCTCCAATCTTGCACCTAGACCACGGTAAAAGGCAAAACGGCTTCCAGTTACTTTTGCAGCACGCTCAAAATCCACTATTTTTAAATCTGTGGCGATATCCCAGTGAGCTTTTGTATCAAAATCAAATGAAGGGACATCTCCCCACTTACGGATTTCCACATTATCATCCTCGGAGTCACCAACCGGAACGTCATCATGTGGAATATTTGGAATACGCATCATCATGTAGTCAAACTTCTCTTCTACTTGACGTAGCTCTTCATCCAACGCTTTAATCTCATCGCCAACCTCACGCATACGCACAATTAAATCATCAGCATTCTCTTTGTTTCGTTTCATTTGAGAGATTTTTTGAGAAACCTCGTTTCTTTCTGCCTTTAATACTTCTGTTTTTGCTATTAATTCTCTACGCTTTTGGTCTAAAGGAAGAAATTGATCGAACTCAGAGATATCTTCTCCACGCTTCGCAAGTTTAGCTTTCACTTCTTCATAATTATCACGTACAAATTTTACATCTAACATATGAATTCCTCCTCTTAATATTTTGACACTTTTAACCAACCATTAATTAAATAACGACAAAAAAGCCCCCATCCCTAAAAAAGGGACGAGAGCTACCCGCGTTGCCACCCTGATTGAACTGACACATGATCAGATCCACTTGTCTAATAACGGCTTTTCAACCGGCCACAGCTTACCTATTTTTCAGCTGCGCAACTCAAAGGACGGATTCACAAGGGTCTTTATCAGCTCCCACCAACCGCTGACTCTCTAAAAAAAACTTACTTGTTACTACTTCCTATCATCGTTTTTTAATTCATGAAATTAATCATACTTTACTATAGGTTGACCTGTTTGGCAAGTGATTCCTGAACCATTTGTATAAAATAGGCAGTTATACGATGATCGTTCGTTAATTCAGGATGGAAGGAACATCCTAATATATTGTCCTGTCTAGCCATTACAATTCTATTTTCATGAGTTGCAAGTATTTCTACGCTTTTCCCTACCTCCACAATATGGGGAGCTCTTATAAAAACAGCAGGAAAGTCAGCTGCTACTCCTTGGATTTCTAAAATAGTTTCAAAGCTATTCACTTGACGGCCAAAAGAATTTCTTTCGACAGTAGCTTCTAATACACCAATATGCTGGGAATCCTGATCTTGGATATTCCTTGCTAATAATATAAGGCCCGCACATGTACCAAACATTGGCTTGCCTGATTCTGCAAATTGTTTTAAAGGAATTAGCAAATCAAAGCGATCTATAAGCTTGCGCATTGTGGTACTTTCGCCACCTGGAAAGATTAAACCATCTATATTTTGAAGATCACTTTTTGTTTTGACCAATACTGCCTCTACGCCGCATTCTTCTAACGAACGAATATGTTCCATGACAGCTCCTTGAAGAGCCATTACTCCAATTTTCACCATCTTACCAACCTCGATCTTGCATACGTTCTGCATCTGTTAATCGAGAGATTTCAATTCCCTTCATAGGGATTCCTAAATCCTTTGAAATATCCACTAATAATTTATAATCGCGATAATGAGTAGTTGCTTCCACAATAGCACGAGCAAATTTCTCTGGATTATCAGATTTGAATATTCCAGATCCGACAAACACTCCATCTGCTCCAAGTTCCATCATAAGCGCAGCATCTGCTGGAGTAGCAACTCCTCCTGCTGCGAAGTTTACTACTGGTAATTTTCCTTTTTGTTTGATTTGCAATAAAATCTCATATGGCGCTCCTAAGATTTTCGCTTCTGTCATTAGTTCATCCTCGTTCATATGCACAATTTTTCTAACCTGTGCATTAACCTTTCGTAAATGGCGAACAGCTTCTACAATGTTACCTGTCCCAGGTTCGCCTTTCGTCCGAAGCATTGATGCCCCTTCACCTATACGTCGAGCTGCCTCTCCCAAATCCTTACACCCACAAACAAACGGCACTGTGAACTCACTTTTACGCAAATGAAATTCTTCATCGGCTGGTGTCAGCACCTCTGATTCGTCAATATAGTCCACACCCATTGCCTCTAAAATTCTTGCCTCCGTTATATGTCCAATGCGAGCTTTTGCCATGACTGGTATCGTTACAGCACCCATTACCTCTTCCATTATGCGTGGATCGGCCATGCGAGCAACTCCCCCTGCTGCACGGATATCAGAGGGTACACGTTCTAATGCCATTACAGCCACAGCACCGGCTGCCTCCGCAATTCGTGCTTGCTCTGCGTTAATAACATCCATTATAACTCCACCTTTTTGCATCTCTGCCATACCTCTTTTTACTATCTCAGTACCTGTCATATGTATTTTCATCTTGAATACCTCCTAACTGTTATAAAATTTAGTATAATGATATATGACCATATGAAAAGCGCCAGAAACACTAAAATGAAAGTGGTCAGATTGGATGATACTATGGATTTCCTCATGTTTCCTTTAGAAAAAAATTCAAACAGCCCATTATATGAACAACTATATAAATTTATAAAAGATGCCATAGTACAAGGCAATATTAAGGAAGGAGATAAGCTTCCCTCTAAAAGAAAGCTTGCTGACTATCTTGATCTTAGCCAAACTACAATTGAGCTTTCTTATAGTCAGCTGCTAGCAGAAGGTTACATAAATTCAGAACCTAGAAGGGGATATTTTGTTCAAAATATTGAGGAGCTTGCTTTGATCGAAATAGAAGATTCTCAAATTGTTAAAGAAGAAAAAACTCCATCCTACCATTTGGATTTTTCTCCGGGAAGGATAGATGAGGATTCCTTTCCTTTTACACTGTGGAGAAAATATGCAAGGGATTTGGTTCATGAAGAAAATAAAGAGCTTCTTCAGCTTGGACATCCTCAGGGAGACTATATACTAAGACAGCAAATATCTTCATACCTTTATCAATCTCGTGGTGTAAAAAGTACACCCGAACAAATTATTTTAGGCTCAGGAACAGAACAGATTATGCCACTACTCATACGCCTCCTTGGAAATGAGGCAGTCTATGGCTATGAAAACCCTGGTTATCCACTCTCTCATCATCTTTTTTTAGAGCATGAGGAAAAATCGGTGCCTGTCCGGGTAGATGATGAGGGATTAGTCGTTCAGGAGTTAGAAAACACTAATGCAACTGTTATGTATGTCACTCCGTCTCATCAATTTCCCACTGGTTCTGTTATGTCAGCTTCACGAAGAAGTCAGCTGCTAGCCTGGGCTTATCAACATGAGAAACGTTATATTATTGAAGATGATTATGACAGTGAATTCAGATATACTGGTAAACCAATTCCTTCTTTACAAGGAATGGACCAAAACGACCGTGTAATTTATTTAAGCACGTTTTCTAAGTCTCTGATGCCTTCCTTAAGGATCGCCTATGCGGTACTTCCAAAACCACTTATAAAGCAATACAAGGCGAAATATTACTATTATTCAGCTACTGTCCCACGAATGGACCAATATATACTTGCAAAGTTTATGGAGGACGGTCACTTCGGGAAGCATCTAAATAAAATGAGAAAAATTTATAAAAGAAAGCTAGAAATTATTACGAAGTCTCTTTTAGAATATGAGCCAGCTGTTACCCTTTCTGGAGAACAGGCAGGAATGCATCTTTTATTGACCATTCATACACAAAAGAAGGAAGAGGAACTGGTTGCCCTTGCTCAACAAGCAAATATTCAAATCTATGGTCTGAATAAGTATATAACCTTTCCCATAGAAGAAACTCACCCAAAATTGGTATTAGGATTCGGTGGATTAGAGTTCTCAAATATTTCGACAACCATACATGAGCTAATGAAGGCAATAAAAATCAAGCATTCTTAATTTCTTTCCTATACAAAAAAGCACTGACAACTCTAATTGAGTTTCAGTGCTTAAGTATAGTAAGAAGGTGGTGCAAGTGTCTAAGTCTAGGTTGACTAGTAACACTTTGCACATGCTTTCTTATTTATTAAAATAATCCGCCTACAAAGTCGGTCGTACTATCCCACAAGCCGCTAAAGAATTTGCCAATACCTTGGAACATTAAACTGAACCAACCAGCTCTTTCTACAGCTTCTGTTGTTACAACATCGACACTTGCTTGGTCACCAATAATATAACCGTAATCAGTGCCTTCTGTTTTTTCAAGGTGTACTGTTCCTACAACTGTATCCTTTTTAACTTCAGCTTCTAACTTGTCTTTTGTTGGAGTAAATACAGGCTTGTACAGATCTTTATCGCTAGATTTAATCATCATAGAAATAGGTTCTTTGACTGCAATTGCAACTTTGTCTTCTTTTCCTTTATTTACTTCTAGAGTTTCATGGTCAGGAATTTTATATCCTGCTGGTATTAGCTCTACTTTAGTAAATTGAGCAAATCCAAAATCAAACAAAGCTCTAGTTGCATCAAATCTAGCCTTATAACTTCCCTTTCCATTAGCATCTACTGCTTTCATCACTACAGCGATTACTCTCATACCATTTCTTTCAGCAGTTCCAGTGAAGGAATGACCAGCAAAATCTGTTGTTCCTGTTTTCAAACCATCTACGCCTTGATATTCATAAACTAATCCTGGTAGCATCCAGTTCCAGTTACTCATTTCAATAGCATCCGGTGTACCCTCACGGAAGATTTTTTTAGGTATTTTAGTTGTTTCTAAAACTTCTGGGTAGTCTTTCATAAGAAGGTAAGCCAATTTTGCTACTGAGCTAGCAGGCATCACATTCTCGTCTGTTGCCCCTGTACTCTTTGGATGCATCCCTTGTAAATCAGCATTATTTAAACCAGTAGAGTTAACAAACTTATAATTTTCTAAGCCCATTTCTCCAGCTTTTTCATTCATTAGTTTTATAAAATTTTCTTCTGTTCCAGCAATAGTTTCTGCAATAGCAATAGTTGCTGCATTTGCAGAATAGATAGCCATTGCTTCATATAATTCACGAATTGAATAAGTACCGTCCTCACGTAGAGGTACATTACTTAAACGACGATCTTGAGAAATTTTATATGTATATTCATTTACTGAATATTGTTGGTCCCATGAGATTTTACCTTCTTCAATTGCTTCGAAAAGAAGATACTCCGTCATCATTTTTGTCATACTCGCAATACCTAAAGCTGCATCTGCATTTTGTTCATAAAGAATTTTTCCGGAATCCGCATCTACTAAGATTGCAGCGTCCACATTTAAATTCAAACTTTCCTCTGCTTTTGTGGTAGCTGGTATTACACCTACTAAAGACACAAGCAACATCGGAAGTACTAGCCACTTTACCATTGTTGTTTTCCAAAATTTCTTCACTACTGTACCTCCACTTTTTCTATTATCACTGCTCATTTTATCATACTTTTTGAACTAGGTGCATAACACTTTAAAAAAGCACCCATTCGGCCTATATATAGACGGTGAATGGGTGCGAAAGTTTCTTTATTAAGAGATAGAATAGTTTGGTGCCTCTTTTGTAATTTGTACATCATGAGGATGACTTTCACGTAGGCCAGCGCCAGTCATGCGTATAAATTGGGCCTTTTCACGTAAGTCCTCTAGAGTGCCTGTACCACAATACCCCATACCTGCACGAACCCCACCAAGAAGTTGGTGAATCGTATCAGATAGTGGCCCTTTGTATGGCAAACGCCCTTCAATTCCTTCTGGTACTAATTTCTTTGCATCCTCTTGGAAGTAACGGTCCTTAGAACCTTTTTCCATAGCACCGATAGACCCCATACCTCGGTATACTTTAAAACGTCTACCTTGGAAGATTTCTGTTTCTCCTGGACTTTCTGTAGTTCCTGCAAGTAAACTACCAAGCATTACTACATGTCCACCAGCAGCTAATGCTTTCACGATATCTCCGGAAAATTTAATACCGCCATCTGCAATGATCGTTTTTCCAGACTTTCTAGCTTCGTTAGCACAGTCATAGATTGCAGTAATTTGTGGTACTCCCACACCTGCCACCACACGAGTTGTACAAATAGAACCTGGACCAATTCCTACTTTTACTACATCTGCCCCTGCTTCAAATAGTGCCTTTGTTGCCTCACCAGTTGCAACATTTCCAGCAACGATATCTAAATCTGGATAAGTTGCTCTTATTTCTTTCACTACTTCAATAACACCTTTAGAATGTCCATGAGCAGTATCAATTACGATTGCATCTACCTGTGCTTCTACTAATTTCTGCACTCGAATCATCGTATCCTTCGTTACTCCAACCGCAGCCCCTACTAGCAAACGACCATGATGGTCTTTTGCTGCATTTGGAAACTCAATTACTTTTTCAATATCTTTAATAGTAATTAGACCTTTTAGAATGCCATTGTCATCCACTATCGGTAATTTTTCAATTTTGTATTGTTGAAGAATCTTTTCAGCCTGCTCTAACGTAGTACCAACAGCAGCAGTTACTAATTTTTCTTTAGTCATTACATCGGATATTTGTAAAGAGTAGTCTTGGATAAAGCGTAAATCACGATTTGTAATAATCCCTACAAGTCTCAATTCTTCTTCATTGTTTACAATTGGCACACCAGAGATTCTGTATTTACCCATCAAATGCTCTGCATCATAAACTTGGTGAGTTGGTGTAAGGTAGAAAGGATCGGTTATAACTCCATTTTCTGAACGTTTAACTGTTTCCACTTGTTCTGCTTGTTCCTCAATGCTCATGTTTTTGTGAATAATGCCCAGTCCACCTTGACGAGCCATAGCAATAGCCATCTTCGCTTCTGTAACTGTATCCATACCAGCACTTACTACAGGAATATTTAGCTTAATTTTTGAAGTTAATTGTACTGATAAGTTAATATCCTTTGGTAGAACCTCTGATTGAGCTGGAACTAATAAAACATCGTCAAACGTTAAACCTTCTTTTTGAAATTTTGATTCCCACATTACGCTGACTTCCTCCTCTGTTTAAATATTATTACAAGGTTATCAGCGGTCAAAGGGCATGTCAAGAATCGATAAATAATATATATATTCTGACTTTTATGACGAGTTGTATATTTAATATATTTACGAGAGATATCTTATTTTTCTTTTACTTCGAAGAAGTGGAATGTCCTCTAGCTTTAAAATTAATCTAATTTGAAATTGTATTCTAAATTGTATTTCTGCTTTCTCGCACACTTGCTTAGTTAGAAATGGTTAGGTGCCTTCGGCACTTCTAATTTCTTTATAGAACAAACAAAAAAGCCGTCACCGATTTCTCGGTAACGACTTTTTCCAGTGCCCAGCGACGTCCTACTCTTGCAGGGGGAGACCCCCAACTACCATCGGCGCTGAAGAGCTTAACTTCCGTGTTCGGTATGGGAACGGGTGTGACCTCTTCGCCATCATCACTAGACTTTTCGGCTTTCAATCCACTGCGCATTGCGTTGTCAACTTCGCTCGTTCAGTCAGTCACGTACGTAAGTACGCTCCTTCCTTCGCTCACTCGTTTCCTAGCACTGCTTGTGTTTTGAAATCCTCTTGAGTTGTTCACTCAAAACTGGATAAAAGACATCATTAATGGAAACAAACAATTTGGTTAAGTCCTCGATCGATTAGTATTCGTCAGCTGCACGTGTCGCCACGCTTCCACCCCGAACCTATCTACCTCATCGTCTTTGAGGGATCTTACTTACTTGCGTAATGGGAAATCTCATCTTGAGGGGGGCTTCGTGCTTAGATGCTTTCAGCACTTATCCCGTCCACACATAGCTACCCAGCGATGCCCTTGGCAGAACAACTGGTACACCAGCGGTGTGTCCATCCCGGTCCTCTCGTACTAAGGACAGCTCCTCTCAAATTTCCTACGCCCACGACGGATAGGGACCGAACTGTCTCACGACGTTCTGAACCCAGCTCGCGTACCGCTTTAATGGGCGAACAGCCCAACCCTTGGGACCGACTACAGCCCCAGGATGCGATGAGCCGACATCGAGGTGCCAAACCTCCCCGTCGATGTGGACTCTTGGGGGAGATAAGCCTGTTATCCCCGGGGTAGCTTTTATCCGTTGAGCGATGGCCCTTCCATGCGGAACCACCGGATCACTAAGCCCGTCTTTCGACCCTGCTCGACTTGTAGGTCTCGCAGTCAAGCTCCCTTCTGCCTTTACACTCTTCGAATGATTTCCAACCATTCTGAGGGAACCTTTGGGCGCCTCCGTTACACTTTAGGAGGCGACCGCCCCAGTCAAACTGCCCGCCTGACACTGTCTCCTACCCGGGTTACGGGTATGGGTTAGAATTTCAATACAACCAGGGTAGTATCCCACCGACGCCTCCTCCGAAGCTGGCGCTCCGGGCTCTAAGGCTCCTACCTATCCTGTACAAGTTGCACCAAAATTCAATATCAAGCTACAGTAAAGCTCCACGGGGTCTTTCCGTCCTGTCGCGGGTAACCTGCATCTTCACAGGTACTATAATTTCACCGAGTCTCTCGTTGAGACAGTGCCCAGATCGTTACGCCTTTCGTGCGGGTCGGAACTTACCCGACAAGGAATTTCGCTACCTTAGGACCGTTATAGTTACGGCCGCCGTTTACTGGGGCTTCAATTCGCACCTTCGCTTGCGCTAAGCACTCCTCTTAACCTTCCAGCACCGGGCAGGCGTCAGCCCCTATACTTCACCTTACGGTTTTGCAGAGACCTGTGTTTTTGCTAAACAGTCGCCTGGGCCTATTCACTGCGGCTCTTCTAGGCTATACACCCAAAAGAGCACCCCTTCTCCCGAAGTTACGGGGTCATTTTGCCGAGTTCCTTAACGAGAGTTCTCTCGCTCACCTTAGGATTCTCTCCTCGACTACCTGTGTCGGTTTGCGGTACGGGCACCTCCCACCTCGTTAGAGGCTTTTCTTGGCAGTGTGAAATCAGGAACTTCGGACTAAGTCCTCGCCATCACAGCTCAATGTTACAGAGTGCGGATTTGCCTACACTCACACCTCACTGCTTGGACGTGCATAACCAACAGCACGCTTACCCTATCCTACTGCGTCCCCCCATCACTCAAACGGTGGGGTGGTGGTACAGGAATATCAACCTGTTGTCCATCGTCTACGCCTATCGGCCTCGACTTAGGTCCCGACTAACCCTGAGCGGACGAGCCTTCCTCAGGAAACCTTAGTCATACGGTGGATGGGATTCTCACCCATCTTTCGCTACTCATACCGGCATTCTCACTTCTAAGCGCTCCACCAGTCCTTCCGGTCTGACTTCAACGCCCTTAGAACGCTCTCCTACCACTGATACCAAAGGTATCAATCCACAGCTTCGGTGATTTGTTTAGCCCCGATACATTTTCGGCGCAGCGTCACTCGACCAGTGAGCTATTACGCACTCTTTAAATGATGGCTGCTTCTAAGCCAACATCCTGGTTGTCTAAGCAACGCCACATCCTTTTCCACTTAACAAATACTTTGGGACCTTAGCTGGTGGTCTGGGCTGTTTCCCTCTTGACTACGGATCTTATCACTCGCAGTCTGACTCCCAAACATAAATCATTGGCATTCGGAGTTTGTCTGAATTCGGTAACCCGGGATGGGCCCCTAGTCCAAACAGTGCTCTACCTCCAAGATTCTAACGTTTGAGGCTAGCCCTAAAGCTATTTCGGAGAGAACCAGCTATCTCCAGGTTCGATTGGAATTTCTCCGCTACCCACACCTCATCCCCGCACTTTTCAACGTGCGTGGGTTCGGACCTCCAGTAAGTGTTACCTTACCTTCATCCTGGACATGGGTAGATCACCTGGTTTCGGGTCTACGACCACATACTCATTCGCCCTATTCAGACTCGCTTTCGCTGCGGCTCCGTCTTCTCAACTTAACCTCGCATGTAATCGTAACTCGCCGGTTCATTCTACAAAAGGCACGCCATCACCCGTTAACGGGCTTTGACTATTTGTAGGCACACGGTTTCAGGGTCTATTTCACTCCCCTTCCGGGGTGCTTTTCACCTTTCCCTCACGGTACTGGTTCACTATCGGTCACTAGGTAGTATTTAGCCTTGGGAGATGGTCCTCCCGGATTCCGACGGAATTTCACGTGTTCCGCCGTACTCAGGATACACTCTGGAGGGAATGAATTTTGGACTACGGGGCTTTTACCCTATCCTGCGGACCTTTCCAGGTCGCTTCATCTAACTCATTCTTTTGTAACTCCGTATAGAGTGTCCTACAACCCCAAGAGGCAAGCCTCTTGGTTTGGGCTCTTCCCGTTTCGCTCGCCGCTACTCAGGGAATCGAATTTTCTTTCTCTTCCTCCAGGTACTTAGATGTTTCAGTTCCCTGGGTGTGTCTCAGATGCGCTATGTATTCACGCAAATGTACTGCCCCATTACGGGCAGTGGGTTTCCCCATTCGGAAATCTCCGGATCGAAGCTCACTTACAGCTCCCCGAAGCATATCGGTGTTAGTGCCGTCCTTCGTCGACTCCTAGTGCCAAGGCATCCACCGTGCGCCCTTATTAACTTAACCTAAAAGTTAAAAGTACTACACTTGCAATCACGTAAGTGATCACAATTTGAATATCTTGCGTTTGTTTCTTTTTTGATGTCGTTTTATCCAGTTTTCAAAGAACAATTTAAATGCTCATCATAAAAATGAACACTCAAAACTGAACTGCAAAACGTTAAGATACAGATAAAGATCTGTATTCCGAATATATCCTTAGAAAGGAGGTGATCCAGCCGCACCTTCCGATACGGCTACCTTGTTACGACTTCACCCCAATCATCTGTCCCACCTTCGGCGGCTGGCTCCCAAAAGGGTTACCCCACCGACTTCGGGTGTTACAAACTCTCGTGGTGTGACGGGCGGTGTGTACAAGGCCCGGGAACGTATTCACCGTGGCATGCTGATCCACGATTACTAGCGATTCCGGCTTCATGTAGGCGAGTTGCAGCCTACAATCCGAACTGAGAACGGTTTTATGGGATTAGCTCACCCTCGCGGGGTTGCGACCCTCTGTACCGTCCATTGTAGCACGTGTGTAGCCCAGGTCATAAGGGGCATGATGATTTGACGTCATCCCCACCTTCCTCCGGTTTATCACCGGCAGTCACCTTAGAGTGCCCAACTGAATGCTGGCAACTAAGATCAAGGGTTGCGCTCGTTGCGGGACTTAACCCAACATCTCACGACACGAGCTGACGACAACCATGCACCACCTGTCACCGCTGTCCCCGAAGGGAAAAGCCTATCTCTAGGCCGGTCAGCGGGATGTCAAGACCTGGTAAGGTTCTTCGCGTTGCTTCGAATTAAACCACATGCTCCACCGCTTGTGCGGGCCCCCGTCAATTCCTTTGAGTTTCAGTCTTGCGACCGTACTCCCCAGGCGGAGTGCTTAATGCGTTAGCTGCAGCACTAAGGGGCGGAAACCCCCTAACACTTAGCACTCATCGTTTACGGCGTGGACTACCAGGGTATCTAATCCTGTTTGCTCCCCACGCTTTCGCGCCTCAGCGTCAGTTACAGACCAGAAAGCCGCCTTCGCCACTGGTGTTCCTCCAAATCTCTACGCATTTCACCGCTACACTTGGAATTCCGCTTTCCTCTTCTGCACTCAAGTCCCCCAGTTTCCAATGACCCTCCACGGTTGAGCCGTGGGCTTTCACATCAGACTTAAAGGACCGCCTGCGCGCGCTTTACGCCCAATAATTCCGGACAACGCTTGCCACCTACGTATTACCGCGGCTGCTGGCACGTAGTTAGCCGTGGCTTTCTAATGAGGTACCGTCAAGGTACGAGCAGTTACTCTCATACTTGTTCTTCCCTCACAACAGAGTTTTACGATCCGAAAACCTTCTTCACTCACGCGGCGTTGCTCCATCAGACTTTCGTCCATTGTGGAAGATTCCCTACTGCTGCCTCCCGTAGGAGTCTGGGCCGTGTCTCAGTCCCAGTGTGGCCGATCACCCTCTCAGGTCGGCTACGCATCGTCGCCTTGGTGAGCCGTTACCTCACCAACTAGCTAATGCGCCGCGGGCCCATCCTGTAGTGACAGCCGAAACCGTCTTTTAACATCTCCTCATGTGAGGAAATGGATTATTCGGTATTAGCCCCGGTTTCCCGGAGTTATCCCAATCTACAGGGCAGGTTGCCCACGTGTTACTCACCCGTCCGCCGCTAAATCAGAAGAAGCAAGCTTCTTCATCATTCGCTCGACTTGCATGTATTAGGCACGCCGCCAGCGTTCGTCCTGAGCCAGGATCAAACTCTCCATAATAGAGAACTTAAAAAGCTCATTTTGTTTTGCTGGCATCATCATTAAATGATGTCAAAAATTGTTTTGCGTCAATACAACCGAAGTTGTTTGATGCTATATGTCTTAACGTTTTGCATGTTCAGTTTTCAATGTTCATGTGTTTTTTTCGTCTTGTTTTGACGACTTCTCTATATTATCAAGGTTTCAAAGATAAGTCAACACTTTAATCAAATAAAACTTAAAACTATTTTAAGAAAGAGATATTCTTTAAATAGTTTTAAGTTTTTAGTCATGTTTCCTAATGAATCTATATAATTATCGACTACTTTTATAATGCTTGGTAAGTCTTTCTGGTTCTCAAAGTATTACTTCTATACTTACACATAGATAACTCTAAAAAGATTATTAATCAATTATACTTTCTATATGTAACGATCGTTTAGCTGCTAAGTCTAAGATTTGGCCAGTTTCAGACAATCGTATCATAGGTCTCATCGGAGAATCTCTATGGATAAAGATAATCTCTCCTAGCTCTCCATCTGATAATCTCACTCGAGTGGATATTGGTAAATCGCATACAAGAGAGATGAGTGCATTAACTGCTTCAATATTGTATTTTCCAAACTCTTCTTCCTTAATCATTTCCAATACTTTAAAAGAAGAGGCTCTTGCTCGATATATTCTCTCTGAGGTCATTGCATGGTATACATCTGCGACTGCAATTATTTGAGCAACCAAAGAGATGTTTTCCATTTTTTCTCCCTTAGGATAACCACTACCGTCTAGACGTTCATGGTGTTGGAAGATTCCTAATTTTGTCTCTGGCTTTAACAGCGGACTATCTTTGATAGCTTGAAAGCTAAAAATAGTATGTTTTTTAATTTCTGAGAATTCATTTTCTGTAAGAGGAGTCTTCTTTTCTCTAATCTTCTGATCAATCTTAGCCATTCCTACATCAGCTAAAAGGCCTGCGGTAGCTATTTGATTGATTTGTCCAGAAGTGTATTGAAGTTTCCTGGCAATTGCTCCAGATAGCATCCCCACTGCCAACGAATGATGTGCTATGTATTTATCAATGGATGAATAACTATTTAGAAGAGAAAATATTTGTTTTTCTTGCATCGCTCGATCTATTAAAGGCATTACTATATGCCTTAACTTTGCAACATCCACCTTCACTCCAGCTTCCCAGGAAGAAAATTCTTTATAGAAGTTACTTACAGATTCATTATATAACGTTTTAAAGTTAGTTTTATTAAGGGATAGAGAATTACTTTTTTCTACAATAACACGTTCCTTGTTATTAAGTTCTAGAATTTCTTCTTCTGACCTATTAAAGATATTTTCAATTGACACAGGTACTTTAGTAACGTTGAAGGCTCTTAGTACTTCTAAATGCTCTCTTGTCAGCCTTGTATCTTTACGCATAATTGGGTATTTAGTGTTCACAAACAGATCTTCGGCAACGATACTACCAATTCTAATTTCATCTAAATTTTGTAAAGTATATTCCATTTTATACCCTGCTTTTCTTTTATTTTCCTTAATTATACTAAATTTTTTTCAATTTTGTATATGTAAAAAAATCACCCTTAAACTAAGTTTAAGGGTGATTTAGTAATTATTCTTCTATTGAGGTAGAATCATCTTCATTGTTAGAAGCTACTTCTTCTACAATTTCATCGTCTGTTTCTTCTTCCTCATCTTCTTTTGCAACTTTAGCAACGGTAGCTATTAACTCATTATTTGATAATCTCATCAGGCGCACTCCTTGAGTGCTTCTTCCTGTAATTGAAATGTCATTAACATCCATACGGATTAACATTCCATTTATCGTGATTAACATTAAGTCTTCTAAACCTTCCACTGCCTTCACAGCACATAAAGGTCCATTTTTCTCAGTGATTTGGCATGTTTTCACACCCATCCCACCTCTAGTTTGTAATCGATATTCTGATTCTGGGGTACGTTTTCCATATCCCTTCTCAGTTACTACTAGGATTTCTTGACCAGGTTCAATAATTTCCATACCGACAACGTAATCGTCATCCTTCAAGCGAATTCCTCTTACTCCACCAGCTGTACGACCCATAGAACGAATATCAGTTTCTTCAAATCTTACAAGCTTGCCTTGTCGTGTACCAATTATAATTTGTTTTTTACCGTCTGTTAAACGAACTGCAATGAGTTCGTCCTCATCACGTAAAGAGATAGCTATTAAGCCATTAGCACGAATATGAGCAAAACCTGACACTGGTGTACGTTTTGTTACACCATGCTTAGTTGTGAAGATAAAATAGCTATCTTCCTCAAACGTTGCCATTGGAATCATAGCAGTAACATGCTCGTCTTTTTCAATTCCTAATAGATTAATGAGTGGTAGACCTTTAGCTGTGCGTCCATACTCTGGTATCTCAAATCCTCTTGCACGATAAACCTTACCTTTATTAGTAAAGAATAGAATTGTGTCATGAGTTGATGTATTCAATAAATGTTCTACGAAGTCATTTTCATTGGTGCCCATTCCTTGAACTCCACGACCACCACGTTTTTGACTCTTGTACGTATTTGCAGGCAAACGTTTAATATACCCTTTATTTGTTAAAGTAAGCACAGAGTTTTCAACCGGTATTAAATCTTCGTCCTCAAATACCTCTACTCCACCAGCTACAATTTCTGTTCTACGATCATCAGAGTATCGATCTCTAATTTCAGTAATTTCTTCACGAATAATTTCTATCACTCGATATTCATTAGCTAAAATGAATTTAAGTTCTTCAATTAGTTCTACTAAAGCTTTATATTCTTCCTCAATCTTATCGCGCTCTAATCCTGTCAAACGTTGTAAACGCATATCTAGAATAGCTTGTGCTTGGCGTTCTGATAAATTAAATTGTTCAGTTAAGCCTCTTTTAGCTTCCTCACCTGTTTGAGATGAACGGATCAATTTAATAATTTCATCGATATGATCTAAAGCAATACGTAAACCTTCTAAGATATGTGCTCGATCTTCCGCTTTATTCAATTCAAATTGTGTACGTCGGCGAATAACCACTTTTTGATGTTCTAAGTAATAGTAAAGCATTTCTTTAATGTTAAGTACTTTAGGTTGGTTATCTACTAAAGCTAACATATTGATACCAAAGCTGGATTGAAGAGCTGTTTGTTTATATAAGTTGTTAAGTAAAACGTGAGAGTTAGCGTCTTTGCGTACCTCAATTACAATACGCATACCATTACGATCTGACTCGTCGGCCAAATGAGTAATTCCATCAATCTTTTTATCGCGTACTAGTTCAGCGATTTTCTCTATTAAACGAGCTTTGTTAACTTGATAAGGTATTTCTTTAACAATGATAACTTCTTTTCCACTAGGTTTTTGCTCAATTTCCACTTTTGCTCGGATTAAAATAGAGCCCTTACCAGTTTCATAAGCACGACGAATACCGCTTCGACCCAAAATAATCCCGCCCGTTGGGAAATCAGGACCAGGAATAATATTCATCAATTCCTCTATAGTAATAGCAGGATTTTCAGATAAAGCTAAAACACCATTAATAACTTCTCCCAAATTGTGAGAAGGAATATTTGTAGCCATTCCTACTGCAATACCTGAAGCACCGTTTACTAGTAAATTAGGATATCTACTTGGTAAGACAACAGGCTCTCTTTCTTGTCCATCATAATTATCTTTATAATCAATTGTATTTTTATTTATATCTCTCAATAACTCTAAAGCAATTTTGGACATACGCGATTCCGTATAACGCATCGCAGCTGCTCCATCTCCATCTACGGATCCAAAGTTACCATGACCATCTACGAGCATATAACGATAACTAAAATCTTGTGCCATACGTACCATTGCTTCGTATATAGATGAGTCACCATGAGGATGGTATTTCCCCATAACATCCCCAACGATACGAGCAGATTTCTTATGAGGCTTATCTGGTGTATTTCCTAACTCTTGCATCCCATATAAAATTCGACGATGTACGGGCTTTAATCCATCACGAACATCTGGTAAAGCACGGGACACAATTACACTCATCGCATAGTCAAGAAAGGATGTTCTCATTTCTGTACTAATATTGATCCCTTTGACACCTTTATTCGGTATTTCTGACATCCTAAAGACCTCCAGTTAAACACATTCTTAAATATCTAAATTTTTCACATAAACAGCATTATCTTCAATAAATTGACGTCTTGGCTCTACTTCTTCCCCCATTAATTGTGTGAAGACTTCGTCTGCCTCCATCGCATTGTCAAGGTTGACCTGAAGTAATGTACGATTGTCAGGATCCATAGTAGTTTCCCATAATTGAGTAGCATCCATTTCTCCTAGACCTTTATATCGTTGAATATTTGGTTTTGAAGTTTTCGGCAATCTATCTATAATTTCTTTCAATTGCTCATCATTATAACAATACTCCACATGTTTACCTTGTTTCACTTGGTATAGAGGCGGCTGTGCAGCATATACATAACCTGCTTCAATCAATGGTCTCATAAATCGGAAGAAAAATGTAAGTAATAATGTTCGGATGTGTGCTCCGTCTACATCGGCATCCGTCATGATTATAATTTTATGATAACGTGCTTTTTCCAATATAAATTCTTCACCGATACCTGTACCAAGCGCTGTTATCATTGTACGGATTTCTGCATTACCTAGGATTCTATCTAATCTAGCTTTTTCTACATTTAGGATTTTACCTCTTAAAGGTAGAATGGCTTGGAAATGTCGATCACGACCAGACTTAGCAGAGCCTCCTGCAGAGTCACCCTCTACAATATATAATTCACTTTCAGCTGGAACTCGGGAAGAACAGTCCGCTAGTTTACCAGGTAGACTTGAAACCTCTAGTGCAGATTTGCGACGGGTTAACTCACGTGCTTTTTTCGCAGCAACACGAGCACGTGCAGCCATCAGCCCCTTGTCGACAATTTTTCGAGCAATTTGAGGATTTTCTAATAAAAATCTATCGAAACCTTCAGCAAATAAACTATTTGTTATAGTACTTACCTCTGAGTTACCTAGCTTCGTTTTTGTTTGGCCTTCAAATTGAGGATCTGGATGTTTTACCGATACGATAGCTGTTAAACCTTCTCGTACATCATCTCCAGATAAATTAGTATCTGCCTCTTTTAGCAATCCATTTTTTCTTGCATAGTCATTGATAACGCGTGTAAGCGCAGTTTTAAAGCCAGACTCATGTGTTCCGCCTTCATACGTATTAATATTATTTGCGAAAGAAAGAATATTAGATGAATATCCGCCATTGTATTGCATAGCAATTTCTATAGATATTCCATCTTTTTCTCCCTCTACAAATATTGCTTCTTCCGTAATAGGCTCTTTTGATTTATTTAAATCTTCTACGTAAGACTTAATACCGCCTTCATATAGATACTTAACTGATTTTTCTTGGCCATCTCTTTCATCTGCAATCGTAATAGATAATCCTCGGTTCAAATAAGCCAATTCTCTTACACGGTGAGCTAGAATATCATACTCATACACTGTAGTTTCAGTGAAAATCTCTGGGTCTGCTTTAAATCTTGTAGTAGTTCCTGTTTCTGATGCATCTCCAATGATTTCAAGAGAAGAAACAACAGCACCACGTTCAAATTTAATACTATGCATTTTTCCATCACGTTTTACATATACTTCTGTATGTTCGGACAAGGCATTTACAACTGAAGCACCAACACCATGAAGTCCTCCTGAGACTTTATAGCCTCCGCCGCCAAATTTACCGCCGGCATGGAGCACTGTCATGATTACTTCAACTGCTGGTTTTCCCATTTTTTCTTGATTGTCTACTGGGATACCACGGCCATTGTCTTCTACTCGAATCCAATTTTCTTTTTCAATCGTCACTATAATGTGATCACAATACCCAGCAAGAGCTTCGTCAATACTATTATCAACAATTTCCCATACAAGATGGTGAAGACCTTTAGAGCTAGTAGTACCTATATACATCCCTGGACGTTTTCTTACTGCCTCTAAACCTTCTAATACTTGTATCTGATCAGCATCATAAGATGGTTGTAATTCTTTTTCTTCCATTGCCAACTTGCTCACCCACTCTTTCATCACTTCAATAATGGTGAATCTTTACTTTATAACTGCTCCTTGCTCCACGTGGAACATTCTCGCCTGTTGAATAGTATCATGGGCAATTCCTTCTACACTTGTAGTCGTAACAAAGGTTTGAACATCGCCATGAATAGTCGTCAATAGATGAGATTGTCTGTAGTCATCTAATTCCGATAATACGTCATCCAGCAATAAAACAGGAGCTTCACCTACCTCCTGTTTTATCAATTCGATTTCAGCTAATTTAAGAGATAAAGCCGTGGTTCGTTGTTGTCCCTGTGATCCGTATGTTTGGACATCATAGTTATTCACAAAAAATTGGAGGTCATCACGATGTGGTCCATATAATGTAACTCCCCGATCTAACTCTCTTTTTTGACTATCAAATAACTTCTTTTCCATGCTGGCCTTCATAGCATCTTCAGACCAATCCGCTTTGATACCTATAGTAGAGTCATATACAACTGTGAGTTTTTCTAACCCTCTAGAAATACCGAAATGTATCGGTTCCGCCCACTTTTGAAGCAAATCCATAAATTGAAATCTTTTTTGGATAACTTTTACCGCTGCATCTATATATTGTTCTGTATATACGTCGAACATGACATCCGTTAACTTAGGTTTTCCTTGATTTTGTTTTAATATATGGTTTCTTTGTTTCAATATCTTTTGGAATTGAAGCAAATCATGTAAATATCTTGGAGATATTTGTCCAATTTCCATATCTAAAAATCGTCTTCTAACTAGCGGACTTCCTTTTACTAAAAATAAATCTTCTGGAGCAAACATCACTACGTTCAATTGACCAATATAGTCACTGAGTCTGCTTTGTTCTAAATGATTAACTTTAGCCTTTTTACCTTTTTTAGACAAGATCAATTCTAAAGGGATTCGCCCATATTTTTTTTGAATATCACCTTTTATTTTACCATACTCTGCTTCCCAACGTATCAATTCTTTGTCATTGGAAGTTCTATGAGATTTTGCCATAGATAAAACGTAAAGGGATTCCATTAAATTCGTCTTTCCTTGAGCATTTTCTCCAATAAGAACATTAATCTTCGAGGAAAAATCCAGCTCGATTGAATCGTAGTTACGGAAGTCATTTAATTCGAGTCGTTCAATATACATATTACTCTCCGTTCTCAGGTCCAATCATTAGAAATTTTCCTACTCCTGGAATATTCACTACGTCTTTGTTTCTTAATTTTCTTCCTCTTCTTTGATCTACTTCTCCATTAATATATACTGGATTTTCGCTCAAAAACCATTTGGCCATTCCACCTGAATCTATAGCGTCTGTCATTTTAAGTAATTGACCAAGCGTAATATATTCCGAGTCAAATCGAATCTCTTCCACTAATCATCCAACCTCTTCTCATTTTCTTTATCTCTTCATTTTACTCTAATAAAGTAAATAAGTAAAAAAGATAGCCACAATTAGTGACTATCTCTGCTTATATTGTTTTTTTAAAGATAAAAAAGTTTTCTCTTATCGGAGCAAACAAGGGTGCTTACATATTTCTTAGTAAGTTCTTACAGGTAATATCAGTTGTAAAATAGAATCGTCATGGACAGACTTCAATACAAATGGTCTCATTGCGCCTGAGAATAGAATTTTTACGTCTTGTCCATCGATTGCCTTTAAAGCATCCATCATATATTTAGCACTGAAAGATATTTTAAGTTCTTCACCATCAATTGTTTCTGCTTGAATTTCTTCTTCAACTTTACCTATTTCGGGAGAGTTGAAAGAAACTTCTACTGAGCTTTGATCGATTGTGGAAAAGCGAACTACGTTGTTTCTTTCTTCACGAGCCAACAATGAAGCTCGGTCAATTGCTTGTAACAATGATTTACTATTTACGACAATGGTTGTTTTATATTCACTTGGGATTAAACGAGATGTGTCAGGATAATTTCCTTCTAACAATCTAGAATAGAACAATACATCTTCAGTTTTAAATAAGATTTGTTGTTGTGTCATAACAATAGCGACTTCTGAAGAAGTTTCTTCTAAAATTTTGTTCAGTTCATTTAAGCTTTTCCCTGGAATAACCACACTGTATGCTTCTTCAGGTAAATCTTTTAAAGCTGTTTTTCTTTTAGCAAGGCGATGGCTGTCTGTTGCAACACAGTGTAATTCACCATCGTTAACCTGCCAGTTTACACCGGTTAAAACAGGACGGTTCTCAGATGTGGAAACGGCAAAAACAGTTTCTTTAATTATTGACTTTAACAAATCAGACGGAATAAAGAATTGATGTTCCTCTTCTAATTGTGGAAGCAAAGGATATTCACTAGCGTCTAGACCAATTAAGTTAAATTCTGATTTACCTGAGCGAATATATGTTTGAAATTGATTTGTTACTTCAATTTCAACATCATTGGTAGGTAATTTACGTACAATCTCATTAAATACTCTAGCTTGTAATACAATAGATCCTATTTCTATTACTTTTATTATTTGTTCTCCGTTTTTCTCCACTGGTATGAAAGTTTGAATTGTAATATCTGAGTCACTACCAGTTATATATAATCCTTCTTTTGTTACTTCTAATTTTAGGCCAGTTAATATTGGAATAGTTGTTTTAGAACTAACTGCTTTCATAACATCATTTAGTCCATTCAATAAACTATCTCTCATTACATCGAATTTCATTTTTATACCTCACTTATATAATTATTATTTATTAAAAGATTAATAGATATAGTAATAGGGCCTGTGGATATGTTGATAACTACATATTTCGCTATAATCCGCCACATATCCCCATGTGTATAAGTTGTTCTTAAGTATAGCACCTAAAATACAACTTATCCACAATGTGATTATCTTCCGAGGATAGATTTAATTTGCTTTACATCGTCCTGCAAATTCATATCTACCTTTAGCATTGTGGAAATCTTCTCATGAGCATGGATCACAGTTGTGTGATCTCTTCCCCCAAATTCTTCTCCAATTTTAGGTAAAGAGAAGTCGGTTAATTCTCTAGAGAGATACATTGCTACTTGACGAGGAAAAGCTATAGATTTTGTACGCTTTTTAGCAGTAAAATCCTCTAAGCGAATATGGAAATGTTCTCCTACAACCTTTTGAATATCTAATATAGTAATGATTCTTGGACGTGCGTTTGGCAATATATCTTTTAATGCTTCAGCAGCTAAATCTATATTTATATCTTTATTGACAAGTGAAGAATAGGCCACCACACGTATTAGGGCGCCTTCTAGTTCACGTATATTTGAGTCTATCTGATTTGCAATGTAGGCCATTACTTCATCGGAAATATCTAAGCCGTCCGCGCGGGCTTTTTTACGTAAAATTGCAATTCTCGTTTCTAGATCTGGAGGAGCTATATCAGTTATTAATCCCCACTCAAAACGAGATCGCAAACGGTCCTCTAATGTCGGTATTTCTTTTGGTGGACGGTCACTTGAAATAACAATTTGCTTCGATTCTTCATGTAAAGCGTTAAAAGTATGGAAAAATTCTTCCTGAGTTGATTCTTTTCCTGCAAGGAATTGAATATCATCTATAAGAAGCACGTCGACATTTCGGTATTTGTTACGGAAATCAACTGCTTTGTTATCTCTAATGGAGTTGATAAATTCATTTGTAAACTTTTCAGAAGATAAATAAACCACTTTTGCATTCGGATTGTGTTCTTGAACATAATGTCCAATCGCATGCATTAAGTGGGTTTTTCCTAATCCTACCCCTCCATATATAAAAAGAGGATTATATGCTTTTGCTGGTGCCTCTGCGACTGCCAAAGAAGCTGCATGGGCAAAACGGTTGCCGGAACCAATGACAAAGGTATCAAAGGTGTTCTTGGAGTTAAGCATCCCAGGTGAAAAGTCAGGTTGATTGTCTGGAGGTACCGGTGTTTTTGGCTTTGGTACATCAAAATCTTCAAAGTCTTGTCCTTTTGGAACTACAAAAGAAATAAGTAGTTCATTGCCAGTCAACTCTGTGAGAATACCAGCAATTAGGTGAACATAATGATTCTCTAGCCAATCCCTTGCAAAGGAATTTGGCGCAGCTATGGTCACAGTCTCTCCTTTGTAAGAAAGCATCTTAGTAGATTTTAACCACGTTTCAAAGCTTGGTTTGGATGTTTTCTTTTCAACTTCAGAGAGAACCTTAGCCCAAAGTTCTTCTAAGTGTTCCAA